>NZ_QLYX01000009.1 GCF_003289645.1 Actinomadura craniellae | reverse complement strand
CCTTGGCGGGCCAACTCGACCGCGCGGCGCCGGAACTCGGGCGGATGTGGTGAGGGCATGGCGAACATCCTTCCTGATCATCGCCGGTGACCTCAGGCTGAGCGTCCGGAGAACGGGGGGAAGCTCAACCCCAACTTTGGGCCGTCATAGACGAGGCAGCCCTACGCCACCCCGCCAACGACCTGGACATCAGGCGACAGCAAATTCAGCGGCTGATCGAGACCGACCCGCTCGAACACGTCACCGTGCAAGTGCTCCCAGCGTCTGCCGGACCGCATCCCGGGCTACCCGGCCAGTTCGTCCTTCTGGACTTCGCCGAGCCGCTGGACCCCAGCATCGCCTACATCGAAACCGGAACCGACGGACTCTACCTGGAGCGACCGGACGAACTGGCCCGATATACGCTGGTTTTTCAGCACTTGTGCGCAGCTGCGCTCAGTCCAGGCGCCTCAACCGCGTACCTCAGAGACCTGCTCGATCAACCGGGATGAAGACACCGTGGAACCGTCAAAGATCACCTGGCGAAAAAGCAGCCGCAGCCAGGCCACAACCGACAACTGCGTCGAAGTGGCCGCCACCTGGCGGAAAGCCAGCCACAGCAGCAGTGAGGGCAACTGCGTCGAGATCACCGCCATTGCCCCAGTCGTCGCCGTCCGCGACTCCAGGGACCCCGACGGCCCCAGGCTGATTCTCGCCCCTGGCACGTGGCACGCCCTGAGCGAGCGCATCAAGCACGGAGCACACGACCTGCCCTGAGCGGACGGCCCGGTCAGGGGCGTTCGAAGGTGAAGGGGAGGTGCTTGATGCCGTTGTCGAAGTTGGAGAGTAGGTACTGCGGTTCGCCGGTGGTGCGCAGGCCGGGCAGGCGGGTGTAGAGCTCGCGGAACATGATCTTGAGTTCCATGCGGGCCAGGTTGGCGCCCAGGCACAGGTGCGGGCCGGGGCCGCCGAAGCCGACGTGCGGGTTGGGCGAGCGGGTGATGTCGAAGGCGTCGGGGTCCTTGAAGACCTCGGGGTCGCGGTTGGCCGCCGGGTAGTAGAGCACCACCTTGTCCCCCGCCTTGAACCGGTGGCCGTTGAGGTCGTGGTCGGCGGTCAGCGTCCGGCGGAACTGCATGATCGGGCTGACGTACCGGATGACCTCCTCGATGGCGGGGCCGATCCGGGTGTCGTAGTCGGCCAGCAGCGCCTCGCGCTGGCCGGGGTGGTCGGTGAACAGCTTGAGGCCGTGCGACAGCGCGTTCCGGGTGGTCTCGTTGCCCGCCACCAGCAGCAGGTCGAAGAACGAGCCGAGCTCCTTGACCGACAGCGCCTCGCCGTCCACGTTCGCGTTGACCAGCGCGGAGACCAGGTCGTCGGACGGGTCGTCGCGGCGTTCCCGGCCCAGCCGGGCGACCAGCCGGTGCAGGTCGACGATCGCCTTCAGGTTGCCCAGCAGCAGCCGCTGGGTGCGGGGGCGCAGCAGCGAGCCGCGCACCCCGGAGTACTCGGTCATCACGTCGATCCGCTGCAGCACGTACGGCCGCAGCCGCTCGGGGACGCCCATCATCGAGCAGATCACGTGGATCGGCAGCCGCGCCGCGACCTGCTCGACGAAGTCACCCGGGCCCGCGGCGAGCACGTCGTCGACGATCTGCCGCGCGGTCGTCTCGATGTCGGCCTCGACCTTCCGCAGCATCTTGGGGCTGAAGGCCCGGGAGACGATGCGCCGCAGCCGGGCGTGCCGGGGATCGTCCATGTTGACCATCGGGGTGCCGAAGATCGCCGCCAGCCAGGCGGGCGGCTCGGGCGAGGTCGCCGCCGGCTCGCTGCTGAAGATCTTGGGGTTCCGGCTGGCCTCCACCACGTCGGCGTGCCGGACCAGCGCGTAGAAACCCTGGCCCGAGCGGACCAGCGGCACCCGGGGCTCGGCGAAGAAGGCGGGCGCGCCCAGCGCGCGCAGCCGGGCGAAGTCGGCCAGCCGGTCGGCCGGCGGACGGTTCCAGAAGTCCATGCCGACCAGGTCGATGTCCGTCACCCGCGGTTCCCCCAGTTCGCTTCTCACCGGTCGGCCCACCGCACCTCGTGGGCCCCCAGGTCGTAGGTCTTCCCCTCGATCACGGTGCGTACCGGCCCGCCTCCGGTGTTGACGATGACCATCTGGTCCGGCTGGGCGAGCACCCGGACCCGCCCGGTCGAGGAGCGGACGTCCTGGAGTTCGGTGCCGGGCGGGAACCACCGGGCGAACCCCTGGAGCATCTCCAGGTCGGGGGTCGGCTCGCCGCCGCCGGTCCACAGGCAGCCCGCGCAGTCGCCCTTCTCGGTCTGCGGGTTCCAGTACAGGGCGGTCGCCACCCCGCTGCGGACGAACTCCATCATCGCGGCGGCCAGCACGGCGCTGCGGCGGGGGTTGCTCCAGCCCGCGTTCTCGGGCTCGACGTACCACTCGGCCCACCACACGGGCAGGTCGCCGCTCGCCTGGCGCAGCCACCGGGTGACCGCGGAGAACTTGCCGATCGCCTTGAACTCGTCCACCACGATGTGCTTCTCGTCGGGCTGGGTGTGCCCGTCCACGACGATGAAGTCGGCGCCCCGCTTGTGCTTCAGCCAGTACTCCACCGCGTCGATGTTGCGCGGGTCGAGGCTGCCCCACTCGCCCCGCACCTTGGACGGCCCGGCGGGGTGGCCGGGGTTGCGGCTGCCCATCACCACGTAGGGGCCGCCGACCTTGATGTCGGGATCGACCTCCTTGAGGGCGGTGTACACCGCGTTGTAGAGGTCGGTGTAGTCCTCGTAGCGCCACCGCTTCTTCTTCTCGTCGAAGAAGCCCTTGAACTCGTTCCAGACCGCGTAGTGCTTGACGTCGGGATAGCGGCGGGCGACCTGCGCGGCGAGCCTGGCGAAGTCGTCGTAGTGCTCGCGCCGGGGCGCCACCTCCAGCTTGGCCCAGTCGGTCTCGCCGGGGGCGCCGCCCTTCATCCAGTCGGGCGCGCAGCACAGCGTGATGACCGGGGTGCCCCGGGTGTTGCGGATCATGTCCATCCGGCGGTCGAGGCTGCCGAACTGGTAGCGGCCCGGGTACGGCTCCGGGTTGTCGGCGCCCCAGCCCATGATGTGCTGGTTCTGCGTCACCGGCCGCCGGGACAGCAGGTCGCGGATGGTGTCGAGCGCGCCGCCGGCCGGGCCGTCGATGCTGTTCTGGGTGTGCGTGAACCCCCACACCGGCCAGTCCGCGGACACCCCGGGGCCCACCCGCGGGACGGGTGGCTGCGCCTGCGAGGTGGGAGACGCGGTGGACGGGCCCGACCGGCCCGTGACCACGAGGTAGGAGATCGCGCCGATGACGATGCCGGCCAGCGCGATGATCAGGGCGACGTAGAACAGCCGCCGTCTCGGCCGTCGGTGTCTGCCCTGGCGACTGGTGAGCACTGCCACACGATCAACGCTAACGCGAGGACGTGCTTGCACGGGTGCCTCCTGCGGAGAGTGCGCGCCGGTGTGTCGGCACATCTCTTTAGATCGCCGCCCGAAGGTTCCGGGTTCGCGACTATCTCGAAGGTGACAATGCCCCAGCGCAACGGCATGACCGCACGGACGGCCGGGGTCGCGACGAATGTGCCGCCGCCCGTGCGGCCACGATTACCGAGTCGCTACCTCTTCCTGGCGTGTGGGGCGGTAGCGACTGTCGTGCCGGATGCGGTCGGTAAGCATTGTGGAAAATCGTTCAGCATGGAATGGACGCCCAGCCCGATCCGCCCCCGTGAAGCGGACCGGGCCGCAACGGTGGTCAGCCCTCCTCGATGCGCTTCCCGGCCTGCTCGACCAGCAGTGCGCGCAGGCCCGTGGAGTCATCGGCGGCCACCGTCATGGCGTAACCGGCCCGCAGTTGCGCGTCGGTCAAATCCCCGCTCCGGGTCGCGTACCAGCGCCCTGCATCGCTGCGCCAGACGATCCAACCGGGGAATTCCTCCTGCATTGCCGCCTTGAGGTCCTCGAAGTCCCCCATGCGAATCGCCCCTTCCCCGAGGAATGCCTTCCGTATACAAAAGTGATACACAGTCAGAGAAGCGTCAAGCTTCGCGTAAGCGGACCGTTCCCCGGGGGATAGGTCGAATCGGGAGGTGCATGCCGGTGAGTGAAGGTCCGGCCTACCTTCGGATCGCCGATGAGCTGCGCGAAGGCATCCGCAACGGTAGTCATCCGCCGGGTTCCCGGCTGCCGACCATGGCCGAGCTGTGCGTGACGTACCAGGTCTCCGAAATCGTCGTCCGCCAGGCCATGGCCCTGCTGCGGGGCGAGGGGCTGGTGGAGACCCGCCGGGGCGGCGGCACCGTGGTCCGCGTCCGGCCGCCGGTCCGCCGGGTGGCGATGGACCGCTACCGGGTGGAGACCCGCCCGCAGCCCGAACCCGCCACCTCCTTCACCCGCGACCAGCGCATCGGCTGGAGCGAGTACCGCCTGGAGAAGGAGTACTCGCGCACCACGGCCGACGCCGAGTTGGGAACGCTGTTCGCGCTGCCCACCGGGACGGAACTGCTGCGCCGCCGGTTCGTGTTCTACGCCCGGGGGGAGCCGCAGCAGATCTCGGTCAACTACCTGCCGTGGGACTTCGTGGCCGGCACGCCGGTGGCCGACCCCGACCGGGAGCCCTGGCCCGGCGGCACCCCCGCCCAGCTCGCCTTCCTCGGGCATCCCGCCACCCGGGTGGAGGAGGCCGTCCGGTCGCGCATGCCCAGCCCCGACGAGGGCCGGACGCTGCGCATGCCGCCCGGAGTGCCGGTATTGACCATCACCCGACGGATGTTCTCCGGGGATCGGGTACTGGAGGTCTGCCGTGACATCGTCATTCCTGCCGATCGGGTGATCCTCGACTATTCGATCGATCTTTGACGCCGTCCGGTGCGTCATACCGAAATGGGGTGCCGATACGGCACGTGGCCGTGCGTCCGATGGCCGTCGCCCGCCGCATGCGCTACACCCACAGTGGGACCCGTACCGCCGGAGGCAACCGATGCAAGTGTCCGTGATCCGCCCACGGGAGCTGGGCGCCCCCGAGATCTCCGCATGGCGCGACATGCAGGCCACGCTGCCGCACCTGGGCAACCCGTTCATGTCGCCCGAGTACGCGCAGGCCGTCGACCAGGTGATCGACGGCGCCCGGGTCGCGGTGCTCACCGAGGGGGACAAGACTGTCGGGTTCTTCCCCTTCGAGCGGGAGCGGCTGGGCGTCGGATCGGCCATCGGCGGCTGGCTGTCGCTGTGCCAGGGGCTGGTGCACGTCCCCGGGCTGGAGTTCGACGCCCACGAACTGCTGCGCGCCTGCGGGCTGCACGCCTGGGAGTTCGGCCTGCTGACCCGGGAGCAGCCGTGGTTCGAGCCCTACGCCGGCAAACACCTCGACTCGGTGATCATGGATCTGAGCGGCGGGTTCGACGGCTACGCCGAGGGGCTGCGCGCCAAGGGCTCCAAGGTGATCAAGCAAACCCGTTACAAGGAACGCAAGCTGGGCCGCGAGGTCGGCGAGGTGACGTTCTCCTTCGACGTGACCGACGACCGGTCGCTGGCCCTGGTGCGGTCGTGGAAGTCCGCGCAGTACCGGGCGATGGGGCGGCCCGACCGGTTCTCCCGGCCCTGGGTGGTCGACCTGGTGGAACGGCTGCACCACACCCGCGCCGACGGCTTCGCCGGATCGCTGTCGATGCTGTACGCCGACGGCCGGCCGGTCGCCGGGCACTTCGGGCTGCGCAGCGACACCATACTGATCACCTGGTTCCCGGTGTACGACCCGGACTTCTCCCGCTACTCCCCCGGGCTGGCGCTGCACCTGCGGATGGCCGAGGCCGCCGCCGGACTGGGCGTCCAGAGCATGGACCTGGGGCCGGGCGTCGGCTGGCGCTACAAACAGGAACTGCAGAGCCACACCGTCCCGGTGGCCGAAGGCGTGGTGCGCCGGCGCTCGCCTGGCGGCGCGGCGCACTGGCTGCGGCGCGCCCCGGTGGGGCGGGCCCGGGAACTCGTGCTGGGCAACCAGCGGTTCTACTCCCTGGCCGACCGCGCCATGCGCCGCTACGGGCGGCTGCGCTCCGGCACCTGACCTGCGCGAACGGCGCGCGTGCCCGGCGTCTCGAACGAAGTTTTACCGGGGCCCTGGAAAAGGTGAAACATCACGTTCATGGGGCACCCCTAGGTTGGTACGGGATCCCGAGCACGAGGAGGCCCCCACCGCCATGGCACCGGTAAAGCGCGAGGAGATCGACCGGCTGATCGGCGGCGAGCATCATGATCCGCACGGGCTGCTCGGCGCCCATCCGGTACCTGACGGAGTGGCGGTCCGCGTCCTGCGACCGCTGGCCGAGAGCGTGGTCGCGGTGCTCCCCGACGGCACCCGGCATCCGCTGCGGCACGAACACCAGGGCCTCTTCGCCGGGGTGCTGCCCCCCGGGGAGTCACCGGCGGTGCCCGACTACCGGCTGGCGGTGACGTACCCCGGCGGCCCCGAGATCGTCCAGGACGACCCCTACCGGCACCTGCCCACGCTCGGCGAACTCGACCTGCACCTGATCGGCGAGGGCCGGCACGAGGAACTGTGGCAGGTGCTCGGCGCCCACGTGCAGGAACACCCCTCGGCGTTCGGGCCGGTCACCGGCACCTCCTTCGCCGTCTGGGCGCCCAACGCCCGGGGCGTGCGGGTGGTCGGCGACTTCAACCACTGGGACGGCCGGGCGCACCCGATGCGCTCACTGGGCTCGTCCGGCATCTGGGAGCTGTTCGTGCCCGACGTCGGCGACGGCACCAAGTACAAGTACGAGATCCTCTGCCGTGACCGGCGCTGGCGGCGGAAGGCCGACCCAATGGCCCTGGCCACCGAGATCCCCCCGGCCACCGCCTCGGTGGTGCACACGCCGTCGTACTCCTGGAACGACGACGAGTGGATGAACCAGCGCAAGGGCCGCGACTGGCTGCACGAGCCGATGAGCGTGTACGAGGTGCACCTGGGCTCGTGGCGGGAGGGGCTGGGCTACCGGGAACTGGCCGAGGAACTGGTCGAGTACGTGACGCGGCTGGGCTTCACCCACGTGGAGTTCATGCCGGTGGCCGAGCACCCGTTCGGCGGGTCCTGGGGCTACCAGGTCACCTCCTACTACGCGCCGACCTCCCGGTTCGGCGGCCCCGACGACTTCCGGCACCTGGTGGACCGGCTGCACCAGGCCGGCATCGGGGTCATCGTCGACTGGGTCCCGGCGCACTTCCCCAAGGACGAGTGGGCGCTGGCCCGGTTCGACGGGACGCCGCTGTACGAGCACTCCGACCCGATGCGCGGCGAACACCCCGACTGGGGCACGCTGGTCTTCGACTTCGGGCGCACCGAGGTGCGCAACTTCCTGGTCGCCAACGCCTCCTTCTGGCTGGAGGAGTACCACGTCGACGGGCTGCGGGTGGACGCCGTCGCCTCGATGCTCTACCTCGACTACTCCCGCGAGGACGGCCAGTGGTCCCCGAACATCTACGGCGGCCGGGAGAACCTGGAGGCGATCTCCTTCCTCCAGGAGATGAACGCCACCGTCTACAAGCGCTCCCCCGGCGTCATGACGATCGCCGAGGAGTCGACGGCCTGGCCCGGGGTGTCCCGGCCCACGCACCTGGGCGGGCTGGGCTTCGGGTTCAAGTGGAACATGGGCTGGATGCACGACACCCTCAGCTACCTGGGGCACGAGCCGATCCACCGGCAGTACCACCACAACGAGATCACCTTCTCCCTGATGTACGCGTTCTCGGAGAACTACGTGCTGCCGCTGTCGCACGACGAGGTCGTGCACCTGAAGGGCTCGCTGCTGGGCAAGATGCCCGGCGACGACTGGCAGCGCTTCGCCAACCTGCGCGCGCTGTTCGCCTACATGTGGGCGCACCCGGGCAAGCAGCTGCTGTTCATGGGCGGCGAGTTCGGCCAAGGCGGCGAGTGGACCGAGGGACGCTCGCTCGACTGGTGGCTGCTCGACCACGAGTACCACTCGGGGGTGCAGCGGCTCGTCGGCGACCTCAACCGGGCCTACCGCGAGCACCCGGCGCTGTGGACCCAGGACGAGAACCCGCAGGGCTTCCAGTGGATCGACGGCAACGACGCCGCGGGCAACGTGCTCTCCTTCCTGCGGTACGGCTCGGACGGCTCGCTGCTGGCGTGCGTGGTGAACTTCTCCGGGATGCCGCACGAGAACTACCGGATCGGGCTGCCCCGCACCGGCGGCTGGCGGGAACTCCTCAACACCGACGCCTACGAGTACGGCGGCGGCGGTGTCGGCAACCTGGGCCGGGTCGCGGCCGCCGACCAGCCGTGGCACGGCCAGCCCGCCTCGGCCACCCTCCGCGTACCCCCCCTCGGCGCCGTCTGGCTCACCCCGGAGCAGTGAGCCGAGCCTTCTCGATCCATCCCGGAGGCTGAGCCGGTACGCCGCCTGGCGGGACCAGGAGTTTGCCGATCCACAAGCAAAACTACTGAAGTTCTTCAGAAGTCTTGGGTATGCTCCTCCCTGTGAGCACCACCGAAGTCCCCTTCTCCCAGCTCCTTCGGGAGCCGACCGCAACGGTGGGCAAGCTGGAAGAGTCCCAGAGCGGCCGGCTACGCCTGGCACGCCGCGATGGCGAGGACCTCATCCTGGAGTCCGCCGAGCGGGCAGAGGCCAAGGCCGCCGCATGGAGCACCACCACCCGCCTCTTCGTGTCCCTGATGAAGCAGGACGACGGGGCACGGGCGCTCCTCATGGCCCTCCCCGACGTGTTCCCCTGGGTGCGGTTCCTGCCCACCGAGGACGTTCAGGCGTTCCTCGTCGAACTCGTCGACGTCGCCAACGCATGCGCCGAACTGTCCACCCTCGCCCCCATCGAGGCGGTGGTGGCCGCCTGGCGCGCCACCGCAAATGTTCATGCCGACCCCGAACTCCGCGCCGCCCTCCTCGCTCCCTCGGACGAAGAGGATCACGGCCCTGTACCTCCCCCCGGGGAGAAGTGACACCGCCCCGGGAGAAAAGTGACCCCCAAGCGCAACGACCGAGTCGCCCAGCCCCCTGTCGGTGAGGAGTGGGAGATTCGCTTTGGCACCAACGACGCCGCCAAAGGCTGGGACGAGCTATGCCAGCAGGTCCCGACGAATACACGAGCCGCATGGGATCAGATGCGTGTGAACCCACGGCCCGCCGAAGACATCCGGCACACCCGGTTACGCGGGGAGATGGGGGTCAAGATGCGTGGCGGTGTGGCGATGGAGCTGTGGCAGATCGAGGTCACCAGTGGGGGCCGGATCTTCTACTCCATCGACGACAAGGCACACACGGTGTGGGTCGAGCTCGCCACGATGAGTCACCCGAAAAAGACGGAGAAGAAGCGCCACTAGCCGGCCACCTGGAACGAAGCTCGCCCCCGCCGACGCGGGGGCGGGCTCCGTACCGCCGGTCAGTGGAGGTAGCGGTCGAGGGTGGGGGCGAGGTCGTCCTGGGAGCGGTCGGGCCAGCCGGGGCCCTGCACGACCCGGGCGATCAGGGCGGCGGCCTCGCCCGGCCGGAACACCGAGTGGCGCTCGTCGGGCAGGGAACCCCAGGTGAACCAGAAGAACTGGGGGTACACGTGGACCCGGCGGGTGCGGCCCGCCGGGTCGCGCACCTCCAGGCAGGCCCGGCCGGCGGAGTCGCGCATCGGTAACGCGCCGACGCCGTGGGCCGTGAGCGCGCGATGCAGTTCGGCAAGGCAGGTCTCGACTTCGGCTCGGGGGGCGCATTCGGACATGTCGATCACCTCGTTCCCGCTCCGCGGGGGCGGAGCCGTCAGGGACTGACCACGGAACGTAGCGTGCCATCCGGGTCCGACAATCCGTGCCGCCCCGGTCACCCCCGGCGGGGGCCCGCGGGGAGGCGGTCCAGCAGCCAGCGGGGGCCGGTGACGGCGGCGCCGGCCGCGGTGCAGCGGGCGCGCAGTTCCCGGTCGGCCGTCACCGCGAGGTAGGTGGTGCGGGGCTCGGCCCGGCTCACCTCCTCGACGATCGTGTCGTCGCCGCTGCCGGGCGCGGCCACCACGGTGATCCCCGGGACCTGCGCCTCGGCGACCCGGCGGGCCGCCCCCTCCACCACCAGCACCATCTCGGGCAGGCACCGGTCGTAGGCCGGCAGCCCCGGCGGCAGGTCGGTCACGCCCGTCGTGGCCAGTCCGGCCAGCTCGTCGCGGAGCCGGGCGGCGGCCCCGGCCCGGTCGCGCCACCACCCGTCGGCCCGGGAGCCCATCACGTTCGCCACGTCGACGACGACCACCACCCGGTGCATGGCGGCCAGCGACCGGGGCCACGCGGCGGCGAACGGCGCGAACAGCCTGCGGTCGGCGACCTCGTCCACCGGCACCCACTCGGCCCGGCGGGTCTCGAACGAGGCGGGGCGCACCTGGGGGCGCTCGGCGGCCGAGCCGACCACGGTGGTGAAGTCCCAGCCACCGTGGTCCTCGACGAGCACGCCGTGCACCCGGACCACCGAGGGGTCGAGGGTGCTCTCCTCGGCGGTCTCGCGGAGCGCCGCCGTCACCGGGTCCTCGTGGCTGTGCCGGCCCCCGCCGAACAGGCCCCACGTGCCGCCGCCGCTGCACCACCAGGCGCGCTGCTGGAGCAGCACCCGGACCGGTTCCGCCCCGTCGGTGTGGAACAGCAGGAGCCCCGCCGCGCCGAACCTGCCCCAGTGGGTGTGGCCCTGCGCGCAGCGGGCCCAGTCGTCCCCGTCTCCCATGGGCGAGACCCTAGGCCATCGTTCCCGTGCATCCGGAACACCGTGCGGAACGTCCCAGTACGGTAGAGGCGCGTTTGATCGTTGAGGAGGACCCATGCCGGCGCTCCCCCTGGAATCCGATGACCCCCGCGAGGTCGGTCACTACCGGTTGACCGCCCGGCTCGGGGAGGGCGGGCAGGGCGTCGTCTACCTCGGCACGGCCCCCGACGGGCGGCAGGTCGCGGTCAAAATGCTGAAGACCACGGCGGCCGAGGCGCGCGCCCGGTTCGTCCGCGAGATGGAGGCGGCCCGGCGGGTCGCCCCCTTCTGCACCGCGGCGGTGCTCGACTCGTCGGTGGAGGGCCGCCACCCGTACGTGGTCAGCGAGTACGTGGACGGGCCGTCGCTGCAGGAGCGGGTCGCCCGGCACGGCCCGCTGCGGGGCGGCGACCTCGACCGGCTGGTCGTCAACACCGCGAGCGGCCTCGCCGCCATCCACGGCGCAGGGGTCGTCCACCGCGACCTCAAACCGGCCAACGTGCTGCTGGGCCCCGACGGGCCCCGGGTGGTGGACTTCGGGATCGCCCGCGCGATCGACGCCGAGACCCACACCCAGATGGTCGGGACCCCCGCCTACTTCGCGCCCGAGTGGCTGCGGGGCGAGCGCCCCACACCGGCCTCCGACATCTTCGCCTGGGCCGGGACCATGGTGTTCGCGGCCACCGGACGCCCGCCGTTCGGCCGCACCGACGTCCTCCCGGCGCTGCTGCACCGGATCTCCACCGCGGACCCGGATCTGACCGGCGTCCCGGACGGGCTGCGCGGGCTGCTCGCCGAGTGCCTGGACAAGGACCCGGCCCGCCGCCCCTCCGCCCGCGACCTGCTCGTCCGGCTGGTCGACCCCACGGCCGGCTCCGCAACCAGCCCCACGTCCGGCCCGGCGTCCGGCCCGGCGCACCACCCGCAGGGCGCACCGCCGCCCACGGTCACGCCGCAGGGGACGGCCACGCACCCGGCCGAGCCGGCGAGGCGCGGCCGGACCGGACGGTGGGTGGCGGTGGCCGTGGCGGGGGCGGTGCTCCTGGCCGCGATCGTGGGAACGACCGCATGGATCGTCGCGTCGACGGGCGACCGCGCGGACCCCGGGGCGGACGGCCGCTCCTCCCCGCCCGTGGCGCAGGCCCGGCCCACCCAGAGCTCGCCGGGTGACGGCGGCTCGCCGGACGGCGGTGGAACCCCGCCGGGCGGGCAGGGCACGGCGGTCCCGGCCGGGTTCGCCGGCACCTGGACCGGCCGGCTGGAGCAGCCCGCGGGGCTCTTCGGGGGCGCGACCTCCACCGGCGTCACCGTCACGTTCCCGCCCGGCGCCGCGACCGGCACCGCCGTCTACAACGACTGGGGCTGCCGCGCCTCGCTGACCCCGACCGCCACCGAGGGCGACACCCTCACCCTCACCGAGGCCATCACCGGCGGGCCGGCCGGCTGCCAGGGCGGTTCGCTGACCCTGGCGCTGGTGGGCGACGAGCTGCGCTACACCTCGACCGGGCTCACCGGCACCGTCTCCGCCACGCTGCGCAAGAAGAACGGCGGCGGCTGAGCACCGCCGTACGGCCAGTACGGTGGAGGTGCTGTCGGGGGGCGGCATGATCAGGCGTGCGACGGATGCCAGGAGGTCGGCCATGCCCGCGCTCCCCCTCACCCCCGAGGACCCGCCCCGGCTCGGCCGTTACCGGCTGCTCGGGCGGCTCGGCGAGGGCGGCCAGGGCATCGTCTACCTCGGCGAGGGCGCCCCGGGCGAGCACGTCGCCGTCAAGGTGATCAAGACGGCCACCGACCCGGCGGCCCGCGACCGGCTGGCCCGGGAGATGGCCGCCGCCCAGCAGGTCGCCGACTGGTGCACGGCCAAGGTGCTCGACTCCTCGGTGGACGGGCCGCTCCCCTACATCGTCAGCGAGTTCGTCGACGGGCCCTCGCTGCGCGACCGGGTGCGCGAGCGCGGCCCGCTGCACGGCGGCGAGCTCAAGCGGCTGATGGCCAACACGCTGACCGCGCTGCTGGCCATCCACGGCGCCGGAATGATCCACCGCGACCTCAAGCCCGGCAACGTCCTGCTCGGCCCGGACGGCCCGCGGGTGGTCGACTTCGGCATCGCCCGGCCGGTGGACCAGCGCACGATGAGCGGGCAGCTGACCGGCACTCCCGCGTACCTGTCCCCCGAGCAGCTGCGCCAGGAGTCCGCCACCCGGGCCTCCGACGTGTTCGCCTGGGCCGGGACGATGGTGTACGCGGCGACCGGGCACCCGCCGTTCCGGCACGGGGCCATCGCGCCGCTCTTCCAGGCCATCCTGAACGACCCGCCCGACCTGTCGGGGGTGCCGGCCGAGCTGCGGGAGATGCTCGCCGAGTGCCTGGACAAGGATCCCGGCGCCCGGCCCACGGCGCGCGACCTGCACGAGCGGCTGGTGGGCGGCCCGCCGCCGCTGCCGCCCTGGGCGGGACGCCGGCCGGAGGACCCCACCGTCGACCGCCGCACGCGCCCCCCGGCGCCGGTCCGCGCCGCGGAGACGCGGGAGGAGACCGGGGAATCGGCCGTCTCGTCCGTGACGACCGATCCGGCGCCGGAACCGGCCGGAGCGTCCCGCCGGGCGTGGATCGTCCCGGTGGCGGTCGCCGTGGCGGCGGGCGCGGGGCTGGTCGGCTGGCTGGCCGGCCGCGGCGAGGACGCCCCCTCGATCCCTGCGGAGTACGCGGGGGTCTGGAGCGGGCCGGCGTTCGAGTCGACCGGGATCGGCGGCCGCACCTCGACGGTGACGATCGAGCTGGCGGCCGGGCAGCGGACGGCCCGGCTGGAGTCGGCCATCTGCCCGGGCGGGCTCAGGCTGGCCGAGGCCGGCGGCGACCGGCTGACCTTCACCTTCGAGAGCGGCCAGTGCGCGCCGGGACAGGTGATCGTGGAGCTGCGGGACGGCGGTCTCGGCTACCGGCTGCGCGGGGCCGGCGCGATCACCGGCGAGAGCGGGGAGCCGTTGCGCCGGGCCGGATGACGGGCCGGTCACCCGCACTGGCTACCCTGCATCAGAACGCCATTCGGACGCGGGGAGCCAGCATGAGCGTCGAACAGGGTCTCGAGCTGTGGAAGACGCTGTCCGCGGTGGAGTTCATCCGGGCCATGGGCGACGGGCGGATGCGGGGCTTCTCCGAGGTCGCCGACCACATCGGGCAGCTCGTGACGGCGGTCGAACCGGGCCGGGTGGAGATCGCCTGGACCCCGGAGCCGAAGCTGTGCAACCCCGCCGGCACCGTGCACGGCGGCTACATCGCGATGATCCTCGACAACGCCGTCTGCATGGCGGCGTCGAGCGTGGCCGAGCGGTTCCTGCCGATGCTGACGCTCAACCTGAACGTCGACTACCTGCGGCCGATCATGTCCGGCGAGACGTACACCGTCACCGGCGTCTGCGTGCACCCCGGCCGCAAGCGCCGCGTCTCCACCGCGACCGTCGTCGACTCCACCGGCCGGACCGCCGCCCAGGCGTCGGGGAGCGTCATGCCCAACGAGTCGTTCGCCGGCTGAGCCCCCAGCCCGCCGGGCTCACTCGGGCCCGCCCGTGCCGGCCGGCGCATAGGCTGGGCCGCATGGTGGAATCCGGCAAAGTCGCGAACGTCGTCAACCTGGTCAAAGAGGCTCGTGACCGGCGGGCCGCACCACTGGTCCTGGAGCTCGATCTCACCGACGGGATCATGGAGTTCTCCCCGGCCGACCCGCTGTCGGCGCTGCTGTCGGTGCGCCGTACCTCACTGCGCGACGTGCTGGAGGGGCTGCGCCGGGCCCGCACCGACTCCCGGGTCCGGGCACTCATCGTCAAGATCAGCGGATCGGTCGGGCTGGCCACCGCCCAGGAGCTGCGCGACGCGGTCCGCGCGGTGCGCGACGCCGGCAAGCTGACCGTGGCCTGGGCCGAGACGTTCGGCGAGACCGGCCGGGGCACCGTGCCGTACTACCTGGCGACCGTCTTCGACCGGATCCACCTGCAGCCCACCGGGGACGTGAGCCTGACCGGGGTCGCGCTGGAGGAGCCGTTCCTGCGGGGCGCGCTGGACAAGGCGGGGGTCGAGCCCCGGTTCGCCCAGCGGTACGAGTACAAGACCGCGGCCAACACGTTCATGGAGCGCGGCTACACCCCTGCGCACGAGGAGATGTCGGCCCGGCTGGTGGCTTCGATCGGCGAGCAGCTCACCGCCGGCATCGCCACGGCGCGGGGCCTGCCGCGGGAGCGGGTCCGCGAGCTGATCGACCGGGCGCCGCTGTCGGCCGCGGAGGCGCTGGAGGCCGGGCTGGTCGACCGGCTGGGCTACCGCGACGAGGTGTACGCCCAGCTGCGCACCGAGGTCGGCCGCGACGCCCAGCTGCGGTACGTCTCCCGGTACAACCGGGCGCACGGGCTGGCCCGGCGGCTGCCGCAGCCGGGCCGCCAGGACGTGGTGGCGCTGGTCCAGGGGCACGGGCCGATCCGGCTCGGCCGCAGCGGCCGGGGCGGGCCGCTGCCCCAGCAGGCCCCGGCGATCGGGTCCGACACGATCGGGGCGGCGCTCCGCGCGGCGGTCCGCGACGACCGGGTCAGGGCGATCGTCTTCCGGGTCGACAGCCCGGGCGGCTCCGCGGTGGCCTCGGACGCGATCTGGCGCGAGGTGGTGCTCGCCGGGCGGGCGGGCAAGCCGGTCATCGTGTCGATGGGCAACGTCGCCGCGTCCGGCGGTTACTACGTCGCGATGGCCGCCGACACCATCGTCGCCCAGCCCGGCACGATCACCGGCTCGATCGGCGTGGTGGTCGGCAAGGCCGTGGTCAACGACCTGCTGGGCCGGATCGGCGTCGGGATGGGCAGCGTCCAGGACGGCGAGCACGCCCGCATCTTCAGCGCCACCCGCGACTTCACCGCGACCGAGTGGGAGCGGGTCAACGCCTCGCTCGACCGGATCTACGACGACTTCACCGCCAAGGTCGCCGAGGGGCGGGGCCTGTCGCGGGAGCGGGTGGACGAGCTGGCCCGGGGCCGGGTCTGGACCGGCGCCGACGCCCGCGAGCACGGCCTGGTCGACGAGCTCGGCGGCCTGGAGACGGCCCTCGACCTGGCCCGCAAGCGGGCCGGCCTGCCCGCCGACGCGCCGGTCCGCTCCTTCCCGCACAGCACCCCGCTGGAGATGCTGCGCCCGGTCGAGTCCAGCGAGGACCGGGGGGCCGCCGCCGCGGCCTTCGGCGGCTGGGGCTCCCTCGCCGGGTTCGCCGCCCGCCTCGGGTTGCCGGCCGCCGGCCCGCTCACCCTCCCCGGCGCCTGGGAGTTCCGCTGACCGGCACCGTGCCGCCGCAGGAGTTCACCGACGCGGTGGCCGGCTTCGCCACCGGGGTGGTGGTGCTGACCGTGCGGGACGGGCGTGACGACCTCGGCACGACGGTCACGTCCTTCATGTCGGCCTCGCTGGAGCCACCGCTGGTGCTGGCCGGGGTGGGCACGTCGTCGTACCTGGCCGAGGTGCTCCGGCGGCAGGAGCGCTGGGCGGCGACGGTGCTCGGTGCCGGGCAGCGGGCCCTGGCGGGCCGGTTCGCCGCGGCCGGCCGGCCCGGCGCCCGCATCCTGATCGCCGCCGAGCCGCACCACCGGGGCGCGCGCACCGGCGCCCTGGTCGTCGAGGGCGGTGCCGCCGCCCTGGAGTGCGAGACCCGGCAGTGCGTTCCGGCCGGGGACCACGTCCTCTTCCTGGCCGAGGTCCTCGCCGTGGACTACGTCGAGCCCCGCACCCCTCCCCTGGTCCGCGCCCACCGCCGCTACCTCTGACGCCACAGGGCCGCGCCGAGGAGCAGGTAGGGGACGGCGGCCAGGGCGAACAGCGGCCCTGGCCCCGCCCAGAGGGAGCCGAGGCCGTACCCGGCGTAGGCCGTCACCGCGACGACCTCGACGCCCAGGCCGGACATCGAGGTGACCGTCGCCCGGGCCTGGTCGGTGATGCGGTCCTGGAGCGCCGCGTCGGCGGCGGCCATCGCCCACTGGAACACGCCGAACGCGACCGCGACGAGGACCAGCCCGGCCGGCCGGGCGGCCAGCGACCCCGCCGCCAGGCAGCCGGCGGCGACCACCAGCGCGGGCCCTGTCCGGTGCGTGCCCCGCCCGGCGAGCCATCCGCCGGCCGCCGCCCCCGCCGACACCAGCAGCACCAGCAGGGGCACCGCCGCCGGTGCGGTCACGGTCGCCCCGGCGAGCAGCGGAATGTACTCGTCCAGCGTCGTGAATCCCGAGAGCGCCGCCACCATGATCACCGCGCTCCGCACCCGGGGCGAGCCCCGCACCTCGGCCAGCCCCGCCCGCAGCACCGCGGCGTACCCCTGTTCCGGTTCGTCCGGTTCCCCGCCGGCGGCCCGACCCTGTTCAGGGAACGACAGGGCGATCGCCGCCGCGACGAGGGTCGCCGCGATGCTCGCCACGCCCAGCGCCCGGTACCCGCCCAGGGCGAGGACCGGCGCGGCCAGGCCGGACGCGGCCATGACCGCGGTGATGCCGACCGCCTCGGCGCGGCCCGTCAGCCGCGCGTAGGAGCCGGCCGCACCCGCCCGGGACAGTTCTTCGTACACCAGGGCCTCCAGCGCCCCCGACTGCACCGAGCCGCCCACCCCCCACAGCACGAAGCCCGCGGCGAAGGCGGGATAGCCGGGCAGGAAGGTCCAGAGCGCGAAGCCGGCGCCGGCCAGCAGGGGGGCCAGGACCACCAGCAGGCGGCGGGAGACCACGTCCGCCAGCAGGCCGGACGGCACCTCGACCACGAAGCCGGTCAGCGACCAGAGGATGAACAGCGACGAGATCTCCGCCGCCGACAGGCCGGTCTCGGCGAACAGCACGGCATAGACCGGATAGAGCAGGACGAAGTCCTCGAAGAACGAGTAGGCGTACAGCCTGCCCGCCAGCCTCGACTCACTGGAAGATCAATATCGCCAGGTCATGCGCCGACCCTACGCCGCGCCCCGGCCGCCCGCCAACGGGTTTCCGCGCTCGGCGATCAAGAGGGCCCCACCGCTGAGCGGCCACGATCGCCCGCCCTGTGTGATGCATCATGCTCGGACCGTAACAACTTGTCATGACCGGGCCGTTATATCTTCACATGGTAAACATTACCCAAGGTACTGGTAGATCACTTTTTAGACTGCAATTCTTCTCTCGGCACCGAAAAACAGGCCGGCGACGAGAGGAGAGCAGCGTGGACAAGCGGTACGAGCATTACTGCTTCGCCGACCGTCTTTTCTACGACGCCCCTCGCGTCTCGAACGCTCCGGAATTCGAGATCGCCACCCGCGAACTCCCGGCCGGCTGGCGCCGGATCCCGGACGAGGAATGGACGACCTACGCCCCGCCCGCCGAGCGAACTCCTGCTCAGGGCTGGAAGGTCCATGTCTCCGGCTGCGCCGAATCGGCCGAACAGGTGCTCAATGCCAGCTGGAAATACTGCCTCGCCAACGACATCTGCTTCAAGCATCTACGCGGCCCGAAAACCCTTATGCTGCGCAATGCAAAATACGCCCCGCGCGGCGGCAGCGGAAAACTCGTCACCATCTACCCGGCCGACGAAAAAGAGCTCGAACGCGTGCTGAACGAGCTCGGAGCCCTGCTCGACGGCGTCCCCGGCCCGTACATCCTGAGCGACCTGCGCATCGGCGAAGGGCCGCTGTTCGTCCGGTACGGCGCCTTCGGCCAGCGGCACTGCCTGGACGCGGACGGCGAGATCGTCCCGGCGCTGGAGAACGCGGCCGGCGAACTCGTCCCCGACCGCCGCACCCCCGTCTTCACCGTGCCCGACTGGGTGACCGTGCCCGACTGCCTGCGGCCGCACCTGACGGCCCGCACCGCCGCCAGCACCGCCGACCTGCCCTACCGGGTCGACCGGGCACTGCACTTCTCCAACGGCGGCGGGGTGTACGCGGCGACCGACACCCGCACCGGCGAGCAGGTCGTCCTCAAGGAGGGTCGCCCGTACGCGGGCCTCAGCGGCGACGGCGCCGACGCGGTCACCCGGCTGGAGCGCGAGCGCGCCATGCTGACCCGGCTGGCCGGGGTGCCCGGCGTGCCCGGGGTCCGCGACCACTTCACCCTCGGCGGCCACAGCTTCCTGGTCCTGGAGTTCATCGAGGGGCGCCCGCTCAACTCGTTCTTCGCCGAGCGCCATCCGATGATCGACCCCGAGCCGACACCGGAGCAGTTCGCCGGCTACACCGCCTGGGCGCGGCGCGTCCTGGACGGCGTCGAGCAGGTGGTGGCGGGCATCCACGAGCGCGGGGTCGTCGTGAACGACCTGCACATGTTCAACATCATGGTCCGCCCCGACGACTCGGTGGCGCTGATCGACTTCGAGGTCGCCGCGCTGATCGAGGAGAACCGGCGGCAGGCCCTGGCCAGCCCGGCGTTCGCCGCCCCGGCCGACCGGCGCGGGCTGGACGTCGACCGCTACAGCCTGGCCTGCCTGCGGCTGGCGCTGTTCATGCCGCTGACCATGCTGCTGGTCTTCGACCGCGGCAAGGCCCGGCAGCTCGCCGACCTGGCCGCCGAGCGCTTCCCCCTCCCGCCGGGGTTCCTCGACGGCGCGGTCGCCGAGATCACCCGGGGCGTGTCCCCGCGCCCGGCGCCGCGGCTCGACCCGGCGGACTGGGAGCACGCCCGCACCCGGCTGAGCCGGGCCGTGCTCGCCTCCGCCACCCCCGACCGGACCGACCGGCTGTTCCCCGGCGACATCGTCCAGTTCCACGGCGCCGCCCTGGGGGTGGCGCACGGCGCGGCCGGGGTGCTCCACGCGCTGCACGCCACCGGGGCCGGACGGTTCCCCGAGCACGAGGCGTGGCTGCTGCGGCGGGTCGCCGACCCGCCGCCCGGCGTCGGGCTGGGCCTCTACGACGGGCTGCTGGGCGCCGCCCACGTGCTGGCGGAGTTCGGCCACCTCGACGCGGCCCACGACCTGGCCGGGCGGTGCCTCGGCGAGCGGTGGGAGCGGCTGGGCACCGACCTGTACGGCGGGCTGCCCGGCTGGGCGCTGGTCCTCGACCACCTGGCCGACCGCACCGGCGACCGGGACCTGCGGGACGCGGCCCAGCGCGCGGCGGACCTGGTGACCGAGCGGCGGGACGCACCGCGCCGCCCCCGGCCGGGCCTGCTGTACGGCGAGTCGGGCGCGGCCCTGATGTACCTGCGCCGGTACGAGCGGACGGGTGACGCCGCGCTGCTCGACCTGGCCGCCGCCGCCCTCCGCCGCGACCTCGCCGGCTGCGTGGTCGACCGCAACGACGCCCTCCAGGCCGACGAGGGCTTCCGCAAGCTGCCCTACATCCGCCGCGGCAGCGTCGGGATCGGGCTGGTCCTCGACGACTACCTGGCGCTGCGGCCGGACGGGCCGGACGGGGAGTTCACCACCGCGCGGGACCGCATCCGGCGCGCCGCGCTCTCCCACTTCTACGGCCAGCCGGGGCTGTTCTCCGGCCGGGCCGGGATGCTCCTGCACCTCGCCCGGCAGGACGCGGGCGACGACCGGGCGGCCCGGCACATCCGGGACCTGGCCTGGCACGCGCTGCCCTACGAGGGCGGCCTGGCCTTCCCGGGCGACCAGCTGTACCGGCTGTCGACGGACCTGGCGACCGGCACCGCCGGCGTGCTGCTGGCGCTGGGCGCCGCACTGCACGACCGGCCGGTGACCCTGCCGTTCCTCGCGGCCCACAGACCCCCCGCGCGATCCGACGCGGGGTCCGCTTCGACACCCGGAGGGAGGTGACGAACATGGCTCTTCTGGACCTCCAGGGGATGACCGTCGAGAACGGTGGCGGCGGCCACGGCGGTGGCGGTGGCCACAGCAACGTGAGCCTGCTGCTCTGCGACGGCGAAGGCCACAGCGGCAGCACGCTGAGCCTGGTGCTCTGCTGAGCATCGCTCCGCTGAACGATCGATGGCCCCGGCTCCACCCATGTCCAGTCCGGTGGTGGGGCCGGAGCCATCGATCCATTTCTACAACGACGGAGCCGACCGGTGAAGCGTGACTCCCTGGTGCTGCGCGCCGCACGGCGCGGTGGCGGCTGGGCCGCGGTCCTGGCCCTCGCCCGGCTGGCGGACGTGGCGGTCTCCGTGCTCTTCCCGCTGGCCCTGGCGCACGCGATCGACACCGTCCTGGCCGGCCGTGACGTCCTCCCGGCCCTGCTGCCGTGCGCCGCGCTGTTCGCGCTGTCCGCGGCCGCCGGCGCGCTGCTGGAGCTGGGCGCCGGGTCGGCCGCCGCGCGGGCCACCGCCTGGGTGCGGCACCTGCTGGTGGGCCGCCTGCTGGCGGCCGGGCCGGCGCGCGGCGCCCTGCCCGCCGGCGAGGCCGCGAGCCGGATCACCGCCGGGGCCGCCGACGCGGGCACCGCCCCGGTCGCCGCGATCCAGAGCGGCATCGCCCTGCTGCAACCGGTGGGCGCGATGGTCGCCCTCATCGTCATCGACTGGCGGGTCGCGCTGGGCCTCGCGCTCGGGCTGCCGGTGATCGCGGTCCTGCTGCGCGCCTTCGTCCGCGACGTCTCCGGTTCCGTCCGCCGCTACATGACCGTGCAGGGGACGATCGCGGCCCGGCTCGGCGAGGCGCTGGGCGGCGCCCGGACGATCGCCGCCGCCGGCACCTCGGCCCGCGAGGCCGACCGGGTCCTGACCGCCCTGCCCGAGCTGCGCGACCACGGGCACGCGCTGTGGCGCGCCCAGGGCGGGATGGGCGGGCGCGGGCTCGTCGTCGGCCTGCTGCTCCAGGTGTGCGCGCTGGCCGTCGCCGGTTTCCAGCTCGCGGCGGGCCGGATCACCCCGGGCGAGCTGGTGGCGGTGGCCCAGTACGCCGGGCTGGTGGTGGGGCTGGGGCCGATCGTCTCCGGCCTGCTGCGGCTGGCCCGGGCCCGGGCCGGCGCCGGGTGGGCCGCCGAGCTGCTGGCCGCGCCCGTCCCGGAGCACGGGACGCGGGACGCGCCTCCGGGGCCCGGCCGGCTGGAGTTCCGCGGGGTGCGCTCGGGCGGCGTGCTGGACGGGCTCGACCTGGTGGTGCCGGGCGGCCGGTCGGTCGCGGTGGTGGGCCGGTCCGGCGCGGGCAAGTCGCTGCTGGCCGCGCTGGCCGGCCGGCTCGCCGACCCGGACGCGGGCGAGGTGCTGCTGGACGGGGTACCGCTGCCCGAGCTGAGCCGGCCGGCGCTGCGCCGCGAGGTCGGCTACGCCTTCGACCGGCCGGCGCTGTTCGGCGCGACGGTACGGGACGCGATCGGGTTCGGCCCCGAACCGGCCACCCCCGCCCGGGTCCTGGCCGCGGCGTC
Source organism: Actinomadura craniellae (assembly GCF_003289645.1). Classification (GTDB taxonomy): domain Bacteria; phylum Actinomycetota; class Actinomycetes; order Streptosporangiales; family Streptosporangiaceae; genus Actinomadura_D; species Actinomadura_D craniellae. The sequence continues at coordinate 287,604 of NZ_QLYX01000009.1, read as the reverse complement.
CGCCGCGCGCGCCGACGACTTCGTCCGGCGGCTGCCGGCGGGCTACGCCACGCCGGTCACCGACGCCCCGATGTCCGGCGGGGAGTTGCAGCGGCTCGGGCTGGCCCGCGCCTTCGCGCACCCGGGGCGGCTGCTGGTGCTCGACGACGCCACCTCCAGCCTGGACACCGCCACGGAACTGCAGGTGGCGCAGGCACTGGCCGGCGAGTTCGGCGACCGCACCCGGCTGATCATCGCGCATCGGGCCGGCACCGCGGCCCGCGCCGACCTGGTGGCCTGGCTGGACGGCGGCCGGATCCGGGCGCTGGGCCGGCACGCCGACCTGTGGGCCGACCCCGGCTACCGGGACGTCTTCGGGGCGGACGGCCGGTGAGCGCGCGCGGCGCCGTCCTCCGCAGGCTGTACCGGACGTTCGCGGACACCGCCCGGCAGCGGCCGGGCGCCGTGCTGCGGCTCGCCCTCTGGTCGGCGGTCGGGGCGGCGCCCACCTTCGTGTTCGGCCACGCGGTGGCCCGGGCGGTGGACGGTTTCCTGGCCGGCCGGCCGGCCGCGGCCTGCGGCTGGCTCGGCGTGCTGCTGCTCGCCGGGGTGGCCGGCGCCCTCGCCTTCCGGCCCCTCTACGCCGCGCTGGCCGCGATCGTGGAGCCGTTCCGCGACGACCTCGTCGAGCGGGTGGTCCGCGGCGCCCTGGCCCGTTCCCTGACCGGCCGGCCCGACACCGGCGCGGTCGCCCGGCTCACCCACCAGGTGGAGATCGCCCGGGACAGCTATGCCGGGCTGCTCATGGTGGCCCGGGGATTCCTGTTCAGCACGGCCGGGGCGCTGCTCGGCCTGCTCACCCTGGCGCCCGCGATGCTGCTGTTCGTCCTGCCGCCGCTGCTGCTGGCGCTGGTGCTGTTCGCCGCGCTGCTCGCCCTGCTGGCGGCCCGGCAGCGCGCGCTCCTGCTCGGCGAGGAGCGGCTGGCGGAGCGGACCGCGGCGGTGGCCGAGGGGGTGCGCGACGCGGTGGCCTGCGGCGGCGAGGAGCGGCTGCGCGCCGAGGTCGGCGAGGTGGTCGACGAGCAGGCCGCGCTCGCCCGGTCCATGGCCCGGCTGGGGGCGCTGCGGGCGCTGATCCTGGCGCTCGGCGGCTGGGGCCCGCTGCTACTGGTGCTGGCCGCCGCCCCCTGGCTGGTGGAACGCGGCGCCGGGCCGGGGACGGTGGCCGGCGCGCTCACCTACGTCATGCACGGCCTCCGGCCCGCGCTGAACACGCTGGTCCAGGGCGTGGGCGGCGGGGGGCTGCGGCTGGCGGTGGCGCTGGAACGGATCGCCGAGTCCGGGCCGCCACCGGCACCCGCCCTGCCACCCGCCCTGCCACCCACCCCGTCACCAACCCCGTCACCAACGCAGCCACCGGCCCTGTCACCGGCCCCGTCACCGGCCCTGCCACCGACGCGACCGCCCACCGCGGATCCGATCCCCGGCCGGCCTGCCGTGGAGCTGTGCGGGGTGACCTTTTCCTACGGGCCGCGTGCCCGGGCGGTGCTGAAGGATCTGGACCTGGTCGTGCCCGAGGGCGACCACCTGGCGGTGGTCGGCCCCAGCGGGATCGGGAAGTCGACGCTGGCCGCGCTGGTCGCGGGGACCGCCGTTCCCTCCGCCGGGCGGGTGCTGGTGCACGGCCGGCCGCCCGGCGACCCCCGGCACCGGGTGCTGATCCCGCAGCAGGCCTACGTGTTCGGCGGGTCGTTGCACGACAACCTCGGCTACCTGGCGCCCGGCGCGGACTCCGCGGCGATGGCGCGGGCGGTGGACGCGGTGGGCCTGGCCGCGCTGGTGAAACGGCTCGGCGGGCTCGGCGGGATGATGGATCCCGGCGCGCTGTCCGCGGGCGAGGCACAGCTCGTCGCGCTGGCCCGGGCGTTCCTGTCGCCCGCCCCGCTGGTCGTTCTCGACGAGGCGACCTGCCATCTGGACCCGGCCGCGGAGGCGCGGGTGGAGCGGGCGTTCGCCGCGCGGCCGGGCACGCTCGTCGTGATCGCGCACCGGATCTCCTCGGCGCTGCGGGCCCGCCGGGTCCTGGTGCTGGACGGCTCGGCCGCCGTGTCGGGCGGGCACGAGGAGCTGCTGGCCGGCTCGCCGCTGTACCGCGACCTGGTCGGCCACTGGCGATCAGAGCCAGCCGGCGGACTCGGCGATCCGGATGGCGTGGATCCGGTTGCGCGCACCGATCTTCCGGTTGATCCGCGATAGGTGGTTGCGCACCGTCCCCGTCGTGAGGACGAGGTCGGCGGCGATCTCCTCGGCGGAGGCGCCCTGACCGGCCAGCCGCAGCACCTCCAGCTCGCGCGGGGTCAGCGGGCTCTCCGCGGCGGCGAGCTCGGCGAAGACCAGGTCCGCGTCGATGAACCGTTCGCCCCGGGCCACGCCGAGGATCGCGGACACCAGCTCGTCGGGAGAGGTGTCCTTGAGGACGAAGCCCGCGGCCCCGGCCTCGGCCGCGCGACGCAAGTCGCCCGGTCTACATCGCTCGGCCATCAAAATGGCGGCCGAGTTTGTCAGCTCGGCGCGAACTTTCTGTACCAGCTCGAATACGTCACCATTTACGGAATCAATGTCGATCAGCATGACGTCGGGCTCGAATTGGCGTGCCACGAGCTCAAGCCGGCCACCGCGTTCTATGGCGGTAACCAACGCAATGTCCGGAACTCCGCTCAAGAGAGAGACCAGACCGCTGCGCAGCAGCGGCGCATCTTCGACGATCAGCACCCGAATCACGTTCAGCTCCTCACGTGCACGAAGAGTCCGCATCAGCGCACGCAGGGTACACGCGCCGAAACTTCGAAACAGGGACTGCACCGACGGGTGCCGCGGTGACATGCCGGAAAGAGGACGCGCGGGAACGAACAGCCCCCGCGACCGCCTGGACCGGACCTGGATCAGGCTGGAATCGCATCACAACACACAGTGAACGAACCACCCCCGACTAGTCAAATGAACGGCGTTTTACAACGGCCTTCACGGGGGTCCGTAAAGCGTCACTATTATTCCCGGACACCGGCTGCGGAGCCGAAAAGCCGGACTTTACTCCCATTCATCCCACGCTGTCCGCTTGCCCCACCGGCCTCACCTGACCGGCCGCACAACGGCCCCGATCAGCGCCGCCGGCCGGCCCGCCAGACGGCCGCGGTCAGCGGAACCCCGGGCCGGTAGGCCAGGTACAGGTGCGACGGCGCGTCCAGCACTTGAACGTCGGCCCGCGCCCCCGGGGACAGCCGCCCCACATCGGTGCGGCGCAGCGCCCGGGCCCCGCCGGCGGTGGCGGCCCAGACGGCCTCGCCGGGCGTCATGCCCATCTCCCGGACCGCCAGCGCAACGCAGAACGGCATGCTGGAGGTGTAGCAGGAACCGGGGTTGCAGTCGCTCGCCAGCGCCACCGTGACGCCGGCGTCCAGCAGCCGGCGGGCGTCGGGGTAGGGCCGGTGGGTGGAGAACTCCACCCCCGGCAGCAGGGTCGCCACGGTGCTGGAGCCGGCCAGCGCGGCCACGTCCCCGTCGTCCAGGTAGGTGCAGTGATCGGCCGACGCAGCGCCGAGCTCCACCGCCAGCCGCACCCCGGGCCCGGGGCCGAGCTGGTTGGCGTGGACCCGCGGGACCAGCCCGGCCGCGGCCCCCGCGGCGAGCACCTCCCTGGCCTGGTCGGCGTCGAAGGCGCCCCGCTCGCAGAACACGTCGATCCACCGGGCGTACGGGGCGCAGGCGGCGAGCATCGCGGTGCCGACCAGCTTCACGTAGGCCGCGGGGTCGTGCGCGTACTCCGGCGCGACCACGTGCGCGCCCAGGAACGTCACCTCGTCGGCCACCTCGGCGGCGATCCGCACCGAGCGGGCCTCGTCGGCCACGGTCAGCCCGTAACCCGACTTGCACTCCACCGTGGTGGTGCCCTGCCGGGCCATCTCGTCCACCAGCCGGTGCAGCCGCGCCCGCAGCTCCTCGTCGCCGGCCGCCCGGGTCGCCGCCACCGTGGACCGGATCCCGCCCGCCGCGTACGGCTCCCCGCGCATCCGTGCGGCGAACTCCGCCGACCGGTCGCCGGCGAACACCAGGTGGGCGTGCGAGTCCACGAACCCCGGCAGCACCGCCCGCCCCGCGACGTCGTGGGACTCGTCGCAGGCGGGCGCGGCGGCGGCCGGGCCCGCCCAGGCCACCCGGTCGCCGTCCAGCACCAGCGCGGCGTCACGCAGCAGCCCCAGCGGCCCCTCCCCCACACCGGGATCGTTGGTGACCAGCTCGCCGATGCCGGTGATCAGCAGGCTCACCCCGCCACCTCCGCGATCGTGTCGCGCAGCGCGGCCGGGACGTCGCCGACCAGCAGGTGCCGGCCGTCCTGGACGATCTGGCGGCCGGAGACCACCACCGAGCGGACGTCGGCGGCGGCCGCCGCGAAGACCGCGGCCTCCGCCCCGGGCGGGGCCCCGGCCAGCCGGACCGAGCCGAACCCCAGCGTGACCAGGTCCGCGTACGCGCCCGGCTCCAGCCGGCCCGCCTGCGGCCAGCCCAGCGCCGCGTGCCCGCCGGTGGTGGCGGCGGCCAGCAGCGCGCCCGCGCTCCAGTGCCCGCGCACCCCGGTGCGCAGCCGCTCGTCCAGTTCCATCGCCCGCGCCTCCTCGAACAGGTCGATCATCGCGTGCTGGTCGGAGCCCAGGCTCAGCTCCACCCCGGCCGCGGCCAGCTCCCGGGCCGGGCCGATGCCGTCGGCCAGGTCCCGCTCGGTGGTGGGGCACATGCACACCCCGATGCCGAGGGCGCCCAGCAGCGCGATGTCGGCGGCGTCCAGGTGCGTGGCGTGCACCGCGACCGTGCGGGGGCCGAGCGCCCCGGCGCCGAGCAGCAGCCGGGTCGGGCTGGTCCCGTACGCGGCGCGGCACTCCTCGTTCTCGGCGGGCTGCTCGGACAGGTGGACGTGCAGCGGCGTCCGGTTCCGCCACGCCCAGCCGGCCACCGTGCCCAGCCGGTCGCGCGGCACGGCCCGCACCGAATGGATCGCGGCGCCCGCCCGGGCGTGCCCGCCCGTCCGCAGCGCGTCGACCCGGCGGGCCCAGGACGCGGCGGTGCCGTCGCCGAACCGCAGTTGCACGCCCTCCAGCGGGCGGCCGATCCCGCCGGTGAGGTAGCAGGCGTCGAGCAGCGTGATCCTGATCCCGGCGTCGGACGCCGCGGCGATCAGCGCCTCGCCCAGCGCGTTCGGCTCCTCGTACGGCGTGCCGTCGGGCTGGTGATGCACGTAGTGGAACTCGCCGACGCAGGTGATCCCGGCCAGCGCCATCTCGGCGTACACCGCCGTGGCCAGCGCCCGGTACGAGGCGGGGTCGAGCCGTTCGGCGACGGCGTACATCCGCTCCCGCCAGGTCCAGAACGTGCCCCGGGCGGCGTGCGTGCGCCCGCGCAGCGCCCGGTGGAACGCGTGCGAGTGCGCGTTCGCCAGCCCGGGCAGGGTCAGCCCGGGCAGCCGCACCGCGTCCGGCGGCGGCCGGCCCACCCCCGGGGTGACGGAGGCGAACCGCGGCCCGTCGGCCTCCAGCAGCACGTCGGCCGCGACCTCGTCGCCGAGCCAGGCGTGCTCCGCGTGCCAGCTCGTCACGTCCCGGCCAGCTCTTCCAGGACGGCGGCCAGCGCCGCCACCCCGGCCAGGCAGTCGGCGAGGTCGGCGTGCTCGGCCGGCGAGTGGGAGATGCCGGTCGGGTTGCGGACGAACAGCATGGCCGTCGGGACGCGGGCGGCCAGCACCCCGGCGTCGTGCCCGGCGGCGGTGGGCAGCACCTGCGCGTCGAGCAGGCGGGCCAGGCGGTCGCGCAGCCCGGCGTCGAACTCCACCGCCGCACTGTAGGACTCCTCGGCCCACTCCACCGCGACGCCGTGCTCGGTGGCGGCCCGGTCGGCGGCCCGGCCGACGTCCTCCACGATCGACCGCACCACCGGCTCGGCCGGGCCCCGCGCGTCGAGCCAGGCGGTGACGGCCGACGGGATCGCGTTCACCCCGCCGGGCACGATCTCGGCCCGGCCCACGGTGGCCACCCCGCCGTGCCGCTCGGCGGCGGCGCGGGCGGCCAGCACAGTGTGCGCGAACGGGAGCGCCGGGTCGCACCGGTCCTCCAGCAGGGTGGTCCCGGCGTGGTCGCCGCGGCCGGTGAAGTCGAACCGCCAGCGGCCGTGCGGCACGATCGAGGCCGCCACCCCCACCGGCGCGTCCAGCGCCCGGCCCTGCTCGACGTGCAGTTCGACGAAGCACCCGATCCGGCCGAGCAGGGCGTCGTCGCGGCCCAGCGCCAGCGGGTCGAGGCCGTGCCCGGCGACCACCTCGCCGAACCTGCGGCCCTCGGCGTCCCGCAGGCCGCGCGCCCGGTCCGGGTCGATCGCGCCGGTCAGCAGCCGCGAGCCCAGGCAGGCCACCCCGAACCGGGCGCCCTCCTCCTCGGCGAACGCCGCCACCCCGATCGGCCGGGCGGGGCGGACGCCCCGCTCGCGCAGCAGGTCGATCGCGGCCAGCGCGCTCACCACGCCCAGCGGGCCGTCGTAGGCGCCGCCGCCGGGCACCGAGTCCAGGTGGCTGCCGGTGACCACCGCGTCCGGGCCCGGGCCGCCCCACCAGGCGAACAGGTTGCCGTTGGCGTCGGGCTCGACGTCCAGGCCGCGGGCCGCGGCCTGGGCCAGGAACCAGGCGCGGCACTCCAGTTCCGGCCCGGTCCAGGCGAACCGCCGGTACCCGCCGTCCGGGCCCCGCCCGATCGGCTCCAGCTCCGCCCACATCTGCTCGAACGTCATCGGCTCTCGGCCATCGGGACGCGCACACCCCGGTCGCGGGCGACCCCGGCGGCGCGGTCGTACCCGGCGTCCACGTGCCGCAGCACGCCCATGCCGGGGTCGTTGGTCAGGACACGCTCCAGCTTCTGGGCGGCCAGCGGCGTGCCGTCGGCCACGCAGACCTGGCCGGCGTGCAGCGAGCGGCCCATGCCGACCCCGCCGCCGTGGTGGATCGACACCCACGACGCCCCCGAGGCCGTGTTGACCAGGGCGTTCAGCAGGGGCCAGTCGGCGATGGCGTCCGACCCGTCGGCCATCCCCTCGGTCTCCCGGTACGGGCTGGCCACCGAGCCGCAGTCGAGGTGGTCGCGGCCCAGCACGATCGGGGCGCGCACCTCGCCGCGGGCCACCAGGTCGTTGAAGACCGCCCCGGCCCGGTCGCGCTCCCCGTAGCCCAGCCAGCAGATCCGGGCGGGCAGGCCCTGGAAGCGCACCTTCTCCCGGGCCAGCCGGATCCAGCGGGCCAGCGGCTCGTTGTCGGGGAACAGTTCCAGCACCGCGCGGTCGGTGCGCTCGATGTCGGCGGGGTCGCCCGACAGCGCCGCCCACCGGAACGGGCCCTTCCCCTCGCAGAACAGCGGCCTGATGTAGGCGGGCACGAACCCGGGGAAGTCGAACGCCCGGGCGTACCCGGCCTCCAGCGCCTCGCCCCGGATCGAGTTGCCGTAGTCGAAGACCTCCGCGCCCGCGTCCATGAACCCGACCATCGCCGCGACGTGCTCCGCCATCGACTCCTGGGCGCGCCGGGCGAACCCCTCGGGGTCCTTGGCGCGGAGCGCGGCCATGTCCTCGAAGGCGACCCCGCTCGGCAGGTACGTCAGCGGGTCGTGCGCGGAGGTCTGGTCGGTGACCACGTCGATCGGGGCGCCGCGGCGCAGCAGTTCGGGGACGACGTCGGCGGCGTTGCCCAGCAGGCCGATCGACAGCGGGCGGCGCGCCGCCGCGGCGTCGGCGGCCAGCCGCAGCGCCTCGTCCAGGTCGTCGCAGCGGACGTCGCAGTAGCCGTGCCGCACCCGCCGGTCGATCCGGGACGGGTCGCACTCCACGCAGATCGCCACCCCGCCGTTCATGGTCACGGCCAGCGGCTGGGCGCCGCCCATCCCGCCCAGCCCGGCGGTCAGCGTGACGGTCCCGGCGAGCGAGCCGCCGAACCGTTTGGCGGCCACGGCGGCGAAGGTCTCGTAGGTGCCCTGCAGGATGCCCTGGGTGCCGATGTAGATCCACGAGCCGGCGGTCATCTGCCCGAACATCGTCAGGCCCAGCGCCTCCAGCCGGCGGAACTCGTCCCAGTTCGCCCACTGCGGCACCAGGTTGGAGTTGGCCAGCAGCACCCGGGGCGCCCACTCGTGGGTGCGCAGCACGCCCACCGGGCGGCCCGACTGCACCAGCAGGGTCTCGTCTTCCGCCAGGTCCCGCAGCTCGCGGACGATCGCGTCGAACGACGGCCAGTCGCGCGCCGCCTTGCCCGAGCCGCCGTACACCACCAGCGCGTCGGGGTGCTCGGCCACCTCCGGGTCGAGGTTGTTCATCAGCATCCGCAGCGCGGCCTCCTGCGGCCAGCCGCGGGCGCTCAGCGTGCTGCCGCGAGGGGCGCGGACGGGGCGCGGTCCGGTCATGGGCGGGCTCCTCTTCTCACCAGAGGGGGCCGGTGACGGCCTCCGCGGCGGCCACCAGGCTCCCGTCGTTCACCAGGGCGACGGCGGCTTCGATCTCGGGGCTCAGGTGCCGGTCGGGCCCGGGGGCGGGCACCCGGGCGCGCAGGGCGCCGACCACCGCTCCGGTGGCCGGGCCGGGGCGCAGCGGGGCGCGCAGGTCCAGCGCCCGGGCGGCGGTCAGGATCTCGATGGCGACGACCCGGGTGAGCCCGTCCACGGCCCGGCGCAGCTTGCGGGCGGCGGCCCAGCCCATCGAGACGTGGTCCTCCTGCATGGCCGAGCTGGGGATGGAGTCGACGCTGGCCGGGACGGCGAGCCGCTTGAGCTCGGCGACGATCCCCGCCTGCGTGTACTGCGCGATCATGTGCCCGGAGTCGACGCCCGGGTCGTCCGCCAGGAACGGCGGCAGCCCGTGCGACCGGCTCTTGTCGAGCATCCGGTCGGTGCGGCGCTCCGACATCGAGGCGAGGTCGGCGATCGGGATCGCCAGGAAGTCCAGCGCGTACCCGACCGGGGCGCCGTGGAAGTTGCCGTTGGACTCCACCCGGCCGTCGGGCAGCACCACCGGGTTGTCGATCGCGGCGGCCAGTTCCCGCCGGCCCACCAGTTCGGCGTGCGCCAGGGTGTCCCGGGCGGCGCCGGCGACCTGCGGGGCGCAGCGCAGCGAGTAGGCGTCCTGGACCCGGGTGCAGTCGGGCCCGCGGTGCGACTGCATGATCGGGGACTCGTCGAGCAGTGCCCGCAGGTTGGCCGCCGACAGGTCCTGGCCCGGGTGCGGGCGCAGTTCCTGGAGGTCGGCGGCGAAGACCCGGTCGGTGCCCAGCAGCGCCTCGACGCTCATCGCGGCGGCGAGGTCGGCGGCGGTCAGCAGCCGCCGCAGGTCCTGGCAGGCCAGCACCAGCATGCCGAGCATGCCGTCGGTGCCGTTGATCAGCGCCAGCCCCTCCTTGGCGCCGAGCGTCACCGGCTCCATCCCCGCCGCGCGCAGCGCCACCATGGCCGGCACCTTCCGGTGCGACAGGTCGCGGACCTCGCCCTCGCCGAGCAGGGCCAGCGCGACGTGCGCCAGCGGGGCCAGGTCGCCGGAGCAGCCCAGGCTGCCGTACTCGTGCACGACCGGGGTGATGCCCGCGTTGAGCAGCCCCGCCAGCGCGGCGGCGGTCGCCGGCCGGACCCCCGTGCGCCCGGTCGCCAGGGTGCGCAGCCGCAGCAGCATCATCGCCCGGACGACCTCGCGCTCCACCTCCGCTCCCGAGCCTGCGGCGTGCGAGCGGATCAGCGACACCTGGAGCTTGGCCCGCAGCTCCGGCGGGATGTGCCGGGTGGCCAGCGCGCCGAACCCGGTGGACACCCCGTAGACGGGCAGTGGCCGGGCGGCCAGTTCCTCGATGTGCTCGCGGGTGCCGGCCATCGCCGCCCACGCGGTGTCGGCGAGACGCACCAATGCACCGTCCCGGGCCACCATGACGACCTGTTCGAAGGTGAGCGGCTCAGGACCGACCTCTACGTCTCCCATGCGGCCTTTCCTACCCCCAAAAGGACAATCAGCGCCACTCGACCCCACAGAACCCCTTCTGTGGACACGGCACCCCTTGACACCACCACCCGTCCATCATGATCCTTCAGGATCAGATACGCCATACCGCCCCGAGAACCGAAGGATCATCGTGGATCCACCCCTGCAACGCGTGATCCTTCAGCTTTCGGCGCACCATGGCGCCTCGGATCCTGAGGCGCTACAGCGCACCGGAAGCTGAAGGATCACGGTCGGATGGCGGATGGGCGGAGCCCCGGCACGCGGGCCGGGGCTCCGGTCGGGCGGTGCGGGCCTCCGCGGGGTTACCCGAGGGTGGTGCCGGTGCGGCGCTCGCTCAGGTCCCAGAGGCGGTCGGCCGCGTCCGGGTCGAGCGCGTGGGACGCCACGCCCTTGAGCGTCACGTCGAAGCCGTTCTCGCCCGGGGACATCGGCCGGGCGATGTCGGAGTTCTCGCAGTAGACGCCGCCCAGCCCGTCGAGCCGCGGGCTCGTCGCGCACCAGACGTTGGTCGCCGCGCCCTGCTCGACCGTCTTCAGGTCCCGCTCCGGGTCGGTGATGACGTTGCCGGCCTCGTCGAAGGCGCCGGTCGCCTGGAGGTCCTCGGCCGAGAGGTGGCGCTTGAGGTCGGTGTCCGCGATGGTGCCGGGGTGCAGGGAGAAGGCGCGCACCCCGGCGGACCTGCCGCGCTCGTCCAGCGCGACCGCGAAGAGGACGTTGGCCGTCTTCGCCTGGCCGTAGGCCGACCAGCGCTCGTACTCGCGGCGCTCGAAGTCGATGTCGTCGAACACGACGGGCGAGAGGCGGTGCCCGCGCGAGGACACCGAGACCACCCGCGCCCCGCCGGCCCGGCGCAGGGCGGGCCAGAGCCGCGCCGTGAGCTGGAAGTGCCCCAGGTGGTTCGTCGCGAACTGCGCCTCGTATCCCCGCGCGTCGCGGGCCAGCGGGGAGGCCATGATCCCCGCGTTGTTCACCAGGATGTGCAGGGGGCGGCCGGAGGCGAGGAACCGCTCGGCGAAGGCGTCGACCGAGGCCGGGGCGATCAGGTCCAGCGCCTCGATCTCGACCCCGTCGAGTCCCTTCAGCGCGGCCGTGGCCTTCTCGCGGTCGCGCACCGGGACGACGACCTCGGCGCCCGCGGAGCGCAGCGCCCGCGTGGTCTCCAGGCCGAGGCCGGAGTAGCCGCCGGTGACGATCGCGACCTTGCCGGACAGGTCGATGCCCTCGATGACGTCGGCGGCGGTGGCCGCGGCGCCGAAACCGGAACCGAGGGGCTGCTGCGAAGTGGTCATGGCATGGATCTCCTAGTATCGGACTGTCTCAAATCACCGTACGTCCGGCATTTCGGACGCAGAATGCTCAGGAGTCCGCAGAACTTGCGCGCTGGTACGGATCTGAGCGCCGACCCTCTCTCCGAGACGCTCGCGCTCATCGACGCCCGATGCGTCCTCTCCCGCGGGCTCGTCGCCGGGGGCGCGTGGGCCATGCGCTTCTCCCCGCCGGGCCGGCTCAAGATCACCGCAGTGGTGCGGGGATCCTGCCGGCTGACCCTCGACGGCACGGAACGGACCGTCCCGCTGGTGGCCGGGGACGTGGTCGTGTTCAACGGCGGGAACTCCTTCGTCCTCGCCGGCGGTCCGGCCGCGCGGCCGGTGGACGCGTCGGCGGCCTTCGCGGCCTCCCCCGGCCCCGTGGCCGACCTCGGCCAGGGCCGGGACACCGTCTTCGTCGGCGGCCACATCGACCTGGGCCCGGCCGGCGACGAGCTGCTGGTCCAGGCCCTCCCGCCGCTGATCCACGTCCGCGCCACCGCGGACGAGGCCCCCGTGCTGCGCTGGCTGCTCGACCGGATCCTCCAGGAGATGACGACCGGCCGGGCCGGCTCCGGCTTCGCGTCGGACCAGCTCTCGCAACTCGTGTTCGTCCAGGTGCTGCGCACCTACCTCGCCGACTCGCAGGCGCTCCCCGCCGGATGGCTGCGGGCCCTCGCCGACGAGCGCATCGCCCCCGCCCTGCGCCTGATGCACAGCGACCCGGGGCACCCCTGGCAGCTCGGGGAACTCGCCAGGTCGGCGGCCATGTCCCGGACCGCCTTCGCCACCCGCTTCAAGGCCGTGGCCGGCGTCCCGCCACTGACCTACCTGACCGACTGGCGCATGCGCCTCGCCCGGCGCGCCCTGCGCGAGGAGGACACCCCGCTGTCCGCCCTCGCCCGCTCCCTCGGCTACACCTCCGAAAGCGCCTTCAGCACCGCCTTCAAACGCGCGGTCGGCGTCGCCCCGAAGCGCTACCGCGACACCGCCCGGGGCTCCGGGCGGCAGTGACTCGCCAGGTGGCTCACGAGACGGACGCGAAGAGCTCCTCGGCGCCGGTGATCGAACTTTCCAGCGCCGCGGGATCAGGGCGCAGCCCCGCCACGATGCCGTCGACGCCGCGCAGCCCGGCCCGCCGCAGCAGCGCCTTCTCGTTGGTCGTCCACTCGCCGCGGGCCGCGAGGATCGCGTGCGCCGTCTGCGCCGCCGCGGTGGCCAGGGCGCCGGCCACCTCGGTCAGCCGGCCGTGCGGCGCGTGGTTGGCCTTCGCGTACCCCAGGGTCAGCTGCGCGGCGCCGCGCCAGTACTTCGGCGCCGTCTCGCGCAGCGGCTCCGGGTATCCGGCGGGACGGGGCAGTTCGCCGTGCAGCACCCGGTTGACGGCGAGTTCGGCGACGACCAGGTAGCTGGGGATGCCGGCGAGGTGGAACAGCAGCGGCTCCCAGTGGAACCGCCCCCGCTCCGCCTCCGCGAGCTCGTGCTCGACGACGTCCAGGTCCCGGTAATGGACGTCCACGCGGCGCCCTTCGACGGTCAGCCAGGCCCCGCCGTTGAACACGCCGCCGCCCCAGGCGCCGAGCTCGGAGACCTCACCAGGCAGCCCGAGCACCCGCAGGTCACCGGGCTCGAACCCGCCCCGGTAGTAGATGGCGAGGTCCCAGTCGCTGTCCGGCCGGTGCGTCCCCTGCGCACGCGACCCGCCCAGCGCGACGGCCCGCACCCCGGGCAGCCCGGCAAGCCGATCAGTAAGGCGGACGAGGAAAACCCGATCGTCGTCGGTGACGTTCATGAGAGACCCGATGCGCTGGAAGTACGGCACCCGCGCCGAAAGCGATCACCCACGCCTCGCCGCCGGACCCACAGGTGAGCGGACCCAGCCGAACCTACCGCAGACCACCGCTCACTGACCGTTGAGGATGGGTGGGGTGACAGCCACGCCCGCCCGAGCCGCCGGCCTCCGCCGGGATCAGGCGTTCGTCAGGTCGAAGAGCGCGAGCGCACGGTCCGGATCCAGATAGAGGCGGCGGCTGTCTTCGCTCTGCGGAGGCGCCTGGTCGTACGCGTCGCTGTGCAACCAGCGGACGTCGCCGGGCACGAATTTCGCCAGGGCCGGCCAGACCTGCGGTTCCGACTCCGAGGCCGCTGCCACCGGCCGCCAGTCGTATCGTGCGGCGAGCGAACGCGCGTCCTCCGGGCGTAGCCGGACGACTCCCTGGTACGTCCGGTCCGTCGGCCCGGGCACGCTGCGTGAGCAGGGATTGCCGAGTGCGCGGACCTGCCAGTGGATCTCGACGTACCGTCCCAGGCCGGGCAGCTCCCCGGCGGGTTCCCAGCGGCTGGTCCGCACCTTCGCCTCGCCGGCCTTCAACTGGTCCGCACAGCGCGGATCAGAGGTGGCCATGACCGTTGCAACGATGACGGCCGCCACGACTCCGCCGATCAGCCCGACGGCCACCACGGCCCAACCCAGCCTCGCCACCACACCAGGGTAAAGGTCCGCCGGTCGACGGCGAGGCCCCCGCCGCGGGTGCGGCGGGGGCCTCGGGCCGGGTCGGTGGGGTCAGGCCAGGCCGGCCTTCTTGAGCCACTCGGCGGCGACGTCCTCGGGGTCGGCCTTGTCGACCAGCATCTTGGTGTTCATCGACAGCAGGTCCTGGGTGGTGAGCTTGGCGGAGATCGCGTTGAGCGTCGTCCGGACCGTGTCGTTGACCTTCGCCTTGGCCACCAGGGGGGTCACGTTCTGCGCGGGGAAGACGTTCTTGGGGTCCTCCAGCGCGACGAAGTTGTTCCTGGTGATCGCGGCGTCGGTGGTGAACAGGTTCGCGACCTGGATGTCGCCCTTCTTCAGCGCGTCCACGGTGAGCGGGCCGCCGGTGTCCAGCGGCTTGAACTCCTTGAACTCCAGGCCGTACTTCTCCTTGAGGCCGACCAGGCCGGCCTGCCGGGTCTTGAACTCCGAGGGGCCGCCGAACACCAGGTTCTTGGCCTGGGCCTTCAGGTCCTCGATCGTCTTGAGCCCGTACTTGGCCGCGGTCTCCTGGGTGACGGTGACGGCGTCCTTGTCCTCGGCGGGGGCCGAGTCGAGGATCTCCAGCGCCGGCGGCAGCTTCTGCTTCAGCGCGGCGTTGACGTCGGCGGTCGTCGCCGCGGTGGCCGTCTTGTCGACGTGCAGCAGCAGGTTGCCGTTGTACTCGGGGAAGAGCGTGATCGCGCCCCGCTCGAGTTCCTTGTAGTAGACCTCACGGGTGCCGATCTTGAGCTTGCGCTGGACCTTGACGCCCTTCTTCTCCAGCGCCTGGGCGTAGATCTCGGCCAGTGCCAGGTTCTCGGGGAAGTCGGCGGAGCCGATGACGACGTCGCCGCCGCCTCCCCCGCCGGAGCCGTCGTTCTTCAGCGGGTCATCGCCTCCGCCGCCGCAGGCGGTCAGGGTCAGCGCGGCGGCCAGCGCCAGCGCCGCGCCACGGATCATCCGGGACATACAGGGGTTCCTTCCTCGGGACTTTCAGTGCGAAGCGCTCAGGCGTACCCCGGGTGAGACGGAAAGCCGGTGCAGCCCGGTGAAGATCAGCTGGATCAGGAAGGCCAGCGCGATCACCAGGATCGCGCCGCCCGCCGTGGAGTCGTACTCCTGCCGTTTGAGGCCGTCGATGATGTAGCGGCCGAGCCCGCCGAGCCCGACGTACGCGGCGATGGTCGCGGTGGACACGATCTGGATCGCCGCGGTGCGCATACCGAGCAGGACCAGCGGCAGCGCCACCGGGATCTCGACCCGCCACAGCACCTGGCTGCCGGTCATCCCCATCCCCTCGGCGGCGTCCCGGATCTGCGGCTCGACCTGCCGGACGCCGGTGTAGGCGTTGACCAGGACCGGCGGGACCGCGAGCACCACCAGCGGGACGAGCGTGGGCCCGACACCGCTGCCGGCCAGCAGCACCGCCAGGATCAGCAGGCCCAGCGTGGGCAGCGCCCGGGCCCCGTTGGCGGACGAGACCACGGCGAACCCGAGCGCCGCGGCCGCCCGGCCGCGCCGCACGTGCCCCAGGGCCAGCCCCAGCGGCAACGCGATCACCAGCGTGATCGCGAACGCCAGCCCGGAGTACCACAGGTGCTCCAGCAGCCGCTGTGGGATGCCGTCGGGCCCGGACCACTGCTCGGACTGCCCGAACCACCGCAGTGCGTTGAGGATCGCGTTCATCGGCGGCTCCGGGAAGCGCGCGCCCGCAGACGCCGGGGATCGCCCGTGCTCACCGGCGACGCCGGGCGAGACGCCCGCAGGTACCGAAGGTCACCCGCGCTCACCAGCGGTTCCGGGGGGTACGCCCGCGGACACCGGGGGTCGCCCGTGCTCATTGGCGGCTCCAGGGGGTGAGCAGCCGCTGGACCAGGATGAGCAGGCCGTCGGCGGCCACGGCCAGCAGGATGGTGAGCACCACGCCCGCGATGATCGGGGTCGGGAAGTCGCGGTTGAACCCGTCGGTGAACAGCTCGCCCAGCCCGCCGATGCCGATCAGGGCGCCCACGCTGACCAGGCTGATGTTGGAGACGGTCGCCACCCGCAGCCCGGCCATCACCACCGGTACCGCGATCGGCAGCTCCACCTGCACCAGCCGGCGCAGCGGGCCGAACCCCATCGCGACGGCGGCCTGCCGGACGTGGTCGGGCACCGCGCGCAACCCGTCCACCACCCCGGGGACCAGCACCGACAGGGTGTAGAGGGCCAGCGGGATCATCACGGTGGTGTGGCTCAGCCCGGTGAACGCGATGAGCACCACGAACAGCGCGATGGCTGGCAGCGCGTACAGCAGGCTGGTGACGGCCAGCACCGGCGGGTAGATCCACCGCCAGCGGGCGCAGGCCAGCCCCACCGGCAGCGCGATCACCAGGCCGATCACCACCGGGACCACCGACAGGTAGACGTGGTCGGCGAGCATCCCGCCGATGTCGTCGGCGTTGCGGGCGAGCCAGTCCCAGCGGATCAGCGGCTCGTCGTCCGCGGGCGCGGCGATCACCGCGCGCTCTCCCGGCCGATCGCGTTCGTCAGGTCGAGCGGGCTCGCCACCCCGACCACCACCCCGTCGTCGTCGACGCCGACGGCCAGGCCGGACGGCGACAGGACGGCGGCGTCCAGGGCGGCCCGCGCCGAGTCGGCCCGGACGTTGAACGTGTGCCCCAGCGGCGCCCGCGGCATGTGCTGGAGGGACCGGTCGGTGGCCAGCCCGGACACCGCGACCCAGCCCAGCGGCCGGCGCCCGGAGTCGGTCAGCAGCACCCAGTCGGCACCGGTGGCCCGGGCCTCGGCCACCGAGGCGTTTTCCGGCAGCACGGCGCGGTCGTCCAGTTCCAGTTCGGCGGCCGGGACGAACGACAGCCGCCGGATGCCCCGGTCGTAGCCGATGAAGTCGGCCACGAAGTCGTCGGCGGGGGCGGCGAGCAGGTTCTTGGGCGTGTCGAACTGCACCAGCTTGCCGCCGGTGCGGAACACCGCGATCCGGTCGCCCATCTTGATCGCCTCGTCGATGTCGTGGGTGACGAAGACGATGGTCTTGTGCAGTTCGGCCTGGAGCCGCAGGAACTCGGCCTGCAGCTCGCCGCGGACCACCGGGTCGACGGCGCTGAACGGCTCGTCCATCAGCATGATCGGCGGGTCGGCGGCCAGCGCCCGGGCCACGCCGACCCGCTGCTGCTGCCCGCCGGAGAGCTGGGCGGGGTAGCGCCCGGCCAGCGCGGGGTCCAGCCCCACCCGCTCCATCAGCTCCCGGGCTCGGGCGCGGGCGCGCTTCTTTCCTTCCCCCAGCAGGTAGGGGACGGTCGCGATGTTGTCGGCGATCGTCCGGTGCGGGAACAGGCCCGCCTGCTGGATGACGTAGCCGATGCCCCGGCGCAGCTCGGCGGGCGGCCGGTCGCGCACGTCGGCGCCGTCGATCAGCACCCGACCCGAGGTGGGCTCGACCATCCGGTTGACGGTGCGCAGCGCGGTGGTCTTGCCGCCGCCCGACGTCCCCACGAAGACGGTGATCTCGCCGGTGGCGCACTCCAGGCTGACGTCGTCGAGGGCCACGGTCCCGTCGGGGAAACGCTTGCTGACACCCTCAAAGGTGATCACTTGGTTCACTTCCCCGTGGGCGCCGATGGACTGTGCCGGATGTCAAGATAGCGAACCGATCTTTCCCCTACCTCGCACCAGAAACATAGGAATTTTCCCTATATTACCGACCTGGATAGTTTGCTGGCGACACGCTCACCACCACCGTTCAGCGAATCCAGCGTAGTCCCCGGGTGTGACAGCGGGCCGTCACCAGTTCGGGGCCGGGCCGGTGGAGGGGCGGACGCGCAGGGACGGGGTGCGGACGATCCGGTGGTGGGCGGAGGGCTCGTCGATGGTGTCGACGACCAACTGGACGGCGTCGGTGACGATGCCCTCGATGTTCCAGTCGACGCTGGTCAGCGGCGGGGTGAGCAGGGCGGAGACGGGGTGGTCGTCGTACCCGCAGACCGAGATGTCGCCGGGGACGGCCAGGCCGAGGGCGCGGGTGGCGGCGTAGACGCCGTAGGCGATGGAGTCGGAGAAGCAGAAGACGGCGGTGGGCCGGCCGGGGCCGGCCAGCAGGGCGGTGGCCGCGGCGGTGGTCTGCGGGATCGCCTGGCCGGCGGTGACGAGGGTGGCCTCGACGCCCAGCCGGGCGGCCTCGGCCTCGACGTGGACGTCGGCGGGGCGGTCGGGGGTGCTCGGCCGGGTGGGGGTGAACACGGCGATCCGGCGGTGGCCCAGCCCGTACAGGTGCTCCAGCGCGAGGGTGACGCCGTGCCGGTTGTCGAACACCACCTCGCCCTGGTCGCGGACGCCGGGCAACGCGTCGCCGACCGACACCACCGGCAGGTGCTCGGCGAGTTCGGTCCAGAAGCCCGCCGCGGGGTCGACCGGCTGCACGATCAGCCCGTCCACCCGCTGGTCGCGCAGCCGCAGGGCCAGGGCCTGCTCGCGGGCCGGGTCGCCGGCGGCGTCGAGGATCAGGGCGTAACGGTCGCGGGCCAGCAGCGCCCGCCCGATGCCGACGGCCAGCGACTGCTGCCAGTAGTCCTCCAGCGAGCCGCAGAGCAGACCGACCATGCCGGTGCGCCCGCTGGCCAACGCCCGGGCGATCGGGTGCGCCTCGTAGCCCAGTTCGGCGGCGGCCCGGCGCACCCGCTCCTGGGTCTGCGCCGAGGTCTGGATGCCGCGCAACGCGTACGACACGGCAGCGGGCGACAGGCCCGTGGCCCGTGCCACCTCACGGATCGTCGCACGCTTGGAGCTGCGAGGCACCTTTCCACCCTAAGCCGGGGGTCCGACAGACCCCGCGGCCCGGGTCGCCGGACGGCGGCTCCGGATCAGGGGGCCGCGGCGCGGGCGGGCTCCGGCTCCGCGGGGACGGGTTCGCGGCGCGGCGGCGGGACGGTCGGGAGGGGGTCGGCGCGCAGCCGGTCCAGGGAGGCGAGCAGGCGGGGCCGCATCCAGGCCGTGCCGGGGACCTCGACCAGCCGGTAGATCGCGTACGCCAGCAGCAGGGACGCCGCCGTGAGCACGGCCAGCGCGGCCCACCGGTTCAGCCCCGGGTACACCGCGTCCAGCAGGGGCAGGGCGAGCTGCGCGTGGGTCAGGTACAGCGGGTAGGTCAGCGCGCCGAGCACGGTGAGGCCGCGCCAGCGCAGCCACGACAGCCGGCCGGTGGCGACCAGGATCATGACGATGAACAGCACGGTGATGACGGCCGCCACCACCGGCTCCTCGCCGCGCGACCAGGCGGGGGACGCCTCCACCCGCCAGGCGCCCCAGTGCAGCGACAGCAGCCAGGTCACCGCGACGAAGCCCCACAGCAGCAGCGACGGCCCCGCCCGGTAGATCAGGTAGAGCGCCATGCCCGCGATGAAGTACATGTTCCAGGTGGGGATGAGCATCACCTGGAGCAGCTTGTTGTCGGCCTCGTTGGCGAACAGCCCCAGGAACATCCAGGACGCCATGAAGATCACGCAGGTGCGGTAGGTGAGCCCGATCGCCACCAGCCCGGCGATGAGCATGTAGAAGTGCAGCTCGACCCAGAGCGTCCAGAAGACGGAGTCGATGTTGCCGACGCCCACCCCGGCCTGGAGCATCGTCAGGTTGGGGATCATCCGCGCGACGGTGCCCTGCCCCAGCCCGAAGACCTGGTAGACGAACACGCCGAACAGCACCGCGACCCAGTAGGCGGGCATCAGCCGCACCACCCGGGAGACCCCGAAGGAGCCCAGCCCGCGCCCCCACGCGCTCATCAGGATGACGAAGCCGCTGATCATGAAGAACAGGTCGACGCCCAGGTAGCCGTAACGGGTCACCTGATCCATTCCCGGGAAGGTCTCCGCCGCCGACTCGGGCCAGGGACCCTTGCCCGCGAAGCCGGTGAAATGGAAGAGCAGTACCCCCAGCGCCGCCAGAAAGCGGAGCAGGTCGAGTTCCCGGAGTCGATTTGCCTGAGCCACCCGCGAACACTGCCGAGGTCCCGTGACCGGTTCCCCACGGGGCGGTGACCGAGGGGTTAACGCCCGTCATACGGGTCGGGCCAGAACCACGGAGAAGTCCCCGGCCCGGTCGGTCCACCGGGCCGCCGGGAACAGCCCGGCCGCGCCGAGTTCCGCGGTGAGCCGGTCGGGGCGGAACTTGGCCGAGATCTCGGTGCGCATCTCCTCCCCGGCGGCGAACCCGACCTCCAGGTCGAGCCGGTCGATCCGCACGCTCTGGTCCATGATCGAGCGCAGCCGCATCTCGATCCACTCGTCGGCGGCGTTCCAGAGCGCGACGTGCTCGAAGGCCGCCGGGACGAAGTCGGCCGCCAGCTCCCGGTTGATCACGTGCAGCACGTTGCGGTTGAACTCGGCGGTCACCCCGGCCGCGTCGTCGTAGGCCCGGACCAGCCGCTGCTCGCCCTTGACCAGGTCCACCCCCAGCAGCAGCGCGTCGCCCTCCGACATCGTGGCGGCCAGCCGGGCGAGGAAACCGATCCGGGCCGCCGGGGGCATGTTGCCGATCGTCCCGCCCAGGAACGCCACCAGCCGGTTCCGCCCGGCGGGCAGCAGGTGCAGGTGCTGCTCGTAGTCGGCCGCCACGGGCCGGACGGTCAGCGCCGGGTAGTCCCGGGCGATCTGCCCGGCCGCGGCGGCGAGGAAGTCCCCGCTCACGTCCACCGGGACGTACTCCCGCAGCGTGCCGGCCGACGAGAGCGCGTCGAGCAGCAGCCGGGTCTTCTCGCCCGAGCCCGCGCCCAGCTCCAGCAGGGTCTCCGCACCGCTCAGCGCGGCGATCTCGGCCGCCTGGTCGGTGAGGATCTCCCGCTCCCGCCGGGTCGGGTAGTACTCCGGCAGCCGGGTGATCTCCTCGAACAAGGCGCTGCCCCGCTCGTCGTAGAACCACTTGGGCGGCAGGACCTTGGGGTCGGTGGTGAGCCCGGCGCGCACGTCCTCGCGCAGCGCCTTGTCGAGATCGTCGGCGGTCAGGAAGCGGTCCACGAAGGTCTCCTCGAAATGGTCGGGACGTCACAGCGGGGTGATCTGCACGCCTGTCAGGTCGGCACGGACCAGGGAACGGTCGGGCACCGGCTCCCAGCCGGGGCCGTCGTCGAGCGGTTCGGACGCGATCAGCACCGCCTCCTCGCTCCGGTGGACGAAGAGGGAGTCGCCCCAGGTGGTGGCGGCCAGCGCGGCGCCGTCGGCGGCGAGCAGGTTGTAGCGGCCGGCGGCGAGGGCCGCCACGTCCGCCACCGCGCCGGCGAGCCCTTCGGCCAGCGGTCGGCCGGCCCGCCAGTGCCGGACGGCCAGCCCGAACAGCAACGCGGAGTCCACCGGGGCGCGGGCGTCGGGCACCGTGGCGAGGTCGCCGGCGAGTTCCCGCAACTTGAACTCCACCCCGGGGAAGTCGCGCACCACCCCGTTGTGGCTGAACAGCCGGCCGTCGCAGCGGAACGGCTGGGCGCACGACTCGTCCACCGGGAAGTCCAGCGTGGCCGAGCGGACGGCCGCGACGGCGCAGCCCGCCGCCAGTTCACCGGCCACCTCCTGGAACGACCGGTCCGACCACAGCGGCTGGGCCCGCCGGAACCGCACCGGGGCGGCTCCGGCGGCCGGGTACCAGCCGACGCCGAACCCGTCGGCGTTGAGCAGGTTGCCCTGGGTCATCCGGGGCGCGTACGTCTGGCGTTCCAGCGAGTGCGTCCCCCCGTACACCAGCGCGGCCAGCGTGCGGGGCGGTCCCAGGTAGCCGAGGTGACGGCACATCAGGCGGCGTCCCGGGCGCACCGGAAGCCGGCGAAGATCTGCCGCCTGATCGGGTAGTCCCAGTTGCGGAAGGTGCCCCGGGCGGCCAGCGGGTGGGTCGCCCAGGATCCGCCGCGCAGCACCTTGTAGTCGGCGCCGAAGAACACCTCCGAGTACTCCTTGTAGGGGAACGACCGGAACCCGGGGTAGCCGCGGAAGTCCGAGGACGTCCACTCCCACACGTCGCCGACCAGCTGCCGCACGCCGTAGGCGGAGGCGCCGCGCGGGTAGGCCCCCGCCGGGGCCGGGCGCAGCGCGCGCTGGCCCAGGTTGGCACGGGTGGCGTCCGGCGGGTCGTCGCCCCAGGGGTGGCGGCGCGAGCGGCCCGCGGCCGGGTCCCAGCGGGCGGCCTTCTCCCACTCGGCCTCGGTCGGCAGCCGCCGGCCCGCCCACCGGGCGTACGCGTCGGCCTCATACCAGCACACGTGCTGCACCGGCTCGTCCAGCGGCACCGGCTCCACCCGGCCGAACCGGCGGCGCAGCCACTGCACGCCCTCGCGGAACCAGAAGCCGGGGGCGCGCCGCCCGGACGAGCACCGCCACTCCCAGCCCGCCGGGTCCCACCAGCGCTCGTCGTCGTAGCCGCCCGCCGCCATGAACGCCAGGTAGGCGCCGGCGGAGACCGGAACGGTGTCGATGTAGTAGGCGGGCAGGTCCACGAGGTGGCCGGGCCGCTCGTTGTCGTACGCCCACGGGTCGTCTTCGGCGCCCATCACGAAGGGGCCGGCCTCGACCAGCACCTCGTCCCGGCCGGGCCCGCCGTCGGCCGGCGCGGCGGCCGGGTCGGGGTCGGGCAGGGCGGCGTCCCTGCGCAGCTGGTGGGTGGCCAGCATGGTCTCGTCGTGCTGGTGCTCGTGCTGGACGACCATCCCGTACACGAAGCCGCCCGCGGTCAGCGGGTTGTCCGGGCGGAAACGGACGTCCTCCAGCGTGCCGAGCACCCGGGTGCGGACCTCGGCGATGTACGCCCGGGCCTCGTCGGGGGGCAGTAGCGGCAGCTTGGGCCGCTCGGCCCGGGGGTGCTCGAACGCGTCGTACAGGCCGTCGATCTCCGGGCGCAGCGGGTCGCCGCCGGCGGCGGCGCGCAGCAACCACAGCTCCTCGTAGTTGCCGATGTGCGCCAGGTCCCAGACCAGGGGCGACATCAGCGGGGAGACCTGGGTGAGGAGTTCGGGGGTGGCGAGGACGTCGGTGGTCAGTCCCAGGCTGCGGTCGCGGGAGGCGCTGAGCTCGGCGGCGATCAGCTCCTTCAGCGCGTCCTCGTCCTGGACGGGAGTGGTGGGCACGGCGGTTCCTCCTCTGCTGTGCCGGGCGGGCGGGGTGGTCGGTGGGGTGGTCGATGGGGTGGCGGCCGGGCCCGCGGCCGGACCGGTGGTCGGACCGGTAAGGAGGTCGTCCGCCGGGCAGCGGCCGCGTTCGACGTAGCGGGCGGCGTACTCGTCGACCAGCGGCACCAGGTCGGCCGCGCCCAGCCGGGGCAGCGCCTCCCGGGCCGCGTCGAAGCAGCTCCGGGCGGCGGCGGCCAGGGCAGGGTCGGTCAGCGCGCGGACCGCGGCGGTCCACCACCGGCCCGCCACCGGCTCGGTCGCGGCGGCGGCCGTGGCGGCGGCCCGCGGGTCGTCCAGCAGGGCGGCGGCGACCGCGACCGGAACCGGCCAGTAGCGCTCGGGCAGCGCGTCGATCATCCGCAGTTCCAGCCAGCCGCGCGGGCGCACCGGCGGGAACAGCGTGGACAGGTGGTAGTCCAGTTCCTCGGGGCCGGGTTCCCCGGTGGCCAGCCACTGCGCGAACGTCAGGCCCGGGTCGGGCCGCCAGCCGCCGTCCGGATCGCGGATCAGCATCAGCCGGGCGTCCAGGACGTACCGGGTCCAGGCTTCGACCGGGTCGTCCCCGACGGGCGCCGCCGTGCGGCCCGGGTCGAGCTCGGCCCAGATCGCGTGCCGGGTGGAGCGCAGCCCGGTACGGCGGCCCGCGCGCAGCGGCGAGTTGGCGAAGGCCGCCACCAGCACCGGTCCGAGGGCGTGCGCCAGCCGCCAGCGTTCCCGCAGGCCGGCCTGGTCGGCGCCGATGTCGACGCAGACCTGGATCGAGGCGCTGGTGCACATCATGGCGGGGCCGGCGGGGCAGCCGAAGTAGGCGTCCATGCACCGGTAGCGGTGGTCGGTGTGCTGGAGCAGCGGCGGCCGGACGGGATCGACCCCGTGCCCGGCGAGGGCGAGCCCGGCACCGGCCAGCCGGCCGGTGACCGTGGCGATGTCGGCGGCCAGCGCCCGGTGCAGGGGGGCGATCCCGCCGGGTTGCGGGGCGGAGCTGAGTTCGAGCTGGCCGCCCGGCTCGAAGGTGATCCGGCTGCCGCCCGGCAGCCGGTCGCCGGCCTGGCCGACCAGGGCCCGCACGCGGTCGAGGGGCACGTGCGCGGCGGGGTCTGCGAGGTCCACCACCAGCCACTCCGTCTCGGCGCCTACCGTGCCGGGCGGGCCCGTCTTGAAGCAGACGCCGCGTATGTGGTCGTAGACGTCCTCGACGGTGAGTGGCATCCGGAACCTCCTGTGGGACACGCTCCGATGCCCTTCCCGACTGAACCGGATCAGTAATCCGCCTAAACCAGAAAAACAGGATGAACACGCCCTGCCGTTGTGTGAAATCACAGGCCTAGGCAGGCGTGCCACCGTGCGCTAGCGTCCCGTTTTCCATAGGTTTGGCAGCTCTGCCATGATCTGCTCGGACTCCTCCCGCTCACCGTCGCGACCGGAGGTCACATGAGGGACCCGGAGCGCCTCTACGACGCCCACGCGGACCGGCTGTACTCCTACTGCTGGTCCCTGGTCGGCGACGACGCCGCCGCGGCCGTGGCCGAAACGTTCGCCGTGGCGACGCGGCACCCGCCGCGCGGCGACGCGGTGCTGTGGATGTACGCCCTGGCGCGCGACGTCTGCGTCCGGCGGGGCGCCCTCGACCGGGCCTTCGGCCGGCTCCGGGACCCCGACCCGCTGCTGCGCGCCGCCGCCGCGCTGCGCGCCGACCACCGCGAGGTGCTGCTGCTGGCGGCGGGCGAGTGGCTGGACGTCCCCGACATCGCCCGGGTGCTGCACCTGGCCCCCGACACGGTGCTGCAGATGCTGTACCTCGCCCGGACCCGCCTGGAGCGGACCGTGCTCGACATGCTGATGCGCGGGCCGGTCTCACCGCACCACCACGACGTGATCTCCGCCTTCGAGAAGGGCCGGCTGCCGGCGCTGCTGGCCCGGCGGGCCCCCGGCCGGGCGCCGGCCTGGCTGCGGGCCGACACGGTCGCCGCCTGCACGGCCGCCGCCACGCTGCCGCACACCGCCGTCGACTCCCCGGTGGGCACCGCCACCGCGCCGCTGATCACGATCGGTGCGCCCGCCGCCCGGCAGGGCCGCAAGGCGCGGCGCGCGGGCGAGGTGTTCGGGCTGGCCGCGTGCGTCGCCGCGGTGGCCGGGCTGGCCTCGATCTGGCCGTCCGGCGGGACGGGCTCCCCCGGCGACGCGTTCGGCTCCCTGGTCCCGGGCGGGAACGACGGCGTCACCGAGACGCCCGGCGTGACCCCCACCACGGCCCACTCGGCGCGCCCCCGGCTCAGCCCGCAGAACCGGACGGCCACCACCCCCCGGACCGGCGACGCACCGCCGGCCACCGGGACCGCGCCCGCACCCCCGCAACCGGGCTCCTCCCCCGCCCCGGCCGAGCCTCGGCCCGCCCCGCCGGTCACGGTGGTTTCGCCGGTCCCGCCACCGGTGGCCGGGCCGCCGACCGAGACCCCGCCGCCGGACCCGTCGCAACCGCCGACGGAGTCGCCCGAGCCGACCCCCAGCCCGCCCGGGGAACCCACCCCCACGCCCGAGCCCACCGACCCAGGCGACGACGGCGGGATCTTCCCGCTCCTGCCTTAGAGGATCGGGCCGTCCACCGGGGTGTTCCCGCGGCGGACCAGGAGGGCGAGGCCGGTGGCGGCCAGGGCGACCACGCCGGCCACGGTCATCGCGCCCTGGAAGCCGTCCATGAAGGCCAGGTGGCTGCCCTCGACGATGGCCCGCGCGGCGTCCGGCGGGGTGCCGGGCGGCACCGGGGCGACGCCCTGCGCCACGTACTCGGTGGTGCCGGCCAGGCCCTGCGTGGCGGCCGGTGGGACGCCGGCCTCCGCCAGCCGGCCGGTCAGGACGTCGCCCACCCGGGTGGACAGGATCGTGCCGAGCACCGCGGTGCCGAGCACCCCGCCGACCTGCGAGGCGGTCTGCTGGAGGCCGCCCGCCACCCCGGCGAGGTGGGCGGGGGCGTTGCCGACGATGGCCTCGGTCCCGGCCACCAGCACGAAGCCGAACGCCAGCCCGATGAGCAGGAACCACGGCCAGATCCGGCCGTAGGAGGCGTCGACCCCGATCCCGGACAGGCCGAACAGCGCCGTCGCGGTGAACAGCATCCCGGCGACCAGCGGCGGGCGCGGGCCGTACCGGGCGGTCAGCGCCCCGGCCAGCGGTGAGGCGACGATGAAAACGGCGGTCATCGGCAGCATCCGCACCCCGGCCTCGACCGGGCTCATGCCGTGCACCTGCTGCATGTAGAGCGTGATGAAGAAGATGGTGCCGAACATGGCGAAGAAGCCGAGGACGATCAGGCCGGTCGCGGCCGACAGCGAGGCCGAGCGGAACAGGCTCAGCGGCAGCAGCGGATGCGGGACCCGCTGCTCGTTGACGGCGAAGGCCACGACGAGCACCGCGGCGGCGGCGAAGGAGACCAGCGGGACGGCGGCGCCGAACCCGTCCTCGCCCGCCTTGATCAGCCCCCAGACCAGGGCGAACAGCGCGCCGGACAGCAGCGCCACCCCGGACAGGTCGAACGCTCCGGCCGCCTCCTCGTCCCGCGACTCGCGGATCACCAGCAGGCCGACGGCCAGCGCGACCGCGCCCAGCGGGAGGTTGAGGAAGAAGACCGACTCCCAGTTGACGTGCTCCACCAGCAGCCCGCCCACGATCGGGCCGCCCGCGATGGAGACGCCCACGGTGGCGCCCCAGATGCCGATGGCGGCGTTGAGCCGCTCGGCCGGGAAGGTGTTGCGCAGAATCGCCAGGCTGGCCGGCTGGAGCAGCGCCCCGGCGAAGCCCTGGAGGACCCGCCAGAAGATGACCATGCCGAGCCCGCCGGAGAGGCCGATCAGTACCGAGGAGACGGCGAAGCCGACCACCCCGACGAGGAAGACCCGCCGGCGGCCGAACCGGTCAGCGATCTTGCCGGCGGGGATCAGGGTCACGGCCAGGGCGAGCAGGTAGGCGTTGGTGACCCACTGCAGGCCGGACAGGCCGCCGCCCAGGTCGCGGGCGATCGCGGGGTTGGCGATGGACACCACGGTGGCGTCCAGGCCGACCATCATCACGCCGAGCGCGACGGCGACCAGGGTCAGCCAGGGGTGGCCGCGGGTCCGGCGAGTCCGGCGATGCGCGCCGTGGTGGTGATGGTGGTGGGGTGCCGGGTCGGGCGCCAGGACGGCGCTCGGCGAGTCGGACATGCGGTCTGACCTCTCGATATGCCTCTAACGGTGACGAGACCCCAAAGTGTCATGTACTGACATCTGTCGTCAACAGACTTGAGTCACTGAGAGACTTTAGTCATAGAGCGCACATCTTCATCCGCTGCCTGTTGTCATCGGATGACCCGAGCGTTACACTCCGCCCATGACCGTGACCGAGCCCACGGGACGGCGCGAGCGCAAGAAGTTGCGCACCCGCGAGGCCCTGATCAGCAGCGCCTTCGAGCTGTTCGCCCGCAAGGGCTTCGAGGCCACGACGGTCGAGGAGATCGCCGACGCCGTCGACGTCTCCTCCCGCACGTTCTTCCGCTACTTCGCCTCCAAGGAGGACGTGGCGCTCACGTTCCAGGAGGAGCAGCACGCCGCCCTGCTGGCCGCGCTGGCGGCCCGCCCCGCCGACGAGCCGATCATGACGGCGCTGCGGCGCACCGTGGTAGGCATCGCCCGGGCCTGCGAGCAGGGCGAGCAGGGCTTCGACCCCGACCGGTTCCAGTGCCTGCAGAGCCTGATGGCCAGCAGCTCGGCCCTGCTGGCGAGCAGCCTGGAACACTCCCAGAAGAAGCAGGCCGACCTGACCCGTGCGGTCGCCGACCGGATGGGCCTCGACCCCGCCACCGACCTGCGCCCGCACGTGGTGGCCGCGACCGCCATCTGCACCATGAACGCTGCGGCCGACGCGATGCGCGCCGGCGTCCTCGGCGACGCGTGCCTGGCCGAAACCGCCGACCGCGCCTTCGCCATCCTCGACGAGGGCTGGGACCCGCCGCGAGCCTGAGCCGCACTGAGATACCCCTCATCGGGGACGTTGCCTTGCCCGATGAAGCATCATTGCGCCTGCTCACAGAAACAATGGAGAGGTACTCATGACCGTCTGGAGGAAGTCCAGCCACAGCGGCGGCTCCTCGACCCACTCCGACTGCATTGAGGTGGCCCGACTCAACGGAGTCATCGCGTTCCGCGACTCCAAGGCCCCCGGCACCGGCCACATCACCATCCCCGCCGAGAATTTCGCCGTTCTCGTGGCACGGCTGAAGAGCACCCGGTCGAACCTCTGACGGAACAAAGGCGAGACCAGCCATCTCGTCACCAACAACCACGACTACGCGGTGGTGAGCACTGATGGCGGCGGTGTAGTTCTCCGACCACGCATTGACAACCGCCGCGTGATGATCTGCCCGTTCACTACGGTGGACGGATGGGCGAACCCGGTGAGAACCTGTCCGCCGGAGAACCGCGCGGAGCCGTCGTGATCATCACCAACCGGCGCGGGGAACTCCTGCTCCACCTCCGCGACGACATCGACGGCATCGCCTGGCCCGGCCACTGGAGCCTGCTGGGCGGCGGATGCGACCCCGGCGAGAACCCCACCG
Source organism: Actinomadura craniellae (assembly GCF_003289645.1). GTDB lineage: Bacteria > Actinomycetota > Actinomycetes > Streptosporangiales > Streptosporangiaceae > Actinomadura_D > Actinomadura_D craniellae. The sequence continues at coordinate 259,024 of NZ_QLYX01000009.1, read as the reverse complement.
ACGCCATCGTCCGCGAACTCCACGAAGAAGCCGGACTCACCGTCCACAACCCGGCCAAGCTCTTCGAAACCAAGGACGTCCACGGCTCCGGCCAGCTCATCACCTTCTTCGCCACGACCTGGGACGGCGACGAGACGCGGCTACCACTCGCCGAAGGCGTCAAGCTCCAGTTCTTCGCCCCCGAACACCTCGCCCACCTGACCATTCCCCCCTACATCCGTCAGGGCATCCTCCGCTTCCTCAGCTCCCCACCCGTCCAGTAAGGCTCACCCTGAAAACGGGTGCGACAGTGGACGAGATCAAGGTGGGCGTATGGGGGCGGTCAGGAATGGCCTCGAATGGCGTGCGGCCGGTACGGAGCTTCGAGCCTGGTGGCCTCGTCGGCGTCGAGTTCCACGTCGAGCGCGGCAACCGCGTCGTCGAGATGCCCGGTCCGGCTGGCGCCGATGATCGGTGCCGTCACGCCAGATCTGCCCAACAGCCAGGCAAGGGCGATCTGAGCCGACGGAGTCCGGCGCTTGCCGGCGATCGTGTTCAGCACGTCCACGACATCGAAGTCGGACTCGTCATAGAGCCGGTCCGCGAAGGTGTCGTTGCGGGCGCGGACCGTCTGGCCGCCTTCCCGGGTTCGAGTACCGGCCAGCAGGCCCCGGGCCAACGGGCTCCAGGGGAGGACGCCGATCCCCTGGTCCAGGCAGAACGGGATCATCTCCCGCTCCTCCTCCCGGTAGACCAGGTTGTAGTGGTTCTGCATCGAGACGAACCCTGCCCAGCCATGACGTTCGGCAGTGAAGATCGCTTTGGCGAACTGCCAGGCGAACATGCTGGAGGCTCCGAGGTAGCGGATCTTCCCTGACCTCACGAGATCGTTCAGCGCTTCGAGCGTCTCCTCGATCGGGGTCTCGGGATCCCAGCGGTGGACCTGGAACAGGTCGATATGGTCGGTGTTCAGCCGTCTCAACGAAGCCTCGACGGCGGCGAACAGGTGCTTGCGCGACAGGCCCCGATCGTTGGGTCCCTGCCCCATCGGCGAGTTGGCCTTGGTCGCGAGCACGTAGTCGTCACGGCTCGGGAAGATCTTCGCCAACAGACGGCCCGTGATCTCCTCGCTGACACCCTGCGAGTAGACGTCCGCCGTGTCGAAAAAGATCACGCCCAGGTCGGCGGCCCGGCGGACGATCGGCTCGGCCTCATGCTCGTCGAGCATCCACGGACGCCACTGCTTGGACCCGAAACCCATCATGCCGAGACAGATGCGCGAGACCTTCAGCCCCGAGCCCCCGAGCCGTGCGTACTCCATCTCCCTCCTTCGTCAGACGGCGAGCGCTTGGAACTGATCATCCAGTTCTCTCACGCATGGGAGGGTCTCCCAGTTCGCAGGGAATCTCTGCCTGACCCCCGCCGAACGCTGGATTCCCATGTCGTACCGTTCGGCTGCGGCCAGCTCGATCGACTTCGCGAGCGAGTCGCACGCGGCTTCGGCCTCGCCGGTCTCGACCAGCGCGAGAGCCTGGTGTGCGTGAGTGGCCACCTTGCGGCGCCCGTTGTGCGCGGCCCTCTGAACGGACGCGAACGTTCGGGACGCGTCGTCCGCCTTGCCATCAAGAGCGAGGATGACGCCTTGCACACTGCGCAGGTGGCCACCCATCCCTTGCCCGTAGTTCTGCCGGGAGAAGAAGCCGGTGAGAACGCCCCGATCGCGTGCGCCGAGTTCCTTGGCGGCGGTGTGGGCATCTGCCCGGGCGGCCACCAGATCGCCGAGCGCGGCGTGTTGATCGGCTCGCCAGGTCGCGAGCCAGCCTTTGGTGAAGGGGTCGGTATGCATCGACGGATCGAGAGCCTCGTCCAGGAGCGCCAAGGCGCGCCGGGGTCGGCCCCCTTGACCTCCTCTAGGCGCCGAGGAGTACAGGTAGCTCAAGGCACCGAGAGCACGAGCCCGCAGAGGCCGCTCTCCGCTGAGAGAACCGATTTCGCATGCGGTCGAGAGGTACCTGAGCGCGAGTGTGCTGCGGTGCATGTGGCAAGCCCACAGGCCGACTTGGCAGTGAACCCCGACGATCAGAGAGGTGAGGTCGGCACGAACGGAGTCGCTCATGGGTAGGTCGATGAGCTGGAGCAGGTTGTTGGCGAGGGCGATCGTGGGCGGCATGCTGATGCGCGGGTCGCCGCCACGGTAGAGACCTGCGAGCGTCTCGGCGAGTTCCTCGCTGGCCCTGATCAGGCGCCGGTCGACCCTGGCGGGGATGCCCGACCCGGCGACCCGTTCGAGGGCTTCGAGCGCGTCAGGCGTCGCCGCGTGGGCGAACGCCGTCCAGAACAGGCCCAACGCTTGGCGCCGCTTCGAGGAACTCCCCTCCTCTCCCGCATCGATCCGGTCCAGGAACGCCAGCGCCGCGCGGCGGTCCGTCTCGGCCTCTTGCGCGGCCTGCTCATACTGCCCGGCGAGCAACGTCTCAATCTCGTCGTGTGCCCTCGCGAACTCATCATGGGTGCCGAGCACTCGATCGCAGCGTGCCCAGAAGTCCCGGGCGACGTGCTGACGTCCGGTCTCGACATTGGCGACCGTGCTTCGGCTGTAGCCGGTGAGCGGAGCGAACAAGTTCTGGTTGAGGCCCTTTGACCTGCGCGCAGCGGCAAGGCGTCGTCCCAGCGCGCGGCGGGCCTCGGTCACGGAATCACTCGCGGCCATGCCCGACCTCCGTCCGGCACCTTCAATCTGTCAGCAGATTGTCGCAGATCGTGCGCAAAGCCGCTGGCGACTCGGCAACGGCGGTTTCCTCGACACGGGGCCGATGTCCAGCCGGGCACCGGCACGAACCACGAAGGCGCTTCCGCTCCGCTGCTCTGACCGCACAAACGAGTTGCTGAGCACCCTCGGGAAGCCATCACCCACCCAGGAGACCTCGCATGGCTCCGCGTCCGGATCGGTCAAACACATGCCGTCAGACTTTCGCCCCGGGAAGGGCTGCCCCGACAAGAAAACCGAGAGCCGCAAACTCGTCGCGCTCCCCGCTGCCGCCCGCGAGGCCCGTCTGCTGGTTCGGGACTCCCTTCCCCAATGGGGTCTCACTGCGTTCGCGGACGACTGCGCGGTCGCCGTAAGCGAGTTCGTGACCAACAGCGTGCGGCACGCCCAGCCCCTCGCGTTCATCGGGGTGGCGCTGCGGCTCACCGAAACCCACCTCGTCGCCGAGGTGCATGACGCCTCATTCGCCCAGCCCAAGCCCAGAAAGGCCACCGAAGACGATGAGGGCGGCCGCGGGCTCCCGCTGATCGAGGCGCTGACCGACCAGTGGGGCCACTACCAGACCGATGACGGCAAGGTCTGCTGGGCCGCCTGGAAGCTCGACGGACAACTCTCCGACGAACCCTAGAACTGCATCGGAAGGCCATTGTGAAACGCTCACTGATCATCGACACCAACGCGAACTCCTGCTATTTCCGGACGTCCGTGGCCGGCGATGGGAGGAAGGCTCTCATCCAGATCACCGAACGTTGCAATCTCCACTGCGCCCACTGCTTCGTGTCCTCCGGGCTCAAGGGCACGGACATGTCCTACGAGGACATCAGCATCAAGGTCGTTCCGAGGCTCCAGAGTGCGAGAGTCGAGCGCATCACCCTCACCGGCGGGGAGCCGTTCGTACATCCTCAGATCATGGAGATCTGCCAACGGATCACCAACCTCGGGCTGCCCTTGGGGATCTGCACCAACGCAACCCAGGCCAGCGACGAGCAGATCGAGGAACTCGCCGCCATGGGCAATGTCCATGTCAACGTGAGTCTCGACGGTTTCAGGCCTGAAAGTCACGGCAAGTTCCGGGGCAACGTCGGCTCGTTCGAGACGACCGTCGAGACGACCCGGAAGTTCGCCGAAGCCGGGCTGCTTCAGGGCTTACTCTCAACCCCCAACTCGCTGACAGACGTGGAAGAGTTCACCGCGCTCTGCGAGTTCGCGGTCGAGATCGGTGCCGGATACGTGCTCATGAACCCCCTCTCCTCATTCGGGCGAGGAGTGAAGAGCCAGGGGCGCATGGCCGCCGACGTCGGGAAAATGCGTGCGATCTTCAAGGCCACCGAGCGGTTCCGTGACCGCGGTGTCGACCTCGTACACATCCGGTTTCCGAATGACGACAAGCCGCTCTCAGGGTGCGATGCCGGGAAGCTGATCTACGTCTTCGCGGATGGGCTGACCGCTGTCTGCCCCTACCTCGTCTTCGCCGCACGGACTCCGCAGTCTCAGCACCCCGACTCGGACTTTCTCGTCGGCAACATCCTCGACGGCGAGGTCGCGAACGGCCTCGACGATTACGATCTCGCGGCCACCCTCCAGATGGGCGCCAACGGCAAGTGCGGGAGTTGCGCCCTGGAACCTTCATGCGGGAAGGGGTGCCCTGCTGCGGTGATCTCGCGCGGTCGGCTGATCGGCGAGGTGGACGTCGAGCAGTGCCCCGTTCCCGACAGTGACGATCTGCCCTTGCTTCAGATCGGCCGGCGACCGGTATGAGCGGCGTCTTCCTCGTGATCGAAGGTCCGAACGGCGTCGGAAAGTCCACCGCCGCGGTCTTGCTGGCCAAGCAGTTCCGTGATCGCCGAATCCGTGTCCACCTGACCACTGAACCCTCGGCAACGCCGCTGGGAAGGATGATCCGAGCGAGCGAATCCCAGTTGTCGGGGCGAGCGCTCGCGCTCGCCATCGCCGCCGATCGCTGCGCCCATGTGGAGCGGGAGATCATTCCAGCGCTCAACTCCGGGAAGGTCGTCATCAGCGACAGGTTCGTTCAATCGTCGCTGGTCTTGCAGAGGCTCGACCGTATGGAGTTACCGGAGATCTGGCAGTACAACCGCTTCGTACCGTCTCCCGACCTCTCGTTCTACCTCGAGGACGACCCGAACACGATCACGGCTCGATTGAAGGAACGGCAGAGGCTCTCACGACTCGAACGCACCGGTTCTCCCACCACCGAACTCGACCTGTACGAAGAGGCGTATCGCTTCCTCGGCCGACGCCGCTGGCGGCAGGCCAAGATTGACTGCCGAGGGCTTGCTCCCGACGAAGTCGTCTCCGCAATGATCAACCGGATCGAGCTCCTCGGTCTGCTCGCGAACGTGAGGTAACCCTGTGCTCGACCTTCTGACCGTCAACCTCGGCGCCGCCAGCCGCAAGCGAGCCGAAGGGCTCCTGTCATGGCTTGCCCTGCGGCCCGAACAGGTCTTCCTGCTGACCGAGACCAGCGCCGGGGCCGGCACGTCATACCTGCTCGAACGCTTTCGCCGAGCCGGCTATCACGTCGTCAAGACACCGGACGTCGGTGATCGGGGTGCCGCGCTGGTGAGCAGGGTGTCGGTGGTCTCCGAGCTGACCATGGACGTCACCGTTCCCGGGCGCGTGGCGGCTGCCGTCCTGGACACCGAGCCGAGGATCCTGGCGATCGCGGTGTACGTGCCCAGCCGGGACCGGAGCGTGGAGAAGACGAAGCGCAAGCGGGACTTCCTCGCTTCACTACTCGCCGCGCTCGACGGCATATCCGAGCAGTCGAGGGGCGCCCTCGTGCTGGGTGGCGACTACAACGTGATCGATCGTGACCACCGGCCCCGATATCGAACCTTCCTGCCCTTCGAGTACGAGTTCTTCGAGAGGCTCAGCGCGCGAGAACTCCTCGACGCTCATCTCCATCTCTCGCCGGATGATCAGCCGCACAGCTGGGTTGGTAGAACGGGCGACGGTTACCGATACGACTACTTCCATGTCGATGCAACGCTCGCCGACCGAATCATGGTGTCGGCCTACGTGCACGGTGTACGCGAGGAGCGCCTCACTGATCACTCCGCCGTGAGCCTGGCCCTCGATGCGACCATCCTGAGCATGCTGCACACCACCCGGCCGACCGAGGACAGTGAGCCGATCGAGACACTCCGTCTCTACTGAAGAAGGGCCGCGCGCACGATCGAGTCATAGGTCTCGGTCGTGCGTTCCAGGCGCGCGCCCAATGACCGGGCGAACTCGTCCAGCTCGGCCTGCACGAGTTCGCCGTCCTCGCCCTGGCCGAGAACCTTCTCGATCTCCAGGAAGGATCCCGCGTGCTCGACCTCGTCGAGGCACAGCAACAGCTCGCCGAGCCGCGCCGTCCGCCGGGTCTTCACGATCCGGACGGTCGGGTAGAAGCCCATCAGCTCGACCGCGCGCCGCATCTCCTCGCGGTCGGTGACCTCGCTCTCGTGCTCGATGCACGCCATCTCGTTGGCGACCGGCCGCTTCACGGTGAACAGGTGCCGGCCCGCCTGCGTCCGGAGCCGGGCGAACGGCACTCCGACCTTGCTCTGCCCGTAGCTCCAGCCGCCCTGCGCGAAAGCCTGGTCGTCCTGATGGACCGGTTCGGAGAGGATCACCCCGCGCGCCGCCAGCTCGCGCTCCAGGTCGTCGAGGTCGAAAACCCTGTACTTGACCTCGATCTCCTGCGGTCCGCTCATTCCCGCCCCCGCCCCCGCTCCCACGGCCACCATCCGGAGGAGCCTAGCCCGCGGACCCCTCAGGCGCTGAGGATCAGGCCGCTGGTGGGGACGCCGGTGCCCGCGGTGACCGCGACGTGTTCGACGTCGGCCACTACGAGACGCGGGACCAACCCCCTGGGAGGATCCGCGGCCATTACGGCCTCCAGGGCCTGTCCGACAGGCGGGTTACGGGCCGACCGGTGTATCGTTTTCACCGCTTATGGGCGGGGTTGTTTGACAAATGTTGAGTGGGCGCGGCTGGAGCCACACCTGCGCAAGCATGGAGGAGTGCGTCGGGTGAGCAATGTAATGGCCATGAGGTTTTCCCAGGCGAGCACCCGCGACGGCGCCCCGGCGCAGATCATGGGCGTGGTCGACTTCTCCGACGGATCTGGACCGACCCGGGTGGTCGCGCACGCGGAGCGCGAACTGCCGCCGGGCGGCATACCCGCGTACCTCGAGGCCCGCCGCAGCGGCGCGCGCTCCTTCGTCCTGTGGGCCGACGTGTACCGCAAGGAGCGGGTGGCCACCTTGGTGACCCAGTCGGCCGCCGGCGGTGTCGCGGTGTTTCAGGTGTTCGGTACGCACGGCGAACTCATCGGCACGCTCGTGCGGGAGAAGGCGCTCCGCGGCAGGGGCCTGCGCACCCGCTGGACCGTGTCCCAGCCCGGCGGCCCCGAGGCGGTGGGCTTCAAGGGCCGGATCGTCTGGTGGTGCCTGTGGTGGCTGTCGCTGCCCATGCAGGTGCTGATCCTCCTGGTCACCATTTTCGACAGCATCCCCGGCAATGAGGCTGGTGTCATGCGTCCCCCCCGGCGCATCAGGTGGCGCGCGCGCGGCCGGCTGCTGCTGGAGTTCAGATCCAAAGGCAGCAAGCTGCATCTGCACGCGCCGGAACTGGACTGGCGGCTCGGGGCTGCGCTAATCGTCCTGCTGCGCACCTTCGGTGCCACCTCGTGGGACTCCGGGAAGAAGTGACCGGCCGGTCACGTCCTGCATCGCGGGCACGGCCGCCTCGCCCGTGCCCGTCAGCGGTGAGGTTGGTGTTCCGGGGCCGCACACAGTAGAACTGGGCCCATGTACGACCAGCAGCCAGTCCCTCACCCAGCCCAGATGCCCGGTGCGTACGCGCCACCGCAGGCCCCGGCGGTCAGCGCCGGCTACCGGCGATGGGCCGGCGTTCTCCTCGGGCTCGCGATCATCATCGCGGTCCTCATGGTGGTCGCGTTCGTGGTGAGCATCGTCCTCCTCGCACTGGCGGACGCGGACACGAGGAACGCCGCCTACGGTTACCTCGCCATCGTTCTCTGGGTCGGGATCGCCGCCGCGATCCCGGTCCTGCTCGCGGTCGCCATCCCCGGTGTGGCCATGAGGCGGCGGGTGCGGCAGCAGCGGCGGGCGGGGATCATCCCTTCGTGAGCGCGACGACGCCGACGAACCCGCCGCAGGTGCCGGGAAGGCGGCGGAAGAGCGGGCTCAGGCGCTGAGGATCAGACCGCTGGTGGGCACCCCGGTGCCCGCCGTGACCAGGACGTGCTCGACGCCGGGCACCTGGTTGGCGGCGGTGCCGCGGATCTGGCGGACGCCCTCGGCGATGCCGTTCATGCCGTGGATGTACGCCTCACCCAGCTGACCCCCGTTCGGGTTGACCGGCAGCCGACCATCGATCTCGATCCCTCCATCGGAGATGAAGTCGCGCGCCTCACCCCGGGCACAGAAGCCTAGTTCCTCCAGTTGGATCATGACAAAAGGCGTGAAGTGGTCGTAGAGAATCGCCGCCTGGACGTCGCCCGGCGCCAGCCCGGAGTCCCGCCAGAGGCGGTCGCCGACCACGCCCATCGCGGGCAGCGCCGCCACGTCGCCGGTGTAGTAGCCGAACATCATCATCTGGTCGGGGCCGGTGCCCTGGGCCGCCGCCGCGATCACCGCGGGCGGGTGCGGCAGGTCGCGCGCCCGTTCCACCGAGGTCACCACGACCGCCACCCCGCCGTCGGACTCCTGGCAGCAGTCGAACAGGCGCAGCGGATCGACGATCCACCGGGACGCCTGGTGCTCCTCCAGCGTGATCGGCCGGCCGTGGAACCAGGCCCGCGGGTTGGTCGCCGCGTGCCGGCGCATCGCCACCGCCACCCGGCCGAAGTCCTCGCCGGTGGCGCCGTACTCGTGCATGTAGCGGCGGGCCTGCATGGCCACCCAGGCCGCGGGGGTGGCGAACCCGTAGGGCAGGTGCCAGGAGAACTCCAGGCCCGTGGAGCCGGTGCGCCCGGCCGGGGCCGCCTGGCCGAACCGCTGGCCGGAGCGCTCGTTGAACGCCCGGTAGCAGACCACCACCTCGGCCTGGCCGGTGGCGACCGCCATCGCGGCGTGCGCCACGGTGCCGCACGCCGCGCCGCCGCCGTAGTCCACCCGGGAGAAGAACCGCAGCGCCGGGATGCCCAGCTCGCGCTGCACCGCGATCTCGGCGTTGGCGTCCTGGGTGAAGGTGACCAGCCCGTCGACGTCGGCGGGGGCCAGCCCGGCGTCCCGGATCGCCGCCAGGCACGCCTCCGCGGCCAGCCGCAGTTCCGAGCGGCCCGAGTCCTTGGAGAACTCCGTCGCCCCGATCCCCGCGATCGCCGTCCGGCCCGAGAGCGTCATCGGTTCCCCTCCGCCAGCCGCACGGTGGCGGTCACGTGGTCGCCGAGGGACACCGCGCCGCGCACCTCGACCGTGTGTTCGCCGGTCCGCCGCCCGGTGAGGGTCAGCGTGTCCCCCGCGTAGGCGGGGGCTCCCAGCCGGATCGAGATGCCCGCGATCGCCGCCCCCGGCAGCAGGCCGGTGACGTACCGCTGCACCAGGCCCATGGTGGTCAGGATGTTCAGGAAGACGTCCTTGCCGCCCTGCGCCCGGGCGGCCGCGGGGTCGTGGTGCACCGGCATGAAGTCGCGGGTGGCCAGCGCGGCCGCGATCACGAAGGTGGGGGTGAGCTCGATGGCCAGCGCGTCCGGCGGGACGGGTTCCTCCGCCGCCGGCTCCGGTTCCAGGGCGTCCACCGGGGTCCACTGCGCCAGGACGAGGTCGTCGTCCACCCGCTCGAAGACCGCCCGGACGGGCAGGCCGACCGTCACCTCCTCCGGCGGGCAGCCGACCACGTTCCCGACCATCCGCACCCCCTCGTCCAGGTCGACCAGGGCGACCACGTAGGGCGGGGTGCGGCCCGGCACCGGCGGGTGGTGGTGCACGACGTGGCTGTGCACGCTCCCCCGGCCGGACGCCACCGTGTACCCCCGCTCGGTGGAGTGGCACCGCGGGCACATCGGGCCGGGCGGGTGCCGGAGCGCCCCGCACCCGGCGCAGCGCTGGATCCGCAGCTCCCCCGCGGCCGTGCCCGCCCAGAAGAACTCGGTGTCCCGGCTGGTCGCGGGATGCGGCACCTGCCCGGTGGGCGGCGCCGGCGGGCGGGGCCGGAACTTCAGCACCCGGAACAGCATCTCCCCGACACGCTCGCCGGTCTCGTCGTACCAGGTCTGGTACCAGGTGACGAAGTACCCCTCGCCCAGGGCCGTCCGCTTGGGCCCGGCGATCCCGGCGAACCGGGAGGCCGAGCTCAGGTGCTCGCCGTGCCGCAGCGGGCGGTCGTAGGACTGCTCGCAGTCGGTGGCGACGATGCCGGTGTACCCCTCCTCGTCCAGCAGCCGCAGCAGTTCGTCGGCGGCGCCGCGGCCGTGCACCACGCCCTGCCCGGGCATCGACCAGACCTGGATCATCGCCGGCGGGGCGACCCCCGCCACCGGGTCGAGGTACTCCGGGGTGGTGTCGCCGATCGCCTGCGTCCAGGTGCGGATCGCGGCGAGGCCGATCGGGTCGGGGCAGGGCGCGGGCGGGGACTCGCCCGCCCCGGCCAGCCGCGCCGCGAGCTTCGTCAGCCGTTCGTCCAGGTCGTTCACAGGGCTCCTCACCGGGGGGCGCGCGGCAGGCCGAGGCCGAGCATCGCGATCAGTTCGCGTTGGACCTCGTTGACCCCGCCGCCGAAGGTCAGCACCAGCGCGCCCTTGGCGCCGCGGTCGAGCCGCCGGACGAAGTCGGCGGTGAAGGGGTCGGCCGGGTCGCCGTACCGGGCGACCGCCTCGCCCACGATCCGGCCCACCTCCTGCATGCGCTCCGAACCGTAGATCTTGGTGGCGGACGCGTCCGCCGCGCCCAGCCAGCCCAGGTCCGCGTTGGCCGCCACCTGCCAGTTGAGCAGCTCGTTGACCCGCAGGTACGCGTAGACCTGGGCGAGCGCGCGGCGGACCTCGGGCTCCTCGATCGGCGGCCGGCCGGCCGGGCCGGCCGCGGTGCGCGCCCAGCGGGCGAACCGGTCGTAGGTGTGCCCGATGTTGCCCGCCGGGCCCAGCGTGACCCGCTCGTGGTTGAGCTGGTTGACGATCAGGTCCCAGCCCCGGTTCTCCTCGCCGACCAGCATGTCCACCGGGACGCGGACGTCCTGGTAGTAGGTGGAGTTGGTGTGGTGCTGGCCGTCCATGGTGATGATCGGGGTCCACGAGAAGCCGGGGTCGGCGCAGTCCACGATGAGCATCGAGATGCCCTTGTGTTTCTTGGCCTCCGGGTCGGTGCGCACCGCCATCCAGACGTAGTCGGCGTGGTGCGCGCCCGAGGTGAAGATCTTCTGCCCGTTCACGATGTAGTGGTCGCCGTCCCGGACGGCGGTGGTGCGCAGCGCGGCCAGGTCGGTGCCCGCCCCAGGCTCGCTGTAGCCGATCGCGAAGTGGCACTCGCCGGCCAGGATCCGGGGCAGGAAGAACCGCTTCTGCTCCTCGGAGCCGTATTCCAGGATGGTCGGCGCCACCGAGTTCAGCGTGATGAGCGGGTAGGTCACCTCGGCGCGGGCGATCTCGTTGGCGAAGATCTGCTGTTCCACCGGGCCGTAGCCGCGCCCGCCGTACTCCTTGGGCAGGGCCACGCCCAGCATGCCGTCGCGGCCCAGCCGCCGGCAGTGCTCGATGTAGGGCGGGCCGAACGGGTCGGCCGCGATCGCGGCGCGCTGCTCGGCGGTCAGGCAGCCGGCGAAGTACTCCCGCAGTTCGGCGCGGAGCCTGCGCTGCTCCTCGGTCAGGTCGATGAACATCAGCCCTCCTGGGGCGCCGGCGCGCCGGCGAGCAGGTCGCCGACCGCGTCGAGTTGGGCCTGCGCGCCGCCGAGCAGGTGGCCGAGGTGTTTGGCCCAGGCGAAGTAGCGGTGCAGCGGGTAGGTCACGTCGAGGCCGATCCCGCCGTGCAGGTGCTGGCAGGTGTACAGCGCCCGGATCACCGGGTCGCAGGCGTTGTATCCGGCGATCGCGAGCACCTCGTCGACGTCGTCTTCGGCGGAGACGGCCAGCCGCCAGACGCCCGCCCACATCGCGACGTCGAGCGCCCGCCGGGCGATGTAGGCGTCGCTGATCTGCATCGTCACGGCCTGGAACTGGGCCAGCGCCCGGCCGAACTGCTCGCGGGTCTTGACGTACTCGGTGGTCAGGTCCAGCGCGCCGGCGATCACCCCGGAGGCGGTGGCGACGGCCCCCGCCACGGCGTGCCGGCGCAGCGTCCGCCAGGCGGCGCCGTCGGCGGTCCCGCCGAGCAGCGCGTCCGGGCCGGCTCGGACGCCCGCCAGCCCGATCCGGTACATCGGCTCGCCGGTGGCGGCCAGGTGCGGGGTCAGGTCCAGCGTGGACGGTTCCACCAGGAAGACCCCGACCCCGGCGCCGGCCACCCGGGCGGGCACCAGGACCAGCGCGGACTCCGCGGCGTAGGGCACGAAGGTCAGCACCCCGTCGAGCACGTGCCCGTCCCCGTCGGGCCGGGCGGCGGCGACCGGGTCGCCCGCGCCCGGCGCGCGGAACGCCCCGGTCATGATCGCCTCGCCCTCGGCCAGCGGGCCCAGCAGGGCGCGCTGGGCCGGGGTGCCGTGCCGGGCGATCGGTGCCGCGGCGAGCGCCAGCGCGGGGTAGGCCGGGAGCGGGGCGGCACGCACGCCGATCTCGCGGAGGATCACCGCGAGCTCCACCGCGCCGAGCCCCGCCCCGCCGGCCTCCTCGGGCAGGCAGACGCCGAGCAAGCCCGCCTGGGCCAGCGCCTTCCAGGCCGCCTGGTCGTAGGGGGCGTTGCTCTTCTCGTGTGCCTCCAGCCGCGCGGTGGTCGCCTCGCGGGTGAGCAGCCCGGCGGCGAGCTCCCGCAGGTCGGTCTGGGTCTCGTCGAGGTCGAAGTCCACGCGTCCGCTCCTGTCAGGCTCGCTGCGTCGTCGCACGCCTCCACGGCGAAAAATAGAACAGATTCTAGTAAGTGTCCAGAGCAGGCGGGCCAGCGCGAGCGATCAGGAACAACCGCCTCTGTCAGGGACTACTAACTGGAACGTGATGTCTTGCACACGATCGAGGCGGCTTCAGGAGATAACGCGTTCTCGCCGGCCCGGTAGGCTAGGGAACAGGAACCGGCCACCCGGCCGGCACGGGAGGGGACGTGTCCGCAGAGCCGTCGATGGCACCACCGCCGCAGGGGGTGCGCTCCCGCAGCCAGCACCAGCGCCGCAAGCGCATCGTCCAGGCCGCCGCCGCACTGGCCTCCCGGGGCGGTGTGGAGGCGATGCAGATGCGCACCGTCGCCGAGCGCGCCGGGGTCGCCCTGGGCACCCTATACCGCTACTTCCCCTCCAAGATGGACCTGGTCGTCGCGGTCGTCAGCGAGGAACTCGACATCCTCGAAGGCAGCATCGAGCGCCGCCCGCCCCGCGCCGGAGCCCCGGCGCAGCGCGCCGTCGAGGTGCTGATGCGCGCCACCCGGGGGCTGATGCGCGAGCCCGAACTGGCCGAGGCGCTGATCCGCTCGCTGCTGCTGTCGGACGTCAAGACCGACTTCGGCGACCGGCTGGCCGCCATGCTGCTGCGCGCCGCGCTCGGCTCCGACGAGCAGGTGCCCGACGACGACCAGCGCCAGGTGGTGGCCCGGGCGCTGTCCGGCATCTGGACGATGGAGATGATCGAGATGCTCCGCGGCCAGGCCACCGCCGAGCGCATCCAGACCCGGCTGGAGATCTCCGCGGCCCGCCTGCTCGCCGACTTCTGACCGCTGAACGCGCTCCGGGTGTGCTGATCGCAGGCCGGTCCGGTGGCTCCGCCGATACCCTGAGTGTCGTCCAGTGACAGGAAAGAAGGGCAGTCAGTGAACGAGCCTGAGAGCGGCGAGGGCGTCATCATCGAGTTCATCGATGGCAAGGACGTCCCCGTGGGGCACAAGGACTTCGGCGAGCGCGCCGTCGTCATGCGGGAGGCCAAGAACCCCGAAGGTCCGGTCCTCTACTTCACCGAGGCCGAGTGGGACGCCTTCGTCGGCGGCGTCAAGGACGGCGAGTTCGACGACCTCCTCGAGGAGCCCCCCGCGGCAGAGTGAGCCGTCCACCGGCCGGGGCCCGCGCTACGGCCAGGTGCGGGCCCCGGCGAACGAGGTGGGCGCCGGGGCGTAGCCCAGGTCACGGCGGGCGGCCGAGATGTCGAGGGTCCGCTCGACCGCCAGGTGGCTCAGGGCGTACCGGGTGAGCCGGGGCGGCTCCGGTCGGCCGGCCAGCAGGAAGACCCCCTCCACCGCGGCGGCGACCGGCCAGGCCGCGCGCCGCGGCAGGTAGACCGGCCGGGCGCGGATTCCCCGCTCGGCCAGGACGGTGCGCAGCGCGTCGTCGAGCACCACGGGTTCGGCGTCGGTGACGTTGTAGACGCCCTGGTTCCCGCGCGGACCCCCGTCCACCGCCAGCAGGCAGGCGTCCACCAGGTTCCCGATCGAGGTCAGGCTGATCCGCTGCCGGCCGGTGCCCGCCGCGGGCAGCAGCGGGCCGCGCACCGCCGCCAGCACCCGGGGCAGCAGGGTGGTGTCCCCCGGCCCGTAGACGGCGTGCGGGCGCAGGATCACCGCGGGCCGGTCGCGCATCGCGGCGAGCACCACCCGTTCGGCGGCGGCCTTGGATGCACCGTAGGCGTTGAGGTAGCGCCGCACCGGCGCCTGGTCCTCGGCGGCCATCACCTGCGGCCGGTACGGGTCGTACACGCTGGCCGTGCTGACATGCACGAACCGCGCCGCCGGGAAGGCGGCCAGGGCGTGCCGCGTCCCGGTCAGGTTGGCGGCGAACAGATCGCGCACCGGGCCCCAGTCGGTCACCGACCCCGCGCAGTGCACCACGGCGTCCACCCGGGGCGCGCCGGGCGGCGGCCCTGCGGTGAGGTCCCAGGACCGGTACTCCGCCCCGCCCACGTGCTCGGCGGCGATGTGCGCCCGCCGCCCGTAGGCGAGCACGTCGGCGCCCCGTCCGGTGAGTGCGCGGCACACCGCGCCCCCGACGAAGCCCGAGGCCCCCGTCACTGCCACCCGCATCCGCGCTCCCTTCCCCGGTTTCACTCTCGCCGGGGACGGGGGCTCGCGTCCAACCGGCGGGCGGAACGACCAGAGGGTTACCACGAGGACACAGAATGACGACGAATAACGCCCAATCCTGCGTAGCGCAATCAATATCACCAAAGATAAGCAAGTGAGGCGACTGGGGATTGAGTAGATCAAATGGCACGGGGAAGCATCCGCTTTTGCCTGATCGCTCAAGCCGAACCCACAAAAAAGGATGTCCGAAATCATGAACGGCACCACGAACTCCGAAGAGACACCCGAACTGGAAGTCCATCAGCTGGTGGTGGAGAACGTCGACCGGAACGACCCCGGCGCGACCGAGGAGGACGAGCTGGCGGTCCTCGAAGAACTGTACGGCCCGATGAACGCCGACGGCGTGTACGACGGCGAGGAGAAGTGACCATGGCCGGTGTCGGCGACATGTTGAACGAGGCCCGCAATTCCCTCGGCCTGGGCGAGCCCAACAAGATCCACAGGTGGTACGCCACACGGAACGGCTCCGCCTTCGCGGCCGGTTCCACCCCCTGGTGCGACATGGCCATCACGTACTGGGCGTTCCACTCCGGCAACCACCGGGCCGTGTGCCCCCAGGGCGACCGCGCGTACACCGTGTGGCACGCCCAGGACTTCCAGCGGCTGGGCCGCTGGCACTCCGGCACGGACGCCAGCGTCCGGGCGGCCAAGCCCGGCGACATCGTGTTCATCGACTGGAACGGGAGCAACTCCGTCGGCGCCATCGACCACGTCGGTGTCGTGGAGAAGAACCTCGGCGGCGGGCGGGTCCAGACCATCGAGGGCAACACCGACAACCGGTGCCTGCGCCGGGTGCGCGCCGCCGACGTGATCGTGGGTTACGGTCGGCCGGCGTACAGCGGCGCCTCCTCCGACGTCGTCAGCGCGCCGAGCGGCTCGCCCCTGCTGCGCCGGGGCGCCGGCGGCGACCGGGTCTTCCAGCTGCAACGGGCCCTGCTCAAGGCCGGCGAGAAGCTCCCCACCTTCGGCGCGGACGGCGACTTCGGCGCCGAGACCGAGGCCGCCGTCAAGTCCTTCCAGCGGAAGGCGGGGATCACCGCGGACGGGATCTACGGCCCGCAGACCGCCGCCAAGCTCGCCGCGGCGCTCTGACCCGGCACCGGCCGGGGCCCGCGACCCGGCCGGCCGGGTGTCACTCCCCCGCCCGGGGCGCCGCGCGGACCGTGAACTCGCGGTAGGCCGGCAGCAGGACGCCCCGGGCCGCCCGCCGGCGGACGATCTCCAGCGGGGCCGCCGCCAGCAGGGTGCGGGCGATCAGCCGGGCCTCCGCCATGGCCAGCGGGTAGCCGATGCAGAAGTGCGGCCCCGCGCCGAACCACAGCCGGCGCAGCTCCGGCGGCCGGTCCAGGTCGAAGGGGCCGTGCGCGCGGCAGCAGTTGTGCGTGACGATCAGGACCCGGTCGCCGGGCCGGGCCGCCGCCCCGCCCACCCGGGTCGTGGCGTGGACGCTGCGGAGCATGACGGGCGTGGGGGTGGTAACCCGGGACGCCTCGTCCAGGGCCCGGTCGAGCAGGCCCGGGTCGGCGGCCACCCGGTCGAGTTCCCCGTGGTCGTGCAGCAGCGCGACCAGCCGGGGCACCAGGGTCGCGACCGTCTCGGTGCCGGTGAGGAAGAACGCCCCGGCCGCACCCCGTGCCTCCTCCTCCGACAGGCCGAGGGCGCGCATCCGGCCCATCACGGTGCTCTCGTCCCCCGCCGCGTACGCCCGGGCGGCGATCTCCCCGACCGGGTCGAGGACGGCCCGGGCCCGGGCGATCTGCCGCGGGGACAGCCGGCGGGTGCGCAGGCTCACCATCGCGACCACCCGCTCGCCCTGCTCGAAGAACCGCCGGTAGTCGTCCTCACCGCGGGCCGCCAGCCCGACGACCCGGCAGATCACCGCGCCCGCCAGCACCTTCATGGCGGCGACCAGGTCCACCTCGGCGCCGCGGGCCAGGTCCGCGGCCAGCCGGTGCAGCGGGTCCGCCAGGACCCGGGCGCACAGGTCCTCGGCGTACCCGGGGGTGAACAGGTCGGTGAGCCGGCGGCGCAGCGCGCGGTGCGCCGCCCCCTCCATGTTGAGCAGCACCGAGGGGCCCAGCACCGGGGTCCACAGCTCACCCGGCGACCCGGGCCCGTCCTTGCGGAACGTCTCGCCGTCGAGCAGCACCTCGCGGGCCGTCGCCGCGTCGTTGACCACCACCCCCAGGCCCGGGACCCGGACCGCCGGCCCGCACCGGGCCAGCCCGCGCAGCAGCGGGTACGCGAAGGGGTGCGCGGTCAGGTAGAGCCGCCGTTCCCAGTTCGGCCCCGTCACCGGATGTCCACGACGTCCGGGGTGTAGCGGTGGTCGGCGTACCAGGCGAGGGTGCCGACCAGGCCGTAGGCGCGCAGCCGGCGGACCGAGCCGTAGACCACCATGTCCCGGCGCAGGCCGTAGTCGCGCGTCAGCCGGCGCACCCGGTTGACCAGGGCGCGGTCCTCGTGCATCTCCTCGATCCGGGTGCGCGGGAAGCCGCCGCTGCGCTCGTACAGGCCGGCGGTGATCGCCACGTTGCAGCCGGGCATCATGAGGTACGGCCCGAGGTGGGCCGGGTCCCGGTTGCCGGGCCGGAACCGGCCGAACAGGGCCGCGCCCGACACCACGGCGGGCAGCAGCCGGCGCTCCCACAGCCGCAGCCGGAACTCGTCGGTGCGCGGGCGCAGCGGCCCGCTGACCATCTCCAGCCCGTCGGCGAAGGCACGCTTGACGGCCGCGACCCAGTCCACGTGCGGCAGGCAGTCGGCGTCGGTGCGGGCGATGTGGGTGGCGCCCCCGGCGATGGCCCGGCGGACCCCGGTGTCGGCCGCCGCGCCGGTGCCCTTCTGCGGCTCGGCCACCAGCCGGACGTCCGTTCCGGGATGCTCGGCGGCGAACCGGCGCACCACCCCGGCGGTGTCGTCGGTGCTGCCGTTGTCCACCACGAGCAGCGTGAAGTCGCCGTCGGACTGCCCGGCCAGCCGGCGCAGGGTCGCGCCGATCGACCGCTCCTCGTCGTAGGCCGGGATGACCACCCACAGTTTCACTCGTGCAAGGTATACAACAGCCGGCGTTCAGGGACTTACCTGGACAGTCACCTATTGTCCGGGAGAAACGGGGACGGATGAATCTCGCGGAGCGACACGAGGCCAGGCTGCTGTGGGCGGGGAACCGCGGGCTGTACGCCCTGCTCCAGGCGGCCCGGCACACCGCCCCGATCCAGCGGGTGCCCCGGCTCGGCTGGATCGTCACCGATCCCGTGCTGGCCCGGAAGGTGCTGAACGACCACGCGAGCTTCACCCTGGCCGGCGAGGGCGGGGTGGGGCATCTGTGGGCCCAGCTGTTCGGGCCGGAGATGGGGGCGCTCTTCGGCGGCGCCCGGCACACGGAACTGCGCACCCGGGCCCGTGACCTGTTCACCGAGGGGAGCGCCCGCGTCCTGGTGGAGCGCGCGCAGGGCGCCCACCTGCGCCGGCTCGGCGACCGGCTGGCGGCGGGCGGGACCGTGGACGTGGCCGACGCCACCCGGGTACTCGCCGGGCGGATGGTCGCCGACCTGCTGGGGCTGTGGCGGGGGGACGACGACGACGCGTACCGGGCGGTGTTCCGCGCCGGGGAGCGGCTGGCCGGGCTGGCGGTCGGCACCGCCGCCTCCACCGTGCTCGCCCCCGAGGTGATCGGGCGGGCCCGGGCCATCGTCGACGAGATCACACAGGGGGTCGAGGAGGGCTATCGCACGGCCGGCCCGGACACCGTCCTGGGCCGCTGCCGCGCGATGGGGCTGGGCGTCGACCTCGCCCGGGGGCTGGTCACCCTGCTGGCCATCGCGGGCACCGAGACCGGGGCTTCGGGCACCTCCCGCACGGTGGCGCTGCTGCACGACACCGGCCAGCAGCACCTGCTGCGCGCCCAGCCGCAACTGATGGAGAACGCGGTGCGCGAGGGGCTGCGGGTGGCCACCCCCGCCCCGGTGATCGGGCGGCACGTCGCGCGGGACGTCACGGTGGCCGGCCGGCGGCTGCGCGCCGGTGACCGGATCATGCTGCTGACCTACCTGGCCGACAACGCGGTGGGCCCGTTCGACGTGCGGCGCGAGTATGTGCCCGAGACCCGGCAGCTGTGGTTCGGCGCGGGCCGGCACCTGTGCCTGGGCAACGCGGTGGCGCGCGTCCAGGTGACCCGGATGGTGGAGACGCTGCTGGGCGCGGGCCGGCCGTACCGGATCGTGTCCCGGCGGGCGGCCCGCCGGGTGCTGGTGCCCACCTACACCGAGCTGTACGTGACCCTGATCACCTCCGATAAAACAAGAACAGGTTACAGTTAATACCGAATCTTGTTCGAGGAGGAGCTCATGGGCAGCCCAGTGATCGTCGAGGCGGTGCGCACGCCGCTCGGCAAGCGGAACGGATGGCTCGCCGGCGTCAAGCCGCAGGCCCTGCTGGCCCACGCGCTGGGCGCGGTGGTCGAGCGCTCGGGCGTCGATCCCGCCGAGGTCGGCCAGGTCTTCGCCGGCTGCGTCACCCAGGCCGGCGAGCAGGGCGGGCACGTGGGCCGGTACGCCTGGCTGTACGCGGGCCTGCCCTGGCAGACCGGCGTCACCACGATCGACGCCCAGTGCGGGTCCAGCCAGCAGGCCACCCACCTGGCGGCGGCGATGGTCCAGGCCGGCGTGGTGGACGCCGCGATCGGCTGCGGGGTCGAGGTGATGAGCCGCGCCCCGCTCGGCAGCAACGTGCTGCCCAGCAACCCCCGGCCCGACGACTGGTCCATCGACATGGCCGACCAGTTCGAATCGGCCGAGCGCATCGCGCGGCGGCGCGGGCTGACCCGCGCCGACACCGACGCCTTCGGCGCCCGGTCCCAGCAACTCGCCGCCAAGGCGTGGGCCGACGCCCGGTTCGAGCGGGAGATCGCGCCGCTCGACGCCCCCGTGTACGGCCCCGACGGCGAACTCACCGGCGAGACCCTGCGCGTCACCCGCGACCAGGGCCTGCGCGAGACGACCGCCGACACCCTGGCCCGGCTGAAGCCGGTCATGGGCCCGGACGCGCTGCACACCGCGGGCACCTCCTCGCAGATCTCCGACGGCGCCGCGGCCGTGCTGGTCATGTCCGAGGAGCGGGCGCGGGCGCTGGGGCTGCGCCCCCGGGCCCGGATCCGGGCCCAGGCGCTGGTCGGCGGCGAGCCCTACTACCACCTGGACGGCCCGGTGCAGGCCACCGAGCGGGTGCTCACCCAGGCCGGGATGACCATCGGTGACCTGGACATCTTCGAAGTGAACGAAGCATTCGCCTCGATAGTGCTGTCCTGGTCGCAAGTGCACGAACCGGACATGGATAAAGTCAATGTCAACGGCGGCGCGATCGCTCTAGGTCATCCGGTCGGTGCCACCGGTGCCCGACTGCTCACCACCGCGCTGCATGAGCTGGAGCGTCGCGACGGGGCGACCGCACTGGTCACCATGTGCGCGGGCGGCGCGCTGTCGACCGCCACGATCCTCGAACGGATCTGACTGCGAAAGCGAGCCCCCTGTGCGCGTACGACCTGAACCGGAGAACCTCGGCGGCGGCCTGTGGAGCGTTCCCGTCCCGATTCCGGGCAACCCGCTCGGCTACACCCTGGTCTACGCACTGGAGAGCGAACGCGGTCCGGTCCTGGTGGACGCGGGCTGGAACCATCCGGACGCCTGGGAGGCGCTGAGCGGCGGGCTGGGCGCGGTGGGGCTCGACGTCACCGACGTGTACGGGGTGGTGGTCACGCACTTCCACCCCGACCACGCCGGGCTGGCCGGCCAGGTGCGCGAGGCGTCCGGCGCGTGGGTGGCCATGCACCACGAGGACGCCGCGCTGATCCGCCGGATCCGGACCGAGGGGAGCAAGGTCGACGAGGCCTGGATGATGGCCGAGATGCGCCGGGCCGGGGCCGGCCCCGCCGAGCTGGCCGAGCGCTTCGAGCACGGGCGGATGCCCCCGCCCGCCGACCCCGACCGGGAGCTGTCGGACGGCGAACTCGTCGACCTGCCCGGCCGCAAGCTGCGGACGGTGTGGACCCCGGGCCACACCCCCGGCCACATCTGCCTGCACCTGGAGGACGGCGACCGGATCTTCACCGGCGACCACGTGCTCCCCCGGATCACCCCGCACATCGCGCTCTACCCCTACGACGCGCCGGCCGACGTCGACCCGCTGGGCGACTTCCTGGCCTCGCTGGAACGGGTGGCGGAGGTGCCGGCGGGCGAGGTGCTGCCCGCCCACCAGTACCGCTTCGCCGGGCTGGGCGACCGAGTCCAGGAGATCATCGACCACCACGAGGAGCGGCTGACGTCGCTCATGGAGATGCTCGCGGCCGGGCCCGCCACGCTCTGGCAGTTGGCCGCCGGCATGCCCTGGCGCGACCCGTGGGACCAGATGCCGCTCGGCTCCCGCCGGATGGCGACGGCTGAGGCCGCCGCGCACCTGCGCACGCTGGAGCGGCGCGGGCTGGTCCACCGCCAGGGGTCGGACGACGTGATCGGCTTCGCGCGCGGCTGACGCATGACCGGCGCGGGCCCGGGGGGACGTCCCCCCGGGCCCGCGCCGTTTTTCTCGGGGAGAGATGGGTCACACCCCCCAGGACACTTGTTGAGACTCCAGTCTCATGTTAGAACGTGTTCTAACAAAGTGCATGCTCAACGGCGCGGCAGCCCCGCCCTGGAGGGATCGATCATGGCTCCGAAGATCGATGTCATCGACCCGATCGGCTACGAGCGGAACGGCGTCCCGCACGAGCAGTTCCGCTGGCTCCGCGCCAACGATCCGGTGCACTGGCACTACGACCCCAACGAGCGGGTCCCCGGCTTCTGGGCGATCACCCGGCTGGAGGACATCATCTACGTCTCGCGGCACCCGGAGCTGTTCTCCTCGCACACGCGCACCTCGATGTTCGAGGAGATGAGCGACGCGGACCTGGCCGCGCACCAGCAGATGATGCTCTTCCTCGACCCGCCCGAGCACACCCGCAAGCGGAGCATGGTCAACCGGGGCTTCACCCCCCGGATGATCAACCAGCTCACCGACCACGTGCACGAGATCTCCCACCAGCTCGTCGACGAGATCTGCGAGCGCGGCGAGGCCGACTTCGTCGCCGACATCGCCGCCCCGCTGCCGCTGTACGTGATCTGCGAGATGGTCGGCGCCCCGCTGGCGGACCGCAAGCGGATCTTCGACCTGTCCAACCAGCTCGTCGGCTTCGACGACCCGGAGCTGAACACCTCCATGGAGACCGCGCAGGAGGCCTCCGCGGAGATCTACATGTACGCCCACCAGATCGCCGAGGCCCGGCAGGCCGAGCCGCGCGACGACATCGCCACCAAGCTGCTCCAGCCCGACGCCGAGGGGAACGTCCTCACCCAGGAGGAGTTCGACCTGTTCTTCCTGATGCTGACGATCGCCGGCAACGAGACCACCCGGACCGCGGCGGCCGGCGGCATGCTGACCTTCTTCCAGCACCCCGAGCAGTGGCGGCGGCTGCTGGCCGACCGGTCGCTGCTGGACAGCGCGGCCGAGGAGATGGTCCGCTGGGTCACCCCGATCAACCTGTTCCGCCGCACCGCCACCCAGGACGTCGAGCTGAACGGCAAGAAGATCAAGGCGGGCGACAAGGTCGTCCTGTTCTACGCCTCCGCCAACCGCGACGAGAGCGTCATCGACGACCCCGACACCTTCGACATCGGCCGCCTGGCCAACCCGCACATCGGCTTCGGCGGCGGCGGGCCGCACTACTGCCTGGGCACCCACCTGGCCCGGCTGGAGCTGAGCGTGCTGTTCGAGGTGCTGACCGAGCGGATGCCCGACCTGGAGCTCGCGGGCGAACCGCGGCGGCTGCGCTCCAACTTCGTCAACGGGCTGAAGGAACTGCCCGTCCGGTTCACCCCGTCGCCGCGGCGAAGCCGAGCCTCCCACTGAGCCGGACAGAGCATTCCCCACGGGCCGCCTGGCTGACACGATCGAGGACCGGCCGGTCTCCCGTCCGGCCGGTCCCGCCCGGCGAGGAGGCATGTGGCGATGGCGCTTCTGGAACCCGTGTACGAGATCGTCGACCCGGACCTGTACGAACGCGGCGGGATGCCGCACGACCGGTTCCGCGCGATGCGGGAGCGAGCCCCGGTGTACCGGCACCACGGCCACCCCGACTTCTGGGCGGTCACCCGGTACGAGGACGTGGTGCACGTCTCGCGGCACCCGGAGCTGTTCTCCTCGCACGAGCGGCTGGCGCTGTTCCCCGAGGTCGAGCCCGAGGCCCGGGCCCTGCAGCAGATGATGATGCTCAACCAGGACCCGCCCGACCACACCCGCAAGCGCTCCATCGTCAACCGGGGCTTCACCCCTCGGGCGATCAACGCGCTCACCGACCACATCCGCGACATCTGCCAGGACCTCGTCGGCGAGGCCGCCGGGCGTGCCCGCGCCGGGGAGGAGATCGACTTCGTCCACGAGATCGCCGCCCCGCTGCCGCTGTACGTGATCTGCGAGCTGCTCGGCGCCCCGGTGGAGGACCGCGACAAGATCTTCGACTGGTCCAACAAGCTGATCGGCGGCGACGACCCCGAGTTGCAGTCCGACCCCGAGGTGGGCGCGCAGGCCGCCACCGAGCTGTACTCCTACGCCAACGAGCTGGCCGCCCGGCGGCGCGAGGACCCGCGCGACGACATCGTCACCCGGCTGCTCCGGCCCGGCCCGGACGGGAGCGAGCTGAGCGGCAACGAGTTCGAGCTGTTCATCCTCCTGCTGTCGGTGGCCGGCAACGAGACCACCCGCAACGCCGCCTCGGGCGGGATGCTGGCGCTCTTCGAGCACCCCGACCAGTGGGCCCGGCTGCTGGCGGACCCGTCGCTGCTGCCCCGCGCGGTGGACGAGATCGTCCGCTGGGTGACCCCGGTCAACATGTTCCGCCGCACGGCCATGCAGGACACCGAGCTGGGCGGCCAGGAGATCGCGGCGGGCGACAAGGTGGTGGTCTTCTACGGGTCGGCCAACCGGGACGGGGAGGTCTTCACCGACCCCGACACCTTCGACGTGGGACGCGACCCCAACCCGCACATCGGCTTCGGCGGCGGCGGGCCGCACTTCTGCCTCGGTGCGCATCTTGCCCGACTTGAGTTGACTGTGCTCTTTCAAACACTCTTGGACACCATGTCCACCATTAAACTCACGGGTAACGTTCGCAGGCTAAGGTCTAGTTTCATCAATGGAATCAAGGAGATGCCGGTTCGTCTCGAACCGCACTCCCATGGCTGACAGGGGTGGTGCGTGAGCAGGGTCGACGACGGGCCGTTGCGCGTGGCCCTGCTTTCGTACCGGAGCAAGCCCCACTGCGGCGGGCAGGGCGTGTACCTCCGGCACCTGAGCCGGGAACTCGCGGCCCTCGGCCACCAGGTCGAAATCTTCTCCGGCCAGCCCTATCCCGAGCTGGACCGTCCCGACATCGTCCTCACCAAGGTCCCCAGCCTGGACCTCTACCGGGACGAGGACCCCTTCCGGAACCCGGGGCTGGGCGAGTACCGCGACTGGATCGACGTGCTGGAGTACGCCCACATGCGGACCGGCGGCTTTCCCGAGCCGCTGACCTTCAGCCTGCGGGTGCTGCGCGAACTGCGCCGCCGCCGCGGCGACTTCGACGTCGTCCACGACAACCAGGTACTCGGCCTGGGCAACCTGGGCATCCCGCGGCTCGGCCTGCCGCTGGTGACGAGCATCCACCACCCGATCAGCGTCGACCGCCGGATCGAACTGGAGGCCGCCCGCGGCATCAAGGAGCGCCTCGGCAAGTTCCGCTGGTACGGCTTCGTCGGCATGCAGGCCCGGGTGGCCCGCCGGATCGGCCCGGTGCTCACCGTGTCCGAATCCTCCAAGGTCGACATCGTCAAGGACTTCCGGGTCCCGGCCCGCGACATCGAGATCCTGCCGCTGGGCGTCGACACCCGGATCTTCCACCCGCGCGGCGAACGCGTCCGCGGCCGGATCGTGGCCGTGGCCAGCGCGGACGCGCCGATCAAGGGCGTGGCCACGCTGCTGCGGGCGGTGGCCAAGCTGGCCACCGAGCGGGACGTCCACGCCGTGGTCGTCAGCAAGCCGCAGCGCAACGGCCCGACCGAGAAACTGGTCCGCGAGCTGTCGCTGGGCGAGCGGGTGAAGTTCGTCAGCGGCATCAGCGACCAGGAGATCGGCGAGTTGCTGGCCAGCGCCGAGATCGCGGTGGTGCCCTCGCTGTACGAGGGGTTCTCGCTGCCCGCCGTCGAGCACATGGCCTCCGGCACCCCGCTGGTGGCCAGCCGCACCGGAGCGCTGCCCGAGGTGGTGGGCGACGCCGCGGTGCTGGTCCCGCCCGGCGACGTCGAGGAACTCGCCGCCACCCTGCACCGGTTGCACGACTCGGCGCAGGAGCGCGCCCGGGTCAGCGAGGCGGGCCTGCGCAGGGTGCAGGAGCGCTTCGCCTGGCCGACGGTGGCACGGGCCACCGTCGAGCACTACCGGGCCGCGATCGAGGCTGGGAAGGCCGGTCACCGGCCGTCCCGTACGGAAGGAGCATCGCCCTGCTGACCGTGGATTTCCAGCGGTTCCCCGTCGCTCTCGGGGACCGCGTCCTCGACATGGGGTGCGGCGCCGGACGGCACGCCTTCGAGCTCTACCGGCGAGGCGCCCAGGTGGTCGCGTTCGACCTCGACGCCGACGAGCTGGCCGGGGTGGAGAAGATGTTCGGGGCGATGCGCCTGGCCGGCGAGCCGCCGGAGGGGGCGACCGCCGAGACCGTGCGGGGCGACGCGCTCAACCTGCCGTTCCCCGACGACCACTTCGACAAGATCGTCGCCTCCGAGGTGCTGGAGCACATCCCTGACGACATGCGCGCCATGGGCGAGCTGCTGCGGGTGCTCAAGCCCGGCGGGCAGCTCGCGGTGACCGTGCCGAGCTGGCTGCCCGAGCGCATCTGCTGGGCCCTGTCGGAGGACTACCACACCGCGCCCGGCGGGCACGTGCGCATCTACACCCGCGCCGAGCTGGAGGCCAAGCTGAAGGCCACCGGCTTCCGGGTGGACGGGCACCACCACGCGCACGGGCTGCACGCCCCCTACTGGTGGATCAAATGCGCGGTGGGCGTCGAAAACAACGACAACCCGCTGGCGCAGGCGTACCACAAGCTGCTCGTCTGGGACATCGTGCAGCGCCCGCTGGCCACCCGGCTGGCCGAGCGCGCCCTCAACCCGCTGATCGGCAAGAGCGTGGTCGTCTACTTCACCAAACCCTCCAGGCCACCCGCAGCCCGCGTCCCCGGCGCCCCGGCCACCGCCGGGCAGGAGGCCGCGGATGCGGGTTGAGTCACCGCTGCCGTCCGTGCCGGGCGTGCTGACCGCCGAAGACGTCGCCGCCACCGCCCGCAGCATCGCCCGGCAGCAGGAACCGTCCGGTGCCGTCCCCTGGTTCGCCCCCACCGGCGGCGTGCCCGGTCATGTCGACATCTGGAACCACGTCGAGTCGGCGATGGCGCTGACCGTCGCCGGGCTGCGCGAGGAGGCCCGGCGGGCCTACGACTTCGTCCTGGCCACCCAGCGGCCCGACGGCTCGTGGCCGGCCAAGTGGGTGCTGGGCGAGGTCACCGAGGCGGGCGGGGAGTCCAACCACGCCGCGTACGTGGCGGTCGGCGTCTGGCACGAGCTGGTGATGACCGGCGACGAGGCGTTCGCGGAGCGGATGTGGCCGGCGGTGCGCCGCGCGATCGACTTCACGCTGGGCCTGCAGACCACCCGCGGTGAGGTGCTGTGGATCCGGCACCCCGACGGTGCGGCGGCCGACCACGCGCTGCTCACCGGCTGCTCCTCGATCTACCAGTCGCTGCGCTGCGCGGTCGCGTTGGGCGAGCGGCTGGGCCGGCCGCAGCCCGACTGGGAGCTGGCCGCCGACCAGCTCGGCCACGTGGTGGCCGCGCATCCGGAGGCGTTCGCCGACAAGAGCCGCTGGTCGATGGACTGGTACTACCCGGTGCTGGCCGGCCCGGTGCGGGGCGAGGCGGCGCGGCTCCGGCTGGAGTCCGGCTGGGACACCTTCGTGGTGCCCGGGCTGGGCTGCCGGTGCGTGTCGGACCAGCCCTGGGTGACGGCGGCCGAGACCAGCGAGCTGGTGATGGCGCTGGACGCCGCGGGCGACCGCGACCGGGC
This sequence comes from Actinomadura craniellae, assembly GCF_003289645.1. Classification (GTDB taxonomy): domain Bacteria; phylum Actinomycetota; class Actinomycetes; order Streptosporangiales; family Streptosporangiaceae; genus Actinomadura_D; species Actinomadura_D craniellae. Next base: position 231,915 of record NZ_QLYX01000009.1, on the reverse strand, counting down.
GCTGGAGCTGTTCACCCGGATCCAGTTCCTGCGGCACCAGGACGGGTCGTACTGGACGGGCTGGCAGTTCGCCAACCAGCGGCACTTCCCGGGGGACCGCTCCACGTACACGGCCGCCGCGGTGATCCTGGCGGCCGACGCGCTGGCCGGCGGCACCCCCGGCGCCATGATCTTCAAGGAGATCGCCGGCAGCGCGCTGGGCCCCGCCGAGGCCGCCGACCCGGCGGCCTGCGGCTGCCTGCTCACCCCCGTCGGCCCCTGACCCGCGCCCCGCCCCCGTGATCAGCGGGCCAGGGGGTCGCCGTCGGTGACGCGTTCCAGGACGCGCAGGGAGCCGATGGCCCGGCGCTCGGTGAAGACGCCGCTGTCCAGGGCGCGCTGGTGGACGTGGTAGGGCGCCTGGCCGCCGTCGGCCGGGTCGGCGAAGACGTCGTGGATCACCAGCGCGCCGCCCACCGCCAGCCGGCCCGCCCAGCCCTCGTAGTCGCCCTGGGCGAACCGCTCGGCGTGCCCGCCGTCGATGAACAGCAGGGCGAGCGGAGCGCGCCAGAGCCGGGAGACGGTCGCCGAGGTGCCCACGATCGCCACGACGTGATCCTCCAGGCCCGCCGCGGCGATCGTCCTGCGGAAGACCGGCAGGGTGTCCATCCGGCCCGTCAGCGGATCGACCAGGGACGGGTCGTGGTGCTCCCAGCCCGCCTGGTTCTCCTCCGAGCCGCGGTGGTGGTCGACGGTGATCACCACGGTGCCGGCCTGCCGCGCCGCCGCGCCCAGGTAGATGGCGGACTTGCCGCAGTAGGTGCCGATCTCCAGGAGCGGGCCGAGCCGGCCGTACTCCAGGGCCGTCTCGTACAGTGCGAGCCCCTCGTCCGGGGGCATGAAGCCCTTGGCCGCCCGGGCGGCCCGGCGCAGTTCCACCGGCATTTCGGGCCGCTCGCCGGGGGGCTGCGGGCCGGCCGCGATCTCAGTCACCGGGGCACCCTATCTAGCCGGGACGAACCGGTGGAGACCGCCCGTCGAACACACTTGTGACCCCCTGGTAGAACGTGTTCTACTTCCGCGGTGAGCAGGCGCATCCGCCGGGCGAGCGTGCGGGGCCGGCCCTGCCGGGGCGCATCCCGGGGGGCCGTGCAAAAAAACCGAACCTGTTTCGTTAGGTTGGTCGTACCCGGCACGGCCGACGGGACAGTCCCAGGCGAGGAGGACGGACGCGATGAGAGTACGAGTCGACCCGCTGGTCTGCGAGGCCAACGGCGTGTGCTCAGGGCTCGCTCCCGAGGTCTTCGACCTCGACGACGACGACATGCTGCACATCCTCCGGCCCGACGTCCCCGCGGAGGACGTCGACCTCGTCAGGAACGCGGTGCGCTCCTGCCCCAAGGCCGCGCTCGCCCTCGAAGACTGACCGGCACCCGCCGGCGCATCCGGTCCGGGCATCCCGGCACCACCGTGCGGGCGCCGCGCGCCGGCTGAAGCGGCCGGGCGGCGGTTCCGGCCCGGCCGGGTCCGTCGCTTCCGGACTTCCTGATCGAGTCGCCCACGGGCGCGCTTCATGCTCCAATAGGGATCTCCCGATCCCCGCCCACCATGGAGCCTGGGTGAGCCGTGCACGACGACCGTCCCGCCGGGGTCGGGCCTCCTTGCTACTCGCGGCCGTGCTGCCGGCCCTCGCCGGCGCGCCTCCCGCGCTGGCCGAAACCGGCCACCGGATCCACGACGTCCAGGGGGCCGGGCACCGCTCACCGCTGGCCGGCGCCCGGGTCGCCGGGGTGCCCGGCGTGGTGACCGCGGTGACCGGCAACGGTTTCTGGATGCAGGACCCCCGGCCCGACCGCCACGTCGCCACCTCCGAGGGCGTCTTCGTGTTCACCCGCACCCGGCCCGCCGTGGCGGTCGCGGACTCCGTGCGGGTCGACGGCCGGGTCGGCGAGTTCCGGGCCGCCGGCGCCGGCTCGGCCGACCTCGGCCGTACCGAGATCGACGCCACCGCGACCCGGGTGCTCGCGCACGGCGCGCCGCTGCCCGCGCCCATCGTGCTCGGGCCCGGCGGCCGCCGCCCGCCAGACCGGGTGATCGACGGCGGTTCGGGCAGCCGCGACATGGAGGCGTCCGGCCGGTTCGACCCCGCCGGGGAGGGCGCCGACTTCTACGAGTCGCTGGAGGGGATGCTGCTCGCGCTGGACGACGCGGTCGCGGTCGGGCCCCGGTCCCAGTACGGCGAGGTCCCGGTGGTGCCCGCCGCCGGAGCCGGGGTGCGCACCCGGCGCGGCGGCATCGCGCAGCGCACCGCCGACCCCAACCCCGAGCGGGTGATCCTCGCCGGCGCCCTGGCGGGTATCCCCCCGATGAACGTCGGCGACCGCCTGGCCGGCCGTACCGGCGGTGTTCTCGACTACGGCCGCGGCGAGTTCAGGCTGCTCCCGACGGCCTCCCCGCGGGTGCTTCCCGGCGGGCTGCGCCCGGAGCACACCCGGGAGCCGCGACCCGACGAGCTCGCGGTGGCCACGGTCAACCTCCAGGACCTCGACCCGGACGACCCGCCGTGGCGGTTCGCCTCCCTCGCCCGGGGGATCGCCGGAGCGCTGCGCTCGCCCGACCTGATCTGCGTCCAGGAGGTGCAGGACAACAGCGGGCCGCACGACGACGGCACGGTGGCCGACGACCAGACCGTGTCCGAACTGATCGCGGCGATCAGCGCCGCGGGCGGGCCGGCGTACGAGTGGCGCTCGATCGACCCCCGCGACGGCGCCGACGGCGGCGAGAGCGGCGGCAACGCCCGGGTCGGCTTCCTGTTCCGCACCGACCGGGGGCTGGCCTTCACCGACCGGCCCGACCCCGCCGCCGGCCCGTCCGGCGGCGGGGTCGCCGCGGTGGTCAGGGCCGGCGGGAAGGCCCGGCTCCGGGTCAGCCCCGGCATGATCGGGCGGAACGACCCGGTCTGGGCCGGTACCCGCAAGCCGCTCGCCGGTGAGTTCACCTGGCGGGGCCGGCCGCTGATCGCGGTGGCCAACCACTGGAGCACCGCCTCCGGCGACGACCCGCTCTACGGCCGGTACCAGCCGCCGCGACGGTTCGCCGAGTTCCGGCGGGAACGGCAGGCCCAGGCGGTGGCGCGCTTCGTGCGGTCGGTCCGCACGGCCGAGCCGGGCGCCCTGGTCGTCGTGGCCGGCGACCTCAACTCGACCGAGGACTCCCCGCCGCTGCGGGCGCTGACCGGCGGCACCGGGCTGGTGAACCCGCTGACCCGGCTGCCCCTGGCCGACCGCTACACGCACCTGGCCGACGGCAACTCCCGGGCGCTGGACCACGTCCTGCTGAGCCCGGCCCTGGCCGGGCTGCCGCACGAGGTGGACGCGGTGCACATGAACGCCGAGTTCGCCGCACAGTCCACCGACCATGACCCCGTGGTGGTCCGGATCCGGCTCGACTGACCCTGGAGGAAAGGGATTTATCCCCCTTTAGGTACTTGCCGAAATCAGGGCGACGTTTTCTTCCCGCTCCAGCGGGGATCCCCGGGCCGCAACACGAGACCCCCCGGAGGACGCCATGTTCCGCTATCGCTCGGGCATCAGCCTGATCGGGCTCATATACATCATCATCGGCGTGTTCGTCGCCTGGGACCGCGACTACATCGACGTGGAACTGCTCCGCAGGGTCGGCAGCGCGCTGCTCGCCATCTTCCTGTGGTTCCTGGTCCTGCTCGGCATCGACATGCACATCGACGCGGACTGACCCTGCCTTCCAGGGTCCCGACGAGGCAGGGTCGGCCGGTCTCCGCCCTACCCCCCGCCGGCCGGCCCGCGAGCCCCTGCCCGCCCGCGGGCAGGGGCTCCTCCGGTCATCGGTCCTTCATCGCGGTGGCCGGAATGTTCACGCCCCGCTCTCCGAGAGAGCAGGAGCACTGGCCACAGCCCGGCGTTCCGGTCCGAACATCCATGTGAACTCCTCTCCTTGCCCGGAGGGTACGCCGGACGAGCCCCACCGCCTAGAGCCGCCAAAGGCCGCTTCCGGTCCCTACCGCTCAGGGCAGGGTCGTGCGCCACAGCGTCGGCGCCTCGCCCCGGGCGTCCACGGTGACGCCGGTGAGCACCAACTCGCCGCCGAGCGGGGCCGCGGCGGTGAACCACTGGTCTCCGGGACCGTCCAGGTGGGTGCCGCGCGGGCGGACCTGCCGCCACGCCCGGCCGTCCACCGAACTCCACAGCGCCGCGTCGCCGGCGCCCGGGGCTCCGGTGGCGCCCGTGACGACGAAGCCGCGGGAGGTGGCGACGATCGCGGTGGCCCGCCCCCCACCGGGCAGCGGCTGCGCCTGCCAGGTACGCCCGGCGTCCGCCGACACCGCGACGAACGGCACGTTCTGGCCTGCCTGGACGGCATGGCCCAGCGCGACGAGCACGCCGCCGTGGGCGGCCACCCGGGTCAGTTCGCCCGACTCCGCCCCGGCGGGCAGGCCGGGTGCGGTCCCGGCGGTCCACGCCCGGCCGTCCGGGGAGGTCCACACCCCGGGCGTCGCCTTGCCGTCCCGGGTGAACGCGCCGACGGCCGCGTAACCGCCCGGGCCCGCGGGCACCGCGGCCACGCCCAGCGGCCGGGCTCCCGTGCCGAAGTCTCCGGTGCCGCGCGTCCAGGTCCGCAGGTCGGCCGAGTGCCAGCCGGCGCCCGCTCCGCCCGCCGTGCCGACCACCACGTAGCCGGCCGGGCCGTGCGCCGCCGCGCGCGGGGCCGATCCCGGCTCGCCCGGGAAGCCCGGGGCCGGGGCCCAGGTCGCGCCGTCGGTCGAGGTGCGGGCCAGCGGACGGGCCGGGTCGCCGTCGTGCCGGCCGACCGCCAGCCAGCCCTGCGGGCCGGCCACCGCTCCGGTGAGCGTCTGCCGGCCGTCCCCGCCGAGTTCGCCGCCCTGCACGCGGGCCCACGCCCGGCCGTCGGGCGCCGTCCAGATCGCCGCGTCGCCGCCGGACCCGCCGACCGCGACCAGCCGGCGGCCCGCCGGGACGAGGGCGGCGATCGTGCGCTCGGGCCGGATCGCGCCGGGGATCCGGGCCACGTCGACGTCGCCCGTCCCCGCGATCGTCAGGCGGGCGTCGTCGCCCTGCCGGCCGGCCAGCACCGGCCCGGCCGGCAGCACCGCCAGCCCGCTCGGGTCCGGCTCGGCGACGTCCTCGGGGGCGCGCTGCCAGCTCCGGCCGTCGGGGCTGCGCAGCAGGGCGAGCCGCCCGCCGCCGACCCGGATCAGGGCCGCCAGCCCCGCGGCCGAACCGGCCAGCCGGTCGAGCCCGGCGTAGTCGGCCGAGCCGATCTGCCCGGCCGGTGCCCAGGCGGCGCCGTCGGCGGAGCGGAAGGCCACGGCGTACCGGGTGACCTTGCGGGCTCGGCCCCGGCCGGTGGCGCGCTCGGCCTCCCGGGCCAGGGAGAACCCGCCCGGCCCGGCGACCGGCCCGCGCAGCGCCCCCCGCGCGCCCTGGTCCTGCGGGACCGCGCCGCGGGTCCAGGTCCGGCCGCCGTCCGCGGAGCGCCACAGGGCGGGCTCCTGCACCGTGACGGCGACCTTGCGGTTGCGGTTCCCGCGGCGGACCGTCCGGGTGGTCCGCCGGGTGGTCATGCCGGTCGCGACCGCGACCGCGCCGGACGCCGCCACCCGGTCCAGCCGGACCCCGCCGGGGGGCGCGGCCCGCTGCCAGGCGCGCCCGTCCCCGCTCGTCCACGCCGCGGCGGTGCCGCCGGCCGCGCCGACCGCCACGAAGCCGGTCCCGGTCGCGGCCAGGCCGTGCACCGTGCCGCCTGCGAAGGCGGGCCCGAGGTCCACCCGGGTCCAGGTGACCGCGTCCCCGCCGACCCAGCCGGCCGTGACGGACCCGGCGGCCTCGGGGGACCCGCCGAGCGCGACCCAGCCGCCCGGGCCGCCCGCCAGCAGCCGGGGGTGTTCGCCGGGGGGCGCCTCCGCCCCGCCCGGGGCCTGCACCCGGGCGGCCCGCCAGACGCGGCCGCCGTCGGCCGTGCTCAGGAACCAGGCCCGGTCACCGCCGCCGCCGGTCTCGGACCCGGCCGCCACGGCGACCGGTCCGGCCACGGCCACCGCGGCCAGGTCCTGGACCCGGCCGTCGGCCGCCGCCGGGTCGAGCGCGAACAGCCGGTCGGCGCGCGTCGCGCCCGGAGCCGGCGGGCGCGCCTCGTGCCCGTCGTCGAGTACCGCGTACAGCCCCACCGCGGCCAGCACCACCGTGGCCGTCCCCAGGATCAGCGGGGTCCGGGCGAGCCGCGGCGGCCGGATCCGTGGCCGGGACGGCGCGGGCGCGGCGGACGCGACCGGGGTGTCGCCGGCGGCCGGCCGCACCCAGTCGACCCCGCCCCGGTGCCAGACCGCGTGCGAGCGCTGCCAGGGCGAGAACTCGGGCGTCCCGCCGACCCGGCCGTTGCGAGCCGGTCCGGATGGCGGCTCGGCACCGGTCACCCGGGCGAACGGCTCGGTGGGATGCTCGGGGCCGCCGTCGATCTCGACCTCTCCGGGAGGGCGCCCGGTACCTTCCTGGCCTGGGGTCCTTGCCGCCACGCCCGCTCCTTACTCACCCGTCCGGCGCCGCGTGCGCGCCGGAGACTTCTCATGAAACCGCGCCGGATCCGGGCGCGGGGCGGGATTCACCCGATCGGCATTTCGAACAAATCGGGCATTTCCTATAAAGTCGGTCGGATGACGCTGCTCCTGACGACGGCCGAGGCATGGCACGACCGGTTCGATCCGGCCACGGCGCCCTGCGGCCGGGCGTCCGGCGACACCGAGGCGCTGGCGGTCGCCGACGCCCTCTTCCCCGCGGGCCAGGTCGTCGCGGTGACCCTCGATCCGGCGGACGGCGACGGCCCGATCGACCCGTCCCGCGCGGTCGCGGTGCGGTACGCGCGGCGCGGCCCCGACGGCCGGCACGTGGCGCTGCTGGCCCGCCCGGCCGCGGCCGAGGCGCTGGACCTGGCGCCGCATCCCGAGGGCGGCTGGTTCCGCGAGACATGGGCCACCTCGGTGCGGCTGAACCCGCCCGACCGGCCGGGCGAGCGGGTCAGCGCGACGGGCATCTACTTCCTGCTGCCGCCCGGCGAGGAGTCGATGTGGCATGTGGTCCGTTCCGACGAGGTCTGGCTCTGGCACCGGGGTGGGCCGCTGACCCTGCTGCTGGGCGGCTCCGGGCACGCACCGGCCGAACCGCGGGAGATCGTGCTGGGCCCCGCGATCGAGGCCGGCCAGCGCCCGCAGGCCCTCGTGCCCGCGGGCGTCTGGCAGGCCGCCCGCCCGGCCGGCCCCGAAGAGGTCCTGGTGAGCTGCGTGGTGTCACCGGGATTCGACTTCGCGGACTTCCGGGTACGGTGAGCCGGGCCGTCAGCTCCGGGCCGCAGCGGCCCGGCGCTTGGTGGTCCGGCTCAGCACGTGCTCGACCAGCTTGATCAGAACGGCCTTGCCCGACTCCCGGTCGCGGACGTCCCCGTCGATCACGGGGATGTCGCCGTCGAGGTCGAGCGCCGCCCGCAGGTCGTCGGCCGTGTACCGCTTGGCGCCCGGGAAATGGTTCACCGCAATGATGAACGGCACCCCGCGACGCTCGAAGTAGTCGATCGAAGCGAAGCAGTCGGCCAGCCGGCGGGTGTCGACCAGCACCACCGCGCCCAGCGCCCCCTGCGACAGCTCGTCCCACATGAACCAGAACCGGTCCTGGCCGGGCGTGCCGAACAGGTAGAGGACCAGGCCCGTCGGCAGGGTGATCCGGCCGAAGTCCATCGCGACGGTCGTGGTGGTCTTCTGCTGCACTTTGGAGGTGTCGTCGACGCCCACGCTCTTTTCGGTGAGCTGCTCCTCGGTGCGCAACGGCCGGATCTCGCTGACCGAAGCGACCATGGTCGACTTCCCGACGCCGAAACCACCGGCGACCAGGATCTTCACCGTGAGTGAGGCCTCGTCGCCCGCGTTCCTCGCGGGTTCAGAGCGCACGGAGTCCATCGATCACATCCTTGAGTACGCGCTCGTTGGGGAACTGCGCCACCGGCGCGGGCCGGCGCACCTCGATGAACCCGGCGTCCAGCAGGTCGCCGAGCATCACCCGGACCACTCCCAGGGCGAGGTCGAGTTCGGACGCGACCTCGGCCACCGACAGCGGTGTCCGGCAGACTTGCAAGATCGTCTCATGTTCCGGGGCCAGAGGGGACGTCTCCTCGGGTAGGGACGCGGAGGTTTCGACGACCGCGATCAGATCGAGATCATCGCGGGCGATGGCGGTCCGCCCGCCAACCAGCGCGAACGGGCGCACGACGGGCCCCGCCGCCTCGTCTGCCCACTCATGAGAATGCCGGTCCCCGCGGCGGGAGTCCAGACTCCCGCCCCTGTCGCCCCCATCATCCATCGCGCTGGGCCGCCACCCTCGGATTCGCCGACAGATGCCGCCCCACCCGGGTGACGAGCATGGCCATCTCGTAGGCGATGACGCCCACATCGGCCTCGGCGTCGGCCAGCAGCGCCAGGCAGGCCCCCTGACCAGCCGCGGTCACGAACAGGAAGGCCTCGTCCATCTCCACGATGGTCTGCCGGACCTTGCCGCCGCCGAACTCCTCGCCGGCGCCCCGCGCCAGGCTCTGGAAGGTGGCCGAGACGGCGGCCAGCCGCTCGGCGTCGTCGCGGCCGAAGCCCTTCGAGGAGGCGATGCGCAGGCCGTCGCTGGAGAGGACCACCGCGTGCCTGACCTGCGCCACCCGCTCGACCAGGCTGTCGAGCAGCCAGTTCAGCTCGCCGGTCTGGCTCGCTACATCCGTCATGTGCCGTCCTCCTCTGTCCCCGATGCTGCCTTGTCCTCCGCCGCGGACTCCCCGGCCTCTCCGTCGGAGATCCCCGCCCTGCGGGCCTCCAGCCGCCCGCGCTGCCAGCCGCGCTGCATGGCGGCCATCCTGGTCCGCAGGACCTCCGGCCGCCGCTCGTCCTCCTCGGCCGGCCCCGGTACCTCGCCGGTCCGGTCCGCCTGCCGCCCGGGTGCGGGCGATGCCGGCACCGGTGCGCCCAGCGGGACGGGCCCGGCAGGCTCCTCCGCCGATGCGGCCCGGGAGACGCGTCGCCGCGGCAACTCGTCGGGAGCCCCGGCCTGCGCGCCCGGCACCCGGTCCTGCCGCGTCCGGCGCGGCAACTCTTCAGGGGCCCCGGTCTGCGCGCCCGGCTCCCGGCTCTGCCGCGTCCGGCGCGGCAACTCTTCAGGGGCCCCGGTCTGCGCGCCCGGCTCCCGGCTCTGCCGCCGACGGCGGGGCAGGGCCTCCTGCTCACCGCTCAGCGCCATGGCCAAGTACGGCTCGGGTGCCGGCGCAGGCGGGGTCGGGGCTGGGGACGGCACGGGCTCGGGCCGGCGCACGGGCTCCGGTTCGGGAACTCCGACGCCCAGCCCGGGCGGGGTCACCCGCAGGTCGCCCGGCACCCGGCCCTCGGCGGCGGGCTCGACGATCAGTGCGGACGGGACGAGCACGATCGCGGTCGTCCCACCGTAGGGCGAGGCGCGCAGCGAGACGCGCACGTCGTGCCGCCGGGCCAACCGGGCGACCACGAACAGCCCGAGCCGCGCCATGTCGGACAGGTTGACCTCGGGCGGGTCCAGCAGCCGCTGGTTGATCTCCGCCAGCGCCTCCGGTTCCAGGCCCAGCCCGCGGTCCTCGATCTCGATCGCGTAACCGCTGGACACGACCTGGCCGCTGATCTCGACGGGCGACTGCGGCGAGGAGAACAGGGTGGCGTTCTCCACCAGTTCGGCAAGCAGGTGGATCATGTCCGCGACGGCGGTGCCCGAGAGCGCGGCCCCGGGCATCGGCAGCACCCGGACCCGGGTGTAGTCCTCCACCTCGGCCACGGCGCCGCGCACCACGTCGATGAACGGCACCGGGGTGCGCCAGGTCCGGCCGGCGGACTTGCCGGCCATGATGACCAGGCCCTCGGCGTGCCGGCGCATGCGGGTGGCCAGGTGGTCGAGCTGGAACAGGTCCGTCAGCTCGGCCGGCTCCTCCGTCCGGCGTTGCATGCTGTCGAGCAGGTTGAGCTGGCGGTGCAGCAGCGCCTGGCTGCGCCGGGCCAGGACGACGAACACCTCGTTGATGGCGCGGCGGGCCTCGAGCTCGTGCTTGGTCGCGGCGATGACCTCGCGGCCGGCCGCGGTGAACGAGGCGGAGATCCGGTCGATCTCGGTGATGGTGAGGTGCGGGCTGGGGATGGCCCGGTCGAGGTCGATCGGCTCGCCCTTGCGGACGCTGTCGGCCAGCGCCGGCAGGTAGTGGCCGGTGAACTCGGTGACCGCGTCGGCCATGGTGCGGCTCTCGGTGACCATCCGGCGGGCGATCCGCCAGGCCACCGCGGCGGAGACCAGGAACGCCAGCAGGCCGAGCCCGGTGGCCAGCCCGAGCCTGGTGAAGACGCCGATCGCGGTCTCCCGGGACCGCCGCGTCGTGTCGGCCAGCGCCTGCCGCTCGAACTCCCGCAGGCTGACGATCACCGCTTCGGAGGCGGTGTGCCAGGTCCCGGCGTCCACCGGTATCGGGCCGCGGCGCCCCTCGAAGGCCAGCAGCCGGTTCTCCAGGGTGCGGTAGCGGCTGTACTGCGGGCTGGTGACGAAGTCCTGGTAGCGGTCGCGGTCCCGGGCCTTCAGGCTCGGCTCCAGGTCCGCGTAGTAGTGCCGGTAGGCGGCGGTGAGCTGCTCGAACTGCTCGAACTCGGCGGCGGTGAACCGGCCGTGCAGCAGGGCGCCGGTGGCCAGCGAGTCGGCGCGGCCGAGGAGTTCCCGGGCGGCGCCCAGCCGGAGCAGGTTGTCGAGGTCCTGCGCGATGCCGGCGTCCTTCGGCGGAGGTGTCCCCTTGTAGACGTTCAGCGCCACGTCCACGAGCGAGCTGTAGTCGGCGAGCGCCCGGGGCCGGCCGACCTGGCGGGCGTCGATCTGGGCGCGCAGCGTGTCGACCTCACCGAGCCTGCGCCTCAGGTCGTCGAGCCGCCGCCGGGTCCCCTCGTCGACCACCTCGCGGGCCTGCGCGCCGGTGCTCCCGCGGATGTAGGCCGCCCGGGCGCGGTCGGTGGCGGCCCGCTGGGCGAGGAAGCCCGACCGGTCCAGCGAGGAGTCCCCGCCCAGGAAGGCCACGGACATCCGGCGTTCGTGCTGGAGGGCCACGATCAGTTCCTGGGTGGGCCGGACGAGGTTCTGGTCGAAGGTCCGGGCCCGGAGCATCTGCACGCTGTCGGAGTAGGTGGTCACCGCCACGTAGGCCCACAGCCCGGTGAACGAGACGAGCGGCACCACCAGCAGAATGACGATCTTGGTGCGGATCGACTGGGTGCGGGAAGCCATCACGCCTCGCGGAAACTCATGGCGGGTCCCCTCCCGTACGACATGCCAAGCGGGGGAAGGGAGCTTACTACGCCCACTATGCGTCTGACGTGATCATTCACTCCGCAACCGACAAATATCGTTGCGAGCGCGTTACTAGGGTAACTCTAGGCACATCTGACACTAGGCGCATACCGGTAGAAATAATAACTTCCATCACAACCATCGTCGATAGCGGACAGAACTTACCTTCTGCCTCTCTCTGCCCCACTACCGGACCTCGGGCCGCCCTCAGCCCGCCGGGGCGGTCTCACCCGCCTCCACCCGCAGCACGTGCTCGACGAGCGTCACGAGCACCTCCTTCACCGACTGGCGGTCGCGAGCGTCGCAGATCACCAGCGGCACCTGCGGATCCAGGTCCAGGGCGATGCGGACATCGGCCGGATCGTGGGAATCGGCGTCGTCGAACCTGTTGACCGCCACCGCGAACGGGATCTGCCGGCCCTCGAAGTAGTCGATGGACGCGAAGCTGTCGGCCAGCCGGCGGGTGTCGGCCAGCACCACCCCGCCCAGCGCCCCGTGCGACAACTCGTCCCACATGAACCAGAACCGGTCCTGCCCCGGCGTACCGAACAGGTACAGCACCAGCCGCTCGTGCAAGGTGATCCGGCCGAAGTCCATCGCCACGGTGGTGGTCGACTTGCCCTCCACCCCCGCAGTGTCGTCCACCCCGATGCTCCGGACGCTCAGCGGTTCCTCGGTGCGCAGCGGCCGGATCTCGCTGATCGCCCCGACCAGGGTCGTCTTGCCGACCCCGAACCCGCCCGCCACCATGATCTTCGTGGCGACCAGCGGAGGGCGTTCGGTGGAACTCTCAGAGCGCTCGAAGGCCACTGAGCACCTCCCGCAGCACGCCTTCCCTGGACATCAGCTCGCGCCGCAGCGGAGCAGTCAAAACGATCATCCCCTCGTCACGCAGGTCACCCAGCAGCACCCGGACCACCCCCAGCGGGAAGCGGACACCGGAGGCCACGTCCACCACCGACATCGGCCGCCGGCACAGCTCCAGCAGCTCGAAATGCTCGGGTCCCAGCCGCAGCCGGTCGTAGGCCACCCGTCCGGTGGCCTCCACGATGGCCATGAGGTCCAGCTCCGCGTCGTTGCGCGGCCGGGTCCGCCCTCCGGTCATGGCGTACGGGCGCACGATCGGCCCGGCCTCCTGGTCGAGCCACCTGTCGTCGTTCTGCCGGTTCATCCCAGGATCACTCCCATGCCAGTACCGGCCCCGGAACACGGGGATTGGCCCGGAAATGTTCACCGACACGCTTGACCAGCACCGCCATCTCGTAGGCGACCAGCCCGGCGTCCGCGTCGGACGACGTCAGCACCGCCAGGCAGGTGCCGTGCCCGGCCGCGGTGACGAAAAGGAAGAACGAAGCCGTCTCGATGACGGTCTGGCGCAGCTCGCCACCGCCGAAGTGCATGCCCGCCCCACGGGCCAGGCTCTGCACCCCCGCGGCCAGCGCCGACAGGTGCTCGGCGTCCTCCCGCTCCAGCGACCGGGACGCGCCGACCGCCAGCCCGTCCCGCGACAGGACGACGGCCTGTCGGACCACCGGCACCCGGTCGACCATCTCGTCGAGCAACCAGTTCAGCTCGGGTGTCGTGGTGTCAGTCATGATCATGTACCCCTGTTCCCGTTCCGATCAGTGGGCGTCTCCCGCCCACGCAACCAGCCCTCTTGCATCGAAGCCATCAGCGACCGTGCCTCCTCCGGCGATCGCACGACCTCCGTGCCGGGGGCGGCGGGCGGCGGCGGCGCGGCCTTGCCCTTCCGGCGCAGCTGGGGCGCCAGGTTCGCCTGGCGCGTCCGCACGGGCAGCCCGGCATGGGTCGGTCGCGGCGGAGCGGGAGGCCCGCTCTCCGGCTTCGGCTCCGGCTCCGGCCGGCGGTGCGCTCCGGGTCTCGACGGGCCGCCCCCGGTGGAGCGGCCACCCGGCGGGGTCGTCTGCCAGGATCCCGAATCGCTCGGCCCCGGATGCGGCGCGGTGTCCTCGGCCCGGGGGCCGGGCGGCTCGGGGGCCCGCGGCGGAACCGTCTGCCAGGACCCCGAATCGCTCAACCCCAGGCGCGGCGCGGTGTCACCGGCCCGGTGACCGAGCTCCTCGGGGACGCGTGGCGGAACCGTCTGCCAGGACCCCGAGTCGCTCAGCCCGGCCCGCTCCCGCTGGACGGAGGCGGGCTGCTCGCTTCCGTCGTACGCCGCGAAGTCGCCCTCGGGCACCACCACGGAGTGCGGGAGCAGCACGATGGCCAGGATCCCGCCGTACGGCGACGGCCGCAGCACGACCTTGATGTCGTGCCTGGCCGCCAGCCGGGCGACCACGAACAGGCCGAGCTGGTCGGTGTCGGCCACGTCGAACTCCGGCGGGTTCTCCAGCCGCTCGTTGCACTCGGCCAGCTTGGCCTCGCTCATCCCCAGCCCGCGGTCCTCGATCTCCACCGCGAACCCGGTGCCGACGGTCTCCGCCCGGACCACGACCTCGGTGTTGGGCGGGGAGAAGGAGGTGGCGTTCTCCAGCAGCTCCGCGAGCAGGTGGATCACGTCCGCGACGGCGCCCCCGACCAGCCCCTCGCGCGAGTCGTTGCGCACCTTGACCCGCTTGTAGTCCTCGACCTCGCCGGCGGCGCCGCGGAGCACGTCGATCATCGCCACCGGATTGCGCCAGCCGCGCCCGGGTGCCGCGCCGGACAGGATGATCAGGCTCTCGGCGTGCCGCCGCATGCGCGTGGTCAGGTGGTCGAGCTTGAACAGGTCGTCGAGGTCGTCGGGAGCGGCACGGTGCTCCAGCTCGTCGAGCATGGCGAGCTGGCGGTGCAGCAGCGACTGGTTGCGCCGGGCCAGCTTGAGGAAGATGTCGCCGACGGCCTTGCGCAGCTCGGCCTGGCCGACCGCCGCGCCGATCGCGGTGCGCTGCACCGACGAGAACGCCTGCGCCAGCCGGGCCACCTCCGTGGTGCTGCCGTGCCGCAGCGGCGGCGCCTCGGCGTCGACGTCCACCTCCTCACCGCGGCGGAGCCGGTCGACGACGCGGGGCAGCCGCCGGTCGGCGAGCTCGGTGGCCTCGGTCTGCACGCCGCCCAGCTCGCGGGACAGTCCCCGGCCGAACCGGACCATCAGGAACACCGAGAGCAGCAGCAGCACGAGCCCGAGCCCGCCGGCCAGGCCCAGCCGGATGTAGATCGACCGGTTCGTGTTGGCGGCCTCGTCGTTGATCGCCGCCTCGCCGTGCCGCGACCCCTTGAAGCCCGCCTGCGCCATGGCGAGCAGGTTCTGCTGCCACAGCCGCGGGTCGACCGCGAGCCGCGCGCTGCGGGAGGCGACGACCTGGTTCTCCAGCGCGTCCAGCCGGGCGCGGGCCGGCGACCCGAAGGCCGGGGCGTAGGCCTCGCGCAGCTTGAAGTCCACCATCTGCCCGTACGCCTCGTCGAGCAGGAAGCGCCGGTTCGCCGCCATGCTCTGGAACAGCCGGCGCTCGGCCTCGGTCATCCGGCCCCCGGAGGCCATGACGGCACCGAGGATCGACGCCTGGCGGCCGGCCATCTCCATGCTGCGCTCGAAAGTGATCATCGCCGCGGCGGGCCGGTAGAGCGTGACCTTGTCGCGCATGGACATGAACGTGGTGAGCCGGAAGAGCGAGTCGCTGAGGGCGTTGAACTCCTCCATCACCTTGAACCGGCTCGCCCCGCCGGAGTCGATCGCCTGCCGGATCTCGCCCAGCCGGGCGAACCGCTGGAAGGTGTCGTCGATGTAGATCCGGGAACCGCTGGTCGGGAACAGGGACAGGACGTCGTCCCGCCGGAACAGCGCGCTTGTCTCGGCCACGATGGCGTCGGTCCGCCTGCGCTGGGCGTCCATCGTGGCCCGGCCGTTCCCCGCGGCGGGGCCGGCACCGGCGGCGGCGCCGGCGGCGCCGGCGAACATGACGGACTCCAGTCGCTCCTGGGCGGTCTCCCGGAACATCCGCTGGAGACGCTCGCCCAGGGTTCCCTCATGTTTCTCCCAGTTGCGCTGGTCGACCGCGGCACCGAATGTTTCGTTGGCCGCGAAGCCCCACAGCGCGGTGAGGGTGATGAGCGGGACGAGAAAGAGAGCCAAGACCCTGAAGCGGATCGAACGCGTGCTTTTACGCATGGAACCTCGTAACGAGCAGACGCCAGGTGGCAGGGGGCGGGCGGCGTGATGCTAGAGAGTATGCCTTCCTTATGAAGAAAGTCACTTTCTACCGAAAGTAACCTCCCGGCGGGCACAAAACATGCCCGCCCCCTCCGCCCCACGCGCCTCACGGCCCTCCGCCGGACACCCCGCGGAACCTCAGGATGCGGGGCCAAATGTCCGCCTTCGCGCTTGCCGTCCCGCTGGAGCGTCTACGATGCGGGCCGTGACCATTGACAGCTCCCCTGACCCTGAAGGCCCTGGAAACCTGCCCGTGCGGCGCCGCGCGCGCCGCAGCGGACGCCACCGCGGAGCGGAGTCGTTCGCCCTGCCGCCGGACGCTCCCGCGCTGGTCCTGGCCGTTCCCGGACCCGAGGGCGGTCCCGGCGCGGCCGTCGCGGCGGAACTCGGGCTGCTCACCGAGACGGCGCACACCGGCCGCCCGGTCTGGATCGGTCATCTGGAGGGCGACCGTAACCCCCTTACGGACGTGCTGGCCGCCGCGGTCGCCGACCACGCCGTCGCCGAAGGGTCGCCGGCCGCCGTGGTCGTCCCCCTGCTGGTCGGCCCCCACCCCGCGGTCGACAAGACCCTCCAGGACTCGGTCGGCACGGCGCCCGGCCCCGTCGTCGTCGCCCAGTCGCTGGGCCCCCACCCGCTGATCGCCCAGGCGCTGCACGAGCGGCTCGCCGAGGCCGGGCTGGCCCGGGCGGACCGGGTGCGGATGGTGAGCATGGTGAGCGCCGCCGGAGGCATCGTCGTGGCCACCGCCGGCGGCGAGGGCGCGGTCCGTGACGCCGAGATGAGCAGCGTGCTGCTGGCCTCCCGGCTGGCCGTGCCCGTCGTCACCGGCTCGCTGGACGGCGTCCCCACGATCCGCGACGCGGCGGCCCAGTTGCAGCGCACCGGCGCCCTGCGGATCGCGATCGCTCCGGCCGTGATCGGGCCCGAGGTGGACGCCGGGCTGGCCGGCGCGGCGGTCGCCGAACTCGGCGTCCAGTCCGCCGGACTGCTGGGCGCCCACCCGGCCCTGGCCCAGCTCATCGCCCTGCGCTACGTCGAGGCCCTGGAACGGGCGCTCACCGGCTGAGCCGAGGGACGGGCGGCGGCGCCCGTCAGCGGTTCTTGAACTCCGGGCGCCGCTTCTCCAGCGTCGCGGACATCCCCTCGACCAGGTCCTCCGTGAAGAAGGCCAGGGCCTGGGTGCGGGCCTCCAGGGCGAGTTGCTGGCGCAGGCCGGGCGCGTCCAGCGCCAGGTTCAGCAGTTCCTTGGTGTGCCGCAGCCCGTACGGCGAGCGCGCCAGCAGTTCGTCCGCCAGGGCCAGCGCCCCGGCCAGGTCCCCGCCCGCCTCGGTGATCTCGGTGAGCAGGCCGAGTCCCCGGGCTTCGTCGGCGGAGAGCCGGCGCGCCCGGTAGAGGATTTCCGCGGCGGGCGCCGCGCCGGCCAGCCGGGGCAGCAGCCAGGACAGGCCGCAGTCGCCGCCCGACAGGCCCAGGTCCAGGAAGGGGACCACGAACCTGGTGGTCGGGTCGGCCACCCGCAGGTCGCAGGCGAGTGCCCAGGAGACGCCCATACCGGCCACCGGCCCGTGCAGCGCGGCGATCACCGGCTGCGGGATCTCCCGCAGCCGGGCGGTGACCTCGCCGCCGCGGGCGATGCCCCGGTAGAGCCGCTGGGCGCGTCCCTCGCCGGTGTCGCCGCCCGGGTCGCCGGACTGGATGTCCATGCCGGCGCAGAACCCGCGCCCGGCGCCGGTCAGCACCACCACCCGGGTCTGGGTGTCGCGCATGAGGTCGTTGAGGACGTCGTGTAGTTCCTCGGTCAGTGCCGCGTCGACCGCGTTCAGCCGCTCGGGCCGGGACAGGGTGATGACCAGCACCCCGTCCCGGCTCCGGTCGAGCAGGAGCGGGCTCGGGGTGCTCACTGCAGGGCCTGGAAGAGGGCCATGGTCTGCTCGCCGATGTTCTTCGGCACGGTGTAGGAGGTCCCGTCGTTGACCTGCTCCCAGTGGTCGCGGACGTCCTCGGCCGTCTGTTCGCCCTTCTGGACCCAGCCGTCGGTCTCGGCGACGAACACCCGGGCGATCTTGCCGCCGCCGACGGTGTAGATCTCACCGGTCGTCTCGTTGCTCTCGTGCGCCAGGTAGGTGACGAGCGGGGTGACCTTGTCGACGCCGAGCTGGTCGGCGAAGTCGGCCGGGATGACGTCCTCGGTCATCCGGGTCCACGCGATCGGGGCGATCACGTTGGCCTTGATGCCGTACTTGGCGCCCTCGGCGGCCAGCGTCCTGGTGAGGCCGACCAGCCCCATCTTGGCGGCGGAGTAGTTGGCCTGGCCGAAGTTGCCGAACAGGCCGGCCGGCGAGGAGGTGTTGACGACGCGGCCGTACCCCTGGTCGCGCAGGTGGGACCAGGCGGCCCGGCTCACCAGGAACGAGCCGCGCAGGTGCACCGCGATGACGGAGTCGAACTCCTCGGGCGACATGTTCCGGAAGGACCTGTCGCGCAGGATGCCGGCGTTGTTGATGACGATGTCGATCTTGCCGAACGCGTCGATCGCCGCCTGCACGATGGCCTCGGCCCCTTCGGGGGTGGCCACGTTGTCGGGGTTGGTGACGGCCTCGCCGCCGGCCTTGACGATCTCGTCGACGACCTGCTGGGCCGGCCCGCCGGAGGCCCCGCCGCCGCCGTGCCGGTCGCCGCCGAGGTCGTTGACGACCACCTTGGCACCGCGCCCGGCCAGTTCCAGGGCGTGCTGCCGCCCCAGGCCGTGCCCGGCCCCCGTCACGACCGCCACCCGGCCGTCGAACCTCAGTTCCGACATCCCTGCCTCCTGATCGATCCCGCCTGCACGTCATAGGTAAGCACTCGATTCCCCCCAGTGGTACCACTCGACCGAATCTCGTTCGGACACCGGCCCGCGCCACCGAACACCGCTCGGATGTCATCGCAGGTCGTTATGCTGACCGGCGCCGATACCGGACTTACTCCCAAGCTCCCACCGAAAGGCTCGACCATGCGCAGTTCGTTCTTCGGAAACATGGACCAGGGGCAGCAGCTGCCCGGGCACTTCGCTCTGCAGAACTCCAAGATGCTGCGGGTCCACCTGAACGGCGAGGCGCTGGCCCGGCAGGGCTCCATGGTCGCCTTCCAGGGCCAGATGGAGTTCGACTACGAGGGCTCCGGCGGGGTCGGCCGGTTCATCAAGAAGGCGCTGACCGGCGAGGGCACGCCGCTGATGCGGGTCCGGGGGCAGGGCCTGCTGTTCCTCGCCCACGACGCCGACGACATCCACCTCTTCTACCTGGAGAACGAGGCGCTGACCGTCAACGGCTCCAACATCCTCGCCTTCGACCCCACGCTGAGCTGGGACATCCAGCGGGTGCAGGGCGCGGGCATCGCGGCCGGCGGGCTGTTCAACACCACCCTGCAGGGCCAGGGGTGGGTGGCGCTCACCGCGCACGGCACCCCCGTGATGCTCGACACCGGGCGCGCCCCCACGTTCGTGGACGGCCAGTCCGCAGTGGCGTGGAGCGCCGGCTTGCACGTCGGGGTCAACCGCACCTTCAAGGCCGGGGCGCTGATCGGCCGCGGCAGCGGCGAGGCCATGCAGCTGGCCTTCCAGGGGCAGGGGTTCGTCCTCGTCCAGGCGAGCGAGGGGCCGACCGTCCCGACGCACACCCACTAGTCACGTTCGGTCACCACCAGTACAGTCGGTGGCACGGTCTCCGACACGGCCACCGAACCGGCTACCTCCTGACGACGCGCCGCCGCCGCCAGGCGAGTAGCCTTGACTCGGTTAACATTCGCGAGCTGCGGAAGAGGGCGATCTCCGCCGTGTCGACAGAGTCGTCGCAGACCAGGGCCGACCTTAAGCACACAGATTTCGGCGCCAACGAGTGGCTGGTCGACGAGCTGTACCAGAAGTACCTCGAAGACCCCAACTCCGTTGACGAAGCCTGGTGGAACTTCTTCGCCGACTACCAGCCGGACTCCCGGCCGGCGGCGCAGGCCACCCAGGCGGGGCAGAACGGCGCCCAGGTGGCTCCGCCGGCCGCGCCCCCCGCCAAGCCGGCGGCCAAGCCCGCTCCGGCGAAGGCCGCCAAGCCCGCCAAGGCCCCACAGCCGAGCGTGCCGGCCGGCGCCGAGGAGGTCCGGCTGCGCGGGGTGGCGGCGCGCACGGTCGCCAACATGGAGGCCAGCCTCGAGGTGCCGACCGCGACCAGCGTGCGCGCGGTCCCGGCCAAGCTGCTGATCGACAACCGCATCGTCATCAACAACCACCTCAAGCGCGGCCGGGGCGGGAAGATCTCCTTCACGCACCTGATCGGGTACGCGATCGTGCGCGCGCTGCACGCGATGCCGGCGATGAACGCCAGCTACGCCGAGGTCGAGGGCAAGCCGGCGCTGATCCGGCCCGAGCACGTCAACTTCGGCCTGGCCATCGACCTGCAGAAGGACGACGGCCAGCGCCAGCTGGTGGTGCCGAACATCAAGGCCGCCGAGACCCTGGACTTCCGGCAGTTCTGGGCCGCCTACGAAGAGATCATCCGCAAGGCGCGCAACAACAAGCTCACCCTGGACGACTACCAGGGCACCACGATCAGCCTGACCAACCCGGGCACCATCGGCACCGTGCACTCGGTGCCCAGGCTGATGCCGGGCCAGGGCGCCATCATCGGCGTGGGCGCCATGGAGTACCCGGCCGAGTTCGCCGGCGCCTCCGCCGAGACGCTCTCCCGCATGGGCATCAGCAAGGTCATGACGCTGACGTCCACCTACGACCACCGGATCATCCAGGGCGCCCAGTCGGGCGACTTCCTGCGGGTGGTGCACCGGCTGCTGCTGGGCGAGGACGGCTTCTACGACGACATCTTCGAGGCGCTGCGGATCCCCTACGAGCCCGTCCGCTGGGTCCAGGACATCTCCGCCAGCCACGACGAGGACGTCGCCAAGATCGCCCGGGTGCACGAGCTGATCCACGCGTACCGGGTGCGCGGCCACCTGATGGCCGACACCGACCCGCTGGAGTACAAGCAGCGCCGGCACCCCGACCTCGACATCCTCAAGCACGGCCTGACCCTGTGGGACCTGGAGCGCGAGTTCGCCACCGGCGGCTTCGGCGGCCAGGCCACCATGAAGCTGCGCGACATCCTCGGCGTGCTGCGCAGCTCGTACTGCCGCACGGTCGGCATCGAGTACATGCACATCCAGGACCCCGAGGAGCGGGCCTGGATCCAGGCCCGCGTCGAGGTCCCGCACGACAAGCCGTCCCGCGAGGAGCAGTTGCACGTCCTCGGCCGGCTGAACAGCGCGGAGGCGTTCGAGACCTTCCTGCAGACCAAGTTCGTCGGCCAGAAGCGGTTCTCCCTGGAGGGCGGCGAGTCGCTGGTCCCGCTGCTGGACTCGGTGATCTCGGCGGCGGCCCACGACAACCTCGACGAGGTCGTCATCGGCATGGCCCACCGCGGCCGGCTGAACGTGCTGGCCAACATCGTCGGCAAGTCCTACGCGCAGATCTTCGGCGAGTTCGAGGGCAACCTCGACCCGCGCAGCGCCCAGGGCTCCGGTGACGTGAAGTACCACCTGGGCGCCGAGGGCGACTTCGTGGCGGCCGACGGCTCCAAGATCCGCACCTCGCTGACCGCGAACCCGTCCCACCTGGAGGCCGTCAACCCGGTCGCCGAGGGCGTCGTCCGCGCCAAGCAGGACATCCTGGACGTCGGCGAGGCCGGCTTCACCGTGCTGCCCGTGCTGATCCACGGCGACGCGGCGTTCGCCGGGCAGGGCGTGGTGGCCGAGACGCTGAACCTGTCGCAGCTGCGCGGCTACCGCACCGGCGGCACCGTGCACGTGGTGGTCAACAACCAGGTGGGCTTCACCACCGCGCCGGAGTACTCCCGGTCCAGCGTCTACAGCACCGACGTGGCCCGGATGATCCAGGCGCCGATCTTCCACGTGAACGGCGACGACCCCGAGGCCTGCGCCCGGGTGGCGCGGTTCGCCTTCGAGTACCGGCAGACGTTCAAGAAGGACGTCGTCATCGACATGGTCTGCTACCGGCGGCGCGGGCACAACGAGTCCGACAACCCCTCGTTCACCCAGCCGCTGATGTACGACCTGATCGACGCCAAGCGCTCGGTGCGCAAGCTCTACACCGAGGCGCTGATCGGCCGCGGTGACATCACGGTCGAGGAGGCCGAGCAGGCGCTGCGCGACTACCAGGACCAGTTGGAGCGTGCCTTCACCGAGACCCGCGAGGCGGCCAAGCGCCCGCAGGAGCCGGGTTCGGTGGTCAAGCCCGAGGCCGAGGAGCGGATCCCGATCGACCACGCGTCGGCCGGGTCGGCGATCCCACACGAGGTGGTCAAGCGCGTCATCGACTCGCAGGTCGGCCTGCCCGAGGGCTTCACCGTCCACCCGCGGCTCCAGCCGATCCTGCAGCGCCGCGCCCAGATGGTCGAGGACGACGCCATCGACTGGGCCACCGGCGAGCTGCTGGCGTTCGGCTCGCTGCTGATCGACGGCCACCCGGTGCGGCTGGTCGGCCAGGACAGCCGGCGCGGCACCTTCGGCCAGCGGCACGCGGTGCTGGTCGACCGCAAGACCGGTGAGGAGCACACCCCGCTGCGCCAGTTCGGCCAGGGCGTGTCGAAGTTCTACGTGCACGACTCGCTGCTCAGCGAGTTCGCCGCAATGGGCTTCGAGTACGGCTACTCCCTCACCCGGCCGGACGCGCTGGTGCTGTGGGAGGCCCAGTTCGGCGACTTCGTCAACGGCGCCCAGTCGATCATCGACGAGTTCATCTCGTCCGGCGAGCAGAAGTGGGGCCAGCACTCCTCGGTCGTGCTGCTGCTCCCGCACGGCTACGAGGGTCAGGGGCCCGACCACTCCTCGGCGCGCATCGAGCGGTTCATGCAGCTGTGCGCCCAGGACAACATGACCGTGGTCTACCCCACCTCCCCGGCGAACTACTTCCACCTGCTGCGCTGGCAGACGCTGTCGGACCGGCACAAGCCGCTGGTGGTCTTCACGCCGAAGTCCCTGCTGCGGCACAAGCAGGCCACCTCGCCGGTGTCGGCGTTCACCTCGGGCGCCTTCCAGCCGGTGATCCCCGACACCACGGTCACCGACCCGGCGGGCGTGCGGCGGGTCGTGCTCACCACCGGCAAGATCTACTACGACGCGGTGGCGGCCCGGGAGAAGGCCGGCGACACCACCACCGCGATCGTGCGGATCGAGCGCCTCTACCCGCTGCCGATCGACGAGATCAAGGCCGAGCTGGCCAAGTACCCGGCCGACGCCGAGGTCGTGTACATGCAGGACGAGCCGAAGAACATGGGCGCCTGGCCGTTCTTCGCGCTGACGCTCCCGGCGTATCTCGGCGGCCGTGAGCTGCGGCGGATCTCCCGCCCGGCGAGTTCCTCGCCGGCGGTGGGCTCGGCCAAGCAGCACGAGCTGGAGCAGCGCAGGCTGCTGGAGTCGCTGTTCGGCGACCGGTAGGACGACCGCGAGGACCCCGGGGCACTCGTGCTCCGGGGTTCTCCTCTTGATGGGGGTTTCCACCATGTACTTCACCGATCGGGGCATCGAGGAGCTGACCGACCGCCGGGGCGCCGAGGAGGTCACCCTGGGCTGGGTGGCCGAGCGACTGCGGGAGTTCGTCGACCTCAACCCCGAGTTCGAGACCCCGGTCGAGCGGCTGGCCACCTGGCTGGCCCGGCTCGATGACGAGGACGAGGAGTAGGGCTCAGCGCCGCCCGAGCGCGTCCGGCATCTCGACCAGCGCGACGCCGTCCAGTTGGAACCGTTCGAGGTCGTCGAACCAATCGGGGTGCCGGCCGCGGCGGGTGAAGAACTTGACCGTGGTCCCCGATTCCAGGAACTCCTCGTCGATGGGAGTGCTGACGACGGCTGCCAGCAGGTCGGCGCCTGGCAGCCCGGCGGCCCGTTCCATGGCGCGCAGCGCGAAGGTCAGGCCCCGGGCGGCGGCCCGGGCGGGCAGACCCTCGTCCACCGGGAGGTCGGCGGTCGAGACGTGGATGTCGTTGATCTCGTACTCGTAGGCGCCGACGTCGGCCTCGCCGACCTCGGGATTCCAGCGGTCGCGGTACTGGACGGCCAGCAGGAGCGTCCCGGCGGGCCCGGTCGTCCAGCCCGCCTCGACGATCTCCCGGAGGTCGCCGGGCAGGTCCGGGGCCGCCTGCGCGGCGAGGAGGTCGTGCATCGGCGCGTTCGTTCGCATGGCTAGAGCCCCAGCAGGTTGAGGGCCTTGGTGATCGCGGACTGCGGGATCTGCCTGGCGATCCGGCCCGACAGCACGGTACCGGTCTCCGACACCCAGGTGCCGTCGCTCGGGTTGTAGTAGTACTTCGTCGGGTCGGCGCCCCGGCCCATGAACTGCACGTGGATCTGGGCGGCTCCGTCCTTGCCGGGGACGGGGTTCTCGACGTCGATGCGCAGCTTCCCGTTGTTGTACACCGTCTTGCTGGTGAACGCCGGGGAGGTCGGTGTGGAGGTCAGCCGGCACGCGTCCGGTGGGGCCCTGCGGACCAGGACGACGTGATCGCCGGCGCCCGGCGGGTGGACGTACGAGGCGGTCCCGGTGAAGCGCGCCGGCCGGATCGGAACACCGGGCGAGAGGCCCCTGGGCACCGGTATCGGGCAGGCCAGCGGCGGCTTCTTGCGGTCGAGGGCTTCCCTGGCGCGGCGCAGGGCGTCCTGGGCGTCGTCGCGGCGTTTGCGGGCGGCCGAGACCCGGTCCCAGATGTTCTTGAGGCGGTTGGCCAGCTTGATGGCTTTGGGGAGGGTCTTGAGGAGTTTGAAGAACTTGCCCCATGGCACGGCGGTGGCCACCAGTTCCAGGCAGGCGACGATGTCGCCCTCGCCCAGGCAGTTCTCCAGCGCCGCCAACCCGATCAGGTCCTTGAGCAGGTTGATCAGCTCGTCCTTGGCCCCGCCCCACTCGCCCTCGGCGTTCCGTAACTCGAGGTCGGCCGCGTTCGCCTCGTTCACCGCGTTGTTGTAGGCGACCACCGCCGGGTCGTCGGCCGGTAACCCCTCGGTGGGGGGCGGCGCCTCGGGCGAGGGGGCGCCCGGTAAGGACGCACCCGGCGTGGGGGACGCACCCGCCGCAGGATCGCAGTTCTCGTCGGTGACCCGGCAGATCCCCGACTCCACCCCCGCCGCGATCTTCTGCGGTAACCCCGCTACGGTCGCTGTTGCTAACACCGCGCCGATCAGCACGATCACCACGATGTAGTTGATCGCGCCTTCACCACGCTCACCGCGCCAGTGCACCGATGCCCCCAATCGATGACGAACTGAGTATTGAAACCGCTCATGAACGGTGGCGCATAGGTCCACGGACCCAATGTGGGACCCAAATCCTCACACCAGCCCCAACTCGCGATACATCTTGACTTTAGATTTTCGCGTCATATCGTGTATCCAGGAGACAGCTCCCGGGCGAAAGGGCCGCCGCGATGGCGCAGTGGACGATCGACGAACCGACCACCCTCGGTTTCGACGGGGTGGTCGCCCTGAAAGCCACGCTCGTCGCGGGCGGCGTCTCCGTCCTCGCCGGCGACGGCCCGCCCTCGCTGGAGATCACCGAGGTGGCCGGCCCGCCCCTGGTGGTGGCGCACGAGGCCGGCATGCTCTCCGTCACGCACCAGAACCTGTCGCCCGACGGCCTGCTGAAATGGCTGCGGGAGCAACTGGCCGAGGGGGTGGGCGCGGGCCGCGCGGTCATCACCGTGACGGTCCCCCACGACTGCCCCGTCCAGCTCAACCTGGGCGCCGCCGACGCGGTCGTCACCGGCCTGACCGCCCGCACCTCCATCCGGAGCGCGGCGGGCGACATCACCCTCGACGGCGTGACCGGCCGGATCGACGCGTCCACCGTCTCCGGCGACGTCGCGGCGCAGGGGCTGGCCGGCGCCGTCGGCTTCACCTCGGTCTCCGGCGACCTGGCGGTGGCGGGCGGCTCGGTCGACAAACTGACCGCCCGCACCGTGAGCGGCCGGATCTCCGCCGACATCGACCTGGTCGGCGCCGGGCAGGTTCAGGTGCACACGGTGTCCGGCGAGGTCGCCCTCCGGCTGCCGGAGTCCGCCTCCGCCGACGTCGACCTGAACTCCGCCGCCGGAGAGATCGACACCTCGTTCCCCCGGCTCGAACCGGTCGAGCGTCCCCTGCTCAAGGGCGTCGCCGGCCGGCTCGGCACCGGTTCGGGACGGCTGTCGGTGACCACGGTCTCGGGCGGCGTCACCCTGCTCAGTCGGCCCGCGGACCCCCCGCGCGCCGAGATGGAGGAACATTGACCCCCGTTTTCGGCCACGGCCGGCTCAGGTTGTACCTGCTCAAGCTGCTGGAGGAGAGCCCCCGGCACGGCTACGAGGTGATCCGGCTGCTCCGCGACCGGTTCATGGGGATCTACTCCCCCTCCCCCGGCACGATCTACCCCCGGCTGGCCCGGCTGGAGCGCGAGGGGCTGGTCACGCACGAGGTCGTCAAGGGCAAGAAGGTCTACTCGATCACCGACGACGGCCGCGCCGAACTGGACCGCCGGATGGACGAGCTCGCCGAACTGGAGGCCGAGATCTCGGCCTCCGCCCAGCAGTTCGCCCGCGAGGTCCAGGAGGACGTCCGCGAAACGGTGCGCTCACTGCGCGAGGAACTGACCCGCGCCGTCCGCGAGGTCCGCGAGCAGGGCCCGCTGGCCGCCGAGCAGACCCTCCGGGACGGCGCCCGCCGCCAGAAGGACGAATGGCGCCGGCAGAAGGACCAGTGGCGCCGGCACCAGCAGGAATGGCGCGGCCACGGCCGCGACTGGAAACGCCAGTGGCAGGAGCAGCGCCAGGCCTGGCAGCAGAGCTGGGACGACACCTGGCAGGCCGCCACCGGCACCGACGAGGAACGGGCCCGCCTGGAACTCGACGAGCTGCTGCACTCCTTCGTCGAGGAGATCCGCCAGACCGCCAAGGACCACGGCCGCGTCGACACCGAAACCCTCACCGCCGCCCGCACCATCCTGGAGGAAACGGCCGACCGCCTCTTCACCGAACTCTTCCGCCGCCGCGACCCCTCCTGATCCCTCAAGACGTACTTGACCACCACATGGAGGTCGCTTGAACCCTCAGCCAAGGTGGCGGCAACTGCGTCGAGTTGGCCCGGCTCAAGCGGGCAGGGTGAGTGCGAGCCCACGTTCGTGCAGGTGAGCCGGACGGCGCGGCAGCATGGGGACATGCAACGGGTGCTGGTCCTCGGCCGGGGTGGTGCGGGCAAGTCGACCCTCGCCCGCCGTCTCGGTGAGGTGACGGGGCTGCCCGTCGTCGAGTTGGACGCGCTGTTCTGGGAGCCCGGGCTCGCGGGGACCGCCCCGGAGCGGTGGGCGGCCGTCCAGCAGCGGCTCGTCGGGCAGGACTGCTGGATCCTGGACGGCGACCTCGGCCCCTACGACCATGCCCTGGACGTCCGGCTGCGCCGGGCCGACACCGTCGTCCTCCTGAACTTCTCCTTTCCGCGGTGCGCGTGGCGGGCGATCCGCCGGGGCCGCGAGCGCGCCGACTTCTGGCGCTGGGTGTGGTCCTACCGGCGGCGCAGCCTGCCCCGGCTCACCCGGGCCATCGCCACCCACGCCCCGCACGCCGACCTGCACCTGCTGCGCGACCCGCGGGCGGCCCGGCGGTTCCTCGAGCGCAGCACCCATGATCCTTCAGCATCCAGGGCGCCCCAGCACCCCGGATGCTGAAGGATCACGTCCCGGAGGCCACTGCTCCTTGATCCTTCAACTTTCGGTGCGCCATGGCGCCTCGGATGCTGAAGGATCACCGAGGAGAGGGGGTCAGAGGGTGAAGACGATTTTGCCGAAGAGGTCGCCCTGGGCCATGGCGGCGAAGCCGTCGCGGGCCTGGGCGAGTGGCAGGGTGCGGTCGATCAGGGGGCGGACGCCGGTGGTGGCGCAGAAGCGGGCCACCCGGACGAGTTGTTCGCGGGTCCCCATGGTGCTGCCGACCACCGAGAGCTGGAGGAAGAACACCCGGGTCAGCTCGGCGGGCGGCATCGACCCGGTGGTGGCGCCGGAGATCACGATGCGGCCGCCGGGGCGCAGCGACTTCACCGAGTGCGCCCAGGTGGCCTCGCCGACGGTCTCCATGACGGCGTCCACCCGGTCGGGCAGCCGGGCGCCCATCTCGAAGACCTGGTCGGCGCCGAGTTCGAGGGCGCGCTTGCGCTTGGCCTCGCTGCGGCCGGTGACCCAGACGCGGTAGCCGGCCGCGGCGCCGAGCGCGACCAGCGCGGTGGCGACCCCGCCGCCGGCGCCCTGCACCAGCACGGTCGAGCCGGGCTGCGCGCCGGACTTGTCGAACAGCATCCGGTACGCCGTCAGCCAGGCGGTGGGCAGGCAGGCCGCGGCCTCGAACGACAGCTCGGCGGGCTTGGGCACCAGGTTGCGCCGGGGCACCACGAGCTTCTCCGCGAAGGTCCCGTCGTGGATCTCCGACAGCAGCGACCGCTTGGGGTCCAGGGTCTCGTCGCCGCCGCCCCGGTCCGGGTCGCCGATCACCGAGTGGACGATGACCTCGTTGCCGTCCTCGTCCACCCCGGCGGCGTCGCAGCCGAGCACCAGCGGCAGCTGGTCCGGGCGCACGCCCACGCCGCGGAGCGTCCACAGGTCGTGGTGGTTGAGGGAGGCGGCGCGCACCGTGACGGTGGTCCACCCGTCGGGGACGGCCGGGTCCGGCCGCTCTCCGAGCTCGAGTCCGTTCAGTGGGTTGTCGGCGTCGATCCGGGCGGCCGTGACAGCGAACATACGGCCAACCCTAAGTCGCGGCCCCCGGCAACTGATCACCGGGGGCCCGCGCTCAGAGGACCTTGGACAGGAAGTCCTGGGTGCGCGGGTGGCTGGGGTCGTTCAGCACCTCGCGCGGGACGCCCTTCTCGACCACCACGCCGTCGTCCATGAAGACCAGCGAGTCGCCCACCTCGCGGGCGAAGCCGATCTCGTGGGTGACCACGATCATGGTCATGCCGTCGAGGGCCAGCGACTTCATCACGTCCAGCACCTCGCCGACCAGTTCGGGGTCGAGGGCGGAGGTGGGCTCGTCGAACAGCATCAGCCGCGGCTCCATGGCCAGCGCCCGGGCGATCGCCACTCGCTGCTGCTGCCCGCCGGACAGCTGCCCGGGGTAGTTGTCGCACTTGTCGCCCAGCCCGACCCGCTCCAGCAGCGCGAGCGCCTTCTCCCGCGCCGCCGCCTTGGGCTCCTTCTTCACCCGGAGGGGCGCCTCCATGACGTTCCCCAGCGCCGTCATGTGCGGGAAGAGGTTGAACCGCTGGAAGACCATGCCGATCTCGCGCCGCTGGGCCGAGACCTCGCGGTCGCGCAGCTCGTAGAGCTTGCCGCCCTTCTCCCGGTACCCGACCAGGTGGCCGTTCACCCACAGCCGGCCGGCGTCGATCTTCTCCAGGTGGTTGATGCACCGCAGGAAGGTCGACTTGCCCGAGCCGGACGGGCCGATGACGCACATCACCTCGCCGGAGCGGACCTCCAGGTCGATGCCCTTGAGCACCTCGGTCCGGCCGAAGCTCTTGTGCACCTGCTCGGCCCGGACCATGGGGCCGGAATCATCGATGACCGTCATGCGGCACCGCCCTCACCTCTGCCCAGCCCGCGCAGCCGGGGCCTGCCCCGCCGGCCGCCGGCGTCACGGTCGCTGCGGCCGAAGTGCCGTTCCAGGTAGAACTGCCCGATCATCATGATCGACGACAGGAACAGGTACCACAGGCAGGCCATGATCAACATGGGAATGATCTTGTATGTGGAGGCGTAGATGGTCTGCGCGGTGAAGGTCAGCTCCAGGTACGGGATGGCCGCCACCAGCGAGGTGTTCTTGAGCATCGAGATGGCCTCGTTGCCCGTCGGCGGCACGATCACCCGCATCGCCTGCGGCAGGACGATCCGCCGCATGGTGAGCAGCCGGGACATGCCCAGCGCGCTCGACGCCTCCTGCTGCCCCTTGTCCACCGACACGATCCCGGCCCGGACGATCTCGGCCATGTACGCGGCCTCGTTGAGGATCAGCCCCAGCGACGCCGCCAGCGCGGCGTTGACCAGCTTCTGGGTCTCCCAGGTCTGGAACTCGGGCCCGAACGGGATGCCGACGCCCACCGAGGGGATGAGCGCGCCGATGGAGCCCCAGATCAGCAGCTGGGTGTAGAGCGGCGTGCCGCGGAAGAACCACAGGTAGAGCCAGGCGGCGCCGTTCAGCAGCGGGTTGGGCGACAGCCGCATCAGCGCGAGCCCGACGCCCAGCAGCACGCCGCCGACCATCGCCGCCGCGGTCAGCCAGATGGTGTTCCGGACCGCCTTCAGCACCGGGTCGGAGAACAGGTACTTCCACTGCTCGGCCCAGTCGAAGGCGGCGTTCGTGATCAGGAAGTGCACGAACATCGCGGCCAGTACCAGGACGACCGCGGCGGACGCCCACCGCCCGGGATGGCGGACGGGGACGGCCCGAATCGCTTCGGGCCGTCCCTTCTCCGCGTCTGGGGTGACGGTCATCGGGTCAGCTCTGGGCTCCGTTGATCACCGGAGTGGTGATGGCCCCGGTCGCGACGCCGTTCTTGTCCAGGATCTGCTTGTAGGTGCCGTCCGCGATCAGCGCCTTGAGGGCGCCCAGCACCGCGTCCTTGAACTGGCCGGACTGCTTGGACAGGGCGTAGCCGTACGGGGCGGTGTCGTAGATCTGACCGATGATCTCCAGCTTGTCGCCGGTCTTCTTCACCGCGTCGCCGACGATCGGCGAGTCGGCGAGCATGCCGTCGATCTTGCCGGCGACCAGGTCGTTGTTGACCTCGGTCTGCTGCTTGCGCACGACCTGGTTGATGGCGGGCTTGCCGGCGTCGGTGCACTTCTTGCTGCGCGCCTTCAGGTCGTCCACCTGGACGGTGCCCTGCTGCACGCCGATGTTCTTGCCGCAGGCGTCGTCGGGGTTGACGCCCTTGGGGTTGCCCTTGAGCGTCGCCCAGGAGGTGCCGGCGGAGTAGTAGGTCACGAAGTCGACGACCTGCTCCCGCTCCTTGGTGTCGGTGAACGAGGAGACCCCGACTTCGTACTTGCCGGACTGGATGCCCGGGATGATCGTGTCGAAGCCGGCGTTCTGGAACTCGACCTTCAGCCCGAGCTTGGCCGCCACCGCGGTGAACAGCTCCACGTCCCAGCCGACGATCTTCTGGGTGGCCGGGTCGATCGACTCGTTGGGCGGGTAGGAGGCGTCGGTGCCGATCACCAGCTTGCCGTCGCTCTTGATGTTGGCCGGCACCATGGCGGAGAGCGCGGCGTCGGCGCCGCCCGCAGGGGTGACCGTGTCGTCCCCGGCGTCACCGTCGTCGCCGCCACAGGCCGACAGCACCAGGGTTCCGGTCAGGGCAAGGGCGGCCACCGCGACGGCCCGGCGGCGGAGAGAACCAGAGGTCACAAGTTCCCCTTAGATAGTTTTTCGGTTCTTCACCGAACAGCGTATTTGCAGGACATCTTCCGCCATAACCGACATGTTCTCGGTTAAGGCCATGACACGATCGGACAACAGGTCCCCAAGGGCGGGGGCTTCGCAGACCGCCAGGTGACCGGGTGGCCACGCTGTGCGGCGGGAAGAGTGCCGCACCTCACACCCTGCTCAATCCCTCACGGCCCTGTGACACAATCAGGAAACGGGTGACCCCCGTGTGTCGAGAGATGACCACCCCGGCGACGGCCACACCGACCGCGCCCTTAGCACTGGCATCTGCCCGAAACCGCGCTACCGATCAGGGGTCGCTATGGCTGCTCAGTTCACCTCACCGTCCGATTACGACAATGATCCGGCTTTTGTCCTGCACCGCGGCGGCAAACTCGAGGTCCGTTCCACCGTCCCGGTCCGTGACGCCGACGACCTGTCCCTCGCCTACACACCGGGCGTGGCCCGCGTCTGCACCGCGATCGCCGAGCGCCCCGAACTCGCCCACGACTACACCTGGACGTCCAAGGTGGTCGCCGTGGTCACCGACGGTACCGCCGTCCTCGGCCTGGGCGACATCGGCCCGGCCGCCTCGATGCCCGTCATGGAGGGCAAGGCCCTGCTGTTCAAGCAGTTCGCCGACGTCGACTCCGTGCCGATCGCGCTCGACTGCACCGACACCGAAGCCATCATCGAGACCGTGATCCGGCTCGCACCCAGCTTCGGCGGCATCAACCTCGAAGACATCAGCGCACCCCGCTGCTTCGAGATCGAAGACCGGCTGCGCGCGGCACTGGACATCCCCGTCTTCCACGACGACCAGCACGGCACCGCCATCGTGGCGCTGGCCGCGCTGCGGAACGCGGCCCGCCTGATCGGCAAGCCGCTGTCCGACCTGCGCGCGGTGGTCGCCGGAGCCGGCGCCTCCGGGGTCGCCGTCACCCGCATCCTGCTGAACGCCGGCATCGGGGACATCGCGGTCTCCGACAGCAAGGGCCTGATCTACGCGGGCCGCGACGGGCTGAACCCCATCAAGCAGCGACTGGCCGCCGACACCAACCGGGCCGGGCTGAAGGGCTCCACCGAGGAGGCGCTGCGCGGCGCCGACGTCTTCATCGGGCTCTCCGGCAGCACGGTGCAGGAGTCCTGCGTCGCCACCATGTCCGACGACGCGATCGTGTTCGCGCTGTCCAACCCGACCCCCGAGGTCCACCCCGAAGTCGCCCGCCGGCACGCCAAGGTGGTCGCCACCGGCCGCAGCGACTTCCCCAACCAGATCAACAACGTGCTCGCCTTCCCCGGCATCTTCCGCGGTGCCCTGGACGTGCGGGCCCACTCGATCACCGAGGGCATGAAGCTCGCCGCCGCCGACGCGCTGGCCGACGTGGTGGGTGACGATCTGAGTGCCGAGTACGTGATCCCCAGCCCCTTCGACGAGCGCGTCGCGCCCGCGGTGGTCGCCGCGGTGGCCGCGCAGGCCCGCGCCGAGGGCGTCAACCGCATCTGAAGTCGCGGTCCGGCGGCCCGTGCCCCCGCAAAATGCACGAGCCGCCGGACCGAACATGAAATTTCTCCGGATTAGCCCGCTTTACCAGCGAAGTCACGTACTCAACGGCCGAACTCGGCCCATTCCTTTCGCCCTGTCCTGTCGCTCGCCGTGTCATACTCGATACGGGAAAGAACTTTCACGATCAGGTCGGTCGCGAAGGAGTGCCGGTGGATCTCGCCTCGTACGCCGACCTGGTGATCGAGCTGGTGAACACCCAGGACCCGGCCGAAGACTCGCTGCGCGATCTCGACGCCCTGCATGAACTGCTGAAGATCAGGCCGCATCTGAGCGGCCGGATCACCCGCCGCGACCTTGACGCCATGCGCGAGCTCCGCGCCGAACTGCGCGCGATCTTCGTGTCCGCCACCGAGGGCGACGAGGAGGCCGCGATCGACCGGCTCAACTCGCTGCTGATCCAGCATCCGGTGCACCCGCAGATGTCCGGCCACGACGGGCAGCGCTGGCACCTGCACCTCACCGAGGGCGGGTCGGTGCCCGACCGGTACGCGGCCGGGGCCGCGATGGGGCTGGCGGTCAAGATCAGCGACCAGGGCATCGACCGGCTCGGCATCTGCCGGGCCGCCTCCTGCCGCAACATCTTCTTCGACACCACCGCCGACGGTTCGCGCCGCTACTGCTCCGACCGCTGCGCCGGGCGCGCCACCGAGGCCGCCTACGCGGCCCGCCTGGCGAACACCGACCAGCGCGACGGCGGCCAGTAGCGCGCCACCACCCGGCCCACGATCAGCTCGTCCGGCACCGCGTCGAAGTCCCAGCTGTCCTGCCGGCCCGGCGCGCCCTGGTTGTCGCTCTCCAGCCACCAGCCGCCGGGCGTCCGGCGTACCGCCCGCTTGACGATCAACTGCTCCGGCCGGCCGGGATGCCGGGCGACCACGATGTCACCCTCCCCCGGGTCCGCCCCCGCGCGCACCAGCAGCCAGTCGCCGGGCCGCAGCGCGGGCCGCATCGACTCGCCCGCGACCGCCGCCGTCCGCCATCTCTTCACCGGACGGATACTCGCAGATCCGCTGGGCAGGGGCCGATCGGGCCACCTGGCCGCGCGATCGGGCCCGCGCAAGAGTAATGTCGGCGGCGAGAGCATGATCCGATACGAGGGAAGGGACGAAGCAGGTGCTCGCTAAGCTTCTGCGCCCGAAGACCACCGTCTCCGCGCACTGCGACCTGCCGTGCGGCGTGTACGACCCCGCGCAGGCCCGCATCGAGGCCGAGTCCGTCAAGGCGATCTGCGAGAAGTACGCGGCCAACGAGGACCCCGTGTTCCGGGCCCGCGCCATCAACATCAAGGAGCAGCGCTCCAACCTGGTCAAGGAGCACCTCTGGGTGCTGTGGACCGACTACTTCAAGCCGCCGCACTTCGAGAAGTACCCGCAGCTGAACACCCTCTTCAACGAGGCCACCAAGCTCGCGGGCGCGGCGGGCACCAAGGGCAGCATGGACGTCGGCGTCGCCGACGAACTGCTGGGCAAGATCGCCGAGATCGACAAGATCTTCTGGGAGACCAAGCAGGGCTGACCTGCACGGGTTCTCGATTCGGGGCCGGTTCCCTCCGGGGGTCGGCCCCGTGCCGTGCCCTGGGTAATCTCCGGGACATGATCCGGTATGCCACCGTCGAAGACGTCCCCACGATCCTGCGGCTGATCCGCGAGCTGGCCGAGTACGAGCGCGCCCTGCACGAGGTGCGGGCCACCGAGGACGACCTGCGCCGCAGCCTGTTCGGTCCCGAGCCCAAGGTCTTCGCGCACGTGGTCGAGCACGAGGGCACGGTGGCCGGGTTCGCGCTGTGGTTCGTCAACTACTCCACCTGGACCGGCCGGCACGGCATCTACCTGGAAGACCTCTACGTGACCCCCGAACTGCGCGGGAAGGGGTACGGGCGGGCGCTGCTGGCGGAGCTGGCCCGCATCGCCGCCGAGCGCGGGTACACCCGGTTCGAGTGGGCGGTGCTCGACTGGAACGAGCCCGCCATCGGCTTCTACCGGGCGCTCGGCGCGCTGCCCCAGGACGAGTGGACGGTGCAGCGGCTGTCCGGCGCCGCGCTGCGGGCGCTGGCCGAGGAGGCCTGAGAGCGGGCCGCACGCTGCCAGGCGTGGCCTTTCCCTCATCCGGCAAAGGTTTGACCGGCGGAATGCACGGACGTTCCCGTCCTATGCCGCAAGCAGGGCGTGCCGGACGCGCGAAGCCCTTCCGCCAGGCGGTAGTTTCGAAGCAGCGGATCGTCTCCGGTAGGGAGTGACGTGACTGAGGAAACCGCTGCCATGCCGGCGAGTACGAAAACGACCCTGCGCGACGTGGTGACCGTACGGTTGCCCGCCGCCAGCGCGTACCTGTCCGTGCTGCGCACCGCCACCGCCGGCCTCGCGGCCCGGCTCGACTTCACGCTCGACGAGATCGAGGATCTACGGATCGCGGTCGACGAGGCGTGTGCCATGCTGCTCGCCCAGGCGGTCCCCGGGACCGACCTGGAGTGCGAGTTCGAGCTCACCCGGGACGCGATGCTGATCGCCGTCTCGGTGCTCACCGTCGACGGAGAGCTGCCCAGCCGCGAGACCTTCGCCTGGACCGTGCTCTCCTCACTGGCGGGTGACGTCGACGCCCGGGTGGGCGCCGACGACCGAGTGACCGTGGTGCTCCAGAAGCGCCGCGGTGCTGCGGGGGCGCCGTGAGCACGATGAACCGGCCGACCCGTGCCGAGGTGGCGCCGTGACCGAGAAGACGACCCTCGCCGACAGCACCGGCAACGAGCGGACCGAGAGCACGGTCCCCGACCGCGCGCGGGCCCGCGCGCTGTTCGAGCGGCTCAGCCAGCTGCCCGAGGGCGACCCGGAGCGCCAGCGCATCCGTGACCAGCTCGTCGAGCTGCACCTGCCGCTGGTGGAGTACCTGGCCCGCCGGTTCCGCAACCGCGGCGAGTGGCTGGACGACCTGATCCAGGTCGCCACGATCGGGTTGATCAAGTCGATCGACCGGTTCGACCTGGAACGCGGCGTCGAGTTCTCCACGTACGCGACCCCCACCATCGTGGGCGAGATCAAGCGGCACTTCCGCGACAAGGGCTGGGCCGTCCGGGTTCCGCGGCGGCTGCAGGAGCTCAAGCTCTCGCTGACCAAGGCGATCAGCGAGCTCGCCCAGCGCGAGGGGCGGGCGCCCACGGTCAGCGAGCTGGCCGCGCACCTGCAGATGAGTGAGGAGGAGGTGCTGGAGGGCCTGGAGTCCGCCAACGCCTACTCCACGGTCTCGCTGGACGCGCCCGACTCCGGTGACGAGGACGCCCCGGCGGTGGCCGACTCGCTGGGCATGGTGGACGACTCCCTGGAGGGAGTGGAGTACCGCGAGTCGCTCAAGCCGCTGCTGGAGAAGCTGCCGGCCCGCGAGAAGCGCATCCTGCTGCTGCGTTTCTTCGGCAACATGACCCAGTCGCAGATCGCCGCCGAGCTGGGGATCTCGCAGATGCACGTGTCGCGGCTGCTGGCCCGCACCCTGGCCCAGCTGCGCGAGGGGCTGACCGCCGACGAGTGATCGGGGGCCGGCCCGGCCGGCTCCCGGTTCCCGTCAGTCGCCGTCCCGGCCCGGGCGCCCCACCAGCACGTCGGTGGTGCGCCCGTAGAGCATCAGGATCAGCGCGACGACCGCCGCCACCAGCAGCGGAACGCCATAGCCCCGCTGGTCGCTGTTGATCAGTGACACCGCCACCGGCAGCGCGAACAGCTGGGTGAGCACGGCCGGGGCCCGGCTCCATGGCTCCATCCGGTACAGGCCGCGGGCCACCGCGAACATGCCCGCCGCGCCCAGCAGCGCCAGCACGGTGACGCCGATCGCGCTCATGATGTCGACCGGGCTGCCGGTGATGGTCTCCCAGCCGACGAAGAGCCCGAAGGCGAGGGCCGCGGCGCCTTCGAGCGCCTCGATGGCGGTGGCGCCCCGCAGGCTGAGAGGTCGAGATTCGTCGGACACACCTCGGAACCCTACTCGCCCGGCCGGTCAGGTCGGAGGCGGTCGATACCCTGGCGCCGTGCGCGCCATGCTCATCGCCAACCCCAAGGCGACAGCGTCCTCCCTGCGAGCCCGCCACCTGCTCGTCCGGGCCTTCGCCGACGACCTCGATCTGGAGATCGCCGACACCGGCCACCGCGGGCACGCCACCCAGCTCGCCCGGCGGGCCGTGGACGAAGGTCACGACGTGGTGATCGCGCTCGGCGGCGACGGCACGGTCAACGAGACGGTCAACGGGCTGCTCGCCTACGGGCCGGACGTCAAGGGGCCGGCCCTGGCCGTGCTGCCCTGTGGCAGCACCAACGTCTTCGCCCGGGCGCTGGGCATCCCCAACGAGCCGATCGGCGCCACCCGCCTGGCCCTGGACGCGCTGCGCGCCGGCCGGTACCGCAGTGTGGGGCTCGGCCTCGCCGACAACCGTTACTTCACCTTCTGCGCCGGAATGGGGCTCGACGCCGAAGTGATCCGGGCGGTGGAGACGTACCGCCTCGCGGGAAAGCGCTCCGATCCCGCGCTCTATGGCCGCGCAATCGTCCGGCAGTTCTTCTCCGGTACGGACCGCAGGCGCCCGGCGCTGACCCTGGAACGCCCCGGACTGGCGTCCGTTGAAGATCTTTTCATGGTGCTCGTGGGGAATACCTCGCCGTGGACTTATCTCGGCCGGCGGCCGGTGAATCCCACTCCCCGCGCGCACTTCAACACCGGGCTCGACCTTTTCGGGGTGCGTTCCCTCGCGCTGCGCCCGGTACTGCTGACGGCGGCCCGAATGCTGCTCCCCCGGACGAACCCGATCCACGGCGCCGACCTGGTCAACGTGCACGATGCGACGGAGGTCACAGTGCGGTCCAGCCGTCCCATCGCCTTCCAGCTGGACGGTGACTACCTGGGAGAACGCGAGAGCGTCACCTTCCGCTCCGCGCCCAGGGCGATACGGGTGGTCATCTGATCTTCTGATCAAGTGTTATTTACAACAAAGCAACAGTCACGACCCATCAATGTGACACATGCGACATCCAGACCTTGAGAAACGTTTCTTCAAGGCCTTGCGCGGCCCCACGGCGCCCTGACACGCTCAAAGTGCGCCAGCCGACAGAGAGGCCCTTTCGACGGCCTCCCGTCCGATAGCGCCACAGAACCAGCCCCCGAGACCCGTCCGTTCGGGGCTCGGCCCGGACGCGACATGTGAAACCGTTCACAAGTGGAGTCACCCCTCCACACCGACGAAGGAGTGACCGCATGGACTGGCGCCACATCGCCGCCTGCCGTG
This sequence comes from Actinomadura craniellae, assembly GCF_003289645.1. Taxonomy (GTDB): domain Bacteria; phylum Actinomycetota; class Actinomycetes; order Streptosporangiales; family Streptosporangiaceae; genus Actinomadura_D; species Actinomadura_D craniellae. The sequence continues at coordinate 194,054 of NZ_QLYX01000009.1, read as the reverse complement.
ACGTGGACCCCGAGCTGTTCTTCCCGATCGGGAACACCGGCCCGGCGCTGCTGCAGATCGAAGAGGCCAAGCAGGTATGCCGACGGTGCGACGTCACCGACGCCTGCCTGCGCTGGGCGCTCGAATCGGGCCAGGACTCGGGCGTCTGGGGCGCCATGAGCGAGGACGAGCGGCGCGCGCTCAAGCGGCGCAACGCCCGGGCCCGTGCCCGCGCCAACGCCTGACCGGCCCGACACCCACCACCGGACCCCGCTCCCGCGCTACCCCGGAGCCGAAGAGCGAACGCCCGCATCGACGCCCGTGGCCCCGCCACGGGCGTCAGGCGTTGGGCGGCTTGCCCTCCTGCACCAGCGGGACGTCCACGACGACCTCCGTGCCGCCGCCGAGCCGGGCCCGGAAGTCCAGCCGCCCGCCGAGCTCGCCGACGATCAGGGTGCGGACGATCTGCAGCCCCAGGCTGGTGGCCGCCTCGACGTCGAAGTCGGGAGGCAGCCCGACCCCGTCGTCGGCCACCACCACCTCCAGCCGCTCCTGATCCCGCGCGGCACGGACCTCCAGCAGCCCCCGCCGGTGCGGCAGCCCGTGCTGGAGGGCGTTCTGCAGCAGTTCGGTGAGCACCATGGCCAGCGGGGTGGCGATCTGCGCGGGCAGCACGCCGAAGCTGCCGCGGCGCTCGGGAACCACCTGGGTCTCGGCCGCCGACACCTCCCCCGCCATCATGATCACGCGATCGGCGATGTCGTCGAAGTCGATCAGCTCGTCCGGGGTGTGCGACAGCGTCTCGTGCACGATCGCGATCGAGCCGACCCGGCGGACCGCCTCGTCCAGCGCCGCCCGCCCCTCCGGCACCCGCAGCCGGCGGGCCTGCAGCCGCAGCAGCGCGGCCACGGTCTGCAGGTTGTTCTTCACCCGATGGTGGATCTCCCGGATGGTGGCGTCCTTGGTCATCAGCTCCCGGTCGCGCCAGCGCAGTTCGGTGACGTCACGCAGCAGCACGATCGCCCCGATCCGCGCCTCGTCCACTACCAGCGGGATCACCCGGAGTTGCACCACCGCGCCGTTGGACTCCACCTCCGCCTCGCGGGGGGCGCGCCCGCCGAGCAGCGCGGTGAGCGACTCCTCCCGGGGTTCACCGGTGTCGCACAGCACCGCCGTGGTGGAGCCCAGATGTTCCCCGGCCAGGTCGGTGGCCAGGCCGAGCCGCCGGTACGCCGACTGGGCGTTCGGGCTGGCGTACGACACCCGGCCCGCCCGGTCGAGCCGGATCAGGCCGTCGCCGACCCGCGGGGAGCGCAGCAGGTTGGGTTCCTCCCCCGGCACCGGGAACCGGCCGTCATTGATCATCTGCGCGAGGTCGCTGGCGCTCTGCAGGTAGGTCAGCTCCAGCCGGCTGGGCGTCCGGGCCGAGCTGAGGTTGGTGCTGCGCTGGATGACGCCGAGCATCTTGGGCCCGCGCCGGACCGGGATCGACTCCTCCCGGACCGGGATGCCGCTGCCCCACTCGGGGTCGCCCTCGCGGACGATGCGCCGCTCCCGCCAGGCGACGTCGATCAGGCCGCGGCGGCCCGTCCGCACGACCCGGCCGACCAGGTCGTCGGGGTAGGCCGTCGGGCCGGTGGTGGGCCGCATCTGGGCGATGGCCACCCAGCCCTCCACCGGGCCGGACCGGGGGTCGGCGGCGTCCCGCAGCGGTACCCAGAGCACCAGGTCGGCGAAGGAGAGATCGGCCAGAAGCTGCCAGTCCGACACCAGAGCGTGCAACCACTCCAAATCGGCATCGTCCAGATCTGTCCGACCCCGCACTAGATCAGTGAGCGTAGGCACCCGACCATCATGGCAGGCCGGTTCTCCTGCGAAAATGCGACGATCGTGAGCCCACGGTGTCCCCGGCGGGCTCGGGAAAGGTGAGGTGACGTGGTGAGGGACCCCCTGGCACGGCTGCGCGAGGCCACCGGACGCCGGACCGACGCCGGGCTGCGCCGCCGGCTACGCCCCCGGACCCCCGACCACGACGGGCTGATCGACCTCGCCTCCAACGACTACCTCGGGCTGTCACGCGACCCCCGGCTGATCGAGGGAGCGGTGGCCGCCGCCCGCGAGTGGGGCACCGGCTCGACCGGTTCGCGGCTGGTCACCGGCACCACGGAGCTGCACGCCGAGCTCGACCGCAGGCTGGCCGCCTTCACCGGCAGCGCGGCCGGGCTGGTGTTCTCCTCGGGTTTCCTGGCCAACCTGGGCGCCGTCGCGGGGCTGTCCGGGCCCGCCGCCCTGGTCGTCTCCGACCAGGTCAACCACGCCTCGATCGTGGACGCCTGCCGGCTGTCCCGGGCCCGGGTGGTGATCACACCGCACCGGGACGTGGCCGCGGTCGAGCGCGCCCTGGCCGAACGCGACGAGGAGGACGCGCTGGTCGTGACGGACGCGGTGTTCTCCGTGGACGGCGACCAGGCCCCGCTGGCCGAACTGCACACGGTCACCCGGCGGCACGGCGCCCTGCTGGTGATCGACGAGGCGCACGCGCTGGGCGTGGTGGGCGACGGTGGACGGGGGGCCGCGCATGCCGCCGGGCTGAGCGGGGAGCCCGATGTCGTGCTCACCCTCACCCTGTCCAAGTCCCTGGGCGCCCAGGGCGGCGCGGTGCTCGGCGCGCCCGAGATGATCGAGACCCTGGTCGACACCGGCCGGTCGTTCATCTTCGACACCGCGCTGGCGCCGCCCGCCGCCGGCGCCGTACTGGCCGCCCTGGACGTGCTGGCGGCCGAACCCGGGCTGCCGGCGCTGGCCCGCGACCGGGCCCGGCGGATCGCGTCGATCGCGGCCGGGCTGGGGCTGCACACCTCGTCGCCGGCCGCGGCGGTGGTGCCGGTGGTCCTGGGCGAGCCGACGGCCGCGGTGCGCGGCGCCGAGATCTGCGCCGAGCACGGGGTGCGGGTCGGCTGCTTCCGGCCGCCGTCGGTGCCCAAGGGACGGGCCTGCCTGCGGCTCACCGCCCGGGCATCGCTCACAGAGTTCGAACTCACAACCTTGGAAGGTGCCCTTGCCGCCGTCGCGGGGCAGGTCGGGCCTTACTCTGCTTGCGTGACGTCCGGGCCACGTGGCCGTGAACGTGAGGAGAGCGCGTGACGGCTGAACGAGTACCGCTGAGCGACTTCGACCCGCCCCCAGTACAGACGCCCCGGATCCCCAAGTACTACCGGCTCAAGGAGATGCTGATCGAGCTGACCCGGACGCTGAGCCCGGGCAGCCCGCTACCGCCCGAGCGGACGCTCGCCGAGAAGTACGGCACGTCCCGCACGACCGTCCGGCAGGCGCTAGCGGAACTCGTCGTCGAGGGGCGGCTGCACCGCATCCAGGGCAAGGGCACCTTCGTCGCCAAGCCCAAGGTGGCCCAGGAACTGCAACTGGTCAGCTACACCGAGGACATGCGGCATCACGGCCTCCAGCCGGAGACCAAGATCCTGGAGATCGGCTACGTGAGCGCCGACGAGCGGCTGGCCACGCTGCTGGGCATCCGGCCGGGCGGCCGGGTGCTGCGGATCCACCGGCTCCGGCTGGCCGACGGCGAGCCGATGTCGATCGACACCTCCCACCTGCCGGCCCGTCGCTTTCCCGGGCTGCGCCGCGAGCTGCCCCGGCACCTGTCGCTGTACGAGACGCTCGCCACCGCCTACGACGTGCATCTGGCCGAGGCCGAGGAGACGATCGAGACCGTCCTGGCCACCCCGCACGACGCCCAGCTGCTCGGGGTCGACGTGGGGCTGCCGATGCTGCTGCTGTCGCGGCACGCGTTCGACGACGCGGGCGAACCGGTCGAGTGGGCGCAGTCGCTCTACCGCGGCGACCGCTACAAGTTCCTCACCCGGCTACGCCGGCGCTGAACCGCCCGGGGCGGGTCCCGTACGGGCCCGCCCCGGCGGTGCTCGTTCCGCTCAGAGGGTCTGCTGGAGCGCCTTGATGGGCATCTGCAGCTCGGTGAGCAGGTCGAGGTCCTGCTCGGCCGGACGGCCCAGGGTGGTGAGGTAGTTGCCGACGATGATGGCGTTGACGCCGCCGAGCATGCCGGAGCGGGTGCCCAGGTCGCCCAGGGTCAGCTCCCGGCCGCCCGCGTAGCGCAGGATCGTGCGGGGCAGGGCCAGCCGGAACGCGCCGATGGTCTTCAGCGCCTCCGCGCCCTCCACCAGCGGGTACGTGGCGAACGGGGTGCCCGGCCGGGGGGTCAGGAAGTTCAGCGGGACCTCGTCGGGCTCCAGCTCGGCGAGCTGGCCGGCGAACTCGGCGCGCTGCTCGACCGTCTCGCCCATGCCGATGATGCCGCCGCAGCACAGCTCCATGCCGGCCTCGCGGACCATCAGGCAGGTCTCCCAGCGCTCCTCCCAGGAGTGCGTGGTGACGACGTTGCCGAAGTGGGACTTCGCGGTCTCCAGGTTGTGGTTGTAGCGGTGCACGCCCATCGCCACCAGCTCGTCGACCTGCTCCTGGGTCAGCATGCCCAGCGAGCAGGCGATGTTGATCTCCACGGCGTCGTTGATGGCCTTGATGCCGTCGCGCACCTGGGACATCAGCCGTGCGTCCGGGCCGCGTACCGCGGCGACGATGCAGAACTCGGTGGCGCCGGTCTTGGCGGTCTCCTGGGCGGCCTTCACCAGCTCGGGGATGTTCAGCCACACCGACCGCACGGGGGACTCGAACTGGCCCGACTGGGAGCAGAAGTGGCAGTCCTCCGGGCAGCCGCCGGTCTTCAGCGAGATGATGCCCTCGACCTCGACCTCGGGACCGCACCACCGCATCCGCACCTCGTGGGCGAGGGCCAGCAGGTCCTCCACCCGGTCGTCCGGCAGCGTCAGGCACTCCAGGGCCTGCGCGGCAGTCAGCCCCTTGCCCTCCTCCAGCACCTGGCGGCGGGCCACTTCCAAGATGTCGGTGCTCACGCGCGCACTCCCCTTTTCATTGGTTTCCCCGGCCGTAGATCACGGATTCTCCGTGGTCAGGGCATGTTCATCACGGAACGTAGCAGCGTCGAAGGTGCCGCCGAACGGCGGGGAGAGCGCGGTGCGGGCGGCGAGCAGGAACTCGGCGGGATCAAGGGCACCCGCGCCCTCGGGCAGCGCGCCGGCCAGCGGCCGGGCGGCGATCGTCTCCAGATCGCGGAGGTTGCTGCGCATGGCGAGGTCGGGTTTCTCCGGCCACTCCCCGATCACCACCCCGGCGAGCTGCACGCCCCGGTGCGCCATGGCCTCCAGGGTGAGCGCGGTATGGTTGAGGGTGCCCAGGCCGGCCCGGGCCACCACGACCGTGGCGGCGCCCAGCCAGCGGGCCAGGTCCGCGATGGTGCCGCCGTCCTCGTCGTAGCGGACCAGCAGGCCGCCCGCACCCTCCACCAGCACCAGGTCCCGGGTCTCGGCGATCTCGCGGACGCGCCGCGCGACCTCCGACAGGTCCAGCGGCGGCAGCCCGGAATAGCGGGCCGCGGCGGCGGGCGACAGCGGGTCGGGGTAGCGGGCGAACTCGTGGACGTCGTCGAGGCCGGCCAGCCGGCGCACCTCGTCGAGGTCGCCGGGCTCCGCGTAACCCACCCCGGTCTGCCCGGGTTTGACCACGGCCACGGAGGAACCGCGGGCCATGGCCAGCGCGGCCAGAGCCGCGGTGACGACTGTCTTGCCGACACCCGTACAGGTCCCGGTCACCACGAGCACGCTCACCTGCCGCAGGTTAGTACGGGCCCGCGGCGCGGTCCCCCACCGAACCCCACAGTCTTCGGGTGGGGAGATTTGTACACACCCGCCCGATCATCCTGACCAGCCGCGGAACCCCCGCCCGGATCCGGCTCGTTCACCCCGTATGCCGAGGTTCGACGCCGCCGCGCGGCGAGACGGGCCGCTGAACGGGCCGCGGTCCCTGCTCGGCCCGGCCCTGGCGGTGCTCGTGACGGTGCTCGTGACGGTGTCCGCGGGGTGCGCCACCCTCGGGAACACCGAGCCCACGCCGATGCCGCCGGGGGTGTCCGGTGCGGCGTCCGACCAGATGGTGCTGCGATGGCGCCGGACGGGCGGGATCGCCGGGCGGGGCCACGGCGGCGAGATGCCCGACTTCTCCCTGTACGGGGACGGCCGGGCGATCGTGCCGGGCGACGACCCGATCGAACCGCGCGAATACCGGCTGACACCCCCGGCGCTGCGCGGGCTGCTGGACGGCGCCCGCGCGGCCGGGCTGGGCCGGTCACGCACGGCGGAGCGCGACGACGTCGCCGACGCGTTCACCCTGGAGATCACCTTCGGCCGGGCCGTCACCCGCGTGGAGCACCCCGAGGACTCGCCCGGCGACCCGGCCGTCCGGTTCTGGAAGCGGCTGGCCCCGGCCGGCTGGGCCGCCGGCGACCAGGCCGCCCCGCCGCAGCCGTACGCCTTCCCCCGATTGGCGATCCTGTCCGGTGAGACCGCGGACGAGGGCGGCCGGTCCTGGCCACTCGTCCCGCTGGGCGCGGGCACCCGGCTGCCGGGCGGGCTGTGCTCCGTGGTCACCGGCCGCGACCTGCCCCGGGCCGTCGCGCTGGCCCGCACCGCCGCACCCGAAACCCGGTGGCGCAGCGAGGGGAGGACCTACTCGGTGCGCTGGCGGCCCATGCTCCCCGGCGAGACCACCTGCGCCGACCTGGGCCGCCGGTGATCCTCGCCCGGAACAGAGCTGCACACCGCATATGACCCGTTGGTAACGTTCGGGCATGGAACAGCAGCACGCCGGCGACGTCGCGGTCGCCGTCGCCCGGGAGCACTCCGTCGACACGATGTTCACGCTGTCGGGAGGGCATGTCTTCCCCCTGTACGACGGGGCGGTCAAGGCCGATCCGCCGATGCGGATCCTCGACGTGCGCCACGAGCAGACCGCCGTCTTCGCCGCCGAGGCGACCGCCCGGCTCACCCGGCGGCCCGGGCTGGCGGTGCTGACCGCCGGACCCGGGATCACCAACGGCGTCAGCGGCGTCGCCACCGCGCACTTCAACGGCTCCCCGGTGGTCGTGATGGGCGGCCGTGCCCCGCACTCGCGCTGGGGCAGCGGCGCCCTCCAGGAGATGGACCACCCCCCGCTGTTCGAGACGATCACCAAGCTGGCGACCACCTCGACCGGGCCCGACACCGTCGCCCGGGACGTGGCCCATGCCTTCGAGGTGGCCACCGCGCCGCACCGTGGCCCGGTCTTCATCGACTTCTTCATGGACCACCTGTTCGGCCCGGCACCGGCCGACCGGCCCGCGGCCGCACCGGCCGCGCCGGTCGAGCCCGACTCCGAGGCGCTGGCCGCGATCGCGGGCCTGCTGGCCGGGGCCCGGCGGCCGGTGCTGGTGCTCGGCTCGGACGTGTGGACCGACGGCGCCGAGGAGGCCGCCCGCGCCTTCGCCGAGGAACTGCGGCTGCCGGTGATCCCCAACGGCCAGGGCCGGGGCATCCTGCCCGCCGGTCACGAACTGCTGGTCACCCGGGCGCGGGGACTGGCCTTCAGCCGCGCCGACCTGGTCGTCGTGGCGGGCACCCCGCTGGACTTCCGGCTCGGCTACGGCATGTTCGGTGGGAAGGAGGGGGCGCCCCTTGCCAAGGTCGTCCATCTGGCGGACGCCCCGTCCCAGCTCGCCGCGCACGTCGGCACCGCCGGAGCCGCCGCGGGCGACCTCTCCACCGTCTTCCGGGAGCTGGCGGCCGCCGCCGCCAAGGCCGGCGTCTCCCCCACCGCGTACGCCGGCTGGACGGGCGAGCTGGCCGAGGCCGCCACCGCCGCGATCGCCGGGGACGCCGCCCTGCTGGCCGCCGACGCCGACCCGATCCACCCGATGCGGATCTACGGCGAGCTGGCCCGGGTGCTCGACGACGACGCCGTGGTGATCGGCGACGGCGGCGACTTCGTGTCGTACGCGGGCAAGTACGTCGAGCCCCGGCGGCCCGGCTGCTGGCTCGACCCGGGCCCGTACGGCTGCTTGGGCACCGGGCTGGGCTACGCCATCGCCGCCCGGCTGGCCCGGCCGGCGGCGCAGGTGGTGCTGCTGCTCGGCGACGGCGCGGCCGGCTTCTCGCTGATGGACGTCGACACACTCGTCCGGCACGGCCTTCCGGTCGTGATGGTCTGCGGCAACAACGGCATGTGGGGGCTGGAGAAGCACCCCATGCAGATGCTCTACGGCTACGACGTGGCCGCCGAACTCCAGCCGCAGTGCCGCTACGACGAGGTGGTCCGGGCGCTGGGCGGTGCCGGCGAGCTGGTCACCCGGCCCGGCGAGCTCGGCCCGGCACTGCGCCGGGCGTTCGACGCGAACGTGCCCTACCTGGTGAACGTCATGACCGACCCCGAGGTCGCCTACCCCCGGGCCACCACCGGTGTCTGAGACCATGCCGGAGATCATCGTGCGGGCGGTGCGGCCCGCGGAGTACGAGCGGGTCGGCGAGCTGACCGTGGCGGCCTACGTGGCGGGCGGGCTGATATCGCCGGACTCCGACTACGTCGCCCGGCTGCGGGACGCCGCCGACCGCGCGGCCCGGGCCGAACTGCTGGTCGCCGAGGTCGGCGGCGAGGTCGTGGGGGCGGTGGCCTACTGCCCGCCCGACAGCCCGTACGCGGAGCTGACCGGGCCCGGCGAGGGCGAGTTCCGGATGCTGGCCGTGGATCCGCCCGCCCGGGGCGGCGGGATCGGCCGGGCGCTGGTGCTGGCGTGCCTGAACCGGGCGGAGGCCACCGGGATGAGCGCGGTCCGGCTGTCGACCCAGCCCGACATGCTCGCCGCGCACCGGCTGTACGAGCGGCTGGGTTTCGTCCGCACCCCCGAACGGGATTGGTTCCCCGAGCCCGACACCGAGCTGATCACCTATGTGCTGAAGCTGTGACCTCGGGGTCAGACCAGCCGGGCGAGGAACTTCTCCCGGTCGACGACCACGCGTTCCACCCAGCCGGTGGCGACCACCGTCCCGTCGGCCCGGTGCTGGGCCTCGACGGTGAAGACCAGCCGCCGGCCGTCGGCCTCGGTCAGCTCGGCGGCCGCGACGACCTCGGCCCCGATCGGGCTGGCAGCCTGGTGCACTAGGGCCACCGAGGTGCCGACGGAGGTCTGGCCGGGGCCGAGCCGGTCACCGAGCGCCGCCACGGTCGCGGCCTCCACCAGGGCCAGCAACCTGGGCGTACCCAGCACGGGAACGTCGCCGCTGCCGAGGGCGATCGCGGTGTCGCCCTCCCCCACCACCAGTACGGACTCGGCGCACAGGCCGGTCTCGACCGTGGCGGTCATGCGGAGGTCAGCACGCCGTGCTCGACGCACCGGGCGGTCCAGCCCAGGGGGCTGACCTGGACGACCATCCGGCGGCGGCACCGCGTGCAGTAACGCGGCGGTTCCATCCGCCGGGCCGCCCGGCATGCCTGGTGGTCGGTCGCGGCGGCCGGTTCCCCGCAGCGGTCGCAGTAGGTGTCCACGGCGGAAGAGTACTCCTGTCGGTACGGGGCCGGCCCTCGGGACGCCCTACTCGATGACGGCGATCAGGTCGCCCTCCTGGACGACGTCGCCCTCGGACACGTCGAGCCGGGCGACCACACCGTCGTCTTCGGCCAGCACCGGGATCTCCATCTTCATGGACTCCAGGATCACGAGGGTGTCACCGTCCTCGACCTGGTCGCCCTCGGCGACGACGACCTTCCACACGTTCGCGACCATCTCCGCGCGGACCTCGGCCATGGCGGTATTCCTCTCTTGTACTGTTCTGCCTCGCCCGTTCCCCGTGCCTGGTCAGCGGGCCCGCATCCGGTCGACCAGACCGGTGTCGTAGGTGCCCGCCGTGAACTCGGCGTCGCCGAGCAGCTCGGTGAAGAACGGGAGGTTGGTCTTCAGACCCTCGATCCGGAAGTTGTCGATCGCCGCCTGGGCGTGGCGCAGCGCGGCGGGCCGGTCGGCGCCGTACACACAGAGCTTCGCCAGCAGCGGGTCGTAGAACGGGGTCACCGTGTTGCCCTCGGCATAGCCGGCGTCGATGCGGACGCCCTCGCCGACCGGCTCCTCCCAGACCTTGATCTCGCCCGGGCTGGGCAGGAAGCGCTGGGGGTCCTCGGCGTACACCCGGAACTCGATCGCGTGGCCGCGCGGCTCGGCCGAAGTGAACGACACCGGCTCGCCGGCCGCGATCCGTAGCTGCTGCTCCACCAGGTCGATGCCGGTGACCAGTTCGGTGATCGGGTGCTCGACCTGGAGCCGGGTGTTCATCTCCAGGAACACGAAGTCCTGCGCCGCCGGGTCGACCAGGCACTCGACGGTACCGGCCCCGCGGTAGCCGACCGCCTCGCCGGCGCGGACGGCCGCGGCCAGCATGCGTTCCCGCAGTTCGGCGCCCACCCCCGGAGAGGGGGTCTCCTCGACGATCTTCTGGTGCCGCCGCTGCACCGAGCAGTCGCGCTCGCCGAGGGCGATCACGGAGCCGTCGGCCAGCCCGAGGATCTGGATCTCCACATGCCGGGCCCGCTCGACATAGCGCTCCAGCAGGATGTCGGGGTTGCCGAAGAAGCGTTCGGCGCGGGTCCGGGCGGTCTCGTAGGCCTTGCGCACCGCGGCCTCGTCGTGGGCCGCGCTCATCCCGATGCCGCCGCCCCCGCCCGCGGCCTTGACCATCACCGGGTAGCCGATGCGGGCGGCCTCCTCGACGGCGGTGTCGGCGTCGGGCACCGGCTCCCAGACCCCGGGCGAGACGGGCACACCCGCCTCGATCATCAGGTTCCGGGCATTGATCTTGTCGCCCATCCGGGCGATGGCCAGCGGGTCGGGACCGATCCAGAGCAACCCTGCGTCGATCACTCGCTGGGCGAACTCGGCGTTCTCGGCCAGGAACCCGTAGCCCGGGTGCACGGCCTGGGCGTTGGTCCGCCGCGCGGCCTCCAGAACGCGGGCCTGGTCGAGATAGCTCTTGGCGGGCTGGGCCGGACCGAGCAGGATCGCCTCGTCCGCCTCGGCGACGAACGGCAGCTCGGCGTCGGCCTCCGAGTAGACGGCGATGGCCTTGAGCCCCATCGCCCGGACGGTGTGGATCACCCTGCTGGCGATCTCGCCCCGGTTCGCCACCAGCACGGACTCGAACACGCTACGGGCCCTCCTGTAGGAATGCGGTGACCGAATGCCGCCGACACTAGTGGGAGCGTCCCACCCGCACCGATCTCTTGAACGACAAATACCGAACCGTAGATTTGTGCGGACGGGAACCGGAACGTAGCCCGCGGGCCTCAAGCCCGGCTAGAACCGGACAGGATGCCGGTCCACCGCGCGGCCCAGCGCCTCGACCACGGTCGGGTCGTACTCGGCCGCCGAGTCGAGCCGCAGCCGCTCCAGCACGGCGGCGCCCCGGTCGCGGTCGGTGGAGTCGCCGACCAGGTCGTCGTAGGCGTTGGCCGCCTTGATGATGCGGCTGGCCAGCGGCGGGGCCGGCTGGTCGGCCGACCGGTAGGGGTCGCACTGCCGCTCGACGATGTAGGCCACCCGGTCGAGCACCCCCGTCTGTTTGATCACCTCGGCGCCCAGCTCGGCGATCCGCCGCTGCTCGCGCGGGGAGGCGAGCACGGTGGCGCCGCCCGGAATGGGATCGCCCAGCGAGAGCTGCCCGATGTCGTGCATCAGCGCCGCGTACTCCAGCTCCAGCAGTTCCTCCTCGGACATGCCGAGCTCGCGGCCCATCGCCACCGACAGCCCGGAGACACGCCGCGAGTGCCCCGTCTCGACGTAGCCGCCGACCTCGGTGACCCGCGACAGCGCGCGCACGGTCTGCAGGTAGGTCGCGCGGATCCCGGCGTACCGGCGGAACGCGAACTGGGTCACCAGGATCGGTGCGGTGAAGATCAGCAGCGCGGCCAGCCCCATCACCGACGTCGCCACCGCGATCAGCATGGCCGTCGCGCCGGTCGCCGCGCAGAGCGGGAGCTTGGCACCGATCTCGTCCCGGAGCACGATGCCGAACCGGGCCCGCACCGCGCCGGACCGGATCACCGCGGCGACCGTCACGTCCAGGAAGCAGGACGCCACCACGGCGCAGCCCATCAGCACCAGCACGGGCCCCCAGCCGAGCCCGGAGTCGGCCACCGGCCGGAAGCAGAGCGCCACCAGGGCGATGATCAGCAGCCGCCGGGCCATCTCGTCGAGCCGCGGTGCCCCGCCGACGGCGAAGTGCGGCAGCGAGCCGGCGAACATGCCGATCGCGACCACCGCCACCACCTGGAGCGGCGACTGGTGCGCCGGGACGCCGCCGACCGTGTCGAGCAGCGCATAGCCCAGCGCCCCCGCGGTGGCGATCGGGGCGACCTCGCGGTTGCCGGGCATCACCATGCGGAACAGCTCGCCCAGCGCGACCAACACCCCGAAGACGACCGCCGCCTCGGGGTCGGCCGGGCTCGCCGTCGTCATCCGGGTGACCGCGACCAGCACGACCAGCCCCGCCAGGGCGACGAGCAGCAACTGGAGCGTGTCGAGGCCCTGCCAGAGGTTTCCCGGGTGCCGGTGCGCGGGCCGCTCCTCCAGGGAGTTCACGCCCGCCCCACCTCGCCGGCGACGCGGAGCGGCACGGTCGGGTCGTCGTGGTCCTGCTGGGTGGTCTCGACGACGTCGTCCTCGGGCAGGGTGACGGGCTTGGGGGGATCCCAGCCGACGGAGTCCAGCGCGCGCACGAAGGCCTCGACCATCATCGGGTCGAAGTCCTCGCCCGCGCAGCGGCGCAGCTCGGCGACGGCCTCCTCGATCGACCGGGCGCCCCGGTAGGAGCGGTCGGAGGTCATGGCGTCGAAGGCGTCGGCCACCGAGATCACCCGGGCGAACTCGGGGATCTCCTCGCCGGCCAGGCCCATCGGGTAGCCGCGGCCGCTCATCCTCTCGTGATGGTGCATGATCCCGGCCAGCGCCTCGTCGAGGAAGCCGATCTCACGCACGATCTCCAGCCCCCGCATGGGGTGCAGCTGGATCGCGGCGAGCTCCTCCTCGGTCAGCGGCCCGGACTTCTGCAGCACCTTGGTGGGCACCCCGAGCTTGCCGACGTCGTGGAGCATCCCGGCGTACCGGATGGCCTCGACCCGGTCCGAGCGCATCCCGATCTCCTGCGCGATCATCACCGAGCCGCGGGAGACCCGCTCGCTGTGCCCCCGGGTGTAGTAGTCCTTGGTCTCCACCGCCTGGCAGAGCGCCGCCAGCGTGGCGCCGTGCGCCTGCTGCTGGGCCCGGGTCTGCTCGAACGCCCAGCGGGCGACGAACAGCGGCAGCAGCACCAGCACCGCGGCGAACCCGTTCACCGCCGGCCAGAGCCCGGCGATCAGCAGGCCGAACATGCCGTACCCCAGGAAGCCCGGGGCGAGCTGGGCGCCCTCGCGCAGCATCTCGCGCCAGGTGGCCTGCCGGCTGAGCAGCAGCACCCCGGTGATCAGCAGCAGGTTCACCACCACGAACGTGACCAGCGCGCCGACGAACGGGCCGATGGACTGCTCGACCCAGTCGGAGTGCCCCGGGCGGACCCGGTCGCCGCCGAAGCACTCGAACACCATCCCGGCGGCGTAACCGCTGAGCGCGAACTGCGCCCCGTTGAACAGCCGCTTGACCGGCGCCAGGATGCGCTGCCCGGTGACCACGGCGCACGCCCCGATCAGCGCCGCGCCGAGCGGGCCGAGCAGCACCACCGAGGCGAGGCTGGCCGAGAAGCTGAGGGTCACCCGCGCGCGCTCGACGTTGAGCAGGGCGGGCGCCGAGTCGCAGACCAGGAAGAGCACGGCCAGCACGGCCAGCGCCCGCCAGTCGAGGCTCGCGAAGGACCCCGTGACGATCAGGGCCGTCGCCACCGCGACGACCCCGCCCACGTACGCCCATGCGGCGAGGGGTAGTCCACCACGTAGTCCGCCACGCAGCCCACCACGCATTGCCGCCCCCTTGGGAGTCGACGAAAACGGGCGGGCCGGTTCAAGGTTCGGGCCCGGGACACGCCCTCGGACGTGTCACCAGCGGCGCCGCCGGACGCACGGGGCGGCTCCCGGCCGTCATCAGGAGTTCTCCGGACCGACGGAGGCCCCCCGGCTCCCCGCCGCTGCGTGACGGGCACCAGAGTAACGTGGAACACCTGGCCACCACAGCCAAGCGCGGAACGCGGCCGGGCGGATGCCCGAAACCGCCGTGAAGATCCGGGGGGTCAGCCGGCCGGGCCGGGCTGGGTCACCTGTTCGGTCTCGCCGACCTCGGCGCAGATCTCCTGGATCCGGTCGAGCACCTTGGCCCGCAGGTCGCCGGGGACCGGCTCGCAGCCGCACGACTTGCCGACCAGCTTCTTGACGACCTCGTCGAGCCCGTACTCCTCCAGGCAGGGGCCGCACTCGTCGAGGTGCTCCCGGATCTCGGCGCAGTGGCCCGCGTCGAGCTCGCCGTCCAGGTAGGTGTAGACCCGCGCGAGCACCTCGCCGCAGGGAGTCTTGTGCGGGTTGCCGCAACTCATCGCCCGCTCACCCTCTCCACTCGCCGCACGAACGGGGTGCGGCGGCATCGCCGCCGGTTCATGCCGACCCCGTCAGGCCGCGCTCGCGAGCGTAATCCTCCAGCATGGTCCGTAGCTGCCTGCGCCCCCGGTGCAGGCGTGACATCACCGTACCGATCGGAGTGCCCATGATGTCGGCGATCTCCTTATAGGCGAACCCCTCGACATCGGCCAGGTACACGGCGATGCGGAACTCTTCGGGCAGATCCTGCAGCGCGCGCTTGACGTCCGAGTCGGGCAGGTGCTCCAGTGCCTCGGCCTCGGCGGACTTCAGCCCGCTCGAGGTGTGCGACTCGGCCCGGGCGAGCTGCCAGTCCTCGATCTCCTCGGTGCCGGACTGCTTCGGCTCGCGCTGCTTCTTGCGGTACGAGTTGATGAACGTGTTGGTCAGGATCCGGTACAGCCAGGCCTTGAGGTTGGTGCCCTCCCGGAACTGGTGGAAGGACCCGAAGGCCTTGGCGAAGGTCTCCTGGACGAGGTCTTCGGCGTCCGCCGGGTTGCGTGTCATGCGCAGCGCGGCGGAGTAGAGCTGATCCAGGAACGGGAGCACATCGCGCTGGAACCGCTCCGTGCGCTGCTCGACCGTCTCCGTCGTGCCCGTGACCCGACTCACCTCCTCGCGACCCCCTTCAAGACCGGTGTCGTATGACTCCGACGATATCGGGCCGCGGGGACGGACGATGACGGCGCCCTGACCCGGGGCCGAGGAACGGTCCGCGACAACGGCTGTCGTCATGTGGGGCACCTCTTTCTCCGCGATCACGCCGATCGCGGCCGGCCGAAACCAGCGAACAAAACGGTGCAACAGCGCGACACCCCCGTCGATTCCCTGACCGCGAGGCGCGAAGTGAGGTAAGCATGCCGGGCGCTCTCTACCGGGGGCGTCGATTGAATATGACAACCCGGACGGAGGGTGATGCACGGGTCTGAACGGGGAAAGTACCCCCCTACACGGCCAGAACAGGAGCCACCGTTGCTGCCGCTGCCGGCAAGACCCCCGACGCCCTCCGTCGCCAGCCTCAACCGCGATTGCGGAAACGACGGCGAGGACGAACTAGCCACCTACTGGACCTTCTACTGGGCCGTCGCGGCCGCCCAGCTCGAACGCTGGCTGCCCCGCCGCTCGGCCCGGGTACTGGACATCTCCGGCGGGCGCACGCACAGCGCCGCCCAGGCCGCCGCGGCGGGGCACACCGTCCTGGAGGTGGTCGGCCCGGGGGCCGCGGCGTCACCCGTGCACCGCTCCGTGCGCCGGGTCGTCGCCGACCCCGCCTCGCTCGGCTTCCTGGCCGACGGATGCGTCGACGCGGTGATCGCCGAGGACCGGGTGCTCTCCCGGCAGCTGGTGACCGAGACGACCATCGCCGAGATCGCGCGGGTGCTGCGGCCCGGCGGGCGGGTGCTGCTGTGCGTCGACTCGCTGACGCTCGGCATGGCGATCCTGGCGGAGCAGAAGTTCTGGGCCCACCTGTCCGACGTGCCCAGCGCCGAGGTCGTGCTGGTCCCCTGGCCGGACGGGGTCATCACCCGCTGCTTCTGGACCGACCAGCTGCGCGAGGTGCTCTCCGACGTGGGCCTGGAGGTGGAGTGGATCAGGCCGCGCACCGTGCTCTCACCCTCGACGATCGAGCACGTGCTCGCCGAGGACCCGCGCGCGCTGCCCCACCTCGTCTCCACCGAGCTGTCGGCCCCGGTGCATGACGACTCGCTGGGCATCCACCTGCTCGCCAGCGCCTGCCGGACCTGAGGCCCGGACCTCTCGGAACGGGCTCAGAACAGGGCGGCCGGATCGTCGTCTGTGGGCAGCGGGCGAATCAGCTCGGGGCCGTTGTTGCGAACGTTGCCCACGGCCGGCGAGACGGGGTGTGCCTCCATGGTGCCCGCCATCGCGGGCACCAGCAGTGACCGCACCTCGTCGGGGTCGGTCAGGCCCGGGTCGAGCCAGGCGTCCCAGCGGGAGGGCTCGACCACCATGGGCATCCGGTCGTGGATCCGGCCGACGTCGTCGCTGGCCTCGGTGGTGATCACCGTGCAGGTCCACAGCCACTCTCCGTCGGGCTCCCGCCACAGCTCGTACAGGCCCGCCATGGCCATGAGGGAGCCGTCGGCGGGATGGATGAAGTAGGGCTGCTTGCGGGGCTTGCGGCCCTCTTCGGTCTCCAGCTTGTACCACTCGTAGAAGCCGTCCGCGGGGAGCAGGCAGCGCCGCCGTTTGAAGGCCCGGCGGAAGGACGGCTTCTCGTGCACCGTCTCGACCCGGGCGTTGATCAGCCGGCTGCCGATCCCGGGGTCCTTGGCCCACGAGGGCACCAGCCCCCAGCGCACCGTCCGCAGCTCGCGGGCGGGCTCCTGGGCTTCCCCGGCCGCCTCTTCTTCCTTGGGTTCCTCCTTGGGCCGGTGCTCCAGCACCACCGGCACCTGCTTGGTGGGCGCGACGTTGTAGTCGGGTTCCAGGACGCCTTCGGTCGCGTCGATCTGGACCTGGAACGCGTCCAGCAGTTCCTGGCGAGCGCGCGCCGTCGCATATCTACCGCACATGCCTCCCATCCTTGCGTGACCTTCCTTCCGGTGGGCATGAGGGCTGCATGCGACCCATCAGATTCCTCGCTCGCCCGCTCGTGGCCGCCCCGTTCGTGGTCCACGGCCTGGAGGCGCTGCGTGACCCCCGCGTCCGGGCCGAGAAGGTCGGCCCCACCCTCAAGACGGCGGCCGACCGGCTCGACTGGCTGCCCGCCAAGGACCCCGAGACCCTGGTCCGGCTCCAGGGCGCCCTTGGCGTCGGCGCCGGAGCCCTGCTGGCGATCGGCCGGCTCCCCCGGCTCACCTCGCTGCTGCTCGCCGCCCAGCTCGTCCCGACCCTGCTCGCCGAGAACCGCTACTGGTCCGAGGACGACCCGGACCGGCGGCCGAGCGAGCGCGCGCACCTGCTGAAGAACGCCGGGCTGTTCGGCGCGCTGCTGCTGACGGCGACCGAGCCGCGCCGGCACCCGCACGCCGAGGCGCTGCGCCGGCAGATGCGGGAGACCAAGCTGCGGACGAACGCCGAGGCCAAGCACCTCAAGTCCGAGCTGCGGCACGCCCGGCGGGAGGCCGCGCTGCAGTCGCGTGGCGCCCGCAGCGAGATCGGCCGGCGCGCGGAGCGGACCCGCCGCCGCGTCGCCCACTGAGCCGCGGGAGTGGACGTGCCGGGATGAGCGTGGTGAGCGCCGCTGACCGGCGCCCGGCTGCGCGTTCCTCGATAGCCTTGCGGGCATGACGTCCACCCAGACCTGGCCGGCTCCCGTCGCCGCCGGACCGGTCGATGCCACCGTGGCCCTGCCGGGCTCCAAGTCGATGACGAACCGGGCGCTGATCCTGGCCGCCCTGGCCGATGGGCCCACCCTGGTCGAGGCCCCGCTGCGCAGCCGCGACACGCTGCTGATGGCGGCGGCGCTGCGGGCGCTGGGCGTGGACGTCGAGGACGAGGGCGCCGACTGGCGGGTGCGGCCGGGCGCGCTGCGCGGCCCGGCCGCGGTGGACGTGGGCCTGGCCGGCACGGTCATGCGGTTCCTGCCGCCGGTGGCCGCGCTGGCCGACGGCGAGGTGACGATCGACGGCGACCCCCGGGCCCGGGAGCGGCCGATGGGCCCGCTGCTGACCGCGCTGCACCGGCTGGGCGCCGAGATCAACGACGGCGGCCGGGGCGCGCTGCCCTTCACCGTGCGCGGCCGGGGCGGGCTGGCGGGCGGCCCCGTCACCATCGACGCCTCCGGTTCCTCCCAGCTGGTGTCCGGGCTGCTGCTGGCCGCGCCCCGCTTCGAGAAGGGCGTGGAGGTCCGGCACGAGGGCCCGCCGGTGCCCTCGGCGCCGCACCTGGCGATGACCGTGGCGATGCTGCGGGCCGCCGGAGCCTCGGTCGAGACGGGCACGGACCTGTGGCGGGTGGCGTCCGGACCGGTGCGCGGCGGGGTGACGGCGATCGAGCCCGACCTGTCCAACGCGGCCCAGTTCCTGGGCGCCGCGCTGGTGACCGGCGGCCGGGTGACGGTGCCGGGCTGGCCGGCCGAGACGACCCAGCCGGGCGACGCGCTGCGCGGGCTGCTGGCCTCGATGGGCGCCGAGGTGACCGACGGTCCCGCGGGGCTGACCGTGCGGGGCACCGGCGGGTTCCGGGGCATCGACGCGGACCTGCGGGAGGTGGGCGAGCTGACGCCGGTGCTGGCGGCTCTCGCCGCGCTGGCCGATTCCCCGTCCCGGCTGACGGGCATCGCGCACCTGCGCGGGCACGAGACCGACCGGCTGGCCGCGCTGGTCGCCGAGCTCAACGCGCTCGGCGGCGACGCCCGGGAGCTGCCCGACGGGCTGGAGATCCGGCCGCGCCCGCTGCGCGGCGGGGTGTTCCGCACCTATGACGACCACCGGATGGTGATGGCCGCGGCGGTGCTCGGCCTAGCAGTTCCCGGCATTGAGGTAGAAAACGTAGCAACCGTGGGCAAAACCCTCCCAGGGTTCACCGGTCTGTGGACCGCGATGTTGGAGGGATGACCCTGGCCCGCAGCAGGCACGACTACGACGAGGACGACGTCCGGGTCCGCCCCGGGCGCCGCGGCTCCCGCCCCCGGACCCGGCGGCGGCCGGCGCACGAGAGCGCGGCCGCCGGATTCGTGACCGCGGTCGACCGGGGCCGCTACCGGTGCCTGGTGGACGGCCACCAGGTGACCGCGATGCGGGCCCGCGAACTGGGCCGCAAGGGCGTGGTGGTGGGCGACCGGGTGGCCCTCGTCGGCGACATCTCCGGCGAGCCCGACGCGCTGGCCCGGATCGTCCGGGTCGAGCCGCGCCGCTCCGCGCTGCGGCGGACCGCCGACGACACCGACCCGTTCGAGCGCATCGTCGTGGCCAACGCCGACCGGCTCGTCATCGTGACCGCGCTGGCCGACCCCGAGCCCCGCCCCCGGATGATCGACCGCTGCCTGGTCGCCGCCCACGACGCCGGCATGGCGCCGCTGCTCTGCCTGACCAAGGCCGACCTGGCCGCTCCGGGCGACCTGCTGGCGGTCTACGCGCCGCTGGAGGTGCCCTCCACCGTGACCCGGCGCGGCGAGGACCCCGCCGAGCTGCGCAAGCTGCTGGCCGGCCAGGTCAGCGTGCTGGTCGGCCACTCCGGGGTGGGCAAGTCCACGCTGGTCAACGCGCTGGTGCCGGAGGCGTCCCGGGCCGTCAGCCAGGTCAACGCCGTCACCGGGCGGGGCCGGCACACCTCCTCGTCGGCGATCGCCCTGGAACTGCCCGACGGCGGCTGGATCATCGACACCCCGGGCGTGCGCAGCTTCGGGCTGGCCCATGTGCCGCCGGACGGGCTGGTGGCCGCCTTCCCCGAACTCGCCGAGGGCGCGGTGCACTGCCCGCCCAACTGCGACCACCTCCAGCCCGACTGCGCGCTCGACAACTGGGTGGCCCAGGGGCACGCCTCGCCCGGCCGCCTGGACTCGCTGCGCCGGCTGCTGGCGGGCCGGGACGAGGACCCGGCCGGCTAGCCGGCCCGGCCGGCGACGCCGATGAGCTCCAGGATGGAGTCGTCGTCGCAGGTGGACCAGAAGACCCCGGCGACGTCCTCCAGGTGGTTCAGGGACTCGGCCCGGAACAGCACGTCCTGGTACTGGGTGATGTCGTAGTGGGTGGTGCCCATCACCGCCAGGTCCAGCGGCCGGATGTCCATGTGCCGGAACTCCTCGATCTCCCCGTAGGAGGACAGGATGCCGGCGCCGTACGCCTTGAGCTCGCCGCCCTCCTGCATCACGCCGAACTCCAGGGTGAACCAGAAGACCTTGGAGACGAACTCCAGCGCCTCGGTGCTCTCCACCCGGCGGGCGGCCTGCCCGGCGGCCCGGTACAGCGCGGCGAGGCGGTCGGAGGCGAGCGTGTTGCCATGCCCGACCACCTCGTGGATCACGTCCGGCTCGGGCGTGTAGAAGGGCGTGCTGTGGTGCCGGATGTACTGGGTGGAGTGGAAGTAGGAGTCGGCCAGCGACCCGTAGAACTCGCGCAGCGGGACGAGCCCGGCGGCGGGCAGGTAGCGGAACCCGGTCAGCGGCCGGAGCATCCCGGAGACCTCTTCGAGCTGCGGGATGCGGTCGGCGGGTAGCCCGAGGCGGGCCTTGGCGGTCAGGAACTCGGTGATCGCGTACCGCTCGTGCTTGCGGTCGAGCTCGCGGCTGACCACCCGCCAGACCTCGTGCTCCTCCTCGGTGTAGCCGACCTCGGGGATGGGGTCGCCGCGGTGGTGGTCGAGGGCCAGCCGGGCGATCTCGTCACGCCGGGACCGGTAGACGGGATCGGCGAAGCCCGGATGGTTCCGGGCCAGTTCGACGGTGACCCGCCCCTGTGCGTCGCGGCGGACGGGCGCGAAGTACTGCCCTTCCTCGAACATATGGATCGCCTCCTCGTCGAGACGGGGAGGTGAACGACGCTCGCCTTGGTGTGGGAGGTGCCGTCCATCCCCCGAAGTCTGGGGTTCTCCCAGAAGATGGTGAGAACAGCACATATACCCTGATTCGCCAACCCTGCGCAGGAGCGATTCTCAGGTAAAGAATGTTTTCTGCCGATCATGCCTACGGCAAATGATCATCCGCCCCCGATCCGGTCGATCAGGGCCATCGCCCGCGCCTCGGCGTCGTCCAGCATCTTGACGTGCACCGGAGCCAGATCCGCCACGCATCGGGTCATCTCGGCGGTGACCTGGCTGAACGCGGTCTCCTCGGCACCGCGCAGCGCCGCCCGCACGGTCGCCGACCGGCCGCCGAACGCCGCCCACTCCAGTTCCAGCCGGCCCATCGCCTCGTCGAACGCGGCGGCCGTGGCATAGGACTCGGCCCGCAGGTCGGCCGGGATCTCGTCGTGGCCGGCCTTGCGCGCCCGGCCCGACAGCCCGGAGATGCGCCCGGCGAGCTCCAGCCCCTCCCGGGCCCGCGGCAGCACCTCGTGGATCAGGTCGGTGACCACCGTGGCCAGCTCCTCGACCCGGGTCAGCAGCGTCTCGGTCGCCGTGTCGAGCGCGCCGGAGGTACGGTCGGCGACCTGCTCGGCCACCGCCCGTTCCTGGCGGCGCAGCTCCGGCACCACGTCGTCGCCCAGCCGGCGGCGCAGCTCTGCGTCGAGCTCGTCGCCCGCGCCTCGCTCGCACCAGTTCGCCCAGATGCGCTCGATGCGCTGCCGGCCAGAGGCCTCGATCTCGCCGGTAATCTCTCCCAGCGCCTCGTTCGACCGGGCTTTCAGCCGTTCCACCCGGTCGTACAGCGCCTCGCGCTTGAAGGGTTCGTTGATCTCGTGCAGCACGGCCTGCAACCGCCTGGACACGTCGATGGCGTGCTCGGCCAGCGGGACGAGCCGGTCGGCCAGCTCATCGGTCGTCCGCGCGCGTCGAGGATCGGTGAGTTCGGCGACCCACCCGGGAAGCTCTTGCGGCATGGGGCCATATTCCCACCCAAGGTCCCTCAGCGGCCCGCAACGCCCCGACCGGTCGGCGAGTGCACCCGATCACGGGTCGGTTCGCCGCAGTGCCGGCAGGTCACCACCGCCTCCAGATGCTCGCCGCAGGAGTGCAGCCAGCGCACCGGCGGATCCTCCGGGTTGAGGTGGGTGTCACCCCATCTGGCCAGGGCGAGGAGCACGTCACCGAGTTCCCGGCCCGCGCGGGTGAGGTGGTACTCGTAGCGGGGCGGCCGGTCGCTGTAGCGGGTGCGCGACAGGATCCCGGCGTCCTCCAGCTTGCGCAGCCGGATCGTCAGGAGGTCGCGGGACGCCCCGGTGTTGTAGGCGATCCCGTCGAAACGATGGACCCCGTGGAACAGTTCGCGGATCACCAGCAGCGTCCAGCGCTCGCCCACCACGTCGAGGGTGTCGGCCACCGAGCACGGCCGCGGGTTCGCATCCTTGGGCATGCGCACAGCCTAGTTATCCGGGGCCTGGATATGCCCATACCCCCGGACCCGGTCATAGCGGTGTCACTCCGGCATGGCCCCCGGACCCGGCCCGGTCGCGGTAGCGTGCAGGCCGTGGCGGACTATTCGGATGACCTGCGGCTGGCACACGTGCTGGCCGACGCGGCCGACGGCATCACCACCCAGCGGTTCCGGGCCCTCGACCTGCGGGTCGAGACCAAGCCCGACCTCACCCCGGTGAGCGACGCCGACCGGGCGGTCGAGGAGCAGATCCGCGGCACCCTCAAGCGCGCCCGGCCCCGCGACGCCGTGCTGGGCGAGGAGTACGGCCTGAGCGGCTCCGGCGCGCGCCGCTGGGTGATCGACCCGATCGACGGCACCAAGAACTTCGTCCGCGGGGTGCCCGTCTGGGCCACGCTGATCTCGCTGATGGAGTACGACCGGGTGGTGGTTGGGCTGGTGTCGGCCCCCGCGCTGCAACGGCGCTGGTGGGCGGCGCGCGACGGCGGGGCGTGGACCGGCCGCAGCCTGGCCAAGGCCACCCGCTGCCAGGTCTCGTCGGTCGCCAGGCTGACCGATGCCTCGCTGTCGTTCTCCAGCCTCAGCGGGTGGGAGGAACGCGACCGGCTCGACGCCTTCCTCGACCTGACCCGGGCCGTCTGGCGCACCCGGGCGTTCGGCGACTTCTGGTCGCACATGCTGGTCGCCGAAGGGGCCGCCGACATCTCGGCCGAGCCGGAGGTCTCGCTGTGGGACCTGGCCGCGCTCCAGGTGATCGTGGAGGAGGCCGGCGGGTCGTTCACCGACCTGTCCGGCGAGCACCGGGCCGACGGGGGCAGCGTGGTCTGCACCAACGGCGCGCTGCACGATGAGGTGCTCCACACGCTGGGTGGCTAGATTTTCGCGATATATCGTGGTGTTACGGAACCACTCGTCCCGAGCGGCCGTTTTCCAGGTAGTGGAGGTGGTCGTTGATGTCCAGTCAGGCCAAGGTCGCCGTCGGCGGCGTCGTCGTGGCGATCCTCGCGCTGATACTGATCCCCACGTTCATCCTCAAGCTGATCGTTCTCGGTGTCATCGCGATACCGGTGGCCGGCTACCTGATGCTCGACCCGTCGCAGCGCCGCCGGGTGCGGGCCCAGGGACGCAAGCGCCTGGGGAGCTAGTACCTTTCCCCAGGTGAACGGGCTTCGGGTCGGCGTGGTGGGAGCCGGCATCCTCGGACTGGCGGTGGCCCGGCAACTGGCCGGCTCCGGCGCCCGGGTGACCGTCCTGGAGAAGGAAGATCGGGTCGCCGCGCACCAGACCGGCCACAACAGCGGTGTGGCGCACGCCGGGCTGTACTACCCGCCGGGCTCGCTGAAGGCCCGGCTGTGCCGCCGCGGGCTGGGCCTGCTCCGGGAGTACTGCGCCGAGCGCGGGCTGCCGTACGTCGAGTGCGGCAAGGTCGTGGTGGCGCGGAACCCCGCCGAGCTCGACCGGCTGGCCGAGATCGAGCGGCGGGCGCGGGCCAACGGGGTGCCGGGGCTGCGGCGGCTGACGGCGGACGGGCTGCGCGAGGTCGAACCGCACGCCGCGGGGGTCGCCGCCCTGCACTCGCCGCGGACCGCGATCGTGGACTTCGCCGCGGTGGCCCGGGCGATGGCCGCCGAGTTGGACGGCGCGGTGCGCACCGGGACGGCGGTGACCCGGATCCGCCGGTCCGGCGACGAGGTGGTGGTCAACGAGGAGTTCGCGTTCGACCGGCTGGTGGTCTGCGCCGGGCTGTGGTCCGACCGGGTGGCCCGGCTGGCGGGCGACTCGCCGGGGCCGGCGATCGTCCCGTTCCGGGGCGAGTACCACCGGCTGGTGCCCGGGCGCACCGACCTGGTACGGGGGCTGATCTACCCGGTGCCCGACCCGCGCTACCCGTTCCTCGGGGTGCACTTCACCCGGCGGGTGGACGGCGGGGTCGACGTGGGGCCCAACGCGGTGCTGGCGCTGGCCCGGGAGGGCTACCGGCGCCGCGACGTGCGCCCGGCCGAGCTGTGGGAGACGCTGCGCTGGCCGGGGTTCCGGCGGCTGGCCGCGCGGCACTGGCGGACCGGGCTGCGGGAAATGTACGGCTCGGCGGTCAGGCGCGCCTTCGTGGCCGAGGCCCGCTCGTTCGTCCCGGAGCTGCGGGTCGCCGACGTGACGCCCGCACCGGCCGGGGTGCGCGCCCAGGCGGTCGACCTGGACGGCTCGCTGGTCGACGACTTCCGCATCGGCCGGATCGGGCCGGTGATCACCGTCCGCAACGCTCCCTCACCGGCCGCCACGTCCTCCCTGGCGATCGCCGAGCACCTGGCCGAGCAGGCCGCGCTCGACTGAGCGCGACCTGCCCGGCGCTAGGCAACCAGCCTAGTTACTGGCAGGGTCACCGCACGACCAGGCCCAGCGGGCGGGCCACCGCGTCCCAGCGCACGAACTTGAAGTTCGTGTTCTCGCGGGGTTCGCCCGACGGGTCGGTCACCACGGGGGTGTTGTCCCCGTCGTGGACGACCAGCAGGCCGCGGGGGAAGGCGGGGCCGAGCGGGCCGTCGAACACGGCGGCGCCGTCGCTCTCCTGGACGCCGTCCAGGCCGTTGCCCGCCCCGATCTTGAAGCTGCGCAGGTAGCGGCCGTCGCGCCGGTCGTAGATCACGAACGTGTCGTCGCCCTGGCCGGAGGCGATCAGGTAGCCGCCGCCGTAGTGGATGGTCAGCCCCTCCACGTCGGCCGCCAGCCGCCGGCCGCCGAAGCCGGGGTCGGCGCCGGGGACGCACTCCTCGGTGCCGGGGTCGTAGACGCCCGGCACCCCGAACTCGCGGACCCGGTCGACCAGCTTCGGCTCGCCCCGCAGGGTGGCCGGCAGCCGCCAGATGCCCACGGTCTCCTGGGCGGCGTACAGCACGCCCGTGCGGGCGTCGACGACCATGCCCTCGACCTGCGGGTCCTCGCCAGGCTCCAGGCAGGGCGTCCAGGAGGTGCCGTCGGGCAGCCGGAACGCGGTCGGCAGCTCGATCGTGCGGACGGTCCGGTAGGTGTACCCGGCACGGGTCCCGAGCAGTTCCACCAGCGCGAGGGTGCTGGTGCCGGCGCGGCTGACCACCGCGTACGCCCGGCCCTCGCGGGTGAAGACGGCCAGGCCGTAGGGGGTGCGCTGCTCGTTGACCTCGTCCTGGGTGCGGTTGAACAGCAGCGGCACCGCGGGGTCGGTCACGTCGGTCACGCCCGTGCCGGAGACCCGGTAGAAGCGGAGCGTGTCGCGGCCCCGGTCGGTGACGACGGCGAGGTCCCGTCCGGGCACCAGGTCGACGTTGTTGAACCGCCCGCTCTCGTCGTCCGGCCCGGGGGCCGGGGGTGCGGGCACGTGCTGGATCACCCGGCCGTCCAGCGCGTACACGTGCAGCCCGCCCTCCTTGGCCGTGCCGAGCACCAGGCTGCGCGCCGGGTCGCCGGGGTGCCGCCAGACGGCGGGGTCGTCGCCGTCGGCGTTGCCGCCCGCGTCGTCGTCGAAGAGCGCCGGGGTCTCCACCGCCGGGGCGGCGGACGGAACGGAGGGCGCGGTTCCGGCCCGGGCCGGAACCGTGAGGCCGGCGGCGAGGCAGGCCGCGAGGAGGGTCAGGGGCAGGGCGCGGGGCATCGGGCGGCTCCTGGAGGTGGGGTACCGGCCCGATCTCACCGCTGGTGGGCGGCGACCGGGTGACGGGCCGGGAACGGGCTCACGACTGCTTGATGAGCCCCGGGCAGATGTAGGTCTGGGTGGCCTTGAGGATCTGCTGGGCCTTGGCGTCCTCGGTGACCGCGTAGCTCCGCTTCACCCGGTCCAGCAGTTCGGCGCCGGACTTCCCCTGCTGGATGTCGGTGCAGGTCTCGACCGCCTTGATGAGCATCATCCCGCCGTCGGCCGCCAGCTTCTTATCCACCTGGGTCAGCGCCTGGATGAACTTGGTCTGGTCTTCCGGCTTGACCTCCGGCTGGGTGCCGGGGGACGGCGGCGCCAGCGTGGTGGGCGGAGGCGGTGGGGAGGAGGCGGCGGACGACGGGTCGCCCTCGGACGAGCAACCCGCCAGCAACGCGAGGGACAGGATGATCAACGGCATCTTGGGAGACATGAGGCCGCAGCGTAGGGCGCGTCTCCGCGCCGGAACAGACGCCCGCCGCCGAACGGGGCGATCGCACACCCGATCCCGTCCGCACGGCCCGCGATCCTGTTCGCCGGGACAGTAACCATTGCGAAAACCGGCTGACGGGATGTCCGTTAGCGGCCACCCGGGTTGCCCCGGGAGGGAATCAGGACAGAACCTCGCACAATCCCAGAAAGGCTCATTCCACCCGGCTCGATGGAGGTACAGATGCGCGGAATCCCTCGCCGGGGCGTCGCCCTGGCGGCGGCCGTGATCCTGCCGCTCACCCTCGCCACCCCGGCCCAGGCCACTCCACTGGGCGACCTCTTCGTCCGCAAGGCCGTCCACGCGGTCAACGGGAAGAACCTCACCGAACACCTGAAGCGCTTCCAGCAGATCGCGGACGCCCACGGCGGCACCCGGTCCCGGGGCACCCCGGGATACGACGCCTCCGTGGACTACGTGGCCGGAAAGCTGCGCAAGGCCGGCTACCGGGTGCGCACCACCGCCGTGGAGTTCCCGCAGAACTGGACGGAGCTGTCCCCGCCGGTGCTCAGCCAGACCGCTCCGGAGGCCACGACCTACACGAACCCGGCCGACTACGTCACAGTGGTCTCGTCGGGCTCGGGTGACGTCACCGCGCAGGTCCAGGGCGTGGACCTGGTGATCCCGCCCGCGCCCACGCCCAACACCTCCACCAGCGGCTGCCAGACCGCCGACTTCGACGGGTTCGTCGCGGGCCGGATCGCGCTGATCCAGCGCGGCACCTGCCCGTTCATCGACAAGGCGCGCAACGCCAAGGCCGCCGGCGCGGCCGGAGTGATCTTCTTCAACGAGGGGCAGCCGGGCCGGACGGACCCGTTCGCCTTCGACATCGGCGAGTGGCGGCTGGGCTTCCCGGTGGTGTTCGCGAGCACGGCGACCGGGCTGGACCTGGCCGACCCGGCGGGCACGACCGTCCGGCTCAAGGTGGACGCCCGCACCGAGGTCGGCACCACCCGCAATGTGATCGCCGACTCGCCCCGGGGCCGCCCGGACAATGTCGTGATGGTCGGCGCCCACCTCGACAGCGTGCCGGAGGGCCCGGGCCTCAACGACAACGCCACCGGCAGCGCCGCGATCCTGGAAACCGCACTCAAGATCGCCAAGTTCCCGGTGCGCAACCGGGTGCGGTTCGCGTTCTGGGGCGCGGAGGAGGCCGGGCTGCTCGGCTCCACGCAGTACGTGGAGGGCCTGCCCACCGCCGAACGCAACAAGATCAGGCTCTACCTGAACTTCGACATGGTCGGCTCGCCGAACTACGCGTACAAGATCTACGACGGTGACGACTCCGACGCCACCGGCTCCCCCGCCGGGCCGCCCGGCTCCGCGCAGATCGAGAAGGTCTTCGAGAAGTTCTACGACCAGCGCTCGCTGGGGCACGTCGGCACCGACTTCGACGGGCGCTCCGACTACGGCCCGTTCATCGCCATCGGTATCCCCGCCGGCGGGCTGTTCACCGGCGCCGAGGGCCTGAAGACCCCCGCGGAGGCCCAGCTGTTCGGCGGCCAGGCGGGCGTGGCCTACGACGTCTGCTACCACCTGGCGTGCGACACGCTCGCCAACGTCAACACCACGGCCCTGGACGTGAACGCGGATGCGATCGCCACCGCGACGGTCACCTTCGCCTTCAACACCGCCCAGATCCCGCCCCGCACCACCGGGTCGGGCCGGACGGCCACCACGGCCGCCCGCTGAGCCGAACGGCCATGACCCCGCGTCCGCACCCGTGCGGGCGCGGGGTCACCCGGCGGGCCCGGCCGGACCAACGGTGGACGCGAGCCGGCGTAGCCGGAACGCGCTGGCGAGCAGCACCGCCCCGTACACGATCGAGAAGAAGCCGATCATCCAGACCACCGCGATCGCCCCGCTGACCGGCCAGACGAACAGCAGGAAGCCGAGCAGCACGGAGAGCGCGCCGCCCAGGATCCACAGCCACTCGTCGGTGATCTCCTGGCGCAGGTAGATCCCGGCGGCGATCTCGAAGACGCCGGTGATCACCGCCCAGATGGCGATCAGGAAGAGCAGCACCAGCGCGGTGACGCCCGGCCAGACCAGCGCGAGCACCCCCAGCAGCACCCCCGCCGCCCCGGTGACCGCCAGCCACGGCCGGGACTGCCGGGTCCCGCCACGGATGGCCATGACCAGCGCGAACACCCCGTCGACCAGTGCGTACAGGCCGAACACGATGACCAGCGCCAGCACCGTGATGCCGGGCCAGATCCAGGCGACGAGGCCGAAGAGGATGGCGAGCGCCCCGCGCAGCGCGAGGACCCACCAGTGCCGGCCGAGCTGATCGAACATGGTCGAACGCTTCCCCGCCGCCGGGACGACAACCCCAGCGGGGGGCAAAACCGGTCACTCCACGATCGTGGCGCCCGGCATCCGGCCGGCCTGGAGCAGCTCCCACATGTAGCGGCGGCGGGGCTTGCCGCTGGAGGTCCGCTGGATCAGCCCGCTGCCGACGACGATCGTGACCGCGACATCCTGGCCGAGCCGCCGCCCAAGCACCCGCCGGACGTCGCCGGCCCAGGGCGCGTCGCCGGTCTCGGCGAACAGCGCGATCCCCCGGGAGCCGACACCCGGCACGCTGACGACCACGATGCGGCCCCTGCCCAGCCGGGTGACCTCGGCGATCTTCGACTCCAGGTCCTCCACGTACACGCTGCGGCCGCGGACCTTGATGCTGTCGCCCATCCGGCCGAGTACGAACAGCTGCCCGTCGTGGAAGAACCCGGCGTCGCCGGTGTAGACCTTGCCGTCGATGAAGCGGGTGGACTTGGCCTCGGCCCCGGCGTAGTAACCGGGGCAGCAGGACTCGCCGCCGACGACGATCTCGCCGAGGTGCCCCGCGGGCAGTTCCCGGCCGCCGTCGTCGACGATCGTCACCGGCACGTCGTCCTCGGGGGTGCCGGTGCCGACCACCCAGCCGGTCTTGACGTCCAGCGCCTCCGGGCCCAGCGGGCGCTGCTCCAGGATGCGGACGGGTTCACCGAAGGACAGCGACTCGTTGTCGGGCTGGACGGCGAGCGGGTCGCGGGCCACCTGGTCCATGGTGACCAGCAGGGTGGTCTCGGCCATCCCGAAGGCGGGTTTGAAGGCGTGCCGGGAGAACCCGAACGGCTCCAGCAGCCGGGCGAACTGTTCGAGCGAGCGCGGGTCGATCGGCTCGGCGCCGACCAGCGCGGTCTTCCACCCCGACAGGTCGAGCCCGTCGAGTTGCTCGGGCTTGACCCGGCGCGCGGTGTAGGCGTACGCGAACGGCGGGGCGGCGGTGTGCCGGGCGGTGTCGAAGCACCGGATCCACCGGGCGGGGTTCCGGATGAACTGGTCGGGGCGCATCAGCCGGATGTCGGTCTGCCGGGAGGCCGGGGTGAGGAACGTTCCGATCAGCCCCATGTCGTGGTAGAGCGGCAGCCAGGTGGCGATCTCCTCGCCCTCCTCGAAGCCGGCGCTGCGGGCGATCAGGTCCGCGTTGGCCGCCAGGTTCGGCCAGGTCACCATGACCCCGCGCGGGTCGCCGCTGGAACCGGAGGTGAACTGGAGCAGCGCCAGTTCACCGGCCGGGCGTACCTCGATCTCCTCGTCGGCCTGGCGGGGCAGCCAGGGCCGGTCGGGCAGGCCCGCGGCGGCCAGCGCCCGGGACGTCAGGTCCGCCAGATCCGCGGAGGCGATGGTCAGCTTGGGCCGGGCCTGCCGCAGGATGGCGGCGACGTGCGCCACGTAGTCGTCGCCGTCCTGGAAGAGCGGCGGGGTGATCAGGCAGGTGGTGGCGCCCGCGGCCCAGACCCCGAAGTAGGTCTCGGCGAGGGTGAAGTCGGTGGGCAGGACCATGCAGACGACGTCGCCCGGCTCGATCCCCTCGGCCACCAGCGCTCCGGCGGTGCGGCGCGCGGCCGCGGCCAGGTCGGTGTACTCGCGGAATTCCCAGCCGCCGTCGTCTCCGGCCAGGTGGATTCCGCGGCCCGCCCGTGGCTTGTCGAGCCAGTCCCGCAGTCCAGATGTCATCGCCCGTCCCTTCACCGCCGGCCGGATGTATGCGCGAAGAAGCGTTCACCGCGCGTACGTGACTGATGAGTAACTTCACCAGCGAAGGCGTGACTACGTCAACTGGACGTTTCATACAACAATGGCCAGCGCTTTTGGCCGATTCCGGACAACGGGCCGATCTTCGCAGTGGAACACACGGTACGGACCGGCGCCTTGTCACAGCGTTGACAAGGCGCGCCCCGACCACCCCAGACGGCCCGGATCCTTGGCGCCACCGGACGAGAAGCCCCCTGGAATTTGTCACCCGACCGCAATTCATGACACCCGGTCGACACTTCTTGATTCCAACGGTTCTTATCATCGAGTGATAAGAAAAAACACACCCTCCGCACGCTCGTCTAATGTTAGAGCAGAGCCTTGACCCTAGGGATACTGGTGAGTAGTTTACGGCACCGAAACATAGTCGATAGCTCCTCTGACCGGCGGTGATACCGGCCAGTCCATCCGTGCAGGCGATCGCGGTTTCACACCAGCGCACCCACCCAGGCATTTCTGGAACACCACCAGAAGAACCATTCCGGAGGTGACCGCAATTTTCTGGAAGTGGCTGCGGCACTGGCACCGGCCGTGATGCGCCAGGACCCCGGTTCCGTAACACGAGAGGTAAACGGTGAGAACCAAGACAGGCAAGATCAAAACTGCCCTGGTGGCGGCCGCCGCCGCCGGGCTCACGGCGGGCGGGATCGGCGTACTCGGTGCCGGTACCGCTGCGGCCGACCCGGTGTCGCTGACGCTGAACTACACCTGCCCGTTCCCGCTGATCGGAGTGCAGCAGGTGACGGTGAAGATCGACTCGGACTTCCCGACGTCGATCCCCGTCGGTCAGGCCACCCCGGCGATCGTGATCAACACGTCGTCGACGGTGCCCGAGACCGCCACCCAGGGCCTGACGCTGGTCGGCGCCAAGACCGTCGAGGGCAGCGCCCTGGCCGACTCGCAGGTGGCCGCCCCCGGCATCACCCTGCCGGTCAAGGTCCCGGCCCCGATCCCCTCCACCCCCGTCCCCGCCTCCGGTGCCTTCCAGGTGCCGGCCACCGGCAACGCCCCCAGCCTGACCTTCACCCAGCCGGGCACCGCCACGGTCACCGTGGGCAACATCCTGCTGACGCTGGCCCCCAAGGACGCCAACGGCAACCTGACCGGTCTCGGCGAGTTCGAGTCGCAGTGCACCCTGGTCCCCGGCCAGAACACCACGCTCGCCACCTTCGAGATCACCGGCGGGGACCCCAGCCCGACCACGAGCCCGAGCCCGAGCGAAAGCCCCAGCCCGAGCGAAAGCCCCACCCCCAGTGAGAGCCCCAGCCCGAGCGAAAGCCCCACGCCCAGTGAGAGCCCGAGCCCGAGCGAGAGCCCGACTCCGAGCGAAAGCCCGAGCCCGAGCGAAAGCCCCACTCCGAGCGAGAGCCCCACGCCCAGTGAGAGCCCCACTCCGAGTGAAAGCCCCAGCCCGAGCGAGAGCCCGACCCCCAGTGAGAGCCCGAGCCCGACGGCCAGCCCGACGAACCCGGGCACCGTCGACTACGGGTACACCCTGGACGGGACGACGACCATCAAGAAGCTGAAGAGCTCGCTGCCGGTCTCCGGTTCGATCGACGCCAAGCTCACCCTGGCCACCGGCAAGTTCACCGCCGACCTGGCGCTCGACCCGACCTCGGGCAGCTTCAAGGTCTTCGGGTTCCTGCCCGCCACGGCCGACGTCGCCTTCGCCCAGAAGGGCAAGACCACCGGCACCCTCAAGGACGGTGCGCTGACCTCGAAGTCCAAGACCACGGTCAAGCTGACCTCGGTCAAGGTGTTCGGGCTCGGCATCGCCGGCGGCGAGAAGTGCCAGACCGTCACCCCGGCGGACATCACGCTGAAGTCCGGCGCTGGCTTCGACCCGCTGGGCGGCGGCACCCTGTCCGGTAAGTACGCGCTGCCCGGTCTCAAGGGCTGCGGCTTCCTGGGCGGCCTCGTCAGCCTGCTGACGTCCGGCCCCGGCAACACCCTCTCGGTGAAGCTCACGCCCAAGGACTAGGGCACGGCCTCCCGTGCACAGATCGGCCCCCGCCGCGCTCCGCGGCGGGGGCCGTTCGACTTCCGGGCACCGTCGAGGTCCGGCTCGCGCCCTTGCACCAGGGGCTGCGCGGGGAGGTGCCGTCCAGCGGCGCGGACCGGCGTGATGCCATGGGGGAAGCACGATCTCGACGGAAGGGAACGGGAATGGCGGAGAAAGTCGGACGCGCGCTGGTCCTCGGCGGCGGCGGGATCGCCGGCATCGCGTGGGAGGCCGGGCTGATCGCCGGGCTGCAGGCGGCCGGGACGGACCTCACCACCGCCGATCTGTTCGTCGGCACGTCCGCCGGTTCGGTGGTCAGCACCTTCCTCTCCCAGGGCGCCGACCTGGAGGAGACGATCGAGGGCATCGCGGCCGACTCCGACACCGCGCCGACCCAGGCCGAAGAGGTCGACATGAACACGGTGATGGAGACGTTCGCGGTCCTGTTCGACCCCTCCCTCGACCCGCAGGAGGCGCGGGCCAGGGTCGGCCGGATCGCGCTGGAGACGCGGACCGCGGCGAACGCCCCCGCACGGCTGACCGAGATCGGGCGGCGGCTGCCCAGCCACGAGTGGCCCGACCGGCGGTTGCTGATCACCGCGGTGGACGCCGCGGACGGCGCCTTCGTCATCTGGGAGAAGTCCTCGGGCGTCCCCCTGCCCCTGGCCGTGGCGTCGAGCTGCGCGGTGCCCACGGTGTTCCCTCCGGTGGAGATCGGCGGGCGGCACTACATGGACGGCGGAATCCGCGCGACCACCAACGCCGACCTGGCCCGGGGGGCCACCGCCGTCGTCGTGTTCGACCCCCTCGCCCACCTGCTGCCGCGCACCACCCTGAAGCGGGAGATCGCCGAGCTCGGCGGCGTCCCGGTGGTCGCGATCGGCCCCGACCAGGCGACCGTCGAGGTGTTCGGCGTCAACGTCATGAACCCGGCGCTGTGGCGGCCCGCCTTCCGGGCCGGGCAGGCCCAGGCCGAGTCGGTGGCCCCCCGGGTCGCGGAGGTCTGGGAGACCTCGCGGTGACCCGGCGCCCGCCCGCGGCGGGGCGGGCGCCGGGAGCCGCCCGGGAACTCAGGTCGCCCGGGCGAAGACGATGATGTTGTCGCGGTAGCTGCGGCGGGAGCGGTCGAACGATCCGCCGCAGGTGATGAGGCGGAGTTCGGCGTTTCCCGTGGCGCCGTAGACCGCCTCGTTCGGGATCCGGTTCTTGGGGTGGCGGGCGAGCCGCCGCACCGTGAACTCAACCGTGCCGCCGCGGTGGTCGACCAGGATCCGGTCCCCCGCCCGCAGTTCACGCAGCCGGTAGAAGACCGCCGGCCCCGAGTGCGAGTCGACATGTCCGGCGATCACTGCGGTGCCCTGCTCGCCGGGTTCGGGCCCGGCCTGGTTCCAGCCCGTCTCGGTGAATCCCTTGGGCGCCACCAGGGTGCCGTTCCGGTCCAGCGGGAGCGGGACGACCGGGGCCGAGACCCGGATGGCCGGGATGCGCACCCGGACCGGGTCGGGGACCTGGGCGTCCGCGGCGGGGGCCCGCGAGCGGGCCGGGGAAGGGGCCTGGGAGGGAGCCGAGGTCGCGGGCGCGGCGGACCGGGCCGGCGGCTCGCCGGCCGGGCGGGCGGCCGGAGCGGGGTCGGCGCACGCGGCGCCGGTGAGCGCGAGGCCGAGGACGGCCGCGAGGGCAGGGCCCACGCGACCGCCTCGTCCCGAGGGGAACGGGGTCATCGTCAGCCGTTCCCGGCCCGGACCCGCCGGAGGGCGATCCCGCCGCCGACGACCAGCAGCAGGCCGCCGCCCGTCACCAGCAGCGGTAGCGCCAGGCCCGGTCCGCCGTCCCGTGCGGTGCCGCCCAGGCCGGTGCCGACCCCGCCCCGCGGACGGTCGTCATCGTCGTCGACGACCGTCCCGCCGAAACCTGCGCCGACCCCGCCGCGGGGCTTGTCGTCGTCATCGTCGACCACACCGCCCAGACCGGTCTGGATACCGCCGCGGGGCAGGTCGTCGTCGCCGCGGGGCTTGGCCGGGGGCTTGGCCGCGGGGGGCTTGGCGGCCGGGGGCTTGGCCCCGCCGCGGGGCTTGTCGTCGTCGTCATCGTCGTCGTCATCGTCGTCATCGTCATCGTCGTCGTCGGCATGGGCGGCCGACACGAGGACGGGGGCACCCGCCGGTCCCGGCGAGCCCGCGACGACGACACCCGCCGCGGACATCCCGAGGGCCAGTGCGAGCGCGAACAGCACCCGCTGGAGCAGCAAAGTCAACGCAACCTCCCTGGTGACCGCCCCGCGGCCGGTCCGCGGTGCGATGTCTCCAGGCTGTCGGTGCGGCGTGGCGCCACCATGAGGCCCGGATGAGAGGGCTCACATCCGGCATTTCCGGATATCAGGCCCGCATCCGGTAGCCGGTGCCGCGTACCGTCTCGATCCGGGCGGCGCCGAGCTTGCGGCGCAGGTAGCGCACGTACACGTCCACCACGTTGGAGCCCGGGTCGAAGTCGAACCCCCACACGTGGCCGAGCAGTTGCTCGCGGGTGAGGACGCGGTCGGGGTTCCGGCAAAAAAACTCGGCCAGCGCGAACTCCCGGGCCGACAGGTCCACCGTCCGGTCGCGCACCCGGGCCCGCCGGGTGCGCAGGTCCAGCGAGAGGTC
Source organism: Actinomadura craniellae (assembly GCF_003289645.1). Classification (GTDB taxonomy): domain Bacteria; phylum Actinomycetota; class Actinomycetes; order Streptosporangiales; family Streptosporangiaceae; genus Actinomadura_D; species Actinomadura_D craniellae. The sequence goes on along the minus strand of NZ_QLYX01000009.1, from coordinate 158,735 downwards.
ACCGACCTTCAGCACGGTCGCCTCGGGCACCCGCTCCGGGCGCAGCCGCAGCCGCACCCGGGCCAGCAGTTCCTCGAACGCGAACGGCTTGGCGATGTAGTCGTCGGCGCCGCCCTCCAGCCCGGCGACGGTGTCGGCGACGCTGTCGCGGGCGGTGAGGATGATCACAGGCATCGTCACCCGTGCCTCGCGCAACTGCCGCAACACCGTGAACCCGTCGCGGACGGGCAGCCCCAGGTCGAGCACCAGCAGGTCGAACTCCCCCGTCCGGGCCAGCTCGTAGGCCAGCGCCCCATCGGCCGCCACCGTCGTCACGAAGCCGTGCCGGCGCAGCCCCTTGTCCAGGAAGGAGGCGATCCGCGTCTCGTCCTCGGCGATCAGGATCCGGTTCACTCCGCCCTCCAGGGCACCCGCAGGAAGAGTTCGAACAGCGCCCCGCCGCCCGGGGCGTCGCGCACCGCGGCCCGGCCGCCGTGCGCCTCGGCGATGGAGCCGACGATGGCCAGCCCGAGCCCGGCACCGGCCGTGTCGCCCCGGGCGAACCGGTCGAAGATCCGTTCCCGTTCGGCCGCCGGGACGCCGGGCCCGCCGTCGCGGACCCACAGCACCACCTCGCCGGCGCGGACGGCCGAGCCCACCGCGATCACGTCCCCGGCGCCGGTGTGCCGGACGGCGTTGGCGATGAGCTGCATCAGCGCCTGGGTGAGCCGCTGCCCGTCGGCGACGACGACGCCCTCGGCCACCTCGTCCAGCCGCCAGGTCCGCTCCCCCAGCGCCCGTGCCTTGGCGAGGACGTCCACGGTGAGGTCGGCCAGGACGACCTGCCCCAGGGCCAGGAACCCCGGCTGCCCGGACCGGGCCAGCAGCATCAGGTCGTCGACCATCCGCTTCATCCGGTCGAGCTCGTCGGTGACCAGGGCGAGCGTCTCCTCCCGGTCGGCGTCGCCCATCAGCTCCAGATGCCCCCGGACCACGGTGATCGGCGTGCGCAGCTCGTGGCCGACGTCGTCGAGGAACTGGCGCTGGGAGGTGAAGGCCCGGTCCAGCCGGTCGAGCATCCGGTTGAAGGTGCCGGCCAGCGCCGCGATGTCGTCGTCGCCGGTGACGGCCAGCCGCCGGGACAGGTCCGAGGAGCCGCCGATCCGCTCGGCCGTCAGCCGCACCAGCCGGACGGGGGCCAGCACCCGGCCGGCGACCAGCCAGCCCGCCAGCCCCGCCACGCACAGGGCCAGGAAAGCCGTCCCGGCCAGCACCATGATCGCGTCATCGACCTCGTCGCGCTGCCGGTCGTAGAAGACCGCGACGACCAGCGCGCCGCGCCGGGAGTCACCGGTGACCCGGACCGGGACGACCGCGTACCGCACCCGGCCCACGGCGCTGTCGGTCCAGCCCGCAACGGGCGTCCGGGCCACGGCGAGCCGGGCCACCAGCGCCCGGTCGTCGTCCAGCCGGGCCGGCGGCTCCACCCCGCTGCGCCGGGCCGCCCGCCCGTCCACCAGGGAGAAGTACGTCTCGTTGCCGTCGGGGACGGTGACCTCGAGATAGCCGGTGAGCAGGTCCGCCACGGTCGGTGCGAACCGGCCGGGGCCGCGGGTGGCGTAGGCGCGCAGCTTCTCGGTCTCGTTCGCCAGCTCCGCGTTGACCCGGTCCTCCAGCCGGGCGAGCAGGATCGACCAGGTCGCCACCCCGGAGACCGACAGCGCCAGCGTCGCCACGAGCATCACCCAGCCGACGATCCGGGCCCGTGCGCTCAACGGGCGCGCTCAGTCGTCATCGCCATCGTCGCCCCCGTCGTCCCCGCCGTCGTCATCGTCCCCGCCCTCCCGGGGCGGCGGCGGCCGGACCGGTCCCGCCGGGGCGGAGGGCGGCCCGGACGGGGTGGGCCGGGCCGAGGGCGGGCCGGTCGGCGCGGCGGTGGGGTCACCGACGGGCCCTGGCGGTCCGGACACCACGACGGACGGGCCCAGCGAAGGGGGTTCGGAGCGCGCCGCCCACACCAGCCCGGCCGTGGCGACCGCGGCGGCGAACACCGCGCCGATCAGGCCGAGCGCGGACAGGCGGGGGATCATCCCCCCACCGTAGGCGGCGCGGGCCGCCGAAGGAACGCGCGCCGGATGAGAGCTCTCTCATCCGGCGGAACGCGAAGCCGCCGGTCAGGGGGCGGGGGCCGCGGCGAGCGGCAGCAGGACGCAGAACGCGGTGGCGCCGGGCGCCGAACGCACCCGGATGTCGCCGTGATGCTTCTTCACCACGATCCGGTAGGAGATGTCCAGCCCCAGCCCGGTACCCTCCCCGACCGGCTTGGTGGTGAAGAAGGGCTCGAAGATGCGTGACCGGATCTCCGGGGCGATGCCCGGCCCGGTGTCGGCCACCTCCACCGTGAGCATGTCGCCGTCCCGCCCGGTGCGCAGCGTCAGGGTCCCCTCGGGGCCCATCGCGCCCAGCGCGTTGTCGATCAGGTTGGTCCACACCTGGTTGAGCTCGGCGGCGTACGCCGGGACCGGCGGCAGCGTCCGGTCGTACTCCCGGACCGTCCGCACCCCGGTGGGGATCTTCCCCTGGAACATGGTCAGCGTGGCGTCGAGCAGGTCGTGCACGTCGATGGTCTGGTGCGGGGCCCGGCCGAGCTGGGAGTACTGCTTGGCCGCCATGACCAGGCTGGAGATCCGGGTCACCGCGTCGTCGATCTCGGTCATCAGCAGCTCGGTGTCGATCGTGTAGGTGAGCCACCGGACGGCGGGTTCCAGGTCCTCCTCGCGCACCGCCTCGCCGATCCCCGCCAGCCAGGACACGTCGACGCCGCCGGCGACCAGGGTGGGGGCGATCTCCCAGCCACCGGTGACGCCGTGGTCGTCGAGCCAGTCGGCGATCTCGTCCTCGGCGTCGGAGGCGGCCAGCGCCGACAGCCGCTCGGTGCCGGCGGTCCGCTTAACGGCCTCGTCCTGCAGTTCCACCAGTCGGTGCAGCTGGCGGCCGTCCAGCCGGCCGTCCGCGATCATGGCGAGCTTGTGGCGCATCCCGGCGACCCGCTCGCGCAGCACCGAGGTGGCCCGGACGGCGGCGGCGGCCGGGTTGTTCAGCTCGTGGGTCAGCCCGGCCGACAACTGGCCCAGCGCGACCAGCCGCTCCCGCTCGCCCGCCAGCGCCTGGTTGTTGCGCATGTTGAGGTACAGGCCCTCCAGCAGGTGGGTGGCCATCGGGAACCAGGTGCGGATCGACTCGCCGACCAGGTCGGCGGGCAGCTCGTACATCTCCACGTCGGTGACCGCGCGCAGCGTGTTGGGGTAGCGCTGCGGGTCCTGGAGGTCGCCGCCGGCGAAGTACCCCTCGGTCAGGCCCGCGTAGACGCCGCGATGGTCGGTACGGACGGTCTCGACGTCGGTGCCGCGCACCCGGATGCTCAGTGAGATCGTGCCGCTCAGCAGGACGTAGAAGCAGGTCGCCGGCTCACCGACGGTGAAGACGTCGGTCTTGGCGGGGATGTTCGTCACCCGGCCGTGCTCGGCCAGCAGGGCGAGCTGGTCGTCGTCGAGCGACTCGAACAGGAAGAGGGTGCGCAGTTCGTCGGGGGTCAGCCGGTCGTCGGTCACTGGGCCTCCAGGTAGCGGTGCACGAGCGAGACCGCCATCGCGCCCTCGCCCACGGCGGAGGCGACCCGTTTCATCGAGGCGGCGCGCACGTCGCCGGCCGCGAAGACCCCGGGCACGCTGCTCTCCAGGTGGTACGGGTCGCGGGGCAACGACCAGCCGGCCGGGCGCCGCCCCTCGACGAGCAGGTCGGAGCCGGTGACGACGAAGCCGCGCGGGTCCCGGGTGACCACCGGGTGGAGCCAGTCGGTCCGCGGCTCGGCGCCGATGAAGACGAACAGCCAGGAGGTCTCGACCGTGTGGGCCTGGCCCGTCCGGGAGTCGCACAGGGTCAGCTCGCGCAGGTGGGTGTCCCCGGCGGCCCCCGCCACCACGGTGTGCGGGTGCACCTCGATGGTCTCGATGTCTTCGATCTGGTCGATCAGGTACTGCGACATCGAGTGGGTCAGCCCGTCGCCGCGGACCAGCAGGTGGACCCGCCGGGCGTACCGGGAGAAGTAGACCGCCGCCTGCCCGGCGGAGTTGGCGCCGCCCACGATGTACACCTCCTGGTCCGCGCAGGACGGCGCCTCGGTGGCCGCCGAGCCGTAGAACACGCCGCGCCCGGTCAGCTCCGCCAGGCCGGGCGCGGTGAGCTTGCGGTAGGAGACGCCGGTGGCCAGCACCACGGAGTGCGAGGAGACGGACGTGCCGTCGGAGAACCGCAGCAGCCGGGCCGACCCGGCGGGTTCCAGCTCGACGACCTCGCGGGCGGTGATCAGTTCGGCGCCGAACTTCAGGGACTGCCGGCGGGCGCGCTCGGCGAGTTGCGCCCCCGAGACCCCGTCGGGGAAGCCCAGGTAGTTCTCGATCCGGCTGCTCTGGCCGGCCTGCCCGCCGGTGGCCCGCTGCTCCACGAGCACCGTGCGCAGCCCTTCGGACGCCGCGTAGACCGCCGCGCCCAGCCCGGCGGGCCCCGCCCCGACGATCACTACGTCGTAGAAGTCGGCCGCGGGAGAGGTGATCAGCCCGACGTGCTGGGCCAGTTCGGCCGCGGACGGCTTGACCAGCGACTTCCCGTCGGGCGTGACGACCAGCGGCACGTCGTCGGGGCCGACCCCGGCGGCGGCGAGCAGCCGGCGGCCCTCCGGCTCGTCGGTGGTCAGCCAGCGGTAGGGCACCAGGTTCCGGGCCAGGAAGTCACGGGTCTTGAAGGACGGCGCGGACCAGCGGTGCCCGACCACCCGGGTCTCGCCCACCGCCGGGTCGGGGGCGGCGAGCCAGGCCTCCAGCAGCGCGTCGAGCACCGGGTAGAGGTTCTCCTCCGGCGGGTTCCACGGCTTGAGCAGGTAGTGGTCGAGGTCGACGAGGTTGATCGCGTCGATGGCCGCGCCGGTGTCGGCGTACGCGGTGAGCAGGACCCTGCGGGCTGCCGGGAACAGGTCCATCGCGGCTTCGAGGAACTCGATGCCGTTCATCTCCGGCATCCGGTGGTCGGCCAGCAGCAGGGCGACGCGCTCGCCGCGCAGCTTGATCTCGCGCAGCGCCTCCAGAGCCGCCCGGCCGGATTCGGCCCGGACCACCCGGTACCGGTCGCCGTACCGGCGCCGCACGTCCCGGGCCACCGCCCGGGAGACGGCCGGATCGTCATCGACGGTCAGGATCGCCGGATTCGCCATGCGGCCCATCAAAACACGCATCACCCCTTCACGAGGGACATGACCTGCATCACCATGACAAACCAGACCATAGCTTGAGAAATGCATGAATGAACCAGGCGATTACCGCGAGCAAGGAAGCACCCGCCTCAGCGATGGACGATCGTGACCGGGCAGGGGGCGTGCTGGAGCACGGTCTGGCTGGTCGAGCCGAGCAGCAGCGGGCGCACATCGCCGGCCCCCCGGGCGCCGACCACCACCATGTCGGCGCCCTCCGCCGCCTCCAGCAGCGCCCGGCGCGGGTCCTTCAGCCACAGCGACGTCCAGACCTCGATCTGCGGGTACTTCTCCCGCCAGGGCGCCACCGCGCGCTGCAACCGGGCGCCCGCCTCCCGTTCCACGAGATCGGCGTCGGCGTACCGGGACAGTTCGGACTCCCCCGCCGTCAACGCCGGCTCCCAGGCGCCGTGCACCGCCTGCACCGCCCAGCCCCGCAGCATCGCCTCCTCGAAGGCGAACGCCAGCGCGGCGTGACCGCCCGCCGAGCCGTCCACGCCGACCACCGCCCGCCCCTCGGCCGGCGCCCGCCCGGGCCGGATGCCGACGACCGGCCGGTCCGCGCGCGAGGCCACCTGGAGGGCGGTCGCGCCCAGCGGAAGCTCCTCCGGGCCGTGCAGCCCGATCACGATGAGCGCGGCGTCCCCGGCGCAGTGCAGCAGCGCCGAGGACGCCGGCCCGGTCAGCAGCCGGCCGCACACCTGCAACCGGGGGGCGACCTCCTCGGCGAGGTAGATCCCGTGTTCCAGGACGTGCCGGCCCATCCGCTCGGAGATCTCGGTGACGTCGGCATGCAGCGGGCCGATTCGGACCGGCCGGTGCCAGGCGTGGCAGACGGACAGCGCGAGCCGCCGCAGCGCCGCCTCCTCGGCGGCCCAGCGCAGCGCCCGCTCGCTCTCCTCGGCGCCGTCGTAGCCGACCAGTACGTGCGAGTACCGGGCCATCTTCCGCCTCCCCGACGAAGTCCCCGAAGCCCCCACAGCGTCCCTTCCCGGCGGGCGGGCGTCGTACCGGCTAGTGGTGCGGCCAGACCCAGTCGCGGATCTCCGGGGAGTCCTCGCCGTGCTCGCGGGTGTAGGCGCGGTGGGCGACCCGGGAGTCGGCCATCCGCTGCCGGACGTGGGCGACCCGGCCGCCCAGCCCCGGAACCCGGTCGATGACGTCCATCACCAGATGGAAACGGTCCAGGTTGTTGAGCATCACCATGTCGAAGGGCGTGGTGGTGGTGCCCTCCTCCTGGTACCCGCGCACGTGCAGGTTCGCGTGGTTGTTCCGCCGGTAGGCGAGCCGGTGGATCAGGTACGGGTAGCCGTGGAAGGCGAAGATGACCGGCCGGTCGGTGGTGAACAGCGCGTCGAACTCCGGGTCGGTGAGGCCGTGCGGGTGCTCGGTGTCGGGTTGCAGCCGCATCAGGTCCACCACGTTGATCACCCGGACGCGCAGTTCGGGGAAGTACTGCCGGAGCAGGTCGGCGGCGGCCAGCGTCTCCAGGGTCGGGACGTCACCGGCGCAGGCGAGCACCACGTCGGGGTCGGCGCCGCCGTCGGTGCTCGCCCACTCCCAGATCCCGATGCCCCGGGTGCAGTGCAGGACCGCTTCGGGCATCGGCAGCCAGTTCAGCGCGGGCTGCTTGCCAGCGACGACCACGTTGATGTAGTCCCGGGAGCGCAGGCAGTGGTCGCCCACCGACAGCAGGGTGTTGGCGTCCGGCGGCAGATAGACCCGGACGATCTCCGGCTTCTTGTTCATGACCACGTCCAGGAAGCCGGGGTCCTGATGGGTGAAACCGTTGTGGTCCTGCCGCCAGACGTGCGAGCTGAGCAGGTAGTTCAGCGAGGCGATGGGCCGCCGCCAGGGCAGGTGCCGGGTGACCTTCAGCCACTTGGCGTGCTGGTTGAACATGCTGTCCACGATGTGGACGAACGCCTCGTAGCTGTTGAACAGGCCGTGCCGGCCGGTCAGCAGGTACCCCTCCAGCCAGCCCTCGCACAGGTGCTCGCTGAGCACCTCCATCACCCTGCCGGCGGGCGCCAGGTGCTCGTCGGTGTCCAGCAGCCTGGCCCGCAGCACCCGGTCGGTGACCTCGAACACCGCGTCCAGCCGGTTGGAGGCGGTCTCGTCCGGCCCCATGATCCGGAAGTTGTGCGGGTTGGCCCGGACGACCTCGCGCAGGTACGCGCCGAGCGCCCGGGTGGGCGAGGTGGACGTGGTGCCCGGCCGCTCGACCTCGATCCCGAAGTCGCGGAAGTCCGGCAGGATCAGTTCGCGCAGCAGCACGCCGCCGTTGGCGTGCGGGTTGGCGCTCATCCGCCGGTCGCCCTGCGGCGCCAGGGCCCGCAGCTCGGCGACCGGACGGCCGCCGGGGTCGAACAGTTCCTCCGGCCGGTACGAGCGCAGCCAGCCCGCCAGCTGCTCCAGGTGGGCGGGGTCGTCACGGACCCCTGGCAGCGGCACCTGGTGCGACCGCCAGGTGCCCTCCACCGGCACGCCGTCGACCTCCCGGGGGCCCGTCCAGCCCTTGGGCGTGCGCAGGACGATCATCGGCCAGCGGGGCCGGTCCGTGGTCGTGCCGCCGGTGCGGGCCGCCGCCTGGATGCCCTCGATGTCGTCGAAGGCCGCATCGAGGGCGGCCGCCATCGCCCGGTGCATCTTGGCGGGGTCGTCCCCGCCGACCAGGTAGGGCCGGTGCCCGTACCCCTCCAGCAGCGAGATCAGCTCGTGCTCGGGGATCCGGGCCAGCACGGTGGCGCTGGCGATCTTGTACCCGTTCAGGTGCAGGATCGGCAGCACCGCCCCGTCGGAGACCGGGTCGAGGAACTTGTTGGAGTGCCAGCTCGCGGCCAGCGGCCCGGTCTCGGCCTCGCCGTCGCCGACGATGCAGGCCACCACCAGGTCGGGGTTGTCGAAGGCCGCCCCGTAGGCGTGCGTCAGGGCGTAGCCGAGCTCGCCGCCCTCGTGGATCGAGCCGGGCGTCTCCGGCGCGACGTGGCTGGGGATCCCGCCCGGGTAGGAGAACTGCCGGAACAGCCGGGCCATGCCCGCGGTGTCCTGGGAGACGTGCGGGTAGATCTCGCTGTAGGTGCCCTCCAGCCAGGCGTTGGCCACCGCGGCCGGGCCGCCGTGCCCGGGCCCCATGATGTAGATCATGTCCTGGTCCCGCGCCGTGATCACCCGGTTCAGGTGCGCGTAGCAGAAGTTCAGCCCGGGGGACGTGCCCCAGTGGCCCAGCAGCCGGGGCTTGACGTGCTCCGGGCGCAGCGGCTCGTGCAGCAGCGGGTTGGCCCGCAGGTAGATCTGGCCCACGGACAGGTAGTTGGCGGCCCGCCAGTAGGCGTCGAGCACCTGGAGTTCCTCCTCGCCGGTGGGCCGGCCGGCGGGAGTGACGGTCTGTGTCATGACGGGATTCCCTCGCGCTGGTGGACGGGACCGTTGCCGCCCTTCCCGGGACGGGGGCGGACAATCACCGGTCAGGGTTCCGGTGCCACGACCTCCTCGGCCGGGCGGCGGGTGCCGGGCGGCGGCCGGTCGGCCACCCCCAGCCGCAGGAGCACCTGGGGATACCGGCCGGCGCAGAACCTGGTCCGGACGAACTCCCGCAGCTCCGGGACCTCCAGCGGCTGGGTGTGGAACGCGGCCGACACCCCCGCCACGGCGGCGCGCAGCAGCACCCGCTGCAGTGCCTGCCCCGCCCGCAGCCAGTCGGCGCGGGCGTCTCCCTCGGTGACGACGAGCGCCACGGTGCCGAGTTCGGCCGTGCCGGTCCCGGGCACGGCGCTCCGGCCTCGGCCCGGGAAGTACGGCTCGACGTTCTCGGGCCCGGCCGGGCCGGGCGGACCGTACGATCGCAGGGCCGCCTCCGCGACGTACCGGGGGTCCAGCCGCTGGACGTGCTCGGCGGCCTGGGTCAGCGCGGCCAGCGCGTCCCGGGTGTGGGAGTCGGCGACCAGCAGGAGCACCGCGCCTTCCTGCCGGGCCTCCACCCGGAGGCGGTCCGGCAGGTCCGGCGGGCCGAGCGGGGCGCGGAAGCCGCCCCGGTGGGAGCGCCGCAGCCGGATCTGCTCGTACATCCGGTCGGTGTCCTCCTCCGACCGGCACGGGCGGCCCGGCGACACATCGGCGAGCAGCGCCGGCCGGTCGGGGTCGGGCAGCAGGTCCACCTCGGGCGTACGGCCCAGCCGGCACAGGGCCACGCGCAGCGTGAGCAGCGCGGCCCCACAGCTGATCACCGCCTCCCGGCCGGTCGGATCGGCCACCGGCATCCGCCGCTCGATGTCCTCGTGCAGGCTGATCCGCGCGCCGTGCAGGCCGAACCACCACGGCTGGGTGTTGAGCACCGACGGAGCCCAGCGGGCGGCGTCGATCGCCTGCCGGGCGACCTGCTCGGCCGCCCCGGCGGGGGACGGCATGAACTCCATGCATCCCCCCTTCCCGGACTCCGGGACGTCATCTGTCGTCCCGGAGTCCGGTCCGGCGGGTGCGGGGTGGGGCGGCGGGAGAAGTCCTCCTGATCGGGGGCCGGGCGGGCCTCAGCGCGCCCGGGGGGCGACCGGGGCCTGCCGGTCGATCTCGCGGGCCAGGACCGTGATCATGTCGTTGACCGCACGCTCGCCGTGCCGCTCACGGAGCGCCGGGAAGACACCCTTGCGGCCCGCCTCGCCCAGCATCCGGGAGAGCAGCGTGTGCGGCACCTGGCGGCCGCCGGCGAACTCGTCGTAGGCCAGCCGCGCGTCCCGTAGCAACTCCGGGTGCGCAGCCGACTCGGTGAGCAGCATGCGCGCAGCGTCCGTGAGGTTCATGCCGGGAGTCTAGGGCCCGTTTCCGGACCGGCCGTGGATTGGCGGCGGCCCCCGGCGAGGCGGGCGCTCAGGGCGCGACGGCCGGCCCGTCGAAGCGGTCGACCGTCGCGAACTCCGCCACCTCGGACCGCCTGAGCCGGGTGGGGCGCCGGACGGGATGGCCGAGGGCCACCACCGCGCCGACGGCGAACTCGTCCGGCACGCCCAGCAGGGTGCGCACTTCCTTCTCCCGCTGCACGAGCATGGTCGTCATCACCCCGCCCAGCCCCGCGTCGTGGGCGGCCAGCAGGAGGCTCCACACGAACGGGTAGATCGAGGCGCCGCCGACGAGGGTGTAGCGGTCGTGGTCCCGGTCCACCGCGGCGAGGGCGCGCAGGTCGGCCAGCACGACCACCAGCGCGGGCACCTCGTGCAGCCGTTCGGCGAAACCCGTCCCGTCGGCCGCGGCCGCGATCGCGGGGGCGCCCGCCAGCGCCGCGCGCTCGGCCTCCCGGTCGGTGAGCGGCGCCCAGGGGACCAGCCCCGCCCGGCCCATCGCCAGGTAGTCGTACCAGCCCGGCAAATACAAATCGCGCAGTTCCCGGCGCAGCCCCGGATCCCGGACGACGATCGCCCGCCAGCCCTGCCGGTTGCCGCCGCTGGGGGCGAACCGGGCGGTGTCCAGGATCTCGTACAGCACCTCGTCGGCCACGGGTTCGCCGGTGAACTCCCGGACGGCTCCGGTGGTGCGCAACGCCTCTTTCAGTTCCATTCCACGCATTGTCGCGCACCCGTGCCGGGCGCTCGCTGCCGGCGCCCTAAACTGCTCACTCTGTTGCCGCCCCACGACATGCGAGGTCACCGCCCATGCGCTGGTCCCAGTTGTACGCGCCGACGCTGCGCGAGGACCCCGCCGACGCGGACGCGGCCAGCCACCGGCTGCTGGTCCGGGCCGGGTTCGTCCGGCAGCTGATGGCCGGGCACTACTCGCTGCTGCCACTGGCCGTCCGGGTGCGGGCGCGGGTGATCGAGGTGATCCGGGAGGAGATGACCCGGATCGGGGCGCAGGAGTTCAGCCTGCCCGCCCTGCACCCGGCGGAGATCTGGCGGCGCAGCGGCCGCTGGGAGGTCATGGGCGAGGAGATGTTCCGGCTCAGGGACCGCCGGGGCGCCGACCTCGCCCTGGGCATGACCCACGAGGAGATCTTCGCGACGCTGGCCCGGGAACTCGGCTCCTACCGGCGGCTGCCGCAGCTGTGGTACCAGTTCCAGACCAAGTTCCGGGACGAGCCCCGGCCGAAGTCCGGGCTGCTGCGGGTCCGGGAGTTCACCATGAAGGACTCCTACAGCTTCGACCTCGCCCCGGAGGGGCTGGACCGGTCGTTCGAGCTGCACCGCGCGGCCTACGAGCGGATCTTCGCCCGGCTCGGCGTCCCGGTGGTCGCGGTGCAGGCGTCCAGCGGCAGCATGGGCGGCAGCGCGTCGGTGGAGTTCATGTGCCCGACGGACGCCGGCGAGGACCTGGTGGTCCGCTGCCCTGCCGGCGACTACGCGGCCAACGTGGAGAAGGCGACCGCCCGCCTCGCGCCGGTCGAGGACGGGCCGGGGCTGCCCGCCCCCGAACGGTTCGACACCCCCGACGCCCGCACCATCGAGGAACTGGCCGTCCAGCACGGGGTGCCCGCCGACCGGCAGATCAAGACCCTGGTGTACGTGGTGGACGGCCGGCTCACGCTGGTGCTGATGCGCGGCGACCACGCCCTGGTCGAGCAGAAGCTCACCGACGCCACCGGGGCCGTCGCGGCGCGTCCGGCGCACCCCGAGGAGATCGTCGAAGCGCTCGGCGCGCGCCCCGGCAGCCTCGGCGCGGTCGGCGTCACCGGCCTGCCCGTGCTGGCCGACGAGGCGCTGCGCGACCGCCACGCCATGACAACGGGCGCCAACACCGACGGCGTGCACCTGCGCGGGGTGGACGTCGCCCGCGACATCGCCGTCGGCCGGTGGGCGGACCTGCGCGAGGTGACGGCGGGCGAGCCCTGCCCGTGCTGCGGCACCCCGCTGGAGGTGGTGCGCGCCGTCGAAGTCGGGCACATCTTCAAGCTCGGCACCCGGTACACCGAGGCCCTGGGGGTGCGGGTGCTCGGCCCGGACGGCGCCGAAGTCGCCCCGATCATGGGCAGCTACGGCATCGGCGTCGAGCGCGCGATGGCCGCGATCGTCGAGACGCACCACGACGACGCCGGCATCGTCTGGCCGGTCGCCGTCGCCCCGTTCGAGGCGGTGGTGGTGCTGCTCAACGCCGACGACGACCAGGTCCGCGGCACCGCCGAGGAGCTCTACGCCGGGCTGGCCGCCGGCGGCGTGGACGTCCTGCTGGACGACCGTGACGAGCGCCCCGGCGCCAAGTTCAAGGACGCCGAGCTCGTCGGCATCCCCTGCCGCGTCACCGTCAGCCGGCGCGGCCTGGCCGCCGGCACGGTCGAGCTCACCGACCGCGCCACCCGCGAGACCGTCACCGTCCCGGTCGCCGAGGCCGCCGACCGCGTCCGCGCCCTGCTGCACCGGCCGTGAGAACGCCGCGTTCGGGAGGCGCCGTTATTCCGGTTTGAAATCCCCCGGAATTCGGATTTCGTGCGGCAGAAAAGCCATTCCACCGCCGTGTGAGTAATTGTGCGCGCATCCGGCGGCGAGCCGGCACCGCGGGCGGTGATCGCGGCTACCGTGTCGGTGGGGCGTTCTGTTTCTCCTGACTTTCTCGGGTGGCGACGTGTTCGAGAGGTTCACCGACCGCGCACGGCGCGTGGTCTCCCTGACCCAGGAGGAAACCAAGGCGCTCGGCCACGGGCTCATGGGCACCGAACACCTCCTGCTGGGGCTGATCCGCGAGGGCGAGGGAATCGCGGCCACCGCCCTGGGAAGCCTGGGCATCGACCTGGAGACCGTGCGCCGGCAGGTCGCGCAGGTCGGCGGCCAAGACCGGCAGAAGGCCTCGGGACACATCCCGTTCACTCCCCGGGCCAAGAAGGTGCTGGAGCTCTCCCCGCGCGAGGCACAGTTGCTCGGCCACAACTACATCGGCACCGAGCACATCCTGCTGGGGTTGCTCCGCGAGGGCGAGGGCGGCGCCGTACAGATCCTGGCGAACCTGGGCTTCCGGCTCGACCAGGTCCGGCAGCAGGTGATGCGTCTGATCTCCGGCAAGCAGGCGACCGGGGCGACGGGCCGCTCGGCCGCAGTCCCCTTCGAGCGGTTCACCGACCGCGCGCGGCGCGCCGTCGTCCTGGCCCAGGAGGAGGCCAGGCCTTTCAATCACGACTACATCGGCACCGAGCACGTCCTCCTGGGCCTGATCCGCGAGGGCGAGGGGGTCGCGGCCAGGGCCCTGGAGAGCCTGGACATCAGCCTGGAGGCCGTGCGCCGGCAGATCGAAGAGATCATCGGCCCGGGGCAGCAGGCGCCCACGGGACACATCCCGTTCACTCCCCGGGCCAAGAAGGTGCTGGAGCTCTCCGTGCACGAGGCACAGCTGCTCGGCCACGACCGCATCGGCACCGAGCACGTCCTGCTGGGCCTGGTCCGCGAGGGCGAGGGCGTGGCCGCCCAGATCCTGGTGAAGCTGGGCGCCGGCCTCGACCGGGTCCGCCAGCAGGTCGTCCGGCTACTCCACGATCACCAGGGCGGGGAGCCGGCCGCGGTGGGCAGGCCGTCGGAATCCTCCGCGCACGCCGGTGGCACGACGACCAGGACGGCGCCCACCGCCGTCTTCCCGCCGCCCGCACCGGCGGCGGATCCCGCCGGGCGGTTCACCGACCGTGCGCTGCACGTGTCCGCCCTGGCCCAGGAGGAGGCCAGGGCTCTCCAGCACAACTACGTCGGCACCGAACACATCCTCCTGGGCCTGATCCGCGAGGGCGAGGGGGTCGCGGCCAGGGCCCTGGAGAGCCTGGACATCGGCCTGGAGGCCGTGCGCCGGCAGGTCAAAGAGATCATCGGCCTGGGGCAGCAGGCGCCCACGGGACACCTCTCGTTCACTCCCCGGGCCAAGAAGCTGGTGGAACTGTCACAGTCGGAAGCGCAACGGCTCGGCCACGGCCACGTCGAACCCGTGCATCTGCTGCTGGGACTGGTCCGCGAGGGCGAGGGCGTGGCCGCCCAGATCCTGGTGCGACTGGGCACCGACCTCGACCGGATCCGCTCGCGAACCCACAGCATGATGTATTGGCACCGGCCCGAGCACGTTCCCGACTGGACAGCCCCGGCCGGGCCGCCCGCCCGGCCGACGGGTGACCTCGTCCAGGCCGCCCGGGAGGGGCGGCTCTGGCCCGTCATCGGACGGCACGACGAGATCGATCAGCTCGTCCTCCAGGCGGGTGCCCCCATCATCCTGGTCGGCGAGCGCGGCACCGGACGGACCGCGGTGGTCGAGGGGCTGGCACACCAGATCGCCGCCGGCCGGGTGTCAGGCGGGGTGTACCGGTTCGCGGCCGGAGAGGCTGCTCCCGGGGCCGGGCGGTGGGACGACGTCCACCGCATCGTCGCCGGTCTCCGCCCCAGCAAAATACTCCGGCTCTTCATCGAGGACGAGATCGAGCACCCCGGCGACGAGGACCCGCCCGACGATCCGGGCCTCCGGCGACTGCTGGACGACGCCCGGGTACGGCTCGTCCGGGCCACCACGCCGGCCGCGTACGAACGGCTCCGGGTGAGCACCGGTCTCGACTCCCGGTTCTTCGTGGTCAAGGTCGCGCCGCCCGACCCCACGCTGGTCGCGGAGATGCTGCGCGCCGCCCGCCCCCGGTACGAGGAGCACCACGGGATCTCGATCACCGACGACGCGCTGACCGCCGCCGCCCGGTTCGCCGACCGCAACCTGCCGGGGTCGGCCTTCGCCCTGCTCGACACGGCCCTCGCGACCGTCCAGCGGGCCCGGTCCACCGCGCCCGGCCCGGACTCCCCGGACCTGGTCACCGAGAATCTGATACTCGAAATCGTCGCGGGGACCCGGGGTGTCCCGGCCGCGGAGCCGGCCTCGCCGGACGCCCCCACCGGCCCGGCGGCGATTCCCGACCGGCCCGCGCCGAACCGCTCGGACTGGGAGAACCCGGCGACCGTGCGGTCCGCCCCCGTGCCGGCGCCGGAGCCCGGTGCCCCGCCCGGCGTCGGCCGGGCGCTCTGCGTCGGGGTGGGCTCCGCCCCCGATCCCGGCCGGGAACTCCCCTATGCGGCGGAACTGGCGGACCGGCTGCGCACCGCGCTGACCGGCCTGGGGTACGAGTGCGCCCCGGCCCCGGAGGCCGAGCCGTCCGCCGCGGCGCTGGGCACGGCGGTGCACGAGCACATCGACGCGGCGGCGCCCGGCGAAGTACTGGTCGTGCACGTGATCGCGCACGGCGAGCGCTCGAACGAGACCGGCAAGCTCTACGTCGTGGGCGCCGACGGCCAGACCCACCGCCTCGCCCAGGTGGAGGACTGGCTGGTGTCGGTGCAGGACGGCGCGCGGACACCGACCCTGTTCCTCCTGGACCTGTGCTACGCGGGTACCGCCGCCCGGCTGCCCTGGCAGGCCCGGGTGGCGGCGGGCGGGGCCCGGGCCTGGGTGATCGCGGCGTGCGCGCCCGACCGGGCGGCCTTCGACGGGCGGCTGACCCGGGCGGCGGCCGACGTGCTCGGGGCGCTGGCGGCGGGCACGCTCGACATCGACCCGTCGCTGGAGCACGCGCCCTTCACCACGATCGCCCGCACCATCGGGCAGGAGGTCAAGCGGCTGGGCGAGGAGTCCGACGGGGACCCGCAGCAGGTCACCGGCAGCCTGATCGACCTCACCTCCGACCTCCCCGAGCAGCCGTTCTTCCGTAACCCCGGCTACGCGCCGAACCCCGCCCGCCGGGCCCGAGCGGAGGTGGACACGGGGGTCGGCCCCTTCCTCGACGACGTCGACGAGGCGCTGGACGCCGCCCACTTCTACGAGCGCGCGGTGGGCCACCGCCGGTTGGGCGACCAGGCGGCCCTGGGGTGCTTCAGCGGGCGCCGCGACGAGCTGCGGAGCCTGGTCCCCTGGATGCACGGCTTCGAACCCGGCGCGATCCGGATGGTGACCGGCAGCCCGGGGGTGGGCAAGTCGGCGCTGCTGGGCGTGCTGGTGTGCGCCGCGCACCCCCGGCTGCGCGCCCCCACCGAAGGGGTGTGGCGGCACGTGGAGATGGCACCGTGGCCGATCGAGCACCTGGCCGCCGTCCACGCCCGGCAGCGGGACCTCGCCGAGATCGCCGCCTCCCTGGCCCGCCAGCTCGGCCTGGACGCCGAGCCGGCGGCGCTGGTCGCGGGCGTCGCGGCACAGGACCGGCCGCCGGTCGTCGTGCTCGACGCGCTCGACGAGGCGATCGGCCCCGCCGAGGTGATGGACGCCCTGCTGCTCCCCCTGGCCCGCGCGGTCCGCCCGGACGGGGAGCCCGCCTGCCGGCTGCTCGTCGGCACCCGCCGCTGGGGGTTCGAGGAACTGCTGCGCGAGGCGGAGCGGGCGGGCGGCCTGCTCGACCTCGACGGGGTGGACCGGACCGTGCTCACCGGCGAGTTGGAGGACTACGTCCAGAAGCTGCTGCGCCCGCACCCGGACTACCGCGACCGGGGCGGGGTCCGCGGGGCGTTCGCCACCGAGGTCGCCCGGACCCTGGGCGCCCCCGTGCCGGCCGGGGAGGAGCGGTGGGGCGAGTTCCTGGTGGCGGGGCTGTACACCCACCACGTCACCACCGCCGCCGGGGACCCGATGCCGTCCCCGGAACGCGCCGCCGAACTCGGCCGCGAGGTGCCCCGCACCCTGCCCGGGGTGTTCGAGCTGGACCTCACCGGCCGCACCGACACCCGGTGGCTGCGCCCGCTGCTCACCGCCCTCGCCTACGCCCGCGGGGAGGGGATGCCCGCCGCGCTGGCCGCCCGCTGCGTCCCCGTCTCCGGCGGGGACGCCCCCACCCGGGGGCAGGTCGCCGCCGCGCTGGACGCCGCCCGTTTCTACCTGCGCCGCTCGACCGACACCGACGGCACCACCCTGTACCGGCTGTTCCACGCGGGGCTCGCCGAGCACCTGCGCGACCGGCGCGAGGCCGGGACGTCCCGGCGGGACGCCGAGGCGGCGCTGCTCGCCGCTTTGCTCGCGCCCCTGGGCGCCGCGGGCGGCGGTCACCGCTGGGATCTGGCCGAGCCCTACCTGCGGCGGCACGCGATCGAGCACGCGATCTCCGCGGGAACACCGGAAACCCTCCTGGACGACGCGGAGTTCCTCATCCACGCCGACCCCGGCCTGCAAGCCCTGCTGGCCGGCGCAGACCTGCCGGCCGCCACCCGCTTCCGGGATCTCGTCGAGACGGTGGACGCGGCCGATCCGCCCGCGCGCCGCGAGGCGCTGGCGCTGGCGCTGGCCCGGGCCGGGCAGTCCGTACTCGCCGAGCGGGTCGCCGCTCCACCGCACGGGCCGCCGCTGCCATGGCGGCCGGTGTGGACCGTGGACCGGCCGTCGTCCGGAGCCGTCCCGGCCGCGGAGTTGACGGCCGTCCCGCTGGCGGAGCCCCGGAACGGAGGGGCCGCCGCGATCGCGCTCGGCGACCTCCGGGGGCGCCCGGTCATGGCCGCCGCGGTGGGCGGCCTGCTCCGGCTGACCGACGTCCGGACGGGGGAACGGCTGGCCTCCTTCTCACCTGGTATCCCGTTCACCCAGGTCGCGATCGGGCGGGTCCGGGGCTGCCCGGCGATCGTCGTCGCCGGATCCGGGCTCGCCGGATGGTGGGACCCGGCGGTCCCCGACCGGCTGAACGGTTACGGGAACGTCCTCGGCCAGCCCACCGCACTGGCGACCGGCGTCCTCGACGACCGCTCCGTCGCGGTCACCGGTGAGTCCGACGGGTCGGTGCGGCTGTGGAACCTGTTCACTCTGATCCCGCTCGGCGAGCCGATCGCCGGCCATGCCGGGCCGGTGACCGCCGCGGCGATCGCCCGGGTGGGCGACCGCGTCCTCGCGATCACCGCGGGCGAGGACGCGATGATCCGGTTCTGGGATCCGGTCACCGGAGCCTCGCAGGGGGCCGGGCTGCAGACCGGTTCGCCGCTGCGGAGCCTGGCCGTGCACGAGGCCGGCGACCGGTCGGCCGTCGCCGGGACCGACGGGCGCGGCGCCCTCCGACTGTGGGATCTCACCTCCGGGGCCGAGGTCGCCGCGCCGCTGGTGAGCGATGTGGGAGCGACCCGCCTGCTCGCGGCGGACCCGAGCCGGGAACGGCTGCTGACGGCCGATCCGGAGGGCCGGGAACGCCTGTGGTGGTGGGGCCCGGCCCGCCGGCTCCCGTCGGTGGCGGTGCTGGAGGGCCCCGGCTGGTACACGGTGGTGACGACGAACGCGTCGTCCCGTGGCGTGGCCCGCGAACTCCGCACCGGCACCGCCCTCCCCTCGCCGGGCCGTGACCACTATGTCGAGGTCCGGCCGGTCGGGGTCGGCGGCCGGGCGCTGGCGGCGCTGCGCCGCAGGGACGGTTCGCGATGGCTGTGGGATCCGGTCCGCCCGGCCCTCGTCCCGGCCGAGGGCTGGGCGGGCGCTCCCGTGACCGAGGCCCCGGTCGGGTCACCCGCCGCCGTGGTCGTCGCGGCGGGGCGGCTGGTCCAGGTGACCGGGGCCGCCGACGGGACGCTGCACCGGCTGGACCTCGCCGCGGGCGACGCGATCGGCGACCCCGTGCCGGGGCACCCGGCCGCGGTCACCGCGCTGTGCGCCGCCGAGTTCGGCGGCCGGAGCGTCGTGGTCTCCGGTGACGCCCTGGGCGGCCTGTGGACCTGGGACGTCGCCACCTGGCGGCGGGCGGACCCGCTCCAGGTGCCCGGTGAGGTGCTCGGTCTGTGGCCGGCCGGGACCGGGTACCTCCTCGTGGACACCCCGGACGAGCTGCTCTGCTTCCGTTACGGGGGCTGACCGCTACCCGGCGCGGGCGGCGCGCAGGGAGGCGTGGGTGGGGGCCTCGGGGACGTGGGCCGGGCGCAGCGCGGCGAACTCCTTGCGCAGCACCGGGATCACCTCCTCGCCGAGGATGTCGAGCTGTTCCAGGACGGTCTTGAGGGGCAGGCCGGCGTGGTCCATCAGGAAGAGCTGCCGCTGGTAGTCGCCGAAGTGCTGGCGGAAGGTGAGGGTCTTGTCGATCACCTGCTGCGGGCTGCCGACGGTGAGCGGGGTCTGCTCGGTGAACTCCTCCAGCGACGGGCCGCCCCCGTACACCGGGGCGTTGTCGAAGTAGGGGCGGAACTCCTTGACCGCGTCCTGGGAGTTCTTCCGCATGAACACCTGCCCGCCCAGGCCGACGATCGCCTGGTCGGCCGAGCCGTGCCCGTAGTGCTCGAAGCGCCGGCGATACAGCTCGATCAGGCGCATGAAGTGCTCTTTGGGCCAGAAGATGTGGTTCGCGAAGAACCCGTCGCCGTAGTAGGCGGCCTGTTCGGCGATTTCGGGGCTGCGGATGGAGCCGTGCCAGACGAACGGCGGGATGCCGTCCAGGGGGCGGGGTGTGGCGGTGAAGGACTGGAGCGGGGTGCGGAAACGGCCTTCCCAATCCACGACGTCCTCGCGCCACAGCCGGTGCAGCAGGGCGTAGTTCTCGACGGCGAGGGGGATGCCGTTGCGGATGTCCTGCCCGAACCAGGGGTAGACGGGTCCGGTGTTGCCGCGGCCCATCATCAGGTCCACCCGGCCGTCGGCCAGGTGTTGCAGCATCGCGTAGTCCTCGGCGATCTTCACCGGGTCGTTGGTGGTGATCAGCGTGGTGGCGGTGCTCAGGACGAGCCGTTCCGTGCGGGCCGCGATGTACCCGAGCATGGTGGTCGGTGAGGACGGCACGAACGGCGGGTTGTGGTGCTCGCCGGTGGCGAAGACGTCCAGGCCCACCTCCTCGGCCTTCAGCGCGATCGTCACCATCGCCTTGATGCGCTCGGCCTCGGTCGGCGTGCGGCCGTTCGTCGGGTCGGGGGTGACGTCCCCGACCGTGAAGACCCCGAACTGCATGTGTCGTCCCCCTGGCAAGTAGTGGAAATTTCAACTATCTAACCAGCATAGAGGGGCGCCCATTCCCCGGCCCGGCGCCTTCCCGGCGGCGCGCGGGTGGGTTACCCTACCAAACACTTGTTAGAAAAAGAGGAGTCCCCATGAGCGTGGTGCAGTACGAGCGGCGCGGGCCCGTGGCGGTGGTCACCATGAACCGCCCGGAGTACCGCAACGCGCAGAACTCCGCGATGACCTACGCACTGGACGAGGCCTTCTACCGGGCCGCGGCCGACGACGAGGTCAAGGTGATCGTGCTGGCCGGCGCCGGCAAGCACTTCTCCGCCGGGCACGACATCGGCACCCCCGGCCGGGACGCCGACATCTCCTTCGACCGCAGGGCCGGCCTGTGGTGGGACCACGTGGGCAAGGCCGGCGCCGAGAGCCGCTTCGCCCGCGAGTCCGAGGTGTACCTGGGCATGTGCCGGCGGTGGCGGGAGGTCCCCAAGCCGATGGTCGCGATGGTGCAGGGCGCGTGCATCGCCGGCGGGCTGATGCTCGCCTGGATCTGCGACCTGATCGTCGCCTCCGACGACGCCTTCTTCGCCGACCCGGTGGTCCGGATGGGCATCCCCGGCGTGGAGTACTTCGCCCACCCCTGGGCGATGCCCCCGCGGATCGCCAAGGAGTTCCTCTACACCGGCGACCGGATGCCCGCCGAACGCGCCTACCAGGTCGGCATGATCAACCGGGTGGTCCCGCGCGCCGACCTGGAGACCGAGACCCTGGCGCTGGCCGAGCGCATCGCGACCATGCCGCGGATGGGCCTCGCCCTCACCAAGAAGGCCGTCAACCAGGCCGAGGACCTCCAGGGCATGCAGACCGGCATGGACGCGGTCTTCGGCCTGCACCACCTCGCCCACGCCCACAACGCCGAGACCTCCACCGACTCCCTGGCCGGCATGGACCCCAAGAGCATGAAGTCCGCCGCCGAAAAACCCACCCCCACCTCCTGAACCAGCCCGCCCGCGCACGGGTCAGCGGGACGGGAGCTCGGTCTTCTGGACCTTGCCCATGGCGTTCCTCGGCAGACCCTCCACGAAGACGACCTCGCGGGGGACCTTGAAGTTCGCCAGGCGGGCGCGGCAGTGCTCGATCAGTGTCTCGACCGTCGCCTTCGTGTCCGGGTGCAGCACCACGTACGCGCGGCCGACCTCGCCCAGCCGGGGGTCGGGGACGCCGATGACGGCCGCTTCGGCGACCGAATCGTGCCGGGCGAGGGTGTCCTCGACCTCGGCGGGGTAGACGTTGAAGCCGCCGACGACGTACATGTCCTTGGAGCGGCCGGTGATGGTCAGGTTGCCGCGGGCGTCGAGCCGGCCGCGGTCTCCGGTCACCAGCCAGCCGTCGCGGACCGCCTCGGCCGTGGCCGCCGGGTCGTCGAGGTAGCCGAGCATCACGTTGTAGCCGCGGACCAGGACCTCGCCGTCCTCCCCCGCCGGGACCGGGTCGCCCCAGGCGTCCACCACCGCGACCTCGACCCCCTCGATGGGGCGGCCGGAGGTGGTCGCCACGGTCTCGTCGTCGTCCTCCAGCGAGCAGGAGGTGACCGTGCCGCAGGACTCGGTGAGGCCGTAGGCGGTGACCACCTGCGGGAACAGTTCGGCCCGGGTGCGGCGCACCAGTTCCACGGGGACGGTGGCGGCGCCGGTCACCGCCAGGCGCAGCGAGGACAGGTCGAACCGGGCGCGTTCGGGGGCGTCGAGCATCGAGGTGTAGAGGGTGGGCGGGCCGGGCAGCACGGTGATCCGCTCGGCCTCCACCAGGCGCATGGTCTCGGCGGGCTCGAACACCCGCTGGAGCACCATGGTCGCCCCCTGGAGCAGGCAGGCGAGCACCCCGGCCTTGTAGCCGAAGGAGTGGAACAGCGGGTTGACGATCAGGTAGCGGTCGCCGCGGGACAGGCCGGTCCGGCCGCACCAGGCCGCGAAGGTCCGGACGTCCTGCTCGTGGGTGCACAGCACGCCCTTGGGGCGGCCGGTGGTGCCGGAGGTGAACAGCACGTCCGCGACGTCCCCGGGGGTCACCGCCGCCCAGCGGGCCGCGGCCCGCTCCGCGGGGACGCGCTCGCCCGTGGCGAGGAAGTCCGCCCAGCCCGTCGTGCCGGGGACGGCCGCGTCGTCGTAGGCGACCACGGTCTCCAGCGCCGGCGGGCGCCCCTCCCCCTCGTCGAGCATGGCGAGGTAGTCGTTGCCGAGGAAACCGTCCTCGACGAAGAGGGCGCGCACGCCGCCGCGGGCGAGCACCCAGCGGGCCTCGTCGCCCTTGTACCGGGTGTTGATCGGGACCAGGGCCGCTCCGGCGCCGACCGCGCCCAGCGCGGTCACCACCCACCGGTGCCCGTTCGGCGCCCAGATCGAGATCCGGTCCCCGGGCGCGACGCCGAGCGCGGCGAAGGACCGCGCCGCCGCCCGGACCCGGTCGTGCAGTTCGGCGTAGGTCAGCCGGACCGGGCCGTCCACCACGGCCTCCAGGTCCGGGAACTCGCGGGCGGCCCGCTCCAGCAGGCCGGGGATCGTCAACGCGTCGCTGGTGGTCATGAGCTCTCCTGGCCGCCGGTCGGTGCCGCCATGGTGCCGCCGGGGATGCCGGACCGCACCCGCCCGTCCCGGTGATCGGTACCTGCCGGAGGGCTGGGACCCTGGGCCGGTGACCGATGACGCCCACGCCCTCCGGGTACGCGCCCAGCTCCTGCACCGCCCCGCATCGGGCGGCGTCACCGAGACGGTCCGGCGGCTGCTCGCCGTGCAGGCGCAGGACATCGCCGCGTTCCCGATCGCCCTGCACGCCCGGATGCCGGCGGTCACCGCCGCCGATCTCCGGGCCGCCCGCGACGAGCGGTCGGTGGTCCGGATCTGGGGGCCGCGCGGCACCATCCACCTGATCGCCGCCGCGGACCTGCCGTGGCTGTTCCCGCTGATCCGCTCCGGTCCTGTGGACTCGCTGCGGCGGTTGGGGCAGTTGGGCGTCCGGATCGGCGAGGCCGAGGCCGTGCGGGCGGTGGACCGGGCGCTGGCCGGGCAGGGCCCGCTGACCAAGGCGGAACTGGGCGAGCGGCTGGCCGCCGGGGGGCTGCCCGCCGAAGGGCAGGCGATCGTGCATCTGGCGGTGCTCGCGGCCCGGGCGGGGTTGCTCGTCTTCGGCCCCGACCGCTCCAACCGGCCGACGTACGTGCACGCCGCCGACTGGCTCGGCTCGCCCGTCCCCGTCGAGACCGACCGGGAGCGGGCCCTGGCCGAGCTGGCCCGCCGCTACCTGCGCGCACACGCCCCCGCCGGGCCGCGCGACCTGGCCGCCTGGTCGGGGCTGCCGCTGCGGGACGCCGAGACCGGCTGGCGGGCGATCGCCGCGGAGCTCACCGAGGTCTCCCCGGGGCTGTGGACGGCCGGTGCCGACGCGGCGGACCCGGTCGCCGAGCCGGTGGTCCGGCTGCTGCCGATCTGGGACGAGTACCTGCTGGGGTGGGCGTCCACCCTGGCGTGGGCGGCCCCCGCGTCCTACCGGCCGGTGATCCATTCGAGCCGTCCGGTGCTGCTCGCCGACGGGCGGGTGGCGGCCACCTGGCGGCCCCGGCGCACCGCCGGCCGGCTGGAGATCACCGTGCGGCCGCTCGCCCCGCTCGCCGACCAGATCAGCGACCTGCTCGCCCGCGAGGCCGACGGCCTGGGCCGTTTCCTCGGGCTGCGCACCGAACTGGCGGTCGGGCCGCCGGACCCGGCGGGCGGCTGAGCCCCGATCCCGGTGATCGGTACTCGCCGCCCGCCGACGGGGCGCCCGTCCCTACCCTCCGAGGGGTCTGACCGAACCGCTCCAGGGAGGAACGCGGCGATGGACTTCAGCGGCCGGGCGGTGCTGATCACCGGTGGGACCAAGGGCATCGGGTTTGTGATCGCCGAACGGTTCCTGGCCGCGGGGGCCGAGGTGGCCGTCGGCGGGCGCAACGAGCCGCAGGTCCTGCCCGCCGCCGGCGGGCGGACGGCGCACTTCGTCCCGGCCGACATCCGGGACGCCACGGCCGCGGCCGGGTTGGTGGCGGAGGCGGCCGACCGGCTCGGCCGGCTGGACGTGCTCGTCAACAACGCCGGCGGCTCGCCCGACGCGGACGCGGCAACGGTCTCGCCCCGGTTCGTGGAGCGGATCGTGGCGCTGAACCTGCTCGCCCCGTTCTACGTGGCGCAGCCCGCCAACGCGGTGATGCAGGAGCAGGAGACCGGCGGCTCGATCATCAACATCGGCAGCGTCTCCGCGCACGACCCGCAGCCGGGCACCGCGGCGTACACCGCCGCCAAGGCGGGGCTGCTGGCCCTCACCCGGGCGCTGGCGCTGGAGTGGTCGCCCCGGGTGCGGGTCAACCACGTCACCGTCGGGCTGATCCGCACCGAGGCCGCGGCGCACGTCTACGGCGCGGACGGGGGCGCGGCCGTCGCCGGGCTGATCCCGATGGGCCGGATGGCGGTGCCCGACGACGTGGCGAACACCTGCCTCTACCTGGCGAGCGACCTGGCGTCCTACGTCACCGGGGCCGACCTCGCCGTGCACGGCGGGGGCGAGGTTCCCGCCCGGTACGTCGCGACGCACCTCGATCAGGGGCAGGTCTCGGAGCACGACGGGAACCGCTCGCCCTGACGGGTTCGCGGGCTTTCACCCGGCCGGCCGGGCCGACGCCCCGGAACCTTCCCGCATCCATGGATCACGACGCCGGAGGGACGCCCTCGGACCGCCGGGGAACCCGCCCCGCCCCATTTACGGCGAACCCGCCGGGTGGAAGCGGAGCCGGCCGCCGGAGATCACCGGGCCGCCGTCCGCGGCGGCCTCGAACCTGATCGCGTCCCCGTCGGCCCAACCGTCCGTGCGGAGCCGGTCGCCGGGGAACACCGGGGCGGCGAACCTGCCTTCCAGTTCGGCGAGGTCGGCCGGGTGGGCGCCCGCGGCCGCGGCCAGCGGCAGGGTCAGCGCGGCCAGGGTGCACAGGCCGTGCATGAAGGGGCGGGGCATCCCGGTCTCCTTCGCCGCCGCAGGGTCGATGTGCATGGCGTGCCGGTCGCCGAGCAGACGGTAGAGCGCGGCCTGCTCGGTCGAGGTGTCCAGCCGCAGCTCGTGGCCGGGCCGCTCCGCCGGACGCCTCGGGGCGGACGGGCCCCGGTCGCCGCCGAAGCCGCCGCGGCCGGGGGCGAACAGCACCCAGGTGGCGGTGAAGTGGTCGCTGTCCACCTCGACCTCGAAGACCGCGGCGGCGCCCTTGTCCCACACCTCCGCGACCCGCGCCGCCATCGTCAGCTCGCCGGACCTCGGCAGCGGGGCGTGCACCCGCAGCCGCTGCGCGCCGTGCACCGCGGTGCGGGGGTCGAAGGCGCCCAGCGCGCCGAGGGCGTCGGGGGCCCACTGCGCCCGGGTGAGCGCGAACGTGGGCAGCACCCGCAGCCGCTCCTCGTACACCAGGTCCAGGTCGGTGGCCCGGGCGCCGACCGCGAGCGCGTACAGGATCGCGTCCCGCTCGTCGTAGCCGACGGTGCGCTCGCCCAGGTCGCGGCCCTGCCAGTCGCCCGCGTTCATCGGTCACCGGCCAGGCGGCCGGCCGGCCCGGGCCGGTCCACCCATCGCCCGGCAAGGCGGGCGCCCCGGGCCGGCTCCGGGAAGCCGCCGGGCGCGTTCATGCCTCACCGGCCCCGGGAAGCTCGACGACGACGGTGCCGGTGACGTGGTCGCCGAGGCCGTTGGCGCCGCGCACGGAGATCTCCACCCGGCCGTCGCCGTGCTTGGCGGACACAGTGCCGGTCAGCACCATGGTGTCGCCGGGGTGGTTGGGGGCGCCGAGCCGGATCTTGATCGACCGGACGACCGCGGCGGGGCCGGCCCAGCCGGTGACGTACCGGTCGACCAGCCCGTTGCTGGTCAGGATGTTCATGAAGATGTCCTTGGAGCCCCGCTCGACGGCCAGGGCGGGGTCGTGGTGGACGTCCTGGTAGTCGCGGCTGGCGATGGCGGTGGCGACGATGAACGTGCGGGTCAGCGGGATCGGCAGCGCCGGCAGGACATCGCCGACCGCCACCTCCGGGTACGTCCTGGTGGGCTTCACGGGGCGCCGCCCCCCGCCAGCGCGTCGCCGAGCCGGGCCAGGTGGGCGCTCGCCCCGCCCAGCGTCCCCGCGAGCTGCTTGCCCCACAGGAAGTACCGGTGGATCGGGTAGTCGACGTCCACGCCGATGCCGCCGTGCAGGTGCTGCACCCGGTGGACGACGTTCAGCCCGCCCTCGGCCGCCCACCACTGGGCGACGGGCACCGACGCGGCGGCGTTCCCGCCGTCCTCGACGTCGGTGACGGCCTGCCACAGGGTGACCCGCAGCGCGTCGATCTCGATGTAGCAGTCGGCGAGCTGGTGCTGCACCGCCTGGAAGGTGCCCAGCGGGCGGCCGAACTGCTCGCGGGCCGCCAGGAAGTCCGCGGCCCGCCGCAGCGCGCCCTGGGCGACGCCGAGCTGGAGCGCGGCCACCGCCACCCGGGCCTGATCGAGGACGCCGCCGAGAGCGCCGCCGACCGCCTGGGCCGGGGCGTCGGTGAGGGTCAGGGTGCCGGCCAGGTCGCGGGCGGTGGTCTCGGCCGGTTCCCAGGCGACGCCGGGGGCGTCGGCGGCGACCAGGAACAGCCCGGGGCCCGCCGGGGCGCGCGCGGAGACCAGCACGCAGGCGGCGCCGGCCGGGGTCGGGACGACCGCCTTGACCCCGGTCAGCCGCCAGCCGTCGCCGTCCGGCCGGGCCGCGCACTCCGGTTCGGCCGCCTCGTGCGGGCCGAACTCCTCCAGCGCCGCGGTCAGCCGAACCGACCCGTCCACCGCCCCGGGGAGCAGGGCGGCGCGCTGTTCCGGCGTGCCGTGCGCGGCGATCGCGAGCGCCGCCACGGTGGCCGGCCAGATCGGGACGGGCGCCACGTGCCGCCCCTGCTCCTCCAGCAGGACGCACAGCGCGCCGAGGCCCAGCCCGGCGCCGCCGTACTCCTCGGGCAGCGCGACGCCCAGCAGGCCCGCCTTGCCCAGCTCGGCCCACAGGTCCCCGTCCATCCGGGTCGCGGAGGTCTCCACCTCCCGGATCCGGGCGGGGTCGGCACGGTCGGTGAAGATCTCGCCGGCCAGCCCGCGGACCGCGTCGAGCTCGTCGTCCAGGGTGAAGTCCATCAGGTGCCCTCCCGCTCGGCCGGACGGAAACGCAGGGTGCGCCAGCGCTGCGCGGCCACCGGCTCGCCGTGCTGGTCGTGGTAGGTCCGCACGGTGGTCACGAAACGGCCCGCGCCCAGTGCGGTCTTCTTCTCCGCGGAGATCGCCTCGACCACCTCGCGCACGCTCACGTGGTCGCCGGGCACCAGCTCGCGGTGGAACTCCAGCTCCGAGTCCGTCGCCACCACCGAGGTGTAGCCGCCCTCGGCGAGCAGGGCGAGCAGCTCGTCCGCGGGGCCGCCCGACCGGTCCGGGGACACCGTGGCGGCGTAGCCGCGCATCGTCCACGCCTGGACCATCGAGGCGGGGGCGACGACGCCGTCCCGCCCGGTGGCGCGGGCCGCCGCGGCGTCGAGGTAGACCGGGTTGGTGTCGCCCATCGCCTCCACCCAGTGCCGGATCATCGGCAGGTTGACCGGGTCCTGGGCGGGCCGCAGCGCGGCCAGCTCGCGGCCGACGAACGCCTGCAGCCGTTCCTCGTAGTCGCTCATGCGCGCCTCGACCGGGGCAGGCCCAGGCCCTGGGTGGCGACCATGTCGCGGAGGACCTCGTTCACGCCGCCGCCGAAGGTGTTCACGATGCCCTGCCGGGACAGCTGCTCGATCTGCCCGGCGAGCACCGCGCCGGGTGACTCGGGGCGGATCCGGCCGGCCGCGCCGAGGACGCCGGTCAGGGTGCGCTGCACGTCGATGTGGGTCTCGGTGCCGTACGCCTTGGCGGCGCCGGCGTCCGCGCCGGACAGGGTGCCCGCCTCGACCGCGCAGGTCATCTTCCAGTTCATCAGGCGCATCGCTTCCAGCCTGGCGTGGCAGCGGGCGAGGTCCCGGCGCACCCACGGCAGCTCGATGGCGCCATTGTCGCGGGCCCACTCCAGGACGTCCTCCCAGAGCCGGATCATGCGCCCGCCGAGCGCGGCCAGGCCGATCCGCTCGTGGTTGAGCTGGGTGGTGATCAGCCCCCAGCCGCCGTTCAGGTCGCCGACGAGGTTGCCGGCGGGCACCCGCACGCCGTCGTAGTAGGTGGCGGTCACCGCCATACCGCCCACGGTCTGGATGGGGCTCCAGGAGAACCCGGGGGCGTCGGTGGGGACGATCAGGATCGAGATGCCCCGGTGCCGGGCGGCGTCGGGGTCGGTCCGGCAGGCGAGCCAGATGTGGTCGGCGGTGTTGGCGCCGCTGGTGAAGATCTTGCTGCCGTCCACCACGAACCCGTCGCCGTCACGGACCGCCCGGGTGGTCAGGGACGCCAGGTCGGTGCCGGCGCCGGGCTCGGTGTAGCCGATCGCGAAGACGATGTCGCCGGACAGGATGCCGGGCAGGAAGTGCCGTTTCTGCTCCGGCGACCCGTATTTCATCAGGGTGGGGCCGACCGTGTTGACGGTGACGAACGGGAACGGCAGCCCGGCCCGCTGGACCTCGTCGAAGAAGATGTACTGGTCGGCGATCGACCGGCCCTGCCCGCCGTACTCGACCGGCCAGCCGATGCCGAGCCAGCCGTCGGCGCCGAACCGCCGCACCACGTCGCGGAAGCCGGGGCCGCCGACCCCGGCCTCGCCCACCCGGCGGCGCTCGTGCTCGGGCAGCAGGCGCGCGAAGTAGGCCCGCAACTCCTCGCGCAGCCGGCGCTGCTCCGCGGTCTCGCGTAGGTCCATGCGCTCTCCTCTCCCCCTCGGTGCGGTGGTCAGGGCAGGAACCGCTGACGCTCGTTGGCGTGGAACTCCGCGCGCAGCGCGGCCTTGTCCGCGGCGGTCATCCGGGTGTACTCCGGCGTGCCGCGGCCGGCCCAGCGGTGGACGTCGTCGCCGGTCCGCCAGCCCACCAGCCGCATCTCCTTCTTGCGCAGCTTGTTGGAGCCGGTGGCCGGCAGGGCGTGCGAGACCCGGACGTAGCGGGGCGCGCCCTTGGGGCCCAGGTCCGCCTGCCCGGCCAGGAAGCCCGGCAGGTCCAGGTCCGCGAAGGCGACGCCTTCGGGGATCTCGATCGCGGCCATCACCTCGTCGCCGGACCGGGGGTCGGGGACGGCGAACACCCCGGCGGCCATGATCTGCGGGTGCCGGCGCAGTACCCGCTCGGTGAGCAGCGCGGAGATGTTCTCCCCGTCCACCCGGATCCAGTCGCCGGACCGGCCGGCGAAGTACAGGTAGCCCGCCGCGTCGAGGTAGCCGAGGTCACCGGTCCAGTACCAGCCGTGCCGGACCCGCTCGGCGTCCGCGGCCGGGTTCTTGTAGTAGCCCTCGAACCGGGCCGCGCCGTGAACGTCGACGATCTCGCCGACGGCCTCCTCGGGGTTGGCGACCCGGCCGTGCTCGTCGAGCACGGCCGGCGGGCAGACCTCCCGGGTCTCCGGATCAACGATCTTGACTCCGGCGTGGGCGGGCCGGCCCAGCGCGCTCGCCGGGCCCTCCGGCGCCAGCTCGACCATGCCCCCGCTCTCGCTGGAGCCGTAGCCCTCGATCAGCCGGCAGCCGAAGCGGCGCAGGAACGCGCGGCGGTCCTCCGGCGACGCCTCGGTGCCGAACGCGTGGGTGAGGGTGGTGCCCACGTCGCCGGGCAGCTCCGGGGTGGCCAGGATGTAGGCGATCGCCTTGCCGACGTAGGTGAAGTACGTGACCCCGTGGTGGCGCACGTCGGACAGGAAACCGGTGGCGGAGAACCGTGGTGTCAGGGCGACGCACGCGCCGGCGGCCAGTGCCGGCGCCCACAGGGCCATCAGCGCGTTGCCGTGGAACAGCGGCATGCAGCAGTAGGCGACGTCCTCGCGCCCGACGTCGAACTTGGCGCTGCCGTAGCGGGCGGTCTGCACGAGCCGGCCCTGGGAGCAGCGGGCCGCCTTGGACGCGCCGGTGGTGCCCGAGGTGAACAGCAGCAGGAACTGCGTCGCCGCCGTGACCGCGGGGTCCCGCACCGGGGTGTCCGGGTGCGCCGCGACCCGGGCGGGGTATCCGGGGTCGTCCACGAGCAGGAAGCGGTCGCGGGCCACCCCGATGTCGAGGTCGGCCAGCAGTTCCAGCCCGGCCCGGTCGGTGACGACAAGCTGGCAGTCGGTGTGCCGGACCTCCTGCTCCAGGTAGGCGCCGCGCCGGGTGGGGTTGATCCCGACGATCGACGCGCCGCTCAGCGCCGCCGCGCCCAGCCAGAAGACGTACTCCGGCACGTTGTCCAGCAGGACCCCGATGTGGAAGGGCCCGCCGGCGCGCAACTCCCGGGCCAGGGCCGCCCGGGCGGCGCTCTCGCGGACCACCTCGTCCCAGGTCCAGACCCGTTCCCGGGTGCGCAGCCCGGGCCGGTCGTCCCCGGTGCGGGCGAGCAGCAGGCCGGCGATCGTCGCGTCGTCCACGTCGGGTCCCGCCCCTCAGCCGGCGGGGACCAGCACGCAGCGGGTGCCCCGGTAGATGGACGGCATGCACTTGTTGCAGTGGATGCACAGGGACGTGACGCCCGCGTCCGCCCGGATCCGGTTGATCAGGTCCGGCTCGCGCAGCAGCGCCCGGGCCATCGCCACGAACTGGAAGCCCTCGCGCATGGCCAGGTCCATCACCGGTTTCCCGGTCACCCCGCCCAGCAGGACGAGCGGCATCCGCACCGCGGCCCGGACCTGCCGGGCGTGCTCCAGCAGGTAGGCGTCCCGGTAGGGGTAGCTGCGCAGCATGCGCCCGCCGAACAGCCGGACGCCGAGCCGGACCGGCCGCGGCATGGCGGCGGCGAACTCGCGCAGCGGGGCGTCCCCCTTGAACAGGTACATCGGGTTGAGCAGGGAGCTTCCGGCGGTGAGTTCCAGGGCGTCCAGGGAGCCGTCGGCCTCCAGCCAGCGGGCCACCTGGATCGCCTCGTCCAGCCAGAACCCGCCGGGCACCCCGTCGTCCATGTTCAGCTTGGCGAGGATCGCGAGCCGGTCGCCCGCCGCGTCGCGCACCGCGCGGGCGATGTCGCGGGCGAACCGGGCCCGGTTCTCCGGCGAGCCGCCGTACTCGTCGGTGCGGTGGTTCAGCCGCGGGCTCAGGAACGCGCTGGCCAGGTAGTTGTGCCCGAGGTGGATCTCGACGGCGTCGAACCCGGCCTCGATCGCCATCGTCGCCGCGTCGGCGTGGGCCTGGACGATCCGGGTGAGGTCGGCGCGGCCGGCCCGCCGGATCAGGGCGCCGGAGAGGGCGCTGAGGCGCCGGCCCGGGCCCAGCGCGGGCAGGCCGGTGGACCGGGGGTTGCCGACCGGGCCGGCGTGCCCGATCTGGGCGGAGATCGCGGCGCCCTCGGCGTGGACGGCCTCGGTCAGCCGCCGCAGGCCGGGCAGCGCCTCGGGGCGCCACAGGATCTGGTGCCGGGTCGTCCGGCCCTCCGGTGCCACGGCGCAGTAGGCCACCGTGGTCATCCCCACCCCGCCGGCCGCGTGCCGGACGTGGAAGTCGATCAGCTCGTCGGTGACCAGGCCCTTGCGGCTCACCCCCTCGAAGGTGGCGGCCTTGATGACGCGGTTGCGCAGGGCGACCGGGCCGAGCCGGGCCGGGGCGAGCACGTCGGGCGGTGCCGGCTGGGTCAAGGAGGTCCTCCGTCCGCGCACCTGGTCGGGGCAGCGTCGAAACTAGTCCGGCAGGCGGTTCCCGGCGGCCGGGAATCCCGCTGACCGGGAGGCCGTCAGTCGAAGTTGGCCTGCCCGCCGTCGAGCGGGACGGTGGCGCCGGTGAGGTACCGCAGGTCGGGGCCGGTGAGCGCCACCACGGCGCGGCCGATGTCCTCCTCGCAGTCGCCGATGTAGCCGAGCGGGATGGTCTTCTGGAACTCCGCGGCCTCCTCGGGGTTCTGCTCGATCCACCACTTCAGCCCGGGGGACAGCGCGTGCGGGGCGATGGAGTTGACCCGGATGCCGTCCGGGCCCCACTCGGCCGCGGCGGCGCGGGTCAGCGACCGGAGCGCCTGCTTGGCGGCGGCGTAGGCGCCGTAGGTGCTGAGGTCCCAGCGGACCATGGCCGACGTCACCAGGTTCACGATGCTGCCGCCGCCGCGCTCCTTCAGGTGCGGGTGGCACGCCTTCATCAGGGCGAACGCCGCGAAGGGGCCGGTCTTGAAGCCCTTCTGGAAGGCGCGGTCGCTCAGCGACAGCAGCGGCCCGAACGCTCCGGCGTAGGCGTTGTTGACCAGGATGTCGATCCCGCCCAGCCGCTGCGCGACCCCGGCCGCCACGCCGGGCGCGCCCTCGAAGTCGGTCACGTCGAACTCGACCGGCTCGGCCCGCCCGCCGCGCTCGCGGATCAGCTCGCAGGTCGTCTCCAGTTTCGCCGGGGTCCGGCCGAGGACGGCCACGGCCGCGCCCTCCCCGGCGAGGGCGAGCGCGATGCCCTGCCCCACTCCCTGGCCCGCCCCGGTCACGATCGCGATCTTCCCGTCGAGACTTCCCACGGCATCCGTCCCTTCCGCTGCGCGGCACACAGTGAAGGTCATCCGGGCCCTTTCCGGACGTGCGGTCCCGGTCACCGGGAACGGCGTCCCGGTGACCGGGAGGCCGCGTGTCGCGCGCCGGCGTGCCTCGCACAATGGGCGCCCCGCGGACGAAAGGCGCCCGATGACCACACCCATGGACCCGAGAGCCGCGGCGGCCGAGATCGTGGCGCCGCTGACCGGCCCCGGTGGCCCGTTCGAGCTGCGCGAGGAGGCGGTCCACGGCGTCCCGATGCAGGTCTTCGCGCACCGCCGGCGGAACCTCGGCGAGCTGCTGGCCGGGTCGGTCGGGTTCGGCGACCGCGACTACCTGGTGAGCGAGGACGAGCGGCTGAGCTTCACCGAACACGCCGCTCAGGTCGCCTCGCTGGCGGCGGCGCTGCGCGAGGAGCACGGCGTCGGGCCGGGCGACCGGATCGCGATCAACGCCGCCAACTCGCCCGCCTGGGTCGTCGCGTTCTGGGCCGCGGTCGCCGTCGGCGCCGTCGCCGTCGGCTACAACGCCTGGTGGTCGCGGCGCGAGGTCGAGTACGCGCTGGGCCACACCACGCCCCGGCTGCTCGTCGCGGACGCCGCCCGGGCCGCGCTGGCCGGGCCCGGTGCCCCGCCCGTGCTGACCCTGGAGGAGGACGTCCCCCGGCTGGCCCGCGCGTACCCCGGCGCGCCCCTGCGGGTGCACGACGCGGCCGAGGACGACCCCGCGGTCATCCTCTACACCAGCGGGACGTCCGGGCGGCCGAAGGGGGCGGTGCACTCGCACCGGAACCTGACGTCCGTGGTGGAGTACCACCGGATGAACGACGCCCTGGCCCAGGCGTTCGGCGACCCGACCGACCCCGCCGACCGGCGGCACCTGATGGCGATGCCGCTGTTCCACATCGCCGCGCTGCACAACCTCGCCGTGCCGCGGCTGGCGACCGGCAGCGCGAACGTCATCTACCAGGGCGCCTTCGACGTGGACCGGGTGCTGCGGCTGATCGAGAAGGAGCGGGTCACCAACTGGGGCGCGGTGCCCACCATGGCGCACCGGCTCATCGAGCACGGCGACCTGTCGGGCTACGACCTGTCCTCGCTGACCAACTTCGCGCTGGCGTCCGCGCCGTCCTCCCCGGCGTTCAAGGAGCGGCTGCGCGCGGCGTTCCCGGCGGCCCGGGCGGCGCTGGTCGACAGCTACGGGCTGACCGAGACCGCCACGGCGGTGACCGTGGCGTCGCCGCTGGACCTGGCCGAGGCGCCCGGCACACTGGGCCGTCCCGTCGCGACCGTCCAGGTGGAGGTCCGCGGGCCGGACGGCGCGACCCTGCCGGAGGGGGTGGAGGGCGAGGTCTGCGCGCGCAGCCCGTTCAACATGCTCGGCTACTGGGACGACCCGGCCGCCACCGAGCGCACGATCCGGGCGGACCGGTGGCTGCACACCGGCGACATCGGCGTGATCGAGCAGGGCCGGCTGCGGCTGACCACCCGGCGCTCCGACCTGATCCTGCGCGGCGGGGAGAACGTCTACCCCGCCGAGATCGAGAACGTCCTGGCCGAGCACCCGGCCGTGCGCGAGTGCATCGTGCTCGGCGTGCCGCACGCCGACCTGGGCCAGGAGGTCATGGCGGTGGTCGTCGTCGCCCCCGGTGCCGCCGTCGCCGAAGAGGAGCTGGCGGCGCACGTCCGGGCGGCGCTGGCCTACTTCAAGGTCCCGTCCCGCTGGCGCGTCACCGCCGACCCGCTGCCGCGCAACGCCACCGGCAAGGTCGTCCGCCGCGAGGTGCCCCTCGGCGGCTGATCCCGGGGCGGGCGGAAACCGCTGAGCGGGACTTCTCCCGACCGGAGAGCGAACGCGTACTAACTTCGGGGCCCTCCGCAGAGACCGCATGCATCGGGAGCACGGATGAGCGCGAACATCAGCCTGGCGGGCCGGACCGCCGTCGTCACCGGGGCGGGCGCCGGACTGGGGCGCAGCGAGGCGCTGGCCCTCGCCGAGCGCGGCGCCAACATCGTCGTCAACGACGTCGGCGCCGCCGCCGAGGAGGTCGCCGCCGAGATCAGGGCGCTCGGCCGGGAGGCCGTCGCGGTGGTCGGGGACGTCGGCGACTGGTCCATGGGCGACCGCCTAGTGCAGGCCGCCGTCGAGACGTTCGGCACCCTGGACATCCTGGTCAACAACGCCGGGGTGCTCCGCGACAAGATGCTGTTCAACCTGACCGAACCCGACTGGGACGACGTCCTCCGCGTGCACCTCAAGGGGCACGCCGCGGTCTCCCGGGCGGCGGCGGTGCACTGGCGGGCGGCGAGCAAGGCGGCCGGCGGCCCGGTCTACGGCCGCGTGATCAACACCTCCTCCGAGGCGTTCCTGTTCGGCGCCGCCGGCCAGCCGAACTACTCGGCCGCCAAGGCGGGCATCGTCGCGCTGACCCTCTCCACCGCGCAGGGCCTGGCCCGGTACGGGGTCCGCGCCAACGCCATCTGCCCGCGCGCCCGCACCGCCATGACCGCGCACGTCTTCGGCGCCGACGACCGGCCCGACGGGGCGCTCGACATCCTGGCGCCCGAGCGGATCGGCACGTTCGTGGGCTACCTGGCCTCCCCCGCCGCCGACGAAATCAGCGGCCAGGTGTTCGTGGTGTACGGCGACATGGTGGCGCTGATGGCCGCCCCCACGGTCGAGCACAAGTTCACCGCCGCGGCCGACGTCTTCTCCGTCGAGGAGTTCGACGCCCAGCTCACCCCGTACTTCAAGGGGCGCGACCCCTACCAGACCTACGCGGCCTACAGCGTCGCCGGGCTGGACACCACCGGCATCCCGAACGGCGCCGGTTGACGCGCTCCTCCTCAACCAAACGCGGAAAAGTGCCGGGAAGTCCTCACCACTTCCGCTATTGAGCAACCGCTCAGCTTCTTTACGTTCGGGTCCCGCGACCGTCACGACGACGGTCCGGGGCCGACGGAAGGGAGCCACAGATGGGAGCCGGCACTCGCCGCCTCGGAATCACCCGGCGGGCACTGCGCGCCGCACTGGTCGTGGGACTCGGCGCCGCGCTGACGACGGCCCTGCCCGGTGGGACCGCCGCGGCGGCCCCGACCCCGGCCGAGGACCCGTTCTACACGCCCCCGTCCCCGCTGCCCGCGGGAAGCCCCGGGGACGTCATCCGCTCGCGGGTGGTGGACAGCAGCATCGACGGCGCGCGCGCCGAGCAGGTGCTCTACCGGTCGGAGTCCGCGACCGGCGCGCCCATCGCGGTGTCGGGCATCGTGCTCACCCCGCAGACCCCGTGGACCGGTTCGGGCAAGCGGCCGCTGGTGTCGTACGCGGTCGGCACCCGCGGGATCGGGGACCAGTGCGCACCCTCCTACACCATCGCCAACGGCGGTGACTACGAGGGCGGGTTCATCGGCGACGCGCTGGAGAAGGGCTGGGCGGTCGCGGTCTCCGACATGGAGGGCCTCGGCACGCCCGGCCAGCACACCTACGAGGTGGGCCGCTCCCAGGGCAAGGCCGTGCTCAACGCGGCCCGGGCCGCCAAGCGGCTGCCCGGCGCCGGCCTCGCCGCCGACACCCCCGTGGGGCTGATGGGCTACTCCCAGGGCGGCACCTCGGCCGGGTGGGCCGCCGAACTCGCCCCCACCTACGCACCCGACCTCAACCTCAAGGGCGTCTCCGCCGGCGGTGTCCCCGCCGACCTGCTGGCGGTCGCCAGGGCGCTCGACGGCGGCCTGTTCGTGGCCTTCGCGCTGATGGCCGCCGTCGGGTACGACGCCGCCTACCCCGACCTGAAACTGGCGGACTACCTCAACGACGAGGGCCGCAAGCTGCTGGACGCGGCCCGGGACGTCTGCCTGGTCAGCGGCGAGGGCATCTCCATGTTCGTCCAGACCGCCTTCAAGCGCACCACCCACTACACCCACACCGACCCGCTCGCCACCAAGGTGTGGCAGGACCGGCTGAACGAGAACAAGCTCGGCTCCACCAAGCCGCCCGTGCCGGTCTTCCAGCCGCACGCCTTCTTCGACGAGATCATCCCCTTCTCCCAGGCCGAGGCCCTGCGCAAGGACTGGTGCCGGCTGGGCGCCAACGTGACCTGGAAGGTCTACTACGTCTCCGAGCACGCCATCGGCATCCTGCGGAGCAGCGGCGACTCGCTCAACTTCCTCAACGACCGCTTCAACGGGGTTCCCGTCCGGGGCAACTGCTGATCCCCGCCTGACCCCGCCGCCCCCCGGCCGGCCGGCCCCTCCCCCCAGGGCCGCCTGGCCGGGGGGACGCGGCTTTCCGGGCCGGGGACGAACTCGTCCCCGGCCCGGCCGGTGTCAGGGAGCGGGCGGGAACGGGATCCCGGCCAGCGCGGGGAGCAGCGACTCCTCCTCGTAGTCGAGGTGCGCCGTCAGTTCCGCCGACAGCCGGTCCAGTTCGGCGCGGAAGCGCCCGGGGTCGGCGGTGCCGAGGTCGGCCAGCAGGGCGACCAGTTCGCGCTGGACGCCCTCGACCGTCCGGTGCTCCTCGCTCAGCCGGTCGAGGGCGCCGCGCAGGTGCGGGTGCCGGTCCGCGAGGAAGGGGAAGACCTGCCCGTCCTCGCCGGTGTGGTGGAACTCCAGGGCCTGGCAGAACGCCAGGCAGTGCTGCCGCAGTTGCAGCCCCAGCGGCACGCCGGGCTCCCGGCCGGTGAAGTACGCGTCGGCCTCGGCGCGCACCTGTTGCAGTTGGGCCCGGAGCCAGGTGTGGACCTCCAGGAGCTTGTCGGCGAGGTTCGCGACCTCGCCGGGGCCGTCCCCGGCCGCGGGACTTTCCTCGCCGGCACGGGACTCTTCGCTGATCGCTTGGTGGAAGGACTCGGACATGCGTGTATCGCTCTCCAGGAGATGTCAGGGATCGGTGCGGTGAACGAACGCGCGCGAACCCCGTCGGAGACGGACGCCGATCGAGCCGGACAGGCAGGGTGAAATACCGGGCACCGCGGAAACGGGGGGCGCGCGGGAGCGCTGGATCAGGCGCGGACCGTGGAGTGTGAACTCATGGCATGGCCCCCTCGGTGAACGGTGCTCGCCAACTCGCCGACCGGCCCACTGCTCTCTGGTCGGCGCCATGCGGCACGCGCCCTCATTACAACCACCCCGTGATCACCTGTCAACGCCCGCGCGACCGATGTGACGGGCACCCCGGACCAAATAGTAGCCATGTACTTAATATCCATGTACAGTAATTTCCATGGCGGACACACCGAAGGGCCCGACGCCGGGCCATCTCGTCTGGCGGCTGGCGAACAAGTGGCGGGTCGCGGTCGACCGCGCACTGGCGCCGCTGGGCATGACCCACGCCCAGTACGTGCTGCTGTCCTCGCTGTACGGCATGCAGCACACCGGGCTGCGCCCCAGCCAGCGCGAACTGGCCGACCACACCGGCCTGGAACCGCTGTACGTGTCCAAGCTGGCCCGCGCCCTGGAGGCGGGCGGACTCATCGAACGCGTCCGCGACCCGGCGGACACCCGCGCGGTGCGGCTCGCGCTCACCGCCCGCGGGCACGAGGCCGTCCGGCCCGCCATCGACACCGTCCAGACGCTGCTGGACCGGCTCCTGGCCCCGCTGGGCGGCCGGGACGACCCGCGGACCGCGGCGTTCGCCCGCGACCTGACGGCCCTGCTGGACAACCCCCTCTGACCGACGGAGACGCACATGCCCGACATCGACGTGCTCGACTCGACCCTCCACCACACCGAAACCGGCACCGGAACGACCTTCGTCTTCCTGCACGGCAACCCCGGCTCCGCGCACCTGTGGCGCAACGTCCTGCCCCGCGTGGGCCCCGGACGGCTGCTCGCACCCGACCTCATCGGGATGGGCCGCTCCGGCAAGCCCGACATCCCCTACCTCTTCGCCGACCACGCCCGCTACCTCGACGCCTGGTTCGACGCCCTCGACCTGGACCAGGTCGTCCTGGTCGGGCACGACTGGGGCGGCGCGCTCGCCTTCGACTGGGCCGCCCGGCACCCCGAACGGGTCCGCGGCCTGGCGTTCCTGGAGGCCATCGTCAAGCCGATGGCCTGGGCGGACCTGTCACCGCAGGCACGCAAACGCTCCGAAACCCTCCGCGCCCCCGGCACCGGCGAGGAGATGGTGCTCGACCAGAACCTCTTCGTCCGCCAGGCGTTCACCGGCGGCGTGCTCACCCCCGTGGACGACGCCGACCTGGAGACCTACCTCGCCCCCTACCCCACCCCCGAGAGCCGCCGCCCCGTCCTCGCCTGGGCCCGCCAGATGCCGCTCGGCGGCGAGCCCGCCGAACTCGTCACCCGCATCGAGGCGTACGACGCGTGGCTCGCGGCCAGCGCGGACGTCCCCAAACTGCTGATGACCTTCGAGGGCTCACCCACCCTGCTCATCGGCGAGCAACTGGCCGCCTGGTGCGCGACCCACATCGCCGCCTTGGAAACCGTCCCCTGCGGCAAGGCCGGCCACCACGCCCCGGAGGACCGCCCCGAGGAGATCGCCACCGCCCTCTCCGCCTGGGCGGACCGGCACCACCTGCGCTGAAGACGGTAGGAGCTGATCCTTCGGCCTCCAGGGCGCCCTTGGCACCTCGAAGGCCGAAGGATCAGCCCGCGGCCGCATCGGAGGGAGACCGCCGGGTAGGGCGGGGGGCGAACCGTCACTTCCGTCGATCGGGGGGATCATGACGAAGCGGCGCAAGGGCCGGGAGGGCGACGACGCCCTGGCTCCGGGGGACGAGGTCACCTGGCGCAGCCACGGCACCGAGGTGCCCGGCACCGTCGAGGAGGAGATCACCGGGCGGACCGAGGCGGCCGGCCGGGAGGTCGCCGCGTCCGAGGAGGACCCGCAGTACCGCGTGCGCAGCGGCAAGAGCGGCAAGGAGGCCGTCCACCGGCCCTCGGCGCTCAGGAAGCGGAGCTGACGATGGCGGGCAGGACCACCGACGTCCAGGCGGCGTTCGACGAGGCGGTCAACATGACGGCCGGGGAACTGGAACGGTGGCTGGACACCGAGGAGTCGCGGAACGCCGGGCGCCGGGAGGACGGCGGCGAGACCATCGGCCACCGCTCCGGCCGCCGGATCGTCGAGCTGCTGCGCGCCAAGCGGTCGGAGCTGACCCCCGACGACATCGCCCACATGCGCAGGGTCGTCGGCTACGTCCACCGCCACCTCGCCCAGCGACCCGCCGGCGACGTCCGCGACACCCGCTGGCGGCACTCCCTGATGAACTGGGGCCACGACCCGCTGAAGGACTGACGCCGGAGGTCAGGCGTTCGACCGGGAGGCGAGCAGCAGCCGGCAGGCGAGCCGGATGTCGCTCTCGGAGCCGCCCATGGAGGCCCGCCCGTTGAGGCCGGACTGCAGCACGCCGTACCAGCACTGCATCAGCAGCCGGACCAGGGTGACGTCCTGCTCGGTGGGCTCGTCCAGCCCGAGCCGTTCCAGCACGATGTCGCGGAAGGTCGCGTCGATCCGGGTGGCGTCGGCGCCCGTGGCGGCGTTGACCGAATTCAACGACTGGAGCATCGCGATCGCCAGCGTGGGCCGGCTCAGCAGTTCCCGGCTGGCGCTCGTCAGCACCTCGCCGACGGCGTCCTCGGGACAGGTGCCGGGCGCCGCCGGCGGGATGTTCACGCGGAACCGGTCGATCTGCTCGGCCATCACGGCGGTGAACAGGTGCGTCTTGGACGGGAAGTACCGGTACAGCGTGCCGATGGCCACTCCGGCGGCCCTCGCCACCTCATGCATCTGCACCCGCTCCAGGCCCTTCTCGGCCCCGATGTGCGCGGCGGCCCGGAGAATCCGCAGGTGGCGGGCCCGCTGATCGGGCGAGCTCGGTTCGGCCGGGGGCCGGCCCTCCGCGATCCTCGGCACGGTAGCTCCCGGGTCGTCTCGATGCCGACTTGACAATACACAGCACCTTGCGTGACTTGACGCGCTCCAGTACCGGTGAGTGGGACCCCCGGTCATCCCCGGGACGGCCCTCAAACGAGGTTGTCCTCCACGGTCAGGCCGAAGGCGCCCTTGCCGTACATGGCCAGGGCCCGTTCCACGTCGTTGGCGACATGGACGCTGCCGGCGTGCGCGTCCCGCCAGGCGCGCTCGATCAGGCTGCCCCGGCGCAGCGAGTTGCCCCCGGCGGTCTTGAACAGGACGTCGATCGCCTCGATCGCCCGCTCGGTGCCGCGGACCTGGTCCCGGCGGACGCGCAGCCGCAGCTCCATCGGGATCGGCTCGTTGCGCGCGGCGTACCCGTACACCTCGCGCACGTTGCGGTCCGTCTGCAGGATCGCGGCGTCGATCTCCGAGGCGGCGCGCGCCACCGCCACCTGGGCGAACTGGTCCTCGGCGAACCGGCCGCCGCCCAGGCTGAGCCGTACCCGGTCGCGCATCGCGGTGACGTAGGAGTCGTAGCAGCCCGCCACCGCACCGATCACGGGGGCGGCGACCGCCGAGGTGAACACCGTGGCGAACGGCATCCGGTACAGCGGGCCGGTGTTCACCTTCTGCCCGGGGCCGCGCAGCTGCGCCAGGTCGTAGTTGCGCATGGTGCGGTGCCCGGGGACGAAGGCGCGCTCCACGACGAGGTCGTTGCTCGCGGTGCCGCGCAGCCCGACCGTGTCCCAGACGTCCTCGATCGCGTAGTCGGAGCGGGGCACCAGCACCGTCATGAAGTCCACCGGCCGGCCCTCCGCGCCCACCACCAGGGCGCCGACCAGCGCCCACCCGGCGTGCTCGCAGCCCGAGGAGAAACTCCACCGGCCCGACAGCTCGTAGCCGCCGGGCACCGGGGCGAGCCGCCCCACCGGCGCGTACGACGACGACACCAGCGTCTCGGGGTCCGCGCCCCACACCTCGTCCTGCGCGGTCTCGGCGAACAGGGCGAGCTGCCAGGGGTGCACGCCGAGCACGGACGTCACCCAGCCGGTGGAGCCGCAGACGCCGGAGATCGCGCGGATCGCCTCGAAGAACCGCACCGGCTCGCTCTCCGCGCCGCCGTACCGTTTGGGGCGCAGCATCCCGAAGACCCCGGCCCCGGCGAGCTCGCGGATCGTCTCGGCCGGCACCCGGCCCTCCTCGTCGGTGGCCCGGGCCCGTTCGGCGATCTTCGGCAGCAGCGTCCGCACCGATTCCAGGACCTCGTCGCTCATGCTCCCGCTCTCCGTGTTCGCGTCGGACCACGATGGTGCGCCCCGGGGCTGGTGTCCGGATCGAGGCATCCCGGCCACTGGGACTCGCCGAGCGGTCCCTGGCCGCGCGAACGTACGTTCCCAAGTTGGGAAAGCCCGGGCTCCGAAGGGTGGTCATCGTGTCCGCAGCCCCATCCGAACACGACGCGGTCCGCGCCATCGAGGCGGCGGCGGCGCCGGCGCGCTTCGCGCGCGGCTGGCACTGCCTCGGGCTCTCCGCGGACTTCCAGGACGGGAAGCCGCACACCGTCCACGCGTTCGGCCAGAAACTCGTCGTCTTCCAGGGCGCGGACGGCGGGCTCAACGTGCTGGACGCCTACTGCCGGCACATGGGCGGCGACCTCTCCCAGGGGACGGTCAAGGGCAACGAGATCGCCTGCCCGTTCCACGACTGGCGGTGGGGCGGCGACGGCCGCTGCAAGAAGATCCCCTACGCCCGCCGCGTCCCGCTGCGGGCCCGCACCGCGGCCTGGCCCACGATGGACCAGGACGGGATGCTGTTCGTCTGGAACGACCCGGAGGGCAACCCGCCGCCCGCCGACGTCACCATCCCCCGCATCGAGGGCGCGTCCAGCGACGAGTGGACCGACTGGCTCTGGTACCAGACCAGGGTCGACAGCAACTGCCGCGAGGTCATCGACAACGTGGTGGACATGGCGCACTTCTTCTACGTGCACTACTCGTTCCCCACGCACTTCAAGAACGTCTTCGAGGGGCACACCGCCTACCAGTACCTGAGCGGCACCGGCCGGGAGGACGCCCGGGCCCCCGCGGAGAAGGGCCAGCCCGCGCTGCTGGGCAACACCTCGGTCGCCGCCTACCACGGGCCGTCGTTCATGATCGACGACCTGACGTACCACTACGAGAACGGCGACCTGAACTCGGTGCTGATCAACTGCCACTACCCCATCGACCAGGACAGCTTCGTCCTGCAGTACGGGATCATCGTCCGCAGGAGCGACTGGATGCAGGGGGACGCGGCCGAGAAGCTCGCCCGCGGCATGGCGCAGTTCATCAAGCTCGGCTTCGAGCAGGACGTGCAGATCTGGAAGAACAAGGCCCGGATCGACAACCCCCTGCTGTGCGAGGAGGACGGCCCGGTCTACCAGCTCCGCCGGTGGTACGAGCAGTTCTACGTGGACGTCGCCGACGTCACCCCGGAGATGGTGGAGCGCTTCGAGTACGAACTCGACACCACCCGCCCGGTCGAGGCGTGGCGCCGGGAGGTCGAGGAGAACCTCGCCCGCCGGGCCGCCGCCGCCCAGCACCGGTCCGGCTGAACGACCCGAGGGAGGACGCGGTGCCGCGGCAGGACGACCGCCTGGTCGACGGCCCCCCGATGCTGCCCGTGCGGTGCCGGCAGTGCGGCGGCGAGGTGCTGGCCCGCAAGTCGGGCTGGTTGCAGACGAGCGTGCAGTGGAACGCGGCCACCCTGGCCGGCTGCCTGGAGCGGCGGGCGGCCCTCCCCGGGCCCGGCCCGAACGGCGGGCTGTTCACCACCTGCACGGCGCTGCGCGAGTCCATCGACCGGGCGGCGCTGGACGGGACGCTGCCCGTCCTGGACGACGACGACCCGTGACCGGCCGTGGACGCCCCGGGCCGCCCGCTCTCGCACGGGCGGCCCGGGGGCGGCCTGCCGGCTCGTCACCACAGGTGCCGGCGGCCACTCCATCCGGCCTAGCCGGCCGTCAGCCCTTCTGGCCGCCCGAGGCCGGAACCTGGCCCGCCCCAGGGGCCGAGGGCACTCCCGACGGCGGGGTCAGGCCGGGCACCGGCGGGAAGCCGTTCGGGAGCTGCC
The DNA here is from genome assembly GCF_003289645.1 of Actinomadura craniellae. Lineage (GTDB taxonomy): Bacteria > Actinomycetota > Actinomycetes > Streptosporangiales > Streptosporangiaceae > Actinomadura_D > Actinomadura_D craniellae. The sequence goes on along the minus strand of NZ_QLYX01000009.1, from coordinate 115,018 downwards.
CCGGGAGTGGGCTCTGCCCGTTCCCGTTGAGGTAGCTGAACGGGTCGTCGTCGGGCGTCGTCGGGATGTCGGTCCGCTGGGCGGTCGGCGTACGGCTGGTGCCGGCGTCCGGTAGCGCGGCCCTGGCCACGCCCACGGTCCCCGGTACGAGGACGCCGGCCACGGCGCCGATCACGACGGCCACCGTCTTCTTCGATCGCATGCGCTTCCCCTTTCCTTTCGGTCCCCGCGGCCCCCCGCGGGACCCGGAACACTCTAGCGACTGTTCGCACGCATTTGATTACTCTCAGTCACCACAAAGAGGGCGAACGACTCCAGCCCGATCCACTTTTCGGGCAGGTCAGCGGCACCGATACGGCTCCACGCACCCCCGCGCGGTACCGCCACGGCCCGGCGAGTTCGATGCCCGGTTCCCGGCCGCCCCTTTCGGAATGCACCCGGGCGCCCGTACCGCCGACCCAGCGCAGTATCCGGCAACGTTCACCGGCCCACCCGCATCGCCGTCCGCCTGAGATGTGATCGTGGAGGATCCGAGGTGCCATGGCACCTCGGATCCTCCACGATCACATCCCGGGGCGGGGTCAGACCCGGTGAACGCTGTTGGACACCGCACCAGTCGGCGCGGTGCCCGACACGGGGATGGTGACACCCTCCGCCCGCCGATGCGGCGGCGCGGCCGCTGGGCCGTGCAGGTCCGGGCCGGTCATCTGAGCACCGCCCAGGTGATCTTCCCGCCCTCGTGCCGGGCACAGCCGTACTCGTCGGACATCGCCGCGACGAGGAGCAACCCGCGGCCACCCTCGTCCAGTGCGGCGGCCTCCCTGGGCGTCGGCTCCCCCGGTGCACGGTCGCCGACCTCGATGCGGACCGCCTTGTCGGCAAGGAGCCGCACCAGCAGGGAGAAGGAGCCCTGCTCATCGGCCCTGCGGGTCTCCCGGAGGGTCTCCCGGACCGAGTTCGTCGCCAGCTCAGAGACGATCAGCTCCGCCCGGTCGGCCAGATCGGCCCGGCCGGCCCAGGAGACCTCCCGGATCACGATCCGCCGCGCGATGCTGACGGAAGCATCCCTGGCGGGCAGGTGGACACGGTCGTCGTCCAGGTGGATCGGGTCGGCCCCGCCCTCCGGCAGGCTGGTCGCACGGTCCTTCCGGTCGCTCACGGCCCGGCCTCCGCGGTCTTCTTGTGGACCTCGGCGATGACGGCCGGGGCCACGGACTCCGGGCTGCCGGTGGGGCCGATGGGGTTGCCGTCGGCCCACAGGTACCAGAGCCCACCGCCCCCGGCCGCCGGGCCCTCGCCGCACCTGACAACAACCCGCTTACCGGTGCCACCCACCCGCAGCCCGGAACCCTGCGGGTCATGAAAAACGGTGGCAAAACACCTTGTATCGGTCTCAATGGCGGCCTTGAGCCGCCACAGGAACTGATCCTTTTCGTTCATCGACGCCTCGCAATAGTCGTGCGTTTGTTTGGCGTCATCTTCCGCATCAGACGAGGCAGAGTGCCTACAAAACCTCACCGGCTCGATGACTCACGTTGAAAACCATCGCTGTTGGTTGTGGACGGTTGGACAAGGTTGTACGACTATGGGAGTGTGCCCCCCAAGAAACCTCGTAGTAGCTGGTCACCGGCCCTAAAAGCGTTCGGAAACGCTCTCCGCAAGTTCCGCGAGGAACTGGGATGGACGCAGGAACAAGTCGGGGCGAAGGTACCCATAAGCGGCAGCTATATAGGTCAAGTCGAGCTTGGTAAGACCAGATGTCGACGTGAGGTGGCCCTGTCGCTCGACGCCATCCTGGGAGCGAAGGGCGTCCTCGTCACGCTCTGGGACGACCTGGTTATGGACGCCGCCTACCCGACCTGGTTCGACTGGCCGACGATCGAAGCCCAAGCAGCCCATCTCCAGACCTACCAATGCCTCGTTGTATACGGCCTCCTCCAAACCCCCGAATACGCCAGGGCCCTGCTGGGCGATGAGGAATCCGTCCACGCCAGAATGGCCCGGCAGGAGATCCTGACGCGGGACGACCCTTCACCCCCTCGGCTCACGGTGATCATGTACGAAGGAGTCCTGCACAACCTGGTCGGCAGCAAGGAGATCATGAGAGAGCAGCTCGCCAAACTGCTTGATGCCATGTCCTCGCGAGTAGTGATTCAGATCGTGCCGACTCGGATCCCCTTGGCCGGAACTGCCGGGTCGTTCGTCATTGCGACGCTCAGGGATACGACCAAGGTCGCGTACGCAGAAACCGCTGCCAGGGGGTTTACTTTGGGAGACCCCGAGGACGTTCTGTCCCTGGAAGAGTCCTTCGACGACATCAGGGCGGCGGCGCTCCCCTCGGATATGAGCGCCGATCTCATACGGAAGGTGATGGAAGAACGATGGACGTGACGTGGCGCAAGAGCAGCCGTAGCGCCGCTAACGGCGGAGACTGTGTCGAACTGGCCGACCTCGGCTCCGAGATCGGTATCCGCGACAGCAAGAACCCGGACGCCGGCCACCTGACCGTAAACCGCTCGGTTGTCCAGGCCCTGGTCCAGCAGGTGAAGGCCGGAGACCTGGACCTCTGACCTGGCGGCAAGCCCCCGTTCCGGCGCTGGCCGGGACGGGGGCCTCTTCGTACAGTGGCGGCAACGCCATTGATCGGAGGAGACCACCATGCCCGAGACCGACACCCCCGCCGACCGCTGGCGCAAGAGCACCTACAGCTCTGGCAACGGCGGAGAATGCGTCGAGCTGGCCGCCTTGGGGAGCATGGTGGGTATCCGGGACAGCAAGGAGCCGGACGGCCCGCGACTGTCCGTAGACCGCCCGGTGTTCCGCCACCTGGTCCAGCAGGTGAAGGCCGGAGACCTGGACCTCTAACCTGGCTCAGCGGTGAGGCCCCGTTCCGTCCCTCCAGGGATGATCTGCGGCGCGGCCCAGTGGCCGGCGGCCGCCAAGGACGTGGAGTTGCTATCCCTCCAGGGATGATCTGCGGCCCGCGACCAGTGAAAGCGACCAGCTCGTGACCACGCTGTTGCTATCCCTCCAGGGATGATCTGCGGCCCGGGGGTAAAGTCCCAGGTCGAGCGCTGGTTCAGCGGGCCGCTGGAGCTGATTTTTGCAGCAGTCCGGCGGTAGTGCATCATCGCAGGTCAAAGTGGTGCGGTTTCGGGTCTCCAGCGAGCGATGGCACGCAGTCGTCAACCGTCAGGGCGGTGCCGGTAGTGGCTGCGTGGTGCGTTGCCTCCAGGATGTGCAGCGCCGACCACACACTCACAGATCCTTCAGGGTTCGAGGCGCCAGGGCGCCCTGAAAGCTGAAGGATCTGTGAGTGTGTGGGGCGCAACCGTTGCGGTAGCTGCGGGGAGGCTGCCGGCCTCGCTTTGAGACAGGACCTAGCGGTGGGGTCCGCGTTCCGGCGCTGGCCGGGGACGGGGCTCCGGGGATGGCCTGGGGCCGTACCGTGCCCCACCGCCGGGGGGGGTGAGGCGGTGGGGCGGTGGGGCACGGAGCGTTGCTGGCCGGTTCAGCCGATGTTCGGGCCGGCGATCGGGGTGTAGCCGCCGAAGGGGCCGAAGGTCGCGCCGGTGTTGGGCCTGATGTTGAAGGCGAGGGCGCCGTCGGGCTGGCGGGCCAGCAGGTACTGGGTGAACGGTCCTCCGTTGGGTGCCTGGGAGAAGGCGGCCGGGTTACTGGTCACCGGGCCCTCCACGCGCTGGAAGGGGGAGAAGTTGCTCGTGCCGTTGATGTCGCGCTGGCTGGCGTAGATGGCGTTGTCGCTGCCTCGGACGTAGACGAAGTTGAAGCTGGCGGCGGGGTCGCTGGTGGCCGACACGCCGTTCAGCGGCTGCCAGTCGCCGCCGTTGAGCAGCAGTCGGCTGTAGAGACGGTTGTCCTCACCACGGGCGATGATCAGGGAGCTGTTGAACGAGGTGTCGTCGGTGACCGCGATGTTGCTGGTGACCCGCAGGGTGCCCAGCGCCTGGAACCCCGTGACCTCGTTCGGACCGATGTCGAGGCTGTAGACCCGGTTGTCGGTGCCCCGCACGAAGATGCGAACGCCGCGGGCGCTGAGGAACTGGCGGCTGGCGGTGATGTCGCTGGTGATAATCCCGCCCAGGCTGGTCCAGCCGGCCCAGGAGCCGTTGCGGCGGATGTTGGTCCACACCGCCCCTTCGGGGCCCCGGGCGAAGATCCGGATGCTGTTGAGCGGTTCGCCGAGCGGGATGACCGACTCGACCTCGCCGGTGACCGTCAGGCCGGGCACCACCGAGTAGCCGGTGATCGCGCCGGAGGGCGTGACGGTGTTGGTGTAGACCCGGTCGTCGGTTCCCCGGGCGAACATCTCGGTCCCGTTCGCGGTGACCACCGCGGACGGGTCGCCGACGATGATGCCCCCGAGTGACTGGAACGGGGCGAAGCCGGTGCCGGAGCGGGCGCTGTACAGCAGGGCGCCGTCGGTGCCGCGCGCGGCCACCCCCTTGGCCGACTGGGTGGCCCGAGGGTCGTAGGCCACCTGCGGTGTCCTCAGATCGGGCAGGTCCGCGGCGTACGCCGGAACGTGTGCCGGGAGGTGGCCGGACGACGGCGCGACAGCCGCCGCCGCGGGCGAGACCGCGGGCACCAGGCCGACCGCCGCGACTAACGCGGCGACCGCGGTGAGCAGCCTGCGGGACCGAAAGGGGTACTGCATGAGGTGTCCCTCCATTGCGTCGGATGATGACCCTTATTCGCCACGGGACACCGGGCGGATCACAGCACTTTCAAAAGTGCGCGAGTTCACGGGACGTGGAAAGCCGTGCGGAGCCGCGCCGCGGGGGGCGGAGCCTGCGGAGGATCACCTTGGAGCGCCCGGCCGACCCGCCCTGATCGTGACGTGGCGACGGAGGCTTGCGGAGGATCGCCCTTCAAGCGGCGCCGGGAGGCGGCTGGTGGGGCTGTGCCGGGGCGGCTCGTCTTACGGAGGATCACCCTTACAGCGGCGCGGGGAGGCGGCTGGTGGGGCTGTGCCGGGGCGACGGAGCTTGCGGAGGGTCGCCTTTTGAGCGGCGCGGCGTGCCGCTCAGCCGCCGGCGCGGGCGGCGGCGCGGCGTGCCGCTCAGCCGCCGGCGCGGGCGGCGGCGCGGCGTGCCGCTCAGCCGCCGGCGCGGGCGGCGGCGCGGCGTGCCGCTCAGCCGCCGGCGCGGGCGGCGGCGCGGCGTGCCGCTCAGCCGCCGGCGCGGGCGGCGGCGCGGCGTGCCGCTCAGCCGCCGGCGCGGGCGGCGGCGCGGCGTGCCGCTCAGCCGCCGGCGCGGGCGGCGGCGCGGCGTGCCGCTCAGCCGCCGGCGCGGGCGGCGGTGCGGCCGGCGCGGCGGCCGAAGAAGGTGCCGTCGCCGAGGGAGGTGCCGCTGACGTAGCCCTGGCCGTGGATGCCGGCGCTGGTGCGGCCGGCCGCGTACAGGCCGGGGATGGTGGATCCGGACACGTCCAGCACCTCGCCGTTCACGGTGGTGCGCAGGCCGCCGAGGGTGAAGCCGGTGACGCCCGTCCCGGGGGCGCCGAAGAAGCCGAGCCGCGGGTCGATCGCCGCGAACGGGGGGCGCAGCGGGCGCAGCCAGCGGGGGTTCTTGTGGCAGTAGGGGTCCTCGCCGTGCTCGGCGTACCGGTTGTAGGCGCCGACCGTCGCCTCCAGCGCCCCGGCGGGCATGCCGAGCGCCTGCTCCAGTTCCGGCAGCGTCTCCTCGACGAAGCTCGGCCGGACCCCCCACCGCTCCTGCTCGGGGACGGCCTCGTAGCCCTCCTCGTCGACGATCACCCAGTAGGGGGCGGGGCGGTGCCGCACGGCGGCGACGCTGAACAGGCCGGGGTAGACGTCCTCGTTGATGAAGCGCTGCCCGCGGGCGTCCACGAGCATGCCGCGGACCGCGAACGCGGGGAGCACGGTGAGCGCGATCTGGGTGATCGACATGTTCCGGGTGGCGGCGCCGAGCGCCAGGGCCATGCGGATGCCGCTGCCGTCGTCGGAGCCGTCGCTGACCTTGCCGTGGCCGAGCAGGTGCGGGGCGTGGTCGGCGAGCATCTTCTCGTCGTCGACGAACCCGCCGGTGGCGAGGACGACCGCCCGGCGGGCGCGGTAGGTGACGTCCTGCCCGTAGCGGCGGGCGACCGCGCCGACCACCCGGCCCGCGTCGTCCACCACCAGCGCGCCGGCGGCCGTGTCGGTGTGGGTCGCCGCGCCGGCCGCGCCGACGGCGGCGGCGAGCTTCTCCATGATCTGCCAGCCGCCGAAGTTCCTGGTCGCCGGGACGTGGCCGCGGGGCACCGGGCGGGCGATCGTGTCGTAGGGCCAGGCGTTCTCGCCCAGCCACATCAGCCCGTCCTCGGACATCGTCAGCCAGGTCGGGACGTCGTGCAGGCTGCCGTTGAACTCCAGGCCCAGGTCGGCGAACCACTGGAAGTGCTCGACGCTCCCGTCGCAGTACAGCCGCAGCTTCTCCGCGTCCGCCCCGGGGCCCAGCGCCGCGTCCAGGTAGGCGTACATGTCGTCGGCGGTGTCCTCGAACCCGCACGCCTTCTGCACCGGGGTGCCGCCGCCGAGGTACAGTTCGCCGCCGGAGGCCGCCGAGGAGCCGCCCGGCCCGCCCGCCCGGTCCAGGACGATCACGTCGGCGCCGGCCCGGGCGGCCTCCAGCGCCGCCGCCCCGCCGGCGCAGCCGAACCCGGCGACCAGCACGTCCGTCTCGTGGTCGAAGCGGCCGATCGAACCGGCGGCGACCGGACGCGGCCCGCTCCCCTGCTGTGGCACGGCCGCTCCTCCTCAGGCGGGCGGGGCGAAAACGGCCAGCGGCTCCGAGCCCGACCAGTCGTGGCCCCAGTAGCTGTCGGCGGTGATCTCCTCGGCGGTGTAGTGCGTCTCGTCGACGAGCATGCCGTCGGTGCCGTACTCGATGTCCCAGCCGCCGGGGGCCCGCACGTAGAAGGACACCATTTTGTCGTTGGTGTGCCGGCCCAGCGTGGAGGAGATCGAGAAGCCGAGCCGGTTCACGTTGTCCAGTGCCCGGCCGACCGCGTCCAGGCTGTCCACCTCGACCATCAGGTGCACCAGGCCCGGGTCCGCCGACCGCGGGGCGGGGACCACCGCCAGGCTGTGGTGCCGCTGGTTGACGCCCAGGAAGCGCAGCCGCGGGCCCCGGGGCCCGCCCAGCCGCATCGCGCCGCGCGGCAGGAAACCCAGCACCTCGGTGTAGAAGGAGCAGGTCTCGTCCATGCGGGGGGTGGGCAGCACCACGTGCCCCATCCCCTGGGCGCCGGTGACGAACCGCTGCGCCAGCCCGGTGATCACCGGGCTGTGGTCGAGGGCGGGCCCGTAGAAGACCTCGACGGGGGTGCCCGCCGGGTCCTCGAACGCCATCACCCGCTCCGCGTTCCGCTCGGCCGACTCGGCGCCCGACAGCTCCTTGACCGCCGTGCCGGACGCCTCGACCGCGCGGCAGACCGCGGCCAGCGCGAACTGGTCGCGGACCTCCCAGCCGACCGCGAGCACCCGGTCGGCATCGCCGGGCAGCACGACGAGCCGGGCCCGGCGCTCGTCCATCCGCAGGTACAGGCCGGCGGGGTCCGGGCCGGAGCCGGCGGCGAAGCCGAGGCCGTCGATCGCGAGTTCGCGCCAGCGGTCGATGTCGCGGGTCTGGACCTTCAGGTAGCCGAGCCCTCGGATCTGCGCCACGGTGTCCCGATCCCCTCTGCCTTCCGGTGCTGCCTTCGTCAACGTGCCAGAGTCCCCGGCGGGGCCGCCCCGGACCTCCCGCTGAGTGAGAGTCCGCTCAGATCATCGAGCGGACCGGGCCCGGCGGGGGCTCGATGTCGAGGTCGGTCAGGGCCGAGTAGTGGAAGATCGCGCCGGGCACGTGGATGGCGTGCGCCAGGCCGGTGTGCGCGTCCCGCCAGAAGCGCTGGATCGGGTTGTCCATGCGCATCGCGTTGCCGCCGGAGCGGCCCACGATCTCGTCCACCGCGCGCACCGCGCGCCAGGCCGCCTGGACCTGGATGCGGCGGCCGACCGCGCGCTCGGCGAAGGGGACCTCGCGGCCGGCGGCGACGGCGTCGTACATCCGCGACACGTTCTCCAGCAGCGCGGCCCGGGACGCCGCGATCTCCGCCGCCGCCTCACCGATCGCGTAGAGGACGTAGGGGTCGTCCTTGCTCTTGGTGCCGGTGATCTGGACCCGGCCCTTCTGGTACGCCAGGTGGTGCGCGAGCGCGCCCTCGGCGATGCCGATCACCGCGGCGGTGATGCCGAGCGGGAACGCGCAGGAGAACGGCACGTGGTAGATCGGGTTGGTCAGGCCCGCCTCCCTCGGGGCGCTGCCGTCCACCACCTTGCTGTAGTGCAGGGTGCGGTAGGAGGGGACGAACGCGTCCCGGACGATGATGTCCTTGCTGCCGGTGCCGCGCAGCCCGACCACGTCCCAGCTGTCCTCGACGATCTCGTAGTCCGAGCGCGGCAGGATCAGGTGCAGCGAGGTGGGCGGTTTGGCCATCTTGCCGTCGGCGTCGCCGAGCATGCCGCCGAGGAAGATCCAGTCGCAGTGGTCGGTGCCCGAGGAGAACTGCCAGCGGCCGTTGAAGACGTACCCGCCGTCCACCGGCCGGGCGATGCCCATCGGCGCGTACGGCGAGGCGATCCAGGTGTCGTGGTCCTCGCCCCAGACCTCCTCCTGCACCTTCGGGTCGGCGAACGCCATCTCCCACGGGTGGACGCCGACGATGCCCGCCACCCAGCCGGTCGAGCCGTCGAGGCTGGCGACCTTCATGACGGTCTCGGCGAACTCCCGCGGGTGCAGTTCGAGGCCGCCGTGGGTCTTCGGCTGGAGCATCCGGATCGCGCCCGACTCACGCAGCACCTTGGCCGCCTGGTCGTCGAGCCGGCCGAGCCCCTCGTTGGACGGGCCGAGCGAGGCGATCTCCTCCGCCCGCCGCTCGATCGCTTCGAGTACCTGGTTGGTCACTGTCCCAACCTCCTTCGGTCGGCGCCGCACGGCTCAGCCGTCATAGGTGATCTTGAACCGGTCGGTGACCGGGGTGGCCTGGCAGGCCAGGATGAGGCCGTCGGCGAGGTCGCGCGCGTCGAGAACTTCGTTGCGCTCCATCTCCACCTCGCCCTCCAGCAGGATGCAGGCGCACGCGCTGCACGACCCCTCCCGGCAGGAGTAGGGGGCGTCCAGCCCGGCCGCGAGCAGCGTGTCGAGCAGGCGGCGGCCGCGCGGCCAGGAGACGGTGCGGGTCTCGCCGTCCAGCTCGACCTCGACCGGGACGGCATCCTCGGGGTCCCCGGCGTCCCCGGTCTCCTCGGGTTCCTCGGTGAACGGGTCGCCGGTCAGCGAGGAGAACCGCTCCAGGTGCACCCGCCCGTCCGGGACGCCGAGCCCGGCGAGCGCCGCCACCACCAGGTCCATGAACGGTCCGGGCCCGCAGACGAACGCCTCCCGGCCGGTGTACGGCCGGGCCAGCGCCCGCAGCCCGCTCAGCGTGGGCAGGCCCTGCACCGACTCCAGCCAGTGCACGACGGTCAGCCGGTCGCCGTGCTCCCCGGCCAGCGCGACGAGCTCGTCCCGGAAGATCACCGAGTGCTCGTCGCGGTTGGCGTAGACCAGGGTGACCGAGCCGGTCCCGGCGTACAGGCACGACTTGAGGATCGACATCACCGGGGTGATGCCGCTGCCCGCCGCCAGCAGCAGCAGGTCCACGTCCAGCGAGCGGGGGACGAACGTCCCGGCGGGCCGCAGCACCTGGAGGACGTCGCCCTCGGCGACGTTGTCGCAGATCCAGTTGGACCCCTCGCCGCCGGCGACCCGCTTCACGGTCACCTTGAGCTTCTCGTCCCGGGCCGGCGAGCTGGACAGCGAGTAGCAGCGCGCCACCCGGCCCGCCCGGAGGGTGAGGAACTGGCCGGGCCGGTAGGCGAACCGGTCGCGGCCCTCCCCCACGGGCTCCAGCACCAAAGAGCGCGCGTCGGCCGTCTCGCGGACGACCTCGACGACGCGCACCTCCAGCGGTCCGGGCAGGGTCATGCGCCGGCCTTCCGCCCGGCGGCGCGCTCGGCGGCATGTTTGGCGGCGATGTACCCGAAGACGATCGAGGGGCCGATCGTGGCGCCGGGGCCGGGGTACTCGTTGCCCATCACCGACGCGGAGGTGTTGCCGGTGGCGTACAGGCCCTCGATCGCCGAGCCGTCCTCACGCAGCACCCGGGCGAGCTCGTCGCAGACCAGGCCGCCCTTGGTGCCCAGGTCCCCGGCCTCCACCCGGAACGCGTAGAAGGGCGCCCGGTCGATCACGTCGAGGTTGGGGTTCTTCAGGGTGGGGTCGCCGTAGTAGCGGTCGTAGGCGCTCTCGCCGCGGCCGAAGTCCTCGTCCTTGCCGGTGCGGGCGAAGCCGTTGAACCGCTCGACCGTGGCGGCCAGCGCGTCCGCGGGGACGCCGATCCGCTCGGCGAGCGCGGCGAGGGTGTCGGCCTTGTGCGCGATGCCTTTGTCAAAGAACGCCTGCGGGATCGGCGCGCCCGGCAGGATCTGCGCGAACGGGTAGCGGGCGCGGGCGGTGGCGTCCATCACGAACCACACCGGGACGTGCCCGCCGGCGAGCTGGTCGTGGACGAAGTTCACGTACGGCGAGGACTCGTTGGTGAACCGCTTCCCGTCGGCCGCCACGATCACCGAGCGGGGGATGGCCCGCTCGGAGACCAGCGGGATGGTCGCGCCGGCGGGGTGCCGGACCGCGGGCATCCACCACGCGTCGTCCATCAGGTCCAGGGCGGCGCCGGCCCGCTCGCCGGCCCGGATGCCGTCGCCGGTGTTCTCCCGGGCGCCCATGCTGTAGTCCCGCTGCCCGTGTTCGGGCAGGTACTTGGCGCGCAGCTCCTGGTCGTGGTCGAACCCGCCGGTGGCCAGCAGCACGCCGTACCGGGCGCGCAGCCGCAGGGTGCGGCCCTCCCGCTCGACCACGATGCCGGTGACGGCCCCGTCCTCCACGACCAGGTCGGTCATGGGGGTCTTCAGCCACATCGGGATTCCCGCGTCCTTGAGCGCCATCCGCAGCCGGGCGACCAGCGCCCGGCCGCCGGTGGCCATGTGCCGGCGGCGGACCACGTTGGAGGAGACCCGCCAGGCGGCGACCAGCGAGGCCCGGCGCCCGCGCCAGGTGCGCTTGACCATCGCCAGGTCGCGGTAGTCCTTGGCGGTGATCCACAGGCCCAGCGGGCCCTTCATGCTGTTGGGGCGCTGGTGCTTCTCGTCCTCGCCGAGCTTGCGGGTGTCGAACGGCAGCGCCTCGATGGAGCGGCCCAGCGGCCGGCCGCCGTCCAGTTCGGGGTGGTAGTCGGCGTAACCCCTGACCCAGAAGAAACGCATCCACCTGCTCTGGCCGAGCAGGTCCATCGCGGCCGGGCCGTGGTCGATGAACGCGTCGAGCCGGGCGGCGGGGACCTTCCCCTGGGTGAGCTGGTCGAGGTAGCTGCGGATGGACTCGCGGCTGTCGTCGTGGCCGGCGGCCCGCAGGGTGGCGTTGTTGGGGACCCAGACGCCGCCGCCGGAGATCCCGGTGCTGCCACCGTACTTCGAGCCCTTCTCGACCACGAGGACGTCCAGTCCCGCGTCGGCCGCGGTCAGCGCCGCGGTCATCCCGCCGCCGCCGCTGCCGACGATGAGGAAGTCGTGCTCGGCGTCCCAGGTCATGCGGCGTCCTTCCGGGTGAGGAAGGCGAGGACGGCGCTCTCCCAGGCGGCCTTCTGCTCGATCATCACCCAGTGGCCGCAGTTGGGGAAAACGTGCAGCTCGACGTCGGGGATGGTGCGCATCGGGACGAGCGCCATGTCGACCGGGCTGACCCGGTCGTCACGGCCCCAGGTGATGAGCGTCCTGGCCTTGATCTTGTGCAGCATCGCCCAGTAGGGCGGGGCGTCCGAGGCCGCCATGGCCGCCTGGCGCGCGGTGAACGCCGCCCGCCCGTACATCTTGCGGGCGCTGGCGAGCGTGGCCGGGTCGGTCGCCTGCGCCCAGCGCTCCTCGATCATCTCCTCGGTGACGAGGGCGGGGTCGTGGACCATGGAGTGCAGCCACCGGACCAGCGCCTCGCGGGTCGGGTCGTCGGTGAACTCCATCAGCAGGTTGATGCCTTCGCCGGGGCCCGGGCTGAGCAGGTTGGCGCCGAGCCCGCCGATGGTGACCAGCCGGCGGATCCGGTCGGGGTGGGCCATCGCCACCTGGCCGGCCACGATGCCGCCCATGGAGTTGCCGATCACGTCGACCTGGTGCAGGCCGAGGCCGTCCAGGAAGCGGAGCACCGCGCCGGGCGCGGCGACCATGGGGTGCCGGTCGGTCGGGTCGCTGACCCCGAAGCCGGGGAGTTCCAGCACCAGGCAGCGGAAGTGCTCGGCGAACGCCGCCAGGTTGCCCCGGAAGTTGCGCCAGCCGGTGACGCCCGGCCCGGAGCCGTGCAGGAGCAGCAGCGGCGGGCCCTCCCCGGCCTCGTGGTAGCGCAGCACGCCCCGGTCGGTGGCGAGTTCCCGCAATGTGGACTCGTAGCTGGGCTCCGTGGTCATCGTCCACCTCGGTCGCTGGGGATTCGGCCTGCGGCGAAGGTAGCCAGGGGCGTCCGCGGCGGTCCCGGCGATTCCCGATCAGCGGGATGCCGGGGTCCGCGGGGACGGCGCCTTCCGCTCAACGGGATCACCTCGACCGAGCGTCGTGCGCATCGGCTTACCGTCGTCCCGCACCGCACGCCAGATCGGACGCCAGCCGAGGGGACTCCATGACAGCCGAGCCCGCCGTGTCGACGGACGTGCCGCCGCCCACCCCGACGGAGCTGCGGGGGGCGATGGGCGCGTTCGCCAGCGGCGTCACCGTGGTCACCGGCGTCGATTCCGGCGAGCCGGTGGGCTTCGCCTGCCAGTCCTTCGCCTCGGTGTCGCTGGAGCCCCCGCTGATCCTGTTCTGCGCCGGCCACCACGGCCGGACCTGGCCGCGGATCCGCCGGTCCGGGCGGTTCTGCGTGAACGTACTGGGCGAGGAGCAGAGCGAGGTCTGCGGGCGGTTCGGATCCCGGGAGGGCAGGAAGTTCGACGGGCTGGAGTGGGACCTGTCGCGGTGGGGCGCGCCGGCCCTGCGGGACGTGCTCCTGCGGGTGCACTGCGAGGTCCACGCCGTGCACGCGGCGGGCGACCACGACGTGGTGATCGGCCGCGTCCTGGAGGTGGAGACGCCCGCCGAGGGCCGCCCGCTGATCTTCTTCCGGGGGCGGTTCGGCGTCGAACACCCCGAACCGGCGGTACCGCTGTGGGGCAACGGCGACCGCTGGGGCTGAGCCCTACAGCCACTCCCCGCTACGCGCGGTCTCGACCAGCCGGTTCATCGTCTCCGGAGACCAGGTCCGGCCCTGAGCTGCCGTCGCCCGACCGGGCCCGCCAGGCCCGGGAGCGAAGCCGGCCAAGTCCGGTGGTCCCAACGGCGACCGCCGGGACCGGGCCCTACAGCCACTCGCCGCTGCGGGCGGTCTCGACCAGCCGGTTCATCGTCTCCGGAGACCAGGTCCGGCCCTGAGCCACCGTCGCCCAGCCAGGTCCGGCGGAGCAGCGGCGACCGCCAGGGGCTGAGCCCTACAGCCACTCGCCGCTGCGGGCGGTCTCGACCAGCCGGTTCATCGTCTCCGGGGACCAGGTGCGGTCCGGGGCGGTCGTCGTCCAGCGGGATCTGCGGGGGCCCGCCAGGTCCGGGAAGAGGGCCAGGGAGGTCTGGCGGGCGGCGCCCACCACCAGCGGGGCGACCTTCTCCAGCGGTGTCCGGGCGTCGCCGACCAGGGAGATGGCGGCCACCGGCCCCTCCGGGCCGCGGATCGCCGCGGCGACGCAGGAGATGCCGGGGAAGCATTCCTCCCGCTCGAAGGCCAGCCCGTGGCGCTGCCGGATCCGGTGCAGCTCCTGGTGCATCGTGCCCAGCTCGCCGATGGTGCGGTCGGTCATCCGGCTGATGTCCCCGGCGAGCAGGGTGTCGACGTACTCCGGCTCCAGCCAGGCCATGATCGCCTTGCCCAGCGCGGTGCAGTGCGCCGGGGCGCGCCCGCCGACCCGGGACGGGACGGACGCGGCGAACCGCCCGCCGACCTTGTCCAGGTAGAAGACCTTGGCGCCGTCGAGGACCGCAAGGTGCACGACCATCCCGGTCTTCAGCTGCAGCTCGTGCAGCAGCGGCGCGGCGGCCTCGCGGACCTCCCCGTGGCTGCCGTCGCCCCCGCCGAGGTCGAGGGCGCGCCGGCCCAGGCTGTACCCCAGCGAGGTGTGCTCCAGCCAGCGGAGCCGGACGAGCTGGTCGAGGATCCGGTGCGCGGTCGAGCGGGGCAGGTGGGTGCGGCGGGCGACGTCCTCCAGGGTGAGCCGGGTGTACCGGCCGGTAAACGAATCCATGATCAGCGTCATCCGCTCGACCATCGACGGCGGCGGTTCCCTGCGGGCCGGGGCCTCGGGCGAGGGGCTGAGAGCGGCCATGGTGCCCTCCTGCGGAAAACTGAAATGAATTCCTGTACCGGAATGTAGCAATGACCTGGGTCACAGAAAAGGGGGCAAGGGGACCCGAATAATCCCCCTCTGATACGTCCCGCTCACCGGGACTCCCCTGGACATCCCACCCGTGATCCTTCGGCTTCCGGGGCGCTGTGGCACCCCGAATCCTGAAGGACCACCGGCCAAAAGCGCTTGCACGATGATCCTTCAGCATCCAGTGCGCTCTACCGCCTCGAAAGCTGAAGGATCACCGGTGCGTGGCGTTTCCCGCCGGCAGGAGCACCAGGGAGGCGAGGCCGAGCAGCACCGTGGCCGCGAGGACGATCGTCGCGGTGCGGAACCGGGCGCGCCGGGCGGACGAGTCGCGGCGACCGGCGAGCAGGCCGACGGCCACCAGGGCGGCCATCGCGAGGGAGCCGGCCAGCCAGCTCGCCACCGCCCCCAGCCAGGCCAGGTTCCCACCGGTGCGGCAGCCCTCGCCGCAGGCCAGCAGGGTGGCCAGGCCGATCACGCCGAGCAGCAGGAACCAGGCCAGGGAGCCGCCGGCCAGCGCGGCGGCCCATGCCGCGTATCCCATCCACGGCCGGTACCACGCGGGCCTCTTCCCGAACATGGCCGACATTGTCCCTGGTGCCGGGCGGAAAATGGCTGGCGATGCGCGTCCGGCCGTGATTAGGGTGGCGCCCATGCCGTACCGCTAGGGTTCCGTCCCCCGGTTCTACGTGGTCGTCCGCGCCGATCTGCCGCCCGGCGACCAGGTCTGCCAGGCGTTGCACGCGGCGCTCGAGTTCGCCGTCGCGCACCCCGGCCTGCTCCGTGACTGGCATGCCGCCTCGAACACCGTGGTCGTGCTGGCCGTCCCCGACGAGCTCTCCCTCGGGTGGCTGCGCGACGACGCGGCCGCGGCCGGCCTCCGCACCGCCGGGTTCCACGAACCGGACCTCGGCGGCGCGCTGACGGCCGCCGCACTGGAACCGGCCGCGCACCGGCTGGTCTCCCACCTCCCGCTCGCCCTCGCGAGGAGAGGAGGTGACACATGACATCCCCCACCGACGTGACCGCGCTGCGGTCCGAGCTCGTCGAGCTGCGCGCCGAGCGGGACGCCCTGCGCGCCCAGCTCACCGGCGACCTGCCCGCGGCCACCCGCTGGTTGCAGCGCAAGGTGTGGCGGCAGGCCGCCGCCCTCGACGCGCTGAACCGCCGGGTCGCCGCGCAACGGTTCGTGCTGCGGACACTGGACGGCCTCGGCCGCTCCCTGACCGCGGCGGAACACCGCACCGCCCGGGCCCGGGTCGCGAACCCGCAACTCCGGGAACGGATCGGCGACCCGGACGCCGCCTGAGCGCGCATCCGGCACCATGAGGGGCGGGCGGTCTCCACCGCCCGCCCCGCGCCCCAGGGGCCCGACGGCAGGGCGGCCGTCTCTAAAACGGCAGGCAGCGGGTTCGACTCCCGCCTGGGGCACTCCTCGTGTACCTGAAAACAGCACCTGAGTCCGGTAAAGTCGATCCCTTTGTGTCTTCGTCGCCGGGAGGTGTCGTTCGCATGTCCGCCGTACCGCCGGACGTCGAGGAGGCCGCGGAGGGCACCGTCCTGGCCGCCGAGCAGGCGCACCTGGCCGTGTCGCGGGCCGCGCTGCGGCGGATGCGGGAGCACGCCCGGGGGCTGTCCGCCGACATGGCCGCCGACGCGGTGTCGCGGGACCTGCTGGAGGCCGCGCTCGACCGCCGGATCGAGGCGCTGGCCGACCACCCCGACACCCCGCTGTTCTTCGGCCGGATGGACTCCGCCGGCGGCGACGAGCTGCCCCCGACCATGTACGTCGGCCGGCGGCACGTCCACGACGGCGAGGTGGGGCGCCCGCTGGTGCTGGACTGGCGGGCACCGGTGGCGCGGGCGTTCTACCAGGCGGGACCGGCCGACCCGATGGGCTGGCGGCAGCGCCGCCGGTTCGGATTCCAGGGCGGCCGGCTGACCGCCTTCGAGGACGAGCCGCTGGACGGTTCCGCGGCGGACGCCGTCTCGGCGATCCTGACCGCGGAGATCGAGCGCCCGCGCACCGGGCCGATGCGGGACATCGTGGCGACCATCCAGCCCGAG
This sequence comes from Actinomadura craniellae, assembly GCF_003289645.1. Classification (GTDB taxonomy): domain Bacteria; phylum Actinomycetota; class Actinomycetes; order Streptosporangiales; family Streptosporangiaceae; genus Actinomadura_D; species Actinomadura_D craniellae. Next base: position 98,404 of record NZ_QLYX01000009.1, on the reverse strand, counting down.
CAGGACGTGATCGTCCGCGCCGATCTCGACCGGACGCTGTGCGTCCAGGGGGCGCCGGGCACCGGGAAGACCGCCGTCGGCCTGCACCGGGCCGCCTACCTGCTGTTCACCCACCGGGAGCGGCTGGCCCGCTCCGGGGTCCTGATCGTCGGCCCCAGCCGGGCGTTCCTGTCCTACATCTCGGCGGTGCTGCCCGCACTCGGCGAGATGCGCGTCGAGCAGGCCACCGTCGACGACCTGCTCGGCGCCGCGACCGCGCCGGAACCCGCCGAGGTCGCCGCGCTCAAGGGCGACGCCCGGATGGCCGGCGTCCTGCGCAAGGCGCTCTGGCTGCACGTGCGCAAACCCGAGGAGGGGCTGCTCGTCCCCCGCGGCGCGGCCCGCTACCGGCTCGCCGACCACGAGGTGCGCGAACTGGTGGCGGAGTTGCGCGGCAGCACCCGCTACGGCAGCGGTCGCGCCGTGCTGGCGCAGCGGCTGGCGCACCGGATCCTCGTCCTGATGGAGCGGCGGGGCGAGGCGCCCGACGACCGGGTCCAGGACGCCGTCGCCCGCTCCCGCCCCGTCAAGCAGGCCATCGACCAGGTATGGCCGAAGCTCACCCCCGAGCAGGTGCTGTTCCGGCTGCTGTCCGACACCGACCTGCTGGCCGCCGCGGCCAGGGGCGTCCTGGACGACGCCGAGCAGGAGACGCTGCGCTGGGCCAAGCCGTACCGCTCGCACCGGTCGGCGAAGTGGACGGCCGCCGACCGGGCGCTGCTGGACGAGCTCGCCGACCTGATCGAACGCACCCCCTCGCTGGGCCACCTGGTGGTGGACGAGGCGCAGGACCTGTCGGCGATGCAACTGCGCGCGCTCGGCCGCCGCTGCGCGACCGGTTCGGCGACCGTCCTGGGCGACCTGGCCCAGGGCACCACCCCGTGGGCGGCGCGTTCCTGGGCGGACGTGCTCCGCCACCTGGACAAGGACGGCCAGGTCACCGAGCTGGCCCTCGGCTTCCGCGTCCCCGGCCCGGTGCTGGACTACGCCGCCCGCCTGCTGCCGGCCATCGCCCCCGGCCTCGCGGCGCCGCGCTCCTTCCGCCTCGGCCGGGACGCGCTCACCGTCCGGCGGGTGCCGGACCCGGCGGCGGCGACCGTCGCGGCGGCGCGCGAGGCCCTGGCCAAGGAAGGCACCACCGGCCTCATCGTCGCCGACGACACCGTCCCCGCGCACGCGGCGGCGCTGGCGGCGGCCGGGCTGGACCACGCGGTGCTCGGCGCGGACGCCGGGCACCGGCTCCTCCTCGTCCCCGTCTCCCAGGCCAAGGGCCTGGAGTACGACCACGTGATCGTCGTGGAGCCCGCCGCCATCGCGGGCGCCGAGACCGCCGGCCTGGCCCGGCTGTACGTGGCGCTCACCCGGGCAGTCTCCACCCTCACCGTCCTGCACCGCGCCGACCTGCCGGCCGAACTCGCGGGCTGAGCCCGCCACAGAACCATCGCCCGTCCCTCCAGCCCCGTTTCGCCCCTGAATCTTCCAGGATCACGTTCCAGGGCGGGCGGTAGGGCCGGTGACGTTGCCGAACACCGCACCAAGGCGTGTTCCGAAGCGGGCCGAGCGCCGATGGCCCTGGCGCGCTCGCGCAGGACCCGGCCGCCCGCCACCAGCGCCTGCGCCGGTGATCGTTGAGGATGGGTGGGGCCCCAGCCCCACCCATCCTCAACGATCACGCGAGCTAGGGGCCGGAGGCGGGCGTCGGTGGTACCGCCAGGGGCTGTCGGCCTCACTTCGAGACAGGCCTTAGACCTCGACAAGTCCCGCCCGTGGCGCTGGTCATCCGTCGCGTGAGCTCCGGGTCGCGCGATCGGCCCGTTCCTGGGCGGGCGCGGGCTTTCCGCGCGTAACCGCGAGGACGGTCAAGTCAGCCGCTCTTGGTCAGCAGCCGTTCCACGTCCCGGTAGAACTTGTCGAAGGACGGGGAATGCGCCCTGGCCATGTCGAGATCGAACCGGTCGGCGAGCGCGGCCTGGTCGGCGGTCGGCTTGTACGACTGCCCGTCCGTCCGCCGCGAGGTCAGCCAGCCCTTGCAGTCCCTGGGCCGTTCCGGTTCGGCGGGCAGGTCGAGATGTTCGGCCAGCCCTCGCACGCCACCGAGCGAGGGCGCCGCGGCCAGGAACCACGCCTCGAACTCGCGGTTGGCCAGGACGACCGCGTGTTGCTTGTCCGGCCGGCACTCCTGCGCGCGCCGCAGCAGGCCGGGGCCCAGAGTCGCCGGGCAGTCGTCGTCCGCGTCGATCACCACCAGGACACCGTCGACCCGGTTCGCCTCGGCGACGACCGTCACCGCCGCCTCGATACCCCCGGCCTTGAGCAGCGAGCCCCGGCCCGCCCGGTACGGCCGGGGCAGATCCAACCACGTTTCCGGAACGCATCGGGCGGCGATCCGGCGCAGCACGACGGGCAACGCCTGGACCTCGCCCTGGCCTTCGACGATCGTGCCGATCGTGAGGGGTCGCATGCTCAGCCGGCCTCCGGCCGCATCTGCCCGCTGCGGTGCAGCTCGGCTAGCGTCATCAGCCCCTTGTCGAGTACCGCCCGCCCGCCCTGGTCGATCTCGCCGACCCGGGTCAGCCCGTCGACGTTCTCCACGACCCGGATGTGGGACGGGTCCGCGTACTCGTTGTCCAGCAGGTCGGAGCTCTGACTCGTCACGATCACCTGGGTGCGCGACGAGGCGTCGTGCAGCGCCTCGTACAGACCGCCGACCGTCGCCGGATGCAACGCCGTCTCGGGCTCCTCAATCCCGACCAGCGGGACCCTGCCGTGGAACACGGGGTACTGGAACAGCGCGGCCAGCACCCCGGCGGCACGTACGGTCCCCTCGGAGAGCGACTCCCGGAGAAACACTTCCGTCTCGTCCGTGTCACCGACCTGGAACCGGGCCTGGACGGTCGAATACCGTCCCTCTCTCCGCTCGTCCACGCCGAGCGCGCCGGGGACGAGCGCCGACAGGTATCCGTCGAGGCGCTCCTTCACCGGCGGCTCGTCGAGTTCGAGCTCTCCGAGCACCCGCCCCAGGTACTCGCCCGCCGGGCCGAGCGGCCGCATCCGTCCGTGCCGGGTTCCCGTGTCGTCCAGTGCGCACAGCATCGCAGGGTCGAAGTCGTAGAAGCACATACGGCGCAGCGAAGCCGCCGCATGCGCGAAAGGTCGTTGGGTGGCGGCGAGGACCGGCAGGTGAAGTTGCCCCCCCTGCCGGGTGACGGGTACGGGATCGCCGGGCCCCGGAACCTGGACGAGCAACCCCGATTCCACGGTGAAGCCGACCGGCCCCTCCGGCCACTCGACATCGAGTCTCTCCCAGGAGATCACGAACGGTAGCTCACCGGTGTGGTCCCTGCGGATCTCGAATCCGTAGTCGGCCTCGAACCCATCGCCTTCAGGCCCATCGTCCAGGACGAGTTCAAGCCGGATCTCGAAGGAGTCGGCCCGTTCGGGGACCGCGCACAGCAGGCTGTCCAGGCCGCCCCGGCCGTCGATCGCCTGTTCCGGTGTGGTCGTCAGCGCGTCGGCGACGAAACGCAGAGCGTCGAGGAAGTTCGACTTGCCGGAGGCGTTGAAGCCGAGCAGGACGGTCAACGGCCCCAAGGAGACGTCGCACTCCGCGATCGACCTGTAGTTCTTGATGCGGATTCGCTTCACGAACGGGACCGGTCGCGCCGAACGCGCTGCCATGGCGCCACTGCTCCTCTCGTCGGCCCTCCCGGCCACCTCGCCGTCCCACCGGTCGGCGATGGAGGCGACGCCCGTCCCGGCATCGCCCCAGTCTAGGACCGATGATCCGCCTTCCCTGGCTACCGGCGGCTCTCCTCGCCCCGGCGATCCGTCGGGTTCGCACCACCTGGGCTCACGTCAGGAGAGCTCGAACCAGACCTTGAGACCCTGCGCGACGCGCTCCCAGCCGTGCCGGTGGGCGAGCGCTTCGATGATCGGGATCCCCCGGCCGCCCTCGGAGCAGGGGACGTCCACCCGGTGGGGGACGGTGGGGCCGCCGCCGTCGATGACCTCCACCCGGACGGTGTGCCCGTCGCGACGAGCGCGGACCTCGACCTTGTCTCCGGTGCTGTGCCGGACCGCGTTGGTGAACGCCTCCGACAGCAGCAGGACTGCGTCGTCCCTGACCGGGCATCCGGGGCCCAGCCAGGCCGCCAGCAGGCGGCGGGCGGTCGCGGCCTGTTCGGGTGCTGCGGGCAGGATCGCGGCACCCAGGTGGTGGATGCCGCTCACGCCCGCCGCCCCCTGCCCCGCGGAGCGGCGACCCGGCCCCCGGCACGCGCCCGCGGCGGGACGGGCGACGGACCCTGACCGGCGGGAGGCCGGCCGACGGCCTCGGCCGTCGCGATGATCCGCCCGGCGGCGTGGTCGGGTTCGTCGGCGACGCTCCACTGCCCGCCCGGCCCCCAGGCGTACAGCCACCGGCCACCGGACTCGACCGCCCCGACCCCGATCCGGACGGCCGGCGGGTAGAGCAACGGCACCCACAGCACGGATTCCCCGGCTGCGGGATGGACGAGCATCGAGGTACGGCCGCGCACACCGAGCGCGAAGCACAGCCTGGTCAGATGGCCGAAACGAAGGGCGTGGGGGTCTTGCCGCGGTTGCTGCATGGTCATCGCCGAGTCCCTGGGTCACGGTTCGGGGGCAGGGCGCAGCGTCCGGTTCGTCCACGAATCCACGAACACGCTGCGTCCGGCATCGCTACACTCCGAGTGTGATTGAGCGCCAACAATCTGTAAAGCGCTTGAAGTGAGAAGGCTCAAAAACTCTTCGCTCAGACAAAGCCCATCTCACCCGTGGAGGAAGCAACCATGACAAGACGGACCAGCCCCACCGTGCGCAGGCGCCGGCTCGCGGCGGAGATGCGCAAACTTCGCAAGGAGTCGGGCAAGAGCCGCGAGGACGCGGCGAGGTTCGCTGACATCGCCCCCGCCACGGTCAGCCGCATCGAGGCGGCGACCCACGCACCGAAGGTCGCCGACATCATGGCGCTCTGCAAGTTCTACGGCCTGGACGACGAGCGCACCGAAGTCCTCGTCACCCTCGCCCGCCAGAGCCGCCAGCGCGGCTGGTGGCGCAAGTACACCGACACCGTCCCACCCTGGTTCGAGGTCTACATCGGCCTCGAAGAGGAGGTCGCGGAGATCCGCAGCTACCAGTCCGAAGCCGTCTTCGGCCTGTTCCAGACCGAGGCGTACGCCCGCTCGATCCTGCTGGCCGACGAGAGCGTTTCCCCGGATGAGGGTGAGCGGCGGATCGAAGTGAGAATGAAACGCCAGGAGATCCTGACGAACTCCGATCGACCCAAACTATGGATCATCCAGAGCGAGGCCTCGCTGCGGTACGAGGTAGGCGGCAGGAGCGTGATGAGGGAGCAACTCCAGCACTTGGCCGAAATCTCACGCAGCCGGAGCGCCACCATTCAGATACTGCCGTTCTCTGTCGGCGCCCACCCGTCCATGGATGGAGCCTTCGACATCCTGAGCTTCCCCGATCGCCGCGATCCTGATGTTGTGTACCTTCAATATCGACAGGGAAGCATATACTTGGAAGATTCATCCGAAATCGACGATTACTCTCAGCTATTTGACCAGCTCATCGCCAGGGCACTCAGCCCTGACGAGTCACGCTCGCTGATCAACCGGATAGCCGGTGAAATGGGATGACCCTGGAGGAGACGATGGTGTCCGCGATGGACTTGCCGAACATCGTGTGGCGCAAGGCGACACGTAGCACGAACAATGGCGCTTGCGTCGAAGTCGGCGTCTGGAACAAGAGCAGCCGTAGCGGCCAGGGCACGGAAGCTTGCGTCGAAGTCGGCCCGTGCGAGTGCTGCGGCGTAGCCGTCCGGGACAGCAAGGACCCCGATGGCCCCAAGCTGACCTTCGACGCCGCCGAGTGGCACGCCTTCACCGCCCACGTCCGTACCGGCCGCCTCGACCTACCCTGACGCGGCCGGCCCAGAGCCTGCCCCACGAGTCGCGTGCCCTGATCACCCGGCTAGTTCGAGAGTTGACGTGAGCCCAGGAGGCCGAAGTGGCTGCGATGGACGTCTCTGCGGTCATGTGGCACAAAGCCAGCCGCAGCGCCAATAACGGAGAGTGCGTCGAAGTCGGCGCTTGGCATAAAAGCAGCTACAGCGGCAGCGGAAACGCCTGCGTCGAAGTCGGTGCCTGGCGTAAGGCGAGTCGTAGCACGAGCAATGGCTCCTGCGTCGAGGTCGGCCCGTGCGAGTGCTGCGGCGTAGCCGTCCGGGACAGCAAGGACCCCGATGGCCCCAAGCTGGCCTTCGACGCCGCCGAGTGGCGCGCCTTCACCGCCCGCATCCGTACCGGCCGCCTCGACCTGCCCTGACGCGGCCGGCCCAGGGCCTGCCCCACGGACCATGGCGGGTGCCGCACCTCGCCACTTCGCGGGACAGGCCCTCGGCTGCTACCGGTGTCGTGCTCCGCGCCCGGTCAGTGCGTGGTGGCCTTCAGGCCGATGATGCAGCCGACGATGCCGGCGAGGAAGAGGACCTTCAGCACCGAGGCGGGCTCGGCACCGGTGAGCATCCCGTAGGCCGCCGTGAGCACCGCCCCGATGCCCACCCACACCACGTACGAGGTACCGACCGGCAGTTCGCGCATCGCGTACGCCAGGCCGGCCATGCTCACCACGAGGGCCACCGCGAACACGACCGTGGCCACCGGCTTCGTGAAACCCTGCGAGCGACCGAGGGCCGTGGCCCACACCGCCTCCAGGACACCGGACAGCACGAGCAGGATCCAGGACATGAGAAGCCTCCGCCAGTGCCGTCTTGTCGCAGGTCGGGTACGGCACCCCTCGTCCGAGAGCGCGATCGGGCTCCCCACCAACGTATCAAGCGGCCACGGAACGGGCTCAGCCCGCCCGCGGCTCCCACAAGGAAGGACACGCGCCATGGCACATGGTCACCACCGCGGGCCCGCCGGCTCCGCGGACTCGACCGTGCGGAAGTCGGTGACTTTGCGGCGGAGCATCGTGGCGGAGATCGAGGCCCGTGTCGGGGCTCGGGGCTTCTCCTCTTTCGTCGACACCGCGGCCGAACGCTATCTGGCACTGCTGAAGGCACAGGAAATCGTCGAGGACTTCGAACGCCGGAACGGGCCCGTCCCGGCAGAGGAGACGGACGCGGCGGAACGGGCGTGGCGCGGCGAGCAACCGGACACGTGCAGGCCCGCCACGCCGGCCTGAACCGTCATCGCCTTCACTCCCGGGGCACCCGGGCCAGGTAGTCCTCGAACGGTTCCGCGACCTCGATGATCGAGTCCACGAGGGCGGCGACCCGGCCGATCAGTGCCGGGTCACAGGACAGCCAGCCCCCGCACAGGATCCCGTCGGTTCCGTAGTCGTGGATCAGCACGGCGGTCTCGTCGAACAGCAGGAAGTCCGACAGGCCGGTGCTCCGGTCGAGGTCGGCGATGTCGGCCTGTTCGACCACCCGGATGTCCTCGCCGAGGCGGGCCGTCACCCGGTAGTGCTCGAACTCCCATCGCACGTACTCGCTCGTCGGCGGCTCCACCACCCGCAGCCGCAGGAAGTGGACGCCCTTGTCCCGCAGTTCGTCGTAGGTGGCCTTGTCGTCGTCGTGGGTGTGGGCCGCAAGCTCGACCGCGCGGTCCCAGTCCCCCGCGACCAGGGCCTCGTAACTGGGGTTTCCCGGCTCCTGGTAGGACTGCCGGCGTTCGAGCTTGACGACCCGCTCCCCCAGCGAGTCCCACAGCTCGTCGGCCCGGGCGAGGAATCCGGCCAGGTCCAGCAGCAGCGCACCGGCTGGTGGAAAGACACCGTCCATCACGTGACCAGGATGTCAGGACGGACCAAGGCCTTCATGGCGGTTCCGAGTTCGTGGGTCAGTGGGGTAGGCCGACGAGGTCGGCCATCTGGTCGGTGGTGTGGTGGAAGAAGGCGTCGGCGGGGTCGGCGCCGCCGGTGAGCTGGCCGAACAGTTCGAAGCTGATCGTTCCGAACAGTTGGATCCAGGCGACCATGACGCGGGTCAGGTCGGGTTCGGGGAGGGGCACGTCCATGAGGTCCGCGACGGCGGCGGCCTGCCCGGCCAGGGTCGGCGGGAGGGGCGGGCCGTCGAACGCGGGGTGCAGGGCGCCCTCGGTGTGTGCCCGGTGGGCGAGGCGGAGCAGGAGCAGCGGGACCCGGCCGGCGGGGGCGATGGTGGTCTGGGGGGCGGCGTAACCGGGGACCGGGGAACCGTAGATCAGGGCGTACTCGTGCGGGTGCGCCCGGGCCCAGTCGCGGACGGCGTGGTGGATCGTGCACCAGCGGGCGCGCAGGTCGCCGGGGGGCGGGGTCGCGTCGGCGGCTTCGGCCGCGTCGCCCAGCGCTTCGTAGGCGTCGATGATCAGGGCGGTCAGCAGCTCGTCGCGGTTGGGGAAGTAGCGGTAGAGCGCCGAGGAGGCCATGCCCAGCTCGCGGGCGACCGCCCGCAGGGACAGCTGTTGCGCGCCGACCTCGCCGAGCTGGCGGCGGGCCGCGTTCTTGATCTCCTGCGTCAGCTCGGCGCGGGCCCGCTCTCGTGCCGTCCGGATGGCTCCCATGGCGCCAGCATGGCAAAGATGAGATCGGCGCACAAACTAGAGAGCATCGCTCTCATTTTCTTGTGTGGCGGACCCCAGGTGTGGCGCACAGCGCACCGGACGGCACACACTGCGCCCGATTTGCCGGGTTCGGTCGTAACACATACTGTTGCGACTGTTGGGGAGGTGGGGAATGAGCGCCAACAGCAGAATGACCATCGCGGCCCACGTCCTGGCGTGGATGTGGCTCAACGAGAGCCGGGGCGGCGAGGTCTCCACGTCGGAGCGGATCGCGGACAGCGTGAACACCAATCCCGTGGTCATCCGGCGGCTGCTCGGGGACCTGCGCCGGGCGGGGATCGTCGAGTCCCGGCGCGGGGCGGGTGCGGGGTGGACCCTGGCGCGCGCACCGGAGTCCGTCACCCTGCTGGACGTCTACGAAGCCGTGACGCCCGGCCCGCTGTTCGCCATGCACCGGGCCGAGCCGAACCAGCGGTGCCCGGTGGGCTTCGGTATCCGGCCGGTGATGCAGGGCGTCTACGACGGAGTCGAGGACGCCCTGCGCGCCGAACTGGCCCGCACCACGCTCACCGGCGTGCTGCGGGGCATCCTGGCCGCCCGCTAGCGGGGTCGTCCGGGCATCGGCGTCCGGCCTTCACAACGGCCATAAATGTAACAACAACAGTTACTTCAAGAAGGGGACGGCAATGGGGCAGTTCGAGGGCAAGGTGGCCCTGGTGACCGGCGGCTCGACCGGGATCGGCCTGGGCATCGCCCGGCGTTTCACCGACGAGGGCGCCACCGTCTACATCACCGGCCGGCGCAAGACCGAGCTGGACGCGGCCGTGGAAAGCCTGGGGGAACGGGCCGTCGGCGTGCAGAGCGACGTGTCGCGACTCGACGATCTCGACCGGCTCTTCGCGGTGATCGGAGAGCGCAGCGGCCGGCTGGACATCGTGGTGGCCAACGCGGGCGTCGCCGAGTACGCCCGGCTGGAGGACATCACCGAGGAGCAGTACGACCGGACGTTCGACGTCAACGTCAAGGGCGCGCTCTTCACCGTCCAGAAGGCGTTGTCGCTGCTGCGCGACGGCGCCTCGGTGATGTTGCTCTCCTCCATCGTCGCCACCCGCGGCGGCGAAGGGATGAGCGTCTACAGCGCCACCAAGGCCGCCGACCGCAACCTCGTCCGCTCCCTGGCCGCCGAACTGGCCGGCCGCGGCATCCGGGTCAACGCCATCAGCCCTGGGCCCGTCGGGACCCCCGGCGCCGACATCTTCCTGGGCGACGCCGCTCAGGACGAGCGGCGGATGCGAAAAGGCTCCCCGATCCCACTCGGCCGGAAGGGGCGACCCGACGAGGTCGCCGCCGCGGCCGTCTTCCTCGCCTCGGACCAGAGCTCCTACACCACCGGATCGGAACTGTTCGTGGACGGCGGCGCCGCCCAGGTCTGACCCACCACCGAGCGCGGCCCCGCCTGGGCGGGGCCGCGCCAGCGGGACCGCGTACCCCGACCACCGACTTGGCCCGAACGACTCCAACCACGCGCAACTCCGGCTGCGCGCAACTCCGGCTGCGGGCGGCTCCGGTTGCGGGCGGCTCCGACCACGAGGCGGTCACATGAGCGACCACTGCACACGCTAGAGAGCAGTGCTCTTGCTTTTTCTTCACCGATAATGTCTACTGCTCTGCAACGAGAGCACCGCTCTCGGTTTGGAGGAGGGGTATGAGCGTGGAGACCCGTCACATCCAGCCCGGCAGGTTCGGCTGGCTCGGCCGGATGTCCAACGGGCTGGTCGCCTGGCTGACCCTGCGGGGAGTGAGCCTGTGGGGGTCGCGCGTGCTGTACGTCCGTGGCCGCACGAGCGGGAAGTGGCGCAGCACCCCGGTCAACCCGCTGACCCTGGAGGGCGAGCGCTACCTGGTCGCCCCGCGCGGTCACACCCAGTGGGTGCGCAACATCCGCGTGGCCGGGGGTGGGGAGCTGCGGATCGGCCGCCGGGTGGAGTCCTTCACCGTGACCGAACTGCCCGACGCCGAGAAGCCCGCCTACCTGAAGAAGTGGAAGTTCGAGGTGGGCGCGTTCTTCGACGGCGTCGACCACACCAGCCCCGACGAGCGGCTGCTGGAGATCGCCCCCGGCTACCCGGTGTTCCGTGTGACTCTGGCCTGACCCGCCCCTCGATCCGGCGGAGGGGCGTGCGCCCTGATCAGCCGATCCGGGTGGCGATCGACTCGTAGCCTCCGCCGCCCGGGTAGGTCCACCTTCCGGAGAGGGTGTTCCCGTCCGCGCTGAACGTGCCGCGGTAGTAGGCGGGCGATCCCTTCTCCACCGCCCAGATGGTGAGGGTGTCGCCGTCCATTTCGTAGACGTAGTCGAGGGTCTCGCCCATGCCGCTGTAGTAGCGGGAGACGATGTGCTCGCTCGGCTCCTCGGCTCCGTAGGGACGCAACCGCCCGATCATCTCGATGCCCTTGGTCCGCTCCCCGTCCTTCTCCCCCAGGTCGATCTCCTGAATGAGGAAGAAGCCGCCCTCCATCCAGCGGTAGGTGACCGTGCCCTCCGAGCCGCCGGTGATCCGCCAGGTGCCGACCAGCCGGTCCAGGGCCGCCAGTTGCGCGTCGGTGGAGTGTTCCGCCATGACCCTCTCCTCTCGCGATGATCGAGACAACCACGCCCCGGGGCCCGAGGCGAGAGATAACGCGAAAGAAGGGCGGCCGGTCCGGGCGGAACCCGCTCTGGCGCCGCCGCGCCCGTGCGGTGGACCGGCCGCGGGCGGGACGTGCGCGGAGCGGGAACTCACCGTTCAGGCGATGGCCGCGGGCAGGCTGCGGAGGACGAGGCCGAGGCCGACCAGCGCGACGGCCGTCGCGGTACCCAGCGGGAGGACGGCCCGGGAACGCGCGGCGAGCGACTGGACGCGATGCCCTGGCCGGGCGGCGGCGCGGAGCCACCCGGACAGGGCCCGCCCGGAGCCGAGCGCCAGCAACCCGACCAGCGTCAGGGTCAGCGCCATCCCCACCCCGTAGGCGAGCACGAGGACCACCCCGAACCAGGCCCGGCCGATCGCGGCCGCCCCGACCAGCACCAGCACTGCTGAGGGATTGGGCACCATCCCTCCCGCGAACCCCATGAGCGCCGCCCCACCCCGGCGGGGAGCCCCCTCCCTCCCCGCATGCCGATGCCCGTGCCAGTGGCCGTGGCCATGCCCATGCCCGTAGCCGTGGCCGTGGCCGTGCCCGTGGCCATGCCCATGCCCGTGACCGTCGCCGTGCCCGTGCCCGTGCCCGTGGCCATGCCCGTGGCCATGCCCGTGGCCGCCGGTGGTGCGGGTGTTGCGTACGGCGCGGCGGAGCAGCACCGTTCCCGCCAGGGCGACCAGGACACCGCTCGCGACGCTCAGCCACGGGTAGACCTTCGCCGGGGCCAGCAGCGTGCCGGACATGATCAGTAGGCCGAGGGCCAGTACCCCCGCGGTGTGGGTGAGGGTGACGGTCGTCCCCAGGACGAAGATCTCCCGGCGGACCCGGCCGGACCGGGAGTCGCCTCCTCCGGCGTACGCCACCATCATCAGCTTGCCGTGTCCGGGCGCCACCGCGTGGAGTGCGCCCAGCGCCACCGCCACGAGCAGGGCCAGCACGGCGAAGGGCAGCGTCAGATCCTGCCGGGACACCAGGTCGACGAACGCCCGGGTGGGCCCGTCGGCGCCGCGCGGCAGCACGGTCCCCGCACCGGGCACCGCCGGGTCGGCGGCCAGCGGAGGGCCGCCCGCCCGCACCCGCAGGGACGCCTGCCGCTGGTCCGGCGGCGAGGACAGCGGGTCCTCCGGGTACCCGGAGAGGCGCCGGCTGCGGGAGGCCGCCGGGACGTCCGCGGCCGTCAGCGTCATCCGGTCGGCGCGGGCGGTGATCTCCCGCCAGCCGGCCGCGCCGACGAGCCCCGCGTCACGGAAGACGATCGAGGAACCCGTCCCGGACACCGCGATCGCGCACTCCACCCGCAGCGTGGGCAGGTTCGCCCGGCCTGGCCGCCGCTCGGCCCGCGCCGTCAGCACCCGCGGCGCACCGCGCCGGCCGTCGATCGTCACCTCCATGGCGCGGACCGCCTCGGCGCACCGCCGCGCCGCCCAGGGCCCCGGCCCGGCGGCGTCCAGCCCGGCCCGGACCTGCGCCGTGGGGATCTCGGCGAGGTCCTGGACGTGGTCGACGCGCACCTCCCGGGGCGCCACCACCAAGCCGTCGTAGCGGTTGACCGAGAAGTCCCCGAGCGGGTGCGCCGCAACGGGCGCGGCGGACGCCGGAACGGCCAGCAACCCCACGACGCAGCAGGCCAGCACGGCCAGCACCACGCACGCCCGGACGGCCCGCCGGAACACCGTGGCCGGGATGCCCCGCAATGACTCCCCCGTCCGCCGGAACACCGCCTCGACGGCCCGCCGGCACGGTTTCACCCGGAAGACCCGCCGGCCCAGCGCCCTCGGGGTGAACCGCCGTCTCGTCGCCGGCCCAGCGCCGTGGAACGGCACAGCCCCCGTCCCCCGCCGGAACATCGCCGCCCGGCCGGGCCTCCGGACGGCCCTCGGGAGCGGCGTAGCCGGGGCCTGCCTCCGGAACGGCACCGTCCGGACGGCCCCCGGGAACGGCATGGCCGGAGCCGGCCGCCGGAACGGCACCGTCCAGGCGGGCCGGACCGGCACCGTCCGGGCTGCTCGGGATCGCGGGCTCCGGAAAGTCACGACAGCTCCTTCAGTGCCGCCCGGGCCTTGGGCGCGTCCAGCGGGGAGAAGTGCGGGTTGAGCCGGAGGGCGGCGGTCAGGCTGCGCCGGGCGTCGGCGGTGCGGCCGAGGGAGCGCTCGATCATGCCCCGGTGGTAGAGGAACCGGGCGTCGCGGAAACCCGTCCGGGCGGCCTGCCGGGCGTAGGGCAGCGCTTCGCGGTCCCGCCCGTTGACGTGCAGGGCCCAGGCCAGCGCGTCGGCCACGTGGATGCTGCGGCGCCGCGACCACTCGGCCCGGGCGGCCTGCAACGCGGCGGCCTTCGCGCCGTGGTCGGCGCCCAGCAGCGCGGTCTCCAGGTCGGTGCCGACACCGTTGGTGCGGGCGAGCGCCTGCCAGGCGTCCATCACCGCGTACTGCTCCCGGGCCCGGTCGGGGCGGCCCTGCGCCTCGTGCAGTTCGCCGAGGGCCGCCACGTACCCGGGCAGCGGTGCCCGGCCGGCGAGCGCCGTCCGGTCGGCCAGCGCGCCGGCGGCGTCGCCGCGGGCCGCGCGCACCCTGGCCCGGCCGTCGAGGGCCGCCAGGGAGGACGGGTCGGCGCGCAGCGCGGCGGCGTGGTGCCGGCCCGCCGCCGCGAGGTCGCCCCGGCTCCAGGCGAGGTCGCCGAGCTGGGCGGCCACGTAGGCGACGTCCGTGCGGTCCGTGGCGGATTCGGCGGCCCGTTCCAGTACCTGGCGGGCCCGGCCGGGGTCGCCGCGCAGTTCCAGGACGTGGGCGTACCGGGTGAAGATCGGGATGCCGGGACGGAGGGAGTCGGCGCGGCGCACCGCGGCCCACGCCTCGTCGTACCGGCCCAGTTCCACCAGCGCGTCCACGCGGACGGCGTGCGCCCGCGTCCCGTAGGGGTTGACGGCCAGCGCCAGGTCCGCCTCGCGGAGCGCGGCGGGGAAGTCGTGCCGGGCGGCGGCCAGCGCGGCCAGCCCGGTCCGTACCTGCTCGTCGCCGGCGGGCCGCAGCCGCAGCGCGCGGCGCAGCGCGTTCTCGGCCCGCGGGTAGTGGGACGGGTCCGCGGTCAGCCGGGCCTGCTCCACGTGGGCCAGGCCCAGCGTCGACCAGGAGTCGGCGTCGTCGGGCCGCGCGCGCAGGCGTTCCTGCAGCCGGCCGATGGTCCGGCCCAGGTCGGCGCCGGAGATCCGGTCCAGGGCCGCGGCGGGGACCGGGGCGGGCGGCGGGTCCTCGAACCCCCGGCCGAACGCGACCGTGGAGAACGCGGTGAGCCCGGCGACCATCGCCACCACCGCGAGCGCGGTGGTCGCCTTGCGCACTGGGAACGGCATGGTGTGCACCTCGTCTCGGTAGGCGGGCCCGGCCGCGGGTGAGCGCGGCCGGGCCGGGTCACCGGTCGGTTCAGCCGGTCCTGCGGCTGCGGGCCCACGCCCAGAGACCGCCGGACAGGAACGCGGCGCCCGCTGCCAGCACCGCGAGCGGCACGATCGGCAGGCCCTCGTCCTCGACCGGCGAGTTCGCCGAGCGGGGACCGAAGACGCCGCCCGCGGTGCTGCGGACGGCCGAGCCGGAGGTCGGCAGCGCCACGTAGGGGAAGTTCGTGCCGAACTTCTGGTCGTTGGCGTTGACCGAGTCGCCGAGGTCGTTCTTCTTGCCGACCAGTTCCCCCGCCACCACCTGCAACGAGATGTCGACGACGTCGTCGGTGAGCCGGCGGCCGTTGGGGTAGCCGGCGTTGTCGCCGTCCAGCACGCCCAGCCGCTTGGGGGCCGCGGTGGGCGGGATCGAGGTGTTGAGGCGCATCTGCTCGGCCGGCCGGACCCCGGGCGGCTGGTTGAGCTTGGGCACCCCGGTCAGGAAGACCTGCACCAGGTCGTTGCGCGGGGTGGCCGGGGCCGGCAGCTTGTAGATCGCCTGGAGCAGCTTGGGCAGCTCCGGGTCGGTGACGTACTTGCCGAACTGGGCGTCGTGCCAGGGCACCGAGGCGTTGAACCGGTCCTTGTCCCGGATCGGGATGACGACCTCGTTGACCAGCGGCATGCCCAGCCGCGAGACCTGGACCGCCTCGCCGACCGCGTTGTGCCGCTTGACCGCCGAGTACACCCCGATGATCGGCTGGCCCGGCTTGGCCAGCGACGCCGTCGGGACCTGGATCGCCAGGGTCTGCACGTTGTAGCCGCGCAGGGTGTCGTTGCCGACCTCCTTGAGGTTCCCCCCGTACAGCAGGTCGAAGACGCGCAGGTCCAGGAAGAACGGGTCGTCGGCCTGGCCGGCGAACACGGTCCCGCCCCCGCCGGGCAGCTGGGTGACGGCCTGCTGCCGCAGCTTGCGGTAGTCCGGCATCGAGGCGTCACCGACGTGCGAGGGCGCCACGGGGGCGCCGGAGATCAGGGTGCGGGTGCCCGTCACGGCCCCGGCCCGCCGCTGGATCAGGGTGAGGTCGTAGGTCTGCCGGAAGTTCAGGTCGGGGTCGTCCAGGCTCTGCACCGGCCCGGTGTTGTAGAGGAAGGTGTTCTTGTTCCGGTAGCGGTCCTGAAAGGTCCACCGGTAGGTGAACTCCGGCAGCGAGTCGCCGTCATTGTCGACGTTGATTTCGTAGCGGCCGTCCTGCGCGAACTTGTAGAAGTTCGGCCCCCCGGCCGGCTCCTGGAACGGCAGGAAGTTCGCGACCAGGGTGGTCGTGTCCGGCCGGTCCGGACTCACGAACGCGTAGACGTCGGTGTTGTCGTACTGGGGCTGTCCGGAGATGAGAGGTGCCTCCCGGTGGCTGGAGGCGGTGGCCTGGAGTGGTGCCAGGCTCACCGCGCCGGCCGCGAGCAGCGCCGCCCCCGTGGCGAGCAGCCCGGCCGTCTTCGACCGGCGCGTCAGGCGTGTCGGCATGGTCGGTCCCTTCCGCCCGCGGTCCATGCGGGCTTCCGTTGCATCTGCCAGCCATTCGCCGCCGGACGCCCTCCGGATGACGCGAATTTTCTTCTCCGACCGCGGGCGGCGGCCTTTCGGCAGCTCAATGCCTGCGTGGACCGGGCGGAAAAAATCAGCGCGAAAAATCTTGCCTTTCCGTCATCCGCAGCGCGCCGCCGGGCGAACGAACAAGGGATGATGAAACCTCTGGCCGAGGGGCGCGTGATACGTCATGCTCGACCCGTACCATGCGCCCCGGATTCGGCCGCGGGCTCGTTGGGCCTGCGGACGCGCGGGAGGCTGGTCACCGGTGCCACCTGATGAACCGGCTGAGGACGAACTGTGGCTCGGCCGGCTCGCCGCGGGCGACGAGCGGGTGCTCGGCGAGCTCTACGACCTCTTCGGCCGGCTGGTGTACGGGGTCGCGCTCCGGGTGACCCGCAACCGCGAGGCCGCCGAGGACGTGACCCAGGAGGTCTTCACCTTCATCTGGGAGCGGCCGCTGGCCTTCGACCCGGGCAAGGGCACCATGCGCTCGTGGCTGGGCCTGCTGGCGCACCGCCGGGCCGTCGAGTACGTGCGTGCCGAGGAGCGGCGGCGCCGCGCGTTGCAGGCGGTCGAGGCCCCGCCACCCGATCCGGACATCGCGGAGGAGGTGGCCGCGGCCGAGGTCGGCGGCCGGGTGCAGAGCGCCGTCGAGGCGCTCCCGGCGGCGTTGCGCGAGGTCGTCGAGCTCGCCTACTTCAAGGGCCGCAGCTACCGCCAGGCGGCCGAGGACCTCGGCCTGGCGGAGGGCACGGCCAAGTCGCGCATCCGCATCGCGCTCCGGCGGATGGCCGACGCCCTGGCCGAGGAAGGACTCAGCCCATGAACGCCGAGCACGAGACCGTCTCCGCCCTGCTGGGCGTCTGGGTGCTGGGGGCGTGCTCGGCGGAGGAGTCCGCGGCCGTCATCGACCACCTCACCCGCTGCCGGGTCTGCGCGGACGAGTCGTTGCTGCTGGGCGCCGCGGACGACCTGCTCTCCGGGCGGGGCGGGCCGCCCGTGGGGCTGCGCGCCCGAATGCTGGACCGGGCGCTGACCCGCCGGCCGCCGGCTCCGGCCGTCCCCGGGTACGCCGCCCCCTACGCGGCGCAGGTGTCGGTGCTGGACTCCCTGCTGGGCGAGTTGGCCGGGCCGGACTGGGCGCGTACCGCCGTCGCCGAGTACGGCTGGAGCGTCCAGGATCTGGTGGCCCATCTCGCCGCCACGGACGGGCTGCTGGCCGCCCGGCTGGGCGCTGACTCCGCCCCCGGGGACGGCGACGACGTGCCGGCGCGGACGGCGGCCATGCTCGCCCGGCACCGCGGCCTCCCGCCCGAGCGGACCAGAGCGGCCTGGCGCGACCAGGCGACCGCCCTGTGCTCGCGGCTCGGCGCGGACGCGCGGGACCAGTTGGTCGAGCTGGAATGGCCGCTGCCGGTCGGCGCCACGATCCTGTCGCGCGCCTTCGAGACCTGGATCCACACCGCCGACATCGCCGTGGCCGCGGGCCGGACGCTGCCCGCCCCGCTGCCGGAACACCTGCACCCGATGGCCGACCTCGGGGTGACGATGCTGCCGACGGCGCTCTCGCTGGCCGAACTCGACCGCCCGGACGGCATGGCCCGGGTCGTGCTCACCGGCCCCGGCGGCGGCGACTGGCTCGTCCCGCTCGGCGCGGACAGCGGGTCGGAGCTCATGACCGCGATCGAACTCGACGTGCTCGAGTTCTGCTTCCTGCTGGGCGGCCGGCGCGATCCGGGCGAGGTCGGCGCGCTGGTCGACGGCGACGAGCGGCTCGCCCGTGACCTGCTGGCCGCGGCCCCGGCCCTGTCGGGTCCCTGAACGCCGACCCGAACACCGAAAGGCCCGGAACCGTGATGGTTCCGGGCCTTTCGCCTGGTAGCGGGGGCAGGATTTGAACCTGCGACCTCTGGGTTATGAGCCCAGCGAGCTACCGAACTGCTCCACCCCGCGTCGTGTGGCTCAACCTTATGGGGCGGGGTCTGCTTGCGCAAACCGAATTCCCCATCAGCGGACCGCGGCAACGCGCACCCGCTGGATGCAGCCCTGGACGACCGCGGGATGGGCGCCGCCCGGGCAGGCACGGCCCGCCGACACCAGCGCGATGATCTTCACATGGGCGCGTCGCACCTGACCGCGGCGTGCCGGGCCGGCGCCCGGAGCACCAGGCCGTTCGGGGCACTGCGGATCACCGGCGGCTGCTGGGGACCTGGCCGAACCTTCCGAAACGTTCCGCTTTGTCGCGCGTATCGGTCCGGAATCGGGACCGGCGAATGCGAAGGGCCGGTTCCCGAGATCGGGAACCGGCCCTTCGAACTGGTAGCGGGGGCAGGATTTGAACCTGCGACCTCTGGGTTATGAGCCCAGCGAGCTACCGAACTGCTCCACCCCGCGTCGTGTGCCTTTACTTTATGGAGCCGCCGCCCCTTGCGCAAATCGTTTCCCACCGGCCCGGGCGGCGCCGCGGTGCGGCGCCGCCCGGAGCGGGGTCACGAGGGAGGCGACGCGGTCGGTGTCGGTGTCGGTGTCGGGCTCGGCGACGCCGCCGGAGCGGGCGGCCGGATGGCGGCCAGCCGGTCCAGCGCGGCCTTGAGCCGCTGCTGCGCCTCGCCGTACGCCGCCCAGTCCTGGGTGCGCAGCGCCGCCTGCCCGTCCGCGTAGGCCTTCTGCGCGTCGGCCAGCGCCCGCTGGGCCTCGGCGCTCAGCTCACCGGTACCGGCGTCGCCGCCGTCGCCGCCGTCATCGCCGCCGTCGTCGCCCGGCGGAGCCGCCCCGTCGTCGGGGAAGATCTGCTTGAGGGCTTCGTCCAGGGTGCCGCCGAAGCCGACCTTGTTGCCGAACATCACCACGACCCGTTGCAGGATCGGGTACGGCTCCTGCCCGGCGGTCTGCTGGGCCTGCACGTAGACGGGCTGGACGTACAGCAGCCCGCCACCGAACGGCAGGGTCAGCAGGTTGCCGTTGAGCACCTGGGACGCGCCGCCCTGGCGCAGCAGGTTCAGCGCGCTGGAGACCTTCGGGTCGGCGTTGATGGTGTTCTGCGCCTGCCCGGGCCCCTGCACCCCGGTGTTGCCCGGCAACTGCAATATGCGGATCTTCCCGTAGGTCGATCCGGGCGTCGCGTCCACCGACATGAACGCGGCCATGTTGGGCCGGGCCCGCGGCACGAACGCCGTGGTCAGCGAGAACGCCGGGTTCGGGTCGCCGGGCATCTTCAGCGACAGGTAGTACGGCGGCTGCTTGACCCGCCCCTTGGCCGGCTGGGTCGGGTCGTCCGGGACGTTCCAGAAGTCCTGGCCGCCGTAGAACGCGTCGGCCTGGGTCACGTGGTACTTGGCCAGGATGCCGCGCTGCACCTTGAACAGGTCCTGCGGGTAGCGCAGGTGCTGCATCAGGTTGGAGCCGATGTCCTTGTAGGGCTTGACCACGCCCGGGAACGCCTTCATCCAGGTCCGCAGCACCGGGTCCTTCTCGTCCCAGGCGTACAGCCGGACCGTGCCGTCGTAGGCGTCGACGGTCGCCTTCACCGAGTTGCGCATGTAGTTGACCCGGTCCCGGGACGGGCGCACCACCGAGGTGCGGGTCTCGGTGCTGGTGTCGCTGGTCGCGTCGGCCAGGCTGATCCGCTCGGAGTACGGGTAGCCGTCGGTGGTGGTGTAACCGTCGAGGATCCAGGTGATCCGGCCGCCGACGATCGCGGGGTACGGGTCGCCGTCGATGGTCAGCCAGGGGGCGACCTTCTGCACCCGCTCCCGGGGCGTCCGGTCATAGAGGATCTTCGATTGGCCGTTCACCGAGCCCGACAGCAACAGGTTCTTCTCCTGGAACTTCACCGCGTACAGCATCCGGTTGAAGAACGAGCCGACCGACACCCCGCCGTTGCCGGTGTAGGTGGTGTTCTTCTGCCCGGTGCCGCCGCTCTCGGGGTAGTCGAGCTCCTTGGGCGCGGACCCCGGGGGCGCGCCGACCACCGAGTAGCGCGGGGAGTTCTCGCCGAAGTAGATGCGCGGTTCCTTCAGCCCCGTCTGCTGCACCAGCGGGCCGGTGGGCGGCATGTCCTTGGCCACGAAGTCGGGCAGGCCGTTGGGGTCGATCTTGTTGCCCGGTGCGGCCACGAAGCCGTACCCGTGCGTGTAGACGGTGTGCTGGTTGATCCAGTTGTTCTGCTGCGCGGGCGGCCCGGTGATCTCGCGGACGGCCACCACGGTGTCGCGGAAACCCTGCCCGTCGACCGGGTAGCGGTCGATGTCGAGCTGGTCGGGGAACTGGTAGAAGCTGCGGATCTGCTGGAGCTGCTGGTAGGTCCGTGACACCAGCGCCGGGTCCAGCAGCCGCACCCCGGAGATGGTCTGGGCCTCCCGGCCCAGCTCACCGGAGTTCGGCGTGGTCTTGGCGGTGTAGTTCTCGGTGACCTGGGCCCCGTTGACCCCGTACGCGGCGCGGGTGGCCTGGATGTTGCGCTGGATGTAGGGCGCCTCCTTGGCCGCCTCGTTCGGCCGCACCTGGAACTGCTGGATGAGCAGCGGGTAGACGCCGCCGACCAGGATCGCCGACAGCACCAGCAGGCCCAGCCCGACGCCGGGGAGCATCATGCCGCGGCGCACGATGTTGACGAAGAACAGCGCCGCGCAGATCACGGCGATGACCGCCAGGATCGTCTTGGCCGGCAGCACCGCGTTGACGTCGGTATAGGACGGCCCGCCCACCACCCCGCGGTCGGAGTGCGCCAGCCCCCACCGGTCGAACCAGTACGCCACCGCCTTGAGCAGGACGAACGTGCCGACCAGCACCGACAGGTGCGCGCGGGCCGGCGGGCTGGCCTTGTCGCCGGGCCCCTGCAGGCGGAGCCCCCCGTACAGGTAGTGCACCACCAGCGCGACGAGGATCGACAGGACCAGCATCGCGAACAGGAACCCGAGCAGCAGCCGCAGGAACGGATAGGTGAAGACGAAGAACGAGACGTCCTTGCCGAACTGCGGGTCACGTACCCCGAACGGGGTGCGGTTCATGAAGGCCAGCCAGATCTGCCACTGCCCCGAGATCGACGAGCCGGTGAGCAGCGCCAGCACCCCCACCACGGCGATGCCGATCAGCCGGCGGTGCGGGTCGACCGCGGCCCGGTAGCGCTCCAGGCCCTGCTGCTCGACCGACAGCGGCCGGTAGGCGGGGCGCAACCGGTAGGCGATCATCATGTTGGCGCCGACCACCAGCGCCATCAGCAGGCCCGACCCCACGAAGAGCAGGATCTCGGTGCGCAACCGGGTGGTGTACACCGACGAGGAGTCCACCGACCGGAACCACAGCAGGTCGGTATAGACCGCGGTGAACACCAGGAACAGCACCACGATGATCGCGAGCACGGCCAGCACCGGGACGAGCAGCCGGGACCGGCCCGAGCCGAGGCGGCTTCCGAATCCGGGAGTCCTGAAACTCAAGGCTCCCCTCCGTTCATGAGGTCGTCACCGGCCCGCACCCCTTCGGACGGGCTCACCACAGCGCTTCCTATTGCAACTTATCGAGGACGCGAGGGGTTCCCTCGCCCGAAGCGGACGATTCGGCGAAAGAATGGAGGGGTGAATCTACTGGAAGAGGTCGTGCTCGATCTGGAGCGGCACTCCGCCACGGCCGGCTGGGACACGCCGCCCCGCCTGTACGCGCTGGTGGCGTCCGCCGAACTGCGCCGGGCCGACCCGGAACTGGCCGGACAGCTCGGGCTGGACCCTGAAGCCGACACCTTCGCCGCGCTGGAGCAGGGTGAGCTGCCCGAGGCCGACGGCCTCGACGAGGCGCTGGCCCGCATCGTCTGGCCCGAGGCGGTCTCGGGCTGCGCGCTGGTCGTGGAGCGGGTCGTCCTGCCGCCGGAGGCGGAGGCCGACATCCCCGAGAACGAGGCCGAGGCCGCCGCCTGGGTGGCCGAGCATCCGCTGCGCGAGGACGTCCGGATGGTGGTGGGCGTGCTGCGCGACGGCGACCGGCACTCGGCGCTGCGGATGCGCCGGCACGACGCCGACGACGAGGTGCTGTCCGGCCCTGATCTGGTGCCGGCACTGGCCGACGCTTTGATCGCCACCTTCGAGCCCGATGTCGAGCCCGGCGGGTAGCCTTTCCGGGTGGACGTCATCCGGCTGATCGGCATTCGCGACACCCCCCTGTCCGTCGACGAGGCGCTGGCCGCGGTCGGTGATCCGGCCGCGGGCGGCACCGCCCTGTTCGTGGGGACGGTCCGCGACCACGACCACCGGCGCCCGGTGACCCGGCTGTCCTACAGCGCGCACCCCTCGGCCGAGCGGGAGCTGCGCGCGGTCATGGAGAAGGTCGCCGCGGACTTCCCGGTGCGGGCGCTGGCCGCCGTGCACCGGGTCGGCGACCTGGAGATCGGCGATCTGGCGGTCGTGGTGGTGGCGGCCTGCCCGCACCGGGCCGAGGCGTTCGAGGCGTGCCGGCGGCTGATCGACGACCTGAAGGAACGGGTGCCGATCTGGAAGCACCAGGTGTTCGCCGACGGCGACTCCGAGTGGGTGGGCGCCTGCTGAGGACCGCATAGGCTTCCGCTCATGTCTCGCCGTGCTCTCACCCTCCTTCTCGCGGGCATCTTCACGGTGCTGCTCGCCGCGGGGGGAGCCCTCGTCCCGGTGCCCTACGTGGCGCTGACCCCGGGCCCGACGACCAACACGCTCGGCCGGTCCGCCCAGGGCAAACCGCTGATCACGATCGAGGGACGGCAGATCTACGACGACGGCGGGCACCTGAACTTCACGACGGTGGCCTACCGCGGCGGGCCGGGCAACCGGATCGACATGTTCACCGCGCTGCGCGGCTGGCTCGACCCCTCGACCGCGATCGTGCCGGAAGAGACGATCTTCCCCCGGAACGAGAGCAAGAAGCAGGTCGAGCAGGAGACCACCCGCCAGATGGTCGACTCCCAGCAGGACTCGGTGGCGGCGGCACTGACCGAACTCAAGATCCCCTACGGGTTCCCGGTGGTCGACACGGTGCAGTCCGGCCTGCCCGCGGCGGGCCGGCTGCGGCCGGGCGACAAGATCGTGGACGTCGGCGGCACCCCGGTGAGCAGCGCGTCCGCCGTCACCGACACGATGCGCAGGTACCGGCCCGGCGACACGGTGGCCGTCACCGTCGAGCGGGGCGGCAAGCGGGAGAGCGTCCAGCTGAAGACCGCCCCCTCACCGGAGGACGCCGGCCGGGCGGTGATCGGCATCACCCTCCGCGAGGACTTCCGGTTCCCGGTCAAGGTCCAGATCAGCGTCGGTGACGTGGGCGGCCCCAGCGCCGGGCTGATGTTCTCGCTGGCGATCGTCGACAAGCTGACGCCCGGCTCGATGACCGGCGGGCGGTTCATCGCCGGCACCGGCACCATCACCCCCAGCGGCCGGGTCGGCCCGATCGGCGGCATCCAGCAGAAGATGATCGCCGCCCGCCGGGCCGGGGCGACGGTCTTCCTGACCCCGAAGGACAACTGCGACGAGGCGCTGCCCGCCCGCCCCGACGGGCTGCGCCTGATCCGCGCCGACACCCTGCACAGCGCGGTCACCTCGCTCGACGCGCTGCGCACCGGACGGGGCTCCGTGCCCTCGTGCGGCACCTCCTAGCGGTGCGTGCGGTGCTTTCCGGCGTTCCTCAGCGGCGACGGCGGCGGCGGGCGCGGGCGATCGCGGCGGCGCCGAGGACGGCGGCGGTGGCGCCCGCCGCGGTGGCCATGGTCGCCTCCTTGCCGCCGACCCGGCGGCCGGCGACCGCGTGCCGGCCGGCGGTCTCCTCCAGCAGGGCGCGGAGCGCGCCGGCGTTGTCGTACTTCGGTTTCCAGCCCGCCGCCCGCAGCGCCGCGCAGTCGACCACCCACGGGTAGGCGACGAAGTGCAGGTCGGTGGCGGGTGCCGGGGTGAGGCCGAGCCGGTGCAGCCGCTGCGCGGTGCCGAAGGTGAGCGCGGCGGGCAGCTCGAAGCTCCGCTTGCCGGTGATCTCGGTCACCTGGGCGGCTTCCAGCCAGCCCTCGCAGCCCACCGCGACGACGCCCGGCATCCGGGCCAGCACGACGTGTTCCAGCGCCGTGACCAGGTCCTCGATATGGCAGAACTGCCAGCGGACCGGAACCCCCTTGACCGCCAGCAGCCGGGGCGCCTCGAAGTGCCGGGTGATCACGGTGTCGATCTCGGGGCCGACCAGGGCGGCGGGCCGCACGACCGTGACGGTGAGCCCGGGGTGGGCGGCCGGCGACCGTGCCGCCAGTTCCTCGACCTCCAGGTGGTCGCCGGTGACACCGGAGTCGGCCTGCGCCCGGACCTGGGTGTCCTCGGCCAGCGGCACCGGGTTGTCGGGCTCGGCCCCGTAGACCATGGCGCTGGTCACCAGGACGACATGGCGGACCCGGGCCGCGCCGGCCGCGGTGAGCACTGTCTGCGTGCCCCGGACGTTGTAGGCGCGGCGCTCGCGCGGGTCGCTCTCGGGCGACTGGTCCAGATCGAGGTGGACGATCACGTCGACGTCGGAGAGCCGGCGCGACAGCAGCGGGTCGCGCACGTCGGTCACCCGCCACAGCACGCCCTGCACGTCGCCGCGGTGGTCGTCGATGGCCACGACCTTGCGGATCCCGGCGCTCTCGGCCAGCCGGCGGGCCAGTGCGCGCCCGGCTCCGGTCGCCGCTCCGGTGACGGCGACGACCGGGCCCGCGCTACGCCGTGCGCGAACCTGCTGGTTCGTCACTGCCCGTGCCCCCTTCCCGGGTACGTCTCGATCGCTAGACCGACTAACGTGACCGTATGGCACTTTGACGTCCTCCCCGGTCAGCGCCCGGGGATTCCAACCGTAATCCCGCCCGAGGGAGATGACGAGCCAGGTGAGTGACCGACCTTTTGGCTTCAACCGGCCCGGAGACGGTGACGACGACAAACCTCAGGACCCGTTCGGCCTGGGCGGTATGCCCGGTCTGGGTGGTGACATGAGCCAGCTCGCCGACATGTTGCACCGGATGGCCGACATGCTGAGCGGCCAGGGCAGCGGTGGCCCGCTGAACTGGGACCTGGCCAAGAACATCGCCCGGCACACCGTGGTCGAGAAGGGCGACCCCTCCGTGGTCGACGCCGAGCGCCGCCAGGTGACCGAGGCGCTGCGGCTGGCCGACCTGTGGCTGGACGAGGGCACCACGCTGCCCGCCGGCATCCGCACCCCCGAGACCTGGAGCCGCTCGGAGTGGATCGAGCGGACGCTCCCCGTGTGGGCCCAGCTGTGCGACCCGATCGCCGCGCGCATGGTCGAGTCCATGGGCGGGGCGATGCCGGAGGAGATGCAGGCCATGGCCGGCCCGCTGGTCGGCATGGTCAAGCAGATGGCCGGGGCGATGGTCGGCACCCAGGCCGGCCAGGCGCTCGGCGCGCTGGCGCTGGAGGTCGTCGGGTCGGCCGACGTGGGCCTGCCGCTGGCACCCGAGGGCGTCGGCGCGCTGCTGCCCGCGGGAGTGACCGCGTTCGGCGCGGGGCTGGAGGTCCCCGCCGAGGAGGTGCGGCTCTACCTGGCGCTGCGCGAGGCCGCGCACCAGCGGCTGTTCGCGCACGTGCCGTGGCTGAGGTCGCATCTGCTGGGCGCGGTCGAGGACTACGCGCGCGGCATCACCGTCGACCTGTCGGGCATCGAGCAGGCGGTGGCCGGGCTCGACATCAACGACCCCGAGGCGTTGCAGCGGGCGCTCGGCGGCGAGTTGCAGCTCCAGCCGGAGGAGACCCCGCAGCAGAAGGCGGCGCTGGCCCGGCTGGAGACGGCGCTGGCGCTGGTGGAGGGCTGGGTCGACACCGTGGTGAACGCGGTCGCGGCCGACCGGTTGCCCGAGTCGGTGCGGCTGGCCGAGGCCGTCCGCCGGCGGCGGGCCACCGGAGGCCCGGCCGAGCGCACCTTCGCCACCCTGGTCGGGCTGGAACTGCGGCCCCGGCGGCTGCGCGAGGCCGCCGCGCTGTGGACGGCGCTCGCCAAGGAGCGCGGCGTCGAGGGCCGGGACGCGGTGTGGGAGCACCCCGACCTGATGCCGACCGCGGACGACCTGGAGGACCCCACGGCGTTCGTGTCCGGCAAGCAACCCGACCTGGACCTCTCGCAGCTGGACGCGCCCCCCGCCAAGGACACCGACCAGGACACCGGCGAGAAGCCCGACGAGCCCGGCGACGAGCCCCCGGCCCAGGCATGACCGGTCCGCGCGGTGACCTGCACGCGGACGTCGTGCGGGTGCTCACCGGCTGGCAGGC
Organism: Actinomadura craniellae; assembly: GCF_003289645.1. Lineage (GTDB taxonomy): Bacteria > Actinomycetota > Actinomycetes > Streptosporangiales > Streptosporangiaceae > Actinomadura_D > Actinomadura_D craniellae. The sequence continues at coordinate 71,896 of NZ_QLYX01000009.1, read as the reverse complement.
CCCCGACGCCGCGCAGGAGGCGCTGCGCGGGGACTTCCTGGCGCACCTGGCCACCCACCCCGACGGGGTGTGGCGGGGGTGCGTGCCCGGGCACATCACCGCCAGTTCGGCGGTGTTCGACGCGACGGGCGAACGGGTGCTGCTGACCCTGCACCCCAAGGTCGGGCTCTGGCTGCAACTCGGCGGCCACTGCGAACCCGGCGACGGGACGCTGGCCGAAGCCGCACTGCGGGAGGCCACCGAGGAGTCCGGCATCGCCGGGCTGCGACTGCTCCCCGACCCGGTGCGGATCGACCGGCACGCGGTGCGCTGCCACCCCGAGGGCTCCTACCACCTGGACGTGCAGTACGCGGCGATCGCCCCCGCGGGGGCACGAGCCCACATCAGCACCGAGTCCGACGACCTGCGCTGGTTCCCGGTGGACGCGCTCCCGGAGCTGAGCGACGCGGTCCTGCACCGCCTCGTCGCCGGCGCCCACCCGCTGCTGGCCACCACCCCCCGCTGAACGGAACCCCCTCAGCACGGCACCCGGCGATGTCCGTGACACCCCTCCGCCCCTCCTCTGTGATCCTTCAGCTCTCGGCGCGCCGTAGCGCCCCGAGAGCTGAAGGATCAGCGGGCATGAGCGAAGCCCGGCTGATCCTTCAGGATCCGGTGTGCTGGAGCGCCCTGAAAGCTGAAGGATCACCGCTGCATGCGCTCCCACCAGGTGACCTTCAGTCTTCGGTGCGCCATGGCGCACCGAGAGCTGAAGGATCAGCGAAGGCGTGGCTGGACACCGTGGGAGACCGCGCCAGGTGGTCAGTTCAGGGGAACGCCCTGGAGCAGGGTGCGGGTGGTGTCCCAGCCCTCCAGGCCGGGGTCGAGGTGGTGCAGGTCGGCGGGGGTGCGCAGGCGGTGCCAGCCAGGGCCGCGGCGGACCAGGCCCGCGCCGGGCGCGGCGCCGCGCAGCCGGGCGGCGGCGTCGGGGGCGTCGAGGTCGAGGTCGTCCAGCCAGCCGGGGGCGGGCAGCCGTACGGCGACGGCGACGAGGGAGCCGTCTGCGGCGGGGCAGGCCGCCACCGGTGCTCCGCCGAGCGCGCGGAACAGCTTGCCGATCAGCAGTGCGGGCAGGTCGGGCACGTCCGGGACGACGAGGGCCGCCTCCTCGGCGCCCAGGTCCGCCAGTTCGGCCAGTACCTGCGCCGCGGTACCGGCCCGCAGCAGCTGCGTACCCGGCCAGACGATCGACTCGGCCTCGGCCCGGCCGCCGGGCGGGAGGGTCAGCGCGGGGGTCACCAGTTCCAGCCCGGCGACCACCTCGTAGGTGTCCTCCAGCATCGCCCGCCGGAACAGTTCCGCGTCGACACCGGGTGGCGCCGCCGCGCGGCCACCCGCACCGGCGAGGATCGCCACGTGGCGGACGGTCACCCGGCGGCCTCGTGCAGGTCGCCCTGGTGGGACGGCTCGTGGGGCGGCTCGGCGGGCAGGTGGGCGGCGGCCACCACACCCTCCAGGTAGCCGCGGGCCCGTTCGGTCTTGGGGTAGCGGCCGACCAGGGCCCAGAACTCCGGCCCGTGCCCGGGGACGAGCAGGTGCGCCAGCTCGTGCACGATCACGTAGTCGACGACCCAGGCGGGCATGCCCCGCAGCCGGGTGGACAACCTGATCGTGCCGTCCTCGGGCGTGCACGACCCCCACCGGGTGCGCTGGTTGTCGACCCAGCGGACGCTCACCGGTTCGGCGCGGCCCTCCAGGTAGCGGCGCGACAGGTCGCGAGCCCGGTCGAACAGGGCCTCGTCGCTGGGCCGTCTGCGGCGCTCGCGTTCGGCCAGGCGTTCCAGGATGGTCGCGATCCATTGTTCCTCCTGCGCCTCGCTCAGGCGGGAGGGCACCGTCACCACGGTTTTGTCACCGTCACGGTATGCGGACACGGTCCGTCGGCGTCGGGCGCTGCGGCGGACCTCGACGTTGGGGGGCACCTTGGGAACGTTACCTAAAAGTTGGCGTTCCCCACAGGGGGTGCCACGAGTTCGCCCAGCTCAGGACGGGTTAATTCAACAGATCCCCAATGTTTCCACAATTTCCACCCAGCTCGTGGGCAGCTGTTGACCTGGACGTCACAGCCATCTCCACTCCCAGTCAGTGCCCGGTGAACTCGGGGCGGCGGCGCTCGCGCTGGGCGGCGAGCCCTTCGAGCAGGTCCTGCGAGGCCATGGTGACCGGTTGCGCCAGCGACTCCCAGCGCAGCGCCGTCTCCATGTCGGCGTGGCCGCCGCCAGCGAGCGCCACCTTGGTGAGGCGGGTGGCGATGGGCGCCTTGACGGCGATGTCCGCGGCCACCGACAGCGCTTCCGTCAGCGCCTCGCCGTCGGGCACGGCCCGGTTGACCAGGCCGTACGTCTCGGCCTGCGCGCCGGTGACCGCCCGTCCGGTGAAGAGCATTTCGCGGGCCAGCGGCAGCCCCGCCACCTCCGGCAGCAGCCAGGTGGCCGACATGCCGGGGTGCAGCCCCAGGGCGGTGAAGGGGGCGAGCAGCTTGGCCCCGGCGGCGGCGTACCTCAGGTCGCAGGCGAGGGCCAGGCAGAGCCCGGCTCCCACCGCGTGCCCGTTGATCGCCGCGATGGTCGGTACCTCCAGCCGCCGGATCTCCAGCCAGTCGCGGTAGAACCGCAGCATCCGGTCGCGCAGTGCGGGGACCTCCAGCGCGTTGCCCTCGCCGATCCAGGACAGGTCGCCGCCGGAGGTGAAGGCGGTGCCGGCGCCCGTCACGACGACGCACCGCAGGTCGGGGTCGGTGCGCAGCCCGGCCATCGCCTCCGTCCAGGCGGCGGTCATCTCGTCGGACATGGCGTTGCGACGCTCGGGGGCGTTCAGCGTGAGGACGGCGATCCCGTCAGGACGGCGGTCGATCAGCAGCTCATCGGACATGGTCGGGAGAGTAGTGCGGCGGGGCCGCGCCGGGCCGGGCGCCCCTGGAGACCAGGGTGAGAAAGCGCACACTTACCCAGTTTGTGCAGGTAGCTACAGTGGAGGTAATTACCGGCCAAGGAATCCCCAAGGTCGTTGTGGCAAGAATGACACCGATCCCGGACAATGAGCCTGTGAGCGACCTCCCCCGCCGCGCGGTGACGCGGACAGCAAAGCTTGCGTCCCTCCCCATCGGTTTCGCCGGCCGTACCGCGCTCGGCATGGGCAAGCGCACCCTGGGCAAGCCCGCCGAGATGGTGGCGCTGGAGATCCAGCAGCGCACCGCCGAACAGCTTTTCAAGGTGCTCGGCGAGCTCAAGGGCGGAGCGATGAAGGTCGGCCAGATGCTCTCGATCTTCGAGGCCGCGCTGCCGCCCGAGATCGCCGGGCCGTACCGGGCCACCCTCACCAAGTTGCAGGACGCCGCGCCACCGCTGCCCGCCAGAACGGTGCACAACGTCCTGGCCGAGAACCTGGGCGCCGACTGGCGGGACCAGTTCGCCGAGTTCGACGACCGGCCGGCCGCCGCCGCGTCGATCGGCCAGGTGCACAAGGCGGTCTGGAAGGACGGGCGCGCCGTCGCCGTCAAGGTGCAGTACCCCGGGGCCGGCAAGGCCCTGATGGGCGACTTCAACCAGATGGCCCGGCTGAGCCGGCTGTTCGCGGCCCTGATGCCGGGGCTGGAGATCAAGGAGATGCTCGCCGAACTCAAGGAGCGGGTGGCCGAGGAACTCGACTACACCATCGAGGCCGACTCGCAGCGCTCCTTCCACCAGGCGTACAAGGACGACCCCGACTTCTTCGTCCCCGAGGTGATCGCCCAGTCCGGCCACGTACTGGTGACCGAATGGATCGACGACGGCACCCCGCTGTCGAAGATCATCAGCTCCGGCACCCAGGAGCAACGTGACCGGGCGGGCCTGCTCTACTGCCGCTTCCTGTTCTCCGGCCCCGCCCGGTGCGGGCTGCTGCACGCCGACCCGCACCCCGGCAACTACCTGCTGCTGCCCGACGGCCGGCTCGGTGTGATCGACTTCGGTGCGGTCGACCGGCTGCCCGGCGGCTTCCACCGGCGGATCGGGGTGCTCATGCGCATCGGCACCCTGCTCGACGTCGACAAGATCGAGCAGGAACTGCGCGCGGAGAACTTCCTGCGCGAGGGCGTCGAGGTCGACCCCGAGTCGCTGCACGCCTTCATCGCCCCGATCGCCGAACCGCTGATCGAGGACACGTTCAAGTTCAGCCGCGAGTGGCTGCGGCAGGAGGCCGCCCGGGTCACCGACCTGCGGCCCACCAACGTCGTCCGGCAGCTCAACCTGCCGCCCTCGTACGTGCTCATCCACCGGGTTGTCACCGCGGGAACCGGAGTGCTGTGCCAACTGGAGGCCGAGGGCCCCTTCCGCGGCGAGGCACTGACCTGGGTGCCCGGTTTCGCCGACGACGGAGAAGAGGCCGAGGAGGCCGCGCTGGCTGACCCCGGGCATGCGGCGGGGTCTACGCCGGCCTGAAAGCCCGCTGGGAGTGACGGCCGCCGGCTGACCCCGGGCATGCGGCGGGCCCCGCGCAGGTGGTGAACGCGGGGCCCGCGGCCGAGCGCCGGCCATAGGGGGCCGACACTCCGGAGGCCCGGCCGGGGGGCGCCTGCCGCCAAACCATCCAAGAAGGGCGGCGGCGCGCTACCGGTGCCGGCGGGCGCTCTTGGCTCGGGCCCCCGCCCGGATGTCCCGGGCGGGGGCGGTTCGTGGCTCAGTGCGGGGGCCGGACGTCCCCGCTCAACCGGATCGCCCTGATCAGGGCGCCCCGGCGGGCGCGCCGCACGGCACGCGCCCGCGCGACCAGGTGCCGGCGCTCGGACCGGCGCTCCAGCTCGCGTATTCGTTCTCTGGACAGTTCTACGCTCAGTAGGCTCATCGTCTGCTCCTGTGCGGCGCGCGACCGCGCCCCCCGCTCGGGGAGCGCGGCCACGGCTTCCCTTCGATCGTTCCGCGTGTCGGTGTGGGCCATCTCGGTCACGCGACCACTTCGGCGTTCTTGCGCGGACGGCCCCGCGGCCGCTTGCGCGGCACGACGACGCCACGGACGAACAGCTCGCCGCCCCAGACACCCCACGGCTCGGCACGCTCCAGCGCGCCGGCCAGGCAGGACTTGAGGATCGGGCAGTCCAGGCACAGGGCCTTGGCCAGCTCGACATCGGCCGGGGTCTCAGCGAAGAAGAGCTCCGGGTCGGTACGGCAAGGCAGCTCGAGGTCCTCCTCGCGCACGGCGAGTGCCCCCTGCATCGGAGTCAACTTGATCCCTCTCGTTGGATCTCAACGGGTTTTCTCGGGTGGTTCTCCGGCCAAAACAAAGAGGCCGCGGATCCGGTGTCGGATCCGCGGCCTGGGGGCTGTGCCGGTGGTCTAAACCGGTCGCCTCCAGGTCCACGAACCCGGCACGCCACGCTTGGTGGTCATGTGGGCCGTCGGGGCGATGACGGGGATGCCTGCGAAGACACTCCCCCTCTGCGCTTCCTGGGCTTGCCGCACGTCACGCAGTCGCGCGGGCTCGGCCTGCCAGGCCGGGGCGCAGAGCTGCGAATCGACGAGGTGTGCGGGAACGGACATGAATGGTCCGTCGGCATACATGCCGGGCAGCACTGCAGTCCAGCTCTGCGCTGATTTGATCGTCAGATTGCTGATCACCGGACTGCACACCACCTCTCTGCTACTCGTGCGGGCGCGAGTGCGCTCGCCTGTCTGAGTGCTCGCGTTGAGCGTACGGGGACATCCGCAAATCAATCAAGGCATTTTTGACCTGCGGTTTTAATCTTTTTTCGAGGGAACCAGACGGGCTCAGTCAGCGTCTACGACCCTGACGAGCCCTTCTTGCATCACCGAGACCACGAGCTCTCCGGAGCGGGTGAAGACCTGCCCGTGGGCCAGGCCCCGGGCGCTCCCGGCGAACGGCGTGTCCTGCGCGTACAGCAGCCAGTCGTCGGCCCGGAACGGCCGGTGGAACCACATGGCGTGGTCCAGGCTGGCACCCATCGTACGCCCGTCGTTCCAGGCCAGACCGTGGTTGAGCAGCACGGTGTCGAGCAGCGTCATGTCGGACGCGTACGTCATCAGGCACACGTGCAGCAGCGGGTCGTCGGGCAGTTCGCCGTCCACCTTGAGCCACACGTTCGTCCTGTCGGTGATCAGGCTCGGGTCCTTGACCGCCTCGTAGGTGAGCGGGGTGGCGTGCCGGATGTCGAAGGGCCGGCGGCGGCCGAACATCTCGGCGGCCTTCTCGCCGAAGATCGGCGTGATGCGCTCTTCCATGGTGGGCAGCGTCTCCGGGGCGGGCACCTCGGGCATCGGCGCCTGGTGCTCGGGGCCCTTCTCGACGATCTGGAACGACGCCGAGAGCGTGAAGATCGCCTTGCCGTGCTGTACGGCCACCACCCGCCGGGTGGTGAACGAGCGCCCGTCGCGCACCCGGTCGACCGTGTAGACGATCGGGACCGACGGGTCGCCGGGCCGGATGAAGTAAGCGTGCAGGGAGTGCACCGGGCGGTTCACCGGCACCGTCCGGCCGGCCGCCACCAGGGCCTGCCCCGCCACCTGGCCGCCGAAGACCCGCTGCCGGCTCTCGTCGGGGCTGCGTCCCCGGAAGATGTCGTTCTCGATCTGCTCCAGGTCCAGCAGGGTGAGCAGCTCTTTCAGCGCGGGGTTCATCGCAGGCTCCGCTCGCGGCGCGTCGTCAAGCACGCGGGCCAGTCAACCAGGCCCGGTGCCGTGAACCGTGCCGTACCCCGGAGAACGTTGCGCGGAGCGGAGCATCGCCGCAGCTCAGCGGCCTGCACTAGCACTCTCGCCCCGGATGGCGTGGGCCTTTTCACACACTTTTCACCTATCTGCCCCGGTGACGAGGGCGAGGACGGCGGAACCGTGCCGGTCAAGCTTGGCCGCACCGACCCCGGGGATGCCGGCCAGTTCCTCCAGCGTGGCCGGACCGCGCTCGGCGATCGCCTGGAGCGTCACGTCGGTGAAGACGACGTACGCCGGGACCTTCTGCTCCCGGGCGACGCCGGCCCGCCACTCCTTCAGCCGCAGCAGCAGCGCCTCGTCCAGGTCGGCGGGGCAGGTCTCGCAGCGGCCGAGCTTGCGCTCCAGGGCCGCGGTCAGCGGCCGCTCGCAGACCCGGCAGGGCTGCGGGCCCCGGCTCGCGGCGCGCCGGCGGGTGCGGTCGACCCGGGCGGGGGCGGGGGTGACGGTCTGCGGGGCCAGCCCCTCCAGGAACCGGGACGGCCGGCGGCCCTTGCGCGCGCCGGGCGACCGGGCCAGCGCCCAGGACAGGGCGAGGTGCTCGCGGGCCCGGGTCACCCCCACGTACAGCAGCCGCCGCTCCTCCTCGACCTTGCCGGGGGTGTCGGCGTAGACGATCGGCAGGGTGCCCTCGACCAGGCCGACGAGGAAGACCGCGTCCCACTCCAGGCCCTTGGCCGTGTGCAGGGAGGCCAGGGTGACCCCCTCCAGCGGCGGGGCGTGCTGGGCGGCGGCGCGGTCCTCCAGCTCGGCGACGAACTCGGGCAGGCCCGCCTTCGGGTCGTCGGCGGCCATGTCCTCGGCGAGCTGGGCCAGCGCGGCCAGTGACTCCCAGCGCTCGCGGGCGGCGCCGGTGCCCTCGGGCGCCCGGTCGGTGAAGCCCACCCCGACCAGCACGTGCCGGACGGTGGCGATCAGCCCCGTGCCGTCGGTCTCGGCGTCGGCCCCGGCGCGGGCGGCGCCGCGCAGCCGGATCACCGCCTCGCGGACCGCCGCCCGCTCGAAGAAGCGCTCGGCGCCACGCAGCACGTACGGCACGTCCGCGTCGGCGAAGGCCGACTCGTAGGTCTCGGACTGGGCGTTGACGCGGAACAGCACCGCGATCTCGCGGGCGGGTACCCCCTCGTCGATCAGCTTGCGGGCCCGGCGGGCGACGTCCTCGGCTTCGGCCACCTCGTCGTCGTACTCGGTGTAGACCGGCTCGGGGCCGGTGGGCCGCTGCGCGACGAGTTCCAGCCGGTGCCGCGCCCCGCCCCGGGCCAGCACCTCGTTGGCCAACTGGACGACCTGCGGGGTGGAGCGGTAGTCGCGCACCAGCCGGACCACGGTGGCGCCGGGGTGGTCGCGGGTGAAACCGAGAAGGTAGTCGGGGGTCGCGCCGGTGAAGGAGTAGATCGTCTGGCTGGGGTCGCCGACCACGCACAGGTCGTCGCGGTCGCCCAGCCAGGTGTCGAGCAGCAGCTTCTGCAGCGGGTTGACGTCCTGGAACTCGTCGACGACGAAGTACCGGTACTGGTCGCGGACCTGGCGGGCCACGTCGGGGTGCTCGGCGAGGACCGCCGCGGTCAGCTCCAGCATCCCCTCGAAGTCGAGCAGGTTGCGTTCGCGGCGCAGCTGCTCGTACATCGCGTAGACCCGGGCCACGTCGACCACGTCGGCCGGGGGCCGGCGGGCGCTGCCGGCGACCGCCGCCGGGTACTCCTCGGGCCGGGTCTGGGTGACCTTGGCCCACTCGACCTCGCCGGCGATGTCGCGCAGCTCGGTGCGGCCGTAGGACAGCCGGCAGGCGCGGGCCGCGTCGGCCACCAGCGCGATCTTGGACTCGATGATCTTGGGTTGCTCGCCGCCGATCACCCGCGGCCAGAAGTAGCCCAGCTGGCGCAGCGCCGCCGCGTGGAAGGTGCGGGCCTGGACGCCCGGGGCGCCCAGCGCGCGCAGCCGGGAACGCAGCTCGCCGGCGGCGCGGTTGGTGAACGTCACGGCCAGCACCCGCTGCGGGGCGACCGCGCCGGTCAGCGTCGCGTACGCGATGCGGTGGGTGATCGCCCGGGTCTTGCCGGTCCCGGCACCGGCCAGCACGCAGACCGGCCCGCGCACCGCCTCGGCCACCGCCCGCTGCTCGGGGTCGAGCCCGTCGAGCACCGCCTCCACCCGGTCGGACAACGGCAGGCCCATGCGCCTCACTCCTCTCCCCGGCCTCATCCTTGCAGCCGCCACGGCCGCTCGGAACGCCCCCGCACGCCCCCCGGGGCGCCGGACCCGATGGAATAGGGCCGGAATGAGCCGCCGGGCACCGGTGTTTCCTTCAATGCCGAGTCAACGGATCGCCAAAGAACCACCAAGGGAGACGACGTACCGATGACCACCCCGACCACGCCGGCCACCGGTCAGCTCACCATGTACACCACGACGTGGTGCGGTTTCTGCCGCAGGCTGAAGAGCCAGCTCGCCCGCGAGGGAATCGAAATGGTCGAGGTCGACATCGAGCGGGACCCGGCCGCGGCCGAGTTCGTGATGAGCGTCAACGGCGGCAACCAGACCGTGCCCACCCTGCTGTTCCCCGACGGCAAGGCGATGACGAACCCCTCGGCCAAGGCCGTCAAGGCGCACCTGGCGACCCTCTCCTGAGGGCCTTCCTACAGGCCCCAGGAACCCGGGAGCGGCCCGCCGTACCAGCGTTCGATGAGCTGCCGGGCAATGGAGATCTTGCCCGGCAGCAGGATGTCGCCCGCGGTGGCGGCGGCCTGGAGCTCGTCGCGGTCGTACCAGCGGGCGTCGGTGATCTCCTCCTCGTCCTCGTGCAGTTCCTGGTCCGGCTCGGCCTGGCAGAAGAAGCCGAGCATCAGGCTCTGCGGCAGCGGCCAGGGCTGGCTGCCGAGGTAGCGGACGTCGCCGACGACCAGACCGACCTCCTCGCGCACCTCGCGGATCACCGCCTGCTCCAGCGACTCGCCCGGCTCGACGAAGCCGGCCAGGATCGAGACCCGGCGCTCCGGCCATTCGGGGTGCCGGGCCAGGAGCAGCCGGTCGTCGGCGTCGCGGACCAGCATGATGACGGCGGGGTCCACCCGGGGGAACTGCTCGGCCCCGCAGGCCGGGCAGGCGCGCACGTGCCCGGCCGCGACCGGCTGGGTCGGCTCGCCGCAGCGCGGGCAGTACCGGTGGGTGGCGTGCCAGTTGTACAGCGCCACCGCGTGGGTCAGCAGGCCGGAGTCGCGGTCGGACAGCAGCGCCCCGACCCGGCGCAGCTGGGCGCGCTCGGTGCCCTCGATGAGGGGCAGCGGGCCGAACGCCGCGAAGTAGCCGGTGCCCTCGTCGTCCACCCCCAGCAGCAGCCGGTCCTGCGGCGGTGTGGGGAAGCGGTCGCTGGGCAGCAGGTGCAGTTCCGGCGTGCCGTCGAGCCGCACCAGCGCCCGGCCCTCGTGCACCGGCAGCACCCGGGTGCGTGGATCGGTCCACAGCTCCTCGACCCACTCTTCGTCCCGGCGGCGTTCCGCCACCCGGTCGAGCACCCCCCGCGACAGGGCCAGCCAGCCAAGCGTGTCCATGCCTGGCACTCTAGGTGATCGACACACCGAGGAGACGCCGTGATCCTGATCGACCCCCCGCTGTGGCCCTGGCGTGGGCGTGTCTGGTCGCACCTGGTCAGCGATGTCTCCTACGCGGAGTTGCACGCCTTCGCCGACCGGCTCGGCGTGCCGCCGCGCGCGTTCGACCGGGACCATTACGACGTTCCGGCCGAGATGTACGAGAAGGCCATCGCGGCGGGCGCCGAACCGGTCGGCTGCCAGGAACTGCTGACCCGCCTCACCCGCGCCGGCCTCCGCCGCCGCAAACCCCGGCGCCCCCGCGCTCCTTCGGCCCCCGAGCCGTCATGACGCCCTGAACCGTGGAACGTGATCCTTCGGCTTTCAGAGCGTCACAGCACCTCGGATGCTGAAGGATCAGTGCGCGTCTGCCTCCTGGAACGTGATCCTTCAGCATCCGGGGTGCTCTGGTGCACCGAAGGCTGAAGGATCAGCTGGGGGCGGGGGGTCAGCCGGGCAGGAGGAGGAGTTCGGTCTTCAGGTTGTGGCGGGCCCGGTGCTCGTAGCGGTCGTATCCGACCGGGGTGTGGAAGAGGGTGGGCAGGTCCAGCAGGGCGCGCAGCACCTGGGCGCGGCCCCGCTCGAACAGTTCGTCGGGGACGAACGCGTACTCGGCGCGGACCGCGGCGGCGTACTCGGCGTACGAGCGCGGGTCGGCCGCCAGGATCGCCAGGTCGGCGTCGCACAGCACCTGCCCGTTACGGTCGCCCGGGCCGGGCGCGTGGGACTCGGTGAGCCGCACCAGCCGGGCCACCTCGGCGACCGTCGGGGCGGGCAGGTCGGTGTCGGTGAGCATCCGCTCGGCCAGCCGGGCGCTGCGCTCCTCGTTGTCGCCGCGCTCAGGGTTGTACACCGCGTCGTGGAACCACGCGGCGAACCTGACCGCGTCGGCGTCGTCCGCGTGCCCGGCCAGTTCGTCGACCAGGTCGAGCACCGCGGCGAGGTGCCGGGCGGTGTGGTAGCGGCGGTGCGGCTCGGTGTAGCGGGCGACCAGGCTGGCGCCCAGCGTGCGCGTGTCGGAACCGGCGAGGGCGACCCAGCGGTCGATGAGCTCCATGGGTCCATCTTGGCCGCCGCCCGGCCGTGTGGGACACGCCATGGCAGGGTTGTCCGACGCGGCGGTGAACGGGGGCTATGGTGATCAAGTAACTTAGGCAAGGCTAACCTAGGTGAAAGGGTTTCGGCGGTGACGCGGCTGTACCTTGTCGCCGGCAAGGTGACCGACTCGGTCTCCCACGGCTTCCTGCCCGCCGCCGCCCGGCTCGGCCTGGAGACCGTACTGCTCACCGACCGCCCGGCCGACCACGCCCGGGCCTACGGCGCTGCCGCGCCGCCGATCGTCGAGTGCGAGGTGACCGACGTCCGCGCCCTGGTCGCCGCGATCCGCGACCCCGGCGCGATCTTCTCCAACAGCGACCACCTGCAGGCGCCGGTCGCGCTGGCCGCCGACTACTTCGGCCTGCCCGGCAAGGACTGGCGGGCCGCGCTGCGCACCAAGAACAAGGCCCTGATGCGCCGGCACCTCGGCGACGGGGTGTTCGCCGCGGAGGTCGGCGCCGACCCGGCCACCGACCCGGCCACCGACTTCGCCGCCGCCCCCTACCCGCTGGTGCTCAAACCCCGGGAAGGCGTGGCCAGCGAGGACGTCTTCCTCGTCCGGGACGCCGCGGAACTGGCCCGGCGGCACCGCGAGATCCGCACCCGGCGCGCCGACCCGCTACTGGCCGAGGCGTTCCTCCCCGGCGCCCTGCACACGCTGGAGACCCTGGGCGACGGCCGGACCACGCGGGTCCTCGGCTCGTTCCGCACCACCATCTCCCCTCCCCCGCACTTCGTCGAGGAACGGCTCGACTGGGCGCCCCCGCCCCCCGAGACCGGGCAGGTGCTGGCCGCGCTGGAGCGGCTGGGCGTCGGGTTCGGCGCCTGCCACACCGAGTTCACGGTGCACGCGGGCCGGACCACGCTGGTCGAGGTCAACTACCGCGTCATCGGCGACCACTGCGACCTGCTGCTGGCCGACCTGCTCGGCGCGCCCCTCTTCGAGCACGTCCTGCGGGTGCACCTGGGCGAACCCGCACCCGACCTCGGCCCCGCCCGCGGCCACGCCGTCGTCGACTACGTGATCGCCGACCGCGCCGGGACGCTCGCCGCCGCACCCGGCCCGCTGGACCTCGCCGACGGCGGGGTGCGGCTGACGTACCGGCCGCACCGCTCCCCCGGCGAGACGATCGCGCACACCCGGACCAACCGCGACTACCTGGGCACCCTCCGGGCCCTGGGACCCGACCGGACGGCGGTGGAGGCGGCGGTCGCCCGGTTCCGGGCCGGGCACTCGTGGGAGATCCGTTGACCGGGGAGCCCGCCCTGGCCGCCCGGGTCCTGGACGCCCTGCTGCGCGAGGACTACGGCGGGCTGCGCCGGTACGCCGGCGGGGAGGACGGGGCGGAACTGCGCCCGCCGGGCGGGCCGGCGATCCGGCTGCGCTCGGCCGGGCTGCCGGGCGCCGGGCTCTACCCGGGCTTCCTGGCCGAGCGCGTCGTCGACCCCGGCCAGGGGCTGCGGCTGGACGACGTGCTGGCGATCGCCCGGCAGGTGGCCGACCCCCGCGACGACATCGCCGGCTTCGAACAGGAATGCCGGGAGGCGCTGGCCGCGCTGCGGGCGCAGGAGTCCGCCCGAGCCGCGGTGCTCGACCGGGTGCGCACCGCCCCCGACACCGGCCCGGGCACGTACTACGAGACGCTCGCCGCGCACGCCGACCATCCCGTCCACCCGGCGGGGCGGGGACGGGCCGGGCTCACCGAGCCCGAGTTGCTGCGGTACGCCCCGGAGTTCCACCCGGTGTTCCGGCTGCGCTGGGCCGCGGTCCCGCGCGAGCGGGTGACCGCCGTCGGCCGGCGGCCCGCGTGGTGGCCCGCCCCGGCGGACGTCGGGCTGGCGCCCGCGCCCGGGCACGACCTGCTGCCGCTGCACCCGCTGACCGTCCCCCCGCCGCGGGTCCGGGTCGCCCCCGAGCCGTACCTGGAGGTGCGGCCCACGCTGTCCATGCGCACCGTGGCCGTGGACCCGGCGGCGCACCTGAAGGTGCCGCTGCCGACCAGCACCCTCGGCCGGCGCAACCGGCGCACCATCGCGCCGGACACGCTCGCGGACGGGGCGCGGGCCGAGCGGCTGCTGCGCGGCGTGCTCGCCCGCGAACCGGACCTGCCCGTGCTGCTGGCCGACGAGCAGACCTACGGGCACGCGGGCGACCCCCGGCTGGGCTACCTCGTCCGCCGGTTCCCGGCGGAGACAGCGGGCGTGCCGGTGGTCCCCGTGGCGGCGCTGCTGGCCCCCGCGCCCGACGGCGGGTGGGTGATCGAGCGGTGGGGGGCGCGCGAACTGTTCGGCACCTACCTGACGGCCCTGTTCCGCTGGAACGTCGCCCTGTTCCGGTACGGCATCGCGCTGGAGGCGCACCAGCAGAACGTCTCCCTCGTCCTCGGCGACCGGCTCGCCCTGCTGCTCAAGGACAACGACGGCGCGCTGGTGGACCCCCGCCGGGCCGGCGCGCTGGGGCCGTGCGACTTCGCCGACACGCGGATGCGCACCACCGACCCGGAGGCGCTGGCCCGCGTCTTCGTGACGATCACCCTGCACCTGTGCGCCGCCGCGCCGGCCTTCGGGCTCGCCGAGCGGGGGCTGCTGCCGCTGCGCACCGGCCTCGGCCTGGTCCGGGAACGGCTCGACGCGGCGCTCGGCCCCGAGGACGCCCACCTGCGCGCCCGGACGCTGGACGCCGACCGGCTGCCGACCAAGGCGATGGTCACCGCCGGCACCCTCGTCGACAAGGCGCGGACCGGTGCACGCGACATCAACAAGCACTACGGCCCACCCGGACCCAACTACCTTCGGGACGACTCGTGTTACTGACCCGCACCACCTTCACCGCCGCCGACGCGACCGCGTCCGCGCTGCTGAACTGCCTGGTCCGGGAGGTCTGCGCGCCCGAGCACCAGGTGCGCGCGGCCGGCGACCGGGTGCTGCTGGGCCTGCCCCGGGTCGGGGTGACGCTGCGCGCCCGGCTCGTCCGCCCCCCGTACCGGGCCGCACCGCCGGTCGAGGAACGCCGCGGCGACGCGTGGTTGCCGGTGGGCTGGCGGCGACTGGCCGACCTGGTCGCCGGCGAGTTGGAACTGGCCACCGGGCACGCCAACCCGGAGTTCCCCGGGCAGGTGGACGCCAGCCACACCGCGCTGGCCGCCATCCTCGCCGCCCGTCCCGCCGGGGACGACCTGGAGCCGGTGTCGTACCTGGGGTCCGAGCAGGCGCTGGTGGCCGGGCACCGGTACCACCCGGCCCCGAAAGCCCGGCAGGGCGCCCCCGCCGACTGGCTGGCCTACTCCCCGGAGGTCGGTGCCCGGTTCCCGCTGCGCCTGCTGGCCGTCCGTACCGGTCTGGTCGTCGAGGAGGGCGACGCGGGCGCGCTGGACGGGCTGCCGGGCGGGCCCGTCCCGCCGGGCTACCGGGCGCTGCCGGCGCATCCCTGGCAGCTCGCGCTGCTCGCCGACCGGCCGCTGCTGCGCCGGGCGCTGGCCGACGGGAGCGTGCTCGACCTGGGCCCGGCCGGTCCGGAGGCGGTGCCCACGGCGTCGGTGCGGACGGTGTACGTGCCGGGCGCCGACCTGTTCTGCAAGTTCAGCCTGGACGTGCGCATCACCAACTGCGTCCGCAAGAACGCCTGGTACGAGCTGTCGGGGGCGGTGGCGCTGGACCGGCTGCTGCGCCCGGTCGCCGCCGCGCTGGCCGGGCTGTTCGGCGGGTGCGCGCTGCTCGCCGAACCCGGCTACCGCAGCGTCGCGCTGGCCGACCGCCGGCTGCACGAAGGGCTCGGGGTGATCCTACGGCAGGGCGTGGGCGGGCTGGCGGGCACCCCGCTGGTGGCCGGCGCGCTCGCCGACCCCTACGGCTCCTCGCCCGCGGCGCTGGCCCGGCTGCCCGCGGTGGCCGAGCCGGACGACGCGCTGCGCTGGTGGGACGCCTACGTCGGGCTGGTGGCGCCCCCGGTGCTGCACGCCTACCTGGCGCACGGGGTGGTGCTGGAGCCGCACCTGCAGAACGTGCTGGTGGCGGTGGACGGTTCGGGGACGCCCGTCCAGGCGATCTTCCGCGATCTGGAGGGCACCAAGCTGGTCACCGGCCGCTGGGCGCTGGACGGGCTGCCGGAGCGGGTCCGCGAGTCGGTCCGCTACGACGCCGAGCGGGGCTGGCGGCGGGTGGTGTACTGCCTGGTCGTCAACCACCTGGCCGAGATCGCGGCGGCGCTGGCCGACCGGCACCCCGGCCTGGAGCGGGCGCTGTGGCGGGCGGCCCGGGAGCGGCTGGCCCGGTACGCCGCCGAGCACCCGCCGGCCGCGCCCACCGACGCGGCCCGGCTGCGCGCCCTGCTGGCCGGGGTGCCGCTGCCGGCCAAGGCGAACCTGCGCGCCCGCTGGGCGCGCTCGGCCGACCGCGCCGCCGGCTACGTCCCCGTGCCCAACCCCCTGCGGGAGGACTGACCGTGCTCGCTCATCTCCCGGACCTGCCCCGGCTGCCCGCCTACGTGTACGACCTGGCCGGGTTGCGGGAGCACGCGGCCGGGGTGCGGGCGGCGCTGAGCGGGGCGGCGGAGCTGTTCTACGCCGCCAAGGCCAACCCCGACGCCCCGATCCTGCGGGCGCTGGAGCCCTTCGTGGACGGGTTCGAGGTGGCGTCCGGCGGCGAGCTGGAGCACGTGCGGGCCGCGGTGCCGGGCGCCCCGCTGGCGTTCGGCGGGCCGGGCAAGACCGACGAGGAACTGGCGCTGGCCGGGGGCGTGCAGCGGCTGCACGTCGAGAGCCCACACGAGCTGCGCCGGCTGATCGCGCTCGGCGAGCGCCCGGTGGACGTGCTGCTGCGCGCCAACCTGGACCTGCCCGTGCGGGGCGCGGCGCTGGCGATGAGCGGGCCGTTCGGGATGGACGAGGACGGCCTCGCCGAGTGCGCCGCGCTGCTCCCGCACGCCCCGTGGCTCCGGCTGCGCGGGGTGCACGCGCACCTGGCGTCCGGGCTGGACGCGCCCGCGATGCTCGACCTGGCCGCCCGGATCGCCGGCTGGGCGCTGCCCTGGCTGGCCGGTCTCGGGGTCGACCGGCCCGAGCTCAACCTGGGCGGCGGCATGGCGGTGGACTACCGCAACCCGGCGCACCGGTTCGACTGGGCCGCGTACGGATCCGGGCTGGCCGCTGCCGGGCACCGGGCGCGGTTGCGGATCGAGCCCGGCCGGGCGATCACCGCGTACCACGGCTGGTACGTGACGGAGGTGCTGGACGTGAAGCGCACCCGGGGCGAGGCGTACGCCGTGCTGCGCGGCGGCACCCACCATCTGCGCACCCCGGTCACCAAGGGCCACGACCAGCCGTTCACCGTGCTCGGCACCGGGACGGGCCCGGCGCTCGGCCCCGGGCCGGTCACCCTGGTCGGCCAGCTCTGCACGCCCAAGGACGTGTTCGCCACCCGGGTCGAGGCACCCGGCCTGCGGGTGGGCGACCGGGTGGCCTTCGGGATGGCCGGGGCGTACGCGTGGAACATCTCCCACCACGGGTTCCTGATGCACCCGCGCCCGGACTTCCACTACGTGTCCGGCTGACCGGACGCGCGCCGGCGCGCGCCCGAGCGGCTTCGGTCACCGCGCCCTCGCGCGAGGCCCGAGGGACGCGGCGTGCGTCTCGCCGTCGGGCGGCCGGGGCGGGTCAGTCGCGGGGGAAGCGGGCGACCCAGCGCCGCTGCCAGGGGGTTTCGACGGCGCGGTGATGGTGGTGCTCGCGCGTCCAGGCAACGGCCTCGGCCGGGTCCAGCCCGGCGCGGACGGCCAGGCAGGCGATGACGGTTCCGGTGCGGCCGACGCCGCCGCCGCAGGCCACCTCGACGGCGTCGCCGGACCGCGCCCGCTCGTGCAGGTCCCGGATGTGCCGGACGGCCGCCTCCCGGTCGCGGGGCAGCAGGAAGTCGGGCCACTCGATCCAGGTGTGCGCCCAGGAGATCTGCTCCGCGTGGCGGCGGCGCAGCCGGCCGGACCCCAAGTAGAGGCCGAAGCCGGGCACCGGCCCCGCGGGCGGCGGGTTGCGCAGCCCGCGCCCGCGGACCCAGGAGCCGTCCGGCAGCCGGCAGGATCCCGCCAGCGGAGGGCCGCTCACCTGCTCGCCCATCGAACGCCGCCGCCCATGTGCCGGCGAGCGTGGTCTGCGAAGTGGGGAGGTGCACCGTGCACGTTCTGCTCCAGGACTCGTCGGAACCTCTGCTCCACGTTAGGGCAACGACCTCAGGCGATCTTGGGCATTCGTCCCGGCTTCCGTCGTTTTGATGGCCGGACCCCTCGCTAACCCGCCCCCAGCAGGGTAAGTAATTACCTACAAGCCGGCGAGGAGGGTCCGACGTGGTGTTGCGGAAGGCACGTGCACTGGTGACAGGAATCTGGTGGTCAGGGATGCTGCGGCCGGTCCGGCCCGACCGGGCGGCCCGGATGTGGCCGATCTACCGGCGGCTCGGCCCCACTCCCGCGGCGGTCGGCGCGCTGGCGGCGCTGCGCTTCCCGAACCGCACGGCCGTGATCGACGACGCCGGCTCGCTGACCTTCGCCGAACTCGACCGGCGGGCCACCGCGCTGGCCACGGTGCTGGACGGCCTGCTGGACGGCCGGCCGGGGTCGGTCGGAATCCTGTGCCGCAACCACCGCGGGTTCATCGTGGCGCTGCTGGCCGCGGGCCGGCTGGGCCGGGACGTGGTGCTGCTGAACACCGACTTCTCCGCCGTCCAGCTCGGCGAGGTCATGGCCCGGGAGGAGGTCGGGCTGCTCGTCCACGACGCGGAGTTCGCCGACACCGTGCAGGCCGCGTCATTCGACGGCGTCCGGCTGCCGGCCGAGGACCTGGCGGAGCAGGCCGAGACCACCGGCCCGAAGCCGGTCAAGCCGTCCCGCCCCGGCCGGGTGATCATCCTGACCTCGGGGACGACCGGCACGCCCAAGGGCGCCCGGCACGACCTGTCGCTCCGCATGCTGATGGCCGCCGCGTTCACCCACATGAACCGGGTACGGACGCGCTCGGGCGAGCCGGTCGTCCTGTGCCCGCCGCTGTTCCACGTGCTCGGGCTGGGGTACTGCACGCTCTCGCTGAGCCAGGGCTCGCCGGTGGTGCTGCTGCGCCGGTTCGACCCCGCCGCGGTGCTCGCCGCGATCGAGCGGCACCGGGCCAGGGCGATGGTCGCGGTGCCGGTGATGCTGCAACGCCTGCTGGACCTCCCCCCGCCGGCGGGCTCCCCGCTGCGCACCGTGCTCTGCGGCGGTTCGGCCCTGAGCCCCCGGCTGGCCGACGCGTTCATGGACGCCTACGGCGACATCCTGCGCAACGCGTACGGCGCCACCGAGACCGGCTGGGCCGCCATCGCCACCCCCGAGGACCTGCGCGCCGCGCCGGGCACGGTGGGCCGCCCGACGCTGGGCATCACGGTACGCATCCTGGACGCCGAGGGCCGCGAACTGCCCACCGGGCAGACCGGCGAGATCTTCGTCGGTGGCGGGATCAAGTTCTCCGGCTACACCGGCGGCGGCGGCCGCCGGACCCGGGAGGGCCTGTCCGGCACCGGCGACCTCGGCCACTTCGACCCCGAGGGCCGCCTGTTCGTGGACGGCCGCGCCGACGACATGATCGTCTCAGGCGGCGAGAACGTCTTCCCCGGCGAAGTCGAGGCGCTCCTCCAGGCCCACCCCGGGATCACCGACGCGGCCGTCACCGGAGTCGACGACGAGGACTTCGGCCAGCGCCTGGCCGCCTTCGTCGTCCTCGCCGAGGACTCGGAACTCACCGCCGACGACGTCCGCGCCTACGCCAGGGAGCAACTGGCCCGCTACAAGGTCCCCCGCGACGTCACCTTCGTCGAGGAGATCCCCCGCACCGCCTCCGGCAAGATCAAACACAACACCCTCCGCACCTGAGGCGGGTGCTCTAGCGGGCGCTTCCCGCTTCTTTGGCGGCCAGGCAGATGCGGGCCAGGTCGTTGAGCGCCGCGACGCGGCGCTCCTCCACGGTGCGCTCGTCGCCGGGCTCGGGCGCCGCGAGCGTGTCGAGCACCAGGGAGAACACCGGCCACTCGGCGGGCCCGATCTGCCCCCGGAAGTCGGCCTCGCCCTCGGCGACCTCGTCGAGATCGACGTTGCGGGCGAAGGAGGCGAACGCCGCCTCGGCCGCGACCACGCCGATCCGCATGGCCAGCGCCGCGGGCTCCCGCTGGGAGGGAATCATGGACTGGGAGCCTACCGGGGTTCCTGTCGAACAGCGGTGCGAACCGCAGGGGCCTCAGGGGGCGATGGCGGCGAAGTGCGCGTGGTGGTGGGTCAGGCAGAGTTCGGGCTCGCCGTCCTCGCCGTCGGCCAGCACCGGGCGCAGGCCGGTCTCCGCGCCGCCGTCCAGTTCGGCCCGCAGTTCGGCCCGGATCCGGTCGGCGACGTCGGGGGTCACGCCGGTCTGCTCCAGCCAGGAGTCCACCGGGCGCACCACGTCGAAGCGGTCGATCCGCTTGACCTCGGCGCCCGCCGCGGCGACCAGTTCGACGATCTCGTCGGCGGTCAGCAGGTTCCGGTGGGACGGGTCGCGGTCCCGCTCCAGCCGGTCGGCGTCGGCCGCGGTGTCGGGCCGGATCAGGTCGGCCACGATGATGCCCGCCCCGGGCCGGCTGACCCGCACCATTTCGCGCACCGCCGCCGCGGGGTCCTCCAGGTGGTGCAGCGAGAACCGGGTGATGACCAGCGTGAACGAGCGGTCGAGGTAGGGCAGTTCGGTGGCGTCGCCGCGGGTGAAGGTGAGGTTGGTGACCGCGTCGCGGTCGGACTCCCGCTTGCCCTGCTCCAGCATGGCGGGGGTGACGTCGAGCGCGGTGACGTGGCGCACCCGCGGGGCGATCGCCCGGGACACCAGCCCGGTGCCGCAGGCCACCTCCAGGCACACGTCGGCGAGGTCGAGTTCGGGCTCGATGAAGTCCACCAGCCGCGCGAGGTAGCGGGTGAACTCCACGTTCAGCCGGGGATCGCCGAAGGCGCTCGACTGCTTGGTGAACTCCCGTACGACCCTGTCGTGATGCGCCGTCGTCACGCAGACCTCCTCGACCCGGCTGACCGTTGCCCCGGATCATCCCCTTACCGGAGGTCCCCTGACAACGCCGGGGGGCGGCCGATCGGTCAGCCCACCACCGGGACGGAGTCGAGCAGGGCGAGCAGCCCCGCCTCATCTTGCAGGTCGGCGGGGCGGAGGGTGGTGTTGGCCCGGACGTAGTGGAAGGCCGCGCTGACCGAGGTGACCGGGACGTCCGCCAACCGGGCCCAGGCCAGCCGGTACGCGGCGAGCTGCACCGCGGCGGTCTGCAGCTCCCCGTCCCGGGGCAGGGCGCCGGTCTTCCAGTCGACGACCTCGTAGCCGCTGCCGGCGTCGCCGAACACCGCGTCCATCCGGCCCCGGACCAGCCGGTCTCCGATGATCGTCTCGAACGGGATCTCGACGTCCAGCGGCCGCCGCGCCGCCCACTCCGACTCCTCGAAGCGCTCGCGCAGCATGGTGAACTCGGCGTCGTCGGCCGCGCCCTCGTCGGCGGCGCCGGGCAGCTCGTCCGGGTCGAGCAGCCGCTGCTGGCCCCACCGCGACTCCAGCCACCGGTGGAAGGCGGTGCCGCGCCGGGCGTACGGGGCGGGCGGGCGGGGCATCGGCCGGCGGATCTGCCGGGCCAGCTCCGCCGGGTCGCGGGCCAGCGCCACCAGGGAGGAGACCGACAGCCGGGCCGGCAGCTCCACCCGCAGCCCGTCGCCGCCGCGGCCCCGGTCGCGCTCGGCGAGCAGCAGTTCCACGTCCCGGGCCCAAGCCGTCATCCGGGCCCGGTCGGCGGTGGCCAGCCCGTGGTCGCCGGCCCAGAGCCGGGTGCGCCCGCCCATCGCGGCCTGGACCATCTCGGCGCCCTCGACGATCGCCGCGTACCGCTCCCCCTGCCCGTCGGCCGGCCAGACCGCCGTGGGGGCCTCGGCGAGCAGCGGGTTGGTGGCGTCCTCGTCGGGCGGGTCGGTCCAGACCGGCACGATCCCGGCGCCCGCCAGGCAGGACTCGCGGATCTCCGCCAGGAAGGGGGACGGGCCGAGCGGCCGGCTCGCCGACCCCCACCAGTAGCCGGTGGCGACGAGCAGGTGGGAGGCGCGGGTGACGGCCACGTACGCCAGCCGCCGTTCCTCGCGCAGGTCGCGCTCCGCGCAGGCCGCGTCGAAGTCGGCCAGCTCGTCCTTCTCCAGCCCGGCCAGCCGGGGCAGGTCGGCGCGGTCGCCGCGCAGCGGGAACGGCAGCAGCCGGGGGTTGGTCGTCCACCGGGTGGCGTACTGCGGCGGCGAGGGGAACACCGACCCCTTCGCGGGCGTGCCACCGCGCTGCGGGACGAACGACAGCCCGGGGACGACCACCACCGGCCACTCCAGCCCCTTGGCGGCGTGCACAGTCAGCAGCTTCACGCTGTCGGACTCGCCGACCCGGCCCGACTCCAGCCCGAACTCCTCGGACTCGGCGGCCTTCAGGTAGGCCAGGAAGGCGCCCAGCGTGGGGTCCTCGGCGTCCCCGGCGAACCGGGCGGCGGCGTCGATGAAGGCGTCCAGGTCGGCGCGGGCCGCCACCGGGTCGAGCCCCGACCGGGCGGCCACCTCGATGTCGAGGCCCAGCACCCGCTCCACCTCGGCGACCAGGTCCGGCAGCGGCAGGCCGGCCTGGGCGCGCAGCCCGCGCAGCTCCTGCCGCAACCGGGCCAGCCGGCCCCGCCCCTCCGGGGAGTACGCCTCCGGTGAGCCCGGGTCGTCGAGCGCGTCGACCAGGCTCCCGGTCTCCTGGTTCAGCTCGCCGACCAGCCGGTGCAGCGGGTCGAACTCCTCCGCCGCGGGGAGGTCCGGCTCCGCCGCCGCGGGCGCCGCCTCGGGGGCCTGGACGTCGCGGGCGGCCTCCATCGCCAGGTCGCGGGCGCGGCGCCCCAGGGCGACCAGGTCGCGCGGGCCGAGCCGCCAGCGCGGGCCGGTGAGCAGCCGGGCCAGCGAGGCGCCGGCCGTGGGGTCGTGCATCACCCGGAGCGTGGCGACCACGTCCTGCACCTCGGGGACGGTGAGCAAACCGCCCAGCCCCACCACCTCGACCGGGATGCCGCGCGCCTCCAGCCGCTGGCGGATCAGCGGGAACTGGGCGCGTTTGCGGGCCAGCACCGCGATGTCGGAGCACTTGAGCGGGCCTTCCAGCCAGGGCTCGCCGTCCGGCGCCCGCTCCGCCGGGGCGGCGAGCAGGCGCTCGATCCGGGCGGCGATCCGCTCCGCCTCCTGCTCGACCGTCTCCAGCAGCGCGCACTCGACCCGGCCGCGGCCGCGCCGGGTCTCGCCCGAGTACAGGCGGGGCACCACCTTCGCCTCGGCCCGCAGTTCCTCCTGCACCCGGGCGGCCACGTCGAGGATCCGCTCGCCGTTCCGCCAGCTCACCGAGAGCTGCGCGACCGGGGCGGGCACCGGCGGGGAGCCCTGCATCGGGAAGTCGTGCGCGAACCGCAGCAGGTTCCCGGCGCTGGCCCCCCGCCAGCCGTAGATCGACTGGCACGGGTCGCCGACCGCCGTCACCGGATGCCCGCCGGCGAACAACGCCTTGAGCAGCACCAGCTGGGCGTGGCTGGTGTCCTGGTACTCGTCCAGCAGCACCACCGGGTAGCGCGACCGCTCGATCGCCCCCACCTCGGGATGCCGGTGGGCGATCCGGGCGGCCAGCGCCATCTGGTCGCCGTGGTCGAAGACCTCCTTGCGGGCCTTGGCCGCCGCGTACGCCTCCAGCAGCGGCATCAGCTGCTCGCGCACCCCGTGCTTGGCCACGATGTCGCGCTGCGCCTTGAGCGGGCGGCGCACCGCGGCGAGCCGTTCGTCCAGCCACTCCCCGACCTTCCGCACGTCGTCGGGGGTGCGCAGGTGCTCCGACAGGTCGCCGGCCAGCTCGATCACGGCCTTGGTGACCGTGTCGGGCGACCACTCGACCATGTCCATCGGCCCGTCGTAGGCGTCCACCACCCGGGACGCGATCTGCCACGCCACCGCCGGGGAGATCAGCCGCATCGAGGGCTCCAGCCCCTCGCGCAGCGCGTGGTCGCCGAACAGCCGCGCCGCGTAGGCGTGGTAGGTCGACACGGTCGGCTCGCCGTCGAAGATCGTCTCTCCGCCGAGCCGTTCGACCTCGTCCTGCGGCAGCTTCTCGCGCAGCTGGTCGAGCCGGCGGCGAACCCGGGCGGCCAGTTCGGCGGCGGCCTTGCGGGTGAAGGTCAGCCCGAGCACCCGCTCCGGCCGGGCCAGCCCGTTGGCCACCAGCCACACCACCCGGGCCGCCATGGTCTCGCTCTTGCCCGACCCGGCCCCCGCCACCACCGCCAGCGGCGCCAGCGGCGCCTGGATGACCTGCGCCTGCTCGACGGTCGGCTCCGGGACCTCCAGCAGCCGCGCCAGCTCCCCCGGAGTGATCATGGTGACTCACTCACTGGACGTGCCCACCGTCCTCGTGCACCGGGCAGCAGGAGCGGACCGGGCAGGTACGGCACTTGTCGTTGGCGCGGGCCTCGAAGACGGGGCTGGACATCCCCTCGGCGACGATCTCGACGAGCTTCTTCGGCCAGTCGGGCTCGGCGTCCTCGGCCGGCGGCGGCTGGTTCTGCTCGCGGGCGCGGGCGGCGAAGGCGCCCTTGCCCACCTGGATCAGGCTGGCCCCGCCCGGCTCGACCAGCCCGTGCCGCTCGAACGCGCCGAGCGTCACCGCGTACTGGTAGACGCCGAGCTGCGGGTGCCGGTCGAGGTCGGCGGCGGGCACCGGGGTGGTGGAGGTCTTGATGTCGACGATGACCGCCCGGCCGTCGGCGTCGCGCTCGGCCCGGTCGATCCGGCCCTTGATGACCACCCGGCCCAGCTCGACCTTGAAGCTCTCCTCCAGGGCGACGACCTCGTTGGGGTTGTCGCGATGCCAGGTGAGGAACCGGTCGACCATGGCCGAGGCCTGCTCGCGCTGCTTCTCGGAGTACCAGGCGCTGCGGAAGTCCAGGTCGGTCCAGATCTCGTCGAGCCGCTTGGCGACGTCGACCTCGGTGACGCCGTCGTCGGCACCGGCCATCTCGGCGACCGCGTGGATCACCTTGCCCATCGTGCTGAACTCGTCCGGCCCGCCCTCCCGGGCGCCGACCGCCGAGGCCAGCAGCCAGCGCAGCCCGCAGGTGGTGAACGTCTCGACCTGGGACGGCGAGACGGTGATCGACTCGTCCGGCGCGAACGCCGGGCCGGGATCGGACAGCGCGGTGATCGCGTACCACTGGTCCGGGCCGGCGCCGCGCACCCCGGCGCGGGCCAGCCGGGCCAGGTGCCCGGCGGCAGCCCGGCGCAGCGGCTCCGGGCGGGACGGGTCGGCGACCACCGACCGCAGGTCGGCGACCAGGGCGGGTAGCGCCAGCCAGCGCGTCTTCTCGTCGAGTTGGGCCTGCTCGGCGGCTCCGGGCAGCAGCTCGTTGAGGAACCGGGACGGCCGCTCCTCGGTGTCCTCGCCGCCCACCGCGGTGACGACCAGCCGGCGCCGGGCCCGGGTCACCGCGACGTAGAACAGCCGGCGTTCCTCGTCGAGCATCTTGGCCGCCATCGACGCGCCGACCGCCTCGTCGCCGTCCGGCTCGGTGCCCGCGTGCAGCTCGACCAGCTCCTCGACGCCCAGCAGCGAGCCGCGCAGCCGCAGGTCGGGCCAGAGGCCCTCCTGCACGCCGGCCACCACGACCACCTCCCACTCCAGGCCCTTGGCGCGGTGCGCGGTGAGGATGCGGACGGCCTCGCCCTCCGGTGCCTGCTCGGCGAGGGTGTCGCCGGGGATCTCCTGGGCGGCGAGGTCGTCGACGAACACCTGGGGGCCGGCCTTGGGCAGCCGGTCGACGAAGCGCGCGGCGTGGTCGAACAGGGCGACCACCGCGTCGAGGTCGCGGTCGGCGGTGGCGCCGCGGGCACCGCCCCGGACGCTCTGGTCCAGCAGCCTTTCGGCCTGGCCGCTCTCCTGCCACAGCGTCCACAGCACGTCCTCGGCGGAGCCGCCCGCGGCGGTCGCCTCGCGGACGACGGAGATCAGGTGGGCGACGCGCTCGGCGGGGGCGCGGACCTTCTCGTGGACCAGCAGCAGTTCCCCCGGGTCGGTCAGTGCGGCGATCATGAGCTCGCCCAGCGTACGGCGTCCCCCCGACAGGTCCTCGACGTCGCGCAGCGCCCGCTTCAGCCGCCGCATGGCGAGCGCGTCGGCGCCGCCGAGCGGGCCGGTCAACAGGTCCTCGGCGACCTCCTCGTCGAGGTAGCCGCGGGTGAGGGCGGCCCGCAGCAGCATCAGCAGCGGCCGGACGGACGGCTCGGCGACCAGCGGCACCTCGTCGCCGGCCACCACCACCGGCACCCCGGCCTGGGCGAGGGCGCGGCGCAGCGCCGGCACCTGGAGCTGCGCCGACCGCACCAGCACCGCCATCCGCGACCAGGGGACGTTCTCCAGCAGGTGCGCCCGGCGCAGCTCGTCGGCGACCAGCGCGGACTCCTGGCTGACGCTGTCGGCGATGACGACGCTGACCTCGCCCTCCTCGGCCCCCTCGACGGGCAGCAGCGCGCGGTGCGCGGCGGACTGCGGGCCGGCCGGCAGCCGGCGCGCGATCCGCCGGGACGCCTCCAGCGGCTCCGGCCCCATCCGGCGGCAGGTGCGCAGCGCCACCACCGGGGCCGGCCAGCCGTCGCGGGTCGGGAACCGGTCGGGGAACTCCAGGATCCCCCGCACGTCGGCCCCCCGGAAACCGTAGATGGACTGGTCGGGGTCGCCCACCACGACCAGGTCGCGGCCCTCGCCGGCGAGCCGCCACAGCAGCTCCTCCTGGGCGGGGTCGGTGTCCTGGTACTCGTCGACGAACACGGCGTCGTAGGCCTGGTGCTCGCGCAGCCGCGTCTCCTCGTCGGCCAGCAGGTCGGCGGCCAGCTCGATCAGCTCGGCGTAGTCGTGGGTGGGCACCGGGTCGATCGCGAACCGGTCGGCGTAGCGGCCCATGAAGCGGCCGAGGGCGGTCCAGTCGTCGCGGCCCCGGGCGCGGCCCAGGCCGATCAGCTCCTCGGGGCCGTACCCGCGTTCGGCGGCCCGCAGGTAGAAGTCGCGCAGCTCCTCGGCGAAGCCGCGGGTGGCCAGGGCCGGGCGCAGCCGCTCCGGCCAGTCGGCGCCGCCGTCGCCGAGCTCGCCCACCAGCAGCCGCCGCACCTCCAGCAGCTGCTCGGGGCCCGACAGCAGGCGCGGCGGGGGTTCCTCGTTGCGGGTGGCCTCGCGGTGCATCAGCGCGTAGGCGTAGGCATGGAAGGTCAGGGCCAGCGGGGTGCGGGTGGTCCGGTGCAGCCGCCGGGTGATCCGCCCACGCAGTTCCTCGGCGGCCTTGCGGCCGAAGGTGAGCACCAGCACCCGTTCGGGATCGATTCCGCGATTCTCGATGCGGTCGACCACCGCTTCCACGATCGTGGTGGTCTTGCCCGTGCCCGGCCCCGCCAGCACGAGCAGCGGCCCACCCCCGTGTTCGACCACCCGCCGCTGGTCGTCGTCGAGCTCCGGCGGGCGCGCCTGCGCGACACCGGTGCGGCGCACGAGGCGATAGGGGGCTGATGACACAAGAGATGATTCCAACAGATCAACTGGCCTCGGCTGACCAGAATGACCGCATGTCGCGAAGGTGACGAAAGTTGCCGTTGGCACTTGTACGCAGCGTGTTGCCCCGATACTGGACTAAAGGGGCATGATGGAAGCATGTGGCGGGAGAGTGCGGTGAGCCCGGTGATGGATGGCTTCCGGGCAGAGGCCGAGCGGCTGGCCGGCGTGCTGTCGAACCTGCCCGAGAGCGGCTTCGACCGGCCCACGTCGTGCGAGCCGTGGACGGTGCGCGAACTGGTCGTCCACGTGACGAACACCACGGAACGGGTGGCCGGCTGGCTGGCCGAGCCCGAGCCGGCGACCGCCGAGGTCGACGCCGTCGGCTACTACCGGCCCGACCGGCGGTTCTCACCGGAGTCCAACGCCGTCCGGGTGGCCGACGCCCGGCGCGGGGCCGGCGGCTTCCGCTCCGGACACGAACTGGCCGGGCACTTCGACCAGGTCTGGCGAGCCGTCGACGAGGCCGTGCGGGCCGAGCCGCCCGGGCGCCGGATCAGCACCCGGTGGGACGACGCGATGCTCCTCACCGAGTTCATGGTCACCCGGGTCGCCGAGCTGGTGCTGCACGGCCTCGACCTGGCGCGCGCGCTGGACCGCGCGCCGTGGACCACCGACGAGGGCGGCGCCGTGGTCGAGCGGCTGCTGGTCACCGCGGGCGGCCCGGACGCCGTGGCCGCGCTGGGCTGGGACCGGCCCGCGCTGCTGGCCCGCGCGACCGGGCGCGCCCCGCTCACCCCGGCCGAGCGGCAGTTGGTCCGGGAACGGGGCGTACGGTGGTTGGCCCTGGGCTGATCCCCGGGTAGAACGCACGGGTCCGGCCTTTTTCAGGGAGGAGCGCCATGGCTCACACACGCTCGCAGGTGGATCTCGCCGCGGTCGAGGCCGAGCGGGCCCGGATCCGGGAGACGTACCTGCGGACCGAGGACCGGCCCGCCAGCTCCGCCCGGGGACTGCACCACACGGCGCTGCTCTCCTCGGACGTCGAGCGGACCGTCCGGTTCTACCAGGACCTGCTGGAGTTCCCGCTGACCGAGATGATCGAGAACCGCGACTACCCGGGCTCCACCCACTTCTTCTTCGACATCGGCAACGGCAACCTGCTCGCCTTCTTCGACCTGCCCGGGCTGGACCTGGGCCCGTACGCGGAAGTGCTGGGCGGCCTGCACCACGTGGCCATCTCGGTGGAGCGCCCGGCCTGGCAGCGGCTGCGCACCAAGCTGGCCGTGGCGGGCGTGGAGTACATGGAGGAGAACGGGTCCTCGATCTACTTCCGCGACCCGGACGGCGCGCGGCTGGAACTGCTCGCCGACCCCCTCGGCGAGATGTACGGCCACCAGGTTCTCTGACCACCGCCCGGCGCGCCCTGGCCCGGGGTCCGCCCGGTGGCGTGCCCGCCGGTGCTCACTGCGGCTCGGGCGGCGCGGTGGTGCGGCGGAACTCCTCGCCCGCCAGCCGGGCCGCGCGCTCCACCAGGGCGATGCCCGCCCCGGTGTCGGGGTGGTGGTCCGACAGCACCGCGATCAGCAGGTCGTGACCGCCGGTCCGGACCCGGCCGACGCTGTTGACCGCCCACAGCTTGCCGTGCGCGAGCCGGCGCTGCCAGCCGTTCTTCAGCGCCACCGGCTCGCCGGGCCGGGCCGCGGCGCTCACCCCCCACCGCTGCTCCGGGACGACCTGCGCCATCAACCCCAGGACGTACTCCCGGCCCGCCCGGTCCAGCGGCCCGTCGTCGCGGACCAGCGCCTTCAGCAGCCGGACCTGGTCGTCGGCGGTGGTGTCGGTGATGCCCCAGCAGTACAGGTCCAGGCAGCGCCCGCCGACCGTCTCCGTCTCGCGCAGCCCGAACCGCCGGTTCGCCGACCCCACCCCCTCGGCCCCGCCGGCCCGCTCCCACAGCCGGTCGGCCGCGCGGTTGTCGCTGTACCGGATCGCCGGCCCGGCCAGTTCGCGCTCGGCCGCGTCCAGCCCCTCGCCCTCCTTCTGGCGGCGCAGCAGCAGCGCCATCACCATGTCGACCTTGGCGCAGCTCGCGGTGACGAACCGCGCGCCGGGCCGGTAGCGGAAGACGGT
This sequence comes from Actinomadura craniellae, assembly GCF_003289645.1. Taxonomy (GTDB): domain Bacteria; phylum Actinomycetota; class Actinomycetes; order Streptosporangiales; family Streptosporangiaceae; genus Actinomadura_D; species Actinomadura_D craniellae. The sequence goes on along the minus strand of NZ_QLYX01000009.1, from coordinate 42,733 downwards.
GCCGGTGGTGAGGTCGTGCACGGTCATCGACAGCGGCCGGCCGGCGCGCGCCCGGTCGAGCGCGCGGGTGAGCCCCTTGCGGTCGAGCGACCGGACCTTCGGGGCCGCCGGGACGGGCGCCTGCGGCTGCGCGAGGACCTTGCGCGGCGGTTCCGGACGCGGCGGCGCCAGGGGGCCGGCCCCGGCCGCGCACACGCCCACCGCGAGCAGGGCGGCGGCGGCCGCGATCCGGTTCATACGCCAAGCATCCTCTCGCCCCATAAAGGACATATGTCGCGTTTACTCAGTCCAGCGTAAAGAACCCCGTGTAACGCGCCCGTTTCACTCTCCCGACCACCGGGCCCGGCGCATGTCGACCCGCGCCCCGCCCGGCCGCAGCGGGGTGCCCTCGGCCCGGTACCGCTCCAGCGCCCGCCGCTCGTGCCCGGCCGGCGGGCTGCCGTCGGCGCGGAGCACCCGCCACCATGGCACCGCACCGCCCCAGTGCGCCATCACCCGCCCGACCTGCCGGGGACCGCCGCACTCCAGCAACTCGGCGACGTCGCCGTACGCCAGCACCCGCCCGGCCGGGATCCGCTCCACCAGGTCGAGCACCAGCTCGGCGAACTCATCGGGTTCCGCTGCCATCCCCGGATTCTCCCGCCTCCCCGGCCCGCGCGTCCGCCGGCCCGGGCGGCTCCGGAACCGGATCGCCCGCGGGCCACGGCGGGCCACGGCGGACCGGCGGGGATCCCGCGGCCGGGACCGGGGCGCGGCGCCGGCCGCGCACGGCGACGAATACTGCGGCGAGCATCGCGAGGACGCCCGCCCCGGCCAGCGCGGAGAAACCGGCCAGTTCCCCCGCCGAGTGCCGGACCGCCTCGATCGGCTCCGGGCGGCCGGCGAAGCGTGACGCGTCCGGCACCGACCCCGGCGGCGGGCCCAGCGGGAGCGGGTTCTCCGCCATCTTCCGGGCCTCCCGCAGCGCGCCCGCCGGGTTCACGATCCCGAAGCCGAGGTTCGTGTCGTAGCGGCCGGCCCCCGCCGGGTGCCGCGCCGATCTCGCCAGCGCGGTGGCGACCTGGGCCGGAGTGAACCGCGGGTACGCGGACCGGACCAGCGCCGCGGCCGCCCCCGCCCAGGCCGTCGCCACCGACGTCCCCTCGTACCTCCAGAACCCGCCCGGCCTGAAGATGATGTGCTCGCCCCCGGGAGCGGCGACCAGCACGCCGCTGCCCGGCTGGGAGTACTTGCGGTACGGGCGCCCCTTCGTGTCGACCGCGCCGACCCCGACGACTCCGGTCATCGCGGCGGGGAAGGGCCGGTTACCGTGGCTTTCGGGGCCTTCCACCCGGCCGTTGCCCGCGACCACCACCGCGTTCTTGGCCAGGGCGTAGGCGACGGCCGGGCCGAGGGGACCCCCGTAACTGTCATCCCAGAAGTGCGGGCCCACCACGATGACCCCGGCGCCCTGGTCCGCGGCGTAACGAATCCCGTCGGCGGTGGTCTGCCGGCTGTCGTTCCGCGACTCCCATCTCTGCGCTCCCGGTTCCTCCCAGTCCATGTGCACCCGGACGGGAAGGATCTTCACCTCGGGGGCGAGCCCGAGCCCGCGACCTGCGAGGAGTCCGGCCAGCAGACTGCCCTCGATCTTCTTCGGTCGCGGCGTCCCGACGAAGTCGCGCCCCTTGCGCACCGCGTCGCGCCGGGCGACGAACCCGGCGTCCACCCCGGTGCTGAGGATCGCGACGGTGACCCTCCCGCCGCGGGTGGTCTGGTGGGCGTCGCGGAAGTCGCGGGCGAGCCTGTCGTCCCAGCCGGTGGAGTCGGCCCGGGCCGCCGGAACGGGGAACGCCAGTGGCGCGAGGAGGGCCAGGGCCACGGTGGCGAGCAGCGCGGACGGCCTGCGGATCAGCATCGGACGTTCCTCGTCTCGCACGGCCGCGCCACCTTCTGGAAGGACTCGATCAGGGTGCTGAAGATGTCACCGGCGAAGGTGAAGTCCTCGTCCCTGTCCTTGTCGGGGACCCGGCCTCTGGCGTCCGCCCAGCCGCTGGTGTGGAAGAAGATGTAGGGGGTTCCGTTGGCCGCCATCCAGCGTTTCTGCCGCCGGGCGTCGGTGAATCCCGCCGCGATCGTGCCGGAGAACGCGACGGCCCGCAGGCCGTACCCGTCCCTGTTCTCGGTTCCGGAGGCACTGAACCCGCCCTCCGCCGCCGCGGCCGCGGGCCGGTCGGGCATGACGACCACCCCGAAGGTGGTCAGCAACGTGCCGGTGGCGTCCGCGTAGGTGGCACGCAACACGGTCCGGCAGCCGTGGCGCGCCAGGATGGCCGCCGCCTTCGCCTCCATCGCCGCGGTACAGGATGCGGCGGGAGCGATGCCGATCCGGCGGGCCGCCAGCCGGGCGGTCTGCTCGGTGCCGGTCCAGGAGACCTCGTAGGAGAGGGTGGGCGGGAAGATCTCGCCGGCCGGGCGGAACCGCCAGCGGGCCGCGATTTCGGCGTCCCCGGCGGCCTCGACCTCGGCCCGGGTGGGTTCGCGGAGGAGTTCGGCGGCGAGCCCGGCACCGCCGCCCGCCACCGCGGCGAGGCCGAGGACGGCGAGCGCCGCGGCGAGGAGGGCCCGGCGCCGCCGGGACGGGGCGGGCACCGCCTGGTCGGCCGCCTGCTCCGGCGTTTCAGGCGTTTCGGATATGGAGTCGGCTTCGGACACGCAGGCACGGTATCCGAAAAATGATCATGAATCACTCGGATTATCCCCGGCCGCTCGGCGGGGGCGGCGGGCGGCCAGGAAGGTGAGGGAGACCAGTAGGCCGGTGGAGGAAAGGGCGGCGGCCAGCCCGGGAACGGCGAGCCGGCCAGTGTCCGGGAGAGCGATCTCGGCCGGGCCGGGCCGGCCGGAGTCCGGCCCGGGGCCGAACCGGCGGGATTCCGGCAGGCCCAGGCCGGCGGCGCGCGTGCCGGCGAGCCGGTCGGCCGCCGCCAGGGCCGCCGCGGCGTTGACCGTGCCGAAGCCGACGCCGGGGTCGTAGCCGCCGGCGGGGCGGTGCGCGGTACCGGTGACGAGGGCCTGGACCACCAGGGGCGGGGCCAGCCCGGGATGCCTGGCCCGGACCAGCGCCGCCACCCCGGCGACGAGGGCGGTGGCGGGGCTGGTGCCGTCGCCGACCCAGTAGTCCCGGCCCGGCCCGGCGCCCACGATGTCCACGCCGGGCGCCGAGACGACCACCGCGGAGTTCCGGCTGGAGAACCCGGCGTGCCGGCCCTCCCGGTCGGTCGCGGCCACCGAGACCACGCCGGGGAAGGAGGCCGGGTAGGAGTACGGCGGGCGGCGGGCGGGTTTCCCGTCGCCCTCGTTCCCGGCGGCGGCGACCACGACCGCGCCCCGGTCTATGGCGTAGGCGATCGCCCGGCGCTCCCGGTCGCTCGGGGTCGTCCGGCCGAACGACATGCTGATCACGTCGGCGCCGTGGTCGGCGGCGTACCGGATGCCGTCGGCGATGACGTCGCGGTAGCGCGCGGCGGAGTTGAAGCGGTCGAACCCGGGCTCGTCGTCCTCCAGGATCACCCGTAGCGACAGGACGCGCGCCTCGGGCGCCACCCCCGTCATGCCGTCGAGCCCGCGCGGGCCGTGGCCGTGCCCCGCGATGATCGAGGCCATGGTGGTGCCGTGGACCTGCCTGGGCGGCACGCCTCGCGGGTTGGCGCCCGCGGTGCGGTCGGGGCCCACGGTGACCGAGCCGGCGAGGTCGGCCTGCGCGGGGTCGACACCGGAGTCCAGCACCGCCACGGTGGCGCCGTTCCCCCGGGTGAGGTTCCACGCCCGGGGGACGTCGAGGGCCGCGAGCACCGGCCAGAACCGGTCCCGGATCCCGTCGGCGCGGGCCGGGGGGCCAGCCGCCGTCGCGACCGCGCAGGCGAGGGCGAGGGCCACGCCGGGGCGGAAGGTCAGCACGCCGGCCGCCCGCACCCGGGCCCGGCCGCCAGCGGGCCGAGCACCCCCGCGGCGAGTTGCGGCGCGATCTCGAAGAGGACGTCCTGCCGCGACCTGATCCGCGCGGCGGGGCGCCCGTCGGTGTATCCCACGGTCGCCGCCACCACGTACGGGCCGCGGTGCGCGACCGCGGCGGCCTGCCGGGCGGCGTCGCCGAACCGGGACGTCACCGAGCCCGGGAAGGGCAGCGCCCGCAGCCCCGGGGACGCCACGGACCGTCCCGACGGCAGCCGGGCCGCCGTCCGCGCGGCCGCCGCCGGGTCGGGCAGCACCAGCACCCCCACCGTGATCACCAGGCCCTGCGGCGCGTCGAGGTAGGTCGCGCGCAGCACCGCCCGGCACCCGGCGCGCCGCAGCCCGTCCCGCAGCGGGACGTCCACGGCCGCCGCGCACCCGGTGCCGGGCCCGATGCCCACCCGCCGCGCGGTCTCCCGGCCGCCCACCGCCAGGGTGTAGGCGATCGTGCCGGGGAAGAGGCGCCCGGCGGGCCACGACCGCCAGCGCCCGGCCTGCTCGGCCAGGACGGCCCGCGCCCGCTCGGCCCCGGTGGGCGCCCGGCCCAGTTCCCGCTGGACCGCCAGCAGCGCCGGCACCATGACGACCAGGCAGGCCGCGGCCACGCCGAGGGCGACGGGGCGCGGGCCGACGGGAAGGGGCACGAAAGCGGAGCGTAGCCGAACCGAACCTCTCCGGCATCACCGGTCCCCGGTGCGGCTCAGGGTTCGCGGCGAGCGCGCCCGTGGATCCGGGCGACCACGAAGAAGGCGACGGCGGCGCCGCCGAGCCCCGCCACGCTCAGGCCGGGGGCTCCGTACGTCAGCCAGAAGGGCCGGTCGATCACGGCCACCGGCCCGGTCTCGCCGCCGAAGCGCTGCGCGGCGGGTTTGCCCTGCGGGGTCGCGCCCGCCAGCGGGGCGGCCGCCTCGAGGGCGCGGGCGGCGTTCACCTCGCCGAAGCCCAACTCGGGGTTGTAGCCGTCCCCCTGGGCGCTGGTGACCAGCGCCTGGGCGACCAGGCCGGGCGTCAGCCGGGGGTACTTGGCCCGGATCAGCGCGACGACCCCCGACACCAGCGCGGTGGAGTTGCTCGTGCCGTCGGTCAGGAAGTAGTCGCCGCCGGGCGCCGCGGTGGCGATCTCCACCCCGGGCGCGGCCACCACCACGGAGTGGTTGCGGTTGGAGAAGGGCGCGCGCCGGTGTTCAGGGGTGGCCGCCGCCACCGTGATCACGCCGGGGTATCCCGCCGGGTAGGAGAACTCGGTGTAGCCGCCGGAGTCGGTCCGGCGGGGTTCGTCGCCCTCGTTGCCGGCCGCGGCGACGACGACCACGCCGCGCTCGATGGCGTAGCCGATGGCCTCCCGCTCGGCGGTGTTGGACACGTACTTGCCCAGGGACAGGTTGATCACGTCGGCGCCCTCGTCCGCGGCGTGGCGGATGCCCCGGGCCACCGCGTTCCGCGCCCGGGAGTCGCCCTGGTAGGAGAAGTACCCGGGGTCCCCCCGCTCGGCGAGCGCCCGGATCGCCAGGATCTTGACCTGCGGTGCCACGCCGATGATGCCGTCGCGACCGCCCGGCCCGTGCCCGCGCCCGGCGATCAGCGAGGCCATCGCGGTGCCGTGCCGTCGCAGCGGCCGGGAGGAGCGGTCGATGTGGGTCAGGTAGTTGGGCCCGGTGGTCACCGCGCCCCGCAGGTCGGCCTGGGCGGGGTCCACGCCGGAGTCGATGACCGCGACCGTCACCCCCGCGCCCCGGGTGGTCCGCCAGGCGTTCTCCACGCCGAGGGCGGCGAGCACCGGCTGCTGCCGGTCGCGGACGATGTCGGCGCGGGCGGCCGGGGCCGGGGCGAAGGCGACCGCGGCGACGACGAGCGCGGCGGACGCGGCCCTCAGCACCGCCACTCCGGGCGGTCGCAGTCGGGCAGCGCCGGGGTGGACAGGGCGCGGAGCACGGTGTGCGCGAGTTGGGGGGCGAATTCGAAGATCTCCGTCCTGCGGCGGTCGCCGAGGGCCTCGGCCGGACGGCCGTCAGCCTGCCCGGCCGTGCTGAGCGCCAGGTAGGGGCCGCCGCGCTCGGCGGTGCCGTACTGCCGGGCGGGGTCCTCGAAGCGGGCGGCCACCGTGCCGGGGAACGGCGCGGCGCGCAGCGCGGTCGCCGAGCCGGGGACCTCGCGGCGGGCCCGGGCCGCCGCCGTCGGGTCGGGGAAGACCACCACCCCGACCGTCACGACCACCCCCTGGAGCCGGTCGACGTAGGTGGCGCGCAGCACTCCGCGGCAGCCCAGCGCGCGCAGCTTGCCGACCAGGTCGGGGTCGAGTCCCGCCTCGCAGGCCGTGTCGGTGGCGATGCCCGCCCGCCGGGCCTGCTCCTGCCGCCCGTCGGGCGGCGCGTACGCCAGCCGCTCGGGGAAGATCCGTCCGGACGGCCACGCCTGCCAGCGGCGGGCCACCTCGACGTCGGCGGCACGGCGCAGCTCGGCGGGGGTGGGGTCGCGGGTGAGGGTCATCCAGGTGCCGACCACGGCGATGGCCGCGGTGAGGGAGTACGCGACGGCGACCGCGACGGCGACCACCAGCCACTGGCGCAGGCGCAGGCCGAACACCGTGGATCGGTTAGGAAACGGCTGAAGCGCCACGAAAGCCAAGATTAGTCGGAATTTGGCAGCGGGGCGCGGCAACAGGGGTCTCCCGGTGCCGGGAGACCCCTGCGAACGTGCACGCGGTTACCGGTTCCTCACCGGCGGAAGGTCTTGCGGACCTCCCGGGCGGTGTCCTTGGCCCGCTCGCCCACCTGCTTGGCGCCGCCGGCCACCCGGTCTCGCCGCCCCTCCGCCTCCAGGTACGGGTCGCCGCTCCGCCGGCCGGCCTCTTCCTTGCTCCGGCCCGCGGCCCGCTGGGCCTTGTTCTTGAGCTTGTCCAGGAAACCCATGTCCTGCCCCTCCTTCGGGTTACGGCCGCCCCGTGCCCGGTGCGCGGGGATCCATGCGTGGTCAGGTGTACTGGCCGCGGATGCGCTCGGCCTCGCGGTGGATGCGCGCCTGGGTCTCCAGCAGCTTCGCCTCGGCCTCCTGGGTGCGCCGCTGGGCGCGGAGTTCGCGCAGGCTGGGCGTGCGGCGGGTCTTGCGGGTCCGGCCCGGTCGCTTGAACAGTCGCATGGCGTTCCTCCTTGGATTGCGCGGCGGGAGGATCCCCCGCTTCGACCGGTTCATGCGCGCCGGCCCGCTGACGTGGGGTGTCGCAGGACACTGCCGCACCGCCGGGGATTCGGGAATGCGGCACGGCATGGCAAGGTTGGGGGTGAACAGGACGAAGGAGTCCGCCCGCCCGCCCCATCGCACGCGCAGGAGCACAACCGTGTCGTTGCCACCTCTGGTCGAGCCCGCTGCGGAGCTGACCGTCGACGAGGTACGTCGTTACTCGCGGCACCTGATCATCCCCGACGTCGGGATGACCGGGCAGAAGCGCCTGAAGAACGCCAAGGTGCTGTGCGTCGGCGCGGGCGGCCTCGGCTCCCCCGCCCTGATGTACCTGGCCGCCGCGGGCGTCGGAACGCTGGGCGTCATCGACTTCGACGTCGTCGACGAGTCCAACCTGCAACGCCAGATCATCCACGGCCAGTCGGACGTGGGCCGTCCCAAGGCCGAGTCCGCCGCCGCCACCGTCGCCGAGATCAACCCGCTGGTGAACGTCGTCGTGCACAACGAGGCGCTGTCCAACGAGAACGTGCTGGACATCTTCTCCGGCTACGACCTCATCGTGGACGGCACCGACAACTTCGCCACCCGCTACATGGTCAACGACGCGGCGGTGCTGCTCGGCAAGCCGTACGTGTGGGGGTCCATCTACCGCTTCGACGGCCAGGCGTCGGTCTTCTGGTCCGAGCACGGGCCGTGCTACCGCTGCCTCTACCCCGAGCCGCCGCCGCCCGGCATGGTGCCGTCGTGCGCCGAGGGCGGGGTGCTGGGCGTGCTGTGCGCGTCCATCGGCTCCATCCAGGTGAACGAGGCCATCAAGCTGCTCACCGGCATCGGCGACCCGCTGGTGGGGCGGCTGATGATCTACGACGCCCTGGAGATGACCTACCGCAGCGTCAAGGTCCGCAAGGACCCCGAGTGCGTGCTGTGCGGCAAGAACCCCACCGTCACCGAACTGCTGCCCGACTACGAGGCGTTCTGCGGCGCGGTCTCCGACGAGGCCGCCGCGGCCGCCGCCGGCTCGACCATCACCGCGTCCGAGCTCAAGGACATGCAGGACCGCGGCGACGACATCTTCCTGGTGGACGTCCGCGAGATCAACGAGTACGAGATCGTCTCCATCCCCGGCGCGACGCTGATCCCCAAGGGCGAGTTCCTGTCCGGCGCGGCCCTGGAGCGGCTGCCGCAGGACAAGAAGATCGTCCTGCACTGCAAGTCCGGGGTGCGCAGCGCCGAGGCCCTGGCCGTGGTGCACAACGCCGGCTTCACCGACGCGGTCCACGTCGGCGGCGGCGTCCTGGCCTGGGTCAACCAGATCGACCCGAGCCTGCCCTCCTACTGACCCGACACGCACGCGACGGCCCCGGAATCCCGGGGCCGTCCGTGTTCGGTTCAGTCGAACATCTCCTCGGCTGATTTAGCCGTGGCGGCCTGCTTGGCCCACGCACGCAATTGACCGAGATCGGTACAGGACGTGAGCCGTTCCCGAACCTGATCGGAGACCTCCAGTTCCTGAACTTCCAAGAAGTTCAGGATGCCTTCCACCATGATCTTGGCACTGCCCACAGCCCTGCCATAACCCACCGCAAGGCCCAGTTCGTAGTACTTGCGGGAGAAGACGCCCAGGTCTTCCGGGCTCATGGCGCTCACGACTTCTTCCGCGCTGTGCAGGACACCCCATCTCGGAGGACTCGGCTTTCCGAGGCTCACCGGAGCCAGACCAGTTCCGAGTCCAGGCGGCGGGACGCGCTCTCCGGGCTGCGCCAGTTGCTGATGCCCCTGCCCGACGGGTGCACCGTCAGGACGTGCCCGCCGGGCAGCGCCATGCCGTACGCAACGACGTCCCGGACGGGCACGTCGTTGTCGTCGGTGTCCTCCTGGACGAGCATGAACAGCCTCGCCGTTCCGGCCCTGTCCGGGTCGGCGGCATCGGCTCCGGCCCCGGCCGGATCGCGCTCGTGGTAGACAGGCGGTTGTTCGGATCCGCGGATGCCATCCATCGGGGTTGCTCCCTTCCGAGCGTCCGGGCCGGGACGGGGCCGCCTCGCACGCGATGACCCGTCCCGGCCCTCTTTCGCCCTACTTTTCGTCACTGACTGCATCAGGTGGCCTACGGTTGGTATAGTTCCACCGAACCAGGCACTTAACAAGTTGTTCAGCTCAATACCTGCGAACTTCTTCGCGGAGGGAAGTTCGGTGGAAGGGAGAACCCGGTATGGCCCCTCGGCAGCGGGCGACCTTGCGCTCCCAATGGCTCGGGCAGCAGCTACGTGACCTGCGTGACGGCAGCGGGCTCATGCTCAAGGAGGTCGCCGAATACCTCCAGCGGGACCCCGGGACCGTCAGCCGCTTCGAGTCGGGCTTCTACCCGATCCGGCGCCCGGACCTGATGGCCCTGCTGGATCTGTACAGCGTCTCCAACCGCAGGCGCCGCGAGGCCCTGCTGCAACTCAGCGAGGACGTCTGGCAGAAGGGCTGGTGGGACGGCTACTCCAGCGACGTGGTCGGATCTCTGATCGACTACGTCTGGTTGGAGGCACGGGCGATGCACATCCGGTCGTTCGCCGCCTTCGTGATACCCGGCCTGCTCCAAACACCCGCATACGCCGAGAGCGTGATCCGCGCCAACGATCCTGAAGCGACACCCGAACAGATCGAGCGCTGGCTCGAACTGCGGATGGCCCGGCAGCAGGTGCTGGATCGCGACGATCCGCCCCGACTGTCCGTGATTATGGACGAGGCGGTTCTCCGCCGCCAGATCGGCGACCCGGCGACCATGGCCGCCCAACTGCACCGCCTCGCTCTGTACGCAGCCGGACCCACGGTGGACATCCGGATCCTGCCTTTCCGTGCGGGCACCCCGGCCAGCACCTACGGTCCGTTCGAGATCTTCGAACTACCCGACCCGTTCCCGGAAGTGGCCTACACGGAGACGATGGCAGGTGCTCTCTACGTGGAATCGCCCGACAATAAGCGGTTTTTCCGGGCGTACGATGGACACGAGAGCTTGACTCTCAGTCCAGTTGACTCCGCCAAGTTGATCTCAACAGCGGCAGACGAATGGCAGTGAACATGTCAGAGACACACGAAACGCTCAGCCCCCAGGAGCGATCCCGCGTCGCCTGGCACATCAGCACCTACAGTCCCAACAACGGTGGCAACTGCGTGGAGGCGGGCCCCCTGGGTGACGGCAGCGAGCGGGTCGCCGTGCGGCACAGCCACCACCCCGACGCCGAAGTCATCGTCTACACCCGCGCCGAATGGGAAGCCTTCACCGCCGGCGTCCGCAACGGCGAATTCGACTTCTTCCCCCGCTGACCAGCGCGCCAGCCAGGCGTGACTGAACCTTCCTCGCACACGCCCTGTCGACCGCATGCATGGAACGGCCCCGAGGCACGCAGCCTCGGGGCCGCTGGCGTTTAGAGCCAAGCCCGCCTCCGGGCAGGCGCTGGGCCCCCCCGGCTCTGCACTGCACGACTCGCGATCAGCCCACCGAAGTGGCACAGCGGTTACACCGGATGGACGCCGGTGGCTCAGTCGAACAGCCCCTCGGCAGATTCGACCACAGCGGCTCGCCTGCCCCAAGCCTTCAACTGATCGAGGTCTGTGCAGGAGGTGATCCGCTCCCGAGCCTCGTCGGAGACGTCCAGTCCCCGGGCCTCCAGAAAGACTAGGATCATCTCCGCTTCGCCCTCGGCTTTGCCAGCACTGTGGTATTTGCCGGTGAAGGCGCCTTCGTAGTCGTGCGTCGTGGTCGTCATGAGCTCCTCCAGGCTGTCCCGGGCCGCCCCGGACAGTTGTGACCGCACATACTGATGGTACTGAAAAGCGGTGTCCTCGTCCGGGACGCTCAGGGCGGCCAGGTAGGCGTCCAGGACCTGCAGGTAGTCGGGGTGATCGGTGTGGGCGACGGCGCTCAGGACCGACAGTTCCGGTAGGCGGCGGGCCTGTTCGGCGTCGGTCACCACGGGGAGCCGGTCGGGGCCCAGGACCTGGGGTCTGAGTACCCAGTCCGGGCCGCCGGGCGGGCCGAGGTCGATGGGTTCGGCGCAGGCGGCGGCCGTGGCGGCCGTCGGGCACAGCACCAGCAGTGTCACCGGGCACCGGCAGCGGGCGCGCAGCACCGCCAGGTAGGCCGGCCAGCTGAACCGTTTCTCGGTGCTGGGCTTGAGCTGTACCTCGACGATGATTCCCAGTTCCGGATTGGTGGGGTCGCCGACGAGGACGGTGGTGTCGCAGCGCAGTTCCTTGGGTTTGACGTCGTTCAACGTCTCCGAACTCAGGCTGACCTTGGCGGAGTCGGGGACCGCCACACCGCAGACCGTTCTGAGCAGCTCGGGGGCCAGTTCCGGCCGGTTCCGGAACAGCTCCAGCGGCATCTCGTGTTCGAGCGAGGGCATGCGGAGAACATTATCCGCGACAATTCACCAGCACATGGCAAAGAGCGAGTTATCCCGGTATTCAGCACTTCACACCCCGCCCGGCAATCTGGAAATTCCGGGCAGATAAAACATTTCCCTTAATTCACCGAACGTCATTCCGGCGGCGGGTACTCCAGGCCGAGCATCGGGGCCAGATCGGCGAGCATCATGTCGAACAGCGGCTCGGCGTCGTCCAGCGCGAAGGCCAGGTGGCCGAAGACCTCCAGGCTCACCGCGCCCTGCAGGCGCACCCAGCACTGCAGGTACGTCAGCATCGTGCCCAGCGGCAGCGACACGCCCAGGCCGTCCCGGTAGGTGCGGAGCTGCTCGCGCAGCCGGGGGTCGATCTCCTCGTCGGCCGGCACGGGGAACGGCCGCTTCTGCCACAGCTCCATGAACAGCCGCAGGAAGGTCCAGCCGAACCGGCGGCCGCACTCGGCGGCGATGTCGGCCGTCTCCACGTACAGGCCCGGCATCGGGGTGCCGAAGATGAGCGCGTACTCCCGCGGGTGACCCAACGACCAGCGGCGGAACTCCCGGGCCGCGGTCACGAACTTGACCGCCATGTCGACCTGGCCGAGGCCGTGCAGCGCCGTCGTGATGTCGTCGGTCAGCTCCGTGAAGACGTCGGCGATCAGGTGTTGCAGCAGCTCGTGGTGGCTGTCGAAGTAGCGGTACAGGGCGGGCGCGGTCATGCCCATCTCCCGGGCGATCGCCCGCAGCGTCACCGCGTCCGGCCCCTGCTCGACCAGGATCCGCCGGGCCGTGCCGGTGATCTCACGGACCGTGGCGGCCCGGAGCCGGTCACGCCGGGTTTCGGCCATCGAATCCTCTTTTCTGGTCGGGCGCGAAGCGTCCTCGCATGATTCACCAAGAACGCCCTTGACGGAAGTGAACGCCGTATGCAACGTTAACACCGTTCGCAGTAAACGCCGTTCACCATGGTGACCATGCATAACCAGCGAGCGGCGGCCGAGGCGTGACGAGACGAACCGGGAGCAGGGATGTTGGAACGATGGGGACGCCTGGTCCACCGCAGACGGTGGGCCGTCCTGGCCGCGGCGCTGGCCTTCATGATCTTTTCGGGGGTGTGGGGCACCGGCGTGTTCGGCGCGCTCCAGTCGTCCGGCGGGTTCGACACCCCGGGCTCCGAAAGCGTCCAGGCCCAGGAGATCGCCGAGCGCGGCCTCGGCCGGACCGAGGGCGACGTGGTGGTGCTCTACCGCGACCGGGCGGGCCGCACCGTCGACGACCCCGCCTTCCGGGACGCGGTCGCCCGGGAACTGGCCGCACTGCCCAAGGACAAGGTCGCCGCGGCGACCACCCACTGGTCCACCGGCGCACAGCACCTGGTGAGCCGGGACCGCAAGACCACCTACGCCGTCCTGCGGCTCGCCGGCGCGGACGCGGGGGCCCGCGCCGACACCTTCGAGGCGGTCAAGGACGACCTGGCCACGGCGGCGGGGCTCACCGCCCAGCTGGGCGGCCAGGTGCCGACGGAGACCGCGATCAACGAGCGGGTCTCCTCCGACATCGCCCGGGCCGAGATCTTCTCGATGCCGGTGCTGCTGATCCTGCTGGTGGTGATCTTCGGGAGCCTGGCCGCGGCCGGCCTGCCGCTGCTGATCGGCGGGCTGGCGATCCTCGGCTCGTTCACCGCGCTGCACCTGCTCACCTTCGGCACGGACGTCAGCATCTTCGCCATCAACATCACCACCTACCTGGGCCTCGGCCTGGCCATCGACTACGGGCTGTTCATCGTCGCCCGGTTCCGGGAGGAGCTGCGCCGCACCGAGGACGTCGAGGACGCCGTCGCCGCCACCATGACGACCGCTGGCCGCACCGTGCTCGTCTCCGGGGTCACGGTGGCGATCTCGCTGGCCGGGCTGACCCTGTTCCCGCAGGTCTTCCTGCGGTCCATGGGCTACGGCGGTGTCGCCACCGTGGTGGTGTGCATGCTCGCCGCGCTCACCGTGCTGCCCGCCCTGCTGTCCGTGCTCGGCCCCCGGGTCAACGCGCTGCGGGTCCCCTGGCGGAGGAAGGAGAGCGGCCGGCCGGGGACGGGCTGGTACCGGTTCGCCCGGGCCGTGATGCGCCGTCCCGTCGCGGTGATCGTGGGAACCGCGGTCATCCTGCTCGCCCTCGGCACACCCTTCCTGGGGATCAACTGGGGCGGGGTGGACACCAAGGTGCTGCCCGCCGGCACCGAGGCCCGGGTGGTCGCCGACGCCATCGAGCGCGACTTCCCCGGCGGCAACACCGACCCCGTCGACGTGGTGCTCACCGGGCGCGCCGACCCCGCCGCGTTCGCCGCCCGGCTCGGCCAGGTGCCGGGCGTGACCGGCGCCCAGGTGACGGCCGTGCGCGGGGAGACCGCGCGGATCGCGCTGCGCTACGACGGCGACGCCCAGTCCGAGGCCGCCCGCGACCTGCTCCAGCGGGTCCGCGATGTGCCGCCGCCGCCCGGCGCCGACGTCCACGTCGGTGGGGCGACCGCCCTGGTCTCCGACCAGCTCGCCAGCCTGGGGGCGACGCTGCCCTGGGTGGCGCTGCTCGTCGGCCTGGCCACGTTCGTGCTGCTCTTCCTGGCCTTCGGCTCGGTGGTGCTCCCGATCAAGGCGATCGTGATGAACCTTCTGTCGCTCACCGCGGCCTTCGGCGCGGTGGTCTGGATCTTCCAGGACGGCAACCTGTCGGGCCTGCTCGACTTCACCGCCACCGGGTCGATCGCGCCCGCCATGCCGATCCTCATGCTCGCCATGCTGTTCGGCCTGTCGATGGACTACGAGGTGTTCCTGCTGTCGCGGGTCCGCGAGCAGTACGACCTGACCGGGGACAGCACGGAGGCGGTCGCCACCGGGCTGCAGCGCACCGGCGGCGTCATCACCAGCGCCGCCCTGCTGTTCGTGGTGGTGATCGGGGCCCTGTCCACCTCGGGCATCTCGTTCATCAAGCTGTTCGGGGTCGGCATGGTCATCGCGGTCGTGGTGGACGCCACCGTGGTGCGGGCCCTGCTGGTGCCCGCCACCATGCGGCTGCTGGGCCGGGCCAACTGGTGGGCGCCCGGCCCGCTCGGCGGCCTCTACCGCCGGTACGGCATTCGTGAGGAGGACACTCCGGCACCGCGCGAACCCGCACCGGTCTGACGTGCACGGTGCGGCGGGGGCTCGCGAGCCCCCGCCGCACCGTTTTCCGGGTGTCTGACAACGATCTGACACAGTCAATGACGAACAATCGGGTAAGAAGCCCTATATGACCATGCCCTGGCCGGTGGAGCCCATGCTGGCGACCACCGGCGAGCTGCCCGCGGACGCCGAGCACTGGGCGCTGGAGGTCAAGTGGGACGGCGTCCGTGTGATCACGCGTGTTTCGAAGGGGCGCGTCCGCGCCGCGGGCCGGCGCGGCACCGAGGTCGCCGCCCGCTACCCCGAACTGTCCGCTTTGGGGGATCTCGTCCCCGACCGTGACGCCATCCTCGACGGCGAGGTGGTCGCCTTCCACCGGGGCAGGCCCAGCTTCGACCGGCTGCAACGCCGGATGCGCGCCACCCGTCCCGACACCCGGCTGGTCCGCGCGGTCCCGGTCCGGTACGTGGCCTTCGACCTGCTGTACCTGGACGGGCGCGAGCTGTTCCGCCTGCCCTACGCCGACCGTCGGCGGATGCTGGCCGGCCTCGAACTGGCCGGTGCCGGCCCGGTCGAGGCCCCCTCGTTCCTGCACGCGGCCGACGAGGCGCAGGTCCGGGAACTGGTGGACTTCACCCGGGAACAGCGTCTGGAGGGCGTCGTCGCCAAGCGGCTCGACTCGGCGTACCTGCCGGGCCGACGGGTCGACTTCTGGCGGAAGGTGAAGAACTTCCTTACCCAGGAGGTGGTGATCTGTGGCTGGAAGCCCGGTCGCGGCCGGCGCGAGGGCGGGGTCGGCTCGCTGCTGCTGGGCGTCCACGAGAAGGGGGCCCTGGACTTCGTCGGCGAGGTGGGCACCGGCTTCACCGACCAGGCGCTGACCGAGCTGTACGAGCTGCTGTGGCCGCTGCGCCGGCTCACCAGCCCCTACGACGAGGAGCTTCCGGCCGAGTACGCCAAGGACGCGCAGTGGGTGGACCCTCGCCTGGTGGGCGAGGTCGCCTACCGGACGTGGACCCCCGACGACCGGCTGCGCGCCCCGTCATGGCGCGGCCTCCGGGACGACAAGGACCCCTTGGAGGTCATCCGCGAAACACCTGGCCGAACCTCCTCGTAGTCGAACGACTACTCTCCGCCGCCGGATTGCGCCACCATGGGCAGGGTCCGACGGAAGGAGACGACAGATGCCCGATCACGACGTCGTGGTGCTCGGCGGGGGGACCTCCGGCGAGCTGATCGCATCCGAGCTGGCACGCGCGGGCCGGAGCGTGGCCCTGGTCGAGGAACGGCTGGTCGGCGGCGGGCGCCCGCACTTCGCCGACCTGCCGGCCAAGTCGCTGCTGCACTCGGCCCGCCGGGGCGAGAGCTGGGAGCTGGCGGTCGCCCGCCGCCGGGCGCTGACCGGGAACCTCGACGACGCGGCCGCCGCGACCCGGCTCACCGCCGAGGGCGTCACCCTGCTCCGCGGCCGGGGCCGGATCACCGGCCCCGGCACCGTCGAGGTCGACGGGGTCGAGCACGGCTGCACCGACCTGGTCGTCTGCACCGGGAGCGAGCCGGTGCTACCCGAGGTCGAGGGCCTGGCCACGGTCCCGGTGTGGACCAGCGACAACGCGCTGAGCGTGCCCGACCTGCCGCGCCGGCTGGTCGTGCTGGGCGGCGGGCCGTACGGCTGCGAGCTGGCCCAGGCGTACGCGGCGTTCGGCTCGCACGTCACCCTGGTCGAGCCCGAAGAACGGCTGCTCGGCGCGGAGGCGCCCTTCATCGGCGACGCGCTGGCCGGCGCGCTCCGCCGGCGGGGCGCCGAACTGCGGCTGGGCACCGGGCTCGACCGGGTCGATCCGCTCGATCCCGGGGTCCGGCTGTGGCTGTCGGACGGCGTCGTCCTGGACGCCGACCGGATCCTGGTGGCGGGCGAGCGGCGGCCGCGCATCACCGGCCTCGGCCTGGAGACGCTGGGGCTGGTGGTCGACCCCGCGCTGGGGCTGCCGGTCGACGAGACCGGGCGGCTCGTCCCCGAGGAGGAGCCCGACGGGCCCGACACCGGCGGGGTGTGGGCGGCCGGTGACGTCACCGGGCTGCCCCCGGCCAGCCACACCGCGGCCTACCAGGCGCGGGTGGTGGCCTCGAACGTGCTGGGCAAGCGGTACCCGGCCGACCACCGGGCGGTCCCCCGGGTGGTCCGTACCACCCCGGCGGCCTACGCGGTCGGCCTGTCGCCAGCCCGGGCCCGGGAACTCGACGTCGATCTTCTGGTGGCGGGCCACGACCTGGCCCGCACGGTCCGCACCGCCCTGGAGGACGACGGTCCCGGCGGGCGCGTCGAGCTTTACGCCGACCGCGACCGGGGCGTGCTGGTCGGCGCAGCCGCCGTGGGCCCGTACGCTGAGGAGTGGATGGGCGAGATCGCGCTGGCGATCCGCGCCGAGATACCGCTGGGGGTGCTCACCGACATGGTGCACGCGTTCCCGACCTACGGTGAATCACTCGAACCTCCGCTGCGCGAGCTGGCCCGGCGGCTGTGACCGGCCCGCGACGGGCGGGGCCCGGCCCGGGGCCGTGATGGAGGATGCATGACCGAGATGAACGAGGCCGACGCCGCCGAGCAGAACGCCGACCTGGTTCCCGAGGAGGAGCCGGAGGCACCCGCCGAGGTGCCGTTCGACGCGAACGAGGCCGACGTCGTGGCACAAGATCAGATCGTCGGGATCGACGAGGACGACTATCGCTGATCACGATCCTTTGTTAGTGACCTACGAGGTTACTGGCGCGTAGGATGATGGGATTGTTTCCCCGTGATGCCGCATCCGCGGCGCGATGACCAGTTGATCGGAGAAAGCGGTGACCGCGACCCCTGACGCCCGCCCCCGTGGCACGAGACTGCCGCGCATGGCCCGTCGCCGGCAGTTGCTCGGCGCCGCGCAGGAGGTGTTCGTCGCCCAGGGCTACCACGCCGCCGCGATGGACGAGATCGCCGAACGCGCCGGTGTCAGCAAGCCCGTCCTGTACCAGCACTTCCCCGGCAAGCTGGAGCTCTACCTCGCCCTGCTCGACGAGCACGCCGAGGCACTGGTCAACACGGTCCGCGACGCGCTGGAGTCCACCAGCGACAACCGGACGCGGGTGCAGGCCAGCATGCAGGCCTTCTACGACTTCGTGGCCGGCGAGGGCGAGGCGTACCGGCTGGTCTTCGAATCCGACCTGCGCAACGTCGCGCCCGTCCGCGCCCGGGTCGAGCGGGCCAACCACCAGTGCGCCGAGATGATCGCCCGGGTGATCCAGACCGACACCGACGCGCCCAGCGACGAGGCGTACCTGCTGGGCATGGGCCTGGTCGGCATGGCCGAGGTCAGCGCCCGCTACTGGCTCTCCCAGCATCGCGCCATCCCCAAGGACACCGCGGAGAAGATCATCGCCAGGCTGGCCTGGCGGGGCATCTCCGGCTTCCCGATGACCAACTGAACCCTCCAGGCAGGAGCCGTCCACGTGCAGGTACGCATCGGTGTCCAGTCCGTTCCCAAGGAGCTCGTCGTCGAGACGACGCTGTCGGCCGACGAGGTCGAGCGGGCGCTGAACGAGGCGCTCGCCGTCGACGACGGCGTCTTCGTCCTCCAGGACGAGCGGGGCGGCCGTGTCGCCGTGCCCGTCGACCGGCTGGCCTACCTGGAGATCTCCGAGGACGACACCCGGCGGGTCGGATTCGGCACCCTGTGACCCCCGTAGGCAAAACTTTCGTTTAAGGCGCGTCAGCCGGGCATAACGGTCGCCGTCCGTCACGTCTACGGGATGGGGATCCAAAATGCTGACGACGATTCTCTGGTCCATACTCGTCGGTGCCGTGATCGGCGCCCTGGCCCGGGTGATCGTTCCGGGCCGTAATCCGATCGGCGTCGTGCTGACCGTCCTGGTCGGTATCGCCGGGTCACTGCTGGGCGGGGTCATCGCCGAGGCGCTGGGCGCCGGCACGATGGTCGCGCTGCTCTTCGCGGTGATCATCGCCGCCCTCGGCGTCGCACTGCTGACGGCGGCCAACCGCGGCGGTCGCTGGGGCCGGGGCAGCACCCGCAGCCGCACCTTCTGACCCCCCTGAGCCGGGCCTGTCCGGCACCCCCGGCCGGTCAGGCCCTTACCGGCGGCCCCCGCCTCCCCGCGGCGGGGGCCGTCGTCATGCCCGACGTCATGCCCGACGTCATGCCCGACGTCATGCCCGACGTCATGCCCGACGTCATGCCCGACGTCATGCCCGACGTCATGCCCGACGTCATGTTCGGTGTCATGCCCGCGGCACGGCGTCCGCGCGGGGATCCGTAGGTCCGCTCGGCCGTCACGCAGGCCCGGGACCGGGCTCCCGGCGCCGGCCGGCTCGTCGTCCGGACGGCACCCGTCACGAGCGCCCGGGGGTCGGGCGCCCGGGGGTCGGGGCGGCGGGCAGCAGGGCCAGGAAGCCGGGCGCCAGCAGGTCGCGGATCCTGCTGTACGGCACCTTGACGAGGTGACCCTCGCAGGGGAAACCGGTGCCCGGCCCCACCTCCAGGCCGTCGGCCGCCGGCATGATCACCACCTCGGGAAGTACGGCACCGCCCGCGGGGCGCAGGTGGGCCGGAGTGATCGTGGCGGGGAGCATGTTGCACAGATCCTGGCTGGGGCGCCGCGCGGGCAGCCGCCCGGAGAGCCCGCCCAGGCCGGCGGGAGTGAACATGTCGGCAGAGGTGATCACCTTGCCGGTCTCCGGGTCGACCGTCACCACCGGCGCGGCGCCGAAGTACTCGCTCGCGCAGATCAGGCCGAGCTGCAGGTCGTACCGCACCGAGACCAACCGGGGCCCCGAGACGCCGCGCACCATCGTGCCCCGCAGATGCGCGCCCCGGCACCCCGGGCTCGGCCTGCCGTAGTCCGTCTGCTGCTGCAGGGTCGTCCGGGAGGATGCGATCACCCGGTCCAGGGGCGCCCGCAGCGCCGTGTTGACCCGCCCCTGGAGGGCCTTGTCCCGCAACGTGACCTGCAGGTACCTGACGCCCTCGATGGTGAAGTCGGGCCGGCCGCCGGAAACCGGGTACGCCGTGTTCAGCAGTGGCTCGGACGCGCTGACGAACTGCGCGGGCGGCGGCGCCTCGTCTCCGGATCCGGAGACGATGACGGCCCCGGTCGCGGTGGCCCCGACCACGGAGGCCGCCGCGATCCCGAGGGCGACCTTGCCGCCGGCGGTCGCCAGGACGCCGCCCCCGGACGCCGCCCCCGCCGTCCCGGACGCCGCTCCCGCCGCTCCCGCCGTCCCGGAGCCGGCGGCCACGGCACCGCCCGCCGGAGCGGCCAGGGCGGCCAGCGGGAAGACCGCGGCCAGCGCCACCGCGGCCGCGGCCAGCGCCCGGACGCCGCGCCGCTCCCAGTCGACGCCGTAGGCGGCGGTGGCCGCCGCCTCCAGATCGGTCACGAACGTCCGCGCCCCGTCCGGGCGGTCCGCCGGATGCTTGGCCAGGCCGCGGGCCAGCAGCGGGCGCAGCGGTTCCGGCACCCCTTCCACCGGCGGCGGGGCGGTGATGTGCCGGGCCATCAGCGCCACCTGGTCGGCGGCCTCGTAGGGCTTGCGGCCGGTGACGCACTCGAAGAACACGCACGTCGCCGCGTACACGTCGGTCGCCGGCCCGGCCGGCTCCCCGCGCCACTGCTCCGGCGCCATGTAGGCCGGGGTGCCCGAACGCGCCGCCCTTCCCGCCAGCGCCGCCACCCCGAAGTCGATCAGTTTGCTCAGCCCGTCGGCCTGGACGACCACGTTCGCCGGCTTGTAGTCGCGGTGCACCACCCCGGCCGCGTGCGCCGCCGCCAGGCCGAGCAGCGACCCCTTCAGCACCGCCAGCGCGGCCTCGGGCTGCAACGGCGCGTGCCGGGTCAGCAGGTCGCGCAGCGGGGCGCCGTCCACCGCCTCCATCAGGATCGCCGCGGTCGACTCGTGCTCGTAGTGGCCGAACCAGCGCGCCACGTACGGGCTCTGGACGCTCTTGAGCAGCGCCGACTCGGACCGGAACGCCTCCCGCGCCCCCTCGGTGGCGGCGAGGGCGTACTTCAGCACCGCGATCCGGCCGCTCTCTCCCTGCCGGACCAGCACCGCCCTGCCCTGCGCGCCCTCTCCGAGCACCTTCACCTCGGTGAAGCCCGGCACCCGCCAGGTGTCGTTCATCGGCACTCCTTCGGTTCGGTCAACGCGGCGAGGGTCTCGGGCTCGAGCAGGTCGCGCGCCCGGGCCAGGCCCGGGCACCCCGTCACGACGGCACCGGAGTGGGCACGGGGCGCGCTCCGGCCGCCTGCTCGGCCAGGCGGGGGATCACCAGATCCGCCAGCCGGGCGTAGGGCATCTCGATCGTCTCGCTGCGGCAGGCCTCGGAGACGTCCCCGCCCAGTGTCCTGATATCGACGAAGAAGTCCATGTGCCCGGGAGCAAGCATCACCTGGACGGGCGCGTCCTCGCGGGTGAGGTCCCGTGGCGTGAGCCGGGCCTGCAGGCCACCGGTCTCGCTGAGGCAGCCGTTGGCGCTCAGCCTCCGCAGCCGGTCGAGGAGCGCCCCGGCGCCGGCGTCGGTCAGCACGGCGGGCCGGAACAGCTCGCGCGGGCCCAGTGCCCGGCCGGTGACGAGGTCGACCACCACCGTCCGGACGGCGTAGAAGTTCTTCACCCAGTTCCCCTCCATGCCGGGCTCCGGGCGGGGGGACACGTCGTAGCGGACCGACAGCAGTTCGGAGCCGTGCATGGTCACGGTCGCCGTGGTGCCCACCGGAAAGGCCGCCCCGGTGCGGAAGGAGCGCGTCAGCCGGTCCGCCGGGGCGCGCAGGACCGCGTTGATCCGCCGCTGCACCGCCGGGTCGCGATGACCGCCGACGGTGACGAACTGGAACTCCTCGCCGGGACGGCTCGCGGTGCCGATCGACAGGGAGACCGGGCGCCAGGGGGCGGGTTCCGGTTCCCCCTGCTGCACCGCGTACACCCCGGCCCCGCCCGCGGTCACCACCGCGGTCGCCGCCACGGCGAGCGTCACCTTGGTGGCGGCCGCGCCCAGCGCGCCCCCGCCCGCCGCGCCCGCCACGCCCCCGCCGGCCGCGACCGCCGTACCGGGCGCCGCCAGCGCGCCCAGCGGGAACAGCATGGCCAGGGCCACCGCCGCGCCGGCCAGCGCGCGCACGCCCCGGGCCTCCCAGTCCGGCCCGTACGCGGCCGCCGCCGTCGCCTCCAACTCCACGACGAACTCGGCGGCTCCCGCCGGCCGGTCCGCCGCCCGCTTGGCCAGACCGTGCGCCAGCAGCGGGCGCAGTGGCTCCGGTACCCGCTCCACCGGTGGCGGCGCGGTGAGGTGCTGGGCCATCAGCGGCGCCCGCTCCGTCTCGGGGTACGGCGGGCCCCCGGTGGCGCACTCGAAGAACACGCACGTCGCCGCGTACACGTCGGTCGCCGGCCCGGCCGGCTCCCCGCGCCACTGCTCCGGCGCCATGTAGCGGGGGGTGCCCGCGGCCGAGCCCCGGCCGGCCGGGGCCGCGATCCCGAAGTCGATGAGCTTGCTCAGCCCGTCTGCCTGGACGACCACGTTCGCCGGCTTGTAGTCCCGGTGCACCACCCCCACCGCGTGCGCAGCCGCCAGACCCAGCAGCGACCCCTTCAGCACCGCCAGCGCCGCCTCCGGCCCCAGCGCCCCATGCCGCCCCAGGATCTCCTTCAACGAGACCCCGTCCACCGCCTCCATCACGATCGCCATGCCGTGCGGGCTCTCCACCAGTTGGTACAGCCGGGCCACGTGCGGGTCGTCCACCGACGCGAGCATCAGCGCCTCCTGTGGCGCCCCGGGTCCGCCCGGCGGCAGATACTTGATCGCCACCGGGGTGCCCGCCGTCTCGTGCCGGGCCAGCACCACCCGGCCCTGCGCGCCCGCGCCCAGCGGCCGCACCTCGGTGAAGCCGGACACTCGCCAGGTGTCGTTCAATCGGCGCTCCTTCGGTTCAGCTGCGGGTAGGGGCCGGCGAGCCGGTGGGCAACGCCGCGAGGATCTCGGGCTTGAGCAGGTCGCGCACCTGGGCGTAGGAGGCGGTCAGCCGGTCGTAGGGGCACTCGCTGCCGCCGGGCGACCAGCTGACCTCGAAGCGGTCCGGGGCCAGGAACGGCGTGGCGGTCGGCGGCCACTCCACGTCCTCGATCGGGCGGGGGAGGAAGTCCGCCCGCTCCGGGTCCTCTCCGCCACTGCACACGCCGGCCGCCCACATGTCCGGGAAGTCGCTCTTCAGCCGGCTCCACAGGGTGCGCAGCCCGGCGGGGGTGAGGGCTTCCGGCCGGAACACGTCGTCCGCGGTGAGTGCCCGACCCGTGTCCAGGTCGACCGTGACCGCCCAGGAGGGGTACTCGCCGTCGGCGGGCGCGCAGTACCCGTTGCGCGTCCGGTAGGCGGCCGAGACGAACCTCGGCCCGCGCAGCCCGAGCCGGGCGGTCGTGGTGAGGAAGGCGGTGGTGGTGCAGGCCGCGCCGACCTGGGCGGTCCCGGAGTGCAACTGCCGGGCGGTCCAGTCCAGGGGCGCCCGCAGCGCGGTGTTGATCCGCCGCTGGACGGCCGGATCGCGATGGCCGGAGATCTGGACGTACTGTGCGTTGCGGATCTCCAGCGGCACGTCGGTGTACCGCTGGTTCTGGGTGGAGACGGCGACCGCGACGGGCCGGACCGGGGGCGCCGCGTCCTCCTGCTGGGCGAACACGACGGCCCCGGTGCCCACCGCGGCGACCGCCGTGACGCCCGCGACGGCCAGCGCGACCTTGCCGCCCACCGCCGCGCCCGCACCGCCCGCCGCACCCGCGCCCGCACCACCCGCCGCGCCCGCCGCACCCGCACCGCCGGCGGAGGCCGCCCCGCCCGCCGACGCCGCGCCGCCCGCGGACACCGCCGCGCCGCCGCCGGCGGCCAGAGCCGTGCCGGGGGCGAGAAGCGCGGCGAGCGGGAAGAGGGCGGCGAGGGCGGCCGCGGCCATCGCCAGCCCGCGGACCCCGCGGCCCTCCCAGTCCGGCCCGTACACCGCGGCGGCCGCCGTCTCCAGTTCGACGACGAACTCGCGGGCGCCGGGCGGGCGATCCGCCGGGTCCTTGGCCAGGCCGTGCTCCAGCAGCCGGCGCAGCGGGTCCGGCATGCCCTCCACCGGTGGCGGCGCGGTGAGGTGCCGACCCATCAGCGCCACCTGGTCGGCGGCCTCGTAGGGCCTGCGGCCGGTGGCGCACTCGAAGAACACGCACGTCGCCGCGTACACGTCCGCGGCCGGCCCGGCGGGTTCCCCGCGCCACTGCTCCGGCGCCATGTAGGCCGGGGTGCCCGAGCGGGAGCCGACACCCGACGGCGCGGCCACCCCGAAGTCGATGAGCTTGCTCAGCCCGTCTGCCTGGACGACCACGTTCGCCGGCTTGTAGTCCCGGTGCACCACCCCCACCGCGTGCGCAGCCGCCAGACCCAGCAGCGACCCCTTCAGCACCGCCAGCGCCGCCTCCGGCCCCAGCGCCCCATGCCGCCCCAGGATCTCCTTCAACGAGACCCCGTCCACCGCCTCCATCACGATCGCCGCGCCGCGCTCGCCCGCGACGAACTCGTAGAGCCGCACCACGTGCGGGTCGGTCACCCTGCCGAGCAGGACGGCCTCCGCGCGCAGTCGCTCCACCGTCTGCTCGTCCCCGGTCGCGCCGTCCAGGTACTTGATCGCCACGGGTGTGCCGGTCTCGTCCCGGCGGGCCAGCACCACCCGGCCCTGCGCGCCCGCGCCCAGTTCCCGGATCTCGCTGAACCCGGAAACGCTCCATCCGGCCATCCCCGTCTCCTTCGCGCCGCTGCAAGATCTAGAAATAGCGGAGAATGCGGAATATGTCGCGTAGCGTGGTCAGGGTCGGACCAGCGCGAGCGCCAGCACCTCGGGCCGCACCAGGTCCCGCACCTCGCTGTACGGCAGGTGGACCACCTGGTCCCGGCAACGGTAGGAGGCATAGCTCACCGACACCTCCAGGTGCCGGAGGGCGAACATCACCCCGATCCTGCTGCGGCCGTCCTGGTTCGGCTCGAAGTCGGCGCGGGTGACCTCGGCGGGCCGGATCCCGCACTCGCCCTCCGGCGGGAAGCGCACCCGCCCGACGAAGGAGCGCAGTCCGGCCGGGGTCAGCACCGCGGGCTGGAAGATGTCGTCCAGACCCAGCGGCCGGCCGGTGCGCACGTCCACCGTGACCGGAAGCAGCCAGTCGAGACCGCCCTCGCAGTCGCCGACCGTGGTCAGCGCGAGCCGGTAGCGCGCCGAGATCAGGCCCGGACCGGTCAGGCCGATCTTCACCGCGGTCGCGATCGTGTTCTGCTGGGCGCACTCGGGCCCGGCGGGGGTCCGGAGCCGGCGGTCGATGTTCAGCAACGTGCGCAACCGGGCCACCTCCGCGTCCAGCGGCTCGCGCAGCGCGGCGTTGATCCGCCGTTGCGCCGCCGGGTCGACGTGGCCCGAGATCGTGACCACCTGGGACGCCCGCACCTCGAACGGCGGGCTGGCGACGCGCGTCGCGACCGGTGAGGGGGCGACCGCGAGCGTGAACGCCGGCGGCCGGGGATGCTCGTGGGTGACCGCGTACACCCCCGCGCCGCCCGCGCTCGCGAGCACCGCACCGCCCGCCACCGCCAGCACGACCTTCGCCCCGGGCCGGGCGAACAGGCCGCGCAGGCCG
This sequence comes from Actinomadura craniellae, assembly GCF_003289645.1. Lineage (GTDB taxonomy): Bacteria > Actinomycetota > Actinomycetes > Streptosporangiales > Streptosporangiaceae > Actinomadura_D > Actinomadura_D craniellae. Next base: position 17,318 of record NZ_QLYX01000009.1, on the reverse strand, counting down.
CCCGGTTCGGCCTGGCGCCCCGGCTCCTCGACCGGCACGAGTTCCCGCGTCGACGGCGGGGGTTCGGGCGCCGGCGGCTCGGGGGGCGCCGGCTCCTGCGCAGGCGGAGCGGGCGGCGGGACGGGCGGGCGCCGGGGCGCGGTGTGGAAAGGGGTGGCGGGGAGCGCGGCGGCGGCGGTCGCCAGCCGCTCCCGGCCGCGTGCCTCCCAGCCCGAGCCGTACGTCGACGTGGCGACCTCGTCGAGTTCGGCGGCGAACGCGGCGGAGTCCGGGCGGTCCTCGGGGTCCTCGGCCAGGCCGGCCCGGATCAGCGACCGGACCAGGCGTGGCAGTTCCGCCGGGTCGGCGTCCGGGTCGCCGGTCGCGCACTCCATGAACACGCGGGTCGCGGCGTACACGTCCGCCGCGGGGCCGGGCCGCCCCTCGGGCGCCGGGTACGCCGGTTCGCCCGGCTCGGCCCCGAGGGCGACGTCGACCAGCCGGGCGGGCCCGTACTCGGGGACCAGCACGTCGGCGGGCCGGTGGTCGCGGTGGGCGACCCCGACCCCGTGCACGGCGGCCAGCCCCAGCAGTGAGTGTTTCAGTACCGCCAGCGAGGCCACCGGGTCCAGCCGGTCGTGCACGTCGAGCACCGCGCGCAGGGTGACGCCCTTCACCGCCTCCATCACGACGGCCGCGCCGTGCGAGAACTCGACGTAGCCGTGCAGCCGGGTGACGTACGGGCTGCGCAGCCGCCGCAGCCGGCCGGCCTCGGCGCGGAACCGGGCCAGGAAGCGCTCGTCGGCGAGATAGCGGGCGGCCAGGTACTTGATCGCCACAAGCTCGCCGGAGTGCTGCTGGCGGGCCAGCACCACCCGGCCCTGCGTTCCCGTGCCCAGCTCGGTCAGCTCGGTGAAACCGGGCAGACCGGGGACCCGCCAGGTTCCCGTACGCGGCTTCTGCTCCATTGAGCCCATATGGGACCGGAAGATCCGGGTACTGCGCAACCTCTTCGGGTAGGGGAAATAGCTTGGCGCCCAGAGTTCGGAAATAGCGGGAGAGCAGCGGACGTTCCAACCATTGATCTGCTATTGGTGCGCTGGCGTAAAGCCCGGTACACTGTGTCGCGGAATGTGACTGCGCGCAGCTACACCGAGTCGCCGCGTTCACCCTCAGCGGTCACGAAGGAATGATTGACGGCTGGTCCCTCCCGCGCGAGCGCGCGGCCGTGCGAAGCGATCGGCAGGCGCACCAGCGCCCTGCCGCTGATCTACGCCGCCTCGCAGTATCGCCGCAGCGCCGCGCACCGGGAGAGCGGACCCCGCACTATGGAGGCTGAAAGCCCTGTCTACGTTTCGTGAACTCGGGGTCCTACCCGAGATAGCAGATGCCCTCGCGACCGAGAGCATCGTCAACGCGTTCCCCATCCAGCAGCTCGCCCTGCCCATCGCGCTCGGCGGCCACGACATCATCGGCCAGGCCCGCACCGGAACCGGCAAGACCCTGGCGTTCGGCATCCCGCTGCTCCAGCGGATCGAGCACGGCGGCACCAAGCCGCAGGCGCTGGTGCTCGTGCCCACCCGTGAACTGGCCAGCCAGGTCACCGCCGACCTCCGGCTCGCCGGCACCAAGCTCGGCACCCGGGTGCTGTCGGTGTACGGCGGCCGGGCGTACGAGCCGCAGATCGACGCCCTCCGCGACGGCGTCGAGGCGGTCGTCGGCACCCCGGGCCGGCTGCTCGACCTGGTCCGGCAGAAGCACCTCGACCTGTCCCAGATCAACACGCTGGTGCTCGACGAGGCCGACCGCATGCTCGACCTGGGCTTCCTGCCCGACATGGAGCGGATCATCGACCTGGTCCCGGTCGAGCGGCAGACCATGCTGTTCTCCGCGACCATGCCCGGCGAGATCGTCGCGCTGTCCCGCCGCTACCTGCGCCGGCCAACCAACGTGCGCGCCGAGTCGCACACCGAGTCCGAGGCCACCCCGCAGGTCGCCCAGCACGTCTTCCAGGCCCACCAGATGGACAAGCCGGAGATGCTGGCCCGCCTCCTCCAGGCCCGGGGCCGAGGGCTGACCATGGTGTTCTGCCAGACCAAGCGGGCCTGCGACCGGGTCGCCGCCGACCTGGCCGGCCGCGGCTTCGCGGCGGCCGCGGTGCACGGCGACCTCGGCCAGAGCCAGCGCGAGCGGGCGCTGCGGGCGTTCCGGTCCGGCAAGATCGACGTCCTGGTGGCCACCGACGTGGCGGCCCGCGGGCTCGACGTCGACGACGTCACCCACGTGGTCAACTACGAGTGCCCCGACTCCGCCGACACCTACGTGCACCGGATCGGGCGCACCGGGCGGGCGGGCCGCGAAGGCATCTCGGTGACGCTGGTCGACTGGGCCGACCTGACCCGGTGGAAGCTGATCAACACCACCCTCGACCTGCCGTTCGCCGCGCCCGAGGAGACCTACTCCACCTCCCCGCACTTCTACGCCGTGCTGGACATCCCGACCGAGGTCACCGGCAAGCTGCCGCGCGACCGGCGAGAGCGGGCCGGCCTGGCCGCCGAGGAGCTCGAGGACATCGGCGAGACCGGCCGCAGCCGGTCCCGGCGCGATGCCGACCAGGACACCGACGAGCGCCCCGCCCGGCGCCGCCGGTCCGGGCAGCGCCGGCGCACCCGAAGCGGGCGCCCTGTCACGGGCACTGTCACTGGCACGGACGCGGCGGCCGGCGAGGCCCCGGCCGAGGCGGCCGAGCCCGGCACCGAGCCCGCCGGTGAGGCCGCACCCGCCGCGGGCGCCCGGTCCCGCAATCGCAACCGGCGGCGCACCCGGGGCGGGCGTACCGCACGGCCCGCGGCCGCCGCCGAGTCGAGTGAGAACTCCTGACTCCTTCCCGGTCCCGGACGACCACGGCCCGCGCGGGTCGTGGTCGGCCCCGTCCCGAGCAATCTCCGCAGGTCGCCGCGGGTAACGGTGCGGCACCATCGAAATCGCCGCGATGGTGCCCCCCGCGGCCGGTTGACTAGGGTGGAGCCCTGTGAGTACGCCCCGGTTCCTGACTCTGCCCCCCGGTGTACGCCGGACGCACGTCGAAACCTCCCGCGGCCGGTTCGCCGCGCTGGAGGCGTTGCCGGGTTCGGGGGTGCCTGAGCGCTGTCCGGCCCTGCTCGTCCCGGGCTTCACCGGGAGCAAGGAAGACTTCATCGCCGTGCTGCAGACCCTCGCCCGGGCCGGCCGGCGGGTGGTGGCGATCGACATGCGCGGGCAGTACGAGACCGTGGGGCCGGACGACCCCGCGGCCTACACCTGCGCCAGCCTGGGCGCCGACATCGTGGCCCTGGCCGAGGCGCTCGGGCCCGATCCGGTGCACCTGGTCGGGCACTCCTTCGGCGGGCTGGTCACCCGGGAGGCGGTGATCTCCCGGGCCGTCCGGCTGCACTCGTACACGCTGATGAGCTCCGGCCCGGCGAACATCACCGGGCCGCGGGCCGATGACGGCCGCGCCCTGCTGGCCACCTTGCCGCAGATCGGCATCGACCAGGTGTGGTCGGTGCACATGGAGCCGCAGGCCATCGCCAAGGGCGTGCCGCCCGAGATCCTGGCCTTCCTGCGGGAGCGGATGCTCAAGAACTCCGTGCCGGGCCTGCTGGGCATGGTGCAGGAGGTGCTCAACTGCGCCGACCGGGTGGACGACCTGGCGAAGGCGCTGGAGGAGAGCGAGTTGCCGGTGCTCGTGCTCTACGGCGAGAACGACGACGCGTGGGACCCGCGCGCCCAGGCGGCGATGGCCGACCGGCTCGGCGCGGTCAAGGTGGTGATCCCCGGCGCGGCGCACTCCCCCGCCGTCGAGGCCCCGGAGACCACCGCCGGCGCGCTCACCGACTTCTGGAACCGGGCCGAGCGCATGGGCCGCTGCACCATTTAAGGAAGGTAACTGTACACTTACATGAGTTTGTCTCATGGAGGTGTGTCGCATGCAGGCGACCGTCCACGCTCCCGAGAGCGTCACCTGGCGAGTCCACATCGACCGGGCCATGTGGATCGGCGGGGTCCGCGGCCTGATGCTCCAAGCCCTGCACCCGATGGCGATGTGGGGCGTCTGGCAGAACTCCGACTTCCAGAACGACCCGTTCGGCCGATTGCAGCGCACCTCCGACTTCGTGGGCGTCTGCACCTTCGGCAGCCCTGAGGAGGCCGAGGCGGCCGGGCGGAAGGTCCGTGGCATCCACCGCCGGCTGCGCATCCGCAACCACGACACCGGCCGGGTCGAGCGGCTCGACCAGCCCGAACTGCTGCGCTGGGTGCACTGCGCCGAGGTCTTCTCCTACCTGGAGGTGGCCCGCCGCTCCGGCCTGCTGCTGACCGACGAGATGGCCGACCAGTACCTGGACGAGCAGCGCAGAGGCGGCACCTATGTCGGGTTGCATGCCGACGACCTGCCCGGCAGCGTCGCCGAGATGCGGGCGTACTTCGCCGAGATGCGGCCCCAACTGCGGGTCACCGAGGAGGCCGCGGCCACGGTGCGCTTCCTGCTCTGGCCGAAAATGCCGGAGAACCTGCGGATGCTCGCCCCGGGAAAGGCCGCCTACTTCCCGTTCGGCGCGCTCTGCTACTACTCGCTGCCCGGCTGGGCCCGCAGGATGTACGGGATACTGCCCGAGGTGCCGCAACCCGCGGTGACCGCGGCGCTGCGGTCCTTCCGGCTGGCGATGAACTCGGTGCCCGAGCCGCTGCACGACTACTCGTTCATGCAGAACACCCGCGACATGCTGGACCGCGCCCGGAGCCGGCTGAGCGCCGAGGGCTACGACCTGAGCCGCGGACTGTACGGGCTGCGCGACCCCCGGCGCTGGCCGGGCCGCCGCGCCCCGGCCCGGCTCAGTCGTCCCTGAGAGCCGCCCACGGCTCCTTACGCGGCGCGGCAGCCAGCCCCTCGGGGCAGTGCCGGGCGAAGTCGCACCAGGAGCAGAGGCTGCCCGTCCGGGGCGGGAACAGCTCCTCGCGGACCTCGTCGGGCCGCTCGCGGTAGGCCGCGTCCGCGGCGGCCGCCTCACCGGCGATCTGCTCGGCCCGGCCGATGTGGCGGCTCAGCGACTCGTCGGTGTGCTCCCAGACCGCGGTCTCACCGCTGGGCAGGTGGTGCAACTCGACCCGGTGGCAGGACCGGCGCAGCACCCGGGAGGCGGCGACGGCGTAGATCGCCAGGGCCAGCGAGCCCCGGGCGTCGTCGGAGTCCGGCACCCACCGGCCGGTCTTGTAGTCGACCACCACCAGCTCCGGCCCGCGCGCGTCGAGCCGGTCGATCCGTCCGGACACCGCGATCCGGTCGGTGCGGGTGGCGACCGTACGCTCCACCCCCACCGGCTCGTCGGCCGGGTCGAGGCCCGCCACGTACCGCTGGACCATCTCGCGGGCGCGCTCGCGCCAGGCCGCCGACTGCTCGGCGTCCCGGTAACCGTCGGTCAGCCAGCCCCGCAGGAGCAGCCCGCCGGCCGCCTCGGGGGTGCGCTCGGCCTCCGGCAGCCGCCACCAGGCGGCCAGCGCGTTGTGGACGCTCGCACCGAGGCTGTTGTGCGCCCAGGGCGGGCCCTTCTGCGGCGCCGGCCGGTCGAGGTAGGTCATCCGGTAGCGGCGCGGGCAGTCGAGCCAGCTGTTCAGCCGTGAGGGCGTGCAGGAGTACAGCCGCTGCGGCATGCCCTCGAAGCCGAGCTGCGTTCCGGCGCTCATCGCCCGCCGTCCGCCCGACTCAGTCCTCGTCGGACTCGCGAGCGAGGGCGCCCCAGCTCTCCCAGCGGGCGTCCTCGTCGGCGACCGTGGTCTCGTCGCCCTGGCCGGGCAGGACCCGGGTGTCCTTGGGCAGCGGGGTGATCAGCGAGCCGATCGAGTTCAGCTGCCGGCGCAGGTCGTTGAAGACACCGCCGATCGAGCCCGGCCGGCCCCGGTGCAGCGTGTCGCCGGTGAACAGGACGTCCAGCTGCTCGCAGTAGAGGGAGACGCTGCCGGGGGTGTGGCCCGGAGTGTGGTGGACCTCCAGCTGCACGTCGGCGATCTCGAAGACCCCGCCGTCCTCCAGGTAGATGTCCGGCTCCAACGACCGCAGCGCCTTGGCGTCCTCCTCGTCCTCCTCGTCGCGGGCGAGGCGGCCGAAGTACTCGCGCCACAGCAGCCGGTCGGCGCGGTGCAACGCGATGGGGGCGGCGAAGCCGTCCTCGTCATCGTCGTCGCCCTCGTCGTCGTCGGCGTCGCCGGTCTCGGCCTCCGCCACCTCGATCGCGACGTTCAGATGAGCGTCGTGCCCGTCGGTGCAGATGACCGCCATGACCTCGCGGTCACCGACCGCCTTGAGGATCGCCTCGGCGTCGTGCGCCGGGTCGATCACGATGACCTCTTCGTCGTCGCCGACGATGTAGGTGTTGCTCTCGACGTCGTACTCGGTGTCGTCCAGGGTGCACTTACCCGACGTCGTCACCTGTTCAATGCGCGCGTCCACGGTGAGCAACCCTACCCACAAAGCCGCGCGGTCGGGGCCGGCGCCGGCGGGTCACTGGTCGAGTCGGGGGCTGAGGGCGCCGAAGGGCAGGTCGAGGTCCATTCCGGGCTCGCGCAAGTCGATCAGCCCGGCGGGTTCGAGGACGAGCATCCCGGCGTCGGCCGGCCAGAAGACGGCCCAGAGCCAGTTGCCCATCGCCTCGCCCGCGTAGGCGGCGCGGTCGGGCGGGGCCCGCAGCGCCCACATCGGCACCGGATGGCCGCGGACGTCGACCTTGGCGTGCGGCACGCCCCGCCCACAGCCGTCGCCCGGGTCGGCTCCGGGGAGCCCGGCGAAGTGCGCGCCCAGCCCGATGCCCATCTCCTCGGCGATGAGGAGGATGTCGGCCGGGCCGCCGGCCAGCCGGGGGCCGGAGAGCGCGACCCCGCAGGCCCGGCCGCCGGTGCGCCCGTCGCCGGCGTGCACGAACCCGGTGACGAGCCAGCCGGCCGGCAGCGGCCAGGGCAGCCATACCGGGACCCGGGCGTCGCGCAGGACGGCGGCCAGCCCCGCGGCCGACGCGCTGCGGACCGGCTGCCAGGGCAGTACGGCGCCGTGTACGGAACACGTCCAGTCGCTCGACCATGGATTGGGTGCGTTGACTTGCCCGCCGCATCGCGGGCACCTGGGCTCCGCTTTCATGGTTACCCACCGTCGTCGCTCGGACGCCGACTCGTCAAGTCGCAGGCCGGGCAGAATCAGACCCATGCGGGTGCGCTGCGTGGGAGCGATCATCAGGGACTCCGGGCGGCTGCTGCTGATCCGCCGGGGCCGGCCGCCCGGGGCGGGGCTGTGGTCGCTGCCCGGCGGGCGGGTGGAGCCGGGCGAGTCCGACGTCGCCGCCGTGGTCCGGGAGGTGCGCGAGGAGACCGGCCTCCTGGTGCGGCCGGGCCGGCTGGTCGGGACGGTGGAGCGCCCGGGACCGGGGAACGTGATCTACGAGATCTTCGACTACGCGGCGGTCGTGGACCCGGCCGGGCCGGTCGTGCCGCGGGCGGGCGACGACGCGGCGGACGCCCGCTGGGCGGGGCCTGGTGAGCTGCTGTCCCTTCAGCTGACCTCCGGCCTGCTGGACGTCCTGGCAGAATGGGACATATGGGACGCCGACTGTTATCGTCTCTTTGACGATTAATGATCGGAGTCTCGATGTCCGTGAACGTCCCCCTGGGCCCCCTGCTCGACCCCGCCTTCCACCTCGGTCAGACCCCCACCAGCTGGGCCGAACTACTCGGCTTCGGCACCGGCGTGGTCACCGTGTGGTTCGTGGTCCGCCAGAACATCCTCAACTGGCCGCTCGGCCTGGCCAACGTGATCCTGCTGGGCCTGGTCTTCCTCGACAGCGGGCTGTACGCGGACGCCGGGCTGCAGATCGTCTACGTCGCGTTGCAGGCGTACGGCTGGTGGCAGTGGCTGCACGGCGGCCGGGACCACGGGCCGCTGGCCGTCACCCGAACCACCCGCGCCGAGTGGGCCGCCCTGCTGACCGCGGGCGCCCTCACCGCCGCCGCGCTGACCTGGCTGCTCAGCACCCACACCGACTCCACCGTGCCGTTCTGGGACGCCACCACCACCGCGATCTCGCTCATGGCCACCTACGGGCAGTGCCGCAAGCGGCTGGAGTCGTGGTGGCTGTGGATCACCGCCGACCTGATCTACATCCCGCTCTACGCCCACAAGGGGCTCCACCTGACCAGCGGGCTGTACGTGATCTTCCTGGGGCTGTGCGTCCTGGGGCTGCTCTCCTGGCGCGCCGACCTGCGCATCCGCACCACCGCCGCCCCGGCCGGAGCCACCGCATGACCTTCCGGCACGGGCTGGTGATCGGCAAGTTCTACCCGCCGCACGCCGGCCACCACCATCTGATCGACACCGCGGCGGCGCGCTGCGCCCGGCTGACGGTCGTGGTCGCGGCATCGCCGGTGGAGAGCGTCCCGCTGGCGCTGCGCACGGCCTGGCTGCGCGAGGCGCACCCCCAGCCGCAGGTCGAAATCGTCCCGGTGGTCGACGACGTCGAGATCGACTACGACTCGGACGAGATCTGGGCCGCCCACGTGGCGGCGTTCCGGAACGGGCTGGCGCTGGCCGCGGGCACCGGGACCGGCGCGCTCGACCGGCCGGAGGTGGACGCGGTGTTCAGCTCCGAGCCCTACGGCCCGGAACTGGCCCGGCGGTTCGGTGCGGCACACGTACCGGTCGACCCGCCCCGGCGACGGCACCCCGTCAGCGGTACGGCCGTCCGCGCGGACCCGGCCGGCCGGTGGGAGTGGCTGTCCCCGCCGGTCCGGGCGTACCTGGCCCGCCGCGTCGTGGTGGTCGGCGCGGAGTCCAGTGGGACCACCACCCTGGCCCGGGCACTGGCCGCGCACTACGCCGCCCGGGGCGGGGCCTGGGCGGCGACCCGGTGGGTGCCCGAGTACGGCCGGACCTACTGCGAGGAGAAGCTGGCCGCGGCCCGCCGGGCCACCGGCCGGCCGGACCTGTGGCTGGACGACCTGGACTGGGAGACCGCGGAGTTCACGCTCATCGGCGAGCGGCACCTCGAGCTGGAGGACGCCTGCGCCCGGGCCGGCTCCCCGCTGCTGGTCTGCGACACCGACGCCTTCGCCACCGCGCTCTGGCACGAGCGCTACCTCGGCGCGCCGTCCCCGGAGGTCGAGCGGCTGCACGCCCGGGCACCGCACCACCTGTGGATCCTCACCGACGTCGCGGGCGTCCCGTTCGAGCAGGACGGCTGGCGGGACGGCGAGTCGATCCGGGAATGGATGCACGGGCGGTTCCGCGCCGAACTCCGGCGCCGCGGGCTGCCCCACCTCGAGGTGACCGGGCCGCACGAGCGGCGGCTGGCGGCGGCGGTGCGCGCCGTCGACGACCTGCTGGACCGGGGCTGGGAGTTCGGCGAACCGCTGCGGCCGGGCGAGCTCAGCTCGCCGGGACCGGAGCCCGATCACCTGCCGGCGGGCTGACCGTGGCGACCCGCCGCCACCGGGCGGCGAACACCACCAGCGCGCCGTAGACCGCCAGCGGGATCAGGTCGGCGATCACCGTCTGCAGCGGCACATCCCCCTGCTGCAACGCGGAGTCGAGCTGGCCGAACGCGGCGATCAGCCAGAACGCCATCAGGTTGTTGAAGACGTGGATCGCAATCGACGCCTCCAGCCCCCCGGTGCGCACCGCCAACCAGCCGGCCAGCACCGCGAAACCGAAGATGTCGAGCAGCCCCCAGCCGGTGTAGCCGTGCCCCGCGGTGAACAGCACCCCGCTTACCGCGATGGCGGGCCAAGGGGTACGGAACACCGCGCTCGCCGCCCGGCCGATCCGGCCGGTCCGCGTCTCCAGCGTGCACGCCGCGATGCCCTGGAGCAGCCAGCCCCGGAAGACGTACTCCTCGGCGGTCGCCTGAAACGGCACCAGCAGCAGGATCAGCACGGCCGGCAGCAGGAACTCCGACCAGCCCACCCAGTGCTCCGGCTCGGCCGGGGGCGCGGTCGGGAACAGTTCCTCGACCAGGTAGGCCAAGCCCACCGAGAGCAGGCACGCCACGACGGCCAGCCCGCAGCACAGCAGCAGCCAGCGCCAGCGCAGCCGGCCCAGCACCGAGGAGAGGGTGCCCGGCCTGCGCCGCTGCACGACCCAGGCGGCGAACAGCACCGGCGGGATGAAGACCGCCAGCAGGACGAGTTGCAGGGCCAGGTCGGCGGTCGGGTCACCGAGGATCTCGGTCTCGCTGAGGACGGGTTCGCCACCGCCGGTCGCGAAGTGGATCACGGCCACCGCCACGCCCGCCGGGATCATCAGCGCGATGGCCGAGACGAGGATCAGCAGCGAGCCCACCAGCAGACGCCACCAGCGGTGCAGCGGAGTGCGGGCCAGCCGGTGATACGGGCTGCCGGGCGGGGCCGGGACCGTCCACACCGGCCGCGGCGCCGGTCGCATCGGGTACCCGGGCGGCGCGTATCCGGCCGGCGGGTACCCCGGGGCGGCCTGCCACGGGCCACCGCCCGGCACGGGACCGGACGGGTAGGCCGGGGCACCGCCCGGAACCGGACCGGACGAATACGACGGGACGCCTCCCGGGGACTGGCCCGGCGGGTAGGCCGGAACACCCTCCGGAACCGGACCGGACGAATACGGCGAAGCACCGTCCGGAGACTGGCCGGGCGGGTACGGCGGAACGCCCTCCGGGGACTGGCCCGGCGGGTACGGCGAAGCACCGTCCGGAGACTGGCCGGGCCAGTAGGTCGGGGCGCCCTCCGGAACCGGACCGGACGAGTATGGCGGGGCGCCGTCTGGGGCCGGGCCGGGCGGGTACGGCGGGGCGCCGTCTGGGGCCGGGCCGGACGAGTACGGCGGGGCGCCGTCCGGGGCCGGCGGCCGGTCGCCCGCCGGGTACGGCGCGGGGGCGGGTGGGCGCGGCGGCGTGTCGCCCGGAACGGGGCCGTGCGGCCGGTCGCCGCCCGGGTGTCCCCCGGAGTCGGGCGGAGTCCAGCCGTCGGTGTCGTGCTGATCGGTCACCGGGACCCCCGCTCGATCATGTCCGCCCTCTACTCGAAATCGTATGCGGCGGTCACCGGTCGGGAGGCGTGAAGGCCGTGGTGCGGGTAAGGCCCGCCGCCCGGCCCTTGGCCGCGATCACCAACGCCATCTTCCGGGACGCCTCGTCGATCATCTCGTCTCCGAGGGTCGCCGCGCCGCGCTTCTCGACGGTCGTGTGGTACTCGTACGCGTCCAGGATCAGTTCAGCGTGGTCGTAGTCCTCCTGGCCGGGCGAGAACACCTCGTTGGCGGCGTCGATCTGCGCCGGGTGCAGCACCCACTTGCCGTCGAAGCCCAGCGCCGCCGAGCGCCGGGCCACCCGGGTGAACGCCTCGACGTCCCGCACGTTGAAGTAGGGCCCGTCCACGGCCTGGAGGTCGTGCGCGCGGGCGGCCAGCAGGATGCGCATCAGGATGTGGTGGTAGGCGTCGCCCTCGGTGTAGCCCGGCGGCTGCTCCCCCACCACCAGCGTCCGCATGTTGATCGAGGCCATGAAGTCACCCGGCCCGAACACCAGCGCCTCCAGCCGGGGCGACGCGGCGGCGATCGCGTCGATGTTGGTCATCCCCCGGGCGTCCTCGATCTGCGCCTCGATGCCGATCCGGCCCGGCTCGTATCCCATCGCCGTCTCGATCTGGGTGAGCAGCAGGTCCAGCCACTGGACGTGCGAGGCGTCCTGCACCTTGGGCAGCATCACGCAGTCGAGGTTGGCGCCGGCCCCCTCGACCACCTCGATGACGTCCCGGTAGGTCCAGTGGGTGGACAGGTCGTTCACCCGGACCACCCGGGTGCGCCCGTCCCAGCCGCCCTCGTTGAGCGCGGCCACCACGGTGTTGCGGGCCTCCTCCTTGACCGCGGGGGCGACGGCGTCCTCCAGGTCGAGGAAGAACTCGTCGACCGGCAGCCCGCGCGCCTTCTCGATGAAGCGCGGGTTGCTGCCCGGCACGGCCAGGGTCGAACGGCGAGAGCGCATGGACCTGCCTTCCTGGGAGGTTCGCCCGGATGTTACCGGGGGCCCGCCCGTGAGAGCCTGGCGGTATGGACGACGTCGACGCCGCGCTGGTCGAGGAGGCCGCCAAGAAGTCCGGCCTGCTCTGGCTGGCGCTGCCCGATCTGCCGCAGCCGCGCGCCGCCTGGCACCTCTGGCACGACGGTGCCGCGTACGTGCTGACCGGCGGCGAGGGCGAGCAGCCGCTGCCCGGCCTGCCCGAGGCCGACCGGGTGCGGGTCACGGTGCGCAGCAAGGACAAGGGCGGCCGGCTGGTCACCTGGGAGGCCGCGTGCTCCCAGGTGGAGCCGGGTTCGGAGCTGTGGGACGCGGTGACGCCGCTGCTGGCCAAGGAGCGGCTGAACGCCTCCCACGAGGGCCTGGTGGAGCGCTGGGCCGAGCAGTCGTACGTGATCCGGCTGGCCCCGACCGGCACGGTGTTCGAGGCCCCGGGCGGGCAGCCCGACGACTACGCGGCGGTCCGTCCCGTGCCCACCCCGGCCACCACGGCCGGCCCGCCGCCCCGCCTGCTCGGCCGCAAGCGCCGCCGGGCCGACCGCTAGCGGTCGAGCACCCGCCCCTCGGCCAGGGCGCGGAGCTTGTCGGGGTTGGCCACCAGATGGACGGCCTGCACCCGGCCGGCGGTGTCGACGTCGACGGTGAGCGTGGAGATGGGGCCGGCCGGCCCGTCGATCACCAGCCCGGGCATCCCGTTGATGTCGGCGCGCCGGACCCGCATGTCCTCGGGCCGCACCCCGGCGTACCCCTGCCCGACGGTCCCCTGCATCCAGCGGGCCACCTTGTCGGCGCCCCGGACCACCCGCCGCGCCGCCCGGACCTTGCCGCCGCCGTCCGTCCACAGCGCGACGTCCGGGGCCAGCACCTCCATCAGCGCGTTGATGTCACCGCCGATCGCCGCGGCGAGGAACCGCTCGACGGCCACCTCGCGCTCGGCCCGGCCGGTCTCGACCCGGGGGCGGCGCGCCTCCACGTGCTTGCGCGCCCGGGTGCCGAGCTGCCGGACCGACTCGGGCGTCCGGTCCAGCGCGGTGGCGATCTCGGCGTACGGGAAACCGAACACCTCGCGCAGCACGAACACCGCGCGCTCCAGCGGGGTGAGCGTCTCCAGCACCACGAGCATGGCCATCGACACCGACTCGGCCAGCTCGACGTCCTCGGCGACGTCCGGGGCGGTGAGCACGGGCTCGGGCAGCCAGGGCCCCACGTACGACTCGCGCCGGGCCCGCGCCGACCGCAGCCGGTCCAGCGCCAGGTTGCCCGCGATCCGGACCAGGTAGGCCTTCGGGTCGGTGACGCCGGACCGGTCGGCCGACGACCAGCGCAGCCAGGCGTCCTGGACGACGTCCTCGGCGTCGGCCACCGTGCCGAGCATGCGGTACGCCACCGCGAACAGCAGCTCGCGATGTTCCTGGAAGTCCTGGTCGGTGTCCATCTTCGTCGCTCCTGTCGCCGCCGCCGGCGGGCCGGGGTCCCTGTTACGAAGACGACCCGCACGCCCGGGACGTGACATCCGGTAAGCCTACGGATCGCGGGTAATGTCGGGGCCATGAGCGGCTTCCCGACGCGGGTCTTCATCGCCCGGCTGGCCGGAATCGCCGTGTTCGACCCGCTCGGCGACCAGGTGGGCCGGGTCCGCGACGTCGTCGTCGCGCTGGGCGGCGGCAAGCGCCCGCCCCGGGTGCTGGGGCTGGTCGTGGAGGTGCAGCCGAGGCGGCCGGTCTTCCTGCCGATCACCCGGGTGACCACGATCGACTCCGACGCCATCATCTTCGACGGGCGGTTGAACGTGCGCCGGTTCCAGCAGCGTGAGGCCGAGACGCTGGCCATCGCCGAGATGCTCGACCGCCGGGTCCGGCTGCCCGACACCGGCGCCGAGCGGGTCGTGGTGGACGTGGCGATGGAGCCGACCCGCACCCGCGACTGGCACATCACCAAGATCGCCGTCCAGCCGGCGGGCCGGGGGCTGCGCCGCCGCCGGGGCCCCGTCTCCGTCGTCGACTGGGACGCGGTCACCGAGCTGTCCACCCCGGAGGAGGACCAGGGCGCGGCGGGGCTGGTCGCCACGTTCGAGAAGATGAAGGCCGCCGACCTGGCGCACGTCATCCACGAGCTCACCGAGAAGCGGCGGGCCGAGGTCGCCGCGGCCCTGAATGACGAGCGGCTCGCCGACGTCCTGGAGGAACTGCCCGAGGACGACCAGGTGGAGATACTCGGCAAGCTCGGCTCCGACCGCGCCGCCGACGTACTCGACGCCATGGACCCCGACGACGCCGCCGACCTGCTCAACGAGCTGCCACCGGCGCAGCGCGAGCGGCTGCTGGCGCTGATGGAGCCCGAGGAGGCCGCCCCGGTGCGGCGGCTGCTGACCTACGCCGAGAACACCGCCGGCGGGCTGATGACCTCCGAACCGGTGATCGTGCCGCCGGACGCCACCGTGGCCGACGCGCTGGCACGGGTCCGCAACCCCGACCTCACCCCGGCGCTGGCCGCCCAGGTGTACGTGGCCCGGCCGCCGATGGAGACCCCGACCGGCCGCTACCTGGGCACCGTCCACTTCCAGCGGTTGCTGCGCGAACCCCCGTCCACCCTGGTCGGCGGGCTGCTCGACAGCGAGCTGGGCGCGCTGCGGCCGGCCCTGTCGCTGGAGGCGGTGGCCTGCCACCTGGCGACCTACAACCTGGTCTCCGCGGCGGTGGTCGACGAGTCGGGGCACCTGCACGGCGCCGTCACCATCGACGACGTGCTCGACCACCTGCTGCCCGAGGACTGGCGGGAGACCGTGATGGACGCGATCGCCGAAGAGCACGGACCCGACCCCGAGGAAGAGGCCCTCCGCGGCGCAGGGGGGCGGGCGTGAACGGACGGCTCGACCAGCCGCTGCAGTCGCGGCGGGCCCTGCTGCCGCGCCCGCACTACGACCCCGAGTCGTTCGGCCGGGTGTCGGAGCGGATCGCCCGGTTCCTGGGCACCGCCCGGTTCCTGGTGTACATGACGGGGTTCGTCGCGTTCTGGATCGGCTGGAACATCTTCGCCCCCGCGCCGCTGAAGTTCGACCCGTACCCGTTCATCTTCCTGACGCTGATGCTGTCGCTGCAGGCGTCGTACGCCGCGCCGCTGATCCTGCTCGCGCAGAACCGGCAGGACGACCGCGACCGGGTGCAGTTCGAGCAGGACCGGGCCCGCGGCGAGCGCAACATCTCCGACACCGAGTACCTCACCCGGGAGATCGCGGCGCTCCGGCTGGCCATGAACGAGGTCGCCACCAGGGACTTCCTGCGCTCGGAGCTCCAGCAGATGGTCAAGGAACTCGACGGCGAGCGCCGCGCCAGATCCTAGCCGCGGCTCTGGCCACGCCATTGGTGACCAGCCGATTCGCCGCGGGCGCGGACGAGTTCATACCATGGGGTCATGGCCTCCCCACTCACGATCGAGCAGGTGACCGCGGCGCTCGCGTCCGTCCAGGATCCCGAGATCCGCCGCCCCATCACCGAGCTCGAGATGGTCAAAGGCGTGGACATCTCGCCGGACGGCTCCGTCCGCGTCGGCGTCTACCTCACCGTCGCCGGCTGTCCGATGCGCGACAAGATCACCAAGGACGTCACCGCCGCGGTCGCCGCGCTGCCCGGGGTCTCCTCCGTCGAGGTCGACCTCGACGTCATGAACGACGAGCAACGCAAGGCGCTGCAGACCAAGCTGCGCGGCGGCGAGCCCGCCAAGGAGATCCCCTTCGCCAAGCCGAACTCGCTGACCAAGGTGTACGCCGTGGCCAGCGGTAAGGGCGGCGTGGGCAAGTCCTCCATCACGGTGAACCTGGCGGCGTCGCTCGCCGCCATGGGGCGCAAGGTCGGGGTGGTCGACGCCGACATCTACGGCCACTCGGTGCCGCGGATGCTCGGCGTGGACGGCCGCCCGACCAAGGTCGAAGACATGATCATGCCGCCGGCCGCGCACGACGTGAAGGTCATCTCCGTCGGCATGTTCACCGCGGGCAACCAGCCGGTGGTCTGGCGCGGGCCGATGCTGCACCGCGCGCTCCAGCAGTTCCTCGCCGACGTCTACTGGGGCGACCTCGACATCCTGCTGATGGACCTGCCGCCGGGCACCGGCGACATCGCGATCTCGGTAGCGCAGTTGCTGCCGTCCGCCGAGATCCTCGTCGTCACCACACCGCAGCAGGCCGCCGCCGAGGTGGCCGAGCGGGCCGGCGCGATCGCCGCGCAGACCCACCAGCAGGTGGCCGGCGTGATCGAGAACATGTCCTACCTGCCCTGCCCGCACTGCGGCGAGCGGACCGAGATCTTCGGCTCCGGCGGCGGCCAGACGGTGGCCGACGCGCTCACCCAGACGCTGGGCGCCCGGGTGCCGCTGCTCGGCCAGGTGCCGATCGACCCCCGGCTGCGCGAGGGCGGCGACACCGGCCGGCCACTGGTGCTGGACGACCCCGACGCCGAGGCCGCCAAGGAACTGCGCACCATCGCCGACAAGCTCGCCGGCCGCAGCCGCGGCCTGGTCGGCCGATCTCTGGGCATCTCCCCCGCCGGACGCTGACCCGCCCGGCACGAGAACGCCGGAAGGCCCCGCACAACCCTGTCGCGCGGGGCCTTCCGGCGTTTCTCAGGTCGCCTCGGCGTCGAACGGCGGGCGCTCGCCGTACTCGAGCTCGAAGTCGTCGGGGTGGCCCCCCACGGGTTCGAGCCGCTCGGGGCGACGGTCGTCGTCCACGTCGTCGAACAGGTGCTTGCGGACGAACGTCTTGGGATGCAGGTCGGCGATGTCGAAGTCTTTGAACTCCGGGCCGAGCCCATCCTGAAGATCCTGCTTGGCGTTGTTGGCCATCGAGCGGATCTGCCGCAGGGTCCGGCCCGCCTGCGCCGCCGCCTGGGGCAACCTGTCGCCGAAGATGACCAGTGCCAGCAACACAAGGACGATCATCTCGCCGAGACCGACGTCAAACACCCGACCTCCACCGAACAGCAGGGGGCCGAGCCCGTTCGGGCCCGGCCCCCTCAGGGTATCCCCGTACAGGTCACCCCGGACAAAACACCTGGTGAACGAGCCCGTCAGGCCGTGCTCACCACGCCCTCACCTCACTCGGTCGCTACGCGGACCGCTCGTCCCGCACGGGCCGCTCCGCTCCCTCACTCGGCTCAGGCCGTGCTCACCACGCCCTCACCTCACTCGACTCAGGCGGCGCCCAGGACGACGTCGACCGTGCTTTCCTTGCCGTCGCGCTGGTAGGTGACCTTGATCCGGTCGCCCGGCGCCTTGCTGGTG
>NZ_QLYX01000008.1 GCF_003289645.1 Actinomadura craniellae | reverse complement strand
GCCAACACACCCAATGAAATACGATCCGTCAACCGCACAGACGAAGAATCGCTGTCAGCAACCTTTACCTGTCCAATTCGAGCCATCCAAGAACCGTACCACTCAAACACTTAACTTAGTGGCATTGGGTTATAACCCCCTGAAAACTCCAGGATCACGGGAGCAGCGCCGAATGGTCGCTGATCCTTCAGCATCCGGGGTGCCATAACGCCCTGAAAGCTGAAGGATCAGCTCGGAGGTGGATGTCGGCGGTTACAGGTCGAGTTCGCCGGCCTTGATGCGGGCGGTGAGGGAGGCCCAGGCGGCCGGGGTGAGGGTGAGGTGCCCGGCGGCGGGGTTCTTGGAGTCGCGGATCGCGACGGCGTGAGCAAGGCCGTCGGCGATCTCGACGCACGCGCCTTGTTGACCGCTGCGAGTGCTCTTGCGCCAAGTGGTACCGAAGGGTTCGTCGGGGGAAGGCATCGCATGATCCTCTTGTCGGGTGATCACAGCTCGGTGACTGCTGAGGCGATCAAGGCGATCGTATCCGTGGGGCTGAGCGCCACTGCGGTGAGACGTTGGAAGGCGACCCGGAATCGATCGACGTCCTCTTCGTTCTCGACGAAGAGTTCACCGGCGATGGTCTCGACGTAGACAGCATCGGGATCCTGGTCGTGGGGGAACGACAGGATCGCAAAGGCTCCGCCCGTGCCGGGATGGGCTCCGGAGTCGAACGGGATCATCTGAAGCGTCACCTTGGGCAGCTCCGCCATCTGGAGCAGGTGCTCAAGTTGTCCCCGCATCACGTCTTTGCCTCCGACGACCCGGCGAATGGCGGCCTCGTCCATGACGACCCAGAGACGAGCAGGGTCCTTGTCTGTGAGGATCTTCTGGCGTTCAGCGCGGATCTCCACCCGATGTTCTGCCTCGTCGGCTCCCAGCTCGTAGGGGCCGCCCAGAATAAGCGCGCGGGCGTAGTCGGTGGTCTGGAGCAGGCCAGGGATCATCAGCGGTTCAAAGCTGAGCACCGATGACGCCTCGGCCTCCAAGCCGATATAGGTGCTGTAGCGCTCGCTGATCATTTCCCGGTAGGCGTGCCACCAGCCGCGCTGGCGCCCCTCACGGGCCAGTGTGATCAGCGCGTCCCGCTCCCGTTCGGCGACTTCGTAGATCTCCAGGAGACGGCCCACATCGTGCGGGCTGGGACGCAGCCACTCACCACGCTCCATCCGGGTCACCTTGCTCACCGGCCATTCGAGCTTGCGGGCCACGTCGGTGGCCGTCAGGCCGCTGGCGTCGCGGAGCCTTCTCAGCTCGGCGGACAGACGGCGGCGCCGGAGGGTCGGGCTCTTGCGCGGTGCCATCACGTCCTCTCTTCCGGTGGACCAGATCGTAGGGCACTCGTCCGATCGCGGAGGGGAATCAGACATTAGACCACCAAACAGACTCATTGCTATTCGGGTATTGCTATTTAGGCGAGCCTCCATCAGTCTATGAGCCCGGAGGGAGACCCTTCCGACCCGTGTTACCTGGATGTACTGACTCAGAGCGATCAAGCGGAAGCAGCTCGGAAGTCAGCGTTCAGGCCCTCGACAACGACTCATGCACCGGCACTCCGCCGTGCCCGCCTGCCCCTGGTGGTGTCCCATGACGAACTCCCCGGCCCGAACCGCCCTACCGTCACTCGGCAGCCCGCTGAACCTCCGCTACGGCGGGGCCTGCGCCTGGCAACTGCCCCCCGACCAGACCTGCGCGTCCTACGCCCGCTCCCGCCTGACCACCGCGATGACCGCCCTCGGCCTGCCCACCGACCTGATCGACGACGCCACCCTCGCCGTCTCCGAACTGGCCACCAACGCCCTACTGCACGCCACCCACCCCACCACCCCGACGCCCTGGCCCGAACTGTGGACCTGGGCCCGCGTCCACCCCAGCCCACAACTGGTGATCACCACCTTCGACACCGACCGCACCCACCTCCCCCGACCAACCACCACCCCACCAGCCGGAGAAACCTCCCTCGCCACCTCCGGCCGGGGCCTGGGCATCGTCTCCGCCATCGCCGCCGACTGGGGCGTCCACCCCACCCGCTCCCGCTTCGGCGCACGCCCCACCCCCGGCAAAGCGGTCTGGTGCGCCTTCCCCCTATCGGAGCCCTGGCCCCGCAACTGCCTACTCCCCCCGGCCCAAGCCGCCGGACGACTCCACAAACTCCTCACCTACCGAGGCGTGGACAGAGTCCTGGTCAGCAACGCCCCCGGCGTCTCCCTGGTCTCACTCCCCTGCGGCCTCAACATCCGCGTCGAACCCAAATCCTTCACCTTCAACGACACCAACGGACACCCCACCCGCCGCCCCCTACTCGACCTCCAAGACCTCGCCGAACACCTCATCCGCCGCACCGAAGAAACCACGAAGAGGTAGAGCACCCCTCACCGCCAAGGGACCGATCGATGAGCGATCTCTGCGGCCCGCTGGACGTCGGTGACGTCCGGGCGGTCATTCCCACCGGCCCCCTGCTGCCCGCCGAACTGGCCGAGAGCGGGCGGGCCGCGCTGGCCAGCCCGGCCTTCGACGGGCCGGACCAGCCGCTGGACGGCACCCTCACCACGATCGAGGGACGCCACACGATCATCAAGCTCCAGCACCGCCAGCACGAGCGGCTGGAAACCATCCTGCGCCTGGAGGAACTGCGCCGGTACGCGGGCGTTCGGGCGCCCCGGCTGCTGGATCACGGAACCGTGGAAACAGCGGTGGGAGAGATCTGGTGGGCCGTCCACGACCTGTGCCACGGCTGGCCGAGCGAACGGCCCAGACCTGCCCAGCAACGAGCCCTCGGCGACCAGTTGCGCCGCTGGCACGATCGCGGGCGGGCCGGTGGGCTGCGGCTGGACGATCCCGGTGCCCTCGGCGTCCTGCTGGGCACCGCCCGCTTCCTCGTCCCCGGCGCCTATGCGGAGATCGCGGCCCGGTTCGACGCGGCCTGCCGGGGCCGCCGCGTCACCGCGATCCACGGGGACCTGGCGGCCGGGCACAACGCGCTCTACCTGGAGGGCGACCTCACCGCCGTACTCGATCCCGGCGGTGTGGACAGCGGCCCGCCCATGCTCGACCTGGCCTGGGCACTGGCCGTGGACCTCCCGCACGGCGGCTCCACGTCCGCCCTCCTGGACGGGTACGGGACCACCGACCAGGAAGCGCTCGACGCCGTGTTGCCGCTCATGATGCTCCGCCGGCTAGTGGACACCTTCGCCATCAACGCCCCCGACGACACCCGATGGCTGACCGGCTGGCTCCACCACCACGACCCCGGACTGCTCGACCTCGTCGCCCCGGAGCTGGAGGCGTAAGAGATCAACATGTCGTCCCGGTCCGCACGACCCGTTCAGCGGTCGAGGTGCCAGGTTCGTGGGGTGCCGTACTCGTTTCTGGTGCGCTGGAGGTAGCGGTGGGAGGTGTCGGTGGAGCGGGAGGGGGCGATCTGGCCGGTGGCGACGTTGACGGCGAGGCCGCCGATCACCTGCATGGCGAGGGAGGCGGCGGTGACCGCCGCGGGGAGGGTCGTGGCCTGCTCGGGGGAGACGGCGGCGGCCGTGGCGCCGGCGCCGAGGGCGACGAAGGAGAACACGCCGCCGCGGATCCAGGTCAGTTTGCTCGCTTGGGCCGCTTTGTCGAGGTCGGTCACGGCGTCCGCCAGGGCGAGGCGCATTCCCTCGAACACCTCGTGCGGGTTGTCGTCGTGGCGGGCTGCCAGGTCCGACTGGAGCCTGGTGACCTCTTGGACGAGGCGGCGGCGCTCGTCGCCGTAGCGGTCCCGGAAGGCGATCACCTTGGTGATGTCCGTGCCGGGGGCGGGCATCGGGAACAGGTCGCCCACGTCCACCTGCCAGCAGCGGCGGGTGCGGGCCGCCGGGGAGTTGACCGCCCAGAAGAAACCGTCGTCGCCGGTGTAGGTGAACCGGCGCGGGCCGGTCGCGTGCGGGCCCTCGTTCTGCCGGACGAGGTAGTCGGCGGCCACGGCGAAGAGCACGTGCCGCAGTTTCTGGTTGACCCGGACGCCGTAGCCGCCCTCCCGCCATCGGGCCAGCCCGTGGTCGACGAGCCAGGTGGTCCAGTCGGCCGGGAACCTGCTGATGGAGTACCAGTTGCTCACGCCGTCGAAGTCGGCGTCCTCGGCGGGGGGTTCGAGTTCTTCGCGGGTGACCTGGGCCAGCAGCCGGTTGCGTTCCACGGCGAAGGCGTTCCTGAGGGAGTCGGCCGCGTCGAACAGCGAAATGGGCTCGTACAGCCCCAGGTCCCGCAGTTCCAGCATCGTCCGGCCGCGTTCCGTCATCACGGCCTGGCGCCGCCATTCGTCCTCGTGCGGGGCGATGCTCGCCACCGAGTCCCAGTAGAGGACGGCCTGGAAGAGCGCGGCCTCGGGGGGTGTGGACCCCGGGTAGTAGAGCATCTGCGCCATCGCGTCCTCCTCGACTGCGCGCAACGGTTTTGAACAATTCGACGCCCTGGTGGCCCCGCCCGGCCTCAGACATCTTCGCAATATTCCAAGGGGACGCGGAATGGGATATTAGTGTTGGCCGATTAACGACTCATAGAGGGTCCGATAACAACGAAGGGAAGGTGGTTGTTACCGGTCTTTCATCCTCGCCGGCGTGCGCTGCGGGTCAGCGCAGCCGCCACAGGCGGGCTTTCTGCTCGTTGAGGGCGACGGCGAGGTACCCGCCGTCCGGGCTGAACGTCACCTCGGTGTGGGGGGAGTGACCGGGGAGGGTCGCGAGGGACCTGCCGGTCGCCGCGTCCCACAGCCGGACCGTGCCGTCCTCGCTGCCGGTGGCGAGGATCCCGCCGTCGGGGCTGAACGCCACCGAACCGACGTCGTTGGTGTGACCGGTGAAGGCCCGGACCGGACGGCCGGTCCGCAGGTCCCACAGCCGGGCCACGTCGTCCTTGCCTCCGGTGACGAAAGTCCCGCCGGCCGGGTGGAACGCCATCGCGAGGGTCTCGCGGGAGTGACCGACCGGGCCGGTCACCTGGCGGCCGGTCGCCGCGTCCCACAGCAGGGCCGTGTACATGTCGGCGTCGGCGCCGAGGGCGATCAAGGTGGCGACGAACCGGCCGTCCGGGCTGAGCAGCGGAACACGCATCGCTTCGCCGCCACGGCCGGCGGTGGCGATGAGCCGGCCGGTCCGCGTGCTCCACAACCGGACCCGAGCGCTGCCGCCGGCGAGGACCGAACCGTCCCGGTTGAACATCACGGCGTCGACCTCGCCCGCGGGGCCGGTGAGGGTGGCGGTGGCCGCGCCGGTCCGCGGGTCCCGCAGCCGTGCCGTGCCGTTCGTGTGCCCGGTGGCGAGGATCCCGCCGTCCGGGCTGAACGCGACACTGCCCACCTCGGCGGTGCCGTCCGTCCGGGTGGCGATGGCCCGGCCGGTCGCCCTGTCCCACAGCCGGACCGTGTTGCCGCCGCCGGTGACGACGGCCTTGTCGTCGGGGCTGAACGCCAGGGCGGTGACGGCGCCCCCGGGGTGGTCGAGGGTGGTGGTGGCCCGGCCGGTCGCCGTGTCCCACAGCCGGACCGGGCCGCCTTCCTGGCTGGTGGTGGCGAGGGTCCTGCCGTCCCGGCTGAACCGCGTCGAGTTGAGGTGACCGGTGTGGCCGGAGAGGTCGGCCACGATGTGGGGGCGGAGGGCGGGACGGCCGGTGCCCGCCTCCTTCCGCCCGCCCGCGACCGGCCCGTCCGGGATCAGGACAAGGCCCGCGGCCCCGGCCACAGCAAGCGCGATGCCCAGCCCGGCCAGCACGGCGGGACGGCGAAGACGGCGCCTGCCCGGCGGCACGGTCGTCCGGACGGCGTTCCCCGGCAGGACCGTCGCGGCGGCGTTCGTTCCGGGCACGGCCCAGACGGTGTCCCCGGGCGGTGCGGTCCAGGCGGGCGCCGGCAGGGGGGAAACGCCTGCCAGCGCGGCCAGCGCGGTGGCGGCCTGGGCGGCGGTGGGGCGGCGAGCCGGATCCCGGTCCAGCAGGCCGGCGAGCAGCGGTGCCAGCGCCCCGGCGTACCGGGGCGGATCGGGCCGGCGGGTGAGCAGCGCCGACAACACGGCCACCAGGCTGGGGCCGGTGTAGGGCGCGCGGCCCTCGACGGCCGCGTAGAGGGTGGCGCCCAGCGACCACAGGTCGGCGGCGGGGCTCGCGATCTCGCGATCGGCCTGCTCGGGCGCCATGTACGCCGGGGTGCCCAGGAGCGCCCCCGACGGGGTCAGGGTGGGGTCGCCGGCGAGGCTCGCGATCCCGAAATCGGTGATGACCACCCGGTCGTGGTCCAGCAGGACGTTGGCGGGCTTCAGGTCACGATGCACGATCCCCGCCGCGTGCGCCTCCCGCAGCGCCTCCGCCATCGCCAGCCCGATCCGGGCGACCCGGTCCGGCGGCAACCGCCCCTCTTCGCGGATCACCTCGTCCAGCGACCGGCCGCGCACGAACTCCATCACGATGAGCGGGCTGCCGTCGTGCTCGGCCACATCGTGGACGGTGATGATCCCGGGATGGCTGAGCCGGCCCGCCGCCCGGGCCTCCCGGACGGCCCGCCGGTTCATCTCGTCGCGCTTCTCCGCGCTGAGCTCCCGGGGCGGCAGCAGCTCCTTGACCGCCACCTCCCGGCCCAGCACCTCGTCCCGGGCCCGCCACACCCGGCCCATCCCGCCGGTGCCGACCTGTTCGGCCAGCCGGTAGCGCCCGCCCACCACGGTCCCGACGACGTTGCCCGCGCTGCCCACGCAGGTACGGTAACGACCGGCGGCCGGCGCCGGACACCGTCCCGCCCCGCCTGTGATCTATCACTCCCGCCGGTTGCGCCGGCTGGGCCCGTGCCCACCGATACGCGCGGCGCCCGGGGCGAGGGCCGCCGGGAAGGCGGCCGGTCGCGGGTCGGTGAATTCAGCTCCCGCCATATTTGACCGTGGCCGGCGGTCACCTTGCAGGGACGGCCGGTCCGGGACCTGCGCGAACGCCTTTAGGATGCGGGTCGCCAAGGTTCCGGACCGGCCACCGATCGGAGAAGCACGATGCCACGCCACATCGCCACCGCCGACACCGTCGAGCGCGACGCCCTCCTGGAGTTCCTCCGCCCCCGGCACCGCTGCCTGCTGTCCACCATCCGCGCCGACGGCACCCCGCAGCTCTCCCCCGTCACCTGCGGGGTGGACGCCGCGGGCCGGATCGTCATCTCGACCTACCCCGAGCGGGCCAAGACCCGCAACGCCCGGCGCGACCCCCGCGTCTCGGTGTGCGTCCTGTCCGACGACTGGAACGGCCCGTGGGTCCAGGTCGACGGCCGGGCCGAGGTGCTGGACCTGCCCGACGCCCTCGAACCGCTGGTGGAGTACTACCGCTGCATCTCCGGTGAGCACCCCGACTGGGACGAGTACCGCGCGGCGATGCGCCACCAGGACAAGTCCCTGATCCGCGTCACCGTCGAACGCTGGGGCCCCATCGCCACCGGCGGCTTCCCGCCCCGCCTCGCCGACTCCTGAACCCGGGGCGTCAGCGGTCGTCGTACGCGGCGACCAGGCGCTTCGGTGCCCGGTTGCGCCAGGCGTGCTCGATCAGCTCCTGCATGCGCTCCCCGGTGACCTCGGCCAGGTCGACGCGGAGGCCGACGAAGATCCGGCTGCCGTTCCGGCCGCCGTTGCGCCACACCTCCTCGTAGACGTCCGGCTGATCGGCGGCCGCCGTCCCGGCCTCCGCCTGCCCGACGCACACGATCGCGTGCGCGTCGCCCTTCTCCAGGTGCGCGAGGAGCTTGTCGGCGACCCGGAAGGCGGGCAGCCGGAAGTGCGGCTGCTCCACGACGTCCGGCAGCGCCATCGCGTAGCCACGGATATCGGCCAGCGTGATCATGGACGGGCTCCTCGCTGTCGTCTTCGGTGGCCTGACGGTAGAAGCCACATGGCGTCTCCACAAGGCCCCGGGCGGCGGCCCGCATGTCCCGCGCGATCACGTGCCGGAGGTGCGGGACGGCCGCTCTCCGGGGTCCGCCACAGCGGCCGGTGGATCAGCCGGGGATGGCCCGGGGCGGGGGTTGGGCGCGGCGTTCGGCGCGGTCGGCGGCGGAGGCGCTGCGCAGGTGGCGGGTGAAGATGGCGAGCCGGCGGTGCCGGGGGACGCGGGCCCGGGCGCGCAGGACGTCGTGGCCGGCCGCCGCGATCTCGTCGAGGATGCCGCCGTACAGCTCGTACGCCGCGCGGACGCAGGGGCGCGAGGAGGGGGTCAGCAGGTCGAGGCCCGGGAGCGCGCGCCGGTAGTGGTCGCGGGCGCGCCCGGTCTCGAAGGCGATGAGGGCGCGGACCCGGGGGGCGGCCGGGGCCCGGGCCAGGTCGGCCTCACGCACGCCGAACGCGGCCAGGTCGGCCTGCGGCAGGTAGATCCGGCCCCGGGCCAGGTCCTCGCCCACGTCCCGCAGGAAGTTGGTGAGCTGGAACGCCAGGCCGAGCTGGCGGGCGGGTTCGCGGGCGGCGGCCGCGGCGCCCGGCAGGGGTTCCAGCACCGGCAGCATCATGGTGCCGATGACGGCGGCCGACCCCTCCATGTAGGTCAGCAGGTCGTCGTAGCCGGCGTACCGGCGCACGGTCAGGTCGGCCCGCATCGAGCGCAGGAACGCGGCCACGTCGGCGGGGTCGATGCCGAAGGAGCGCACCGTGTGCACGAACGCCGGCAGCACCGGGTCGCCGTCCACCGGGTCGCCCGCCAGGCCGGCGGTGAACCCGGTGGCGAGGGTGTCGAGCGCCGCCGCCCGGTCGGCCGTCACGTCGAAGGAGTCCACGATCTCGTCGGCGTACCGGGCGAAGCCGTACAGGGCGTGCACGTGCCGCCGCTTCCAGGCGGGGAGCAGCCGGGTGGCCAGGTAGTAGGAGCGGCCGTACCGGGCGTGCAGCCGGCGGCACCGCTCGTAGCTGGCGGTCAGCGTCATCGCCCGCCCGCCACGATGCGCTCGGCGGCCAGCCGGCCGGAGATCAGCACGGGCGGTACGCCCACCCCCGGGGCGGTGTACATGCCCGCGAAGTGCAGCCCGGGGATCCGCCGGTCGGCGCCGGACGGCCGGAACCAGGCGGTCTGGCCGAGCCGGTGGTCGAGGGCGAAGGGGGTGCCCGCGGAGTGTCCCAGCCGGGCCCAGGCCGGCGGGTCGAGGACCAGCCGGGGCGCGGCCGACAGGTCGCCGTACCCCAGGTCGGCGAGGCGGCCGAGCAGGCGCTCCGCCAGCCGGTCCCAGTCGGCGCGGCCCAGCAGGTTGGGGGCCGGTTCCAGCACGCTGAGCGTGGCGGGCCCCTCCGGTTCGGGGCAGGTGACCAGCAGGTTCGGGTCGGGTTGGGGGCGGCCCGCCGCCAGCGCGGTGAAGGCGGCGTCCCATCCGGCGCTGAAGTGCACGGTGTGGTGCGCCTGGCCGGGTGGCGGCCGGTCCAACCCGAGGTGCATGACCAGGCAGGACGGTGCGAAGCGCGGCCGGCGTCGGCGCGGGCGCCCGGGCAGCAGTTCGGCCTCGGCCCGGAGCCGGTCGCACGCGACCACCGCGTTGCGTGCCGGGACGCGCTCCCCGGTGTCCAGCCGGACGGCCGCGACCCCGCCGGAGTCCGTCTCCACCCGGGTGGCGCGCACCCCGTACCGGATCTCGGCGCCGGCCTTCTCTGCGACCGCCGCCAGGGCCAGCGGGACGGCGTGCATGCCGCCCCGCTCGGGGAAGTAGACGCCGCCGACGGTGTCCATGTACGCGACCACGGCGTAGAGGCCGCGGGCCCGGCGCGGCGGCAGGCCGACGTAGAGCGCCTGGAAGGTGTGCGCTTTGATCAGCCGCTCGTCGGTCAGGTGGGCGGCCACCAGCCGGTCCAGCCGCCGGAAGCCGCCCAGCGCGGCGATCCGCAGCAGGGCGCCCGGCCGGGCGAGGCCGCGCAGCCGGGTCATGTCCGCGTCGATGAACGGCGCCCACTCGGCCGCGAACAGCTCGCCGAGGCGGTGCCGGAACCGCAGGTACCGGCCGGCCTCGGCCGGGCCGCACAACACCCGCACCCGCTCGGCCATCTCCTCCGCCCCGGCGGCCACGTCCAGCTGGGAGCCGTCGGGGAAGGTGAGCCGGTAGCAGGGGTCCAGGCGGCGCAGCGGCAGCCGGGTCGCCAGGTCCTCCCCGGCCGCGCCGAGCGTGCCGGCCAGCACTTCGGGCATGGTGAGCACCGACGGGCCGGTGTCGAACCGGTAGGGGCCCAGGCTCGCGGTGCCGCAGCAGCCGCCGGGCCGGTCGCGCGCCTCCACCACGAGCACGTCGCGGCCGGCCGCCGCCAGGTGGATCGCCGCGGCGAGACCGCCCAGGCCGGCCCCGATCACCACCGCGTCCGCCATCACGCGCTCCTACCGGCGGCCGGAGCGGCGCCGGTCCTCTCGCGCGGACCGGCCCCGCCCGCACCGGGCCGCCCGCGATCACGCGCCCCCACCGCACGGGCCGGGCCGAACCGAACGGGTCCGGCCATCACGCACCCCCGCCGCACAGGCCGAACCGGACCGGCCGTCACCTGACCCCACCGGCGGCCGGAACCGGGCCGTCCGCGATCACGCGCCCCCGCCGCGCGGGCCGGGCCGGGCCGAACCGGTCCGGCCATCACGCGTTCCGGTCCGTCGCCGCGCGGGCCAGGTCGGTCAGCGCCGCCGCGGCGTCCGGCGGGAGGCCGGCCAGGTTTCCGGTCGCCTCGGTGACCAGGGCGGAGATGCGGCGTTCGACGGTGTCCAGCGCGCCGGTCGTCACGATCAGGTCCCGGGCCGCGGCGACGCCGGCCGCGTCCCGCACCCCGTCCAGGAGTGCGGTGCCGGGCGGGCCGGCGCGGCGGCGGGTCTCGGCCGTCAGGTACGTCCGCCGGCCCTGGAGCAGGTCGGTCCCGGAGGGTTTGCCGGTGCGCGCGGGGTCACCGAACACGCCGAGGACGTCGTCGCGCAGCTGGAAGGCCTCGCCCAGCGGCAGCGCGTACGCGCTCAGCGTGGCGCGTAGCGCCGGGTCGCCGCCGGCGATGGCGTGCCCGAGGTGCAGCGGGCGCTCGACGGTGTACTTGCCGGACTTGTAGGTGGAGATCCGGACGGCCTCCTCGAAGTCCCCCCGGCCGGCGGCGGCGGACGACAGGTCGAGGTACTGGCCGCCGATGATCTCCACCCGGAGGCGGGTGAACACCTCCCACGCCGCGCGGGGCACGCCGCCGCGCAGCAGCGCGGCGTCGGCCCAGGTGAACGCGAGCATCGCCAGCAGCGTCGCCACCGACTCCCCGTACCGCCGGGGGTCTCCGCGCCAGTGCCGCCGCCGGTGGCGTTCCGCGAGGGCCAGGTGCGCCGTGGTGCGGCCGCGCCGGGTGCCGGCCTCGTCCATGATGTCGTCGAGGAGCAGGGCGCAGGTGTGCATGAGTTCCACGGCGCAGCCGGCGAGCAGGACGGTCTCCTCGTCGTCCGGTGATCCACCCGCGGCCCGGTGTCCCCAGTACACGAAGGACGGGCGGAGCCGCTTGCCGCCCGCGGCGACGAAGTCGACGAGGAAGCTCCGGATCACCTCCTGGCCGTCCGGGCCGAGGAAGGCCGCCCCCTGCGACTCCCGCTCCATGAGCGCGCCGAGCCGATGGTCGATCAGCGCCCGGACGTCGTCCGCCCGGGAGGCCGCCGTCATCATGCTCAGCTCCTTCGGGTCGGTGACCAGCCCCTAATTCCCTTTAGTGACTGATCGCTAACCCGGGGTGGCGGTCAGGCGTCCCGCAGCCGGACCCCGGGGGGTCGTGGCGACTCGGATGCCGAAGGGTCACGGGTGACCGGGTGCAGGGGGTCCGTTCCGTTCCAGGTGCCCTCGCTGGTGTGGGGGGTGAAGCGGGCGAAGAGTTCTTCCGAGTACCAGCCGCGGGCGCGCACCTGTTCGATCACGTGCCGGTGGGCCTGCTCGCCGCGGGCGAACCGGTGCATGGCGCGGGTGTCGCGCCACAGGGAGAAGGTGGCCTGCCGGAGCAGCGGCCACTCGCCCAGGCCGATGGCGGCGAGGCAGCCGTCCTGCCGGGACAGGGCCCGGTCCACCGCCGGGGACGCGCGGTGGAAGGCCGCCAGCCGGGACGGTCTGATCGACGCCCTGGTCAGGACCGCCACGGGGCCGGCGGGTTCCCGGGGGGCGACCGGGCCGAAGGGGGGCGTCCCGCCCCACCGGCCGCGTGCGGCGAGCGGGGTCAGGCGGACGTGCCAGGACTCGTCCGCCCGGTCCCGCCAGCGGGCCGGGATCGGTGAGCGCTCCAGGAACCGGGTCAGGGCCCGCTCGTCGTGCCACACCGCGAACAGCGCCCAGCGGCGCAGGTCGGCGCCCGGGCCCGTCGATCCGCCCCGGCCGGTGCCGAGGACACGCCAGAACGCCAGCCCGGCGGTGCGCCGCAGCACCGGGCGGTCGTACGCCGCGTACCGCACGGCGCCCAGGGTCGGGTACCTGACGAGGTGGAAGGAGGCGATGGTGCCGTCGGGCCGGGCGGCCGGCCTCACCAGGTCCGCCTGCGCCACGGCGGGGGCCTCCGGTCCGGGCCGGGGGCGTCCCGGGTGAGGGGGAAGTCCTCGTTCACCAGGCCGGCGACGATGCGCGCGCCCATGGTGACCAGCGGCAGCCCGCCGCCGGGGTGGGCCGAGCCGCCCACCAGGTACAGGCCGCGCCGCGGGCCCCGGTTGCCGGGGCGGCGGAGCGGGGCGAGCGGGCCGCGGTGGGCGGTGCCGTAGATCGCCCCGCCCCAGGCGCCGTGGCGGTCGCGCAGGTCCGCGGGGGTGAGCAAATCGACGAAGCGGAGGCGTCCGGCCAGGTCGTGGCCGCGGCTCGCGAGCCGGTCGAGCACCAGGTCGCGGTAGGACTCGGGGGACATCGGCCAGCGCGCGGGGTCGCGGGCGGGCACGTTGACCAGCATGACCCAGTTCTCGGCGCCCACCGGGGCCTGGGACGGGTCGTGCACCGCGGAGCAGCCGAGGTAGACGGTCGGGTCCTCCGGCGGCACGCGCCGGTCGAAGATGTCGGCGAACTCCCGCCGGTAGTCGGCGGAGAACACGATCGAGTGGTGGGCGAGTCCCGCGGTGCGTCCCGTCACCCCGGCCAGCAGCAGGAACGCCGAGGAGGAGGGGCCCAGCCGGACGATCCGGCGCAGCCGCCGCCGGTCGGGGAGCAACCGCCCGTAGAGCGCCGCCGCGTCGGTGTCGGCGACGACGGCGTCGGCCCGGGCCGTCCCGCCGCCGGCCAGCGCGACACCCGAGACCGCGCCGCCGCCGGCGAGCACCCGCGCCACCTCCGCGTCCAGGTGGACCTCCACCCCGGCGTCCGCGAGCAGCCCAGCGAGGTCCTCGGCGAGCCGGGGCAGCCCTCCGGGGACGTACCAGCCGCCGGAGCCGTGCTCGATCGCCGGGATGCAGCCCAGCGCGGCCGGCGCCCGGTAGGGGCTCGACCCGGCGTAGGTGGCGTAGCGGCCGACGTACTGCCGCAGCCGGGCGTCGTCGAAGAAGCGCCCGGCCAGGCCGTCCAGCGTGCGGCCCGGCGCGACCGCCAGCAGGTCGGTGAGCCGGCCCGGCCCGGACGGGCGGCCGATCGGGCCGGCGAAGAAGGTGCGCCGCGCCGCCGCCAGGCAGCCGCTCGCCCAGTCGTGGAAAGCCCGCCAGCCCGCCCCCTGCCCGGGGGCGAGCCGGTCCACCTCGGCGGCCATCGCCGCCGGGTCGCGGCGGGCGCGCAGCGTCGAGCCGTCGGCGAAGCGGTAGCGGCACAGCTCGTCGAGTTCCACCAGGTCCCGCCGGACACCCAGGTCCCGGAAGAGTTCGGGCAGGGTGAGCAGGGTCGGCCCCAGGGAGAAGGCGAACCCGTCGCGGCGGTGCTCGGCGAGCTTGCCGCCGAGCCGCGGTTGCCGCTCGTACAGGCGGACGTGGTGCCCGTCCCGGGCGAGCAGCAGCGCGCAGACCATGCCGCCCACCCCGCCGCCGATCACGATCACCTCCGCCACCGGCGCCTCCAGGCGAGCAGGGCGAGCACGCCCATCGAGATCCCGCCGGCGGCCGCGACGAGCGGGTCCGGCGGGTCGAACACCGCGGCGAAGCCCACCGTCTCCATGACCGCCATCACGGTGTAGACGGCGAGCAGCCCGGTGGACGGGGTGGCCGGCCGGCCCAGCACCGCGTCGATCACCGCCATGACCAGCAGTGACACCAGCAGCCAGCCCAGGAAGTTGCTGACCGGAATCCCCCGGTAGGGGCCGTGGTCGGCCCAGGTCCACAGGCCGAGGCGGACCATCTGCGGGTCCAGGAACAGGTCCCAGGCGGTGAGCGCCAGCGCCCCGGTGCCGATCCGGGCGAGACCGCCGGCGGGCGCCACCGCGACGGCGACCGCGTGCGCCGCCAGCCCCATGCCGCCCCAGGCCAGGGCCACCACCACGGGCACCCCGCCGACCTGGGGGCGCAGGGTCGCGGAGTAGCCGTACTCCCCGAACGGGACGCCGGTCCGCACCCCCACCCACTCCGCGGTGTACCCGACGGCGGCGGCGGCCGCCAGCGCGAGGGCGGCCCGGGGCGGGGTGTACCGCGCCGCGGCGAAGGCCGTCGCGCTCGCGGCCAGCAGCGCGACGACGGTGTCGACGAGCCGGGCGGGCCGGGGGTGCAGGCCGGACGCCACCTGTGCGGCGACCATCGCGGCCAGGCAG
This sequence comes from Actinomadura craniellae, assembly GCF_003289645.1. Taxonomy (GTDB): domain Bacteria; phylum Actinomycetota; class Actinomycetes; order Streptosporangiales; family Streptosporangiaceae; genus Actinomadura_D; species Actinomadura_D craniellae. The sequence goes on along the minus strand of NZ_QLYX01000008.1, from coordinate 295,770 downwards.
CCGGCGCCCGCCGCGGTGCAGACCGCGCGCCCGGTGCCGGCACCGCGCACCTCCCCCACCCGGCCTCCCCTCACTGTGCGCCCGCTGGCGTCCCTGTCCGCTCAGGTGCCGCGGCGCGGCGCGCATCCCCCGGCCGTGCACCTGCCGACGTTCCCATCCGCTCAGGTGCCGCGGTGCGGCGCGCGTCCCCCCGGCCGGCCTGTACGGGGGCATCTGCCGGTGTCCCGGTCCGCCCGGGTGCCGGCGCCGCGCGTCCCCCACCCGGCCTCCCCCCTTACTGGGGCACCTGCCAACGTCCCGGTCCGCTCACACGCGCGGAAGCGGTCGAAAGCGGCAAAGAGTTCAGGATGTGGTGAGCCGGTGGGCGGTGGCGGCCAGGAGCAGCGCCGCGTGCACGTCCGGTTCGGTGACCGTGTGCCCGAGCAGGGATTCGATGCGCTGCAGGCGCTGGTAGAAGGACTGCCGGCGCAGGTGCAGCACCCCGGCGGCGCGGGTGGCGCTACAGCCGTGCAGCAGGAAGACCTCCAGGGTGCGGACCAGGTCGGTGCGGTGCGCGGCGTCCCACTCCACCAGCGGGGCGATGGTGCGGCGGACCAGGCGGTCGAGGTGGTCGGTGTCGCCGTGCCGGGCCAGTTCCAGGTCGAGCGCGAGCGCCCGGGCGCTGACCACCCGGGAGCCGGGGCGCAGGTCGAGCGCCGCCCGCGCGTCGCGCAGCGAGTCGCCCAGCCCGCCCAGCTCGATCGCCGGATGGCCGATCGCGACCCGCACCTGCGGGGCGTTCAGCCGGCGCAGCGCCTCCTCCAGCGCCTGGCCGGCGGCGCCCGTCGCGTCCACCACGCCGCGCGGGACGGCCAGGACGCCCAGCACCAGCCGCGACACCCGGCCGCGCAGCGCCGAGGTGTGCAGGATGCGGGCGGCGCGGTCGATGACGGCGAGCGCGGCGGCGGTCTCCAGCGCGTCCGCGGCGACCCCGACCAGCAGGTGGTCGGCGGCGGGGTGGAAGCCCGCCAGCGCCGCCCGCAGCGAGGATTCGGCGCGGCCCTCGGCGGTGCCGTCCAGCAGGTCGGTGAGCAGGGCGGTGGCCAGCCGGTCGTGCTCGCTGGGCGGGTCGCCGGCCCGCAGCATGCCCAGGGCCAGCGCGACGGTCGTGCGCTCCAGCGCGATCGCCAGGTCCTCGCCGTCCAGCGCGCCGCCGGGGCCGGCGATCAGCCGCCCCCAGGTCTGCCCGTGCACGGTGACCGGCACCTGCGCCGCCGGGGCGTCCGCCACCCGCCACGCCTCCCGGTCGTCGGCGACGCCGTGCGCGGCGACCAGCGCCCCGTTGCCGGCGACCAGGACGAGCGGCCCGCCGATCACCTCCGCCGCGGTGGCCAGCAGGCCAGGCACGCCGGAGCCCTCGATGAGCGCCTCGTTCAGGGCGCGGGTGATGGAGTCGCCCAGCCGTAACCGGTGGCCGGCGTAGTCCACGATCCGGGTGTTGGCCTCCTCGGTGATCCGGCTGAACGGCACCACCGCGTGCAGGACGATGAACGGCAGCCGCAGCCGGCGGGCCTCGTCCACGAGTTCGCGGGGCACCTCGGGGAACGTCCGGCCCAGTTCCAGCGCCACCCCGGCCACCCGCCGGGCGGCGATCTCCCGCAGGTAGTGGCGGCGCGCCCCGGCGTCGGTGCCGGCCAGGCCGAGCCCGGTGGTCAGCAGCAGCTCGCCGCCGGTCAGCAGCGGGCCGATCTCGTAGATCTCGCTGGAGTGCACCCAGCGGACCACCCGGTCCAGCGCGGCCTCGCCGGCCAGCACGCGCGGCCGGGCGGCGCGCAGCGCGTCGAAGGAGAGGATCTCGCGGAGCGTGAGCGGCATCGCCCTACCTCGGTCGTTCCGTCCAGTCCAGGGCCTCATGGTACGGACGTTCTGTCCATACCGGGCGGCCCTTCTCCAGCGCATAGTTGGGGAGATGACGAGCGTGGTACCGACCATCGACCTGACCCCCTGGTTCCACGGGACCGAGGCCGACCGCCTGGCGGTCGCGGCGCGGGTGGACGCCGCGCTGCGGGAGGTCGGTTTCCTGGTGGTCACCGGGCATGGCGTCCCGGTGGAGCTGCGGGCCCGGATCCGCGCCGCGGCCAGGCGGTTCTTCGCCCTGCCCGGCGAGGTCAAGGAGACCTACGCGGCGACCGTCGGCGAGCGCGGCTGGCTGCCGCCGGGGGTGGAGGCCAACGGCTACGCCGAGGGCACCGAGACCCCGCCCGACCTCAAGGAGACCTACGCGGTCGGCGCGGACCGGCCCATCGGCGACCCGGAGATTGACGCCGCGTGGTTCCCGGCCAACCGCTGGCCGGCCGAGGTGCCCGAGCTGCGGCCGCTGCTCACCGACTACCTGGTCCGGATGCGCGACCTCTCCGACGAGTTGCTGGTGCTGTGCGCGGCGGCGCTCGGCCTGCCCCCGGAGTTCTTCGTCTCGCGGGCCGGCCACCCCTCGTACACGATGAACGTCAACTGGTACCCGCCGCTGTCGCTGCTGGGCGAGCCCGAGCCCGGCCAGTTCCGGATCGGCCCGCACACCGACTTCGGGACCGTCACCGTCCTCGACCGGCAGGACGGGGTGGGCGGCCTGCAGATCTACACCCGGGACGGCCACTGGGTGAACGCCCCCTACGTCCCGGATTCGTTCACGATCAACATCGGGGACCTGCTGGCCCGCTGGACGGGTGACCGGTGGCTCTCGGGCCGGCACCGGGTGCTGCCCCCCGATCCCGGCGCGCCGGACGAGGAGCTCATCTCGCTCATCTACTTCTACGAGTGCGATCCCGACGCACTGATCGAATCGCTCGGCCCGCCCGTCGGCCGGGTGGCGCACGAGCCCGTGCGCGCCCGCGATTACCTGCTCGACAAACTCAACGCCATCACCGTGGGCTGAGCCCCGCCAAAACAATTTCATGCACCAGTGTGGTGCGAATCACCGAATTCCGGTCGTGGGCGGGTCTGCACCCCTAGGTTGGGATCTCCCCAAAGACGCGCTCGACGGAAGGAATCGTCCGACCGTGACGGACCATGCGCCCGATTTGGCCTCCGTCACCCCGATGAGCGACACCTCCGAACTCCCGACGGGGCCGTTGATCCCGCGGATGGTGCTGGGCCAGCGGCTACGCCGGCTCCGGGAGGCCGCCGGCATCTCCCTGGACGACGCGGGCGAGACGATCCGGGCGTCCGGCTCGAAGATCTGCCGGATGGAACTGGGCCGCACCGGCTTCAAGCAGCGGGACGTGGCCGACCTGCTCACCCGCTACGGCGTCGACGACGAGGGTGAGCGCGCCATCGCACTCGCCCTGGCCGAGCAGTCCAACGCGGCCCCCTGGTGGTACGGCTACCGCAGCCTGGTGCCGGACTGGCTGCGGGCCTACCTCAACGCGGAGCAGGCCGCGAGCGTGATCCGGTGCTTCGAGACCCGGTTCATCCCGCCCCTGCTGCAGACCGAGGACTACGCCCGCCAGGCCATCCGGCACTACTACCGCGACGCCTCCGAAGGCGAGCTGGCCCGCCGGCTGCAACTGCGGATGGGGCGCCGGCGAATCCTGTACCGCAAACCCGACCCGACCCAGCTGTGGGTGGTGCTCGACGAATCGGTGCTGCACCGCCGGCTCGGCGACACCGGCACGATGCGCGCCCAGCTGGAGCACCTGATCGAGATGTGCGAGCTGCCGAACGTCACCGTGCAGGTCGTGCCGTTCTCCGTCGGCGGGCACTCCGGCACGGGCGGCTCCGCCACCCTGGTCCGCTTCCCGCAGCAGGGCCTGCCGGACATGGTGTACGTCAGGCACCTCGCCGGCGCCTCCTACCCCGACAAGCCCGCCGACGTCGACCGCTACTGGCACAGCTTCAACATCCTGGTGACGGAGGCGGCCACACCGGACGACACTCTGGAGATCATCCGCCGAATCCTGGCCAGGTATTGATCACACACGCCGCGGGTGGCGGCGTCCCGGCCATTTCAGTCCCCGGTGTGTGGCATTCTCACTTGCGCAACCGACGAGCAGGGGATGTGACGTGGCCACCAGGGTCATCACCGTGGATGACATCGACGGGTACGAGGGCGAAGACGTCATCCGGCGCGACTTCCAGATCGGCTCGATGACATTCGCCATAGATCTGGGCGACGCCAACCACAAACGGCTTCAGGACGTCCTGGCCGAACTGGCCCCCTATCTGGAGAAGGCGACCGAGGTCAAGCGGGCCGGGCGGGCCCGCAAGGGCACCGCCGACGCCGGCCCCCGGCTGCGCGGCTACTCCAACACCGACGTGCGCGAGTGGGCCGAGCGCGAGGGCGTCGAGATCAGCACCCGTGGCAAGATCGCCGACGAGGTTTACGAGCAGTTCATCGCCGCCCACCCGGACGCGAGGCCGGAGGCCTGACGGCCGCACGCGGCAAGAGAGAGAGTTAGGAAATGGCACGTACCACGGTCGTCGAGTTGCTCGACGATCTCGACGGCGGCCCCGCGAACGAGACGGTCACGTTCGCGCTGGACGGCATCGACTACGAAATCGACCTCAGCGCCCAGAACGCCGCCGCCCTGCGCACGGCCCTGGGTCCCTACGTGGCCGGCGCCCGCCGGGCACGGGCCGAGCGGCCGGTCAAGGCCGACGGTGGCAGCGTTACCCGCAGCACCAGCGACCGCGAGCGCGCCGCGGCCATCCGCTCCTGGGCCAAGCAGCACGGCATCGAGGTCAACGACCGGGGTCGCATCCCGGCCCAGGTCATCGTGGCCTACGAGGCCAAGGACCCCGGCCGGGCCAAGGCGGTCCCCGACATCCCGCAGGTGACCTTCCAGCCCGGCTGACCCGGCGACCCTCGGCGATCTACCCTTTTCGGGGAGTCGTCAAGGGAAACCGGGGTGATCGTCGTGCCGCCACGGCGCCGGGCGCTGTCCATCGGCGTCCGCTCCGCGGGCCACCGCGGCGGCCCGCTGCCCTTCGCCCCGGAACTGGCCCGGGAGCTCGCGCGCTCACTCGGTGAGCTCGGATACTCCCCCACCGTGCGCGACGGTCCCCGGCTGCCCACCCGGGCGCTCGGGGACGCGGTGGCGTCCCACCTCGACGGGGCCGGTGTCGTGGTGGTCCACCTGATCAGCCACGGCGACGTCGAGGAGCGGACGGGAACGCTCTGGGTCCCCGGCACCGACGGCGCGGCGGCCGGGGACGCCACCGACGTCGAGTCCTGGCTGAAGCGGGTGGAGCGCGACCCGGACGGCCCGCTGGTGCTGTTCCTGCTGGACCTCTGCCAGGCGGGCACCGCGGCGCGGCTGCCCTGGCAGATCCCGCTGGCCCACGGCCGGGTCCGGGCCTGGGTGCTCGCCGCCTGCGAGAGCGACCAGGCCGCGTTCAACGGCCACTTCTCCCAGGCGCTGATCAACGTGCTCGGCCGGATCGGCGACCTGGACGTCGGCCCGGCGCTGGAACACGTCCCGTACAACACGGTGGTCGGCGCCGTCCGGCGGGAGGTCGACCGGCTCGCCGTCGCGGCCGACACCGACCGCCAGCAGGTCATCGGCACGCTGGTCGACTCCGCCGCGGACCTGAGCTGGCTCCCGTTCTTCCCCAACCCCGCGTACGACCCCGCGGACCCGAAGGCGCGGCTGCGCGCCGGCCTGGACCCCGGGCTGCTGCCGTTCTTCGACGACCTCGACGAGGTGCTCGACGCCCGCCACTTCATCGAGCGGGCCGCCGGGGCCGGCCCGTTCCGGCGCTCCCCCGGGTTCACCGAACTGGCGGGGTGCTTCACCGGCCGCCGCAAGGAACTGCGCCGGCTGTCCTGGCTGCTCGGCGGCGAGTCCCCGGACGCGCCCGCCGAACCCCTGGGCGTCGTCACCGGCAGCCCGGGGGCGGGCAAGTCCGCGCTGCTGGGCGTGCTGGTCTGCGCCCTGCACCCGGGGCTGCGCGAGCCGACCCGGCGGGTGTGGGAGCACGTCGGCCGTGCCCTCTTCGAGACGGACGGCCCGGTTGCGGCCGTGCACGCCCGGGGCCGCCGGCTCGACGAGGTGGTCGGTTCGCTGGCCCGCCAGCTCGGCCTCGGCGAGCTGGACTTCCCCGACGACCTGGGGGAGGCGCTGCGGCGGGCGCCCCGGCCACCCGCGATCGTCCTGGACGCCCTGGACGAGGCCGAGAACGGCCCGCTGCTCATGGACGAGCTGGTGCTGCCCCTGGTCCGCGCCCGGCGCCCCGACGGGACCCCGCTCGTCCGGCTGGTGGTGGGGGTGCGCAGGTACGGCGACTACGCCCCGCTGCGCGACCTCGCCCGCCGCGACGCCCTCCTCGTCGACCTCGACGGCCAGCCGCGCGAGGTCCTGGAGGACGACCTGGAGGAGTACGTCACCGAACTGCTGCACGCCAGCGACGCCTACCGCGGGCGCGCCGCGGTGCGCCGGGCGTTCGCCCGCGGGGTCGCGGCGACCCTCTCCGCCGAACCGGAGGAGGGCGTCCGGCACCGCTGGGGCGAGTTCCTGGTCGCCGGGCTGTACACCCGGCACCTGGTGGCGGCCACCCTCGACCGGCCGGTGGGCACGCCCGGCGAGGCGCGGACGCTGGGCCGGCAGGTGCCGCGCGCCCTGCCACAGGTGCTCACCCTCGACCTGGACATCGGGACGTCGCCGCTGCTGCGCCCGGTCATGCTCGCCCTGGCCCGCACCTACGGGAACGGGATGCCCCTGTCGGTGCTGCGCCGGGTGTGCCGGGCGTACCTGGACGGCGGCGCCGAACCGGCCGTGGACCGGTTGCGGGAGGCGCTGGACGCCGGCCGCTTCTACCTGCGCCAGGCCACCGACGTGGACGGGACCACCCTGTACCGGCTGTTCCACCAGGGGCTCGCCGACCACCTGCTCGGCCGGGGCGGCGACGCCCGGTTCCGGGCGGCCGAACGCACCCGGGTCTCGGCGTTCCTCGACCTGCTGCTCGCCCCGCTCGGCCCGGCCGAGGAACGGGACTGGGCGGCGGCCGAGCCCTACGTGCTCCGGCACGCGTTGCAGCACGCCGCCGACGCCGGCCGGCTCGACGAACTCGTCCCCACCACGCCGGTGCCGGGCCCGGAGAGGACCGACCTTCCCTGGGCGGTCCCGGCGGACCAGTACGACTCGGAGCCCTCCTCGCGACCGGCCCCGGGGCTCCCGGTCGAAGCCCGATCCGGGCACGGGTCCCAGGCCGACCCCGACCGGGACTGGACCGACCCCAACCCCTGGCGGCGGGCCGCGGGCCGGCCCGGCGAACCGGACCGGGACTCGGCCGGCCCCAACCCCTGGCGGCCGGCCCCGGGCTGGCCCGGCGAACCGGACCGCGACTGGACCGACCCCAACCCCTGGCGGCAGTCCCCGGAACGGCCCGGCGAACCGAACCACGACTCGATCGGCCCCAACCCCTGGCGGCCGGCCCCGGGCCGGCCCGGCGAACCGGACCGCGACTGGACCGACCCCAACCCCTGGCGGCAGTCCCCGGAACGGCCCGGCGAACCGAACCACGACTCGGCCGGCCCCAACCCCTGGCAGCAGTCCCCGGAACGGCCCGGCCCGGCGCAGGGCGCCTCCGTCCTCGGCCGGGCCGGGCAGTTGGAGGAGATCTACGCCCGCGAGGCGTGGCAGCCCCGGCCCGACCTGCTGCTCGGCGGGCGGTGGCGGCTGGTGGCGCCCCTGGACGGCTCCGACCAGGCCGGCAACAGCGCGATCTGGACCGCCGTGCCGGCCGGCGACCCGGCACCGGAGGTGCTGGTCAAGCTCGTCCCCACCGGCGCGCACGGCTCGGCGACCCGGGCCGGCGTGCTGCGCCGCCGGGCGCTGCGCAACGACATGCGAGTGCGCACGACACACCCGCACATCCGGGCGCTCCTGGGCTCCGGCGAGGAGCAGGGATTCGCCTACGTGGTCATGCCCCGGTACGACCCGGGCAGCCTCACCGGCGTCTTCGCCGCCGCGGAGCGCACCCTGGACACGGTGCTGCGGATCGCCGAGCAGGTCCTGGACGGCCTGGCCGCGGCGCACCGGGCGGGGCTCGTCCATCTGGACGTCAAGCCGGGGAACATCGTGCTCGACCGCGGGGACGCGAAGATCATCGACTGGGGCCTGTCCGCCCAGTGGAACACCGAGCCCGGCCGGGAGCCGATGACGGGCGGCACCCCCTTCTTCGCCGCCCCGGAGCAGATCCTCCAGCCGCCGGGCTGGTGCACGCCGCTGGCCGACCTCTACGGGGCCGGTGCCCTGCTCTACTGGATGATCACCGGGCGCGCCCCGCTCACGCTCGAGCTCAGCACCGCGGCGACCCCGGGCGACATCGTGCGCCACCTCGACGGCGGGGGGCGGCCCGAACGGGTGGACCGGCTGGTCCCCGGGATACCCGCCGACCTGGGCCGGCTGGTCGACCGCTGGCTGAGCCGGGTGCCGCAGCAGCGGAACCGGCAGCCGGCCCCGCTCCACATGGTCGCGGAGGTCGCCCGGAACGAGCTCCGCGCCGCCCGGCGGGCCGTGCCCGGCGGGCCGTTGGTCCGCCTGCCCTGGCCAGGCCGCCGCACCTGGCCCACCGGGACCACCCGGCCCCTCCTGTGACGGGTTCCCCGGCCTGGACCGCGGCCCGGTGGCGGGTCACAGCAGGCGGGCGACGTCCGGGCAGGAGAGGTAGCCCCGGGCGGTGTGGAAGTCGCGCTCGCCGATGACCAGGTCGGGGTGGTCGGCGTCGACGCCGTCGAACCCGCCGCTCAGGCCGGTGCGGGGGATCGCGACGAGGTCGCCGACGTCGGCCAGGTTGGTCCACCGGGTCACGCCGGGCGGGCGGGCGCCCCGGCCGGCGCGGGGGGCCGGGACGAGGCGCTCGAACACGGCGCCCGGCATGCCGAGCGGGCTGCCGAGGGTGACCAGGTGGCCGACCCGCAGTTCGGGGTGCGCCCACAGCGCCTCGTAGGCCACGACGCTGCCCAGCGAGTGCGCGAGCACGGTGACGGGGCCGGGCGCGGCGCGGACGGCACCGGCCACCGCCTCCCGGGCCGCGATCCGCCGCCGGCCCGCCGGTTCCCGCAGGTAGGCGGTCATCTCGCGGGAGAGGGTGGTGACGAGGCGGCGTGCGGCGTCGCCGTGCTTGCGGGCCACCCAGTCGGCGGCGCCGCGGGCGCGGGCGGTGCGGGGGCCCATGGGGGTCTGCGGGCGCGTCCGGAGCAGGTCCACCCAGGAGATCAGCAGTTCCTGCGCCTCGGCGTCGAGCATCCCCGGGTCGTCGGGTCCCTGCATGGTGCCCCGGTGCAGGTGGTGGGCGTAGTAGCCGGTGGTCACCGGTGGCCCGGGACGGCCCGCCGCGGCCATCCCTTCGCCCAGCCAGCGGGACCAGACGCGGCCGAGCGCGGCCGACGCGGCCTCGGCCGTGCCCTCCCGCTGGAAGTACTCGTACTTGCCGGTGCCGTGGATCCCGATGACGGTGGCCATTCGCCCCTCCGGTGGTAGCGCCGTGCGCGGCCGTGTCAGAGAGGTATCAAAACTCGCGGGGGCCGCGCTAAGAGGGCGTTAAAGAAGTCACTTATCGCACTGATCAGGCGTTTCACTCCTTTTGTACCAAGCCGAATGCGGGCGCGGCTGGGGTGAACCTCCCTGGGTGAGGGCCCCGCGCCCGCGAACCGACAAGGAATGCGAGAGATGCCTGATCTGGTGTTCGTCCTGCTGACAGTCGCGGTCTTCGCGCTGTTCGCCCTGGTCGTGAAGGCGGTCGAGCGGCTGTGACGTTCGAAAACGCCGTGGGCCTCGTGCTGGCCGCGGCCTTGATCGTCTTTCTGATCGTCGCGCTGGTGTTCCCGGAGAGGTTCTAGTGAACGGCACCCTGGCGGGAGTCGTCTTCTTCGGCTCCCTCGTCCTCGCCCTGGCCGTGGTCTACCGGCCGCTGGGCGACTACATGTACCGGGTCTACACCGACCCCGGGCACTGGCGGATCGAACGCCTCCTCTACCGGCTGGTCGGCGTCCGCCCCGACGCGGAGCAGACCTGGGGTGCCTACGCCCGCAGCGTCCTGGCCTTCTCGGCCATCAGCATCCTGCTGCTGTACGCGTTCCAGCGGGTGCAGCAGTACCTGCCGCTGAACCTGGGCTTCGACCCGGTCAAGCCGGACCAGGCGTGGAACACCGCGGTCAGCTTCGTCACCAACACCAACTGGCAGTCCTACGCGGGCGAGCAGACCATGGGCCACCTGGTGCAGATGGCCGGGCTGGCGGTGCAGAACTTCGTGTCCGCGGCGGTCGGCATGGCGATCGCGATCGTGCTGGTCCGCGGGTTCGCCCGGCGCGGGTCCGGTCACCTGGGCAACTTCTGGGTGGACCTGGTGCGCGGCGCGCTGCGGATCCTGCTGCCCATCGCGTTCGTCGGCGCCCTCGTGCTGGTGGCCGGGGGCGTGGTGCAGAACCTGGCCTCACCGGACACCGTCGGCACGGTCGCCGGCGGCACGCAGCACCTCACCGGCGGGCCGGTCGCCAGCCAGGAGGCCATCAAGGAACTGGGCACCAACGGCGGCGGCTTCTACAACGCCAACTCCGCCCACCCGTTCGAGAACCCCACCCCCTGGACGAACTGGCTGGAGATCTTCCTGCTGCTGATGATCCCGTTCGCGCTGACCCGCACGTTCGGGCGGATCGTGGGCCAGCTCCGGCAGGGCTACGCGATCGCCGCCGTGATGGGGATCCTGGCGGTCGTCAGCATCTCGCTCACCATGACGTTCCAGCTCATGCACCAGGGCACCGTGCCGGAAGCGGTCGGCGCCGCCACCGAGGGCACCGAGGCCCGGTTCGGCGTGGCGAACTCGGCGGTGTTCGCCGCCTCGACCACGCTGACCTCCACCGGCGCGGTGAACTCCTTCCACGACTCCTACACCGCGCTCGGCGGCATGATGCCGCTGGTCAACATGATGCTCGGCGAGGTCGCGCCGGGCGGGGTGGGCGCCGGCCTGTACGGCATGCTCATCCTCGCCGTCATCACCGTCTTCGTCGCCGGCCTGATGGTCGGCCGCACCCCCGAGTACCTGGGCAAGAAGATCGGCTCCCGGGAGATCAAGTACGCCTCGCTGTACTTCCTGGTCACCCCGGCGCTGGTGCTGGCGGGCACCGCGGTCGCGATGGCCACCGAGAGCGGCCGGGCGGCCATGCTCAACAGCGGCCCGCACGGCCTGTCAGAGGTGCTCTACGCGTTCACCTCCGCCTCCAACAACAACGGGTCGGCGTTCGCCGGCGTCACCGTCAACACGGTCTGGTACGACACCGCGCTGGGCCTGTGCATGGTGCTCGGCCGGTTCCTGCCGATCATCCTCGTCCTGGGGCTGGCCGGGTCCCTCGCCCGGCAGGGCGGCACCCACGTCTCGGCGGGGACGCTCCCCACCCACCGGCCGCAGTTCGTCGGCATGGTCACCGGAGTCACGGTGATCCTCGTCGCCCTCACGTTCCTGCCCGCGCTCGCGCTCGGGCCCCTCGCGGAAGGACTCCACTGATGCCCACGCCCACCCCCCGGAACCGGGTGCGGGGCGGTCTGTTCGACCCCAAGCAGCTCGCCCGGTCCCTGCCGGACGCGCTGCGCAAGCTCGATCCCCGGACGCTGTGGCGCAACCCGGTCATGCTGATCGTCGAGATCGGCGCCGTCTGGTCCACTGTGCTGGCCGCGCTGGAACCGAGCTGGTTCGCCTGGCTGATCGTGGTCTGGCTGTGGCTGACCGTCCTGTTCGCCAACCTGGCCGAGGCCGTCGCCGAGGGGCGCGGCCGGGCCCAGGCCGCCACCCTGCGCAAGGCCAAGCAGGAGATGACCGCCCGCCGGCTGCGCGGCTGGGAGCCGGGCCGGGACGTCCCCGAGGAGCCGGTGGCCGCCGCCGACCTGCGCCGCGGCGACCATGTGGTCGTCGAGGCCGGGCAGCTCGTCCCCGCCGACGGCGATGTGGTGGAGGGCATCGCCAGCGTGGACGAGTCCGCCATCACCGGCGAGTCCGCACCGGTCATCCGGGAGTCCGGCGGCGACCGGTCCGCGGTGACCGGCGGCACCCGGGTGCTGTCGGACCGGATCGTGGTGCACGTCACCCAGCGGCCCGGCGAGAGCTTCATCGACCGGATGATCGCCCTGGTGGAGGGCGCGTCCCGGCAGAAGACGCCGAACGAGATCGCGCTGAACATCCTGCTCGCCGCGCTCACGGTCATCTTCCTGCTGGCGGTGGCCACCCTCCAGCCGCTGGCGATCTACTCCAAGAGCACCCAGCCCGGGGTGCCCGACTCGCTCGCCCTGGGCTCCGGCGGTGTCACCGGCATCGTGCTGGTCTCGCTGCTGATCTGCCTGATCCCGACCACCATCGGGGCGCTGCTGTCGGCGATCGGCATCGCCGGCATGGACCGCCTGGTGCAGCGCAACGTGCTGGCCATGAGCGGGCGCGCCGTCGAGGCCGCCGGGGACGTCAGCACGCTGCTGCTGGACAAGACCGGCACCATCACGCTGGGCAACCGGCAGGCGGCCGACCTGATCCCGCTGGACGGGGTCGCCCCCGACGTGCTGGCCGACGCCGCGCAGCTGTCCAGCCTGGCCGACGAGACCCCGGAGGGCCGGTCGGTGGTGGTGCTGGTCAAGCAGCGGTACGGGCTGCGCGAGCGCGCCGCCGGCGAGCTCGACCGGGCCCGCTGGGTGGAGTTCACCGCGCAGACCCGGATGTCGGGTGTGGACCTGGACAACGAGGGCCGCTCCCTGCGCAAGGGCGCCGCGGGCGCGGTCGCCGAGTGGGTCCGCGGCCAGGGCGGCAGCGTGCCGGTCCAGCTCGGCGAGATCGTCGACGGCGTCTCCGCCGGTGGCGGCACGCCCCTGGCGGTGGCCGAGAAGACGCCTTCCGGCACCCGGCTGCTCGGCGTGATCCACCTCAAGGACGTCGTCAAGCACGGCATGCGCGAGCGGTTCGACGAGATGCGCGCGATGGGCATCCGCACCATCATGATCACCGGCGACAACCCGCTGACCGCCAAGGCGATCGCCGACGAGGCCGGGGTGGACGACTTCCTCGCCGAGGCCCGTCCCGAGGACAAGCTGGCACTGATCAAGAAGGAGCAGGAGGGCGGCCGGCTGGTCGCCATGACCGGGGACGGCACCAACGACGCCCCCGCGCTGGCCCAGGCGGACGTCGGGGTGGCGATGAACACCGGGACGTCGGCCGCCAAGGAGGCCGGCAACATGGTGGACCTCGACTCCGACCCCACCAAGCTCATCGAGATCGTGGAGATCGGCAAGCAGCTGCTCATCACCCGCGGCGCGCTGACGACCTTCTCGATCGCCAACGACATCGCCAAGTACTTCGCCATCATCCCGGCGCTGTTCGTGGCGCTGTATCCCGGGCTGGACGCGCTCAACGTGATGCGCCTGCACAGCCCCCAGTCGGCGATCCTGTCGGCCGTCGTCTTCAACGCGCTGGTCATCATCGCGCTGATCCCGCTGGCGCTGCGCGGCGTCGCCTACCGGCCCGCCGGGGCGTCCACGCTGCTGACCCGCAACCTGTCGATCTACGGGTTGGGCGGGATCGTCGCCCCGTTCGTCGGCATCAAGATCATCGACCTCTTCGTCCAGTTCCTTCCTGGGATGTCCTGACATGCTGATGCCCACGTGGATCCGCAACCACCTGGCCGCGCTGCGCGCGCTGCTGGTGTTCACCGTCCTGCTCGGCCTGCTCTACCCGCTGGCCGTCATGGCCGTCGCCCAGCTCCCCGGGCTGCGCGGCGGCGCCGGCGGCTCGAAGATCGAAAGCGGCGGGAAGGTCGTCGGCAGCCGGCTCATCGGCCAGTCCTTCACCGGCCCCGACGGCACCCCCCTACCGCAGTACTTCCAGAGCCGCCCCTCCGCCACCATCGACAGCCCCGTCAAGGGGCAGGAGGCACCGAACCCCGACGACACCTCCTACAACCCGACCGGATCGGCGGCCAGCAACCTCGGCCCCGAAGACGTCCTCGACACCCTCGGCGACGACGGGTCGCAGAGCCTGCTCACCCAGGTGTGCGCGCGCAGCAAGGCGATCGGCGAGCTGGAGGGCGTGGACGGCTCCCGGCCGTACTGCACCCCCGACGGGGTGGGCGCGGTACTGAAGGTGTTCGGCCCGCGCGGCACCGACGGGCGGGTCACCCGGCCCACCCGGGTGGTCAGCGCCAACCAGGCGTGCCCGGCCGTCCCCTTCCTGGCCACCTACGAAGGCGTCCGCGTCGAGTGCGCCCGCCCCGGCGAGGACCTGGCCGCCGGCGCGACCGTACCGGTCCGGGGCGGCGCCCCGGCGGACCCGCGGGTTCCCGCCGACGCGGTGACCGCCAGCGGCAGCGGTTTGGACCCGCACATCAGCCCCGCCTACGCTCGGTTGCAGGCGGCCAGGGTCGCCCGGACCAGGGGCGTCCCCGTCGAGCGGGTGTTGCAGGCGATCGACGCCAACCGGCGGGGCCGGGACCTCGGCTTCATGGGCGAGCCCCGGGTCAACGTCGTCCAGCTCAACCACGAGCTGGACACCAGGTTCCCGGTCCGGAAGTAGAGGAGAAACCCCATGGCGCGCGGGCGGCTCCGCATCTACCTGGGGGCCGCCCCAGGCGTCGGCAAGACCTACGCCATGCTCGCCGAGGGCCGGCGCCGGCTCGGCCGCGGCACCGACGTGGTGATCGGCTACGTGGAGACCCACGGCCGGGCCCGGACCGCCGAGCAGGTCGAAGGGCTGGAACTGGTGCCGCGCAAGACGATGGAGCACCGGGGCGCGGAGTTCACCGAGCTCGACACCGACACGGTGATCGCCCGGCGCCCCGCGGTGGCGCTGGTGGACGAGCTGGCGCACACCAACGTCCCGGGCTCCCGCAACGTCAAGCGCTGGCAGGACATCGAGGAGCTGCTGGACGCCGGCATCGACGTCATCTCCACCGTCAACGTCCAGCACCTGGAGTCGCTCAACGACGTGGTGCGGGAGATCACCGGGGTGCCGCAGCGCGAGACGGTGCCCGACGAGGTGGTCCGCCGCGCCGACCAGGTCGAACTGGTCGACATGACGCCGGAGGCGCTGCGCCGCCGGATGGCGCACGGCAACGTCTACGCCCCCGAGAAGGTGGACGCCGCGCTGGGCAACTACTTCCGCGTCGGCAACCTCACCGCGCTGCGGGAACTGGCGCTGCTGTGGCTGGCCGACAAGGTCGACGACCAGCTCGACCGGTACCGCGCAGACCACGGCATCCGCGGCACCTGGGAGGCCCGGGAGCGGGTGGTCGTCGCGATCAGCGGCGGGACGGAGGGCGACACGCTGATCCGGCGGGCCGCGCGCATCGCCGACCGCACCAAGGGCGCCGACCTGCTGGCCGTCCACGTCCTCCGCGGCGACGGCCTCACCGGCGCCAACCCCGCCGACCTCGCCCGGCAGCGGGCCCTGGTGGAGAGCATGGGCGGCACCTACCACCAGGTGGTCGGCGACGACATCGTGGCCGCCCTGCTGGACTTCGCCCGGGGGGCCAACGCCACCCAGCTCGTGCTCGGCGCGTCCCGCCGGGGCCGGTTCGCGCGGCTGCTCTCCCGGGGGGTGGGGATGACGACCATCGCGCAGTCCGGTGCCATCGACGTGCACATGGTCACCCACGAGAAGGTCAGTGCCGGGCGGCGGCCCCCCGCCCTGGGCGGCGGGCTGACCGCGCAGCGGCAGGCCGCCGGGTTCGCGCTCACCGTCCTCGGCCTGCCGCTGCTCACCCTGCTGCTGGCCGCGCTGCGCGACCGGGTGCCGCTGCCCAGCGACATACTGCTGTTCCTCGCCGCGGTGATCGGGGTGGCCCTGGCCGGCGGCCTGTACCCGGCGCTGCTGGCGGCCGTGGCCGGGTCGCTGCTGCTGAACTACTACTTCACCCCGCCGTACCACACCTTCACCATCTCCGAGCACGAGAACCTGCTCGCGCTGATCGTGTACGTGGTGGTCGCCGCCGCCGTCAGCACGGTCGTCGACCAGGCCGCCCGGCGCACCCGCCAGGCCGCCGCGGCCCGGGCCGAGGCGACCCTGCTGGCCACCCTGTCCGGGCACGTGCTGCGCGGCGAGCGCGCCCTGGACTCCCTGCTCGAACGGCTCCGCGAGACCTTCCGGCTGACCTCCGTCACCCTGCTGGAACGCCCCGCCGACACCCCGCTGACCCCCGGCCGGCAGCACGACCCGCACCGCTGGAAGGTCGCCGCCGCCACCGGCGGGCGGCCCTGCGGCAGCCCCGACCAGGGCGACGCCGAGATCACCATCGACGACGACCTGGTCCTCGTGCTGTGCGGCCCCACCCCCTCGGCCACGGACCGGCGGGTGCTGGAGGCGTTCGCCGCCCAGGCCGCCGTCGCGCTGCGGCAGCGCCGGCTGACCGAGCAGGCCGAGCAGGTGCGCCCGCTCGCCGAAGCCGACCGGATGCGGACCGCCCTGCTCAACGCGGTCAGCCACGACCTGCGCACCCCGCTCTCCTCGGCCAAGGCCGCCGTCGAGAGCCTGCGCAGCCCCGACGTCTCCTGGAGCGAGCAGGACGAGGCGGAACTGCTGGACGCCGCCGCCCAGTCCCTGGACCGGCTGGACCGGCTGGTCGCCAACCTCCTCGACATGAGCCGGTTGCAGGCCGGGGCGCTGGGCATGCTCACCCGCCCGATGGCCGTCGAGGACATCGTTCCGCGCGTCCTGGACGACCTCGGCGCGGACGCCGCCCAGGTCCGGGTGCAGGTGCCGGGCGCGCTGCCCGAACTCCTCGCCGACCCGGCACTGCTCGAACGCATCCTCGCCAACCTGCTGTCCAACGCGCTGCGCTACACCCCGCCCGGCGCGGCGGTGCTGGTGACCGCGAGCTCGCACGCCGACACCGTGGAGATCAGGGTCGTGGACCGCGGCCCCGGGATCCCGGCGGCGGACCGGGACCGGGTGTTCCTGCCGTTCCAGCGGCGCGGCGACCGCGACAACCACACCGGCGTCGGGCTGGGGCTGGCGCTGGCCCGGGGCCTCGCCGAGGCGATGGGCGGCGGCATCGAGCCCGAGGACACCCCCGGCGGCGGCGTCACGATGATCCTCACCCTGCCCGCGCACCGGGCCGCCGTGCCGGACCCCGAGGCGGAGCTGCGATGACCCGCATCCTGGTGGTCGACGACGACCCGCAGATCCTGCGCACCGTCAGCCTGAACCTGCGCGCCCGCCAGTACGAGGTGGCGGCCGTGCCCGACGGCGGCCAGGCCCTGGCCCGGGCCGCCACCTGGCACCCCGACCTGATCGTCCTGGACCTGGGGCTGCCCGACCTGGACGGCGTCCACGTCATCCGCGGCCTGCGCAGCTGGACCCGGGTGCCCATCATCGTGCTGTCGGGCCGCACCGGCAGCCAGGACAAGGTGGACGCCCTGGACGCCGGCGCCGACGACTACGTGGGCAAGCCGTTCAGCGTGGACGAGCTGCTGGCCCGGATCCGCGCGGTGACCCGCCGCGCCCCCGGCACCGAGGCCCCGCCGGCCGTCACCGTCGGCGACCACGAGGTCGACCTGGCGCGCAAGACCGTCCGCCGCGTCTCCGACGGCGCCGAGGTGCACCTCACCCCCACCGAGTGGGGCGTTCTCGAACTGCTGGTGAGCAACCCCGGCAAGCTGATCAGCCAGCGCCGCCTGCTCGCGGAGGTCTGGTCCCCCCAGCACGTCAAGGAGACCCACTACCTGCGCGTCTACCTGGCCACCCTGCGCCGCAAGCTCGAACCCGACCCGGCCCGCCCCCGCCACCTGATCACCGAACCGGGCATGGGCTACCGCTTCGAACCCTGAGCCGGGCGGTCACAACAGACCAGCTCGACCACACGCCCATCAAGGTGTGCATCCATTCTGACAGTTGAGATGTCAACCATTCAGATAACGGCTAAATAACGTCACTCTATGCATATTGCTCACAGCAAAATGCATATGGTCGAATCGTCTGGTCACCGAAGTTTTACTACCTCTCTGACTGGGGATCAGCATGGCAGTAAGGGCAACGGTACTGGCAACCTCTCTATCCGCCGTGACGGTAGCAGGTCTCTGCCTCTCGGCTGCGACCCCGGCGGCTGCGGAGCCCGCCCCGGCGGCCGCGGCGAATCCCTGCGACATCGGCGCGCTGTGCGTGTACGAAGACGCGGAGTTCGGCGGCAAGCACTTCGAACACCAGGGAAACCAGTCGAACTGGCTCAACACCTCGGCACCGTCGCAACTTCGAAACAAGGACTCTTCCTGGGCGAACCGCTACCAGAGCTGGTACTGGAGTTGCGTCTACGACAGGCCCGGGTACGTGGCCGTGACAGTATGGGTCAGCCGAGGGCAGTACCTCCCCCGAGCAGGCTCCGGAATGTATGTCAACCGTGGCGAAAGTCACCACGGCTGGAACGCCGGCGTCTCCTGCTGACCTAACCGAAGGGTACGAAGACGTGCCGATTATTCGGCAAGCTCGCTGCCGCCCGGACAGCCGTTCCGGGCGGCAACGGGCCACCATGTCGAAATATTTGCAGATCGGCCTGGCCGCCGCCATTTCGGCGGTGCCGCTCGCCGGCTGCGGAGGAGACTCCCCGGACCGGGGTCCCGTCAAGGGCGGCCCCGAGGTTCCCTGGCAACTGCCCCGGTCTCCGGATCCCGGCGTCCGGGACGCCCTGCGCGGTCTCTTCGACGGCTTCAGCACGCGGTTCGCCGCGGAGCAGGAACTCGTCCACCGGTGCATGGCGGCCAAGGGCTTCCGCTACGTCAAGCTGACGGCCCCCGCCACCGACGCGCACCCCACCATGGGCAAGGACGACTACGGCATCGGCGTCGCCGCGGCCAAACGTCACGGGTACAAGACCCAGGAGCGTATCGGGGGACCGCAGAACGACCCCGGCGCCGCTGACCTCAAGCTTCTTTCAGAGGCAGACAGGAAAAGATGGGGAGAAGCTTTCTACGGCCCGGACGATGTCAAAAGAATACGGGTTACCCTGCCGGACGGAAAGCAAATCGAAACCTCTCCCGTCGGCTGCCTGTCCGAGGCGCGCATCAAGATATTCGGCTCCCTCGAACAGATGCTCAAGGGCGAGAACTTCGCCGCGAACCTTCCCATCGAGGCCCGTCGTAGAGCCGGCGCCGACCCTGCCATGAAGACGCTCAACTCCACCTGGTCGGCATGCATGTCCGGCAAGGGGCACCCCGCTCTTCCCGACCCCGCCGCGGCCCGCAGTCAGGCCGCGACCCGCTACAAGTCGGCAAGCGCCGACCAGGCGTTCAGAGCGGAGATCAAACTGGCCGTCGCAGATGCGGAGTGCGAGCTCAAAAACAATTACGCAGCTCAACGTCGCCGGCTGGAAGATCTCTATTACACGGCTGGGATGCGCCGGTACGAGGCAGATATCACCGCCATCAGGGAGATGAACCAGGCTGCGCTCGCGCGGGCAAAGAAGATTCTGACAAGTTAGGGCGAACGGTCCATATGCGCTGCCGTTTCGGCACCCGCGATCGAGACGAAGGACCGACATGCCGGCCTTAGGGCGCAGCCGATGGGCGGTTTTCACCGGTCTGAGCGGCTTGGTACTGGGGACGGGAGTGACCTGGTGGCTCGCCGGCCAGGCCCGGACACCGCAACAGCTGGCGGCGGAGGCGAAGGCTCCGCCGAGATCGGTGATCACCGTGCCGGTACGGTTCGAAACGCTCGTGCGCACGGCGACCCTGGACTGCCGGGCGGAACCGAGTTCGGTGGTGCCGGTCCCGCTGGCGGCCGGCGAGGGGCAGGGCGACCCCGTCGTCACGGCACTGCCGGTGAAAAACGGGCACCTGATCGGCGAGGGCCGGGTCCTGGTGGAGGTCTCAGGCCGTCCGGTGATCGTGCTGGCCGGGCGGCTACCGGCCTACCGGGACATCCTGCCGGGAGCCAGGGGCCCTGACGTCGAACAGCTGCAGGCGGCGCTGGTCCGGCTCGGGCTGCTGCCCGCGCGGCGGCCGAGCGGCACGTTCGACGAGCGCACCCGGCAGGCCGTGGCACGGCTCTACCGCGACCACGGCTACCCCGCCCCCGGCGCGGCGCCACCGGCCGGTGGCGGGACGGAGGAACGCGACCCGCGATCGCCCGCCGCGGGCGTGACGATGCCCCGCCGGGAACTGCTGGTGCTCCCCCGGCTGCCGGCCCGGCTGGGCAAGGTCGCCACGGCCGTCGGTGAGCCCGCGCGGACCGGAGACGTGGTCGTGCAGTCCGGCCGGGTGGTGCTGCGCTGCGCGGTACCCGACGAAAGCGCCGTACACGGCCTGCGCAGGGGAGCCCCGGCCACCGTGACACCGCCGGCGGGCAGGGCGCTGCCGGCACGGGTCGACCGCATCGGCCCGGCCGTGCGGAACGATCCGCCGGCCGGCCAGGGCTCCCCGGCACCGGACGACGAACCGGGGGACGAACCCGGTCGGGAGGTGACGCTCCGGGCGGGGTCGTCCCTGAAAGCCGGCACGGGTTACCAGGCGCGCATCGAAGTCGAGAAAGCCGCCGCGAAGGGGCCCGTCGTGCCCTCCTCCGCGCTGTGGTCGCTGCCCGGCGGCCGTACGGTCGTCAAGGTCGTCCGTGCCGGGCGGCGGCTCGAAGTGGAGGTCGAGCCGGGCTTCGAAGTGGACGGCCAGGTCGCGATCTCCACGCCGGCGGGCGCGCTGGCCGGCGGCGACCAGGTACTGGTGAGCGCCTGGACGGTTCGCGAGGAGCCCCCGTGACGGCGGCCGTGACCCTGGAGGGGGTCTGCCGGACCTACGAGTCGCCGGCCGGGCCGGTCGACGCCCTCAGCGAGGTGAACCTCTCCGTCGCCGCGGGCGAGATCGTGGCGATCATCGGCCCGTCGGGATCGGGGAAGTCGACGCTGCTGAACACGCTCGGCCTGCTGGATCGCCCGACCTCGGGCCGCTACCTGCTGGGCGGGCAGGACACGGCACGGCTGTCGGAGGCCGAGCGGACCCGGGTACGGGCGCACCGGATCGGCTTCGTCTTCCAGGCGTTCCACCTCATCGGCCACAAAACCGCGGTCGCCAACGTCGCGCTGCCTCTCCTGTACAACCGCGGACCCCGCCGGGAGCGGCACCGGATCGCGCGGGAAACGCTCCACCGGGTGGGGCTGGGCCACCGGCTCCACGCGGTGCCCCGCACCCTGTCGGGGGGCGAGAAACAGCGCGTGGCGATCGCCCGGGCCATCGTGCACCGGCCCCTGCTCCTGCTCTGCGACGAGCCGACCGGGAACCTGGACACCGAAATGTCCGGCACGGTGATGGCCATGCTCGCCGACCTGGCGCACGACGGCGGGCCGGCCGTGGTCGTGGTCACCCACGACCTCGCGATCGCGGGCGCCGCGGACCGCGTGCTGCGGGTACGCGACGGGCGGCTCGGCGAGGTCACCGACCGGCAGGCGCTCGCCGAGCGTCCCCCGCATGGCTGAGCCGCGGCACCGGGGCGGCGCGGCGGCGCTGGACCTGGTGACCGAGGCGGTGGAGGCCGTACGGGGGCGCAGGCTGCGCAGTGCCCTGACCCTGCTCGGGGTCGCGTTCGGCATCCTGGCCCTCGTGGCGACCGTCGGCCTGACCGGTTCCGCGGCCGCCCAGGTGTCGGCCCGGTTCGACGCGCTCAAGGCGACCAGGATCTCCGTGGAGGGCTTCTCGGGTGCGGCGGGCGCTCCGATCGACACCGCGACCGGCCTGCGCGGCCCGGTCATCGGCCCCGACGCGCTGGAGCGGGCCAGGCGGCTGAACGGGGTCGTCGCCGCCGGAACGGTGGCCCTCGCCGGGGACCCCCTGCCCCGGGCCGGCCGGCCCGGCGACCGCGTGCCGTCGGCGGCGGTGGAGACCCAGGTGATGGCCGCCGATCCGGACGCGCTGCGAGCGCTGCGGATACGGCCCGTCTCGGGCCGGCTGTACGACCCCGTCCACCAGGACCTGCGGCATCGGGTGCTCCTGCTCGGCGACGTCGCGGCCCGCAACCTGGGGCTGAACCCGGCCGATCACAGCATCGCCGACGGGCGTACGGTCATCCACCTGGCGGGACGCCCCTACCTGCTGCTCGGCATCGTCACCACCGCGGACTTCGACTCCCAGGCACAGCTGTCGGCGATCGTCCCGGAATGGGTGGCACGTGACCCCACCTCGAAGATCTCGTTCCAGGAACCCAAGGTGGTCGTGCAGACCCGGCCCGGCGCGGCCCGGCAGGTGGGCACCGAGGCCAAGGTCGCCCTCGACCCGGCCCAGCCCGACCAGCTCGTCGCCCAGGTCCCGCCCGACCCGGAGCGGCTCCGGGCCGGGGTCGAGACCGACACCCGCACGCTGTTCCTCGTCATGGCCGCGGTATCGCTGCTGATCAGCGCGATCGGTATCGGCAACACCACCCTGGTCGCCGTCCTGGAGCGCCGCCACGAGATCGGGTTGCGGCGTGCCATCGGCGCCTCCCGCCGCTCCATCCTCGTTCAGTTCCTGCTGGAGAGCGGTGTGCTGGGCCTGCTCGGCGGGGTGGCCGGCACCATCGGCGGGCTGGACCTCACCATCGCGATCTCCCTGGCCAGGGGGTGGACCGCCGCCATCTCACCCTGGCTGCTGGTGGTCGGGCCGCTGCTCGGCCTGACCGTCGGTCTCGTGGCCGGCGTGTACCCCGCCGCCAAGGCCGCCCGCATGGAGCCCGTCGCCGCCCTAGCCACCTGAACCCCGCCGGCCGCGTTCTCTCCCCCGTCTCCCGCCGGGCTCAGGGGCCCTCCTCCAGGACGCGGATCAGGGTGGCGGCGTCGAAGGGGCCGGCGTGCCGGTGCCCGTTGACGAAGAACGTCGGGGTGCCCTGCGCCCCGCCGGTGCCGGCGCTCTCGACGTCCTCCAGGATCCGGGACGCGTACAGGGTGTTCCACATGTCGGCCTCGAACTCGTCCAGGTCCAGGTCGAGTTCCCGGGCGAGGACGTAGATGACCTCCGCGTCCAGGCGGTCGCCGTGCGCGAACAGCAGGTCGTGCATCTCCCAGAACCGGCCCTGGGCCGCCGCGGCCTCCGCCGCCTGGGCGGCCAGTTCCGCGTGCGGGTGCACGTCGGTCAGCGGCAGGTGGCGGAAGACGTACCGCAGCCGGTCGCCGAAGTACTCCCGCACCTCCTCCACCGACCCCGTGGCCTGGCCGCAGAAGGGGCACTCGAAGTCGCCGTACTCGACCAGCGTCAGCGGCGCGCCGGCGGGCCCGCGGACGTGGTCGCGCCGGGGGTCCACCGGCGGGTCGAGCCGGGTCGGCCGGGCCTCGGGGGCCCGGCCGGGCCGGCGGGCGACGAGGAACAGCGCCCAGCCCAGCAGCGTCGCCAGCACCGAGGCCGCCAGCACGCCGACCCGGGCCTCGTCGGCCAGCAGGGGGTCGTCCAGCGCCAGGTCGACGATGAACAGGGAGATGGTGAACCCGATCCCGGACAGGGCGGCCCCGCCGGCGAGCTGGAGGGCGTTCATGCCGTGCGGCATCCGGCCGATCCCCAGCCGGGTCGCGGCCAGCGAGCCGATCATGATGCCGATCGGCTTACCGGCCACCAGCCCGGCGATGATCCCCCAGGTCAGCGGGGAGCGCATCGCCTCGGACAGCATCCGCGCGTCCAGGTGGACCCCGGCGTTCGCCAGCGCGAAGATCGGCACGATGACGTAGCCCGTCCACGGGTGGTAGAGCCGCTGCAACCGCTCGTTGAGCGAGACCGCCCGCTCGACGCCCAGCCGCGCCGCCCGGGCCAGCTCGGGGCTCGGCGACTGGCGGAACGCGTGGGTGAGCCGCTCGGCGTCCTCCACCTCGCGCCGCCCCGGCGGGTGCACCGGCACGAACAGCGCGATGACCACCCCCGCGACGGTGGGGTGCACCCCCGACTCGTACATCGCCACCCAGACCACGATGGCCACCACGAAGTACGCCGGGCCGCGCCACACCTGAAGCCGCCGCAGCATCGCCATGACGGCCATGCCGAGCGCGGCGACCAGCAGCGGCCACGGCCTCAGCTCCTCGGTGTAGAACAGCGCGATGACCAGCAGCGCGCCGACGTCGTCGGCGACGGCGAGCGTCAACAGGAAGATCCGCAGCGCGGTGGCGCGGGCCGGCCCCACCACCGCGAGGATGCCCAGCAGGAACGCGGTGTCGGTGGAGATGACGACACCCCACGCCCGGGCCGCCTCGCCGCCGGGGTTCAGCGCCAGGAAGATCATCGCGGGGAGCAGGAGCCCCGTGACCGCGCCGATGAGGGGCACCGCCGCCCGCCGCCACTCGGTGAGCTCGCCCATCGCCAGCTCGCGCTTGACCTCCAGGCCCACCACGAAAAAGAAGAACACCATCAGGCCGTCGTTGACCCAGTGCCGCAGGTCCAGCGCGATGCTCGCGTCGCCCAGCCGAACCTCGAACTCGGTGTGCCAGAAGGTCTCGTAGGTGCCCGACCACGGCGAGTTCGCCCACAGCAGCGCTACGACGGTCGCCGCCAGCAGCAGCGCGGCGCTCCCCGACTCGGTCCGCAGGAAGCGGCGCAGCGGCTCGACCGGCCGGCCGATGACGCCGCTCGGCGGGGCGAGTGTCTGACCTGCCAAGATTCCTCCCGAAGGCGCGTGCTTCCCCCACTATTCACGACCCGCGCACATCGGTTCACTGCAGCCCGGCACCCGCACCGCAAGGTGACAATCCTCTGACTCATCGTGAGGAAACCGGGCGGGGCCCCGGCCCGATGCGGTATCCCGGAGGGACGGCACATCGGGGAAGGGGCCGGCGATGAACGCTGTGATCTGCACGGACGACGTTCCGGACACCGAGCGGTTCGCGTACTTCCGCGAGATCGTCTTCCGGGAGTCCTCCCCCATGGACGTGGCGTGCGCGCGGCCCGCCGGGTTCTCCGCCCGGCTGCGCCGGGTCGACCTCGGCCCGGTGACGGTCATGGCGCTGGCCACCCGGACACCGGAATGCTGCGAGGTGCGGCGCGACCCGGCCCTGATCCGCCGGTCCGACCCCGACGCCTACCGCCTGGTGGTCAACCTGCGCGGGCACGGGACGCTGGTGCACAACGGCCGCCAGATCTCCCTCGCCCCCGGCACCCTCACGCTGCTGGACACGTCCCTGCCCTTCCACGGCGAGCGGAGCCCCGGCGTCGACCGGTGCCTGTTCGTCCGGATCCCGCGCGACCTGCTGCCGCTGCCCGCCCGCACGATCCGGCAGGTGGTCGGGGCCGAACTGGACGGCCGGTCCGGTGTCGGCGCGCTGCTCACCGACGTCGCGGTCCGCACCGTCCAGGACGCCGAGCACTACCGCCCCGCCTGCGCGCACCGCCTGTCGGCCGCGCTGGTGGACCTGCTGGAGGCGCTGCTCGCCCAGGAGTTGGAGGCGACCGCAAGCTCACCGCAGGACGCGCTGTTCCACCGGATCGAGGCGTTCGTCCACGACCGGCTGGGCGACCCCGCCCTGTCCCCCGGGACGATCGCCGCCGCCCACCACATCTCCACCCGCTCCCTGCACGCCCTGTTCCGGGCGCGCGGGCTGACCGTCGCCGGCCATGTCAGGGCCCGCCGCCTCGACCGCTGCCACCGTGACCTCGCCGACCCGCTGCTGGCCGGCCGCCCCGTCCACGCCATCGCCGCCCGGTGGGGCTTCACCGACGCCGCGCACTTCAGCCGGACCTTCAAGGCGGCCTACGGGACGAGCCCCCGGGCCGTGCGCGGAGAGTCAACCACGACGCACTGAACGTCAAGGACTTCCCGGCCCGTTCTCCCGACACTCGTAGCAGGTCCCCAGAAGGGAGAACGAGAGATGCGCACGAAGTCCAGGCAGATCATCACGGCCACCGCCGTCGCCGCCTTCCTCGCCGTCCCGGCCGCCGCGGCCCACGCCGACGGGCCCAAGCCGGTGCCGCAGTCGTCGTCGAAGCGACCGGTCGGCGACACGGTACTGCTCAGCAAGGGCGAGAAGGCCGCACCGCGGTCGTTCACCTGCGACGGAGTCGGTCACAACGACACCCGCTGGTGGGGGAACTGCCGCGTCCACTCCGGGTACGCCCGGGCCGTCACCCAGTGCTCGAACGGCTGGCGGTACGGCGCGTGGGTGGGCGTCGGCTACTGGCGCTTCGGCGGCGACTGCCACGGCCACCGCCTGCTCGGCTACGGCGTCCAGACCAGCCCCTGACCCCTGCCCGCCCCCGCCCCCCGGCCCTCCCCGGCCGGGGGGCTTCCCCGTTCCCGCCGGCGAGGAGCCCGCTCATCCATGGCGGACTTCCCGGTCTGGACGGTCCAGCCCAGACCCGCCGGCCGTCCGGCGCGACGGTGAGACCCAACGTTCACGGCCGGGCGATCCGAGATCCCACCACCAGCGGTGCGCGGCGGACCGGTCAGGAATCGAGAAGCGCCCGCGGCCGGGCGCGCCTAGCGTTACCGCCATGGACATCGAGTCGACCGGCCGGAGGTAGTCGATGGCACGGGACCAGCAGGCAGGCGGCCGCGGAAAGCGCGAGAGCGGTTCGCCCGGGGCGGTGTCGCTGTGGATACAGCGGAAAATGAACGCCCGCATGAACCGCAAGATCCGGGGTGGCCGCGGCAAGCTCATGGGCATGGACGTGCTGGTCCTGAACACGGTGGGCCGCCACAGCGGGCAGCCGCGGGAAACACCTTTGGCGTGGTTCGCCGACGGCGAGGACACCTGGCTGATCGTCGCATCGGGCGGCGGGAGCCGGCACCCGGACTGGCACGCCAACCTCATGGCGCACCCCGACCGGGCGTCGATCGAGTTGCCCAACCGCGGTGCCGTGCCGGTGACGCCGCACCGGCTCGACAGCGCCGAACGCGAGCAGGCATGGCAGCACATCACAGCCGCCCAGCCCCGCTACGCGAAGTACCAGAGCAAATCCGACCGGGAATACCCGGTGATCCGGCTCACCCCGCGGTGACCGCACACGCCCGCGGTGGCGGATCGCCGGCCGCCGCAGGCGAAGACGGCAGGCATCACGTGGGCGAGGCCGGGCGGAACCGGCCGCTGTTCTTCCTCGATGTGGACGGACCGCTCCTGCCGTTCGGCGACGGCTCGCAACGCGACCCTTCGGGCACCGGGCCGACCGTGCACCTGGCCCGGCTCGACCCGCGGGTGGGGCTCCGGCTGGCCGCGCTGCCCTGCGACCTGGTCTGGGCCACCACCTGGGAAGACGAGGCCAACACGGTGATCGCGCCCCGGATCGGGCTGCCGCGGCTACCGGTGGTGAACTGGCCCGAGCCCGCCATCGAGGACGAGCGTGAAGACCAGTGGTTCGGGCTGTGCTGGAAGACCAGGCCCCTGGTGACGTGGGCGAACCGGCGCCCCTTCATCTGGGTCGACGATGAGATCACCGACGCCGATCAGGACTGGGTATCCGCGCACCACCCCGGCCGAGCCCTGCTCCATCGCGTCCCCCCTGCCCGGGGCCTCACCGACGCCGACTTCACCACCCTCGACCACTGGCTACGAGAAGCCTGAGGCCGCGACGATCCACGGAAGGTGAAGAGCGCACACCTCCCCGTTCGGCCCGCACGGGCACGCCCGCGATCGCCATACTGATCGGGATCTTCCGCGGCCCCGCGTCCGGCCGGACGTCCCGTCGGGGGCGTCCGGCGCCGTGCCCGGCCGCGTCAACCGATCGCGCGAAGGCCGCCGCCGGGCTGGCGGCGCAGACGCTCCACGGCCCGGGCCGTCGTCTCGTCGGCGGGCAGGAGGACGACCAGTGCCTGCGCGTCGGTGCGCGGCAGTTCCAGCCGTTCCCGCTGCCACCGCAGCTCGTGCGCGGTGGGGTGGTCGAGCCGGAGCGGGACCTGCGACGGGGGCAGGTGGCGGTCGAGCCGCCCGGTGAACTCCTGGCCGGCGAGCGGGGCGAGTGCGGCCTTGAACCACTCGGAGGTCTCCGTGGACGGCCCGAACCACAGGTCGAAGGCCTGCTCGTCGGCCACCTGCTCCCAGTCGGCGAAGAACGTCCGGGCCCGCGGGTCGGTGAACACGTAGCGCGTCAGGTTCGGCTCCCGGGTCTCCAGCAGCCCGCTCCCGCGCATCACCAGCTCGAACCCGCTGGTGTGCGCGAGCACGTCACCCAGGCGGTTGGTGACGTACGCGACCGCCGGTTCGAGGAGCCGGACGGTCTCCAGCACGGTGGGGCGGACCTCGCGGCTGGGCGGTTCCGGCCGGCGGCGCCCACCACAGGCCCCATTGGTCATCTTGACGAGGTAGCGCAGGTGGTCGCGTTCCGCGGCGTCCAGGCTCAGGGCGTCGGCAAGGGCGTTGACCACGGCGGGAGACGGGTTGCGGTCGCGGCCCTGCTCGATGCGGGTGAGGTACTCGACGCTGATCCTGGCCCGGGCGGCCAGATCCGAGCGCCGCAGCCCCGGGGAGCGCCGGCGGCCCCGGTCGGGCAACCCGAACGACTCGGGCTGGATGCTGTCGCGCTTGGCGCGGACGAAGTCGCCCAGTGGCGTACCCATGGCCGGAGTCTACGAGCGGTGCCGGCGCGCTCGAACACCGCAGGCTGGCCCTGCGGGGGCCAGCCTGCGCCGGGTCTGGTTACCGCCCTCGCGGCGGTGGACCGTGGAACGCATGAGCGAGAAGCACACATTGGCCATCATCATCGGGAGCGTCCGCGAGGGCCGGTTCGGGCCCGTCGTCGCCTCCTGGGTCGCCGAGCAGGCGCGCGTACACGGCGGGTTCGACGTCGAGGTCGTCGACCTCGCCGACGTCGAACTCCCGCTGTCGTTGCCCGCGACCCCGCCGAAGTTCGCCGGCGACTCCTACCCGCGCCCCGAAGCCATGGCGCCCCTGACGTCCAGCCTGGCGGGGGCGGACGCCTTCATCCTGGTCACGCCCGAGTACAACCACAGCTACCCCGCCTCCCTGAAGGCCGCCATCGACTGGCACTACACCCACTGGACGGCCAAGCCCGTGGCCTTCGCCAGCTACGGCGGCGCGGGTGGCGGCCGCCATGCCGTCCTCCACCTGGAGAACGTCCTCACCGAACTGCACGCGGTGACCATCCGCGAGAGCCTGGCGTTCCCGAACTACTTCGCCACGTGGCAGGACGGGCAGCCGCTGGACGCCGAGGCCCCCGGCTACGCCAAGGCCCTGCTGGACCAGCTCGCCTGGTGGTCCGCCGCCCTGCGCCCCGCACGCGACGCGACCCCGTACCCCGCCTGACAGGAGCCGCGCGGGGCACCCCGGTCCCGAACGCACCGCTCAGGCGTCGATCAGTCTGGCCAGGGCGGTGCGGCGGGCCGAGGGCGCGTTGCGCAGGACTTGGCGGGCGCGCAGCAGGACGTCCACCTCGGCGGCGGCGGTGGCGGCCTCGGCGGCGACCTGGTCGACGCGGCCGAGCCCGGCGCCGGCCAGCCAGCGCGAGACCTGGGCCCAGGAGTACAACCTGATCCGGCTGCTGCGGTGGATCACCGGTGCAGGGAAGCCGCCGGGGCCGCGCTCGCCGGTGATCCAGTGCCCGACCGCCTGACCTGACCGACCGGTCTTCTCGGCGATGTCATCGACCGTGACCAGGTCCTCGGCCACGCCCGTCACCGTGAGGCCCGCGCGCTCGCTGTCGTCGATCGCCGACAGGATCGCCTCGACGGCGTTGCGCGACTCCCGGGAGAACAGGACGGCGCCACCCCGCCCATCGCCGGACGGCTGGCCGTCACCGCAGATCGCGTACAGCCGCTCGGCGACCTCCTCCAGGTCGCCCACCGGACCGACCACGAGCTCGAACCAGTACGTGCTCATGCACCCTCCTCTTCCCGCGACTCGGACGTGCCGATTACCTGTCGAAGCGGAAACCGAAGAGGCCTCCTTCAGCGTAGGCATCTGTCAGTCGAGGCTCGATGATGTAGGGGTCGGCGCCAAA
This sequence comes from Actinomadura craniellae, assembly GCF_003289645.1. Lineage (GTDB taxonomy): Bacteria > Actinomycetota > Actinomycetes > Streptosporangiales > Streptosporangiaceae > Actinomadura_D > Actinomadura_D craniellae. The sequence goes on along the minus strand of NZ_QLYX01000008.1, from coordinate 265,960 downwards.
GCCCAGGGCCCGGGCCTTGGCGAGATCATCCTCGTTGATCGTGACGATGTACTGCATGTTCTCGGCTGCCATGGTCTCAACAGCGATCTCCAGAGCCCGGGTCAACTGACGATCATCGACACCGTCGAAGAGATGGCTGTCATGGACCAGGAAGTCCGGACCCCGGTTCGCGCGGCGGGCTATGACGGCGATGGTCAGGTCGAAGCAGAAGATCGCCATTCGGTTGATGCCCTGGCTGACATCACTATCGATCTTCGGGGTGATCCTCAGGCTGCTCGGTCCTGGCTCGATCTTGAGATAGGACGGCCTGGTCGTACCGTAGAGACGCTGAGCGAAGTCATTGAACAGAACCTGGGCCTCGTCGGTCTGGAGGCGACGCTCCTGCAGATCGGTCTCGATGGCCTGGTTCAATCTGAGACGCTCGCTCGCGATCTCCCGCTTGCCCGCCTCAACAGCCTGAGCCGCCTCCAAGCGGTGTTGCAACGCGCCCCGCGCGGCCTCCTCCTGGCCCAGCGCCTTCTGCAGAGTCGTCAGAGCGGCGAGCGCACCACCTGCACCAAGTTGCTTGAGGATGCGGCTCTGCTCCTCCCCGAGGAGAGCCCGCTCGGCCTTACGGTTCTCCAGCCGCGTTCGGGTATCTCGGATCTCTTGCTCAAGGTAAGTACGGCGGTTGGCGACCACGGCGGCATGGAATTCGCGTACATCCTCGAACCTGCGGAGCGTTCGATCGGGGATCGAAATGCCGAGTCCTTCGTAGACGTCTTGGAGGTAGTGGACTTCCGGGTCGATGGCTTCGGCCACCGCCTTCTCCAGGTGATCGAGGTTCCGCCGATCGATGATGTCCTCGGCGCTGAGCTCCTGGATCCGCCGCGTCAGCTCATCGGCCCGAGATTTGAGCTCCTCGTACTGGGGCACCACCCGGAACTCGGCGATCTGCCGGTTCAACGCGGTGATTCTCGATTCGACAATCGCTATCTGGCCGCGGAGGTCCGCGCTCTTACCGACGACCTGACCCCATACCGGATCGTCGATCGCCTTCTTCAGCTGGTCGCGGGTGGCCTTGCGCGCCGCGAGATCCTGGTATCGCGCCGCCAGATCGGAGTCCAATCCCAGCAGGTAAGCAAGGTTCGGAGTGGCCTGCGCCTCCGGCTGCCGCGCGAAACTCCGGATGGCCTCGTTGAATCCATGGTCTCCGACCTTGCGCATCAGGAAGGACAGCAGCGCCCGCCCGCTGACTCCCGGATGCTCACCGGACAGGCCGAACAGCGCAGACTCGGTAAGCGCCTGCCAATCCCCGACCGGGACCGCGCACCGGCCTTCCGGGAGAAGCCCTGCAAGGGATGTGGGACAGGGATCTAACAGGACGTTCGCGGCTGTTTTCCCGCTCCGGCTCACTTCCATGGCTCTCGCCTGTCCCGGCCAATCGAGGCGCAGCGTGAACGTGATGTCCCGAAGGCTCGGCCGGCTGGCGAGGTGATTGCGGCTGCCTCGCGCCCCGAGCAAGAAGTGCAGGAGCTCAACAAGACTCGATTTGCCGGAACCATTACGACTGTCGGTCGAGGATGACTCTGCGGTACTTCGCGCAACCAGAAGGTTGAGCCCCTCGCGGAATTCGACCGTTTTGAAGCGTTGGTCGTCAGCCGAGAGCCGACGCAGCATGGCCCGTCCTCACCACCGTCAGCAGATCGTCGTTCAACTCCAGGGCCCCGAGTGCGTAGAGCACATCGAGCGCGAGCACGAACCAGCCAAAGGATAACGGTGCCGGGTGCCCGTTCACCTGCCGCCAGGTGCGCAGACGAGCCCAAGTTTGGCTGACTGTCAGCGGCCGATCGAGCTGAAGGATGATCTGGGCGCCAACGGCTAGAAGCGCACGATCCGGAGTAATTCCCTTCGTCGGTGTGATCATGATGTTCCCGACTGCGGTCGGCGCCACCCGGGTGGCGGAACCTCGAAGATGTCGCATTGATCGAAGAAGAACGTGACCACGACCCTGGCCGCGTCGGCCCGTTCCCAGCGGGCATGCGCCTGACCCAAGACGTACCCTTCCAACTGCCAGAGGATCTCATCTGGCTGGTCGCCGTACTCCTCCCGCATCTGGCAGTAGTACGCCGTGAACCCGGCCGCCACCTCGTCCTGCTCAGTATGGTTGATCAACCCACGGTAGTACTCCTCCACTTGGTAGACGTAGGGGCGAGCCTCTCTGAACACCTGTTGGGAGCGAGGACTGAGCCGGTTGTAGTCCGCTTTCATGGTGCTCGGCAATGGGATATCCGCGGGTCGTACATGCCGTGGACGGTTGTCGGCCAGGTGTTTCAGCAGTGGTTCGATGTCCGCCATACCCACGGCGTAACGGACTTCGCTCACCGGAATCGGCTGGCCGAGGAGTTGCTCCATCCTCGGTAGGTCCAGGATCAACGCTTCGTTCCAGAGCTTGCGTGGCCCCATCTGCCGCAGCTGGGTCTTCGGCAGCCTCCGCTGAGCCTCAGAGATCAACCCTGCGACCACCGGGTGGATACCTCGCTGGTCGTTGTGCACGAACACGAAGGCATCGAACTGCTCAGGGCGCTGTATCAGGGCGCTCTCTAAATCGCCAAAGAACTTGTCCCGAACCTTCGAGACTTGGAACGTCTCTGGTGCATAGCAGGCATAGAGATGTCCGTGGCAGGTGCAGAGCCCATCCCCGCCAAGGTCACCGATATCACCATGAGTGCGTATCGGCACGTATCCGGGGTGGCACAGCTCCATCAGTCGGTGCACCAGCTTCTCGAACTCGTTACCGCTGCTCTCGTCCACGAGCGCGCGGAACATCCCCTGCGCGTACTGCCTCTGGTGCGGAAGCACCGATCCCCCTTACAAGACCCAATACAGATCGTCGGGATCGTAGTGACTCAGCGATGTCATGTCAGGAGAACGGCGAACCCGCTTGATACGGCCACAGAGCAGGGCACGCAGCATCTCGCTTGAAGCCCTCCGGACATGACACAAACACCCCATATCGCCCGCATATGGTCAGCCGAAGGCGGGGCGGGTTAGGTCTCTCTCATTGGGGAGACCCTGGCGCGGCGGAAGTTGGCAGTGGTTTGGAGCCGAGCAAGCCAGGCCGCAGACGTGGCATTGTGCTGGGATGTCGATGTCTTCCGAGTCCGGATGGGACCGCGCGCTGACTGCCATGGACGAGCAGGAGCGCGCCGCGGCGATCGCCCTTCGGGATCGTTTCGCCGAACTGGGCGCCGACGAGCCCGAGAGCCGGGCCCTCTCCGAGATCTCCGAGAGCATCCCCCAGCTGGCCGGGTTCCTGGCGTTGCGGCGCATCTGGCCGGAGATGATCGACGGCTGGGCCGCTCCCGGCGCGCTGGAGTCCCTTCCGGCGGCCGCCCGGCTGCTGGCCGCGGGGGCCGATCGCGACGACGTCATCCGGCTCGCGCGGTGCACGGCCTACGAGGCGGTGTTCGCGATGCTCTACCGGCTGACGGGCGAGGGGCGCGACCACGAGGCATCCGAGGACACCCCGGGCTGGGTACTGATGGAGACCACGCCGCGGGGCGATCTCACCGGCCGGCCGGTCCGGGGCCTGTACGAAGACATCCTGACAATGGACCCCTCGGGGCGCGACGGTCAGGACCTCTTCAAATGACGTCCGGCCCAGTCGTCTGATGGTTCCGGGCCGTCCGACCGTTCGTCCCCGGCCGGCGCCCGGACCACGCTGAGCGTCCGGCCGCCCGAGTACGCGCCGTACCGGCAGTCCCCCGCGCGATGCCGGCACGGCGGGAGGAGCCCGCCTTCGGGCTCGGCCCGCGGCAGAGGGACGACGGTCGCCCCCGTGGCCTGGCGGGGCGGCGGGGCGTCGTCCGGTGCGTTCCCGGTCAGCAGCCTGCCGGCGAGCGCCCCGGCCAGGCCGGCGGCGACGAACAACCCCAGCCGGCCACCGTCGGCCACGCCGGTGACCGCCAGCTCACCGGACCCGTTGACGACGAACCCGGTGCACAGCAGCCACGCGACCAGGCCGAGCGCCATGCCGGTGGCGATCCGCGTGTGCAGCGACCACAGCGCGACCGTGCCGGCCAGGAACGCCGAAGCGGTGGACACGGCCACGCCCTTGAAGGCGAGCGCGAGCACGAAGACGCAGCCGGCACCGGCGACGAAATGGAAGACCGAAGCCTCTCCCCGATCCATGGCTACCTCCTCGGGACCGGCGCTCCTCCCGGGGAGCACCCCACGAGTGAAACGCCGATCCCGCGGGGACGAGCGGATCCTTGACGGCTCCTTAGCGCCCGCCTCCGGGGTTTTAACGGCCCCACCAGGCCATCCCGGCGGACGACCTCAAGGAGCCGACCGGCGTTCACCGTCACCGGCCATCTCCGCGGTGTCACGAGCCGGCACGGCACCGCCACGTCCGGACGGCGTCGGCCACCCTCCGACTACACGCTGGCCGAGCGTTCAAAAGGCGGGTACGGCCGAAGCCGCTCCGGTATGTGTCTTGCAGTCATGACTCTGAGTGCAGGAGCAATCGCCCATGGTGCCGGATGGTGCTCGGCGCAATCCGGACAAGACCTCCACCACCCACGCTGCCGAGCTGTTCGGACTGGATCCGGCCGAGCTGTACGCGGCGGCCGCACGGTCTCCCGAGGCTGCCTGTGGTTTCTACAACCGCAACGTGCGAATCGGCGACCTGCTGGTCCGGACGCCCATCGCCGGGGCGGATGGCATGGACCTGCGGATCTGGCCCGAACATGAGGTCCTGGCCGCCATCGCTCCCCACCTGGAGCATGATCCATCAGGGTTCGAGGCGCCGGAGCACCCCGAATCCCGAAGGATCACCCGCGGCGCATCTTCGGTGGGTGAGCTTGCGGAGCCGGAGCGTGCCGGGGGTGGGAGGGGCAGTCGTGCTCCGCGATTGCTGTTCGTTTCGACGGAGCCCGCCTTTCAGGTGCACGAGTTCGTTGATGGGACTCTGCTCGACGAACTCGCGCCGCGCGGGACGCGGGTGCCGGTCCACGTGGTGGAGGACGTGGCGGAGCTGTTCCGGCGGTTGCTGGACGTGCCGTTGCGGGAGTTGCCGGAGGTGCCCGGCGACTGGCCCGGCGACGGGGACACGGCCGCCTTCGCGCGGCGGCTGTCGGCGACCACCGGGGAGGTGTACGAGACCTTCCGGCACGACTACGCGGTGGAGTTCCGGCGGCTGGGGATACCGGGGGCGCCGCTGGCGCCGGTGCGGTGGGACACGCTGGGGCGGCGGCCGTTCCGGCTGGTGCATTCCGACGTGCACCGCAAGAACATGATCGTGTCCGGGGGGCGTACCGTCTTCCTGGACTGGGAGCTGGCGCTGTGGGGCGACCCGGTGTACGAGATGGCCGTCCACCTGCACAAGATGGCCTATTTCGACGACGAGCGGCACGCCCTGCTGCAGCGGTGGGCGCGGGTCATGCCGGTGGACGCCGTTCGCGGCTGGCAGGCCGATCTGGAGACGTACCTGGCGCATGAGCGGATGAAGTCCGCCATCGTGGACACCGTCCGCTACACCCAGCTCGTCCGCTCCGGTGGGCAGACTCCCGAGCAGGACCGGCAGCTGATCGTCAAGCTGACGCACAAGCTGAACGCCGCCGGCCCTTACTGGGGGCGGCGGGTCCTGGAGAGTGATCACGTGGAGCGGGTGATCCGCGCCGGGGGGTGAGTGGCCGTACCCGGTCAGCGGCGTTCACCTCGGGTTTCCTTTGGGTGGGTATCACCTGAAATATCGGTGCATACCAGCCAAGGGGGACGGCATGGTCACCTTCCACTTTCCTCGGGTAAGCCGGCCGGCCTCGCCCCGGCGACTGGCCCGCACGTCCGACGGGGACACCCCGGTCATCGAGCAGCCGATCCGCATGGTGTCGGTCGACACCCCGGAGAAGGCCGCCTACGCGGGGGCGCCGCCGACCGCGCAGCACACCCTGGACCGGTGCCGGGCCCGGCTCGCCGACGGGACCTACGCCATGCTCCCGGAGGACCTGCGCGAGTACCTGATCTCCCGGCTCACCCCGGACGCCGCCGAGCGGCACATCACCGCCGCCACCCTGGCGAGCGCGGAGTTCGAGGCGCTCCAGGACCGCCGGCTCACCCGACCCAACGGGCGGCGCCGCCGGACCGCCGTGATCCCCACCGGAGAGGTGATCGACCGCTACGGGCGGATGCTCGCCTACGTCGCCCCCTGGTACGAGGGCGGCAACGTCGATCCGCTGCCGCCGCCGGACGATCCGGGACGGCGCACGTTCAACCTGGACATGGTCGCCTCCGGCTGGGGCGCCATGTTCCTGATCTACCCGTCCCTGCCGCACGACCGGGACCTGAACCTGCTGATCGACGAGGCCGCCCGCGCCTGGGACGGGCGGCGGGGCATGTGGGCCGAGTTCGGCGAGGACCTGCTGCTCGCCTACGAGTACCGCGCCTGCGTCAAGCTCGGCGTCGCCAAGATGGAGGACCCGGCGGAGACTGCCGCCGGCGCCTTCCAGCGCATCTGCGTCGACCTGCGCAACCTGCGGGTGGTCGGGCCGCACGGCTACTTCGAGGTCCCGCCGTCCCACCGGCTGTGGATCTGGGCGGACGACTTCGACCAGGCCAGCAAGGACCTCAAACTGCCGGGCTAGTCGAGCCGGAGCCCGTGCGCGATGCCGGCGGCGTACTCCTCGCCGGACGGCAGGTCGTCGCCGCCCATCAGCGTCATGTTGTACACGTAGCCGAGGCATCCGCCGGTCAGCAGCCGGGCGACGGCCAGGGGGTCCACGTCCGGCCCGACCCTGCCCAGCTTCTGTTCCCTGCGCAGGTAGTCGGCGATGGCCTCGTCGCCCCGCTCCGGGCCGAACCCGCCCGCCCGCATCACCTGGCGGAGCCGGATGAGCTGCGCGGGGCTGGCGAGGACCGGCAGCTTGGCGGGGAAGAGGGACCGGTAGAAGTCGATGGTCACCTGCGCGGCGGTGGTCAGGTTCCCGCGCACGGTCGCCTGCCCGGCCTGTCCGAGCAGGTCGGACATCACGCCCACGTAGACGGGCAGGCTGTCTTGAAGCAAGGCGAGGTAGACGTCCAGATGGCCCTGGCCGGAGGCGGGCTGGGCGGAGAACCGGGTGTCGCTCACCGCCTCGACCACGATCCGGCGCACGTCGCTCGTCGAGGCCGGACACGCCGGCTGGGGCGGGCTCTGTTCCCTGTTGGAGTACATGGCCTTCCACGGGGGTGAGAGGGCACCGATCGCGCCGCCGGGGGAAGCGGCGGGTGCCGATCCCGTCCCGGACGGTGAAGACGAGCTTATGTGTTCTACCTAATGTGCGCCCGCACACCGCGAGATTTGTTCATCAGATGAGGACGCGCGTCACGACGTGATCGAATCGCCGCGTAACGGAGCCGACGAAGGGCATGGGGGACGACGACCGGCTGAGAGAGGATCGGCATGAAACACGACGACGACGGGCTGCGGGCCGAGAGCGACACGGTGGCGGAGCGCTCCGGGGGCGAGGCCATGACGCCGAGCGGGCGGCGAGTCGTGCCGAGGGACGTCCCGGCGGACGACCCGGACCTGCCCGAGGAGCTACGCCGGGGCGAACCGGCGGAACCCGAGAGCGAGGAGCAGCCGCAGGACGTCGGGCCCACCTCCTGAGGGCTTCAGAGGTGGCGGGACCAGCCGTTGGTCTCGATGAGGACCTGGAACTCGGCGAAGGAGATCAGGCCGTCGCGGTCGGTGTCGGCCGTCTCGAAGCGGTCCTGCGTCTCGTGCCGCGCCCAGGACAGGCCCAGTTCCTCCAGAATCATGGTGAAGCCCATTAGATCGAGCTTGCCGTCGCCATCCGCGTCCACTCGCCGGAACGCGGTGGAAAGGCCGTGCTCGATCGGTTCGGCAGTCATGATCCTCCTTTTGGGGCGGCCCGATGGGTGCCCGCATCATGGCATATGCGTAGTAACTACGGGCGTCACATATCTGAACGGCCAACGTTGGAGACCCGCACGCGGTTCCGGCCCGGTCCCGAACCCCTTTCACCACGCAGGCCGATCCGAATAACGCACCGCCGAAACTCCGCCCGCTTCCGCGCAAGCCGGAACCGCGCGGCGGCCCGCACGCGCGGGACAGGCTTGGTCACCCGGCGCCGAGGCCGGGTCTCCTGGACGGTGGCCCGCGCACAAGACGGGCGACGCGGGACGCCCGTCACCGCGTAGCCGGCACCTGCCGGTGGCCCGCGCGCGGGACGGGCGATGATCCCCGCGCGGTGGTCTATGGCGGTTCCGTCAGGTGCTGGCGGAACCGGTGAACTGGGCGATGTCCTGCCCCGCGACGCTCTGCAGGCGGCCGGCCAGGTCGGCCAGCGCGCGGGCGACCGCGAGTTCGTCGCCGATCTCCGGGACCTCGCGGTCGGCCGGGTTGCGGCGGGCCCGGCCGACGCCGGTGGCCCGCATCGTCCCGTCGGTGGACAGCACGGCCCGGGCCACGGTGGTCGGGTCCTCTTCGCTGATGTGGATCTGGATGGTCCAGTCTTTGGCCTTCATGACAGCCCCCTTGATGCTCTTTCCAGAACGTCCCCGCTGGTCGGGGACTAATGCAGGGAAATGTCCTTTATGTCTGCTCGGTGGGTCGGACCGCCAGCAGGCCGTCCTCCTCCACCACCCGCGCCGCCCCCAGCGCCGCGCACGCCGTGGCGAACCGGGTCCGGACCCACTCCCGCTCGGCCCCCTCCGCCAGCCGCGTCCGGCCGTAGTCCAGGGCCAGCGGCGCCGCCCGCACCTCGGGCGGGCCGGCCCCGTCCAGCGTGACCAGGAACAGCAGGCCGAGATCGTTGCGCAGCCGCGGGTCCACCGCGTAGTCGTCGATGAAGTCGCCCAGGTCGTAGAGGACCCGGCCGGTCACACCGTGGAATACGTGCGCGGAGTGACCCGCGACCAGCGTCGCCCCCGCGCCGACCAGGTCCGCCGCGGCGGCGCGCACGTACGGCAGCGGGTCGGCGGTCATGTTCGGCCCCCAGTGCGGGGTGACGAGCACGACCTCGGCGTCGCCGCGCAGCCGCCGGATCTCCTCGGCCGCCCAGCCCGGGACACCGGAGAACAGGTCCGCGTGGGCGACCCCCGGCCGGTCCGGCGCGGCGGCGTAGTCCGCAGGGTGGTCGGTCAGCCCCAGCACCGCCACCCGGGTCCCCCCGGCCGCCAGGATCGCGGGGGCGCGGGCCGCGGCCAGATCGGGGCCGGCGCCGACCGTGCGGACCCCCGCCCGCCGCAACCCGTCGAGGGTGTCGGCGAGCGCGTCGAAGCCGAAGTCCAGGGCATGGTTGTTGGCCAGCGTGACGCAGCCGACCCCCAGCGCGGCCAGCGCCTCCGCCGCCCGCGGCGGCGCCCGGAAGTGGAACCGCCGCTCCGGCCACGGCTCGCCCCGGCCCGAAATGCAGCATTCGAGGTTGAGCACCGTCAGGTCGGCCGCCGCCAGGAGGTCGCGGACCCCGGCGGAGAACAGTTCGGCCGCGGGATCCGCGACCAGCCGGGCCGCCACCCCACGTCCCAGCATCGTGTCGCCCGCCAGCGCGATCGTCGCCATCGAAATCACCCCCTCGTCACGGCCCTGCCCGCCATACCGGCGGGCGCACCCGGTTCCGGGCCGGGCCCGTCATCCCGGAGACTGGACGCCTCACCCCCCGAGCCGAAGGAGCCGGAACCCGTGACCGACGCTGCCGCGCTGGACGCGCTGCGCGAGGCGGCCCGCCTGTCGCCCGACAACCCCCCGTTGCGGCGGCTGCTGGCGGAACGGCTGCTGACGGCCGGCCTCCTCGCCGAGGCCGAGACCGAGTTCCAGGCGGCCCTGCTCCTCGCCCCCGGAGACGCCGGCATCGTCACGGGCCTGGCCGAGGCGTTCGTCCGGCAGGGCAAGCACGGCGCGGCGCTGGCCGCGCTGGAGTCGCTGCCCGACCTGCCGCCCCGCGCCGGGGTGGTCGCGGCCCGGGCACTGGTCGCCGAGGGCGACCTGGGCGCCGCCAACCAGCGGTACTGGACGGCCCTCGCGGCGGACCCGTCCCTGGCCGACCCCGAACTGGCCGCCCGGCTCGTCCCGGGGGTCGCCGAACCGCTACCGGTGCAGGCCCCGCCCGTCGAGATCGCCGCGGAGACCGAGCGGCCACGCACCACCTTCGCCGACGTGGCGGGAATGGAGGCGGTCAAGGAGACTCTGCGGATGAAGCTGCTGCTACCCGTGCAGCGGCCCGAACTGTTCGCCGCCTACGGCAAGCGGGCCGGCGGCGGAGTCCTGCTGTACGGCCCGCCGGGCTGCGGCAAGACGCACCTGGCCCGGGCCGCGGCCGGCGAACTGGGCGCCGCGTTCATCGACGTCGGGCTCGCCGACATCCTCGACATGTACGTCGGGTCCAGCGAGCGCAACCTGAAGGCGATATTCGAGCAGGCCCGCGCCCGCCGGCCGTGCGTCCTGTTCTTCGACGAGGTGGACGCGCTGGCCGCCCGCCGCGCCGACATGCGGGCGGCGCACAACCGGCAGATCGTCAACCAGTTCCTGGCCGAGCTGGACGGGGTGGACGACGAGGCCAACGAGGGGGTGCTGGTGCTGGCCGCCACCAACGCCCCCTGGTACATCGACGTGGCGTTCCGGCGGCCCGGCCGGTTCGACCAGATGGTGTTCGTGCCGCCGCCCGACCTGCACGCCCGGGCCGCGATCCTCGCCCTCCAGCTACGGGACAAACCGCTGGGCGAACTCGACTTCCTCCAGGTCGCCAAGGCCACCGACTGGTTCGTCGGCGCCGACCTGGCCGGCATCGTGGACCGCGCGGTCGAAGCCAAGCTGCACGAGTCGCTGCGGGCCGGGCACCCGCTGCCACTGCACACCGCCGACCTGCTGGCCGCGGCGAAGGCCGTCCGGCCCAGCGTGGTGCGCGAATGGCTGGCCACCGCCCGCAACTACGTGATGCACTCCAACGAGAGCGGGGTCTGGGACGAGCTGCGCCCCTGGCTGGACCGGCGGTGAGCGACACCCTCGAACGGGCCCGGACGCTGCTGCGGCTGCGCCGCCCCGAAGCCGCCGAACGGGAACTGCGCGAGATCCTGGCGCGCGACCCGCAGCAGCCGATGGCGCACGCGCTGCTCGCGTACGCGCTGACGGAGGTCGGCTCCCTCGACGCCGCGCTGGCCGCGGCGAACGAGGCGGTCCGGCTCTCCCCCGACCACTGGTACCCGCACTACGTGGCGGCCCTGGTGCTGCGGCGCCGGGACCGCCCGCACGACGCCCTGCACGCCGCCCGCACCGCGCTGGCGATCGACCCGACCCGGCCGTCGGCCTGGGAGCTGGTCTCCCGGATCCACATGAGCCTGCACGAGTGGTGGCCCGCCGCCCAGGCCGCCCAGGAGGGGCTGCGCCACGACCCGCAGGACAGCGCGCTGACCAGCCTGCTCAGCGTCTCGCTCGCCGAGGTCTCCGGGGCGCCGGGGGCGCTGGCCGCCGCGGCCGAGGCGGTCCGGCTCGACCCCGAGACGCCGCTGCCGCACATCGCGTACGGGCGGGCCGCCCTGGCCGGCGGCGACCCCCGGACGGCGGCGGAGGCGTTCCGGGAGGCGCTGCGGCTCGACCCCGGCTGGACCCCCGGCCGGTGGCTGCTGCTGCTCTCGCTGAAACTGCGCAACCCCTGCCACCGGATCCTGTACCGGCTCGCCGGGCTGCGGGAGGCGTCGCGCGGACGGGTCCTGCTGACGCTGGCGCTCGGCGCGGTGATCCCGCTCGTCACCCTGCTCGTCCTGCTGCTCACCCTCGGGTTCTGGGCGTTGGCGGTGACCGAGACCTACCTGGCGCTGCGGCTGCGGGCCGACCCGCGGCACCGGGACCTGATCGGACGTGCGGAACGGCGGGCCGCCGGCATCTCCGTCACCGCCCTGGGGTCGGGTGCGGTGCTGCTGGGCGCGGGTGCCGCCCTGTCCCTGCCCGGGGTGGGGTACGCGGGGGCGGCCCTGCTGGCGCTCCCCGTCCCGGTCCAGGAGTCCCTGTTCTACCCCCGCCCGCGCGGGCGGGCGATCCTGTGGGGCTGGACGGCGCTGCTCGCCGTGCCGATCGCGGTCGGAGTGGCGCTGTCGCCGTTCCCCGCCACCGCGGACGCCGCGGTCGTAACGGGTGGTTTCGCGATGCTCGCCGCCCTGTTCACGGTCTGGCCGGCCGTCCTGGCGCACCCCCGCCCACCGAAGTAGGCGGGGAGGCGCCCGTGCGGACCGCAGGGCACGTGACGGTCCGCACGGGCACCGCCGCAGTGGCCGGTTGTCACCGGAACGCCGAGTCTTCCGAACCGGCACCGCGGAGTTCCCCCGGAACCGGCCGCATCCGCCGGCCGGTCCCGCACGCGCCGCCGAAGCGGCGCTCCCAGGGGTCGGCTTACTCGAAGCCGGCCCGTGCAGCCGGTCCACCGGTGGACTTCGCCGTCACCGGTGCCGGCGCGGAAGGCCGGGCTCAACGAGCCTGCCGCCCCTGGACGTCAATCCTGCTCGGGGCCCTGCTGCTCCCCGGGCCCCTGCGGGCCGTGCTCACCATGCCCATCGTGGCCGCCCTGCGGGCCGTGCTCACCGTGGCCGCCCTGCGGGCCGTGCTCACCGTGGCCACCCTGCGGGCCGTGCTCACCGTGGCCACCCTGCGGGCCGTGCTCACCGTGGCCACCCTGCGGGCCGTGCTCACCGTGGCCACCCTGCGGGCCGTGCTCACCGTGGCCACCCTGCGGGCCGTGCTCACCGTGGCCACCCTGCGGGCCGTGCTCACCGTGGCCACCCTGCGGGCCGTGCTCACCGTGGCCACCCTGCGGGCCGTGCTCACCGTGGCCGTCCCGCGGGCCGTGGCCGCCCCGCGGACCATGCTCACCGCGCCCATCGTGCGGGCCGTGCTCACCTCGCGGACCGTGCTCGCCCTGCGGACCGTGCTCACCGTGGCCGTCCCGCGGGCCGTGGCCGCCCTGCGGACCATGCCCATCACGGCCATCGTGCGGCCCATGCTCACCGTGGCCATCCCGCGGGCCGTGACCGCCCTGCGGACCATGCCCATCGCGACCATCGTGGCCATCGTTCGGGCCATGCTCGTCCCTCGGGCCGTGCTCGCCGTGCGGACCGTGGCCACCCTGCTCGCCGTGCTCGCCGTGGCCATCCTTCGGGCCATGCTCACCGTGCTCGCCCCGCGGGCCGTGCTCGCCTCGCGGGCCGTGGCCGTGCTGCGGGCCGTGCGGTCCGGCCTCGTGCCGCGGCCGCTCCTCCGGGCGCTGTGCGTGTGACGGCTGCTGGAAGCCCAGCAGGTCCATCAGGTCCGGCTGCGAGATGAGGTAGATCGAGGGCTCCGGGTACTCCCCCGGCCGGTGCTGGTTCGCCGGCTGGTGGTGCGCCGTCGGCCCGTAGGGCTGCGGGGAGTGCCCTGGCTGGTGGCCGTGCCGCGGGCGCTGCTCCTGCTGGAACTGGTACGGCTGGAACTGGTACTGCTCGGGCGCCTGGTGCGTGAACGGCCCCTGGAAGGGCTGCATCGGCTGGTGGTGGCCCTGGTAGGGCTGGAACTGGTAGTACGGCCCCTGCTGGTGCCCGGGCTCGGGTTCGGGCACCAGCGTCGACGCCGAGGCCGGTCCTGCGGTGGAAAGCGCGGCCCCGGCCGCTGCCGCGGCCAGGAACATGCGCCTTCTCGCTCGCGAATTCATTCGATCCCCCTTCGTACGGGCTTTGTGACCCGCACAGAGGACTATCCACACTCACCGGAGCGGGACCGCTACACGCAGTAAAGATACGGCCATTCAAACCCATCGGGCTGCCGGGCGAGTCGTATAGATCCGCTGAACTCCCCGTATTCAGGACCTTTGGCTTTGCCCGTCTAGGGAAGAGGACGCCTAACGTCGAGAAGATCCGATAAGACAGGAGAACCACCATGCGGGACCCGATCATCGTGGGAGTCGACGGCTCGGAGCGGGCCCGGCGGGCGATCGACTGGGCCGCCGCCGAAGCCGAGTTGCACGACCTGCCCGTCCGGCTGGTGAACGCGTCCATGCTGCTGGTCCGCGACGGGTCGCTGACCGAGGAGGGCTACGCGCGGCAGGACGCCACCCGCACCGAACTGCTGGAGGAGGCCCGGGACCGGGTGCTGCGCCGCGCCCCCGGCCTGGAGGTGACGACGGACCTGCTGGCGGGCGAGCCCGGCCGGGCCCTGCTCGACGAGAGCGAGAACGCCTCGATGCTGGTCCTCGGATCCCGCGGGGTCGGCGGCTTCGAGGGGCTGCTGCTCGGCTCGGTCTCACTGCACGTGGCGGCCCGGGCCACCCGTCCGGTGGTGGTGGTCCCGCTCACCGCACCCGACCCGGCGGACGCCCCCGCCGAGATCGTGGTCGGTGTCGACGAGGACTCCCCCGCCGGGTCCGCCCTCGACTGGGCGTACCGCGAGGCCGACCTGCGCAAGGCCCGGCTGACCTCCCTGTACGCCGTCGGCGGGGTGTTCGGCGCCCCCGAGCAGCAGGTCGGCGAGGGCCTGGGGCCGTCGCCGGTGCTGGCGGAACACGGGTCGCGGTACCCGGGTGTCCAGGTCTCGCGCACCGTGGTCGACGAGCGGCCGGGGTCCTCCCTCGTGACGGCCTCCGAGCGCGCCGCGCTGGTCGTCGTCGGCGCGCACCGGCAGCGCGGCATCCTGGGCCTGGGGCTGGGCCGCACCAACCACACCGTGCTGCACCACAGCCGGTGCCCCATCGTGGTCGTCCCCGAACCGGAGCGATCATGAACAGCAGGCTGCGGCTCGCGGTGCGCCTCGGCCTGGTGGTGGCGGGGCTGGCCGCCGCGTACCCCCGGATGTGGCGCCGCTGGTGCCTGACCTGGGGGGCGACCGCCGAGGAGGCCGAACGGGCGCTGCCCGGCGACGAGTTAATGCCGCATCCCGGCGTCCTCTCCACCCGGGCGGTCACGATCCAGGCGGCGCCCGCCGCGATCTGGCCCTGGCTGGTACGGCTGGGCGGCGGGCGCACCCACGACCGGCTGGAGAACCTGCTCGGGCGCGGCGCGGGCGGGCCCGCCTGGGACCCCCGGACGGTGCGGTCACGCATGCAGGTGGCGGTCCTGGAGCCGGAGCGCACGCTGGTGTTCCGCTCCCCCGCCGGCGACCGGGTGCAGGCGTTCGTCCTGCGGCCGGAGGGGACGGCGACCCGGCTGATCAGCCGTAACCGGGTCGCCGGCGCCGGCACCGGCTCGGCCGCTCGGCGGCTGCTCGACTCCGTGCTGCGGGAGCCGGGCGACCTGGTCCTGGAGCGCCGGATGCTGCTGGACGTCAAGGAGCGCGCCGAGCGGCGCCCGGAGCTCACATCGTGAGGTCGCGCCGCCGGAACGCCGCGACGCCCGCCGCGGTGAGCAGCAGCCCGGCGGCGAGCAGGCTGAGGATCGGCGTCACCGCGACCTCGGCGGCCGGCACCGGCGGCAGGTGCGTGAACGGCGAGATGTCGAGGACCGGCTGCGGCAGTTCGAGCAGCAGGCCGACCTGCCCCAGCAGCACGCAGACCACCAGCGCCCCCCACGCCAGGGCGACGGCCCGGCCCGGCAGCAGGCCGATCACGGCGACCACGGCCCCGGCGAGCGCCAGCGGCCCCGGCGCCTGGGCCAGCGCCGCCCCGGCCAGCGAGACCACCTGGCCCGGCACGTCCCCGACGATCAGGCCGTAGGAGAGCCCGGCGCCCGACCCCAGCAGCACGAGCAGGAGGACGGTGCCGGCCGTCGCGATGAGGATGTGGCCCAGCATCCACCGGGGCCGGCTCACCGCCGTGGCCAGCAGCGGTTCCAGCACCCCGGAGGACTCCTCGGCCCGCATCCGCAGCAGCGCCTGGACGGTGTAGCCGGCGGCCGCGATCGCCATCAACCCCAGCACCATGCCGAAGTACATGTCGGCGGGTGTGCCGTCGGTGCCGAACTGCCGGAAGACCTCGGCGAGCTGGGGGTTGTTCTCCAGCATCTCGTCGATCTCCTCGCCGAGCGCGCCGAAGGTGACGCCCAGCACCACCATCGCCACGGACCAGCCGAGCACGGCCCCGCGCTGCAGCCGCCAGGCCAGCCCGAGCGGGCGGAGCAGGCCGCGGGGGGCCGTCGCGGGCCCCGCCCGGTCGGGCAGCATCCCCGCGCCGAGGTCGCGGTGGGCGGTGAGCGCGTACGCCAGCGCGACCAGCAGCCCGGCCAGGACGGCGAGCAGCCCCAGCACCCACCAGTTGGTCTCGGTGAAGGGTTTCAGCTGGTGCCCCCAGCCGATCGGGGACAGCCAGGAGAAGAACGCGCTGTCGGTGGTCACCCCGCCTGGCGCCTGCTCGCCCAGCGAGTCGCCCACCGCGCGCAGCAGGAACGCCAGCCCGAGCCCGGCGGCGGCGAGCCCGTTGGCCCCGCGGGAGGTCCCGGAGAGCTGGGCGGCGACGGCGGCCACGCCCGCGAAGACGACGCCGACCAGGCCCAGGGCCAGGCCGATCCCCCAGGAACCCGCCGGGGACAGGCCGTTCGCGTTCAGCAGCAGCCCGACGAGCACCGCCAGCGCCGCGTTGGCGCCGGCCACCGTGATCAGCGCGGCGGTCAGCGGCGCGTGCCGCCCGACGATCGCGGAGCCGACCAGCTCGGCCCGGCCCGTCTCCTCGTTCTGCCGGGTGTGCCGGACCACCGCCATCGTGCTCATCAGGGCGACGAACACGGCCAGCACGGTGAACGTCTCGGTCATGGTGATCGAGCCGAGGTCGGTGCCGAGCACCGGGCCGTTGAACGCCATGGCGGCCGGGTTGGCCGCGGTGACCGCGTACGCCGCGCGCTCGGCGTCGGTGGTGTAGGCGCCGCTCACGCTCGCCGCGGTCGCGGCGAGCACGCCGCCCAGGCCGAAGACCCAGACCGGGAGCTGGACGCGGTCGCGGCGCAGCGCCAGCCGGGCCAGCCGCGCGGTGCCGGTGAAGGAGCTCATTTCGCCTCGGCCTCCGCGGGTGCGTCGCCGCCGTAGAAGCGCAGGAACAGTTCCTCCAGGCTGGGCGGCGTGCTGGTCAGGTCCAGCACGCCGAACCCGGCCAGGTGCCGCAGGACCGCGTCGAACCGGCCCGGCTCGATCTCGAACCGGGTGGTGTCGTCACCGTTGCGGACGTCGTGCACGCCCGGCAGTCCGTCCAGCCCGGTGACCGGGCGTTCGGTGCGCACCGACACGGTGGTCCGGGTCAGGTGCCGCAGCTCGCCCAGCGTCCCCGACTCGACGATGCGGCCCTCCCGGATGATGCTGATCCGGTCGCACAGCGCCTCGACCTCGCCGAGGATGTGGCTCGACAGCAGCACCGTCCGGCCGGCCTCCCGGGCCTCCTGGACGTAGCTCCGGAAGACCGAGTCCATCAGCGGGTCCAGCCCCGCGGTCGGCTCGTCCAGGACGTACAGCTCGACGTCGGAGGCGAAGGCGGCGACGAGGGCCACCTTCTGCCGGTTGCCCTTGGAGTAGGCCCGGCACTTCTTGGTGGGGTCGAGCTCGAACCGCTCCACCAGCTCGGCCCGGCGGCCCGGGTCGAGCCCGCCGCGCAACGCCCCGAACAGGTCGATGGCCTCGCCACCGGACAGGTTGGGCCACAGGTTCACGTCCCCCGGGACGTACGCCAGCCTGCGGTGCAGGGAGACCGCGTCCCGCCAGGGGTCGGCCCCGAGCACGCTCACCTCGCCGGAGTCGCGCCGCAGCAACCCCAGCAGCACCCGGATGGTGGTGGACTTCCCGGCACCGTTGGGGCCCAGGAAACCGTGCACTTCGCCCGTCCGGACGGACAGGTCGAGCTCGTCGAGGGCGCGTGTGGGACCGAACGTCTTGACCAGTTTCGTCACGGAGATCGCCGCCGTCATGGCACACACCCCATCACCACGACCCGACTCTTCCAAGCCCCTCACCGAACAAGGCCGCAAAAACCCCCGGAGATCAAACCCCTATGGGGTATATGCCGGGTAGGCGGAGAAGATGACGATCGACGTTCGGGTCGTGGAGACCTCCTCGCTGGGTGACCGCAGCCACCTGGCCACTGACGGCCAGGTCGCGGTGGCGGTCGATCCGCAGCGCGACATCGACCGGATGCTCCGGCTGGCCGGGCGGCTGGACGTCCGGATCACCCATGTGGTGGAGACGCACCTGCACAACGACTACGTCTCCGGCGGGCTGGCGCTGTCCCGGCTGACCGGGGCCGCGTACCTGGTGGGGGCGGCCGAGCAGGTGGACTTCGACCGCGTCCCCGTCGCCGAGGGCGAGGAGGTCGAGATCTCCGACCGGATGCGGCTGCGGGCGGTGGCCACCCCGGGGCACACCTTCCACCACCTCTCGTACGTGCTGTCCGGGCCGGACGGGCCGGTCGGGGTCTTCACCGGCGGCTCGCTGCTGTTCGGCACCACCGGCCGGCCCGACCTGTCCGGCCCGGAGCACTCCGGTGAGCTGGCGCACGCCCAGCACGCCTCGGCCCGGCGGCTGGCCGACCTGCTGCCCGACGGCGTCCGGGTCTGGCCGACGCACGGCTTCGGCAGCTTCTGCTCGGCCACCCAGTCGGACGCCGACGAGTCCACGATCGGCCGGGAGCGGGCCGTCAACCCGGTGCTGCTGCTGGCCGCCGACGAGTTCGTCACCGAGACCCTGGCCGGGCTGGACGCCTACCCCGCCTACTACGCGCACATGGGGGCGATCAACGCGGCGGGGCCGGGCCCGATCGACCTCAGCCCGGTGCGCCGCGCCGACCCCGGCGAGCTGGCGGGCCGGATCGCGGCCGGCGAGTGGGTGGTGGACCTGCGCAGCCGGCGGGCGTTCGCGCGGCGGCACCTGGCCGGCACCCTGAGCTTCGGGCTGGACGGGCCGATGGCCACCTGGCTGGGCTGGCTGGCCCCGACGGAGGCGCCGATCACCCTGCTCGGCGAGTCGGCCGAGCAGGTCGCCGCCGCCCAGCGGGAGCTGGCCCGGATCGGCGTGGACCGTCCGGCGGCGAGCGCTGTCGGGACGCCCGAGCGGTGGGGAGAGCGGCTGGGCGCGCTGCCGGTGGCCGCGTTCGAGGACCTGGCCGCCGCGCGGGCGGGCCGGTCCCCGCACGGGGCACTCGCCCCCGACGTCGTCCTGGACGTGCGGATGCCCCGCGAGTGGCGCGAGGGGCACCTCGACGGCGCCGTCCACATCCCGCTGCCCGACCTGCCCGCCCGGATCGACGAGGTCCCGGCGGGGACGGTGTGGGTGCACTGCGGGTCCGGCTACCGCGCCGCCGCGGCCGCGGCGCTGCTGCTGCGGGCCGGCCGGCGGGTGGTGCACATCGACGACGACTACCCGAAGGCCGCCGCCGGGGCGGGGCTGACGATCGTCGCCGAGGAGCGCCCTTAGGTCCAGAAGACGGCGACGCCCACGTTGACCAGGGCGAGCAGGCCGATCGCCATGAAGGCGCCCTTGGCCAGCGGCTTCCTGCGGCCCATGACCAGCAGCACCAGGACGGCCAGCACGACGAGCAGCTTCACCCCGACCTTGGGGTGGTTGACCGGGTCGTCCCCGCTCTCCAGCACCCCGACCAGGGCGAGGCCGGTGACGAGCTGGGTGAGCGCGCCGTGGAGCATCCCCGTGCCCGGGAGGTACCGGCCGTTCTCCGGCCGGGTGGCGACCTGGGCGACGAAGGCGCCGATGAGCACCGCCAGCCCGATGAAGTGCAGGAAGAGCAGCAGCTGCCGGACGAACTCCATGGGGGACCCTTCACGGTGGGCGGGCGAACCGACGAGGTCCCCAAAAGTTATCCGATACCCCGGCCGGTCCGGATCCGGGTCAGCGAAAGCGCCATGGCCTGCCAAAACGTGTCCATGACACGACATCTGGACACTGTAAGCAATCGGATGAATACTCTTCGGGCACGACTCATCCGCACCTTCCCGCAGCGTGGCGGGCGAGGCCAATGAGGAGAGCCCATGAGAGCGCGCATGCCCAAGGCCCTGCTCGGTGCGGCCCTGACGCTCGGCGCCGGACCGGTCATGGCGGGCGCCGCCCAGGCCGTCACCCCGGCGGATCCGCGGCCCGACCAGTACGACGGCTTCCAGCGCGACCGGCCTCGCGGCGGCCTCCTGCCGGGCCGGCACGATGGCTTCTCGGGCTACCAGATCATCCGCCGGCACTACACGAACGTGTGGGGGCAGCAGCAGCTCAGCGCGACCTGCCCCTGGGGGAAGCGGGTCATCGGCGGCGGCGGTCAGGTGCACGGCGACGGCGCCCAGCTGATCAGCTCCTACCCGGGTGACGCCCGGCGCTGGGTCGTCGAGGTCCGGCACGCCCGGGCCGTCACCGTCTACGCGATCTGCGTCCGCGAGTTCTGAGCCCGGGCAACCGCGGGCGGGCGGGACGCGTCTGTGGAGTATGCACGGTTATGTGAAGTTCGCGGCGCTGGGCATGGCGTTCGCTCTGGCGGGCTGCGGGTCCGGCGTGCAGTCCGGCGGGAAGGCCTGCACGGCGATCGGCGGCCTGACCGGGATCGGGCTGGACGTCGCCCCGTCCCTGGCCGCCGGCGTGGAACGCGCGTCCCTGCGGGTCTGCTGGGACGGCGCCTGCCACACCCCCGAACTCCGGCTCGACCCGGCCACGTCGGCCGCGCCGCAGACCTGCACGGGCACCGGGCCCGACGACACGTGCGGCGCCTCGGTCGTCCGCACCGGTGGCCTGACCGGCTTCGCCATGGTCCCTGACCTGCCCAAGCGTCCCGTCCAGGTCACGTTGAAGCTGCACGGTTCCGGCCCCGAACCCGCCTTGGACCGGAGCCTCACCGTCACCCCGCGCGGGAGCTTCCCCAACGGCCCCGACTGCGGCGAGCAGGGCGTCCAAGCCAGGCTCACCGCCGAGGACGGCCGGCTCCGCGCCCACCCGTGACCTGACCGGGCCCTCCGTCCGCTCCCCCGGATCGGCCCGCTCGCCTTTCTCCCCGGCATCCGCACGAAGATCTCGCGGATCGCCTTGTGCGCGCCTTCGAGTTCCCTCACGGTGGGGCGCGGCACCGCACGGCCGGCGTTGGGGCCGCGCGCGGGCGTCCGCAGCTCATACGCCCGCGCGCGGCAGATCTTCGCGGGCCCCTCCGTTCCGCGGGGGTCGGTGGCGGCGAGGGGTCACCGCGAGGCCGGACGCGACCTTCCACGCACGTCTTCACTGACCGGCAGCGGCCACGCTGGTGGAAAACTCACGAAATTAGGTAATCGTCTAGTTAGTGGGTGACGACAGGGTGATGGGCCGTCATTCACGGTTCATTCACACCGGTTCACGGGGGCGCGATGGACGACGTCGAGACGTTCGGGGGCGTGCTCACCCGGTGGCGCAAGCGCCGGCGGATGACCGGGCGGGCGCTGGCCGACGCCATGGGATTCGACCGGTCCTACATCTCGCACGTCGAGCACGGCCGGCACCCCGCCTCGGCCGACTTCGCCCGGCGGGCCGAGGCCGCGCTGAGCGCGGGCGGCGAGATCTGGCGGGCCTGGCAGTCCGCCGGGGGCACCGAGCAGCCGGCGCCGCCCGCCCCGCGCGGCTCGGGCGGGCTGGTGGTGGAGCACGACCACGCCGAGCTGCGCTACCGGGCCGGCGCCTTCACCGCCGTCATGCGGCGCGCCATCCGCAACACCGGGCCCGACCCGGTCACCCGGTACCTGATGCGCATCTCGGTGGACCGGCACCCCGGCGACCCGCAGGCCGCCAACCGGCTCTACCGGCGGCACCCGCTGACCTTCGACGAGCTCGCGCTGTCCGCCCGCTGCGACGGCGAGGAGATGGACTGGCAGGTCAAGCTCGACCGCGACTCGTTCAAGGAGGTGTGGCTGCGCTTCGAGAACGACCGCGGCCGGTTCCCCCTCTACCCCGGCGAGCGCGCCACCCTGGAGTACGCCTACACGGTGGGCGAGGACAAGTGGGGGCCCTGGTTCCAGCGGGCCGTCCGGCTGCACACCCTGCGGCTGTCGGTGCGCCTGGTGTTCCCCGCGGACATGGTGCCGGCGGTGTGGGGCACGCACACCTCGGCCACCGCCGAGGCCGCCCCACTGCCCACCCCCGTCACCCGGCGCCGGGACGGCGACACCGACGTGTTCGACTGGTCCACCGAGGACCCGCCGCTCAACAGCCGGTACCGGCTGGAATGGCGGCTGCGCGAGCACGCCGGGCCGGGGAACACCGCGCCACCGGAGCTCAGGACGGCCGGCGACCGGATGCGGGCGGCCGGGATCGTGCAGCGCGACGACCCCCGGCTCGGCCGGGCGGCCCGCCGGATCGACCTGCCCGCCCGGCCCGGCGAGGTGCGCGAACTGGTCGACGAACTACTGGCCGCGGTGCAGCGCGTGCGCGAGCACCACGTCTTCGGCAAGGGAATGGGGCTCGCCGCCCCGCAGATCGGGGTGGACCGGGCGGTCGCCGTCGTCCTGCCCCCCGGCGACGACGCCGAGCCGCTGGTGCTGCTCAACCCCCGGATCATCGAGCAGTCCGACGAGGAGGACGAGCGGTACGAGGGCTGCCTGTCGTTCTTCGACGTGCGCGGGCTCGTCCCCCGGCCGCTGCGGCTGGAGGTCGAGCACACCACCCCGGACGGACGGCAGGTCATCACCGTCTTCACCGACGCCCTCGCCCGCCTGGTCGCGCACGAGGTCGACCACCTGCACGGCCGCCTCTACACCGACCGGATGCGCCCCGGCGTCCACCCCATCGCCGTGGCGGAGTATCAGGGCACCGGCCGCCCGTGGACCTACCCCGGCTGATCCTTCAGCTTTCGAGGCGCGAGGGCGCCTCGAAAGCCGAAGGATCACCGGAGAATCGCCCTGACCTGGTGATCCTTCAGCATCCGAGGCGTTATGACGCACCGAAAGCTGAAGGATCAGCGGGGGGCGCGGGGGTTCGCGCCGTCGCGGATCCAGGCGTGGACGCGGGCGACGCCGTCGGTCATCGAGGTGGCGGCCTGCCAGTTCAGGTCGCGGGACGCCCGGGCGACGTCGAGGGCGCTGCGCGGCAGCTCGCCGGGGCGGGCCGGGGCGAACACCGGCTCGACGGGGGCGCCCGAGATGCGGCCGATGACTTCGACGAGGTCGAGGACGCTGGTCTCGCGGCCCGTGCCGATGTTCCAGATCCCGGGGCGGGCGGCGTCGGCCGCGGCGAGGAAGGCGGCGACGACGTCCCCCACGTAGACATAGTCGCGGGTCTGCGCGCCGTCCCCGTACACGGTGGGGCGCTCGCCCTCCAGGGCCCGGCCGCAGAAGATGGACACGACGCCCGCCTCGCCGGTCGGGTCCTGCCGCGGGCCGTAGACGTTCCCCAGCCGCAGCGCCGAGTGCGCGCCGCCGTGCAACCGGTTGAACAGGCCGATGTACTGCTCGGCGCAGTACTTGGCGGTGCCGTACGGCGCCTCGGGCACCGGCAGCAGCTCCTCCGGCGAGGGGATCTTGGCGTCCAGGCCGTACAGCGCCCCGCCGGTGGAGGCGAACAGCACCCGCGCCGACACCTCCTGGGCGGCGGTCAGCACGTTGATCGTGCCGATCACGTTGGTCATCGCGTCGGCGGCCGGGTCGGTGACCGAGATCCGGACGTCGATCTGCGCCGCGAGATGGCAGATCACCTCGGGCCGGGCCGCGCGGACCACGGCGGTCAGGGCCTCGGCGTCGGTGACGGAGACCCGGTGCAGCGCGGCTCCGGCGTTCAGCCGCACGGACCGTTCCTCGGACGCGATGTCCACGACGGTGACCTCGTCTCCCCGGTCGAGGAAGGCGTCCACCAGGTGGGAGCCGATGAAACCGGCTCCGCCGGTCACGAGTATGCGCATGACAACCGAGCCTAGCCCGAACGGCCGGATCCGGCCGGAACCAGATCCGGGCGGGCTCCGGACCTGCGGAAAACACAGGAATGGAGTAATTCAGGGCACTACAAACACCATCTCTGACATATCGCGTTCTTCCGGGTAGTCATGGAATGCGCTATAGTCACCCTTGGTGTGCCGGGAAGCCTGGTCGGCGATTGACCGTCGTGTCCCCGACCGGAAGGCTCCCGATGTTCGCATCGAACCGGCTGCGCCCGAGGGCGAGCCGCGAGCACTTGTGGTCGAGTTTCGTCACCACACCCCCTGAACCTCGCTGAGCCCGGTCGGGCATCCAGGCCCGACCAGGGCCGTCGCATCGCCGGCCGCCGCTTCGGCCGGCTCCGTTCACCCCTGATCCACACCATTCGGTGAACCTTTCACGCCATTGTTTCGCGTGCAATCAACCCTGCCCGAAGAAGGGAATCATGGGTGCCTTCATAACTGCCGCGCTCGGTTTTCCCACCGCAATTTTCAGCTACTCCCTCGTCGTGGTGGCGGGGTACTGGATCCTCGTCACGCTGGGCGGTGCCGAGCTCGGCGAGGACGACGGCCTCGCCGGTGTGCTCGGCCTCGGCGGGATCCCGGTCACCGTCGCCCTCTCCCTGCTGATCGCCCAGGCCTGGTTCGTCAGCCTGGCGGCGACCGCCGCCGGGCCGCCCGCCCCGGTCCGGGTGGCGGTGCTGCCGGCGGCCCTGGCCGTCGCCTGGGGCGGCACCCGCCTGCTCGTCGCGCCGCTGCGGCGGCTGTTCGAGGAGCGCCCGGCGCCGTCCCGCCACGACTTCGTGGGCCGCACCTGCGTCATCCGCACCGGCACCGTCACCGGGACCTTCGGCCAGGCCGAGGCGACCGCGCCGGACGGGTCCACCGCCGTCGTCCAGGTCCGCCGGGCCGGGACGGACGCGCTCGCCGCCGGCGACACCGCACTGATCTTCGACTACGACCCGGCGGGCGAGGTCTACCTCGTCATGCCGTACGACGCCGCGCTCGACCCGGACCGTCGTACCCCCGAACTCTGAAGGAGCCCCCATGGAAACCATCACCGCGGGCATCGGCATCCTGATCGCCCTCGTCCTGCTCGTCGTCCTCGGGCTGGCGTTCGTCGTCACCCGGCTGTTCCGCAAGGTGGAGCAGGGCAAGGCACTGATCATCTCCAAGGTCAAGAAGGTGGACGTCACCTTCACCGGGGCGATCGTCCTCCCCGTGCTGCACCGGGCCGAGCAGATGGACATCTCGGTCAAGACCATCGACATCGAGCGGACCGGCCGCGAGGGCCTGATCTGCCGCGACAACATCCGGGCCGACATCCGCATCACGTTCTTCGTCCGGGTCAACAAGACCGCCGAGGACGTGATCAAGGTGGCGCAGGCGATCGGCACCGGCCGGGCCAGCGACCGGGCCACCCTGCAGGAGCTGTTCAACGCCAAGTTCTCCGAGGCGCTGAAGACCGTCGGCAAGCAACTCGACTTCGTCGACCTCTACACCCAGCGCGACACCTTCCGCGACCGGATCATCCAGGTGATCGGCACCGACCTGAACGGCTACAGCCTCGAAGACGCCGCCATCGACTACCTGGAGCAGACGTCGCTGATGTCGCTCGACCGGTCCAACATCCTCGACGCCCAGGGCATCCGGAAGATCACCGAGCTGACCGCGATCGAGCACGTCCGGACCAACGAGTTCAAGCGCACCGAGGAGAAGGAGATCACCCGCCAGGACGTGGACGCCCGGGAGGCCATCCTGGAACTGGAGCGCCGCAAGGCCGACGCCGAACTCAAGCAGCAGCGCGAGATCGCCACAATGCGCGCCCGCGAGGAGGCCGAGACCGAGCGGGTGATGGCCGAGGAGCGGCTGCGGGCCCAGTCCGCGCACATCCGCACCGACGAGCAGCTCGGCGTCCAGCAGGAGAACCGCAACCGCGAGATCGCCGTCGCCGAGAAGAACCGCGAGCGCGTCATCGCCATCGAGAGCGAGCGGATCGAGAAGGACCGGCTGCTGGAGGTCATCGCCCGCGAGCGGGAGACCGAGCTGTCGCGCATCTCCGCGAACAAGGAGGTCGAGGTGGAGCGGCGGGAGATCGCCGACGTGATCCGGGAGCGGATCGCGGTGGAGCGGACGGTCGCCGAGCAGGAGGAGCACATCAAGCGGCTGCGCGCCGTCGAGGAGGCCGAGCGCGCCCGCCAGGCGCTGGTGATCCACGCCGAGGCCGAGGCCCAGGAGAACCTGGTCAAGGACATCAAGGCGGCCGAGGCCGCCGAGCAGGCCGCCGTGCACCAGGCGCGGCGGGAGCTGACGCTGGCCGACGCCCGCCGGCAGGCCGCGGAACTGGACGCCCAGGCCAAGATCCGCCTCGCCGAGGGCGTCCAGGCGGAGGAGGCCGCCGCCGGGCTGGCCGAAGTGCAGGTGCGCGAGCGCGGCGCCGAGGCCGTGGAGAAGGTCGGCCGGGCCGAGGCGATCGTGGCCCGGGAGCAGGCCCTGGTCACCGCCGAGGCGACCCGCGAGAAGCTCAAGGCCGAGGCCGAGGGGCTGTCGGAGAAGGCCGCGGCGATGGCCGCGCTGGACGACGTCAGCCGCCGGCACGAGGAGTACCGGCTGCGGCTGGAGACCGAGAAGGACATCCGGCTGGCCGGTCTCGACGCCCAGCGGCAGATCGCCGAGGCGCAGGCCACGGTGCTCGCCACCGGGCTGGAGCAGGCCAACATCAACATCGTCGGCGGCGAGAGCATGTTCTTCGACCGGCTGGTCGGCGCGATCTCCCTGGGCAAGGCCGTGGACGGGTTCGTCGAGCACTCCGACCTCGCGCGGGCGGTGGTCGAGCCGTACCTGAACGGCGACTCCGGCTTCCACACCGACCTGGCCCGGCTGGTGCGCTCGCTGGACACCGGCGACGTGAAGAACCTGACGGTGTCGGCGCTGCTCCTCAAGCTGATCGGGCAGGGCGGCCCGGACCTCGGCCGGCTGCGCGGCCTGCTGGCCGAGGCCACCCGGCTCGGGGTGGACGGCATGCCCGTCGCCGAGGTCGACCGGGTGGCCCGATGACCCTCGACCAGGGCACCTACGAGGTGCTCCGGGACCGGCTCGCCGGGCACGCCGGGGAACTCGCCCGGCGCGCCCGGGAGCTGAACGACCGGCGGCTGGAGGTGTTCGGCGGCACCGAGCTCAGGCTCGTCGGCACCGAGCGGATCCGGACCGAGCACAACTGCGTTCCCCGTGACATCGTCTCGCTCGGCGGGCTGATGCTCTTCGGCTACAACGTCTTCATCGGGCTCAAGCCGGAGACGGCCGTCGACGACGTGTTCTCGCTGCACCGGTTCGCGCTGACCGGCGACGGGCCGGTCTTCGAGCGGCTGCCCGCCACCGGGCCGCTGGGCGGCGAGCGGTTCGAACGCGACTTCGCGGAGCTCTACCGGTACTACCGGGAGGCCGGCCTGATGCAGCTGCGCCGGCTGGAGGGCCGACTGCTGGCGGTCTTCCGGACTGGCCCCCGGATCGAAGACATCCGGGTGCTGCGCTGGGCGGTCGGCCCCGACGGGGACGTCGAGTACCTCGACAACAAGGGCGAGCGCGAGCACGCCTTCCCGCCGCCGCACGACTTCGAGTGGACCGAGACCACCCGGGACGACCACGTCCCGGGCCGGCACCCGCACATCTCGATCGGCGGCGAGGTGTTCGTCGAGACCGTGGGCGGCACCCTCACCGTCAAGGTGGAGGACAACACCGAGACCGGTGCGGGGATCTTCAGCGAGCCGGTGAACGAGCCGCTGCAGAGCCTGGGCGACGCCGACGTCCGGTACGCGCGGGTCGGCACGCTGATCCTGCTGCGGATCCGCCCCTACAACGAGCCGGCCTGGCGGCACCTGGTGTTCGACACCCGCACCCGGGACGTCGCCCGGCTCGACGGCATCGGGCAGTCCTGCCGGCGGCTGCCGGAGGACCACGGCGTCATCTTCCCCGGCGGCTACTACCTGGCCGGCGGCGGCGCCCGGACCTTCGACACCGACGTGGCGGACCTGGAGTACGAGCGGACGATCCGCTCCCCCAACGGGGAGGACGTGCTCTACGTCTTCCACGCCCGGGCCGAGGGACGGACCCTGCTGCTGCCCTACAACGTGATCCGCAAGCAGGTCGGCGCCCCGATGTCCTGCCACGGCCACTCGCTGTTCGACGACGGCACGATGGTGGTCTTCCGGGCCGATTCCGACGAGCCCACCCGGGTGCACCCGATGCAGGTGTGGCAGACCCCCTACGTCTCCGACACGCACGCCGCCGCCCGGCCCGCCGGCACCGGGCCGCTGGAGCGGATCGGCAACGCGGACCTGGTGCGCGGGATCTCCGACTGCCTGGCGGTGGCCCGGACGGCGGCCGAACCGGCCCCGTCCACGGGGGTGTTCGAGGGGCTGATCGCCGCCTGCGCGCGGGCGTCCGACCACTACCACTGGCTCGGCGAGCAGGGCCTGGCCGGACCGCTCGGCGAGGTCAGGGCGACCGCCGAGCGGGTGCTGGACGAGTTCGAGACCGTCCAGGCGCTCACCGCCGAGGCCGCCGCCGCGCTCGACGAGGCCGCGGAGAAGATCACCACGCTGGTCCGCCGGGTCCGCGGCGAGGCGCCGGGGACGGCCGACGCCTGGGTGACCCGGCTGGCCGGGCTGCGCCGCGAGCAGGGGCACCTGGAGACGCTGCGCGAGCTGCGGTACATGGACCTGGACCGGCTCGACGAGCAGGCCGGGCGGCTGGCCGCCGAGCTCGACCGGGCCGGGCGGCGGGCGATCGCGTTCCTCCAGGGGCCGGACGCCTTCGCCGGCTACCACGAGGAGCTGGACCGGCTGATCGGCGAGGCGGGGGCGATCGGCACGGTGGCCGAGGCCGCCCCGCTGGGCGACCGGCTGGCCGAGCAGGCGGCCGGGCTGGAGACGGTCACCGAGGTGGCGGGCTCGCTCGACACCGGCGACGCCACCGTCCGGACCCGGATCCTGGAGCGGATCGGCGAGGTCGCCGGCGAGCTCAACCGGGCCCGCGCCGTCCTGGCGGCCCGCCGCCGGGAGCTGCTGGACGCCGAGGGCCGGGCCGGGTTCGCCGCCGAGTTCGCGCTGCTCGCCCAGGAGGTCACCGGCGCGCTGGCGGCGGCCGGCACCCCCGAGCAGTGCGACGAGCGGCTCGGCCGGCTGATGCTCCGGCTGGAGGACCTGGAGTCGCGGTTCGCCGAGTTCGACGACTTCCTGGCCGAGCTGGCGGCCAGGCGCGAGGACGTCCACGAGGCGTTCTCCGCCCGCCGGCAGGCCCTGCTCGACGAGCGGGCCCGCCGCGCCGACCGGCTGGCCGGCTCGGCCGAGCGGATCCTGGCCGGGGTCCGCCGCCGGCTGGCCGGGCTGGGCTCACCGGACGAGGTCAACACCTACTTCGCCACCGACCCGATGGTGGCGAAGCTGCGCGAGGTCGCCGAGGAGTTGCGCGCGCTGGGCGACCCCGTGCGGGCCGGGGAGCTGGACGGCCGGATCAAGGCCGCCCGGCAGGAGGCCGGGCGGGCGCTGCGCGACCGCACCGACCTGGTCGAGGACGGCGGCGCCACGCTCCGGCTGGGCCGGCACCGGTTCGCGGTCAGCACCCGGCCGACCGACCTCACCCTCGTCCCGCACGCGGGCGGGATGACCTTCGCGATCACCGGGACGGACTACCGGGCCCCGGTGCGCGACGCGGGCTTCGAGGGGACGCGGCCCTTCTGGGACCAGCCGCTGATCTCGGAGTCCCCGCGGGTGTACCGGTCCGAGCACCTGGCGGCGGCGGTCCTCGCCGAAGCCGGGAGGGACGAACAGGGGCCGTCCCTCCCGGCGCCGACGCTCGACACCGTCCGGGCGGCGGCCCGCGACCGGTACGACGAGGGGTACGAGCAGGGCGTCCACGACCACGACGCGAGCCTGATCCTGGACGCCCTGCTCGGCCTGTACGGCGGGGCCGGCCTGCTGCGTTACCCGCCGGCCGCGCGGGCCGCCGCCCAGCTCTTCTGGGCGCACGGCACCGACCAGCGCGCCCGTGACTCCTGGGCCCGGCGGGCCGCCTCGCTCGCCCGGGCCCGCGCCCGGTTCGGCGCCGCCGCGGCGGTCGAGGAGCTGCGCGCCGAGCTCGCCGCGGCCGTGGGGGGCCCGCCGCTCGCCGGGGAGTACCTGTTCGAGGAGCTGGCGGGCGGGTCGGGGTTCGTCACCTCCGCCGCGGCCCGGGCCCTGCTGGCCGGCTTCCACCGGGCGCTGGGGCCGCAGGCGCTGCGGGAGTACCAGGGCGACCTGCGCGCGCTGGGCGACGACCTGGACTCCCGCCGGCAGCTCGTCGAGGCGTGGCTGGGCGGGTACCTGGCCGGCGCGCCGGCCGACGACCTGCCCGAGGCGGTGGCGCTGGAGCTGTGCGGCACCGCACTGCCCCGGCGCGACTGCGCCGCCCCGCTGGCGGCCACCGTCGAGGGCCTGCTCGGCGCGCACCCGCGGATCAGCGGCGGGCGGCTGGAGCTGCGGCTGGACGAGACGCTGGAGCGGACCCGGGAGTTCCGCACCGAGCGCGTCCCCGCGTACCGGGCGTACCGGCGGCGCCGCACCGAGCTGGTGGAGCGGGAGCGGGAGCGGCTGCGGATCGCCGAGTACCGGCCCGGGGTGCTCGGCGGGTTCGTGCGCAACCGGCTGCTGGACGAGGTCTACCTGCCGCTGATCGGCGACAACCTGGCCAAGCAGCTCGGCGCGGCGGGCGAGGACCGGCAGACCGACCGGATGGGGCTGCTGCTGCTGATCTCGCCGCCCGGCTACGGCAAGACCACGCTGCTGGAGTACGTGGCCGGGCGGCTCGGCCTGGTGCTCGTCAAGGTGAACGGCCCGGCGCTGGGCCACGAGGTCACCTCCCTCGACCCGGCCCGGGCGCCGGACGCCGCCGCGCGCCGGGAGGTGGAGAAGATCTCGTTCGCCCTGGAGATGGGCAACAACGTGCTGCTCTACCTCGACGACATCCAGCACACCTCGCCCGAGCTGCTGCAGAAGTTCGTCTCGCTGTGCGACGCCCAGCGCCGGATCGAGGGGGTCCGGGACGGCCAGGCGCACACCTACGACCTGCGCGGCAAACGGTTCGCGGTGTGCATGGCCGGCAACCCCTACACCGAGTCGGGCACCGCGTTCCAGGTGCCCGACATGCTCGCCAACCGGGCCGACGTGTGGAACCTCGGCGACGTGCTGTCCGGCCGGGACGACCTGTTCGCGCTGAGCTACGTGGAGAACGCGCTCACCGCCAACCCGGTACTGGCCCCGCTGTCGGCCCGCCCGCCCGAGGACGTGCGGGCGCTGGTCGGCGCCGTCCAGGACGGCGAGCCGATCAGGCCCGACCGGCTGGCGCACCCCTACTCCCCGGTCGAGCTGGAGCAGATCACGGCGGTGCTGCGGCGGCTGGTCGAGGCGCGCGAGGTGGTGCTGGCGGTCAACCGGGCCTACATCGCCTCGGCCGCGCAGCCGGACGCGTCCCGCACCGAGCCGCCGTTCCTGCTCCAGGGGTCCTACCGGAACATGAACCGGCTGGCGGAGCGGATCGTCCCCGTGATGGACGCGGACGAACTGGCGGCGGTGATCGACGACCACTACCGGGGCGAGGCGCAGGCGCTGGCCTCCGGGGCCGAGGCCAACCTGCTCAAGCTGGCCGAGCTGCGCGACCGGCTCACCCCCGACCAGGCCCGCCGCTGGGCCGAGGTCAAGGCCGGCCACCTGCGGGCCCGGGCACTCGGCGGCGACCCCGCCGACCCGGTGGGCCGCGCCGTCGGCGCCGTGGACCTCCTCGCCGACCGGGTCGGCGCCGTCGAGAAGGCCATCGACCGCGCCGCCGCCGGCCTCAGCCCCGCCGGCCGGCACCGGTCGGGCCCCACCGACCACCGCGCGTGACCCGCACCGCCGGCCGGTGGGACCCGGGCGCGACCACCGGCGACCCGATCGCCGGGCGCTGCCTCCCGCCCGGCCGGTTCACGGCCCGCCAGGACCCCTGGGCGGGAACGGCGACCGGTGCGGGACGCTCCCGGCCCTGGTGGGCCGCATGTGGTCAGCGGGCGCCCATGGCCGCCCCGGAGGACGTCGCGAACGTACGCTGGGCCGGGTACCGGCCGTGCGGGTCCCACGGCGGTCTCCCCCCGAAAGGTCGCTCACGTGGCACGACAGCACCGCGCCCGGATCATCGGAACCCTCACCGCCCTCGCCGTCGCCCTCGTGTCGGCGGCCGTCACGGCCCGGCCCGCGTCGGCCGCCTCGCCCGCCACCGAGCCGGTGCTCTTCGTCCACGGGTGGGGTGGCAGCCCGTCCAACGGGGACGCGCTGGTCCAGTACTTCACCAGCAACACCGCGCACCCCGCGTACACCGTCAGCCTGCCGCGCCCCGACTGGCTGGGCGAGAGCAACGACAACCTGCACAACGCCGCGACGATCCGCGACACCGTGAACTTCATCCGCTGGATCACCGGGGCCGAGAAGGTCAACATCGTCGCCCACAGCATGGGCGGCCTGTCCACCCGGCACTACATCCGCTTCCTGGGCGGCGCCGACGTCGTCCGCCACTACGTGGGGATGGGAACCGTCGAGCACGGCACCGAACCGGGCTCCCCGCTCGAACCGATCGTGTGCATCCTGCCCTGGGCCGACGGCGGGCAGATGTGCCGGGACGGGTACCTCGGCCGGGACAACCTGTTCCTGCGCGCACTCAACGCCGGCGACGAGAGCTTCGGCCCGGTGAAGTACACGGTCCTGCGCAGCACCGCCCCGGACGGCGACGGCGCCGTCACGACCCGGCTCGGCGGCGGCGCCTGCTACAAGGAGATCCCCGGCGTCCCGCACGCCGGCGAACCCGCGAACACCACCTTCCTCGACAACGCCCGATGGGCGATCGACGTCGGCTGCCCCGGGATCACCATCAACTAGGGCGGTATCCGGCAACGTTCACCGGGCCCCACCTTGCGGCTTGCCCGGAGCGTGATCGTTGAGGATAGACGGGGCTGGAGCCCCGTCTATCCTCAACGATCACGCTCCGGGGCAGGGGTGGGCCTTGGTGAACGTTGCTGGACACCGCACTGGATCGCGCCTCGAAGCGAGGTCAGGGGGCCTGGAATCCGGCCCTGGCCAGGACGTCCTTGCCCTGGGTGGACAGCACCAGGGTGACGAACCGCTTGGCGAGGTCGGGTGCGGGTGCCTTGGTGAGGGTGACGATGGGGTAGTCGTTGACGGCCTTGTCGGCTTCGGGGAAGGCGATGCCCTTGACCTTGCCGCCGGAGGCCAGCACGTCGGTGGCGTAGACGAGGGCGGCGTCGACCTCGCCCAGTTCGACCTTGGTGAGGGTGGCCTTGACGTCCTGCTCGTAGGTGACCGGAGTGACCTTGAGGCCGGCGGCGTCCAGCGCCTTGGCCGCCGCGGCGCCGCAGGGCACCTGCTTGGCGCACAGGGCGACCTTGACCTTCGGGTTCGCCAGGTCGGCGAGCGCGTCGATCTTGGCGGGGTTGTCGGCGGGGACGGCGATCTGCAGTTTGTTGCGGGCGAACGTGGTCGGCGCGGTGGCCAGGCCGGCGTCGGTGACGGTCTTCATCGTGGCGGGGCTGGCGGCGGCGAACACGTCCACCGGGGCGCCCTGGGTGATCTGCTGGGCCAGCGTGGCGCTGGACCCGAAGTTGAAGGTGACCTTCACCCCGGGGTGGGACTGCTCGAAGGTCTTGCCCAGCCGGGTGAAGGTCTCGGTCAGCGACGCGGCGGCGAACACCGTCAGCTTCCCGCCGCCCGCCGACCCTTCGGAGTCATCCGATCCGCAGCCGGAGGCCAGCACGGCCAGTAGCGGGATCACCATGACCCACCGCGTCAGACGCCGCAACATCCAGGGCCCTCCTCACGACCTCGCTCCGGCCTTCCCGCGGCCCGGCGAGCTCACTAGCCAGAAATCATCACCCGAAGCTTAGCCACGCAATCACTACCAAGAACGTCACATAAGCATCTCATCTGCCAACCAAACAGGCCAAAGATCCCGAAATCTGCGCACTACTGTCCTTGCCCGCTCTCACCCTCCGCCGGTCCGGGTGGGAATGGGCGACAATGGGGCGTGCACTTCGGCATCCTGGGGCCGGTCGAGGCGTGGCGGGACGACGGTGAACCGGTGGCGCTCGGCGGGCCGCGGGTGCGGGCGCTGCTCGCCCTGCTGGCGCTGGACGCCGGCGAGGTCGTCGGCGTCCAGCGGCTGATCGACGAGCTGTACGGCGACGACCCGCCCGCCGAGGCGGCCAACGCCCTCCAGTCGCAGGTCTCCCGGCTGCGCCGGGCGCTCGGCGCCGGCGGGCTGGTCGAGCACGGGCCCACCGGTTACCGGCTGGTCGCCGGCCCCGGCGCCGTGGACGCGCACCGGTTCGAGCGGCTGGCCGGCGCCGGCCGGCGGGCGCTCGCCGAGGGCGACCCGGAGCGGGCCGCCGCCCTGCTGCGGGACGCGCTGGCGCTCTGGCGGGGCCCGGTACCGGCGGCCGGGGCCGCGCGGCTGGCGGAGTTGCGGCTGGCCGCCGTCGAGGACCGGATCGACGCCGAACTGGCGCTCGGCGCGGGGGACGTCGCGGAGCTCCGGGAGCTGGTCGCCGCGCACCCGCTGCGCGAGCGCCCCTGGGGCCTGCTGATGCGGGCGCTGGACGGCACCGGCCGCCGGGCGGAGGCGCTGGCCGTCTACGCGGAGGCGCGCCGCGTCCTGGCCGAAGAACTGGGCACCGACCCGTCCCCCGAACTGGCCGCGGTGCACCTCGAACTGCTGCGCGGCGGGCGGGCCGCCGGGACGGGCCTGCCCGCCCAGCTCACCACCTTCGTGGGCCGCGAGGAGGAGCTGCGCCGGGTCGGCAAGCGGCTGGCCGGGGAACGGCTGGTCACCGTGCTCGGCCCCGGCGGCGTCGGCAAGACCCGGCTGGCCGTGGAGGCTGGGGGGCGGGAGCGCGGCGACGTCTGCTTCGTCGACCTCGCCCCGCTGGGCGACGGGGCCGAGGTGCCGCAGGCGATGCTCAGCGCGCTCGGCCTGCGGGAGAGCCGGCTGCGCCCGGAGGGTTCCGGGCAGGCGGCCGACCGGCTGGTCGCCGCGCTCGCCGACCGGCGGCTGCTGCTCATCCTCGACAACTGCGAGCACGTGATCGACGCCGCCGCCCGGATCGTGCACCGGCTGCTCGCCGCCTGCCCGGGCCTGCGGGTGCTGGCCACCAGCCGGGAGCCGCTCGGCATCACCGGCGAGGGCCTGCACCCGCTGCCGCCGCTCACCCTGCCGCCGGACGGCGTCACCGCCGGGCAGGCGCTCGGCTACCCGGCGGTCCGGCTGTTCGCCGACCGGGCCGCCGCCGCCCGCCCCGACTTCTCGCTGGGCCCGGCCGAGCTGGGGCCGGTGCTGAACATCTGCTCCGCGCTCGACGGGCTGCCGCTGGCGATCGAGCTGGCGGCGGCCCGGCTGCGCGCGCTGCCCGCCGCGGAGATCGCGGCCCGGCTCGACGACCGGTTCCGGCTGCTGTCGCGCGGCAGCCGCACCGCGGCCCCCCGGCACCAGACGCTGCGCGCGGTGGTGGAGTGGAGCTGGGACCTGCTCACCGAGGAGGAGCGGGTGCTGGCCCGGCGGCTGACCGTCTTCGCCGGCGGCGCCACCCTGGAATCGGCCCGGGAGGTGTGCGGGCCGCTGTCGGCCGACGCCGCCGACACGCTGTCCGACCTGGTCGACAAGTCGCTGGTCATCGCCGCCGACGGCCGGTACCGGATGCTCGAAACGATCCGCACGTTCTGCGCCGAGCGGCTGGCCGAGGCCGGGGAGCTCGACCGGCTGCACGCGGCGCACGCCGACCACCTCATCGGGCTGGCCGAGGCCGCCGAACCCCGGCTGCGCGAGGCCGGGCAGTTGGAGTGGCTGGCCCGGCTGGACGCCGAGCGCGACGACCTGCACGCCGCGCTGCGCCGGGCGGTGGAACACGGCGACGTGCGCCGGGGCCTGCGGCTGGCCGCCCCGCTGGTCACGTACTGGCTGCTGCGCGGGCTGGGCGGGGAGGGCGCCGCGCTGGCCCACGAGCTGCTGCTGGTGACGGGGACCGAGCCGCCCGCCGACCTGGCGGAGGAGTACGCGCTGTGCGCGCTGACCGCGATCCGCAGCCGCGCCGACCGCTCCGGGCTGCGTCCGCACCTGGCGGCGGTCGAGGCGCTGGCCGAGTCGATCGGCTGGCTGTTCCGCCGCCCCCTGCTCCACCTGCTCTGGGCGACGTACTCCGGCCCGCCGCCCGACTCCTTCCCGGCCGCCGACGTCGCGCAGTACATGGAAGCCGCCGAACCATGGGTGATCGCCCTCGGGCGGCTCGGCGGCGGCCTCCAGCACACGTTCTCGGATCAGGGTGACTGGGCGGCCGCCGAACGGGAGGTCACCCAGGCCCTGGCGGAGTTCCGGGCCCTCGGTGACCGCTGGGGGACCCTGGTGTCGCTGGGCGAGCTGGCCGTCCTCATCGAGCCGCGCGGCGACCGCGACAGGGCCTGGGCGCTGATGGACGAGGCCGTCCGGCTGGCCGAGGAGCTGGGCGCCCTGCTGGACCTCGCCGAACTGCTGTGCGGCCGGGGCGACTGGCGGGTCCGCGCCGGCGAGCTCGACGAGGCCGCCGCGGAGTACCGGCACGCGGCGGCGATCGCCCGCCGGTCGGGCGGGTTGGAGGCGCTGGCCATAGCCCGGACCAGGCTCGGCGACATCGCCCGGCTGCGCGGCGACCTGGCCGAGGCCGACCGGCTGTACGAGCAGGCCCTCGCCGACCGGACGAGCGGGTTCAGCGCCGCCGAGGCCTACGCGCGCGGCTACGTGGGGCGCGGCCGGCTGGCCGTCGCGCAGGGCGACGCCGCCGCGGCCCGGGCGTGGCTGCACCGGGCGGTCACCTCGGTGCGCGACCAGCACAGCCACCGGATCTCGGCGGACTCGGCCGACGGGCTGGCCGAGGCGGTCCTGCTGGAGGGGGACGCCGAGCGGGCGGCGGCGCTGCTCGGCCTGGGTGCCGCGCTGCGCGGGACGCCCGCCCCGGCCGACCCCGGCATCGAGCGGACCGCCGCCCGGTGCCGGGCGGAACTCGGCCCCGCACGCTACGCGGAGGCGCGCCGGCGGGGTGGCGAGCTGGGGGTGGCCGACCTGCTGACCATGCTGGGCGTGGCGCGGTCAGCGGAGGGTGCGTGACCGGTCAGCGCCCTCCCGCACGCTGCCGGCATGAACGTGAACACCCGCAAGTGGGCGACCCTCGCCATCGGCTGCCTGGCCGTGATGGTGCTCGCCATCGACATGACCGCGCTGCATCTGGCCGTCCCGCACCTGATCAGGGACCTGGACCCGTCGGCCACCCAGATCCTGTGGATCGCCGACGTGTACGGGTTCGTGCTCGCCGGGCTGCTGGTCACGATGGGCTACGTCGGCGACCGGATCGGCCGCCGCCGGCTGCTGCTGATCGGCGCCACGGCGTTCGCCGCCGCCTCCGCGCTGACCGCGTACGCCGGCAGCGCGGAGCAGCTGATCGCGGCGCGGGCGCTGCTCGGGGTGGCGGGCGCCACCATCATGCCGTCAACGCTGTCGCTGATCCGCAACGTCTTCACCGACCCCCGGGAGCGGACCACGGCCATCGGCATCTGGAGCGGGGTCACCGGGGCGGGGGTCGGGCTGGGCCCGGTCGTCGGCGGCGCGCTGCTCGACCATTTCTGGTGGGGGTCGGTCTTCCTGATCAACCTGCCGATCATGGCGCTGGTCATCGTGGCCGGGGTGGTCGTGCTGCCCGAGTCCCGCAACCCGCGCCCCGGCCGGTTCGACGTGCCGAGCGTGCCGCTGTCGATCGTCGGGATGCTGGGCGTGGTGTACGCGATCAAGGAGTCGGCGCACGGCGGCGTGACGCAGGCCGAGGTGGGCGTGGCCGCGCTGGTCGGGGCGGTCGGGCTGGCCCTGTTCGGGTGGCGGCAGACCCGGGTGGCCGAGCCGCTGCTCGACGTCCGGCTGTTCCGGGCGCGCGCCTTCTCCGGCTCGGTCGGCGTCGAGATGTTCGCGATGTTCGCCCTGGTCGGGCAGTCGCTGATCTTCTCCCAGTACTTCCAGCTCGTCCTCGGCTGGTCGCCGCTGAAGGCGGGCCTGGCCGGGCTGCCCGGCGCGGTGGCGTCGATGGCGGGCGGCATGCTGGCCGCCACGCTGATCGGCGTGCTGGGCCGGGCGCGGACGATCGCGCTGGGCATGACCTTCGGCGCGGTGGCGTTCAGCCTGTACACGCTGACCAGCGTGGACTCCGGCTACCTCACGCTGCTGGTCGCGATGGTCCCCTGCGGCTTCGGGATGGGGCTGGCGCTCACCGTCACCGGTGACACCGTCCTGGCCACCGTGTCCAAGGAGCGCGCCGGGGCGGCCTCGGCGGTCTCCGAGACGGCGATGGAACTGGGCGGGGCGCTGGGGCTGGCGGTGCTCGGCAGCATCCTGAACGCCGCCTACCGGGAGCACCTCGACCCGCCCGCGGGGCTGCCCGCCGCGGCCGAGCCCGCCGTCCGCGACTCGATCGGCGGCGCGCTGGAGGCCGCCGCCGCGCTGCCGGCGCACCTCGCCGGCGAGGTGCTGCGGGCGGCCCAGACGGCCTACGTGGACGGCATGCATCTCGCCCTGGTGTGCAGCGCCGGCTTCGCCGCCGCCGTCGGCGCGATCGCGCTGATCACCCTGCGCGGCGTGCCCAAGGTGATCGTCGAGGCCGACGACGCCGGCGAACCCGTCCCGGCCAACCGCTGACCGTGGCCGCGGGAGACCGGCGCTGGTGGGGCCACCCCTCCTCCGGATGGCCCCACCAGCCCCCTCCTGTGGAAGTAAGCGCCTGATGCCATGGATCTGTCACTTCCCGGCCCGGTTTGATGATCGTTGGCGCAGAATGGGCTTGATGGATGGCGTGGCGGAGGTCGGCGGCACCGGGCGCCCGGCCGCGCATCCGGCGCCAGGCGAACCCGGTGCCGAACTCGGCGCCGCGCTGCACGCCGCCCGCGCCGGCGACGAGGACGCCTTCCGCCTGCTCTACCGGGCCGTCCAGCCCCGGCTGCTCAGGTACGTCCGCACCCTGGCGCCCGACGACGCCGAGGACGTGGCCTCCGAGGCGTGGCTGCAGATCGCCCGCGACCTGCGCTCCTTCCAGGGCGACTTCGACGACTTCCGCGGCTGGGCCGCGACCGTGGCCCGGCACCGGGCGCTCGACCTGCTGCGCGCGCGGCGCCGCCGGCCGGTCGCCGAGGCCGGAGTGGCGGAGATGGCCGTCCTGCCCGCCGCCGACGACACCGCCGCGCTCGCGCTGGACGGGCTGACCACCGAGGCGACCATCGCGCTGATCTCCCAGCTGCCCCGCGACCAGGCCGAGGCGGTGCTGCTGCGGGTGCTGCTGGGCCTGGACGCCCGGACCGCCGGCGAAGTCCTCGGCAAGCGGGCCGGCGCCGTCCGCACCGCGGCCTACCGGGGGCTGCGCCGGCTGGCCGAGCGCCTCGAAGGCCGCAGTGACGCGGCGGGCGCTCCCCGCGCTGAAGGAAGAGGATGAACGAGCGTCGACCGATGGACCCGGACGCCGCCGAGCGGTTGCTCGCCGGCGAACCGGTGCCCGAGCACGCGGTCCTGCGGCGGCTGCTGGACGCCGTGACCGCGCCGGGCGCGGCCGCCGAACTCGCGGGCGAAGACGCGGCGGCGGCCGCGTTCCGGGCGGCGCGCGCCCGCACACCGCACCCCGTGCGGGCCGGGCTGGCCGGGCTCCTGACACTCAAGATCCTTACGGTGGGGGGTGCGGTGGCGCTGGCCGGCGGGGTCGCGCTGGCCGCGGGCACCGTCGCCCTGCCGGCCGCCGCGCCGGACGCCCCGGTGCCCCGGCCGGTGGCCTCGGCCGGCCCCGGCGGCGCCCCGGCGCGGCCCGCCCCCGGGCCGTCCCTGGCCGACCGGTGCCGGAGCTCCGCGGCGCGCGGACACCGCGCGCTGGGCGAGCCCCGGTACGCGGAACTGGTCGCCGCGGCCGGCGGCCGGAACCGGGTCGCCGGCTACTGCGCCGGGCTGCTCGCCGCGGCCGGCCCGTCCCCGACGGTCACACCGAGCCCCGGGACGCCGTCGGCCACCCCCAAGAACAGCAAGGACAAGCCCGCCAAGACCAAGACCAAGACCAAGACCCCCAAGGACAAGCCCGGCAAGGACAAGCCCGGCAAGACCAAAACGCCCAAGACCAAGCCCGGCAAGACCAAAGCCCCCAAGGACAAGCCCGCCAAGGCCAGGCTTACCCGGGACCGTCCCGCCTAGCTCGACCGCGCCGTGCGCACGTGGCGTCCCGTACGTCGAGCGGTCAGACCAGGAGCTGCGCGTCGACCGCGCCGTGCGCACGTGGCGGCCCGGGTAGCGGATCCCGGCCGGGCGTCGCGCGCGGCTCAGGCCGGGCTGACCGCACGCCGCAGAGGTTGGCGCCCCCGGCATTGGTGAGGAACGACTTATGTCCGTCGCCGACCAGGGCGCCGTGCCGAACGCAGCGAGGGGGACACATGGTCTTCGATCCGGGAACGGCGTTCGACCTGACCGGCCGGGTGGCGCTCGTGACGGGCGGCAGCCGGGGCCTGGGCCGCGCCATGGTCGAGGGGTTCGCCCGCGCCGGCGCCGACGTGGTGATCGCGAGCCGGAACTTCGACTCGTGCGCCCGGGCCGCCGCCGAAGTCGAGCGGACGACGGGCCGGACGGCGCTGCCCTACGGCGTGCACGTCGGCCACTGGGCCGAGCTCGACGGCCTGGTCGACGCGGCCTACGACCGGTTCGGGCGGGTGGACGTGCTGGTCAACAACGCGGGCATGTCGCCGCTGTACGACTCCGTCGGCACGGTGGGCGAGGACCTGTTCGACAAGGTGATCGCCGTCAACCTCAAGGGCCCGTTCCGGCTCTCCGCCCTGGTCGGTACCCGGATGGCCGAGGGCGCCGGCGGCTCCATCATCAACATCAGCAGCACCGGGGCCGCCCGGCCGCGCCCGGACATCCTGCCGTACGCCGCCGCCAAGGCCGGCCTCAACGCCCTCACCACCGGGCTGGCGCACGCTTTCGGCCCCTCCGTGCGCTGCAACGCGATCATGGCCGGCACGTTCCTGACCGACATCAGCCGGGCCTGGGACGCCGCGGCCTTCGCCGCCCGCGCCCAGACCTTCGCGCTGCGCCGGGGCGGCGACCCCGACGAGATCGTGGGCGCCGCCCTCTACCTGGCCGGCGACGCCTCCTCCTACACCACCGGCGCCGTCCTCACCGTGGACGGCGGCCAGGGCTAGCAGGGCCGCCTCGAAGCGAGGCCCGGACTACGGGGCCTCGACGGCGGAGATGCGGTACCTGGCCACCTGCGCGTCGCGGATCAGGGCGGCCTGGCCCGAGTCCGGGCCCGCCCCGCGGAACCGCTCGACGTCGGCGTCGGACTCCCACCGCTCGTACACCAGGATGCGGCCGGGCTCGATCGGGTCGGCCGACAGCGCGAAGTCCAGGCACCCGGGAGCCTTCCGCGCCTGCGCCATGACGTCCTCACACCCGGCCAGGTAGCCGGCCCGCTCCTGCGGATCGACCGACAGCCACCCCGACACAATGATCATCTGACCCCTCCAGGATCGGCACCGGCCCGGTACGGTACGCCCCCGCACCGACAATCCCGATCCCCGCGGTGCTGGGCTCCCCGGCCGAAACGGCGTTCTGGGTACGCTGGCGGCACGGATTCCCTACGCTGACCGGAGCGGATCGTGAGGGAGGAGCCGCACACCGTGAGCATTGCCGTGGAGGCGCACCTCAATCTCGTGCTGCCCGACACGCCCTACGCGCTGTGGGCGCGGGGCGAGCTCGACGGGCACCTCGACCTCCCGCACGAGCGCACCCGAGTCGAGATCATCGGTGGGGAGATCGTCGTGTCACCGGCACCGGCCTTCGGGCACGGCGGCATCGTCCAGGACGTCGTGGAGCGCGTCACCGAGGCCCGGCTCACCGATCCGGCCTTCCCCTGGCGGTGTGTCCAGGGCGCGGGCCTGGACGTCGTCTCCGTGCACGACGGCTACGTCCCGGACCTGATGCTGCTCGACGCCGAGGTCTTCGCGGCGGCGCGCCGGGACGACGTGCTGTACCTCGTCCCCGACCAGGTGGAGCTCGTCCTGGAGGTCACCTCGCCCTCCAACGCCGGCAACGACCGACCCGGGCGGGACGGCCGCAAGCGCACCAAGTGGGCCGGGTACGCCCGCGCGGAGATCCCGTACTACCTCCTGGTCGACCGCGACCCCGCGGTGGCGCGCGTCACCCTCTACTCGATCCCCGACCCGGGGGCGGGCGCCTACCTGCACCGGGATGTCTGGGACTTCGGTGAGACCGTCCGGCTGCCCGACCCGTTCGGCCTCGACGTCCCCACCGCCGGCTGGCGGCCCTGGGCCTGACCGCGGCTCTCGACGGCGATCGGATCGGGGCGGCGGGTGCGGGACCTCGCGATCGGACGTCGGCACCGCCGGGGTGGTCCGATTCGGCGGTGGCCGCTCCACCCGATTCCGCATTTAATCGGGCTTCTTTCACTCAAGATCGGAACCTGCCGGACATAACCTTCCCGTAACCAGTGTTAACAAATCAGAAACGGCATGGATCCGATCACGAGGAAAGCGCGACCGGGTCGGAACAAGTTGCCGGCCGGGATTGCGGGTGCCGACTTCGCATGCGAAGCTTGCCCGGTAAGAACGACCTGTTATTTATGTCATCATGCCTTGTGAGAACCGCAGGGAGCGGCTGTTGAAACCCGTCATCCACGAGCTCGTCGACGACGATTTCACCCCACGGGACGTACCCGACTTCGGCCTGTCGGTGCCCGAGTACGGGCGCACGATGGACAACATCGTGCAGGCCAACGTCGATG
Organism: Actinomadura craniellae; assembly: GCF_003289645.1. Lineage (GTDB taxonomy): Bacteria > Actinomycetota > Actinomycetes > Streptosporangiales > Streptosporangiaceae > Actinomadura_D > Actinomadura_D craniellae. The sequence continues at coordinate 223,291 of NZ_QLYX01000008.1, read as the reverse complement.
TGGTCATCCATACGGGTGAGGGCCAGGTCCTCCTGGGATACCGCAATGACCTGCCACTACGCGACATGTTCTGGATTTTCGGCGGCCGCATGAAGCCGGGCGAGACCATGACCGACACCGCCGCGCGGGTCGTCCACCGCGAGTTGGGGCTCAAGGTGGAGCAAGATCGGTTGATCGTCGACAACATCTACAACATCCGGTGGGCGACCCGGAACGCGCCGCCCGAGGAACGCGGCTACCAGACCATCCTCACCATCATGAAGTACGAGTGCACCGAGGAAGAAGTTGAATCCGTCGCCACCGCCGACGTGACCCATGAATGGATTCGGTGGCACTCCCCCACAGAGCTGCGCGAACTGCACACCTCGGACTCCGACAAGCTCCACCCATTTCTTCCCATCATCCTGAAGAACGCAGGTCTTTATTAGGTGACTGCTGGAGGCACGCGTGCACTGCCGTTCCTGCCATGACACCGGCTTGACCGAAGTCCTCGACCTCGGCGACCAGTACCTCAGCGACTTCCGCGACGACGACCGGCGTCCCCCGCAGGGCCCGCTGGTGCTGATGCTGTGCGAGGGGTGCGGGCTGCTGCAACTACGGGACACCACCCCCCAGGAGCTGATGTACCACGAGCGGTACGGCTACCGCTCCGGGGTCAACGAGGCCATCCGCGCCGACCTGAGCGACATTGTGGACTACGCGCTGGCGGCCCGCCCCCGCGCGCGGCGGTGGCTCGACATCGCCTGCAACGACGGCACCCTGCTGTCGTTCGTGCCCGGCGGGATCCACCGGGTGGGCATCGACCCGGTGCCCACGTTCGAACCCGAGTCGCGCCGGCACGCCGACCGCGTCGTCGTCGACTTCTACCACCCGCGGTGGTTCACGGACGAACGGTTCGACGTCATCACCAGCATCTCCATGTTCTACGACCTCGACGACCCCAACGAGTTCGTCGCCGGCGTCGCGCGGGTCCTCGCCCCGGACGGGGTGTGGGTGATCCAGCAGAACTACGCGCTGACCATGCTCGAACTGGGCGCGGTCGACAACGTCTGCCACGAGCACCTCACCTACTGGTCGCTGGCCACGCTGGAGCACCTGCTCGACCGGCACGGCCTGGAGATCAACGACGTCCGGCTGTCGGGCGTCAACGGCGGCAGCATCCGGACGCTGGTGTCCCGCCGCGGCACCCGTCCGGTCGACCCGTCAGTGCAGGACCAGCGGCGGCGCGAGGCGCTGCCGCAGTTACACCGGCCCGCCGCCTGGCGGCAGTTCGCCGCGCGGGCCCTGAAGGCGTTCGAGGACCTGCGCCGGCTCGTCGACGACATCAACGCCGCCGGGGAACGCTGCTACATCTACGGGGCGAGCACCCGGGGCGGCACGATCTGGCAGGCCGCCGGCCTGACCTCGCGGGACCTGCCGTTCGCGGTGGAGCGGCAGGCCGCCAAGGTCGGGCGGAAGATCGCCTCGATCGGGGTGCCGATCATCTCCGAGGAGCAGGCCCGCGCGGACCGTCCGGAGTACATGCTCGTGTCACCGTGGTTCTTCCGGGACGTGTTCGTCGAGCGGGAGCGCGAGTACCTGGAGGCCGGCGGCCGGCTGATCTTCCCGCTGCCCGACCTGGAGATCGTGGGCGCCTGAGAGGAGTCCCGGTGCCACGTGCTCTCATCACGGGAATCACCGGCCAGGACGGCATGTACCTCGCCGAGTTCCTGGCGGGGAAGGGCTACGAGGTCTTCGGCCTGGTCCGCGGCCAGAACAACCCGCGGGCCCGGGCCGTGCGGCGGGCCCTCCCGTCGATCCGGCTGCTGGAGGGCGACCTGCGCGACCTGGCGAGCCTGGTCCGCGCGCTGGGGGCGGCCCGACCGGACGAGGTCTACAACCTGGGCGCGATCAGCTTCGTGGGGCTGTCGTGGCAGCAGGCCGAGCTCACCGGCGAGATCACCGGGGTGGGGGTGCAGCGCATCCTGGAGGCGGTCCGGCTGCACACCGGCGACGACATGTCCCGGGTGCGCTTCTACCAGGCGTCCAGTTCGGAGATGTTCGGCAAGGTCCGCACGGTGCCGCAGCGCGAGACCACCGCGTTCCACCCCCGCTCGCCCTACGGCGTGGCCAAGGCGTTCGGCCACTACATGACGGTCAACTACCGCGAGTCCTACGGCGCGCACGCCTGCTCGGGAATCCTGTTCAACCACGAGAGCCCGCGCCGCGGCCACGAGTTCGTCACCCGCAAGGTCACCCGGGCGGCGGCCCGCATCGCGCTCGGCCTGCAGGACGACCTCGCCCTGGGCAACCTGGACGCGCGCCGCGACTGGGGGTTCGCCGGCGACTACGTCGAGGCCATGTGGCTGATGCTCCAGCAGGACGAGCCGGCGGACTACGTGATCGCCACCGGCGAGACGCACTCGGTGCGGGACCTGCTCGACGTCGCCTTCGACCGGGCCGGCATCGCGGACTGGGCGCCGCACGTCCGGCAGGACCCCCGGCTCTTCCGCCCCGCCGAGGTGGACCTGCTCGTCGGCGACGCGTCGCGGGCCCGCGAACGGCTCGGCTGGAAACCCCGGGTGGACTTCCGCGGCCTCGTCGAGATGATGGTCGACGCCGACCTGGCCGACGCCAAGCAGGAGATCGGCTGACCGGGTTCGCCGGGGCCGCCCCGGCCACGGGCTCTCCCCGGACCGGGCCACGCCACCGCCCGCAGCGCGCCCGAGCCCGGCCCTCCGGCACGGCGCGCGAGCCGCGCAGAGAGCCATGTGGTCCCCGGTCCGGGGCAGATCGCGCGTCAGCCCGGAACCCCGGGTGAAGACGGTCATGCCGGGCGGGCAATAACAGGTGTTCGCGCCATGACACGGAAGGCCCCGGATGTATGGCAGTCACCCTCCCGCCCCCGGAACCGCTCAGGGCACGTCCCTCGACCCGAGTGACGCCGCTCTGATCGCCCAGTCCCGCGATGATCCGGAGTGCTTCGCGGTGATCTTCGATCGGTACTTCGCGGAGATCCACCGGTACGTCTCCTCCCGGCTCGGCACCGGCCCGGCCGACGACGTCGCGGCCGAGACGTTCCTTGCCGCCTTCTCCCAGCGGCATCGCTACGACACCGCGCGGGCGCAGGCCCGGGCCTGGCTGTACGGCATCGCCACCAACCTGGTCCGGCGGCATCGGCGCACCGAGGTGCGGGCGTACCGGGCGCTGGAACGCACTCCCGCCGAGGCCGACTCCGGCGGCCACGCCGACCGGGTCGCCGACCGGGTCAGCGCCCAGCGGATGCAGCCCCGTCTCGCGGCGGCGCTGGCGGGACTGTCAGCGGGCGACCGCGACGTCCTGCTGCTGGTGGCCTACGGCGAACTGAGCTACGACGAGGTCGCGCTCGCCCTCGGCATCCCGGCCGGGACCGTCGGCTCGCGGCTCAACCGGGCGCGGAGGCACCTGCGCCGGGTCCTCGGCCACGATCCTCTCGCCTCTGGAGGTACGGAATGAACGAGATGAAGATGCTGCGGGACCATCACGACAGCCACCCGGCTCCCGCACCGGCGGCGATCGCGGCGGCCCGGGCCCGACTGGCCGCCCGTGCCCGCCCGGAAACCGCCCGCACCCGCCGCCGTCCGGTGCTCCCGCTCGGGCGGCGACACGCGCTGGCCGCCGTGGGCGTCGCCGGTACCGCCACGGCGGCCGTGCTCGCCCCCGCCGTGCTCGGCGGCGACCACGCCGACCGGGCGTACGCGGTGGAGCGCCTGCCCGACGGCAGGATCAAGGTCACGCTGCACGAGTTCGCCGACTCCGCCGGGCTCCAGCGCAGGCTCGACGACCTCGGGGTGCGCGCGGTCGTCACCTACCTGCCGGAGGGCATGCGCTGCGCCGTGGCACGCCGCGCGCAGCCGGACCCCACCATGAAGGTGCAGCCCATGGTGGTCGAGGACCCGTTCGCCCATGCCGCCCCTCCCTCGCCGAGCGAGAGGAACACCTTCTACATCCTGGCGGAGCGCATCAGGCCCGGGCAGACGCTGGTGTGGACCATGAGCTACCGCCGCGACCTGGGTCCCCCGGAAGCAGGTACCGGCCGCACGGTCCCGTTCACCCTCAGGACGGGCGCCTTCCTCACCCGCGGTCCCGTCCTCCCCTGCCAACCGGTCCCGGTCACCCGTGCCGCTCCTCCCCTGCCGAGCGAGAGCGACTTCCACCACCTCCTGGTGATGGACGTCCAGCCCGGGCAGACGCTGAGACGGCCCGGGTGAGCTCCCTGCCACACGACCCAGCCCGCCCCGGGGCCTGCTCTAGGCCCTGGAATCCGGCGACCGTTTCAGCCGGGATGCGTGCGGCGAGGAGTCATGCGCGGCCCGGGCTTCGAGCAGCGCGGGCAGGTGCTCCCTGCTCCAGGCGCGGGCGGCCGCGACGAGGTCCAGCAGGCTGCGCCCCAGCGGGGTCAGCTCGTACTCGACCCGGGGCGGGTTCTCGTCGTAGGCAGTGCGGGTCACCAGCCCGTCGCGCTCCATCGCCCGCAGGGTCTGGGTGAGCACCTTCGGCGTGACGCCGCGCAGCGGCGTCTTGAGCTCGGTGAACCGGCGCGGGCCGGCTTCGAGGCAGAGCACGACCATCGCGGTCCACTTGTCGCCGATCTGGACCGGCAGGGCGCTGGACGGGCACACGGGGTCGAACATCTCCGGGTCCAGCGGCTCCACCATGGGAGCCAGGCTATCCCGGTATCGTTGAGGTAACCAGTATCCGAAAGATACCGTCCGAATCCGGCGGCGATACACGCGGCCGGATCGGAGCGACATGAGCGACATCGTCATCTTCGGCGCGGGCGGCCGGGCAGGCCGCGCGATCACCGCCGAGGCCCGCACCCGCGGGCACCGCGTCACCGCGGCCGTCCGCGACCCGGCCAGGCACACCGGCCTCGCCACGGACGGCGTCCACCTGGTGCGCGGCGACGTCACGGACGCGCAGGGCGTCCCCGCCCTCGTGCGCGGCCACGCCGCCGCGGTCCACGCGGTGAGCCCGTTCAGCGGCCCCGAGCAGGGCCTCGCCGGCCTGGACCCCGACTTCTTCGTCAAGGCGGCCGACGCCCTGCTCGGAAGCGGCGTCCCCCGCCTCCTGCTGATCGGCCTGTTCGCGAACCTCCGGGACGCCCGCGGCGGACTGGTGATGGACGACCCCGCCGCCTTCCCCACCGAACTCCGCCCGTTCGCCACCGCGCACACCGCCGGCCTGGACAGGCTCCGCACCCGGACCACGGCGACCGACTGGCTCATGCTCACCCCACCCGCCCGGCTGGACCCGGCAGGACTCCGAACCGGCCACTACCGGATCGGCGGGGAGACCACACCACCGGAACCGGCGCACCTGTCCTACGCGGACCTCGCGGTGGCAGTCATCGACGAAATCGAAACCCCCCGACACCACCACACCCGCGTCTCGATCTTCAACTGACCGGGAACGGCTTCACCGCCACCGCGGACGGCAGTTCACCGGCCGTTCTCTGCATCACCGCTCAGCCCGTTCCCGAGTCGGAGGTGTGAGCGGCCGAACACGGGACGGGCCTTTCTTCGGCCCAGCAGCCCCCTCGGCCCAGGCGGTCTCACCGGACACGCGGCAGGCAGATGGTCACGCCCCTACTTCTTGCTGCAGGAGCGCAGCCATTCGGCGCCTTGGGCGAGGTGGTTGGTGACCAGGTAGTCGACACCGGCGTCTCGGGCGGCCTGCCACCAGTTCTTGCGGATGCCGCCCTCGCACTGGTCGCGCGTCGGGAGTTTCGGGCAGTCGATGAACTTGCCGTAGCCCGTGCGCCAGTCGCCGTCGGGCCCGCCCCAGATACGGACCTTGCGGTTCGAGTTGTGGACCTGCTGGACCAGAGCCCTGAACCGCTCGTGCTCGCCCTGGCTGAGGTAGAGCTTGCGGCCTTTGTCGGTGTCCATGCACTTGTCGAATTCACCGTTCAGGACGGTGATCCTCTCAGCCGTTTTAGGGTGGTAGACACGTTGGCCGGTCTCGGGGTCGACGTCCTGGTTCTGCGGGTCGAGCCTCGGCGGAGGAAACGTGCAGTCGGGCCCGAAGCCGGTGGAGAAGGTGATGTTCGGGGGCGTCGGCGTGTTCCCGATGGTATTCATATCGGGATTGAAGTTCGGCGGGACCGGAATGACCACCTGCACGTCGGCCGGCAGCGGCGGCGGCCCCGCGATGTCCTGGGCTATTTTCTCGTACGCGGCCCCGCCACCACCCTTGACCTCGATGAATATCTCGAACTTCTGGCCCCGTCCGGGGTAGATCTGTCCACCGTTCCTCGCGGCCCGTTCGATGAGTGGCTCGAAGTACTCCTCGCGGAGATCGTTGTAACGGCCCGGCTCGTCCTTGTCGTGCTTGAGCCGCAGCCGGCCGTCCTCGAGCCACACGTCGGCCTCCACGCTCGTCGCGCCGTTTTCGAGCGCGTCGTCGAGCGGGTCTCCGTTCTGGTAGTCGTTGTGGGCGTGCAACCCGTCGACCCAGGGCGCGTTCGGATCGGCCTGGCAGATGGGTTTGAAGATCGGAGGCGGTGGCTGCGGCGCCGGGCTCGGTGCCGGGCCGCCCCCGGGAGTGGCCGCCCCTCGCGAGGGGTCGGGGCCGGGCGAGGCGAGCGGGGAGGTCCCCGGCCCGCCCGGACGCCGCCCCGGGCAGTCGTCACCCACAACGCGGCAGATGGCTTCCTCACACGCGTTCACGATCCGCGCCGAAACATCGGTCACGAGGAAGGCCGACACAATCGCAGAGATGAGCAATGTCGATGCAATATAAGAGATGGCGCCCTCACCGCGATCCAGGCCCGAACCCCTCACCTATCACCTGCCACAGTTCATCATAATTCCTTTGACAAAGATGAATATGATGTTAATCGAAGTTCCCGAACAGGGCCTGGAGACCCAATTTGGAACCATTCGAGGCCCACCAAAGGGCCCAGCCAGGGCCCAGTGAACCAGCCCCTTGACGTTTGTCGACGTTCTTCTTGATGAGTGGTTCTTCTCGTCCGGAAGAACTCGGGTCTCCCGCTCCAGCAAGGCTGTTCGCGTGGGAAGACCTGCCCCTGGGAACGTTCTGCTCGTAAAGATTGCGGATATGCACGGTTTCGCCTGCTGGCAGGCCCTGGCGGGGAGGAAACCGTGTATCTGCAGCGATGTTCAGTTGCCGACCCTGGGTAAACGTTGAACCAGGGCTGCTTCATCTACGCTGATCCGGCGGTGGTGGCGTCCCGGCCGCTCATGGCGTCCCGGTGCGGGTGGCGACCAGTTTCAGCGGGGCGGCCGGTAGTGCCTCGGGGGCGTCCTCCCAGTCGACCAGGGTGGTGGTGACCAGGCTTGGGTCGAACCGGCCGCGGGCCACCAGGTCCAGCACCTGGGGGATCGCCGGGCGGACGTGCGCCCGGCCGGTGTGCAGCGTGCAGCACCGCGAGTACATCTGGAACATCGGCAGCGGCGGGTCCTTCAGGTAGACCGAGACGCTGGTGCACACCCCGTCGGGGGCCGTGCTCCGCAGGGCCCGGCGCAGCCCCTCGTGGGCGCCGCTCGCGTCCACCGTGATCGGGAAGGCGCCGAGCCTGTCCTCGTAGCCTCCTTCCCGGGTGTCGGCGCCCAGCGCCGCGGCGATGCCCAGCCGGTCCGGGTCGTGGTCGAGGTAGACCACCCGGGCGGCGCCGAGCGCCACCGCCAGGCCCGCGGCGTACAGGCCGATGGACGAGGGTCCGCTCCCGCCGACCACCAGGACCTCCGCGCCGGGCTCGGCGGCCAGGTGCGGGGCGACGGCCCGGTAGGCGTCGGGGATGTTGTCGCTGGCGCTGGCCACCGTCTCAGCCGCCACCCCCGGCGGGACGTGCACCAGCATGGCGTCGGCGTGCGGCACCAGCGCCAGGTCGGCCAGCAGCCCGCCCCAGCCGAGCCCGCCCATCGGGCCGAGGCCGTAGGTGGACATCATCGGGTGCGCCGCGCAGTTCCCGGTACGCCCCCGGGTACAGGGCCCGCACGCGCCGCACGAGATCTGGAACGGCACCACCACCAGGTCGCCGGGCCGTACCTTCCGCACGTCCGCACCGACGGAGACCACCTCGCCCACCCCTTCGTGCCCGAAGGGGTAGGGCCCCGCCAGCGGGAAGACCCCGGTCAGCACCGCCGGGTCGATGTCGCAGGTGGCCACCGCCACCGGCCGCACGACCGCCTGCCCCGGGCCGGTGATCTCCGGCTCGGGATGTTCCTCCCACCGCACGGCCCCCGGCCCGTCCAGCATCAACCGCCGCATGCCCTGCTCCCACCGTCAGACGAACTCCTGACCGGAGTATCGCTAGAACGTTCTTTCTAGTCAACAGTCGAGCCCGCCATGAAGCCCCTTCAGAGCAGGGACATCAGGCGACCCGAAACCCGAAGGATCACCGGCCAGGGCCTTCGCCCGCTGATCCTTCAGCTTTCAGGGCGTCACAGCACCTCGGATGCTGAAGGATCAGCAAGCCAAGGCCCTGGCCCGGCTGATCCTTCGGTTTTCGGTGCGCTGGGGCGCCTCGGATGCTGGAGGATCACGGCTTCGATGCCGCCCGTGGCGTCGGGGCGCAGGTCAGGGAGTTTCCGGGAGGGCGGCACGGACCAAGGCGGTCATGGCCTCGCCGGCAGCCTGCAGCGGGGCGGGTGAGCGCTGGGCGCGGGCGAGCATGGTCGCGCCCTCGTAGGCGGCGATGATCGTGGTGGCCAGGTGGTCCGCCCGGTCTCCCGGCACGCCCAGCGCGGCCAGGCGCTCGGCCAGGGCGGAGGTCATGGCGGCGAAGGCGCCGGCGACGGCCTCCCGCACCGCCGCTGACTCGGTGGCGCCGTCCAGGGCGGGGGTGCCGATCGGACAGCCCCTGCCCCAGTCGGAATCCGACAGTTGCCAGACCATGGCCTCGAACATGGTCCCCGTGGCCACCACCGCCTGGTCGGGCAGGCCACGGATCATTCCGCCGAGGCGTTCCCCGCAGCCGGTGATCGCCGCGACGGCGATCTCCTCCTTGCCGCCGGGGAAGTGGTGGTAGATCGACCCGTACGGCAGCCCCGCCGCCTGGCTGAGCGCCTTCAGCCCCAGCCCGTGGTACCCGTGCCGGGCCAGCAGCTCGGCCGCCACGACTTCGATCCGTTCCCGCGACGCCCCTGCCATCGTTCCAGGCTACGCCCCTGGAACGATCGATCTAGCGAGGGCCGATCCATCCGGCGGTCACGGCTCCCACCGTCACGCCCGTCCGATCCCCACGCCACCGGCCATCCATCCGGCGGCACGGCTCCCACCGCCACGCCCGCCTGGACCGTCCGATCCGCTCGCCACTGGCCATCCATCCGGCGGCGCGGCTTCCACCGCCGTACCCCGTCCGGGTTCAGCGGGGAACGGGGTTGTGGATGGCCGAGACGGCGCAGTGCCCGAACGGGCCGGAGGCGTCGTACAGGGTGCAGTGGCCGGCGGCGATGCCGCCCTCGCTCAGGTGGCCGGCGGACTCGATGCCGATGACCTCGCCCAGCGGCAGCCGGGCCAGGTTGACGGAGTAGTCCGCGTTGATGAAGGCGGGCCCGCCCGACCCGAAGTGGGCGACCGGGCTGGCCATGTCGGCGGCCAGCGCCGTCCGGACGAACGGCGACACCGACTCGCCCTGGATCAGGGGGTGGCGCTCGCGCATCCACAGCCGGTTGCGGCGGGTTCCCGTCCAGCGGTGGGTGGCCTGCCGGCCGTCTTCGTCGATCCACCAGTGGTCGAAGCCGTTGCCGGTCGGCTCGCCGAGCAGTTCCGGCGGGTCCACGTCCCAGACGGGGGCGGTCCAGGCCGCGCCGGCGGGCTGCGCGGAGCGGCGCAGCAGCAGCGCCGAGGCGCGGGCGACCGGCCCGATCTCGGCGGTGACCTCGACGTCGACCGCCCGGACGCGGCGCCCGTCGCGGACCCGCCGGGTGGTGATCCGCAGCGGCACGAACGGGCTGTTGCGGTAGAGGTCGACGGTGAACCGGGCGAACCCCAGGTCCTCCCCGGCGTGCTCCCGCTCGACCGCGCGAGCCATCAGCCCGCCCAGCAGCCGGCCGTGGAGCATGCGGGACGACCAGGGGCTGCGCGCGTGCGGGTGGGGGACGAACTCGTCCCCCACCTCGGTGAAAAACGCTTCGACGCTCTGGTCTTCCGCCACCCGAACCACCCCGCTCACTGGAAACGAGCGTGATTCTAGTGGTTCGTTCTAGAATTAGCGGCGGCCGACTCCGCCCAGCCCGTACACCCCGTCCAGCTGGTGGGTCTCCGCGTCGGGCCGCCACGCGGCCAGGTCGACCACCCCGGGCTCCACCAGGGTGAAGCCCTCGAACAGCCGGGCGACCTCGGCCGTCGAGCGCAGGTGGACGGGCGAGGTCGACTTCTCGTAGACGCCGACGCTCCCCTCCTTGGTGTCCCTGTCCAGGCTCTCGTCGGTGCCGTGCGTCAACACCAGGAAGCTGCCCGGCGCGAGCGCCGCCCGGTAGGCCGCCATGATCGCGCCGGCCTCCTGGTCGTCGGTCACGAAGTGCATGACCGCCACGGCGATCAGGCCGACCGGCCGGTCCAGGTCCAGGGTCTGGCGGGCGGCGGCCAGGACCGCGTCGGGGTCGCGCAGGTCGGCCTGGTGCACCTGGACCCGGTCCCCGGTGAGCGCCCGGGCGTGCGCGCAGACGACCGGGTCGATGTCGACGTACATGATCCCGGCGTCCGGGATCGCGTCGAGCACGATCTCGTTCACGTTCCCCTGGGTGGGGATCCCGGTGCCCAGGTCGATGTACTGGTCGATCCCCTCGGAGATCAGGAACCGCAGGGCCCGGCGCAGGAAGGCCCGGTTGGCACGGGCCAGGTAGGGGATCTGGGGGACCAGTTCGAGGACCTGCTCGGCGGCCTCCCGGTCGACGGCGAAATTGTCCTTGCCCCCCAGGAAGTAGTCGTACATACGGGCGGGATTCGGCTTACTTGTATCAATATTCGACGTATCCACAGGTTCCTCAACCTTCCCTCACCGGACCCCAAACGTAACGACTTCTCTTCACCCCGTTCTAGAATTTCGCTCTAAAATTTGGTCGGCGGACCAGGAACGGGGGAGCATGGCGCGACGGCTGACCAGTGACCCAGCCCGGGCGGTCACATGCCGGAGGTGAACCCCTGGCGGGTGGTGTCCGTCGTCAGCCTGGGCACCGTGCTACTGGTGCTCAACACCACCACCCTCAACGTGGCCCTGCCGGTGGTGGTGGCGCACTTCGACGCCGGCGCGTTCGCCGCCAGCTGGCTGGTGCTGGCATTCATCCTGGTCGAGACCTCGCTGCTGATCGTGTTCGGCCGGCTCGCCGACGTGGTCGGCCGGCGCGGCACCTACCTGCTCGGCTTCGCGGTCTTCACCACCGCCAGCCTGCTCGCCGGGCTGGCACCGAGCGTCGAAACGCTGATCGCGCTGCGGGTCGTGCAGGCCGTCGGCGGGGCGATGATCCTGGCCAACGGGACGGCGATCATCGCGCACGCGTTCCCGCCCGAACGGCTCAGCCAGGGGCTCGGCGTCTACCTCGGCGCGCTCGCCACCGCCCCGCTGCTCGGCCCGTCGCTCGGCGGCTACCTGGCCCAGACCCTCGGCTGGCGGTGGGTGTTCTGGTTCAACGTCCCCGTCGGGATCATCGCGCTGACCTGGGCGGCACTCTCCCTGCCCCGCGTACCGCCCGGCCCGCGCGAGCCGATCGACCTGCTCGGGGCGGGCCTGCTGCTCGGCTGGATGGGCGGGCTGGTCCTCGCCGTCTCCGAGATCGGCTCCTCCGGTTGGAGCGGTCCGCTCGTCCCGGCCGGGGCCGCCGCGTTCGCCGTGACACTCCCGCTGTTCGCGCTGCGGCAACTACGGGCCGCCCACCCGCTGGTGGACCTGGACCTGTTCGACGACCGGCGCTTCACCCTGGGCAACCTCGCGGCCTTCGCGAACACCCTCAGCCGGGTCGGCACCGTGCTGCTGCTGGCCCTGTTCTTCCAGAGCGGACTGGGGATGACCCCGGCCCAGGCCGGCCTCGCCGTGCTCCCCGGGCCGATCGCCGGCCTGGTGGCGGCACCGCTCGGCGGCCAGCTCGCCCGGTACGTCCAGCCCCGGACCGTCGCCTTCATGGGCTCAGCCATCGCGAGCTGCGGGCTCCTGGTCGTCCTGCTCTCTCTGGAAGCGGGATACGCGCCGCTCATCGTCGGCCTCACCATGGTCACCGTGGGCGGCGGCGTCTTCTACACCGCCAACACCGCGGCGATCATGCTGGGCGTCCCCAAGGTGCGGCTGGGCGTCGTCAACGGCATGCGCCTGACCCTCAACCAGCTCGGCATCGTCTTCGGCACGGCCGTCTCGCTCACCGTCGCGGCCTCGGCCCTGGCCGTCACCGACCGCCACCTCCTGTACGCCGGCGCCCACCTGCCGGACGGGGCCCTGGACAGCCTCCTCACCGGCTACCACCGCGCCTTCGCCGTGCTGCTGGCCGCCTCCCTCACCGCCACCGCCCTCTCCCTGACCAACCGCCTCGCCGAACGCCCGTGACCGGCGGCTAGGAGGCCCAGCGCGGCGGGCGGCGCTCCAGGAAGGCGCGCATGCCCTCGGCGGCCTCCTCCGAGGCGAACAGGCGGGCCGACAGCTCGCCCATCGCCGGGCCGTCGACGTCCAGCGACCGGACCAGCCCCGCGGACAGCAGCCGCTTGGACTCGGCCAGCCCCTGCGGGGAGCAGGCCCGCAACTCCGCCAGGAGCGCCTCGACCGCCCCCTCCACGTCGTCGGCTGCCTCGGTGACCAGACCGATCCGGGCGGCCTCCGCGGCGTCGAACGTCTCGCCCGTCAGGAAGTAACGCCCCGCCGCCCGGTCGCTCAACCGCGGCAGGGTCGTCAGCGAGATGATCGCCGGAGTCACCCCGATCCGGGACTCGGTGAACGCGAACGTGGACCGGCCGCCCGCCACCGCGATGTCGCACGCGCCGACCAGGCCCAGCCCACCCGCCCGGACATGCCCGTCCACCTTGGCGACCACCGGCTTGGGCAGCGCGGCGATCGCGCGCAGCAGGGCCAGGATCCGGTCCGGGCCCGTCCCCGCCGTGCCGACCTCCGACAGGTCAGCCCCCGCGCAGAAGGTCCCGCCGGTGTGGGTCAGCACCGCCGCCCGGACCGTCGGATCGTCCGCCGCCTCCGCCAGGGACCGCTCCACCCCCGCCATCAGCCGCGACGACAGCGCGTTCCGGTTGTGCGGCGAGTCCAGCGTGATGACGGCAACACCGCGCTCGACGGCATAACGGACGAATTCCTCGGCCATACAGGTCCTCCCCTTAGACACCCGTTGCCCGGACTGTACGCCGCCGGGACGCCCCGCCGCGGGCAGGGGCGGCATGTCCCCGACCGCTCGCCCCGTGAACGGCTTCGCCCAATCCGGGCGGTCATTGATTGTTTGCCGGAAAGCGGGCATGGCCTGCGCAACCCCGGATCATGCCAGTTGAGGGGTGATCGCCTCGCCTGTCGGAAGGCACACTTGGTCACTGCGGACCCGGCTGACGATGCTCGCCACCGGGGTGATGCTGCTGCTCGGCCTCCTGATGAGCGTGCTGGCCGACTTCGCCGTCCGCAGCCGGGTCGAGGACTACCAGCGGAACCAGATCACCGACACCGCGCTACAGACCGCCCACATGGCCGCCCGGAACCGGCTGCCCCCCGTGCTGCCCGCCGACGGCGTCGAAGGAGTCCAGGTGGTGGACGCCCGCGGCCGGGTGGTCGCCGCCTCGGCGAATCTGCGGGGCCGCCCCCGCATCGCGCACTTCACCCCCGCCGACGACCTCGCCCGCACCACCAGACTGGTCTGCCCATCTTCGGACCAGGCCGACTGCCTGGTCGTCATGGCCCTCCGGGTGTACCGGCCGGGGGAGGAATGGCTGGTCTACGCCGCGGACGGCGCCGTCCCCTGGTACGTCGCCCCCGAGTTCATCGCCGCCGACATCTGCGTCCTGGCGCTGTTCCTCCTCCTCACCGCGTACATCACCTCCCGCGCGGTCGGCCGGACCCTCGCCCCCGTCGCCGAGATCCGCGCCCAACTCGCCGAGATCACCGCCACCGACCCCGGCCGCCGGCTGCCCCTGCCCCAGTCCAACGACGAGATCCGCCGGCTGGCCGAAACCGCGAACGCCACACTGGACCGGCTCGAAGCCGCCATGGACCAGCTCCGCCGGTTCACCTCCGACGCCTCCCACGACCTGCGCAGCCCGATGACAGCCATGCGCGCCCAGGTCGAGGAGGCGCTGCTGCACCCCGACGACACCGACTGGCCACAACTCGCCCACGCCACCCTCGAAGGCCTCGACCGCCTCCAGGCCATCGTCACCGACCTGCTCACCCTGGCCCGCCTCGACGCCGGCCCGCAACGCGGCTCCGACCGCGTCGACCTGACCCGGCTCGTCACCGACGAACTCGACCGCCGCCACCCCACGGTCAAGGTGACCACCAACCTGCAACCCGGCGTCGTCGTGACCGGCAACCGCCTCCGCCTGGCCCGCCTGCTCACCAACCTGATCGACAACGCCGAGCGGCACGCCGCGTCCCGGATCAAAATCACCGTCCGCGCCGAACGGGACGCCGCCGTACTGGAGGTCCAGGACGACGGCCAGGGCATCCTCCCCAAGGACCGCGAGGCCATCTTCCAGCGCTTCGTCCGGCTCGACTCCGCCCGCCGGCTCGACTCCTCCGGCACCGGCCTCGGCCTCCCCATCGCCCGCCAGATCGCGGAGGCGCACGGCGGCACCCTCACCATCGAGGAGTCCTTCCGCGGCGCCCTCTTCCGGCTCCGCATCCCCTTCACCTGCCCACCTCCCTGAGCGAGGAATCGAGTTGGCGCATGTCCAGGGCATCGCGTATGCTCTCGGACGTTGCCAAGGTCATGCGGGGGTCTCCCCACCAGGCCGGGCGATCTTGTAGCAAGGTCCTGTGGAGCAGTTAGGAGTGCTCGCCACCCTGTCAAGGTGGAGGCCGCGGGTTCAAATCCCGTCAGGACCGCCAAGCAGCTCAATGCTTGGGCAGGTAGCTCAGTCGGTACGAGCGTCCGCCTGAAAAGCGGAAGGTCGGCGGTTCGACCCCGCCCCTGCCCACTCACCACCTCTGACCAGCGAAAACGCCGATCTGGCGGTTCATCAAGATCGCGTACACCGCTGGAACAGAGGTAAACTATGGCTGTCATGCCAGCTACCCGCCCCCGGGAGCGGAAGAATCTCAACGCCGGAGTACTCCAGTCAGAGATCGATTCCTTCCGTCTCCACCTGAACTCCGAGCGTAAAGCCGAAAAGACGGTACGCACCTACATCGAAGCGGCGCAATGGTTCGCCGCTCACCACCTCCTTAGGAAGCCCGGCCAAAAAGCGGGTCTCGGTGCGGGGAAAGATGAATGGCAGGATGTCAACGCAGAGGACATCCGGCGATGGATGGCATGGCTTCTCGGACGCTATTCCGACAGCTACGCGAACAACCAGTACCGCGCACTACAGGCGTTCTTCAAGTGGTGGGCCAAGGAAGAAGAACTTCCCAACCCGATGGATAAACTCAAGCCCCCCACGATCGACGAAAAGGCCGTACCGTTCTTCACCGATGAGGAGTTGAAGAAACTCCTACGCGTGAGCGAGGGACGCACGTTCATGCAACGTCGCGACCACGCGATAATCTCTCTGTTCCGCGCAACCGGGATACGACTCTCAGAGCTGGCAGGAATCCGCTACGTTCCAGGCGACCCGGAGCGAAGCGATATCGACCTCTACCATCGGGAAATCCTCGTACGCGGGAAGGGCGGGAAAGAGCGAGTCGTCAAGTTCGACCACCAAACGGCTCGCAGCATTGACCGTTACCTGCGAATGAGGAAGCAGCAGGCATACGCGCACAGCGAAAAGCTCTGGTTGGGCATCAATAACCGATGCCCGATGACAGCCAATGGCGTCTATCAGATGATCAAGCGGCGGGGAAACGAGTGTGGTGTTCCCGTCAATCCACATAAGTTCCGTCACCACTTCTCTCACACCTGGCTGGACAAGGGCGGCCCGGAAGGTGACCTTATGGAACTGAACGGCTGGACATCCCCTCAGATGCTACGGCGATACGGAGCCAGCGCGAGAAGTGCACGAGCGCGACGCAGCTACGATCGGATCATGGAGCAGGAGTAACCTATCTACGAAGAAGTGCCCTCCGGTACGGCGACCGGAGGGCACTTCTTTTGTTGATTTCTGGCTAGCCGGTTCGGCGCTTGCGTGCGAGTGCTGACAGTTTGGCGAGGCGGAGCATGTAAGCCTTTTTTGCGTGTTCGGCGCGTGTACGGCGTTCGTCTTCGGGAAGGACGCCATCCGGATCTACCTCTCGTTCGAAGCGAGCGAGGAACGCGTCTCGCGCTGGTTTGGTTCGCGCGGATCGGTCGCGCGTGCGACTCCAGGACGTTTCAGCCGCTATGCGTTTGTTGATATCCGGCATGGCGTAGCGATCATCTCCTTATCGTTACTTGTTGAGTTTGGCGGTGAGTGCCGAGAAGAGTCGTTCAGTGATGTTGGGTTGTGTTCCGTCCGGACGTACTTCCTCATAGCTGGTGACCACGAGGAGATTATTGCGGGTGAGGTAGTCAGTGATGAGGACACAGCGACCGGCGCCCGTGTAGCAGGCAATGCTTTGTGTACGCCGGTAGTGTTTCCACTCGCCTGCGTTGCCGGCTGTCCTTTTCTGGGGCCGCTGGCATGTGTAGTGCCATAGGGCGTTGAGGTCTTTGGAGAGTTGCGCGGGATTGGTATAGACGATCGCGATTTGCCGGTAGACGCGTTGTGGGATTCGGGAATTGCGGCGGGAGTCTCCGTCACTCCAGAGGCGGTAATCGTAGGTAGAGGTGATCTTCCGTTCGGTCAGCCGTAGATACCGCCAGTCGCATACGGGCGCCAGGACCACGCTGCCGGTTGCGCTTCTACGGCGGGGGAAGGTTCGCCTGCCGACTTCGGCCGGTGCCAGCAGGCGCGAACGGGCCTGTGTCAGCGTGTAGGCGCCAGTGTGGGCGCCACAGCCGACCGAACCCGGCGATGGCGTGCAGGGAGCCTCTGAGAGGCCCGTGGACGGCCGTCCGGGAGTCGCCGGGACGTTGGGGCCGGGGACGGCCGTCCGTGGTGCCTGCGAGTGCGGGGAGCCGTCGGCGCATCCGGTCAGCAGCAGCGCGCAGACCAGGGTGAGCGCGGTTGGTTGTGAGGGATTCATCGGGGGTCTTCCTTTCCTGTGGTTGTGTTCCTTCCATTCAGGTGCTGATTCGCGTTTTGTGCGATGTACCGGATTTCCGCGATGTTCTCACGAATACTCATCACTGCCATGAAGAACTCAAGCGTCATGCGGACGCCGAGATTAACGATGAACCACACCACAGGGGCCATCGCGAATCCCACGAACAAGAGAGTCGGGCCTATCCAGTAGCGGAAGGCTATGAGGAACGCCATAAAGCAAGCGCACTGAACGGCCGTGACCATCTGAATCGCCCGGTAGAGGTCTTTTATGAACCTGGGCGCGGCGTAGTAGTCGAATTCCGAATCGAGCACGGCCATGAGATAGGCGAGCCGGTTCCGTCCACTCATCGGTGCGCGGTCCATCATTCGGGCCTTACGGAATCGATGTAGCTCATTCCGGCCCGGTACTGGTCCATTTCCTCACGGGTGATCGCGACAGCTTCGTATTCGACGCCGTCGAATCTGCGAACCGCACTGTAGAAAGCGCGAGCGAACTTGTAGCTTGTAGCGACCCCGAGAATCGCCGCTATGCGGTCCACTTCCGTGCGTTCGCTGTCGTCGTCTTCACCTCGTACGGAGTAGTTGACCGTGATGAGCGAGGGAATCGGCAGGTGCGGATTCTGCCGGATGAATTCCGCAAAAGCGCGTAGACCTGTGATGATCTGGGCTCGCTTTTCGTCATCGGGTGAAGTGGGCGGGGGGTTGCCTTTCATTGGTTGGGGTGTCCTTTCTGTGGGATGGGTGTGGTGATTTGCGCGGCGAGCGTGGGTACAGCCGCATCGAATGTCACGATGTGAATTACTTTCCCGGCGATGTCCGGGAAACTGCTTAGTGCACGTTTCAGGGCTGCACACCGGGCCGAGTCGGGAGTGGTCACCAGGACGCGCGGGATTACCTCGCCCGGACCAGGAATACCGGCTTGCGCAAAAGCCGTGTACGCCGCGAATTTAGCGCGGATCACGGGAACGCTTTCGGTTCCTAGGTCAACCTCTATCCACCAATGGTCTGTGAATTGTTCGGCGACTAGTGCTGTATACGCATCGGGTTTGAGGTGACTTCCGGTTCCATCTGGCCACCAACAATCAGGTTCGGCCTGGAATTCGGTGATCTGGTAGGCGCTATCCCGGGAGGTTTCGGCGAGCCTCGTATAAAGCTCCGAGACGGCCAGAGCATGACTTTGCAGGCGTGGCGCGCGAGTGATTCCAGCGGGAATGCGTGCGGTTTCTTCGGTATTTTCACGTAGCCGCAAGAGAAGAATGGCCGCAGGGTCTAGGCCGTAGACGTACGGACCTGATCCGCCGTCGGGACCACCGACACGGCGAGGCATGGCCACGAGCGCGCCGATATCGGTCAGCCTGCGCAGTACGCGAGCGCGAACGCGAAAAGCCGATTTGAGTTCAAAGAAATGCAGGCGTTCTATTTGCCCACCGGTCACGATATGCAACTGGTCAATTGTTGAGATGATTTCCCAGTCTCGGGAGTTCAGCCGTTTTTCCAGCCATACCGCCCGAGCAGGAGACTTACGGGGAGGAGGGGAGCCAGCTGGCCGGTTGGAGCGCCTACCAGCCGACAGGGAGAGATTCGGCATCCTTGACGCTCGGAGAACGGCCCCTACCAGCCAGGACGCGAGGCCCGTGTATGCACCGAACTGCACACCGAGATGAACACCGAAGTGAACACCGAGATGAACACCCGTCATGAGTGCCCCCCTGCAACACGGCCGATCGGGGGCACTATCGAGATGGCAGGCCGAATACGGGCCTGACAAGCCGCCTCCACATCAGCGCGCGGTACCCCATACCTGTCGAGCGTGAAGTCCAGTACTTCACTCGCGTCCCGCAACGGCTCATCCAATGGCATGGTGAGGCCGGTAACGGGTGCCATCGTGCGAGCGTCCACGCAGGGACGCATAGCGACTTCAAAAGCATCCAGGCCGGTAAGGTCCTGTCGCGTGAGCGGCGTGAACCGCTTCGCCATGGTTTCGGCATCGCGGTATTCGAGTTGGAACACGACTTGTGTTCGGACGGTACCGAGAACAGCCGCCGTGACATCTGCCGACAGCTGATCCAAGTACTGATAAGCGAGCGTGAGCCCTAGGCCAAGTCCACGCGCCTGCGCGAGCATATCGGCCAGTTCTCCACCTGATCCGAAGCGTATGAACTCTTGGAATTCGTCCAGGTAGGCGAATGCCGGTCGGCGTTTTTCGGCCGCAACGGTGGCGCGTCCTAGAGTTTCCTGCCATAGGAACGCCACGAGCAAAGAACCCAATAGGTGAGCGGCTTCCGGTCCGATGACCCCTTTGGAAAGGGGAACCAGTAGGATTTTCCGTTCCCGGAACACTGCACCAAGGTTTATTCCTGTGCTCTGTCCGAGCATGAGCCGTAGCGCTGATCGCGTCGTGAACGTGCGGATTTTGTTTATCGCAGGCCCGATAACCTGCGCTCGTTCCGGCTCGCTCATCGCCTCATAGGCCGCCCAGAACTGACGCACCGATTCGGGTATTTTCTGCCGCATGACCTGTCGCCGGAACGCCTCATCCGTGAGAAGTTGCGGGATTTCCACGAGCGTGAACGCGCTACCGTCCGGAGCTTTCGCGTACACCAGGGACAGCAGGCAACTACGCAACACATCAGCCGTGCGCGGACCCCATGAGGAACGCCACAGTTCCGCCAGGACATAAACGATTCGATCGACTACCAGTTCTTTGGAGTGCTCGTCACGGCCGCTGCCGAGAATGTTGAACCCAACAGGCCGGCCCAAAGAACTGGCATCCATCACGATAACGTCGTTCATCCGGTCATCTGGGATGCGCCGTAGGATCTGCTCTATCAGGTCGCTTTTCGGGTCTATGACCACGGTTCCGTGACCCGCGCGAATATCCTGCAACGCCAGCCTGGCGATGAGTTCGGACTTGCCCGAACCTGTCGGGCCTTGAATAAGCGCGTGCCTGAGTCGGTCATCAGTAGCGAGCGCAAGCGGCCTTTCCCGCATTCCCGGGTAGTTGCTCATCGCGACCACAAGGCCGGTACGGCGCATGTCCACCGATGGCGGAAGTTGACGAGCGGACCCAACGGCCAGGCCAGGAACTCTGATTCCCTCTGTCGGGAATCCCACCAACGCGGTTAGTTCTTCCGCATTGAGTAGAGCAGGCCACAAGGTCAGCGGAACCGATCGGGCCTGGAGACGACCGGCGACCACTCGTGTCGGCAGCACGCGCCCCCGTATGGCGCTGTGTGGCCCGTTCACGGCCGCAAGAGCGTTCATCACCCCCGCCAGCAGTAGAGCCGCCCGCGCACGGTGAGAAGCGCTCACGGCCACTCTTCCGCAGGCGTCCGCCAATGGGGCCGCTTGTTTGTTGGCGATGTCGCGTAGAGCCTCGCTCGGAAGTTCTTCGCTGGCCCTGATTCGGCGAGTGGCGGACACGATCCACTGAACGCGGATCACCTCACCTGATCCGAGGGGGTACATGGCCGCCAGTACTCCCGCTATGGCCACCTGCGACCGTTGTGACGCCAACGGGCGCCACAGGCGTGTAGTGCGTAGTTCACGGGCGAGACGCGCCTTAGGGAACGTCGCAAGGTAATCGGGTGACTGCTCCAACCGGATTCCTGGGAAACCGGTCGTGAATCTGGTCAGCGTTCCCGGCGACATGTGATCAGGGATCAGCACGTAATGCTGTATCCCGCGATGATCGGCGATGATTTCGAAAGCGATCGGCCAACGTGCTGTGGAAACCGCGATGACCGATAGCGCGCCTGTGATCGACTCATGGGAAAGTCCATCGGGCAGGCGTAGCCGATACGCCAGCAGGGACCCCCGCCACTGCCGGGATTCCCGCCAGCGCTGGCCGAATACCGTGAGGAAGACGAGTGCGGCGAACATCAGCACTACGGCGGCAGGTCGGAATTCCATCACGGTTCAGCCCTCATCAGTACCGGCGACGCAGCGTCAGCCAGTAGAAAACAATGATGAGAATCGCACCGCCTACCAGCGGGAGAAACGGCGTGATCCATTCGTAGGTCAGTTTCGCCAGGTAGGCGATGACCGGGATGGCGACGAGAACCGCCAGGACACGCCCGAGAATCGAGCGACGGTAGTAGACCGGCATGGTGTTCCTTTCTTAGTCGGTGGCCGGCGGGACTTCCGGAGTCACACCCAAAATGCACATGAGTTCTTCCGTCGCTCGCCTGGCCTCTGGCAGGCGAACCGCAGAAAGAGCGATCGGCTGACAACCCGTCTCCCGCAAGTACTCCCAGACGACGAAAATCACGTCATAGGGATCATGGATCAGTGAAACAGGCTGCACGCGTTCTCTCCTCATGCGAACGGAAAACCCTTAGGCAGGGCTGACTTCTTACTTTCATCCAGCCTGCGCCCTGCATTCCGGATGAAACAAGTCACCATTCATGGCGTCTTTCCTGGTGCGAAACCCGGCACCGAACGCATGATGGAAGTGGGAAAGTTTCCGGCATGCCGTAGGGACAAAAGATGGCATCGATGCAGGTGAGAGGGGTTTACACGTAAGATGACAACGAGCAACCAAGCGTCCGCTACCTGCAATTGCATAGCCAGCACAACGGAGTGCCGGTGACCTGCGGAAACGCGCCTTTCCGCGCACGAGGAGAGACACGCCAGGATGGAAGAGAGGCCCGTACACCCGATCGACCTAGGCCAGCTGCACGAGGGACTACGGCAGTCCCTACGCCACGGAGCACGAGCGGCGAGGCTGGCCGTCTACTCGCCCAACCTCATCGACGTTCTGTCACCCGTAACCAACGAGCTAGAGAACGAATCAGCGCTCTACCTACGCGCATTCCGCACAGAACAGCTCATCCGTGACGGAATCAACGAAATCGGTGGACAAAGAGCCACTGCGCTACTCATCATCTTCGGGCTGACACGGCAGGCCGGTCACCAATCCCTAGAAGAACGGCGAAGACTCGCAGCACGCGAACTAAGAATCCAGCCCGATACCCTCCGCAAACCTGGGCACGAACCACTAATGATCCTAGATCTCACCATGGAGATATACCGTCTCCTTACAGCAAAAAATCCTTCCACCGAAAACGGGTAGGGCCTTTTGCCTAAGGTCACATGGTACGGGGCTCGCTGATCACTGTTCGTAGGAGTTCACGGGCCTCACGCATTTCAGATACGTGCGAATAAGACGCCGACTTCGCCAGAACCTCCCGCACGTACTTATCCACGCGAGCGGAATTTATATACGGCACTGCGTATGCGAGTTCGATAATCCGCATTGCGGCCAGTTGCAGCTTTCCGGAATCCAGCATAACCGGAATTTCACGAGCTAGGAATTCAGCACCCCATGCACGCATCGAATTGATATCGTGGACGGCGTAATCCAGTTCCTCAATAGCTTCTTCGTGGTCTCCGAGATCAGCCAGTGCTAGGCCGATATTTCCACTAATTGAGAGTGCCTCAACGGGACTCAGCGAAGAATTGCGACCGGCTTCTAGAACCTCACGAATCTCAGTCACGTCTTGCCCGCGAATGTTCGCGAGGGAGCGACCTAGGCGAATGTGCAGATTTGCCCGCGAGTAGTCTGTGAGATCAGATCCGAAACTCAGGCCCTTTCGTGCGTATCTGATGCCGCGATCGGCATTTCCTCCGTAAGCGGCTATCTGGCTGAGGCTTGCATAAATATTCGCCTGGCTTTCGAGATCTCCCGCTTCGCGGGCTAGCTTGAGCGCCTTTCCCGCCAGGTCTTCGGCAGCATCCACATAATCTGCATCATACAGCGTCAATGCAGAAACGCGGACGAGTTCTGCGGCCGGTTCCCGTAGTTCGCTATTCCCGTTGTCAACGGCAGATATAACGTGTCGGGCGTGATGAACCACTGCCTTTATGGAATCGGCCCCTCCCTGATTTTGCCGCATCTGACGAACGTGATTCGCCAGCGATGCGACATACTCAGGGTCGTCATAAGGACTGGTCTTAGCCGCTGCTACAAGGCTAGGACCCACAGCCGCATCTATGGCAGCGATACCTGTAGCACCTGCAACCCCACCGAGGAACTGTCGTCGTTTCATACGACCTGTTTTCCCTTCCGCGCGCGGAACTATGCGGATCTCCCACCCTACGCGCGACAGCATGCGGGCCGCAGTCCCGATCGTTGCGTCTTTCAGCCCCCGGCTGGCACGCGAGACCCACGCTTGGGTGATCCCCTCTCCTAACTCGCCCGCAAGTTGAGCTTGCGTCCATCTGCGTTCTTCCATGATCAGGTTAAGAGCTTCTGCGAGCGTCCGCGCTTCCATGCCCAACAGGGTATGCCCGATAGAGCATTTTCACCCACCGTATGCATCAGGTGACATAGATCCTTGGGTCACCAACCAACGGTGCGAGGTGATCCCCCGATGACGATCGACAGCCCCCCGCTCAGTGAAGTGTTAGCTCAGATCAGTCTTCCGGCGACCCGTATGGCTCCCATGATCGCGCGAGCCATAGTTGTCACGGTCGCGAAGTCTTTCCATCTCGACAGCGAGACGATCGACTCTGCGAGGCTGGCCACATCTGAACTAGTGACCAACGCTTGGGAGCATGGCGAGGTAATCGATTCCATCGGAATCGTCATCGCTCGCATCGAAGATCGATTTCACGTCGAAGTTCATGACACCTCTGATCTGCTTCCGGTCCTGCAAAAAGCACAAACATGTGAGACGCACGGACGTGGAATGCACATCATCGAATCGATAACAGACGCATGCGGGGTCACCAGGACTCGCGAAGGAAAGGCCGTATGGTTCCAGCTGAATACACGATGGAACTGAGGTATTGATGGCTGCCAAAAAGCCGTCACCTTGGCTGAAAGAGTTCGGCGCGGAAGTCACCCGGATCCGGGAGGGGGTTGGCCTGACTCGTACAGAGCTGGCCACATCGATGAACGTGACCCGTAGCTACGTGGGTCAGGTCGAAGCCGGTACAACTCGTTGCCGCAGAGATTTCGCGATGCGGCTGGACAGCGCGCTCAACAGCGGAAGCACCCTGCTGGACAAATGGGAGGATTGTTTTCGATCAGTAGACTATCCACGGTGGTTCGTGGGCTTCCTCAAAGCAGAGGAAACGGCCACCCTTCTACGTGTGCATGAGAACACCCTCGTGTACGAACTGTTTCAGACCGAAGCCTACGCTCGCGCACTGTTGTTGACAGACGATCTACTCACCGGCAGAACAAAGCGACAGGCGACCCTGACGCGCAGTGACTCGCCTATGGTGTTCGTGGTCATGAACGAAAGCGTGCTGTACAGGCAGGTCGGATGCCGAGAAACCATGCGTAAACAACTCGAATACCTGATCACGGTTTCCGGCTGGAACAATGTGACTCTACAGATAGCTCCCACGACGCACTACCACGGCGTAAACGGGTCATTCACTGTCGCGACGCAACGCGACGGAAACGAGGTCGTTTATCTGGCCACCGCGATCGGCGGTAGCGTCTCCAAACAATCAGACGACATCTTGCACGTGGCGAAACTGTTTGCGACGCTACAAGCGCATGCGCTCCCAGTAGGCACTTCCCGGGATTTGATTCAAAAAGTCACCTTGGAACGATGGGCGTGCTCATGATTGAACGTTTTATCCAGAAGGGTATCTTTCGCAACCTATGCCGGGACCCTGGGGGCTACCGGGGCGATCGTCGTTCGTTGTCACATCCGGCCCGTACTTGCAGGTCAGGGCCATGATCAAAAATCTTCACTTGACAGGCAGACCGGAAGGGCGTAACTCTGGGAACGCAATCCGCTTATCGGCTTCTCGCTCGTCCGTGAGGTGAGTTTTTGCAGGTCAGCACACCGTTGAGGCGGGTAGACCTGAAAAGCGGAAGGTCGGCGGTTCGACCCCGCCCCTGCCCACCACCCCTGAACAGCCAGAACGCCCCGGAGCCAGCGGCCCCGGGGCGTTTTTGACGACAACGCGACAGCGGACGGTCGTTTCACATTGCCACCGGGCAGGCCAGCAAGTACGACGGACTCCTGGGACGCGGGGAGCCTGGTCCGCACCAGCAGCTCTCCACACAGGTCAACCGAACTTCAGAACACGATCTGAGTATACTGGGGGCATGAGCACCACCGCGGACGCAGTGACCTTCTCCGACCTGTCCCGCAACCCCAAGTCCGTAGCCGAGCGCGCCGCGCGCCTGGGCCGGCTGCGCGTCACCCACCGCGACGCCCCTGACTTCTACCTCACGGCCGCCGACCGCGAAGAACAACGCGACGAGAGCCTGACGACCGCGTCACGGATCTTCCTGGCGCTCATGAAGCACGACCCCAGCGCCCGGGCGCTACTGCTCGCCATGCCCGACGTGTTCCCCTGGGTACGCCACCTGAGCACCGAAGAGGTTCGCGCCTTCACCGTGGAGCTGGTCGACGCCCTGTCCGACGCGGCCGAGCTCGATCTCGACACCAACGCCCAAGAGGTCATCACGAGCTGGCGCGCCACCGCGCGGATCAAGGCGGATCGCACGGAGTACGAGGAGGCGCTTCAACCGACTTCTGGTGACTTCGGTCCGGTCGAGGTCGCTCCTTGAGCCCCAAACGAGGGGACAGGGTCACCGTCCCACCTCCAGACGACGAATGGGACGTCAGGTTCGGCACCAGCGAGGCGGTACGAGGCTGGGAAGAGCTATGCCGCCTCGCCCTGTCCAACACCCGCCGATGCCTGGAGGCCCTGCGCAACGGGCCACGTTCCCGCTCCAACCACGAGCGCCAGCACCGGCTCCGCGGGGACCTCGCAACGCACCGGCACAACGGCCGGGACCTCGAACAATGGGAATACGAGGTCACCAGCGGCGGCCGCGTACGGTACGTGATCAACGATGACGACCACACCGTGTGGATCATCTACGCGTCCCCTCGCCACCCCAAGGACACCGACCGCTGACGGCAACCCTGACGGCAACGTCGGCAACCACCAGCAGCCACAAGCACCCACCGACCACTGCCCCACCTCGGAGATCCGGCCCAGGGCAGCGCGCTTCCTACTCCTGAAAAGCGGAAGGTCGGCGGTTCGACCCCGCCCCTGCCCACCTCTTGCAGTACGAATCAGCGCCCGACCTGCATATATGCGGTCGGGCGTTCTCGTTGTCGAGTCCGGTCGTGTCCGATTGTCATTGGGGTGCAGCGGCTCGCTGCGCCGAATGCGTGCCCAAGCCAGTAATGCGTGCTGTGAGTGGACTCCAATGTCGCAGGGGAGCCGTACACTCTGCACACGACGCTGAGCGAAATGGTGTCGCCGTGGCCCAGTTGCTCCAGCCACACTGTGCTCATGCGACCTCCCGCACCGAACGGCTCCGAGCTGCGTGCGTTGGACAGGCGCTATGTCTTTTGGAGTTATGAGGGCCCGCTTCGCCAGCGCTATCTGAAGATCATGGGTGTCAACGCCCTGCGGGACGGCGAACCACGACGGTCCCTGCTGATGCGGTCGCTAGCCGAAGACGCGCGCCTGATCACCGATGACGAGCTCGACCGCCTGCTCACCAGCGAGTGGCGGGCCCGCCTCACCGCAGCCTGGCTGATCGGCCTCGACCGCCGGACCGGGTTCCGGGACCGTCTTGGTGAGCTGCTGTACGACGGTGCCTTCATCAAGGCCGACGCCGGTTACGCCCTAGCCCTCGCCCGATTCGGACAGCTCTCCGACGCGGCGCTCCTCGCCGCTGCTCTCACCCACAGGCTCTCGGAGCCGAAGCCGTTCCACGAGCAGATATTCGTGATCGGTGCGCTCCGCCACTTGGACGAACGCCTGGGGACGGATCACGCGGAGGAGCTACTCGGCCGTTCCTGGCGACAGCCCATCCCCGCCCGACCGGACCAGGAGCGGTTCACGGGCTACATGAAGCGGCTGTGCGCCTTCGCCGACGAATGCATGCACCACCCAGACTGAGATCCTTCAACAACGAACTGGACCAGCCACCATCTGACAGCAACGGTGACAGCAACAGCGGCCACCAACCACGACCACCGGCACACACCGACCACCGGCACACCTCGGGAAGCCGGCCCAGGGCAGCCCGTCCGCTACTCCTGAAAAGCAGAAGGTCGGCGGTTCGACCCCGCCCCTGCCCACCAACCCTGAACAGCGCAAACGCCCCGGAGCCCTCAGGCCCGGGGCGTTTTTGACGACAACGTGGCGGCGGATGTGGGCGATCGTGCAACCGGCTTATCCGGGCGGGGTAGCGCCATGCCTTGAGATGCATATAGCGTTGGATGCATGGACCTGTATGTCATCGAGCTTGAGCCCGAGGTCGAGGCATGGCTGGACTCCCTGAACGATCGGGAGTACGGCCGGGTCCTGGCGTACGCCGAGATCCTCGCGGAGGAAGCGGCGACGTTAGGCGAGCCGTACTCCCGACACCTCGGCGACAGGGTCCGGGGAACTGCGCATCCCATTGCATCCGCTCGACATGCGCGTGTCATATTGGCTCGCACCGGGCAGACGGGCCATCCTGCTCACCGTCTTCAGAAAGACCCGCAATAAGGAAGTCGCCGAGGTCGAACGGGCCAAACGGGCCCAGAAGGCCTGCGAGGCCGAGCACGATCACGCCCGACGCACATACACGAGGGAGGCCTGACCATGAGCGAACACGCACAGTGGAACCTCGGCCGTCGCCACCGTGACAACACCGAAGTCCGCGCAGGATACGAAGAAGCCAAGCGCGCCATCGCCATCGGCAGGGCAGTACGGGACCGCCGCCTGGCGCTCGGCTTCTCCCAGACTGAACTCGCCAAGCGAGCAGGCATGACCCAGCCGGCCCTCTCCAGACTCGAAGCCGGCGCCGCAGTACCCACCATCCCCGTCCTCGACAGACTCGCCCACGCACTCGACGCCGAACTCGTCATCGGCATCAGCCCACACGCCGCAGCCTGAACAGAGCCGTGCCATCAGACAGAATGAACGAAGGTCACCAGAGGTCACTCGCAGACGGCAGGATCGGCAGACCAACGGCCTGATCCCGGAAGCGCCGAAGGGTTCCCAAGCTGAATTCAAGACGGTCGCCGTGGGTGGCTAGGCACCGTTCGGGGCTGGGGGCTCCCGACTAATGAGATGCTCGGCCCCTGCTCCCGCAGACCAGAGCACCCACCCACGTGAAACACTTCATCACCACTCCTCGCCGTTCACGAGGCAGACACTCCGGAATGACACGCGGTACGTTCGAAGCGTGGACGAGGCTGAGGCCAGCGGCAGAGCGTGGCGGGAAGAAATCCGTCGCCGGGTCACCGTCGAGCAGGACCGAGCTGCCCTCGGCCGACTTATCGAACACGACCACGACCCCTTCGAAGTCGAACTCTATGAACACTCCTCCGACCCCCTCGTGGTCCTCATCGACCGCGCCCAACGATCCCGCGCCGGCCAGCACACCCGGCACGAACGCCGCCGACGCAACCAGGCCAAGCACGCACAACGTGACGACAACCCTGACGACAACGCCCCCACACACTGACAACTGAAAAGCGGAAGGTCGGCGGTTCGACCCCGCCCCTGCCCACCATCCCTGAACAGCCAAAAGACCCCGAGCGATCACCGTCCGGGGTCTTTTCGTTGACAGCAACAGCAATGAGTTCGGCCAGTGGACGGTCACGTCTGGCTTCTGGGAGCCCCGGTGCGGTGAGCGTGGGCTGCGGCCAAGGGCCGGTGCGCCAGAAGGCGGAAGCGTAGACTCGGCGGCATGAAGCAGATGGTCCAGATCCCCTACGAGCTGGAACAGGAAGAGGACGGCACCTGGGGTGCGCACGCTTCCTTCCCCAGCGGAGGGGCACACGGTGTCGGGGACACTCCCGAAGAGGCCGTCGCCGACCTTTATGAGGCCGTGAGCCTGGTCATCGAGGAGTTCGGCGTCCCGCCGGTCCTGACGATCGTCCAGGACGTCGCCTGATGCCACCACTGCCCGTGGTCTCCGGCGCGGAAGTGATCAAGGCACTGGAGAAGGCCGGCTTCGCACTGACCCGCGTCAAGGGCAGCCACCACATGATGCGCAGCCCCGAAGGCCGCTTCACCGTCGTCCCCGTCCACCAGGGCAAGGACCTTCCGCCTGGCACGCTCCGCCGGATCATCCGCGACGCCGGCCTGTCGGTCGCCGAGTTCATCGCCCTGCTCTAACGAACCACCGGCCCAAGCTGACAGCAACGGTGACAGCAACAGCGGCCACCAACCACGACCACCGGCACACACCGACCACCGCCCCACCTCGGGAATCCGGCCCAGGGCAGCCCGTCCGCTACTCCTGAAAAGCGGAAGGTCAGCGGTTCGACCCCGCCCCGGTCCACTACACGTGAGAGGGCTCGGGTGAAGTTGCTGCTAGCCGCGGCTCGCCGGCAGTGAGAGTAATTTCTCTGAAAGTTTGATCTCGGGGCCGGGTGTCTCGCTCTAGTGACGAGACGCCCGGCCCTTACTGCACGCTTTCGTTAGCTTCCGGTCACCTTGTGGAGCAAGGTGAGGATGCCGACGCCGACGCCGATCGGGATAGCGACTTCGGGGAAGAAGATCGTCAGACTGGCGACGCTACCCGCGATGGTGAGCAGTACGACCGCTCGCAGAGACATCAGTGGGCCATCTCCCGGAGGGGCCGGGGGGGATGCCTCGTCAAGGCGGTTTGAGCGTAGTCTCATCTGCAGGGACTCCTGTTCTCGCATCGTGTGGATGTCTTGAGGGGCACGGGTCTTCAGCGGCTCTCCTGGTGGTTCAGGGGAGCCGCTTCTTTCTTCTTTCTTGCGCTGCTTCTCTCCACACCCTCTTTGGTGCAACCTAGCATTATGCAATGTAGCATTTTGACACATGGCATGCAAATCGGTACAATGCGGCCCTTGCTTGGGTGGGCGGGTGGACCTGCTGTGCGCTCAAGGCGCCAGGGGCGGCGTATAGGGCCCAACCTGGCGACGTCGGGTCCCGGAAGACAGCAGCGATGGGGTGAAGCAGGCTTAGAGCGTGTCCTATGTGGTGAGTCGGATGAGCCGTTTATGGCACACAAGCGCTGCGGCCAAGCCGAGAAAGGCCAGGTAGTTGGCTGGGTGGCGTTCGTAGCGGAGGGTCAGGCGGCGGTAGCCGGTCAGCCAGGCCAGGGTGCGTTCGATGACCCATCGGTGTCGCCCGAGGCGGTCATCGGGCTCGATTCCCTTGCGGGCGATCCGGGGTTTGATCCGCTGCCGTGCCAGCCATCGCCGCAGCTCAGGAATGTCATAGGCCTTATCGGCATACAGCTTGCCAATACGCCGCTTTGGACCTTTCTCGAAGGCGTGTCTCATATGGCCGTCGATCATCGGCTTCAGACCCTGGCTGTCGTGGACGTTGCCGGTTGAGATGCCAACGACGAGGAGCAAGCCCCGCCGGTCGGACAGGACATGCAGCTTGGAGCCGGGTTTGCCCCGGCCCACGGGGCTCGGGCCGGTGTGCTCGCCCCCCCCTTTTGGCCCGCACGTGCACCGAGTCGAGCACGGCACGGAACAGATCGAGCAGATCCTCATCGGCCAACCGATCCAGCAGCACCTGGTGCAGCCGGCCCCACACCCCGGCCCGCGACCAGATCAAGAACCGGCGATGCACAGTGGACTTCGACGCACCGAAACACGGCGGCAGATGCCGCCAGGCCCACCCGCTGACCAGCACGTACATGATCGCCGCGAACACCGCCCCATCATCGATGTTCACCGTCCCACCACCCTGCGGACGCACCCTGGCCGGCGGCAGCAACGGCCGCACGACCTCCCACAACCCCTCGGGGACGATCCAGCTCCACTGTCCACCTGGCACACCAAGATCAACGAGCAATCACCACATAGGACACGCTCTTAGTTAGCTAGTTGAATGCATGACCAAGAGGAGGTCGGTAGATACATGTAATGCATGCAGCACAAGCACTCGCCCCCTCGCCTGTGCTGATCACTCAGGATGAGAGCCCTGCCCCTCCGGACTCATGAATAACTTACTTACTCCCCGGTATTAGAGAGGCTTAGCAAACACCACCACGGCTCTCAGCCTCGTTCGCTACTCAGCAGTACGTACACTGAGGAGCAATGACCATGGCCTTCGGTGGTCGCCAGGAGGACCAGCCTCGTCATAGAATCCCAACTGGATAACGGCTCGCCTCTTCGATCCGGAACCACGATCGCAGGCTTGGATGCCAGGCAGTTAATTGATTGTCCGGGCCTAAGCGCCGAGGGCATCCGTAGCGTGAGGAATTCTTGGCAAGGTACGGCGAACACTTCGTCCCGACCAGGCACGGTCGAGGAACTATAGAGACGCTGCCAGCGACGTACGTCCCATCTGGTTCACTGGCGCAGTAAGGCGATGTGCTACTGACACGACTACAGGTGGCCGGATGGAAGGTCAACATCGTCACCAACGGTGGTGATGAACAACCAATCCCGAAAGTCTAAGCTAACGAAGCTGACTAGAGCCGTCGACACTTACGCGCTTCCCACCTGCTTCGTCCTGAGCTGACTGCTGACCCTAGCCTCTAAGCAGAGCCAGGAGCTCAAGCCGTAGTTACTAACTAGCTAACTACCGCAAGAAAGAAGGCACGACCCAGGAGGGGCAGCGGGTGGTCAGCCTCAGGACCTGTTCTGTATCGCCAGGGTCAGTCATGTTCAGCTACCTGCCTGTGTTGGTTTTCCCAAGCTGATGTACCGGATGATTTCCTCGGGTCGTTATGTACTTCAGGCCAGGGGTTTCTACCATCGTCCCGCTTCCGTTCCTCGGGCTTATGGCTAACCCAGCAGCCGGGGTCGAGAGCTCTTGATCGCCAAGACTTTGTAGCGTGCCGGAGCCAGATGTCGCGTCCCATACCTGCTCACAGGGCGGTGCTCACCTACCAGAGGGTTGGACGAGCCGGCGAGACACAAACGACCATGGGATGCGAAGTCAAGCTGGCTTCAGCTGACGATAACAGTGACGACAATGCCCCGCACGCCGACGACCGTCAGTACACGCCCAGCACCGTCCGACCTCGGCAGACGGACCGGCGGCAGGGGGTTGTCACTTCTGAAAAGCGGAAGGTCGGCGGTTCGACCCCACCCCTGCCCACCAACCCTGAACAGCCAGAACGCCCCGGAGCCACCAGGCCCGGGGCGTCTTTGTTGACAGCAACCGCGTCAAGATCGTGAGCGGACGGTCGGCGGTGAAGCAGAGCCTGTCACAGAACCGAACCGAGCGATATGAGTCACGGGTTATATTTGCGGAGTGGTCTGGGACGTCATCCTTCTTGAACCGGTCGAGAGCTGGTTCCTCAAGCTGCGTGAGTCCGACGTGCGCACCGCCGCGCTGATCGAGCAGGCGATCGACCGGCTGGCCGCTGTGGGGCCGACGTTGGGACGGCCGCTCGTCGACACGTTGGAGCACAGCGAGCTGCGCAATCTCCAGGAGCTGCGGCCGGGTTCCCGGGGCCGGTCCGAGATCCGCATGCTGTTCGTCTTCGACCCCGACCGTGCCGCGATCTTCCTGGTCGCAGGTGACAAGGCCGGGCAGTGGTCCCGTTGGTACGACGAGGCGATCCCGCTGGCCGAAGCACGCTACGCCGAATACCGGGCAAGCAAGGACAAGGAGGCCGGACGATGAGCACCGGACGCCGCTGGCAGGACATCAAGGCCGAAGCCCACCGCCGCCACCCCGAACTGGCCGACCCCGAACGGCAGGCCCAGGCCCGCGCCGAACTCGACGCCTATGTCGCCGGCCACCACCTCAAGGAACTCCGCAAGGCCATCGGCAAGACCCAAAAAGAGATCGCCCAGGTCCTCGGCGTCTCCCAGTCCCGCATCTCCCAGATCGAAAACGGCGACATCGAAGCCATGGAACTGGAAACCCTCCGCGCCTACGCGGCCGCCCTCGGCGGACACCTCGACATCACCATCAGCGTCGGCCCCCACTCGGTCAAGGTCGCCTAAACACTGAAGAAGCCCGCACCGACAGCAACGGTGACAGCAACAACAGCCACCAACCACGACCACCGGCACACACCAACCACCGCCCCACCTCGGGAATCCGGCCCAGGGCAGCCCGTCCGCTACTCCTGAAAAGCGGAAGGTCGGCGGTTCGACCCCGCCCCTGCCCACCGCCCCTGAACAGCCAGAACGCCCCGGAGCCAGCAGGCCCGGGGCGTTTTGACGGCAACGCTGACGGCAACGTCCTCAGTCGAGGGCGCCCCCAGCTTCCGCAACGCGGCCCGCTTCTCCTCCAGCGACGCGGGGAGCGTAGATGGTCATGGTCACGCCGATGTCGCTGTGCTCGGCGATCTCCCGGACGACGTGCGGCGGGGCTCCGAGGGCTGGCAACAGCAAGGCGCAGGTGTGTGCAGTCGCATGCCTTCCAGGCCGGCCGCTGAGCACATACTGTCCCAGCTTCGGCGCAGGTTGTCCGGTTCCGTGGGGGTGAGCTTCCCCCTGCGGGACCGCTTGGCATCAGGGAGATGCACGTTTCTGCCGCAATCCGGATATTGCAGGCGCACTCAGCCACCGTCCACGAAAGAACTCATGGCTTCGACGTTGCGCGGCAGGCCATAGGAGCTGAGCATCATGCTGAAGTTGCCGAATGTCTTGTACTGCCTCCACCCCCAGGTCGCCGGGGAGGCGGCCAAAGCCAGCAGGAGACGTTGCTGCCGCCGGTCCAGGGTGGTGAAGCGGGTTTCCGTCGTGACTGGTCCGGCTGGGAACGCTCGACGCAGGGCTTCGCCCACAACCGGTAGGGCTTCTGGGCCGCTGACCGCTGGGATCCGGGCGAGGAGGGCGTCAAAGGCGGACTCGGCGTGGGCATCGCCGAGTTGACGCAGCGCCAGTCCGGCATAACCGGCCACGTTGCCCTCAAGGTAGGGGATTTCGGCGCGGCTTGGAATGTCTCCGCCGGCCCAGGCCAGCAACTCGGTGGCCACGGCCGCGTCGGCGGCTGGGCCGTGCATCCGGGCGAGCGCGACGGCCGCACCCCAGCGGACGAGGTCCCTGCTATCGGTCAGCGCGGCACGGACGGTCTGCGCGGCGACTGGGTCGTCGGTATCGATCAGTCCGAGTGCGACCAACGCCGTGGCGGCCACTGGCGCTTGAGGGTCGCCGACGGCAGACGTCAGCGGGCCGCCACTGGCGCTGGCGTCCTCGCCGAACCAGGCCAGCGCATATGCGGCGGCTACCCGCATCCGCGGATCTTCGTCGGCCAGCAAGTCGCGATACAGCGGTACACCGGTACGAACCGCGTCGTATACAGCGATCTCGATGTGCGCGAACATCTGTTCCTGCTGCCGCTCGTCCAGCGACTCCCAGTACCGATAGCCGCTGTCGTCGTCCTCGTCACCGGTTGGGGCCGGTGCCGCCTGCAGTACCTGCTCGCCACCTACGGCTCGCCGCCGATGGGAGGTGACGGGGAACGTGTCGGGCAACCAGCTCTCGTCGTACCCGATCGCTAGCGATGTCAACAGTTCCAGGATCGCGGTCCGTTCCGGTGTGGCCGGGTCGGCCAGCAGCTCAAGCAGGAACGGCGCGGCGTACGCGCTCGCCTCGTATCGCGTGCCCTGGTGGAAAATGTTGCCGTACAGCTGCCGCCGCGCGTGCTCACGCGCCTGCGGGTCGGCTGCCCGCAGCGCACGGATGAGGTCGGGAACGTCAGCCGCGGACCCATACGCGTGCTCCAACCCGGCCCACGCCACATTCGACAGCCTCTTCAACATGAAGGAAACCTACCGTCGACCACCGACATAGCTGAGCTTTTCTCCGTAGTACGGACGCTCGCGCCCTCAAACGCAGGGTTCTGTCGCAGATCAAGACGGCTGCTGTGCAGCAGGGAAATACAGCAACATCACCGCACACCGCCTCACCTGCCCGTATGCCAATCTACGTCCCGGCCAAGGCCCGGTGTGCCGGGAGGCGGAAGCGTAGATTCGGCGGCATGAAGCAGATGGTCCAGATCCCCTACGAGCTGAAGCAGGAAGAGGACGGCACCTGGGGTGCGCACGCCTCCTTCCCCAGCGGAGGGGCGCACGGCGTCGGGGACACCCCCGAAGAGGCCGTGGCCGACCTGTATGAGGCTGTGAGCCTGATCATCGAGGAGTTCGGAGTCCCGCCGGTCCTGACGATCGTCCAGGACGTCGCCTGATGCCACCACTACCCGTGGTCTCCGGGACGGAAGTAATCAAGGCACTGGAGGAGGTCGGCGGTTCGACCCCACCCCTGCCCACCGCCCCTGAACAGCTAGAAGACCCCGAGCGATCATTGCCCGGGGTCTTTTCGTTGACGGCAACCGTGATGAGGCCAGTCGGCGGACGGTCACACCTGACGCCGCAAACCACGGAGCTCCGGTCCAGCAAGTGCGGGACATGGTCACGCTCAAGCAGGTCCAGCGACCAGGGCATGGACTCGATTCAGTGAGCACTCCGGGTCTGTCCGAACGTGAGCGGCGTGCCCGTTACGTGCCCATCAGAGCGGGCCGCAGCGGTCACGTACGGTCGTCGACGGGGAGAGCCACGCGTGGCCGTAAGTCAAAGGACCGCAGGTCAGGGTAACCATAGGTGGTGATTTCCCAAGCTGGGAGTGCAGGGCGGTAGCCGTCCTGCTGAAAATTCACTCGTCAGTGGTCGAGGGCTTGCTTACCGTGGGGCGCATGGGTCATAGGCATCATTCGCGGAGGGTCGGCAGCCAGCGCCGTGTGGTCTTGGTGCCTCCTGCGATAAAAGACGCTGGGGACCTGGTGGCCGGAGCCGATGTGTTGATCGCGGGTCTGTTCTCTGCCAAGTGCAAGGATCACGTTGATCTCATGGATGCGCTTGCCGCCGAGGTCTCCGCACGGGGAGGTAGGGTCGCCGGGCGATTCGTTCAGCGCCGAGGGATTTCGGGTGGCAAGAAAGGCGGGGCGCCCGGTGGGAAGGCGAACATGGACCGGCCCTACTCCTCACGGACGCTGATGAGCACGGGCAAGGTACGCGAGATGGCCGAGGCCCGCATGAGGACCCATGCCAGGGTCATTGTCTTCTTCAACGAGCTGACCGACAGGCAACGGGCCGTGCTGCCCGAAATCATCGGATGCCCGGTACTGAGCCGCAGCGACCTGCAAGCCGCACAAGATTCCGTACCCAGACCACCCGCGACTGGCCTTGCGAACCCGCCGCACCACCCTGACCGCTGTTAACGCCAGCGCTGCCGGGGCTGAAACGGCGCTGCGTGGTGAGGATTGAGTGTACGGCGCCTGCCCTGTCCAGTCCCGCCGGACCGTATCAGCCAACCGCTAGGGGTGATCTTGATCAGCTATGCGCGAACGCATAAGCAGCTGCGGTCAGGAAGACAGTAGCGACCACACCACACATTCCACTGCCGATCCAGGATGTCCTTCGCCAGCGAGGAGCGGAACTGACTTTTTCGATCATTCGGAGCCCGTCAATACCTAGGCTAGTAGCCAGGCGGCTCTGGATTTCCTTAAGCGGGACAGACGCCGTCGCCAGTCGCTCCCGTGCACGTCGAGCCAAAATTATGTAGATCACTACAGAAAGTGCAGCCATCAAGGCAACAAATCCCGCCACCAAGTGCAGCTTGGCCTGGATAGCGGCAATATAGGCCGCAAAGTTGCCTGCGACGATCAGAAGATAGAAATTTGCCATCTGGAATCGATGATTCATGCTCATCTCATACCAGGCCCATGCATGGTTTAGAGCGGTCGTCAGATCAGACTCAGCGGATTCTGTTCCTGCCATACACCAAGAGTCGAGGAAGTCGGCGGCCCAGAGGGCTTAATCACATCACAAAGCCGTGACGATCGCTGTGGATGGCTGTACCGCTCGGAATGGGAAACTCGGCCCACAGAGTGGTTTCCAGCCAGGTCAAACTCATACACCACCTCCACGGACGCAACCTGTAGCCGCGGACAGCCGACCTGAGGTGACCGGTAGGTCGCTGTGGGGAAGAGGCTGTTCGTGCTAGGGCGGAGCCCATCTGGCCCGGCGTGAATAATTACCGGTCGCTCGATGGCTGGGGATGGCCGCTGTCGGCTGCCGGGGTGTTCCAGCCGGAGACGAACCATCGGACCGCTCCGGTCGCCGGGTCGTACGACCGCCGTTCGATGGTGCCGATGTCGGCTCCGTAGACGTGGATGCCGACGGTGGGTGTGTCGCCGACGGCCGCGACGGCGTGGACGTCGTCGTCGGTCGTGCAGCACACGGTGACCTGTCCGCGTTCCCACACGTGCTCGCCG
Organism: Actinomadura craniellae; assembly: GCF_003289645.1. Classification (GTDB taxonomy): domain Bacteria; phylum Actinomycetota; class Actinomycetes; order Streptosporangiales; family Streptosporangiaceae; genus Actinomadura_D; species Actinomadura_D craniellae. The sequence continues at coordinate 185,893 of NZ_QLYX01000008.1, read as the reverse complement.
GCCGGGGTGAGGGGCCTGCCCGGCTCGGCGGCCGTGGGTTTGGCGTAGCGGAACTCGTGTTCGGATCCTGAGTAGATGCCGGCGACGCCCCATGTCTCGTGTCCGTGCACGGGTGTGCGTTGACCTGCGTTCCAAACAACGGCGGCCAATGACCAGCCGTTGTCGGGGGCGATGTGGAGGGGGTAGTTGACATGGTGCTCGTCCGACGGCTGGGTGACCTCGGGTGGGAGCCGGTAGCCGCCGGCCAGTAGGGCGGACAGCCGCTCCGCGACCCGCTGGGTGATCTCGTGCTCGTCGTCGGTAGTGCTGAGCACGGACTCCACGTCGTCGATGAAGGTCTGCAAGGCGCCATCGGGTTTCATTATGATCCCCCTAAACGTGCGGTGAACCGAGTGCTGAGCCGCCGGCTCTGCCCGTGCTGTCCTGCTCGGGGTCAGGGCAGCACGCGGTAGGTCAGGTGCGTGACCGAGCCGGCCGCTCGCGACTCCACCTGCTCGAGGTTCAGTGCCGGGACGCCGTCGAACAGCCGCGTGCCGGCGCCGAGCGTGATCGGCACGATGTGTAGCCGCAGCTCGTCGATCAGGCCGGCGGCGAGGTACTGGTTGACGGTGGTCGCTCCGCCATGGACGGAGATGTCGCCGCCTCCGGCCGCTTCGCGTGCGCGGATCAGTGCGGATTCGATTCCGTCGGTGACGAAGTGGAACGTGGTGCCGCCGTCCATCGGCTGCGGGTCGCGCGGGTGGTGGGTGAGCACGAAGACCGGGGCGTGGTACGGCGGGTTGTCGCCCCACCAGCCGGTCCACTGCCGGTCCCACTCGCCGCGCACTGGGCCGAACATGTTGCGGCCCATGATGAACGCCTTGGCCGCCGTCATCCGGTCCAGTTCGGCCCGGTGCTCCTCGGGGTTTTCGACGTACCAGGCGTGCAGCTTGTCGCCCCAGCCGTCGCCGCCGTCGGCGCCGAACGGGCGCTCCTCGGTCTGGTCGAGCCCGGCCGAGTACCCGTCGACCGAGATCGAGAGGTCGCAGGTCACCTTGCCCGTGCGTGCGGTCATCGCCGTGTCCTCCTCGGGGCGACCCTGCTGTCGCCTTCGCGGTGCGCTTCCTATCAAGAATCAGCATGGAGCAGACATGACATAACGTCTAATGCCAACTATCCGGAACTATCATTGATATTCTTGATGAATGCTCAACCTGGTCCAGCTCAAGGTCCTGGCCGCGGTGGCCCGGCACGGCTCGGTGACCGAAGCGGCACGAGAGCTGCACTACTCCCAGCCGTCGGTGAGCCACCACCTGTCCCGCCTGGAAGCGGCCGCCGGCGTCAAACTCGTCCAGCGGATCGGTCGCGGAATCCGGTTGACGCCGGAAGGGCAACTGCTGGCCAACCGGGCCGCCGAGATCATCGGACGGGTCGACGCGGCGGCCAACGAGCTCGCGGCGCAGGTCGGCCTGCAGGCGGGGCGGGTCCGGCTGGCCTCCAACGCGTCCACGCTGAGCACGATCGTGCCGAAGGCGGCCGCCTCGCTGACCCAGGCCCACCCGGGACTTCAGCTGAGCCTCTTCGACCGCCACCCCGTCGAAGCGCTACAGATGCTGCGCCACGGCGAGATCGACGTCGCACTCGTCTTCCGCCACGCCGACGCCCCGCTCGAGGACGAGGGATTCCGCCTCGTCCACATCGGCGACGACCCGATCTACCTCATCAGCCGGCGCCCCGACGACAACCTCGCGAACCACCGCCACTCCGCCTGGATCGGCGGCTGCGAACGGTGCCAGAACGAGCTGACCGCCATGTGCCGGCACGAGGGCTTCACCCCACGCATCACCTCGCACAGCGACGACATGGTCGTCGTGCAAGCCCTCGTCGCCGCCGGCATCGGTGTCACCACCCTGCCTGGCCTCGCACTGCAAGCCCACCGCCGGCCGGACGTCCACGCCACCGAACTCACCGGCTTCCGCCGGCAGATCCACGCCGCCACCTACGGCGACCCGCCCGACCCGCCCGCCGTCACCGCCGTGCTGGACGCTCTCACCCGGGCGGCCGCGCCGACGGCATCGGCCCGCACCGCCGTCGACCAGATCTCACCGAACACCCCGCTAGACCTCTCCCCGTAACGGCGTCGCCCAGGGGTTCTCGGTGCGGGTCAGGGCGTGGAAAGCGACCTGGTGGTCGCCGACGGTCTGGTCCCGGTCGGTCAGGCTCGGCTGCTCGGGTGAGGGGATGCCCAGCCCGCGGGCGGTCTCCACGAGCAGGCCGGGGAGCGCCTTGCCGTCGACCGCACCGGCGCCGGACCCGGTCAGCCGGGCACCGGGTGGACGCGCTGCGCCGGGTCGGTGATCCTGGCCAGCAGGGTGCTGCGTGCCCGCCGGGCCAGCTCGCGGGCGCCCGGGGACAGCGCCGAGGAGGCGCGCTGGACGAACGCGATCGTGTCGTACAGGGGTTCGGCGAACGGGACGGTGCGCACCTCGGGCGGGCAGGACGGGCTGTCCGCGACCGCACGCGGGATGACGGTGTCGCCGACGCCGCGCGCAACGAGTTTCAGCGCCGACTCGACGTGTTCCACCTCGATGATCGGTTCGATCTTCAGGCCCTCCAGCTGGGCGCGTTCGGCCAGCTGGCGGCGGGTCGGGGCGGCCCAGCCGTAGCGGGCGTCGTACATGACCAGGTCGGCCGCCACCATCCGGCGGAGGTCCATGGGCACGGCCAGCCTGCCGGGGTCGGCACTGGCGTAGAGCACCTCGTCGCGGATCAGTGGCGTGACCTTCAGCCCGGTGTCATCCACGGGGAGCACGACGAGGCCGGCCTCCAGTTCGCCCGCAGACACGGCCGCGGCGACCTCTCCGGAGCTCTGGCCGACCAGCTTCAACCGCACGTTCGGATGCGCCTCGTGGAACTGCTGCGCCAGGTCCGGCATCAGGTAGTAGGAGGCGTTGCGCAGCAGGCCGAAGGTCACGGCACCGCCGTCCAGGGAACCGATCGACTTCAGCACCTGGCGGCCCTCGTCCACCGACGAGACCGCCCGCTCGGCGTAGGGCAGCAGTTCGGCCCCGGCGGGGGTCAGCACGAGCCGGCGGCCGCCGCGGACGAACAGCAGCATCCCGGACTCGTCCTCCATCCGGCGGACGAGTTCCGACACCGACGCCTGGGCCATCTTCAGCTCGGCCGCCGCCGCGGTGAACGATCCGGTGCGCACCGCGAGGAGGAACGCGCGGAGCTGGTTCAGGGTCATAGGGTGACCCTATGGGAAGTGCGGGACAACTCAGGCTAGTCCTGTCCTTTCGGGTTGCCTAGCCTTCCAGGGGGATGCTCCAGGCGCCCGCGGACGAGCCCGCCACCTGCACGCGAGGATGAAATGATCACCTATCTCAAGGAAGCCGTCTCCCGCGACCGGGTCGCCGCGGACGACGACCGCGTCGCCGCGACGGTGCGCGACATCCTCGGCGAGATCCGGGCCCGCGGGGACGCCGCGGTCCGCGAGTACTCCGCGAAGTTCGACGACTGGTCCCCGCCCGCCTTCCGGCTCTCCCCCGAGCAGATCGCCGAGATCGTCGCCGGGGTGCCCCGGCAGGTCATCGAGGACATCGAGTGGGTCCAGGCGCAGGTGCGGCGGTTCGCGGAGCGGCAACGCGCCTCGATCAGCGACTTCGAGGTCGAGACGCTGCCCGGCGTGCGCCTGGGCCAGCGCAACGTGCCGGTCCGCGCGGTCGGCGCGTACGTGCCGGGCGGCCGGTACCCGCTCACCGCGTCCGCGCACATGACGATCGTGACCGCGAAGGTCGCCGGCGTGTCCCGGGTCGTGGCCTGCACCCCGCCGATCCGCGGGCAGGTGCCCGCCGCCACCGTCGCCGCCATGCACCTGGCCGGCGCCGACGAGATCCACATCCTGGGCGGGGTCCAGGCGATGGCGGCCCTGGCGATCGGCACCGAGTCCGTCGAGCGCGTGGACCTGATCGCCGGGCCGGGCAACGCCTACGTCGCCGAGGCCAAGCGGCAACTGTTCGGCGAGGTCGGCATCGACCTGTTCGCCGGGCCGACCGAGATCCTGGTGATCGCCGACGAGCACGCCGACCCGTTCGTCGTGGCGGTGGACCTGCTCAGCCAGGCCGAGCACGGCCCCGACTCACCCGCGGTGCTGGTCAGCACCAGCGAGCGGGTGGCGCGCGCGGCGATGGCCCACGTGGAACGGATCCTCGGCGACATGCCGACCCGGGACTTCGCCGCGCCCGCCTGGCGCGACCACGGGCAGGTCCTCGTGGTGGACGACCTGGACGAGGCGTTCGCCGTGGCCGACACCTTCGCCTCCGAGCACGTGCAGGTCCTCACCCGCGAGCCGCGGCGGGCCCTGGAGAAGATGCGCGACTACGGCGCGCTGTTCCTCGGCGAGGGCACCTGCGTGTCGTACGGAGACAAGGTCATCGGCACCAACCACGTCCTGCCCACCCGCGGCAGCGCCCGCTTCACCGGCGGCCTGTGGGTCGGCAAGTACCTCAAGACCGTCACCTACCAGGAGGTGACGGACCGCGACTCCAGCGCCCTGCTCGGCGAGGTGTGCGGCCGGGCCTCCCGGGTCGAGTTGTTCGAGGGGCACGCCCGCTCCGGGGACGTCCGCGTCGCCAAGTACCGGGGCGAGGCCCTGGCGTGGAGCGAGCACTCCTTCACCGGGGCCGCCGGCACCTGACCAGGCGGACGGCGGGATCACCGGTGGCCGCGGACGCGACCGCTCCCTTGATCCGAACTGAGAACAAGCCCGCGAGCCGAGCCGCTCACGCCGACTCGGCGCTGAGTGTTCGCGCCACGGATCGACGGACCGTGATGCGGGCGGGGATGGCGGTGAGTACCGCTGTCGCCAGCACGGTCGTGAGTGCGGCGCCGAGCAGCCACCACACGGAGGGCATGATCATCTTTCCGGGGCCGGAGGTGAAGAGCCAGCACAGGACGAGGCCCAGGGGGATGCCGGTGATGGCGCCGGGGAGGGTGGGCACCAGTTGGGCGGCGGACAGTCCGGCTGTGATCTGTCCAGGGGTGGCGCCGAGTGTGCGCGCGATGGCCATGGTCGGCCGGGCTTCCAGTGCCGTGGTCCAGGTGATCGTGATGGTGTTCACGATGGCGAGCACGATCACCACGGCGGTGACGGCCAGCAGCAGGTGGCGTCCTTGGGCGGTTTGCTGATCCTTCGCCATGGGAGAGCCCGGGTAGCCCGTCACGGGCTGGGCGTAGACCATCAACAGAGCTGTGATCGCGATCAGCGTGGTCGTGATGTTGCACCCGTGCAGGACGGCGCGGCCAGGTCGACGGGCGATCAGACGCAGTCCGAGCAGGAGGGGGGTCGGCAGCAGCGCGGACGATCTGGTCAGCCAGGCCCGGCGTCGGGGCCGGTGTGCGGTGTCGGCCAGCGCGGAGACGGTGCCGGCGCGCAGCGCCCGCAGGGTCGGGCCGAGGGTGGTGAGCGCCGCCACCGCCAGGGCGACAACAGTCGTGACGGCGATGGTGCCACCGGTAGGACCGGTGGGGGCGGTGATCAGGCTGCCGCTGGGATTGGTGATGGCGGGCTCGACCAGACGTGCGACCGCCAGGCCCAGTGCGTCGGCGAGGAGCGCCAGGGTCAGGTATTCGGCGAGCAGGACGACGGCGATGAGGCCGGGTGTGGCGCCGACGGCCTTGAGCAGTCCGACCCGGCGGGTTTGCCTGGCGGCACGCCCTGCCGCCAACGTGGTCACGCCGGCGATGGCCAGGAAGCTGAGCAGCCAACTGCCGATGACCAGGATCGGCTGGCTGTCCCGGAGCATGACGGAATCCTGCCTGGCTATGAACTGCCAGGATTGGAAGTTCACCCAGGTGTCCGTGAACTCCGGGGCTATGGCGGGATTGTGCCGATTTATCGTCTCGGCCAGGTCGGGATCACTCAGTTTCAGGTAAATGAAGGAGGTCACCGGGAGATCCGCGGATGCCAGCGCCCGGGTATCCCGTTCGTCCAGCCAGACCAGGCCGCCGCCGTCACTCGGCCCGCCGTTCGGGCCGATCATCGGCGCCCACGGGTAGACGTGGTGGGCCGCGGTCACGGCGATCCCGACGATGGGAAACGAGCGGCCGGCAACGGTGACGTGGTCGCCGACGCCGACGTCCAGAACCGTGGCGAAGCCGCGTTCGACCACGGCGCCTCCGGGGCGAACCCAACCACCCGAGGTCACCAGCGGGCGATCTACCGGACCCGGTGTCGTATCGGCGACTTGCACCACCGCGGCGGCCGTGGAACCGCGCGCCGTGAGCTTCGTATGGAACTGGCGGTACGGTCCGCTGTGCGCGACCACCCCGGGTGCGTGTTCCAACGACTTCAGGGCCGCGATCGTGGTCTGGTCGGTGCCGGGGGAGAGCGCGACCACGTCCGGCCCGGCTGTGGCTTCCCTGGTCTTCTGGTAGAGCGCGTCGGTCGCCCCGGGCATGGACAGGCCGAGGGCCAACGTCGCGGTGGCTGCGGTTATCGCGAGAAGGAGCATCGCGGCCTGGGCGGGATACCGGCGCAGGTCGGCCGAGACAAGGCGGAAGACGAGCAGGATGCGGCCCACGGCGGTCAGCCCCCCAGCTCGATCAGGCCCTCGAGCGGCCCGGCGTGGTCGGCCAGCCAGGTGTCGTCCACGAACGTGCCGTCGCGCATCGAGATCAGCCGGTCCGCGTTCGCGGCGACCCGTTCATCATGCGTGACGATGACGAGGGTCTGCCCCGCGCACCGCAGGTCCTCGAACAGCCTCAGCACATCGAGCGTCGCCGCGGTGTCGAGGTTCCCGGTCGGCTCGTCGGCCAGCAGGACCAGCGGCTCGTTGGCCATGGCGCGGGCGATGGCGACCCGCTGACGCTGCCCTCCCGACAGTTCCGAGGGCAGGTGCCGGGCTCGGCCGGCGAGCCCGACCCGCTCCAGCAGCACGGCCGCGCGCCGCCGCGCCGCGCGCGGTGAGCAGCCGGCCAGCAGCGCGGGCAGTTCCACGTTCTCCGCCGCGGACAGTTCCTCCACCAGATGGAATGCCTGGAAGACGAATCCCGTCGAGCCGCGCCGCAGCCGGGCCAGAGCCCGCTCGCTCAACGTGTCGATGCGCCGGCCGGCCAGCCACACCTCCCCGCCGGTGGGTCGCTCCAGGCCACCCAGCAGGTGCAGCAGGGTGGACTTCCCGCAGCCACTGGGCCCCATCACCGCCAGCATCTGTCCCGCCGGTACGTCCAGGTCGACTCCATCGACCGCGCGGACCAGGCCCTGCCCGCGGCCATGCTTCTTGAACAGGTCGCGGACCTGCAGCACATCGCCGGATTCGTTCATGCATCCTCAGATTCGTTCTCGGCCCTCGACCAGACCCGCTCGCAGGCTTCCAACCAGCGCAGATCCGCCTGCAGCCGCAACGCGACCCCTTGCAGCAGCAAGCCGGGGGTCGAGTCGTCCGGCTCGGCCAGCACCGCGCGCTGGACATCACGCAGGCGGCGCAGTAGCTCGCGGCGCTGCGCGGCCACCAGCTCCACCGGGTCGGCGAGTCCGCCCGCGGCCGCCACAGCGAGTTTGAGATGGAACTCCGCCAAGTCCGGTTTGGGCCAGTTCACCTCGGCCAGCCAGGCGGCCACCCGCTGCTGTCCGGCCGGAGTCAGCGCGTACACCTTGCGACCCGGCCGGTTCGGCAACCCATCCGCCCGTTCGCAGACGACCAGTCCCGCTCTCTCCAGCCGGGCCAGCGTCACGTAGACCTGACCCGCGTTCATCGACTCCCCCAGCGGGCCGAGAGCCCACCGCAGCCGCGCACGCAGGTGGTAACCGTGCGCCGGTTCTTTCGCGAGTATCGCCAGCACCGCGTCTTGCATGCACCATACCTAACCGTTAGCTTATGGATATCGGTTAGCCGATACAGGCGTCAAGCACTACTGCGAAACCGGCCGGTGGGCCCGTCAGCGCGTCGCGTCGAGCGCGCGGACCAGGTCCGCCGTGGTGGTGATGGAGTGGGCGTACGTGGGGCCGTTCAGCTCGTGGGCCGCGTGCATCAGTTCGGCGCTGTAGGCGGCCGTGGCGTCGCGGACGAGGGTCACGTGATGGCCGAGTTCCATGGCGAAGCGGCCGGTGGACTCGATGCAGGTGTTGGCCAGCACGCCGATCACGATCACGTGGCTGATGCCGTGCTGGTTGAGCTGGAGGTCCAGGTCGGTGTTGGCGAAGCCGCTCTGGCCCCAGTGCTGCTTGGCGACCACATCACCCGCCCGGGGCCGGAGATCGGGGTGAAACTCGCCTCCCCAGGTACCCCGGGCGAACGTGTGGCGCTGCTGCATCTGCCGCTGGGTGGGGTTGGGGTGATCCCAGCCCTCGTAGTCGCCCTCCTCCCACTGGCGGTGCGGGACGAACACCACCCGCGCACCCGCCGCGCGGCCCGCGGCGACGACCTTCCGCAGGTTGTCCAGGAGCCCCACCTCGGTCGCGACGCCGTGCAGCCGCGGCCAGAGCTTGCCGCCCTCGGAGATGAAGTCGTTGTAGGGGTCGACCAGCAGAACGGCCGTCCGGCGAGCCTCGTACTCGGCCACGGCGCCCTCCCCGGGGTGACCAGTGCCTTCTCCCAGGAAGGTTCACTTCATCCGGGCGGTCAAACGGATCGACCTCCTCCGTATCACGGCCGCTGGCGGGGCCGTTCCAGGACGCGGGTCGACAGGTGGCCTGGCCGGGCGGACGGATTCCGGTGCGGAGGTGATGCGCGGGCCGGGCGTTCTAGTCCTCGGAGCCGAGTTCGGGAAGGTTCTCCGCCAGCGGCACGAACTCGGTCACCGACAGCAGCCCGTCGTGATCGGTGTCGTACTCGGCGAACAGCGCCTTGACGATCCCCGACAGGTCGGCCACCTCGGCCGCCGGGAACATCCCCGCGATCGCCGCGGTCACCTCGTCCACGGTGAGCTGCCCGTCCCCGTCGAGGTCGTACCGGGCGAACACCGCCTCGTACTGATCAGACATGATTCCCTTCCGCACAGGCGACCGTGGCCCCCGATCGTAACCGCTCCCGGAGAGCGGCCGTCCCGGCGGCTTCAGAAGGGCGGCTCGTCGAACCGGCCGTCATGGGAGATGCCCTGCCCCCGGCGCCCTCGCTCCCACTCCTCCTGCCGCCGCTCGTGCTCCGCCAGCTCCGCGTGGGCGTCCAGGGTCGTGGTGTCCGCCCCCCAGGCGCGCAGGCCGCAGATCGCGGCGAAGCGGTGGTCCTGGTCGGCGCACGTCGCCAGCTCGCGGCGCACCTGCGGGGCCAGCGCGGTCCGGTGGTGGCGGAGTGCGGGGTCGTCCAGAAGGGGGATCGAGGCGGCGAGGGCGGCATGGTGGACGGTGGGATGCTCGTCGTCCAGGCAGGCCGAGACCCCCTGGAAGAGGGCGGGGCGCAGGGCACGGATCTCCCGGAACCGCGGGGTGCTCGCCGGGTCCGGGTGGCCGAACTCCCGGGCCTGCTCCTCGCCGGCGTCGCTGACCGCGTGGGCCACCCCCGCCAGCCAGTCCAGCAGCTTGGCGCGCAGCGGCCGGCGCCCGGCCTCCCAGGCCGGGGCCAGGGCCCGCCGGCTGCCGGGGTCGGCGAGAAGCGCGGCGACGTAGCGGGCCGCGGGACCCGTCGCGTCGTAGAGGGAGCCCTGGTGGCGCAGGTCGTCCGAGAGGTGGTTCAGGGCGGCGGTGACGGCGTCCCGGTCGCCCGACACGAGAGCCGCCAGCGCGTCCGGCGTGGCCGTCGCGGGGTCGAGCGGGTGGTACGGACCGGCCCACATCGCGTCCAGGGCACTCCAGTCGGTCTCCGCGAGCAGCGCACGCGGATCGGGGAGATCGTCGATCGTCACCCGCCGAGTATGCGGCCCCGCTCCGGCGGGCGCACGGTCCGGACCACCGCTCGTCGGACCCCGACGACGGGCGGCCGCTCAGCGCAGCCAGACCGCCGTGTCGGGTGGGAGCAGGCCGTCGGGCAGCGGGCCGCTGGCCAGCCGGATCTCGCCGGTGACCGGGACGGGTTCGGTGCCGAGGTTGACCACGCAGGTCAGCCCGGAGTCGCGGGTGAAGGCGAGCACGTCCTCGCCCAGCGGGAGCCAGCGCAGGGTGCCGTCGCCGAGTTCGGCGGCGCGGATCCGCAGGGCCGCCCGGTAGAGGGACAGCATCGAGGACGGGTCGGCCTGCTGGGCCTCGACCGTCAGGTCCTTCCAGCCGGCGGGCTGCGGCAGCCAGGGCTCGGCGCCGCCGAACCCGAACGGGGGTTCGACGCCGGACCAGGGCAGCGGCACCCGGCAGCCGTCCCGGCCCCGGTCGGTGTGCCCGGAACGGTGCCAGATCGGGTCCTGGAGCAGCTCGTCCGGCAGGTCCTCGGCCTCGGGCAGGGCCAGTTCCTCGCCCTGGTAGACGTAGACGCTGCCGGGCAGCGCCAGGGACAGCAGGGCGGCGGCGCGGGCGCGGCGCAGGCCGAGCGCGAGGTCGGTGGGCGTTCCGTGTTTGCGGTCGGCGTGGTCGAACGAGGTGTCCGCGCGGCCGTAGCGGGTGACGGTGCGGGTCACGTCGTGGTTGGAGAGCACCCAGGTGGCGGGGGCGCCGACCGGTGCGAGCGTGGCGAAGGTGTCGTCGATGACGGTGCGCAGCGCGGTGGCGTCCCAGGGGGCGCCGAGGAAGGGGAAGTTGAAGACGGTGTGCAGTTCGTCGGGGCGCAGGTAGCGGGCCAGCCTCTCCTGGTCGGGCAGCCACACCTCGCCGACCAGCATCCGGCCGGGGTAGGTGTCCGCCAGCCGCCGCCAGTCCCGGTAGATCTCGTGGACGGCGTCCCGGTCGGTGTAGGGGTCCAGGCCGTCGGGCTCGGCGTCCGGGTCCTTGATCAGGACGGCGGCCGAGTCGATGCGGATGCCGTCCACGCCCCGGTCGAACCAGAACTTCAGCACGTCCAGGAAGTCGGCGCGCACGTCGGGGTGGGTCCAGTTGAAGTCGGGCTGCTGGGGGGCGAACAGGTGCAGGTACCACTCCCCGTCCGGCACCCGCGTCCAGGCGGGGCCGCCGAAGATGGACTGCCAGTCGTTGGGCGGGGCGTCGCCGGTGCCGCGCCGGAACCAGAACCTGGCCCGTTCGGGCGAGCCCGGCCCGGCGGCCAGTGCCTGCCGGAACCAGTCACTGGCGTCGGAGGTGTGGTTGGGCACCACGTCGATGATGATCCGGATGCCGAGGGCGTGCGCCTCGGAGATGAACGTCCCGGCCTCCGCCAGGGTGCCGAAGGACGGGTGGATGTCGCGGTAGTCGGCCACGTCGTAGCCGCCGTCGGCCAGCGGCGACGGGTACCAGGGGTTCAGCCAGATCGCGTCGATCCCCAGTTCGGCCAGGTAGGGCAGGCGGGAGCGCAGGCCCGCCAGGTCCCCCACGCCGTCGCCGTCGCCGTCGGCGAAGCTGCGCAGGTAGACCTGGTAGATCACGGCTCCCCGCCACCATGTTTCGGGCATGCTGACGTACTCCTTAGGGCTGTTGGAAGGGTGTCCGGGTTCGCTCGAAGGGACGGGTCAGCCTTTGAGGCCGCCCGCGGTCAGGCCGGCCATGATGTGCCGCTGGAAGATGAAGAAGACGACGATCGTGGGGATGCTCGCGATCACCAGGGCCGCGGTCATGGTCGTCTGCGGCATGTTGGCCCGCAGCGACGCGATGCCGACGCTGATCGTCATCTTCTCCGGGTCCTGGAGGACCAGCAGCGGCCAGGCGAAGTCGCGCCACACGTTGACCACCGTGAAGATCGAGACCACGCCGAGGATCGGCCGGGACACCGGCAGGACGACCGAGAGCAGGACCCGCAGCGGCGAGGCCCCGTCGATCTGCGCGGCCTCCAGCAGTTCGGTCGGGATCGAGTCGAAGAACCGTTTGAGCAGGAAGATGTTGAACCCGTTGGCGACCGCGGGCAGCCAGATCGCCCACGGGGTGTTCAGCAGGTCCAGGTTGAGGATCGGCAGGTCCTTCACCGTCAGGTAGGCCGGCAGCAGGATCACCGTGGGCGGGATCATCAGCGTGGCCAGCATGCCCAGCAGGATCACGTTGCCGAAGAACGGGCGCAGCTTGGACAGCGCGTAGGCCGCCCCGACGTCGAAGGCGAGCGCGAAAGCCCAGGCGCCGGCCGCGTACTGCAGCGTGTTCAGCAGGAACCGGTCCAGGTTCATCAGGGTCCACGCCTCCCGGTAGCTGTCGAGGGAGAACCTCGACGGCACGTAGGTGGGCGGGATCCGGGCGAACTCCTCGCCGGTCTTCATGGCCCCGGTGATCATCCAGTACAGCGGGAACACGAAAATCGCGGTGAACAGCAGCACGACCGACACCAGGACCAGCCAGTAGATCCGGCGGCCCCACCGCGAGTTGAGCTGGTGCGGCGACAGCACCGTCCGGTGCTGGGAGGTGAACCGCCGGCGCGGTCGCCACGCGGGCTCGGCCTTCGCCGGGACGGTGCCGGGTGGGCGGGTGGCGGTGAGATTCGACATCGTGGCCGGCCCCTAGGTGTTGTCGCGCGACAGGCGCAGGTAGGCGGCGGAGAAGACGAAGAGGACCAGCATGAGCATCAGCCCGAGAGCGCTGCCCCCGCCGAAGTTCCCGAAGTTGAAGGCGTACTGGTACATGAGGTAGACGACGCTGATCGTGGCGTCCTCGGGGCCGCCCCCGGTGAGCAGGTACGGCTCGATGAACACCTGCATGGTCGCGATGATCTGCAGCAGCAGCATCACCAGCAGGATCAGCCGGGTCTGCGGGATCGTGACGTGCCAGATCCGGCGCAGCACGCCCGCCCCGTCCAGCTCGGCGGCCTCGTACAGCTCGCCCGGGACGCTCTGCAGCGCGGCCAGGTAGATCAGCGTCCCGCTGCCCAGGTTCATCCAGGTGGAGACGATGACCAGCGAGATCAGCGCGGTGTCCCGGGAGTCCAGCCAGCTCAGCCCGGGCAGGTGCGCCAGTTCGAGGATCTGGTTGAACAGCCCGGGCCCCGGGTCGTAGAACCACTTGAACAGCAGCACCGACACGGCCGGGGGCAGCATGACCGGCAGGTAGACCACGAACCGCAGGTAGCCGCGGGCGTGCCGCAGCTCGTTGAGGACCAGCGCGATCACGAACGGGATCAGGTAGCCGCAGAGCAGGGCCAGCAGCGTGAACACCGCGGTGTTGATCCATGCCGACCTGAAGGCCGGGTCCTTGAACACGGTGGTGAAGTTGTCGAACCCCACCCAGACGGGCGGGTCGACGAAGTTGTTCTCCTGGAAGCTCAGGACGACCTCGCGGAACATCGGATACCAGGAGAAGAACGCGAAACAGATCAGCGCTCCGCTCAGGAATCCGTAGGCGGTGATGTTCCGCCGCGCCACCAGGCCGAGCCGCCGCCCGTCCGTCTTGCGCGACCTGTTCTGCAGTGCGGTCATCGTCGTCCTCGCCGGTGGGCCGGGGGGCGCCCCGCGGGGCGCCCCCCGGTGGCTTTCAGTTGGTGCGGGCCAGCAGGGCGTTGACCTTCTTCTCCGCGTCGGCGAGAAGCTGGTCGATGTCGGCGTCCTTCCTGGTCAGCACCGCCGACATCGCGCTGTCGAGGATCGCGTAGATGGCCTGCGCGTTGGGCGGCTCCACCTTCGGGGTGATGTTCGCCGAGCCGCTCTCGTAGGGGGCGAAGTTCTCGACGGGGACGGTGGCGAACTGCCGGCGCAGCTCCCGCTCCTTGGTACCGCTGGCGTTGGCGCCCCACAGCAGGTTCTCCGGGACGCCGACCGGCCGGCCGATGTCCTTGAACCGCTGGTAGTCGAACTGCCCCTGGCCGGGGGTCAGGTTGCGGAACTCCAGCCACAGGATCGCGGCCTTGATCTGGTCGGGGCTCGCCTTGGGGCTGATCATGTAGCCGTCACCGCCGAGCAGGGACGCCTTGGCCTCCGGCAGCGTGGTGGTGCCGAGGTCCTCGATCTTCGCGCCGAAGTTGAGGAAGACCTCGACGGCCACGTCGGGGGCGCCGACCATCATGCCGAGCTTGCCGCTGCCCATCATCCGCATGAGGTCCTCCCAGCGGTGCAGCTGTTTGGTCCCCATGGAGTTGTCGGTCCAGCGCATGTCCTTGAGGTTCTGCAGGACGGCGCGGCCCTGGGGGCTGTTGAAGGCGGCCTTCTTGCCGTCGGCGGTCACCACCTCGCCGCCCTGGCCGTAGATCTCCGAGGTGAAGTGCCAGCCGCCGGTGTTGGCCGCGCTGTACTCGCCGTAGCCGACGTGGCCGGCGCCGAGGGCGGCGATCTTCTTGGCCGCCGCACGGACCTCGGCCCAGGTCCGGGGCGGGTTGGCGGGGTCCAGCCCGGCCTGGGTGAACAGCTTGCGGTTGTAGACGAGGCCGGTGGTGTACGCCTTGCGCGGCAGGCCGTAGACGCGGCCCTTGTCGTTCTTGAACGCCTGGAGGAACTTGGGGTTGACGTCCTTGACGCTCTGCACGCCGTTCACGTAGGCGGTGATGTCGGCGGCCTGCCGGTTCCGGATGATGTTCTGGACGTCGGTGTAGTAGACGTAGTAGACGTCCTCCATCTGGCCGCCCGCGAGCTTGGCCTGGAAGGTCTCCGGGACGATGCAGGGGAACGCGTCCTTGCTGACGATGGTGATGTTCGGGTGTTTGGCCTGGAACTTCTTGACGTCGTCGTCCCAGGCCGCGCGCTCGGCCTTGGCGGTCTTGGGGGGCTGGCAGCCGACCGTGATCGAGACCTTGGTGTTGGGGTCCAGTGGTCCGGCGGTCTCGAGCGGGGTGGACCCTGAGCCGTCCTCGCTGGACTTGACGCCGCAGGCGGTGCCGGTCAGGGTGAGCGCCGCGCTCAGCAGCACGGCCAGGTGACGGAGTCTCATCGGAGGTTCCTCCTGGGGGCGGTTGCGAGGAACATATAGAGACCTGCATCACAGCGCAATAGTCGAACTTTCCAGCACAAATTTGCGACAGAACCAGCAAAGATCGACCGCTGAGAAAGAAATCCCTGCTCAGACGACCGAAGCCGCCCCCCTGATCGGGGGACGGCTTCGGAAGGACCGGACCGGGTGACGAAAAGTAGCCGTCACGATCACGTAACGACGGTGCGGGCGGGTGCGGTGGAGCCCCGGACGACCAGCTCCGGCTCGTACAGCAGTTCCTCGGCGGGCACCGACCCGCGCTCCATCTGGTTGAGCAGCATGCTGACCGCCGCCCGGCCCATCGCCTCGATCGGCTGGCGCACCGTGGTGAGCGGCGGGTGCGTGCAGTTGATGAACGCCGAGTCGTCGAACCCCACCACCGACAGGTCCTCCGGGGCCGACAGCCCCGCCCGGCGCACCGCCCGGATCGCGCCCAGCGCCAGCACGTCGCTCGCGCAGATCACCGCGGTGAACCCCGCCGCGATGATCCGCGAGGTGACCGAGTGGCCGCCCTCGATCGAGAACATGCCGTGCTCCACCGCGTCACCGGGGACCTCCCGCCCGCTCCTGGCCGCGACCGCCCGGAAGGCGGCCAGCTTGCGCTGGGACGGGATGTGGTCCTCGGGGCCCAGCAGCAGGGCGATGCGCTCGTGGCCCAGGGACGTCAGGTGGGTGTACGCCTGCTCGACGGCGACCGCGTCGTCGGTGGACACCCGGGGGAACGCCAACTCCGGCACGGCCGCGTTCACCAGCACCACCGGCAGCCCCAGCTCCATCAGCCGGAAGTAGTGCTCGTGCGGGGAGTCCAGCTCAGCGTAGTGCCCGCCGGCGAAGACCATCCCCGACACGTGCTGGTCGACGAGCATGTTCACGTAGTCGGCCTCCGACAGCCCGCCCGCCGTCCGGGTGCACAGCACGGGCGTGAACCCGCGCTGGGCCAGCGCCCCGCCGATCACCTCGGCGAGCGCCGGGAAGATCGGGTTGCCCAGCTCCGGCAGCACCAGCCCGACCAGCCGGGCCCGCTCTCCCCGCAGCTGCGTGGGCCGCTCGTATCCGAGCACGTCCAGGGCCGTGAGCACGGCCGCCCGGGTGGCGTCCGACACCCCCGGCCGCCCGTTCAGCACCCGGCTGACCGTCGCCTCGCTGACCCCGACCTTCTTGGCGACTTCGGCCAGTCGCCGAGTCCTTGTGGAATCCCCAGTTGGCTGACCCATTGCGCAAGCATATGACGCAATCGCGCAACTCGCTTGCAAAACCGGGTCCATCCAGCTCAAGTCACCGTCGCGGCAACCGGACCATGCGCGGGAGAGCGAAACGGTCGGCCGGGATTCCACGGGAGGAGTACGGCCCCGGTCATACGGTGACGGCGGCGGTGGTGGGGACGGACAGGGAACGGCGGGCGGTGAGAAGGGCGGTGGCGAAGGTCAGGACGGCGGTGAAGCCGACGGCGGCGAGGTACGTGCCGGGGTCCAGGTCGGGGGTCCACGTCCCGGTCCGGGCGTAGGCGAAGGGAAGGATGGTGACCAGGGACGCAACGGTGCCGAGGACCGTGCCGGCGACAGTGATCGCCAGGCTCTCCAGAGCGACCATCGACAGGACCTGGCCGGAGGTGGCCCCGGCCAGACGGTACTGGGCGAACTCGCGGGTGCGCTCGGCGGTCGAGGCGACCAGGGTGTTGATCAGCATGATGCACAGGAACAGCGCGATCATGCCGGTGACGACGTAGTTGAGCGTCTCGATGATGTGCTGGTCGGCGCCGACGGGCCGCCCGGCGGACGCCCGGTTGTCCAGGCTCTGCATGTAGAGGGTGCCGACTCCCACGCCGATGAACAGCACGATCGGGGTGAGCGCGGCGGCGAGCGGTGCGCTCCGCGAGCGCAGGTTCTGCCGTGTCACGGCGCCCACGACGCCGAAGCCGGGCAGCGGGAGGCGGCGGACGATCGCGGGCGCGAAGCAGGCCAGGCCGATCGCGAACAGGATGTCGGCCGAACCGGCGTACTGCTGCGCCTGGAAGCCGGTACCGCGCCCGACGGTGACGGTCAGCACCGCCTGGTTGACCGCCCCGGCGAAGAACAGCAGCCCGAAGGCGACCCGGCGGCGGGTGAGCCGGGCCCGCGGCGCGGCGGCGTTCAGCAGCGACTCGGTCACCCTCGTCCGTACCGCGCGGCGGGCGGTGATGAGCGCCGCGCCGACCGCGGAGCACAGCGTGACGCCGATCCCCTGGCCGAGCGCGACGGGCCCGAAGGCGTGGTGGATTCCGGCGCCGACCTGGCCACTGTCCTGGAGCAGGCCGAGGAGCGTTCTCCCGGCCAGCATCCCGAGCGGGACGGCCGGCACCACCGCGACGAGCGCGAGCACCAGCACCTCGGCAAGGATCATCCAGGTGAGCTGGCCGGGGGTCGCGCCCGCGCTCTTGAGCAGCGCGATCTCCCGGGCCCGCTGGTGGACGCCCAGGGTGGTGGTCGAGGCGACCGCGAAGACCACCAGCAGCAGGCTCCAGCCGCCGACGACGCCGCCCATGATGGCCAGCACCTCCTCGCTGACCGGGTCGACGCCCGGGCCGAGCGCCGTGTCGACCAGCGATCCGAACGTCATGACCAGAGCGGCGCCGAGGAACAGGGCGAGGAATCCGGCGGTGAAGGCGGCGGTACGGTGTCGCAGCGAGGACAGGGCCAGCACGAACATCTCAGACCCCCTTCCCGGCGAGGTCCTCGCCCAGGTGGGTCAGCCGTTCGGCGACGGCCTCCGCGGTCGGGGCGACGAGGTGGCCCACGATCCGCCCGTCCGCCAGGAACAGCACGGAGTCCGCGTGGGCGGCGGCGATCGGGTCGTGGGTCACCAGCACGAGCGTCTGCCCGTACACCCGGACCGACTGCTGGAACAGTTTCAGGACGGCCCGCGCGCTGCGGATGTCGAGCGCGCCGGTCGGCTCGTCGGCGAAGATCACCGAGGGGGAGGTGACCAGTGCCCGCGCGATCGCCACCCGCTGCTGCTGGCCGCCCGACAGTTCCTGCGGCCGGTGCGTCAGCCGGTCTCCCAGCCCGACCTGATCGAGGACCTCCGCCACGCGCCTGGCGTCGACCCGTTTGCCGGCCAGCCGCACCGGCAGCGTCACGTTCTGCAGTACGGTCAGCGCGGGCAGCAGGTTGAACTGCTGGAACACGAAGCCGACATGCTCGCGCCGGAATCTCGTCAGCTCGGTCTCGCTGCCCGCCAGTTCCCGGCCGGCCACGAAAACGCGCCCCGCGGTGGGACGCTCCAGCCCCGCCGCGCACTGCAGCAGCGTGGACTTCCCCGACCCCGACGGCCCCATGACCGCGGTGAACGTCCCGGCCGCCAGGCTCAGCGAAACCTCCGCCAGCGCGATCACCTGATTGTCGCCGGTGCCATGCACCTTGCGCACTCCGTCCAGCCGCAGTGCTTCCGTGTCAGTCATGCACCGACGTTCCCGCCCGTCCCTGACCGGCCGCGCACCATCCGCTGACCGTCCCGCCGCCGGCCGGTGAGCCGCCACGGGCACTGCACAGTTCTCGGCGGCGGAGCGGAGCCCGGTCCCGGCAGGGCTCGAAGAACACGGTTTCCGCCGGTACCGCCCGCGGCCGATCACGTCGTCGCGCCGCGATCTCCCGCCTCGGGCACCCCCGCCAAAGTAAAGTTCACCCAGTGGCCAAGGACGGGTTTTGCCCCTCCGGCGATGATCAGTACTGTCTCTGCCAGCGCCGAAGAAGTTCCTCGGCCCGGCCGTGCCCCGGAGCCCGGCGGCTCGCCCTCAAGCAGCGAGGCCCGGCCGGCCGCTGCGGACTTCCGGGCCCGCGCCGTGGCGTACACCGATGAGCGAATACGAGGGTCACCTTGAACATCCTGGAAGCGGTCTTCCTCGGAGCCGTGGAGGGGCTGACCGAGTTCCTGCCGATCTCCAGCACCGGCCACCTCACCATCCTGGAGAGCATTCTCGGGCACTCCCCCAACGACCCCGACATCACGGCGTTCACCGCGATCATCCAGGTCGGTGCCGTCCTGGCGACCCTGATCTACTTCCGCGCCGACTTCCAGCGGCTGATCACCGCGTGGGTGCGCGGGCTGGCCAGCCGCGAGCACCGGAGCGCGCTCGACTACCGGCAGGCGTGGGCGGTGGGCCTCGGCGCGATCCCGATCGGCATCGTCGGGCTGGTGTTCAAGGACCAGATCGAGACGACGCTGCGCAGCCTCTGGTTCGTCGGGTCGGCGCTGATCCTGTGGAGCGGGGTGATGTACTTCGCCGACAAGACCGCCACCCAGTCCCGGGACGAGAAGGACGTGACCTGGAAGGACACCCTGATCATCGGGGTGGTCCAGTGCCTGGCGCTGATCCCGGGGGTCTCCCGCTCGGGCGCGACGATGTCCGCCGGACTGATCCGCGGCCTGGACCGGGTCACGGTCACCAAGCTGTCGTTTTTCCTCTCCGTCCCCGCGCTGACCGCCGCCGGCGCGCTCCAGGTCGTCGACGAGTACGACTCCATCTCCAACGGCGTCGGATGGCCCGCCACGATCACCGCCACGGTGGTGAGCTTCGTCGTGGCCTACGTCGCGGTGGCCTGGCTGCTCAAGTTCATCGCGAAGCACACCTACACCGTCTTCATCGTCTACCGGGTGATCCTCGGCGTCATCGTGCTCACGCTGGTCGCGACCGGCGTCGTCGCGGCCTCCTGACCCCGGGGCACCGGCCCCCCACGAGCGCGTGAAGTGCCGTTCCCGCCGGCTTCAAAGCCGGTGTGTCCCACCCCAGCGGGTGAAGTCCGGCGGGCCGTACCGGGCACGGCCGCGCGCCGTCAGCCGCCGATTCCGGTGCGGGCGACCGCCAGCGGCAGCCCCAGGACGATCAGGAGGGCGCCGATGACGTCGAAACCGAACCCGGAACGGACCATCGTGGTGATCGGGACGACGCCGGACCCGTAGACGATGGCGTTCTGCGCGGTGGAGACCGGCAGCATGAACCCGAACGAGGCGGCGAAGGTGGCCGCCAGGGCGGGCACGAACGGGTCGACGCCGGCGGCGACCGCGATGGGGATGACGATGGGCACCACCACCGAGGCCGAGGCGGTGTTGCTGGTGGTCTCCGAGAGCACTATGGCGAGCACCGCGGCGAAGGCCGTGATGGCCACCAGGCTCGACAGGCCCAGCGCGGCGGCCGCCCCGCCGCCGATGGTCCCGGCCAGGCCGGTGTCCTCCAGCAGCGCGCCGAAGATGATGCCGGTGCCGAAGAACAAGACCGTGCCCCAGTCGATGCGCGCGGCATCGCTCCAGTTCAGGGTCGCCTCCCGGCGGCTCCAGTCGGTGGGGAGCAGGAAGAGCAGGGAGGCGCCGAGCACCGCGACGACACCCTCGTCGAGCCGACCGCCGACCGTCTCGTACACCGGCGCGTCGGTGCCGGCGACGAGCGCGACGACGCCCGGGAAGATCCACAGGGAGACGGTGACACCGAACGCGACCAGGGTGTTGATCTCGGCCCGGGACAGCCTGCCGAGCGCGGCGCGTTCCTCCCGCACGTACTCCGCCACGCCCTCGATCCGCCGGATCTCGGGCCGGTTGAGGAGCAGCAGGACGGCGACGAGCACGACGAACATCGCCGCGCACAGCGGCAGTGCCGTGGCGGTCCACCGGGCGAACGAGATCTTCTCGCCGGTGGCCTCCTCGATCAGCCCGCGGCCGATCAGGTTGGGCGGGCTGCCGACCGGGGTGAGCAGGCCGCCGACGCCGGCGCCGTAGGCGAGCATCAGCACCAGGGCGGCGCCGACGCGCAGCCGGGCCGGGTCGAAGTCCGCGGCGACGGCGCCGCGGTCCCGGAGCATCCTGGCGATGACCGTGAGCATGCCGAGCGCGGTGGGCAGCAGCATCGCGACCGCGGCGGTGTTGGACACGAACGCCGACAGCAGGCACGTGACCAGGCCGAAGGCGGCGACCAGCCGGAAGGTGGAGCGGCCGACCCCGGGCAGCGACAGCATGAAGAAGGCGAACCGCCGGGCGACCCCGTGCTTGAGCATCGCCTGGGCGAGGATGAACGCCCCGATGAAGGTGAAGATCGTCGTGGAGCCGAACGGTTCGAGCGCGTCCTCCGCCGAGGCCACTCCGGACAGCACGATCGCGGCCACGCCGATCAGCCCGCCGACCGGGATCGGCACCGGCTCCGTGACCCACAGCACGATCACGCCGAGCAGGATCCCGGCGAGCGTCTGCTGGGTGGGCGGCAGGTCGAGCGGCAGCAGCAGGAAGACCGCCGAGACCAGCGGCGCCAGCCACAGGCCGGTGGTCCGGCGGGCCCGTTCGAAGCGTTCCTCGGCGGACGAGAGCCGCTGCTCGCCGAGGCTGCGGTAGGTCGCGGACCACCCGGCCGTGTCCGTTCCGGTGCGCGGCACCGTCTCGTCAAAGGTCATCGGCCTCCTCCCCAGCGCGTCGCCCGTCCCCGCAGGGTCGATCACACCAGGGCCCCGTCACCCTCCACGTCGAGACGCCTCGCCCACCCGGGTAAAAGCTCTACCTGGAGGTCAGCCCGAGCGGGGTGGACGGAAGAGGCCGCGCCGGGTCAGGAGCGGGCTTCGAGCTGGGCGAAGGCCGCCACGAACGACGGCAGCATGGGGCGCAGGACGTCGGGGGCCAGCGGGATCATGCCGTCGGTGTGGGTGCCGCCGGGCACGGTGATCAGGCGGTGCAGGGCCGCCCGGCCGGCGGCGGCGACCATGCGGTGGTAGTGGTCGCCGTACTTGGCGGGCGGGGTCAGGGCGTCCAGCGAGCCCTGGACGCTGACGAGGGGACGGGTGAGCCGGCCGGTGAGGGACACGCGGGCCATGGCGCGGTGCACCGAGGGCGGGCGGGAGCGGTAGTCGTAGTCGGTGTCGCAGCCGGGGCCGGTGCCCTCGGGGCAGAAGGGGGTGCCCGCCAGGGTGTCGCCGTCGTAGCCCGGGTCGACCTCCTCGCGGAGCAGCCGCTGGAAGAAGTCCCAGTGGTTGCGGTGGCTGTAGTCCCAGACGGGCTCGGAGCCGGCGGGGTACCCCGCGGCGAGCATGGCTGCGTGGGCGGCGGCGTCCCCGGCGGCGTGGCGGGGGTAGGCGCGCAGGGCGGGCGGCAGGGTGGTCAGCAGGTTGGGGCCGGCTGCGGTGAAGACGAGGGCGTTCCAGTCGAGGCCGCCGTCGTACAGGGACGGGTGGTGCTCCAGTTGCCACCGGACCAGGTAGCCGCCGGCGGACAGGCCCGCGGCGTAGGTGCGCCGGGGGGCGCGGCCGTAGTGGTGGGCGGCGACGCGCCTGGCGGCCCGGGTCAGCTGGGTGAGCCGGTGGTGCCACTCCATGATCGCGTCGCCGGGACGCCTGCCGTCCCGGTGCATCTCGGGTCCGGTGTTGCCCTTGTCGGTGGCGGCGTAGGCGTAACCCCTGGCCAGCACCTGGTCGCTGATGATCCGGTCGTTGGCGTACTGCTCCCGGGTCGCGGGCGGCCCGGCGACGACCAGCCCGCCGTTCCAGTGCTTCGGCAGGCGGATGACGAACTGGGCGTCGTGGTTCCAGCCGTGGTTGGTGTTCGTGGTCGAGGTGTCGGGGAAGTAGCCGTCGACCTGCACACCCGGCACTCCGGATGGGGTGACCGTGCCCGGGGCCTCCAGGCCGGCCCAGTCGGCCGGGTCGGTGCGGCCGGCGGGCACCGTCCCCGCGGTGGTCAGGTCCGTGAGGCAGGCGGTGACCGAGTGCTCGGCCCCCGGCACCCGCACGGCGGGGCAGCCGCCGGTGCCGGCGGCGGCCGGAGCCGCCAGGGCGGTCGCCAGCAGGGCCGGGACGAGGAGAAGCATGCGGCGCACGACGTTCCTCCAGGCAGTGGACGATGTGACACCGGAACGCTAGGAACCGCGGGTCATGGCGGGTAAGTGCGGTGCGGCCAGGTTCGGCGGCCCGGAGGGCACATGACCTTCGGCCAAACCTGCCCGGCACGGATGTCGCCCGCGGCACCCTCCGACATAAGGTGCATTCCGAGGTCGGGCATCGGGAGGCGGGATGGTGCGGCCGGTCCCCTGGGTGCCGCCCGTCCTGTACGGGGCGGTGCTCGCCGGAGGCGTCTACTACGCGGCGATCGGCCCGGGTCCCGGCGTGCGGACCGCCGGTTACGCGGCGCTGCTGCTCGCCCTGATCGCCCTGGACGCGCGGGAGCGCCGCGTCCCGCCCGGCCCGCTGCTGGCCGTCCGGGTGGCGCTGTTCTGCGCGGTGACCGCGCTGGACGTCTCGGGACTGTCGCGGGTGCTGTTCGTGCTCGTCCCGTTCCTGGGGTACTTCGCGTTCGGTCCGGCGGTGGCCGTGGCCCTCGGCGTCGCCTGCGTGGCCGTGCTGGTGGGCGCCTTCACGCTGGCCGTCCCGGACTGGCAGGTGCGCGCGGAGTACATCTCGGACCTGCTGATGTTCGCCCTCGGCGTCGTCCTGTCGATCACCATGGCGGCGGTGGCCGTCCGCGAGCAGCGGGCGCGGGCGCGGCTGGAAGCCACGCTGGAGCAGGTCGCCGAGCTGTCCGCGGCCCGCGAGCGCAACCGGCTGGCCAGGGAGATCCACGACGGCCTCGGCCACCACCTCACCGCGATCGGCATCCAGTTGGAGAAGGCGGAGGCGTTCGCCGCGCTCGACCCGGCGGGCGCCGCGCAGGCGGTGTCCAGCGCCCGCTGGTCGGCCGGGCGGGCGCTGGACGACGTGCGCACGTCGGTCCGCGCCCTGGACGCGCGGAGCACGTCGGCGGCGCTGGCCGACCTCGTCCGCGCGCTGGACGGCGGGGAGCGCCGGATCACCCTCGACATCTCCGGCACCGAACGCCGCCCACTGCACGTCCTGTACCGGGCGGCGCAGGAGGGGCTCACCAACGCGTGCCGCCACGCGGACGCCACCGAGATCCGGGTGGCCGTCCGCTACGACGAGCGGGGAGCGGAGCTGCGGGTGACCGACGACGGCCGGGGGTTCGGTGCCGGCGGTGAGGGGTTCGGGCTCAGGGGCCTGCGGGAGCGCGTCCGGCAGGCCGCCGGGACGATGGCGGTCGAGCCCTCCCCGGCGGGGACCGAGCTGCGGGTGAGGGTGCCGTGGTGAGCGTCTTCGTGGTCGACGACCAGGACCTCGTCCGCGAGGGCATCGCCGCGCTGCTCGGGCTCCAGCCGGGCATCGAGGTCGTCGGCGACGCCGGCGACGGCACCGAGGCCGTCGAGGCGATCGTCGCCGCCCGGCCCGACGTGGTGCTGATGGACGTCCGGATGCCCGGCCTGGACGGGGTGGCCGCCACGGCCGAGTTGCGCCGCCGGGCACCCGGGTGCACGGTCGTGATGCTCACGACGTTCGATGACGACGAGTACGTGACCGGGGCGCTGCGGGCCGGAGCGGTGGGCTACCTGCTGAAGAACCTGCCCGCCGCCGACCTCGCCCGGGCGGTCCGGCTCGCGCACGCCGGCGTCGCCCAGCTCGACTCGGCCATCGTCACCCGGCTGGCGGCGGGGCTGCCCGCGCCCGCCGTGCTCACCCCGCGCGAGACCGAGGTGCTGCGGCTGATCTCGGCGGGCGCCACCAACCGGGAGATCGCCTCCCGGCTGTACGTCAGCGAGGGCACGGTCAAGAACCACATCTCCCGCATCCTCCAGCGGCTGGGCCTGCGCGACCGTACCCAGGCCGCCCTGTACGCCAGGGAGCACGGGCTCCTCTGAAAGCTCGGCCCGCGGAGAAGGAGAAGTACAGGTGCCCGGCGCAGCCGGACGACCGAGGACTGTAGCGTGGTGGCGCCGTGAACAGCGCCGCAGAGGACACCAACCGCCGCATGCTCCGGGCGCGGGACGCGATGGACCGCGCCTACGCGCAGCCGCTGGACGTCCCGGCCCTGGCCCGGATCGCCCACGTGTCGCAGGCGCACTTCACCCGCACCTTCCGGGCCACGTTCGGCGAGACACCGCACCGCTACCTGCAGCGCCGCCGGGTCGAGCGGGCGATGTTCCTGCTGCGGGAGACCGACCGCAGCGTGACCGACATCTGCTTCGAGGTCGGCTTCGGCAGCACGGGCACCTTCAGCCGCACGTTCCGCGACATCGTCGGCCGGTCGCCGCGGGAGTACCGCCGGGAGACGACGGCCGCGGACGTGCCGACGTGCTTCACGATGGCGTGGACCCGGCCGAGTTCCTGACCGCCGCCACCTGAGCAGTTTCGGATAAGTTTCCGGCCGACCCGGTCGGTAGCGTGAGCTGCATGTTCAACGCCATCACGCACTCGCAGATCTACGTCCTCGACCAGGACGAGGCCCTGGACTTCTATGTCGGCAAGCTCGGCCTGGAGGTCAACTCCGACGTCGATCTGGGCTTCATGCGCTGGCTGACCGTCAACGTCCCCGGCCACCCGGACCGCCAGATCCTGCTGGAGAAGCCGGGCCCGCCGGCGATGTCCGAGGAGACGGCGCGGCAGGTCCGCGAGCTGGTGACCAAGGGCGCGACGGGTGGCACGCTCATCTTCAGCACGGACGACTGCCGTAAGACGTACGAGACGCTGCTGGGCCGGGGGGTGGAGTTCACCGAGGAGCCCACCGAGCGCCCGTACGGGATCGACTGCGGCCTCCGCGACCCCTTCGGCAACCACCTCCGCTTCACCCAGCCGAAGGGCTGAACGGGCGGAGGCCGCGGTTCGCCCGCGCCCCCCAACGACCCGAGGACCCCGAGCGATCATCGCCCGGGGTCCTTTCCGGCGGCGCGGAAGCCGGTGATCGCGGAGCCGGGGCCGGCGGCGGGCCTGGGCTAGGGTCCGGTCCCATGCCGATCGAATGGGCCGGTTCGAGTCCGGGGCTGCTCCTGCCGCTGGATCGCGCGAGCTCCGAACCGTTGCGGTCGCAGCTCGAACGCGGGTTGCGGGAGGCGATCCGGCACGGCCGGCTCCAGGCGGGCGAGCGGCTCCCCTCCTCCCGGGAGATGGCGCGCGAGCTGGGCGTCTCCCGGGGCCTCGTGCAGGAGTGCTACAGCCAGTTGCACGCCGAGGGCTACCTGACCGCCCGGGTCGGTTCCGCGACCCGGGTCGCCGAGCTGGCGACCCGCGGCGCGCCCGCGGCCACGGCGCCGCCGCCCGTCCCCGCGCCGCGTCCGCTGGTGGCCGACTTCGCCACCGGGGTGCCCCACCTGGCCGGTTTCCCCCGCGGTGACTGGCTCTGGGCGCAGCGGGAGGTCGGCCGGCACGCCCCCACCGCGGCCTTCGGCTACGGGGACCCGCGCGGGAGCCTGACCTTCCGCCGGATCCTTGCCGGGTACCTGGGGCGCGTCCGCGCCGCCGCGGCCGAACCCGACCGCATCGTCGCCTGTACGGGGTTCGCGCAGGGCCTCAGCCTCGTACTGCGGGTGCTGGTCCGCGCCGGGCTGCGGCGGGTGGCCTTCGAGGATCCCGGGTACGGCGAAGGCGCCACGATGGCCGCGGCCGCCTGGGCCGGGGTCGACGCCGTCCCGGTCCCGGTCGACCGCGACGGCATCGACGTGGACGCGCTCGCCGCGACCGGCGCCCGCGCGGTCCTGCTCACGCCCGCCCACCAGTGGCCCACCGGGGTCGTCCTCGCACCCGGACGGCGGCACGAGCTGATCGCGTGGGCGGCGCGGTGCGACGGCGTCCTCATCGAGGACGACTACGACGCCGAGTTCCGTTACGACCGCGAACCGGTCGGGACCCTGCAGGGCCTCGCCCCCGACCGGGTCGTCGCCCTCGGCACCGTCAGCAAGTCCCTGGCGCCGGCGCTGCGGCTGGGCTGGGTGCTGTGCCCGCCCGCGCTCGCCGACGCCCTCATCACCGAGAAGAGGTTCAGTGACCGCGGATCACCGCTGCTGGACCAGCTGGCCCTCGCCGCCCTGATCGAGTCCGGGCGCTACGACCGCCATCTGCGGCGGATGCGCGCCGGGTACGCCGGCCGGCGCGCGGCGCTCGTCGACGCGCTCGCCCTGCATGCGCCCCACGTCGAGCTCACCGGCCTCGCGGCCGGCTTCCACGCCGTGGCGCACCTGCCCGGGGACGCCGACGAGCGGGCCGTCGTCGCCGCGGCCCGGGCGCGCTCCGTCGGGCTGTACGGCATGAGCGACTACCGTTTCAGCCGGGCCGCCACCCCGCCGCAGCTCGTTCTCGGCTTCGGCAACCTCTCCGAACGCGCCATCGCGGACGGTATCGCCGCCATCGCCGATCTCCTGTGACGGCGGGGCTGGTCCGTCCCGGGCGCGTCGTCATCGCATCCGGATCCGCAGCGCCGATCTCCTAGGCCGGCGGGGCGGCCTTTCCTCCGCCACGGGGAAGGCCGGCTCCGGAGCGGGCCGGCACCAGCACGGCGAGCACCAGGACGCCGGTGAGCGCGAACCCGGCCGGGTAGCCGCTCCGCGCGGCGAGCACCCCGAACCCGGCGCCGCCCACGCCCAGACCCGTGTCGTAGGCGACGTTCCAGATGGCGGCGACCGCCCCGTACCCCGAGGGCGCGACCCGGTCGTACATGAGGGCGAGGCTGGCGTTCGCGGCGGCACCGAAGCCCGCACCGCCGAGCGCCGTCCCGGCGAGCATCGCGTACGGGCTGTCGACCATGACCAGTAGGAGCATCCCGGCGGCGGTCGCCAGCACGCCGGGCACCAGCAGGCCGGCGGCACCGTGCCGGTCCCCGTGGCGGCCGGCCCACCAGCGGGCGAGCGTCACCGCCACGGAGTGGACGAGCAGGCCGAGCGTGGCCAGGTCGCCGGAGGCGTCCGCGACCGCCAGGGGCAGGAACGTGACGACGACGCCGGTGGCCGTCGCGGTGGCGAAGAACATGACCGACGGGCGCACCAGCGCGGGTGTCCGCAGCCCGGCCAGCACCCCGAGCGACCGCCCGGCGGGCTCCCCGGCCTCCTGCCGGGGGTCGGGAACGCCGAGCAGGAGCACGGCCGCGGTCACTCCCGCCAGCGCCCCGGCGACGAAGACCGGCGGGTAGCCGTGGTTCCCGGCGAGCCAGACGCCCGCCGGCAGCGCGATCACCGCGGGGATCCCGGAGACCAGGCCCAGCACGCCGAGCCCCTCACCGCGGCGTTCGGCCGGCAGCAGCGAGGCCGCCAGCGCGCCGCCGGCCACCATGGCGATCGCGAAGCCGAACCCGCGGACGAGGCAGACCGCCAGGATCGTCGCCATGCCGCTCGAACCGAGCAGCAGCAGTGCGGGCGCGCCCAGCGTCACCATGCCGGCGACCAGTACCCGGCGGTAGCCGTACCTGGAGACGAGCCAGGGGGTGCAGAGTTCGGCGACCACCGTCGTCAGCATCAGCGCGCCGGTGGTCATCCCGGCGCCGACCCCGCCGCCGGCCGCCGCCGCGTACATCGGCACCACGGTCAGCAGCAGGTAGAAGCTCGTCAGCGCGCAGAAGTTGGCCAGGCACACCAGCACCAGCGGCCGGGTGACGAGGCGCGGGCGCGGGGCCGTCACATCGCTCATGCCCGTGAACATAGGAGGGCGAGTGGCACCCTGTTCAGGGCCGATTTCGCGCCGGTTCAGTGGGCCGGTTCCCGGGCGGGGCCCGCCCGGGAACCGGCGTCCGGTCAGCCGGCCCGCTGGGCGTAGCGCTCGGCCCACTCCTTGCGGGACCGGATCGAGGTGTCGACGTCGGTGGCCTGGGCCCGTAGCGCGCCGACCGTCGCCCGCTCCGCGGGCACGTGGGCGAACGGGTCCCAGCCGAAGAAGCGGCAGGAGTTCTGCCAGGTGATCTTGTTGATCTCCTCGTCGGTCGCGCCGGCGGCGTCCAGTTCGGCCAGCACCTGCTCCGGCGCGTCGGGCCACATGGAGTCGGAGTGGGGGTAGTCGCACTCCCAGGCGATGATGTCGATGCCGATCTCGTTGCGCAGCCGCAGCGTGGTGGGGTCGGAGACGTAGCAGGCGAGGGAGTGCTCGCGGAACACGTCGCTCGGCAGGCGGCCGCCGAAGTCCCGGCGCAGCCAGCGCTGGTTGGTGTAGTGGCGGTCGCAGCGGTCGAGGTAGAAGGGGATCCACCCGATCCCGCCCTCGGACCAGGCGACCTTGAGGTCCTTGTAGGTGCGCAGGGCGGGTCCCCAGAGCAGGTCCTGGGCGCCGAACGCGGACACCTGGCAGGCGAGGATCATGCGGTTGTCCACGGGGGCGTCCGGCGCGAGGGTGATCGACCCGAAGCCCTGCCCGATGTGCAGGCACATCACCGTGCCCGTGTCGCACAGCGCCTCGAAGACCGGGGCCCAGTAGTCGATGTCGTGGTAGCTGGGCAGGCCGTCCATGTGCGGCAGTTCCGGCATCGTCACCGCGTGGCAGCCCTTGGCGGCGACCCGCCGGATCTCGGCGACCGCCAGCGCGGGGTCCCACAGGGGCAGCAGCGCGATCGGGATGAACCGGCCGGGGTAGGCGCCCGCCCAGTCGTCGATGTGCCAGTCGTTGTAGGCCTGGATCATCACTACGGTGATCTCGTCCTTGACATGGCTCAGGTGGCCCGCGCTGAACCCCGCGAACGTCGGGAAGCACATCGAGGTGAGGATGCCGTTGCGGTCCATGTCCCGCACCCGCTGGTGCACGTCGTAGACGGCCGGGCGCATCTCCGCGTAGCTGGACGGGTTGAGCCCCCATTCCTCCGGCGGCCAGGAGACGACGGCGTTCAGGCCCACGACGCCGGTCGGCCGCCCCCGGTAGACCCACTGGTCGATGCCCTGCTCGTTGGGGACGAGCCGCGGGGCCTGGTCGGCCCACTTCTTCGGGACGTGCCGGTCGAACATGTCGGGCGGTTCGACGACGTGGTCGTCGATGCTCACCAGGATCATCTCGTCGATGTTCACGTGAACTCCTCGCCGGGGGACGCGCAAGAGAGCCTTGTTCCATTCTGAGAGAATGGAACTCTCGCACCGGACGCCACCACGGTACGTTCCGCCGGCCAGGGGAGTCGACGCGATGACGGACAGCTTCTTGCCCTCACCGGCCAACCTCGGCCTGGTCGTCCTGCGCACCAGGGCCTCGGTCGGAGCCGGGACCATGCCCTACGACGCGGAACACCTCGTCACCGGCTGGCACCACCACGACCTGCACCAGATCGAGTACGCGCTCGAAGGCATGGCCGAGGTCGAGACCGCGGCCGGGCGCTACCTCGTCCCGCCCCAGCAGGCCATCTGGGTGCCGGCGGGCCTGGCGCACAACACCACGCTGCGCAGCGCCCGCTCCGCCTCGGTGTTCTTCGACCCCTCGATGTTCCCCGCCCACCTGTGCGACCGCGCCCGGGTCCTCGCCGCGGTCCCCCTGCTACGCGAGATGATCGTCTACGCGCTGCGCTGGCCGATCACGCGCGACGCGACCGACGCCCGGGCCGACACCTACTTCTCCGCCCTCGCCCTGGTCGTCGAGGACAACCTCGACCGGGAGCAGCCGCTGTGGCTGCCGACGAGCACCGACCCGCTCGTCGCCGCCGTCATCTCCTACACGGAGGAACACCTCGCGACCGTGACGGCCGACGACGTGTGCGGCGCCCTCGGCATCTCCGAACGGACGCTCCGGCGGCGCTTCCGCGAGGAGACCGGCACGACGTGGCGGACCTTCGCCGCCCAGGCCCGGCTGATCAGGGCGATGGCCCTGCTGACTCAGCCGGGCACGACCGTGCTCGGCGTCGCCGCGGCGGTGGGCTTCGGCAGCCCCAGCGCGTTCAACCGGGCGTTCCGGGCCTGCACCGGTTCCACCCCGGCCGACTACCGGCGGCGCGTCACCGGCCGGACCGCCGCCCCCCTCGGATGAGTCCCGCTTGACGGTCCTCCGGGCGAGCCTCATGCTCGAGGTGGCTCGGTCGTCGAGATGGCGGTGGAGCGCTGGGATGTGAGTCACCGGTCGGAGCCGGTGGTTGACACCGCATCGTTGCGCCGCTCGACCTGTGCCGGGCCATGTCCATGGCTCACAACAGGAAAGGCAACAGGCGATGAAGATCGCTTTCATTGGCGACGTCCACGGCTGCGCGCTGCACGCGCTGGGCGCGGTGGTGCTGCTCCAGGCCCGGCGCGGGATCCGGCTCGACGCCGTGATCCAGGTCGGGGACCTGGGTGCGTACCCCTCGCCCGAACGGTTCGACGAGTCCAGCCGCCGGTTCTGGCGGGAGCACCCCGCCCAGGACGACTTCTTCCGGCTGCTCGACCCGCCGCCACCGGTGACGGAAGGCGTGCGGCTGGCCCTCGGGCAGGTCCCCCCGGTGCTGTTCGTCAGCGGCAACCACGAGGACCACGACTGGCTGGCCTCGCTGCACGACGCGGCGTCCGCCGCGGTCGTGCCGGTGGACCCGCTCGGCGCCTACCACCACGTCGCCTGCGGGAACGTGGTGGAGGCCGCCGGGCAGCGGGTGGCGTTCCTCGGGCTGATCGAGGTCCCCGGGAAGATGGACCTGGACGGGAGCGCGTACGCGCGGCTGCTGGCCGCCGACCCCGGCACGGTGGACATCCTGATCACTCACGACGGCCCGTACGGCATGTCGCAGGACCGCCGCGGGAACGTCCAGGGCTCGGCGAAGCTGCTCGACCTCATCGAGCACCTGCAACCACGCCTGCACGTCAGCGGCCACTACCACCACCCCAACGGCCCGCGCCGCTACGGCCGCACGACCTCCTACGCCCTCGCCCAGTTGGTGCAACCCAAGGCCACCCGGTGGGACCCGGAACCGATCAACCCCGAGCAGCGGGTGGCGGCCGGCAGCATCGCCCTGCTCGACACCGCGACCGGCGACTTCGAGTACGTCCGGGACGGCTGGCTCGCCGAGGTCGGCGGCGACTCCCTCGACCTCGCCGGACTCGCCACCGCCTAACGGCCCGCCCTGGCCGGGTACGGTCGCCTACCGGTGAGCGACCGCACCGACCCGCGTGCGGGCACCTGCCGGTGAACGGCCGCACCCGGCCGGGGCGGGTTCTCCCTAACGGTTCGCGGCGCCGGCGTCCACGGGCAGGGCCACGCCGGTGATGTAGCGGGCGTCGTCGGAGACCAGCCACACGATCGCGTTCGACACGTCCACCGCGTCGATCAGCTCGACCGGCAGCGCGTTGCCCATCGCGTGCCCGCCCTGCGGGCCTTGCCGCAGGAACCCCAGCGTGACGGGGTTGTTCACCATGGGGGTGTCGACGCCGGAGGGGTGCACGCCGTTGACGCGGATGTTGTGCGGCGCCAGGCGGTTGGCGTAGCTGCGGGTCAGGCCGACCAGGGCGTGCTTGGACGCCGTGTAGGCGAGCCCGCCCCGGGAGTGCCCGACCGCCCCGCTGAGCGCGGCGGTCGAACCGGTCAGCACGATCGAGCCACCCGCACCACGTTCGATCATGGACGGCATGGCCGTCTCGATGGTGTGGAAGACGCCGGTGAGGTTGACGTCGATGACGTCCGCCCACACCCCGGCATGGTCGTGCATGGCCATCGGCGCGATACCGGCGTTGGCCAGCACGATGTCGACCGGGCCGAGCCGGGCGACGCCCTCGTCGAACGCGGCCTTCAGCGCGGCCTCGTCGCGCACGTCGGCCTGGCAGGCGACGATCCGCCGGCCCAGCGCCTCGACCTCCTCGGCCGTCTGCGCGAGGTCGTCGGGCGTCGCCATCGGGTACGGCACCGACTCGATCTGCGCGCAGACGTCGACCGCGATGACGTCCGCGCCCTCCTGCGCCAGCCGGACGGCGTGGCTGCGCCCCTGGCCGCGGGCCGCTCCGGTGATGAAGGCGACCTTCCCGTCGAGCTTTCCCATGACGCTTCTCCTTCGGGCGTTCGGCCGGGGCTGCGCGGACCGGCCACCCGAGTGGTGATCGCCGTGGCTGGTGCCCGGCTCATGATGCAAGCACAGTTCTCAATAGTGCAAGCCCAGTTCTCACCAATGATGGGCTCCGATCTGCGCCGGCGCGGCGAGCACCGTTCTCATACCAGGTGATCCAGGAGATACTTCATGTCGCCTGCCAGCCCGCACCGGTGAACATCCCACCTCGCCGCGTCCCGCGCGTGCAGTTCCAGTAGGAGGCGGACGCATCCATGCCGCAGCGACCCTCGCCTCGGCGTCATCCCGGTCCGAGTCGCCGCAGGCGTACCCTCCGCTGGCTGGGACGCCCCTGGTGGCAGGGAGTCAGTGCCGCGATCGCCCTGATCGCCCTGGCCGTGTCGGCGTACGCCTTACGGGGAAGCGGCGGCGGAGGCGACCAGAAACCGTCGCCGGTTCCGAGTAGCGGTACACCGGCCGCGGCGGCGCCCGCCTCCCCCGCGGCGGATGCCCCGGCCCTGAAGTTCACCCTGGAGCTGGACCCCTCGAAGATGAGCGCCGCGCTCGCCGATCTCTCCAACGGCACCTGGATGGTGCCCGCGGGGCGAACCGTGCGGGGTACTCCCAAGGTGATCAGGCTCGGTGCCGAAGAGAACGCCTACAAGTACGGGTTCTACGAGTTCGCACGCTCCTACGGCGGGGTGGCGGTCAACCGGATATTCGTGAGCGTGACCGTGCAGAACACCGCTGAGGGCGCCGTCTACCTGCGGAACCTCCGCCTGGTCGAGCTGCGGTGCGCCGCCGCCCTGCGGGGAACGCTCATCAAGTACCGGGGCGGGGCCGACCCCAGCCCGCCTCGCACGATCCTCATCGACCTCGACGCGCCGAATCCGCGCCCCTGGTATTTCCCCCGCGGCATCGGGAGGAGCCTCGAACTCCCGCCGGGCGACCCGCCCCGCGGGCAGCAGCCCTTCGGCTTCCAGCTCGGGCAGGACAGGTCGGAGACCTTCGAAGTGGTCGCGATCCTGGCGACCCGCCGGAGCTGCGGTTTCAAGCTCGTCATGGACACGGTCACCGACGGCGTGAAGAAGGAGTACGTGATCACCGACTCCGGCCGTCCGTTCCGGGTGACCGGCGAGTTCGACGACGACGCCTGGAACTTCAGCCCGCCCCTCACCCCCACGGAAGAAGGTGGGTGGCACCGGTTCAAAACCGGAGAGATCAGGAAATCCCACCAGGCGCTCACCGGAACGGGCTGACGGAGCCGGGTCCGGCGCACCTCCCGGGCGGGCCTCAGTGCTGTAACGCCGTCGCCACGTCCCGCCCGATCCGCTCGACCGCCGCGAGGTCGAGCCCGTAGTACACGTAGCGGCCGGCGCGCTCCACCCGCACCAGTCCCAGCTCGCGCAGGACGCGCAGGTGGCGGGAGACCTGGGGGCGGGTCATCGACAGCCGGTCCGCCAGGTCGGCGGTGGTCATCGCCTGGCGGGCGATCAGCCGGCACAGCCGCACCCGGCTCGGGTCCGTGAGCGCCAGCAGGCGGCTGCGGGCGAGCGTGACGCCCACGTCCGGAGCCTCGACCGGGAAGTGCACGACGGGTGGCAGTCCCGGCTCGTTCTTCGCGAGCAGGTGCGGAGCGCCGTACCGGGTGGGGATGAGCAGGACCGGGGTCCGGGCCGGGCTGATCACCACGTGGTGCACCTTGTCGAAGACGACCCGGGCGGGCCCGGCCAGGTGCGCGCTGGCCGGGCTGAGCGAGACGAGGGCGGCCGCCGGCCCCTCGTCCGCGAGCCGCCGCCGGACGCGGTGCGCGGCGCGGGCGAGGACGGGTTCGGTCTCGGCCCACAGGTCGCCGAAGAAGACCTCGCGGCACAGGTCGAGGAAGCCGGTGACGTCCGCGCGCAGCGCCTCGGGGTCGCGCAGCAGGTCGTCGGCGAGGCGCGGGTGCGGCTCCGGCAGCCGGGCGGCGGCCCGGCGCAGCGCGGCGGCCTGCCCCGGATCGTGCAGGACGCGGCCGAAGTCGAACCCGCGGTAGCCGCTGGCGCAGGTGTAGGCGGTGAGCTCGGCGAACCGGTCCAGGGAGGGCGCGGCGAGCCCCGGGTAGAAGGCGCGCCAGCGCAGCGGCGTCCACAGCGGTGCGAACCGCCGCAGCCCGGACCGGAAGGCGGGCGGGGCGGCCCGGGTGACCTCGGCGGCCCAGGTGGCGTGCTCGGGGTGGTGGGTGTGCTCGGTCAGCACGTGCAGGCTCGCGGCCAGCTCCGCGAGGGGCGACACGGTGACGGTGAACCGGGCCGGGTCCGCCCCCGCCAGGACGATCACGACCGGCATGGCACGGGACGGCTCGCGCCGCGGAACTCGGCCCGGGCCGCCGCCAGGAACTCCGGCCGGGTGAGCAGGTC
This sequence comes from Actinomadura craniellae, assembly GCF_003289645.1. Taxonomy (GTDB): domain Bacteria; phylum Actinomycetota; class Actinomycetes; order Streptosporangiales; family Streptosporangiaceae; genus Actinomadura_D; species Actinomadura_D craniellae. The sequence goes on along the minus strand of NZ_QLYX01000008.1, from coordinate 150,913 downwards.
GGCGACCACCCGGGCGAGCCCGGCCGCCGCGACCTGGGTGCGCTCGTGTGCGAAGGGCGTCGCCGCCGCCTCGCGCAGCGCCACGGAGTGGCCGGGCGTGCCGGTGTCGGCGATCTGGATGTACGGGTGGATGACCGGCAGCAGGTGGGAGAGGTTGCCGATGTCGGAGGAGCCGGCCGGACCGTCCGGGTCGCCGGGCGCGATGTCCACGCCCAGCGCGCGCACCGCCTCCCCGAACCGTTCGGCGAGCACCAGGTTGTTGCGGCGCTCCGCGTACATCGGGCCGGTCTCGCCGACCCGCGCCCGGGTCCCGGTGGCCAGCGCCGCGCCCTCGGCCGCGGCGCGGACCCGCTCGACCAGCGCCTCGACCGAGGCCGCCGTGCGGTCCCGGACGTACAGGTCCACGGCGGCGTCGGCCGGCACGACGTTCGGCGCCTGCCCGCCGGCCGAGACGATGCCGTGCAGCCGGACGGTCGGCGGGACGAACTGGCGCATCGCGTCCAGCGCGTGCAGGAACAGCTGGGCGCCGGCCAGCGCGCTGCGCCCCTCCCATGGGGAGACCGAGGCGTGCGCGCTCACCCCGGTGAAGGCGGCGCGCAGGTGCGCCGCGGCCAGCCCGGGCCGGGCGGTCAGCGAGCGGTCGCCCGGATGGAACATCACCGCCGCGTCCACGCCGTCGAAGACGCCCGCCTCGGCCAGCCGGATCTTGCCCGCGCCGCCCATCTCCTCGCCGGGCGTGCCGATGACGGCGACCGTGCCGGGGTGCTCGGGCAGCGCGCGCACGACCGCGATCGCCGCCGCCGCGCCCCCGGCCGCGATGAGGTTGTGGCCGCAGCCGTGCCCGATGCCGGGTAGCGCGTCGTACTCCGCGAGGACGGCGACGCGGGGGCCGGGCGACGTCCCCTCGTGCACGGCCACGAAGGCGGTCTCCACCCCGCCCGCCGGGGCCCGCACCGCGAAGCCCGCCTGGGCGAGCCAGCCGGTGAGCAGTTCCCGGGCGTGGAACTCGGCGAACTTCAGCTCCGGCCGGGCGTGGATGGCGAGGCTCACCGCGTCCATCCGGGGCCGCAGCGTGGCGAGCTCGGCCGACAGGGCCTCCAGCGGGGGCGGTGCGGCGGACTCGGACATGAGGGCTCCCGTCGTACCCGAGGCGGCGCGCCTCGCCGGCGGTGACGCGCTGTCACCTACGCCGAGGTTACGGTTACGCGGGCACGGGCGGCCTCGGATTGCCGTGGCCCAGGTAACCCTCGCCGGGCGGCCTCAGGCACCGCCGGTTTCGGTGAAGACGAGCAGCTCGCCGGCGGTCGCCTGCTGGAGCAGGGCGTTGAGCGTCTCGCGCTGGTTCCGGTCGAGCGCGCCGAGCACCTCGTCCTCGGCCGCCGCGAGGGCGAACTCGGCCTTGGCCAGGAGCGCCCTTCCGGTGTCGGTGATCTCGACGATGTGGCGGCGGCGGTCCTGGGGGGAGCGGCGGCGTTCGATCAGCTCGCCGGTCTCGAGCTCGTTGAGCAGCCCGACGATGTTCGTCCCGTCCATCGCCAGGGTGGCGGAGAGCGCCTGCTGCGAGCACTCGCCGTGCACCCGCAGCACCGTGAGGGCCACGAGGTGCCGTGGCCGCAGGCCCAGCGGTGCCAGCACCGCCTCGGCGCGCAGCCGGATCCGGCGCGCGAGGTGTTCGAGCAGCGCTCCCGAGAGGGGAGGCGGCTGGTCGACCACGGGCAGCTGGGTCACGTCCCGAGTGTAACCGGACATCATCCATCCATGTGGTATAAATCGTTTGCCTTACACAAACGATCCATGGAGAGGAAAGAAAGATGGCTCACCTGCTGCATGTCGACTCGAGCATCAAGGGGAACGACTCCGTCAGCCGCCGGCTCAGCGCCCGGGCGGTCGAGGTCTGGCGCGCCGCGCACCCCGGCGGCACCGTCACCTACCGTGACCTGGGCCGCGACCCGCTGCCCCACCTCGACGAGGCCGGCGGCCTGGCCCGCATGGTGCCGCCCGAACAGCACACGCCGGCCCAGGCGGCGTCGTGGGCGCTGAGCCACCGGGTGGTCGACGAGGTGCGCCGGGCGGACACGATCGTGCTGGGGCTGCCGCTGTACAACTACGGCGTGCCCAGCAGCGTCAAGTCCTGGGTCGACCACCTCCTCGCGCCCGGCCTGGCCTACGACCCCGAGACCCAGACCGGCCTGCTCGACGGCCGCGAGTTCCTGGTGCTCGCCAGCCGCGGCGGCGGCTACGGCCCCGGCACGCCCCGCGAGGGGTGGGACCACGCGGAACAGTGGCTGCCGCACGGCCTGGCGTTCACGGGTCTGCGGCCGCGCTTCATCACGGCCGAACTCACCCTGGCCGCCGTGACGCCGGCGATGGCCGAACTGATCCCGCTGGCCGAGGCCAGCCGCACCGCCGCCGAGCAGACGATCGACGGCCTCTGGGTCCCCGCGTCCCTGTCGGCCTGACCCGCGGGTCAGGCGGTGTCCAGATCGCGGGCGGGGTTCCGGGCCTCCTCGATCCAGGCGTCCACCCGGGCCCACTGGGCGAACAGCCAGTCGACCTGGGCCGCGCGCTCCCGGGGGACGTCCTCGGCGGGGATCCGCCACCAGTGGGCGCGGACCTGAACGGCGAGGGGAAGGCCGCGCCAGACGGTACCGACGGAGTTGAAGTCCTCCAGGCCGCTGTGCGCGACGAAGACGACGTCGGCGCCGGGAGCGGCGTCGATCGCGGCGAGGGCCCCGCCGGGGCGGGGCGGCAGGACATGGCGCATGCGGGCCGCGCGGGCGGCCTCGGTGCGGCGGCGCAACCGGCGCAACCGGGCGATCGCGCGCTCCCGGCGGTGCGGGGTGAAGTTACCGCCCTCGGGGAACAGCACCAGCGCGTCCCGGTCCCCCAGATCCTCGGCGAGTTCGGAGATGTCCTGGGTCATGCCGTCGCCCGCCTGCCGGACGAGCACGTTCGGCAGGCGGTGCACGGCGATGTCGATCAGCGGGTCGAACTGGACGAAGTCCTTCATCACCAGCCGGGGCCGCCGCCCGTAGCCGGTGAGCAGGTGGTGGATCAGGATCAGCGAGTCGCCCGGCCCGGCGTGCCTGCTCAGCACGATGATCGGGCGGCGCGGCAGGGGGTCGGGCGCCTCGCCGTCGACCTCCACCCGCAGCGTCAGGTACCGCTCGGCGGCCCGGTAGATCCCGGCGACGTAGCGGCGGACGATGTCGTAGTGCCGGTCCCAGAGCCGTTCGGCGCGCACCCGCCCGCGCAGGCCGCTGCCCAGCCAGACCACCAGGCACGCCAGCACCGCCCAGGACTCCGCGTACGCCCAGGCCAGCGCGAACCGCAGCAGCCGCACCGCCCGGTACCGGCCGTCGAACACCAGCGAGATCAGCGTGGCCACCAGGAGCGCGGGCAGGAAGAGCACCGCGAGCGCGACGGTGAGCACCAGCAGCACCGGGGCGAACAGCAGGCGGCGGACGAGTCTCGGTGGGAGCATCGCGGCCTACCCGTTCCGTTCCAGGTAGTCGAGCGTCGCCTGGTAGGCCCGCTCGGTGCGGAAGGTGATCGCGCCGCCGGGCCGCCGCGGGACCCGCTGCCGCTCGGTCGCCCCCGCGGGCAGGACGTGCACCCGCACCCCGTCGCCGACCGTGGCGATCTCCTCGAAGAACCGGTGCCGCCGGGCGATCTCGAACGCGACCATGCCGACCTCCCAGGGCCAGCGCGGCGGTGCCAGCGGCCGCTCGATCCGCCCGACGTGCAGCACGTAGATCGTGTCCGCGCCGAGTTCGACGGCCCGCCCCACCGGGATGCTGTGCACCAGGCCGCCGTCGAAGTAGTGGTGCTCGCCGACCCGGACCGGCGGCAGCAGGCCCGGCACCGCGCACGAGGCCAGCACGGCCGGGACGAGCGGCCCCTTGGCGAACCAGTGCGCCATCGCGGTTTCGATGCCGGCGGCCACGCACTGGAACGGCACCGCGAGGTCGTGGAAGTCGGTGACCGGCAGCACCTCCTCCAGGGTCCGGCACAGCGGCCCGATCGGGTGCAGGTGGGTGCCTGACCGGGCCAGCGTCCACAGCCGCGTCCAGGGCGGGGCGCCGAACGCCTCCCGGGCCGCCTGCCCGGCCCACAGCTCGGCGAGCCGCTCGACGGCCTTGTCCGGGTCGGCCGCCACGAACGCCCCGTTGATCGCGCCGATCGAGGTGCCCACGACGACGTCCGGGCTGATCCCGGCCTCGTGCAGGGCCTTGAGCATCCCGACCTCGTGCGCGCCCAGCGCGCCACCGCCGCCGAGCACGAAGGCCACCCGCCCGCGATCCGCCATCGCCTCCCCTTCCGTACGGCCTTTTCTCCATCTCAACCCGCCGCAAACCGGACATACAGCGGACGGCGGGCCGCGCGCACTCCGGCCCGGCCGAGCAGGGCGGCGCGCGGTCTCCCGCCGGGCGAATGATCGCGGGCACGTCCCGGCCGGAGCCGCCCGACCGCCGCGACGCCCCGGGCGACGACAGGCCGCCGGACCCGCGGATACCGTGCCCACCGCACCGAACAACGCTCGGCAACATGTCGCAGGCGCAGGGTAACACCCCAAAAAATACTTGCTCAGTCAAGGAATTTAGTTCGAGTGCCGCCGGTTGCCTGACGGTGACAGTGGTCGAGACGAGCTGGACAGGCGGATTCGGATGCAGTTCGGAATCTTCAGTGTGGGCGACGTGACGGCCGATCCCGTGACGGGACGGACGCCCTCGGAGCACGAGCGGATCAAGGCGGTGGTGGAGTACGCGCGGCTGGCCGAGGACGTGGGCCTCGACGTCTTCGCGATCGGCGAGCACCACAACCCGCCGTTCATGCCGTCCTCACCCACCACGCTGCTGGGTCACGTGGCGGCGCGCACCGAGCGGATCGTGCTGTCCACCTCGACCACGCTGATCACCACCAACGACCCGGTGAAGATCGCCGAAGACTACGCGATGCTGCAACACCTGGCCGACGGCCGCATCGACCTCATGATGGGCCGCGGCAACACCGGACCCGTCTACCCCTGGTTCGGCCAGGACATCCGCAACGGCATCCCCCTCGCCGTCGAGAACTACGCCCTCCTCCACCGCCTGTGGCGCGAGGACGTCGTCGACTGGGAAGGCAAGTTCCGCACCCCGCTCCAGTCCTTCACCGCCACCCCCCGCCCGCTGGACGGCATCCCGCCGTTCGTCTGGCACGGCTCCATCCGCAGCCCCGAAATCGCCGAACAGGCCGCCTACTACGGCGACGGGTTCCTGCACAACAACGTGCTGTGGCCGAAGGAACACGTCCAGCGGATGGTCTCCCTCTACCGCCGCCGCTTCGAGCACTACGGGCACGGCTCGGCCGACCAGGCGATCGTCGGCCTGGCCGCGCAGCTCTTCGTGCGGAAGAACTCCCAGGACGCGATCCGCGAGTTCCGCCCCTACTTCGACAGCTCGCCGGTGTACGGCGGCGGCCCGTCGCTGGAGGAGACGCTGGAGCAGACCGCCCTCCTGGTCGGCAGCCCGCAGCAGGTGATCGACCGGATCCTGGCCTTCCGCGAGTACGCGGCCGGCGACTACCAGCGCCAGGTCTTCAACGTGGACGCCCTCGGCCTGCCGCACGAGACCGTGCTCCGGCAGATCGAAGCGCTGGGCGAGATCGTGCCGGTGCTGCGCCGGGAGTTCGCGATCGGCCGTCCCGCCCACGTCCCGGACGCCCCGACGCACGCCTCCCTGAAGGCCGCGCGGCTCGCGACGGTGGAGGCGGCCCGATGAGGCGCACCCTCGCGGTCGTGTCGGCCGGCCTGCGGCAGCCGTCCTCGACCCGCATGCTCGCCGACCGGCTGGCCGGGGCGACCCGGCGCGAGCTGGAACGGCTCGGGGCCGAGGTGGACGCCCACCCGATCGAGCTGCGCGAGCACGCGCACGACCTGGTCAACAACCTGCTGCTCGGCTACCCGTCCCGGGAGCTCCAGGAGGTGCACGACACCGTCGCCCGGGCGGACGCCCTGATCGTGGTGACGCCGACCTTCGCCGCGTCCTACAGCGGGCTGTTCAAGACGTTCACCGACGTCCTCGACGAGACGGCGCTGGTGGACAAACCGGTGCTGATCGCCGCCACCGGCGGGACGGGCCGGCACTCGCTGGTGCTGGAGCACGCGCTGCGGCCGCTCTTCTCCTACCTGCGCGCCGTCGTCGTGCCCACCGCGGTGTTCGCCGCGCCGGAGGACTGGGGCGACGGCGGCACCGCCCAGGGTTCCCTGGTCCACCGGATCGACCGGGCGGCCGGCGAGCTCGCCCGCGAGGCCGACCGGCGCGACCCGCCCACGATCAACGACCCCTTCGCCGACCCGACGCCGTTCGAGGACCTGCTCGGCGGCTGACCCGCGCCGCGCTCACGGGCGGTGACCGGCGGGCGAGCGTCACCGATTCTGATAATTCGGGAATTCCTAATCAACTAGGCGGAACAGACTTTCTACGAATATCCCAGGTCACGGCGTTCCGGAGATATGCGGGCGGAAGCGTCCACCGCGTCGAATCCATTAATTCCCTGTGATGGCACGGTTGCGGATGGTAGGGATGTGGCTCTCGCGGGTTATTCACCCTTGCGCTGAGTAACCACTCTCGCTTCCGGGAAGTCCCGGTCCCCTTGGAGTTGCCGTGAACCATCGTTCTTTACGAATACGCCGTAGCGCCCGGCGGTCCGGCCGTCTCGTGACGGGTGCCGCGGCCACGGCGGCCGTCGCGACGCTGGCGACGGGCTGCGGTGCCGACGGAAAGGTCGGGGCCAGCCGTCCCCCGGCGATCGACCTGGCGAAACTGCCGCAGGCCACGACGTTCACCACGTTGCGGGGCCTGCCGCTGGACATCGAGCCGTCCACGGCCGACGCCGGCACGGTGGTCCATCCCAGCGCCACCGTGCCGGTGTCGTCCGAACCGGGCGGCCCGCCCGTGGCCGCACTGCCCAACAGGCAACTGGACGGCCCCACCTGGGTCCCCGTGATCGACACCAGGCCGGGGTGGCGCCGGGTGCTGCTCCCCAGCCGGCCGAACGGGACGACCGGGTGGATCCCGGAGTCCGCCGCCCGGCTGACCACCGCCCACACCCCCTACGCCGTCCGGGTGCGGACGAAGGCGCGCCGGCTCACCATCACCAAGTCCGACCGCAGGATCGGGAGCTGGACGGTGGCCGTGGGCGCCACCAAAACCCCCACCCCAACCGGGCGGACGTTCATGCTCGCCCTGCTCAAGCCGTCCCGCCCCACCTTCAGCCCGCTCGTCCTGCCGGTCGGCTCCCACTCGGAGACGCTCGACACCTTCGGCGGCGGGCCCGGCACCGTCGCCTTCCACGGCTGGAACGACGCGTCCGTCTTCGGCAAGGCCGTCACCCACGGCTGCGTCCGGGTCCCCGCCGCCGCGCTGGCGGAACTGGCCAAGGTCCCGCTCGGCACGCCCGTCGTCGTCACGGAGTAACCCCCCTTTCCCGCTCTGCACATCCCAGGAGGAAGAACCATGCGCCCCACACATCTCGCCAAGTCCCTCGCGCTCGCCACGGCGGTCGCGGCACCGCTGACCATCTCGGCACCGGCCTCGCACGCCGCCGCCGGCGGCCACGGCGCCGCCCACGCCCTCGCCGCCAACGGCCCCGTGACGATTCCCCCCACCCCCCTGGTGTCGTCATCCGGGCCACGGCCGGAGAGCATGAGCGTCGTCCGGCTCCCCGCCAACCCGCTGGCGGACGCCTCCGCGCTGACCGCCACCGCGAAGGCCGGCCACGCCCGGTCGAGCGTCGCCGAGCTACGGGTCGCCAGGGCGGCTCTCTCCGCCCGGGTGATCACCGCCCGGTGCACGAACTCCACCGGTACCACGCACCTGGCCGACGTCACGCTGGCTGGCCGGCGGCTCCAGGCGAGCCCGGCCCCCAACAGCGCCCTCACCGTGTCGCTCGACGGCGTCGGCAAGGTCACGCTGGTCCTCAACAAGCAGGTGCGCAAGCCCGGCGGCGGCCTGTCCGTCACCGCGATCGAACTCACGATCCCCGGCGTCCAGACGCTCAGCGTCGCCTCCGTCAGCTGCACCCCCGCGGCACCCGCCGCCTCCCCGCCCGGCTCCCCCGCCCCCGCCCCCACCCCCGTCCCCGGCAACCTGCCGGTGACCGGCTGACCGTTCCGGCGAGGGCCCGCGCCCCGGCGCGGGCCCTCGCCGCGTCCCGAACTCCTCGTCCTCTCCCGCTGCAGGGCCGTGCAGATCGTTGCAGACGGACTCGGTCAGTTCGTCACAGATCACAGCGGCGTCCGAAGCCCTGAGCACAGATGGGTTGGTTATGGCAGAACTCCAGGCAAACGGTCCAACATCGTGTGCTGTGAAATCGCAGGCCGTGGCGGGTATCAGCGCACTAGGGTGAGTTCATGGCCTTGGTGCGACTGGCACTCACCAACTATCGCTGTTTTGCCGAGCGGCAGGAACTGGAACTCCGGCCGATCACCGTGGTTCTCGGCAAGAACAACTCCGGTAAGAGCGCTCTGGTACGGGCACCGCTGGTGATATCCACCGGCATTCACGGTGACTCGCCCGTCCCGCTCGATCTTCTGCAACTGGGAGACGATACGCCGGACTTCGTCGATCTCGTACACAAACGCCTGGAGCACGGCAGCATCGGGATCGAACTGGAGTTCCAGGGCTCGTTGCGGCTGTCCGCGACCGTTCAGAACATCGCCGAGTGGCAGACCCAGGTCGTCAGCAAGTGGGAATTCGGAGTTCCCGAAGATCGGGCCTCTCTTGAGTGGCTGGATGCGGACGACAGTGACGACGACACGGAAAAACGGACTTACCAGATCAATTCTGCCGACCATCGGCCAGACGAGGAGAAGCGCGTCCGGTTCCATGGCCTGGTACCGAGAAATATTCGCCATGCACCGTCCCTCATCGCCGAATTCGATGAAATCCGGCATCTAGGACCGTTCCGCACCCGGCTCACCCGGCTGGGGCGGCTGTCGGCCAGGGCTCCCCAGCAGGACGAGTTCGGCAGCCGTACCGCCGAGATCCTCATTCACGACCATGTCCGGCGAGGTGGCCAGCTCATCGACAAGGTCAACGAGTATCTCGGCGACCATCTCCCCGGATGGGAGCTGGAGGTCGTCCCGCGCTACGACGCATATTCAGTCGGCTTGAAGTCCACCGTGACCCGGGGCCTCTGGGTGCCTGCCACAGACTCCGGCACCGGAGTCGCCCAGGTGCTCCCCATCCTCGTCCAACGGGCCCAGGACGAACTCGTTCCCCCGAAGAATCACATTCTGGAGATCATCGAAGAGCCCGAGTTGCACATGCACCCGTCCGCCCAGGCGGCGCTGGCCGACCTGTACATCGCAGCCATCCGCAACCGGCGCGTCCGCTTCCTGATCGAGACGCACAGCGAAACCTTCCTGCTGCGGCTGCGCCGCCGGGTCGCCGAGCGAAGGTTGCGCGCCAGCGATCTGGCGTTCTACTTCGTCGACGGCGACGGCGCGTCGTCGACCGTCCGGCGGATCGACGTCGACGAGTTCGGCAATGTCGGCTACTGGCCCAAGGGCATCTTCGCCGAGAACTTCGAAGAGGTTCGGGCACTGGCCGTAGCCCAGGAGAGCCGGCTGGAGACCGATGCGCGTTGAGCTGACAGCAGCGGTGTTCGCAACAGATGATCACGCCCGGGAGGTCGTGCTCCTTCTCCACCATTTCAGCGAAGAGCGCCACCAATGGGCGGTCGGCCCGCTGCTCGTCGAAGCAGTGGAGTCCTTCCTCGACCGGCACGTGCCCGAGCTCGCACCGGGGTACAAGAGCCTCGCCCGCCAAGCCGCCCTGCAGCATGCCGCCTACCGCACACCGGCAGACCCGACGCCGGTGGTGGTCTCACCCGAGGACATCAAGGAGCACGTGGCGGATCTCACCCGGCCGGCGGTGGTCATGGTCGAGGACGACGCCACGGACGGCGGCTTCATCACCGCGATCGCCCAAGTGTTCAAGGCCGGTGACATCCTCACCGCGATCGAGAAGGACTGGCTCGTCATCGACCATGGTGGCGGCTCTGGCGGTGTCTTCCGCCGGGCCGCGGACAAGCGCGACCGGTTCAGGCGGCTACCTCGGGTCGCCGTGGTTCTGGACAGCGACCGCCTGCTGCCGGACGCCCCATCACAACATGACGCGAAGGTCGCCACGCTGCGTGCCAAGGAAGTCAAGGTCCATCTGCTAAGGCTGCGGGAGATCGAGAACTACGTCCCGGACAAGTGCCTGCTCAAGCTTGACTGCCAGCAGCAGGATCAGACCAGGGCTGACGCTCTGGCGCGGCTCAGCAAGGCGCAACGCGGCCACTACGACATGAAGAAAGGGTTCAAGAACAACAAGGTCCCCGCCCAGCAGAAGTCGCTGTTTCGCGGCCTCTCCGCTGAACTCTGCAAGGATCTGACAAGTGGATTCGGCCCTAAAATGATCAGCTGCTTGCTGGACCACGCGGACATCCTCACTGAGGAGGACTTCCGGACCGACGTGGGGCCCGACGTCCCCGACGAGCTCCGCGCCATGCTCGCGATGATCCGCGAGATCATATAGGGATGGGCCATGGCCGCCGACGAATACGAGATCGACGTCAAGCCGGAGATCATGCTCATGGAGCAGGTACTCGGCCCGCTCGCCGACGGAGAGCTCAGGGTGCCCAGGTTCCAGCGGCCGTTCGTCTGGCGCCCTGAACAGATCCTCAACCTGTTCGACAGTATCGAGCGCGGCTACCCCATCGGCAGCCTGCTGTTCTGGGAGACCTCCGACCGGCTCGCCTCCCTGGACCACATCGGGGACCTCCCTGTCCCCGAACCCAGACCAGCCCGGCCGGTGTCTTACGTGCTCGACGGCCACCAGCGGCTGTCCACGCTGTACGCCACGCTGCGCAGGCCCGCCGACGCGAAGCGATCGACCGAGCAGAGCGACTGGATGTGGTGGCCCTACCGTGTCCTGGGCGACGTGGAGGACGGGCCCAACCGGTACCGGCACTGGAAACAGGCCGAGCCTCCGCCGGCGAACTACCTGCCGCTCCGGGCGGTGCTCCGGACCCGCGACTTCCTGGCGTACGCCCGCGACCTCGCCAAGCGCGCGACACCGGACATGGACGTCGACCGCCTGACCAACGAGGCCGAGGTCGTCGCGCAACGGATCAGGTCCTACAAGATCGCGGTGGTGCGGCTGGTCGACGGATCCCTGTCCGACGCGGTCGAGGTGTTCTCCCGGGTGAACAGCACCGGCCAGGCGATGCGCCCGGCCGAGATGGTGTCGGCCCTCACCTACCAGACCAGCGGGCAGCCGACCCTGGCCGACCGGCTGGACGCGATGGTCGAGCAGATCGCCGACACGGGCTTCGGCGAGATCTCCTCCGACGCCATCTTCCGGGCGGTACTGGCGGTCACCGGTGAGGACAATGTCCAGGAGGGCCGCTGGGACGTCCTGGCCAAGCGGGTCCGCACCAAGCTCCAGGAAGCTGCCGACGACACCGAGGAGGCTCTGGCCCACGCCGTGATCTTCCTGCGCGACACAGTCGGCGTGCCGCTCGCCCGGCTGATCCCCTACGACGCGCAACTGATGCTGCTCACCACTTTCTTCCACCACTGCCCGTCCCCGAACGCCCGCCAAGTGGACGAGCTGAAGCGGTGGTTCTGGGTGACATCGTGGTCGGGCCACTTCGCAGGGGCCAACACGACCCAGATCAAGCAGTCCATCCAGGAGATGCGGAGGTTCGCGCGCGACTCCGGCACGGTGACCCCGGAAGCGGTACGAGCCCGCCCCTTTCCCAGCCGCTTCGACATGCGGAGCGCCCGGGTGCGCGCGTTCATCATCTGGGAACTGCAAGAGTTCCCCGATCGCCTGGACGGTGACGGCAACAAGATCCGGCCGGTGGACATCCTCGCCCGCGGCGCCACGAGCGCTTACCGGCACATCATCATCAAGCCGGGGCTCCCTGCCGCGTCGAGCCCCGCAAACCGTCTGATCATGCCGACGGCACCGCGCACCTCGGTGCGGAGCACACTGCTCGACCTGCCGGGGAGTGCGTTCCGTGAGCATGTCCTGACCAGCCACGGCATTCCCGACAAGGCCATGCGGCGGCTCGCCGCCGGAGACGACGAGCGTTTCATCGAGATCCGCCAGAGCGTGCTCGCCGAGCGGGAACGGGCCTTCATGTCATCGTTCGGGCTCTCCACCGACTCGGGCGTGGGCGAAGCCGACATCGACACCAGCTGACTTCATACCAGCGGTCGCGATCCTCAAGTCCAGGTCACCGTCTCCGCCCACCGGGTGAGCGAACCCCCTGAGGTCACTTGAGCCCGGCACGGAGGTCGGCGAGCCTGACACCGTTGTGCGTCCAGGCCAGCCATCCGCTCTCCGTGTGCTTCACCCCGGCCAGCGCATCGGCCGCCGCCGGTCCTTGTCGTGGCCCGCTGCCGGGCGGGCCACGAAGCCGTGCTCGAACTCGCGGACGTCGAGCGGGACCGGCCGCCGGACGAGGCAGGCGTCGGCGCGGCGCCAGGCCTCGGCGCGGTCGATCGGGGCCGGCCGGGCGGAGTGCGCGGCGAGGACCTCCGCGACCAGGCGGAGGGTCGGACAGCCGACGGCACCGCAGGCGCGGCAGACGTCCCGGCCAGAGCGGTCACGGGCCGGGCGGTGCAGTTCCAGGACGGCGGTGAGGCCGGTGGCGCAGACCAGCACCAGGCGGCGGGCGTCGCGGACGAAGTCGCTGGTGTGCGGGTCGAGCCCGCCGCCGGACGGGACGGCGAGGGCCGCACCGAGGGCGTGCGAATCGGCCCGCAGGGCGGCGGTGACGACCGGGTGCACCCGCCGCCGCACCCACTCGTGGACGGCACCGTGACCGCTGGTCACGCCACCCGCTCCGCCTCGAAGACGGCCGTGACCGTGCGCCCCCGGTCGTTGCCGTGCCAGCCCCAGGTCTCGGCGGTGAGGGAAACGGTGCGCAGGCCCCGGCCGGACTCGTCGGTGTCGGCGGCGTCCCGGGCCGCGGGCTCGCCGGGGCCGCCCTGGTCGGCGACCGAGACGGCCACACCACCGTCCCGGCACAGGACCTCCACGGTGAACGAGCCGCCGCACTGGCCGGACTTGGTGTGCCGGAGCGCGTTCACCACCAGCTCGTCGACGGCGAGGACCATGTCGTCCAGGCAGGGGTGCCCGTCCAGCAGGCAGGTCACGAACCGGCGGGCGGCGCGGGCCTGCTCGAAACCGCCGGGGAAGGTCCGCCGCCAGTAGAGCGGCGCGGGCGCCGCGTTCACGGGCAGGGTGGGAAGCATGTGCACCTCGCGGGCTGGGATGTGACGGGAGGCGGGGCGCCTCGTGCGCAGTGGCCTCATGCTCACACGCCGTGACGCCGGGAAGGGGCGAATCGCGGCCTCGATCAGCCCGGACGCCTGATTCATGCCTTCCCGCTCGCGAACGTTCGGGAGTGGAGCGTTCCGGAGCCGGGAGTAGCGATCATTCGAGTCCTATGACCGGATCAGGCCAATCGGCGGTGTTCTTCTCAGGCGGACGCATAGCGTTGCCGCCGTCCACGGAAGGTAATCGGTCGTGGTCAGCGCGCTCGTGTCCGCAAGCCCCGGGAGGTCTCCGATGGCCAGCCCCTACGTCCGGCGCCGCCGCCTCGCCGAGGAACTCCGCAAGCTACGCGAGAACCGCGGCCTCACCACCGACGAGCTGGCCCGCCTCGTCTACCAGTCCCGCACCAAAATCTCCAAGCTGGAGAACGCGCAGGTCCGCCCCAACCTCGCCGACATCGTCACCATCCTCAAAGCCCTGGACGTCACCGGCCAGCAGTACGACAAGATCCACGAACTCGCCCACGCAGCAGCCCGCAAGGGCTGGTGGGACCGCTATGGCAATGCCATGGGCGACCGCCAGCGCCTCTATGCCGACCTGGAGTCAGGGGCCAAGAGCATCCGCAGCTACAACCAGACCGGCATCCCGGCCGTCCTGCAAACACCCGAGCTGATAGCCGCACTCATCGGGCTAGACCAAGCCGCCGGTCCCATCACCTACCGCCCCGAACGCATGGCCGAGGCCCGAGTTCGCCGTCAACAACACCTCCTCAGCCAAGATGGACCCACCTACGACGCCGTACTCGACGAGTGTGTGATCTATCGCCTCGGCGTACCACGTCCCGTAATGCGTGCCCAGCTCCAGCAATTGGTCGGAGTCGTCTCGGCGGAACCGCGGATCACTCTTCGCGTGCTGCGTCATGACGCCTACCTACCGGGCGGCCTCATGCCGAAGTCATCCTTCTCGCTCTACGCCTTTCCTGAGAGGGCGAACCCACTGATGGCGGTAGTTGACACGGTTACCACCGACCTCATGCTCATCGAGCGGCGCGGAGTGGCCCGATATACCGGGCACTACGATCTCTTGAAGAAGGTTGCGCTGTCCCCAACGGAGAGCTTGACCTTTCTATCCCACGTGGTCGATCAACTGAACGACGGGACGGAACGATCAACATGACCGCCAAGTACGAGCACTGGCGCAAGTCTAGATACAGCGACCCCAACGGGGACTGCGTGGAGGTAGCCCGTGCCGCTGACGGCACCATCGGCGTCCGCGATTCCAAGGCTGGGGCACCGGACGCCATTCTTGAATTCACTCGGTTGGAGTGGGCCGATTTGCTCACTCGTCTCCGCAGCCTCGAGCCCAAATCCTTCGGCTGAAACACAGTGGCGCAAATTTCCTTACGTCGCCTCTTCCTGCTACGGAATCCCTGTTCAACCTCCTGCCGGCCCACCGAGCCACCAGCGGCCTCGGCCGCCACCCACTGCCGGGTGCGCATGGTCACCGGCCGGCCCTGCGCCGGAACTCGACCGGCGATCGACTGACCGGAAGTCAAGGGTTTGGTAAATTTCTTCCGATACAGCGGGTTTGCGGGGTGGGGGAATCTCGATGCCGGAAAGTCGAGCGGAGCCGTACCCGGTCGCGCACCTCCGCCGGGCGGTGCAGGCGGAGATCACCGCGATCCGGCAGGCCGACATGGGGAGCGCCGAGAAGATCTCCCTGCACTCGGGCCGGCTCGTCCGCCGCTCCGGAGACGACCGCGAGTACCTGTTCTCCTGCCGGCGGTGGCGGGAGGAGCTGGGGGCCAAGGACCTGCTGATCCGGCCCGACCGTTCCCGCGACCCGTGGCAGCCCGCCGAGGTCTCCCGGATGCCCGACGGGAAGATCCGGGTGGTCACGGCCATGGACCTGGGAACCCCGCCGTCGAACGCGCAGTTGGTCGAGGACGAGACCGCGGGGCTGGAAGCGCTGGCCGAACGGCTGCACCAGGTGGGCGGCCGTGACCCTGCGGTCAACCTCACCACGGCGGGCTGGCTGGTCGGCCAGGGGAACCCGCGCCTCGGCCGGTGCGGCGACCCGGACCAGCTCATCCGGGGCTATCGCGGCCACCGGCTCAACGTCCGGCAGCGGCAGGCCATCGAGCAGGCGCTCGGCAGCGAGATCACCTTCGTCTGGGGGCCGCCGGGCACCGGCAAGACGGAGGTCGTCTCGTACATCGTGGAGGGCTGCTACCGGCAGGACCTGCGCGTCCTGTTCCTGGCCCCCACGCATGTGGCGGTCGACCAGGCGCTGGAACGGATGTGCGACCTGCTCGCCGGGGAGCCCGGGTTCGACTCCGGTCTGGTCCAGCGGGCGGGAGACATCTCGGTCCCCTCCCTCGCCGCGAAGTACGGGGAGCAGATCTCCCCGGCCCTCATCGCCGACCGGCTCGCCACGGCGCTGGACGCGCAGATCGTCCAAGCGACGGCGCGGCTCGACGACGTCCGCAGGGACATCGCCGCGCACGAGAAGGCGGCGCGGGCGTCCGGTGACCTCGACAATCTCCAGCGGCAGTTGCACGCCATCGACCGGCTCATCGCCGAGGCCGCGCAGGGGGTGCGGGCGGCGTCCGGGCACGTCCAGGAGACCCGGCAGCAGATCGACCGGATCGGAGTGCCCTCCGGGCTGTTCGCCCAGCGCAAGCAGGCCAGGCTCGACGAGCTCCGGCACGGGCTGGACCAGCACCGCGGCGACCTGGAGGCGTGCCGGCGCCGGCACGATGGCGCCCTTGCGGACCGGGAACGTTGCGCGGCGGACCTGGCGTCCACTCAATCCGCCCTGGCACCGCTGCTGGCCCAAGTCCAGGGCCGGCCGCCCCTGGACCGCCTGCGCGAGGACGCGAAACAACTGCAACAGCAGCTCGACGAACTGCACGGCGAGCGGCAGAAGATCGCTGAAGCGGTGCGGAGCCGCTGCCGGGTGATGGGAACGACGGTCTCCAAGGCGGTCCAGTCCCGCACGCTGATGGCCGGCGTCGACGTGGTGGTCATCGACGAGGCCGGGATGGTGAACCTGCCGGCGGCCTGGTGCGCGGCGGGCATGGCCCGTAAGCGCGTCGTGGTGGCGGGTGACTTCCGGCAGTTGCCCGCCGTCACGCACGGTTCCGGCAGCCGCAGGGCGGCCCCGCAGGACAAGGAGCACTCGCGCACCTGGATGGACCGCGACGCGTTCCACGCCGCCGGGCTGGTCGATCCCCGGAGCGGAGTCCGTACCGATCCCAGAATGGTCGCCCTCAACGAGCAGTACCGAATGCGTCCGGCGATCTGCGCGGTGGTGAACGAGGTCGCCTACCCCGACGCTCCGCTGCTGACCGGCCGGGCGGACGGCAGCAGGCTGCCCTCGTCACCGCTGATCGAGAGCCCGCTGGTGCTCATCGACACCTCCAGCCGGGTCGTCGGCGGGGCCGGCAGGGACGCCCACACCGCCAACCCGGTCCACGAGGCGGTGATCCACGAGCTGATCAGGGGACTGCAGTACGACGCGGTACTGCCCGCCCGCAAGCGGACCGACCTGCCCGAGGAGGAGCGGGCGACGAGCCGCCTCGCCGTCATCTGCCCGTACAAGAACCAGAAGAGGGTGCTGGGCGCGAGCCTGACCTACCGGTTCGGCGAGTCCTACGAGGGGCTCGTGGACACCGTCCACCGGTTCCAGGGCAGCCAGCGGCCCCTCGTCGTGATCGACACCGTCGCCGGGGCCGGTGACCGGCTCGGTTTCTTCTACGAGGGGGTCGGCCTGTCGTCGGCGACCTGCCGGCTGCTGAACGTCGCGCTCAGCCGCGCGCAGGACCACCTTGTCGTGGTGGCCAACGTGAGGTTCATGCACGGCGCGCTCAGTCCCGCCAGCGAGGCTGGCCGGATGCTCCGCCATCTCGAACGGCACGCCCAGCGCATCCCGGTGGAGGAACTGGTCCCCGTACGCAGCGCCGCCGACCTGGGCGACCTGGACGCGGAGGAACTGGCCCGGCCCGCGTTCTTCCCCGCCGACGAGGTCCCCCGCGCCATCGAATGGGACATCGCCCACGCCCGCGGCAGCATCGACATCTACTGCGCGTTCCTGCACCCGGGACCGGTACAGCACTGGCTACAGCGGCTCAAGCCACGGATCGACGCGGGCCTCCGCGTCACCGTGCACACCCGGCGGCACGAGACCGACACGCGGGAGGCCGGCCTCTGCCGCATGCTCCAGTCGGCCGGCTGCCAGATCTCGGCGCGCGACCGCATGCACGAAAAAGTCATGATCATCGACGACGCGGTGCTCTGGCACGGCTCCCTCAACCTGCTGGCCCACGCCGGCTCCACCGACCTGATGATGCGCATCACCGACCCGACGTCCTGCGAACGCGTGCGCCGCATCGTGGACCGCGCCCGCACGGACCGCCCCGCCCAGACGGGGCAGCCCGCGCCCCGGCCCCCCTCGCCGTCGGCCAACGGAGCCTCCCCCGGAGATGTGATCGACGGCCGTCGCTACCTCGACGTCCCGTTCGCCGAGAAAGACGAAGCCAAACGCCTGGTGCAGGCGAAGTGGGACCCCAGGCTCAAGCTCTGGCACGTCGCGGCGACCGTGCCCAGGGACCGGCTACGCCGCTGGCTCCCCGACAACACGTGAAGCCGCGGGGCGCGTCCGCTCCGAAGGGTGGGTCGGCGCCCCGGCCAGCAGCTAAATCGCCGTGAAAAGTGCGCGCCTGAGGATGAACGCGGCATCGCTCCTGAACTGCGGGCTGTCCTCGAACCTGTCGAGCCAGATCTCAAAATTTCGATGCCGGACGTAGCGATCGGGGTTATTGAACGACCGGAAGGAGAACGTGTACATTAAAAGTCCATCGACGAAGGCAAGGGACGGCGAAAGATAAAACGTCGCGTCCTCTTCGAAGACCCTGTCGCCCGGCACATGCCTGCCCAGCTTCATGCGGAAGTTATGATGCCGAAGGTAGTGATTATCGACATTGAACGACTGGAAAGAGAAGAGATTCCCGTTCGCCAGGCCGGGGACAACGGCAAACGTGCCGTCCTTCTCCGCCTGATGCCCGGAAATATTGTCGAGACGGGCCTCAAAATTACGGTGCCGGATGAAGCGTTCCCGAGGGTTCGCGGACTCGACCGACAACCTCCACGCCACCATCGGTATTCCCTCTCGCATCGGCCGGATTCCAACGCCTCAACCATGGCCATGCCCGCCCTTTTTCGACCGAATCACCGTTTCGAATAAAGTTGAGCCCTGCGAAGGGCAGGACAACCCCCTGAGCAGCGGGCCGCCAAACTGCCGGCGATGCACGGAGTCGACCCGAAGGCCGTCCGCGCTCTCCGCGAAACGCTCGACGCGACCGGCTCACCGGAGTCACGGCGGACTACCACCGCACGCCCGGCAGCAACCTGATCAAGAACCGGTTCTTCTGGAGCCGTGCGTTCCACTTGCGAACGTTCGGGAGTGGGGCGTTCCTGAGCCGGGAGTAGCGATCATTCGAGCCCTATGACCGCATCAGGCCAATCGGCGGTGTTCCTTCCCGGCGGACGCATAGCGTTGCCGACGCCCACGGAAGGTAATCGGACGTGGTCAGAGCGCCTGTGTCCGCACTCCTCGGAGGTCTCTGATGACCAGTCCCTACGTCCGGCGCCGCCGCCTCGCCCAGGAGCTCCGCAAGCTACGTGAGGATCGCGACCTCACGACCAACGAACTAGCGCGGCTCGTCTACCAGTCCCGCACCAAGATCTCCAAGCTGGAGAACGCCCAGATCCGCCCCGACCTCGCCGACATCGTCACGCTTCTCGAAACCCTGGACGTCACCGGCCAGCAGTACGACAAGATCTTCGGTCTCGCCCGCACGGCAGCCCGCAAGGGCTGGTGGGACCGCTTTGGCAACGCCATGGGTCCCCGGCAGCGCCTCTACGCCGACCTGGAGTCCGGAGCCGAGACCATCCGCAGCTACAACCAGACGGCCTTTCCCGCCGTCCTCCAGCTCCCCGAGTTCATCGACGCGATGGTCGAACTGGATCAACACCAAGGGGCACTCGACTACCGCCCGGAGCGCATGGCCGACGCCCGGACCCGCCGCCAGCAGCACCTTCTCAGCCCGGACGGCCCGACCTACGAAGCCGTGCTCGACGAATGCATGATCCACCGACTGGCCATACCACCAGAAGTCAAGGCCACCCAGCTCAGACACCTGATCACAGTGGTTTCAGCCGAGGACCGGATCACTATGCGGGTGTTGCCATCGGATACCCCGATTCCCGGCGGCTTCCTCCCGAAGGCATCCTTCTCCCTTTACACCTTCCCTGATCCAGCCGACCCACCGCTAGCGATCATCGATACCGTCACCGCCGACCTCGTGCTCACCCAGCGCCACGAACTGGCCCAGTACACCGGGATGTACAACCGGCTCCTGGATGTGGCCCTCCCTTCCGACGACAGCCTCAATTTCCTCAGCCAGGTGGCCAATCGGCTGACCAGACAGACAGAATCGAAGACATGACCAAGGAATACACGGGATGGCGCAAGTCGCAGCACAGCGAACCGAACGGTGATTGCATCGAGGTGGCCAAAGCCCCGGACGGCACCATCGGCGTCCGCGACTCCAAAGCCGGATCACCAGGCGTCATCCTCGAACTCACCGCATCAGAGTGGGCCCACCTGCTCACCCACCTCCGCAACACCTGACGCCCCACGATGATCCCAAAAACACCCCACCCCGGAACGCCAACATGACCAAAAAATACACGGGATGGCGCAAGTCGCAGCACAGCGAACCGAACGGCGAGTGCGTAGAGGTGGCCAAAGCCCCGGACGGCACCATCGGCGTCCGCGACTCCAAAGCCGGATCACCAGGCGTCATCCTCGAACTCACCGCATCAGAGTGGGCCCACCTGCTCACCCACCTCCGCAGCACCTGACCCACGACGACCCGGAAACCACCCGCCCCGGAACGCCAGGCCGCAGCCGGAATACCAGGCTGCAGATCGAACCCAACTCCGAACCCCGACCATCGCCCCGGCACAAGCGCCTGCATCAGTGATCGTTGCGGATAGGTGGGGTCCCAGCCCCACCTATCCGCAACGATCACGCGGGGAAGGGGCCGGAGGCGGGCTTTGGTGGTGCCGCGGGGGCTGCGGACCTCACTTTGAGACGCGGCTTAGCCGCGGTCGGCGTCGGCGAAGCGGTTCTGGCCCAGGACCGCGAGCAGTTGCAGTTTCTCGTGGCCCTCGGTGCGCGGCGGGGCGGTGAGCACGAGCAGCGCCTGGGACTGGTCCTCGGTGAACAGCGCCTGGCAGTCCAGTTCGATCGGGCCGAGTTCGGGGTGGATGAGCGTCTTGTGGTCCTCGAAGCGCCGGGCGACCTCGTGCCGCTCCCACAACTCGGCGAACTCCGCGCTCGCCTTCCGCAACGCCCGCACGAGCTCGCCCGCCCGCGAGCGCGGGCCCATCGACCCGTGGGCGGCGCGCAGGTTCGCGACCTGGGCGCGGCTCTGCCGGTCGCGGTCGGCCTCCGGGTAGCGCAGCCGCTCGCGGGGGTCGGTGAACCAGCGGTAGATCCCGCTGCGGGCGAGGCCCGTGCAGCCCGACGTGTCGCCGAACAGGGCCTCCGCCATCCGGTTCTGCACGAGCGTTTCGCCCAGGTTGGACAGGACGAGCGCCGGGGTGTCGTCGAGGCGGTCCAGCACCCGCAGCAGGGCGGGGGCGACGTGCGTCGCGGCCGACACCGGTGCGGGGGCGTTGTGCCCGGCCGTCCGGAACAGGTAGTCGCGTTCGTCGCCCGTCAGCCGGAGCGCCCGGGCGAGCGACGCGAGCATCTGCTCGCTGGGCTGCGGGCCGCGCCGCTGCTCCAGCCGCGTGTAGTAGTCGGTCGACATCACGGCGAGGGCCGCGACCTCCTCGCGCCGCAGGCCCGGGGCCCGGCGGCGCGCGCCCTCGGGGAGCCCGACGTCCCCGGGTTGCAGCGCCTCGCGGCGGCTGCGCAGGAAACCCGCCAGTGCTGCACGATCCATACGCCCATTATCTGCCGGTTCTTCGCGCCAGCCAGGGACCGCCGATCCCCCGATGACCGGTCTCTGCCCCCGCGCCGGCCGACCGGCGAGGCTTCGAGCATGGACATCTCCGGAAACACCATCTTCATCCCCGGCTCCACCAGCGGCATCGGTCTCGCCCTCGCCCTCGCGCTGCAAGCCCGGGGGAACACCGTCATCGTCGGCGGCCGGCGCACCGAGTCGCTCGACCGGATCGCCGCCGAGCACCCCGGCATCGACACCGTGCGGATCGACACGACGGACCCCGCGAGCATCGACGCCGCCGCGAAGGAGGTGCTGGCGAGGCACCCGGGCCTCAACGTCCTCGTCACGATGGCCGGCATCATGCGCGTCGAGGACTGGCACCGGCCCGAGTCGTTCCTCGCCTCGGCCGAGGCCACCATGGCGACCAACGTGCTCGGCCCGATCCGGCTCATCGCCGCGTTCGTCGAGCACCTGCAGACACGGCCGGACGCCACGATCGTCACCGTCTCCTCGGGTCTGGCGTTCACGCCGCTCAAGGTCACCCCGAGCTACAACGCGTCCAAGGCCGCGATCCACATGCTCAGCGAGTCGATCCGGCTGCAACTCGCCGACACGAGCGTGCGGGTCATGGAGCTCCAGCCGCCGTCCGTCCGCACCCCGCTGCTGCCCGGGCAGGAGGACAACGAGGCGGCGATGCCGCTCGACGAGTACGTGGCGGAGACCGTCGCGCTGATCGAGGCCCAACCCGACGCGAAGGAGATCCAGGTCGAGCGGGTGAAGTTCCTGCGCTACGGCGAGGCGCGCGGCGACTACGACCACGTCGTCGCGACGGTCAACGCCCACGACCCGCACGGGAAGTAATCGTCCCGCCGCGTCCGGGAACCCGGTGCAGCCCGGTAGGTCTCCCTCCCACCGCATGAGTCGTCCGTCAGGACGGACGGGCGAGAAGCCGCTCGGTACCCCTCACCCTGGAGAGCACCGGCACCGCCGTAGGGAATCCGGCCTAGTCGCAGGGCACCGAGATGCGTACCGTCGTGCCCTCGCCGGGGACGCTCTCCACGGTGACGTCTCCGCGCAGGGCGCGGACGCGGTCGATCACGCCGGCCAGGCCGCCCTCGCCCTGGCCGGGGCGGGCGAGCCCGGTCCCGTCGTCGCGGACCTCGGCGAGGACGCGGCCCGGCTCCGCCCGGACGCTCAGCCGGATGTCGGTGGCCCGGGCGTGCTTGACGGCGTTGGCCAGCGCCTCGCAGAGCGCGAAGAACAGGGTGGACTCGATCTCGGGCGGGAAGCGCCGGTCGGGCAGGTCGGCGGACGCCCCGGCGCGCCCGGCGACGGTCTCCAGTGCTGGCCGCAGCCCCCCGTTGGTCAGGATCGCCGGGTGCACCCCGCGCGCGAGCTGGCCGATCTCGGCGACCGCCTCGGCCAGTTCGCCCCGGCAGGCGCGGGCCTGGTCGCGCGCGGTGGGGTCCGTGGCGGCCGACTCCAGCAGTTCGAGCATGGCGTCCAGCTCGCGCAGGTGGTGCTGGGTGCTCCGCCGCAGGTCACCGGCCAGCCGCTCCCGCTCGGCGGTCTGGACGCGGACGAGCCGTTCCCCGGCGGCGCGCGCCCGCTCCAGGTGCGCCTGCGCGGTCGCCTGGAGCTGCGCGGTCTCCAGTGCCCGGCCGCCGGCCGCCAGGGCCGCGTCCAGCAGGGACGGGTGGCCGGTGAGCGCGGCGTCGACCTCCACCACGGCGAGCAGGGCGCCGTCCTCGGTGTCCACCTGCCGGCGCCGGCGGCCGGGGGCGGGTGAGCCGGGCAGGTCCACGGCGCGCCCGGCGGCGTCCACGTAACCGGCGTCCTGCGGGACCCAGAACCACAGGTCGAGGGTGTCGTCGTGCAGGACGTCCCGCAGCGCGTCCCGGATCTTCTCGATCGAGACGGGCGCGGTCAGCCGTAACATCCGCTCCGCGGCGGCGAGCTCGGCCAGGCTCCGGCGCAGCCCGGTGGCCAGGAAGGCAAGCGGCAGCGCGACGGCCGCCAGGCCCTGGACGACGTAGACGCGCAGCACGTCGTCCAGCCGGATCCCGGTGTCGACCAGCGACCCCTGGCTGGCGAGGCCGGCGACGACCATCGTCGTCACCGCGGCCAGCACCGGCACGGCGAACCGGCGTTCCGGCCGCCGGCCGCGCGGCAGCCGGCGGACGAGGAGGATCACCAGGGTCCCGGCGAGGACGGCGAGGGCGGCGAGCAGCACCCGGTGGACGCGGCCGAAGAGCACCTGGTCGGCCAGCGGCGCCGGCCAGAACGCCGCGGGCGCGAAGCCGTTCCACTCCGGCCGCGAGACGAGGCACAGCGCGAGCTGGCCGCCGAACAGGGTCAGTGCCGCCGCGCCGACGAACACCCGCTCGGCGGTCCGCTCCAGCCGGTCGGACGGGTAGAGCAGGGCGCCCGTCACGATCGCGAAGAAGAAGGCGGACTGGGCGAACACGGAGGTCAGCGGCAGCGGGCCGGTGTTCCAGCTCGCCGACCAGGTGGCCGCCCACGCGACCGCGGCGACCAGGAAGAGGGCCCCGGTCCGCCGCCCGCGCCGGCCGGCGACCAGCAGGCCGCCCGCCAGGGCGAACCCGCCGCAGCTCGGCAGCGCGACCAAGGCCGCCGGCGGTTCGGCCCGCCAGTACGGCCAGCCGCAGCCCAGTGCCGCGAGCGACACCGCCACGCCCACCGCGAGGGCGAGGCGCGACCGCGCGCCGAACCACGTCGGCGGCCGCCGGCGCACGGCGATCCTGCAACGGCTCGCAGGCACGGCCGGGTTCACCAGGGTCCGCCGATCAGCGCGCGTCGATCGCCCGGAGCCAGCTCAGTACCGCCAGCACCCGCTTGTTGCTGTCCTGTGGCCCCGGCGGGCCGCCCACCGAGGTGATCTTCAGCTTGGTGAAGATCGCCCGTACGTGGTCTTCGACGGTGCGGGAACTGAGGTACAGGCGCTTGCCGATGCCGGCGTTGGAGTACCCCTCGGCCATCAGGGACAGGACCTCCCGTTCGCGGTCGGAGAGCCGGGCGAGTTCGTCCTCGCGGTGCCGGGCGTCGACGAGCCGGTTCACCACGTCCGGGTCGATGACGACCTCGCCGCCCCGCACCCGTTCCAGGGCGGCGCGCAGCGTGGAGACGTCCGTGACGTGGTCCTTCAGCAGGTAGCCCACCCCGCGCGGCTGGCCGCGGAACAGCTCCATCGCCTGCGGGGTCTCGTTGTAGGCCGACAGGACGAGCACGCCGATCCCGGGGTGGCGCTGCATCAGGTGCCGGGCGGCCGTGACGCCCTCGTTGGTGTAGGTCGGCGGCATGTGCAGGTCGATGATCGCCACGTCGGGCGGGTCGTCGGCGATGCGCGCGATGAGCTCCTCGCCGGAACTGGCGGAGACGACGACCTCGATGCCGACCGTGGTCAGCAGGGTCACCAGCGCCTGCCGGAAGATGCCGCTGTCCTCGGCCACGGCTATTCGCATGGCAGGACCACCCTCACCGTCGTCGTGCCCGGAACCGAACCGTCGATTTCGACGTGTCCGCGCAACGCCCGGATCCGGCCGGAGATGTCCGCGCCGTCCCCGTCGGGACGGGTTCCGTCGTCACTGACCTCGGCGACCAGCGACCGCTGCACGACCCGGACGCGGACGGACACCTGGCGTGCACGTGCACGCTCGACAGCGTATGACAGCGCCTCGCACAGCACGGCGAAAAGCGTCGACTCGATCTCCAGGGCGAAGCGCCGGGCCGTCACGTCGAGCCGGACCCGCCCGCCGAAGCGCTCGGTCACCACTTCGAGGGCCGGTCCGAGGCCGTCCTGGGCCAGCAGGGCGGGCCGGACCTCGCGGACGAGGGACCGCAGCTCGGCCAGGGCCGCCAGCAGTTCCTCGCGGCAGCGATGAGCGCGCTCCTTCACCTCGGGGTCCCCGGTCACCGCGGCCAGGGTGGCGAGCATCGCGCCCAGCGCCAGCAGCCGCTGCTGCGCGCCGTCGTGCAGGTCCCGGACGAGCCGTTCCCGTTCCCTGCTCTCCGCCCGGACGAGCCGTTCGTAGGCCGCGCGGACCTGTTCGAGGTTGGCCTGCACGGTGGCCTGGAGCTGGGCGGTCTCCAGCGCCCGGCCGCCGGCGACGAGCGCGGCCTCCACCCGGGAGGCGTGGTCGCGCAGGGAGCCGCCGAGTTCCACGACGGCGAGCGGTTCGCCGGCGGCGGTGCGCACCTCCTCCCGCCAGCGCGCGCCGCCGGGGCACGGCCCGTCCCGTCCCGTCAGGGCGACCGGACGCCCCTCCGGGTCCACGTAGACCCGTTCCGTGGGGGCCCAGAACCACAGTTCCAGGGTGGGGTCGTGCAGCACCTCCCGCAGCGCGTCGCGCACCCGCCGCACCGACACCGGCGCGGTCAGCCGGAGCATCCGGCCGGCGACGGCGAGCTCGGCGATCCGCACCCGCAGCCCGGAGGCGAGCAGGGCGAGCGGGACGACGATGCCCACGGCGCCCTGGATCGTGTAGACCCGCAGCAGCTCGTCGAGCCCGATGGAGTCCTCCATCAGCGGGCGCTGGGTCAGCGCCGCCGACACGCCGACCAGCCCCATCGCGAGGCTCACCGGCAGGACGAGGGCGCGCCTGAGCCGCCCCATCCGCGGCAGCCGCAGGAGCAGGACCACGACGAAGGTCACGGCCAGCACCACGTAGAGCACGCCGTAGAGCCACAGGACGTCCCGGAACAGCTCCCGGTCGACGAACGGCGCGGGCCAGATGGCCCGGGACGAGAACGCCGCCCACTCCGGCTCCGAGGTGACCCACAGCGCGGTGGGGCCGCTCGCCAGGATCACCGCCGCCAGCACGGCCCAGGCGCGGTCGGCCCGGTGCTCCAGCCGCCCGCTCGGGTACACCAGCACGCCCACCCCGATGGCGAGGTAGAAACCCGCCTGCGCGTACCCCGACAGGACGGGGCCGATGCCGGCGTTCCAGCTCGCCAGCCAGTTCAGCGCCCAGGCGATCGACGCGACCAGGAACAGCCGCCCGGTGGTGCGGGTGCGCCGCCCCGTCGCCAGCAGGGCGCCCACCACCGCGAAGCCGCCGCAGCCGGCCAGCGTGACCGCCATGGCCACCGGGTGCGCCTGCCAGTAGGGCCAGCCGCAGCCGGTGGCCAGTGCCGCCACGATCACGCCCACGCCGAGGGCGCGCTTGGCCTCGGCACCGAACCACGGTGGCGACCAGCGTTTCCGCGGAGCGGGAATCACCACGACCACCTTCCCCATGGTCAAGGTCGGCGGACCGGCGGACTACCGCGAATACCCGGCCGCAGACCCCGTGCTTTCCCGGATGCGCCGGCGGAGGCGGCGGACCGGCGGGCCATCCGATGTCACGGTCCGCGCCCACCCGCGCACGCAAAGCTTCCCGCAATCGAACGCAATGCCGCAGAGCCCGTTATCCGATTGGTATGCAATTTTGAAAACCAAACGCCAGGGGCCGTTTTCACCCGATCGGCGGGGCGGAACGGAGCTTTCCTCTCCAGACTCGGGGCCCTTCTTCCCTTGGCCCGGGAAATTTCCGAATGCCGGATGGCTCCGTTTTCGGAACGCCCGGGCGACCGGGGCGGGCCGGGGAAACACGGACGGGGTCCCGGGCTGGCCTCGATGCCGCCCGGGCCGCCCGGTGCGAGAGTCGGACCGGCGGTGATCGAACGCGGGGTCCGTGTTCGGCCCGCCCCGACGCACCGAGGGAGCGGGGGAGCATGGGAATCAACTCAGCGGCGCCTCAGCCGGACACGATCCGGCAGGTGGCGGCCGGAACGCCGGTGAAGCACCGCCGCCCGGCACCGGTCGCCCCGGCGCCCCCGGCCGAGGAGCCGCCCCGCTACCGGACCATCATGGCGGTGGACATCGAGGGCTCCACCGTCCGCACCGACCCGGCGAAAGCGGGGCTGCGCCGGACGCTCTACCACCTGCTCTGGCAGGCGTTCGACCAGGCCGGCATCGACGAGCGTCACATCGACAGCCTGGCGGACCGCGGGGACGGGGTGATCACCCTCATTCACCCGCTCGACGAGGTGCCGAAGACGCTGCTATTGCATTCCTTCATTCCCGTTCTCAGCGCATTGCTGGCCGAGCACAATGCGCGCCCCGCGGCCGTGCTTCCCGCCGACCGGCGCTTTCGCGTCCGGGTGGTGATCCACGCCGGGGAAACCCACCGTGACGATCACGGGACCTATGGCGAGGCCCTCGACATCGCCTGCCGGCTGCTGGACTCCACGGCCGCGAAGGCCGCGCTGCGCCGCACGGACGCGCCCCTGCTGCTCGTGGTCTCCGAGGAGATCTACCACTCCGTCGTCCGGCACGGCTACGCGGGCATCCGCGCCGCCGCCTACGCCCCGCTCGTCCGGGTCAAGGTGGCTTACCGGCGGCACCGGGGCTGGGTGCACGCCGTCCACTCCCCGCACCCGGGGGAGGAGCCCGCCCCCTCCCCCGGCCGTCCCCGCCGCGGGCTGGCCCGCCGCCTGCGCCGGGACACCCGCCGCCCCCGCGGCTTCGACGCCCCGGCGGCCGGGTCGCGCCGCGAGGCGGCGGCGCGGCCAGAGGAACCGCGCCGCCGCCTCGCGGGGCTGCACCCGTCCGGGACGTCCAGGCCGGTCAGTGGGTGACCGGGCCGAACTCCTTGCGGGTGTCGATCACCTGCCCGAACAGCTCCCACCGCTCGCCCTTGAACCGCATGAGCTGCATCGACTCGATCGGGAAGCCGTCGTCGGCACCCGTGTTGAGCGAGATCCCGGGCAGGAGCATGTCGACCCGGACGTCCTTCAGGTTCCGCATCGCGTCGCGGAGCCCTTCCCGGGTCGGGCACTTCATGGCCTGCATGGTCTTGTGGAAGCTGGCGGCCGCCGCCCAGCCGAACGCGTTGTACTGGTTGTTGACGTCGGCGTTCGGCGCGTACTTGGCCATCGCCGCCTTGTAGCGCTTCATCTCCGCGTCGTTCGCCCACTGCGGGTCGACCGGGTCCTTGTAGTACGCCGCCGAGACGGTGTTCTGCACGTTCGGGAAGCCGACCGGCCTGAGGACGGTCAGCGAGGCGGCGACGTTGTTGATGATGTGCAGCGGGTTCCAGCGGGTGTTCTTCGCGTCCGCCGCCAGCGCCTGCGAGCCGAACTTCGGCGTCGTCACGTTGAGGAACACGTCGGCCCCGGAGCCGGCGAGGTTACGCATCTGCGGGTCGACGGAGGGGTCGGCGACCTCGTAGCTCTGCTCGGCGACGACCTTGATCTGGCTGCCCTCGATGGCCTTCTTGAAGCCGCCGAGCAGGTCCTTGCCGAAGTCGTCGTTCTGGTAGAGCACCGCCACCTTGGCCTGCGGCTTCTCGCCCTTGAGGAACTGGGCGTAGATGCGGGCCTCGGAGATGTAGTTCGGCTGCCAGCCGATCGTCCACGGGTGGCTCTTGTCGGTGCCCCACTTGGAGGCGCCGGTGGCGACGAAGACCTGCGGCACCTTGCGCTGCCCGGCGTAGTCCCAGACGGCCGTGGTGGACGGGGTGCCGAGGGTCTGGAAGAGCGCGAAGACCTGCTCCTGCTCGACCAGCCGCCGCGCCTCCTCCACCGCCCGGGCCGGCTGGTAGCCGTCGTCGCGGAAGACGAACGTGACCTTACGCCCGCCGATGCCGTTCTCCTCGGCGTTGACGGAGTCGAAGTAGGCCTTGACCCCCACGGGGATCTGGCCGTACGCCGACGCGGGGCCCGACAGCGGGTAGATCCCGCCGAGCTTGACGCTCTTGTCGGTGATGCCGGTCGTCTGCTGGCCCTTGCACTCGCCCTGGGCCGTGGTGCCTCCTTCCTCGCCTCTGCCGCCGCACGCCGCGCTGGCGAGCAGCACGGCCACCGCCGTGGCGCCCATCACCGATCTACGCATTCCGTCGCTCCTTCTGCAGAACCTTTCGGGTCGAACGCGCCGCACGCCCGGCCAGCCCGGCGAGGCCGGTGGGAGCGACGAGCATCACCACGATGATCAAGAGACCGAAGACCACCCCGGGGGCGCCCTTGTTGATGTCCTGGGACAGGCTCGGCACGTACACCACGAAGAGGCCGCCGAGCACCGGCCCCGCCATCGAGCCGAGCCCGCCGACGACCAGCCCGGCCAGCAGGGTGATCGAGAGGGTGACGGTGAACGAGTCCGGGGCGACGAACGCGATCGTCCAGGTGTAGACGCAGCCGGCGACGCCGGCGAGCATCGCGCTCCAGGCGAAGGCGAGCGTCTTGTAGAACGACAGCTTGACGCCCATCACCTCGGCCGCGGCCTCGTTGTCGCGGATGGCGTGCAGCGCCCGGCCCACCCGGGAGCGGAGCAGCCCGTACACCGACGCGAACGCCAGCGCCGTCACGGCCAGCGCCAGGAAGTACAGCCACTGGTCCTCGGCCAGCCCGGTCCAGGCGGGCGGCACCGGCTTCTCCAGGGTCAGCCCCATCGCGCCGCCGGTCACCGACTCGAACCGTTTGATCAGCGGCACCAGGAAGATCGCGATCGCGAGTGTCACCAGCGCCAGGTAGAGGCCGCGCAGCCGCAGCGCGGGCACGCCCAGCCCCAGCCCGAGGACGAACGCCAGCGCCGCCGCGAACGGCAGTGTCACCAGGTGCGGCAGGCCGTGGTCGTGCAGCAGGATCGCCGAGGTGTACGCGCCGACGGCGAAGAACGCGCCGTGCCCGAGGGAGATCTGGCCGGCGTGCCCGACCAGGAGGTTCAGGCCCAGCAGCGCCACCGCGTAGACCAGCACCATGGTGAGCTGGAAGACCCGGAACGGCACGAGCTGGAACGGCGCGAAACAGACCGCCGCGACCAGCGCGGCGGCGGCGAGCCACTGCCACCGCTCCTGGAGCAGGGCCCGGACGTCCCGCCTGCCCGTGGCGGGGGCCGCGTCGGCGACCGGGGCCGCCTGCTTGGTCGACTCCGTCATGCGCGCTCCACCTCCGCGTGGCCGAACAGCCCCTGCGGGCGGAGCAGCAGCACGGCCAGGATGATCACCAGCGGTACCCCGACCTTGAGGTCCGCTCCGATGGCGTCCACGTACGCGCCGGCCAGCGTCTCGGCCACCCCGACGACGAGCCCGCCGACGACGGCGCCGACCGGGCTGTCGAACCCGCCGAGCGTGGCCGCGGCGAAGGCGTAGATCAGGACGCCGCCCATCATGTTGGGCTCCAGGAACAGCTGCGGGGCGACCAGCACGCCCGATACCGCGCCGACCATGGCGGCCAGGCCCCAGCCGAGCGCGAGCATCCAGCCGACCCGGATCCCGACGAGCCGGGCGGAGTCGGGGTTGGCCGACACCGCCCGCATGGCCAGGCCGATCTTGGTGTGCTGGAAGAGCAGGTAGAGCAGGCCCATCACCACGCCCACCACGACGAAGATGCCGAGGGTGGCGTAGCCGACGGCGACGCCGCCCAGTTCGGCCGCGCCGCCGGGGAACGGGTTCGGGAAGTCCTTGATCAGGAACGACCAGATCCAGCCGGCGGCGGCGTTGACGAAGATGAACAGCCCCACGGTGATGATCACCACGGTCAGCTCGGGCGCGCCCTCCACCGGCCGGATGACCACCCGCTCGATCAGCATCCCGCCGGTGAACGACACCGCCAGGGTGATCAGCAGGGCTAGCCAGAAGGGCAGCCCCGCGTGCACGCACTGCCAGGCGATGTAGGCCGAGAACATGGCCAGCTCGCCCTGGGCGAAGTTGACGATGCCGGTGAACCGGTAGATGAGGACGAGGGCGAGGGCGAGGCTGGCGTAGATCGCCCCCGCACCGAGCCCTTCCACCACCTGTTGCAGGAACTCGGACATCGGCTACACCCGGTACCCGAGGTAGGACTTGACGACCTGCTCGTCCGCCCGGATCTGCTCGGCCGGCCCCGACAGCACGATGCGGCCGGACTCCAGCACGTGCGCCTGGTGGGCGATGCCCAGCGCCAGGTGGGCGTTCTGCTCGACGACGATCACGGTGGTGCGTTCCTCCTCGTTGACGGCCTGGACGATGCCGAACAGCTCCCGGGTGACCAGCGGCGCCAGGCCCAGGGACGGCTCGTCGAGCAGCAGTAGGCGGGGGCGCAGCATCAGCGCCCGCCCGATCGCCAGCATCTGCTGCTCGCCGCCGCTGAGGCTGCCGGCCGCCTGCCCCCTCCGCTCCGCCAGCACGGGGAAGTGGCCGTAGACGCGCTCAAGGTCGGACTCCGCCGCGGCCTTGTCGCGCCGCAGGTACGCGCCCAGCCGCAGGTTCTCCTCCACGGTCAGCGGCATGAAGGTGCCGCGCCCCTCGGGCACGTGCGCGACGCCGTGCCGGGCCACCGCGTCCGGGGAGCGGCCGGCCAGGTCGGTGCCGTCCAGCCGGATGGTGCCGCGGGCGCGCACCCCGCCGGACAGCGCGCGCAGCGTGGTGGTCTTGCCCGCGCCGTTGGGGCCGAGGATCGCGCAGATCTCCCCCTGGCCCACCGTCAGGCTCACACCGTGCAGCACCCGGGCCGCGCCGTACCCGGCGTGCAGGTCCTCGACCGTCAGGAAGTTCTCGCTCATGCCGCCGTTCCCAGGTACGCCTCGATGACCGCGGGGTCGCGCTGGACCTCGTCGGGCGACCCCTCAGCGATCTTGCGGCCGAAGTCCAGGCAGACGACCCGGTCGCAGATGCTCATCACGAAGCCCATGTGGTGCTCGACGACGACCACGGTGATGTCCAGGTCCTGGCGGATCTCCCGGACCAGGGCGGCGAACTCCTCGACCTCCCCGGAGCTGAGGCCGTTGACGGGCTCGTCCAGCAGCAGCAGCCTGGGTTCGACCGCGAGGGCGCGGGCCAGTTCGACCCGTTTGAGCGTCCCGAAGGGCAGCCCGGCCGCCGGGTGGTCGGCGACCTTGGTCAGTTCCAGCCGGTCCAGCACGGCGTCCGCGGCGGCGCGCAGCCGGGCCTCCTCACGGCGGACGTTCGGCAGCCACAGCCCCGCGCCCAGGAAGCCCGCCCGGCCCTGGTGGTGCGCGCCGACCAGCACGTTGTCGCGCACCGACAGCGCCGGGAACAGGCCCAGGTTCTGGAAGGTGCGGGCGATGCCCAGCGCGGCGATGGCGTGCGGCGCCGCCCGCAGCAGGTCGATGTCCTCGTATCCGGCCGTGCCCTCGTCGGCGTCGTAGCGCCGGGTCAGGCAGTTGAACAGCGTGGTCTTTCCGGCGCCGTTCGGCCCGATCAGCCCCACCATCTCGCCGCGCGCCACGGAGAATCCGACACCGTCCAGCGCGGTGATGCCCCCGAAGCGCACGGTCAGATCGGCCACTTCGAGCATCCGGCCTCCTGAATCGCGTTCTGGATGAGGGCGTCAGCGTAAAAGCGGCCGTTCAGGGGCGCATTGGGCGCGAGCACCCAAGTTCTCGGTACGGGTGTTGTCCACCGAGCACAGGCTTGGAGACGGGCGATCAGGACCGTTGACGCTACTGGGACGGACATGGATGATCCGGACATGTCCTTTGGACAACGTGTGGACACGCCGGCCGACGCGCGCGCAATCCGTACGGAGCGTTCGCGCATCCTCTCCGAGCTCCTCGACCACGTCCCCGACCTGGCCGATACCGCGGTGGCGGCGATGCGGGCCGAAATCCCCGCCTACGCCGAACGGGACGCGGCCTTCATCGCGGACGTCCACGACCAGCTCATCCGCCACTACCGCGCCAAACTCGGCGCGCTGCTGGAGGAACGCACGCTGTGCCTGGAGGACATCGCCTTCACCCGCCGGGCGGCGATGCGGCGGGCGCGGGCCGGGCTGGCGCTGACCGACTACATCGCCGCCTTCCGGATCGGGCAGCAGGTCTTCTGGGCGGCGCTGGTCGCCCGCACCGGCCCGACCTGGGCGGGACACGAGGCCGCGCTCGGGCTGGCCTCCCCCATCATGCGGTACTCCGACTTCGCCAGCCGGCACGCCGCCGACACCTACATGGAGTTCCAGCAGTACGCCGCCGCCGAGGCGGTGCGCGAGAGCCGGGACCTGCTGGAGATCCTGCTCGCCGGGGAGATGCCCGGCCGCGGCCCGCAACTCGCCGCCGCCCACGCGCACGGCCTCGGGTCGCGGACGCCCATGGTGGTGATGACGGCCGTCCTGGTCGGCTCCGCACCCGACCCCGACGCCCGGCACGCGGCCTGTGCCGCGATCGCCCGGACCGGCGTGAACGGCAACCGCACCCTGTCGGTCGTCCGCCAGTCGGAGATCGTGGCGGTGGCCGGGCTGGCCTGCTCCGCCGACCCGGCGCCGCTGTGCGACCGTCTCCAGTCCGTGCGCGACACCCTGCTCCAGGAGGGGATCTCCCTGGCGATGGGCATCAGCACGGTGGTCACCGAGCCGCGGCGCGTCCCGCGGGCGTACCGGGAGGCCCGCGCGGTGATCGAGTTCCTGCCGGAGGACGGCGGGGTGGCGGCGCTGCCGCGGATCACCCCGTTCGAGTACCTGGCGCTGAGCGCCGACGACACCGCCCGGCACCTGGTCGATCCGCGGATCAGCGCCCTGCTCGCGGAGGACCGGGCACGCGGCGGGGTGCTCACCGCCACGATCCGGGCGTTCGCCGAGGCCGACCTGAACCTGCGCGCCGCCGCCGAGCAGTTGCAGATCCACCACAACACCGCCCAGTACCGGATGCACCGCATCGAGGAGCGCACCGGGCGCAGCCTGCGCCGGATCTCCGACCTCGTCGAACTGCTGATCGCGATCGCGATGCAGGACTCGATGCCTCTGCCGGAGAACAACCCCGAGCGCTGAAGACTGTGGTCCGTGACCGATGAGCGGGCCACACCCCGGGCGTACGGTCAGGATCATGAATCTCGCCGGCCGCCTGCGCGCCGCCGCCGAGCGATTCGGGGGGAGAACCGCCCTCACCCTCGACGACGACGGCCTCAGCTACCTCGGACTGGAAACGATGAGCGCCCGGGTCGCCGCCCTGCTGCGCGGCCGGGGCGTCGAGCCCGGCGACCGGGTCGCGGTGCTGCTGCCGAACGTGCCGGAGTTTGCGGTCGTGTACTACGGCGTGCTGCGGGCGGGGTGCGTGGCCGTCCCGCTCGACCCGCTGCTGCGGCGCCGGGAGATCGCCGCCGCGGTCGGCGGGTGCGCCGCCCGGCTGCTGATCGGCTGGCACGCCCACGCCGAGGCGGCCGAGGCGGGCACCGCCGGGAGCGGCACCGACTGCCTGTTCGTGGTCCCCGGCGAGTTCCGGCGGCTGCTGCGCCGGGTGCGCCCCGACCACGGCGTCGCCCCGTGCGCGGACACCGACACCGCGGTGATCCTCTACACCGCCGGGACGACCGGACGGGCCAAGGGGATCGAGCTCACCCACGGCAACCTGCGGCACAACGCCGAGACGGTGGCCCGGATGCACGGCCTCGGCATCGACGACGTCGTCCTGGGGGCGCTGCCGCTCTACCACGCCTTCGGGCAGACCTGCGCGCTCAACGCCACCGTCTGCGCGGGCGGGCGGCTCACCCTGCTGCCGCGCTTCTCGCCCGGCCGGGCGCTGGAGGTCGTCCGGCGGGACGGGGTGACCGTGTTCCACGGGGTGCCCACGATGTTCCTGGCGATGGCCGACCACCCGGGCGCCGCCGACCTGTCGATGCTGCGGGTGTGCGTCTCCGGCGGGGCGCCGCTGCCGCTGGACCTGCTGCGGGCGTACGAGGAGCGGTTCGGCTGCGCGATCATCGAGGGGTACGGGCTCAGCGAGACCTCCCCGGTCGCGGCCTCCAACCGGGCGCCGGGGGCCGGGCGGCGGCCCGGGTCGATCGGGCTGCCCATCAAGGACGTCGAGATGAAGGTCGTCGACGACCAGGGGCGCGAGCGGCCGGCCGGTGAGGTCGGCGAGATCGCCGTCCGGGGACCCAACGTCATGAAGGGCTACTGGAACGACCCGGCGGCGACGGCCGCGGCGGTCCACGACGGCTGGTTCCGCACCGGCGACCTCGGCCGGGTCGACGGGGACGGGTTCTTCTTCCTGGTCGACCGGCGGCACGACGTGATCATCCGGGGTGGCCGCACGGTGTACCCGAGGGAGGTGGAGGAGGTGCTGTACGAGCATCCGGCGGTACGCCAGGCCGCGGTCGTCGGCGTGCCCCACCCCGAACTCGGCGAGGACGTCGCCGCGGTGGTCGCGCTGCGCCGCGCGGTGACCATGGCGGAGCTGCGGGAGTTCGTCCGGGAGCGGGTGGCGCCTTACAAGTACCCCCGGCGGATCTCGTTCGTGGACGAGCTTCCCGTCAACCCCACCGGCAAGATCCTCAAGCGCACCCTGTCCCGGCATCTGGCGAGGTAGCGGGCGGAGGACCTCCGGCGTCTCCGTGGCCGAGGAGCAGCACCTCTACCCGGCCGCGGGTCGGAGGACCTCCGGCGGCCCGGCGCGGTCAGCGGCGGTACCGGTAGTAGTAGCGCCACCAGCGGTACCGGCGCTCGTAGCGTTCCCGGTACTCGCGCAGCCGGCGCGTGGAGCGGTCGGTGCGCCGCGGTGCGCGGGCCCGGGGCGGTGCCGCGTGCGGCCGGGCCGGTGCGGCCGCGGGCCGCCGCTTGGCCGGGCGGGCCTTGGGGGTGCGGCGCGGTGTGGCGGTGGGCGTGGTGCTCGGCTGCGGGGTGGGGGAGGCGGGCGCGTGGGCGGGGGCCGCGGCCCGGTGCGGCTGGGGTGCGGAGGACCGGTCGCCCGCCAGCACGCCGCCGCCGGCCAGGGCGGTGCCGCACAGCACCGCGCCGCCGACGAGCACGGCGGCGAACCGGCCGAGGCCGGCGCGCTCCAGGCATGCGGCCACGGCGGCCCGCATCCCGCCACGATGGGGCACGGGAGTCCGGTTCGCCCGATGTCGACCGCTCACAACCCAGCACCATACCGACCGGAATCGCCCCGTGGGACGTTCGCGGGATCATTGATTGTCGGGATTGCGGGGAACTAATCCGCGCCGGAACGACGTCCTAATGGGCACCGGCCTCGCGAGAACACCCCGGATTTGCCATAAAACCTGGGCGATCACGCACGTTCGGTCATGGACCGGACGTGAACTCGCCCGGCCGGCCCACATGCCTCCCCGCAGCGCCTCTGGAAAACGTCAATCGAGCCCCAGTATCTGGCACTATGAAACCTGTCGTCTGGCACTAGGCGGTTGGCCAGCGACCTAACGGCCACCTGGCAATATACTCGTGCGCCAGGTTTCGGTTGAGACCCCGACACCCTATACGGTCATCTTCAATGGCGAGGAGTTCGACACGTGGCTGCCACCCAGAGCCCGACTGTCCATCAGCGGCGACTGCGGGCCGAGTTGCGCAAGGCACGGGAGAACTCCAGCCAGACCCAGGAGCAGGTCGCCACCGCCCTGGAATGGTCGTTGAGCAAAGTCATCCGAATTGAAGCCGGAACGGTGGGAATTTCCACGACCGACCTGCGGGCGCTGCTCGCCCACTACGGGGTGGCCGACGAGCGCATCACGGAGATCGTGGCCCTCGCCCGATCCGCCCGCGAGCGGGCCTGGTGGAGCTCCTACCGCAAGGCGCTCAGCCAGCCCTACACGGACATGATCGGCTACGAGTCGGCGGCCTCCATCCTGCGGCACTTCCAGCCACTGGTCGTGCCGGGCCTGCTGCAGACCTCCGACTACGCCGAAGCGATCACCCACGGGCTGCTCAGGCCGGAGAACCGCAGCAGGTCCGAACAGCTCATCGAGGTCCGCATGCGCCGCCAGGAACTGCTGGAGCAGCCCGATCCACCGCAGTTCTACTTCGTCATCGACGAAGCGGTGGTCCACCGTCACGTGGGCGGGCAAAACGTCATGCGCAACCAGATCCGCCGGCTCGTGGAACTCGCCTCACTGCCGCATGTGACGATCGAGGTCGTTCCCTTCACCGCCGGCGCGCACATGGGATTGGGCGGGGCCTTCACCATCATCGAGTTCCCCGATCCGGAAGACGACGACGTGCTGTCGCTGGAGAGCGAACGAGGCAGCGTCACCACCCGCGACCTTCACGACGAGGTGACGCACTACCGTGAGGTCTTCGAGGACCTGCGGCGGGTTTCCCTGCGCCCCGAGGGCTCCGCGGTGCTGCTGAGCAGGCTGGCCGACGAAATCTGACCCGACGGGGACGGCCCGAAAAGAACGGTTGCGGGCACTCCATCACACGCGGCCCTCCGTGGTCCGATCCACTGCCCGCGTTTACACTGCACCTGACAGATCCTCGTTAAGGTCGCAGGCGACCCCGCTCCGCTGTGCCCTGTGACAGCGAGTTCAACGCCGTGGCCATGGGATTTCGGGGCGGCGTACCCAGTCTCCCCGGGAGGGAGGCCTGCGTGCCCGAGCCACGACCGCTCACCTGGCGAAAGAGTTCGTTGAGCGGTGGAGAGGAGGAGTCATGTGTGGAAGTCGCCCGGCCGCCCGGCCTTGTGCTCATCCGCGATTCCAAGCGCCCCAGCACGCACATCACCCTGACCGCCCAGGAATGGGAAAGCTTTCTAACTCGCATTGAAAACGATTATTTCGGCCCCCTCCGACGTGGTGCCCTTTGATTTCCGCAGTGGCGGACGGTAAGTGAAACCGTGGTACTGAACTCGTTTGATCGTCGTCTGCATCGGCGCGAAGTGCCGCGGGTCCAGCGAGCAGAACCCCGTCTTGATCACGTTCCGGTAGATCGTGCTGGAGACGACCAGCGCGACGTCGAGATCCTCGCGCTCCCGCAGCAGGCGGTGCACCGGCGGAGCGGCCAGCAGCCTGCTGATCACGATCGGCGCGTCCCCGGCCGGGCCGAACGGGCCCGGAGTCAGGGTGCCATGGTGGATCGCCAGCCTGATCCGCAGCCACGGCCGGACCGGCCGGGCGGCGTTGATCTCGGCGATCCGCTCCTCCAGCGCGGAGACGAAGTCGCCGACGACCGCGACGCCGACCTCCTCCGGCAGAATGGCGAGCTCGCCGTCTCCCCTTTTCTGCTTTTCCCACCGGGGGCGGTCCAGCCCCACCTGCTCGGCCGCCGCGTCCAGCACGGCACTGAGGTCCTCGTGTACCTGAAGCTGCTCGCGCACCTCCCGGTCCGGATGATTTTCCACGTCCACCGCCATGAGCAGGCGGTAGATGAGCTCAACTGAGCCGGCCACCTTGTGTCCCCTCTTCCGGTAGCCCCTCCCGTGCTTCCAAGTGTGCATGGCCGGGTCGTCAATGTGAAGGGGGCGATTAGCAACATGGCTAATCGGCTCACGTCGTTCGGCTGCTTTTCTTCGACCGTAAGTGCCCCCGTTCACCTGCGACGACTTTTCAACAGTGATCACTTTATCGGTGACACCTGTCAGTCGGCCCAGGTCGAATCGACCGGAACGAACTGAGAGCAACCACTGATGACATATCAGTGACTCATGGGACCACAAGGACGGAATTTCCCGCGAGAGGCAGGAGAATGCCCATATGACGGCGGCCGCCCTCCTGCGCACACTGGTCGGCAAGGGCGCGCTGGGCATCGGCGTCCTGGAGACCGACGACTCGGGCCACTGGTTCAGCCTCACGCAGCGCGCAGGATAGGCCACGGGACGGCGGGTACGGACGGCCGCATGACGGTCTACGGCTTCCACGCCTCGCACGAACAGATCCACCCGCGCGAGCTGCTGGCCGCGGTGATCCACGCCGAGCAGGCCGGATTCGCCGCGGCCATGTGCTCCGACCATTTCTCCCCCTGGAGTGCCCGGCAGGGGCAGTCCGGCTTCGCCTGGGCCTGGCTGGGCGCCGCGATGCAGGCCACCGAGCTGCCGTTCGGCGTCGTCAACGCGCCCGGCCAGCGCTACCACCCCGCGATCGTCGCGCAGGCGATCGGCACCCTCGCCGCCATGTACCCCGGCCGGTTCTGGACGGCGCTGGGCAGCGGGGAGGCCAGCAACGAGCACATCACCGGCGA
Source organism: Actinomadura craniellae (assembly GCF_003289645.1). Classification (GTDB taxonomy): domain Bacteria; phylum Actinomycetota; class Actinomycetes; order Streptosporangiales; family Streptosporangiaceae; genus Actinomadura_D; species Actinomadura_D craniellae. Next base: position 111,685 of record NZ_QLYX01000008.1, on the reverse strand, counting down.
CCGCTGGCCCCGCAAGGAGGTGCGCAACCACCGGCTGCGCGAGTGCGTCGAGGTGATCCGCGCCCTGCTGGACGGCCAGGAGGTCAGCCACGACGGCCTGGTGACCGTCGACCGGGCCCGGCTGTGGACCCGCCCCGCCGACCCGCCCCGCCTGGTCGGCGCCGCGGTGAGCCCCGAAACCGCCGGCTGGTGCGCCGGGTGGGCCGACGGCCTCATCACGGTGAACGCCCCGCACGACACCCTCCGCCGGATCATCGACGCCTACCGCGATGCCGGCGGCCGCGGCGAACTCGCCCTCCAGGTGCACCTGAGCTGGGCACCCGAGGAGGACCAGGCCGCCCTGATCGCGCACGACCAGTGGCGTGGCAACGTGTTCTCCCCACCGGTCTGCTGGGACCTGGAGATGACCGACCACTTCGACGGTGTCTCCGAACACGTCACCCCCGAGCGGGTCGGCGAGGTCGTCGACGTCTCGGCCGACCTGGGCCGGCACGCCGCGCTGCTGCACGGGTACGCGGAACTCGGCTTCGACCAGATCTACCTGCACCACGTGGGCCAGGAGCAGGCCACCTTTATCGAGGCCTTCGGCGCCAAGGTCCTGCCCCAGCTCCGGGAGACCGCCGGGTGAACCCCTGGGGTTTCACTCGTCCTGGTCGTAGTAGGACGCCAGCAGGTCGCGGCGGAGCATGTCCGTCCTGACCGTCAGGGCGCCCAGCAGTTCCTCGTCGTTCAGCCCGTCGGTCGTCCGGAACGCCCAGCTCGGGCGCCCCTCCTCGTCGATGCACTTCACCAGGACTATCGCGGCCAGTGCGGTCCACCCCTCCAGCAGGGGCAGTACCTTGATCCCCGCCAGCGCCTCGCCGATCGCGATCGGTTCCTCATCGTCGGCCATGGTCACCCCGGTCGTCGGCTGTTCTCTCGGATGAGCCTCGTGCCCGCCGAATGCGAGATCTGGAATATACGCGAACAACAAGGATCTTCCCGGCAAGGGCGTGGCCCGGACCCGGGTCCTCCCAGCGTGCGCGGTTAGGTCCGAGGGCCCTTCCGGACGGCTCCGGTCTCGGGGGAGATTGTGCTCCCACCCGGAGCCCGTACGGCCGTGCGGGCCGCCAGATCAGGACCATCCCGCCGGCTGAGGCCCGAAGGAGGGCGCATGAGCCGAGCCGAACGCGGCGAAGGCGCCCTCGGCTACCTCGGCGTCGTGCTGATCATCGCCGCGGTCACGGGCGCGGTCGCCACCAGCGACGTCGGCGCTCGGGTGACGGCGGCCTGCGAGTCCGCGATATGCGCCGTCCTCGGGGAGAGCTGCCCGGGCCGTCCCGCCCCGCCCGCGGCGGCCCCCACCCCCGTCCCCTCACCCGGCCGCTCACCCGCACGCCCCCCGATCCCGAAGCCGACCTGCACGCCCGGGGACGAGACCGAGTGGGTCGAGGGCCTGCACGCGCACAACGACTACGAGAACGACCGCCCGCTCCAGGACGCGCTCGACCACGGGGCGACGAGCATCGAGGCCGACATCTGGGTCGGCGACGACGGCGAACTCCACCTGCAGCACCAGGCCGACGGCGGTTCGCGCGGCACGCTGCGCAAGACGTACGTGGAGCCGCTGATCGCCCGGGCCGCCGCCAACGGCGGGCAGGTCTACCGGGGCCGCGACAAGCCGTTCGTCATCCTCCTGGAGATCAAGAAGGGCGACGAGACGACTTACCAGAAGATCATCGAGCAGACCCGGGACCTGCCACCGGGAGTCCAGCTACTGATGCCGGGCGACACCCCCGGCGCGGTCATCGGGAAACAGCCGCCGAACGTCACCTTCTACATCGCCCCCGGGCCGGGCTGCACGCTGCCGCCACGGGTCGATCCCGCCAGCCCCGAGTACGACCCCGCGTACGCGCGGGGTGTCAGCATGCTGAACGGCTCGTACCGGCAGTGCGCGGACCGCGACGGCGACCACCGGATCAGCGACGAGGAGCAGCGCCTGCTGAACGAGTTCGTCCAGAAGGCGCACGACGCCGGGCTCAAGGTCCGGTTCGTGGAGGGTCCGGACGGCCGCAAGCGCGACCACAAGGATCCCGGCGGCTTCAAGCTGTGCGCGTGGAAGCCCGGCTGGCAGGGGTGCGAAAGGCAGCTCCAGGAGGAATGGTGGGAGGCCCAGCGGATCGCCGGGGTCGACTACCTGGACACGGCCCACGTGCGGGCCGGCGCGAAGTGGATGCGCAAATGCGGTGCCTGACCCGAGGGCCGGGAAACACCGTGGCCTGCAATGATGCGGGCATGGCAGCGACCGTGATCGACACGCGGACCGTCCCCTGGATCTCCGTCCCGCACCGGGTGGACCTGCTGCTGGCCGATGCCCTTCCCGGCGGCTACACCGTCACCTCGGCCTTCGCGTTCGTGGTGGACGGGGCCGGCCGCACGCTGCTGACCCACGTGGACCGGCCCGGCCGCGGCTGGGACGTGCCCGGCGGCCACGTGGAGCCCGGCGAGGATCCGAGGGCCGCCGCGGCCCGTGAGCTCGCAGAGGAGACCGGGTTCGAACTGGCGGCCGAGCGGCTGGCACTGCTCGGCGGACAGCGGATCACCCTGCTGGCCGACCCGCCGGCCGGCCACCGCTACCCGGCACGGACGTTCCAGGCGTTCTACGCCGCGCGGCTGGAGCGGCGGGGAACCCCCATCCGGCCCCGGCCTGGCTTCGAGTGCGACGAGGCCGGCTGGGTCGAGCCTGGTGACGTGCCGGCCCACTGCCCGGAGGCGTCGTGGCAGGGCCTGCACGAGGCCCTGTTCCGCTGATCCCGCTCTCGGCGGGCAGCGCCACGGGCTGAAGACCCTGCGGGCCTTCCCCGCAGGGCCGGTCGTCGTCTTTATCGCAGTTGAGATCAACCGTCCTTGACCATGTTTTTCATTCATGGAAAGCATTCCGTGAGTTCGCGAATGATCTCCTTATCCTGCTGTCTGTACCAGACCGAGGATGGATGATGTCAGCGAAAAGGAAGAATGTGCTCATTGTGCGACTGTCGGTTGCCTTACTGATGGTGGTGGCGCTCACGGCAGGCACTATGACCACAGGACCCTCTGACGCCCTGGCCTCGAATGGATACTGCTACAAGAAACCAAAGGCCAAAAAGAAGCGGCACAAATCCGCCAAGAAAAAATGTTCTCGCGGCCGCAGGGGGCCCAAGGGCCCCACGGGAGAGGACGGCGAGGACGGTGTCGACGGCAAAGACGGCGCCGACGGCGCTGACGGCCAAGATGGCCAAGACGGCGCGGACGGACGAGATGGCGCCGATGGCGCTGACGGCTCCGACGGCGTCGACGGAAAAGAGGGCAGGGACGGCAGGGACGGCCTTGACGGAAAAGACGGTGCCGACGGCAAGGACGGCGCTGACGGAAAAGACGGTGCCGACGGCAAAGACGGCGCCGACGGCAGAGACGGCGAGAAGGGCGACAAAGGAGACCCCGGCCCGCCTGGAACGGTAGGCGATCCCATTCTGGTGTCCGGCAGGCGCGTACCGGTGCCCGCGAACGGTTCGGTGACGGCGTTCGGCGGCGCGTGCCCCGCCGGGACCAGGCTGGTCGGGGGATCCTTCACCGGCACGCCAGGCATCCTCGCAACCGGCCTGGGGCCGTACGCTCGCACGTGGAAGGGGATTTTCTCCGGCGAGAAAAGGTCGGGAACCGTGAAAGTCTCGTCGATCTGCCTGCCGACATGATGGATGACGCGCGCGAGCGAGCACCCACCGGCGTCAGGCCCTTCGCCGGCCCGCTGCCAAGTCCTATCCGACGTGTCGAGGTGGTGCCGGTGCTCGCCATCGACCGATGTGCCCTGCGATGAAGATCCCCGCTGTAATGACGGCGACAACGCCCACGAGGGTGAATGTCACTACCGCAACAGGACGCGGCTGAATGACAAGTTCGGCGTTCAGCCGCATCATCATCTCGGCCAGCGCGCCCACCGGCACCACCAGCCTGGACAGCAGTCCCGCCAGGTCACGACGGTGTGCCCCCCAACCGATCAGGCCGAGCAGAGCGCCCAGCAGCACCGCCGAAAGGGACCAGACGACCAGATCCGAGAATAGGCTGGACCAATCCGTGATAGTCCGCGCATGCGCCGGATCGGTCATATATGCCGGATCGGTTCTGTCCAATGTTCGGTACACGCCGTTGGCGAGATCTATCGCGTAATACGCCCAGACGGCCATCACCAGGAAAACGACACTTGCCGCCGCCGCCCGCCTCGCGTTCGTGGCGAGCACCCCCATGGCGACCCCCGCGGCCGCCCAGGACCAGCCGACTCCTGCCACCAGGCTCAGCGGAGTCAGAAGCGACCATGACGCACCGTTCAACAAGGAGACGACGGTGCCGAACAACAGCCCGAGAGCACCTGCGCCACCCATGACACTTCGCCAACTACGGAACAGGACCAACGCCGACACGTCCCCTCTCCGTGTGCCACCTTCCCACCGGAACCGCCTGCGGGAGCGACCGAGCACACCCAGACCTGTTTCACCTGGCCGAATTCCACGATCAGCGCGGCGTCTTTCCCCGCTCTTCGATAATCCGGATCGCTTCGCTGAGGCGATCGCGGACCGCTCGTGCGTGCGGCAGTGTCAGCAACAGTTCCACATCGAGACCCATACCGTCATCCCAGGCAGCGATCTGCACCAGGTCGTGTTCATCGACCGTTCCCAGGCTCACGACCGTGGAGTCTTCGCTTTCGTCCTGGTCATCCACGGCGAACCCGTCCCGCGCGGGAATGGGATCGCCCGCCACCGAGGTGTATTTGTACACGGCCCGAGTCTGCCACCTCGATCTGTCATGACCAGATCACCCCATCACCGGTGACCCCGACCGCCGCCACCGACGCCGGGGTCCACGTTCCGATCAAGCGGCCGCAAGCCGTTGGCGAGGCGTGCTTCAGTCTCGACAAACCAGGGCCCCAACCTGCTGCTACGCGAGATGCGCGGCATGGTGGCAACCGTGCGAAATCCGCCCAGCCGTTCATCTAGGGCCGGCCAGTCCTCCTACTCAGAGCCCGCTGCGATGCGGACGCCCGCTTCGACGGCCTCATCCCAGGTCGGGTACTCACCGTCGAAGTCGGTCGGGCCGTCCAGGCTGCCGTCGACGTACATACCGCCATGCCACTCGGTGGCTGCGATCTGCTCCTCGAACTCCGCAGGGCGCTGTACCCATTCCAGCGGCCAGACCGGCATCATGACGCGCACCAGCCACCGATTCGTGATCTTGAGGCGGAAAGACCACTCCTCCGCGCCGTCGGCGTCCGGCTCGTGTTTCACATCGGAGACGATGACACCACGCCGCTCCAACTCGGCCACATAAGCAAGCACGTTGGCCGCCACGTCGGTGTTCACATCGGCCGACGCCATGAAGTCCTCAACTCTCAGCATGATCCTTACGACGTCCACCCAGCGACACCCGTTCCGGGCGCGGGAGGTGAAGCCTCCGATGGCCGGTCAACGAATGGCTCCACCTACTTCGAAACCCGCCTTAGTACGCGTCCGGCACCGGTCACCACGCGCATAAGGGCAGCTCAACCGCTCTGCCAGAAAAGCGAAGATTCCACCCGGCCGCTTCGGGCACAGACCGCGCGGACACGATCCGTGCGAGGTCAGGAGCGACGTTGCCCCCCATCTCCAGAGCCCGCGAGGCCGACCTGTGGTGGAAGAATGCGGTCATTTACTGCCTTGACGTCGAGACGTACCGGGACGGGAACGGCGACGGCATCGGGGACTTCCGGGGGCTGACGCAGCAGGTCGACCACCTCGACCGGCTGGGCGTCACCTGCATCTGGCTGATGCCGTTCTACCCGTCCCCCGACCGCGACGACGGCTACGACATCACCGACTTCTACACCGTCGATCCCCGGCTGGGCACGCTCGGCGACTTCGTGGAGTTCGTGCGCACCGCCCGCGACCGGGGGATGCGGGTGATCGCCGACCTGGTGGTCAACCACACCTCCGACCGGCACCCCTGGTTCGAGAGCGCGCGGCGGAGCCGGGACGCGCCGTACCGCGACTGGTACGTCTGGGCCGACGAGCCGCCCGAGGACGGGCCGCAGGGGATCGTCTTCCCCGACCAGGAGAAGAGCCTGTGGCAGTACGACGAGCGGACGGAGCAGTACTACCTGCACCGCTTCTACAAGCACCAGCCCGACCTCAACGTGGCCAACCCGGAGGTCCGCGACGAGATAGCGCGGATCATGGGGTTCTGGATGGAGCTGGGGCTGTCGGGCTTCCGGATCGACGCGGTGCCGTTCCTGCTGGAAACCGACGGCCAGCGGGACGCCGCCCGACTGCCCGACCCGCACGACTACCTCGCCGACCTGCGGGCGTTCCTGTCCCGGCGGAACGGCGAGGCGATCCTGCTCGGCGAGGTGAACCTGCCGTACGCGAAGACCATGGAGTTCTACGGCGGCGGAGCTGAACTCACGATGTGCTTCGACTTCACCGGAATGCAACGGCTCTACCTGTCGCTGGCCCGCGGCGACGCGCGCCCGCTCGCCGAGACCCTGGCGGGACGGCCGGCCCCACCCGAGGACGGCCAGTGGGCGACGTTCGTCCGCAACCACGACGAGCTGACCCTCGACCAGCTCGCCGAGGACGAGCGGCAGGAGGTGTTCGACGCCTTCGGCCCGGAGAAGCGCATGCAACTGTACGACCGGGGGCTGCGCCGCCGGCTGCCGCCGATGCTCGACGGCGACCCGCGCCGGATCAGGATGGTCTACAGCCTGCTGTTCTCCCTGCCCGGCACGCCCGTCCTCTTCTACGGCGAGGAGATCGGCATGGGCGAGAACCTGGACGTCGAGGGCCGGCAGGCCGTCCGCACCCCGATGCAGTGGCGGCCGGGGCCCGGCGGCGGTTTCTCCACCGCCGGCGCGGACCGGTTCGCCGCCCGGATGGTCGAGGGCGAGTACGGCCCGGACCGGGTGAACGTGCGCGCCCAGCGCCACGACCCCGGCTCGCTGCTGGCGTGGATCTCCATGCTGGCGGAGCGGTACCGGGAGACCCCGGAGCTGGCCTGGGGCGAGTGCACGGTCCTCGACCCGGGATCTGACTCCGTGCTGGCGCACCGCTGCGCGGCCGGGGGCGAGTCGGTGGTCGTGGTGCACAACTTCGCCGCCGACCCCGCCGAGGTCACGCTGACCGGGCTGGACTCCTCGCGCGTCCTGGCCGACCTGCTCGTGGACGGCACCACCGAGATCGCCCCCGACGGCCGGGCGACCCTGCGCCTGGGCCCCTACGAGTGCCGCTGGCTGCGCGCCCTCGACCCAGCCGAGGCGCCCGGCTGAGCAGAGGTCAGTAGCCGCCTCCGGTCGTGGTGCCGCCGCCGGCCTTCTTGCCGTTGGGGGCGGCCACGAACCAGGTGCCGCCCACACCCTGGCCGAGGGTGTCGCCGGGCCGGGTGTCCTTGATGTAGCGGTACAGCGGCCAGCCGTTCAGGGTGACCTGGCAGATGCCGTCCTTGCGCATCATGTTGCCGATGGCGCCCCGGTCGATGCCGGTCAGCGTCATGTTCTTGGTCCAGGTGACCGGTGGCCATGTCTTGGCGCAGGCGCCCAGGCAGTTGGACACGGGCGGCCGGGGGGTGTCCTTGTCGAAGCGGTAGAGGGTGCGGCCCTGCCCGTCCACCACGACCTTGCCGAGCGTCGGGTCGTTGACGACCCTGAGGGCGGTCCTGCCGCGCCAGACGGGGCTGGGGGTCGGCCGGGGCGACGGCGACGTCTGGACGACGCCGGCCTTCTTGCCGTTGGGGGCGGCCACGAACCAGGTGCCGCCCACGCCCTGGCCGCGGAGCTGGCCGGGGGCGGTGTCCTTGATGTAGCGGTACAGCGGCCAGCCGTTCAGGGTGACCTGGCGGGTGCCGTCGGGGCGGATCACCTCGCCGACGAGCCGCCCGTCGAGGTTCTTGACCGAGACGTCGGTGGAGGTGACCGGCGGCCACGTCTTGGCGCAGTCGCCCAGGCAGGCGGTCTTGGGCGGCTTGGGGGTGTCCTTGTCGAAGCGGTAGAGGGTGCGGCCGGCACCGTCCACCACGATCCGGCCGAGCTTGGGGTCCTCCGCCGCCACGAGCGTGACCTGGCTGGGCGGGTCCGAGGGGTCGGCCGAGGGTTCGGCGGTAGGAGTCGATCCGGCGGCGACGTTTCGCTTTCCGGCGGGCTCCTGGCCGCAGGCGGTCAGGAGCAGCGTCGCGGAGATCGCGACAGCCGCCGGCACGGCCCAGCGTCGAGCTTCCATCGTCATACCTTCCGTGGGGAGGGCTGGTCCCGAGGCTCTGGTAACCCCGAGGAGTGCCGGCTCTCCTCGGGGTCGTCAGGCAGTACGGGACGGAGTGCCGGGCGGGTTCACCCGAGAACGGAAGCTTTGACTGACCGCCAATACGGCACCCGAATGAACCAAACCGCCGCTTTTGCGTCCAAACTGACAAGGTTCAGGTTCCGGATGGGAGAGCAGCGTCGATGGTCGATCTGGAGAAGTCACCGGCGGTCGAACCGCGTCCCGCCACGGGACCCGCCTGGCTGGTGGTCCCCGCCCGGATCCTCGCTGTGATCATCGTGGTGCCGCTGCGGCTGGCGTACGAGCTGGTGCGGCTGCTGTCCCCCGCCCGGCTGTTCGCGCCCGTGGGCCGGCTCATGGGGTGGCTGTACCGCTGGACGCTGGTGCCCCTGGGCCGGGCCCTGGCCTGGCTGGCGGCCACCCTGGTCTGGGCCCCGCTGCGCTGGTTCGGCGCCAACGTGCTGCTGCCACTCGGGCTGGGCCTGGTCTGGCTGGCGGTCAACGGGTTCTGGAACCCGCTGTGCTGGTTCGGCGCCAACGTGCTGCTGCCGCTCGGGCGGGGTCTGGTCTGGCTGTTCGCCAACCTGGTGGTGCGGCCGCTGACCATGCTCGTCCAGGCGCTGGCCTGGCTGGGCCACCACGCCCTGGTCGTGCCCGCGCGAGCGCTGTGGCGGTACGTGCTGTGGCCGCCGCTGGCGCTTCTCGGCCGGCTGGCCGCGCTCGTCGGGAACGCGCTGGCCGCCGCCGCGGGCTGGACCTGGTGGGCCGCCGGGCGCGTGCTGCACTTCCTCATCGTGGTCCCGGCCCGCCTGCTCTGGGCCGGTCTCGTCTGGACGGCCCGCACGCTGATCGTCACTCCGGCCCGGTGGATCTGGGCAGGGCTGGTCTGGGCCGGCCGGACACTGGTGGTCGAGCCCGCCCGGTGGGCCTGGCGGGTGCTCTCCTGGCTCGGCCGGGTGCTGATCGTGATCCCGGTCGTGGCCGTCTGGCGCGGCGCCGTCTGGACCGGCCGGACGCTGGTCGTCGAGCCCGTCCGGTGGGCGTGGCGGATCTTCGTCGTCGCCCCGGCCCGGTGGACCCGGGACACCGTCCTGCGGCCGGTCGGCCGCGCCGTCCGGTCCACCTGGCGGGTCGCGGTCGCCGAACCCGCCCGCCGGATCCGGCACGAGGCCCGGGAGGCCGTCCGCCAGGTCACCGCCCCCTTCCGCCGGACCTGACCGCCCGACACACCGGTCCGGCGGATGGGACCGGGTGCGGGTGGGGAGATCACCGGGTGGGAGGATCGGGGCGATGTACCGACTCGTGTTCGCACTGGTGATCAAGCGTCTGCCGGCCGAGAGCGTCCACCACCTGACGCTCGCGCTGCTGGGCGTCCTGCAGCGGGTGCCCGGGGTGGTCCCGCTGCTGCGCGGCCGGCTGGCCCCGCGCGACCCCGCGCTGGCCGTCAGCGCGCTCGGGCTGGAGTTCCCCGGCCCGGTCGGGCTGGCGGCGGGCTTCGACAAGGACGCCCGCGCGTACGAGGCGCTGGGCGCGTTCGGGTTCGCCTTCGTCGAGATCGGCACCGTCACCGGGCAACCCCAGCCGGGCAACCCCCGGCCGCGGCTGTTCCGGCTGGCCCGCGACCGGGCGATCATCAACCGGATGGGGTTCAACAACGAGGGCGCCGCCGCGGCGGCCGAGCGGCTGCGCGTCCGCGCCCCCGGCACCGTCGTGGGGATCAACATCGGCAAGACCAAGCTGGTCCCCGAGAACGAGGCCATCGGCGACTACGTGACGAGCACCGAGCGGCTGGCCCCGTACGCGGACTACCTGGTGGTCAACGTCAGCTCCCCCAACACCCCGGGCCTGCGCGACCTCCAGGCGGTCGAGCACCTGCGCCCGCTGCTGACCGCCGTGCGGCGGGCCGCCGACCGGTTCGCCCCGCGCCGGGTGCCGCTCCTGGTCAAGATCGCCCCGGATCTCGCTGACGCCGACGTGGACGCGGTCGCGGACCTCGCCCTGGAACTCGGGCTGGACGGCATCATCGCCACCAACACCACCATCTCCCGGGACGGGCTGGCCAGCGGCCCCCGGCTGACCGGCGAGACCGGCGGGCTGTCCGGGGCACCGCTCAAGCGGCGCTCCCTGGAGGTGCTGCGCCGGCTGCGCGAGCGGGCCGGCGACCGGCTCGTGCTGATCTCCGTCGGCGGGGTGGAGACCGCCGACGACGCCTGGGAGCGGATCCGCGCGGGCGCCACCCTGGTGCAGGGCTACACCGGCATGATCTACGACGGCCCGCTCTGGGCGTACCGGGTCCACCACGGCCTGTCCCGCCGGCTACGCGGCAGCGCCTTCCGCACCCTCGCCGACGCCCGGCGCGGCTGACCGGCACCATCCTCGGCTCCGCCCTGACCGGACGGCCGGCGCGGCTGACCGGCGCCCTCGCCCGCTCCGCCCTGACCGGACACCCGCCCGCCGCCCCGTCCGATCCGGCGGCCCGCGGCAGAACCGTGGTCCGGCGCGCCGGGGCTCTCCGGCGCCGCTCCGTCCACCCTGGTCAGGCGGGCTCGAAGAACCCGTCGGCGATCAGCTCGGGGAGGACGGCCTCGGCATGCGCGTGGACCTGCTCGGCGGGCAGCTCCATCAGCTGGGCGATGGCGTCCAGCAGCGGGCCGAGCGGCAGCGTGCCGTCGCAGACCCCCGCCAGCGCCGCCTCGACCGTCCCGACCCCGGCCGCCCGGCGCAGCCCGTTCGCCTGGCGCAGCACGATCCGCTCCGGGTCCTCGGCGCCCGGCGGGCCGACCTGCTCCTGCACCACCCCGGCGGCGGTGCGCAGGGCGCCGGCGGGCGAGAACGGGGCGGACAGGCCACGCAGCACCGCGGACACGTACCCGCCGACCGGCTGCTCGACGGCGTGCCGCAACTCCTCGACCCGCACCCCGGGCCGGTCGGCGCCGCCGCGGTGCAGGCTGATCCAGCCGAAGCCGATCCCGGTCACCCGGTGCCGTTCGAAGTGGTCGAGCCAGGCGTCGTAGCGGGCCCGGTACTCCGCCGTGCCCGTCTCGCACGAGTCGCGCAGCCACAGCTCGGCGTACTCGGCCGGGTCCTGGACGTCGCGCTGCACCACCCACGCGTCGCAGCCCGCGGCGGCGGCCCACTCGCCGACCCGCTCCGCCCAGGGCGTCCCCTCGACGTGCAGCCAGTTCGCCAGCAGCTGGCACCAGCCGTCCTCGGCCAGGTGGGCGGGGGCGCCGGCGACCAGGCGGCGGCAGACCTCGTCCCCGGGCAGGCCAGACTCCCGGTAGGTGTACCGGCCGTCCGGGGACACCACGAACGGCGGGTTCGACACGATCAGGTCGAAGGAGCGCCCGGCCACCGGCTCGTACAACGAGCCGGGTAGCAGCTCCGCCGTCGCGCCGGACAGGGCCAGGCTCAGCCGGGTCAGCTCCAGCGCCCGGGGGTTCACGTCCGTGGCGGTGATCCGGGCGGCGCGGCCGGCCAGATGCAGTGCCTGCACGCCGCAGCCGGTGCCGACGTCCAGCGCGGTGCCGAACGGGCGCTCGACCACCAGGTTCGCCAGGCTCGCCGAGGCACCGCCGGCCCCCACCACATGGTCGGGGCGGAGCGTCCCGGCGCCGGGACGGACCTTGCGGTCGGAGACCGCGTAACCCGCGTGGCCACCGCGCACCCCCTCGACCGGCTCGACGTGCAGCAGCGCCCGCACCTCGCCCCCCGACCGCTCGGCCAGCCCGGTCGCGACCAGGTCGTCCGCGATGCCGGCCGGGGCGGGCACCGGCACCTGCAACCAGAACAACCGCACCAGATCGGACAGCGGGGAGCCGTCCCGGGTGGCCCGCAGCGCGGGCACGATCTCGTCGCGGGCCAGCGCCCCGCCGGCCACCGGGCCGAGCAGTGCCCGGACCCCCTCGACCGTGTACTCCGCCCGCTCGAACGCGGTGCGCACCCGCTTCAGCGCCTCGTCCACCCGCCCATCCTGCCGGACCACCGCCGCTGCTCATGACCCCGAAGCGGGGGCCGGCCCCGGCCCGCCGGCGCGATGTGGCCTTCCCGCGCCGGCAGGCCGGTCCCGGCGAGGTGCGCCCGCGACCGCCGTGCGGCCCGGCGCTCCGGTGCGGCTCAGCCGTTGAAGTAGGCGGTGAACCCGTCGGCCAGTGAGTCGGCGACGCGCTGCCGGAACTTGGGGTCGGTGAACTTGGCGGCCTCACCGGGGTTCTTCATGTTGCCGCACTCGATGAAGACCTTCGGCACCGTCGACAGGTTCAGCCCGCCCAGGTCGGTGCGGGTGTCGATGGCGTTCGCGCCCAGGTAGTTGGAGTACGGGACGCCGGTGCCCGCACGGTAGGCGTCGCGCAGCGCCCGGCCCAGCCGAGCCGAGGGGGCGATGATCTTGTCGTTGTGGCCCCTGAGCCGGCCGGGCTGGATGATGTGGAAGCCGCGCGCGCTCGGCCGCGCCCCGTCGGCGTGCACGGAGACCGCGGCGTCGGCCTTCGCCCGGTTGCCGATGGCGGCCCGTTCGGTGATGCAGGGGCCCACGCCGGTGTTGTTGGTGCGGGTGAGCAGGACCCGGGCACCGCGCGCCCGCAGTTCCTTGACCAGCCGGGTGGAGACGTCCCAGTTGAAGGCCGCCTCGGAGTAGCCGCTCGCGGTGGCGGTGCCGGTGGTGTCGCACGCCTTGCGGCCGTTGATCACGTCGACCTGGCGATTGATGTAGGACGGGTTGCCGCCGTTGCCGCCGTTGTGCCCGGGATCGACCACGATGACCTTGCCCCGCAGTGACCGGTCGTTCGGCAGGTTCCGGGATGCCCGGCTCGGGCCGTCCGCCGCGGCCGTGGGGGGCCGCGCGCCACCGCCACCGCCGACCGGCGAGCCGCCGGGGGACGGGGCCCCGTTGCAGGCCGTCAGCGCCCCGAGGGCCAGGGCGGTCAGGCCCGTGGCGAACTTCCGACCGTAGATCACCGTGTGCTCTCCCCGTGACCGTCCCGTTACTGACCCTGCAAGTCTGCACACGGACGGGAATACGTCAAACGGGATCATCGAATCGGCATCAGAGCAACGGGTCCTCCCGGCCGAGCAAGGCCGCCAGGGCGCGCGCCTCGTCGGCGTCCAGCCCCAGGACCACCCGGGGACGCCCCCACGGATGGTCGATCGAGTGTGACACGTAGCTGGCGACGGATCCCGTCATCTGACCGGCCAGACCGCGCGAGTGCCGCCACCGCGACCACGCCCGCTCCAGCTCACCCGCCGCGACCTGCGCGCACGACACCAATTCTGGATCACGCATGAAAGACCCCCTGGGATCGGTGAGTCCATTGACTCCTTTCCACCCGGTGCCGGGCGCCGGGTTTGGCCCATCCATGACCGGAGATCGACCGTTCAGAGGGCTCCCGCAGCGACGGGACCGGTGGTGGACCGGACGACGAGGTGCGGCATGACCAGGGTCTGCCGGGGCTCCTTGCCGGGCACGTCGATCCGGGCGCAGAGCATTTCGGCGGCGGCCCGCCCCATGTCCCGGCGCGGCTGGTCGACGCTGGTCAGCGAGATGTGCCGGATCGCGGCCAGGTGCGTGTTGTCGTAGCCGACGATGGAGACGTCGCCCGGCACTTTCAGCCCGAGCTCGTCGGCGGCCGACAGCGCCCCGGTCGCGACCAGGTCGTTGGGCGCGAAGATGGCGGTGGGCCGGGGTTCCCGGGTGAGCAGCGCCCGGGCCGCCCGGTAGCCGCCCTCCTCGGTGAAGTCGCCCGGCTCGACGATCACCTGGTCGGCCAGGCCGTGCCGGGCCATGGCGGCCTCGTACCCGGCCCGGCGGTACCGGGCGGTGGTCGAGCGGGCGCCCTCGATGTGCGCGATCCGCCGGTGGCCGAGTTCCACCAGGTGGTCGACGGCCAGGCTGGCGCCGAGTTCGTCGTCGTCGACCACGATGTCGACCCCGCCGACGTCGCGCTCGCCCACGACGACCACGGGCACGCTGGCCGCGGCCTCGTTGAGCGAGTCGGGGACCACGCTCAGCAGGACGAGGCCGTCGACGCGCATCTCCAGGAACGCCTCGACCGCCTCGGCCTCGAACAGCGGGTCCCAGCGGCCGCTGCCGACGAGCATGCGCAGGCCCTCGCCGTGCAGGCTCTCCTGCAGGCCGTCGAGGAATTCGGCGAAGAACGGGTTGTGCAGGTCGGCGACGATCGCGCCGATCAGGCGGGTGCGCCCTTCCACCAGGCTGCGGGCGACCGCGTTGGGGCGGTAGCCCAGCTCACGGGCCGCTTTCAGCACGGCCTGCCGGCGGCGTTCGCTGACATGCGGTGAGCCGCGCATGACGAGCGAGACGAGTGACTTGGACACACCTGCGCGCTCCGCGACGTTGCGGATCGTGGGCTTGGGCGTGGGGACGGCGCCCGGCCGGTCGGGAGCGGGGGGAGTCACCGCTCCTCCGCCCCCTGGTCGCGGGGGGTTGACTTCGCCATCTGACATGGCACTCCTGTCGGGGGGAGACGTGCAGGACCTGCCGCCTTGGCGGCTCCGGTGACCACTGTGGAACCCTCCCGCGCGGGAGGACGCCGCCGAGGTGACCGCCGGGGCCGCCTTTCCTCACATCGGAGGAGATGCCATGATGCCTCGCACTCGCCGCAAAGTGCCGCGAGCGCGGGTATCGGTCTGTCGTCAATACGATTTCTGGCCGGTGGTGACCCTGGTCACAAGACGCCCATCCGGCCGAGCACTCCCGTATCATGCCCGATCAACCGGTGGATCATGGGGTTCCAGCGAGCCACCAGGAGCCCATGATCACGCAAGGCGTCGATCGCACCACCTAACGTCACGCGGCGCATCTCACGTCGCCGCGCCACGGTGGACCCGAGCGGCCGGTGCTCCGGTGCGCCTCGGATACCCTTCGCGGGTGGGAGAACGCTCAGTGGCAGGCCAGCGGGCGGCCAGCAAGCGCCCGGCGAACGGTGGCCGGGCAACTGGAACCGTCCAGCGCGGCCGGCGCCGGCTGAGTGTCGACGAACGGCGCGACGAGCTGATCGTGGCCGCGCTCGAACTCTTCAGCGCCCGGCCGCCCGAGGACGTGTCGATCGACGACGTCGCCGCCGCCGCGGGCGCCTCACGGGCGCTGGTCTACCACTACTTCGGCGGCAAGTACGAGCTCTACGTCGCCGCGCTGCGCAGCGCGGCGAACCAGCTGTCAGAGCTACTCGAACCGCCGACAGAGGGCAAGCCGCTGGAGCGGCTCGTCCTGTCGCTCAGCCGCTACTTCGACTTCGTGGAAAGCCACGCGGCGGGATTCACCGCGCTGCTGCGCGGCGGGCCCGCCGACCGGGCCGGCGAGGTCGGTGACATCGTCGACGGCATCCGGACGCTGCTGCTGGACCGCATTCTGACCGGGCTGAGCGTCGAGACGCCCGGCCCGGTGCTGCGGATCAGCACGCGCTCCTGGATGGCCTCGGTCGAGACCGCCGGCCTCGACTGGCTGGAACACCAGGACATCGACCGGAGCAACCTGGAGCGACTGCTGATCGACCAGCTCATCGCGCTGATGCGGGTCGCAGGGCAGCACGATCCGGAGATCGCCGCCATCCTCTCCCGGCTGGCCCGGGAAGAGGAGGGCTGACGACCACCGCGCCGGACGCTCCGCCGAGGCCCCCGATGGACTCGGCGGCTCGCCCGCCCGCGCGGTACCGGCGGCACGCCCGCCCGTGGTCCGTGAACCACCACGGCACACGGACGGGCGTCCCACCCGGTGCGCGACCGCCAGGCGGTCGCGCACCGTGACATCGCGCCTACGAATTCACCGGCCGGGGGCCGGCGGTCATTCCGAGCGCTGCTGCGGAATTCCCGCCAACAGGGCCCGCACCTCGGCTTCCCGGTAACGCCGGTGTCCCCCCAGGGTCCGGATGGACGTCAACTTGCCGGCCTTCGCCCACCGGGTGACGGTCTTGGGGTCGACGCGGAACATCGTCGCCACCTCTGCCGGCGTCAGCAGGGGCTCGGCCTCTGGCGTACGTGCTGACATGTGTGCGGCCTCTCCTCCGTGGACCGATGACAGCGATCCTTGCGATTGATCTCGCGTGGTCTCGGATGTCCCGTATGGCCCTATAGAGCCAACTATGACATCACAAGGTGTAACCTTGCCATCACTCAGCGCCACAAGCAAGTCTCAGCCTGTAACTGCGTGTTCGTGATGACTGCGTCACGCTGCGTGAGTCTAGCGACACGTATAGTCGCATGGCGTGCGGATTCGGCAAATTGGGCTCAGTTCGCTGATTCGAGGGCCTGCACCGGCCGCCAGCGAGCGAGCAACCGCTTGTACATCGCCACGGTGAGCTCGACCTCCCCGCGCTCCATCGCGGCCAGCGCCACCGCCACCTCGGCCACCGACTCGTCACCGCGCAGCGCGTCGTCGTCGCACAGGTGTACCAGCCCGCCGTAGTCGAGCTCCACCAGCGAGTCCGCGTGGAACTCGGCCAGCCAGTGGCCCAGCGCCAGCAACTGGCTCGCTGCGAAGCCCTCGCCCAGCCCGCCCCGCACCACCTGGAGCCCGTCGGTCAGCCGCCGCCGGGCCTCGTCCATCGAGGTGACGTAGGTGAGGGTGCGCGTCGCCGCCGCGGTGGCCTGCCCGGAGCCCTCCGCCGGGCCGCCGAGCACCAGGCAGCGCTCGTTCGGGGCGAACGGCACGAACCACGCCAGTGGCACGTGCCAGGTGCTGGTCTGGATGTGCGCACGGACGCCGTGGCCCTCGCACTGCCACCGCTCGTACTCCAGCCGGGCCCGGTCGGCCGCACCCGGCGGCAGCGCCACCCGCGCCACGTCCTTGGGCAGCGTGTCGCGGAACCGGTCGAAGGCCCGCCAGATGCGCAGCCGCGTCTGCCACGGGCAGACGTAGACCCCGCCGCCCGACCGAAGCACGTACGCGTTCCGGCTCTCCGTGTCGGGCACCGCCACCGGCGGCCGGGCCAGCAGCCGGCGCAGGGTGTCCTCCTGCTCGGCCGCCAGCGCCTCGGACCGCCGCGGCCGGGCCGGGGAGTCCGCGTACGCGGCCCAGAGCGCCCGCTCAGGGTGCGGAAACACGCTGACCGGCTCGTAAACCCGAAGGTAGGCGGCGTACGGAAGCACCCACGCATCGTGGCACGAGACGGTCCCCGAGGGGAGGCGTCCACTCCGCAGAAGTACCGGTGTCGCCGGACGCCGCGGCTCCGTGACGGGGCTCTACGCTGATCCTTGGACGAAAGGAGTCACCACCGTGACCAATGTCTTCGGGTCCCCCCACCAGGGTTCAGGCCCAGCGCACGAACAGGTCGTCTTCTGCCAGGACCAGGCGAGCGGGCTGCGTGCGATCATCGCCATCTACTCCACCGCGCTCGGCCCGTCGCTGGGCGGCACCCGCTTCTACCCCTACGAGTCCGAGGACGCCGCCCTCACCGACGTGCTGAACCTGTCCCGGGCGATGGCCTACAAGAACGCGATGGCCGGGCTCGACCTCGGCGGCGGGAAAGCCGTGATCATCGGCGATCCCGCCACGGACAAGTCCGAGGCGCTGCTGCGGGCGTACGGGCGGTTCGTGCAGTCGCTGAACGGCCGCTACTACACCGCGTGCGACGTCGGCACCTACAGCGAGGACATGGACGTCGTCGCCCGCGAGTCCCGCTACGTGACGGGGCGCACCGTCTCCCACGGCGGGGCCGGCGACTCCTCGGTCCTGACCGCCTACGGCGTGTACCAGGGCATGCGGGCCGCGGCCGAGGCCACCTGGGGTTCACCCGCGCTGCGCGGCCGCCGGGTCGGCATCGAGGGCGTCGGCAAGGTCGGCCACCGCCTGGTCGAGCACCTGCGCGACGAGGGCGCCGAGATCGTCATCTGCGACGTGAGCGAGCGGGCCATCGAGCGGGTGCGCGCCCGGCACCCCGAGGTGGACGTGGTCGCCGGCCGGGCCGAACTGGCCGGCGCCGACCTCGACGTCTTCTCCCCCTGCGCGCTCGGCGGCTCCCTGGACGACGAGACCGTGGCGGCGCTGCGCGCGCGGGTGGTCTGCGGCGGGGCCAACAACCAGCTCGCCCACCCGGGCGTGGAGAAGGCGCTGGCCGACCGCGGCATCCTGTACGCCCCCGACTACGTGGTCAACTCCGGCGGCGTGATCCAGGTCGCGGACGAGATCGCGGGATTCGACTTCGAGCGGGCCAAGGCCCGGGCACAGCAGATCTACGACACCACCAGCCGGATCTTCACGCTGGCCGCCGCCGAGGGCGTCCCGCCGGCCGTCGCCGCCGACCGGATGGCCGAGCGGCGGATGTCCGACATCGGACGGCTGAAAGGTATCTGGCTGGACTCCTGACCTGGTCACAGGCCGTTCATCGTCACCTCGGCGTCACCTCGGGTCAGGGTCGCGCGGGTCAACCGATACACTGGTGTCCTCCGTTGCGAGCGAGCGCCACCCGTACTGACGACGTACCGAGCCGGGCGCAAAACGGGTACGGTTGTACCCGTGGACTGACGTACGGCTCGTTCGACGTCGGTGCAAGGCGTACGCGAGCGTTGATGGGGCCCACGAGGCCCTGACCATCGAGGGGGTCGAGCCATGGGGCGCGGCCGAGCCAAGGCCAAGCAGGTGAAGGTTGCACGCCGGCTGAAGTACAACAGCGGCGGCACGGATCTCGACCGCCTGAAGGAGGAACTGGGAGTCGCGGACTCGGGTGACGACTCCTACGACGACTTGAGCGACAAGTACTCCGACTACGCCGACGAGTACGGTGATGAGGGCGACCACCAAGATGGCTCGCCCGGGCGCTGAACCGTCCCGGCACTGACGCCACCACCCCGGCCTTCTCGCGGGGTGGTGGTGTTCTGTTGATCAGCTCACCGGCTCGTCGTCCAGCGCGCGGGTCACGCCGGGCTCGGCCGGCCCCAGCAGCCGGGGGTCCGGCTGCCGCACGATGTCGCCCACCGCTTTGAGCATGCCCGGTGTTTCGCGCAGATAGCCGGCGAGCGCCGTGACCCCGTAGCGCCGTGCGCTGGCCGCACCCACCCCGGCCGCGTCGAGTCCCGCCGCCCGGCAGAGCGCCACCGCCCGTGGCAGGTGGAAGTCCTGCGTCACGACGATCAGCCGCCGCACGCCGAAGATCCGCTTCGCCCGGGCGCACGAGTCCCAGGTGTCCAGCCCGGCGAAGTCGCGGACGATCCGCCGCTCCGGCACACCGCGCCCGATCAGGTCGTCGCGCATCACCGTGGGTTCGTCGTACTCCCTGATCCGGTTGTCGCCCGACACCAGCACCGCCCGGACCTTGCCCCGCCGGTAGAGGTCCGCGGCCAGGTCGAGCCGGTCCGACAGCATCGGCGACGGCCGGCCGTCCCAGATCCCCGCGCCCAGCACCAGCGCCACCGGGGCGGGCCGGACCGTCTCAGGCGTTCCCCGGTGCTTCGCGGTGCTCGCGTACGACCACCCCGTCGGGAGCAGGAGCACATACCCGGCCAGTGCCACCAGCACCAGCCCCGGAGCCGCCCACCGGATCGCCAGGCGGACGAGCGCGCCCACCACCCGCAGGCCCTGGTGACATATTCGCATACGGGTGAGATGTAACCCGAAGGATGGACGGTTCAATCGGATCAGGCGAGCTCGGCGGTTCCGGTGCCCGGAACGACCTCGCCGAGGATCCAGGCCGGCACCTCGCGCTCGGCCAGCAGGGCCAGCGCCCGGTCGGCCGCGCCGGCCGGGACGATCGCGGCCATCCCGACCCCCAGGTTGAAGGTCTTGTCCATCTCCGGCTGCGGGACCGCGCCGTGTCCCTGGAGCACCGTGAAGATCGGCGGCGGCGTCCAGGAGGCGCGTTCCAGCACCGCGTCGCAGGTTCCCGGCAGCGAGCGCGCCAGGTTGGCGGCCAGCCCGCCCCCGGTGATGTGCGCGAAGGCGTGCACCAGCCCGGCCTCGGCCAGCGCCAGGCAGTCGCGCGCGTAGATCCGGGTCGGGACGAGCAGTTCCTCGCCCAGCGGGCGGGCGAGCTCCGCCGGCACCGTCTCCAGCGTCGCGGCGGTGGTGGCCAGGATGTGCCGGACCAGCGAGTACCCGTTGGCGTGGATACCCGAGGAGGCCAGGCCGAGCACCACGTCGCCCGGGCCGACCCGGTCGGGGCCGAGCAGGGCGTCGGCCTCCACCACGCCGGTGCCCGCGCCCGCCAGGTCGAACTCGTCGGGCTCCAGCAGCCCCGGGTGCTCGGCGGTCTCGCCGCCGACCAGGGCGCAGCCGGCCAGCGCGCACGCCTCGGCGATGCCGCCGACGATGTCGGCGATCCGCTCGGGCACCACCTTGCCGCAGGCGATGTAGTCGGTCATGAACAGCGGCTCGGCCCCGCACACCGCCAGGTCGTCGATCACCATGCCGACCAGGTCGTGGCCGATGGTGTCGTAGCGGCCCAGCCGCCGCGCCAGATCGACCTTGGTGCCGACCCCGTCGGTCGAGGTCGCCAGCAGCGGGCGGCGGTAGCGGGCCAGCGCGGAGGCGTCGAACAGCCCGGCGAACCCGCTGGCGTCATCGACGACCTCCGGGCGGCGGGCCGCGGCCACCCGCGACTTCATCAGCTCGACGGCCCGCTCTCCGGCCGCGATGTCGACGCCGGCGGCCTCGTACGTGCTCGCCCGCTCGGTCACGAGCGGGTGCCCTCGAGGACGTGCTTGCCGCGGGCGGCCTCGTCCACCGGGATCGGGTAGACGCCGTCGAAGCACGCCCGGCACAGGCTGTCCTTGGCGATCCGGGTGGCCTGGATGAGGTGGTCGAGCGAGACGAAGCCCAGCGTGTCGGCACCGATCGAGGCGCGGATCTCGTCCACCGAGAGGTTGCCCGCGATCAGCTCGGCGCGGGTGGCGAAGTCGATGCCGTAGAAGCACGGCCAGGCCACCGGCGGGCTGGAGATCCGCACGTGCACCTCGGCCGCACCCGCCTCGCGCAGCATGCGGACGATGGCGCGCTGGGTGTTGCCGCGCACGATCGAGTCGTCGACCACGACCAGCCGCTTGCCCTCGATCGCCTCGCGCAGCGGGTTCAGCTTGAGCCGGATGCCGAGCTGGCGGATGCTCTGCGAGGGCTGGATGAACGTGCGGCCCACGTAGGAGTTCTTCACCAGCCCCTGGCCGTAGGGGATGCCCGACGCCTCGGCGTACCCGATCGCCGCCGGGGTGCCCGACTCGGGCGTGGGGATCACCAGGTCGGCCTCGACCGGGTGTTCGCGGGCCAGCAGGCGGCCCACCTCCACCCGGGTGGCGTGGACGCTGCGGCCGGAGATGGTGGTGTCGGGACGGGCCAGGTAGACGTACTCGAACAGGCAGCCCTTGGGCCGGGGCTCGGCGAAGCGCTGGCTCCGCACGCCGTCCGCGTCGATCGCCAGCAGCTCGCCCGGCTCCACCTCGCGGACGAACTGCGCGCCCACGATGTCCAGCCCGGCGGTCTCGGACGCCACCACCCAGCCCCGCTCCAGCCGGCCCAGCACCAGCGGGCGGATGCCCTCCGGGTCGCGGGCGGCGTACAGGGTGCCCTCGTCCATGAA
The DNA here is from genome assembly GCF_003289645.1 of Actinomadura craniellae. Taxonomy (GTDB): domain Bacteria; phylum Actinomycetota; class Actinomycetes; order Streptosporangiales; family Streptosporangiaceae; genus Actinomadura_D; species Actinomadura_D craniellae. The sequence goes on along the minus strand of NZ_QLYX01000008.1, from coordinate 89,877 downwards.
GACCAGGGAGAACGCGCCCCGGGTGACGGGCAGGATCTCGGCCGCCGCGGCGAGCGGGCCGCCCTCGCGGGTGGCCAGCAGGGCGGTGAGGACCTCGGTGTCGCTGCTTCCGACGAGCGTGGCGGGGTCCAGCCGGGCCGCCAGCTCCGGGGTGTTGATGAGGTTGCCGTTGTGCGCCAGCGCCAGGTTGCCGGTGTCGGTCGAGCGCAGCGTCGGCTGGGCGTTCTCCCAGGTGGGAGAGCCCGTGGTGGAGTAGCGGCAGTGCCCGACCGCGACGTGGCCGCGCATCGTGTTGAGCACCGGCTCGTCGAACACCTGGGCGACGAGCCCCATGTCCTTGTAGACGACGATGCGTGCACCGTCGCTCACCGCGATGCCGGCCGACTCCTGGCCGCGGTGCTGGAGGGCGTACAGGCCGTAGTAGGTGAGCTTGCTGACCTCGGCCGCCTCGGCCTCGCCGGGCGGGACCCACACCCCGAAGACCCCGCAGGCGTCCTGCGGGGGGCGATCGGAGGGGTCGAAGTCGTGGCTCAGTCGTCCATCAGGATGAGGCACACCACTCAGTGTATTGGCCCTTCGATCTGCTTCGATCAGCACAGGTCCTTAACCGACCTTTGCCGGAGTGTTGCCGTTGGTGCGGACGTCAGCGGCCCTGGACGCGCGAGCCTTGAAGCATCGCGTCCAGGAGGTTCGTCCCCATGAGCATGTCCGGCTACCAGATTCGCTCGACCGCTCCGACCCGGCGGAACGGCATGGCCGTGGCCTCGCTCGCGCTCGGTCTGTCGGGTCTGCCCCTGCTGCTGTTCTGCGGCGCGGGCATGATCGCCGCACTGGTCGGGCTGGTCCTGGGCGGGCTGGCGGTCAAGCGCGGCCCGGACCGGGCCATGGCGGTCGGCGGCATCGTCGCCTCGCTGCTGACGTTGGCGGTGGGCGGTGCGGTGCTCGTCTGGCTGCTCAGCCAGGCCGCCGAGTGCGCTGACCCGGTGCGCTATCCGGACGACGCCGCCAAGCAGGAGTGCATCGAGCGCGAGTTCCCGTTCGCCCAGCGCCGTTAGAGCGGCAGCCGGCCGGACAGGTCGGCGCGGGGGCCGGTGGCCCGGACCCGCCCGTCGGCGACCGCCTCGGCCCAGCCGGTCCGGCCGGTGGCCAGCCCGATCCAGGTGACGGCGTCGGTCTCCACCACGTTGGGCGGGGTGCCCCGGGTGTGCCGGGGCCCCTCGACGCACTGCACCGCCGCGTACGGCGGGACGCGCACCTCCACCGAACGGCCCGGCGCCGCCGCCGCGAGCCGGTCGAGCAGCAGCCGCACGGCGCCCTTCAGCACCGGCCGGTGCGGTTCGGCGCCGGCGTCCCAGGCGGCCAGGACGGCGTCGAGGCAGGCCGCCCGCAGCGCCGCCGGCTCGTCGGTCCCGGAGTACGGGGGGAGGCCGAGCTCCGCCAGTTGCGCATCGAGCGCGGTGGAACTGAGCTGAATTCGAGACATCGTGTTCGACGGTATCCGGTCCCTGCCCCCCGTTGTGAAACGGTAAAAAGGACCAGACCACATCACCATGGGGCAGTACGCGGAGGTTTCCATGCCCGATGCCCGGCCACTGAGGCCCGGCGATCCCGAACAGCTCGGCGACTACGAGATCGTCGGGCTGGCCGGTGAGGGAAGCCAGGCCACCGTGTACCTCGGCCGCAGCCCGGCCGGCGGGTCCGTCGCGGTCAAGCTGCTGCGCGTCCTGCCGTCGAACGACCCGGTGACCCGGACCCTGTTCACCCGGGCGTTCGACCAGGCCAAGCAGGCGCAGAGCCAGGGCGTGGCCTCGTTGCTGGACGTCGGCCTGGACGGCGAACGGCCGTACATCGTCAGCGAGTTCGTCGACGGCCCGTCCCTCCAGCGGCTCGTCGACCAGGACGGCCCGCGCGGCCCGAACGCACTGGAGCGGATCGCGGTCGGCACCGCCACCGCGCTCACCGCCCTCCACCTGGCCGGAGTGGTGCACCACGCTTTCAAGCCCGGCAACGTGCTGCTCGCCGTCGACGGCCCGCGGGTGGTCGACTTCGGCATCGCGCAGGCGCTGGAGAAGGTCGGCGCGGCCGGCCCGGCGATGGCCGGCAATCCGGCCTTCATGGCGCCCGAACAGCTCAGCGGGGTCGGGGTCGGACCCGCCGCCGACGTGTTCGCCTGGGGCGGCACGATGGTCTTCGCCGCCACCGGCCGGTTGCCGTTCGGCGATGATTCCGGTCCCGCCGTAATGCAGCGAATCATGTACGAGGAGCCGGATCTCACCGAGCTTCCCCCCTCGCTGCGCGGCATCGTGGCGGAGGCGCTCGCCAAGGACCCCGGGCGCAGGCCCAGCGCCCGCCAGATCCTCGACCGGCTGCTGGGGCTGGACGACCTGGTCTCCGCGATGCCCGACGCGATGGTCACCGAGGCGAAAACGCTCGCGGCCGAGCCGGTGCCCCACCCCGCCCCGGTGGGCCCGGTCACCTTCGAAGACCACAACTCGACCGCGATCCAGGATCTGCTGCCGCCGGTATGGGAGCCCGACACCCCCCGGCCGGCGGCGGGCGGCGGGGGCGGCCGGAAGAACAACCGGGCGCTCGGCGTGATCGCCTCGGTGGGGATCGGCGTGCTGGCCGGCGTGGTGCTGATCGCGCTGGTGCTCTGGCCGCAGCTGGACGACTCCCCGGCCACGCCCTCGCCGAGCCCGTCGACCGCCGCGGGCAACGCGCCGGTCGACAGCGTCCCGCAGGCGTTCGCCGGCACCTGGAGCGGCACGGCCATCAACGCCCAGCGGGGCAACGCGTCCTTCCCGGTGCAGGTCACCTTCCAGCCGGGCCAGGCCACCGCCGCCGTCGTCTACCCGCGCAACCGGTGCCGGGGCACGCTCACCTTCAAGCGCGGCACCGAGCAGCGGCTGGAGATGGACCTGCAGATCAGCCGGGGCTGCACCAGCGGATCGGTGGTCGTCACCCGGCAGCAGGACGGCTCTCTCCAGTACGCCTGGAAGCGGCCGGGCACCGCGCTGACCTACCAGGCGACACTGACGCGCGGATAGTGACCATCCGAACACGCAAGGATATGTAGCCAGGTCAACCGGGTGGCTCCGTTAGGGTGCACTTCGTCCCCCTCCTCGTCTAGGAGACTCGTCGTGCGCCCCACCCCCCGAGGCGCCCTGCTCGCCGGTGCGCTCGCCGCCGTCGCGCTGTCGGCGCCCCCCGTGGCGGCCGGGCCGGAACCGGTCCGGGTCGCCGCGGCCGCCGGTGTCCCCATCTCCGGCCGGTACATCGTCACTCTCCGGCCGGGCCGCCCGGTCGCGGCCGCGACGGGCCGGGCCCGCGTCGCGGCCGTCCACCGCTACGCGGGCGCGCTGACCGGGTTCGCGGCACGGCTGTCGCCCGCCCAGCTCGACCGGCTCCGCCACGACCCCGACGTGGCCGCGATCGAGCAGGACCAGATCGCCCGGGCGTCCGCCGTCCAGCGGGCGCCGCTGCCCTGGGGGCTCGACCGCATCGACCAGCGGACGCCGCCGCTGTCGGGGTCCTACACCTACCGGGCCACCGGCGAGGGCGTCACCGCCTATGTGATCGACAGCGGGGTCAACACCTCGCTCGCCGAGTTCGGCGGCCGGGCCGCCACCTCGTGGGTGGCTCCGCGGCTGGTCGGGGACGCCGCCGACTGCGCGGGCCACGGCACGCACGTGGCGGGCATCATCGGCGCCCGGACCTACGGGGTGGCCAAGGGCGTCGGGCTGCGCTCGGTCAAGGTGCTCGACTGCACCGGGAACGCCCCCTACTCCGACGTCATCGCAGCCGTGAGCTGGGTGCGGCTGTGGGCGGTCAAGCCCGCCGTGGCCAACCTCTCCCTGGGCGGGCCCAGGTCGCCGGCGCTGGACACCGCGGTCACCGGCCTGGCGCGGTCGGGCGTCTTCGTGACGGCCGCCGCCGGGAACGGCGACACCCGGGGGGCGGGCGTCGACGCCTGCACCCAGTCGCCGGCCGGGGCGGCCCAGGTGATGACCGTCGGCGCCACCACCTCCGCCGACCGGCGCCCCGCCTGGTCCAACCACGGCCGGTGCGTGGACGTCCACGCGCCCGGCTCCGCGGTCCTGTCGGCCTACCCGACCGCGCCCTACCACGCCTCGCTCAGCGGCACGTCGATGGCGGCCCCGCACGTCGCCGGAGTGGCCGCGCTCTACCAGTCGGTGCACGGCGCGGCGCCGTTCGCCACGATCCAGCGGTGGCTGTACGCCACCGCGACCGCCGGCAGAATCGCGGGATTGCCGGCCGGCACACCGAATCGGCTGCTCAACCAGGGTGGGTTGTGATCGGGTGCGCGCGATCTACCCGCCAAATCGGGGCGGGGGCCGCACAGACGCCGTGATGGGTTTAATCTTGGCGATGCATGTGACGGTTCTTTACCGTTCACCGGCATCGGGTCGCTGACGTCCTGGCCGCCTGCTGGGCAGTCTTGGCCGGGGTCATCGAACCCTGCGGGCCCGCCTACGCGTACCGGTTGTGTCCACCGTGTCCGCGCTCGGCCGGCCGAGGAAAGGAGTGTGAGAGCGTGTCCCGTGAACCCCTGCTCTGTCGTGTGGTGCCCCGGTGGCGCCCGCGCCGGACCGGGCTCGCTCTGGCGTCGGCGATCGGTGCCCTGACGATGTTCACCGGCTCCACGGCCGGCGCCGCCCCCGCGGCGGCCGCGCCCGGCGACATCGCCAAGGTCAACCGGCTGACCAAGCAGATCCAGCAACTCGAGCGCCAGTACCGGGGCGAGCTCGAGGAACTGCGCGACACCCGCAACGACGCCAAGAGGGCGCTGCAAAAAGCCGACGCCCTGCGCGACGACCTGGCCGCCGCGCGCGGTGTGGTCGCGCAGCTCGCCGCCGCCCGCTACATCAGCAACGGCATCGAGCCGTCGGTGGCGATCCTGGCCACCGACGACCCGAGCACCATGCTCAGCGGCGCCACGATGGCCGACCACCTGTCGCAGAACCACGCGGCGAAGGTGCAGCAGATCCAGGCTCTGGTGACCGCGCAGGAGAAGGCCCAGCAGGAGGCCGGGGCCCGGATCGACAAGCTCGAGAAGGCCATCAAGGACCTCAACGCGCAGAAGGCCCGCGTCCAGCAGTTGCTCAAGAAGTACAAGCCCGAGTCGCCGAGCATCGGCATGGGCGGGATCACGCCGCGCATGGCGCGGGTGAAGGCCGAGATCGACACCGAGTTCGGCCCCTTCCCGATCATCGGCTGCATGCGCGCCGGCGACCCCGGTGAGCACGGCAAGGGTCGGGCCTGCGACTTCATGGAGAGCACCGCAGGCTCGATGCCGAGTTCGGCGCGGATGGCGCACGGCGACCAGGTGTCCAACTACCTGATCCGCAACGGGTCCCGGATGGGCGTCATGTACATCATCTGGCGGCAGCGCATCTACGACTTCAGGACCGGCGCCGGGTGGAAGATGATGGGCGATCGCGGCAGCATCACGCAGAACCACTACGACCACGTGCACGTTTCCGTCTTCTGATCTCAGCAAATCCGACAAAACGGAACGTGCGTCGTTCACCTGCCGTTCCCCCGGGGATCTCCCTGCTTCAGTAGCGTCACGATGAATCATCGTGACCAGGAGGAAACCCGGTGGTCCTGCCCCCTTCCAGCAGCCCAGACTTCCGTCGCCCGCTTCCGCTCGCCGCGGTGCCCCACGCGGGCGGGCGCAGTGCCATGACGTGCCAGTACCGCTGCGGCAACGCGTGCGATCACCCGGTGCCCAACACCAGCGCCAACTCGTACTTCGGCGACATCATCGCCGAGCAGATCTCCCGCCGCGGGATGCTCCGCGCCGGGGCCCTCGGCGCGCTGGTCGTCGGCGCCGGTGCCGCGCTGTCCGCCGCGCCCGCGGCCGCGCACACCCACCCCGGTGGCCACGGCCACTGGCCCGGCTGGGGCGGTGGCTCCCGGCTGCGCTTCACCCCGGTGCCGCCCAACAAGGACGACAAGGTCACCGTCCCGCCCGGTTACGAGTCCTCGGTCGTCGTCCGCTGGGGCGACCCGGTGCTGCCCGGCGCGCCCGCGTTCGACTTCGAGAAGCAGACGGCCGCCGCCCAGGCCCGGCAGTTCGGCTACAACTGCGACTTCGTCTCGTTCTTCCCGCTCGGGAAGGACCGCGCGCTGCTGTGGGTCAACCACGAGTACACCAACGAAGAGCTGATGTTCCGCGGCTACACCGGTGGCGCCACCGCCACCGAGGAGCAGATCAAGATCGCGATGGCCGCGCACGGCGGCTCGCTGGTCGAGATCGTGCGGGCCGGCCGCAGCGGCCAGTGGAAGCTGGAGACCCGGGGCAGCCGCCGCTTCAACCGGCGCATCACCACCTCCACCCGGATGGAGCTCACCGGCCCCGCCGCCGGCCACCCGCTGCTGCGCACCCAGGCCGACCCCAAGGGCCGGACGGTCCTCGGCATGCTGAACAACTGCGCCGGTGGCGTCTCCCCGTGGGACACGATCCTCACCGCGGAGGAGAACTTCAACCAGTACTTCGGCGCCAGCGCCGGGGTGCCCGCCGAGGCCCAGCCCGCGCTGGCCCGGTACGGCATCAGCACCTCCGCGCTGCCCGGCCGCCGCTGGGACCGGGTCGAGGAGCGCTTCGACCTCACCAAGCACCCCAACGAGGCCAACCGGCACGGCTGGATCGTGGAGATCGACCCCTACGACCCGCACGCCGCGCCGCGCAAGCGCACCCACCTGGGCCGCTTCAAGCACGAGGCCGCCAACAGCTCGCTGTCCAAGGACGGCCGGGCCGTCATCTACATGGGTGACGACGAGCGCTTCGACTACATCTACAAGTTCGTGTCGACCGAGCGGTACCACCGGGGCTCCCGGCGGCACAACATGACGCTGCTCGACCACGGCACCCTGTACGTGGCCCGGCTCACCGGCGACAGCCCCCCGGCCGAGATCGACGGCTCCGGCGAGCTGCCCTCCGACGGCGCCTTCGACGGCTCCGGCGTGTGGATCCCGCTGGTGCGGGGCGACAAGAGCTACGTCCCGGGGATGACCGCCGCCGAGGTGCTGATCCACACCCGGCTGGCCGCCGACAAGGTGGGCGCCACCAAGATGGACCGCCCCGAGGACATGGAGCGCAACCCCAAGACCGGGGCCATCTACGTGGCGCTGACCAACAACACCGCGCGGACCGCCGCCCAGGTGGACGAGGCCAACCCGCGGCCGGGCAACAAGCACGGCCACGTGCTGGAGATCGTCGAGGACCGCAACGACGTCGGCGCCACGAAGTTCCGGTGGAGCGTCCCGCTGGTCTGCGGCGACCCGTCCGACCCGACGACCTACTTCGCGGGCTTCGACAAGTCCAAGGTCAGCCCGATCTCCTGCCCGGACAACCTGGCCTTCGACTCCGACGGCAACCTGTGGATCTCCACCGACGGCAACGCCCTGGGCACCAACGACGGGCTGTTCGCCATGCCGGTCGAGGGCAGGGAGCGCGGCTACGTCCGGCAGTTCCTGACCGTGCCCCTGGCCGCGGAGACCTGCGGCCCGCTGATCACCCCCGACCAGCGGACGGTCTTCGTCGCGGTGCAGCACCCCGGCGAGGGCGGCACCGCCAGCCCGGAGAACCCCGTCAGCCGCTGGCCCGACGGCGACCAGCCCCGCCCGTCCGTCGTCTCGGTCTGGCACCGCCACGGCAAGGAGATCGGCTCCTAGCCGACGAGCGAGCGGAGCGGCCCGCGAGGGACGAGCAGTCCGCGCAGCGAGCGAGGAGGCTGGGAGCCCATAAGCACAGCTCCTAGCCGACGAGCGAGCGGAGCGGCCCGCGAGGGACGAGCGCCCGGCCGGTCATCGTCCCGACCGGCCGGGCATGGAAAAGGCCTGGCGCGCACCCGCGCCGGGCCGTTCCGTTCGTTCAGCCGGCGTAGCTGGGAATCAGGTGCTCGTGCGCCTCGCGCAGCTCGGAGAGCGGGATGGAGAACAGCCCCTCGACCGTCAGCGAGTCGCCGCCGATCACCCCGAGCTGGGTGGCCTGGACCCCGGCCGCCTCGCACAGCGCGGCCAGCCGGCTCTCACCGCCGGGCCGGACGGCCACCACCGCGCGGGCCACCGACTCGCTGAACAGGGTGGTGAACGGGTCTCCGGGCAGCGTCACCCGGCAGCCCAGCCCGCCGCGCAGGCACGACTCGACCAGCGCCTGGGACAGGCCGCCGTCGGACAGGTCGTGCGCGGCGGCCAGCAGCCCGTCGAGCACCGCCGAGCTGATCACGGAGGCCAGCGCCGCCTCGGCCTGCAGGTCGACCAGCGGCGGCAGGCCGCCCAGGTGGCCGTAGACCACGTGCGCCCACTCGGACCCGCCGAACTCCTCGCGCGTCTGGCCCAGCAGCACCAGCGTGGTGTTCTCGGCCGCGAACGCCATCGACAGCCGGCGGCGCACGTCGTCGTGCACCCCGAGCACTCCGATGACCGGAGTGGGGTTGATCGCCGCGCTGCCGGTCTGGTTGTAGAAGCTGACGTTGCCGCCGGTGACCGGGATGCCCAGGCGCAGGCAGGCGTCGGCCAGCCCCTCGACGGCCTGGGCGAACTGCCACATCACGCCCGGGTCCTCCGGCGAGCCGAAGTTGAGGCAGTTGGTGACCGCCAGCGGGCGGGCTCCGGTGACCGCCACGTTGCGGTATGCCTCCGACAGCGCGAGCTGCGCCCCCGCGTAGGGGTCGAGCCGGGCGTAGCGGCCGTTGCCGTCCAGGGACAGCGCGATGCCCAGGCTGCTCTCGACGGCCTCGGGCGGGACGCCGCCGGTGGCGGCCGACGGCTCGGTGATCCGCAGCACTCCCGCGTCTTCCGGCATGGCCAGCACGGTGTTGCCCCGCACGTAGCGGTCGTACTGCGAGGTCACCCAGGTCTTGCTGGCCAGGTTGGGCGAGCCGGCCAGCCACAGCACGGTCCGGCGCAGCTCGTCGGCGTTGGACGGGCGGGCCAGCCGGCCGGGGGTGTCGGCCCGGATCTGCTCCAGGTCGGCGGGCGGCGCGTACGGCCGCTCGTACACCGGCCCCTCGTCGGCGGCGGTGCCCGGCGGGATGTCGACGATGACCTCACCGCGCCAGGTCATCACCAGCCGCCCGGTGTCGGTGACCTCGCCGATCACCGTGGCGGGCACCTCCCAGCGGGCGCAGATCTCCAGGAACCGGGCGACCCGGTCGGGCTCGACCACGGCCATCATGCGTTCCTGCGACTCGCTCATCAGGATCTCTTCGGGACGCAGCGTGGGGTCGCGCAGCGGCACCCGGTCGAGGTCCACGTGCATGCCGCCGGTACCGGCCGCGGCCAGTTCCGTGGTCGCGCACGAGACGCCCGCCGCACCGAGGTCCTGGATGCCGACCACCAGGTCCTCGGCGAACAGCTCCAGGCAGCACTCGATCAGCAGCTTCTCCATGAAGGGGTCGCCGACCTGCACCGACGGCCGCTTCTGCGCGCTGGCCTCGTCGAAGGTCGCCGACGCGAGCACGGACGCCCCGCCGATGCCGTCCGGCCCGGTGCCCGCACCGAACAGGATCACCTGGTTGCCGGGCCCGGGGGCGGTCGCCCGCTTGATGTCCTCGTGCTTGAGGACGCCCACGCAGAGCGCGTTGACCAGCGGGTTCTGCAGGTAGCAGGGGTCGAAGACGACCTCGCCGCCGATGTTGGGCAGGCCGAGGGAGTTCCCGTAGCCGCCGATGCCGGCCACCACGCCGGGCAGTACCCGGTTGGTGTCGGGCGCGTCGGCCGGGCCGAACCGCAGCGAGTCCATCACCGCGACCGGGCGGGCGCCCATCGAGATGATGTCGCGGACGATGCCGCCGACCCCGGTGGCCGCACCCTGGTAGGGCTCGACGTAGGACGGGTGGTTGTGCGACTCGACCTTGAAGGTGACCGCCCAGCCCTGGCCGACGTCGACGACCCCGGCGTTCTCTCCCATCCCGACCAGCAGCGCGTCGGTCTGCGGCGCCTTGTCGGCGAACTGGCGCAGGTGCACCTTGGAGCTCTTGTACGAGCAGTGCTCGCTCCACATGACCGAGTAGATCGCCAGCTCGGCCGAGGTGGGGCGGCGGCCCAGGATCTGCTTGACCCGCTCGTACTCGTCGTCCTTCATGCCCAGCTCGACGTACGGCAGCGGCCGGTCGGGCGTGTTCCGCGCGCCGTCCACCGTGTCGGTCGCCGTCGCGGGCGGTTCCGCGGGCCGCGGTACGGGCGGCACCGGCTCCGGGGCCTGGGGGTGGTACACCGAGTCCGCGGGCGCCGCCGTGGCGGGCACCGGGATCGTCCCGTCCCATTCGGCGGGGGCCTGCGGCGCGGGCTGCTCCGGGGCCCGGGGCGGCTCGTACCCGGCCTGCGGCTCGGCGGCCGGAACGTAGGACTGCGCCTCGTACCCGGCCTGCGGCCGCGGTGCGGCGGCCGGGGTGTACGGCTGCGCCGCGGTGCCGGAGAACTCCGGTGCGCCGGCTTCGGGCCACGGCTCCGCCGCGGGCGGGGCCTCCGGCGGGACGGCGGGCCGGGACGGCTGCGGCGCGGTGCCGGAGAACTCCGGTGCGCCGGCCTCGGGCCACGGCTCCGCCGCGGGCCGGTGCGGGGCCGGCGAGTAGCTGGGCGGCAGGTCGGACGGGGCGGTGGGCGGGGCGGGCCGCACGCCCGCGGGCGGGGCGCCCAGCCCGGCGGCCGGGGCCTGCGGTGCGGCGGGCGGCGGCGCCACGAGGCCCGCGGCGGGGGACGGGGATTCGGGGATCGCGACCGGACCGGGAGGCTCGGCGCCGGGCGCCGCCGGGGGGCGCCCGGCAACGTGTTGATCGGGGCCGTGGTCGGGCGATCCGCCGTGCTCGTTGGGCGGCTGTTCGCTCATGTGGTGACAAGCCTCTTGACGATCGAAGTGAAGAAACCGAGCCCGTCGGTGGACGGACCGGTCAGGGACTCGGCGGCGTGCTCGGGATGCGGCATCAGGCCGACCACGTTGCCGGCCTCGTTGGTGATGCCCGCGATGTCGTTGAGCGAGCCGTTGGGGTTGAGGTCGAGGTAGCGGGCCACCACCCGGCCGGCGGCCTCCAGCTCGGTCAGCGTCTCTTCGTCGGCGACGTAGCGGCCGTCCATGTTCTTGACCGGGATGACGAGTTCCTGACCGGCGGAGTAGTCGGCGGTCCACACCGTGTCGGCGTTGTCGATCCGCAGCCGCTGGTCACGGCAGACGAAGTGCCGGCTGGCGTTGGGCAGCAGCGCGCCGGGCAGCAGGTGCGACTCGCACAGCACCTGGAAGCCGTTGCAGATGCCCAGCACCGGCAGGCCGGCCCGCGCGGCGGGGACCAGTTGCTCCATCAGCGGCGCGAACCGCGCGATCGCGCCGGCCCGCAGGTAGTCGCCGTAGGAGAACCCGCCGGGCAGGACGACGGCGTCGATGCCCCGCAGGTCGTGGTCGGCGTGCCACAGGGCCACCGGCTCGGCGCCGGCGAGCCGTAGCGCGCGCATCGCGTCGATGTCGTCGAGGGAACCAGGGAAGGTGATGACCCCGACCCGGGCAGCGTTCATCTCTACCGTTCCTCCGCAACGAGGCCGAAACACGAGTGGATCGCCATCGCGCGTCGGACTCCCCCCGCGCGCGCTCCCAATCTACCCGGCAGTCCGGACGAGTTCTCCTTCGAGGCGGCGCAGCAGCGCCTCGTCCCGCCAGGTCAGCCGTTTTTGCAGGTAGACGGAGGTGCCGTGGCCGGGCCGGCTGGCGAAGGTCACGTCGTCGACCAGCGCCTGCATGATGCGGATGCCCCGGCCGGACTCGCGCAGCGTGGTGGGATCGGTCACATCTCCGGCGACCGGAATCGGTTCGATCTCCGGTATGCCGCGCAACCCGCGGCCGGTATCGGTCACCTTCAGCGTGCACAGATCGTCCGTGATGGTGACGAGGACCTCGTAATCGGACTGCGCGTGGGCGTGCCGAATCACATTGGTGCAGGCCTCGGAGGTGGCGACGAGGATATCGCCGATGCACTCGTCGGAAACTCCCAATCCGCTCAACGCGTCACCGAGCACCCGGCGAATCACCGGGATGCTCAGCGCTTCGCGTGGCAGCGCGAGCGAGAACTTCATGTCCACCGGTCACCCCGTGACTTGGAAACCCCGACGCGGCTAACAGTTCCCCGGGCGAATCTGACGTAATCGCTACGGTGACCGGTCTTTGCGTGAACACTGGGATGAGAAGAGACAGCGCAAGGCTGATTGGGCGCTTTCTCGTGGGGTTCCGGACCTATTGGAACGCACCAGGATGGCCCATCAATTGTCCGATAGAACGTGTACCTCGTATGTTTCGATGACCGGGTTGGCCAGCAGGGTGTCCGCGATCTTGCGCACGCGCTCCACGGCCGCCTCGTCGGCCGGCCCCTCCACCACCAGTTCGAAACGCTTGCCCTGGCGCACCCCGGCGATCCCTTCGAACCCCATCTGGGGCAGCTTGCGGGCGATCGCCTGACCCTGCGGGTCGAGGATCTCGGGCTTGAGCATGACGTCGACGGCAAGGCGCGCCACGGCCGTCTCCCTTCGTGATCCGGACAAGAACGCTATACATGTTCCCAGGTCGACATCAGTTGGAGATCCCCGGCCACCCGACTGTCAGGAGCCGTCGATGGACATCGAGGAACTGTCCCCTCCGGAGCGCGCCCTCTGGGAGGCCTTTCCACGAGGTGATTCCGTCGATCTGAGCAGCGGCAACGGATCCTACGACGATCCCGACCGCTGGGGCATGGAACGCGCGGTGCGCGCCGAGGTGCTGGTGGCCCTGCTGAACGGCGAGGTCGAGGCCGAGCCGGGGCAGATCGCCGCCGTCCGGCTGACCGGCGCGCGCATCCTCGGCAGCCTGAACCTGGGGCACGCCGAGGTGACCGTCCCGCTGGCGCTGACCGGCTGCTCCTTCGACGAGGCCCCGCACCTGTACTGGGCGAACATGAACAGCGTCCACCTGATGCACTGCCGGCTGCCCGGGCTGGTGGCCTCGGGCACCCGGGTGGACGGCCACCTCTGGCTGGAGGGCAGCCGGATCACCGGCGGGGTCTGGCTGGACGGCGCGCACGTCAGCGGCATCCTCAACATGACCGGCGTGCAGCTGATCAACCCCGGCGGCGACGCCCTGCTCGCCGACCGGCTGACGGTGGACGCCAACGTCTACTGCGACAAGGACTTCACCGCGCAGGGCGAGGTCCGGCTGCCCGGCGCCCGGGTCGGCGGGCAGCTGATCTTCCGTGGCGCGCGGCTGTACAACCCGTCCGGGGCGGCCCTGTACGCCAGCCGGCTGGAGGTCGCCGCCAACGTCTTCTGCGACGGCGGCTTCACCGCGCAGGGCGAGGTCCGGCTGCGCGGCGCCCGGGTCGGCGGCTACCTGTCCCTCGTCGGCGCCCAGCTGAAGCACCCGGACCGGACCGCGCTGAACGCCGACGACCTCGGCGTCGAGACCGACGTCTACTGTTCGGACGGCTTCACCGCCGAGGGCGCGGTCAGCTTCTCCGGCGGCCGGATCGGCGGCCAGCTCAGCTTCCGCGACGCGCACCTGAACAACGAGGGCGGGGTGGCGCTGAGCCTGCAGCGGCTCCAGGTCGAGGAGGTGCTGCTGCGCCCGGCCAGGCAGATCAACGGTGTGGCCGACCTCTCCTACGCCAAGATCAGCCTGCTCCGGGACGACCCGAAGACCTGGGCGCGCCGGCTCCAGCTCGACGGGCTGTCCTACGAGACGCTGGACCCGCCGCTGACCGCCCGGGAACGGCTCGACTGGGTGCGTCGCGACACCGACGGCTACCAGCCGCAGCCGTACGAGCGGCTGGCCCAGGCCTACCGCTCGATCGGCCTCGACGACCAGGGCCGGACGGTGCTGCTCGCCAAGGCCCGCGACCGCCGCAAGACGCACACCCTGCCCCGCAAGCTCGTCGGCTGGATGCAGGACGGCCTGGTCGGCTACGGCTTCCGCCCGTTCCGCGCGCTGAGCTGGCTGGCCGGCCTGCTGGCCTTCGGCACCATCGTGTTCTCGCTGCACCGGCCACCGCAGTTGGAGGCCGAGCAGAAGCCGAGCTTCAACGCCTTCCTCTACACCCTCGACCTGATGCTGCCGATCGGCTCCCTGGGCCAGGAGATGTACTACGCCCCGCGCGGCGTCTACCAGTGGATCGCCAACATCCTGGTCGCCGCCGGCCTCGTCCTCGGCCTCACCGTCGCCGCCGGCGCCACCCGCGCCCTCTCCCGCGAGTGACCCCGGCGGCCGATCACGGGAAGGTCAGGGCTGGAGGGTGATCAGGCGGATTTCGGTCATCTCCTCGATGGCGTAGGCGGGGCCCTCGCGGGTGTTGCCGGAGTCGCGGACGCCGCCGTAGGGCTGCTGGTCGGAGCGGCTGGTGGGGACCTCGTTGATGAGGACGCCACCGAAGCTGAGGGTCTTGGCCGCCTGCAACGCCTTGGCGATTTCGGCGGTGTAGACGCCGGCCTGGAGGCCGTACCTGGAGTCGTTGGCCTGGGCCAGCGCGTCGTCGAACGAGGTGAAGCGGGTGATCGTGACGATCGGCCCGAAGACCTCCTCGCACTGCACCTTGGCGGTGGCGGGCATGCCCTCGATCACGGTGGGCCGGAACACCACGCCGCCGGGGAGGTGCTCGGCCTCGCCGCCGGTGAGGACCTTGCCGCCCGCCTCGACGGCCTCCTTGACCCACTGCTCCATCCGCTCGGTCTCACCTGCGGAGATCAGCGAGGACACGTCGGTGTGCTCGTCCATCGGGTCGCCGACGCGCAGCCCCTCGACCCGGGTGACCAGGGCGGAGACGAAGTCGTCGGCGATGTCCTCGTGGACGAAGATGCGCTGGGTGGAGATGCACGACTGGCCGGCGTGCGAGAACCCGGCCACCGACGCCTTGGCCGCGGCGGTCTCCCAGTCGCCCGAGGCGTCCACGATCAGCGGCGAGTTGGAGCCCAGCTCCAGCCGGACCTTGGTGCGCGGCGCCTTGGCCACCAGCGCCCAGCCCACCTCGGACGACCCGGTGAACGTCACGTAGGCGACGTCGGGGTGGGTGGCCAGCGCGTCGCCGACCGTCCCGCCGCCGCCGGTCACCACGTTGAGCCAGCCGGCGGGGACGCCCAGCCCGTGCAGCAGTTCGGCCAGCAGCAGCGCCGACACGGGGGTCTGGGAGGCCGGCTTGAGCACCACGGGGCAGCCCGCGGCGATCGCCGGGGCGAGCTTGTGCGCGACGAGGTTGAGGGGAAAGTTGAACGGGGAGATGGCGGCCACCACGCCGACGGGCACCCGCAGCGTGAAGGCGGTCTTGCCGGCGCCGGCGGGGGAGGCGTCCATCGGCACCACCTCGCCGGCCAGGCGGCGGGCCTCGGCGGCGGCGAACGCGAACGTCTCGGCCGCGCGGGCGGCCTCCACCCGGGCGGTCTTGATGGGCTTGGCGGATTCCAGCGCGATGGCCGTGGCGAAGTCCTCGCGGCGGTCGTTGAGCGCGGCCGAGGCCTGCTCCAGCACCCGGATCCGGTCGGTGCGGGCGAAGTCGTCGCGGGCCAGCGCGTTGCGTGCCGCGATCACCGCCCGGTCGACGTCCGCGGGGCCGCCGGCCGGCACCGCGGCCACCAGCGACCCGTCGTAGGGGGCGCGAACTTCGAACTGGCCCTTCTCTCCGACCGATTCCCAGGCGCCGTCGACGAGCATCCCGGGCAACGCGAAACGTGGTTCAGTCATATTCGGCTCCTTCCCTCACGTCTGAAACTACGCTCGCCCGGGGAGGGGCCGAAATGTAGCTCCGCACAAGATCAGGGGTACCGCGTATGACGTGAGGTCTGTCACGATGACGTCAGCGGTCGCACCGTCCCCCCACCCTCGGGACACCGCGGCCCCCGACATCGACCGGCGGCGGCGATCCCGCGGACCGGTCGGGATGAGGAGTGAAACGTGACTGTCGGCGCGCCCGAGACGACCGATCTGATCCAGTTGTTGACGCCGGAAGGCGAACTGGTCGAGCGGCCCGACTACCCCCTGGACCTTTCCGGTGCCGAGATCCGGAGCCTCTACCGCGACCTTGTGATCACCCGCCGGTTCGACCTGGAGGCGGTCGCGCTGACCCGCCAGGGCGAGCTGGGCCTGTGGCCCTCGCTGCTGGGTCAGGAGGCCGCCCAGGTGGGTTCCGCCCGGGCCCTGAACGCCACCGACATGGTGTTCCCGACCTACCGGGAGCACGGGGTGGCCTGGTGCCGCGGCCTGGACCCGCTGCACCTGCTGGGGATGTTCCGTGGAGTCGCCAACGCCGGCTGGGACCCTGCGGCGCACAACTTCCACCTCTACACGATCGTGATCGGCAGCCAGACCCTGCACGCCACCGGCTACGCCATGGGCATCCAGCGGGACGGGGTGCTGGGCACCCCGTCGGCCGCGGCGGCCGTCGCCTACTTCGGTGACGGCGCCACCTCGCAGGGCGACGTGAACGAGGCGTTCGTGTGGGCGTCGGTGTTCAACGCCCCGGTGGTGTTCTTCTGCCAGAACAACCAGTGGGCGATCTCCGAGCCGCTGGAGAAGCAGAGCCGCATCCCGCTGTACCGGCGGGCGCAGGGCTTCGGGTTCCCCGGCCTGCGGGTGGACGGCAACGACGTGTTCGCCTGCCTGGCGGTGACCCGCAAGGCGATGGAGGCCGCCCGCACCGGCCAGGGCCCCACGCTGGTCGAGGCGTACACCTACCGGATGGGGGCGCACACCACCACCGACGACCCCACCCGCTACCGGCTCGCCGCCGAGTTGGAGTCGTGGAAGCTGAAGGATCCGATCGAACGGGTGAAGGCGTATCTGGTGAAGAGCGAGCAGGCCGACGCCGCCTTCTTCGAGGAGGTCGACGCGGAGGCCAAGCAGTACGCCGCCGACCTGCGCCGGCGCTGCCTGGCGCTGCCCGACCCCCAGCCGCTCGACATCTTCCAGAACGTGTACGCCGAGCCGCACCCCCTGCTCGCCGAGGAGCAGCAGCAGTTCGCCGCCTACCTCGCCTCCTTCGAGGACGCGTCATGACCGCCCTGACGCTGGGCCGGGCGCTCAACGCGGGTCTGCGCCAGGCCATGGAGAACGACCCCAAGGTCCTGATCATGGGTGAGGACGTCGGCAAGCTGGGCGGCGTGTTCCGGGTGACCGACGGGCTGCAGAAGGACTTCGGCGAGGAGCGGGTGATCGACACCCCGCTGGCCGAGTCGGGCATCGTGGGCACCGCGATCGGGCTGGCGCTGCGCGGCTACCGGCCGGTGTGCGAGATCCAGTTCGACGGGTTCGTGTTCCCGGCCGTGGACCAGATCATCACCCAGCTCGCCAAGATGCGGCTGCGCTCGCTGGGCGCGCTGCAACTGCCCGTGGTGATCCGTATCCCGTGCGGCGGCGGCATCGGCGCGGTCGAGCACCACAGCGAGTCGCCCGAGGCGTACTTCACGCACACCGCCGGGCTGCGGGTGGTCTCCTGCTCCAACCCGGTGGATGCGTTCACCATGATCCAGCAGTCGGTCGCCTCCCCCGACCCGGTGATCTTCTTCGAGCCCAAGCGGCGCTACTGGGACAAGGCGGACGTCGAGACGGACTCGACGGACTGGACCCCGCTGCACCGGGCCAAGGTGGTCCGGCCGGGCGACGACGTCACGCTGCTGGCGTACGGCCCGATGGTGAAGACCTGCCTGGAGGCGGCCGTCGCCGACGAGGACCACTCGATCGAGGTGATCGACCTGCGGTCGCTGAACCCGCTCGACATCGAGACGGTGACGGAGTCGGTGCAGCGCACTGGCCGGTGCGTGGTGGCGCACGAGGCCCCGGTGTTCTCCGGGTACGGCGCCGAGCTGGCGGCCCGGATCACCGAGCGCTGCTTCTACCACCTGTCGGCGCCGGTGCTGCGGGTCGGCGGGTTCTCCACACCCTACCCGCCGTCCCGGATCGAGGAGCACTACCTGCCCGACCTCGACCGCATCCTGGACGCCGTCGACCGGGTCTTCGGGTGGTGAGCGCGATGACCGAGCGGAAGTCCTTCAAGCTGCCCGACGTCGGCGAGGGCCTCACCGAGGCCGAGATCGTCCGGTGGCACGTCGCCCCCGGCGACGAGATCGAGATGAACCAGATCGTGGTGGAGATCGAGACCGCCAAGGCGATCGTCGAGCTGCCCAGCCCGTACGAGGGCGTGGTGGCCGAGCTGCACGTCGCCGAGGGCGAGACCGTGGACGTGGGCGTCCCGATCATCTCGGTGGACGTGGCCGGCGAGCCGGGAGCGGCGCCGGCCGCCCCGCCCGCGCCGGAGGCCGCGGCGCTCAAGGAGGACCTGGTCCCGTCCCCGGCCGCCGACCCGGGCACCCACATCGGCCCGGAGACCGGCCCGGACGTCCCGGCGAAATCTCCGGGCGAGCCCGCGCGGGTGCCGGTGCTCGTCGGTTACGGCGTGCGGCCGGGTGCCACGAAGCGGCGGCCCCGGCGCCGTCCACAGCCTGTGGACGAACCCGCGCGGCGCCCCGCGGGCCAGGCCGCGCGACCTGTCGCGGACCAGCCCACGCGCCGCGCCGTGGACCGGCCCGCGCGGGGCGTCGTCGCGCTGGCCACCCCGCCGGTGCGGAAGCTGGCCAAGGATCTCGGCATCGACCTCGCCGCGCTCTCCGGCACAGGCCCACGCGGCTCGGTCACCCGCGAGGACGTGCGGGCCGCCGCGGACCGGACGACCGCCGCTCCGGCGGCTCCCGTCGCAGCCGGCACGGTCCGGGAGCAGCGGATCCCCGTCCGGGGGGTGCGCCGCAGCACCGCCGCCGCGGTGACCAGGTCGGCCTTCACCGCCCCGCACGTCACCGAGTTCCTCCAGGTCGACGCGACCGAGACCGTCGAACTCGTCCGCCGGCTGCGCGAGCTGCCGGAGTTCGCCGAGGTCAAGGTCTCGCCGCTGCTGCTGGTCGCACGGGCGCTGCTGGTGGCGGTCCGGCGGCACCCGATGATCAACGCGCGGTGGACCGACGACGAGATCATCATCCCCGAGTACGTCAACCTGGGGATCGCGGTCGCCACCGAGCGCGGCCTGGTCGTGCCGAACATCAAGGACGCCCAGAACCTGTCCCTGCCCGAACTCGCGACGGCGCTGGGCGGGCTGGCCGAGACCGCGCGGGCGGGCCGGAGCTCGCTGGAGAACCTGACCGGCGGCACGATCAGCATCACCAACGTCGGGGTCTTCGGGGTGGACGCGGGAACGCCGATCCTCACCCCCGGCGAGTCGGCGAACCTGGCGTTCGGCCAGATCCGCGAGCTGCCCTGGGTGCGCCGGGGCGAGCTCGCGATCCGCCGGGTGACGACCCTGTCGCTGTCCTTCGACCACCGGGTGGTGGACGGGGAACTCGGCTCGGCGGTGCTCCGCGACGTCGGCGCGATGGTCGAGGACCCGGCACGCATGCTCGCCTGGTCCTGACCGGCTGACCGGCCTGGTCCACCCGCCCGGGGTGCCTGCCTGGGCGGGCGGACCGGCCCTCTCTCCACCTGCGCGAAAGGCATCTGGGCGGGCGCCGTCCCCTCCGCCGGGAGGGGCGCTCCGGGCGGGTCACATCGGCCGCGTCGTACGGCCGGGCGAGCGCTCCGGGCGGGTCAGGTGTTGGCCGTCCAGATGGCGAAGTTCAGCGCGGCGGCGTAGGTCACCCACAGCCAGTACGGCAGCAGCAGCCACGTGGCCGGCCGCGACAGCGGCCGGAACACCAGCACCGTCGCGCCGATCGCGAGCCACAGCAGGGCGATGTCGAGCATCGCCCACCCGTACTGCCCGGCGCCGAAGAAGATCGGGGTCCAGGCGGCGTTCAGGACGAGCTGCACGGCGTAGACCGCGAGCGCCGGGGGCGTGCCGTGCCGCCGCCAGACCAGCCAGCCGGAGACGGCGATCATCGCGTACAGCACCGACCAGACCGGGCCGAAAAGCCAGGAGGGCGGGGCCCAGCCGGGCTTGTCCAGCGCGGCGTACTCCTGCCCCGTGCCGCTGACGCCCAGCGCGCCGACCAGTGCGGCAAGGGCGGCCAGTACCCCGAAGACCACCAGGCCGGCGGCCTGGAGGGAGATGGCGCGGGACGGGCGTTCAGTGTGGACGACCATGGACGTCTCCTCTCGCGGTGGAGGGCCTCTTACCCGGTTCCGCGAGTGGTTCACATACCGGGTTTGGGCTGATCCCATTCTGGGGAAGCAGTGACGCAGGTCACTCGTTCCCCCGGAGGGTGCCTTGTCCGACACGATGTCGCCGCCCACCCCGCAACGACGTTTCTCTCCCCGGCAGGTGCTCATCTGGGGCACGGTCAGCGTCATCGGGGCCGTGTGCTGGGCCGTCCTCGCCCTGTCGCGCGGCGAGGAGGTCTCCGCCGCCTGGCTGGTCTTCGCCGCGCTGGCCTCGTACGCGATCGCCTACCGCTTCTACGCCCGCTTCATCGTCCGCCGGGTGCTGGGTGTCGACGACACCCGGGCCACCCCGGCCGAGCGCGTCGACAACGGGACCGACTTCCAGCCGACCGACCGGCGGGTGCTGTTCGGGCACCACTTCGCCGCCATCGCCGGGGCCGGTCCGCTGGTCGGCCCGGTGCTGGCCGCGCAGATGGGCTACCTGCCCGGCACCCTGTGGATCATCGTCGGGGTCATCTTCGCGGGCGCTGTCCAGGACATGGTCATCCTGTTCTTCTCGATGCGTCGGGGCGGTCGCAGCCTGGGCCAGATGGCCCGCGAGGAGATCGGCCCGGTGGGTGGCGTGGCGGCGCTGATCGCGGTGCTCGCCATCATGGTGATCCTGCTGGCGGTGCTGGCGCTGGTGGTGGTGAACGCGCTCAAGGGCTCGCCGTGGGGCGCCTTCTCGATCGCGATGACCGTCCCGATCGCGCTGTTCATGGGCTTCTACCTGCGCTACCTGCGGCCCGGCCGGGTGATCGAGACCTCCGCGATCGGGATCGTGCTGCTGCTGCTCGCCATCGTGGGCGGCGGCTGGGTGGCCGAGTCGTCGCTCGCCGACACGTTCACGCTGTCGCCGCAGGCGCTGACCCTCTGGCTGATCGCCTACGGGTTCGTGGCGTCGGTGCTGCCGGTGTGGATGCTGCTGGCCCCGCGCGACTACCTGAGCTCCTTCATGAAGATCGGGGTCATCGCCCTGCTGGCCGTGGCGATCGTCCTGGCGCTGCCGAGCATGAAGACCGAGGCGTTCACCGACTTCGCCTTCAACGGCCAGGGCCCGGTGTTCGCGGGCTCGCTGTTCCCGTTCGTGTTCATCATCATCGCCTGCGGGGCGCTGTCGGGCTTCCACGCGCTGGTCGCCTCCGGCACCACGCCGAAGCTGATCGAGAAGGAGTCGCAGGTCCGGGTGGTCGGCTACGGCGCGATGCTCGCCGAGTCGTTCGTCGCCGTAATGGCGCTGGTGGCCGCCTGCATCATCGACCCCGGGCTCTACTTCGCGATGAACATGCCGACCCCGGCGCTCGGCCCGACGCTGGAGTCGGCGTCCCAGGCGGTGGCGTCGATCGGCTTCACCATCACGCCCGACCAGCTCGCCGCGGCGGCCCGCTCGGTGGAGGAGGCCACCCTGGTCGGCCGTAGCGGCGGCGCGCCGACGCTGGCCGTGGGGATCAGCGAGATCTTCTCCCAGATCTTCGGCGGGGACGCGCTGCGCGCCTTCTGGTACCACTTCGCGATCATGTTCGAGGCGTTGTTCATCCTGACCACCGTGGACGCCGGGACCCGGGTCGGCCGGTTCATGCTCCAGGACACCGCCGGCAACGTCTGGAAGCGGGCCGGGGACGTGTCCTGGTGGCCCGGCCGGTACGTCGCCAGCGCGGTGATCGTGGGCGCCTGGGGCTACTTCCTGTGGGCCGGGGTGAACGACCCGCTGGGCGGGATCAACCAGCTCTTCCCGCTGTTCGGCATCGCCAACCAGTTGCTGGCCGCGATCGCCCTGGTCGTCGCCACCACCCTGCTGATCAAGGCCGGCAAGGTGAAGTACGTCTGGGTCACGCTGGTGCCGCTGGCCTGGGACGCGACGGTGACGCTGACCGCGTCCTGGCAGAAGGTGTTCTCCGACGACCCCAAGGTGGGCTTCTTCGCCCAGCGCGAGCAGTACCAGCAGGCGCTGGACGCCGGGCAGACCTCGCTGGGCACCGCCAAGACCGTCGAGCAGATGGAGCAGGTCGTGCTGAACACCACCGTGGACGGGCTGCTCGCCGCCTTCTTCGCACTCCTGGTGATCATCATTCTGGTCGACGCCGCCCGGGTGTGGATCAGGGCGCTGCGCACCGGCCCGCTGCCCACCACCGAGGACCCGTACGTGAAGTCGGAGATCTGGGCGCCGTCCGGCCTGATCCCCACCGCCGAGGAACGCGCACACATGCGGGCGGCCAGGACCGCCGAGGCCCCCAGGACCCCGGAGCCCGCGCCGTGAACGCCCGGCCGATGCTGCGCGGCCTGTGGCGGTGGGCGCGGGAGTTCGCCGGGGAGCGGGCCTACGAGGTCTACCTGGAGCACCACCACGCCAGGCATCCCGGCGAGCCGCCCCTGCCGGAGCGGGAGTTCTGGCGGCGGCGCACCGACGACCGGGAGCGCAACCCGCGGGCGCGCTGCTGTTGACCCGGTGGTTGTCGCACGGTCAGTGAGGTATCGGACGGAACCGTCCGATACCTCACTGACGTCTGTGTGGCCGGTGATGGTGGTGATTCCCACGTTGCCCACCTGGCCACTCTGCTACCGTCGTGGCGCTGTTTGTCCGATCTTCAAGGCATGGGACCGAGATGTCAGGTCTTGTCGACCCGAAACCGGCGTCCCTGCGACCAACCTCACGGGGACGGCGCGCGGGGACCCGGCGGCGTGAGCGGCCGACCCCCTGGTTCAGGCGTCCCCTCACGAAGTTCCTGGGCGCGGCGGTGCTGACGGCCGCCGTCATCATCGGCACCGCCGTCCTGCTGTCCGGCGGCAAGGACGACTTCTCGACGATCCAGCCCATGGACCCGTGCCTGCCGGACGGCTGCGAGCCGACCATGGCCGCGATCACCGATCCCCCCAGCCCGCCGGTGCGGGCCACCCCCACGCCCTCCCGCACCCCGACCGCCTCGCCGACGCCCGGCCGGACCCGCACCGCGACGCCGACCCGGCCCCCCGGGGACGGGCGCGGCGGCGACCGCGGGGACGACCGGCCCGGCCGCGGCCCCGACCGGCCGGACTGGCCGGGCGGCCGGCCGGACACCGACGTCGACTACCGCACCGTCTCCAGCGAGTGGTGGGGCGGCGACTTCGAAGGCTCGCTCACGATCGTCAACCGCGGCGACCGCACCCTGGACCGCTGGGAGCTGCGCTTCTCCTACGACGACGGCCGGGTCACCGACCTGGAGCCGGGTAACTGGCGCAGGGAGGGGGACACGGTCATCGTGTCCGGCGGCGCCATCCCGCCGGGCGGCCGGGTCGTCATCACCTACGAGGTCGATGACGGGCGCGCCGGCCCCCCGGACGGCTGCAGCCTCAACGGGCGCGGCTGCTGACGGAGGGGCCGGCGGACATGCCGGCTTAGAAGGCCGCCTCGGGCAGTTCCATGACGTCCAGCGTGGTGGCCTCGGTGACCACCCGGTCGGACGCGATCCGCGGCAGAACCGTCGCGCAGAAGAACTGTGCGGCGGCCACCTTGCCCTGGTAGAAGTCCTGGTCGGACGCCGACACGTCGCCGCCGTCCAGCCTGGCCAGCGCGATCTCGGCCTGGCGGCAGAGCAGCCAGCCGACGATCAGGTCGCCGAGCCCCAGCAGCAGGCGGCTGCTGTTCAGCCCGACCTTGTAGATCTCCTTCGGGTTCTCCATCGAGGCCAGCGCCCACCCGACCATCGGGTTGAGGATGCCCTCGACGTTGTCCAGCGCCTGGCCGAGCAGCGCCCGCTCGGTCTTGAGCCGGCCGTTGCCCGCGTCGCTTGTCACGAACTCCCGGATCTGGTCGGAGAGCACCTTGAGGGCGGCGCCGTTGTCCCGCACGATCTTCCGGAAGAACAGGTCCAGGCCCTGGATCGCGGTGGTGCCCTCGTACAGGGTGTCGATCTTGGCGTCCCGGATGTACTGCTCGATGGGGTACTCCTGCAGGAAGCCGGAGCCGCCCAGGGTCTGCAGCGACTCGGAGCCGAGCAGCGCGTAGGCCCGCTCGGAGCCGAAGCCCTTGACGATCGGCAGCAGCAGGTCGTTGACCTTCTCGGCGAGCTCGTCCCGGCGGCCTTCGTGCTCGGCGATCCGCACCGCGTCCTGGTAGGTGGCGGTGAGCAGGACCAGCGCGCGCATCCCCTCGGAGTAGGCCTTCTGCGTCAGCAGGCTGCGGCGCACGTCGGGGTGGTGGGTGATGGGCACCCGGGGCGCGGTCTTGTCGGTCATCTGGGTGAGGTCGGCGCCCTGCACCCGCTCCTTGGCGTACTCCAGCGCGTTGAGGTAGCCGGTGGACAGGGTGGCGATCGCCTTGGTGCCGACCATCATCCGGGCGTACTCGATGACGAGGAACATCTGCTTGATGCCCTCGTGCACGTCGCCGACCAGGTAGCCGACGGCGGGGTGCCGCTCGCCGAAGGTGAGTTCGCAGGTCGTGGAGACCTTGATGCCCATCTTCTTCTCGAGGTTGGTGACGTAGACGCCGTTGCGCTCGCCCAGCTCACCGCTCTCCAGGTCGACCATGAACTTGGGCACCAGGAACAGCGACAGGCCCTTGGTACCGGGGCCGGCCCCCTCGGGGCGGGCCAGCACCAGGTGGAAGATGTTCTCGGACATGTCGTGCTCGGCCGAGGTGATGAAGCGCTTGACGCCCTCGATGTGCCAGGTGCCGTCGGGCTGCTCGATCGCCTTGGCCCGGCCGGCGCCGACGTCGGAGCCCGCGTCGGGCTCGGTCAGCACCATGGTGGCGCCCCACTCGCGCTCCAGGGCGAGCTGGGCGAACCGCTTCTGGTCGGCGTTGCCGATGTTCCACAGGATCTGGGCGAAGCCGGGGCCGGAGGAGAACATGTACACGGCCGGGTTGGCGCCCAGGATCAGCTCCGACACGGCCCAGGTGAGGCTGCGCGGGGCGTTGCTGCCGCCGAAGTCGGACGACAGGTCGATGCGGTACCACTCGGCGTCCATGTAGGTCCGGTAGGACTTCTTGAAGCCCTCCGGCATCGTCACGGTGCCGGTGGCGGGGTCGAAGACCGGCGGGTGGCGGTCGCCCTCCTCGAAGGAGTCGGCGACCACGCCGGTGGCGAGGCGGTCCACCTCGTCGAGGATGCTGCGGACGGTGTCCTCGTCCAGATCCGCGTACGGGCCGGACCCCAGGACCTCCTGTCGGTTGAAGACCTCGAAGAGGTTGAACTCCAGGTCCCGGACGTTGCTCTTGTAGTGCCCCATGGAACGCTTCCTTTCGGCTCCGCCCCGCCGCCCTCGGGCTCATGTCCGCCGAGGGGCGTTCGCGCCCTGCCTCTATACCGGTCAGTAACTCACCATCATGCTACCCGCGAGTAACCATGGCAAGAACCCGTAAAAGATGGACTTGCCCGGGCCGGACCACTATGGGGTGCGCCCCGCCGTGGAGATAGCCCCGCAGCCGCGAAAAAGGCCGGGCGACACGCTCATACCACCGAAGTGGTGTGATCTAGAGCACACCATGCCGGAGATATGGGAACGTAAAGTCCGTCAGCCGCGACTAAAGAACGAAGGCGCGCGCCGCGCCCGCAGTACGGGAGGAACATTGGTTTTCAAGAAGCTGAAGCAGGCGTTGGGCGTCGGGGGCCCTTCGGTCGAGACGATCCTGCACAACCCCAACACCACGCCCGGGGGGACCATCACCGGCGAGGTGAACCTGCTCGGCGGCGACCACGTCTCCGACATCATCAGCGTCAACCTCGCGCTGAAGAGCCGGGTGGAGGTCGAGTCCGGCGACAACGAGTACCACACCGACCTGGAGTACTCGAAGGTCCGCCTGACGGGGGCCTTCCAGTTGCAGCCCGGCATGCGGCACAGCCTGCCCTTCCAGTTCCACGTCCCGTGGGAGGCCCCGCTCACCCACATGTACGGCCAGCCGCTGCGCGGCACCACCGTGGGCGTGTCCACCGAGCTCGAGGTGGCGCGGGCGCTCGACCCGGGCGACCTCGACCCCATCGCGGTCCACCCGCTGCCCGCCCAGGAGCGCATCCTGGCCGCCTTCGCCAACCTCGGCTTCCGGTTCCGCAACGCCGACTGCGAGAAGGGCCGCATCTGGGGCGTCCACCAGGAGCTGCCCTTCTACCAGGAGATCGAGTTCTACCCGGCGCCGCAGTACGCCAGCGGCATCAAGCAGCTCGAAGTCACCTTCGTCTCCTACCCGACCTCCATGGAGGTCGTGCTGGAGCTCGACAAGCGCGGTGTCTTCACCGAGGGGCACGACTCGTTCGCCCGCTTCACCGTCGACTACGCCAGCGCCCAGAACACCAACTGGGAGCAGCAGCTGGAGGGTTTCCTCCAGCAGGCCGCCCGGCGCCGCGGCTTCTTCTAAGCCGCACCGGAGGCCGGGGAGGGCGGCGCCCTCCCCGGCCTCTCCCTTTCTCCCGTGAGGTGATGGCCGCGTGCTCGACCTGGAGCTGACCGAGCCCGAGCGGCGGCTGTGGGACGCCTACCCAACCGGCGCCATGGTCGAGCTCGGCCCCGACCTGCCCGCCGAGCCGGCGCCCGGGCGGACCGTCCGCGCCGAGGTCGTCTGCCGGCTGCTGCTCGGCGCCGTCGAGCGGCGCCCCGGGCACGTCCCGGCGATCCGGCTGCGCGGCGCGTACCTCACCGGACGGATCGACGTCATGGGCGGGACGGTCGACTGCGAGTTCCGGCTGGAGTTCTGCCACCTGGCCGAGGCGCCGATGTTCGCCAACGCGCAGACCCGGCACCTCAGGTTCGCCGCCTGCCGGATGCCCGGCTTCGACGGCGGCGGGCTGCGCGCCGACGGCTACCTCAGCATGTCCGGGTCGGTGATCGACGGCGAGGTGCGGCTGCCGCGGGCGCAGATCTCCGACGGCCTGCGGATGAACGACACCAGGATCACCGAGACCGATCCGCAGAAGTGGGGGCTGTTCTCCGGCGCCCTACAGGTCGACGCCGGGGCGTTCTTCCGCGACGCCGAGATCACCGGCGGGGTCCGGCTGGTCGGCGCCCGGATGAACGGCGGCCTGTTCATGGTGGGCGCCACCCTGCGCAACCCGGGCCGGATGGCGCTGGACGGGCAGAACCTCGTGGTCGATGACGCCTGCGAGCTGAGCCGCGGGTTCACCGCCGAGGGCACCGTCCGGCTGCGCGGCGCCCGGGTCAACGGCACCCTGTCCTTCGACCAGGCGATCGTCCGCGCCCCCGGCCGGCGGCTCGCCCTGCAACTGAGCCACATGCAGGTCGACGAGCTGATCCTCGCCCTCGCCGAGCCGCCCCGGGAACCGGTCTCCCTGGCGCACTCCCGGCTCGGCGTCCTGCTCGACCCGCCCGAGTCGTGGGCCGCCGAGCTGTACCTCAACGGGCTGGTGTACGAGTCGCTGCGGGCCGCCCCGCCGCCGCGCTGGCTGGAGTGGGTGGCCCGGGACATCGACGGTTTCCACCCCCAGCCGTACGAGCAGCTCGCCACCTGGTACCGCGGCACCGGCCACGAGGACCTGGCCCGCCGCGCCCAGCTCGCCAAGCTGCGCGCCCGCCGCCCCATGCTCCGGCCTCCCGGCCGCGTCTGGAGCCGGCTCCTCGACCTCACCGTCGGCTACGGCTACCGCCCCTGGCGGGCGTTCATGTGGTTCGCGCTGCTGCTCGCCGCCGGCACGACGGTCTTCTCTGCGGAGCGCCCGCGCCCGCTCAAGCCGCCGGCCGAGCGCCCGCACTACAACGCGTTCATCTACACCCTCGACCACCTGATCCCGATCCCCACCTTCGGCCAGCGCGAGCTGTGGGATCCGCTGGGCTGGACCCAGTGGCTGGCCTACGCCCTGATCGCCGCCGGCTGGGTCCTGGCCACCGCCCTGATCGCCGGCATGACCCGCGTGCTGCGGCCGAACTGAAAGGATCTCAGCGGATTTCGGCACCTGACGAACGTTCTCCCGCGCGAGAGATCCGGATCGGGGAGAATGACCCGCATGGGGACTTTCGTCATCACCGGGGCCACAGGCGGGATCGGGCGGGCGACGGCCGGCCTGCTGGCCGAACGCGGGCACGACCTGGTGGTGCTCGGCCGGTCCGCCGAGCGGCTGGGCTCCCTGGCCAGGGAACTCGGCGGAGCGCACGCCCGGACGCTGGTCATCGACCCCTCCGGAGCGACGAGCGGGGGCGGCCGGGCGACGGTGTACCCCGTGGTGCTCGACCTGACCGAGCCGCGGCGGATGGAGGCGGCGCTGGCCGAGGCCGACCTGCCCGGGCGGATCGACGGCGTCGTGCACAGCGCGGGTGTGATCGACCTGGGCCGGGTGGCCGAGCAGGACGCCGACCACTGGATCGACCAGCTCATGGTCAACCTGGTGGCCGCGGCCGAGCTGACCCGCCTGCTGCTGCCCGCGCTGCGCGACGCCCGCGGCCAGGTCGTCTTCGTCAACTCCGGGGCGGGGCTGCGGGCCCACCCGGGCTGGTCGGCGTACGCCGCCAGCAAGCAGGGCCTGAAGGCGCTGGCCGACGCGCTGCGCGCCGAAGAGCCCGACCTGCGGGTGACCAGTGTGTACCCGGGACGCACCGCCACCGAGATGCAGCGCAAAACCCGCGCCCAGGAGGGGCTGGACTACGACCCGGCCGACTACATCGCCCCGGCGACCGTGGCCCGGGTGGTGGTCGACGCGCTGGAAACCCCCCGCGACGCCGTGATCTCCGAAGTCATCGTGCGACCCGCCTAGCCTAGAAGGCCACGCCGGGGGTACCGGCACCTGTGCGCCCGTTCACCCCGCGCCGGCCCCAGGCCGAGCGTTCCCGCGGCCCGCTGTGGCTGTGGCCCGCGATCGGCAGCCTGGTGGCCCTCGGCTGCGGGCTGCTGACGGTCCGGGTGAGCCTGTTCCCCTCGCACCCGCTGGCCTGGCTGCGCTGGCCCGGTGACACCAACGCGGCCAAGTCCCTGCTGGAGGCGCTGGCCTCCTCGGTCATCACCGTCACCGGCCTGGCCTTCTCGCTGACCGTCGTCACGCTGCAACTGGCCTCGCAGCAGTTCTCACCGCGCCTGCTGCGGGAATTCACCCGGGACCGGGTGATCAAAGCCGTCCTGTGCGTACTGGTCAGCACCTTCGTGTACACCATCACGGTGCTGCGGTACCTCGAAGCCGGCCGGCCCGTCCCCGACCTGGCGCTGTTCATCGCCTCGCTGCTGGGCCTGGCCGAGCTGGCGGCCGTCCTCGCCCTCATCACGCACGTGGCGCGGCTGCTGCGGGTGGACACGATGATGCGCATGGTCCACGACGAGACCGCCCACGCGATCCGGACGCTCCGGCCGGCGTACGACGACCCGCCCTCCCGGCCGGCGGACGGGACGCGCTCCGGTGGCAGAAGCGTGCCCGCCGGCTCCAGCGGCTTCGTCAGGATCATCGACGTCGGCCCGCTGCTGCGCGCGGCCCGCACCACCGATGCCCTGATCGGCGTCGGGGTGCACCCCGGCGACCACGTCGTCCGCGGCACTCCCGTGGCCTCCGTCTGGAGCCGCGCGGACCGGCCGCTCGACCTTCCCGCGATCGAGGCGGCCGTCCAGGAGAGCATCCGGCTGGGCTACGAACGCGCCGCCGAGCAGGACATCGCATACGGGTTCCGCCAGCTCACCGACATCGCGGTCAAAGCGCTGTCCCCAGGCATCAACGATCCCGTCACCGCGGCCCACTCCATCGGGCACACGGCCGACCTCCTCGTGCGGCTCACCGGCCGATGGCTCGGCGGCGCCGTGTACGAGGACGGCGCGGGCCGGGTCGAGTTGCCCGACCGCGGCCTGGCGTACTACCTCGAACTGGCCTGCGGGCAGGTGCGCCGGTACGGCCGGCGGGAACCCACGGTACTGATCGCGTTGCTGCGGATGCTGCGCGACGTCGCGGTCGCCGCCCGGGACGACGAGCAGCGCGCGCAGATCGCCCGCCAGACCGACCTCGTCGTGGCCGAGGTGCCCTCCTCGCTGGGATCGCATGACACCGAGCAGGTCGGGGACATGGCCGAGCGGGTCCGGCAGGCGCTGCACGGTGAGGTCCGGCGGGCCTACCGGGACCCTGACGGCGGCACCCGCTCCCTCTGACCTCCCGCGCGGCCCGTCCGAGCCGAGGGAGTGCGCGACGCGGCCGTGCGGGACGGGCGGCCGCGCAGCGAACGAGCGAGGCGCGGGCGGAACGGCCCCCTCCGAGCATTCAGTCCGTGGGCAGCAGGGTGCCGAGCGGGCCGAGGTCGAGGTTGAGGTCGCTCGGCGACAGGTCGAAGCGCTCGCACAGCTCGGCCATGGCCTCCTCCAGGCGCATCAGCGTGGTGCCCACCGCCTCGATCTGCTCGTCGGTCAGGTCGCCCCGGTCGAACCGGCGGATGCACTGGCGTTCCACGAGCTGGCGGACGAGTTCGACGACGGTGAGCACCAGCCGGGTCAGGTCGCGCTCGACGTTCTCGGCGTCCGTCTCGATCCGCCGGCACGGCCCAGGCTCAGCCATGGCGGACCGTCCCCGGAACGCCGTAATCGTCCACCGAGGAGATCAGCACCCGCAGCGAGATCCGGACGAGGTCGACGTCGGCGATGGCCAGGACCAGGTCCCCGTGCAGCACGACCCCGCCGCCCAGCAACCGGTCGAGCAGGTCCACGAGCGTCGCCCGCTCGACCGGCAGGTCGGTCGTCTCCGCCAGGCGGTGCCCCCGCGACGGTTCGACCGTCACGGCGGAACCCCCTCGGACTCCAGGACGGTGAAGGAGTACGGCGCCCACGGTCCGGTGAGCTCGATGCCGACCTCCGGCCCGCGCAGCGCGGCGACGGCGGTCGCGAACTCGTCGCCCCGCTCGGCGTCGACGAGGTAGGCGCCGTTGAGCACCATCCACTCGTCCCGGCCGGACAGTCTCGGGTCCTGGGCGCGGTGCCGCCGGCTCTCCACCGCGACGGCCGACAGGGCGGCGTCGACCCGGTCCCCGTGCGCGGTCGCGCGGCGCAGGGCGTCGTCGCGGTCGCGCATGCCGGCCCGGCGGCGGCGCAGGTAGGCGGCCCCGGACCGGTCGGCCGCCGTGCCCGGGCCGGCGGCGGGCCGGGCCACGGTCTGCGGGTCCACGTACACCTTCACCCCCCACTCCTGCCGTCCGGCCACCGAGTCGAGCGTCGCGGAGAACTCCGCGAGCCGCCGCTCCAGCAGCTCGCGCACCTGGCCGTCGCCCGCGTAGACGGTCACCAGCCGGACGGGCGCCGTGGGGGCGAGCCGGGCCACGACGTCGACCACCTGGTGGTGGGCGCGGGCGGTCGCCTCCAGCCAGGCGAGGTCCTCCAGGTTGCGGGCCAGCGCGTCCTCGCCGAACTCGGCCAGCGGCACCGTGCCGACGTAGCCGGCCAGCCCCGCGTGCGCGATCGTCCGGACGGGGGTTCCGGCGACGCCGGTCAGGCCGTCCGGCAGGGCCTCGCCCGTTTCCTGGGCGATGGCGTACAGGTAGGTTCCGGAGTCAGTCACTCGCCCGCCCCGCCCAGAGCCGTTCCTTCCGTTCGTCGTCCTCCTCGGCCGCGGCCGGGCGCGCGCCGTCCTCCAGCGCGGCGAGCCGGTGGCGGAGGCGCCGGTTCTCCTCCTCCAGCCGGTGCTGTTTCCCGCTCAGCCACGGGTCCTGCTGCCACCAGTCGATCCCCAGCTCGCGGGCGGTCTCCACGGAGACGATCAGCAGCCGCAGCTTGATGGTCAGCAGTTCGATGTCGAGCAGGTTGACGCGGATGTCGCCCGCGATCACGATCCCCTTGTCCAGGACCCGTTCCAGGATGTCGCCGAGGTTCGCCGGCTGATGTCCGTAGGTCGGGACGATCGGGCCCTGCGATGAACGCGCGTACGTCACGAGACCTCCTTGCCGCGCCCGCGCGAGTAGCGCTGGGTTCTGCGGTACGCCACCAGCGACCCGTCCAGGTCGAGTTCGATCTCGTAGCTGGCGAGAATGTCCGATGCCGAGGGGATACGTCCGTCTTCGAGCATCTCCACCTCGACGAGCCAGCCGTCCTCCGTGGGCTCCACGGAGGTGACCCCTTCCGGGGTCTTCGACGTGATCTCGGCGATCTGCCGGGATCCGGCCTTGGCGGCGTCCATCACCGAGAGGCCGTTCTCGTACTCCTTGCTTTCTTCTTCGTCGGCGGGCACAGGTCCCCCTTTCGCTGTGCGGCCGTGGCCCTAGCGGGCCGGAAACGCGCGGCCGAGGATCTCCTCCGTCGCCCGGGCCTCCTCTTCCGCGGAGATCAGGCCGGCCGCTCTCTCCTGTTCCACCTTCTCCAGCTCGCGGCGGAGCGCCGCCGGGCCCCGCAGCTCCCGTTCGGCCTGCTCCTGCAGCAGCTCCCCGATCCTGACCACGCCCAGTACCGGCAGCGCCGGCAGCGCCACGATCATGGTCAGCAGTCCCATGTCAGCCTCCCGGTGTGAGGACGAAGTCGTACGGGGCGATCGGGCCCTGCAGGCGCAGGTCCGCCCGCTCCTCCCACTCCCGGCCGACCTTGCCCACCGCGTCCTCGAACTCGGAGCGCCGGGCGGAGTCCACCAGGAAGGCGACGTGTGCGGCGTCCAGGTGGTGCGTCGGCTCGCGCACGGCGCTCAGCACGCAGTACGGGGACACGGTCTCGATCAACCGGCCGGTGTCGGTCTCGCGCTTGGCCTCGACCGCTCGGTAGAGCAGTTCCCCCAGCCGGACCCGGGCCTCGTAGGCCTCCTTCTCGCCCCTGCCCCGGATCTGCTCGCGCAACCGGGCCGCCGCCGCGTTCTCCCCGACCACCTCCGTCAGGACGGCGCGCTCGACGTAGCGGCCCCGCACCACGTACTCGACCCGCCCCTCCAGTTCGGCGAGGGCGGCGCGGAACCCGGCCTCGTTGGGAGCCAGCAGCTCGCGGACCACCGCCCGCGCGTCCGTCATGACCGCGCCGAACCGCATGGGCAGCACGGGGACGTCGCGGGCGGCGTCGTCCAGCAGGCGCTGGTGCGCCATCAGGTCCGCCGGCCGGCCGAGCGGGACCACCGGGTCGACCTCGCTCACCAGGGCGGCGACGTCGCCCTGCCGCACCACGTCCACCGGGCGGTCGGCGAGGCCGCGCGCGTCGGAAGTCAGCTCGACGTCCGCCGGGACGATGCCGTACACGTAGCAGGCGGCCGGTTGCTCGGAAGTCGGCATCTCATCCCTCCCGGGAACGGTTGCGGCGACGGACCGCCGGCTGTTCGGCCTCGTCCGGCTCCGGCGCGGCTTCCAGCACCTGCTCGTCACCGGCCGCCAGCGCCTCTTCTCCGGCGCCCTCCGGAAGTTCCCGTTCCTTCCCGCCGCCGCCCGTGACGCTGCTCAGGATGCCGCCCACCAGGTCCGGCACCCCCGGCTTCTCCTTCTCGGCGAGGTCCAGCCGGTTGGTGGCCTCCGCGAACTGCAGGTAGGTGTCGACGCTGGCCACGACGATGCGGGCGTCGATGGTCAGCAACTGGATCCCGAGCAGGGAGACGCTGACGTAGGCGTCGATGACGAGGCCCTTGTCCAGGATCGTGTCGATGACGTCGGCGAGCCCGCCGGAGGACGACCCCCCGCCCCCGCCCGGCTGGACGACCGTCATTCCTCGGCCCCCCTGGTCCGCCGGGTGCGCCGGGGCCCCGTCGTGGTCGTGGTGGTCGTACTGCGGGTGGTGCGCCGGGCGACCCGGCGGGGCGCCCGCCTGCGCGGGGCCTCCCGCTCCTCGGCCTCCTCCTCGGGAGCGGCTTCCTCTTCGGCCGCGGGCTCGCGCTCCCCAGCTTCCTCCTCCTCGGCGGCGCCTTCCTCCTCAGCGGCGGGCTCGCGCCCCTCGGCCTCCTCCTCGGCCGCGGGCTCGCGCTCCCCGGCTTCCTCCTCGGCGGCGCCTTCCTCCTCAGCGGCGGCCTCGCGCCCCTCGGCCTCCTCCTCTTCGGCCGCGGGCTCGCGTCCCTCGGCCCCCTCTTCGGCGGCCTCACGCTCCTCACGCATCGCGGTCTCTTGATCCTTGACGACCTTGCTGTCGCGGATCTCACCGCGCCAGCCCTCGACCTCGTCCTGCTTCAGGAGGGAGTTGACCATCACGTGCCGCCGGAAGTGCTTGAGTTCCAGCCGCGCCCGCCGGCCCTGGGCCCGCCAGATGTTGCCGGTGTGCTCGAAGAGTCCCTTGGGGTGGTACTCCAGGACCAGCACGATGCGGGTGAGCTCGGGAGCGAGCTCGTGGAACGTCACGGCCCCGTCGACGTGCCCCTTGGCCCCGGTGGAGCGCCACACGATCCGGGTGTCCGGGATCTGCTCGATGATCGTCGCGTCCCACCGGCGGTGCGACCAGAAGACCTGCGCCTGCCAGGCGAGCTTCTCGTCGGACTCCTGGTTGACGTTCTCGACCTTCTTCATGAAGCTCGGGAACTCCTGGAACAGGGTCCACTGATCGTAGGTCAGCCGCAGCGGAGCACCGACGTCGATCGTCTCGATGATGTTGGTGACCTTCAGCTTGCCGCCCTTGCGCCCACCGCCGCCGAGCTTGCCGCCGAACATGCCCTTGACCAGGTTCTTGGCCGCGCCGAAGCCGGCGCCCAGCAGCTTGCCGCCCATCTTCTGCTTCAGCGAGGGGCCGCCGTCACCGCCCTGGGCCACGGCTCCGGTCAGCGCGGACATCAGGCCCGAGCCACCGCCCCCCTCGGCGTAGTCCGTCAGCCGGTCGGTGGCCGATTCGACCTTGTCGGCCACGGACGACAGCGCCCGCTTCCCCAGGACGCCGACGAGGTTCTGGGCTTCTCCCACCAGCCGGTCGGTGTGCAGCTCGTCGGTGAGTCCCCCCACCGGGGTCTTCTGTGCGACGTCCTCCAGCTTTCCGGTAATCGCTTGCTTCACCATGGCTCACCCCCGCTTCCCTAGAGCGGACGCTTCCTTGACGCTGTCAGCGGCCTTGGTCTTGGCAGCGGCCTTGGTCCTGCCTGCGGCCTTGGACTTGGCAGCGGTCTTGGTCCTGTCAGCGGCCTTGGTCCTGCCGGCAGCCTTGGTACCCGTGGCGGCGGGCTTCCGCACCTTCCGCGGTTCCTCGGCGGGTTCCTCGGCGGCGTGCAGGTTGCCGCGGCCCCGCGGTTTCGGCCGTTCCTCCCGTGTCCGGGCGGGCTTGTCGCCGGTCTCCTTCCCGGCGGCCGTCTTCTCCGGCCCGGCCGGGCGGCTCATGGCCTCGGCGCGCTCGCGCAGCTTCGTGCTCAGCGCGTCCATCTGGTTGTTCACCGCGGCGACGGCCGCGGCCCGGCCCGCCTCGGACAGGCTGCCCCGGACGTTCTCGGCGAGCGCCTTCAGCTCCGGCGAGGAGCCGAGCAGTTGCGTTCCCTGCGCGACCAGCTCCCCGGCCGGGCCCTTGGGCAGTTTGCGGGACGACGCTCCGACCCCGGCGAGGGCGAGCGCCCACCGCAGCTTGCGGGTCCGGCCCAGGCAGTAGCCCGCGCCGACGGCCAGGGCCATCTGCACCTTACGTTCCACGATCTCCCCCTTGGCTGCGCGGGCAAATGGGATCCCGATCCCGACCCACCGCCACGGCCCGGTAACCCCAGGGCCTGCAAGCAGAGGTGGACGAGAATCCACATCTGCTGAATTGGGATATTTGCCAGTGATATGTCCGCGAGCAGGGCTTGCACTACCCGAAGCAATGTTCGCGAAACTCGCCTGACCAGGGCGAACAGACCGGCCAGCCGGTCATGCGGGGAATGTCGTGTTCAGCCCCGGCGGCGGCGCAGCACCCAGGCGGCGACGATGCCGCCGACCAGTCCGAACAGGTGACCCTGCCAGGAGATGCCCTGATCGCCGGGGACCAGGCCGAGCAGCATGGTGGTGCCGTACAGCACGACGACCACGAGCGCGATCGCGATGTCGGCGAGGTGCCGTTCGAAGAGGCCGCGGCCCACCAGGTAGCCGAAGTAGCCGAACACCAGGATGCTCGCGCCGAGCGTCTCGCTGCCGGGCGGGGCGATGAACCAGATGCCCAGCCCGCCCACCACGATGATGAGCAGGTTGGCCGCCACGAACTTGGCGAACCCGCGCACCGCGGCCAGGAAGCCGAGCACGGCGAACGGCACCGTGTTCGCCATCAGGTGCCCGAAGCCGCCGTGCAGGAACGGCGCGCTGAAGATCTGCGGCAGGTCGTCAACGTTGCGGGCCTGGATGCCGTAGTGGTCCAGTTCACCGCTCATCATGTAGTCGGCGAACTCCAGCCCCCACATGACCACGATCAGCACACCGATCGTGAAGGCCGCCGAGACCGCCCGGCCGGCCTGGGTGACCAGCCCCTCGCTGAGACGGGTGTCAGGGACCCTCGAATCGTTCATGCCGCCACCGTCGCACTCGCCTCGGATGCCGTTAGGACAAACGAATCAGTGCTGCCCAGAGTGCCGTAAATCATGCTCGTTCGGAACGGATCTCAATAAAGGATCAGCCCGACCGGTGATCGAACCCGGTCAGGCT
The DNA here is from genome assembly GCF_003289645.1 of Actinomadura craniellae. GTDB lineage: Bacteria > Actinomycetota > Actinomycetes > Streptosporangiales > Streptosporangiaceae > Actinomadura_D > Actinomadura_D craniellae. The sequence goes on along the minus strand of NZ_QLYX01000008.1, from coordinate 53,327 downwards.
GTGTCGGTTATCGCCTTCGCCTCGTCGCGCGCTCCGCGGGCCGCTCGTCCCTCACGGACCGCTCCGCGCACTCCGCCGCTCAGGCGGCGGCGATGCGGCGGCGGAGGTAGCGGCGTTCCTCCGGCGTGGTGCCGCCCCAGATGCCGTCGGGCTCGCCGGCCCGCAGCGCCCAGTCGAGGCACTCGGCGCGGACGGAGCAGCCGCCGCAGACGGCCTTGGCCTGGGCTTCCTGGTGCTTGAACACCTCGGCCGCGTATCCGATCGGGTAGAACAACTCGGGATCGACGCCCCTGCATGCGGCGTCGTCGGTCCAGTGCTCGTCGTCGTTGTGATCGATCATGAGGATGCTCCGAAAGGGTGGCGGGAGTTCCACGATTCACTGTAGTACTACAAGCCGTAGTACTACAAGCCATCCTGAAACCGCGCCGAAGGCCCGGGATACCCTGACCCGTGTGCGGGATCCAGAGGTGTCTTTCCGGGAAGCACGGCGTGAAGATCTACCCGGGATCGTCGGCCTGCTCGCCGACGACCCCCTCGGCAGCACTCGCGAGGAACCCGGCACCGACCTGCCGGAGGCCTACTGGAAGGCGTTCGACGCCATCGAGAAGGACGCCAACAACGCGATCATCGTGGCCGAGATCGACGGCGCCATCGCGGGCACCTTCCAGCTCACCTACATCCCGAGCATCAGCCACACCGGCGGCGAGCGCGCGCAGATCGAGGGCATCCGGGTGGCCCCCGAACACCGGGGCCGGGGCATCGGCCAAATCATGATCGACTGGGCCATCGAGCAGGCCCGGGCCCGCGGCTGCCGGGTCGTCCAGCTCACCGCCGACCGCCAGCGCACGAACGCCATCCGCTTCTACCAGAAGATCGGCTTCCGCCCGTCCCACATGGGCCTGAAATACCCCCTGATCGAAAGCTGAGCCCGATCACGCCCCTGACCTGGTCAGCACGGGCGAGCAGGGTCACGCGGTACCCGCCTGTTCCGCCACTGTTCCGTCAGAGTGTTGATCTTGAACGGCGCGGAGACGGAACAGAGACCGGTCGATCGCGTTCCGCGCGGCCTCGAAAGTCTCCTCGGTCGTGTGCCCGTACACCCCGAGCGTGACCGGCAGCCCCTTCCGGCTGTGCCCCATGAAGTCCATGACCCCGTTCAGCGGCACCCCGGCATCGAGCAGCGTCGTTGAGAACCAGTGCCGTAGAGCGTGCGGGCCGTGCTCGCGGGCCGCCTCGAACGAGTAGGCGCTCCACTGGTTCTTGACCGCCGGGCCGATGATCCCGGCCGCCGCGATCGCCGGTTTCCACACCTTCTCGTTGAACGACGACGTCTGAAGGTTCTGGCCCTCCGACCGCATCTTCGCGCCCCGGCCGCGCCGCCGCGGCTCCCCCTCCGCCGGCTGGTGGTTCGGGAGGAACTCCCCGCCACGCCACACGAACAGCAGCATGGCCGTGTGCTCGTCGTCGACCTCGCCGTCCTCGCCCATCCACGGCAGGGAGCACCGGACCGGCGGGTAGGCGTCGATGTGCGCGCGGGCCGTCGCGGCGACCCCCGGCGACAGCGGGACGTCGCGGGTCTTGCCGCCCTTGGGCAGCTTGAACACGATGCGCTTGCCGACCCTGATGAGCTGCCGGCCGATGTGGACCTTCCCGGCGTCGAAGTCGAAGTCGTCGACGGCCAGGCCGAACGCCTCACCCTGGCGGACCCCGCACCCGGCCGACACGATCGGGATCGCCCTGTAGGGGTCCGGGTGGTGGTCGATGACCGTCCACACCTGGCCGACGTCCCACGGCTCTCGTTCCTTGGTGTCTCGGCGCGGGACGGGGACGATCGGGGACCGGACCGGGTTGTCCTTGCGCATCCCGTCGGCGACGGCCATGTCGAAGATGCTCCGCAGGATCCAGTGTGCGAGTTCCACCGTGGATTCCCCACGCGCCTTGCTCAGCGCGCGTTGCCATTCGAGGACTTCCGACGGCAGCACCGCCGACACCCGCCGCTCAGCGAACGTCGGTTCAACGTGCAGGCGGAGCGCGGTCTCGTAGCGGAGGTACGCGTTCCCGCCGACGTCGCACAGCCGTAGCCACTTGCGCCCGAGCGGCCCGAGCAGGTTCTTGCCGGCGTCCGGGTCGATGTACTCCCCGCGGTCGACGTCGGCTTCCATCCGGCCCGCGTGCGTCTTCGCGTCGACCTGCTTCTTGAACGCCCTGGACTTCTCCTTGCCGTCCGGGTCGACCCACACCGCGAGCCAGCGCTTCGCGTCCTTGCTACCGCCGTTGTCCGGGTGCCGCTTCGTCTTCCGCTTGATCCTCTTCTTCGGGTTAGCCGGGTCGGAGACCTCGGAGAACCACAGATCTTTCACACGGGCCATCAGTCATGCCCCCATCTGAGTTCGGCGGCTTCCTCCTCCGCGGCTTCAAGGTCACAGGCTTCGCGGAAGGCGTGGCGGGCAGCCTCGCGTCGTCGCTCCAGGTCGCGGAGGAGTTCGACGCTCTCCTCGTGTTCTTGCGCGGCCCGTTCGGCGCGGCGTTTCGCTTCGACCGCGCGAAGCTCCGCGTGCGCCGTCAACGACTGGGTGATCCGATAGGCGGACTCCGCCTTGGAAACGTGCTCTGACCCTGGCGTGTTGCCGAGCATGTCGTCGACGGTCAGGCCAAAGAAGTAGGCGAGCGCTACGGCCTCGTTCAGTCGGACGGGCCTCGCCCCCGCCTCAGTCTTGGCCACGGTCGTCTGCCGCCAGGAGAAGCCGGCCGCCGTCATCATCTGGGCGACGTCCTCTTGTGAGAGCCCCCGGGCGGTGCGCATCCCCCGGAGCACGACCCCTAGCTGCGCTTCTGGGCTCGCCCCGTCTCCCCACAGCCCCCCGCCCTCTTGCGTTGGCTCGCGTTTATTCTCCACGGGAATACACGGTACAGACCGGTTGAGGTTGACACTAGCCTCATGCGGCGATCATCCTTGCTGGGAATAACCAACGCATCCCGGAAGAGGATGGCCGTGATCGACTCTCGAACACCCCTCGCGACCGAACCGCAGGCAGACCCGTTCCTCACCACCAACGAGGTGGCCGCCCGCTACCGGACGGCCCCGGGCACCGTCCGCTACTGGCGGCACGCGGGCACCGGCCCCCGGTCCTTCAAAGTCGGCAAGCGCGTGCTCTACCGCGAATCCGAACTCATCCGATGGGAGCAGGAGCGCGACGCCGAACAGAACGGCACCGGCCAGTGACCCCGGACATGCGAACGGGCGAGCCCGCCAGCTCGCCCGCCGCCCTCATGCCCGCCCCAACCACCACGTAAGGGACTCCTCCCATCATGCCCGCCACCGCGACCGGTCGCGACCGGTCGTCAACATCGGTCGAACCCACCCCGGGGCAGCAGTGAGCGCCCGTCGAGCCCGCCAGCAGCGGGCCGCAGCCAACGCGCGCATACAGCGCACCCTCGACCAGGCCGCCGCCGCAACACCCCAGTTCGCCGAGTCACTCGGCCCCATCTTCGAGGCGTGGCAGGTCGGGCCGATGCTGCTGGTCATCCCGGCGTTGCGCGACGACTACCCGCCCGAGGTCAAGGCCGCGTTCGACCGGCGACGCCGCGCCACCCTCACCGGCCGGTGCGACTGCGGCGGCACCCGGGCCGCCCGCCGCGGCCGGGTCGTCCACGAACACGAGCTCGACTGCCCCGCCCGGGATGAGGCGTTCGGAGAGATCTGCCGCCGCCACGCCGGGCTGTGGAAGGGGAGCCTGTGACCGACGACCTCGTGTTCGACCAGGAAGCCGCCGCCCTCTACTGCGACACGATGTGGCAGCGGCGGGAAGGGTTCGCGGCCCTGGCGTTCGGTCGCGACGGACGGTGGAACGCCGCCGGCAAGTACGAGTTCCCCCGGGGCAACTGGACTGAGGCCGCTTACCGCTGGCCGGACGAGCGCAACCTCCTCTTGAAGGACGTCGCGGCGGAACTGGCGGTCGGGTCGGTCGACGTCTACGTCTGCCCGCTGCTCCGGCAGACCGACAAGCGAGCAAGAGGTAACGCCGCTCACCGCACCGTGGTGTGGGCCGACGCCGACGGCATCGACGGCCCGGCCGTCGTCAATCTCGGCGCCCTCATCGTCGGATCCGGCGGCCCCGGGCACGCACACGTCTATGTGCAGCTCGACCGGGAGGTGCCCGAAGATGTGCGGGAGGCGCTCGCCCGTGGCCTCATGGCCCGATCGGGCAACGCCGACCCGAAGGTCGCCGATAACGACGTGCTCCGACTACCGGGGACGCTCAACCACAAGACCAGCCCGCCCAGCCCCGTCCCCTGGATGATCCCGCCCGGTCACGACCTGGCGCGAGTATGGGCCCCTGACGACCTCACCCAGGCGCTCGGTATCGCGCCGCCCCTCCCCGCCGCCGCGCCGACGTCAGCGCCCACGATGACGGCCCCCACGGCGCTGCCGTTGCCGAGTCCGGACGTCGAGCAGGCACTCGGCAGGGACACCGGCAACCGGTCCGACGACTTCGCCGCGGCCGTCTGGGCGTGCTACCGGGCCGGGTGGACGCGCGAGCAGACCATCGGCATCCTCCGCGCCCGCCACCACCCCGGGGCGGTCAAGTACGGAGCGCGCCTCGCCGCCGAAGTCGACCGGGTGTGGCTGAAAGCCAACGACGAGGAACGCCGGTTGCAGCTCTGGCCGCCCACCGCCGTGCAGCCGACGCCCCCGCCGCCGGCCGTGCCCGCCGTCCCCGACGGCGTGCCAACACCGGCCGTCCCGCCCGCGGCCACCGTGCGGCACGCGCTCGCCCACGCCCCGCACGCCGACATCATCCGCGGAGTCTTCCCCGACCGGGCCGCCCTCGCCGCGCTGCCCTGGCCCGCCCCGGGAGACGACGACCAGGACCACGAGCAAGGGCCCCTGCCCGACTTCCCCGTCGACGCACTCCCCGGCGACCTCGGCAAGTACGTGGCCGCGCTCGCCGAGTACAACCAGATCAGCGCCGACATCGCCGCCCTCGTCGTCCTCGGCACCCTGGCCGTGATCGCGGGCGGGTACGCCACCGTCACCGGGCAATGGACCGAGAAGACCCTGAATCTGTACGTCGCGCCCATGGCCGAATCCGGGGAGGGCAAATCCCCGCTGGTCTCCGCGATCGCCGCGCCCGTGCTGGCCCTTGAGCGGGAGCTCCGCGCCGAGTACGACGCCGAGTTCGGCGAGAAACGCGACCGGTACGAAATCGCACAGAAGACCCGCGACCGGCTGATTGCGAAGATCGCGGACGCCCCAACCAAGGAACGCCGCGACGAGCTCACCGCCGACTTGGAAGTGACCAACAAGGAGATCGAGGAGAACCGGCCGCCGCCGCGCCCCCAGCTCCTCGCCGGCGACGCCACCCCCGAATCACTCGGCCGCATCATGACCGGCACCTGCAGCCACATCGGGATGATCGCCGACGAGGGCGGGTTCCTCGGGACGCTGGCCGGCCGGTACACCAAAGGCAACGTCGCCAACATCGACCTCGTCCTCCTCGCGTTCGACGCCGCCATGCCCTACCGGGTCGACCGGATCGGCCGTGAATCATTCGAGATCGAACGGCCGTCGCTGTCCATGGCGCTGTGCGTCCAACCCGCCATCATGCGGGAGGCCATCGCCTCACCCGCACTCGTCGACCGAGGGTTCATCAACCGGTTCCTCGTCGCGCTGCCCGAGTCGCGGGCCGGCCGCCGCGACAAACGCCCCCCGAAAGTCCCCGGGCACCTCTCGCACGCATGGCGTGAATGCGTGCGCACGGTGTTCTACGCGCTGCTGCCGGACGGCACCGCGTGGGACAAGGAGGAGCAGGAACCCAAGCCGCCGGAACCGATGACGGTCGGCGAGGCCGCCGAAGATCTGCACTACGAATGGCGCGTCATCCTCGAACGGCGCGTCGACCCCGACGACGGCGACCTCGCCATCATCAAGGGCTGGACCAAGAAGCTCGAAGGCGCCGCCTACCGGATCGCCGCCCTGCTCCACCTGGCCGCTGGCGCCGACCCCGAGCAGCCGATCGGCGCGCACACGATGGCCGACGCGATCCGGATCGGAGAATGGGCCATCCCTCACGCCCTGGCCGTCCTCGGAGCCGCAGACGGCGACCAGGACGGCGACCAGGGCGACGCCGCCGGCGAGCGTAAGAACGTGCTCGACTGGATCCGCCGTAAGGGCCGTGCCGAGTTCACCATCCGCGACGTCTACCAGGGACTCAAGGGCCGCAAATGGGTCCGCTCAGGAGGCGCTGAGGCCGTCCGTGACGTCCTGGTCGACCTGACCCGCCGGGGCTACCTGGCCACCGTCGCCCGCACGTCCGGGGACGGCCGGCCGCTGCCCGACGCCCTGTTCGTCGCGCACCCCGACGCCGTGAACGGCCCCCGATGACCGGTCACGCGCCGCACACAGGTGTTGGGGATGTTGGGGATGTCGGATATCGCCACATCCCCAGCCCGCGCACCCGTGTGACCTGCACCGTTACCCCGATTGGGGATGTTGGGGATGTTGGGGATGTCCTCGCGTTCCCGTTCCCCGCTTCGTCTGCGGCATTGACGGGCGAAGTCACAACCGGTGACGTCCCCACGACATCCCCACGCATCCCCAATCGGTGCCCGAACATCCCCAACACCCCAGCTAGCGAGGGATGTAGGGGCGATGGCAGCTATAAGAGAGACCAAGATCAAACTACTCTCTGTATAGAGAAATCCCCCCGCCCTCACCTTGTGTCGACCACTCCGCCGACGTCCCGCGCGGCGCATCCCCAACATCCCCAACGTCCCCAACAGTCACTCAGAGTCAACGCCCACCCTGTGGAAGGACCACCGCCATGGCCCCGACAAACCCCACCGCTCTCGCAGACCAGCTCAGCGCAGCCACCCGCCACGCCCGAGCAACCGTCACTGCCGTAGCCGACCAAATCCCCGGTGGCGCCCTCACCGACGGCGCGCTCATCCCGTGGATCCGGGAGCAGATCGAAGCGCTCCTCACCGCGCTCTTCGCCGGGGCCGGCCACGTCTGCCCTCACCTCAACCATCTCGGCAGCGCCCCCCAACCAGCCATCGCCGCCGCATGGGCACCCGAACGACTCACCTGCAACACCTGCGCCCCAACCCTGCTAGCCGCGCCCGGCGACACCACCTGCGACCGATGCTCGCGCCCCACCCCCGCACTACACGTCGGGGCAGTCGCCGCCGGGCTGATCATCTTCCACTTCGCGCTGTGCCCCGACTGCGCCACAGAGATCGGCATTCCCACCCCAGCCGCCCCAGACCGCCCGTGACCGCCGACCGCCCGCCCCAGCTCGATTCGACCGCGCCCGCGACCGGTCGTCCGCCTGGCCGCGCGCAGGCGCACATGCATGTGAGGAACCCCCGGTGAACGACACCCCGCCGCGGCGCGAGAAGGTCCGCTCCGGCTATGAGGGCAAGTTGGAGCTCGGTGTGGCCGATGACCGGTTGCGCCGCGCCCTGTCCCGCCTCGCCCGCGACAAGGACCCGGCCGCGCGCACCGCCGGGGTTCGGATCGCGGGCGAGGCCGCCACGCTGCTGCACCGCCTAGCCGCCGACGCGGAAGAAGCCAGTTCGGCGACGAAAGCCCAGCGGGAGCGGATGCGCGCCCACCTGCGCCGCGCCGAGGAGAAGTTGCGCGAGACGTACGCCCGCCGCGGCCTACAACCCCCGGAACTACGGCTCTCCGGGGCGTTGGACGGCCCGGAGAAGGCCGATGACGGCGGCCCGAAGCCATGACCCGACCGCGACCGGTTCGCACGTACGGAGGGCCCTCACGCGGGAGGCGCCCGTGGCGCCGTTTGACCGGTCAACGGGGTCCCACGCGGAAGAGCCGCCGCCCGGTTGTCGCGTGACAACGCCAAAAAAGGGCGACGCCCGGACGGCCCCGGCTCGGACGTCAACAGCCCCTCCACACGAGGGCTCCCCGGCGCCGGTTCGACCGGTCGAACCACAAAAAGAGGCGCCCGCCGTGGTGGTCCCGGCCGCCCTCGTCGGCCCGCTGCTGCGCGTCCTCGTCCGCGCCCTGGCCCGGGAAGCGCGGGAGGGCGGCGGCGGGGTCATCCCGCCCGGCATCGCCGAGTTCCTCCGCGCGTTGCACGAGGCGACCGACCCGCCCCCCGTTGCCGACGGCGGCAACACCGAGGACCCCCCGGACAGCATCGAGGGGATGGCCATGGTGACGGTCGCCCAGCTCGCCGCCTCGTCCGGGTTCCCCTCGCGGACGTTGCGGTACTGGGCGGCCGCCGGCCGGGTCCGCGCGGTGCGGGCCGGCAACACCTGGCTGATCGACCCCGAGTCGCTCAAGCACAGGAGATGAACCCCGATGGGGAAGACCACCACCCCGCCCGCCGACCCGCCGGGCGACACCCCGCCCCGGCCGCGCGCCGTCGTCGCCGACACCCCCGAGAAGGTCGCCGCGCTCCTCGCCGCCGATGAGGTCACCGCCCCGGCCACCCCCGCCGACGTCGCCCAGGCGGAGCAGGAAGCCGACGAGGCCGCCGCCCTGGTCGACGCCCTTGAGCGGCGCGTCGTCGACGGCGATGAGGACATCACCCCCGAGGAGATCGCGAACGCCGAGCAACTCGGCCGGTTCGCCCGCCTGCGCGCGAAGGCCACTCAGGTCAGGGCGGAGAGGACCGCCCGGGCGAACCGGCTCCGCGCCTGCGATGAGCTCCGCGCCGAGATCCTCGCCTACGCCGACACCTCCGGTCCCCGCTTCACCGGCCTGCTGCGCGACGTCGAGCAGGCCGTCAACGCGTTCACCACGGCCGTGAACGAACGCAACGCCATCACCCGCGGCTGGTATCAGCGGATGAGGGAACTGTCCGTCCCCGACCACCTCAACCCCCTCCCGGTGCCGCCCGCCGAACACGGGCAACTCGGCCTCGTCCCCGGCACCGGCACCTTCCAGGAGCAGGGGCGGGCCCTGGCCGCCGGCCGCCGCCGCGTCCCCGTCCGCGTGGACGCGGGCGGGTTCCTGACCCGCCTCATGGACGCCCTGAAGGTCGAGCGGCCCCGGGTCCGGGAGGAGCAGCTCACCCGCCTTTATGAGGCGCTTGGGACGCTCGACCGGCACGCCCCCGACATCGACCCGGGCATCCGGTATTTCCGCGGCTCGGGTGGCTCGGTCTTCCAGGTCGGTGCCGAGCAGCTCGCCGCGATCCCCGAGGGCCACCACGAGAACCAATGGCAACGACAGATCAAGACCGGTGAGCTCGTCGAGATCACCCGGCGGGAGGCGTTCGGCCAATGAACCCCGCCCAGCGCGACGACGCATGGCTCAAGGCCGCCACGCCCGCGCAGATCGCCCAGGCTCACGACGCCGGGGAGCTCGTCGCCCTCATGGGCGGCCACGTCCCCGACATCCCCGCCGAGGGGCAGTTGACGCATGAGCACGTCACCCAGATGACGCCCGCCCAGATCACCCAGGCGTTGCACGCGGGCCGCCTGACCGACGTCCTCACCACCGCCCCCTCCCCGCCGCCGCGGGTGACGGCGCCTCCCGGGCAGCTCACCGACAGCGCGGTGTCCGGGATGCGCCCCGACGAGGTCACCGAAGCCATGGCCGCGGGGAAGCTCGACTTCCTCATGGGCCGGGTGCCAGGGGTTCCGTACGTGGAGACCCCGAGGTCGGGTGAGTTCTGATGCCCCGCCGCAAGCGAGGCCCGACCCCGCGCCGCCGCCCGACCGCGCCCCGCCCGCCGGACGGGGTTGACGTCGCCGACCGGGCCGCCGCCGCAGCCGTCGCCCTCATCACCGCCCGCCGCGACCCCGCCACCACCGATGAGGAGTTCGGCGCGCTGGTCGGCTCGACGGTCGGCGCCATGATGGACGCCCACCCGGGCGGGGAGTTCGAAGCGGTCGGGTACTTCACCGCCCAACTGGCCGCCATGGCGGCCGCGGCGTGCGCCGGGTGGGACAACGCCGCCGGCAACGGGTCGCCGTCCGCCGACATGCTCGCCGCGGCCGGTCTCCAGGCCGCCGCAGGAACCGGGGGGTGACCCGTGGCCCTGTCGGTTGGTGAGTTGGTTGCGTTCATCCGCGCGGACGACCGCGGGTTCCGCCGCACCCTCGACCGGTCCGAGCAGCACATGCAGCAGTTCCAACGCGACACCAACGGCCGGTTGCGCGACATGCGGGGCCGGTTCGTCGCCGAGGGCGAGGCCGCCGGGGAAGGGTACGGCGGTGGGCTCATCGGGGCGGTCCGGGCCGCAATCTCCGCCGGGCTACGCGGGGCGGGGGCCGTCCTCGCCCCACTGGCCGCCCTGCCCCTGAAGGTCGCCGCGATCGCGGCGACTGCGGTCGCTGCCGCGCCGTTGCTGGCGGCCCTCGGGGCGAAGCTGCTCGCGTTGGGTCAGGCCGCGCTCGCCGTCGCGCCGATGCTGCTCAGCTTCGCGGCGGCCGGGCTGTTCGTGAAGGCCACCCTGAAGCAGATCTTCGCTGAGGGCAGCGCGGCCAGGAAGGCGTTGCAGCCCATCGGCGACGCGTTCACGGCCGCGGGAAAGGCGGCGTCTGAGGCCGCCGCCCGCGGTATCCGCCCGCTCGCCCAGGCGTTCACGCGGGTTGCGTTCCCGCACGTCCGCCGCACGATGGTCGCGATCGGGCAGGCAACCAACCAGGTCATGCGGGAATTCCTGGCCTGGGGGAAGTCGACGGCCGGGGTCAAGGCGCTGCGCGGCATCCTCGACCCGATCTCGAAATCCGTGCGCGAGCTCGCGCCGCACGTCTCCCGGCTCGCCATCTCGTTCGTCAGCATGTTGGGCCGGATCTCTGGTGTCTCCATGGCGGTCGGCTCCCGCGGCCTGGCCGGCGCCCTCGATTGGCTGGCCGACCGGCTCGACCGCATCACCGCGGCGTCGGTGTCCGCCGGGCTCGACAAGCTCAAGAGCGCCTTCCAGGCCGTCTCCACCGTCGTCGGAACGCTGTCCGGGTGGGTCCGCACGCTGGTCGACGCGTACCGCACCTACACCGCCCAGTTCCGCGCCCTGGCCGACGTGGTGTCGGTGCTCGCGATCGTGTTCGGTGGTCCGGTCACCGCCGTCATCGCCGCCGCCGGCCTGGTCATCCGCCACTTCGACGAGGTCAAGGCCGCTTACGAGCGGATCAAGCAGGGCTTCTCGTCGCCGATCGCGGGCGACTTCATGGCGAACGTGCGGTCGGCGGTCACCGAGGTGTTGCCGTCCCTGAAGAAGGTCTTCGCCGACATCAAAGCCGTGGTGATCCCCGCCCTACAGGAGATCTGGACCAAGGTCACGACCCAGCTCATCCCGGCGTTCGGGCAGTTCCTCGCGGCCGCCGCCCCGGTGGTGTCGTGGCTGGTCGGGGTGTTCGGCCCGATGGTCGTGGCGGTGTTCCGGTCCGTGATGGCCAACATTTCCGGGGCGATCAGCATCATCACCGGCATCCTCAAGGTCTTCACTGGCATCCTCACCGGCGACTGGGGGAAGGCGTGGGACGGCGTCAAGGCCATCGCCGCCGGGGCGTGGCAGATCATCACCGGCATCATCCGCATCGGCCTGTCCGGGGTCATGGCGTTGTTCAAACTCCACATCGGCCTCATCAGGGGCGTCATGACCCGGATGAACGAGGCCGCCCTCGACGGGGCGCGCGCGATCGGCCGCAGCATCATGGGCGCCCTGCGCGCCGCGTGGGGCGGCATCCGCTCCGCCGCCAACGGCATCAAAAACACCATCGTCGGTGTGTTCCGCGGCGCCGGGTCATGGCTGGTCAGCGCCGGTAGGGCCATCCTCGACGGCCTCATCTCGGGCATCCGGGGGGCGATCGGCCGCGTGCGGGACATCCTGTCGTCCGTGACCGGGATGATCCCCTCGTGGAAGGGCCCCATGGCGGTTGACCTGAAGCTGTTGGAGCCGTCTGGGGCGGCGATCATGTCGGGGTTGATGGACGGCATCACCGGCGCGTTGCCGGCTCTGCGGTCGACGCTGGGCCAGGTGACGGACGGTATCGCCGGTGCGGTGTCCGGGCCCGACATCGCCCCGGCCGGGGCCGCCGGGTTCGGCCGGGACCGGCAGGTCGTGGACGTGCGCGTCACGGTCGACGCCACCGGCGGAGACGACCACTTCCTCCGCTGGTTGCGACGCACCATCCGCGTTGAGGGCGGCGGGAACGTGCAACAGGTCCTCGGGAAAGGGTGAGCAGGGGGCGGCGGCCGGCCGGGACCGCCGACCTGACCGGCCGCCCTCCCCCCTCATCCCCGGGCCTGAACCGTCCCCGGGGGAACCGCGGCCCCGGACCCTGCCAAGGGTTTCCTTCCGGGGCCGCGGCGTACGGTGCGGGCACGGCGGCAGCGGTCAGGAAGCGCCGTGCCCGCGGTCTCTACCTGACCGGCGGCCACGGCCAGGCCGCCGGCGCCCGCATCGCCCGCCCAAGCTCGCCCGGCGACACAGCTTCGACGAGGCGCCCGCCGGCCAGCGCCCACCAACTACGGGTGCGCCACCCGTACCAGATCCATGGCGTGCCGTGCCGTTTCCGTAGCGCGGCCTGCACCTGGTAGATCTCCGCGTCGTTCACGTCCACGTCACCCCATCGGCGGTGACCCGGGCGTGCGCGACCTGGTGTCCGTGCTGGTACCCGACCCCGCCGCCGGCGTAGTGCGCCCGGTGCACGCTCCCCGACGCCCCCGGGGCCGCGTTGGCGAGGGCTTCGGCGAGGTGCTCGACGGCCCGGTCCGGGTCGTCGGTGACACCGGTCGCGCCCTGGTCGTCGCCGAGACGGGCGGTCCATTCGAACAGGCGTGGCGGGCCGCCGTGATAGTTCGGCGGGGCGGCGTGCACCATGCGCCCGGCCTCCTTCGTGGGGTAGCGGTTCGGTGACTCCAAGCGAACTGCTGCGATGGGGCGCATACCAGAGGCACACTGGCGATGAAGGACCCGATGACGCCGTAGTGATCGGGTATTCGGACCGGCGAATTGGTGCGCGCCATGACCGAACGATCCCGCCCTGCGTGGGCTGCCCGCCTCCAAACCGAACGCGAAGACCGCCGCTGGTCGAAAGCCGAACTCGGCCGCCGGCTCCGAGCTGAGACCGGCTCACACCGCGCCCTGGAGTCCCTGACGTCCCAGATCCGCGCGTGGGAACGCGGGGACCACTTCCCCCGCGACTACGTCGACACCCTCGCCGCCGTCTTCGGCCTCGACCCGGACGACCTGTTCCCGCCCTCTGAACGACCGTTGTGGGGGCCGGCCGGGGCCGCCGATGCGGGGATCACCCCCGACGACGAGGAACGCCTCGTCATGGCCGCACGGCACCCGGCCCGGTTGGATACTGCCGTGGTAGAGGGGCTGTCGGCCACGCTCGCAAACCAGCGGCGCATTGAGGACATGATCGGATCGGGGGCGGTCATCGGCCCGGCGACCGCTCACATGCGGCTCACGCTGCGGCTGCTGAAGGAAGCGCGCGGGCCGGTCGCCGACCGGCTCACCGCGACCGCTTCTGAAGCGTCCCAGTTCGCCGGGTGGCTGCACACCGCGATCGGCGCCCACGATGCCGCAAGCCCCTTGTACGACCAGGCGCTACGACTCGGGATGCAAGCCGGCGACCCGGACCTGACCGCGACCGCCCTGTCGATGCACGGGCACCTGGCGTGGGTCACCGGCGACATCGCTTCCATGGCCACGCTGTCGCGGGCCGCCGCCGAGCAGGCCACCGCGACCGGTACCCGCACCGTGGCCATCCAGCAGGGCGGGCGGGCCCTGGCCATCCTCGGGGACCGGCAAGGCGCCCTGCGCGCCATCGGCCACGCCGAGGAAGCGTTGTCGAGCGCGGGGGGAGGCGACCCGGACTCGTTGTACTTCTACGGCCCGGCGATGCTCACGATGCAGCGCGGCCTGATCCTGGCCTACCTCGCCGACACCCCGGCCGAGCACACCGCCGCCGCCGACGTCATCACCGCGGGCATCGAGGCGTTGCCGCCGACCGTGCGCGATTCGGAGTGGGTGGCTTGGTACCGGGTGCAGGCCGCCATTGAGCGAGCCGCCGGCGGGCAGGTCGAGCAGTCGGTGTCCGCCCTGCGGGTGGCGTTGGGCATCGTGTCGGCCACCGGCGGCGGGAAGACCCGCGCCACCATCGCCCAGACCTACCGGTCGATGGCCGCCCGCTGGCCGGACCATTCAGCCGTCGTCGAGCTGGGCGAGGCTCTACGCTGAGAGGTGCGTGCACCAACGCCGAACGCCCCACCGGCCTCGTCCCGGCGGGGCGTTCGTACGCCCGGGGGTCATCCCGTGTAGTCGACCGGCGGCGGCCGGACCTCCGCGTACCCGCGGCACCACGCCGAGAACACCGCCCGGCCCAGCGCGGTGCCGGCGCGCGGGTCGTGCGGGCACGAGGTGGCCGGTTCCCCGGCGGCGGCGGTTTCCCGCCCGTCGAGCCAGGCGTCCCAGATGAGCACCATCACCCCGGCCTCCCCGTCGCGTAGCGCTTGGTCGCACAGGTCGGGGCGGTGCCTGGCGTAGGTGCGCACCCAGATGAACCGCAACGCCCGTTCCCGGTTGGTGGTGGGTTCCCACCACGGGCACGACTCGATGGGGATGGACCGGCGGGCCGCGACCCGGGCGGATCGGGTGGCGGCCCGCCGGTCCTCCTCCAACGACCTCCCGGTCACCGGGCCTCGCCGGTCGTGTCGTGTCGGGCCGCGCGGCGGGCCCGCAGTTCCTCCACCACCGCCCGGGCGACCGCGCCGGCGACCGCTTCCTCAGCGTTGCCCAGGTCCATCGCGCGGAGCGCCTCGACCGCCTCGTCCGGCGCCGTGAGCGGGACCGTGAACCGCTCGCCGCCCCCGCCGCGGGTGGTTCCGGCCGTCGGCTGTTCGGGGGTGTCGGCGCGGATCAGGGCCACCGATATCGAGGCCTCGCCGGCGGGCCGGTCGGCGTCGCCCTGGCCGTCGTCGAGCTGCTGCTCCCGCCCCTCCGGGTCGAGCACCTCCCGCTGCTCCCGCTCCCCGGCCGGGGCGGGGATCACACGCCGCAACACCGCCACCCCGTCCGCGACGAGGCCGGCCAACTCGCCGTGCCCGAGGGTGTCGAGCAGAGCGGCCAGGCCGGGGGCGTCGCCGATGTCGACGAACGTCGACGGGTGGTCGGTGGCGATGCCGCCCCCCAGCAGGTGAACGCCGATGGTGCGGTCGTCGTCGCCGACCGGGCCGCTCGCGGAGATGTCGACGTAGGCGCGGTCACCGTCGCCGATGGTGGTCTCGCCGATGCCGCTGATGTGCAGCGGCCGGGCCCCGCCCTCGTGGTCGCGGGTGCACCACGGGACGGAGCACACGAACCCGGGGGCGGGCCGCTCGTTGACGACCTGCTCGTCCTCGCCGCCCTGGCCGTCGTCGAGCTGCTGCTCGTCGCCGGGGACGCACGGGGCGCACGCGAACACCTGCCCACCGCCGACCGCGCCGACGGGGACGGACGGGCCGGTGTACGTCAGGTGCGAGATGCCGCAGACGACGCACGCGAGGCCGTCGCGCTGCTGGTCGGTCAGGGCGGCCGGGCCGAACACGACCGGGCCGGCCGGGGGCACGTCGTCGATGGTGAGCTGGGGCGCGGACGGCATCCCAGCGAAGGGAAGCTGACCGGGCGTAGGGTGGTTCGCCATGGGGCCGATCTCCTGATCCGAGGTTGATCCCTAGGCCCCGTCCGGTGTTGCAGTCACCGAGATGGGGCCGCTTTTCTGTTACAACAGAAAAGATACTCATGCCTGACTGGCCATGGCAAGGTTTCCCCACGTAGTTCTAAGATTCTGTTGTGACAGAAAAGAAGCGGGGACGGCCCGCCACGGGCGAAACCAAGATCCGCGGTGTCCGCGTGCCTGATGCGGTGTGGGAAGAGGCCAAGCGGAAAGCCGCCGAAGAGGGCAAGACCGTCTCCGACGTCGTCAACGAACTCCTCCGCAAGTACAACGCCAAGAAGTAGCCGGCCACCCCGCGGACACGACGAGAGCCCCCGCCAGGACCACCCCGGCGAGGGCTCTCGCGACCACCCCTCACCCGGTCGCGACCACCCCGGGAGCGCGCTCCCGCCCGGCCAGAGCAGCGCGCACCCGCACCGCCCGCGGATGCCCGATCCGCAGTTCCTGCCGCAACGCCCGCACCGACGGGAGACCCCCTGTCGCGAGCACCCCGGCGAACCGGTCACAGGCGGTCGCGATCACCGGGTCAAGGTCGGGAGAGGCGCTCCCGTCGCCCTCGTCGACCGCCTCGTCGTCGAGCAGCGCGGCGAGGCGGGCCGCCGCCCGGTCGAGCACCTCCCCGCCGGGCGACTCCACCACCGGCCGGACGGCGGGCCGCTCGTCGACGGGCATCACGAGTTCGTTCTCCACCCCGGCCGCCGCGCCGTGGTCGAGCTGGGCCACGACGAGCACCTCGTCAACGTCGGCCGTCGTCGCGCTGACCCGGCCGCGCCGGATCATCCCCATCAGCAACTCGACCACCAACACGAGGGTGACCGCCGGCCACGCCGCCACCACCGCCCCCACCGGGCCCCGCTCGATGCCGTGCAGCACGTTCACCGCCACCGTCGCCCCCACCCCCAACGCCAGCGCCACCCGCGCCAGGGCGGGCGGACGGTCCCCGCGCCGCGCCGCGTCGAGCAGCACCATGGAGGCGGTGAAGACGAGGCCGTCAATGGTGAGCGGGGTCAAGTAGCCGGTGACGCCGTCCTCGCCGTGTGCCTGAACCACGGCCAGGGCGTGACGGAAGCTGACGACGGCGGCGATACCGCCGATGCCGACCACCGCGACCGTTGTGCTGGCGCGGATCAGCCCGTCGCCGACGGCTGAGTGAGGTCTTTCGGAGACCTCGGTGGACGGGAGGGTTCTACGATCTTCCATGGGTCAGGACCTCGGCTCCTGATCAAGGCCCCGGCCGGTGCTCCAACACCGCGCCCGGGGCCGTCCTACTTCCGACGGCTTGCCCCCGAGGTAGGGCATGGCGGGGCGCGTGCCAGTTCCGCCCCTGTTCCGTCAGACACCCGAATAAGCCCAACGGAAGCCAACGCCAGCAAGCGGTTAAGTAGCAGGTCAGAGACCATCCGGAGGACATAACGCCAGGTCAGCGATTTACGGGTGTGACAAATACCCCCTGATCGAGCGCTGACCGGTTCAGTCCTCGGGCAGGGTCGCCAGGCGCGCGCGCATCATGTGCCCCTCGGGTTCCGGGAGCCCGGCGACGACGGCGTGCAGCGCCTCCCGCGACCGGCCGTCGCCGCCGTTCCGCACCGCCGCCTCCAGTACCAGGGCGAGCGGGTAGCGCTGCTCCGGCCCTGGCGCCACGCCGGGGTCGTGTTCGTGGTGGTCCAGCAGGCGGGCCGCGCGGGAAGGGGTGCACTCGCCCGGGCTTCCGGACAGCAGCCAGCAGGCGATCTCGAACCGTGGTGGCGAGGGGGCCGCCGCCAGCCACTCCAGCGCGGTCTCCGCGGCGACGGGCCCGTGCTCGTGCGACAGGGCGTTCGCGACGGAGCTCAGCCGGTCGAGGTCGTGCTCCGGGTACTCCCGGGCGAACTCCTCGCACACGTCTTCGGTGAAGACCGCCGCCGCCGTCTCCCCCAGCCCGTGCGGCCCGGCGTCGCGGTCGCCCTGGTGCAACCGGTCCAGCGCGTCCCGGTCGGCGCGGGTCAGCCACCGCTCGCCGGTGCCGAGGAGCGAGCGGAGCCGGTCCCGCAGCGCGCCGCGCAGTTCCTCGGTGTCGGCCAGGAACGCGGGCCGCAGCGGCTCGGGGCGCGCACCGCACCCCGCCGCGCGCAGCAGGACCAGGGCATGCCGGTAACGGCCTCCAGCGCCCGGGCCGGCCGGGTCGCGCACCGCCAGCAGCCGGGTCACCCGCTCGTCGGTGCACTGGCCGGTGCCGGCGCAGAACCACAGCCCGCGCAGCAACCCGCACACGATCTCGAACCGCCCCGGTGACGGGGCCGCCTCGATCCAGTCCAGGACGGCCCCGGCGGCGGTGGGGTGGGACGCCGTGGACAGCATGATCCCAACGGCGACCAGCTCGTCGTCGCCGTACCCGGGGAGGTCGAACGCGAGGTGGTCGCAGAGCTCCCGGACGCGGCGGTCGGTCTCGGCGGGACCGGCCTCGCGCAGTACCGGCCAGTCGCCGGCCCGGTAGAGCCGTGGCGCGTTCGCGGCGGGCACCGGTCACCTCCTGGGGCCGTACCTCGGCTCGAGCACGAGCTTCGAGGTGTCCGTTCCGGTGGCTTTCAGCAGGTCCCCGACCGCGTAGAGGCTGTCCGGCTGCAGGGCCCTGCCGTCCATCCGGGTGCTGGAGTAAGCGTAGGACGAGTTCAGGTCCATGACCCACCGCCCCGTGGGCCTCCCGTCCGGGCCCCGCTCCGCCACCAGCTCCCCGGCCGCCCGGCCCGGCGGCCGCATCCCGTACGGGACGACGTGGCCGGGCGGGATGGCCCCGGCCGCCAGGTCGGCGTGCTTGAGCTGGTTGCCGGGGCGCTTGGGGTAGAGGGCGGCGTACTCCGGGCTCTCCTCGGGGGCGAGCCGGAGGTTGCCGTCCGTGTCGACGAGCCAGAGGTACCTGCTGTTCGGATCCAGGGTGCCGAAGTCCAGCGGGCCGGGCGCGCCGAACACCCGCACCGTCGGCGGTGACGTGTAGGGCAGTTCGTAGCCCCGGCGCGGCACGAACACCTGGACCGGTTGGCCGATCCGATCCGCGATCCGTCTCAGGTGTTCGGGGTCCACGATCGGTCTGCGCGGCGGGGTGTCGGCCGGGGTGCCGCGGCTGCCGGGAAGCTTGCCCAGCTTGCTGAGCTTGTTGAGCCCCTTGGCGCCGAGGATGGAGCCGATGATCCCGGTGGCGCACCGGGCGACCTGCTCGTTGCTCCACTCGCGGCACTGCTTGGTCATCTCGTCCCACAGCACCGGCAGCGTTTCCGCGGGGTTGGTGGTGACCAGGGTCTTCAGGCCGCCCCAGTTCTCCTTGAACGCGTCGTGGCTGCAGAGGTGGACCAGGCAGCCGACGAAGGTCACGCCGTCCCAGGCCCCGGTCACGGTGTCCCACAGCCCCAGCCCGATGCCCTTGAAGGTCATGCCGGTGGGCTCGATGACGTCGTCCCACACCGCGTCGCCCACATCGCTGAAGAAGCCGCCGGTGTGGCACAGCCCCTTTTGGAAGATGTTGCCCCGGCACTCGCCGTCGTCCTCGTCCTCGTTCTCGGTCGGGGCGGGCCGGTCCTGTGGCGGGGCGCCCTCCTGCCGTGGCGGGCTCGGTGCCGGGGTGGGGGTCGCGGGGGTCTGTCCGGCGGGCTCGCAGTTCTCGTCGGAGGTGACCTGGCAGATCGCGCTGCCGATGCCGCCGCCGATCCTGGCTCCGATCCCGGAGGGGACGAGCACGGCGATCATCGCGGCCACCAACATGATCACCGCGATGTGGTTGACCGTGCCCTCTCCTGAGTCGGAAGGCGGTCGGTATCCCCTCTGTGACCCTTCGTCCACGCGGAAAGAGTAAGATCAACTTCGCGGATCCACCATGGCATTAAGCTCCAAATCGGGATGTAGTCACCGAATCCCTCTTTTGTGGGGAGCCAAGGCCCTTCCCGCATCCACCGGAGACCACCGGCTCCGGACCACGAGTCCGGCGGGCGACGAGGAGTGCGATGAGCGGCAGGAGCGTCGCGGCGATGCCCACCTCGCTGCTGGCCGCGCGGATGCTCATGTACGCCGTCGCGGCACTGTCCGCGCTGTGGTGCGTGGCCTTCCTCTCCGGCTACGGCCTGACCTCGGAAAATCTCGGCAGCGCCGTGGTCCAGTTGGCGCCCGGGGTGGCGAGCCTGATCCTCGCCCGCAAGGCCGGCCGCGGCGGCGGCCGCAACGTCCGGCGCTGGATCATCGGATTGCAGGCCGTGTGGATCTTGTTCGCCCTGGGGCGCATCGGCCAGGACGACATGACCGGCATCTTCGGCTTCGTCCTCCCGATCGTCGTCCTGGTCCTGGTGACCCGCCCGAGCAGCCGCGAGTACTTCGCCCACACCTCCCGCTGACCCGCCGCCTCCCGGCGGGCGACCACGTACGGAAGCCACACGCCCCGCGGATCCGGACGGCTGGACCCGCCCGCCGCCCGCCCGGCCGAGGCACTTCCGGGTCGCGCGGTCGTAGGCGCCGGGCGACCAGGGAGAAAGCGCCGCGGAGGTTTGTTCACCTTCCCGTGTAATGCTGGACATCTTGACGTAGCCACTTCGTTATCGAGGAGCACGGTGGCCGAGAAGCATCTGGAGATCGAACGCAAGTACGACGCCGCCCCCGACTTCACCCTCCCCGACCTCACCGGGCTGCCGGGCGTCATCGCCGTGAGCGGCACCGAGCGCCATACCCTCTCGGCGAACTACTTCGACACCGCGGACCTCCGCCTCGCCGCGCACGGCATCACGCTGCGCCGGCGACGCGGCGGCGAGGACGCCGGCTGGCACCTGAAGATGCCGGCCGGCCCCGACAGCAAGCAGGAGCTGCGCGCCCCGCTGGGCCGGGCCCAGGTCGTCCCCGCCCGGCTCGCCACCCTGGTCACCGCCTACGCCCGCGGATCCGAACTGGGCCGGGTGGCCGTGCTGGACACCGAGCGCACCACCGTCCGGCTGCTCGGCGAGGACGGCGCGGTGCTGGCCGAGATCGCCGACGACGCGGTCTCCGGACGGGTCGAGGGCGCCGAGTCCGCGGACACCTGGCGCGAGATCGAGGTCGAGCTGGTCTCCGGCGACCGCGCCCTGCTCAAGGCGGCCGACAAGGCGCTGCGGAAGGCGGGCGCCGAGCCGGGGAGCTCGGCGTCCAAGCTGGGCCGGGTACTCGGCGACGCGGTCACCCGGCGGGCCGTCGCGCGGACACACCCCGGCTCCGCCGCGGAGGCCGTGCTCGACTACCTGTCGGCACAGGTCACCGCGATCGTCACCGGCGACCCCAAGGCCCGGCTGGCCGAGGACGACGCGGTGCACAAGATGCGGGTCGCCGTGCGCCGCACCCGCAGCACGCTCAAGAGCTGCCGCCGGGTCCTCGACCGGGAGCGCACCGACCCGCTGCAACCGGAGCTGAAGTGGCTGGCGGACGCACTCGGCGAGGTCCGCGACCTGGAGGTGCTGCGGATGCGCTTCGCCGACCGGATCGCCGGCCTCGACGAGCTCACCGGCGAGGCCGAGGAGGCCGGGCGGCACCTGCTGGACAGGCTGACCGGCGACGAACAGGCCGCGTACCGGCGGCTGGACGCGGCACTCAAGGAGCCCCGCTACTACGCGCTGCTGGACGCGCTGGAAGGGCTGGTCGCCGAACCTCCGCTGGCCGGCAAGGCCGGCCGTCCCGCCGACGACGAGTTGCCTCGCATGCTCGACCGCGAGTGGCGCCGGGTCGAAAAGGCGTACGCCGCGATCGCGGACGCCGACGATCCGGACGAGGCCCGCCACGACACCCGCAAGGTCGCCAAACGCGCCCGGTACGCCGCCGAGCTGGCCCGCCCGGTGGTCGGCTCCTCCGCCAAGCAGATGGTGGCCGACGCCAAGCGCATCCAGGAGGTGTTCGGCGGCTACCAGGACGGCGTGATCGCCATGGAGCACCTGCACGACGCCGCCCGCCGGGCCGAGACCCCGGCGGAGGCGTTCGTGCTGGGCGTCCTTTACGGGGTGGAACGCACGGAGGCGTACACCTCGCGCGACCACGTCGAGGAGACCTGGGAGCAGATCACCGGGTCCTGAACGCCGCGGCGTGCTCGGCGACCCACTGCGCGAAGGTGCGGGGCGGGCGGCCGGTGACCTGTTCGACGGTCGGGACGACCGTGTAAGCGCTCTCGGGCGGGTTCGCGTGCCAGCCGAGAACGAAGTCGGCCACGTCGTCCGCCACGCCCCTCGCCCGCATCCGCTCGCGCGCCTGGCCCGCGGTGAGCTCGACGAAGCGCAGCTCGCGGCCGACCGCCGCCCCGATGGCGCGAACCCGGTCGGGCACGGAACATCCTTGAACCTCGACAAAAGTTGAGGTCAATGCCCCCGGCGCCGGATCAGCGGGCGAAGCGGGCCCAGACGGTCTTGCCCCGCGGCGAGTGCGGCTCGTAGCCGCAGCGCTGGGCGAGCGTCGAGACGATCAGCAGCCCCCGGCCGCCGTCGTCCTCGGGCCCGCCGAGGTCCAGCGCGGCCAGGCTCGGCTCGACCACCGGTCGCTGGACGGGTGGGGCGTTGCTCAGGTCCCGGACGGTGAGCAGCACCCCCGCCGCCTCCCGGACGAGCCGGACCGTGACCTCCCGCCCCGGCGCGGCCTTGACTGCGTTCGTCACGAGCTCGGTGGAGCAGAGCGCGAGATCGTCCACCAGGTGGCCCAGCCCCCACCGCCGCAGCGCCCGCCCGACCCGATCCCGGACGAGCCCCGCCACGGCCGGGCAGCCCGGCACGCTCATCCGCAGTTCGTCCGCCGGGACCGGCTTCGGCTCGACCAGGGGCGGGGTGTCATGGGGCGCCCTCCGGCGCCGCTCGTCATGCATGAGAACTCCCGTTATCCACAATTTCGTGTTCGGGTACTCAGCCTGACGTGGCCGGATTACCGTGAGTACGCGATTGGCCACCCGTCACGGAATGCGAGAACTTCCGGAAGGTTCTCGAACCCTTCTTGAAGTCGGACATCCGGCATATTCCAGGCGCACGACCGGCGAGCGAGGAGTCACGCCATGCACGACCCCTACAGCCCCCAGGCCATCTGGGGCAGAGAACTGCGCCACTACCGCCGCGCGGCCGGCCTGACCCAGGCGCAACTGGCCGCCCTGATCAACTATTCCGAGTCCCTGATCAGCAATATCGAGACCGGCCAGGTCCCCGCGGTCCCCGAATTCGCCGCGGCCTGCGACGAAGCCCTCAACACCGGCGGCGCGCTCCTGCGCCAACTCGACTGGCGCAAGGCCGAACGCTTCCCCGCATGGTTCGGCGAATGGCCCGTCATCGAGACCAAGGCCACCGTCCTGCGCACCTTCGAACTGGCCGTCGTCCCCGGCCTGCTCCAGACCCCCGCCTACGCCGGTGCCCTGCTCGACGGCGACGAGTCCGCGGTGGAGGCCCGCATGGAACGGCAACAGATCCTGTTCCGGGAAGACCCCCCACCGCCCAAACTCCGCTGCGTACTCGACGAGGCGGTCCTGCTCCGCCCGGTCGGCAGCCCGGAAATCATGCACGAACAACTCGAACACCTGCTCAAGATGGCAGAGTCACCCCGCATCACCCTCCAGGTGGTGCCCTTCGGCGTGCACCCTGGGCTTCAGGGCTCCTTCTGGCTCGCCTCCCTCGGGCCAGGAAATAGCGAGGTAGGGTACGTGGAAACGGCCGTACGCGGACAGATAGCGCGCAACCCCGAAGACCTGGAGATCCTCGCGGATTTGTGGGATTCCATCCAGGCCCACGCTCTTCCCCAGAACGCGTCTCTCGACCTGATCAGAAGAACGGTGAACGAACGATGGACCTGACAGGCGCCATCTGGCGCAAGAGCACCCGCAGCGGCACCAACGGCGGCGCCTGCATCGAAGTAGCCAACCTCACCGGCACCATCGCCGCCAACTGGCACAAGAGCACTCACAGCGGCACCAACGGCGGCAACTGCGTCGAGGTGGCCGACCTTCCCGGCACCATCGCCGTACGCGACAGCAAGGACCCCCACGGCCCCCACCTCACCCTCACCCCCGCCGCCTTCTCCGCCCTCGTGCACCAGATCAAGCACAACGAACCCACCTGCTGAAGGCATAGGTGACTCGGACGGCCAAGATCTGAACCGTTCCTCAGGGCAGACCCCGCCTTGAGAACGGCGGCGGCTCCGAGACACTGAAGATCAGGGCTGGTCGCCACACCACCGGGTTCAGGCCAACGCACCGGTAGGCGGTCGCCGCCGTGTCCCAGACGGTGATGGGGGTCAGCCCGTAGAGCCTGCCAACGCCCCGGTAGGCGGTTGCCTGCCGGCCCGGCCTTACGGCGATGATCCCCGGGGCGTTCAGGAGGCCAGTGCGGCGGACACCCGGGACAGGCGGGCGGGCGGCAGGGCGAAGCGGTTGGCGGGGTTGCGGAAGGAGTACTCGCCGTCGTTGATCTGGACGCCGCTCCCTGTCGTGGTCCAGCGCGTGGAGCCGGTTTGTCCCTGGTCTTCCAGGAGAGCGACGGCTAGCCGTTCGGGTGCTTCGACGCCGGTGCGGGCGCGTAGCGCGGCCGCCAGGCGGTCGGCGGCGTCGCCGGGTACGGCGTCGTCGCCGAAGGCGGGCAGCAGGAGCAGCAGGCGGGCGTGGGGGTCGGTGACGGTGCCGCCGGGCAAGGCACCGTCCGCGGCGGCGACCAGCTCCGTCCACGACAGGCCCGGCCCCATGAAGTGCCCGTCGTCCTGGGCGATGAGTTCGGCCCGCTCCCAGCCGGGGTGGTGCAGGAGGAAGTCGATGCCCTCGTCGTCCTCGAAGGTGCGGTAGACGACGTGGAGGCGGTGGCCGCCGGCGAGCGGGACGGTGAAAACGGGCCAGTCGGCACGTTCCCACAACCGGTGCTGGAAGTCCCCGGCGGCCTCGTCATCGGCGCCGAACAGCAGTTCCTGGGCCTCCTCCCCGTCCACACAGCGGCCGAGGTGCCCCAGCCAGAACAGGTGTTCCTCCAGCAGCTCCGGCCGGTGGCCGAACGGGCCGCCGTCGTAACCCGGTATCTGGACGGGAGGCAGGTCCACGCTGTTCGTCATGGAGGTCATCATGCAGCCGGAGCGAGACCAGGACACGATCTTCACGGGATCTCCCGGCCGGCTTCGCCGGGGGTGCGGGCGGGGCGAAGGCAGGCATCCGATACGGCACCGCCCTCTGACACCCATTTTCAGGCCAAACCATCCCAAATCATTTGATTATTAACAAAAGCCCCGTCAATCATCTTTAGGACAAAGAGCCCTTACCTCGCAGCACCCTTACGGAGCGTCATCTTTATAGAAAAAGCAAAGCCGATGGACACGCCCGAAAAGAACAGCAAGATTCACGGGCATGGTCGAACCAGGAACGGAAGCCCCCGCGCCGGAATCGGAATTGAGCACCGGCTGCGCGATCTCCGTGTGCGTCGCGACCCTCGTGGTCCTCGGCCTCCTGGGGTGGGGCGGCTTCCTCCTGGTCCGATCGTTCCTCCAGTACGAACCCCCGATCAGGTACGACGCCGCCAAAACCCAGGAGGTCACCGCTCCGGCCAGGCCCTGCTACGAGATGACGATCCCCGACCTGCCCGAGAGCAAGAAGCTGAACGTCAAGGCCCAGCTCGAACACCAGGTACTGGACGAAGTCGTGGAATCGACCTGCGACACGAACGTCAAGGTCGACTGCTCCGGCACCTGCACCGCCGAGTACGGGGACGAAAAGGTCGTCTTCGACCTCAGCACCACCAGTTGCATGGACCTCGGCAGGATCCGCAACTGCTCCTACAGGATCAAGCCCAGAAACCGCCTCCTGTCCCAGCGCCACCTGCACGCGGAGTTCTGGAGATACGCCGAAAGGGCACGCGAGGAAAGGCACGTCATGCGGTGCGACACCATCCCGGGCGGAGCCGATCTGCTCCCTCCGGCTTCGGACGGCCCGGTGTCCTCGACCCGAACGAAATACCGCTGCTACACCCGCAAACCCGGGCGGAGCACCTACACCTACACGATCACCGTGGGCAAAGGCCACAACCTCATCTTCGAAGAGGACCCGGACCGATGACGCCGCTCGGCACACCGCCCGGCACCCCACCGCCGCTCGAAGCCCCCGGGTTCCCCGGACCACCATCGTTCTCGCCGCACCACCGATTCGCGGCGGCGGCCTCACCGCAAGGATCCCAGCGCGCACAGTGACCGACGGTTACGCTGCGAAGAAGCCATTACCGGCGTTGTTAGGCTGTGGGGTACTACGTGCGCACCGCGTTGGAGGAGACGAGATGAGCGTCGCCTATGACGATCGGGACCACTCGTATCACCACGGGCCCTATTCGATCACCGACCTCGATCGCATGCCCAGGGACGCGCGGTACGAGCTCGTCAATGGATGGATCATCATGTCGCCTTGGCCGAGCACGTTGCACGACCATGTGGTGCGGAATCTACGCAGGCTGTTCGAGGACGAGGCCGCTCGCGCGGGAGCCGACCTCTACGTGAACGGACCGGTCGACGTGTTCACGCACACCGGGATCCGCGTTCCCGACGTCGGGGTCATCGACGGACCGGCGGCACGGGCCGCTGTGGCCCGGAACGAGCGGGCCTACCAGGGCCCGGACGTCCGGCTGGTCATCGAGGTCATCTCGCGTGAGAGTGGCAGCGAGCGCACCGACCGGTACGAGAAGCCCAGCGAATACGCGGCCGCCGGCATCCCGCAGTACTGGGCCGTCGACCTGGAGCCCAAGCCGAACATCACGGTCTGGAACCTCGTCCCCGGCCATGCCGTGTACCGGCGCAGCGAACGGGTCTTCGCCGGCCAGCTCCTCACCGTCACCGAACCGCTGAAACTCGACCTGGACCCCGCCACTCTCACCGCCATCTAGCCTGGCTCCACACCACCGGGTCAGGCGAAAGCGCGAGATTAGACTCCCGGGGTGGTCGAGCATATGAGCGCAGAGGTCGAAAGGCTCTACGAGGTGTTCGGGCGGGTTCCTCGGCCGCTGAAGATGGAGGGCTGCGCGCATTGCGTGGCACCTGACGAGGATCGGCCGCTACTCGAAGGGCCGGTGCGGAGTCTCGGCGTGGACGTGCTCCGGCGGTACGCCACGGACGCGCTGCTCTTGTGGGGTGACGTGCCGGAGTTCCGGTACTTCCTGCCCCGGTTGCTGGAACTGGCCGCGGACAACGAGTTCGACTGGCCCGATCCGGAGATCGTGTTCAGCAAGCTCGGCCGCGGCCGGTGGACGGAGTGGGCCGCCGACGAGCGCGCCGTCATCAGCGCTTTCCTGACCCGCTGGTGGGAGACCAGGGTCGACGACGACTGCCCGTGGCCCGACATCGGGACGGTGCTGTGCAGCCTGGGGCTCACCGGGATCGAACTCGTGCCGTTCCTCGACCGGTGGGGACGGCTGGGGACGACCGGCGCGATCATCAACCTGCACGAGTTCGTCACGACGGGCGTGACGTGGCGGACGACCGGCCCCGACCTGCGAAACCCCTTCTGGGACAAGGAGACCCCGGGCTACCAGAACGTCATCGCCTGGCTGGCGGACGGAAGCGCGCTCGCCGCGGTCGAGCACGGCTTCCACAACGAAACACGCGAAGAAATGCTCGCGCTACTGGACGAGACCCACTCGCTCCTCGGCGCCCATGATCGTTGAGGATGGGTGGTGCCCTGGCACCACCCATCCTCAACGATCACGTTCCGGGGTAGGGGTGGGCCGGCAAACGTTGCTGGACACCGCACTTCAGGATCCGGTGCGCCATGGCGCCCGCAAAGCTGAAGGATCATGGTGCAGGGGTGGGCGCGAGTCGCGGTTCGGGTCGCCGGGTGGATGGTCGCCGCCTGGGTAGGGGCGTCGAATCCGGGAGGAGGCGAGCGATGGCACGGGATGTGCGGCTGCGCAGGGTGTACGAGCCTGTCTCGGCCGAGGACGGGACGCGGGTGCTGGTGGATCGGGTGTGGCCGCGCGGGCTGTCCAAGGACGCCGCCCGGCTGGACCGGTGGGAGAAGGACGTCGCGCCCTCGACCGGGCTGCGCCGGTGGTACGGCCACCGCACGGACAGGTTCCCCGAGTTCCGGCGACGTTACGACGCCGAACTGGCCGAGCCCGAGCGCGAGACCGCGCTGGAACGGCTGCGGTCGCTCGCCGAGCGGGGCACCGTGACCCTGCTGACCTCGACCAGGGACATCGAGCACAGCCAGGCCGCGGTACTCGCGGAACACCTGGAAGAGACCGGCTGAGAGCTCCACCCGCCGAGCCGCCGAGCCGCCGAGCCGCCGAGCCGCCGAGCCGCCGAGCCGCCGAAAAAGACTGACATGAGGTGTCAGGTACTGGTGCCAGCATTGAGGTCATGAGCGATGCACTGCAGGGAAAGGTCGCGCTGGTGGCCGGCGCGACGCGTGGAGCGGGCCGCGGGGTCGCGGTGGAGCTGGGCGCCCAGGGGGCGACCGTGTACGTGACCGGGCGGACGACCCGCGAGCGGCGGTCGGAGATGGACCGGCCCGAGACGATCGAGGAGACCGCCGAGCTGGTCACCGCGGCAGGCGGGCACGGGATCGCCGTCCCGACGGACCACCTGGAGCGGGAGCAGGTGCGCGAGTTGGTCGAGCGCATCGACCGCGAGCAGGGCCGGCTGGACGTGCTGGTCAACGACATCTGGGGCGCCGACCCGCTGACCAGGTGGCACACGCCGGTCTGGGAGCACCCGCTGGACGCGGGGCTGCACACCCTGCGGCTGGCGATCGACACCCACCTCATCACCAGCCACTACGCGCTGCCGCTGCTGATCAGGAACCCGGGCGGGCTGCTCGTCGAGATGACCGACGGCACCCTGGAGTACAACCTGGCCAACTACCGGCTCACCGTCTACTACGACCTCGCCAAGATCGCGGTGAACCGGCTGGCGTACTCCCAGGCCGAGGAGTTGCGCCCGCACGGGGCGACCGCGGTCTCCGTCACCCCGGGCTGGCTGCGCTCGGAGATGATGCTGGACGGCTTCGGCGTCACCGAGGAGAACTGGCGCGACGCCCTGGACAAGCACCCGCACTTCGCGATCTCCGAGTCGCCCGCCTTCGTGGGACGCGCGGTGGCGGCGCTGGCCGCCGACCCGGACCGGCACCGCTGGACCGGCCGCACCACCTCCAGCGGCGAACTCGCCCAGGTCTACGACTTCACCGACCGCGACGGCAGCCGCCCCGACGCCTGGCGCTACATGGTCGAGGTCGACCAGGAAAGCGAGGTCGCGAACGTCACCGGCTACCGCTGAGCCGGAGCGGTACGCGGAGCCGGCCGGACGGGGAAGCCCGGCGGCCGGTCCGCGACCGTCCGGGACGGGCGCGGACCGGGATCAGCCGCGGTAAAGCGCGGCCATCCGCGGCGCCAAGGCAGGCGCGTAGTTCCGGGACGTCCAGCACCTCGGCACCCCGGACGGACGCCAGCCGATGTCAGCCGCGACAGAGCGCGGCCAGCCGGGCGGCGCCAAGGCAGGCACGCAGTTCCGGGACGTCCAGCACCTCGGCACCCCGGACGGACGCCAGCCGATGTCAGCCGCGGTAGAGCGCGGCCATCCGGGTCGCGGCGTCGGCGAGGCGGGCGCGCAGTTCGGGCGGGTCCAGCACCTCGGCGTCGGGGCCGAGGCGGAGCAGCACCCCGTACGCGACCTCCATGGACTCCACCGGCAGGCGGGTGACGACCCGGCCCCGCTCGTCGGGTTCGCCCGCCGCCTCCCGGGCGGCGCGCGCCGCCAGGGGCTCGGCGGCGTACCGCAGGGCGCGCAGCCCGTCGGGGGTGAGGCGTACCGTGACGTGGTCGGCCAGCAGCGAGGCGGCGAACTCGTTCGCCCGGGCGGCCCAGAACCCGGGCAGGTCGAAGTCCTCGTCCCGGGCGAACGGCTCGCCCGTCGGCTCCACCGCGACGACCCGGTCGACCCGGTAGGTGCGGTGGTCGGCGCCGACCCGGCCGACCAGGTACCAGACCCCGCCCTTGAGGACGAGCCCGTAGGGCAGCACGGTCCGGGTCACCTCCCGGTCCCGGCCGCGCCGGTACCGCAGTTCGACCGTTTCGTCCCGCCAGACGGCGTCCGCCAGCGCGGCGAGCAGCGGGGGCGTGTCGGCATCGGCGAACCAGCCGGGCACGTCCAGGTGGAACCGCTGGCCGGCCCGGGTCGAGGCGTCGCGCAGCCCGGCGGGGAGCGCGGCGAGCACCTTCAGCCGCGCGGTCGCCACCACGTCGGCCAGCCCCATCTCCGCGGCCGGGCCGGGCAGCCCGGACAGGAACAGCGCCTCGGCCTCGGCCCGGCTCAGCCCGGTCAGCCGCGTCCGGTAGCCGGCCACCAGCCGGTACCCGCCGCCGCGGCCGTGGTCGGCGTACACCGGCACCCCGGCGGCGGACAGGGCCAGCACGTCCCGGTAGACCGTCCGCTCCGAAACCTCCAGCTCGCGCGCCAGTTCCGCCGCCGTCATCGTTTCCCGCGCCTGCAACAGCAACACCAGGGAGATCAATCGCGCCGCCCGCATGTCCCCATATTCGCCCTAACGTGCTAGGCATGGAGAACATCAGCCCGTTCCGCATCGACATCCCGCAAGCCGAGCTGGACGACCTCAGGGCGCGGCTGGCCCGCACCCGCTGGCCCGACGAGATCCCCGGCAGTGCCTGGGAACTCGGCATTTCGCTGGAGTACGTCAAGGACCTGGCCGCCTACTGGGCGGACGGCTACGACTGGCGGGCGCACGAGGCCGAACT
Source organism: Actinomadura craniellae (assembly GCF_003289645.1). Classification (GTDB taxonomy): domain Bacteria; phylum Actinomycetota; class Actinomycetes; order Streptosporangiales; family Streptosporangiaceae; genus Actinomadura_D; species Actinomadura_D craniellae. Next base: position 22,980 of record NZ_QLYX01000008.1, on the reverse strand, counting down.
CAACGGGTACCCGCAGTTCACCACCGAAATCGACGGGCAGCGGATCCACTTCCTGCACGTTCGCAGCCCCGAACCGGACGCCCTCCCGCTGGTCCTCACGCACGGCTGGCCCGGATCCGTCGTGGAGTTCCTGGACGTCATCGGCCCCCTCACCGACCCGAAGGCGCACGGCGGCGACCCCGCCGACGCCTTCCACCTGGTCATCCCCTCGATGCCCGGCTACGGTTTCTCCGGGCCGACCGCCGAACGCGGCTGGGACATGCGGCGGATCGCCCGCGCCTGGGCGGAGCTGATGCGCCGGCTGGGCTACGACCGTTACGGCGCCCAGGGTGGCGACTGGGGTTCGGGGGTCTCCCGCGACCTGGGCGTCATCGACGCCGAGCACGTGGCGGGCGTCCACCTGAACTTCCTGATCACCGTGCCGTCCGGTGAGCTGACCGAGGAGGAGCAGCAGCGGCTGGCCGTCCTGCTGCGGTACGACCAGGAACTCTCGGGCTACATGCGCATCCAGAGCACCCGCCCGCAGACGCTGGGCTTCGGGCTGGCCGACTCGCCGGTCGGGCAGCTCGCCTGGATCGCGGAGAAGTTCCGGGAGTGGACGGACGGCCCGGACGTGCCGGTCTCCCGCGACCGCCTGCTGACCAACGTGATGCTCTACTGGCTCACCAACACCGCGACTTCCTCGGCCCGGCTGTACGCCGAGGCGGGGGCGGCGGCGTTCCTGTCGCCGGACCGGCTCACCGTGCCCCTGGGGGTGGCCGTCTTCCCCGCCGAGATCGCGCCGCCGATCCGGAGCGTCGCCGAACGCGCCTACACCATCACGCGCTGGACGGAGTTCGACCGGGGCGGGCACTTCGCCGCCCTGGAGGAGCCGGAACTGCTGACCGGTGACATCCGAGCATTCTTCCGCCCGCTGCGCTGACTGGAGCTGACCGGGGCCCGTGTCCGGCGGTCCGCGCCTGGCCGCCGGACACGCGCCTCAGATGACCGCGGTGCCGTCCCCCGCGCCGGGACCGGCACCGCGGCCACGCCTCAACCTTCGATCCCCCGGGACCGTTCCACCAGGTGCGCGCGTATTTCGGGTATCACCATTTCGTGCACGGGCCACCGGATTGCCGACCGGCCCGCGAATTCCGGAAGTCCACCCGCCGAGCACGGCGGGCAGGAGCGAAAAACCGGGCGTTCCCGAAACGGGCGCGGCCGGGACTGCACGAGCATCGGACCGTGCATGCGCTTCCCCTCCCACCCTGCGGATCGGCGCGGATCACCGGGCGTGCCCGGTGGCGTACAGCGATTGCCCGCAATGTAGCGCAGTTTTTTCACCAGTGCTATTCGCCACAGGGACCTTACTAGCGAGTAAGATTCGTTGGCAATTTGCATTTCGGCGGTAAATCCCTACCGGTATCCGGCCGGCCGCGTCGGAAAACCCGTTGCCCGGCCACACCCCGGCGCCCCACCCTGAGCGGCAGACAGACCTCACGAAAGGCACTTCCCCGATGTCCACGCTGCGCGTGACCGCCGAGCGGCTGACCATCCACCCCCACGACAACGCCGACGCCCTCGAACTCGCCCAGGTCGGGCTGTACCGGGCCGTCGTCGCCAAGGGGACGTACCGCACCGGGGACTGGGCCCTCTACATCCCGGAGGGCGCCCTGCTCCCCCCGGAACTGATCGACGAACTGGGCCTCACCGGCAAGCTCGCCGGCTCCGCCAGGAACCGCGTCAAGGCCGTCCGGCTGCGCGGCGAGCTGTCCCAGGGGATCGTGTGCAGCCCCAAGGCCGTGGCGGACGTCGACCTGGCGACCGCCCACGCCGCGGACCGCGACTTCGCGGCCGACCTGGGCGTCACCAAGTGGGTGCCGGAGATCCCCGTGCACATGGCCGGAGAGATGGTCCCCGCCGAGGACCTGATCCCCTGGATCGAGATCGAGGACGTCAAGCGCCACCCCACGATCTTCGAGCCCGGCGAACCCGTGGTCGCCACCGAGAAGGTGCACGGCACCGCATGCCTGTTCACCCTCGCCGGCGAGCAGGCGTACGTCACCTCCAAGGGGTTCGGCACCAAGCGGCTGGCGATCCTGCACAGCGAGACCAACCTGTACTGGCGGGCCGTCGAGGCCCACGGGGTGGTGGCGGCCGCGGCGCGCATCGCCCAGCGGTACGGCGCCGACCGGGTCGGTGTGTTCGGCGAGGTCTACGGCAAGGGCGTCCAGGACCTGGCGTACGGCACCGACGGGCGGGGCCCGGGCTACGCGGCCTTCGACGTGGCGGTGGTCGACGCCGGCGGCCGGCGCTGGCTCGACCCCGACGAGCTGGCCGGGGTGCTGGCCGAGGTCGGGCTCCCCGCGGTGCCCCGGCTGTACGCCGGCCCCTACGACCAGGCCGCGCTGCTGGAACTGGCCGGCGGCCGCGAGACCGTGTCCGGCCGCGCGGCGCACCTGCGTGAGGGCTTGGTGGTCCGGCCGGCCGCCGAGCGGTACAGCCCGGTGACCGGCGGCCGGGCGATTGCGAAGTTCGTTTCCCCCGCATACCTCACCCGGAAGGGCGGAACGGAATACGAGTGAGTCACGGTCCTGCGGAGTTCGGTGGACGCGAGCCGCGCCGGTCGGCTAGAGATTCCGGTATGACCGCCTTGCTAGTCGGCCCGCTGCTCCGCCACGTGGACCGATCCTCCGCCACCGTGTGGGTGGAGACCGACCGGCCGTGCGAGGTCCGGGTGCTCGACCGCACCGCCCGCACCTTCACCGTCCACGGCCACCACTACGCCCTCGTCGAGATCGACGGGCTGGAGCCCGGCTCCGCGACCGAATACGAGGTGGCCCTGGACGGCGAGACCGTCTGGCCCGAGCCGGAGAGCCCGTTCCCGCCGAGCGTCATCCGCACGCTCGGCGGGGACGGCCCGCTGAAGATCTCGTTCGGGTCCTGCCGCCGCTCGCCCGACCGGGCCGGCGCGCACGGGCACGACGCGCTGTCGGCGTACGCCCACCGGCTGAGCGCCGGCGCCGACCGGCCCAGCATGCTGCTGCTGGTCGGCGACCAGGTGTACGCCGACGAGCTCGGCCCGGAGATGCGGGCGATCATCCGGGAGCGCCGCGAGCCGGGCGACGAGCCGCAGGACGAGATCGCCGACTTCGAGGAGTACACGCACCTCTACCGGCTGGCCTGGGCCGAGGACCCGGCCGTGCGGTGGCTGCTCTCCACCGTGCCGAGCCTCATGGTCTTCGACGACCACGACGTCCGCGACGACTGGAACACCTCCCACGCCTGGCGGGAGCAGGTGGCCGCGCTGCCCTGGTGGCACCGGCGCATCGTCGGCGGGCTCGGCTCGTACTGGATCTACCAGCACCTCGGCAACCTCTCCTCCCGGGAGCGGGCCGAGGACTCGCTGTACCAGGCGGTGCAGAAGGCGTCGCCTGAGGACGCCTCGAAGATGCTCGACGACTTCGCCGAGCGCGCCGACAAGGAGCCCGCCACCACCCGGTGGAGCTACGCGCACGACTTCGGCGGCACCCGGCTGGTGGTGGTCGACAGCCGGTGCTCCCGGGTGCTCGAACCCGGGAGGCGGGCGATGTTCGACGAGCCCGAGCAGCGCTGGCTGGACGAGCGGTGCACCGGTGATGTCGATCACCTGCTGATCGCCAGTTCGCTGCCGTACCTGCTGCCGCGCGCCATCCACCACGGCGAGGCGTGGAACGAGGCGCTGGCGAACGGGGCGTGGGGCCGCCGCGCCGCCCGGTTCGGCGAGAAGCTGCGGCAGTTCGCCGACCTGGAGCACTGGGCGGCGTTCGACGGCTCGTTCCGCCGGCTGGCCGAGGACGTCCTCGCGGTGTCCCGCGGCGAGCGCGGCGCGGCCCCGGCGAGCATCGCGTTCCTGTCCGGCGACGTGCACTATTCCTACCTGGCGCGGGTGACCCGGGGGGCGGGCCGGACGCCGATCTCGCAGGTGGTCTGCTCGCCGCTGCGCAACCCGCTGATCGGCAAGTTCCGCTGGGCCAACATCATCGCCTGCGTGCGCGGCCCCGCCCCGCTGGCCCGGGCGGTGGCCGCCCTCGCCCGGGCGCCCCGGCCGCCGCTGAACTGGCGGGTGACCGACGGTCCCTGGTTCGACAACGCGATCGCCACCGTGGAGATCGAGGGCCGTACCGCCGCCGTCCGCTGGGAGCGCGTCACCGGCGCCACCGGCCTCGCCGAGATCGCCCGCGCCGAGCTCTCCTGAGGTTCCGTCGGTCAAGCCTGGGCAGATCCCCGGCCACGGTTCGCCTGATCCGGTCGTGGCGTGCCTGCTCGGCATGACTGCCTGGGAGAGTGGCCCGATGGCGCCCTGACCCACCGCCGAGCCGCCCGTAAAGATTTTGAAAGGAACATTACGGGCAGGCCAGAACTGCTGGTAGCGTCCGCGCTGGTGGAACCCGGGATGGATGCGGGCCGCGCGCCGCCGTGAAAGAGTTGGCGAATCGCCGTATTCGCTTACGACGTATCAGGACTTCACTACGCTATGGGTGCCCGTGTCCCTCGCCGGCCGCACCCGCCGAGAAAGAGAGGTGACGGCATGCCGACCATCCGCCCTCTCCACCTCTGGACGCGTAGCCGGATCACCGTGAAGATCTCGTGCTGAGGAAAGGCGGTGCCGCGTGGATCGCTGCGCGCTGTTCGTAGACGCCGGCTACCTGCTGGCAGACGGCGCCATGGCGGTGCACGGAACCCGCCATCGGGAGACCGTCTCCTGGGACTTCTCCGGCCTGCTGCAACTACTGGGCAACCTGGGCCGCGAACGCACCGGCCTCCCGTTGCTGCGGTGCTACTGGTACGAGGCCACCGTCGAGGGCAGGCGCGCGCCCGAGCACGAGGCGCTGGCCGACCTGCCCGGCCTGAAGCTACGGCTGGGCCGCATCCGGCCGGGCCGCCGCGAGGGAGTCGACAGCGAGATCCACCGCGACCTGATGACGCTGGCCCGCAACGGCGCGATCGCGGACGCGATCCTGGTCAGCGGCGACGAAGACCTCGCCCAGGTCATCACCGACGCCCAGGACCTGGGTGTCCGGGTGACCGTGGTGCACGTCGCGGCCGACGGCAACTGGACGATCTCGCGGGTGCTGCGCCAGGAGTGCGACGACCTGATCGAGATCGGCTCCGGGCACCTGCGGCCCTACGTGAACCTGCTGGCCGGTCGCGACTCCGGCGGCTCCCCGGGCCCGCTGTCCAACGGGCACGCCGGCGGCCCCGGCGGTTCGGTGGCGCCCCTGCAGACCACCCCGCACTCCAGCCCGCCGCCCGGCTCGCCGATCACCGGCTCGCCGCAGTTGCCCGCCCCGGCGAGCATCGGCGGGGGCCTCGGTTCCTCGTCGCTGGGCACGCAGTCGCTGGGTTCCCTGGGCACCCAGTCGAGTCCCTCGCCGCAGTTCGGCTCCAACCTCGGCTCCTCCTCGTCGCCGGGCGGCTTCGGCTCCGGGTTCGGTGGCGGTGGCGGCACGACCACCACGGGCGGGCATTCGCTGCCGGCCCTGCCGTCCTCCCTCCAGGTCCCGCCGCCCACCCCGCCACAGGTCCAGCCGTCGCCCGTCACCGGCCCGCAGTACCTCTCCCAACCACAGGCCCAGCCGCAGCCGCAGGCCCCGATGCCGCAGCCGCCGGCCGTGCCGCAGCAGCCCAGCCCGTACACCGGGCCCCAGCCGATCACCCCGGCCGTCACGCAGCCGGCCGCTCCCTCGTTGGCCGACGCGGTCAAGGCGGCCCACCAGGAGGGCCAGGACTTCGGCGAGTCCGTCGCCCGCGACGCGCCGGCGCTCTGGCTGGAGGCGGTGCTCGCCCGTAAGCCCCGGATGCCCTCCGATCTGGAGGCGCGGCTGTTGCAGGGATCTTCCCTGCCCATCGACTTCCTGCTGCACGACGAGGTGCGGCACGCGCTGCGCCGTGGCTTCTGGGACGCGCTGGAGAGATCCCGAAGGTAATTCGGGATCTCCGCGAATCACCCGCTTCAGTGGGCGGTCGCCGGGTAGCGTCTAATTCGTGACGCATGTGACGGAAGACGATCTCGACGATCTGGAGTTCGACACCCTTCGCACCGGCGATCACATCTCGGCGGCGCAACGGCTGGCCGACCTGGCCGAGTCCGTCTCCGGCGGGGTGTCCCGGGCGAACGTCCTGATAAGAGCAGGCGAGCAGTGGCAGCACGCCGGCGTCCACGACAAGGCCGCCGAGTTCTATCGCAGGGCGCTGGAGGACGGTGGCGACACCTACGGAGACCCGCGCGCCTACCTGGCCGACGCGCTCTTCGAGCTGGGCGACCACGACCAGGCCCGGACGCTGGTGGAGCAGATCCGCGCCGACGCGCCGCGCGACCCCGAGGTCTACCGGACGGTCGCCGAGGTGCTGTACGCCCAGGGCGACGCCGTCGGCACCCACGAGTGGGCCACGGCGGGCGCCGACGTGGTGCTCGCGCTGCGCGACCGCGGCGAGGTGGAGGCGATCGACAGCCTGGAAGCGCTGCTCCGGCTGCGCTACCGCGCCCGCAACGACCTCGGCCAGCCCGAGGACGAGTACGACTCCCTGCTCGACGATCTGCTGAAGAACACGACCTGACCCGAGGTCACAGGGCGCTGATGAGCTCCCGAAGCGGCCGGCAGATCCGTCCCGGGACGCTCACCGGAGCCTGCTGCCGGGTCACCGGCCAGCCGCGCAGCTCCGCCTGCCGCGCCTCCTGCTCGTACCGGTCGGCGGTGCGCAGGTACCCGCAGGGCGCCTCCGGCCAGTCGGCCGGCACCTGTGGCTCCTGCTCCACCCCCGGAACGTGGTCGTGCCCCCGCCGCGGCCGGGGCAGTTCCGCGTCGAAGAAGACGTAGGCGCCCACCTGCCGGTGCGCGGCCCGCTGCGCCGCCGCCACCGCGGGCAGCAGCGGCCCGGCCCCGCCCCGCCCGACGAGCACCAGGGGTGGGGTGGGCGCGGTGGCCGCGATCACCAGTGCGGCCCGCCCCACGTACCGGATCCCGCTGCCGTCCCGCACGTCGGGCGCCACCACGTCGAGCCCCTGGTCGCGCAGCAGCTCCGGCAACTCGCCCCAGGCCGCCGCCGTGGCGTAGGGGGCGTGCAGCAGCACCAGCGTTCCTGGCGTCATGCGAGCACCTCTCCTGGACATCCCGCCCGGTATGCCTGGATCGCCCGCATGGGGAGGGAACGGGGCCGCGTAGGGTTCCGTACGTGAGCGATCGAGAAGACCTGCTGAAAGAGATCAGGACCAAGGCCGTCGTGCACGGTGACTTCGTGCTGTCGTCGGGTGAGCGCGCCTCCTGGTACGTCGACCTGCGCCGGGTCACGCTGGACGGCCGGGCGGCGCCGCTGGTCGGGCGGGTCATGCTGGATCTGACCGAGGACCTCGGCTACGACGCCGTGGGCGGGCTGACCCTGGGCGCCGACCCGGTGGCCGCCGCCATGCTGCACGCCGCGGCGGCGCGCGGCCGGCACCTGGACGCGTTCGTGGTCCGCAAGGCCGGCAAGGCGCACGGGCTGCAACGCCGGGTGGAGGGCCCCGAGGTGGCCGGCCGCCGGGTGCTCGCCGTGGAGGACACCTCCACCACCGGCGGGTCGGTGCTCACCGCGGTGGAGGCGCTGCGCGCCGAGGGGGCTGAAGTGGTCGGGGTGGCGACCATCGTCGAGCGCGGGGCCGCCGACCGCATCGCCGCGGCGGGACTGGCGTACCGCTCCGCCTACACGACCGCCGATCTGGGCGTCTGACACACCGCCGGGCCCGGCCGGAACTCCGGCCGGGCAGCGGCGAGGCGGGTGCCTCACTGCTCGGGGACGAACCATCCGCCGCGCTGGTTCGCCGGTTTGGCGGCCTGCACCTTGCCGTAGATCGTGACCTGGAGCGCCGCCCCGTTGGCCGCGACCACGTCGAGCGGGGTCTGCGAGTACTGCCGTACGTCGCCGGGGGCCAGCACGCCGCTGTACAGGATCTCGCCCGAGTCGGCGACCTTGACCAGCACCGTCGTCGTGGCCAGAACCCTGATCCGCAGCGGCAGGTCGTTCCCCACGGGTTCACCGCCGGGCGACGGGGCGGGGGCCGGGGTCGCCGGCCTGCTCGGCGACGGACTGCTGACCGGTGTCGGGCTCTGGCTCACCTGCGCCGGGCCGGAGGTCAGCGCGCTGACAAGCGCCGTCCCGCCCACGAGGAGAAGCGTGAGCACCGCGGCTACGGCGAGTACCGCGATCAATATGCGCGCTAGACCTCGAGGGTCCGACCGATGACGTCCCACATGGGGAGGTTAGCGAGAACTATCACCGCTGAGCGACGGACGTGACTCGTCAGAGCCATTCTTATTCGTACCGTTGCCTGGCTCGCGCTTTCCCTGGCGGCGACCCTTGAGCACCTCGCGGAGGATCGGGATGACCGAGAGGACGATGATGACGGCCACACCAGGCAGGATGTAGCGGTCGATGTGCGGCACGCTCTCGCCGAGGAAGTGGCCCAGCAGGAACAGGCCGTCGGTCCACAAGATGCCGCCGATGACGTTCCACATGAAGAACTTCTTGGCGGGCATGCCGAGCATCCCGGCCAGCGGGTTGAGGAACGTCCGCACGATCGGGATGAACCTGGCGATGACCACGGCCCGGGCCGGGCCGAAGGTGTTGAAGTAGTGCTCGGCCTTCTCGACCCACTCCTGGCGGAAGATTCGTGAATCGGGGCGGTCGAACAGTCTTCGCCCGTATTTCGCGCCCAGCCAGTGCCCGAGCTGGGCGCCGCTGATCGCGGCGATCGGCCCGCCGATGAGCAGCGCCGGCAGCGACAGCTCCTGGAACTCCACCCCGTTGATCTCATTGACCGTGGTGAGGATCCCCGCGGTGAACAGCAGGGAGTCGCCGGGCAGGATCACTCCGAAGAGCAGCCCTGTCTCGGCAAAGATGATCAGTAGCACCCCGATCGTCGCGAAAGCTCCGAAAATCTGAAGCCAGGCGGTCGGGTCAATGGGGTTGAACGCGAGATCCACCCGTCGAGCGTACCGGGCTGCGATGGAGCTTTCCGCCTGTTACGCCTTGTTGGGCGATACCGGAACACAGCGGGGGGCGCGATGACCCGCCATGGATTTTCGAGATAACTTGTGGTGGGCGGCACATTGCGCCCGGCCACGCGTCCGCCGGCATCCGCCGGGGGCGACATCGTGCCGGAAGCCCGCACGGCACAGCGACGCGCACGAAAGGACATTAGAGATGCCCATCGCGACCCCAGAGGCCTATGCGGAGATGCTCGACCGTGCGAAGCGTGCAGGTTTCGCCTACCCAGCCATCAATGTGACGTCAAGCCAGACCCTCAACGCGGCGCTGCGCGGCTTCGCCGAGGCCGAGAGCGACGGCATCGTCCAGGTCTCCACCGGCGGCGCCGACTACCTGTCCGGTTCCACGGTGAAGGACATGGTCGTGGGCTCGGTGGCGCTCGCCGAGTACGCCCGGGTGGTGGCCGCCGAGTACCCGGTGAACATCGCGCTGCACACCGACCACTGCCCCAAGGACAAGCTGGACGGCTTCATGCGCCCGCTGGTCAAGATCTCCCAGGAGCGGGTGGCGCGCGGCGAGGAGCCGCTGTTCCAGTCCCACATGTGGGACGGCTCGGCGGTTCCGCTGGACGAGAACCTGGCCATCGCGGCCGAGCTCATCGAGGAGTGCGCCAAGGCCCGCGTGATCATGGAGATGGAGATCGGCGTGGTCGGCGGCGAGGAAGACGGCGTCGCCCACGAGATCAACGAGAAGCTGTACACCACGTCCGAGGACGCCCTGGCCACCGCCGAGGCCGTCGGGCTGGGTGAGAAGGGCCGCTACATCCTGGCGGCGACCTTCGGCAACGTGCACGGCGTCTACAAGCCGGGCGCGGTCAAGCTGCGGCCCGAGGTGCTCAAGGAGATCCAGGACGCGGTGGGCGCCAAGTACGGCAAGGAGCGCCCGTTCGACCTGGTCTTCCACGGCGGCTCCGGCTCCTCCCAGGAGGAGATCCGCGAGGCCATCTCGTACGGCGTCATCAAGATGAACGTCGACACCGACACCCAGTACGCCTTCACCCGCCCGATCGCCGAGCACATGTTCCGCAACTACGACGGCGTGCTCAAGGTCGACGGCGAGGTCGGCAACAAGAAGCAGTACGACCCGCGCTCCTACGGCAAGGCCGCCGAGACCGCGATGGCCGCCCGCGTCGTGACCGCGTGCGAGGACCTGATGTCGGCCGGCAAGCGCCTCGGCTGAGTTCGTCCGGCAGCCCCCTTCCCAGGCCGGGAAGGGGGCTTGTCCGTACCCGCCGGGGTGCGCCCGCCTACCATGACCCCATGACCCAGAACCTGCTCGGCGGCCCGCCTCCCACTGAACTGCCCGACAACGCCGAGGCCCGCGCGGCCCTGGACCGGGGAGTGCCGCCCGAGGAGGTCGCCGCCCGGCACCCGGAGTACCCGGCCGCCTGGGCCGCGCTCGCCGACCGCGCGTTCACCGCCGGCAACGTGATCGAGTCGTACGCCTACGCGCGCACCGGCTACCACCGGGGTCTGGACGCGCTGCGCCGGGCGGGCTGGAAGGGTCACGGCCCGGTGCCCTGGGAGCACGAGGCCAACCAGGGCTTCCTGCGCGCGCTGCACGCCCTGGGGCGCGCCGCCGCGGCGATCGGGGAGGACGCCGAGGCCGAGCGCTGCAGGACGTTCCTGCGTGACAGCAGCGCCACCGCGGCCGACGAGCTCGGCGCCTGACCGCTTTCTTACCGAAGAAGGCGTTTTATCTAAGACGAGCCATTTGTCTTCGGTTTCTACCGGCCCCAGGTCCGGGTACTATTCGACCGCAAGAGGCCCCTGTCGCGCTTGCGATCAGGGGTCTTTCGGCGTGTGCGGGACACCCCCGGCCACGCGAGCGAGTCAAAGGGAGACCGTCTGATGCCGGCCATCGTGCTTGTCGGGGCTCAGTGGGGAGACGAGGGCAAGGGAAAGGCCACCGACCTGCTCGGGGGCGATGTCGACTACGTGGTGCGCTACCAGGGCGGTAACAACGCCGGGCACACCGTGGTCATCGGCGACCAGAGCTACGCCCTGCACCTGCTGCCCTCGGGAGTGCTGTCACCCGACGTCGTGCCCGTGATCGGCAACGGGGTGGTGATCGACCCCAAGGTGCTGCTGGACGAGATCGACGGGCTGAAGGAGCGCGGCGTCTCCTGTGAACGCCTGCTGATCTCGGCCGACGCGCACCTGATCATGCCCCACCACCGGGCCCTCGACAAGGTCACCGAGCGGTACCTGGGCAAGGCGCGGATCGGCACCACCGGGCGCGGCATCGGCCCCGCCTACGCCGACAAGATCACCCGAATGGGCGTCCGGGTCCAGGACCTGTTCGACCGCAACATCCTGGCCCAGAAGCTGGAACTCGCGCTCCGCGACAAGAACCAGATCCTCACCAAGGTCTACAACCGGCGCCGCATCGAGGCCTCCCCGATCGTGCAGGAGTACGTCGAGTACGGCGAGCGGCTCAGGCCGTACGTCGCCGACACCACGCTGGTGCTCAACCGGGCGCTCGACGACGGCAAGGTGGTGCTGCTGGAGGGCGCCCAGGGCACCCTGCTCGACGTCGACCACGGCACCTACCCCTTCGTGACGTCCTCCAGCCCCACGGCGGGCGGGGCCTGCTCCGGCTCGGGCGTCGGCCCCACCAAGGTCACCCGGGTGCTCGGCATCCTGAAGGCGTACACCACCCGGGTCGGCTCGGGGCCGTTCCCGACCGAGCTGCTCGACGAGATGGGCGAGTACCTGCGCACCACCGGCGGCGAGTACGGCGTGACCACCGGGCGCGACCGCCGCTGCGGCTGGTTCGACGCGGTGATCGCGCGGTACGCCACCCGGGTCAACGGCGTCACCGACTACTTCCTGACCAAGCTGGACGTGCTGTCGGGCCTGGAGAAGGTGCCGGTCTGCGTGGCGTACGAGGTCGACGGCGTCCGGCACGACGAGATGCCCGCCTCGCAGACCGACTTCCACCACGCCAAGCCGGTGCTGGAGCACCTCGACGGCTGGAAGGAGGACATCTCCGGCGCCCGGACCTTCGACGACCTGCCCAAGAACGCGCAGGCGTACGTGCGGCGGCTGGAGGAGATGTCCGGGGCGCGGATCTCGGCGATCGGCGTCGGTCCGGGCCGCGACCAGACCCTCACCCTGCGCCCGCTCATCTGAGAAACCCGACACGGACGGTGATGGGGTGCCCCGAGTGTGCCTCTCGCCACATGGACCGGTCTATCGGGGTTCCCCGGTCGTGATCAGCGACGACCAGTGTCTACTGTGGCGTAGGTGACCGTTGTGATGGCCGTAACCGGCCGCTCGGGGGAGGTTTCATCACTCCCCGTAATGTCCCGCCCATGGTGAGCAGGATCGGCCGGGTCGAGGTGCACGGCCATCGAGGAGCGCGCGGCCTCCGTCCGGAGAACACCCTGCCCGGGTTCGCCCACGCGCTGGAGATCGGCGTCGACGCCCTCGAACTCGACGTCGGCATCACCGCGGACGGCGCCGTGGTGGTCCACCACGACCAGGAACTGTCGGCCGTGACGACCACCGACACCGGGCCCGCCCGGCCCGGCGACCCGGGCTACCCCTACGTGGGCCGGCCGATCCGCGACCTGACGCTGGACCAGATCCGCACGGTGGACGCGGGGGTGCGGCGCGCCGACGACGCCGACCCCTTCCTCCTCACCCAGCTTCCGCTACCGGGCACCGGGCTGCCGCTGCTGTCGGAGGTCTGCGCGCTGGTGGAGCGGCACGACACCGGCCGGGTCCGGCTGGCCGTGGAACTCAAGACCGACCCGGGCTGGAGCGGCGCCGAGATCGACCGTTTCGTGGCGGCGGTCGCCGAGGTGCTGGACCCGGCCGGCTGGTCCTGGCGGGCCCGGCTGCTCGCCTTCGACTGGCGGGTGCTGGTCGCGGCCCGCCGGTACGCCCCCGGGGTCGAGCGCGTCGCCCTGGTCGAGCGGAAGACCCTGGCCGAGGGTTCCGCCTGGCTGGCCGGCCACCGTCCCGCCGACTACCTGGCGGGAGCGGTCGAGCTCGGCGCCACGGTGCTCTCGCCGCACCACCCGCTGGTCACCGCGGAACTGGTCCGCGACGCGCGGTTGCGGGAGCTACCGGTCGCCGTCTGGACGGTCAACGACACCGCCGACATGGCCCGCTTCATCGACCACGGCGTGGACGCGATCGTCACCGACTACCCCGACCGGCTGCACCACGTGCTGGCCGCGCACGGCCTGCCCGTCCCGGCCGCCAGCCCCGCCCGCCGGCCCGCCACCGCCCCCTGAGCGGTACGGCGCACGGGAGGCGGCTTCCGGCAACGCCGATCATCCACCCAGGACGATCGGGCGGCGGCGGCCGTCCCGGCTCTTCCGGAGGCGAGCGTCACAGCGCGCGCAGGAAGCGGGCCGCGACGGGGGCCGCGGCCCCGGCCCCGGTGCCGCCGCCCTCCACCACCACGGCGAAGGCCAGGTCGCCCCGGTAGCCGATGAACCACGCGTGGGTCGGCGGGTCGTCGCCGGACCCGTACTCGGCGGTGCCGGTCTTGCCGGCCGTGCCGCTCGGGAAGTCGACGTCGGCGGCGGTGCCCTCGCTGACCACCGCCGGCATGAGGGTGCGCAGTGCCCGTGCGACGGCCGGCTCCAGCCGGTGCGGCGGTTCGGGTTTGCGGCCCTTGGCGTCCAGGGCCCGCGCCGCCAGAGCGGCATCGACCAGGCGGGGCGAGCGCCAGGTTCCGGACGCGGCCGCCGCCGCCACGCTCGCCATGTTCAGCGGGCTGGTCAGCACCTTCCCCTGGCCGAACGAGGCGGCCGCGAGGGCGGTGGCGTCCGCGGTCCGCGGGAACTCGGCGCGCGCCGCGGGCAGCCCGGCGACGATCGGGGCGTTGAAGCCGAACTGGGCGGCCACCTGGGTGAGCCTCCGCTCGCCCAGCCGGTCCACGGCGAGCCGGGCGAAGGTGGTGTTGCACGAGTGCGCGAACGCCTCCCGGAACGGGACGGAGCCGAAGTCCTCGAACTTGTAGTTCTTGAAGACGCGCCCCCCGATGTTGGCCCGGGCCGGGCAGGCGACGCGGGTCGTCGGGGCCATCCCGTCGGCGACCAGCGCCGCGGCGGTGATCACCTTGAAGGTCGAGCCGGGCGGGTACTGGCCCATGAACGCCCGGTTGTAGTCACCGGGCTTGTAGGCGACGGCGAGGACTTCGCCGGTGGAGGGGCGCAGGGCGACCAGCGAGGCGGGTTCCGCCAGCGTGGTGAGGGCCTGCCCGGCCGCCTGCTGCGTCTTCGGGTCGATGGTCGTCCGCAGCGGCTTCCCCGCGGCCCCGCCGAAGCGTTGCAGGGTCTTCACGACGGTCCCGTCGGGCGCGAACACCTGGACCGCGAGCGCCGGGGTGCCGGCCAGTTGCCGCTCGTACTGGCGTTCCAGGCCGTCGGTCCCCACCCGGTTGCCCACCTGGTAGGGCGCGCCGAACGCGCTCACGGCGTCGTCGTCCGCCGAACCGACCGTCCCGGCGAGTTGCCGGGCCGAGCCGGAGGGCGAGGTGCGCAGGTCGCTGCCGTCGGCGGCCTCGATCCCGGCGCGGTCGGGCCAGGCCCGGGCCACCCGCAGCCGCCGGCCCTCCTGCAGGTCGGGGTGCAGGGTCTGCGGTGACCAGGCCACCAGCCACTTCCCGTCCCGCTCGGTGAAGGCCAGCCTCCCCTGGTAGGACCAGGTCCGGTTGCCGGCCAGCGTGAGGTCGGCGCCGTAGGATCCGCCGGCCCGGCCGTCCTCGGCGTCGCCGACCGAGATGACCCGGTAGCGCTGCCCGACGGCGCCGAGGTCGTCGCGCAGCCGCCGCAGCCGCGACTCCAGGTCGGCGGGCGGGTCGGCGGTCAGGGTGCGCATCGCGGCGAAGTCGCCGCGCTGCCATGCGGCCACGTACCGCTGCGCGGTGTCCTCGGGCCCCTCGCCGCGGTTCAGGAACCACACGGCGCCCGCCCCCACGAGCGCGATGGCGACCATGCCGGCCCCCAGGACCGCCACGGCTTCCTTCACGGATCGGCGCATCAGTCAGCTCCCCTGGGTCAGGACCGGGCCGGGTTCCTGACAGGAGACCAGCCGGAGCGCCGAAAGTCCAAGTTCGTCGCCAGTATCGGCCACGCCGGTGCCGGTGCCACGGCTGTCAAGCCCCGCGGGGGGCGGCGGGTCAGAGCCAGCCGCTGCGGCGGAACCCGCGGTGCAGGAAGAGGCAGGAGAAGACGATGGCCATGAAGACGAGCGGGAAGCCGAGCTCCGACCGCAGCCCCGGCATGCCCTCGAAGTTCATGCCGTAGATGCCCGCGATGGCGGTCGGCAGCATCAGGATCGCGCCCCAGGCGGAGATCTTGCGCATGTCCTGGTTGTCGGCGACGGTGACCGCGGTCAGGTGCGCCTGGAGGATCGGGTTGAGCAGTTCCTCACAGGAGTCGACCTGCTCGCGTACCCGGGTCAGGTGATCTTCCACATCGCGCAGGTACTCCCGGATCTCCCCGGGCACGAACCGGCGGTTGGCCAGCGTGTGCAGCGGCCCGGCCAGCGGCCCGACGGCCCGCTTGAGGTGGATGACCTCGCGCTTGAGCCGGTAGATGCGCCCCGCCTCGTTGCTGCGCCCCGGCGAGAAGACGGCCTCCTCGACCTCGTCGATGTCCTCCTGGACCGCGCCGGCCACCGACACGTAGCCGTCGACCACCCGGTCGGCGACCGCGTGCAGCACGGCCGCGGGGCCGAGCATCAACCGCTCGGGGTCGGCCTCCAGCGCCGCGCGCACCGACCCCAGCTCGCCGTGCGCGCCGTGCCGCACGGTCACCACGAAGTCGGACCCACAGAAGATCATTACTTCGCCGGTCTCGACGACCTCGGCGCCGTCCGGGCCACGCTCGACGTAGCCGACGGTCTTCATCACCAGGAACTGGACGCCGTCGTACCGTTCGAGCTTGGGCCGCTGGTGGGCGTGCACGGCGTCCTCGACCGCCAACGGGTGCAGGCCGAACACTTCGGCCAACCGCTCCAGTTCGGCCGCGTCGGGCTCGTGCAGGCCGACCCAGACGAAGCCGGCGCTCTGCTCGTCGCCGGCCTCCGGGCGGGGGCCGGTGCGGGCGCCGTTGGTGGTGAGCTCGCCGTCGCGGACCAGCCGCACGGCGTCGGAGACGCTGCCGGTGCAGATGCGGTGTCCGTCGATGTAGACAGCCCAGTCGATCACCGCCGAGCGGGGCGGGCCCGGGTCGGGAACCGGCCGTACGGGGCGGCCCAGCGGCTTCAGCAATGCCATCGCCCCGCGACCGGGGCGCACACGTGTCATGGCCATCGTGGACTCCTTAACCGCCGGCCATGCCGCGGCCTCCGGATCAACGGGCCGAAGCGACCCGGATCAGCGGGAGGAGCGCGCGGGCGAGGTGGCCGGACGCCGAGTTGGGGCGGACGGAAGAGCTGTCCGCTCGGGACTATGCGGGATCTCGGCGGTACTGCAAGGATCACCAGAACTCATCTCCGACCACCTCCTTCACTCGCAGGACGTCAGGCATCGGCTCTCGCCAGGCTATCAGCCGTACTTGAAGACGCTCCGGGCATCGAGGAGGTTTACCTCACCCCCGGAACCCCCCGGACGCGGCCGCCTCGCGCGACCAACCGCGACTTTCCGCCTGGCACGCTAGGCTCCCGTCACGTGCGAGTTCTCCTCCTCGGATCAGGTGGCCGCGAGCACGCGCTCGCCCGCGCCCTGCACCGCGACCCGGCCGTCACCATGCTCCACTGCGCCCCGGGCAACCCGGGCACCGCGGAGATCGCCGACAACCACGTCCTCGACCCCACCGACCCGGTGGCCACCGCCGAGCTGGCGCAGCGGCTCAGCCCCGAGCTGGTGGTGATCGGTCCCGAGGCGCCGCTGGTCGCCGGGGTCGCCGACGAGCTGCGCCGGCGGGGCGTGCCCGTCTTCGGCCCCGACCGTGAGGCCGCCCGCATCGAGGGCTCCAAGGCGTTCGCCAAGGAGGTCATGGCCGCCGCCGGGGTGCCCACCGCCGCCGCCCGCGTCTGCGAGTCCGGCGCCGAGGTCGAGGCGGCCCTGGACGAGTTCGGCCCGCCCTACGTGGTCAAGGACGACGGGCTGGCCGGCGGCAAGGGCGTCGTCGTCACCTCCGACCGCGCCGCCGCGGTCGAGCACGCCCGCGGCTGCGACCGGGTGGTCGTCGAGGAGTACCTCGACGGGCCCGAGGTGTCGCTGTTCGCGCTGAGCGACGGCGCGCACGCCGTCCCGCTGCTGCCCGCCCAGGACTTCAAGCGCGCCTACGACGGCGACGCGGGCCCCAACACCGGCGGCATGGGCGCCTACACCACCTCGGCCGGGCTGCCCTGGGCCCCGCCCGGCCTGGTCGACGAGGTGATGGAGACGGTCGTCCGGCCCACCATCGCGGAGCTGCGGGCACGGCAGACCCCCTATGTGGGGGTGCTGTACGCGGGGCTGGCGCTGACCTCCCGGGGCGTCCGGGTGGTCGAGTTCAACGCCCGGTTCGGCGACCCCGAGACCCAGGTGGTGCTCGACCGGCTGGCCACCCCGCTGGCCGGCCTGCTCCAGGCGTGTGCGGTCGGCAACCTCGACCCGGCGACCGAGCTGGAGTGGCACCCGGGCGCGGCGGTGACCGTGGTCGTCGCGGCCGAGGGCTACCCGGAGGGCCCGGTCAAGGGCGACGTGGTCGCCGGGCTGCCCGAGGCCGCCGCGGTGCCGGGGGCGTACGTTCTGCAGGCCGGTACGGCGCTGGACCTCGACGAGGGCCTGCTGGTGAGCGCCGGCGGCCGGGTGGTCAACGTGGTCGGCACCGGCGCCGACCTCACCGCGGCCCGCGCCGCCGCGTACGCGGCGGTCGAGCAGGTCCGGCTGCGCGGCTCGCACCACCGCACCGACATCGCGCTGCGCGCCGCCGCGGGCTGAGGGTCGCCGAAGCACCGGTCGCGACCTGGGAGAATCAGGCTGTGATCGAGCGCTATACCCTCCCGGAGATGGGACGCGTCTGGAGCGACGCGCACAAGTACGAGCTCTGGTGCCAGGTGGAGACCCTGGTGGTCGAGGCGCACGCCGCGGCGGGCACCATCCCGGCCGAGGTGGTCGAGCCGGTCCGCAAGGCGCCGCCGCCCACTCCGGAGCGGGTGGACGAGATCGAGGCGGTCACCCAGCACGACGTGATCGCGTTCCTGTCCGCCTGGGCCGACAACACCGAGCCCCGCGAGGCGGCGGCGTACGTCCACTTCGGGATGACCTCCTCGGACCTGCTCGACACCGCGCTGGCCGTCCAGCTCGTCGAGGCCACCGACATCCTGCTGGACAAGGCCGACACGCTGGTCGGCACGCTGCGCGACCACGCCCTGGAGCACCGCGGCACGCTGCGGGTCGGCCGCACGCACGGCATCCACGGCGAGCCGGACGTGTGGGGGCACCGGGTGGCCGACTTCGCGTTCGCGATGGCCCGCTCCCGTGACCGGCTGCGCCGGGCGCGCGAGGCCGTCGGCGTGATGGCGATCTCCGGGGCGGTCGGCACCTACTCCAACATCGACCCCGCGGTGGAGCGGCACGTCGCCGACCGGCTGGGGCTGCGGGCCGCCGACGTCTCCACCCAGGTGGTGATCCGTGATGGCATCAGCGAGTGGGTTTCGGCGCTGGCGATCGTCGCCACGGTGTGCGAGGCGATCGCGCTGGAGGTGCGGCACGGCCAGCGCACCGAGGTCCGCGAGCTGTCGGAGGCGTTCGGCAAGGGCCAGAAGGGCTCCTCGGCCATGCCGCACAAGAAGAACCCGATCCTGTCGGAGCGCATCTGCGGCATGGCCCGCATCGTCCGGGGGCAGATCGTCCCGGTGATGGAGGGCATCCCGCTCTGGCACGAGCGCGACATCTCGCACTCCTCGGTGGAGCGGATCGCGCTGCCCGACGCGGCCGTCGCCACCGACTACCTGCTGCACCTGACGAACCGGCTGATGTCCGGGCTGGTCGTCGATGCCGCGCGGATGCGCGCCAACCTCGACTCCACCGGCGGGCTGATCTACACCTCGACCGTGCTGCTGGAGCTGGTCGAGGCGGGCATGTCCCGCGACGACCAGGCGTACCCGCTGGTCCAGCGGGCCGCGATGGACACCTGGCGGACCGGCGTCCCGTTCCGCGAGACGCTGCGGTCGCACGCCGCCGAGGCCGGGCAGCGGCTGGACGAGGACCGGCTGGACGAGGTGTGCCGGCCCGAACGGTTCGTCGAGCGGCTGGGCCCGGTGTTCGACCGGCTGTCCGCCCTGCGATGAACGGCGTGCTGCGCGAGCTGACCGCCTTCCCGCTGAAGGGGGGACGGGGCGTCGCGCACGACCGGGCCGACCTGCTGGCGACCGGTCTGCGGCACGACCGGGAGTTCATGCTCGTCACCCCGGAGGGCCGGTTCCTCTCGCAGCGCGACCTGCCGGGGATGGCGCTGCTGCACCCGGCCTACGACGGGGCGGAGCTGACCGTCGGCGCCCCGGACGTCGAGCCGCTGGCGCACACGGCGACCGACGGCGGCCCGGTGCTGGACGTCTACGTGCACCGCTCGACCTGCCGGGGGGTGGACCAGGGCGACGCCGCGGCCGGCTGGTTCGAAGCCGTGCTGGGCGTCGGGTGCCGGCTGGTCCGGTTCACCGGGCACCGGCCGACCCGCCGGGGCGGCGGCGAGGTGGCGTTCGCCGACGGCTACCCGCTGCTGGTGATCTCGGCCGAGTCGCTGGCCGACCTCAACGCGCGGCTGGACGCGCCCCTGCCGATGAACCGGTTCCGGCCCAACCTGGTGGTGGCGGGGCTGGGCGCGTACGGCGAGGACGGGGTGCGGCTGCTGCGGATCGGCGCGGCGGTGATCGAGATGGTCAGGTCGTGCACCCGGTGCGTCGTCACCACCACCGACCAGGACACCGGCGTGCGCGGCCGCGAACCGCTGCGCACCCTGGCGACGTACCGCTCCTTCGACCGGGGCATCAGGTTCGGCCAGAACGCGGTGGTCCGCATTCCCGGCCCGCTCCGGGCCGGGGATCCCGTCGAAGTCCTGGAGTACCAGTGAAACACCTGCACAGCGGCAAGGTCCGGGACCTGTACGAGCTGCCCGGCGGCGACCTGCTCATGGTCGCCCGCGACACGATCTCGGCGTACGACCACGTGCTCGACACCCCGATCCCGGACAAGGGGCGGGTCCTCACCCAGCTGTCGCTGTGGTGGTTCGAGCGGCTCGCGGACGTGCTGCCCAACCATGTGGTCTCCACCGAGCCGCCGCCGGGGGCGCCCGCGGAGTGGGCCGGCCGGGCCGTGGTCGTGCGGCGGCTGGAGATGGTCCCGGTGGAGTGCGTGGCGCGCGGCTACCTGACCGGCTCCGGGCTGGCCGAGTACCGCCGCGCCGGGTCGGTGTGCGGGGTCGGGCTGCCCCCGGGGCTGGTGGACGGGTCCGAGCTGCCCGAACCGATCTTCACTCCCACCACCAAGGCGGCGGTGGGCGCGCACGACGAGCCGATGACCTTCGCCGAGGTCGAGGCGGCGGTGGGGGCCGATCTCGCCGCCCGGCTCCGCGACATCACGCTGGAGGTCTACCGCCGGGGCGCGGCGCTGGCCCAGGAGCGCGGCATCATCGTCGCCGACACCAAGATCGAGCTGGGCCGGGCGCCGGACGGTGAGCTGATCCTCGCCGACGAGGTGCTGACCCCCGACTCCTCCCGGTTCTGGCCGGTGGACGGGTGGCGGCCGGGGCAAAGCCAGCCGTCCTTCGACAAGCAGTTCGTGCGTGACTGGCTGGTCTCGCCGGAGTCCGGTTGGGACCGGAACTCGGGCGAGGCGCCGCCGCCGCTGCCCGCGGAGATCGTCGGGCAGACCCGGGCGAAGTACGTCGAGGCGTACGAGCGGATCACCGGCCGGCGCTTCACCTGATACGCGGCGCGCGTCAGGGGGCCGTCCGCGGGAAGTATCTAGTTCGAGGTTCTCTGACAACAGAAACGTCCAAGGATGCGACGCGTCTCACACGATCGCCGTGCGGAAACGGCGAACCTTTACGGGGCGATTCAGCTCTAACCAGTCGAGACGCAGGCGCAAGGGGGACGAACCGGTCACCTCACCGACCTCCCGGTGTGATACTGGGTGACCGGGCGCGCCTCACTCGTGACCCGCCGCGGAGAACGGGCGGGTATCAGGCAGACCGATATTCACCCGCATCCAAAGGAGCAAGGCGGCATGAGCATGGGCGACGAGGTTCGTTACCGCGTGCGTGGGGGCAACCGACTGCAGGGCACCGTCTTCGTCCAGGGCGCCAAAAACGCCGTCCTGCCGATGATCGGAGCCTCGCTGATGGCCTCGAAGGGCCGTACGGTGCTGCGGAACGTCCCGATCATCGAAGATGTGCGACGGGCGGTCGAGCTGGCCCGGGCGATCGGCGCCAAGGCCGAACTGCACGAGGCCGAGCGCACCCTGGTGATCGATGCGTCGACGCTGAGCAGCCCCGTGCTGCCGGCCGACATCGCCTCCCGGTTCCGCGGCTCGTTCCTGTTCGTCCCGGCCCTGCTGCACCGGCTCGGCGAGGCGGTCATCGAGGGCGTCGGCGGGTGCAACCTGGGCAGTCGCAACCTCGACTTCCACTACAACGGTTTCAAGCGCATGGGCGCGACCGTCACCGAGCACGTGGCCGACAACGGCGACGGCCTGATCCACATCAAGGCGGGCGACCTGCGCGGCGCCACGCTCTACTGCGACACCCCGTCGCACACCGGCACCGAGAACCTGATCATGGCGGCGGCGCTCGCCCAGGGCACCACGCTGATCAAGAACTGCGCGCTCGAGCCCGAGGTGCTGGACAACATCGAGATCCTGCAGCGGATGGGCGCGCAGATCAAGGGCGGCGGCACCGGCTTCATCACCGTCGAGGGTGTCGACGAGCTGCACGCCGTCGAGCACACGGTCATGCCCGACCGGATCGACGCGGGCGTGTTCGTGATGGCCGCCGCGATCACCGGTGGCGAGATGGGCCTGGTCGGCGCCTCGCTGGAGCACCTGGGGGTGGCGGCCGACAAGCTGGAGCAGATGGGCGTGGAGTTCCACCAGGAGGGCGCCGTGCTCCAGGTCCGGCGCGACCGCCCGCTGCGGCCGATCAACGTCATCACCGATGAGTACCCGGGCTTCGCCACCGACCTGCAGTCGCCGATCATGGCGCTCTCCTGCCTGGCGGACGGGCCCAGCTACATCTACGAGCGCATCTTCGACGGCCGGTTCAAGCTGGCCGAGGAGCTGACCAAAATGGGCGCCTCGATCGAGGTCGACGGCAACCGGGCCAAGGTGAACGGCTCGACCCCGCTGCGCGGCGCCGAAGTGGTCGCCCACGACCTGCGCACCGGCAGCGCGCTAGTGCTGGCCGGGCTGGCCGCCAGCGACGAGACCGTGATCACCTCGGCGTACTACCTGGACCGGGGGCACGCTCACATCGCCGAGCGGCTGTCGATGATGGGAGCCGACATCACCCGCGAAGCCGCCTGACCGAAATCGGACAGGAATCGGCTGACAACCTTCCGCTATCGCTGCGCGTCCCGCCGGGACGGTTCCTACGACGCAAACCGCGTTCCAGGGCCGTCCCGGTAGCGTTTTCGGACAAAACAACTAGGCTTCGGACGACCGAAGATGCATAATCATGGCTGACCGTATGGTGACAAGTTACTGACCCCCGGGTCTCGTAGGTTACTTTTTCGCCGCACTCTTGATTCGATTTCGCCTCTGGGCGTCACATCTCGTCGCCCTGACGCGATCCGCCTAACGAGGAAGAAAAAAATCGCACGGGAACTGCGGTGCTAGGTCAAAAGGCAGGGGCGGCTAGCTGTACTGCTCATGGACGTTGGTGACGGCGACACGGGCCGGATGTTGTTGAAATAGGGAGGACCTCCCAGGTGTGGTGTGGAGCTACCACACAGCCACTCCGCACCCGTAGGAGGTCCTCGTGCCCCA
>NZ_QLYX01000007.1 GCF_003289645.1 Actinomadura craniellae | reverse complement strand
CGGGGGGGGGGGCGGGTGGGGGGGGGGGGGGGGGGGGGGGGGTGGGGGTGGGGGGGGGGGGGGGGGGGGGGGGGGGGGGGGGTGGGGGGTGGGGGGGGGGGGGGGGGGGTGGGGGGGGGGGGGGGGGGTGTCGGTGGGTGTGGTGTGGGAGGCGCGTTCGGCGGCCAGGTGGGCGCGGGCGGCGTCGATGATCTGCCAGGGGGTGAGTTCGCCGGTGGAGGGCGGTGGGTTCAGGGTGGGGCTGGTGAGTTCGGCGGCGGTGGCCGCGGCGATGGCGAATCCGCCGGGTGGGGGTGGTACTTGGGCGAGGCGGCACCAGGTCAGGCCGAGGGCGTAGGAGGTGGCCAGCAGGCTTTGCAGGGTGTCGGCGTCGCCGCGCAGGGTGTCGGGTAGGCGCCCGTCGCGGGGCCACAGTTCGCGTAGTGGGTGGTCGGGGCGGGCCAGGACGTCCTGGAGGGTGCGGGCGCCGTCGGGGTCGAGCCAGCGGAGGACGGCGCCGATGGCGGGGGGTGCGGGTTGCAGGTCGGCGGCCAGTACGGCGATGCCGGCGCGGCGGGCGTCGCTGTGGTTGAGGGGGCGTTGGTAGAGGTCGGTGATGATCTGCTGGAGGTCGTAGAGGGCCAGGCGTAGGTATTCGCCGGGGGCGGCGTCGCGGACCATGGGGGTGGCGTGCTCGGGGGGGCAGCGGCGGCGCCATTCCTGCAGGATGGCGGCGTGCCCGTAGCGGGCGGTGGCCATGTCTTGTTGGACCAGGTGCAAGGTGGCGCCGGTGATGGCGGCGAGGGCGTCGGCGCCGGGGCGGAAGCGGGGGTCGCCTTGCAGGCCGGTGGCCAGTTCGTGCAGGACGCGGACCAGGTAGGCGGCGCCGTTCCAGTCGCCGGCGCCCAGGCGGGCGGCGTAGTGGGCGACCAGGTGGGTGAAGTCGGGGGGTGCCATCCAGCGGAGTTGCTGGCCGGGGGTGGTCAGGTAGGGGACGAACAGTTCGATCAGGGGGTGTTCGCCGAGGGCGACGGGTGAGCCGGCGCACCACAGCAGGGCGCTCCAGGCGGCGGCGACGGTGCTGGGGGTGGCGGGGACGAAGGAGGTGTCCTGGTGGGCGAACTGGCGGGGGTCGACCGACAGGGCGGTGATGAGGGCTTGCTGGACGCGGGCGACGACGCTGGTGTCGGGGGGTGTGCCCAGGAAGCCGGCGCCGGCGACGCGGCCGGCGGCCAGGTCGGGGCCGGTGGGGAACAGTTGCGGGGGGACTGGTGGGTTGCCGGCGCCGGGTGGGGTGGGCAGGAAGACGCGGCGGGTGTTGGGGTCGGCGGGGGGTGGGCAGGGGTGCCAGTTGCCGTCGAGGCCGCAGCGGTACCAGCGGCCCCAGGCGCCGTAGAGCCACCATTCGCCGGATCCGGTGAGCATCCGGGAGGTGATGGCTTCGGCGCGTTGTGGTGGGGGTGCGGAGCGCCACCACGGTGAGGCGGCCATGGTCTTGATATCGGTTTCGACCGCGGTGAAGGGGTCGTCCGCTGTGCCGCTCCCGCCGGGTCCCGCAGCTTGCCAGTTCACTTGCCGCATAGTAGCCCGCTCGGGCGAATCGTACGGCGCATCCGTTGATCACCCGTCTGTAATGAGTGTTTAATACCTATGGTCATTAATTGAAGGATGTGGTCATGGCGGTCGGCGGGCGTGCGAAGGCGTGGGGGCTGGGGTTCGCGGTGGTGTCGTCGATCAGTTTCGGCGCCTCCGGCCCGTTCGGGAAGGCCCTGGTCGGGGCGGGGTTCAGCCCGCTGCAGGCGGTGTGGTTGCGGATCGCGGGGGCCGCGCTGATCCTGGTGCCGGTGGTGCTGGCGGTGAGCGGGCCCGCCCGGCTGCGGGCGCTGCGCCCGCACTGGCCGCAGTTGCTGTTCTACGGGGTGACCGGGGTGGCGGCGTGCCAGGCGCTGTACTTCGTGGCGGCGTCCCGGCTGCCGGTGGGGATCGCGATCCTGCTGGAGTTCACCGGCCCGGTGCTGGTGCTGCTGTGGATCGCGGTGGTGCGGCGGGCGCCGCTGCCGCGGACGGCGGTGGCCGGGGTGGTGGTGGCGGTCGCGGGGCTGGCGTGCGTGGTGCAGGTGTGGTCGGGGCTGCGGTTGGACGCGGTGGGTCTGGCCGCGGGGCTGGGTGCCGCGGCCTGCCAGGCCGCCTACTTCCTGCTGATCGACCGGCTCACCGGATCGGTGGACCCGCTGGCCATGACCGCGGTGGGGATGGTGGTCGGCGCGTTGCTGCTGACGTTGCCCGCGGCGCCGTGGGCGATGCCCTGGCACATCCTGCCGACCCAGGTCGCCCTGGGCTCCCATGACGCCCCGGCCTGGCTGCTCGCGGCGTGGATCATCGTGGTGAGCACCGTGCTCGCCTACGCCACCGGGGTGGCCGCGGTGCAGCGGTTGTCGGCGCCGGTGGCCGGGGCGATCTGCTACACCGAGGCGGTCGCGGCCACACTGATCGCCTGGGTGGCGTTGGGGGAGCGGCTGACCCCGATCCAGATGGCCGGTGGTGCGGTGGTGCTCGCCGGGGCCTACATCGCCCAGCGGTCGGTCCCGGCCGCCGCCCCCGCGCCGGCCGTGGCGGCGCCGGTGCCCGTCCCGTCCCAGGCGCGCTGACCGGCCCGCCGGCCGGCACGGTTCAGGCGGGCTGCCGTTCCTGCACCAGGTAGGGGGTGAGGGCGGCGCGGACCTCGGCGGGCATTTCCTGCTTGGCCTTGGTGGCCGGGTCGATGAACACGTACCGGATCTCCCCGTCGGCGATCAGTTGGTCGCCGACCCGGAACCGTGCGGCGATCACCATGCTGGTGACCCCCAGGTGGGTGACCGGCAGGCTGATGTCGATCAGGTCGTCGAAGCGGGCGCCGTGCCGGTAGCGGATGCGGGCCTCGGCCACCACCATGTCGTAGCCCTGGTCGATCGTGTCGGTGGAGGAGCCGAAGACCTCCCGCCACAGTTCGGTGACGGCGACGTCGAAGTAGAACAGGTAGTGGCCGTTGAACACGACGTTCTGCTGGTCGCACTCGCTGTAGCGGACACGCAGCCGGTGCGAGAACACTTCGGTCATGGTGCGCTATTCAATCCGAAACCGGTTCGGGTGTTTCGGGCAGGGCCGGTAGCGGCCCGGTCTCCTCGGCCGGCGCGGGCACCGGCAGGGCGGCGGCGGGCGCGGTCAGCGGGTCGAAGGCCGAGTCGGCCACCACCCGCTGCGGTCCGGTCGGCGCGGACGGCCACAGTTGCACCAGGTAGTGCTCCACGCCCTGCAGTTCCCGCAGGGCGGCCTGGAACTCCTGGCTGAACCCCGAGCGGAACCGGTCCAGCAGCCCGTCGTAGAGGCGGGCGATCTCGGTGCGGTACCGGGCCCGCACCCGTACCCGGTAGCGGCCCACCCCACCCAGCAGCCGGACGCCGTGCAGCACCGGCTCGGCGGCGGAGGTGCTGATGGCGACCGCGCCGCGCAGGTACAGTTCCTGCTCCGATTCCTCCTCCCAGGGTTCGGGCCCGGGCGGGGGGTGGGCGTCCCATTCCTCCAGCAGCACGGTGACGTCGACGTCGTCCTGGAGGCTGGCGATCCACATCTGGTCGTAGCCGACGCTGAGCAGGGTGCCCACCGGCCGGGGTGGGGCCTGCATGCCGCCGGGATCGGCGCCCAGGCCGTGGACCCGGAACACGCACTTGTCCGGGGGCACCCGGACGCCCAGCCGAAGCAGCCGACGACTCACCCCGTACCTCCCCCTGCACTGCCGAGACGCAGGACAAATCCTGCCGTATTTCGGGGCCGGATCCGGCCCGGTCCGGGCAAGTAGATCACCACCTTCCTGGACCGGCGTGCCGGACCCGGCGTCATCAGGCAAGGAAATCAATTCCGATTGTGGAATGACATCGTCAGATGGGCTTGTTGCCGCGGCGGCGATACGGTGACCGCGCCGCCGTGCGTCCCGGCCGTGACCCGGCCATGACCGGGGCGGGTGCCGCAGGCAACACCCGCCCCCCATTGACAGTAACCAAATGCTTATTTGACGATGGCCGTCGGCAGGCGAAACGGAAGGCGGCAGGCGATGTCCATCCAGGAGTCGGCGGCGATCCCCGACATCAACGATCTGAGCTTCTGGGAGCAGCCGCTCCAGGAGCGCGCGGCGGGGTTCGCCGCGCTGCGCACCCTGGACGGGCCCGTCCGCTACCCCGACCCGGAGATCCCCTTCACCCGCCCCGGGGCCGGGTACTGGGCGCTGGTGCGGCACGCGGACGTGGCCGAGGCCAGCCGCAACAGCGAGATCTTCAGCAGCGAACCCAACGCCACCACGATCGTCGACGCGCCGAGCTGGATCGGCCGGTACATCGACTCGATGATCAACATGGACGACCCGCGGCACGCCAAGATCCGCCGGATCGTTTCGCGGGCCTTCAGCCCCCGGATGCTGGAGCGCACCGAGAACGACGTGCACAGCCGCGCCGTCCGGATCGTCGACGAACTGGTCGCCGCCGGGCCCGGCGACTTCGTCGCCCAGGTCGCGGCCCGGCTGCCGGTCGAGGTCATCTGCGACATGCTCGGCATCCCCGAACGCCACCACCGGCGGGTCATCACGCTGACCAACATCACCCTGGGCAACACCGACCCCGAGTACACCGGGGTCACCCCCGAGATGGGCAAGCTGCGCACCGGGCTGGGACTGCTCAGGGTGGCCCGGGCGGCCCGCGAACTGCACCGCCTGGCCGCCCGGCTCGGCCGCGAACGCCGCGCCGAACCCACCGACGACCTGACCTCCGTGCTGGTCAACGGCAACGTCGACGGTGAGCGGCTGACCGTGCGGGAGTTCGGCACGTTCTTCCTGCTGCTGGTGGTCGCCGGCAACGAGACGACCCGGACCGCGATCGCGCACGGGCTCAAGCTGTTCACCGACTTCCCCGACCAGCGCGCACTGCTGCTGGAGGACTTCGAGGGCCGGATCGGCGGGGCGGTGGAGGAGATCGTGCGGTACGCCACCCCCGTGATCGCGTTCCGCCGCAACGTCACCCGCGACCACGAGATGAACGGCCACACCTACCGGGCCGGCGACAAGGTGATGCTGTTCTACAACTCCGCCAACCGCGACGAGAGCGTCTTCACCGACCCCGATGTTTTCGACATCACCCGCTCACCCAACCCGCACGTGGGGTTCGGCGGGCCCGGCCCGCACTTCTGTCTGGGCGCCAACCTGGCCCGCCGGGAGATCACCGTGATGTTCCGCGAACTGTTCACCCGGCTCCCCGACCTGCACGCGAACGGGGAGCCGGACCGGCTGGTGTCGGCCTTCATCAACGGCTACAAACGCCTGCCCTGCACCTTCACCACACCCTGAGCAGGACCCGAGCGGATTCGGTGCGCGGATTCGGGGCGAAGTCAGGCCGCCTCGGCCAGCAGCGCCGCCAGTTCCCGCGGGCGCGAGAACATCGGCCAGTGCCCGGTGGGTAGCTCCCGGTAGGTCCACTCCGGGCCGGCCATCAGGGCGAACACCGGGTTGCCGCCGGCCACGAGATGCTCGACGGCCGCGACCGGGAAGGTGCAGGCGATCAGCGTCCGCGGGTGGTCCGGCAGCCGGGCCGGGCGGTGCAGCGGCTGTGCGGCGGCGGCCGCCGGGTGCGGGGTGCCGCGCTCGCGCAGCTCCGCCAGGTGCTCGGGCGTCAGCCCGGCCAGTTCCCCCGGCTCCTGGCCGCCGGGGGTGAACGATGGTACCGGCACCCACCGGCCGCCGCCCTCGGCGGCGATCTGGTGCCGCACCGCGGCGCGCTCGGCGGGTTCGTGGAAGTCCAACTGGGCCATGCCGTCGGGCATCGGGCCGCAGTCGACGTAGACGACGCGCCGGACGCGGTCGGGCAGCCGGTCGGCGGCGCCGGTGACCGGGTTGGTGCCGCCGCTGTGCGCGACGAGGACCACCTTGCGCAGATCGGCGTCCTCGATCAGGGCGGTGATGTCGGTGATGTGGGTCTCCAGGTCGGTGCCGGGGCCGGCCTCGGCGGCCCGCTCGGCGAGGCCGGTGAGGGTCACCTGGTGGACGTCGTGGCCGCCGGCGCGCAACTCCCGCGCCACCTCCTCCCAGGCCCAGCCGCCCAGCCAGAACCCGGGAACCAGCACGTACGTCGCCATTGTCGTTCCTTCCGTCGCCGTGATGCCCCCACGCTAGAATCAATACCGGACAGAACCCGCCCGCATTAAGGGAGTGGTCTGTGTCACATCCCACCACCCGGGTGCTGACCATGCTGGAACTGCTGCAGGCGCACCCCCGGCTGACCGGCGCCGAACTCGCCCGGCGGCTCGACGTCGACACCCGCACCGTGCGGCGCTACGCGCTGCGCCTGGCCGACCTGGGCGTCCCCGTGGTGGCCGAACGAGGCCGCCACGGCGGGTACCGGCTGATGCCCGGCTTCAAGCTGCCCCCGCTCATGCTCACCGACGACGAGGCCACCGCCGTGGTGCTGGGCCTGCTGGCCGGCCGCCGCATCGGCCTGCCCGACGCGGCCACCGAAAGCGCCCTGGCCAAGGTGGGGCGGGTACTGCCCGCCGCGCTGCGCGACCGGGTACGGGCACTGCAGGACACCCTCGGCTTCACCCTCGCCCCCCGCCCGGGCGTGGCGCCCGACGTCACCGCCGTGCTCACCCTCGCCGCGGCGGCCCGCGAGCACCGCCGGGCCCGGATCCGGTACCGCTCCTTCCAGGGCACCGAAACCGAACGCGACCTCGACCCGCACGGGCTGGTGTTCCACTCCGGCCGCTGGTACGTCACCGGGCACGACCACCGCAGCGGCGAGCGGCGCACCTTCCGGGTGGACCGGGTGCTGTCGGCCGAACCGCGCACCGAGACCTTCCAGCCGCCCGGCGACGCCGACCCGATCGGTCAGGTGACCGCCGCGCTGGCCGCCGTCCCCTACTCCCACGAGGTCGAAGTGGTCCTGGAGACCGGCCTGGCCGAGGCCCGCACCCGGATACCGCCCTCGGTGGGCGGCCTCACCGAGGTCGACGGCGGGGTGCTGCTGCGCACCCGGGCCGAACGGCTGGACGGGATGGCGATGATGCTCGCCGGCCTGGGTCGGCCCTTCGTGATCCGCCGACCCGACGAACTACGCGACGCCGTCCGCGACCTGGCCGCCACGCTGCACGCCCAGGCCGACCGCCGGCCCTGACACCCGGGCCCCGCGGCCCGTACGGGCCACCGGTCCCTGTCGAGAGCATGATGCCCGGGCTTCGCAGGCCGTCGCGGAGTCCGCACCACCCGGCTCCGGCCGCGCACCCGGGTCACAGCCGGGTCACAGCCTCGGGCACCGTGCTGTGACCGTCCGTGGGAGAAAGTTGCGGCGGAAGGCGGATCACGAAAGGGGAAGGCCGTGGCTGATGACGGAGCATGGGACCGGCGTTCGCTGCTCCGCGGCGCCGCCGTGGTGGCCGGCGCCGCCGCGACCGCGCCGCTGCTGGGCGAGGCGGCCACCGCACACGCCGACAGCGGTGACGCGGACGCGCTGTTCAAGGCCGGGAAGTTCGAGCAGGCCGGCCGCGCGTACGAGGAGATCCTGAAAAACGACCCCGAGAATGTGCACGCGGCCCGCCAGCGCGGCCATGTCGGGCTCCTGGGCAACGAGTTCGCCGAGGCCGAGAAGTACCTCACGATGGCCCTCAGGCTGGCGCCCGACGACAAGGACACCAACCGGTTCCTGGCCGACTGCTACATCCGGCAGGACAAGCTCTCCCTCTCCGTACCACGCTGGCAAGCGGCCGGCAAGGAGGTCTTCGCCACCTGGTTCGGGGCGGTCCGCGGCGAGCCGTACCAGATCCACGGCGACATCGCGCGGCTGCCCTGGCAGCAGACGGACCCGTCACCGCTGGTCGAGGCCTCGGTCAACGGCGGACCGGCGAAGCGCTTCATGTTCTACACCGGCGCCCCATGGCTGGGCATGTCCGCGGACGTGGCCAGGGAAGCCGGGCTGAGCCCCGTGGCCGAGCAACAGATCGATTACCTGAACGGCACCGCATGGCAGTACTTCGGGGTGCTGGACTCCTTCAAGCTGGGCGGCATCGAACTGCGCAACATCCCCGTGCAGTGGTCGGAGTCGGACCAGGCTTCGCCCGGGGGGCCCAATGACGGCATCATCGGCACGTGGGTCTTCTACCACCTGCTGACCACCTTCGACTACGCCGGCCGGTCGCTGATCCTGCGCCGCCGCACCCCGACAACGGCCGGCAGGGCACGCGCCAACGCCGAACGGGCGGGCGCCAAACCCCTGCCGCTGTGGCTGGCCCGTGAGCACATGCTCCACAGCAGGGGCAGCGTCGCCGGCTCCGGCCCACGGGTGGTGGGCCTGTCCATCGGCGGAACCAGCGAGAGCGCCGCGGTCATGTCCGGGGAAACGGCCAAGCGGCTGCGGATCCGCACCGACCACGACCGCCCGCTGGAGACCTTCGCCCACAGCCACCCCACCGTCGCCTACCCCTGCTACCCGAAGGAGATCCGCCTCGGCGTCGCCGCCGCCCAGGAGGTCTACTGCGTGGCGAACCCGAACCAATCGCCCGCCCGCAACGGGTTCGACGTGCTGGCCTCCTTCTTTCACCCCTTCTACAAGCCCTACAACATCACCCTCGACTTCACCGACATGAACCTCTACATCGCCCGCGGCAAAGCCACCTGAACACCGCCCGCGAACGTCATGGAGCCTGAAGCCGCGGAGCAAAGGTGTACCGGGACGCCCTTGCCGCCCGCGTATGTAGGCCGACCCCACCCAGGACCCGAGGATGCAGCAGTGACCGGTAGTAAGCGAGAACAGGCGATGGTGCAGGTGGACACGGCGGAGACCGGACAGGGCGGCGCGGACATCCCCCGGGATGCCGGCTCCGGTACCTGGCGCGGGGGCCTTCGCCGGGCGATCCTCATCGGTTCCCGGCCGGGGCCCTGGAAGCGCGGCCCGGTGCTCGCGGCGCTGGCGCTGCTGCTGGGCCTGGTCATGCTGCTGCACGCGAAGATCCCGAACCGGGTCGGGAACCTCGGCAGCCTGGTGGAGACCTTCCTGCCATGGTTCGGCCTGTTCGTGCCGGTGCTGCTGGCCGGAGCGCTGTGGCGGCGCTCCGCCGCCGCGGTGGCCGCGCTACTGCTGCCGGTCATGGTGTGGCTGAACCTCTTCGGCGGGCTGCTCGGCGACAAGTCCCACCCGGGCGGCGACCTCACCCTGGCCAGCCACAACGTCGGCGCCGACAACCCCGACCCGGCCGGCACCGCCCGCGCCCTGGCCGCCTCCGGCGCGGACGTGCTGGCCCTGCAGGAGCTGACCCGGCAGGACAGAGGCATCTACGAGAAGGAGTTGGCGAACGCGTACCCGCACCACACGGTGCAAGGCACGGTCGGGCTGTGGAGCAAGCTGCCGCTGGCCGACACCAAGCCGGTCGACATCATGATGGACGCCGGGCCGCTGGCGGCCACCAAGCCTGCCGACGTCACGATGGAATACAACCGGGCGCTGCGCACCACCGTGGCCACCGGCCACGGGCCGCTGGCGGTGTACGTGGCCCACCTGGGGTCCGCACGGGTCAATCCCCGGGCGGGCTTCTGGACGGCCCACCGGGACAGGAACGCGCAGGCGCTCGGCGAGGCCATCGCCGCCGAGCGGAACGAGCGGGTGGTGCTGCTCGGCGATCTGAACGGCACCATGGACGACCGCGCGTTCGACGGCATCACCTCGCGGCTGCGCTCGGCCCAGGACGCGGCCGGGGCCGGCTTCGGCTTCAGCTGGCCGGCGAAGTTCCCGGTGGCGCGGATCGACGAGATCCTGGTCAAAGGCGTGCGGCCGGAAAGTTCGCGGGTGCTGCCGGCCACCGGCAGCGACCACCGGCCGGTGGCGGCCGCAATCAGCTGGTGAACACCGCGCCGCACCGGCAGGGGCAAGGTAGCCCGCCAGTACGCACCGCCCGGTTCCGGCTCGTGCCCTCCCCGGAAAAGGGCCGGCGCCCCTCACCAGCAACCGTCATGCGCCTGCTTCGCGGCTCACCGCAGCTTTTCCGGGGTTCCGGGCCTGATCAGGCGGCGTCCGGGTGCTCCAGCGCGGCGACGAGCGCGCACGGCCGCGCCCCCAGGTGGCGCAGGACGCGTGCGGCGTTGCTGTGGGAGTCGGCGAGGATCCCGTGCAGCAGGTCACCGGGCCCGGCCGGGACGCGACCGTCCCGCCGGCCCCGCCACAGCGCGACCTCGAGCACCTTGCGGCCGCCCCCGGTGAACGGCAGGTCGCGGCCCGGGCCGGTCACCGCCACCCGCAGCGGCCACAGCGGGGAACGCCGCAACTCCCACGCCCGGCCCGGGCCGGGCGCGACCGCGCGGGCGCGGCGGCGGACCTCCGCCAGGTCGATGCCCAGGGCGGCCAGCAGCTCTCCCTCCTCGTAGGGGCGGGGAGCGCCCAGCGCCTCGGTGATCGCCGCCTGGACGCGGGCGCGGGTGACGCCCTGCCGGTGCAGGGCCGGCCGCACGTGCGCGTCCTCGCACAGGGCCAGCAGGAGGAACTCGGTGCCGATCCGGGGCCGCGCCGCGGTGGCCGCCAGATCGGCGGCCCGCAGCACCGCGGACCGGGCCGCCGGGGAGAACCGGCCGAACATCGTCATCGTTCACCTCTGCGTTCGACTGTGCGCATTCCCGCTCACCCCCGCCGCCGGCGGGCGTGTTTCTTGTGGACCGACTGCCGGCGCACGCCCAGCGCGGTGGCGATGGCCTCCCACGACCAGCCGCGGGCGCGGGCGTTGTCGACGTGGAGGGCTTCCAGTTCCTCCAGCAGGACGCGCAGTGCCGCCACCGCCGCCAGCCCGGCCGCGGGGTCGGTGCCGTCCACGGCGTCGGCGAGCTCCTTGACCCTGCTCATGTGTGTCAGCCTAGGCTGACATGCGGGTGGGTGTCAACCGCAACTGACACGGGTGCGTGCCGCGCGAACCCGGCTCGGGGGAGAATGACCCGGGTGACGACCGAGTACGGCGGGGGCGGGGACCCCGCGCGCAGCATCGAACTGCTGTGGGGCACCGCCGAACGCCCCCGGCGCGGCCCCCGGCCCCGGTTGACCGTGCCGCAGGTCGCCCGGGCCGCGATCGAACTCGCCGACACCGAGGGGCTGGGCGCGCTCTCCATGCGGCGCGTCGCCGACCACCTCGGCGTCACCGCCATGTCCCTGTACACCTACGTGCCGGGCAAGGCCGAACTCATCGACGTCATGCTCGACACCGTCTACGCCGAAGCAGTCAGGGAGGCGGTCGGGGAGACGGTCGGGCCGGAGAGCCCGGCCGCGGGGTGGCGGGCCGCGCTCGAACGCATCGCCCGCCGCAACCGGGACCTGTACCTGCGGCACCCCTGGCTGATGCAGGTCGCCACCAGCCGCCCCGTCCTGGGCCCCGGCCTGATCGCCAAGTACGACCTGGAACTGCGCGCCCTCGACGGCCTCGACCTCACCGACGTCGAGATGGACCTGCTGCTCAGCCTCGTCCTGGACTACGTCCACGGCGCCGCCCGGGTCGCCGTGGACGCCGCCCGCGCCGAACGCGACACCGGCATGACCGACGCCCAGTGGTGGCAGGCCCACGCCCCCCTGCTCCAGCGGGCCCTGGACCCCGACCGCTACCCGGTCGCCACCCGGGTCGGCACCGCGGCAGGCCAGGAGTACCAGGCCGCCCACGACCCCGGCCGCGCCTTCGACTTCGGCCTGGCCCGCGTCCTGGACGGCGTCGCGGCGTTCCTGCGCGACCGCCCCACCGGCCCCCGGCCCTAGACCCAGTGGTTGTCGTGGCGCAGGTAGAACTCGGCCCGCTCGCCGCCCGACATTCCCGCCACGTCCTGTATCCCCTCGAAGTACCCCTCCCGGGGGGCGCCCGGAGCGAACAGCAGCAGCAGCGACGCCGGCTCACCCGACTCGTTGCGGAAAGCGTGCAGGCCACCGACCGGGACGTACAGGGAGTCCCCGGCGACGGCGTCGATCCAGCGCTCGCCGTCGAACAGCCGCACCGTCCCCGACAGGACGAAGAACGTCTCGGAGATCGTCCGGTGGAAGTGCGTGCCCGGGCCACTGGGCACCGCCCCCATGTCCACCCGGTACAGGCCGAACTCCCCGCCGGTGGACGCCCCCGTGGCCAGGTAGTGGTACGAGGCCGCGGCCCCCGCCAGCTCGGGCGCGGCGGTCACCGGCCTGAACCTCGCGCTGATCTCGCCGCCCTCCCCGTGGTAGCGCGGCTCCGGATACGACACCAGTGACATGCCCCCGCCTTCCGATGAGTCCTCCCCCCATGAGATCACGGAACGCGCGCGGGCTGACCAAACCGGCAGATCAGAACCCTGCGACAATCGCCCCATGAGTGAGCGCGGACCGATCGACTGCTGGCTGACCGACATGGACGGCGTGCTGGTGCACGAGGGGCACCCGGTTCCCGGGGCGGGCGAGTTCCTGCGCCGGCTCACCGAGTCCGGCCGCCGCTTCCTGGTCCTGACCAACAACTCGATCTACACCCCGCGTGACCTGTCGGCCCGGCTGCGCGCCGTGGGACTGGAGGTGCCCGCCACCTCGATCTGGACCTCCGCGCTGGCCACCGCCCAGTTCCTGAGCGACCAGCGGCCCGAGGGATCGGCCTACGTCATCGGTGAGGCCGGGCTCACCACGGCGCTGCACGCGGCGGACTACGTCCTCACCGACATCGACCCCGACTACGTCGTGCTGGGGGAGACCCGCACCTACAGCTTCTCCCAGGTCACCAGGGCGATCCGGCTGATCGAGAACGGCGCCCGGTTCATCGCCACCAACCCCGACCCCATCGGCCCCTCCCAGGAGGGGTCACTGCCGGCCTGCGGAGCCGTCGCCGCCATGATCTCCAAGGCCACCGGGGTCTCCCCCTACTTCGTCGGCAAACCCAACCCGCTGATGATGCGCAGCGCCCTCAACGCCGTCGACGGGCACAGCGAGACCACCGCCATGATCGGGGACCGGATGGACACCGACGTGGTCTCCGGCGTGGAAGCCGGCCTGCACACGATCCTGGTGCTCACCGGGGTGACCCGCAAAGAGGAGATCGACCGCTTCCCCTTCCGACCCGCCCGGGTCGTCGACTCCATCGCCGACCTCATCGACGAGGTGTCCCCCTCCCCGCGGTGACCCTCAGCCCAGGGCACCGGGCGGCGCGACGCCGATCGCCGCGAGCAGCGCCCCCACCTTACGGTCCAGGTCGGCCCCCACCGCCGCGACCTGGGGGATGTCGAAGCCGGCGAACACCGTGCCGGGCCGGTCGATGACGAAGATCGCCTGCCCGCCGTCATCGCCGTACAGCAGGACGCGCAGCGGCGCGTAGAGCAGGACGGCCGGATGGTGGCGGAACATATGCTCGGCGAGCACGTGGTTGCCCATCAGGTACTCCACGACCGGCTGCCGGTGCCCCGCGGCCCGCATCAGGGGAGTCACGTCGAAGGTCGTGAACAGGACGAAGCCGTGCGGGGTGCGCTCGACCAGCGCGCTCACCTCGCCCCAGCCGGCACCGTTTGCGATCATCCGGTTCAGCTCACCGGGGTCCAGGGTGGGAACCGCTCGCTCGAACGCGGCCCTGAAGTCACCGAAGGGCATACCCGTGGGGATCTCCAGGCGCTCCATGGCGTGCGCCGTCGAGCGGAGGTCGGTCAACGTCTGCATCTTCCCGTCCTCTGCGTCGTCCGTCGGAGGAGGCGGGCGGCCCGGCCGGGCCTGCGGGCCCGGCGCGGCCGCCCGGCCACCGGGTCATCTCCGAACTCTAGGAAACGTGACCCGGAAACCGAACCATCCGCGCGCCATACCAGGACCACGATGACTTTGGCCTCCGCGGCATGGACCGGTCAGCCGGGGACGAATTCCTGCGGGCACGCCGGCAACGTGACGGTCACCGTCAGCCCGCCGCCCTCCCGCGGGCGGGCGGTGACCTCGCCGCCGTGGGCGCGGGCCACCGACCGCACGATGGACAGGCCCAGCCCGGCGCCCTTGGCGGTGACCAGCCGGTCGGAGTCCAGCCGGCGGAACGGCTCGAACAACGCCGGCACCTCGTACGGCGGCACCGCGGGGCCGGAGTTACCGACCTCCACCTCGACCCGGCCGTCCTGCCGGGTTCGACTGGCGACCCGCACCCAGCCGCCGCCCCCGGTGTTGTGCCGGATGCCGTTCTCCACCAGGTTCTGCACCAGCCGCTCCAGCAGCAGCGCATCCCCGGCGGTGGGCGCCTCGCCCGGCTCCTCGTGCACGACGACCCCCGCCCGCCCGGCCTCCGGCGCGGTCTGCGCGGCCACGTGCCCGACGACGTCGGCCAGGTCGACCGGGGCCCGGTCGACGATCTCGTGCTCCGAGCCGGCCAGCAACAGCAGGCCGGCGATGAGCCGCTCATGCCGGGAGTTGATCTCCAACAGTTGCTCGCCGAGCTGCCGGACGTCCGCGGAGGCCGACCTGCGATGCATCGCCAGCTCGACCAGGGCGCGCCCCAGGGTGAGCGGGGTACGCAGCTCGTGCGAAGCGTTGGCCACGAACCGGCGCTGCCCGTCGAAGGAGCGGTCCAGCCGCTCCACCATGGTGTCGAAGGTGTCGGCCAGCTCCTTGACCTCGTCGTCGGGGCCGCGCAACGCGATCCGTTCGTGCAGGCCGCGATCGGCCGCCGGCGCGCCCGCGATCCGCCGGGCGGTGTCGGTGACCCGGTGCAGCGGAGCCAGCACCCGGCCGGCGATGAGCCAGCCCAGACCCGCCGCCGTACCGCCGACCACCACCAGCGCGATCGTGCCCTGCGCCAGCAGCGAGGTGATCGCCGCGTCATGCAACGACTCCCGCTGGCGCTGCATCCACCGCTGCAACTCGGCATCGGCCGGCGGCCCGCCCTCGCCGGGGGCATCGGGGGAGAGGAACACCCGGTCGCGGGCGGGCCCGGCCGTGGGCGTCGCCGGGGGATGGAGGCTCTGCCGGGTGACCACCTTGGTCCCGGACCGGTCGAGCTGCTGGGTGAACAGCACGTAGGTGACGCCCAGCAGCAGCATCCCGGCGACCA
The DNA here is from genome assembly GCF_003289645.1 of Actinomadura craniellae. GTDB lineage: Bacteria > Actinomycetota > Actinomycetes > Streptosporangiales > Streptosporangiaceae > Actinomadura_D > Actinomadura_D craniellae. The sequence goes on along the minus strand of NZ_QLYX01000007.1, from coordinate 342,268 downwards.
GGAACAGCCCGCCGTAGATCAGGGTCAGCCGGGCCCGCAGGGTGACCCGGCGCGGCAGCACTCGGCGGGCCCTCATGGGATCCGGTACCCCACCCCGGTGACGGTCTCCACGACGGGCGGGTCGCCGAGCTTGCGGCGCAACTTGAGGACGGTGAGCCGGACGGCCCCGGTGAAGGGGTCGGCGTGCTCGTCCCAGGCCTTCTCCAGCAGCCGTTCGGCCGAGACCACCGTCCCGTCGGCGCGCAGCAGCTCGGTCAGCACCGCGAACTCCTTCCTGGCCAGCGGGACGTAGCGGCCGTCCCGGAACACCTGGTGGCGCGCCGGGTCCAGCGCGATACCGGCCCGCCGCAGCACCGGTGGCGCCGCCGGCCGGGCCCGCCGCCCGAGCGCCAGGACGCGGGCGGCCAGCTCGGGGAAGGCGAAGGGCTTGGTGAGGTAGTCGTCGGCGCCCAGGCACAGGCCGGCGACGCGGTCGGTGACCTCGGCGGCGGCGGTGAGCATCAGCACCCGCACGGCCGACCCGGCCGCCACCAGCGCACGGCAGACCTCGTCACCGTGCATGACGGGCAGGTCCCGGTCCAAGACGACCACGTCGTAGTCGTGGACGGTGAGGCGGTCCAGCGCCGCCTCCCCGTCACGGGCGAGGTCGACGGCGTGCGCCTCACCGCGCAACCACTCCGCGATCGCCTCGGCGAGCAACGGCTCGTCCTCGGCCACCAGCACTCGCATCCGTCCCGGTCTCCTCTCCAGCGGCGGGGCCCTGGGAGTCATGGTGGCGGAGGCGGTGTTTCCTTTCCGTTAGTGATCGCCCCGCTTCCGGAGGAAACGTCAAGGAAACAGGCGACCGCGTTGCATCGGCTCCCGTCAGGCCGGAACAGGTCCGGCCCCGCGACGAGGAGATGACACCGATGCGACCCACCAGGCGGCCCGGCCGGAGACTGTGCACCCGCGGCGCGCCACCGGCCCTGGCCCTGGCCCTGCTGCTGACCGGATGCGGTTCCGGCGGTGACGGCGGCGGGGTGGCCTCGGCGGGCGGCGCCGCCCGGAAGAGCGGCGCCCCCGCGAGCATGGACCCGCGGGAGAAGGCCCTGAAGTTCGCCCAGTGCATGCGCGACAACGGCGTCCCCATGGACGACCCCGAACCCGGCAAGGGCATCCGCATCAGGGTGGGCGGGGAGACGGACCGGGCGACGGTCGAGAAGGCCATGGCGGCCTGCCGCCAGTACAGCCCGCAGGCGGACGGCTCCCCGGGATCCGACCCCAGAATGGAAGAGGCCGCCCGCAAGTTCGCCCAGTGCATGCGCGACAACGGCGTCCCCATGGACGACCCCAAGCCGGGCCAGCGCGGAATCAGGGTCGACCGCAAGCTCAGCGAGGACCCCGACTTCGAGGCGGCGCACAAGAAGTGCCAGGCGGCCCTCCCCGGCCCGGGGGCACGGCCGTGACCGACACGACGACCGACACGACGACCGCGGCGGACCGCCGGCCCGCCGCGGACGCACGCCCGCCGCGCCGGAAAAGCCGCCGCACCCGGCGGGCCGCCGCCGCGACCGTCGTCGTGGCCGCGGGCGGCGCGGCCGCCGCCGTCGCGCTGGGCGCCGGCGGCGGCACGGCCGGCGGCACCGCGGCCGGCGGCCTGCCACCCCAGACCGCCAAGGTGACCCGGCAGACGCTCCGCGACACCCACTCGGCCGACGGTGAACTCGGCTACGGCCCGGCGAGCACCGCGACCAGCAGGCTGCGCGGCACCCTCACCGCCCTGCCCGGCAGCGGCGACCGCATCACCCGCGGCCGCACGCTGTACGAGGTCGATGACCGGCCGGTGACGCTGATGTACGGCGCGACACCCGCCTACCGCGCGCTGCGGCCGGGCCTGACGGGCTCGGACGTGCGGCAGTTGGAGGGCAACCTGGCCGCGCTCGGCTACGACGGGTTCACCGTGGACGACGAGTACACCGGTGACACGGCTGCGGCGGTGGCACGCTGGCAGGAGGACCGCGGCCTGGCGGAGACCGGGACCGTCGAGTTCGGGAGCGTGGTGTTCGCCCCCGGCGCGATCCGGGTGGACACCCTCCACGCCGGCCAGGGTGACCCGGCAGGCCCCGGCGGCAAGGTGCTCACCTACACCGGCACCGCCAAGGCCGTCACCGTCGAACTCGACGCCGCCGACCGGCGACTGGCCAGGAAGGGCGCGGCCGTCGACATCGAACTGCCCGGCGGCGACACCGTCAAAGGCAGGATCGACGAGGTCTCCACCGTGATCGAGGCCGGTGACCAGGGCGAGGACCCGCAGACCAAGGTCGAGGTGATCGTGGTGCTCAGCGGCGCGAAAGCCCAGCAGGCATCCGAGGCCTACGCGCTGGCCTCGGTGGACGTCTCCTTCACCGCCGGCACCCGCGAGAACGTGCTCACCGTCCCGGTCGCCGCGCTGCTGGCGTTGCAGGAAGGCGGGTTCGGGGTGGAGGTCGTCACCGGCTCCACCACGGCGTACGTGCCGGTCACCACCGGCCTGTTCGCCGGCGGCCGGGTGGAGATCTCCGGGGCCGGCATCACCGAGGGCACGATCGTGGGGATGCCGAAGTGATCTCTTTGACGGACGTGTCGAAGGTCTACCCCGGCGGCGTCACCGCCCTCGACGGCGTCCGCCTGCACATCGGCGCCGGTGAACTCGTCGCCATCGTGGGCCCGTCCGGCTCGGGCAAGTCGACCATGCTCCACGTGCTCGGCACCCTGGACCGGCCCACCTCCGGCGACGTGCGCATCGACGGGCACGAGGTGGGCCGCCTGTCGGACGCCGAACTGTCGGCGCTGCGGGCCGCCCGCATCGGCTTCGTCTTCCAGCAGTTCCACCTCGCCCCGGGCACCAGGGCGCTGGACAACGTTGCCGACGGGCTGCTGTACACCGGGCTGCGGGCCCGGGAACGCGGCCGCCGGGCCGCGGCGGCGCTGCGGCGGGTCGGCCTCGGGCACCGCATGGACCACCGGCCGCACGAGCTGTCCGGCGGGGAACGCCAGCGTGTCGCCATCGCGCGCGCCGTGGCCGGCGAACCCCCGCTGCTGCTGGCCGACGAGCCCACCGGGGCGCTGGACTCGGCTTCCGGGGCCGGGGTGATGGGCCTGCTGCGGGACCTGCACGCCGCCGGCACCACCGTCGTGATCATCACGCATGACCGGGAGATCGCCGACGGGCTGCCCCGGCAGGTGCGGATGCTCGACGGCCGGGTGGTCGCCGACGTCACCGGCGCCGTGCGGGAGGTGGTGGGCTGATGGCCGTCGACGCGCTGCGGCCGGCCCGGATGGCACCGCGTGACGTGGTCCGGGTCGGCGCGGTGGGCCTGCGCACCCGCCCGCTGCGGGCGTTCCTGTCCGCGCTGGGCATCGCCATCGGCATCGGCGCGATGGTCTCCGTCGTGGGCATCTCGTCCTCCTCCCGCGCCGAACTCGACCGGGCCTTGGCGGCGCTGGGCACCAACCTGCTCACCGTCTCACCCGGCACGACCCTGACCGGCGACCAGGCCCGGCTGCCCGCCGAGGCCGAGGCGATGGTGGGCCGGATCGGGCCGGTGCGGTCGGTGTCGGCCGTCGGGCGCATCGCGGACGCGAAGGTCTACCGCACCGGCAAGATCCCGGCGGCGCAGACCAACGGGATCGCGGCCTACGCCGCCCGCACCGACCTGCGCACGGCGGTCGGCGCGCGGGTCCGCAGCGGCACCTGGCTCAACGCCGCCACCGGCGGCCACCCGGCGACGGTGCTCGGTGCGACCGCCGCACAGCGGCTCGGGATCGGCCGCGCCGGGCCCGGCGTCCAGGTGCTCGTCGGCGGCGAGTGGTTCACCGTGGTCGGCATCCTCGCCCCCGCGGAACTGGCCCCCGAACTGGACGGCGCGGCGCTGGTCGGCTGGCCGGTCGCCCAGGCCCGGCTGGGTTTCGACGGGCACCCGACCACCGTCTACACCCGTTCGGAGGACGCCCGCGTCGAGCAGGTCAGCGCCGTGCTGGGCGCCACCGCGAACCCGGAGGCACCCAACGAGGTCGAGGTCTCCCGCCCCTCCGACGCGCTGGCGGCCCGGCAGGCCGCGGGGGAGGCGTTCACCGGGCTGCTCCTCGGCCTGGGCGCGGTGGCGTTGCTGGTCGGCGGGGTCGGCGTGGCCAACACCATGGTCATCTCGGTGCTGGAGCGGCGCGCCGAGATCGGGCTGCGCCGCTCGCTGGGCGCCACCCGGCGGCAGATCCGCGGCCAGTTCCTGGCCGAGTCCCTGCTGCTGTCGGCGCTCGGCGGGGCGGGCGGGGCGCTGCTGGGCGCGGCGGTCACCTTCGGCTACGCCCTCTCCCAGGGATGGCCGGCCGTCGTACCGGCCTGGGCGGTGGCGGGCGGGATCGGCGCGACCCTCGTCATCGGCGCGCTGGCCGGGCTCTACCCGGCGATCCGCGCCGCCCGCCTTTCCCCCACCGAGGCGCTGGCCACGCCGTAGAACCTCCGGTGGGCCGGGCCGTCTGGCGGCCCGGCCCACCGGAGGCCGACCAGCACCTCCCGCAGCCGACCAGCACCTCCCGCAGCCGGGCGGCGGCGTCGCGGTCGAGCGCGTAGCCGGCGGCGTCCCCTCACCGGTGGGCGTGCCGAGGACGGAACCGGCCCGCGCCCGAACTAGCGACATCACGCTGAGTTGTCAAATTAGGACAGATAGTGGCCCGACCTGGCCATCCGCTTGCCCCCTCACGCATCGTCACCGAAGGTTCTCCATACGTACGCGCCGCCACCACGCCGGGTGGGCCTGGCGACGGCGTCCCCCCGGACCGGAGGTTGACCATGACCAGTCCTTTCGTCCGCCGCAGGCGGCTGGGAATCGAGCTGCGGACCATCCGTGAAGAGCGCGGCCTGACCGCCGACCAGCTCGCCAAGCTCATCCACTACTCGCGCATGCAGGTCAGCAGGCTGGAGAACGGCCTGGTCCGCCCGGACGTCGCCGAACTCATCAAGATCCTCAAGATTCTCGGTCTCCCCGACGAGGAACGGGCCCGGCTGGTCGACATCGCCTGCGACGGGGCCGAGCGCGGCTGGTGGGACAGGTACGGCAACGCCATGGGCGCCCGGCAACGGCTGTACGCCAACATCGAGTACGGCGCCGCCACGATCCGCGAGTACAACCAGACCGCCATGCCGGGCATCTTCCAGACCCGGGAGTTCACCGAGTCACTGATCGAGCTGACCGAAGCCGAGGACGCCCTGGACTTCCATCCGCAGAAGATGATCGACGCCAGGCTGGAGCGCCGGCACGCCATGCTGCGCCCCGACGGCCCCGCCTACGAGGTCGTCCTGGACGAGATCGTCATCCGGCGGCTCCCCGTGCCGCCCGAGATCATGGCCGCGCAGCTCCGTCAGATCGACGCCATGCTGGAGGAGCACCCGTCGCTCAGCGTCCGCGTCCTGCCCGTCGGCACCCGCCTCACCGGCACGCTGCTGCCGAGGGCCACGTTCACGCTCTACACCTTCCCCGACCCGGCGGACCCGCCCATGGCGGTGGTCGACACCATCAACACCGACAACGTCCACATCGAGCCACGCGAAGTGCAGCGCTATGCGCGAAGATATGAGCACCTGAGCCGGGCCGCGCTGCCTCCCGGGGACAGCAGGATCTTCCTGACCGAGGCCGCCGACCGGGCCATCGAGGAGACGGGACGCCCATGACCGCGCAGTACACCGGCTGGCGCAAATCCAGCCACAGCGAACCCAACGGCACCTGCGTCGAACTCGCCCGCGGCGACCAGGGCACCATCGGCGTCCGGGACTCCACGACCGGAGACGACGGCACCGTCCTGGAGTTCTCCCCCACCGAATGGGCCGCCTTCATCCACACCCTCCGCCGAACCTGACCCCCCAAAAACCCATGCACGACGCCATCGACCCGACGGCCGAGCTGCCGGTGGCGGTCCGGCGGCGGGCCGCGCATCTCGGCGAGCAGGGCGCGCGATGGCTGGCGGAACTACCGGACCGCGTCGCCGAACTCCGCCGGCAGTGGTCGATCGAGGTCGTCGGCGCGCCACTGCCGGGCGGGACCGCGGCCTACGTGGCCCGCGCCCGGACCCGCGACGGCCGGGACGCCATCCTCAAGATCGCCCTGCCCGCTCCGGAGAACGCCGGCCAGATCCGGGTGCTCGCCGCCGCCCGGGGCCGCGGATACGTCCGCCTCCTCGCCCACGACGCCGGGCGGCACGCCATGCTCCAGGAGGCGCTCGGCCCGTCGATGGAGGACCTCGCGCCTGCCCCCGAGCAGGCGATCACGGCGCTGTGCGCGACGCTCGCCCAGGCGTGGACGCTGCCGCCGGACCCGGCCGCCCCGCCGGCACAGGACACCGAGGGCGTGGAGGACAAGGCCGAGCAGCTCGCCCGGCTGGTCCACCGGCTCTGGCACGGGCTCGGCCGCCCGTGCCCGGAACGGGTCGTCGCCCGGGCCCTGCGGTTCGCCGAGCGGCGGGCCGCCGCCGCCGACCCGGCCCGGTGCGTCGTGGTCCACGGCGACCCCCACCCCGGCAACGCCCTGCGCGTGCCGGCCCCCCGGGCCGGGGCGGAGTCGGGATTCGTCTTCGTCGACCCCGACGGGTTCCGGGCCGACCCCGCCTACGACCTCGGCGTCGTCCTGCGTGACTGGTGCCCCGAACTGCTCGCCGCCACCGACCCGCCCGCCCTGGCCCGCCGCTACTGCCGCCTGCTGGCGGACTCCAGCGGCCTGCCCGAGGACGCGGTCTGGGAGTGGGGCTACCTCGAACGTGTCTCCTCCGGCCTGCACTGCCTGGACCTGGGGCTCACCGACCTGGCCCGCCCCTTCCTGGCCACCGCGGAACGCCTGGCCACGAGCTGACCGCGGCCCCACCACGCCGCGGCGGTGATACCGACGTCGGTGAACCCGGTCACGGCGAGGAGCCCGACTCGCACCGGGCGTTACGCTGCGGGGCCGATCACGGCAGCATGGCATGTGCTTCCATCATCAGCTGGAGGCCGGACCTGTAGTCGCCGTTGTCGGGACCGGTGACGATGCGGTCGGCGCCGGCGGCTTCGTAAGCGGCGAAGACCTCGGCGAGCTCTGCCGGCGTCGATGCGGTCATGGGGACCTTCGCCGCCGTCTCAGGCGGCATCGCGTGATCCTGGACAAGGCTGCGTACCAAAGCGTCCTTGGCGGAGCGCGCTGATTCATCGGCTCCTACGATGAGGTGCCCGCCCACGGTGACACCTGGGGCCGGAACGCCGCGCTCCTCCGCCAGGTTCCGGAGTGTCGCGACTGCCGGAGCGAGGTCGTCGGGGGAGATGAGGGAGGGGAACCAGCCGCCGAACTCCACCGCACGGAGCATCGCGGTGCGCGAGTTGCCCCCGACCAGAACCGGCGGCATCGGCGCTGCGGGGGCCAGGGTCACCGGTGATGTCCGCGGGGCCAGTTCGGTCGGCTCTCCAGCCAGTAGCTGGGGCAGCGCCCGGAGCGTGGCGTTCGTCCTGGCACCCCGTTCGCTGCTGGACGCGCCCACGGCCTGCCAGAACGGCGAGTCGGGAAACCCTCCTGAGCCGACCCCCAGCAGTACCCGATCATTCGACAGCTGCTGCAGCGTCGCGATCTGTACGGCGACCCAGGCGGCTGGGCGAAGGGGGAGGGTGAGAACGCTGAACCCGATGCGGATTCTTTCCGTGACCGCTGCGGCGGCCGCCAGCGTGAGGGCGGCCTCCAACGCGGGCGTCCCGTCCCCAATGATCAGGTCGGGGACCCAGAGAGACTCGAACCCCAGCTCTTCGATGTACCGCGCGGCGGTGGGAACCGACGGGCTGCCCGGGGCATTGAGCTCGTCCAGGGCCATGGGGACGACCGTGCCGACCTTGATAGGAGCCATCCGACCAGGCTGCAACCTCGACCAGGGTTGAGGTCAACCGCTTCGGTGCCGCGTGCAGGTCATCAGGAGGTCGGCAGGTGACGGCACCTCAACGCCCTGCCGCCGATTTCTGCACCCATCCTCCTCGCGGCCCGACCCGCCGGGTATGCGGACGAGAACGGTTTGCTGGTAGGCATGTGCGCGAGAGACGAAGTGTTCCCGTCAGTGAGGAAGGTCCCCATGACCTACGGTCCGCCGCCGGACGCGAACGCGCCGGGCTCTCGGCCCGGCGCGGCGGTCCCCGGCCCGGAGGCCGCGTACCCCGCGTCGGCCCCGCCGTACTCGCAGCCGCACCAGCCCTGGGGCAACCCCCACAGCCCCGGGCGGCCTGGCGGAGCACCTCCGCTGGACCACCCCAAAGGGTTCGGGCTGGCCGTGGCCGCAGTGGTTTTGGGTCTGGTCGGGTGCGCGCTGCCGCTGCTTCCGATCAACCTGGACCTCGTACGGGCCTACACCCCTTTCCCGTTCGGGCTGGCCGGGATCGCCCTCGGGGTCATCGGCTGCGTCGGGCCCCGCCGCGGCAAGCCACTGGCCGCGGCCGGCGCGATCCTGTCCGTCCTCGCGCTGGCCCTCGGCGTGATCATGATCGGTGGCCGCGCCCTCCAGGCGTTCTCGGGCTGAAGAGTGCCGCGGCCGGTTCCGGCAGTGCGCGCAGGCCGGGCGCCAGGACCCCGGTGACCGCGAGGGACGCCGCCGCCAGCACCGCCATTGCCGTTCCGGGCGCGGTGAGCTGGGCGACGCCGCCCGCGAGAGCCGCCCCCACCCCTTGCATGGCGAGCATGCCGGAGGAGTGCAGCCCGAGGGCGTGCCCGCTCAGCTCGTCCGGTGTCAGGCGCATCAACCGATCCTGGTACAGCAGACTCGCCCCGTACCCGACCGAGGCGAGCGCCACCACCACCAACGCCAGGGGCGGGGCCGGACGCAGCGCGAAGATCAGGTAGGGGGCAGCCAGCAGCAGGTGCAGCGGGGTGCCGAGCCGGTCCCGCCACCGCCGGGGGGCGAACCGTCCGGTCAGCGTGTCACCGGCCAGCATCCCGAACGCTGCACCGGCGAAGAGGAGCCCGGCGTGCCGGGGCGCGTAGGAGATGTAGAGGGACTCACAGCCGACGATCAGCCCGTTGGGCACCCACAGGGCGAGATAGACCCGGCGGCGGGACCGGGAGGACCACAGCCGGGCGTTGTCTCGCCAGGTCTCGGTGGCCGAGGGTCGCCCGGTGGCGCGCGGCGGCCGCCGCGCGAGCCCGCATCGGGCGACGGCCGCGGTGGCGAAGTACAGGGCGGCACCGGTGAGCAGCGCGCCCCGCGGCGACAGGACGACCAAGAGCACACCGCCGGCCGCGAACCCGCAGATCTGCATGGCACCCGCCAGCATGTTGAGCACCGAACGGCCCAGCAGGTACCCCTGCCGCGCGAGGATCTCGTTGAGCAGCCCGTAGCGCACCCCGCCGCCCAGCGAAGCGACCGTCCCCTGGACCAGGAGGACGGCGAAGGCGGCCCACACGGGCAACCCCGGAACGGCCTGGACGGCGGTGCCGAGCCCGAAGAGCACCGCCAGCCCGGTCAGCGCGGCGCGCGGCGGGATGCGGTCGGCCGCCGACAGCAGCGTCGCCGCCCCGATCAGCTGGGCCAGGGAGGGACCGAACATGGCCAGGGCCGACAGCAGCGGCGAGCCGGTCGCCGTGTAGACCAGCGTGCCCAGCGCCAGGCCGCTCACCGTCTGGGCCGCCACCTGCCCGGCGGACACCAGGAAGAGCGGGGTGAACTCCGGTGTCCGGAAAAGCTCGCGATAGGTGCGCATGAGGCCGGAGTCTCCGGAGGTCCGACCGCGCGGCGGTAATGTTTCGCGAGGGGGCGAAACCATGGGGTGGTGGCAGGTCAGCGCGGACACGCTCGCGGGAAGCCGGTTCGTCGTCTCCCCGCTGGCCGAGACCATCGCCGCCCTGCAGACCCTGGACGCCGGGACCGCCGCCCACCCGGGCGAACGCGCCTGGCTCGACGCCCACCTGCCCGCCTACCGCAGGCGGTGCGGGGACGACCCGGTCACCGCGCTGCTCGTCCGGATCGGGCTGGGCGGAAGCTGGAACGCCGACTTCCTCACCCCCACCCCGACGGGGGAGGAGCAGCGGTTCGCGACCGAGGTGGCGCGGATCCGCCGGACGCCGGCCGCGGCCGCCCGCGCGGACCTGGCCGTGTCGGCGGGCGGGCCGCTCCCCGCCGAGCTGCACCGGCCGGACCTGCCCGGCCGCGCCGCCGACCTGCTGGAGTGGGTGTGGGCGCGGACGGTACTGCCTTCCTGGCCGCGGCGCCGGCAGATCATCGAGGCCGACGTCGTCGCGCGGACCCGGCGGCTGGGCCAGGGCGGCTGGGCCGCGGCACTGGGCGACATGCGGCCGGGGATGCGCTGGCTCGGTGAGGGACGGTTGCAGATCAACACCCGCGACTACCCGCCCCGCGAGACCTCCGGCGCGCGGTTGCTGTTCGTGCCGGTCACCCCGCGCCGGGGCTGGGTCTCCTGGGAGGCCCGGCACCGGTACGCCGTGGTGTATCCGTGCTCGGGCGTGCTGGCCGAGGCCGGCCGGGCCCCGGTGCCCGAGGCGCTGGGCCGGCTGCTGGGACCCGCGCGGGCGGGCGTCCTCGTCCTCCTCGACGCACCCAAGAGCACGACCCAGCTGGTGGCCCTCACCGGGCAGGGTCTGGGCTCGGTGGGCCGGCACCTGCGGGTCCTGCTCGACGCCCGCCTGGTCCAGCGCCGGCGCACGGGGCGGTCGGTGCTCTACTACCGGACGGACGCGGGGGAGGTCCTGCTCCGGGCCCAGCACGACGGGTGAGGGCGGCAAATCCGGCGTTCTTCGGGCATGAAAGCCGGCAAGTGAGATTACAGTGCGGCATCTTCGCCGGTTTTTACCAGGATGGGATGTGATGGTGTGGCGACGTTCCGGATCAGTGAGGCCGCCGAGCTGCTGGGGGTGAGCCCGGACACGGTGCGGCGCTGGGTCGACGCCGGACGGCTGGCGGCGGACCGGGACACCCAGGGGCATCGGGTGATCTCCGGTACCGACCTGGCGGCCTTCGCCCGCGACCGGGTGGAGGCCGAGGACGGCACCGGGGTGTCGTCGGCGCGGAACCGCTTCCGGGGGATCGTGACCGAGGTGGTGCGTGACGCGGTGATGGCGCAGGTCGAGATCGCCGCGGGGCCGTTCCGGGTGGTGTCGCTGATGAGCCGGCAGGCGGCCGACGAGCTGGGCCTGGAGGTCGGGGTGGTCGCCTGGGCGGTGATCAAGTCGACCAACGTCGTCGTGGAGATCAAGGACCCCGTGTCCCGGTGAACCCGGGCTCAGCGGGTGGAGCGGCCGAACAGCTTCTCGATGCTCCGGCGCTCGCGCTTGCTGGGCCGGCCCGCACCGCGGTCGCGGACGGCGACCTGCACGGACTCCTCGCGCGGCGGGGGAGGCGGGCTGTTGTCGACATAGCACTCGGCGGCCACCGGTGCGCCGACGCGCTTGGTGATGATCCGGGACACCACCACGATGCGCTCGCGCCCGTCATGGCGGAGCCGCACCTGGTCACCCACGCGGACCGGCTGGGCGGGCTTGGCCCGCACCCCGTTCACCCGGACGTGCCCGGCCTTGCAGACGGCGGCGGCCAGGGAACGGGTCTTGACCAGCCGCACCGACCAGATCCAGCTGTCCACCCGCGCGCTCGCCTGATCACCGGCCATCCCCCCACTGTAGAGGGGTTCGGGTGCCGCCCGCGGGCGGCACCCGAACCCCTCTCATCCGGCGCGGCCGACGTACCGGCGCAGGTGCTCGGCGGTGAGGGACGTGCCGGTGTCGACGAGGTCGGTGGGGGTGCCGGTGAAGACGACCTGGCCGCCGTCGTGGCCGGCCCCCGGGCCGAGGTCGATAATCCAGTCGGCGTGGGCCATCACGGCCTGGTGGTGCTCGATGACGATGACCGTGTTGCCGTCGTCGACCAGGCGGTCGAGCAGCGCCAGCAGCTGGTCCACGTCGGCCAGGTGCAGGCCGGTGGTCGGCTCGTCCAGGACGTAGGTCGTGCCGTTCTTGGCCATGTGGATGGCGAGCTTGAGCCGCTGCCGCTCGCCGCCCGACAAGGTGGTGAGCGGCTGGCCGAGCGCGAGGTAGCCCAGCCCCACCGCCACCAGGCGATCGAGGATCGCCCGGGCCTGGCCGGTGGTGAAGAACTCGTGCGCCTCGGCCACCGACATGCCGAGCACCTCGCTGATGTTCTTGCCGCGCAGCTCGTAGGACAGCACCTCCGGGGTGAACCTCCTGCCCTCGCACTCCTCGCACACCGACGCCACCTCGGCCATCATGGCCAGGTCGGTGTAGATCAGGCCGATGCCCTTGCAGGCGGGGCAGGCGCCGGTGGAGTTGGCGCTGAACAGGCCGGGCTTGACGCCGTTGGCCTTGGCGAACGCCGACCGGATCGGGTCGAGCACCCCGGTGTAGGTGGCCGGGTTGCTGCGGCGGGAACCGCGGATCGGCGACTGGTCGGCGACGACCACGCCGTCCTGCCCGGCGACGTACCCGTGGATCAGGGAGCTCTTACCGGACCCGGCGACGCCGGTGACGACGGTGAGCACGCCGAGGGGGATGTCGACGTCCACGTCCCGCAGGTTGTGCAGGGAGGCGCCCTTGACCGTCAGCTGCCCGCGGGGCTGGCGTGCCTTCTCGCGCAGCTCCACGCGGTGGTCGAAGTAGCGGCCGGTCAGGGTGCCGGAGGCGCGCAGCCCGTCCAGGTCGCCGGCGAAGCAGAGCTGCCCGCCGGCCGCGCCGGCGCCGGGGCCGAGGTCCACCACGTGGTCGGCGATCGCGATCGTCTCCGGTTTGTGCTCCACGACGAGCACCGTGTTGCCCTTGTCGCGCAACCGCAGCAGCAGGTCGTTCATCCGCTGGATGTCATGCGGGTGCAGGCCGGCGGTGGGCTCGTCGAAGACGTAGGTGACGTCGGTCAGGCTCGACCCCAGATGCCGGACCATCTTCACCCGCTGCGACTCGCCGCCGGACAGGGTGCCGGACTCCCGGTCGAGGCTGAGGTAGCCCAGGCCGATCTCCACCAGCGAGTCCAGCGTGTCGCGGAGGGTCTCCAGGATCGGGCCGACCGCGGGGGCCCGAAGGTCGCGGACGAACCCGGCCAGATCGCTGATCTGCAGGGACGAGCACTCCGTGATGGTGCGGCCGTCGACCTTCGCGGACCGGGCGGCCTCGTTCAGCCGGGTGCCGCCGCAGGCCGGGCAGCCGGTGAGCTTGAGCGCCCGGTCGGCGAACGCGCGCGCCGGCGACTGCATCGACTCGCGGTCCTTGCCCAGGTACTGCCGCCGGACCTTGGTGACGAGCCCCTCGTAGGTGAAGTTGCTGGTGCCGACCTTCACCTTGACGCTGTCCTTGTAGAGGAAGTCCTCCCACTGCCGGGCGGTGTAGTCCTTCAGCTTGGCGTCGGGGTCGAAGAAACCGGAGCTCGCCATGATCTGCCAGTACCAGGTGCCCACCGCGAACCCGGGGGCCTTGATCGCGCCCTCGTTCAGCGACAGTTCGGTGTCGACCAGTTCGGCGAGGTCGATCTCGGAGACCCTGCCGAGCCCCTCGCACTCGGGGCACATGCCCTCGGCCGTGTTGAAGCTGAAGGCCGAGGCCGAACCGATGTGCGGGGTGCCGATCCGGCTGAAGATGATCCGCAGCATGGTGTGGGCGTCGGTGGCGGTGCCCACGGTGGAACGGGAGTTGGCGCCCATCCGCTCCTGGTCGACGATGATCGCGGCACTCAGGTTGCGCAGCGAGTCGACGTCCGGGCGGCCCATGCTCGGCATGAAACTCTGCAGGAACGCCGTGTAAGTCTCGTTGATCATCCGCCGCGATTCGGCGGCGATCGTGTCGAAGACGAGTGAGGACTTGCCGGAGCCGGAAACCCCGGTGAAGACGCTGAGCCGCCGCTTGGGGATGTCCACGGAGACACCGGCCAGGTTGTTCTCCCTGGCGCCACGGACCTGGATGAGGTCGTGGCTGTCCGCGGCGGTGTGATCCGATCTGCGAAGGCCGTCATGGGGTCGGGCGTCGTTTGCCTGGGGGCTGGAGGTCACGGAGTTCTTCCATCCTCAGCTGGTCGGTGGGTTGCGCGGGAAATCCTGGACGGGCGCACAGCGGTACCCCGGTACAGGAGCGTCGTCCTGCTGCCGCCGACATCCATGCCTTCAAGTGTTCCATTGATTAACTACTAGAGGGTTTGCCGGCTATTCGGCCGCCGATATTGGGGATCAGCACCCTCAACCCTCAACGTGCTGTTGAAACCCTTGACGGGAAGGCGGGGCGCTGCGCACCGCGCCGGCAGCCGTCCGCCCCGGTGCGGGACGCGGTGACCGCAGGCATTGCCGCGTTCCAGGCCGGACAAATCTCCCGCGACATTTTCGTTGATCAGATCACCTGTCACCGTGGCCGCACCCTGGCACCGTTGTACTGGAGCACACTCCGGCGGCATCGCCCGGCGGGGGCGTATCCGGGGATGAGAAGGGTCGTTGATGAAAGACGGGATGCAGGCGGGCGCCTCGGTCACCGGGCTCGGCGCCACCACGCCGCTGGGCGGGGACGCGGACACGACGTGGGCCGGCATGCTGGAGGGACGATCAGGCATCACCCTGATCGAGGAGGACTGGGCCGAGGGCCTGCCCGTGCGGATCGCCGGGCGGATGCAGGTGGACCCCGCCGAGGTGCTGGGCCGGGTGCCGGCCCGCCGGCTGGACCGCTGCCAGCAGGCCGCCCTCGTCGCGGCCCGGGAGGCGTGGGCGAACGCCGGAGCCCCCGAGGTCGAACCCGAGCGCCTGGCGGTGGTCATCGGCACCGGCGTCGGCGGGGCCCGGACCACACTCGCCCAGGACGACGTGCTGGAGCAGGCCGGGGCATGGAAGGTCTCGCCCTACACGGTCCCCATGCTGATGCCCAACGGGCCCGCGGCCACGGTCAGCATCGAGTTCGGCGCCCGGGGCGGCGCCCACACGCCGGTGAGCGCCTGCGCCTCCGGCTCCGAGGCGATCGCGATGGGCCTGGACCTCATCCGGCTCGGCCGCGCCGACGTGGTGATCGCCGGCGGTGCCGAAGCGTGCGTGCACCCCCTCACCCTCGCCGGGTTCGCCCAGGCCCGGGCCCTGTCCAAGCGCAACGACACCCCGCAGGAGGCGTCCCGGCCCTTCGACACCGGGCGCGACGGTTTCGTCCTCGGTGAGGGGGCCGCCCTGGTCGTCCTGGAACGCGAGGAGTTCGCCGCGGCCCGCGGCGCCCGGGTGCACGCCACGCTGGCCGGCGCGGGAACCACCTCCGACGCCCACCACATCACCTCCGCCGACTCGGCCGGTCAGGTGCGCGCGATGCGGATGGCCCTGTCCTCGGCCGGGCTCGACCCGCTGGACGTCGGGCACGTGAACGCGCACGCCACCGCCACCCCGACCGGCGACCTGACGGAGGCCCGCTCGATCGCCGAGGCGCTGGGGACGCACCCCGCGATCACCGCCGTCAAGTCGATGACCGGGCACCTGTGCGGGGCCGCCGGGGCGGTGGGCGCGCTGGCCACGATCCTCGCCCTGCGGGACGGGGCGATCCCCGCCGTCCGGAACCTGGAGGACCTGGACCCCGAGGTCAAGCTCGACATCGTCACCGGACGGCCCCGCCGGGGCCGGTGGGCGGCGGCGATGACCAACTCCTTCGGCTTCGGCGGCCACAACGCCTCCCTGGCCTTCACCGCCGCGCCCTGAACCGGGCCGGGATCGTCCATGCTGGGGGCATGCACTGGGTTGAGGTGGCCGTCCCCGCGGCCTTCGTACTGACAGGCGCATTGATGGTCGTCCTGGCGACCCGCACACTCATCCGGAACAACGCGTTCACGGCGCGCGCCGTCCGGGTGCCCGGTGTGGTCGTGGGAGGCCGCCGGGAACGGGGGCCGATCCGCGACTCCATGGGCACGTACCACTTCCCGACGGTGCGTTACCGGACCCTGGAAGGCGCCGAACTGGAGCGGACATCCCCGGCCGGGCGGGGCGGGTACCGGTTTCGGGAGGGCGCCGACGTCACCGTGATGTACGAGCCCGCCGACCCCGGCCGGTTCGTGGTGCGCGAGATGCACACCGCCGAGATGGTCACCGCGATCATCATGACCGTCTTCGGAATATTCCTGGGCCTGTTCGGTCTGCTGTTCACCGTGTCGGCCCTGCTCTGAGCGGCCCTCCTGGCAGCCGTCCCGCCCCGCCGGAGGTCAGCGCAGGGCGGCGCCCAGCCGGCGCCACTGCTCCCGGGGGAAGGTGTCCGCGTCGGCGGTGAGTACCTGCACGCAGACGTGGTCGGCGCCGGCGGCCCGGTGCTCGTCCACCCGGCGTTTGATCGCCTCCTCGTCGCCCCAGGCGATCAGGGCGTCGAACAGGCGGTCGCTCACCGACGTCAGCTCCTCCTGGGTGAAACCCAGCCGCAGCAGGTTGTTGGCGTAGTTGGGAAGGCTGAGATAGCCGCGCAACCAGCCGGTCCCGATCGCGCGGGCCTCGTCGGCCCCGGAGCACAGGATCACCGTCTGCTCCGGGAGGACGAGCGGGCCCGCGCCCAGCACCGCACGGGCCTGCCGGGTGTGCTCCGGCGTGACGAGGTAGGGGTGGACCCCTCGGGCCCGCTCCGCCGCCAGCGCCAGCATCTTCGGGCCCAGCGCGGCCAGCACGCGCTGCTTGGCGGGCACCGGCGGGTCCGCGGCGTCGAGGCCGTCCAGGAAACCCGTCATCGCCGCCAGCGGGCGCCGGTACCGGCCGGGCTCGGCGGCGTCGATCAGTGGGGCGTGGCTCACCCCGATGCCCATCAGGAACCGGTCGCCGTGCGCGGCCGTCAACGACGCGTACGAGGCCGCGGCGTCCGCCGGCTCGTGCATCCACAGGTTCAGGATTCCGGTCGCGACGACCGCCCGGCGGGTCGCGCCCAGCAGCCGGCCGACCGCGTCGAACACCGGCCCGCCGACGTCCGGCACCCACAGCGCGCTGAAGCCCAGCTCCTCGAGCTCCGCGGCCGCGTCGGCGGCTTCGCCCCGGTCCCCGTAGCGCAGCTGCTGGCTCCAGATCCCCACCCCAGAGAGCTCCATCAGTGTCCCCTTCCCTCCGGTTCGAATGCTCCTGTCAGCGGTGTCACCACGGAAAACCCTAGCCCCCGGGCGGTCGCCGCTCAGGCCAGGGCCGCCGCCCGCCTCATCTTCCGCCGAACCCCTGTTGAATCCCCGTATCAGTGGTGTCGGGAGTGGGTGCGGATGTAGGTCTCGATGCCGTCCAGGACGCGTTCCAGGCCGTAGGTGAAGTTGTCGGGCGTCTCCTCGGCGGTGGCGTCGGTAAAAGCGCCGGCAACACCGCCATGGGCGTCACCGAGGACATGACCGGCGGGCCCGGCGTCAGGAGACCGGGCGGAACAGGAACGGGAAGAGGATGATCCGTCCGGGCAGCGAGATGGCGAACACCACGAGGGCCAGCACCATGCCGAAGCCCCTGACGACCGGTGCGACCGGCCGCCCCTGGACCTGGGCCGAGCGGGGCTGCAGATCTCCCACCGCGGCCAGCCACCGCGATCCGATCTGCCAGTTCAGGCCCAGGAAGACCAGGGTGGCCAGGACCGGCAGCCACAGGGCCGTGCCGTCCGGCCAGGTCACGTGCCCGCGCTCGTAGGCCCAGGGGAGCACCGCGACGAACGTCATGATCTGGAACAGGTACGCCGCCCAGTACGACGGGTCCGCCGGGTCCATCCGGGCGACCGGCCTGGCCGTCAGCCGGCGCGGCCGCAACCCGTGGACCAGGGGGTTGCCCTCGGCCCTGATCGCCTTGAACAGCTTCTCGTCCTCCTCGGCGGTGGTGCCGCCCCAGGAGTGTTCCTGGAGGTGCCGCACGATGAAGAGGCCCTTGAACACGTGCATCAGGGAGATGACGGCGAGCAGCACCCAGGCGTGCCGGACGTTCAACTCGATCCCTGAGTAGCCGATCGTGTCCTTGCCGCCGAGCAGCTTGGCGGCCAGCACGGCGATCGCCGCGACCCAGCCGAGGACCAGGATCCGGGTGGTGTCGCGCACCGCATTGAAGATCAATCTCTGGTCGGCCGAGAGCTCCTCCATACCGGATCAGACGCGGCACCCCCGCGGACGGTTCGCCGCCCAGGCCGATGATCCGGGCGTTGGTGACGTCGAGCGGGACGGCTTCACCGAATAGTTAGGCCGAACCTGTCACAAATCCGGTGGCCGTCTGGTCGTAGCCAGGAGATGAATACCGATTCGGGGGGTGGCCGGTGAGCACCATCGCGTTCCTCAACATCGCCATGCGTGGGCACGTCAATCCGACGCTGCCGGTCGTCGCCGAGCTCGTGCGCCGTGGCCACTCCGTCACGTACCACACCTCGCCCGCGTTCGCGAAGGAGATCGAGGCCACCGGCGCGACCGTGCACCGCTACCCCGAGAGCGACCGGCCGCTCCCCGATCCGCCGACACCGGTCACGCTGCTGGACGCGCTCGCGCGCACCGCCCTCGACGTGCTGCCCGCCGTGCTCTCCGAGCTGCGCCGGGTCCGGCCCGACCTGATCGTGCACGGCTCCACCTGCCCCTGGGGCGCGGTCGCCGCCCGCGAACTCGGCGTGCCCGCGGCATCGTCGTTCACCACATTCGCCTTCAACCGGCACACGCCCAGCCCCACCCACGCCTCGCGGGAACTGCTGACCGCAGCGGCGACCAGCCCCCGCAACGTCCGGAGCTACACACGGTCACGGTGGGAGCTGTACCGTCGCTACGACACCCGTGGGTTGCCCCTGCACGACTGGGCGAACATACGCCAGCCGCTCAACCTGGTCTACACCTCGAGCGCGTTCCAGCCCGGCGCCGGCACCTTCGACGCGTCGTACCGGTTCGTCGGCCCGAGCATCGGCGCCCGTCCGCCCGACCCGTCGTTCCCGGCCGACCACCTGCGGGCCCCGGTGCTGTACGCCTCGCTGGGCACGCTCATCGACTCCGGCCGGTTGCTGCGCGACTTCGCCGTCGGGCTCGCACCCCTGGGCGGCACGGTGATCATCTCCACCGGGCACACCGATCCGGCCGCACTGGGGCCGCTGCCGGCCAACGTGCTCGCCCGCCGCTTCCTGCCGCAACTGGAGGTGCTGGAGCGTGCCGCGCTGTTCGTCACGCACGGCGGAATGAACAGCGTCAACGAGGCCATGTACGCCGGGGTTCCGATGCTGGTGGTCCCGCACGCCGCGGATCAGCCGCTGGTGGCCCGGCGGGTCGCCGAGCTCGGCGTGGGCCTGTCGATCCGACCCCAGGACGCCGCGGCGGAAGCCGTGCACGCCCTCGCCCGCCGCCTCCTCGACGAGCCGCGTTTCAAGGCCGCGGCGGCCACCCTGCAGGTCGCCCAGCGCGAGGCCGGCGGATACCTGCGCGCCGCCGACGAACTGGAGCGCCGCCTGCGCCGGTTCACCCGGGCCACCCGGCCGGGCCTGGCCGATTCGCCAAGGGAGCGCTGACCGATGTCACCAGCCGTCACCGTCCTGCTGCTGGTCGCCGGGCTGTCCGAGGCCGTCGGGCGGGCCCTGCCCGTGGCGGCCCGCCGGTCCGACGTGTCACCGCCGCTGATGGCCGGGTTGCTGTTCACCGGTGCCGTGGTCGAGGGCACCGTGTTCGCGCTGTGGCCGCTGACCGCATGGACCCTCGCCGAACTGATGCCGTTCGCCCCACCGCCGGACGGCAGGGTGCTGACCTGGACACCCGACCTGGTCGCTCCATTGGTCTTCGCCGCGATCCTCGCGTTCCCGCTGCTCGGGCCCCTGCTGCACCTGTTGCTCTTCGTAGCGGTCGGGAGCGGCCTCGTCGCCCCGCTCGCCACGGCGACGGGCCTGGGCTGGTGGGCCGCCGCGGGCTGCGTGGCCGCCGCCGGGGTCGGGCTCGGCGTCGCCGTCGAAGTCATCCGGCGCCTGGTCGTGCGGATCAGCGTCATCGAGATACGGAGGTCGCTCGCATGATCGAACTCCCGATCCTCGTCCTGGTGCTCGGCCCGGTCCTGCTCGCCGAAGCCCTGCTCGCCCGCTACGAGGTGATGGTCTACACCACCGGCTGGCGAACTCCTACCGCCGAGCTCCCGCAGAACATGCCCTACGCCCGGGGCGCGGACCCCGACCGCCCTCCGGGCGCCTACCTCGTCTATCTGGACGGCGTGGGAAAACGTCGTTTCCGCGACACCCGTGACGGGGGCAGGCTGGTCAAAGCCCTGATCGCCAGAGCCCCGGAACTGCGCGTGCTGGGCCAGGTGCAGCCCTACTCACCACTGGCCGACCCGCTCGTCGAGCGGCCCGTGTGGGAATGGCTCCGCGGCCACATCGGTCTCGTGCTGTTCCTGCACAACGTCATGCAGGTCTTCGTCGCCGCCGACCGCCGGTACCGTTCCCTGTACAACCACGCCGTGGGCGCCCAGATCGCCGACCAACTGCAACTCGCCGGTTACCGGCCCGACAGCGGCATACCCGTGGTGCTGCTCAGCTACAGCGGAGGCGCCCAGGTCGCCACCGGCGCCGTCGAAGATCTCCACACCCAGCTGCGCGCTCCGCTCCTGCTGATCACGATCGGCGGGTTCCACAACGGTGCCAACGATCTCGTCCACGCTCAGCATCTGCACCAGCTCACCAGCGGCGGTGACTGGGTCGAGCGGCTCTGCTCATGGATCTTCCCGCCGCGCTGGCGGCTGCTCTTCTTCAGTGGATGGAACCGGGCCGCCCGCGCCGGAAAGATCACCGTGCACCGGCTCGACCCGGCCACCCACTTCGGCGAGACCAGCTACATCAGCCCGAAGGCACACCTGCCCGACGGCCGCAGCCATCTCGACCGCACCGCCGACACCGTGATCACGCTCATCCGTGCCCACCGCGACGGGACCGCCTTGAGGGGCCCCATCCAGGAAGCGGGTGATGAGCCGCCAAACCTGGCCTGACCTGGGGAGCTTGCCGGGCGGTGGTCAGTCGTCCGGGGTCAGGCGCGCCCGCCGCGTCTCCAGGAAGGTTCGTTCCGTGTCGTTCGTGGCCAGGGTGATCGCCTCGTCGTAGGCGGCGACAGCCTCGGCGGTACGGCCGAGGCGGGCGAGCAGGTCCGCGCGGGTGGCCGGCAGCAGGTGATAGCCCGGCAGGTCCAGCTCGTCGATGGCGGCCAGCGCCGGCGCCGGTCCATGCACCTCGGCGACGGCGACCGCGCGGTTGAGCGCCACGATCGGGGTCGGGGTGTGTCGCATCAGCTGGTCGTAGAGCGCCAGCACCTGCGCCCAGTCGGTCGCCGGCCCGTCGGTGTGCACGGCGTTGATCGCGGCCTGCAACTGGTACGGCCCCGGTCGGGCACGGCGCAGGCACCACCGCACCAGCTCGTGCCCCTCGGCGATCAGCTCCCGGTTCCACAACGACCGGTCCTGCTCCGCGAGCACCACCAGCTCACCCGAAGGCCCCACCCGCGCGGGCCGCCGGGCTTCGGTGAGCAGGAGCAGCGCCAGCAGCCCGATCGCCTCCGGCTCGTCGGGCATCAGCTCGGCGAGCGCCCTCGCCAGGCGGACGGCCTCCAGGCACAGGTCCGTCCGCAGCAGCTCTCCCGACATGGAGGTGTACCCCTCGTTGAAGACCAGGTAGAGCACGGTGAGCACCGACGCCAGCCGATCGGGGAGCGCGGCGGCGTCGGGCACCCGGTAGGGGATGCCGGCGTCGCGTATTTTCTTCTTCGCACGGACGATGCGCTGGGAGACGGTCGCCTCCGGCACCAGGTAGGCCCGCGCGATCTCCGCCACCTCCAGCCCGCCGAGCAGGCGCAGGGTGAGCGCGGTCCGCGCGAGCGGAGACAGCGCCGGGTGGCAGCAGGTGAAGATCATGCGGAGCTGGTCGTCGCGCACCGGTCCCACCTCCTTCGGCTCGTCGGGCCGGTGCAGCAGCAGCGCCTGGGCGTGGCGGGCCTGGCGGGTGGATTCCCGGCGCAGGCGGTCGATCGCCCGGTTACGGGCGGTCGTCACGATCCACGCACCGGGATTGGGTGGCATCTCATCCCACTTGTGGACGGCCACCGCGAAGGCGTCCTGCACGGCCTCCTCGGCGAGCCCGATGTCACCGAGGAGGCGCGTCAGCGTGGCCACGCACCGGCCGTACTCCGCCCGGTAGATGCTGTCCAGATCCATCCGTGCTCAGTCCCGCTGCGCGTCTTCGAACGG
This sequence comes from Actinomadura craniellae, assembly GCF_003289645.1. Classification (GTDB taxonomy): domain Bacteria; phylum Actinomycetota; class Actinomycetes; order Streptosporangiales; family Streptosporangiaceae; genus Actinomadura_D; species Actinomadura_D craniellae. The sequence continues at coordinate 320,133 of NZ_QLYX01000007.1, read as the reverse complement.
GCGCACCTCGATCGGGCACCCGCAGGCCAGCGCGCACTTCTCGGCCCAGGACAGCGCCTGGTCAAGGTCGTCGCACCGGATCACCCAGAACCCGCCGAGCTGCTCCTTCGTCTCGGCGAACGGGCCGTCGGTCATCGTGGTCGTGCCGTCGCCGGGGCGGACGACCGTGGCGGCGTGCGAGGGCAGCAGGCCACCGACGAACACCCACGCACTGGCGGCCCGCATCTCGTCGGTGACCCTGGTCGTCCGGGCCATCTGCTCCTGCAGTTCCCCTTCGGACGGCGCCGGCGCACTTTCGTCGAACTGGACGGCGAGCAGGTACTTCTTCAAGGCGAACCCCTTCGAAGGGTCAGGCGGGCAGACGGCGGGTGACGGCCGGGATCACGTACATCAGCATCCCTAGCAGCTTCGTGGCCGCGGTCGGGGCGAGTACGTCTTCTGATTTTTTCTGCGGCGGTGTCGATCGGCGTCGAGTGCGTTCGTAGCCAAGGTGAGGGGCCGGCAACGGCCGGTCGTCGCCACATGAGATGACAAGGAGCGTCCACACCATGGACCAGGAGAACGTGAGCGCCACCCTGACCGTCGCCGCGCCCGCCACGAGGGTGTTCGCGGTGCTGGCGGACCCGACGACCCATGCTGCGATCGACGGCACCGGCTGGGTCCAGGAACCCGCCGACCGGGCGCCGCTGACCGAGGTGGGGCAGGTCTTCCGGATGGACATGCACCACGCCGGCCACCCGGACGGTGACTACCGGGTGGCCAACAAGGTTGCGGTGCTCGATTTGCCGCGCGCCATCGGCTGGCTGACCGGGACGGAGAAGAGCGACGGTCGCCTGGAGTTCGGCGGCTGGATCTGGCGCTACGACCTTGCGCCGCTCGGTCCGTCCGAGACCGAGGTCACGCTCACCTACGACTGGTCGGCGGTGCCGCAGTCCATCCGGGAGTATCTGCGGTTCCCGCCGTTCGGCCCCGGGCATCTCATCAACTCGCTGCACCATCTGGCCGAGCTCGCCGCACCGGCATCCCCGGTCCAGGCGCCCGGCGACCAGACATCCGGCGGACGACCATAGCGGTCCACTCGGCCGAACCGAACCACGACCGGCCCACCCTGCATGCCTGGGGTTCCCCCGTAGCGAGGCTGCTCAGGCGATGAGACGGCGCCGGTGGGCGCGCTGGCGGCAGGTCGGCCCGCAGTAGCGGGGTGGCCGTCCGGTGGCACGGACGCTCAGTTGCTCGCCGCATTCCACGCAGTACCTCAGGGCGGTGGTTTCGTGACCGGGGAGGGAGGGGGTGTCACGGAACGGTTGGGTTTTCGTGACGGCCGGGGCGCGCAACCCGTCCAGCAGCATCCGCACCAGCCGCGTGCCGCGTGCCCGGTCCCGGTGTGCCGAACGCAGCGCGGCGCCGCCGACGGCCAGCGCGGACAGATCGTCGGCCCGTACGTCGGCGCGTATCGCACCGGCCTGTTTCGCGTCGCACAGCAGGCGTTCCAGTGACTCGCCGAACCGCTGCGCCGCGGCGGCCAGCACGGCGCGCGGCCAGCCCCGGTCGGTGGTGAGCACGTCGCAGAGGTGCTGGCGGCCCGCCGACTTCTCGATCACTTCGAGCAGGAACCCGAACAGCGCGTCACCGGGTGCGGCGCGGGCGGCCCACCGATCGGCGGCGGCCACCAGCCCCTCGATGTGTTCGGCGAGCACCGCCTCGATCAGGATCTCTTTGCTCGGGAAGTGCCGGTAGACGGTTCCGGCGCCGACCCCGGCGCGCTGCGCGATCTGGCCGAGTGACACCTCCAGCCCCTCCTCGGCGAACACGCGCTTCGCCGTGCGCAGCACGATCTCCCGGTTGCGGCGGGCGTCGACGCGCCCGGCAGGCGCCGCACCCGGTGCCGGTGATGTCGTCATGTCACGTAATCCTTGTCCGCGGGTTGAAACGGGTGGAGCATTCCGGATCGTGCCAGCATCATCCACCATCTCCGGAAAGGGCACCATGACCACCGCGACACCGGCCGACCCCGACTCCCCGATCCTCGTCACCGGCGCCACCGGCAAGCAGGGCGGCGCCACCGCCCGGCGGCTGCTGGCCGGTGGGCGGCCGGTCCGGGCCCTGGTCCGCGACCTGACCACGCCGGCCGCCACCGCACTGGCCACCGCGGGCGCCCAGCTCGTGCGCGGCGACTTCGACGATCCGGCGAGCCTGCCGCCCGCGCTCGACGGCGTTGCCGCCGTGTTCGGCGTACCGCCCGTGGCCTACGGACAGGCCGGACCCGAAACGGAGCTCGAAGCGGCCCGCGGCCGAACGCTGATCGACGCCGCGGCCGCGGCGGGAGTCGAGCAGGTCGTGTTCAGCACCCTCGCCTCGACCTCGGCCGCGTCGCGGGGGGCGGAGGGGAAGACACTGATCGAGGAGTACCTGCGCGACCACATCGCGCTGCCCACCGTGCTGCGCCCGGTCCGGTTCATGACCAACTACCTCGTGGCCGGCGTGGTCGGCCTCGACGGCATTTCCCACGGCGTGCACCGGCACCTCTTCCCCCCGCACGAGCCCATGCAGATCATCGCGCTGGAGGACATCGCCGAGTTCGCCGCGCTCGCGTTCGCCGACCCGGCCCGGTTCGCCGGACGGACCCTGGAACTGGCCGGAGACGAACCGACCCCGGTCGAGGCCGCCGCCGCGATCACCGAGGCCACCGGCTTCCCGACCCGCTACGAGCAGCTCACCGACGACGAGGTCGCCGCGCTCGGCACGGACATCGCCGAGACCAAGAAGCGCTGGCAGGCCGGCTACCGCTGGCACGCCGACATCGAAGCGCTGCGCGTCATCCACCCCGGACTGCGCACCCTCGCCGACTGGCTCACCGAATCCGGCGCCGCCGCCATCCGCGCCAATCTCACCGGATCCTCGTCCCGAACGCCGTCGCGGTACTAGAAGGCCGATGGCGTCGGGTACGTCCCCGGCGAGCGCAGCCGGCCATCGGCTGGGGTCTGAGGTGTTCGTCCACCACCAGGATTCGGCTTCGTCGGCGTCGATGAACGAGTCCGGGGCCCCAGGACCGGCGCGTTCACCCGGCTCGCCCGCTCACGACGGGGGTGGGCCCACTTGGCCATCACCGCCAGGATCACCGGAGGCACTGGCCACCGAGGTCCCGGCCGGGGTGGAGGCGGCGGCCAGGTCCTGCTCGGCGCGGGCGGCGCGTTCGCGCTGGGCGGCGGCGTCGGCGCGGGCGGCGTTCAGATCAGCCTCCAGATGGGACCGCAGGGCCTGGGTGGAGGCGAGGGTCGCGCGAGCCTCGGCCAGGTCACGGCCGGCCCGGTCCAGGCCGGCTTGCAAGGCCGCGGCCTGCCCGCCGAGTTCCTGCACCCGGTCGGCCGCCGCGCTCTGGGCGCGCTGTGCGGTTGCGGCCGCGCGTTCGGCCGCCTCGGCGCGCATCTGCTGGGCCCGCGTTTCCCCGCCGGCGGCGGCGAGCGCTTCCCGGGCGGTGGTCAACGCGTCCTGAGCGCGGGTCAGGTCGGCGCGGAGCCGCTCGACCTGATCGGTCTGGGCGCGGGCGGCGTCGTGCAGGCGGCCCAACTCGTTCTCGTGCGCCTGGCGGGTCTGGCGCAGCTCGGCGGTGGTGGCGTCCCGGGCGCTCTCGGCGGTGGTCTGGGCCTGCCGGGCGGCTTCGCGGGCCTGCCGGTGCGCCTCGATCGCGGTGGTGGCATCGGCGCGGGCCTGCTCGGTGGCCGCCCGGGCCGCGGTGGCCGCCCGCTCGGCCTCCGTGCGGGCACGGCGGGCGTCGGCGGTGGCCTGTTCGGCCTCGGTGCGGGCGCGCTCGGCGGCCTCGGCACGCGCGTCGGCGTCGGCGGCGGCCTGCCGGGCGGTCCGGGCTTCGGCCTCAGCCCGGTTGACCCGGTTCAGCGCCCCGTCCTGCGCCTGGGCCAGCAGCACCTGCAACCGCTCCAAGTACTCCTGCAGCCCGGCGATCGCCGCGGGCACCGTCTGGGCCAACGCCTCGGCCTGCCGCAGTGGCTCCTCCACCGCGGCCACATCGGCGGCGCGCCGTTCCCGGCTGGCCTGGTCGGCGTGCGCCTTGCTGCAGTACTTGGCCGGGCGCCCCCGCCTGCCGGAGGGCACCGGCAGCTTGCAGCCGTCCAGCGCGCACGTCCCGGCCGGTTGCACTCCGGCCCGTGGCCTGTCCTGAGCGGCTGGACCGTCGGGCAGGTCCTCGGAGCCGGGCACCGAGGGAAGATCGTTGACCATGCCCGCAAGGCTATCCATCTTTCCGCGCATCCACACGCGTAATAACTAAAGCGTGTCGCGAAACGCGTAAATACAATTCGTGTGAGGCTCCGGGATAATGACGGTTATCCCGGTGTAGGGTCGGGGCGGACCCGGGTGTGAAGAACGAACCCGGGTCCGAGCGTCAAGCGGCTCCCAAGGAGAACGGCACGTGACCGAGGACCCGGTTCCCGCCCTGGCCGAACCACCGGCCACCCCGTCGCTCGCGGTACCGGCCCCGGCGGGGCTGCCCGCGGCCGACCCGGCCGACCCGCGGCGGTTGCGCGCCGCGCTCACCGCCGCGGTGGCCCTGCTGCCCGCGTTGCCGGCCGCGGATCCGGCCGACCGGTACGGGGTCGCGCCGCTGACCGTGCTGTGGCTGGAATCGCTGCCCAGCCACGCCACCCGCCGCGCCTACTACCGCGACCTGACGAACTGGCTGGACTGGTGCCGGCGCACCATGTTGGACCCGCTGGCCGCCCGCCGTGCCGACGTCGACGCCTGGAAGGCGCTGCAGACCGCCACCGGCCACGACCAGGTGGCGCGGCCGGCCAAACCCGCCACGGTGGCGCGCCGGCTGTCGGCGGTCTCCTCCTGGTACGCCTACCTGCTGACCAACGACGCCTGCGACCGCAACCCGGCCGCCGCCGTCAAGCCCCCCAAGGTGGCCGGCACCACCACCAAGGCCCCCGTGCTGAGCGAGGAGCAGACCGCCCGGCTGCTCGACCATGCCGAACACCGCGCCGCGACCCTGAACACCGAGGCCGCCTGGCGGGACGCCGCCGTGGTCGCGCTGCTGTTCTACACCGCGGTCCGCGTCTCGGCGATCACCGGCGCCACCACCGCCGACCTGGACACCGAGGCCGGCTACCGGGTGCTGCGGTTCGCCAAGAAGGGCGGCGGCCGTGACTACGTCCGCCTGGACGGCGAGGTGCTGCGCCCGCTGACCACCTACCTGCGCCTACGCGCCACCCGCCTGGGCGTCGCGGCCGAGGAACTGGACGGGCCGCTGCTGGCCACCACCCCGCACCCGCACGACCCGGCCAAACCCGGCGGCAAGCCCCTGCGCCAACGCGATGTCTCCACGACCCTGCGCACCCTGGCCAGCCAGGCCGGACTGCCCGTCGCCGCCCGCATCAGCCCGCACTCGGGTCGCGGCACCGTCATCACCACCCTGCTGGGACGCGGCGTTCCCCTGCCCCGGGTGCAGGACCTGGCCGGCCATGCCGACCCCCGCACCACCCGCGGCTACGATGCCGCCAACCACAAACTCGCCACCTCCGCGGTCGGTGACCTGACCATCATCCTCGCCGCCCACCGCGCCCCGCCCCCCGGCGCGGGAGAACATGCGCCCGATCCCGGCCGAGGCGACTGATCGGACCCTCTCCAGACCGAACACGCCTCGACCTGGTCCGGGTCGCCGTGGGGCACAACGCCGCTCTCGGCTGTATGTACCAAGCCCTGGCCCGGCGACATCGACCTCGGTGCATGACCGCCTCGCCTGGCCGCGCCGTGATCGAGACGGCCGGGTACCACCGGCCGAAGGCGCACTCCACGACCGTGATACTAATACCGGTATAAGTATTGGATTCGGTTGGGGCGGGGAGTCACGGCACATGGTGGAGATCAAGACCGATGCGGCGATGGACGCGATGCGGGAAGCCGGGCGTGTGGTGGCCCACGCCCTGGCCGCGGTCCAGAAAGCGGCCGGCGTCGGGGTGTCCTTGCAGGAACTCGACGAGGCGGCCCGCGCGGTTCTGGCCGAGGCGGGGGCCGGTTCCCCGTTCCTGGGGTACCGGCCGTCCTTCGCCCCGGTCCCCTTCCCCGCCGTGATCTGCGCCTCTGTCAACGACGCCGTGGTGCACGGCATCCCCACCGGCTACCGGCTGCGCGACGGAGACCTGGTGAGCATCGACTGCGGCGCCCAGCTCAACGGCTGGGCCGGCGACGCGGCCATCACCTTCACCGTGGGAACCCCACGCCCCACGGACCTCGACCTGATCGACGCCACCCGGCAGGCCCTCGACGCCGGCATCGCCGCCGCCCAGGTCGGCAGCCGCCTCGGTGACATCTCCCACGCCATCGACAGGGTCGCCCGCAAGGCGGGCTGCGGCATGCCCGCCGACTTCGGTGGCCACGGCATCGGCCGCAGCATGCATGAAGACCCCCATCTCCCCAACCGCGGCCGCCCCGGACGCGGTTTCCCCCTCCGCCACGGCCTGGTGCTCGCCATCGAACCCATGTTCATGGCCGGTGGGCAGAACACCTACCGCACCGACCCTGACGGCTGGACCCTGCGCACCACCGACGGCAGCCGGGCCGCCCACATCGAGCACACCGTCGCCATCACCGACCAGGGCCCCCGCATCCTGACCCTGCCGTGAGGGTTTCATTCGCCCGCCACCGGCGCCATGGAGATCTTCCAGTACTCGGCGTAGCGGCCACCGCGGCGCAGCAGCTCGCGCGGGCGCTCGCCACCTGACAGCAGCGCACCGCCCTCACCGACGCTCGCCGCCCAGCCGCTCGATCACGTCGTCCAGCCGTGCCGCGGTCGCCGCCGCCCGCACCTCGGCTTCGCCGGCGTCGGGACAGCCGAGACGCACGTTCTCCTCGATGGTGCCTAGGATCAGCCCTACTACATCGCAGGGAGTAGTGATTTATTACGACATGCTGCGGAAGACCCCCAGCGGAAAAGGCCCTAATCTGCGCAAATGAGGTTCATGGACCGGTGGCGGCCGCTCGCCCAGGACAGCCTGCTCGCCGTGGTGATGGCCGTCCTGCTGTCGGCCATCGTGTTCAACACGCCGCGCGCGGGTGCGCTGGACCTCGCGGCCGCGCTCGCCGGCTCGCTCGCGCTCATCGCCTGGCGGCGGGCACCCCTGGTGTCGTTGCTCGCCGGCACGGCCTGCATGCTCGTGGTCGAGGTGCACGTCCAGCCGGGCCCGGCGGCCGCCTTTCCCGTGCTGGTGTCGGTGTTCGCGGCGGTCAGGGCCGGTCACTGGCTGGCCGCGGCGCTGGTGGGCGCGGTTTTCCTGGGGGCCGTGAGCCTGTCCGGCTCCGGCGGGTCCGAGCAGGATTTCCAGAAGGCCACACTGCTGGTCGGCTGGTTCGTGGCGGCCGGTGTGGTGGCGACGGTGACCCGGCACCGGCAGGCGTACCTGGAGGAGGCCGAGCAGCGGGCCGCCGAGGCCGAGCGCACCCGTGAGGAGGCGGCCCGGCGCCGTGCGGGCGAGGAGCGGCTGCGCATCGCCAGGGAACTGCACGACTCGCTCACGCACAGCATCTCGATCATCAAGGTCCAGGCCGGGGTGGCCGTCCACCTGGCGCGCAGGCGCGGCGAGGACGTGCCCCCCGCGCTGCTGGCCATCCAGGAGGCCAGCCGCGACGCCATGCGCGAGCTGCGCGCCACCCTGGAGGTGCTACGCGACCCCGACCGCCCCGACGGCGAGGCCCCGGCCAGCGGCCTCGACCGGCTCGACGACCTGGTGGAGCGGGCCCGCTCGACCGGGCTACCGGCCACGGTGACGATCTCCGGCACGCGACGGGAGCTGCCGGCCGAGGTGGACCGGGCCGCGTACCGGATCGTCCAGGAGGCGCTCACCAACGTCTCCAGGCACGCCGGCGAGGCGGCCGCGGCGGTGCGCATCGACTACACGGCCGGGGAACTGGTCGTGCAGGTCGACGACGACGGCAAGGCCGACCCGGACGCGCCGCCCGTACCCGGCACGGGCCTGCTCGGCATGCGCGAGCGCGTCGCGGCGCTCGGCGGCCGGCTGCGGGCCGGGCCCCGCCCCGAGGGCGGCTTCACCGTGCGCGCCGAGCTTCCCCTTGGTGAGGCGCCGTGATCCGCGTGCTGCTCGTGGACGACCAGGCCCTCATTCGCGGCGGTTTCCGGGCCCTGCTGGAGATCGAGGACGACATCGAGGTGGTGGCCGAGGCGGCGAACGGCGAGGAAGGCGTCGCGCTCGCCCTCGAACACCGGCCCGACGTCGCTCTCGTCGACATCCAGATGCCGGTGATGGACGGTATCGAGGCGACCCGGCTGATCGCCGCCGATGAACGGCTGAGCGACGTCCACGTCGTGATCCTCACCAACTACGGCCTCGACGAGTACGTCTTCAACGCGCTCCGCGCCGGCGCCTGCGGCTTCATGGTCAAGGACACCGAGCCCGCCGACCTGCTGCAGGGCGTCCGGGTCGCGGCCCGCGGCGACGCGCTGCTGTCTCCCACGATCACCCGCCGCCTGATCGGCGAGTACGTCGCCCGCCGCCCCGAGCCCGCGCCGGAGGGGATCGAGGTGCTGACCAACCGCGAGCGCGAGGTCACCGCGCTGGTCGCCCGTGGCCTGTCCAACGACGAGATCGCCGCCCATATGGTGATCAGCCCGGCCACCGCGAAGACGCACGTCAGCAGGGCGATGAACAAGCTGCATGCCAGGGACCGCGCCCAACTCGTGGTGTTCGCCTACGAATCCGGCCTCGTCACTCCGCGGCGCGGGCTGGAAGGGCGGTGAAGCCGTCGAAGACCGGGCGGGCCCGATACCGCCCAGGGGTCAGGTGGGCCGGAAGCGGGCTTTGACATGGAAGCGTTCGCCCTGCGGGCCGACGATGCTCAGGAACTCCACCGGCCGGGCGTCGGCGTTGCCGAACCAGTGCGGAAGGTGGGTGTCGAATTCGGCAACCTCGCCGGCGGTGAGGACGAAGTCCTGGTCACCGAGGATGAGGCGGAGCCGTCCGTTGAGGACGTACAGCCAGTGGTAGCCCTCGTGGGAGCGGGGATCGGGTTCGCAGCGGTCCGGGCCGGCGGGGAGGATCTGTTTGAACGCCTGCAGCCCGCCGGGTTTGCGGGTCAGCGGGATGACGGTCATGCCGTTGTGGATGACCGGCCGGGGATACACCCGGGGGTCGGCGTCGGCCGGGGCGCCGACGAGTTCGTCGAGCGGCTTCTGGTAGGCCCTGGCCAGGGGCAGCAGCAGTTCCAGGCCCGGCTTGCGGTGCCCGGACTCCAGCCGGGACAGGGTGCTGACCGGAATACCGGTGGTCTCCGACAGGGCGCTCAGGGTGGCTCCGCTACGGCGCCGCAACTCGCGCAGCCGTGGTCCGATCCCGGCCAGCACGGCGTCGAACTCGTCGTTCATACATGCACAGTGCCTGATGTTTTGCACTTTCCGCAAAGAACTTTGCCAGCAGGTTGGGGTGGGGGCAGGTTGGTGCCGGAGGCGGTCACGACGGCTCAACGACGGTCCGTGACCCCCTCCACCGACCACCGAGGAGAGAACCATGGACGCCCAGTTCTGGGACGAGCGATACCTCAGCCGCGACCAGCTTTTCAGCGGCGCACCCAACGGGGTGCTCGTCACCGAGGCCACCGACCTGCCGCCGGGGCAGGCGCTCGACCTGGGCTGCGGTGAAGGCGCCGACGCGCTCTGGCTGGCCCGGCGCGGCTGGCAGGTCACCGGGGTCGACATCTCCCAGATCGCCCTGCAACGCGCCGCCGCCGCGGCCGCGGACCTCGCGGACCGGGTGGCGTGGACACGGGCCGACCTGACCGTCGCGCCACCCCCGGCCGGCGCGTTCGACCTGGTGTCCGCCCAGTACTTCCCGCTCGTGCACCAGCCGGACCACGCCGCGCTGCGCGGCCTGCTGGCCGCCGTCGCACCCGGTGGCACCCTGCTCTTCGTCGGCCATGATCCCGCCGATCTGCCCCCGGGTCAGGACCACGGCTTCGACCCCGGCGACTACTACCAGCCCGGCGAGGTCGCCGAGTTCCTCGGCCACGGCTGGACCGTCCTGATCGACGAAACCCGTCCGAGAACCGCCCCCGCCCCCGCCGGCACGCACCACGCCCACGACACCGTCCTGCGAGCGCGACGCCTGCGGTGACCGGTCACGAGGTCACCTTCTGGAAGAACTCGGTCACGTTGACCGCGGTCCTGCTGATCTTCTCTTCGAGGGTGAGCGACTCGTGTATCAGCCCGCCCAGCCCGGCGTCCTTCTTGCCGCGCAGATAGAGCGAGCAGGCCAGGTCGGTGCAGATGTAGGCGCCCACGGAGTTGCCGTCGCCCCTGGTCCGGCGGGCGGTCATCAGCGACACGCCGTCGCCGGTGTGCGTGGTCAGGCAGAGCGAGCACATGCTCCGCCGTGCGTGTCCGGCGTGCGGAGTGGCCCGGCGCAGTGCCACTCCGGCCAGGCGGCCTCCGTGCTCGGCGACCAGATAGGCGCGGTGCGGCGAGGCGGGGTCCTGCCAGCCGAGGAAGTCCAGGTCGTCCCATGGTCGGGTGGCCAGGTCCCTGGGCACGGCGAGGCGCTTGACCTCGCCTTTGGTGCAGTTGACGAAGGAGCCGCGAATCTCGCTCTCGGAAATCTTTCTCATAGCCAGGAGACTATGCCCCTCCCCTGGATACCACAAACGATTAAGTATTATCCTAGGAGCCCTAGGAAGGATGGTGATCCATGGCGCGTGCCGGAGTGACCGTCGGACGGCTGGCCGAGGCGGCCGCGGAGCTGGCCGACGAGGTGGGGCTGGAGAACATGACGGTTTCGGAGCTCGCCCGCCGGTTCGGCGTGAAGGACGCGAGCCTGTACTCCCACATCAGGAACGCGCACGAGCTGCGGGTCCGGGTGGCCGTGCTGGCGCTGGCCGAGCTCGCCGACCGGGCCGCGACGGCACTGGCGGGACGGGCCGGCAGGGACGCGCTGATCGCCTTCGCCGACACCTACCGTGACTACGCCGAAGAGCATCCGGGCAGGTATGCGGCCACCCGGGTCACGCTCGACCCGGAGACCGCCGAAGCGAGCGCGGCCCGCCGGCACTCGGAGATGATGCGGGCGATCCTGCGCGGCTACGCGCTGGCCGAGCCCGATCAGACCGACGCGGTACGCATGCTGGGCAGCGCCTTCCACGGGTTCGTGAGCCTGGAGCAGACCGGAGGGTTCCGCTACCACCCGCGCGGTGCGGACGACTCCTGGCGGCGGATGCTGGACGCCCTCGACATCGCGCTCCGCAACTGGCCGGCGCCGGCAGCCGATACATCTGACTGATGCTCCCCAGGGTCGGGAACATTCCGGGGGGCTGGTCAGTTGTACCGCCTGTGGCCGGTGTGCCTGGTGTCCCCGGGCCTCACCTATAGCCTTCGCGGACTACCGTTCGGCTGGAGCCGCGTTGTGCCTTTCGCCGAGAGGCGACCCGCACACCGGACACGGACGTCGGGCCCCGCCGGGATCATCCCGGCGGGGCCTTCGTCTTCCGGCAACCGCGACCGGTTCAGTCAATGACCTTGATCTTCTTCATGGTGGGCTGGGAGATCACGCGGGCGACGCCGGGAATTCCGATGATCTTGCTGGTCTGGAAGGCCTCGTAGGCGGCGTAGTCGGCGACGAGGACGCGCAGGTAGTAGTCGGGGGTGCCGAACACGCGGCGGAACTCGACCACCTCCTCGTAGGCCGCGATCGTGCTCTCCAGCCCTTCCAGGGTCTTCAGGTCGCTGACGGAGACCTCGATGGAGACCGTGACCTCCAGCCCCCGGCCGAACGCCTCGGGGTTGATGCGCGCCCGGTAGCCGGTGATGATCCCGGCCTCCTCCAGCCGCTTCACCCGGCGCAGGCAGGGCGGGGGAGTCAGCCCGACCCGCTTGGCCAGCTCCACGTTGGTCAGCCGGCCATCCTGCTGGAGATGGAACAAGATATCGCGATCAATCCGATCGAGTTCCCGTTCATTGCTCATATCGGGATTCTAGGGTTATATTTCGAAACCATATAAGGCGGGATTATTTCTAGAATTGCCGATATGGCAATGCCCTCGGCCGAACGCGCCGGCCCTCTCCCCGCCGCCCCCGTGCCCGACCGCGGGCTGGTGCCCGACCTGGTGCGGGCGCTGAAGGACTCCGGCTCCGTGGGCCTGGGCGCGTTCCCGATAGGCGTCGCCTTCGGCGTCCTGGTCGTCCACTCCGGCCTGGAATGGTGGTGGGCGAGCGTCTTCTCCAGCCTCATCTTCGCCGGTTCCCTGGAATTCCTCTTCCTCGGCCTGGTGCTGGCCGCCGCACCGCTCGCCTCGATCGCCGTGACGGCGTTCCTGGTCAACTGCCGGCATGTCTTCTACGCCCTGTCCTTCCCCCTGCATCGGGTGCGGGGACGCCTCCGCAAGGGGTACAGCACCTTCGCCCTGACCGACGAGGCGTACGCGGTCACCGCCGGCGAGGCCGCCCGTTCCTTCTCCAGCCGCCGCATCCTGTGGCTCCAGGGGTTCGTCCACCTCTACTGGGCCGGCGGGGCGACGACCGGGGCCCTGCTCGGCTCGGTCGTCCCCGCCCAGGTCACCGGTCTGGACTTCGCGGTGACGGCCCTGTTCACCGTCCTGGCCATCGACGCCTTCCGCGACCGCCGGGACATCCCCACCCCGCTGCTGGCACTGGCATGCGTCCTGGTCGGCCGGTTCGCCTTCCCCGACCAGATGCTGCCGGTGGCCTTCACCCTCTTCACCGCCGGCCTGCTGGCCCGCCACGCCTGGACGCGCAGGGGGAGCACCCATGCCTGACACCGGCTACCTGATCGCCGCGGTCGCCGTCGCCGTCGCGGTCACCTGGGCTCTGCGCGCCCTGCCCTTCGCCGCCCTGGCACCGCTGCGCTCCAGCCCGCTGATCGCCTACCTCGGCGCGGTGATGCCGGTCGGCGTGATGGTCATCCTCACCGGCTACACCCTGCGCGCCTTCGACCCACAGGCACCCGACCGGGCGGGGCCGACCGTGCTGGCGCTCGCCTGCACCGTGGCCCTGCACCTGTGGCGACGCAACGTCCTGCTGTCGATCTTCGGCGGCACCGCCGTCCACGTCGCCCTCGCCAGCACCCTCTTCGCCCACTGACGGGCAGGCCCGCCGATAAAGAAGGCGCCACACCAACTGTGATCATGTAAGTCTGTGGGGCATGCGTTCTGCGCGGGTCCATGTTCACGGGACGTCCCTGCCCGTTCTGCCGCTGGAGCGGCGTTACCGGTACGTCGGCCCGGCCGAACTCCGCGAGCAGGTACGGCCGGACGGGCTGGGACGTCCGATCTCCTCCCGCGACGATCTCGCCACCTGGCTGGCGGAACAGGACGAACCGGAGCGCGAGGAGCCGTTCACGTTTGTCGTCGACACGACCGCGACCCTTCGCCTCGCCCCGCGGCGGAGCGAACACATCGCCTGTGCCGGTGGCGATCCGGTGTTGGGCGCCGGAGAGATCACCTTCGCGCGGAGCCATGACGGATGGCGGGTGAGCGAGATCAGCAACCAGTCCACCGGCTACTGCCCCGACGTCACCTCGTGGACCGCCGTCCAGGCAGCGCTCGACAACGCCGGTCTCGATCACCCCGGATCCTTCACCCGGCCGATCGTCTTCCGCCGCTGCCTCCACTGCCGGCAGCTCAACATCGTGAAAGACGACCACTTCGTCTGCGCGATGTGCGAGGAACCGCTACCCGCCGTCTGGAACGCGGATCCGCCCGACGAGCCTGAACACTGAGCGGACAGCGCCGGAGGTGCCACCTTGGGTACGCCGGCCGCCAGCGAAACTCCATCCGTACCGAATGTCGTTCGGTATGGTGGTGGGATGGTGGATGTCTTCGACGACCTGACCGCCGAATACCGTCAGCTGGACGCGGTCCTGGCTGCTCTGACCCCGGACCAGTGGGCCCACCCCTCCGCGGCCGAAGGCTGGAGTGTCGCCGACGTCGTCCTGCATCTCGCCCAGACCGAGGAGGCGATCGACCACCGATCCAGCGTCGCGGGGAAGGTCTACCTCACCTCCGCCGAAGCCACCGTGGACGGCGTGGTCGAGGACATGGTCGCCGCCGAGCGCGGAATCTCGCCGGCCGACCTGCTGGCGCGCTGGCGCAAGGCCGCCTTCGCCACCCCTGACGCGCTGCGCGCCCACCCCGCGGGCACGCGCCTGTCCTGGGTGCGGGCCACGCTGTCCCCGCGCACCCTGGCCACGACCCGGATCGCCGAGCACTGGGCGCACGCCCAGGACATCACCGTCCCGCTGGGCATCCCCTATCCCGACACGGCCCGGCTGCGCCACATCGCCTGGCTGGCCCACCGCACACTGCCCTACGCCTTCGCCCTCGCCGGCCTCCCGGACACCCCCGTGCACTGCGACCTGACCGCACCGGACGGAGCCCGCTGGACCTTCGGTGACCCGGCCGCCCCAACGCGGATCACCGGCCCGGCCGCGGAGTTCTGCCGGGTCGGCGCCCGCCGCCTGGCCCCCGAGGAAACCGGCCTCGCCACCGAGGGGCCGCACGCCGCCGACGCGCTCCGGCTGGTACGCAACTACGCGGCCTGACCGGCTCAGGCCAGGCGTGGAGGCGGAACCGCGGGGGTCGGGGCGCGCGGCTAGTCAGTCGAGGCAGAATTCGTTGCCCTCGGGGTCGGCCATGATGATGTGACCGGCGTCGAGTGGGGGAGCGGGCTCGTGACGCCGGAGCCGGGTGGCGCCGTGGGAGGCGAGCCGTTCGGCCTCCGCCTCCAGGGCCGTCATCCGCGCGTCGCCCTCGAGGCCGGGGGCGGCCCGCACATCGAGGTGCACGCGGTTCTTGGCCTGCTTGCCCTCCGGCACCCGCTGGAAGAACAGCCGCGGTCCGGAGCCTCCGGGATCGACCACCGCCGAGGCGTCGTTACGGTGCTCGGGCGGCACGCCCAGCGCCTCCAGGGCCTGCTCCCACGACTCGAAGGCCCCGGGCGGGTCCTGCAGCCGGTAGCCGAGGGCCTCGGCCCAGAACGCCGCCAGGGCGGCCGGGTCGGCGCAGTCGAAGGTGATCTGAACGTCGCGGGCCATCTCAGCTCGCCTCCTGTCGGGTGTGCAGGTAAAGGTCGCGGAGCAGGCACACCTCGGCCAGATGGTGGATCATCTCGCGGTTGATGTGCAGCACCAGCGTGGCCAGCGGATGCTCGGCGTACGGCCCCTCCGCCTCCCCGCACGGGCGGGCGAGACCGGCCTCGCCGAGGGACTCGACCCCGGCCAGCCAGGTGGCGTACTCCGCGTCGAGCTGGGCCAGCGCCGCGGTCGCGGTCGGGGCGTACTCGAACGACTGGTAGTCGGTGGGCGCGCGGTCGAAGTGCGCGGCGTTGCGCGTCGCGAGCACACCGACGATCACGTGCCCGAGCCGCCAGGCGATCGTGGTGAACGGTGGCGGGTCGGGTTCCGGCATCGCGAAGTCGATGGTCAACGCGCCGGACCCGGCCTGCACGGGTGCGGTGCCGGTGCCGCGCGGGCGCGCGCTCCAGCAGCCGGGCGCCGGCTCCCAGAAGTACTCCTCGTCGGTGAGCCCGTCGAGGCGATCGCGCAGCCGCCCGGTCCAGAGCCAGGCGAGCTGGTCTCGGAGCAGGGGGTTCCAGATCTGTTCGGTCATGGCCCCAGCCTCCCGCCTATAGCGGACAGGGTCGTTCCTAGATGTGTGGAACGATGGGCGCGTGACCGTCGAGGCGACGACCGAGCGGGTGCTGCGGTTGCTGGCACTGCTACAGCGCCGGCCGTCCTGGACCGCCGCCGAGCTCGCTGCCGAGCTGGAGGTCACCGACCGCTCGGTGCGCCGCGACGTGGAGCGGTTGCGCACGCTCGGCTACCCCGTGCACGCGACGGCGGGCGTCGGTGGCGGCTACCGGCTCGGTGCGGGCACCCGGCTGCCGCCGTTGCTCCTCGACGACGAGGAGGCGATCGCGACGGCGGTGTCCCTGCGGCTGGCGTCGGGGGGCACGGTCGCCGGGGCGGGCGAGGCGGCGCTGCGGGCGCTCGCGAAGCTCGACCAGGTGATGCCGCCCCGGCTGCGCGCCGAGGTGCGGGCGGTCCACGGCGCCACCGAGACCCTGGTCGGCCCCGGGGTCGAGATCGACCCGGAGTTGCTGGTGACGCTCGCGCGATCCTGCCGCGACGCCGTGCGGGTACGGTTCCGGTACGCCGGCCGCGACGGCGGGGAGCGCGAGCGCACGGTCGAGCCGGTGCGGATGGTCGCCACCGGCCGCCGCTGGTACCTGATGGCCTGGGACGTCGACCGCGACGACTGGCGCACCTTCCGGCTGGACCGGATGCGCGAGGTGGCGGCGACGACCTGGCGCTTCCGGGCGCGGGAGCACCCGGACCCGGTCGACTACGTGCAGCGGTCCGTGACCGAGGCGCCGTACCGGTATCTCGCCCGGGTGCGCCTGCACGCCCGGCCCGACCAGGTACGGGAGCTGGTGCCGCCCCAGGTGGGGCGCGTCGAGGACGATCGCGACGGGTGGTGCGTGCTCGTCGTCGGCGGGGAGGACCTGGAGTGGCTCGCCGTGCGCGTGACCCGGCTGGGCTTCGAGGCGGAGGTGCTGGAACCTGCGGAACTGCGGGAGACCGCCGCCCTGCTCGCCCGCCGCCTCACGGCGATGACCGGGACCGGCTGACGGTCCCGGCAGGCCGGGACTCACCGGCGCCGCGACCACGGCCTGGTTCGAGCGACGAAGACCCGGCGCGACCTGGGCCGCCGCTTCAGATCGGGGCCCGGTGCAGGCGGCGCAGGACGAGGGCCAGGTGCAGGCGGAGGCGGCCCGGGGCGTCGTTGACGGGCCAGCCGAGCAGCCGTTCGGCGTGGGCGGCGCGCTCCTGCAAGGTCGAGTGGTGCACCCGCAGGGCCGTGGCCGCCGCCCGCAGGCTCGTGGCGTTCGCGAGGGCGTCGAGGGCGGCGAGCATCCAGGGGGCGGCCTGGGCGGCCCGTTCGAGGGCCACGACATCCTGGATCCTGGGGGTGTCGGGGCCGACGGTCTGCGCCAGCAGCATCAGGCCGCCCGCCGTGTCCGCGTGGACCACGCGGGGGCCGGGGTCGCCCGGGGTGCCCTCGGCGGTCAGGCGCAGGGCGAGCCGGGCCGCGGTCCAGGACGCCGGCAGGTCCTCGACGGGCACCGCGGGGCCGATCCCGGCACGCGCCCCCTCGGGCAGGGCGTCCGCCGCCCCGTCGGGATCGCCGTGGACGAGTGCGTCCCCGCCGTGCAGTGCGACGGCCCTGAGCTGGCCGGACTCCGGCAGTTTGAGCCGGCGGGCCGCCGTCGCCCGGGCCTCCGGTCCGGTCGCCGGGTCGAGGAGGGTTTCCACCGAGGCCGGGCCCTGCGGGGGGTTCGCCCGCCGGCCGCGGGTGCGGTCCAGGACCGCGGCGGCGGCCGCCGCCGCCCGTTCCAGCACCATGGCGTCGACGGGGCGGGTCGGGCCGGAGTACTCCAGCCACAGCACCGCGTCGCCCGATCCCAGCCGGACGCTCGGCCAGGCGGGATCGGGGGCGTCGGAGGGCTTCCCGGCGTGCCCGTCCCCGTCGACCCGGATGCGGACCCGCCGGGCGTCGTCGACGAGCGCGGCGGGACCGGCGGTCAGCACCGCGGCGGCCCGGACGATCGCCTGGAGTCCCGCCCCGTGGGCGACCAGGTCGTCGAAGTAGGCGATGACCCGCAGTGCCGCCCCGGCCTGCGGGTCCAACGCGTCGAGGCGGACCGTCAGGTCCTTCATCGGCCGGTCCCCTTCCCTTAGGCCGCGAGTAGCCTGCGCAGCCACCGCGTGCGGGCCGCCCGGGCGTCCTGGGAGATCACCGCCTGCGGCACCATCAGGTCGAACCCGTGGAAACCGCCGGGCCAGACGTGGAGTTCGGCCTGCCCGCCGGCCTGCCAGATGCGGCCGGCGTAGGCGGTGTCCTCGTCCCGGAAGGTCTCGGCCGAGCCCACGTCGATGTACGCCGGCGGCAACCCGGACAGGTCCGCGGCCCGCGCCGGCGCCGCGTACGGGGAGACGCCGTCAGTGCCGCGCGCGTCGCCGAGCAGGGCACTCCACCCGCCCGCGTTGGAGGAGCGGTCCCAGACGCCGAGCCCGGCCATCTGGCGGGCCGACGGGGTGTCGTTGCGGTCGTCGAGCATGGGGCACATCAGCAACTGCCCGAACAGGGCGGGACCACCGCGGTCCCGGGCCAGCAGCGCTAGCGCCGCGGCCAGCCCGCCACCGGCGCTGGCACCGCCCACGATGATCCGCTCGGGGTCGATGCCCAGTTCCGCGGCGTGCTCGGCCGTCCACACCAGCCCGGCGTAGCAGTCCTCCACCGGGCCGGGGTGCGGGGTCTCCGGCGCCAGCCGGTACTCGACCGACACCACGGCCGTCTCCAGTTCCTTGACCAGGTCGAGGATCTCGGACAGGCCCGTCCGGTTGTCCCCGACGACCATGCCGCCGCCGTGCATGTGGTAGATCGCCGGCGTCGGGTCCAGTGCCGCCGCCGGACGGCAGATCAGCAGGGAGATGTCCGGAGCGCCCGCGGGGCCCGGCACCGTCCGTTCCTCGACCTCGAACGCGCCGCCCCGGGCGAACGTCTCGTTCGCGGGCTGTCCGGCGTTCGGAACGGCCTGGCGCATCATCGCGACGGCCCCGGCGTCACCGAAGGCGCCGGGCGCCAGGAACTCGTTGATGACCCGCAGGGCCGGGGCCAGCTCCGGGTCGAAAGGCGGGGGAGGGCCGGGGCGGGGGTCGGTGGCGGTCATCATCGGCTCCAGGGGTTGGCGTGACTGCAGTCACGATCATCGGTGAGTCCGCCCCCGGATTCGACCGCCGCACGGCGGATTCTACCCGCCACCTGGCGGGGCGGCACTGCCTCGCCCAGGCGGGGGGAAGTTCCGGAACCGCACGAGAAGGAGTAGCGGCCCTGGACCCTGCAGCCCCCGGACGGGCGTCACCCCGTTCCGCCTCCCGGGGCCCGGCGGGTGCCGGGAGCCACCAGGGCGCAGTCGCCGCACTTGCCGCCGCCCGGCAGGCGGTAGTACAGGCAGCAGCTGCGCCGGAGGAAGAAGGGGCCACCGGGGGAGGGCTCGACGAGATCACCGGTACCGGTGCCGGCCAGGACACCCTGGCCGAGCAGGGCGCGGCCGAGGGAGACGGCGGGGCCGGCGAGCGCGGGACGTTCCCGGCCGATCGAGCCGACCGTTCCGGCCAGCGCGGACGCGGCGTTACCCCACAGCAGGCCGGGCGCGAGCCCGACGATCTGCCGGACGGCCCGCACCAGCGGTTCGAGCAGGCCCTCCACCACGTTCTCGTACAGGAACGCGGCGGCACGGTCCGGATCGTCGGTGATCCACCCCGCCGGGTGCGGGGTGCGCAGCGGGAGCGGCCCGGAGTCGACCGGCCGCCAGTACAGGCGGGCGGGGTCGAGGTCGGGGAGCAGGCCGTGGGCGACGGCCGGCCCGAGCGCCGGTGACCACAGCCGGGCGGCCAGCCCCTGGAACAGGATCGAGGCCGCCACCCTGGTCTCGGCCGTCCCCAGGCGTTCCGCGACGACGGCGACGCGATCACCCAGCGCACCGGCGAACAGGTCGGTGAACGGCCGCCAGCCGGGCCCGGCGGGTCCATGGCCGATCTCGAAGTAGGCGCTGATAGCCGTGACGTCGGCCAGAGCGGCAACGACCTGGTCAGGTCCGGCCGGACGCAGCCCCGCGCCCTCACCGGCCGCCAAGTCACACGGTTCCGGGTTCATCTCACACCGCCGGCCCGACCTGGGGCCGGGCAAACACGCCGTACCCGCACACCCATGATGCAAGCGTAGTTCTCATCCAGCGGCAACGTGTTGAGCGGTGCTGCGTACCGGCACAGGTTCAGCGGGTGTTGAGTTCTTCGTTGCACTGGACGAACGCGAACCTGAACCGCTGCGGTTGTGGACGATCTCGGAGTGGACGACTCGCTGGCTCTGATCACCCAACTGGCGAAGTCCATATAAAATTGCCAGAATAAGATCAAATGGGCACAATCTCCTTTCGGTGGACATGGCGTAAGAGCTCGCGCTCAGCCCAAGGAGCGAACTGCGTAGAAGCGGCGAGGGCCGGGACACTGTGCGCGGTCCGGGATTCGAAGAGCCCGGAGAGCGGCATCCTGGTTGTGGGCATCCCGGTATGGCATGACCTCCTCAGGCAGGTGAAGGCCGGCGTTTACGACCTGTGATGGCGTCCCTCTCTCGCGTGGGAAGACGCAGTTGCACACTGAGAGGCGCCACCGGACTCCGTTCCAGATCATGGTGAGGAGCCTCGGCCCGGTCTCCGGCCCCGGCAGGTGGTGCCGGGGCCGGAACACCTACGGCAGATGCTGCTTCCAGCCTTCTGGTGGTCAGTTACTACGGGCCATTCCGATCCGCACGGGCTTTTCGGTTGCTCGGGCGGGATTAGTTGGTGGGTTTGCCGAACCAGCGGGAGAGGTGGTCGTTCAGGTCCTGCTGATCGTGGCCGATCCAGGCGACGTGGCCGTCGGGGCGTAGCAGGAGGCACGGAACGTCCAGTGCCGCGGTGGGGTCCGCGAGGTGATCGACCCGGTCTGACCAGCCGCTGACGGTCAGGCGTTCGGTGCGGTCCAGCAGCAGGCCGCGGCCGTGATGCAGCAGACCGTAGAGGTGGCCCTGTTTCACGTCGATGTCGCGCAGGCGGCGGCCGAGCAGGTCGGGGCCGGCGCCGAAGTCGTAGCGGATGCCGATCCCGGTGATCTTCTCGATCAGATGGCGGTGCACCTCGTCGAAGTCCATCAGTTCGGTGAGCAGCCTGCGCACGGCCTGCGGGCCCGGGTCGGGGGACAGCAGTTCCGTCTGGGCGCGGGTGTTGTCCAGCACGTCCTCAGCGACCGGATGACGTTCGGCCTGGTAGGTGTCCAGCAGTGTTTCCGGGGCCCAGCCGCGGATCTGTGCGGCCAGTTTCCAGCCGAGGTTGAACGCGTCCTGGACGCCCAGGTTGAGGCCCTGCCCGCCGATGGGCGGATGGATGTGCGCCGCGTCGCCGGCCAGCAGCACCCGCCCGACCCGATAACGTTCGGCCAGCCGGGTGGCATCCCCGAAGCGGGACAACCAGCGCGGGGAGTGCACGCCGAAATCGGTTCCGGCGATGGCGCGCAACTGCTGTTTGAAATTCTCGAGGGTGGGCGGTTCTGCGCGGTCGCTGACTTCCCCGGCGGGGACCACGACGCTGTAGGCCCCTTCGCCGAAAGGCCTGAGCCAGAATGGCCGATGGAGCTCGCTGACTTCTGCCACCTTGGCGGCGATCTCCTCCTGCGGCACGCCCACTTCCATCTCGCCCATCAGCGTCTCGGTCCGCGAGGGCTCGCCGGGGAAGCCGACGCCCAGCAGTTTGCGCACCGTACTGCGCCCACCGTCACAGCCGACGAGGTAACGCGAACGCAGCCGTTCCCCGTCGTCCAGCTCAACGGTCACACCCTCGTCGTCCTGCTCGAAACCGGCCACCGCACGACCGCGCCGGACCTGCGCACCCAGTTGGACCGCATGCTCTTCGAGCAGATGAACGATGACCGGCTGCGGGATGCCCAGCAGATAGGCGTACGCGGAATCCAGGCCCTCGGGCGCGGGTTTGGGGATGGCGGCGAAGAAGCCGCCGGCCGGACGCCGCCTTCCATGCGGGAGGATGCGCTCCAGCAGTCCGCGCATCGCCATCAGCTCGAGACTGCGAATATGCAGACCGACGATGCGGACGAACGACACGGGCTCGGTTTCCTTTTCCAGGACGAGTACCCGCACATCGTGCAGCCGTAGTTCGGCGGCCAGCATCGCACCGGTCGGCCCGCACCCGGCAATGATCACATCGAACATGAGGGGTGCGCGATCGGCGCCGGAGGCCGACGACCGGAGCCCGGGGACGTCGCCCACCGTGGGGCCGCGCTCGACCCTGTCGCTCGACGGCGGTTCGGCGGTGAACTGCGAAGAGTTCATAGGTGTTGCCTTTCGGGAGTGCCTTGTTGTCGAGGCGCTCCCGGCGACACCTACGTCAATCGCCCGGCCGTGACGGGAAGGGGGAGCACCCACAGCGATACAGCGTTCATGGGTCTCACCTCCTCGGGCGGCGTCACGGTTCGCCGCAAGCTACAAGCCTGGTCATCGGCCCGTCCAATCCTTTTCCCGCCGGACCGCGTCGGCCGAGCGTGGGTCAGTCGTTGGTGACCCAGTCCATGTGTTCGATCCAGTGGTCGAACAACGCCCGATCCCCCAGCACTTCCAGTGTGGGAGCCGCTTCCAGCGGGCGACGCCTGCTGATCACGAGCAGGAGCTCGATGGCCGGGCCGCGCACCGCGACGTCCGCCTTGGTGTGCGTGCGCTCCAGCACGACCATGTCCGGTTCCCGGCGTGCCACCCACTCCCCAGGCGCGTCGGTCGCGTGGAAATGCAGGGTCTGACCATCCCCGCGCATCGCATCGGCGAAGCCCGGCTTGTTCTCCCAGTAGCCACGGGAGGTCATCGTGTCCAGCCAGTCCTCGAGGGCCGCGACGGCGAGCTCCGGCGCCAACTCGTACGGCATGCCGAGCGCCACGGCCGCGTCCGCGCGATGCACGCAAGCCTCGCCGAACAGCCGACGTGACCAGAACGGCACGCCCGCGGCGGCGCCCGACGGATCCCACACCGGCGTGTCATCGGCGACCGACGCGAACGCCTGTCCCGCCTTGGCCGCGCCGTCGCTCAGCCAGGCGCGCCACTGGCCCGAATCGGTCGGCCCCGGAACGTAGCCGGCGAACGCCCGGCTCGGCTCGGTCATCTGCTCACCCACGAGCATCGCCACCATGCGCTGTGTTCCGCCGACATGGTCGACGAGATCGGCCAGCGTCCACTTCGGACATGTCGGCACCGGGGTCGCCGCATCCCTGCCGTGCACCCAATCGGCAAGCGTGCTCGTCTGCTCGACAACGGCCTTCACATACGCGGATGTGTCCATCGCTGCGCCTCCAAGTGCTTTGTGGTCCATCCGAAGTTTGCGGGCCAGGTCACTCTGCCGACCGCCAGCCGGTGTCGATAATCGCATGATGGTCAGGTTTGGTCAGCTGTGCGATAAACGCGTTCAAGGGGCCGGGCGGCTGTCACGCCTGCCTGCCGTGGGCGGCGAGAGTGCAGGACGAGAGCCTGAGATCGGCGCGGGTCAACGCCGCTCCCTGTCGCCGGCCGCAAGAATGACGATGTCGAGGTCACGGAGCCGGTCGGAGTCGGTGTCGATGACGATGTTGGTGATCTTGCCGTCGTTGACGGTGAACGTGAAGACGGCCTTCGGCCGGCCGAGGTGCGACCAGACGGCCGCCGGCACGCCGTCGACCAGAGCGAGCCGGGCGGCCTGAGCCCGTCGCTCGGCGAAGAAGGCCGCCACCGCGTGGCCGCCGTGGACCTCGCCGACCACGGCGTCCGGATCGAGCAGTTCGAGCAGGGCGGTGAAATCCCCGCTCCGGGCGGCGGCGAGGAAGGCCTCGACGATGTCCCGCTTCGCCGATCGCGCGGCATCGGACGCGCCGGCCGCGCCCTGCACCCGGCGCCGGGCCCGGCTGGCGAGTTGCCGGGCCGCCGCCGGAGAGCGGTCGATGATGGCGCCGATCTCGCCGAACGGCACGGCGAAGACGTCGTGCAGGACGAACGCGAGCCGCTCGGCGGGAGTCAGCGTGTCCAGCACCACCATCAGCGCGGCACCGACCGAATCGGCCAGCAGTGCCTCGTCCTCGGGGCCGCCCTGGCCGGTCGGGTGGATGCCCGGGTGCGGCGTGCCCGGCTCGGGCGGCAGTGCCCCGGCCGACTCCTCGCGCCGGTTGCGGCGTGCCTCGAGCATGTTCAGGCAGACCCGGGAGACGACCGTGGTCAGCCACCCTCCCGGATTCTCCACCTGGCCGGTGTCGGCGCGGCTGACCCGCAGCCACGCCTCCTGCACCGCGTCCTCGGCCTCGCCGGGTGAGCCGAGCATCCGGTAGGCCACCGCGTGCAAGCGGTCATGGTGCTCGGCGAACCGCTCGCTCACCCAGTCTTGCTCGGCCATCTGTCACATTCCTTTGCCTCGGCGGTCATATCGGTTGACCGGCAAACCCAGGCCGATGTGACATCCGGGCGCGGCCCGGCTGTCCGGCCTGCCGGCGCAGGCGGCATATGCCCCGAAACCACAAGGAGAGAACCGTGTCACTGCAGGTGAGCGCCATCATGCTCGGTGTCAAGGACCTGGCCCGCGCCAAGAAGTTCTATGCGGGCCTGGGCTGCGAGATCGACAAGGACACCCGTCATTTCGTCTCGTTCAGCCTGGGCGAGGGATCTCCGCAGCTGGCCCTCTACGAATGGGAGGCGGCGGCAGGGGACGCCGGCGTCCCTGCGGAGGGGTCCGGATTCCGCGGCGCCTCGTTCCACTTCAACCCCGACTCCAGGGAGGTCGTGGACGAGATGATGCGCAACGCGGTCGCTGCCGGCGGCAGCGTGGTCAAGGAGGCGGCCCCCGCCCAGTGGGGCGGGTACTTCGGCTACTTCAGCGACCCGGACGGCCATCTGTGGAAGGTCACCACCTACGCCTCCTGACCCGCAGACCGCGGGCTGGGGCCCGGCCTCGCCACCACCCGGCGAGGCCGGTCCCCGGCCCGCGTTCCCCGTCCTACCGGAACCGGGAAATGCGGCTGCACGCTGGGAAGTACCAGGGGAGCATCGGTCCGGTCTCCGGCCTCGCCGGGCGGTGGCGAGGCCGGAGCCGGGTGCGTCCTTTCGGGTCGCGACCGCGCGTTCAGCCGGTGGGTTCACCGAACCACCTGGGTAGCCGGCCGAGCAGGTCGGTCTGGTCGTCGCCGATCCACGCCACGTGGCCGTCCGGTCGCAGCAGTACCGCGGGGACGTCCAGTTCCTCGCTGCCGTCGACGACGTGGTCGACCCGGTCCGCCCAGCCCGCCGCCGAGAGCCGGCCGGTCGGGTCGAGCAGCAGTCCGCGGCCGCCGCGCATTAGCTCGTAGAGGCGTCCCCGCTTCAGCCCGGTGTCCCGCAGCCGCCGGCCGAGCAGTTCGTGCCCGGCGCCGAAGTCGTAGCGGACCCCGATCGCCGTGATCTTCTCGATCAGGTGCCGGTTCACCTCCTCGAAGTCCATCAGTTCCGACAGCAGCCGGCGCACCGACTGCGGGCCGGGCTCGGGGGACAGCAGCTGCATCTGGGCGCGGGTGCTGTTCAGCACGTCGGCGGCCACCGGGTGGCGTTCGGTGTGGTAGCTGTCCAGCAGCCCCTCCGGGGCCCAGCCGGTGACCGCGGCGGCCAGTTTCCAGCCGAGGTTGAACGCGTCCTGGATGCCGAGGTTGAGGCCCTGCCCGCCGACCGGCGGGTGGATGTGCGCCGCGTCGCCGGCCAGCAGTACCCGGCCGACCCGGTAGCGCTCGGCCAGCCGGGTGGCGTCGCCGAAGCGGGAGAGCCAGCGCGGTGAGTGCACGCCGAAGTCGGTGCCGGCGAACACCCGCAGCTGCCGCTTGAACTCCTCGAGGGTCGGCGGGACCGAGCGGTCCTCGGCCACCCCCTCGGCGGGCACGACGACGCGGTGCACCCCCTCCTCCTCGCCGAAGGGTCCGATGCCGAAGTGCTTGTGGGTCTTGCGGACTTCGGCCATCACGGCGGCCAGTTCCTCCGGGGGCATGGTCACTTCCATCTCGCCCAGTAGCGTCTCGACGCCGGCGGGCTCGCCGGGGAAGCCGACGCCGAGCAGCTTGCGCACCGTGCTGCGGCCGCCGTCGCAGCCGACGAGGTAGCGCGCGCGCAGTTGCGTGCCGTCGGCCAGCTCGGCGGTCACCCCGTCCTCGTCCTGGCTCAGCCCGACCAGCTCGTGGCCGCGCCGGATCTCGGTGCCGAGTTCGGCGGCGCGCTCGGCCAGCAGGCGGTCGGTGGTGGGCTGCGGGATGCCGAGGACGTAGGGATACGTGGTGTCCAGCCGGTCGGGCGAGGGCTTGTCGATGCCGGCGAAGAAACCGCCGACCGGGTACTGCCGGCCGTGTTCGAGGAACCGTTCCAGCAGGCCGCGCTGGTCCATCACCTCGATGCTGCGCACATGCAGGCCGAGCGCGCGGACGACCTTGGTCGGCTCCGCCTCCTTCTCCAGCACGAGCACGTGCACGCCGTGCAGCCGCAGCTCGCCGGCCAGCATCAGGCCGGTCGGTCCGCCACCGGCGATGATCACGTCGATCACGAAAACCCCCTGTTTTCGCAGGTTCTGGCTTCGGCCGGCGATTCTGCAGCATGACCCGGGTCTTGCCGCAAGCCCCCCGGTGCGCTATACGTTGAGAGTGGCAGGGAGCGGTGAACCTCCTTGCCTTGACTTTTGTTGCGCGCCGGTGCCGCAATCTCCCGGTTTCGCTCTCCTTCTCCGTTGCCCTCGCCGCCTACGCCGGTGCTTTGCGCAGGTGGGCGAGGGCCGTTCTCGCTGGCCCAGCACGGAGCCGGACGCCCGGTGAACGCTTCGAGATCCTCCTGGGCGAGCCGGTACGGATAGCTCTGAGCTTGCCCTCGCACACGTGATCGCCGGCCGTGCAGGCCGGTGATCTTCACCCGTGGACGCATGGCGCATTGTTCTAGTACAATACGAACATGTTCTTCCGTGTCGATCCCAGCAGCCCCACACCACTGGCCGAGCAGATCGCCGGTTGCGTGCGCAGGGGACTGGCCGAGGGGCTGCTCCAGCCCGGGGACCGGCTGCCCACAGGCCGGGAACTGGCCGGGTCGCTGGGCGTGAACATGCACACCGTGCTGCGCGCCTACGCCGCGCTGCGCGACGAGGGCCTGGTCGAACTGCGGCGGGGCCGCGGAGCGACCATCACCGGCACCCGGCCCGGTGACCGGGCGCGCCTGACCGAGGCCCTGCGTGACCTGGTCGCCGCCGCGCGGCAAGCCGGTCTGAACGCCGACGAGCTGGTGCAGCTCGTCCGAAAGGAGTACGTGTGAACAACAGAGCCCGTTGGTCGGTCGGCATGCTGATCATCCCCGGCGGAGCGCTCGCGGGCGCGCTCGCCGCCGCCCTGGCGTGGCGGTCACGCCTCCCCGACCGGCTCCCCGGGGTCGGCGGCGACGGCCCGGACGCCACCATGGCGGTCGCGCCCTTCGTGGCGACGACGCTCGGCCTGCCGGCCGGGCTGTGGGTGCTGGGCCTGGTCGGCTTCGCCGTCACCACGCGGCTGCCGGCGTCACAGGCCCACGCCATCCGCACCGGCATCCAGCTCGCGGTCACCACGGTCACCCTGGCGCTGACCAGCGCCGTGATCGTGGTGCTGCACTCCGCCCTGGACGCCCCGTCCACCGAACAGGCGTCGTCACCCGCACCGGCGGTGGCGGTCACGGCCATCAGCGCGGCCGCGCTGGCGGGCGCGCTGGTGGCCCTGGCCCTGGCCGGCGGCCGCGTCACCATGCCCCCGGCCGCCCGGGCGCCGGACCGGTCGGCCGTGCGGCTGCCGCTGGGCGCCGCGGAACGCGGCACCTGGCAGGAGACCCGCGCCATCCGGCCGCTGCGGTGGGCCGCGGCGCTTCTCGTGCTGGCCGGCGCCGCTCTCACCGCCGTGTTCGTTCCGCTCGTCGGCGACGTCGGCTGGGCCATGCTGGCCGTCGCCGTCACCGGGCTGCTGCTCGTCCCCATGCACGCCTACCGGCTGGTCATCGACCAGCGGACGGTACGCGCCTCCTACGGTCCGATCCGGCGGACGGTGGCGATCAGCGACATCGTCCAGGCCGAGGCCGTCACCGTCGAACCGAACGAATGGGCACTGGCCGGCATGAAGGGCGCGGGCAGCTCCATGCTCCTGGCACCGGGCCCGGCGCTGTCCCTCGAACTCGCCGACGGCACCACGTTCCTGACCTCCTGCCGCGACACCGCCACGGCCGCGGGGTTCATCAACAGCATCCGCGACCGGTCGGCCTGACCGTCCCCGGTCAGGCGCCGACGTAGGCCGCGAGGTGCTCGCCGGTGAGGGTGGAGCGGGCGGCGACGAGGTCGGCGGGCGTGCCCTCGAAGACGATCCGGCCGCCGTCGTGGCCGGCGCCGGGACCGAGGTCGACGATCCAGTCGGCGTGCGCCATGACCGCCTGGTGATGCTCGATGACGATGACCGACTTGCCGGAGTCGACGAGCCGGTCGAGCAGGCCGAGCAACTGCTCGACGTCGGCGAGGTGCAGGCCGGTGGTCGGCTCGTCGAGGACGTAGACACCGCCCTTCTCGGCCATGTGGGTGGCCAGCTTGAGCCGCTGCCGCTCGCCACCGGACAGCGTGGTGAGCGGCTGGCCGAGCCTGAGGTAACCGAGCCCGACGTCGGCGAGCCGGCGGAGGGCGGCGTGCGCGGCCGGGGTGCGCGCCTCGCCGGCGCCGAAGAACTCCTCGGCCTCGGCCACCGACATCGCGAGCACCTCGCTGATGTCGCGGCCGCCGAGGCGGTACTCCAGCACCGACGCGTGGAACCGCTTCCCCTCGCACTCCTCGCAGGGGGTGGCGACACCCGCCATCATCGCCAGGTCGGTGTAGATGACGCCGGCGCCGTTGCAGTCGGGGCAGGCGCCCTCGGAGTTGGCGCTGAACAGCGCCGGCTTCACGCCGTTGGCCTTCGCGAACGCCTTGCGGATCGGGTCGAGCAGCCCGGTGTAGGTCGCCGGGTTGCTCCGGCGCGAGCCGCGGATCGCGCCCTGGTCGATCGACACCACACCCGCGCCGGCGGGGACCGAGCCGTGCATGAGCGAGCTCTTGCCGGAGCCGGCGACACCGGTGACGACGGCCAGCACCCCGAGCGGGATGTCGACGTCCACGTCACGCAGGTTGTTCGCAGCCGCGCCGCGGATCTCCAGCGTGCCGGTGGGCGTCCGCACCTTTTCCTTGAGGGCCGCCCGGTCGTCGAGATGGCGGCCGGTGACGGTGCCGCTGGCCCGCAGCTCTTCGACGGTGCCCTCGAAGCAGACGGCGCCGCCCGCCGTACCGGCGCCGGGGCCGAGGTCCACGACGTGGTCGGCGATCGCGATCGTCTCCGGTTTGTGCTCCACGACGAGCACCGTGTTGCCCTTGTCGCGCAACCGCAGCAGCAGGTCGTTCATCCGCTGGATGTCATGCGGGTGCAGGCCGATGGTGGGCTCGTCGAAGACGTAGGTGACGTCGGTGAGCGAGGAGCCGAGGTGGCGGATCAGCTTGGTGCGCTGCGCCTCGCCGCCCGACAGCGTGCCCGACGACCGGTCGAGCGAGAGGTAGCCCAGCCCGATCTCCACGAACGAGTCGAGCGTGTGCCGCAGCTTCGCGAGCAGCGGCGCCACCGACGGCTCGTCGAGGCCGCGGACCCATGCGGCCAGGTCGCTGATCTGCATCGCGCACGCGTCGCCGATGTTGATCC
Organism: Actinomadura craniellae; assembly: GCF_003289645.1. Taxonomy (GTDB): domain Bacteria; phylum Actinomycetota; class Actinomycetes; order Streptosporangiales; family Streptosporangiaceae; genus Actinomadura_D; species Actinomadura_D craniellae. The sequence continues at coordinate 290,770 of NZ_QLYX01000007.1, read as the reverse complement.
CCGCGATCCGCGACGACCGGGCCGCCTCGCTGAGCCGGGTGCCGCCGCACTCGGGGCAGGCGGTGAAGGCGACCGCCCGGTCCACGAACGCCCGGATGTGCGGCTGCATCGCCTCCTTGTCCTTGGACAGGAACGACTTCTGGATCTTGGGGATCAGTCCCTCGTAGGTGAGGTTCACGCCCTCGACCTTCACCTTGACCGGCTCGTGGTGGAGGAAGTCCCGCATCTCCTTCTCGGTGAACTCGCGGATCGGCTTGTCCGGGTCGAGGAAGCCCGACTCCGCGTAGAGCCGCACGGTCCAGAAGCTGTCCGACTTCCAGCCGGGAATGGTGAACGCGCCCCCGGCGATCGACTTGGAGTCGTCGTAGAGCTGGGTGAGGTCGATGTCGGAGACCGTGCCCATGCCCTCGCAACGCGGGCACATGCCGCCGGTGCGGTTGAAGGTCGCCTTCACGGTCTTGCTGCCACCGCGTTCGACCGTGATCGCACCGCTCGCCCGGACCGAGGCGACGTTGAAGGAGTACGCGTTGGGCGAGCCGATGTGCGGCTGCCCGAGCCGGCTGAAGAGGATGCGCAGCATCGCGTTGGTGTCGGTGACGGTGCCGACGGTGGAGCGGGCGTTGGCGCCTATCCGCTCCTGGTCGACGATGATCGCCGTGGTCAGCCCTTCGAGCACGTCGACCTCGGGCCGCGCCAGCGTCGGCATGAAGCCCTGCACGAAGGCGCTGTAGGTCTCGTTGATCATCCGCTGCGACTCCGCGGCGATCGTGCCGAACACCAGCGAGCTCTTGCCCGAGCCGGAAACACCGGTGAACACCGTCAGCCGGCGCTTCGGGATCTCGATGCTGACGTCCTTGAGGTTGTTCACGCGCGCGCCGTGCACGCGGATCAGATCGTGGCTGTCGGCGGCGTGCCGCGCGGGCGCCTGCGTGTCCGTCCTCGTGGCCATGCTCATCGTGTCTCCATCATCATCTGTCTGTCGGGTGGGGCCGCCTTCGCGGTCTCCGTCACCTGGCTCGATCCAACCGGCTTCGAGCAGCACGTCCAAGTTCTCTTCACTTCGGTTCGGCCACGGGGCCGAGAGGTCAGACCAGCCAGCGACCGTCGCGCATCAGCTCGCGGCCGGGCATCTCGTTCACCTCACGCCAGGCCTGGATACGGCGCGGGAAGACGCGGAACCAGCGATACGGCGTGGCCGGCGCGCGCGGGTCGAAGCCCGTGCGCGCGGCGAACCGGTCACCCCGCTCCCGTGGCAGCGCGTCGATCTCGAGAACATCGACTTCGCCCTCGATCATGGACACGTCGCGGGTGCCGCCCAACCCCACCCGGACGGTCCGGGTGGCGGCCAGGTTCCTGCCGGTCGGGCTGTCGGCGGGCGTGGCGATCAGCAGTGACTCGCCGTCCCAGTCGAAGGACAGCGGCACCATGTACGGCGCACCGTCCGCCGAGGCACTGGCCACCCAGACGTCGATGTCGTGGGCGAGCCGGTGCTCGGTGTCGCGGCGGCGCTGCGCGCGGGAGCGGGGGGCGGCGCTCATCTCAGCGGAGCTCCTGGATGCGGACCATGTTGCCCGCGGGGTCACGGAAGGCGCAGTCGCGCACCCCGTAGGGCTGCTCGGTCGGCTCCTGGACGACCTCGGTGCTGCCGGACTGCACCTTCTCGAAGGTGCCGTCGAGGTCGGGGGTGGCCAGGATGATGCTGGCGTAGGTGCCCTTGGCCATCATCTCGGCGATGGTGCGGCGCTCCTCATCGGTGACGCCCGGGTCGGCGGTCGGCGGGTGCAGGACGACGGACGTGCCGGGCTGGCCGGTGGGGCCGACCGTGATCCAGCGCATCCCGCCGTGCCCGACGTCGTTGCGGACCTCGAAGCCGAGGGTGTCGCGGTAGAAGGCCAGGGAGGCCTCCGGGTCGTCGTGCGGGAGGAAGGTCGAGTGAATGGTGATGTCCATGACGGTCACGTTATGTGCGGCCCGCCACCCGGTGCTTCTCGATTCCTGACCGGTCGGGTCACCTGCTTGGCCACACACGACGGTATCCCCGCCTGGGCGTCGGCCACCTGCTGCCGGTAGACGCTGGGCGGCACGCCGACCAGTTCGGTGAAGCGGGTGCTGAAGGTGCCCAGCGACGAGCAGCCGACCGCGAAACAGACCTCGGTGACGCTGAGATCACCCCGGCGCAGCAGCGCCATCGCCCGCTCGATCCGCCGCGTCATCAGGTAGCTGTACGGCGACTCGCCATAGGCCAGCCGGAACTGGCGACTGAGATGCCCCGCCGACATGTGCACGCCACGGGCCAGCGCCTCCACGTCCAGCGGCTGCGCGTACTCCCGATCGATCCGGTCCCGCACACGCCGCAACCGCGCCAGGTCACTCAGCCGCTGCGCCGGGTCAGGTCTGCTGGTCACCTGCGAAATCGTGCCACATCACAAGGACTCGACCATCCCTGGTGCCCGGCCGGTACCTACCCGCCGGTGGTGCTCAGGGCGAGAGTGGCGACGGCCAGGGCGAGGTACGCGCAGGGAAAGGCCAGGTTGTAGAAGACGCGGGCACGCAGATGCACGACGACCGCGCCGATGAAGAACAGGACGAGGCCAGCGACCGGCTCGACGACGTCACCATCGAGGCTCCGGCTCCGGCCCGGCGGTAGAGAGGCGATGGAAAACGCGCCGTGCTCGTCCTGATCGCGGTCCCTGGCGCCGTGACGGGCCAGGTCGACCTGGCCCGTGTGTGACGGCTGGTGACGATGGTGCGATGCGGAACGGTGTTCTTCCATTTTGGCACCGTCCTGCGCTGCGGGTTCTCCGACCGGCTGACGGCGCCGGCGAGAACAAGACTGTTTCTTCGACGATTCTCCCGCGATCCTGGCGCGGCCGAACCGGACGACGGGAGAGAACAGCAGATGACGACCGCGCGGAACGCCGACGTGCCCCTCCACCTGGCGGGGAACAACGCACCGGTCACCGAGGAGGTGACGCTGGAACCGGCCGAGGTGGTCGGTGCCGTTCCCGAGGAGCTGAACGGCGTGTACCTCCGCAACGGGCCCAACCCGCGCACCGGCTGGTCACCGCACTACTTCGCGGGCGACGGCATGGTCCACGCGGTGGCCCTGAAGGGCGGCCGGGCCCGCTGGTACCGCAACCGGTACGTGCGGACGCCGCTGTACGAGCACCCGGGCCGGTCGCGCTTCGAGCTGGCCTTCGACCAGGCCACCGGGCGGGTGGACTACCGGGTCTCCACCGCCAACACCCACCTGATCGCGCATGCGGGCCGGCTGCTCGCCCTGGAGGAGGGCGGCTTCCCCTACCGGCTCACACCGGAGCTGGAAACGGTCGGCCCGTTCACCTTCGACGGCGCGCTGCGCACCCCCATGACCGCCCACCCCAAGATCTGCCCGGGGACCGGCGAGCTGCTGTTCTTCGGCTCCCGGCTGCGCCCGCCGTACCTGACCTACTACCGCGCCGCGCCGACCGGCGAACTGCTCCAGGCGCAGGTGGTGCAGGTCCCGCGGGCGACGATGATGCATGACTTCGCCATCACCGAGAACCACGCGATCTTCCTGGACCTGCCCGTCGTCTTCGACCCGGCGGCGGTCGCCGCCGGCGGGATGCCGTGGCGGTGGGACGACGGGCACGGCGCCCGGTTCGGGGTGATGCGCCGGGACGGCGGTCCGGTGCGCTGGTTCGACGTCGAGCCCTGCTACGTGTGGCACACCATGAACGCGGCGGAGGCGGACGGCGCGATCACGGTCACCGGCTGCCGGGTGCCGACACTGTGGCGCGACGGCCCCGGTGACTTCGACGGCGGCCTGCCCGCCCTCCACGAGTGGCGGCTGGACCTTGCCGCGGGCACGGTCACCGAACGCCCCCTGGACGACACCGCAGTCGAGTATCCGCGGGTCGCCGACACCGAGGTCGGGCGGCGCAACCGCTTCGGCTACGGCACCAGCTTCTCGCTGGAGGCCATGCCGGAACGCTCGGAGATCTACAAGTACGACTTCGCCGATGGTGCGGCCCGGCAGGCGCACCGGCTGCCCGCCGGGCACACCTGCGGCGAAGCGGTTTTCGTCCCCCGGCGAGGAGCGTCAGGAGACGACGACGGGTACCTGATGACCTTCGCTCACGACCGTTCCCGCGGCACCGGCTACCTGGCGATCCTGGACGCCGCCGACCTGGCGGCCCGCCCGGTGGCGGAGGTGCACCTGCCGGTCCGCGTCCCCACCGGCTTCCACGGCACCTGGCTTCCCGGACACTGACCCGCCCACACCGTAATGTCCCTTTGCGGCGTCTCTCCCGAAATCGCCCTAGGTTGGCTCCGACACCGTGCCGACCCCGCACCCGGAAAGGCCGGGCGGGCAGGGGGCGGCCGAGTTTCGGATCGAGGTGACCGAGTTCCGGTGACGGATGACGGAGAGCGTGATCGGGACCTCGAGCGGCATCGGGGTGAGCTGACCGGCTACTGCTACCGGATGCTCGGCTCGGGGTTCGAGGCCGAGGACGCGGTGCAGGAGGCGTTCGTGCGGGCGTGGCGGACCCACGACCCCTCGCGTGGGCCGCTGCGCCCGTGGCTGTTCCGCCTGGCCACGAACGTCTGCCTGGACATGCTCCGGGGCCCGCAGCGCCGCGCCCGGGCCATGGACCTCGGCCCCGCCGCCGTCCCCGGCGCCCCGCTGGGCGATCCGCTTCCGCCGGACCGGTGGGTCTACCCCATTCCGGACTCCCGCCTCGACCCGGCGGAGCTGGCGGTGGCGAGGGACACCGTCCGTCTGGCCTTCGTGGCGGCGCTCCAGCACCTGCCGCCCCGGCAGCGAGCCGTCCTCATCCTCCGCGACGTCCTGAAGTGGAGTGCCGCCGAGACGGCCGGCCTCCTGTCCACCAGCGTCGCGTCGGTCAACAGCGCCCTGCAGCGGGCACGGGCCCGGTTCCCCCTGGTCGAGCCGCCGGCCGGTGAGGTGGACGAGGACCTGCTGGCCCGTTACATATCGGCCTTCGAGCGCTCCGACATGGCGGCCCTGGTGTCGTTGCTGCATGAGGACGCGACGTCGTCGATGCCGCCGTTCACGTGGTGGCTGCGCGGGCGCGAGAGCATCCGGACGGTCCTGCTCGCGTCCGGCGCACCGTGCGCGGGATCCCGGCTGCTGCCGACGCGGGCCAATGGCTGCCCGGCCTTCGGCCAGTACCGGGACGGGAAACCGTTCGCCCTGGTCGTCATCGAGGGCGGGGACCTCATCACCGGCGAGACCACCTACCTGGACCCCGGCCTGTTCCCGTTCTTCGGCCTGCCGATGAGTTCGGCGTCCCCATCCCGTATTGACGGATAAAGGAGGACATGACATGCCACAGATCGTTGACTTGCCCGAACGTCCCTACATCGGGATCCGCAAGACCATCACCATGACCAGCTTCGGCCTGGTCGGGGACCGTATCGCCGGAATGATCGGCTGGCTCGCCGAGCGCGGTGTCACCCCCGCCGGGGCCCCGTTCTTCAGGTACGACAGCATCGACATGGCCGCGGACCGGCTGGTGGTGCAGGCGGGCGTGCCGGTCACCGCGCCGGTGGCGGGGGAGGGCGACATCTTCGCCGGCGTCCTGCCCGCGGGCCGTTACGTCACCGCCTCCCACCACGGCCACCCCGACCGGCTCGCCGGCGTCGTCGAGTCCGTGCTGGAGTGGGCCGGCGAGCAGGGGCTGACCTGGGACATGACGGAAAAGGACGGGTCGGAGCACTGGGGCTGCCGGCTGGAGCTCTACAACACCAACCCGGTCGTCGAACCCGACCCCGCCAAGTGGGACATGGACCTGCAGTTCCGCCTCGCCTGACCCGGCGGCCGGCCCCCGCCCGGGCGGGGGCCGGTTCACCCGGACGCGTCCGGCTCGCCGTCGCGAGGGCGGAAAGCGGAAGCCGGTTGCGGTTGATACCCATGTGACCGCCATCCGCGCCATGGAAAGGCACCACATGACAGGGGATCCTCCGCCCCGCCCCGCTGAGTGTTTCGACGAGGTCTTCGACGCCTACTTCGCCGAGATCCACCGGTACGCGGCCAGGCGGCTCGGCCAGGACGCCGCCGCCGACGTCGCGGCGCAGACGTTCCTGGAGGCGTTCCGGCAACGCCGGCGCTACGACCCGGAACGCGCGAGTGTGCGCACCTGGCTGTACGGCATCGCGACCAAGGTGGTGGGCAGGCACCAGCGGGCTGAGACGCGCGCGCTGCGGGCCCGCGCCCGCCTCGGCCCGGGCCGCGACGCCGAGGAGCACACCGAACGGATCGATGCGCGGGTCAGCGCCGAGGGACTGCGCGGCAAGCTCGCCGGGGCGATCGCGGCGCTGCCGCGCGGCCAACGCGACGTGTTGCTGCTCGTGGCCCTGGCCGACCTCAGCCACGACGAGATCGCGGCGGCGCTGGGGATCTCCTATGGCACGGTCGGCTCCCGGCTGAACCGTGCCCGGACCACGCTGCGCAGGGCGCTGGGCGGGACCAATCCGATACTCACTTTGGAGGAACAACATGGATGAAGTGCGGATGGTCCGGGGTCACTATCCCGAGCCCGCCCCACCCACCGCCCAGGAGATCGCCCGGGCGAAGGCGCTGTTGAAGGAGCCGCAACGCCGTTCCCTGCCCCGGCTGCGGTGGGGGCTGGGCGGCATGGTCGCGGTAGGCGTAGCGGCGGCCGTGGCGATCACGCTCGCCGGAGGGAACCCACCCGCGCCGCCCGGTCCGGTGCACCTGGACGACAGGGGGATGTTCCTGGCGGCGGCGGAGAAGGCGGAACGGCAGCCGACCGGCAACTACTGGTACGTCAGCCAGATCGGGGGCCACTCCTACATCATGCGTGCGAGGACCGGGACCTACGCGGTCACCGGTGCGCACACCGAGTCGTTCAGCTGGTGGGGCGCGAAGCCCGGCATGGGCGAGGCGTTCCACAGCCGGGTCATCCCGGCCCGCCCGCCGACCGAACGGGACATGGCGCTGTGGCGCAGGGCCGGGTCACCGTCGAGTTTCCGCGTCTGGTCGGCCGACAGCTACTCCACTTACACCACCAGGGCGGAGAAGTGGCGGGTGGACACCCGCAGCGGCGGCGGGGAGTTCCCGGGCGGGCTGTCGTCCGGGGACCTGCGGAGCCTGCCGACCGCACCGGCCGAGCTCGCCGAGAGGTTCCTGAGCCGGACGGCGATGCGGGCCGCGGGCGCGCTCCGGCCGTCGGCCGGGCGGGAAGCGGAACTCGCCGGCACCAAGTTCATGAGGGTGGCCTCGCTCCTGGCCGCCCCGGTGCCACCGAAAACCCGAGCCGGCCTGATGCGGGCGCTGACGACGCAGCCCGGCGTCCATGCGGTCGGTCGCGCCACCGACCCGCTGGGCCGCCGCGGCATCGCGCTGGCCTCCGACGGCCGCGCCACGACGGTCACCGGTGAGTTCGGTGCCCCGAAGGCCGAGCAGGGGACCTACCACTCCCGTGCAGTGATCATCTTCGATGAGCGCACCGGCGCGCTGCTGTCCCAGCAGGAGGAGCTGACCAGGCCGGGCGGGCCGTACGCGGAGATGAAGCCGGGCTTCGTCATCAACTACTGGACCATCCGCTCGGCGGGGTGGGCCGATGCCAGGCCGACGCTCCCGACCGGACTGCCGTTTGGCTGACCCTCCGGCCAGGTCCCGCCAAGTGGGACATGGACCTGCGGTTCCGCCCCGCCTGACCCGACTGAGCCGGCCCCCCGGGCGGGGGCCGGCTCAGTCGGTGCCTGACTCCAGCGCGACGTGGTCGAGCAGCGCGTCGTCGGGGACCTCTCCGGTGGAGGCGATCGCCTCGGCGCCGCCCTCGGACATCGCGCCGATCAGCCCGGTCGAGGCCGCCTGCGCGGCGCCGATCATGCCGAGCCGGGCGTACTGCTCCAGTTTGGCGCGGGAGTCGGCGATGTCGAGGTTGCGCATGGTCAGCTGGCCGATGCGGTCGACCGGGCCGAAGGCGGAGTCCTCGGTCCGCTCCATGGAGAGCTTGTCCGGGTGGTAGCTGAACGCGGGCCCGGAGGTGTCCAGGACGGAGTAGTCCTCACCGCGCCGCAGCCGCAGGGTCACCTCGCCGGTGACCGCCGTTCCGACCCAGCGCTGCAGTGACTCGCGCAGCATCAGCGCCTGCGGGTCCAGCCAGCGGCCCTCGTACAGCAGCCGGCCCAGGCGGCGGCCCTCGGTGTGGTAGCTGGCGAGGGTGTCCTCGTTGTGGATCGCGTTGACCAGCCGCTCGTAGGCCGCGTGCAGCAGCGCCATTCCCGGCGCCTCGTAGATGCCCCGGCTCTTGGCCTCGATGACCCGGTTCTCGATCTGGTCGGACATGCCCAGCCCGTGCCGGCCGCCGATGGCGTTGGCCTCCAGCACCAGGTCGACGGCGGAGACGTACTCCTTGCCGTTGATGGTCACCGGACGGCCCTGCTCGAAGCCGATCGTGACGTCCTCGGCGAGGATTTCGACCTCGGGGTCCCAGAACCGCACGCCCATGATCGGTTCGACGATCTCGATGCCCGCGTCGAGGTGTTCGAGCGCCTTGGCCTCGTGGGTGGCGCCCCAGATGTTGGCGTCGGTGGAGTAGGCCTTCTCGGTGCTGTCCCGGTAGGGCAGGTCGCGGGCGAGCAGCCACTGCGACATTTCGGTGCGGCCGCCGAGCTCGTGGACGAAGTCGGCGTCCAGCCACGGCTTGTAGATCCGCAGGGAGGGGTTGGCGAGCAGGCCGTACCGGTAGAACCGCTCGATGTCGTTGCCCTTGAAGGTGGAGCCGTCTCCCCAGATCTGGACGTCGTCTTCGAGCATCGCGCGCACCAGCAGGGTGCCCGTGACGGCCCGCCCGAGCGGGGTGGTGTTGAAGTAGCCGCGGCCACCGGAGCGGATGTGGAACGCCCCGCAGGCCAGGGCCGCGAGCCCTTCCTCCACGAGGGCGGCCCGGCAGTCGACCAGCCGGGCGACCTCCGCGCCGTACGCCGTGGCGCGCCCCGGCACCGAGGCGATGTCGGGTTCGTCGTACTGGCCGATGTCGGCGGTGTAGGTGCACGGCACTGCACCCTTCTCCCGCATCCACGCGACGGCCACCGAGGTGTCGAGGCCACCGGAGAAGGCGATCCCGACGCGTTCACTGACAGGCAGAGAGGTGAGCACCTTAGACACAGCTCGGAGTATATGCACAACAGTGCATGAACATGCAAAACGGCTGGGCTTGCAGCGCCGGAACCCGGACGGCGCCGAACGATCAGCCGCGTTCATCTCGCGCGGCCGCCACGACGAACTCGACCGGTCAGGCCCGGTAGTGCCGGAGGACGACCGACCAGCTGCCGGAGTTGTCGCTGGTGCGGGAGTCATTCATGATCGTGTAGAGGAACGTCGCCTGCGGCGTGGTGTTCATGATGCAACCGCTGTTGGTCCCGAAGAAGAGGAACCTGTCGCGGTTACCGAAGTTCATCCCCATCTGGCCGACGAGGGCGTAGCGGCGCTGCGCGGCCGGGAACGAGGCGTCGCCCAGCTGCGAAGTGCCCTCCGGGCCGAAGCTCGGATCCCACGGCCAGCCACCGATCTTGATGGACCCGCTCGCCGTCAGCCGCACCACGTCCCCGGGCCCGATGCCGACAGGGTGCCCGAAGAAGTGCCACGGCGGCGCGGCTGGCGAGTTTCCGATGGTGAAGGGCACCCTGCCGCCCGACGGCTCGGCGTCGTTCAGGCACGCCTGCATGGCCGGCGTGATCGCGCTGTGCGCCGTGGGCGCGGCGACCCCCAGCCCGCCCACCAGACCGGCCAACACGAGAAAGGACACACGACGGCTGGGCATGACGACTCCTCGGCTTGCTCACGCTCATCTAGCCGAAGTGTGCCGATGCGCATCCGATCTGTTTGTGACAGATGACGCACAGGACGGTGAATACCGCCTCGGGGCGGCGTCGATCTTCAGGGGCATCCGGTACCCGGTGGACGGGCGGGAAGCGGGCCGGGTCCACCGGGCACCGGACGGAGTGGGCGGTCGCTCCGGTTGCGAGGACCGCTCCGCACCCGTTCGGTTCCGGTTGTGGGCACCGCTACCGGCCTCCGAATCGGGCATGTTCGTTATGGTCTGGATTCCTCGTAAGCCGGGGAGTTACCTCAAACGGAGCTAAAGCGTTGTAATGCGTAGTCAGGGCGGATCGTCGCCAGGCGCGTGAACAGTGCAGGAAACGACGTGTCACCCGCCCGGCGCGCCTTCGGACAGGTGACGGCGCCGTCAGCCGGGCCACCGGGTCGCGTCCGGCGTCGAGCTCGCGGACGGTGAGCGTCCCTTCGGGGTGTCGGCCCGGCGGGGCAGGACGTTCCGTACGGCCTCGAAGACCCGGGCGAGCAGGTGCGCGTGACCGGCCATCACGGGACCGAGGACAGCCAAAACAAGAACGTAGCCCGCGATGAACGGCGCGAGCCGGCCGTCGAGCCCGGCGCCGGCCGCCATGGCGGCCAGGATCAGCGCGAACTCGCCCCGGGCCAGCAGGATGGTGGCGATGTCGGCGGCGGGCCGGGACCCGTAGCCGTACAGGCGCGCGGCGAGGAGCCCCGCGGCCACGTTCATGGCGATGGTCAGCGCCGCGGCCGCGACCACGGGGATGGCGACGGAGGCGATGTCACCCGGGTCGATGGCCAGGCCGAAGGCGAAAAAGAAGATCGCGGCGAAGGCGTCCCGCAGCGGATGCACCAGTTCGCGGATCCGCGGCCCGGAGGAGGTGCTGCCGAGGATCAGGCCGACCATGAAGGCGCCGATCGCGTCGGCGACCCCCAGGACTTCGGAGACGCCGGCGACGATGACGGCGATGCCCAGGAAGCTGATCACCAGCAGTTCGTCGTCCCGGACCGAGACCAGGCGCCCGATCAGCCGGGTGCCGTACCGGGCGGCCGCGGCCAGCACCAGGAGGAAGGCGAAGGCCTTGGCGGCCTGCAGAATCGTCTCCACGGCGCCGTGGGCGTCGCCGATGACGGGCTGTAGCGTCGCCAGGTACAGGGCGAGGAAGATGTCCTCCACCACGATGACGCCCAGGATCAGGCGTGTCTCCGGGCGGCCGATGCGCCCCAGATCAATGAGGATCTTGGTGACGATCGCGGACGAGGAGATGCCCAGCACCCCGGCCAGGACGAGCGCCTCCCGGGTGCCCCAGCCCAGGGCGAACCCGAAGCCCAGACCCGCGCCGACGTTCAGCAGCAGGTAGATCCCTCCGGCGGCCAGCAGGCGCCTGCCGCCGCTTTTGAGGTCGTCCAGGTGGAATTCCAGGCCCAGGTAGAACAGCAGCAGGACCAGCCCGAGCGCGGACAGCATTTCGAAGTCGTGCGGATCGTCGACCAGGACCAGGCCGGGGGTGTACGGGCCGAGCAGGATGCCCGCGAGCGTGAACAGCGGGATGGTCGGCAGCCCGATCCGGCTGCCCAGCCGGGCCAGGATGGCGGCGGCCAGGAAGGCGCCGCCCAGGGCGAGCAGGGTCTCAGCGTGTCCCACGGGTCACCACCTTCGGCGCGGCAGGCGAAGCCGGAATCGTGCGGTCGTGCGCGGCCGGATGGAGTCCTCCCATGGTCGTGGCGTCCTCCCTTCATCATCACTCGCGCGGGGACGCGGTAACCATCGGTGCCACCACCCATTTCCGCAGGTGACAGACCCCCACGACCCCGGTGCGCGAATGGGTGGCGGCACCGATGGACGCCGGGCCGCCCGCCCCGCAGGCTGGACGTGACGGCCGGGCGCCGGTCGCCCGGCCGTACCGGGGATAGTGGGGACCAGGGGAATGCCAGGAGAACGGAGGAGGTGGTGCGCGGTGCCCCTGTTTTGGCGGATCTTCCTGCTCAACGCCGTGGTGCTGATCGTCGCCATGGCTCTGCTGCTGGGGCCGGTCACCGTCTCCACCCCGGTCCTGCTCACCGAGGCCGCCGTCCTCACCGCGGGCCTGGTCGCCATGCTCGTCGCCAACGCCGTCCTGCTGCGCATCGGTCTGGCCCCGCTGCAACGGCTCACCCGCGCCATGACCACCACCGACCTGCTGCGGCCGGGTGCGCGTCCCGCCGCCGGCGGCCAGGGTGAGGTCGCCGAACTGATCGCGACCTTCAACACCATGCTCGACCGGCTGGAGACCGAACGCGCCACCAGCGCCGCCCGCGCCCTGTCCGCGCAGGAGGCCGAGCGCCGCCGCATCGCCCGCGAACTCCACGACGAGATCGGCCAGACCCTCACGGCCGTGCTCCTGGAACTCAAGCGGGTGGCCGACCACGCACCACCCGACGTCGGCCGGGAGATCCGCCAGGTCCAGGAGACCACCCGGGCCAGCCTGGAGGAGATCCGCCGCATCGCCCGCCGCCTGCGCCCCGGCGTCCTGGAGGAACTCGGCCTGGCCAGCGCGCTCAAGGCTCTCGTCACCGAGTTCTCCGCGCCCGGGCTGGCCGTGCACCGCCGTATCGACGCGGACCTGCCGCCCCTGGACGAGGAGGCCGAACTCGTCCTGTACCGCGTCGCCCAGGAGGGCCTGACCAACACCGCCCGCCATGCGGGCGCCCACCGCGTCGACCTCACCCTCCGCCGCACCCCGGCGGGGGTGGAACTGCGCGTCCGCGACGACGGCCGCGGCATCGGCCGGGCCGCCGAGGGCGCCGGCATCCACGGCATGCGCGAACGCGCCCTGCTGGTCGGCGCCGACCTCGCCGTCGGCCCCGGCCCCGACGGCGGCACCGAGGTGCGCCTGACCGTCCCCGCCCCGCACGGGAGGCACTGACCATGCCCGAGGAGACCGCCACCCGCATCCTGCTCGCCGACGACCACGCCCTGGTCCGCCGCGGGGTGCGCCTCATCCTGGACGGCGAACCCGACCTGACCGTCGTCGCCGAGGCCGGGGACGGCGCCGAGGCCATCGAGGCCGCCCGCGCCCACCGCCCGGACCTGGCCATCCTCGACATCGCCATGCCCCGGCTGACCGGCCTGCAGGCGGCCCGCGAGCTGTCGCGCATCCAGCCGGACCTGCGCATCCTCATCTTGACCATGTACGACAACGAGCAGTACTTCTTCGCGGCGCTCAAGGCCGGGGCCTGCGGCTACGTCCTGAAATCCGTCGCCGACCGCGACCTGGTCGAGGCCTGCCACGCCGCCATGCGCGGCGAGCCGTTCCTCTACCCGGGCGCGGTCAACGCCCTCATCCGCAACTACCTCGACCGCGCCCGGGAGGACGGCGCCGTCCCCGAGCGGGCCATCACCGAGCGCGAGGAGGAGATCCTCAAACTCGTCGCCGAGGGCCACACTTCGCAGCAGATCGCCGACATCCTCGTCATCAGCGTCAAGACCGTCGAGCGGCACCGGGCCAACTTGCTGCAGAAACTCGGCCTGAAGGACCGGCTGGAACTCACCCGCTACGCGATCCGCGCCGGGCTCATCGAACCCTGACCGGCCCCGTCAGCCGCGCGGCGCGTACATGATGACCGCGACGCCGAGCAGGCAGATCGCGCAGCCGGCCAGGTCCCACCGGTCGGGCCGGAACCCGTCGGCGGCCATGCCCCAGGCCAGGGAGCCGGCCACGAACACCCCGCCGTAGGCGGCCAGGATGCGGCCGAAGTGCGCGTCGGGCTGGAGGGTGGCCACGAACCCGTACACGCCCAGCGCGGCGACCCCGGCGCCGATCCACCACAGGCCGCGGTGCTCGCGGACGCCCTGCCAGACGAGCCAGGCACCACCGATCTCGGCGAGCGCGGCCAGCGCGAACAGCAGCAGGGACCGGGCGACCGTCATGCCCCAGACGCTACCGGTCCGGTGTGGAACGGGCTCCGCCGAACTACCGGAATTGTGGGGCATCGGCGCCGGCCGCGTCCGGTGCTCCGGCCTGCGCGCCGTTGAGGGTGAAGTCGGCCACCCGTTCGAGGAAGGCGTCGTCGAGTTCCCTGCCCAGCATGAGCCAGTGGAAGTAGAGCGCGCCGGAGAGCACCTCCAGGAGGAAGTCGGGGTCGGTGCCGGCGGGCAGCTCGCCTCGTTCGACGGCCCGGACGAAGATCGCCCCTGCTACCTGGAAGCGTGCCGGCCAGAACTCGTCGAGGAGTTCGTACAGCTCGGTGTTCTCGGCGGTGCGCGGCCCGGCTTCGCGCAGCAGCGCGGCGACCCAGGGGATCTTCAGGCCGAGCCGGATCTCCTTGAGGAGCTCGATGAGGTCCCCGCGCAGGCTCCCGGTGTCGGCGGGCGGGACCAGCTCGCCGCGCCGCTCGATGATGGCCGTGGACACCAGGCCGGCCTTGGTGCGCCATCGGCGGTAGATCGTCGTCTTGTTGACGCCCGCGCGCTCGGCCACCGCGTCGATCTTCAGCGCGGCGTACCCGACCTCGCCCAGCTCGGTGATGGTCGCGTCGATGACCGCCTGGCCCACGCGCGCGGTCCTGCCGCCTGGCCGGGCGGTCGCGGTGTCGGCGCGCGGATGCTGAGCGTTTTCGAGCGGGTGTCCTGCCATAGGGCCAGCGTAGAACCCTCCGAACGCTAGATGCAACAACTTGGTGCGTTAAGGGCGCCACTAACGCACCGATAGGTTGCGTTAATGGCTCGCGGCACCTAGGGTCACAAACGCAACAACGAGTTGCATCAATGTGCATCGAAGGAGAACCGTCATGATCTACCACCAGGTCCGTCTGGCTCTGCGCCCCGACGCCCCCGCCGACCAGGTCCAGCACGTGCTCGGCCTGATGCGCGAGCTCGGCGACAAGCTCGACGTCGTCGAGTACCACCTGGTCGGCCGCGACCTCAGCGACGACTTCGAGTACGGCGCGATATACGCGCTCAAGGACGTCGACGCCTACCGCACCTACATGTACGACCCGCTGCACCGCCAGATCGACTCCCTCGGCCTGCCGCTGGTGGCCAACATGACCTCGCACGACCTCACCGACGACCCCGACCCCGAGATCGACGCCAAGATCGCGCAGGTGCACAGCGACCGCTTCACCGACCACCCCGAACTGCTCGACCTGGTCGGCGGCCTCGGCTCCTACGAGGGCAGCGGCGTCCCGGACGGCGACGCTCCGAAGAGCGCGTGACACGGCGCCGCCGGCGTGCGGGCGGCGGCATCGAACCTCACGCAGAGCTCCCCTGCACCAGGGCGGCGAGGAGGTAGGGCAGGGTTCCGGCGGTGATGCCGGCGAAGGCCGCGGCGGCGCGGGTGCGGCGGAGCAGTGCGGTTACGCACAGGCCGAGGGGGCCGATCAGCGCAGCGTAGATCACCGTGATGGGGGAGAGAGCGAGCGAGAGCGCGGCGCTCACGGCGAAGATCAGCCAGTGTGTCCGGTCCAGGGACGGCATGGGGTCGCTCACGGTCCCTTCATTCCACAGGGGCGCGGGGCGCGGCGCGCCGGTCGAGGATGGCCAGGGCCTGCCGGCCCCAATGCAGGTTCTCGCGCTCGAACGCCAGCCCGCGCATCAGGGTGAGGTAGGGGCCGATGCGGTCGGCGGTGGCCAGGTGCTCTTCCTCGGTGCGGCCGTCCAGGAGGCGGACGCGGAGGCGTTCGTAGCGGGCGATCTTGGCTTCGGCCCAGGTCACGCGTTCCCGGATGGCGTTCTTGACGGCTTCGGTATCGCCCGCGTCGATCGCCTGGACCTGGACCATCAGTTCCTCGCGCATCGCGCCGGGGCGCGGCGGGGCGGCGGTGAACTCGTGCAGGGTACGGCGGCCCGCGTCGGTGAGGGAGAACAGGCGTTTGTTGGGACGGCGTTCCTGGTGGACGACGCGCGCCTGGACCAGGCCCGCGGCGGCCATCTTCTCCAGTTCCCGGTAGAGCTGCTGGGGAGTGGCCATCCAGAAGTTGGCCACCGAGGCGTCGAAGCTCTTGGCCAGGTCGTATCCGGACGCCTCGCCCTCCAGAAGGGCGGCCAGCACCGCGTTGCGCAACGACATGCCCCGAGCATAACGCGGCACATAGTCACATCGACCATTACTCAACTATGCGACTAGCTCGACCCTCGCCTGCGACCTCGCCGCCCTGGCGGGAGAGCCGTACCGCCGGGAGGCGCCCCGACCCTCCCCTCAGCGACGCGGGCGGAGCCCGTTGAGGGCGGTCTCGACAATGCTGTCGGCGTAGGCGGGGGTGAGCGCCCCGCTGCGCTGGAGCCATCGGTTGAGCAGTGGCCCCCAGAGCATGTCGACGGCCACGTCGAGGTCGAGGTCTTCGGTCAGCTGCCCGGCCCGCTGGGCGCTGCGCAGTCGTTGTTTCTTCAGTTCCCGCATCGGGCCGTCCAGTCGTTCCGCGTAGAGAGCGGCGAGCGCCGGATCATGGGTGATCTCGGTGTTCAGGGCGCGCATCGGCTCGTCGTAGCGCGGATCGTTGAGTTCTTCGACCGTGGCTCGGAGTACCGCCTTCAGGTCCGCCTCCAGATCACCGGTGTCGGGCAGGGCGGCCGCTCCGCCGTCCGGTTGCTCGCTGAGCATGAGGAAGGCGTCGAAGAGGACCGCCCCCTTGGAGGGCCACCAGCGGTAGATCGTTTGCTTGCCGACACCGGCCCGGGCGGCGATGCCCTCGATGCTCAGCCTGGCGTATCCCACTTCCTGCACCAGCTCGAAGGCCGCGGCGAGGATGGCCCGCCGGGAAGCCTCGCTCCGGCGGGCCGTGCCGGAGGGGGGCTTGTGTTGCGTCGTCATGCCGTCAACCTAACAAAAACTAGACGAGACGGTCCGTCTTGACAGGATCGGGGGTGAGGGATACCTTCACCATTCGAGACGAGACGGACCGTCTCGAATGGTGAAGACAACCGATCGGAGTTCTGCACATGCGCACCCCGGATGCCGTTTCTCCCCGCACCTGGTTCATCACGGGAGCCAGCCGCGGCCTGGGCCGCGCGTTCGCCCTCGCCGCGCTGGAGCGCGGCGACCAGGTGGCCGCCGCCGCCCGCACCATCACACGCCAGGACTTCGACGACCGGTACGGGGACCGGCTGCTCGCCCTTCCCCTGGACGTGACCGACCGCGACGCGGTGTTCACCGCCGTGCGCACCGCCGCCGAGCACTTCGGCCGGCTCGACATCGTGGTGAACAACGCCGGGACCATGTCCTCGGGCATGGTCGAGGAGTTCACCGAGGCCCAGGCGCGCGCCCAACTGGAGGTCAACTTCTTCGGGGCGATGTGGGTCTGCCAGGCCGTCCTGCCGCACCTGCGCGCCCAGGCGTCCGGTCACATCGTGCAGGTCTCCAGCATCGCCGCCCTGGGCGGCTTCCCGAGCACCGGCATGTACAGCGCGAGCAAGTTCGCGCTGGAAGGCATGAGCGAAGCGCTGGCGATGGAGGCCGCGCCGTTCGGCGTCAAGCTCAGCATCGTCCAGCCCGGCGGCTACTGGACCGACCTGTACACCAGCATGACGACGACGTCGCCGCTGGCGGAGTACGGCCCGTTGCGCGCCGAGCTGGAAAAGCAGTGGGCCGAGGGCTCGATCGACAGCGAGCCGCGCCTGGCCGCCGAGGCGCTGCTGAAGCTGGTCGACGGCGAAGACCCGCCGCTGCGGCTGCTGCTCGGCAGCATGGTCTACGACCTGGCCTTCGACATCTCCCGCCGGCGGATGACGACCTGGGCCGCCTGGGAACAGGTCAGCCGCGCCGCCGAACACGCCGTGCCCGCCCCCGGAACCACCACCTGACCGACGGAACGGCGGCAGCCCCGGCCTTTCCGGCACCAGAACCACCGCACCACCGCACCACCGTCCACTCGGCCGTGCCGACTTCAGGAGGACGCTTATATGCGCATCGGTCATCCCTCATCCGGCACCCAACTCGTCCTGTCCGGCGTCACCAAGCGGTACGACGACAAGATCGTGCTGAACGAGGTCTCGCTCACGGTCAAGCCCGGCGAAAAGGTCGGGGTGATCGGCGACAACGGGTCCGGAAAATCCACTCTGCTGCACCTGCTCGCCGGACGAAGCCGGCCCGACAACGGCTCCGTCACCGTTGCGGCGCCCGGCGGCGTCGGCTACCTGGCCCAGACCTCGGACCTGCCCGGAACCGCCCTCGTCGGCGACGCCGTCGACCTCTCGCTGACGGACCTGCGCGATCTGGAGGGCCGGATACGGCAGGCCGAGCTCGGCCTGGGCGGCGCCACGCCCGCCGAGCTGGCCCGCTACGGCGACCTGGTCGCCCGGTTCGAGGCCCGCGAGGGATATCAGGCCGACACCCGGGTCGAGATCATGCTGAACGCGCTCGGCCTGCCCGGACTGGATCGCAACCGCCCGCTGGGCACCTTGTCGGGCGGGCAGAGGTCCCGGCTCGAGCTGGCCGCGACCCTGGCCGCGGCTCCCGAAGTGCTGCTCCTCGACGAACCCACCAATGACCTTGACGACCAGGCCGTCGCCTGGCTGGAGAACCATCTGAGCAACCACCGGGGTACCTTGATCGCGGTCACGCACGACCGGCTCTTCCTGGAGCGGATCACCTCCACCATCGTGGAGGTGGACCACGAGCTGCGCACCGTGCACCGTTACGGCAACGGCTACACCGGATTCCTGGCGGCCAAGGCGGCGGCCAGGGCGCGCCGGGAGCGAGAGCACCAGGAGTGGCGCGCCGAGGTGACCCGCCAGGAGGGGTTGGCCGATTCCCATGCGGAACGGCTGGCCGCCATCCCGCGCAAGGCCCCGGCCGCCTTCAGCGGGGCGGGTGCGTTCCGCGCCAGATCACGGGCGCACGGGGCGATGAGCAGGGTCCGCGGCGCTCGCGAACGGCTGCGACGGCTCCATCTGAACCGGGTTCCGCCGCCGCCGCGGCCGCTGCGGTTCACCGCCCACATCACCGCCGCCATCGACACCGCCGCCCCCCTCGTGGAAATGACGGATGTGCGTGTCGGCGAGCGCCTGTACATCGAGTCACTGCGCATCGAACCGGGAGCACGGCTGCTGGTCACCGGCCCCAACGGAGCGGGCAAGACCACGCTCCTGCGTGTCCTGGCCGGTGAACTCGTCCCCGACACCGGCACGGTCCGCCGGGCGCCCCGCGTGGGCCACCTGCGTCAGCAGAACGGCATCGTGCCCGGCGTAGGCACGGTCCTGGAAGCGTTCGCGGCAGGGCGACCGGGAGATCCGGCCGAACACGCCGATGCGCTGCTCGCGCTGGGACTGTTCCGCGCCGCCCATCTCGCCTCGCCGGTCAAAGCTCTCTCTCCCGGCTTGCGCCGCAGGCTCGAACTCGCCCGCATGGTCAGCGAACCGGCCGACCTGCTGCTCCTGGACGAACCCACCAACCACCTGTCCCCGGCCCTGATGGACGACCTGGAGGAGGCGCTGACCGATTACCCGGGTTCACTCGTCATCGTCACCCACGACCGGCGCATGCGGGCCGCCTTCACCGGCTCCCACCTGGAACTCGAGGCGGGCCGGGTGATGAACGCTCGCTGGTGTTCAGGGCAGGAGCAGTGCGGTGGCGGTCGAGGCGAGCTGGGCCTCGGCGTCGTCCCAGGTCCAGCCGCAGTCGCCGACGAGCGTGCGCCATGACTGCGGCCCGAAGCAGTACCACAGCAGGTCGGTGCCCCGCTCGACCGTCATCCCGGCGCGGAGCGCGCCGAGGTCGTCGAGGTGCTTGGCGACCTCGCACAGGGCGATGCGGTAGCGGCCGGTGAGCTGCTCCCACAGCGCGCCGGTGCTCTCGTGCACGGACAGCGCGCCGTAGACGATCGCGATGACCTCGCTGTCCCGCTCGTTGGCCCGCCGCGTGCCGTGCGCCAGGAGGGCCAGCGCGGCGGCCGGGTCGTGGGTGGCGCGTACCTCGGCGACGTTCTCGTCGGCGCCGGACTCGATGACGGCCGTTTCGATGATCTCTCGCAGGATCTCCGCCTTGCCGCCCACGCTCGCGTACACGGTCTTGACCGCCGTTCCCGCCTCCCGTGCGATGTCGGCCACGGTGACCTGGGCGTAGCCCCGGCGCACGAACAGCCGCCGGCCCGCCGCGATCAGTTCGCGGCGGGTCTGGGCCGCCGCCCGGTCGCGGAGCGGCGAGTGGTACGGGCGGGGCTCGGTCATGGCGGACAGCATAGTTCCAGGTCGATGCACTATATTGGCTTTCATTGCACACGATGTAACCTGAAATCGGGGGCAGGCCATGGCGTCACCAGCGGCACGGACCGAGGGTTCGGACCTCTACGACGAGCTCATCACGGTTCACACGATCATGCGCCGGGGGGCGCGGCTCACGGCGGACGCCTTCGCCCGCCGGGCGGCCGGGGAACCGGTCGACACCAAGACCCTGGTGGGCACCACCCACTGGCTGGTGACCTTCGTCCATCACCATCACGCCAGCGAGGACGAGCTGTTCTGGCCGGTGCTGCGCGAGTACTTCCCCCAGACCGTCGCCAAGCTCGACGAGCTGACCGCCGAGCACCACGCCCTGGACGTCGAACTCCAGGACCTCACCAAGGCCGCCGACGCCCTCGCGGCGGGCGGGCCGTCCGCCGGTGACGCCGTGCGGCGCGGCGCGGCCACCGCCGCGCGGGTGCGCGACGTCCTCCTGCACCACCTGGGCACCGAGGAACCGGCCCTGGCGGACCTGATGCCCAAGGTCCCGAACGCGCGGGTCCTCCAGTTGCGCAAGGCCATCGTCGACGGGGCGCCCAAGGCGGGGCCCGACCTGGTGCTCGGCCTGCTGGAGGATCCCGACCGCCCGGCCGGTTACGAGCACATGATGGGCAACTTCCCCCCGCCGGTCCGCTGGCTGCGCCCGCTCCTGCTGCGCCGTTACCGGTCCCGCAAGAAGGCCCTCCTCGGGTCTCACTGAACCGCCTCCACCCGCGCGATCCCCACCGCCGGCCCGCGCGGGGGCACCCGTCCGCCCGCCGGAACGCTCACGTGCGAGCCGCCGGGCGGCGCGCCGCGGTCGGG
Source organism: Actinomadura craniellae (assembly GCF_003289645.1). Lineage (GTDB taxonomy): Bacteria > Actinomycetota > Actinomycetes > Streptosporangiales > Streptosporangiaceae > Actinomadura_D > Actinomadura_D craniellae. Next base: position 269,942 of record NZ_QLYX01000007.1, on the reverse strand, counting down.
TGCGCCCGGTTCGGCGGGGGCGGAACCGGGCGTGCTCACCGTCGCCGCGCATGTCCCCGGAACGTCCTGACCGGTGACCGCCGTGCGGCGGATCGGCGGGCCCGGCCTACCGCTTCGGCTCGTAGGTGAGCACGACGATGCCGGAGGCGAACGGCGTGGACCGCACCAGCTTCAGGTGGGTCGTGTCGAGGCCGTCGAAGAGGCGCTGACCGCCCCCGGCGACGACGGGGAACATCCAGAAGTGGTACTCGTCCACCAGCCTGTGCTCCAGGAGCGTCCGGTCGAGTTCGCCGGTCCCGTACTTCAGGATGTTCTTGCCGGGCAGCTTCTTGAGCCGCGCGACCTCCTCGGCGACGTCGCCCTCGATGATCGTGGCGTTCCACGTGGCCTCCGTCAGGGTGCGGGAGGCGACGTGCTTGGGGAGGGCGTTCATCCGGACGGCGGTCTCGTCTCCGGCCTTCTCCATCTGCGGCCAGGCCTGGGCGAAAGCCTCGTAGGTCTCACGCCCCAGCAGGAGGGCGTCGCAGGCGGAGAAGAGCCGGTCGCCGTATCCCGCGTGCTCCTGGTCCCAGTAGGGCGAGCCCCATTTGTGCGGGGAGTCGATGACCCCGTCCAGCGTCACGAACGTCGACTCGATGAGCTTGCGCATGATCCCTCTCTCGGTCCGGCATCGGGGCGGTGCCGGGCCCGTCCGGCCCGCCGCCTCACGTGCCCTCACTCTGGTGGAACCGGTTTACGGATTGTTTACGGCTTCCCGCGGCGCGGCATCGCCGCCGGATACCGTTCGTGCCCTCAGTGCCCGGTTGTCCGGGCCGGCGTCCCGTACCCGAGCGGGCGTGCCGCTCAGCGGGGAGCGGCGGCGATCCGCACGCGACGGCTGTCGCCGTCGGAGAGGAACGACGCCAGTGCCCGCCCCTGCTCGGCGACGTCGGCGCGGTCGGCCGGGGAGAGGCCGCGCAGCGGGGTGACGGCCACGGTGCCGGCCTCGACGTCCCAGGTCGCGGCGACCCGACCGTCGACCAGGACGACGCGGGCACCGGCGACCGACAGGCCGCGGTGGGCGTCGTCGACGATCCGGCCGCGGTCGTGGTAGCCGAGGAGCGCGTTGTCGAACGCCGGCAGGAACCGCACCGGGGCGGGCGTGTCGGGGTCGGGGCGCGGCGCGTCGGGGAGGTCCAGCAGTTCCCGGCCCCGCTCGTCGCGGAAGGCGACCAGTTCCCCGCGTACCGCCGTCACCGCGGCCGGCAACCCGGCGAGGCCGCACCAGGCGCGCAGGTCGGCGGTGGCGGCGGGGCCGAACGCGGCCAGGTAGCGCCGCACCAGAACTTCACCGACCGGATCGGAGCCCTCCGGTGCCGGCGGGTCGATCTCGCGCCCCAGCCAGCGGGGAATCGGGAGGTTGCGCACCCCCGCCTTCGTGCGCCACAGCCCGCGCGGCGGCAGCTGCGCCACCGGGATGAGGGCGATCAGCATTTCGCCCAGCGCCCGCGGCCCCGGCTCCGGCCAGCGCCCGGCCACCGCACGCGCGAGCTCGCTCATCGAGCGGGGTTCCCCGTCGGCCAGCACGGCCCGTCCCGCCGCCGCGAGCTCGTCGAGGTCCACCCCGGCGAGCTCGCGGCGGTAGACCCCGAGCACCCGCTGGCGCAGCATGGCGTCGTGCCGGGACCGCCAGGCCAGGACGTCGTCTGCGGCGACGAGGTGGACGGTGCGGCGCATGAGGTGGGTCCGTACCACGCCCCGCCCGGTCAGCAGGTCCGAGAGCGCCGCCGGGTCGAAGGCGCGCAGCCGCGACCAGAGCCCGACGAACGGTTCCTGCGGCTCCTGTGCCTGCAGGCCGCACAGGTGCGCGACGGCGTCCAGGACCGGCATGTCGGCGCGGTCGAGCAGCAGCTGCCGGGCGAGCGTCGCGCGGTTGAGCGCCCGGGCGTCGAGAACGGTCACCGGCTCGCGCCGCGCCCGGCGCCGGGGGGCGAGGACGGGCGCGGCGGTGTTCGGATCGTTGTCGTTGACTGGCATGCGACCACGATCGCAGGAGAAGCGGTCAGAAAATGACCGCTTCTCGCGGTAATACGGCAAGGACGAGGAGACGCTTCCGGGCCCCGTCGGCCGTGGGGCAGGACTCACCACGTCCCGATGTCGTGAGCGATGCCCTCGGCGATGGCCTGGAGTTTGTCTGGGTTGGCCACGTTGTGGATGGCGGTGATACGGCCGTCGGTGGCGAAATCGAAGGTGACCGTCGCGATCACGCGGCCCGACCCGCTGAATACCACGCCCGGCCCGCCGTTGATCTCGACGAGTTCGGCGTTCATGTCGGCAGGCTCCACGCCCTGGTAGGTGACGGTGCCGAGGGACGCGAACCAGGTGGCCACCGTCGCCGCGCCCACGATCGGACGCATGGCCTGGCGGACCTTGCCGCCACCGTCGGTCCACAGGGTGACGTCCGGGGACAGCAACCGCATCAGCGCGTTGACATCGCCCCCGGCCGCGGCGGCGAAGAACTGCTCGGTGACCTCGCGCTGCCGCGCCCGGTCCGCGGTGAAGCGCGGCCGTCGGGCCCGCACATGCGCACGGGCACGATGCGCGGCCTGCCGCACCGCGGCCTCGGAACGCTCTACCGCCGCCGCGATTTCGGCATGGCTGAAGTCGAAGACGTCCTTCAGCACGAACACCGCGCGCTCGAGCGGGCTCAGCGTCTCCAGCACCACCAGCATCGCCATCGACACCGACTCGGCGCCCGTGACGGTCTCGGCGATGTCGCCGCTGGTGAGGATGGGTTCCGGAAGCCACGGCCCCACATAGGTCTCACGCTTGTACCGGGTGGAGCGCAGCCGTTCCAGCGCCAGGTTCGACACGATCCGCGTCAGGTACGCCTTGGGGTCGGCCACCTGCGAGCGGTCGGCGGCCGACCATTTGATCCAGGCGTCCTGGACCGCGTCCTCGGCATCGGCCGCGGTGCCCAGGACGCGGTAGGCCACCGAGAACAGCAGGTTGCGGTGCTGGTGGAACGCCTGCTGGTCGCGGTCCGAGGACGAGTGGGTCACCGCGCCCCCCGGGCCGAGGTGAAGCGGCCGCCGCGGGGCCAGAACGCGCCCGAGGCGGGCATCTTCTTCATCCGGCCCCACGTGGACCAGGGCGAAGCGGTCACCATCTCCTTATACCGGGCCGCCATGCGGCCGGTCAGGCACACCCGTCGGGGGCTGTCGTCGGGGCGGGTGAACTGCACCACCGCGTCGTGCCGGCCCAGGCTCACCGGCGTGTGGTAAAAGCCGAAGCGGAACGGCTTGGGCTGCTTGCCCTTCAGTACCCGGACGATCGATATCGCGGCGTGCACACCGGTCGGCATGCCCCCCTGGCACGTGCCGTGCATGACGCCGTAACCCTGGCGGATCGCGGCCGCGTCACCCACCGCATACACCTCCGGGTGCGACACCGACCGCAGCGCGGCGTCGGTGACGACGCGACCGCGCTCGTCCACGGTCAGCCCGGCGGTGGCCGCCAGCGACGAGGCCCGCGTACCGCTCGTCCACACGACCACGTCGGCGGCGATGCTCTCCCCGTCCGTCAGCTCGACCGCGTCAGGCAGCACCTTCACCACCTCGACCCCGCTCCGCACCTTGACGCCCAGGCGCTCGAGCGCGGCCTGCAGATATGCCCTGGCCTTCGGGTTCATGGCCGCGCCGGGTTCACGCAGGCCCAGCAGCACGACGTTCGGTTCCGGGTACCGCTCGGCGATCTCCGCGGCCGACTCGACGCCGGTCAGCCCGCTGCCACCGACCACCACCGTGCCGTTTGCGAGCCGCGCCAGCCGGTCGGCCAGCAACTCGGCGTCCTGCGCGCTGCTCAGGGTGTACGCGTGGTCCTCGACGCCCGGCACCGCCGTGTCGGCTTCGCCGCCCAACCCGTACACCAGCGTGTCGTAGTGCAGGGCCCGGTCGTCGTCGATCCGCACGATCTTCGCGTCCGCGTCCACCGCCGTGACCCAGCCGCGCACGAACTGCGCGCCCGTGCCCTCCAGCAGTTCCGGGATGCTCAGCTCGGCGAGCCGCTGCCCGGTCGCCGTCATGTGCAGCCGCAGCCGCTCGGTGAACCGTTCCTGCGCGTTCACCAGGGTCACCCGCGCGTCCTCGCGCCCCTTGAGCCGGGCCGCGAGCTGGATCGCCGCGGACATGCCCGCGTAGCCCGCCCCCAGAACCAGAACGTGGTGTGCGGCCGCCATCCCCGCTTCGTGCTGTGTGCTCATCGTCCCTCCACCTGTCGCTGACGACCACCAGATGCAGGCTGCCCGCCCGTCCGTGACATGAGGTCGATGTGATGCGCGCCACAGCAGGCTGCGGAGAGGGTCACGACCCGCGCCTCACTCCGGTCACCCCGGCGTGCTCCCGGCACCGGTCGCGAACACGGCGGTGACGGTACGGCCCGACTCGTTGCCGTGCCAGCCCCAGCTCGCGGCGATCAGTGCGACGGTGCGCAGCCCGCGCCCGGACTCGGCCAGCGGGCCGGCGTCCCGGGCGACCGGCTCCTCCGGCCCGCCCTGGTCGGCCACGGACACGACGACCCCGCCGCCCCCGCACCCGATGCCGACGGTGAACGACCCGCCGGCCTGCCCGGACTTGGTGTGCCGGACGGCGTTGACGACCAGCTCGTCCACCGCCAGCAGGACGTCGTCCAGGACGGGGAACCCGTCCAGCAGGCAGGCCACGAACCGGCGGGCGGCGCGGGCCTGCTCCGCGCCGCCGGGGAAGGCCCGCCGCCAGTACAGCGGCACGGCCGGGGCGTCGGGAGAAGTCGTCAGGAGCACGGGGGCCTCCGGGGAAGGATGCTCGACATGTGATCGCCATCCGTGAGCGGATGGCGACTCCATGTTCACCGTACGAGCGGGCTTCTCCCCGCCGATTCGGCACCAGGATGCGTGGCCGGGTTCCAATTCACCCTCCGGGCGAGAACCTGCCGGATCAGAAATTTCGCAGGCTGGCCGTTTTCGGCCATGATCCGAGCCCCATTCCCCGGCGGAGCCGCCCGGGATGTCCGACGCCTGGGATATACGTTCGGTAACCAATCGAACACGGGCCACTCGGCCCAGGTCATCGGGGGTCGCCATGACCAGCCCTTTCATCCGCCGCCGACGCCTCGGCGTCAAACTCCGCAAATTGCGCGAAAGCCGCGATATGACCATTGACGATATGGCCCGGGTCATCCTGCAATCGCGCTCCAAGATCTGCAAGATCGAGAACGGCCAGCTCCGCATCGACCTCTACCAGCTCCTGAACTGGCTGGACACCCTGCAGGTCACCGACAGGCAGCGCGAAGACATCGTCCAACTCGCCCGGGAGGCCGCCGAGAAGGGCTGGTGGGACCGTTTCGGCAACAGCATGGGCCCGCGCCAGCGCCTGGCCGCCGACCTGGAGTGGGGCGCCCACACCATCCGCGACTACAACCAGACGGGCTTCCCCGCCCTGATGCAGACACCGGAGTTCACCCGGGCGCTGAGCGACCTCGACCAGGCCGACGGGCCGATCGCCTACGTGCCCGAGCGGATGGCCGAGGCCCGGCTGCGCCGCCAGGAGCACCTGCTCAGCGCGGACGGCCCCCACTACGAGTCCATCCTTGACGAGGTGGTGATCCGCCGGCTCGCCGTGCCCGCCCCGGTGATGAGCGCGCAACTGCGGCACCTGGTCGGGCTCGTCACCGGACACGCCCGCATCACCGTCCGGGTCCTGCCCCACGACGCCCGCATCCCCGGCGGCCTGCTACCCAAGTCGTCGTTCGTCCTCTACACCTTCCCCGACAAGGCCGACCCGCCCATGGCCCTGGTCGACACCGTCACCACCGACCTCCTGCACACCGAGCGCCGCGAGGTGGCACGGTATACCGGACATTACGACCGCCTCCGCGAGGCCGCCCTGTCCCCGGTGCAGAGCCTGGGCTTCCTCAGCGAGGCGGCCGACCGGCTGGACGAGGAGACGGGACGGACATGACCGCGAAGTTCACCCACTGGCGCAAATCCAGCATCAGCGACCCGGACGGCCACTGCGTCGAGGTGGCGCGGGCCGCCGACGGCACCATCGGCGTGCGCGACTCCACCGGCGCCCCGGAGGTCATCGTGGAGTTCACCCGTCGAGACTGGGCCGGCCTGCTCGAGCGCGTTGGCCGGAGAGCGGGCTGAGCACGGAAAACGCCCCTAACCGGAGCGCTCACCCCCGCCTACGCCGACAGCGTTGTCGAAACCGCCCTCAACGGGCTCCGCCCGCAGCACTGAGGCTTGCCGACCACGACCGGGAAGAGTGCATCAGGCCGTGCCGCTCACCAACCCCGGGTGAGGGCGTGCGCCAGGGCCAGGCCGCAGTAGGCCGCCACCAGGCCGGCGGCGACGGAGCCGAGGACGTTGCCGAGGGCGTAGGGGCGGGCGCCGTCCTCGGCCAGCCGCAGGGTCTCGTAGGAGAAGGTGGAGTAGGTCGTCAGCGCCCCGCAGAACCCGGTTCCGGCGGCGGCCAGCACCCGCGGGTCGGCGGGCAGCGCGGCCAGGAACCCCAGCAGCGCCGAGCCCAGGACGTTGACGGTGAACGTCCCCCACGGGAACACCGAGGCGAGGCGGGCCTGCACCAGCCGGTCGATCAGGTAGCGCAGCGGGGCGCCGACGGCGGCGCCGAGCGTGACCAGCGCGAGCGTCACCGCGCCGCCCAGCGGACCATCTCGACCCGGTCGATGACGGCCGGCCCGCCGATCCGCAGCTCGTCCAGGAGGGGCAGGAACTCCCGGACGGCCTGCTCGGTGTCGATGATGACGATGGCCAGCGGCAGGTCCTCCGACAGCGACAGGATCCGGCTGGTGTGGACGCGGCTGGAGGCACCGTAACCCTCGATGCCGCGGATCACGCTGGCGCCGGCGAGCCCGGCCTGGCGGGCGCGGTGCACGATCTCGTGGTACAGCGGCCTGTGGTGCCAGGTGTCGGACTCGCCGACGAAGATCGTCAGGCGGGCGGCCGGGCCGTGCGATCTCATGGCGGCTCCTTGCGCGGGTGCGGGACGGCGACCAGCCGGGTGGCGTGGACGCCGGCGTGGACGGCGGCGAGCGCGGCCGCGCAGGTGCCGGCCAGGTAGGCCAGCGCGGTGTGCGGGGCGCCGGCGGCCAGGTCCTGCTGGATGCCGACAACGTAGGCGGAGAAGGTGGTGAACCCGCCCAGGACCCCGATGCCCAGGAACGGGCGAACCAGCCGGTGGACCTCCCACACCTCGGTGATCAGGACCATGAGCACGCCGATGAGCAGGCATCCGGCGGTGTTGACCGCGAAGATCGCCCAGTCGAACCGGCCCGCCTGGTGGGGGAACGCCACCGACAGGCCGTGCCGGGCCAGCGAGCCCAGCACGCCGCCCGCCGAGATCACCGCCGGTGTCGTCCAGTCGATACGGGGTTCGGGCACCGATTCCTCCCACCAGGATGCCGAGGTCGCTGGTAGGGACCGTTGCCGGTGGTCACCGAGGTTTCCCGCTGCCGCGGGGCGGCGGGCCCCACCGCCGCGATCCCCGCCCGGGGACCTGCCGCCCAGTTTACCGGCCCGGGGGTTCCTGCTCTTCGGCCCGCGCGCGCAGGGCGGTGGCGCGCCCTTCCAGGTAGCGCCGTTCGGGGAGGCTGGTGGTGCGCCGCGCGGCCTCCCGGTAGCCGGACCGGGCGGCGGCGTGGTCGCCGGCCATCTCCAGCAGGTGGGCGCGGACCGCGTGCAGGCGGTGGTGGCCGCTCATCCGCTCGTCGGCGTCCAGGGGGGTGAGCAGGTCGAGCCCGGCCCGCGGCCCGTGCGCCATGGCGGCCGCGATGGCGCGGTTGAGGGTGACCATCGGCCCCGGGGCGAGGCGTTCGAGCACGTCGTAGAGGGCGAGGATCTGCGGCCAGTCGGTGTCCTGGTCGCTGGGTGCCTCGTCGTGGACGGCGGCGATGGCGGCCTGGACCTGGTAGGGGCCGACCGCGCCGCGGGCCAGCGCGTCGGTGACGAGCGCGACGCCCTCCTTGATCAGCGCCGCGTCCCACCGGCCGCGGTCCTGCTCGGCGAGCGGGATCAGCGACCCGTCGGGCGCGGTGCGTGCGGCGCGGCGGGCCTCGGTGAGCAGCATGAGCGCCAGCAGGCCCGCCACCTCACCGTCCCCGGGCAGTTCCCGGCGGACCGCGCGGGTCAGCCGGATCGCCTCGGCGGTCAGGTCGGGGCGTTGCAGGTCGGGGCCGGACGTGGCGGTGTACCCCTCGTTGAAGATCAGGTACAGCACGTGCAGGACCACCCGCAGCCGGTCCGCCCGTTCCGGTTCGGGGGGCGGGCCGAACCGGGCGCCGGCGGCCTTGACGCGCTGCTTGGCCCGGCTGATCCGCTGCCCCATGGTCGTCTCGGGGACCAGGAACGCGCGGGCGATCTGCCCGGTGGTCAGGCCGCCCACGGCCCGCAGCGTGAGCGCCAGCTGGGAGGGCTCGGACAGCGCGGGATGGCAGCACAGGAACAGCAGCGTCAGGGTGTCGTCGTGGTCGTGCGGGGACTCCTGGCCGGGTTCGGCGGGCAGGGCGCCCGGGCCGGTGGGGGCCAGCGCCGCGACGGCGACCTCCCGGCGCCGCCGGGCCTGCTCGCTGCGCCACTGGTCGGTCAGCCGCCGGGACGCGACGGTGACCAGCCAGCCCCGGGGGCTTTCGGGCACGCCCCGCTCGGCCCAGGCGACGGCGGCCTCCAGCAGCGCCTCCTGGACGGCGTCCTCGCAGGTGTCGAAGTGCCCGTGCCTGCGGATCAGCACGCCGAGGACCTGCGGCGCGAGCTCACGCAGCAGCCCCTCGATCCCGGCGTCCACCGGCATGCCCGCTCACCCCGTTCCCTGTCGCCCCGGGCCGGCACCGAACCTACCCGGCCGAACCGACAGTTCCGCGAGACCGTGGAACCGGTGGTTCAGCGCGCGGCGGGCGGGCCGGCGTCGTGGACCAGCAGCGCCACCTGCACCCGGTTGTTGAGCTCCAGCTTGGTCAGCAGCCGGGACACGTACGCCTTGACGGTGGCGGTGCTCAGCGACAGTTCCCGGCCGATCTCGCTGTTGGTCAGGCCCTGGCCGACGAGGTCGGCCACGGCGCGCTCGCCGTCGCTGAGCCGGCCCAGCGCCGCCCGGGCGCGGTCGCGGCGCGGGTCCGTGCCGGTGGCGCCCACCAGCGTCATCATCCGCCGCATCACCGCGGGGGACAGCATGGGCTCCCCTGCCGCGACCCGGCGGATCGCCTCGATGATCTGCGGGGGCGGGGTGTGCTTGAGCAGGAACCCGCCGGCGCCGGCGTGCATCGCGCGCAGGATGTGCTCGTCGGTGTCGAAGGTGGTCAAGATGATGATCTCCGGGGGGTCCCGGCGGGCTCGCAGCAGTTCGGTGGCGGCCAGCCCGTCCAGCAGCGGCATCCGGATGTCCATCAAGACGACGTCGGGCCGGTGCTCGTTGACGGCCGGCACGACCTCGGCGCCGTCGGCGACCTCGCCCGCCACGACGATGTCGCCCGGTTCGGCCAGGATCATCGACAGGCCGGTGCGGACGAGGGCGTCATCGTCGACGATCAGCACGCGGATGGGGGAGCTCATCGAGACCAGGGTAGCCAGGCGCGGAGCAGGTGATCGGCTTCTTGGGTGGGTCCGTGCTCCAGCCGGCCGCCCAGCAGGTCGATCCGTTCGCGCAGGCCGATGAGCCCGGCGCCCGCGCCGGGCATGGGGGAGTGGGCCGGGCCGGGGGGCAGGGCGTTGCGCACCTCGACGGTGACGCCGGTGGCGGGGCCCCCGCCGAGCGCGACCCGGGTGCCGGCGCCGGGCGCGTGTTTGCGCACGTTGGTCAGCCCCTCCTGGACGATCCGGTAGACGTGCCGGCCGATCCGCGGCGGCGGCTCCTGTTCGAGCCGGTCGTCGAGGGCGATGTCGGCGCCGGCGGCCCGCGACTCCTCGATGAGCCGCGGCAGGTCCGCCAGGGTGGGCTGGGGGCGTTCGGGGTCGGCGGGGTCCTGGCGGAGCATGCCGAGCACCTCCCGCAGGTCCTCCATGGCCTCGTAGGCGCACTGCCGGATGACCCCGGCGGCCCGCCGTTCGGACTCCGGCGCGTCCTGCCGGTACTCCAGCGCGCCCGCGTGCACGGCCAGCAGCGAGATCCGGTGGGCGAGCACGTCGTGCATCTCGCGGGCGATGCGCTCGCGTTCCAGGTGCCGGGCCTCCTCCACCCGCAGCCGCTGTTCCTCCTCGGCCTGCCGGGCTCGTTCCCGCAGCGACCCCACCAGTTGCCGCTGGGATCGCACCAGCATTCCGGTCACCAGCAGGACGGCGTTCATCAGCAGGATCACCAAGATGCCCTCCAGCCGCTCGGGAGGGGCACTGCTGTCCAGGGAGAACAAGGTGACGATCACCGCGGCGTTCGTCCCGCCCACGGCGGCGGTCACCCGCCAGGACCGGTGCACGGCGACGCCGAACATCGCCAGGGCGGTCATGGCGATGCTCAGCGACGAGTTCAGCCCGAACGGGATCATCACCAGGGCCAGCGCGACCGGGCGGGAGCGGCGGAACAGCAGCACGGCCAGGCTGGCGGCCCCGCCGACGAACGCCTCCCAGGCCAGCCGCTCGGTGAGCGGCATCCGCAGCTCGCTGTCGCTGAGCTCGCCCAGCAGCAGGAAAGCGCCCAGCAGCACGCCGACCCCCGTGACGGCGAGGTCGGTGGCCCACTCGCGGGCGGTTCGCCTGATACGCACCTGGTCACGCTAGCCGCCCGCCGCAGGGGTGGCAGCGGCTGGAAGTCGACCCCGGTGCCGACCTTGGTCGCTGTGAGGTCGCTGTGAGGTCGCTGTGAGGCCGCTGTGGGCCGGTCAGTGGGCGGAGAAGCCGCCGTCCACGAAGAGCGCCTGCCCGGTGACGTAGCCGGCGGCCGGGCCGGCGAGGAAGACCGCGGCGCCGGCGAAGTCGCCGGGCAGCCCGTTGCGGCCGGCCAGGGTGCGGGTGGCGAGGGCGGCGACCCGGTCGGGGTCGGCGGCGACCTCGGCGGTGAGCGGGGTGAGCACGAATCCGGGCACGAGCGCGTTGCAGCACACCCCGTGCGGTGACCACGCCTCGGCCTGCGAGCGGGTGAGCGCGACCAGCCCGCCCTTGGCGGCGCCGTACCCGCCGCTGTTGCCGAACGCCCGGAACGCCTGCTGGGAGGCGACGTTGAGGATGCGTCCCCAGCCGCGCCGCGCCATGCCCGGCCCGTAGCGGCGGCCCAGCAGGAACGGCGCGTCCAGGTTGACGGCCATGGTGCGGTCCCAGTCCGCGTCGGTGAGGTCCGCCATGGGGGGCCGCAGGTTCACTCCGGCGCAGTTGACCAGGATGTCGGGTTCACCGAAGGGCTCGGCGGCGGCTTCGGCGGCGGTGCGGACCTGCTCGCGGGAGGCCAGGTCGGCGGCGACGAAGGCGGCCTGGGCGCCGTGTTCGGTGAGTTCGCCGACGGTTGTGGCGAGTTCGGCCTCCCGGCGGGCGACCACGACGACGCTCGCCCCGGCCCGGGCCAGCGCCTCGGCGATCGCCCGGCCGATCCCGGAACTGCCGCCGGTGACGACGGCGACCCGGCCGGCGAGGGAGAACAGTTCCTGGAGGTAGGCGGGTGGGAGCGTCATGGCCGCCCACCCTAGTACGGGGTCCGGGGAGGGCCGGGGAGGGTGCCGTGGGGGCGCGGTGGGGTGTGATGAGCGGTCTTCCCCGTGGTTTCTCCGGGCACCTCAGAACTCGGTCAAGGCGCGCTGAGCCCTTATCACACCGGGCCTGTAGCCCCTGAAGGATTTTCTCGCTTTCACTGGATTTTAGTTGTTTTTGCCCGTCCTACCACTGAAAACGCGGTGACTAGCACTTAACGTCGTGAACATCCGCCTCATCCGGTGAGGCAACCAAAAGGAGGAAATCATGGTCCTGGGCAACTTCGACTGCTTCGGCGGCGGCTTCGGCGGCGGCTTCGGCGGTGGCTTTGGTGGCCACGGTGGCCACGGTTTCGGCCACCACCGCCGTCGCCGTTTCCACCGCTTCTTCCACGAGCGGACCTTCTTCTCGTCTGGCGGCGGTGGATTCGAGGACGACTTCTGCTGATAGCCAGTGAAGGCGATCGATCGCACCGAAGAGGCGCCGGCGGGCTTTGGCCCGCCGGCGCCCCTTGCGGCGCCGGATCCTTACAATTCCCGACATTCTTCCTATTCATCGAATTCTTCGCCGGAGGGTGAGCCCGCCTTCCACGTGGAGGTCGCTCCGGCCCCCACAGTGGCGGTCCGGGAGACCTTCCGCCGGTTCTGGCCCTACACCCGGGGAAATCGCCGGTTGCTGGTGCTGGGCGGTGTGCTGGTGGTCGCCGCGGCCGGCCTCGACGTGGTGATGGTCCGCCTGTTCGGCCACATCACCGACCACGCGCTGGTGACGCGGAACCTGTCGGCGTTCTGGACCCCGGCCGTGGCCTGGCTGGGGATCGCGATGCTGGCGGGGGTGGCGTCCTTCGCCAGCTCGTACGCGCTGGCGCTGGCCGCCGAGCGTTTCCTGCTCCGGCTGCGCGATGGTGTCTTCGCGCACACGCAGCGGCTACCGCCGAACTACTTCACCGACCGGCGGCTGGGCGACCTGATGGCCCGGATGACCGACGACATCGAGGCCATCGAGCACCTGGTGGGGTCCGGCCTGGTGCAGGGCGTCACCGCGATCGTCGCCGTCATCCTCTACGCCACCGCGGCGCTGCTGCTGCGCTGGGAGCTGGCGCTGGCGGCGCTGCTGATGGCCCCGCTGTTCTGGGTGGTGTCGCGGGCTTTCGCGGTGCGCTTCCGGGCGGCGGCCGGGCGCGAGCGGACCAGCAACGGGGCGATCAACAGTGTGATCGAGGAGAGCCTGTCGAACCTGACGGTGGTGCAGGCCTACAACCGGCAGGAGGCCGAGCAGGGCCGGCTGCACCGCGAGGGCCGGGTGTGGCTGCACGCCAAGATGACCCAGGTGCGGTTGGGGGCGCTGTACACACCGATCGTCCAGGTCATCCAGACCCTGTGCGCGCTGGTGGTGCTCGGCCTGGGGGTGTGGGAGCTGTCCACCGGCCGGATCACCCTGGGCGGGTTGCTGGCGTTCGCCGCGTTCCTGGCGTTCCTGTATCCGCCGATCCAGGAGCTGACCCGGTTGCGGCTGAGCGTTTCGGAGGCGTCGGCCGGCGCCGACCGGGTGATCGAGCTGCTGGGCGAGCGGCCCACCGAAACCGGCGAGGGCCGGTCGGCGCGGGTCGCCGTGCCGGGGATCGGTGAGGTCCGCTTCGAGGGGGTCGGGTTCCGCTACCCGGGTTCGGACCGGACCGTCCTGGACGGGCTGTCGTTCACCGCCGCCCCGGGCCGGGTCGTGGTGATCAACGGTCCCAGCGGTGCGGGCAAGTCGACCATCGCCATGCTGCTGCTGCGCTTCTACGAGCCGACCGCGGGGCGGATCCTGCTGGACGGGGTGGACGTCCGCAAGCCGTCGCCGCGGGAACTGCGCGAGAACATCACCTTGCTCCAGCAGGAGACGCTGCTGTTCTCGGGGACGGTGCGGGAGAACATCGCCTACGGCCGTCCCGACACCTCGTTCGAGGAGGTCGTGGACGCCGCCAAGATCGCGGGCGCGCACGGGTTCATCACCGAGCTGCCCGATGGGTACGACACGCTGGTCGGCCAGCGCGGGCGGCGGCTGTCGGGCGGGCAACGGCAGCGGATCGCCATCGCCCGGGCGCTGGTGCGCGACACCGCCGTACTGGTCCTGGACGAGCCGACCACCGGGCTGGACCCGCGGTCGGCGCGGGAGGTGATGGGCCCGCTGCGCCGGCTGATGGCCGACCGGACGACCATCCTCATCACCCATGACCAGCATCTGGCCGCCGAGGCCGATCAGGTCATCGTGCTGCGCCGGCAGTACGCGTGGCGCAACGGGCGGCGGCCGGGCGTGTACAGCCGGTGGTTCGCCCGGTGAGCCGGGGACCGGCCCGGTCAGGGCCGGTCCCCGGCCGGACCGCCGTCGGGACCGCCGTCGGGACCGCCGTCGGGACCGCCGTCGGGGTCGCTGCCGGGTCCGTCGGTGGGTCCGTCGGTGGGTCCATCGCCGGAGCGGCGGTCGCGCCAGATGACGACGCCGATGACGGCGACGACGATGAAGGTAGGCACGAAGAACGGCACGGCGGTGATGAGGGGGTGTGTGGCCAGCACCCCGTCGGTACCGGTCATCGCGCCGGTCACAGGACCTCCTTCTCCCGTTCGGCCTCCTTCGCCGGCTCGGCGAGCGTGCGCGACAGCCGCGACACGCCCCAGCCCAGGGAGGTGATCAGGATCAGGGTGCAGGCCAGCACCACGGCGGACGCGGCCGCCCAGACCCCGCCGGGCACGTCGTCCTTGAGCTCGCGCTGCAGGATCTTCCGTTCGTTTTGGGTGGGCCGGGTGAAGCGTTCGGGGGCGGGCAGTTCGGCGGCGCCGATGGCCGCGTCGGCGGGCATGTAGATCGGCACGGCGCTGAGGCTGCGGCCGTCGTGTACCCGGATCAGGGTCTTCCAGCTGCCGTGCAGCGGCATCGGCCGGGTGGTGCGGTAGGTCCCGTCGGCCTGCCGGACCAGGTGGTCGACGTGCAGGCCCTTGCCCTGCCAGGCGGTGACGGCCACCCAGGCGGGCCGGTCGGGGAAGGTGGCGGGGGAGAAGGCGACCCGGGCGTGTGCGGTGCGCCCGGCCCCGGTGGAGGCGTCGGTGAGGGTGACGGTGGCGGTGACGCGTTCGGGCAGGGTGTGGATCAGGCCGCTGGCGACGGCGGCGCCCACCGCGGCCAGCGCCCCGGCGAAGATCGCGCGGGTGACGGCGGGGCGGGGCAGCCGTCCCTCCAGGCCGAGGGCGAGCAGGGCGCCCAGCACCCCGCCCGCCAGCCCGCCGGTCAGCGCCATGAGCAGTCCTTCGAGGAGGATGTCGCCGGTCCAGGGCAGCCGGAACGCCACCTGCGTCCAGGCGTACTCGGCGGCGAATCCGGCGGTGCCCACCAGCGCGCCGCCCACTGCGCCCAGTGCCAGGGGGCGGCGGGCCAGCAGCAGCGCGGCGGCCTCCACGCACAGGGCCTCGGCGAAGTAGAGCGGGACGGTGGCCCACAGTTCGCCGATGACGGGGCCGACGGCGACCGCGACGCCGCCGCGGACCAGCATGTAGAACCCGACGGCGAACAGTGCGCCGCCCCGGCCGATCCACAGCCGGGCGGCGACCAGCGCGCACCCGGCGGCCAGCGCGATGAGCAGCGGCTGGTGCACCTGCCGGAACTGCGGTACCCCGAAGTCCCACTCGGCCTGGAAGACCGACAGGCCGATGAGCAGGCCGCCGCAGGTCATGCCGCGCCGCAGGTAGCGGAAGGCCGGGCCGCGGTCGGGCGTCCCGGCGATCTCGGCCACGCGCCGGCCCTCGCGTTCGAGCACCATCATGGCCACCAGCGACAGCCCGGCGCCGCCGATGAGCATCAGGTGGGTGGGGCCCCACAGGGTGACGTCCTGGCCGAAGATGCGGTGCCACACGTCGTCGAGGGGGAAGCCGAGCAGGGCGTAGAACCCGGCGCCGGCCAGCAGTACCCCGCCGGCGGGGGCGTACCAGTCGCGGGTGATCCGTAGTGCCGCCCGGCCGGGGCGGGTGCCGGGGGCGGGCAGCACCATGGCCAGCGTTCCGGCGGCGAAGATCCCGAACAGTCCGATGAGGATCGGGTAGTGCGCGATGTTGGCCAGCGGTCCCTCGTCCCGGCCGTGGGAGATGTGCAGGGAGATGTCCCAGTACATTCCCAGCAGTGCGGTCACCAGGGAGCCGCCGGCGACGGTCATCGGCAGGGCCGCCCAGCCTGGCAGCCCCCGGGCGGGCCCCTGTTCCGCCCAGGCGGCCATCCGGGCCAGTGCCGTGAACCGGCCGGTGCGGTGCCCCCAGCCCAGGACCAGCAGCGCCGCGGTGAGGACGGTGGCGCCGCCGGTGGCGATGATGATCTGGTCGAGGGCGGCGCCCCCGGCGGGTGGCGCCTCTTCGGCGAGAAGCGCCGGTAGGGCTCTTTCGGCTGCAATTCTCATCCGCGCTCCCTGCGCTCTGGCATCGGGTATCCGATGCGCACCGGTTCGCCGGAGTATGCCATCCTTCAATGTGTCATTGTCCAGTGTCACATTTGTGGCGTGAAGCACCCCGGAGAACCACACCGATGAAACGCCCCGCGCGCCTGGCCGCGCTACCGGCGCTGATCCTCCCGATGATCTTTTCGGTGGCAGCCTGCGGGGAACCCCCGCCGCCGCCGACGTCTTCGGCCGGCTCGCCGGGCGTTCCGTCCCCGCCCGCCCCGCAGGTCACGGTGATCACCGTGACGGTGACCGGCGGGAAGGTCACCCCGCCCGCCCGCCGGATCCAGGTCGACCGCGGCCAGACCGTCCGCGTCACGGTCACCAGCGACATCGCCGACGAGTTCCACCTGCACGGCTACGACCGCACCCTGGACGTGCGGCCGGGCCGCCCGGCGACCCTGGAGTTCACCGCCGACCTGCCCGGGGTGTTCGAGGCCGAAATGCACCACTCGGGCGCCCGCGTGTTCGACCTCCAGGTGGGCTGACCGGTGTCGCCGCTGGCCCACGGGCTGGGCGGGCGCACCGACCTGCCGCTGGACGCCGTCGCCGCGATCGCCGGCGGCGGCATCGCCGTGGCGATCTCGTTCGTGGCGCTGGCCGCCACCTGGCACCGCCCCCGGCTGGGCTCGGGGGCCGGGATCCCGCTGCCGGGCGCCGCCCGCGCACTGACCACCCCCGCCGTGCTGGCCGTGGGCCGGGCCGCCGCGCTGGCCGGCTGGGCCCTGGTCGTCGCCGTCGCGCTGGCCGGGCCGCGCGACACCGCGACGAACCTGGCCCCCTGGGCCCTGTACGTCACGTTCTGGGTGGGGTTGGTGCCGCTCAGCGTGCTGCTGGGCCCGGTATGGCGGGCGGTGAACCCGCTGCGCACCCTGCACCGGGCGCTGTGCCTGCTGACCCGCACCGACCCGCAGGACGCCCGCCGCCGCTACCCCGACCGGCTCGGCCGGTGGCCGGCCGCGGCCTGGCTGGCCGCCTTCGTCTGGCTCGAACTCGTCGCCCCCGGCCGCGCCGACCCCCGGCTGGTCGGCACACTGATCCTGGCCTACACCGCGTTCCACCTGGCGCTGGCCCAGGTGTACGGGCCGGTCTGGTTCGCCCGGGGCGAGGCGTTCGAGGTGTACGCGACGCTGCTGGCCCGGATGAGCCCGCTGGGCCGCCGCGCCGACGGCACCCGCGTGCTGCGGGCCCCGCTGGCGCACCTGCTGCGGCCCGGCCCCGAACCGGGGCTGGCCGCGGTGGCCTGCGTGCTGATCGGCTCGACCGCCTTCGACGGCATCACCCGCACCTCCTACTGGAAGGACACCGCCGACCCCGGCAGCGTGGTCGCCGGCACCCTGGGCCTGGCCGCCGCCATCGCCGCCGTCACCGCCCTGTACGTCGCGGCGCTGCGGGCCCGTGCCGCGCTGCTGGGCCGTCCCGCGGACGGGGCCGCCGACCGGTTCGCCGCCACCCTGTTGCCCATCGCGCTCGGCTACGCGGTCGCCCACTACTTCTCCTTCCTGCTGCTGGAAGGGCAGATGACGGTGATCCTGGCGTCG
Source organism: Actinomadura craniellae (assembly GCF_003289645.1). Taxonomy (GTDB): domain Bacteria; phylum Actinomycetota; class Actinomycetes; order Streptosporangiales; family Streptosporangiaceae; genus Actinomadura_D; species Actinomadura_D craniellae. The sequence continues at coordinate 252,304 of NZ_QLYX01000007.1, read as the reverse complement.
GATCCGTTCGGCACCGGGCTGAACCTGCTGGGCACCCGGGGGCACCGGGTGGACCATGACGTGGCCGGCCCCGGACTGGTCGCCCTGGTCCAGCTGAACGCGGTGGTGCTGGGCCACCTGGCCGCGACGCTGGCCGCGCACGACCTGGCGCTGCGCGCCGACCCGCCCCGCCGGGCGGCGCTGGGGCAGGTTCCGCTGGCCGCCGCGATGGTCGCGCTGACCTGCGGCGGGCTGTTCTCCCTGCTGAGCGGCTGATCTTCCTGGACTCGAGCGGGACGTTTGCGTCCCTTGACCCCGGGCAGCACAGGGCGGTGACCGACATCCGCGAATGAGGAAGGAGGGATACGGGCCGATGAGCACGATCGAGCAGTCGATCGACATCAACGTCCCTGTCCGCCCGGCCTACGACCAGTGGACCCAGTTCGAGGAGTTCCCCCGGTTCATGGAGGGTGTGGACCGCATCGAGCAGGTCACCGACACCCGCACCCACTGGGTCACCAGCATCGCCGGCGTCCGCCGCGAGTTCGACGCCGAGATCACCGAGCAGCGCCCCGACGAGCGCATCGCCTGGCGGTCCATCGAGGAGCCCCGCCAGGCCGGGGTGGTGACCTTCCACCGGCTCGGCCCCGACCAGACCAGGGTGATGCTCCAGATGGAGTTCGCCCCGCAGGGGCTGGCCGAGCAGGCCGGTGACAAGCTCCACCTGGTGGAGCGGCGCGTCAAGGGCGACCTCAAGCGCTTCAAGGAGTTCATCGAGGAGCGCGGCGCGCAGACCGGCGCCTGGCGCGGCGAGGTCCCCCAGGACCCGACCCGCTGACCGGCCGGTGACCGCGAGGAGGGGCCTACGGGCCCCTCCTTCGCGTATACCAGGGCCTTCACCGGCCGATGGTTCGAGCGCACCGACCGGCTGGTGGTCTTCCACGCCGAACTGCCCGGCCCCCGGGCAACCCCACCGTCCCCGGCCTTCCGGCAGGTGGTGGCGGGCCGGGTGCGCCGCACGGCCGCCCGGGGGTGATGATCGGGAGATGAGCACGCCCGTCATCGCCGCCCGCGCCCGGTTCGCCCCCCAGGTCGTCCACCTCAACACCGCCACCTACGGCCTGCCGCCGCGCGCCGCCACCGACGCCGCCATCGCGGGAGAACAGGCCCGGGCGGCCGGCCTGCTGACGATGGCGGACCTGGACGTCGCCGTGCACCGCTCCCGTACCGCGTTCGCCCGCCTGCTCGGTGTCCCCGCGGAGCGGGTGGCGATCGCGGGCCAGGTGTCCTACTTCGTCGGGCTGGTCGCCGCGGCGCTCCCGCCCGGCGCCACCGTCGTGACGGCCGAGGGCGACTTCACCTCGTTGCTGTTCCCGTTCCTGGCCCGTTCCGGGTTGCGGGTGCGGTCGGTCCCGCTGGAGCGGGTCGCCGACGCGTGCGCCGACGGCGCCGACCTGGTGGCGGTGTCGGCCGTCCAGTCCGCCGACGGCCGCATCGCCCCGGTCGAGGACCTGATCGCCGCCGCCCGGGCCGGCGGGGCCCGGCTGCTGCTGGACGCCACCCAGGCGGCGGGCTGGCTGCCACTGCCCGCCGACCGGATCGACCTGCTGGTCTGCGGCGGTTACAAGTGGCTGCTCGGGCCGCGCGGCACCTGTTTCCTCACCGGCACCCGGGACGCCCTGGACTGGCTGCCCGCGCTCGGCGCCGGCTGGTACGCCGGCGCCGACGTGTGGGACTCCCTGTACGGGGAGCCGTTGCGGCTGGCTGCCGACGCCCGCCGCCTGGACCTGTCGCCCGCGCTGGCCTACCTCGGTCACGCCCCGGCCCTGGAGTTGCTGGCCGAGCTGGGCGTGGACGCCCTGCACGCCCATGACCTGGCGCTGGCCGGGCGGTTCCGGGCGGGGCTGGGGCTGCCCCCCGGCGATTCGGCGATCGTGTCGCTTCCGGTGCCCGACGGCACCGCCGGGTACCTGGCCGAGCACGGCGTCGTCGCCGCGCAGCGCGCCGGCCGGCTGCGCTGCTCCTTCCACCTGCCGGTCACCGAGGCGCAGGTGGACCGGGCCGTGGAGTTGCTGGCACCCCGCCTGCGCTGAACGCCGTGCCCTGCGCCTCGTTTCGGGGCGGGGTTTCGGGGCGGGAGGTCGCCGGGCCGCGGCCCTCTCCCTGATGTGAGTGCGCACAGAACGCGGGGCCGTCCCGCTCCGGGCCAGGTCCCAGGCGCTAGGTTGTGCGCTCATGGCACAGGTGCATGGTGATTGTGACGAGCGGTTCAGCGGGGTGCGCGACGCCCTGGCCGCCAGCCTCGACCGCGACGACGTCGGCGCCAGCGCCGCCGTCTTCCTCGACGGCCGGCCCGTCGTGGACGTGTGGGGCGGGTACGCCGACGCGGCGCGCACCGTCCCCTGGGAGCGCGACACCATCACCAACGTCTGGTCCACCACCAAGACCATGACCGCGCTGTGCGCCCTGATCCTGGCCGATCGCGGTGATCTGGACCTGGACGCTCCCGTCGCCGCGTACTGGCCGGAGTTCGCCGCGGCCGGCAAGGACGCGGTCCTGGTCCGTCACCTGCTCTCCCACACCGCCGGCCTGCCGGTGTGGGAGGAGCCCATCACCGTCGAGGACCTCTACGACTGGGATAAGGCGACCTCCTTGCTGGCGGCCCAGGCCCCGCAGTGGGAGCCGGGCACCGCCTCCGGCTACCACGCCCTCACCCAGGGGTACCTGGTCGGTGAAGTGATCCGCCGGGTCACCGGCACCACCGTGGGCGCTTTCCTGGCCGCCGAGGTCGCCGGGCCGCTGGGCGCCGACTTCCACATCGGGCTGGATCCCGCCCACGACCATCGCGTCGCACCCAACCTTCCCGGCCCCCGCCCCCGGGAACCCAGGGCCGACATCATGGGCAAGTTCACCAACCCGGCGGTGGGGGCGCGTGAGGCCTCGTCCCTGCCCTGGCGGCGTGCGGAGATCCCGGCGGCCGGTGGGCAGGGCAACGCCCGTTCCGTCGCCCTGATCCAGTCGGTGCTGGCCTGCGGGGGAGAGGTGAACGGGGTCCGGTTGCTGTCGGAGGCCGGCTGCCAGACCGTTCTCCGCCAGCAGTCCGACGGCAAGGACCTGATGCTCGGCGTCCCGTTGCGCTTCGGCATGGGGTACGGCCTCAACAGCCCCGCCGTTCCCGTCTCACCCAACCCACGCACCTGCTTTTGGGGCGGTTACGGCGGTTCCCTGATCATCGTTGATCTCGACGCCCGGCTGACCATCGCCTATGTGATGAACCAGATGCTGCACCCGGGCACGCTGGGCGACCTGCGCGGCGCCTCCATCGCCATGGCCGCCTACGGGGCCCTCGCCAGCTGACCTTGCCGAGCGAGGAGCCGGCCGCCCGCGGCTCCTCGCTCGGCGCCGGTGATCGGGTGGCCGCGGCCGGGACGCCATGCGTGACACCCGACGGGGAACCCCGGACCGTCAGAAAACCCCATGTCTGCGAATTGATCGGTAATGATCGTTCATCTACCATCAAGACTTCGCTAAGGAAGATCGCGTTCACTGTCGGCGGGCGCCTGTCCCCGCGCCGCTGTCCAGGGCACCGGTCACCGCAGGGCCGTCCTGCGGACCGCCGCCCCCCGACGGAAAGGGACCTCCGTGACGGAGCGGCTGGCCTCCACCCTGCACCGGCTACGCGCCGGAGCCTCGGCGGGAACCGTACTCACCCTGGCCATCGCCCTGGTCGCCACCGTCCTGGGGGTCGGGGCACTCGGCCGCACCACCGTCGTCTCCGACGGCAGCGCCTGGCTGTGGAGCAACGAACCCGGCCAGGTGAGCCGCGTCAACGCCCACACCGGACGGGTCGACCTGCGCCAGCCCGTCATCGACGCCCGCGGCCACCGCATCCGCATCACCCAAAACGACGGGCACCTGATCCTCCACGACCTCGACACCGGCCAGGTCACCTCCGTCGACCTGGCCTCGCTGGGCTTTTCCGGCCGGATCGAACTCGGCACCCGCGGCGACTACCGCTTCGTCCTCGGCGACCGCGCCGCCTTCATGATCGACCGGACCCGCGGTGAGATCCGCACCGTCGACCCCGCCACCCTCCAACCCACCGGCGCGGCCCTGCGCCTGCCCGGCCCCCTCGTCGGCGGGGACTTCGACGACACCGGGGTGCTGTGGGTGGCCGCACCCGGACAGGGCACCGTCATCGGCGTCAAGGCCGGGCCCGGCCGCCCGGCCGTCGCGCACACCGTTCCCGTCGCCGTACCCGGCCGTGACCTGGCCCTGACCGTCCTGGACGAGGGAGCGCTGGCCGTGGACCGCGGCAGCCGCACCTTCACGCCCGTCATCGACGGCGCCGCCCGCCCCCTCACCGCGCCGATCCCGCTCACCGGCGCCCTGCTCCCCGAACGCACCCACGGCCCGCTGGCGGCCATCACCGTCCCCGCCGCCCGCGCCGTCGTCACCGCCACCGACCTCACCGGCGACCCCAAGATCACCACCACCCGGCTCGCCGCCCCCACCACCGCGACCGCGGTGCCCTTCCGCGGCCGCCTCTACCTGCCCGACCCCACCGCCGGCCGCGTCCGCGTCTACGAACCCGGAGGCTCCCAGGTCCGTGTCGTCACCGTCCCCGGCGGCCGGGGCGAACTGGATCTGCAGGTACGCGAGCAGAACCTGTTCATCAACGCCCCCGGCGGCAAGAACGCCGCCGTCGTCTCCCCGGACGGCGACATCAAGGTCGTCGACAAGACCGAGGGCCCCTCCACCATCGGCGGCGACAAACCCCGCCGCACCCCCACCCCCGGGCAGCCCTCCCGGCCGGCCCCCGGACAGAACCCCGAACGCCCCACCCCACCGCCGGCCCGCCCCACCCCGCCACAGCCCACCCACGACCCCACCGTCGACCCCACCCGGCCTCCGGCGCCGCCCGGCACCCCCTCCCAGGCGCCCGCACCGCCCACCGGCCCGCCCGCCCCCGCACCCGCCGACCCACCCGGCGCACCCGTCCCGGTCACCGCGCTCGCCGGAGACGCCCAGGTCAGGCTGTCATGGGCGCGCGCCCACTCACCGGACGCGCCGGTCCAGGAGTACCGCATCACCTGGAACGGCGGTACCCAGACCGTCGCGGGCACCCGGCTCAACACGGTGATCACCGGGCTCACCAACGGCCGCGCCTACCGGTTCCGCGTCACCGCCGTGAACCAGCACGGCGCGGGCCCCTTCGCCCAGTCAGAGCCCGCCACCCCCACCGCCACCCGCGCCGCCACCCCCACCGACGTCTTCGCCGAGCTCAGCGGCGGCGTCGTCGTCGTGTGCTGGAACCAGGTCCCCGGCGCCGCCAGCTACGTCGTCACCTCCATCGCGCACGAGGGCGGCTCCTACCCGACCCGCACCACCGACGGCAGCGACACCGTCATGGTCGACGGCCGGGTCAAGGTGGAACTGCGGCTGGCAGGCCTGCCGGCCGGATCATGGTCGTTCACCGTCGTGGCCCGCACCGCCGGCGGCGGCAGCAGCCCCACCAGCGCCCCCAGCAACGCCATCCGGGTACACGCAGCCCCCCCGCCGCAGCAGCCCCCCGCACAACCACCCACCAGCCCCGCCCCCCAACCGCCCGGCACCCCGCCCGGCACCGGGGGAGGCGGCATCATTTCCGTCGACCCCGGCGAGGTCGACGACGAACCGGGCATGGTCCCCGGCCATCCACCGGCAGGCTGAACCCCAGCACCCCTCGTGCCCTGACCCGCACCCCGATCCACCGAGGCCCCGTGACCACCCCCGACACCCCCCTGACCGCCAACGAGGCGGCCATCGCCGCCGACGAGGTGGACCGCCTGGCCACCAGCATCGAAGCAGTCGTCCTCGGCAAACCCGACATCGTCCGGCTCGCCCTCACCGCCCTGTTCAGCGAAGGCCACATCCTGCTGGAGGACGTCCCCGGCGTCGGCAAAACCACCCTGGCCCGCGGCATCGCCGCCGTCCTGGCCGGACAGTGGCGGCGCATCCAGTTCACCCCCGACCTGCTGCCCGCCGACGTCACCGGCGTCACCATCTTCAACCAGGCCACCGGCGACTTCGCCTTCCACCCCGGCCCCGTCTTCGCCAACGTGGTCATCGCCGACGAGGTCAACCGCGCCTCACCCAAAACCCAGGCGGCCCTGCTGGAAGTCATGGAAGAACGGCACGTCACCATCGACGGCACCCGCCACCCCGTACCCCGTCCCTTCCTCGTCGTGGCCACGCAGAACCCCGTGGAGATGGACGGCACCTACCGGCTACCCGAAGCCCAACTCGACCGGTTCCTCATGCGCCTGTCCCTGGGCTACCCCGACGCCCCCGCCGAACTGGCCCTGATGCGCGGCGGCGCCGCCCGCTCCCCGGACACCATCGAACCCCGCACCGACACCAGGGGAGTGGCCCTCATGGGCGAACTCGCCGGCCGCGTCCACGTCCACGACCACATCTACGAGTACGTCCTCAAGCTGGCCCGCCACACCCGCGAACACCCCGACCTGCGGCTCGGCGTCTCCCCACGCGCCACCGCCGCACTGGTCCGCACCGCCCGCACCCTGGCCCTGGCCGACGGCCGCCCCTTCGTCGCACCCGAGGACGTCAAAGCACTCGCCGGCCCCGTCTGGGCGCACCGGCTGCTGGTCACCCCCGACGCCGCACTGCGCGACCTGACCGGCACCACCCTCATCGAGCAGATCCTCGACCAGACCCCGGCCCCCCGCCCCGGGGAGACCTACACCGCCCCCGCCTGATCATGCCGACCACCCGTGGCCGGGCCACCGCCGCCGCCGGAGCCGCCCTGGCCGCCGCCGGCCTCGTCCTCGGCCACCCCGAACTCACCCTGCTGGGCGTCCTGGCGATCACCGCCGTCGCGGCGGCCCTGACCCAGGTGCACCGGCCCACCCCCCTCACCGCGACCCGCGTGCTCGCCGCCCGCCGCACCACCCCCGGCACCGCCCTCGACGTCGTCCTGCACCTCACCGCCCGGCACCCCACCCAGGTCACCGAACGCATCGACGGACCCGACGGGCTCACCCACCGCCCCCTGCCCGACCCCCACACCCACCCCGGGCCCAGCACCTACCAGATCACCGCCGACCGGCGCGGCACCCTGGACCTGGGACCGGTACGCACCCTCCGCACCGACCCGCTCGGCCTGGCCGCCGCCACCCGCCACCACGGCGGTACCGACCGCATCTGGGTCCACCCGCCCACCCACCGGCTGCACCCGGCACCCGGCGGCACCCTGCCCGACCACGACGGCGGCACCGACGCCGCCCGCACCGGCGGCCTGACCTTCCACGGACTACGCGACCACGTACCCGGCGACGACCTCCGCCAGGTCCACTGGCGCGCCTCCGCACGCCATGGCCGCCTGCTGGTCCGCGAACACGTCGACACCTCCCACCCCCGCCTGCTGGTCCTCGTCGACGAGCACACCCCGAACCGGGACGCGCTGGACGAGATCGCGGCCGCGGCCGCCTCCCTGCTCATCACCGCCCTACGCGCGGGCCACGGCTGCGAACTGCACCTGTGCGGCGGCCGCCGGCACACCGTCCACGCAGGATCGGCCACCGGCGCCACCGTCGTCCTGGACGCCCTCGCCGAACTCATCCCCACCCCCACCGACCCGGTACGCGCCTGCCGGCTCCTGGCCACCCGGCCACCCGCCGACACCGCCGTCCTCCTCACCGCCTCCACCGACACCGCCACCCTGGCGGCCTTCGCCGCGCTCAGCGCCCACCACCGCACCCTGGTCGCCGCACTGATCGGCGCACCCACCACCACCGCCCACCCCGGAGTGCGTCTCCTCCACGCCGCCACCGCCGCCGACTTCGCCCGCCAGTGGAACAGAACGTGACCGCCCGCCCCGCCCTTCTCCTCGCCGCAGCCACCACCGCCCCCGCACTGGCCTTCGCCCCCGGCTACACCGACCCGGCCGTCCTACTCGCCCTGCTGGGCGTCACCGCCACAACAGCGGTCGCCGCCACCAAAGCCCTGGTGCGCCGCCTCCCACCGACCGCCGCCCTGCTGGCCGGGCTGCCACTGGTCCTGGCCGCCGTCGTGGCCCTCGCCGGCTGGCGTCCCGGGCAGGCCCCCGCAGCTCCCGGGACCCTGGCCGCCGCCATCGACGCGCTCGTGCACTCGGGCGCCCGGGTGCTCACCACCACTCCGCCCGTCCCCACCACCGTCGACACCCTCACCCTGCCCCTGGCCGGCACCTGGCTGGCCGGCGCCGCCGCGACCCTGGCCCTCCACGCCCACCGCCCCCTACTGGCCCTGCTCCCACCCGTCCTGCTGCTGGCCGGCGCCCTCGTCCTGGCCGGCCCGGACGCACCACCGGCGTACTCCGCCGTCGCCGTCCTGGTCGCCGCCGGCACCGCCCTCCTCGGCGACACCGGCCCACGCACCCTGGCCACCGCCGCCGCCCTGGCCGGCGCCGCCCTCCTCGGCGGGACGCTCGTCCCGGCCGACTGGCCAGTACGGCCAGCCGACCCCCGCGCCGCAGCCACCCCACCCAGCGCCCGCCAAGAAGCCCTCAACCCGCTGGGCTACCTCCCCGCCTGGACCGCCCGCCCCGACCAGCCCCTCCTGGACGCCCGCACCACCCGACCGGTCGACCTCCGCTGGGTGACCCTGACCGACTTCACCGGCCTGACCTGGCTACCCGAAAGCGCCTACCTACCCGCCGGCGACACCCTCCCACCCGCCGACCCCACCCCGGCACGCACCACCCCCCACCAGGCCACCCTCACCATCCGCCAGCTCCCCGGCCCCTGGCTGCCCACCCCCGGCCACCCCCGCCACATCACCGGGCTCCCCATCGCCCACGACACCACCTCGGGCACCCTGGTCGCCCGCGACGGACACGCCACCGGCCACCGCTACACCATCACCGCGGACGTCCCGCTGTGGAGCACCGCCGACACCGCCCGCGCCCTGGTCCCCACCGACCCGACCTTCGACCGCTACCGCGAACTACCCCCCGGCGCACCCGCCCGCATCCGGGAGATCGCCGCGATCGTCGCCGGCACCACCAGCCCCTACCAGCAGGCCGCCCGGCTCGCAGACCACCTGCGCACCGGCTACGACCTGGACGTCCGCGCCCGCGGCGGCCACGGCTACGCCAACCTCGCCGCCTTCCTGGTCATGCCGGGGGAGGGGCGCCGCGGCGCGGGCACCGCCGACCAGTTCGCCAGCGCCTTCGCCGTCCTGGCCCGCGCCGCCGGCCTGCCCAGCCGCATCACCGTCGGCTTCCGCCCCGGCCACCCCGACAGCGCCGGCACCCGCCACATACGCACCGGCGACGCCACCGCCTGGGGAGAGATCTACTTCGACCGGGTCGGGTGGGTTCCCTTCGACGTCACCCCGGGCGGCCGCACCACCGGATCCCTCGCCGCCCCCCAAGGCCCCGAAGCGGCACCCGCACCCGCCCGGACCGCCCCCCGCCCGGCGGCCGCCACCCCGACACCCACCCCCGCCCAGCCGCCCGGGCAGGACCCGGACGGCGCCTCCCGGTCCCGATCGCCGCTGCCGGCCGCCGTCGCCCTCCTCGTACTGTCACCGGCCGCCATTCCGTTGCTGCGGCATCGCCGCACCCGGCGCCGCCTCCACCGCGGCACCGCCCAGGAACGGGCGCTGGGATTGTGGGCCGAACTCATGGACGGGTTGCGCCTGGCCGGCCGCCAGCCGCCCGCCGGGCGCACCGCGTCCGACATCATCAGCGACATCACCCGGGCCGAGGACCGTACCCAGCCCGCCCATCTCGAGCGCCTCGCCGCGCACGTCACCGCCGCCGCCTTCGGCCCGCCCGCCACGGCCCGGCCCCTGGACCCCCAGGAGATCGACGCCGCGATCATCGCCGTCCACACCCATCTGCGGGCCCTCCGCCGCACCCGCCCCTGGCCCCAACGCGCACTGTGGTGGCTGGACCCCCGCCCCCTGTTCTGGTGACCCGGCGCTCAGCACGGTTCAGGCCGACGTCCGCGCGCCGAGGCCCGGCGCAACGCGGAACGCCCCGTCACCACCCCGTCACCGCCGCCCGTCAGGCCGCCGGCCCCCTCACCCCGTCCCACGCCGGGTGCAGACGGGCTCGGCCGCGGCCACCTGATCGACCGACAGCACCGCCACGACGGTGAAGCAGTAATTCACAGCCGGGTTGAGCCCCGCCACCTCCGCCCGCGCCGTCCCGGCCGGCGCCTCCGCCAGAGTCGTCGGTGTCCGCCCGGCCGGCCCGCCCACCACATAGTGCGGTGCCTTCCCTCCGGTACGGTCCCGCCACGACAGCGTGGCGACGACCTGGCCGTCCACCACCCGGATCCCCTCCGGAGCCCGCCGCGGGTCCGTGCGCGCCGCCCCCGGCGAACTGGCCGGTGAAGGGGCGGCGGCCGGCTCCTGCCCACCGGACCCACCAGACCAGGCGAGCACCCCCACCACGACCAGGCCCAACACGACCCCTCCCGCGGCAGCCGCGACCAACCGCGACCGCGACTGCGGCCGCCGCGGCAGCGGCTCCGGCGGGCGCGCCGGACCAGGCGGAAGCTCCCAAGGCTGCCACGCGACCTCCTGCGGCTCCTGACCGCCCGACACGCCCGGGCCGACCTCGGCCGTGTGCCAGGCGCCGATCTCCTCCCGCCCCGCCACCACCTGCTCAACCGCCGGCGGCTCCGGCTCCGCGGCGAGCCCCGCACCCTCAGCGGCCCCATCGGTGCCCGCGTCAGTGGCCCTGCCTGAGACTTCTTCGACGGCCTCGCCAGGATCGGCCTCCGCGGCCGGCGCAGGGGAGGGGAGAGGCTGATCGAAGCTCCGCAGCCACCCCCCTTCCAGATCGAGAACGGCCGGCGGCAGGACGGGCCCCGGTTCGGGAACGAACGGCACCAGATCGTCCCCCGACGAACCAGCCGCAGCCCCAGGAGCCGGCCCCGCGGCGGGGGAGCCGGGCTCGGGATCGTCATCGAAGCCGAGGGCGTCATCGGGCCCGCCGTCAAAGAACGTCCAGCCCAAAAGACCCGCACCGGCGTCTTCGCCCTGATCGGCCCCCGGCTCCGAGGGGACCGCCTCGGCCAGGGCTGCGGTGAAGTCCTCGGCGCGGGCGTACCGGTCAGCGGGATTCTTGGCCAGCCCCCGGGCCAGCACCTGCCGCACCCCGTCGGGCACGTCACCACGGGGCACCGGCGGCGCGACCTCGGTCAGCAACCGGTCCCGGTACGCGAAAGGATCCTGCGTGATCCTGCCCGGATCGGCGAACGGGGAATGCCCGGCCAGCAACGTCCACATCGTCGACGCCAACCCGTACACATCCGAAGCGGGCGACCAGGCACCATCCCGCACCGTCTCCGGCGCGGCATGCTCATCCACCGTCCCCGGCCCCGGCAACGCCCGGGAAACCGGGAAACCCACCAGCACCGGGCCCCGCTCGGCCCCCAGCACATTGCCCGGGGTGACCCCGCCGTGCGACAACCCCGCCCGATGCGCCACCGCCAGCGCCTCCGCGACCGCCAAAGCGACCTCGACCGCCTCGGCCACCGGCAGGGGACCACGCTCGGCCAGGATCTCCGCGTACGACCCCCAAGGGCAGTACTCCATCGCCACGTACGGGCGACCCGTCGTGGTCACCCCCGCGGCGAGGACCTCCGCGATGCGCGGGTGCACCGGCGGCCACGGCAGATCGGCCGGCACCCCGTCCCGACGCAACACCTTCAACACGACCTCGGCGCCGGACTCCTCCTGCCGCGCGTGATAAATGACCGCACCATCGCCCCGGCGGAGCAAGGAGATCGAGCGAAACCCCGAAACCAACCGCGAAACCGGTTCATCCCCTTGCATGATCGACATACCGCCGCATCTTCCCACCACCAGCCGACCACAGCCAGACCAGACACGCTCTTCACCTCCCGCCACCCGCACAGGCGACAGGAAGACACCAGGAAGACTCAGTGGCGCGGAATACCCAAAGTGACGAGCAGATCCTCATGCAACTGGAACCAAACGGTGTGGTACGACGAAAGATGATCCACCACATACTCCAGCTCACCGGACCTGACCCGCGTCAGCGCATCGGTCAGCCGCACCCGATACCGCCGGAACCGCGACAACACCGCCGACAGGTCCGCACACACCACATCGGCACGCCGGTCCAGATCCGCGAGCCGCCCCAGAACCCGAGCGTCATAAGCGGGATCAGAATGGTCGTTCGACGTCACCACACCGTCAACGGACCGCATCTGCCAGGCCGTACAAAGATCGAGCAACTCCGGGTTGAGCACCAGAAAACCCTCGAACGCCCTGGCCACCGCAGCCCGAGCACCGGCCGCATCCAACTCGACGGAGATCCGCTCGGCATCCGCCACCCGGCCGGCATCGGTCACACCCCACCCACCGAAGGCACCCGGAACCCGGGTGACAAGACCGGCCACCGCCAGATCAATCAACTCCGACTCAACATCGGCCTCGGGCAGCCCCACCGCCTCCGCCACACGAGCCAGCTCGACGAACCCGACGCACCGAAGAGCATGCAACACCAACAAGTCAGCGCTGGTCGAACGCGACGAGTCCGGCACGCCGTCATGCTATACCGATGACCTGGATCCACCCGCTCACGGCAGACAACACACACACCGCGAGCACCCTCGGCGGCAAAGGACACGGCCTCACCACCCTGCAACGCCTCGGCCTGCCCGTACCCCCGGGATTCATCATCAGCACCGAAACGTGCCGGGCCTTCCTCCGCGACGGGCACCTCCCCACCACCCTCGACGCCGAACTGGCGGCCGCCCTCACCGACCTCGAAACGACCACACGGCGACGCCTCGGCGACCCCGAACGGCCACTGACGGTGGCGGTCCGCTCCGGTAGCCCCGCACCGATGCCCGGCATGATGAACACGATCCTCAACCTCGGGCTCACCACCGAGACCACCGCGGGACTCGCGACCGAAACAGGAGACCCCAGGTTCGCGCTCGACTCACGCCTGCGCTTCCTGTCCAGCTTCGCCTCAGCCGTCCTCGGCCCGCACCCCGCCCACCCCGCACCCGCACACGACACCGACCGGACCCGCCTCACCCAAGCGATCCACCACCTCGAGAACCTCGTCCGCGAACGAACCGGCGAACCCGTCCCCGACGACGCGACACAGCAGCTGAAGACGGCCATCGCAGCCGTGTTCTCCTCATGGGACACCCCACGCGCCACGACCTACCGCGAACTGCACGACATCCCACACGACCTCGGCACCGCCGTCACCGTCCAGGCCATGGTGTTCGGAAACCGCGACGCCCACAGCGGCACCGGTGTCGCCTTCAGCCGTGACCCCAACACCGGAGAGAACGCCCCCTACGGCGACCTCCTACCCGGCGGCCAAGGCGAAGACGTCGTCTCCGGACGATCCACGACCCACCCCCTGACCGAACTGGCCCGACGGGAGCCCACGGTGTGGGCCGACCTCCACCACGCCATGGACCGCATCGAACGGCACTACCGCGACGCGTGCTACGTGGAGTTCACCTACGAATCGGGCCGGCTGTGGCTCCTGCAGGCACGACCCGCCCGCCTCACCGGACGCGCCGCCATCCGCGTCGCGGTCGACCTGGCCGACGACAACACCATCGACCGCAACCAGGCACTGCTCCGCATCACCCCCCACCACCTCCGCCACGCCCGCACACCCCGACTGGCGCCGACCGCCACCACCGACCTGTTCGCCCGAGGACTGGGCGCCTGCCCCGGCGTCGCCACCGGCAAAGTGGCGACCACCGCCGACGCCGCGGCCCGCATGGCCGCCGACGGACCGGTCATCCTGGTACGCCCCCAGACCTCCCCACTCGACATGCACGGCCTGGCCGCCGCCACGGGAGTCCTCACCGCCCGCGGCGGACCCACCAGCCACGCCGCCGTCATCGCCCGAACAATGGGCAAACCCGCCGTCGTCGCGGCCACCGACCTCACCATCAACGCCACCGCCGTACACGCCGGCGGACGCACCCTCCCCGAAGGCACGCTCATCACCATCGACGGAACCGGGGGAGAGGTCGTCGTCGGCCACCACCCCACCACCACGGCCACCACCGACCCCCACCTGCACCGCCTGCTCCAATGGGCCGACGCAATCTCCGGCGACACCGCAGCCCGCACCGAGACCGAACGCCTCACGGCCGCCCACACCGCCCTCCGCACCACCTAGCCACCGGCGACCATCCGACATTCGTCAGAGCGGACACCCCACGCATGCCCTACCGCGGGGGAGGCGTGATCGTGCCTCTTCGCCGAGCCCGGTCAACAAACGTGCGGGTCCGAGACGCGATGACCATGCCGTAACGTAGAGCGATGTACCGGTTGCTGATCGTAAGCTTACCGAGTTACAGTACCTGCCATGAGGAGGAGGAAGGGGTCGGTTAATCCCTCCGTCGCGTTATGGGCGGTTCCCCGTTCGATATCGACAGCGGTTGAACGCATGATCTCAGAACGCGGCGACTTCACGGTCTTCGCCGAGCCCTTTTCAGCGTATTACTACTACAGCGACGAACGGGCGAGCTATCGTTATCTACCGGCCGGCAGCCCCCCGGAAGCCCAATGGTCGTCGATTCTTTCCAAGATCACCGACGCGGCGGATACGAGCGCGGTTTTCGTTCGGGACATGGCGTATCATGTCGCGCCGCGGACGGCCGAGGTAGCGCGACTCCCGTTCGTGCATACGTTCATCATCCGCCATCCGCTCCGAGCATTGTTGTCGCTGCACCGGCTGCTGCCGGACTTCACAGCCGATGAAACAGGGTTCGAGGCGCAGTACCGGCTGGCCCGAGAAGTGCAGGCAGTCACCGGAAATCCGCCACTGATAATCAACGGTGACGAACTGCGTGACGCGCCCGAGAACATCGTGCACTCATATTGCGACAGGGTCGGCATACCTTACCTACCCGATGCCCTCAGCTGGGAACGGGGAATGAGGAAGGAATGGGGCCCGTGGGCGAGGTGGCATCATGATGTGGCCGCAAGCACCGGGTTCCGGCCGAGGGACGCGATCGACCATAGCGCCACCACGCTCCCGGCGAGGGTAGATGCGGTCTACGAGAAATGCCTCGACGCCTACCTGGGCATGGTCGCGTTGAAGGAAGCGGCAGATAATGCGATATAACAGCATCCCAGCTTCAGTGAAGAAGTACGTGATCGAAGATCAGGAAGCCGTCGACTCGTACCTCACGACACTGGGCGGTGGACACTTCTCCGACACAGCGACGGGCGGCGATTACGCCTCGTCGGTCAGTTCGATCCCCTACTGCAAAAACATCGGGATCAGGG
Organism: Actinomadura craniellae; assembly: GCF_003289645.1. Lineage (GTDB taxonomy): Bacteria > Actinomycetota > Actinomycetes > Streptosporangiales > Streptosporangiaceae > Actinomadura_D > Actinomadura_D craniellae. The sequence continues at coordinate 237,025 of NZ_QLYX01000007.1, read as the reverse complement.
GCCTGCTCGGCGCCGTCAGCCCCGCCCCTGGCGCGGACGTGTTCGACATGCTCGGCGGATCGGGCCAGGTCGCTCTCGCCGCCCAACAGTATGGGCTGTGCAGTTTTGCAGATGCCATCATCACCGCTGATATCGAGATCGACCAGGTGGAACGAGCCCTGCGGCGAGGACTTCGCGCCGTTCCCCTGGATCTGGCAGATCCCCGCATCATTCGGAACTCCTCGGTTCACCATCTTCTGTACGCCTATGGCTTTCACCACCTGAGCCCGGACGCGAGAGCCTCCGCCGCGCGGGAGGCGTACCGGATCCTGAAGCCGGGAGGAACCGCAGTCTTCTACGACGGAACCATCGGCACCACCACCGAGCGGATATCGTCACTCGTCGTCGATCGGTTGTCCGACCACCCGCACAAGTACCCGCATCCGACCGTGGACGAGATCGAGGCCGCGGCGGAGGCGGCAGGGCTGGAGCTACGCGGAACCTTCCGAATCCTTGATCCACAGATCTTCCTGTCCGCAACCGGCAGCCAGGCACGGCAACTCGCCGCCCAGTACTACGCAGACCACTACGCGATCGACTCGCTGTCGTGGGAACTCCTGCACGACCACCTGACCGATGCGTACCGTTCGAGCAACCCGATCGACGCGCCGGAAATGAGCACCGGTCGGCAGGAACTGGCCGGCTGGCTTCCCTGGAACGAAACGTACTCCGGACCGACGAGCGCCAAACTACTCCAGGCCATTTTCCCGTGCGGATGGGATACGCCCGACGAGTCCTGCCGGGAATGCGTCGTCATTCCCCGCGAAGGCGTCGCAGTGATCTACAACAAACCCCAATAGCCACTGGTACGGGGATGAGATGACAGAAAAGATCCTACTCATCGGTATCGGCTGCGTGACCATGAAGTACGCACCAGCGGCGCTCCGACGTGCAGGCTACGAAGCCGTTGTTCTCGGTAATATCCAACAGTTCTCCGGCGAATCCCGCACCGCACTTCGAACGTGCGCATCCCATCAGACCGACATCGAAGACCCGGGTAGCGTAACGAGTCTACTCGCGGAGCGTCCAGAGATCCTGGCCGGCGTCGTCGCGGTGACGTCCCTATGGGATGAAAAGTTCCCGCTGGTGGAGCAAGCGGCGGATACACACCACATTTCCGGCCCGGACCGGGCAATCTCATTACTCTCACAAAAGGCCGTCGTCAACCGGACGATTCCCGAGTACTGCCCACGCGGATCGATCATCCACCGCCGCTCGATCGCCGACGCCGACCTCACCGCGATTGCCGCGTCACCCTCCGGGTCGGTATTGAAACCTTCACTGAGCGCCGGCGCGCTCGGACAAGCCTACTTTCCGTCCGCTGACGTATCGATCGACGAGGTGCGCGCAGCGATAGACACATCAGAACTGCCCGACGCGGATACCCAGGAGTGGATCCACCAGGAACGCATCAACGGAGACCTGTTCAGCCTGGAGGGTTTCGTTGAGCAGGGTGCCATCACTTTCCTTGGATTCTCGCAACGGATGCGGGTGGGATTGACCGAGGTCGGTAACGCTTTCCCCGCGGACGTATCGCTTTCACCCGCAGCCCGACAACGGTGTCGCGATAGCGTGACCACGCTGGTACACCGCTCCGACCTCCGAAACGGTTACTTCCACTGCGAGTACCTCGTGGCAGGCGACGAGTCCTACCTGATCGACGCGAACATCGGACGGATCGGCGGCGGAACGATCGTCGAGCAGATCGCGCTTGCCTACCATGTCGACCCTGTCGAGATCATGGAACATGTCGTCCTACTGCCACTCGGCAGATCAATACGCGCACCCTCCTACGACAGCAGTGGGCCGCTGACCCAGACCATGGCGTTCTGGTACGGGCTGGAGTCCGGCGGAACCGTGCTGGGCACCGTTCCGCCGAGCGACTCGGTGTGCACTCATACGCAGTTCGCGGAGCCAGGGGGACTGGTTCCAGCCATCGGCACATCGGACCGCGCCTGGGTGGGCATGCTGACCGGCCCCTACGAGGACGCCATTCGCGATATCGAACATGTGAAGATCGAGACCAATTCCGGGTGGGTCAAGCCGTTCCACACAAGGATCGGCGGCTGAGGCGCGTGAAGGAACACCGCCTACGGGTAGCCGTGATCGGTCACGGGGTGGAAGGCCAAGCCGCCGTCGAGTACTGGCGGGCACAAGGGCACGCAGTGGTGATCCATGAGCGCAGCGGTACGGTCGAACCCTACGGGGGAGTCGAGGTCGCCGATGAGTACCTGGCCGGCGTAGAGAGCGCCGAGCTGATCGTTCGCAGCCCCAGCGTGCGTCCCGATTCCCTGCCCACCGGGATCCCCGTCACCAGCGTGATCGGCGAGTTCATGAAGCGGTGCCCGGCGCGGGTGATCGGTGTGACAGGGACCAATGGCAAGGGCACCACGGCCACCGCCGCCACCGCAATCCTGCGTGCCGCAGGCCGCACGGCGTTCGTGGCCGGCAACATCGGTACCCCGCCGCTGTCCCTGCTCAGCAGGATCAAGGCCGAGGACGTGGTCGTGCTGGAGCTGTCCAGCTTCCAACTGATGGACTTGACGCTCTCCCCACAGGTGGCGGTGGTCCTGCCGATCACACCGGACCACCTGAACTGGCATCACGACCTCACCGAGTACGAACAGGCGAAGGCGGCGATCGCCGCCTTCCAGTCACGGCAGGACATCGTGGTATACGCCGCCGACAGTCCCCCCGCTGCCCGGATCGCCGCCCTCAGCCGGGCTCAGCGGCGAGTCCCACTCGGGCGCCCGGAGGGCATGGACATCCGCCCCAACGGGATCTACCTCGGGGGAGAGCAGGTAGTGGACGCCCGCGATGTGACCCTGCCCGGGCGGCACAACCTGTTCAACATCGCCGCAGCCGTCGCCGTCACCTACGACCTCGTACATGGTGACCTCGACGCTGTGCGCACCGGGGTACGGGCGATGGAAGGGCTGCCGCACCGACTGCAGACCGTGGCCATCGCGGGCGGCGTGCGGTGGGTGGACGACTCATTGTCCACCACACCGCAGAGCACCCTGGCCGCCACGGACGCCTACGACGGACCGAAGGTCCTCATCCTGGGTGGTTCGAGCAAGGGCGTCTCCTTCGAGGACCTCGCAGCCGGTCTGCGGGAGCGGCAGGTCCGAGCCGTGCTGCTCATCGGCGAGGAGGCCCCCCACATCGCCGCAGCCCTCGACGCCGCGGGCGTGCACGGCTATGAACACGCGCCCGGCCCGATGGCTGATCTGGTGGCCCGCGCTGCCGCGGTGGCTCGGCCGGGTGACACGGTTCTGTTGTCCCCGGCCTGCGCCGCTGTCGGGGAGTACCGCGACTACGCCGACCGCGGCAAACAGTTCGACGAAGCGATCCGCCGGCGTGTCCTCTGAGCCGCTGATGTGATCAGCGGCCGTCTTGCTCGGGGCGAGAAGGCCGGTGCCCTCCGGGGCAGGAGGTGTGCGCTCGATAGCCGACACGATTACCAGCCAAGGACACTTACTTAACATAATGTACATTATCGACCAATCTTGAGTCAGGGGAGAACCCGCCCAGCAAGGTGTGTTCGGCGCCTGTCGGCGCCTGGATGCGATGACGACGCGCCCGAGGTGGATGCCGCGCCCGGTCGGCACCTTGCGCTTGACGCAGTGCCGCCTGGCCGGGCGCACGTGGCGTCAGCGGCCGGCCCTCCAGCGATGATCTTCAGATGGCAGCCGGGTGGCGTTCGCGCCAACCCGCCGCCGCGGCCCGAGGCGTTCGTGATGGCGAGCCTTCTCCCGATCGCGAGCACCATCACCGATACCACCCGAGCCGGTCGCCCCACCTGCACTCGTCGCATCGCCCGAGTCTGACGACCCGGAAACTCGTGACGAAACCGCATCGACGCTATACCAGACAGAAGGGGGATTCTGTCCGGTATAGCGTATTTTCTGGGTTCGGGACGGTGCCACTGCCGGCTGCCTTGGCCCGTGCGTGAAGCCGGTCGGCGGCGCGCTGCCCGGTGACGGCGGCCGGCGAGCCGGCCGCCGTCACGGTGGTGTCGCCGCTTGCCGGATGTTCTGGAGTGGACGCTTCTTGTGGCCTCTCCCCCGGCCGGCAGGACCCCGACGGCAGGGGAAACCGCCGCCAGGGTCCTGCCGGCCGCCCGGTATATGCACAGGCGATGCGTTGCCGGTCGTCGCTGGGCAGGCGGTGCGACCTGTACCTGTGGTTCCTCAGGCGGGTCTGGTGGCGATGACGACGGTGGCGTCCAGTTCGGCCGATCGGGCCAGTTGGGGGGTCAGCCCGTGGTGGGCGGCGGCTCGGGTGGCGTGTGGCGCCTGGGTGTGGCTGGTCTCGAACAGCAGGTGGCCGCCGGGGGCCAGCCAGCCGGCGGCTTCGGCGGTCACCTTCCGCAGGACGTCGAGGCCGTCGGCTCCGCCGTCGAGGGCGACGCGTGCCTCGTGGTCGCGGGCTTCGGGTGGCAGCAGTTTGAGCTGGCCGGTGGGGACGTAGGGGACGTTGGCGAGCAGGGTGTCGATGCGGCCGCGGAGGGTGGCGGGCAACGGGTGGTAGAGGTCGCCCTGGTACACCGGGTGGCCGGGAAGGTTCCGCCGGGCGCAGCGCACGGCGGCGGGGTCGATGTCGGTGGCGTGCAGGTCGATTCCGGGTACGGCGGCGGCCAGGGCGGCGCCCAGCGCGCCCGACCCGCAGCACAGGTCGACGACGACGCTGCCGGGTCGGGTGAGGGTGGTGGCGTGGGCGATGAGGAATTCGGTGCGCCGGCGGGGGACGAAAACGCCGGGGTCCACGGTGATCCGCAGGCCGCGGAACTCCGCCCAGCCGAGGACGTGTTCCAGGGGCAGGCCGGCGGCGCGCCGGTCCACCAGGGTGGTCAGGTGGGCGGGGGTGCGTGCCGCGGAGATGAGGAGGCGGGCTTCGTCTTCGGCGAAGACGCATCCGGCGGCGCGTAGGGCGGCGGCGGTGGCGGTGAGGGTGGGGAATGCCGGATCCGGCATGGAGGGCCTTTCGGGGTGTGGGGTGCGCCCTCCGCGGTCGGCTACGGTGCGACCGCCCGGTCGTGCGGTGAGGGCGTTCGGCCTGGTGTGGCGATCGTTCTCACCTCCCGGGTCGGTCCGGTTGTCTGCACCGGCCACTTTACCTGTGGGGTCGAGGTGGTTCGGGGGTGGTGTGTCGGTGGGCGGCGTTAGCCTGGCGGGCATGCGTCCCGCACAGGTTCCCGATATCACCGTGGTGGAGGCCGCTGACCGGTATGCGGAGATGGTGCGGGCCAAGGCCGCCACTGGTGCCCTCTCCCCCGGTACGGCCGAGATCTACACGCGGGATGTGGCGACGTTCGCGGATCTGACCGGTCATGCGGGGGTGTTGGACGATCTGACCGGTGAGGATGTCGATGCGGTGTTGCTGGCGTTCGCGCGTAAGCCGGATGGGCGTCGCCGGTCGGCTCCCCCGCCGGGTGCGGGCGGTGTTCCGGTGCAGAGCCCGTCGTCGCAGGCCCGGTTCCGCCGTTCGGTGTCGGCGTTCTTCCGGTACGCGGCGGTGGCGGGGTGGGTGCAGCGCAATCCGATGGATGCGGCGACGGTGGTGCCCCGGGCGCGGGGTGGGTTGCCGGAGCGGCGGAGGGCGCTGACGCAGGAGCAGGCGGCCGGGATGGTGGGGGCGGCGCGGCGGTTGGCCGGTGAGCGGGTGGAGGGGCGTTCGGATCAGCGCACTGAGTTGCGTGATGCGTTGATCGTGTTGCTGTTGGTGTCGGTGGGGCCGCGGGTGTCGGAGTTGACCCGGGCCGATCTGGATGACTTCTTCGTGAACGCGGGGGTGCGGTACTGGCGGATCCGCGGGAAGGGCGGGCGGACGCGGGATGTGCCGTTGCCCGGTGAGGTCGCGGCGGTGCTGGACGCCTACCGGCGGGAGGGGCGGGCGTTGCTGGAGCGGGGGGTGGAGGAGCGGGCGTTGTTGCTGTCGTGGCGGGGGCGGCGGCTGGCGCGCGGGGATGTGCAGGGGGTGCTGGATCGGGTGCGGGCGCGGGCTGATCCCGATCATCGGCGGGTGGTGACGCCGCACGGGCTGCGGCACACCACGGCGACGCATCTGCTGGCGGCGGCGACGGACATGGATGCGGTGCGGCGGGTGCTGGGCCATTCGGATCTGTCGACGCTGGGCCGGTACCGCGATGAGCTGCCCGGTGAGTTGGAGGCGGCGATGCGGGTGCATCCGTTGCTGGCCAGGGGGCGTGCGGCGCGTTCTGAGCCTTCGGCCGAGGGCTGAGGGGCCTGGCGCGGGGTTGACGAAGGTCGGGGGTGGCGGGTGCCGTTCGGGTGATGGGGGTGTTCCCGGTGGCTTCCTAGTGTCGTCGGCATGCTTGATGAGGTCATGCGGGTGGTGGGCGGTGCGGTGACGTCGCCGTGGTTCTACGCGGTGTTGTTCACGGTGGCGTTGGTGGACGGGTTCTTCCCGGTGGTGCCGAGCGAGAGTCTGGTGGTGACCGCGGGGGTGTACGCGGCCTCGGGTGAGCCGTCTTTGCCGGTGGTGGTGGTGGTCGCGGCGGCGGGGGCGTTCGTGGGTGATCACGTGTCGTGCTGGGTGGGGCGGCGGTCGGGTGGCCGGTGGGAGCGTGGGTTGCCGGTGGGGTCGCGGCGGCGTTCGGCGTTCGACCGGGCGGGGTCGGTGCTGGCGGAGCGGGGCGGGGTGGTGCTGGTGGTGGCGCGGTATGTGCCGGGTGGGCGGACGGCGGTCACGTTGACGATGGGGGCGACGGGGTATCCGGCGGGGCGGTTCGCGTTCTTCGCGGCGGTCGCGGCGGTGAGCTGGGGCGGGTATTCGGCGCTGGTCGGTTATGTGGGTGGTGCGGCGTTCAAGGAGGACCCGTTGCGGGGGTTGCTGCTGGGGTTGGGGCTGGCGGTGTCGGTGGCGGGGTTGGCCGAGGCGGTGCGGTGGGTGCGCCGGCGGCGGGAACGGCGGTGAGTTCCGGTCGCCTGCTGGGTGGTCTTTGTTCGTGCTGGCGTGAATCCGTAGCTCCTCGGTCGGCTTGGTGTTCGCGCAGGTCACAATCTGCTTTGCGTACTCTGTGCCGAGTGATGGGTGTTCCGTCTGAAGAGTCCGATGTGGAGTTGCTGCGTGCCGCGCGCAACGGTGAGGTGGCCGCGGTGGGCGCGCTGCTCGAGCGACACCGGGCCGGTATGCACGCGGTGGCGCTGAGCGTGCTCGGCAACGGACCTGACGTGGAGGACGCCGTGCAGGACGCGTCGCTGATCGCGCTGCGGCGGATGGGTGAGGTGCGGCAGCCGGAGTCCGTCGGCGCGTGGCTGCGCATGGTCGTGCGTAATGTCTGCCGCTCCCGGCTGCGCGCGGCGGCCATCACGACGCCGGTCCCGGATCCGGGAGCGGTCGCGGCGGGGGCGGGCCCCGAGGGGGTCATCGAGCAGCACGCGATGCGCGACTGGCTCTGGCGGGCGATCGACGAGCTGTCCCCCACCCTGCGTGTGACGGTGATGCTGCGGCACTTCAGCCCACGCACCCCCTCCTACCACCAGATCGCCGCCCTGTACGGAGTGCCGGTGGGCACGGTGCGCAGCAGGCTCGGCCAGGCCAGGGCCAAGCTGGCCGAGGCGATGGCCGCGACCGCCGCCTCGGCGCACGACGATGCCGTCGCGCGGTGCCGGGCCAGCGCCCGGGAGGCGGTGGAGACACTGGCCGCGGCCGAGCAGGGGCGGTTCGCGGAGCTGACGGCCGAGCGGTGGACACCGGATGTCGCCTACTACCGCGGACGGCGGCGGGTGGGGGGCCGGGACTTCCTGATCCGGGGCATGGCCGGTGACCTGGAGGCGGGTGTGCGGCAACGCTTCGTGGCCGCGGTCACCGGCCGGGACGCGACCATCTGGGAGATGGATCTGGTGAACCCGCCGGAGAAGCCAGGGCACTGCCCGCCGGCCGTCGCCTGGCTGATGTCGCTGCGGGACGGCCGGATGCACCAGCTGCGGCTGTTCCACGCCCCCGCCGGTTGAGCCCGGGGGCCGCGGGGGCGCCCGCGGCCCGGGCGGCGTTGTGCCGTGAGTCACTCCTCCCGGATCGAACTTCTCCGGATCGGTCGCGTCTTGTCGGTGTTCGCAGCACCACCCCCCTACGGAGAAACCGATGCAGAACGAATCGACCGACCTGCTGTCCCCCGGATCCCACGACGTCGTGGTGGACGGCCTGAACCAGCGGTACCACGTGCACGGCTCGGGCCCGGTCTGCCTGGCCGTGCCCGGCGGCCCGGGCGTGACCTGGACGTCCCTGCGCGTGCCGGCCGCCGAGGAGTTCCTGACCATGGTGTACGTCGAGCCGCTGGGCACCGGCGGTTCGCAGCGCCTGCCGGCGCACCCCAACGGGTACACCCGCCAGCGTTACACGCGCAGCCTGGTGGGCCTGCTCGACCGGCTGTCCCTGCCCCGGGTGTTCCTCCTCGGGCACTCGCATGGTGGTTTCGTGGCCCAGCACTTCGCGTTGCACCACCCGGACCGGCTCAGCGGTCTCGTCCTCTACGGGAGCGCCCCGGTGACGGGTCCGGAGCACGTGGCCGAGTCCGCCGCCAGGGTCGCGGAGTTCGCCCGCCGCAACGAGGCCCGGCCGGACCTTCCCAGGGTGCTCGCCGGGCTCCAGGCCTCCGGGACCGTCACCGGCGACGAGGAGATCACCGCGGCGCTGCGTGACCTCCTGCCGGCCTTCTTCGCGCGTTACTGGCAGCGCGAGGAGGAGTTCCGTGACCTGCGCGAGACGATGACCTGCACCTACATCTCGTCCGTCGACGAGGACCTGGCGCCCGACATCATCGACGACCGGGACGCTCTCCCGGCGCTCACCGTCCCCACCCTGGTCGTGGTCGGCCGCTACGACGTGCCCTGCGGGCCGCGCTGGGCGCGGGAACTCCACACCCTGATCCCCCGGTCCCGGCTGGTCGTGCTGGAGGACAGCGGGCACCTGGGGCACCTGGAAGAGCCCGAGGTGTTTTCCAGGGCCCTGCTCGACTTCGTCCGGTCCACATCCGCGTAACCCCTCCCCTGCCTGCCCGCACCCGGGGTGGGTGGGGTTGACGAAAGTCGGGGTGTGCGGGTGCCGTTCGCGCACCGCGCCGGTTCCGTTACGGCTCCTACGGTCAAGGCCACTGCGAAGGGAGCAACCTGATGATCGCCCTGCGGGGGTTGACGAAACGGTACGGGACGACGGTGGCGGTGGCGGATCTGTCACTGCGGGTGGAGCCCGGTCTGGTGACGGGTTTCCTGGGCCCCAACGGGGCGGGCAAGTCAACGACGATGCGGATGGTGGTGGGGCTGGACCGGCCCACGGCGGGCACCGCGCTGGTGGGCGGGCGCCCGTACGGGTCGCTGCGGCATCCGCTGCGGGAGGTGGGGGCGTTGCTGGACGCGAACGCGGTGCACCCGGGCCGGTCGGCTCGCCGGCATCTGCTGGCGATGGCGCGCAGCAACGGGATCGCGGCGTCCCGGGTGGAGGAGGTCCTGGCGGCGGTGGGGCTGGCGGAGGTGGCCGGCCGCCGGGCGGGGGCGTTCTCGCTGGGGATGGGGCAGCGGCTGGGTATCGCCGGGGCGCTGCTGGGTGACCCGGGGGTGCTGATGTTCGACGAGCCGGTGAACGGGCTGGACCCCGAGGGGGTGCGGTGGGTGCGTGAGCTGATGCGGTCGCTGGCCGCCGAGGGCCGCACGGTGTTCGTCTCCAGCCATCTGATGAGCGAGATGCAGCTGACCGCGGACCGGCTGGTGGTGATCGGGCGGGGCCGGTTGCTGGCCGACGCGCCGATCGAGGAGGTGCTCGGCGGCCCGCAGGAGCGGGTCCTGGTCCGGGGGCGGGACCTGCCGCGGATGCTGGCAACCCTCCCCCAAGGGGCGCGGGTGGTGGGCGAACCGCCCGGCGCGCTGGTGCTGTCAGGGGTCACCGCCCAGCAGGTGGGTGACGCGGCGCTGGCCGCGGGGGTGGCGGTGCATGAGCTGACACCGCAGCGGGCGTCACTGGAGCAGGCGTACATGGAACTGACGGCCGGTTCGGTCGAGTACACCTCCGGGAGGAAGTCATGACCGCCGTCACCGGGTCCGTCGCGGTGCGGGGCGGTGGGCTGCGCGGGGCGGCGGCTGCGGAGTGGACGAAGCTGTGGTCGGTGCGGTCGACGTGGTGGTGCCTGCTGGCCGGAGCCGTGCTGATGGCGGCGGCCGGCGCCCAGTTCGGGATCTACGCCGCCGACGTCAACACCGACCCGGCCGCCGACCCGGCTGACCGGACCGGTGTGGTGGGCGCGGGGGTGCTGGCGGCCCAGGCGGTCGAGGTGGGGCAGTTCGCGTTCGTGGCGCTGGCGATGCTGGTGGTGACCGCCGAGTACTCCTCGGGGATGATGCGGACGTCCCTGCTGTGGACGCCGCGGCGGTGGCGGTTGCTGGCGGCCAGGACCCTGGTGCTCGCCGGGGTGATCTTCGTCGCCGGGGTGGTGGCGGCGCTGGGGGCCGCTGCGGCGGCGTGGCCGCTGGCCGGGACGTGGGCGCGGGTTCGTCCCGGTGAGCTGGCCGGGGACGTGGCCGCGGTCGGGGTGTACCTGGCGCTGGTGGCGGTGATCACCATGGGGGTGGCGGTGGCGCTGCGCAGCGCGGCGGGCACCTTGACCCTGCTGTTCTCGGGGTTGACCGTGGTGCCGGCGATCCTGCGGGCCACCCGGGTGGGGCCGCTGGAGACGGTGTCGGAGTACCTGCCGGGTACCGCCGGCGCTGTCTTCATGCGGGGCCTGGAGGACCCCTACCCGCCGGTGGCCGGGCTGGTGATCCTTCTGGTGTGGGCGGCGGTGGTGTGGGCGGCCGGGCTGGCGGTCCTCAACCGCCGCGACGCCTGACCCTGCCGAAACAGTAAGCGGGGTGGCGGGAGGGAACCCCTCCCGCCACCCCGCTTGCGGTCGTCACGAGGTGCCGGTGAGGCCCGCCTCGTGGGCGACGATCGCGGCCTGGACCCGGTTACGGACCTGCAACCGGGTGAGGATGGCGCTGACATAGGCCTTCACGGTGCCCTCCACCACATGCAGCCGGGACGCGATCTCCGCGTTGGACAGGCCCTCCCCCACCAGCGCCAGCACCTGCCGCTCACGCGGGGACAGCGCGGCGGCCCGGTCCCGCGCCACCGCGGCGCGGGCCAACCGGTCACCGCTGAGCTGGGAGATCACCCGGTGCGCGACGCGCGGGGACAGGTAGGCGGCTCCGGCGGCGACCGCGTGCACCCCGGCCAGCAACTCCCGGGGATCACCGGCCTTGAGCAGGAACCCGGACGCGCCACCGGCCAACGCCCCGGCGATGTACTCGTCCTCGGAGAAGGTGGTAAGGACGATCACGGCGGTGTCGGGGGCGACCCTGCGGATCTCGGCGGTGGCGGCCAACCCGTCCAGGCGGGGCATGCGGATGTCGACCAGGGCGACGTCGGGCCGGTGCGCCAGAGCCAGTTCGATGGCCTGCCGGCCGTCGCCGGCCTCGGCGACGACCTCCAGGTCCGGATCGGCGGCAAGGATCGCACGGACCCCCGCGCGGATCATGGTCTCGTCGTCGGCGAGCAGAATCCGGATCACCGGTCAGTCCTCTCCGGACGTGGCCGAACGCGGCCACAGCGTGTCCTTGGCGACGAGCCGCCCGCCGGCGAAGCAAACCCGGTGGACGGCCCCCACCCCCAGCAGGTTGGCGTCGGAACGGTAGTAGCGGCAGGCCGCGCCGGTCGGGACGGGGGTGTCGTAGGTGGCCGGCCCACCCCACAGCTGGCGGGCCGGCAGCAGCCGCTCGGCCTCCGGCTGGGCCTGCCCCACCGTCAGCCGGGCGTAGTCGGCCGGGCTCAGCACCGAGGTGAGCGTGGCCTGGATGTAGTAGCCGACCATGACGGCGCCGAGCACCACCAGCAACACGGCCGGCGCGACGATCGCGGTGATCAGATCACGGCGCACCCGGCGGCGGGCACGCGCCAGCCGCACCGCGGACTCGGTTTCGGTGCCGGCCGGAGCGGGCCGCGGGGTGTGCGGCAGGCGGGCCCGGACGACGAAACCCCCACCGGGCTCGGGCCCGGCGGTCAAGGCACCGCCGGTGAGCCGGGCACGTTCCCGCAACCCGGCCAGACCGTGCCCGCCACCAGGCCCGCCGTCAGGCCCGCCCGCCGGCTCCCCACCCGGCCCGCCCGCCGTTCCTCCGGCAGGGGACGGGCGGGAAGCGGGCAGCGGGTTCGCGACCGCGACGACCGTCTCGCCCGGGCCATGGGTGATCTGCACGGTGACGAGGGTGCCGGGAGCGTGTTTGGTGGCGTTGGTCAACGCCTCCTGCACAATCCGGTACACCGCCCGCTCCACCACCGGCGGAACCCCGTCGCCGGCACCGGCGCAGTACGACTCCACCAGCATCCCCCACGCGCGGGCCCGGTCGATCAGGGCGGACACGCTCTCCCCTGCCGGCTCCAACGGGGCACCGGCGGTGTCCTCCCGCAGCACCCCGATGATCTGCTGGAGGCGTTCGGTGGCCGCGGTGGCCGCCGCCCGCACCTCCCCCGCCGCCGCCCGATGCCGCCCCGCCAGCTCCGAAGAGACCTCCAACGCCCCCGCCCGCAAAGCGATCAGGCTCAGCTCGTGCCCCAGCGAATCATGCATGTCCTGGGCGATGCGGGACCGCTCCCGCAGCCGCTCCCGCTCGGCCACGATCCGCTGCTCGCGCTCCAACCGCTCGGCCCGCTCCCACCCCGCCTGCGCCAGCTGCTGGTACTGCCGCCAGTACCGGCCCACCAGCCACGGCAGCACCCCCAGCAGCACCAGGTACACCGTGACGGGAAACCAGGTGGTGACATCGGTGCCGCGGGCGGTGTTGAGCACCGCCCCACCGGCGCACAACGCGATGAACCCCCACAGCACCGGGCGGGTGTCGTCGGTGCGGCGGCCGGTCAGGTACGCGGCGATCGGGATCCCGAACGCGAAGTTCCCACTCACCGCCGTCAACGCCGCCGTCAGCAGCAGGAACGGCAGCGGCCGGTCCCGGGCGGCGGCGATCGCCACCCCCACCGCCACCAGCCCCGCCAGCTGAGCCACCGCGGCCGCACCACCCGGCAGGCCCGCCAGCACCGGCAGTGCCAGTGCCGCCCACAGCAACGCGTCGAGCACCGCGGCCCGGCGGCCGTACCCCGCCCACCGGACCCCTCCGATCACCTTCACCCCGACGACGGTACAAGGCCGGCCAACAGCGCCAACACCAACGAAAGTCAGGCAAAACGAAAGTCAGGCAAAGGTCAGGGAAGGGGCTCAGGGAACACCCATCACCGCACCCAGTCGAACGTGCGCTCCACCGCCTGCCGCCACTGCGCGTACTCCCGCTCCCGCACGTCCGCGTCCATCCCCGGCGACCACCGGCCGCCCTCCAACCAGTGCTCCCGCAGATCCTCGGTCCCCGACCAGTACCCCACCGCCAGACCCGCCGCGTACGCCGCGCCCAGCGCCGTCGTCTCCGCCACCTGCGGCCGCACCACCTGCACCCCCAGCACGTCCGCCTGGATCTGCATCAGCAACTCGTTGGCGACCATCCCGCCGTCCACCTTCAGCTCCGACAGCGCCACCCCCGAATCGGCGTTCATCGCATCCACGATCTCCCGTGTCTGCCAGCACGTCGCCTCCAGCACCGCCCGCGCCAGATGCCCCCGGTGCACATACCGGGTCAACCCCACGATCACCCCGCGTGCGTCGCTGCGCCAGTACGGGGCGAACAACCCCGAAAACGCCGGCACGAAGTAACACCCGCCGTTATCGTCCACCGACGCCGCCAGCACCTCCACCTCACCGGCCGACTCGATCAACCCCAGGTTGTCGCGCAACCACTGCACCAGCGACCCCGTCACCGCAATCGACCCCTCCAGCGCGTACATCGCCGGAGCGTCACCGATGCGGTACCCCACCGTCGTCAACAACCCGTGCTCGGACGCCACCGGCTCCGCCCCGGTGTTGAGCAGCAGGAAACTTCCCGTCCCGTAGGTGTTCTTGGCGTCCCCCACCGCGAAACAGCACTGCCCGAACAGCGCCGCCTGCTGATCACCCAGCGCCGCCGCCACCGGAACGCCCTCCAACACCCCCCGCGCCGTCCCGTACACCTCCGCCGACGACCCGATCCGCGGCAGCATCGCCCGCGGCACCCCCATCGCCGCCAGCGTCTCCTCGTCCCACTCCAGGGAACGCACATCCATCAACATGGTGCGGCTGGCATTCGTCACATCCGTGACGTGCACCCCACCGTCCGGGCCGCCCGTCAGATTCCACACCAACCAGCTGTCGATCGTCCCGAACAGCACCTCCCCCGCCCGCGCGCGCTCCCGCAACCCCGGGATCTCATCCAGCAGCCACCGCGCCTTCGGCCCCGAAAAGTACGTCGCCAGCGGCAGCCCGCAACTGGCGCGGAACCGGTCCTGCCCGGCCTCCCCACCCAACTCCCGGCACAACGCGTCGGTCCGGGTGTCCTGCCACACGATCGCGTTGGCCACCGGCTCCCCGGTCGCCGCATCCCACAACACCGTCGTCTCACGCTGGTTGGTGATCCCCACCGCCACCAGATCCGACCGCTCCAACCCCCCCGACTCCAGCGCCCGCGCCACGACCGCCTGCACGCTCCGCCAGATCTCCAGCGCATCGTGCTCCACCCACCCCGGCCGCGGGAAGATCTGCCCGAACTCCTGCTGAGCGTCGGCCACCGGCCGCCCCGACCGATCGAAGATCATGCATCGGCTCGACGTGGTTCCCTGGTCGATCGCGGCGACGAACCTGCCCTGCTCGTTCACGGCGCTCCCTCTCAGATCCGGACGGACCCCCCGTGTATACGTGCCCAGGCACCTTCCCACCACCCCCGCACCGACACCGCCGCCACCGCGCCTGCGCGGCCGACCGCACCCCCAGCACCACACCCGACACCCGCATGATCATCACCGTGCTCAGGCCCGGCACCATCGCGATCAGGAACGCCGCTCCCACACAAGCGACCAGACTCTCCACCATCCGCTCATCCCGGGAACCCACCCCGCCGGACCGCGACCCGATGTCACAGCGGCCCGTCATCGGGCCCCGACGGGCCGCCAGGAGACCCCGAGGGAGAAGGCGACGGCGACCCCGACGGGGAAGGAGACGGCGACGAAGGCAACGGAGACGGCGACGGCGCGGGCGGCGGAGCCGACGGCGGCTGATACGTCTCCGAGGGGAACTCACTTGGCACCGGAACCGGCGCCGACACCTCCGGCTGACACGCGAACAACAGCAACAACAACAGCAGCAACACCCCCAGCATCGCCACCAACGTCACCACCGCCGCCACCAGACCCCGCTCCGGCCGCGCCACCGGTGCCACCACCGGAACCGGCGCCACCACCCCCACCGCAGGCTCCCGCGAGCCCAACCAATACGGCTGGAACCCCGGACCCCGCACCACCTCACGACCCATCCCCGGCGGCAACACCGCCTCCAAGAACCGCTCGGCCCCCACCCGATCCGGCTCGAACACCGTCGCCACCCACGGCGCCGGCCCCAACGGCTGCGCCGCCACCACCGGCGCCGGCCCACCAGGCACCGGCCGCTCCACCCCCGGCAACGCCCCCGACACCGCCGCCCGGAACCGATCACGCGCCGCGGCATCCTGCGCCGCCCCCCGCGTCAACACCGCCACACTCACCCGCCGGCCGGCCTCATCCACCCCCAGATACACGATCCCGGCGGGAGTCTCCGCCAACCGCGCAGACAACCGAAACGGTCCCAACTGCAACGGATCACCCGGCGGCAACGGCCTCGACATGCCCCCACCCTAGCCACCCTCACGATCACCCGTCCGAGCCCGTCGCCAACGGGTAGATCACATCGCATAGGGTCAGAAGCCAGAGGAACCAAAGGACAGCGAGGACGCACCCCATGACGGTGGCCGCCCAGGACGCCGAACAGGCGACAGAACTGCTCCAGCAGACTCTCACCGAAGTCAAAAAAGTCATCGTCGGCCAAGAACACATGGTCGAACGCATGATCGTCGCCCTGCTCGCCAAAGGTCACTGCCTCGTCGAAGGCGTCCCCGGCGTCGCCAAATCACTCGCCGTCGGCACCCTCGCCCAAGTCGTCGGCGGAACCTTCGCCCGCCTCCAATTCACCCCCGACCTCGTCCCCTCCGACATCGTCGGAACCCGCATCTACCACCCCTCCACCGAACAATTCGACGTCGAACTCGGCCCCGTCTTCGTCAACTTCATCCTCGCCGACGAAATCAACCGCGCCCCCGCCAAAGTCCAATCAGCCCTCCTGGAAGTCATGGCCGAACGCCAGGTCTCCCTCGCCGGCCGCACCTTCCCCCTCCCCCGACCCTTCGTCGTCATCGCCACCCAAAACCCCATCGAATCCGAAGGCGTCTACCCCCTCCCCGAAGCGCAACGCGACCGCTTCCTCATGAAAATCGACGTCCGCCACCCCGGCGCCCACGACGAACTCCGCATCCTCCAACGCATGAGCACCGACCCCCCCGAGGCCACCCAGATCCTCGACCCCGACGGCCTCACCACCCTCCAACACGCCGCCGCCAACGTCTCCGTCCACGAACTCGTCGCCGACTACATCGTCCGCCTCGTCATGGCCACCCGCGAACCCGACCAATACCGCCTCCCCGACCTGCGCAACGTCATCGACATCGGCGCCAGCCCCCGCGCCACCCTCGGCCTCGTCGCCGCCGCCCGCGCCCTCGCCCTCATCCACGGCCGCGACTTCGTCCTCCCCGACGACGTCCGCGCCGTCGCCCCCGACGTCATGGCCCACCGCCTCGTCCTCAGCTTCGACGCCCTCGCCGACGGCATCGACCCCACCGAAGTCATCACCCAAATCCTCACCGCCGTCCCACCACCCCGCGTCGTGTGGAACCACGGCCAGGCCACGCCCGTGTGAGGGCCCCATGAAACCCACACCAGCCGGGCCCCAACTCACCCAACTCGTCCCCGAACACAGCCTGCGCCGACTCGAACTCGCCATCACCCGCCGCCTCGACGGCCTCCTCAACGGCGAACACCTCGGCCTCCTGCCCGGACCCGGCACCGAACTCGCCGAAGCCCGCACCTACCAACCCGGCGAAGACGACGTCCGCCACATGGACTGGGCCGTCACCGCCCGCACCACCACCCCCCACGTCCGCGACCTCATCGCCGACCACGAACTCGAAACCTGGGCCCTGGTCGACCTCTCCCCCAGCATGGACTTCGGCACCACCACCCTGCGCAAACGCGACCTCGCCCTCGCCGCCCTCGCCGCCGTCGGCCACCTCACCATCAGACTCGGCGACCGCGTCGGCACCTACCTCCTCACCCCCCACGGCGTACGCCGCCGCCCCGCCCGCACCGGACGCGCCGCCATGCACGCCCACCTGCAAACCCTCCTCGACACCCCCACCACCGAACCCACCCCACAACCCATCACCCCCCTCGCCACCGCCCTCACCTCCCTCGCCCGCGGCCAGACCCGCCGCGGCCTCCGCGTCGTCATCTCCGACTTCCTCGACACCCCCACCACCGAACCCACCGACCGACCCGACTGGGAACGCCCCCTACGCCGCCTCACCGCCCGCCACCAAGTCCTCGCCATCGAAATCATCGACCCCCGCGAACTCGACCTCCCCGACATCGGCACCCTCGAAATGACCGACCCCGAAACCGGCGCCACCCACGAAATCCACCTCTCCCGCAAACTCCGCACCCGCTACGCCGCCGCCGCAACCGCCCAACGCGAACGCACCCGCGCAGCCCTCAACCGCACCGGCGCCCACCACCTCATCCTGCGCACCGACCGCGACTGGATCACCGACATCGCCCGCTTCGCCCTCAGCCGCCGCCGCGTCGCCGGCCGCTCCCGCACCACCACACCAGGAGCACGCCCATGACATTCCTGTCACCCGGCCGGCTCTGGCTGCTCCTGCTCATCCCCCTGGCCACCGCCGCCTACCTCCTCCTGCAACGCCGCCGCGGCAACTACACCGTCCGCTTCACCAACCTCGCCCTCCTCACCCAGGTCGCCCCCCGCCACCCCGGCTGGCGCCGCCACGTCGCCGCCGCGCTCTTCCTGGCCACCCTCACCGTCCTCGTCCTCGGCTTCGCCCAACCCGCCACCGCCGTCAAAACCCCCCGCGACCGCGCCACGATCATGCTCGCCATCGACGTCTCCCTGTCCATGCAAGCCACCGACGTCGCCCCCAATCGCTTCGAAGCCGCCAAAGCCGCCGCCAAGAAATTCATCCAGGACCTGCCCCGCCGCTTCAACGTCGGCGTCGTCGGATTCGCCGGCAACGCCAACGTCGTCGCCGCCCCCGGCACCGACCGCGCCACCGCCATCGCCGCCATCGACCAACTCGTCCTCGCCAAACGCACCGCCATCGGCGAAGCCGTCTTCACCTCACTCCAAGCCATCCGCTCCTTCGACGCCCAAGCCGGCCAAGACCCTCCACCCGCCCACATCGTGCTGCTCTCCGACGGAGACAACACCACCGGCCGATCCGTCACCGAAGCCATCGACGCCTCCCGCGCCGCCGACATCCCCGTCTCCACCATCGCCTTCGGCACCCCCTACGGCACCGTCGAAATCGACGGTGAAGTCACCCCCGTCGAAGTCAACAAACAAGCACTGCGCACCCTCGCCGAAAGCACCGACGGCCGCCCCTACGAAGCCGCCGACGAAGATCAGCTCTCCCAGGTCTACGCCAACATCGGCACCTCACTGGGCTGGTACATCGAACACCGCGACGTCTCCTACCGCTTCGTCGGCATCGCCCTCCTGCTCGCCCTCGCTGCCGGCAGCGCCTCCCTCGCCTGGTTCTCCCGCCTCCCCTGACACCCGCGGCTTGACCCTGACGCGACGTCAACGTGTCCAATGAAGCCATGCGCATCGGCGAACTCGCGGCACTGGCCGGGGTGACCACCCGGACCGTACGCCACTACCACCACCAGGGGCTCCTCCCCGAACCCCACCGCCTGGCCAACGGCTACCGCCACTACCAGCTCCGCGACGCCGTGACCCTCGCCCGCATCCGCCGACTCACCGAACTCGGCCTGGCCCTGGACGAAATCCGCGACGTCATCGCCGACGACCACGGCAGCGAACTACGCGAAGTCCTCCTCGAACTCGACGCCGACCTGGCCCGCCGGCAACAGGCCATCACCGCCCAACGCGACCAGCTCGCCACCCTCCTCGCCCGCACCCACCTCCACCTCGACTCCACCGCACCGCCCGACATCACCGAAATCCTCCACGCCCTCCCCACCACCGGCTCCACCTTCGCCGAAACCGACCGCGCACTACTCGCCATGCTCGGCAGCGCACCCGACCCCGCCCACAGAACCGCCCTCGCCGACCTGCTCCGCCCCCTCACCACCCCCGAAGCGCACGCCCGAGGCCACGCCCTCAACCTCCGGCTGGACGAACTCGCCGACGCCGACCCCACCGACCCCCGCATCCCCGCCCTCGCCCGTGACCTCGCCGACCACCTCCCCGACGACATGATCACCGTAATGATCACCAGCCTCGACGACCCCGACAACCACCACTGGCTCGACGAACTCACCCGAGAACTCCCCGCCGCCCAAGCCGAAACGTTCCGGCTCATGACCACACTGCTGAAGGAGCGGAAGTGACCCTGAGGGCCGAACACCACAGCGGAGCCGACCGCCGGGCCGCACTCCGGGCCACCTACCATCACCTGGTCCCCGAACCGGTACGACGCATCATGGGATTCGACGCCAAGGGAATGGTCAGCCTCGCCCTATGGGCAGCCCGACGCCGCCACGGCGTCCCCGCACAGGCCACGGCGATCCCCTACGCCAGCGCGCAGACCGCAACGATGCTGCTGTTCCTGTTCGCGATGATCATGGAACTGGTGGCCGTGGAAGTCCTCCTCCGGGCGTTCGGTGCCCCGACCGGCCTGCGCACCGCGATCCTGGTGATCGACGCCTACTCCATCTTGATCGTGCTCGCGGTCATCGCGGCCTGCATCACCCGCCCCCACGTGGTCTCCACCGAACAGGTGCGCATCCGCTACGGCGCGTTCTTCGACCTGCGCATCCCACGCGAGCAGATCAGCGACATCCGGCAGGCCCGCAACTTCAACGAGAACAACATGGTCAAGGTGGAAGACGACCGCCTGACCGTGGCCGTCGCCTCCCAGACCAACCTGACCCTCGAACTAACCGAACCGATCACCGCCGTACGCCCGCTCGGCCGCCGCGCCGAGGTCCGCACGATCCGCTTCTTCGCCGACGACCCCAAGGCCGTCTTCCACGCGCTGCGCTCCCACCAGGAACCCGCCCCCGGCTCCTGACCGCCCCGAACGCACCGGTCCGGGCGAAGATCCTGATACGGTCGGCCCCCGTGGGGGAGCACTACTTCGCGCCACGGCCCGACCTGCCCGGCCGACCGCGCACCGTCGACCTGGTCCTGCCCGACCTGCACCTGCGGCTGGAGACCGACCGGGGCATGTTCTCCCCCGAACGCATCGACCCCGGTACCCGCATCCTGCTGGAGACCGTCCCCGCCCCACCGCCGGCCGGGCATCTGCTCGACCTGGGCTGCGGGTACGGCCCGATCGCCCTGACCATGGCTGCGCGCTCGCCGCAGGCGAGTGTTCTCGGGGTGGATGTGAATGAGCGAGCGCTGGAGCGAGCCAGGGTCAATGCCATCACCGCAGGCCTTGACAATGTAAAGTTCAGTCTGCCGGGGGAGGTGGACCCCGGGCTGCGGTACGCGGCGATCTGGTCCAACCCGCCGATCCGCATCGGCAAGGCTCCCCTGCACGAGCTGCTGCGCACCTGGCTGGCCCGGCTCTCCCCCGGCGGCACCGCCCACCTCGTCGTGCAGCGCAACCTCGGCTCCGACTCGCTGCAGCGCTGGCTGATCGGTCAGGGGTGGCCCACCGAGCGCGTCGCCTCGCGCTCCGCCTACCGGGTGCTCGCCGTGACCGCCCGTCCCGAAGAAAGCGATTCCGCGTGACCTCCCAGAAAGCGACCGGCAACCCCGAGCGGCGGCAGCTGCGCCCCACCGACGTCAAGCGGCTCAACCGCGACTGGCGGCGGCGCACCCAGGGGCGGGTCGGGTTGCTCGTCGAGTCGGTCACCGCGCCGTTCAACATCGGCTCCATCCTGCGCAGCGCCGCCGTCTTCGGCGTCGAGCACCTGTGGCTGGCCGGCAACGCCACTCCCCCCTCCCACCCCGGCGTGCGCAAGACGGCCCTGGGCACCGAACGGCTGGTGCCCTGGGAGCACATCGGCACCCCCGCCGACGCCGTCGCCGCGGCCCGCCGGGACGGGTTCCGGATCATCGCGGTCGAGCTCACCGCCGACGCCGTACCGCTGCACGAGGCCCCGCTGGACGGGGATGTGTGCCTCGCCGTCGGCGGCGAGGACCACGGCTGCTCCCCCGCCCTGCTGGCCGCCGCCGACGCCGTCGCCTACATCCCGCAGATCGGCCGGGTGGGCTCGTTGAACGTCGCGGTGGCCACGGCGGTCGCTCTCGCGGAGGTCCGCCGCCGCGAGTGGGCTCAGGGGTGAACCCGCCCACCGCCTTTACGAAGTAAGGTTCATTCGGGGCATGGGCTCCGAGCGGGCATACTCGGCTTCGTGTCCCGCGCCTACACCTTCCTCGACCATCCCGGGCCCATCGCCTTCGCCCATCGCGGCGGCGCCCGCGACCGCCCCGAGAACTCCATGCCCGCCTTCCAGCACGCCGTCGACCTGGGCTACCGCTACCTGGAGACCGACGTGCATGCCACCGCGGACGGGGTCCTGGTGGCCTTCCACGACCGGACCCTGGACCGGGTGACCGACCGGCACGGCCCGATCTCCCGGCTCCCCTACGCCGAGGTGGCCGCCGCCCGCATCCACGGCATAGAACCCATCCCCCGGCTGGAGGACATCCTCGGCACCTGGCCGGACGTCCGGGTCAACATCGACATCAAGGACGCCCCCGCCATCGGCCCGCTGGCCGCCGCGCTGCACCGCACCCGCGCCTGGGGCCGGGTGTGCATCACCTCCTTCTCCACCCGCCGGCTGGCCCAGATGCGCGCCCGGCTGCCGCTGTTCACCGGCGAGGACGTGTGCACCGCGCTCGGCCCGCGCGGGGTGATGGCGCTGCGCGCCCGCTCCGCCGGCGGACCCGCCGGCGGACCCGCCGGCAAGCTCGTCCGGCTCGCCGCCACCGGGGTCGCCTGCGCCCAGGTCCCCTACGGGCTGGGGCGGGTGCCGTTCGTCACCCGCCCCTTCCTCGACCACGCCCACCGGCTCGGCCTGAAGGTGCACGCCTGGACCGTCAACGACCCCACCGAGATGGGACGCCTGCTGGACCTGGGCATCGACGGCATCATGACCGACGACCTGGAGGCCCTGCGCGACGTGATGGCCGCCCGCGGCCTGTGGCCCGACACCACCCGGCGTGACGAAACCCATCCCAATGGGGAGCGGGTTCCGTCACAGCGCCCTGGTCAGCGGTCCAGCCTCCGGTAGCGGCGCACCGACAGCGGCAAGAAGATCGCCACGATCACCACCGGCCAGGCGATCGCCAGTTCCACCGCGTGCTGCGCCGCCCACGACTCGCCGGGCCACCCGGGATTGCCGAACAGCTCGCGGCAGGCCCCCACCGTGGCCGACAGCGGGTTCCACTCGGCGAGCAGCCCCAGCCAGCCGGGCATCTGGGACGGCGACACGAACGTGTTGGCGATCATGGTGAGGGGGAACAGCGGCGCCCACGCGGCCGCGGCGGCCTCCGGTGTCACGATCAGCCCGAGGTAGATCCCCACCCAGATCAGGGCGAACCGCAGCAGCAACAGCAGCCCCATCGCGGCCAGCGCCTTGCCGAACCCGTGGTGCCAGCGCCACCCGACCGCCAGCCCGCAGCCGACCAGGATGACCAGTTCCAGCACGGAGTTGACCATGTCGGAGAAGCTGCGGCCGAGCACCACGCCCGACTGCGACATCGGCATGGAGCGGAACCGGTCGGTGACCCCCTGGGAAGCGTCGGTCGTCATGACCATCACCGTCGTGGCCAGGCCGAACATCACGGTCTGGCCGAACAGGCCCGGCATCAGGAACTCGCGGTAGTCGCCACCGCCGGCCACCACCATCGCGCTGCCGAACACGTAGCCGAACAGCATCACCATCATGATCGGCCACAGCAGTTGGTAGACGACCATCACCGGGTTGCGCACCCAGTGGATCAGGCCGCGCCGGGCGACGACCCAGCCGTCGGAGAGGGCCCAGCGCACCCGCTCCAACGGGGTCGTGGGCATCGCCGGGACCAGCAGTTCCGTCATGCCCGCACCTCCTGGCGACCCGCCGGGTCCGCCGGGTCGACAGCGGCGGCGTGGTGTCCGGTGAGATGCAGGAACACCTCGTCGAGGGTGGGGCGCCGCAGCGCCAGGTCCTCGACCTCGACCCCGGCCTCCGCCAGTTCCCGGGCGGCACCGGTGAGGGCGCCGATCCGGTCCCGTACCGGGGCGCTGATCCGGCGGGCGTCCGGATCTGTCTCGGGCTCGGCGCCGGTGACCTGGGCGATCACCCGCACGGCCTCGGCCAGCCCGGCGGCATCGCGCGTCACCACGTCGATCCGGTCCCCGCCGATCGCGGACTTGAGCTCCCCCGGGGTGCCCTCGGCGATCACCCGGCCGGAATCGATCACCGCGATCTGGTCGGCCAGCCGGTCGGCCTCCTCCAGGTACTGGGTGGTCAGCAGGACCGTGGTCCCGGCGGCGACCAGCGCCTGGACCGACTTCCAGACCTCGTTGCGGTTGCGCGGGTCCAGCCCGGTGGTGGGCTCGTCCAGGAACAGCACCTGGGGCGCCAGGATGAAACTCGCGGCCAGGTCGAGCCGGCGGCGCATCCCACCCGAGTAGTGCTTGGCCCGCTTGCCGGCCGCGTCGGACAGCCCGAACCGCTCCAGCAGCTCGTCCGCCCGGCGGCGGGCGGTCCGCGCGTCCAGGCGGTAGAGCCGCCCCCACATCTCCAGGTTCTCCCGGCCGGTGAGGATCTCGTCGACGGCCGGCTGCTGCCCGGCCAGGCCGATCCGGTAACGCACCTGGGCGGCCTGGCGCGCCACGTCGAATCCGGCGACCGTCGCCCGGCCCCCGTCCGCCCGCAGCAGCGTGCTGAAGATCCGGACCGCTGTGGTCTTCCCTGCTCCGTTGGGCCCCAGCAGCCCGCACACGGTCCCCGGGCGCACGGCCAGGTCGAACCCGTCGAGCGCGGTCGTGTCGCCATAGCGCTTGCACAGCCCCTCGGCCATGAGCGCATGCGTGGACGCTTCCAAGAAAACCCCCTCACTCTGTTTATGGAATAAACTTTGGCTAAGCTATACCCACGCCTAGGATGAGCGTCAAGCGGTATCCGTCGGCCGGTTACCAAAGAGCGGAGGACGATGGTGCCCACCGACTACGGCCGCGCGGGCCCCGAGCGCAGCGTGCGGCTGATGTGGGAGGACCGGGGGGGTGAGGGCTCCCCCACCCGGCGGCCCGGCCTCACCCTCGACCGGATCGTGCGGACCGCGATCGAGATCGCCGACGCCGACGGCCTGGCCGGGCTGTCGATGCGGGCGGTCGCCGAACGCCTCGGCTTCACCACGATGTCCCTGTACCGGCACGTGCCCGGCAAGGCCGAACTGCTGGACCTCATGCAGGAGGCGGTGCACGGCGAGATGATCCTGGCGGACGAGGAGGCCGGCGACGGCCGGTCCGCTCCCGACGGCTGGCGCGCGGCCCTGACCCGGTACGCCCACCGGGAGTGGGAGATGTACCAGCGGCACCCCTGGGCGCTGGAGATCGCGATCACCCGCCGGGTGCCCGGGCCGCACGCGATCACCCTGTTCGACTCCGCCCTGCGCGCGGTGTCGGAGACCGGCCTGACCCCCGGCCAGATGGTCGCCGTGGTGGAACTCGTCGGCGGCTATGTCGGCGGCGTGGCCCGGCGCGCGGCCCAGGCCCGGCTGATCGAGCGGCGCACCGGCGTCAGTGACGACCAGTGGTGGGCCGACCGCGCCTCGCTGTTCGAGCACTTCGGCGACGGGCGCTTCCCCACGCTCACGGCGATCTGGCAGGCCGGTGGCTTCGATGAGCCCGTGGCGGACCAGGACTGCGGCTCCGCGGGCTTCGAGTTCGGCCTCGATCGGGTGCTCGACGGGGTCGCGGCGCTCATCGAGACCCGCAGGCGTGATGAAAGTTGCGACATTTTCCCGCTGGCTGCCTACCTATGTGACGAAACATGGTCCGAGGGGGGCACCGCGGACGGGCCGGCCTGCACCGTCTGCGGCCGGCCCGTCGCCCGGGCGGGCACCGGCCGGCCCCGCGAGTACTGCTCCCGCGCCTGCCAGCAGCGCGCGTACCGCGCCCGGCGGGGCACCGAGGCGCCCACGGAGGAGCCCGACGCACCCGGCAAGGCGGTCGCGGGCACACCACCCAGATAGTTGATCATGGATGTTCGACGTTCGCCCTGGTGAAGCCGTTACAGCCGTGCCCTGCCGGACATCTCGGACAGAGAGGCCTCGCCACGGCCCGGCGGCCGCTCGCGGCGAAGCCGCGCGTCCGGTTCCCCCGGCCGGCACCGCCCCGACCAGGCGTCGAAAGGGGACACCATGAAGATCGAGAGCTCCGTGGCCGTGGTGACCGGCGGCAACCGCGGGCTCGGCCGCAACCTCGTCGTGCAACTGCTCGAGCGCGGCGCGAAGGTGTACGCCGCCGCCCGTGACCCCGGGACGATCGACGTGCCCGGCGCCGTGCCGCTGCAACTCGACGTCACCGACCCGGAATCGGTGGCGGGCGCCGCCCGGCTGGCGACCGACGCGACCCTGCTGATCAACAACGCGGGCGTCTCCACCCGCACACCGCTGATCGGCGGCGCGACCGACATGATCCGTCTGGAGATGGAGACCGGTTACTTCGGCACCCTCGACGTGACGCGCGCGTTCGCGCCGGTCATCGAGGCCAACGGCGGTGGCGCGATCCTCAACGTGCTGTCCGTGCTCTCGTGGCTGCACGTGCCCGAGTACGGGGCCTACTGCGCCACCAAGGCCGCGGCCTGGGCGATGACCGACGTGATCCGGCAGCAGTTGGGCGCCCGGGGCATCCGCGTGACCGCCCTGCACGTCGGCTACATGGACACCGACATGGCCTCCTACATCCCTCCGGAACGCAAAACCGACCCGGCGCTGGTCGCCGCGGCCGCGCTGGACGGCATCGCCGCCGGGCAGGCGGAGGTCCTCGCCGACGAGCTCAGCCGCATCGCCAAGCGGAACCTGTCCACGGCCTGAGGCGGGGCCGGGAAGGTCAGCGGCCGAACCCGGGCGGGCGGGGTGGGCCCGGCGGGCGGTGCTCGGCCGCGATGCGCAGCGGGCGCGGCTCGGTCTCCGCCGCGGGGACCGGCCGGCCGGCGCCGGCCTGGGTGAGGTCGATCCGCTCCGCCAGCAACCGTTCGAGCAGTTCCAGGTCCGCCGCGGAGACGATCGCGGCCATGGCCTTGCCGTGCCGGGTGAGCACCACGCGCTCCCCCTGGTAGGCGACCTGGTTCACCAGCTCCGCCAGATCCTTGCGGGCCTCGGTCACCGGAACGTTGCGCGTCACCCCATCATTGTAGCATTCTGTACATTATTCGAGTTTTGTACAGAATCGAGGTCGTATGTATTCCGCGATGTATCCCGGGACGCACCCCGAACACCTGCCGGCCCGCCCGGACGCCCGTCCCGCGCCTCCCGGCACCCACGCGCCCCGCCTCCGGGCCGAGGTCGACACCCTGCCCCGGCTCCAGCAGGACGCCCTCGACCAGCGGCTACTGGCCCAACGCATCGTCTTCCTCGGCGCGGAGATCGACGACGCCCTCGCCAACCGGATCTGCGGCCAACTCCTGCTGCTGTCGGCCCAGGACGGCCACCGCGACGTCACCCTCTACATCAACTCCCCCGGCGGGTCCGTCGACGCCGGAATGGCGATCTACGACGTCATGCAGTACCTGCCCAACGACGTCGCCACCGTCGCGCTCGGCCTGGCCGCCTCGATGGGCCAGTCGCTGCTGTGCGCCGGCACCCCCGGCAAGCGGTACGCGCTACGGCACGCCCGGGTGATGATGCACCAGCCCTCGGGCGGTATCGGCGGCACCGCCTCCGACATCAAGATCCAGATCGAGCAGGCGCTCTACCTCAAGCAGATCCTGGCCGAACGCACCGCCCAGCACACCGGGCAGCCGCTGGAACGGATCAAGGCAGACTCCGACCGCGACCGCTGGTTCACCGCCGAGGAGGCCCGCGACTACGGCCTCGTCGATCACGTCGTCGACAGCACCGACCGAGTCGGAGATACCTGACCCATCGTCGAAACTTCGGCCCCCCGCGTGGAAACGACAGGGTTGGATCCGTCCCCGGCCGGGAATCTTGTGACGGTATCCAGCGTTGGCGTTGACAAGACCGCAAGCCTGTGGGAGGCACGTGACGATGGCCGAGCGCGCACTTCGCGGCACCCGACTCGGAGCGACGAGCTACGAGAACGATCGCAATACTGATCTGGCTCCCCGACAGGAGATCGATTACACCTGTACGAAGGGCCACCGGTTCACCGTGACGCTCGCCGCCGAGGCCGAGGTGCCGATGACCTGGGAATGCCGCAACTGTGGCGTCACCGCCCTGCGGGTGGACGGCGAACTGCCCCAGCCCAAGAAGGGCAAGCCGCCGCGCACCCATTGGGACATGCTGATGGAGCGCCGCACGATCGAGGATCTGGAGGAGGTCCTGGCCGAGCGGCTGGCGATCCTACGCGCCCAGCGCCGCAAGACCGCATGACCCGCTGAACCCCGACCGACGAACTCCGGGGCCTGCACCGCACCCGCGGTGCGGGCCCCGCAACGTTCCTCAGAGGTTCCTCAGGGCCGGTCCTCCCGGATCACCTCGCCCCGGACCACCGGCCCCGGGGCATCGCCCGCCGCCGGCCCGACGTTCGGCCCGGCGTTCGGCCGCGGGCCGGGCCGGCTCACCGCGAGCCGCACCCGGCGCGCCGCGTACGCCACCAGCGCCCGGCGCACCAGCGGCCGGGTGAACGGCAGCACGAACAGGAACCCCAGGACGTCGGTGATGAACCCGGGGGTCAGCAGCAGGACCCCGCCGGTGAGCACCAGCGCGGCATCAGCGAGTTCCCGGTCGGGCATCTCACCCCGCCCGAAGGTGCGCTGCAACTCCCGCCAGGCACGGCGCCCCTCACGCCGCATGATCACCGCGCCCAGCAGGCTCTCGACCAGCAGCAGCCCCACGGTCGGCCAGGCCCCGATGACCGTACCGACCTGGATGATCACATAAATCTCGGCGACCGGCATCAGCAGGAACGCCAGGAACAGCACGAGCGGCAGCATGGCTCCATCTTCGTCCGCGGAAGGCGGTTTCCCACCGCCTCGCATGGCTCTCATCGGGCCAACGCGCCGGCCCCGCGGATCGTTTCCCTCCCCGGGCGATTCAGCGCTTGCGCAGGCGGTCGACCCGGCCCGCGACGCCCCACTGCGCGACCCGCAGGAACGCCTCGGCCATGACGTCGCGGCTCATCTTGCTCACGCCGTGGACCCGCTCCACGAAAGTGATCGGCACCTCCACCACCCGCAGCCCGTGCCGGACCGCGCGCAGCGCCAGGTCGATCTGGAAGCAGTACCCCCGCGAGTCGACCTCCTCCAGGCCGATCTTCTCCAGGGTGGTGGCACGGTAGGCGCGGTAGCCGGCGGTGGCGTCGTGCAGCGGGATGCCCAGCAGCACCCGGGCGTAGGTGTTGGCGCCACGCGAGAGCGCCTCGCGCGAGCGCGGCCAGTTGCGCACCTCGCCACCGGGTATCCAGCGGGCCCCGATCACCAGGTCGGCGTCGCGCAACGCCGTCAGCAGCCGGTGCAGCTCCTCCGGCTGGTGCGACCCGTCGGCGTCCATCTCGACCATGACGTCGTAGCCGCGGTCGAACGCCCACCGGAACCCGGCGATGTAGGCGGCGCCCAGGCCGTCCTTGGCGGTCCGGTGCAGCACGTCGACCTGGTCGTCGGCGGCGGCCAGCGCGTCGGCCAGGTCACCCGTGCCGTCGGGGCTGTTGTCGTCGACGACCAGGACGTCCACGGACGGCGCGGCAGCCCGTACCCGGCCGACGATCGCCTCGACGTTCTCCCGTTCGTTGTAGGTCGGAATGATCACAAGAACCCGGCCGATGTCGCCTGGGATCTCCATAGGGGTCAGGCCTCCTCGTCCTCTCGGCCGGTTCCACCGGCCCCTCGCCGCGCCGCCACCGCCACGGCCGCAAGGCCCAGCAGCGCCAGCACCCACTCTGGGAACGCGCCCACCCGGTCCGCAATCGTACGCGAGGTCCGCGCCTGCACGCGGGCCACCTGGATGTCCGGGACGAACTCACCGGACTTGTCGATCATCCGCCCGTCCGGGGCCACGATGGCGCTGATACCGCTGGTGGCCGCCACCAGGATCGTACGGCCGTGCTCGACCGCCCGCAGCCGGGACATCGCCAGCTGCTGCGCCGGCATCCCGGTGCGCCCGTAGGTGGCGTTGTTGGTCTGCACGACCAGCAGATCGGCCGAGGCGACGTCGCGCACGACGCCGTCGTAGGCCACCTCGAAGCAGATCACGTCGCCGGCCGTGACCGGGCCGAGCCGCAGCAGCCCGGGCCGGGCCCCCCGTGCGAAGTCACGCGGGATGCGCTCGAACCGGGTGATCAGCCTGGTCAGCGCATCGCGGAACGGCAGGTACTCACCGAACGGCACCGGATGCCGCTTGACGTAGTACTCGCCCGGGCCGGTGTGCGGGTCCCAGACGATCCCGCGGTTCTCCACGTGGTCGGGGTCGGCGGCGTCGACCACCGCGCCGACCAGGACCGGCACCCCGACGGCCCGGACGGCCCCGTCGATCAGCGCCCGGGCGGTCGGGTCGGTGTAGGGGTCCAGGTCGCTGGAGTTCTCCGGCCACACCACCAGTTCGGGCCGGGGGACGGCGCCGGCCCGGATCCGGGCGGCCAGCTCGTGGGTGCGGGCGACGTGGTTGTCCAGCACGGCCTGCCGCTGGCTGTTGAAGTCGAGCCCGAGCCGGGGCACGTTGCCCTGGATCACCGCCACGGTGACCGGCCGGCCGGCGGTGGGGACCGGGATCGCCAGCCCGGCCGCGGTGACGGCCGCCACCGCGGCGACCGCGAGACCGGCCGTCCGGGCCCCGCCGGGCGCGCGGGCACGCAGCACCGCCAGGGCGAGCAGCGCGCCGCACAGCGCGACCACGAAGGTCACCAGCGGGGCGCCGCCGAGCGCGGCGTAGGGGGTCAGCGGCGAGTCGGTCTGCGCGAACGCCAGCCGCGCCCAGGGGAACCCGCCGAACGGGACCCGGCCCCGGACCAGTTCCTGGGCCGTCCACAGCGCCGCGGTCCACACGGGCCAGGCCGGCAGCCGGGAGGCCAGCGCGATCCCGGCGCCCATCGGGGCGAAGTAGAGGGCCTGGACCAGGCTGAGCAGCACCCACGCGTCCGGGCCGATCTGCGCGATCCCGTGCAGGGACGGCAGGAAGAACGCCGCCCCGCACAGCAGGCCCAGCCAGGCCCCGGTCCGCGCGCGCGTCCCGTGCAGTGCGAGGGCGAGCAGCGCCACGCCCACGAGGGTCAGCGGCCACAGGTCCCAGGGCGGTAGCGCCGCGGACATCACCGGTCCCGCGGCGACCGCCGCGGCGGCGCGCGCCCGGCCGCCGCGCACCCACGCCGGGTACCGGGGCGTGGGGGGGTCGGGCCGTTCCCGGCCGGCCAGGGCCTGCTGCGTCACCGCCGCTCCCTCTCCATGGGCCATCGCGCGGCCCGGGGTGGCCGCCGCTGGCCGGAACGGTACCGTCCTCGCGCGGGCACGGCGACCCGGCGGTCGCGCGCCAGGGTGCCGGTGACGGTGGAGGGCCCGGACATCCGTCGGGCCGGAGTCGCCCCACAGGCGGTGGGGACGGGGCTCCGTTGTCTACTGGATGTCCGGGCCCTGCCCGGGTCCAACCCCCGACCGGCCAGGCCGCCGTCCGGGCGCACCGCCTCGAGGCGGGCCGTCCATAGTGATCGCGTGATCATCGTCGCCGCCGGGGGCTGCGGTGCCGCTCGCGCGCCCGGTGTCGCCGTCCGCGCCCCTGGCTTGAGGCGCGGCCGTGGGCGGTCTGCCGGAGAGTCCTCTGCTGGACTGGAGCAAACCTACCGAGTTCCGAAAGGTTGTCAACCCGCCTGAACCTTCCGGACATCTCCCCTATGACCGGTGTTCATGCAGCTCACCGCCATAATGGCCTCACCTTGCGTGGGGGCGTGCAGGTCAGGGCGAGGGCGTGGGTTCGCCGGAGGTTCGCTGGGGGACCACCACGGTCCCGGTGGCCGTGACGACCACCACCGGCTCCGCCAGCACCTCGGCGGCGGACGGGCCGAGATCCGGCCGGGCCCGGCACACCACCCGGGCCTCGAACGCCAGCGTCCGGCTGCGCCGCCCCACCTCGGCCACCGTCGCCGTCGCCTCCAGTACGTCGCCGGCGCGCACCGGGGCGTGGAACCGCACCTCCCGGTACCCGGCGAACAATCCCTCGTCGGCATCGGTGCGGACGCACACCTCGGTGGCGACGTCACCGAACAGCCCCAGCACGTAGGCGCCGTCCACCAGCGAGCCGCCGTAGTGGGCGTGGCCGTGCGGAACGTAGCGCCGGTGGGTGACGGCCAGCCCGACCCGCGGATCGGCGCTCACCGGCCGGCTCCGGGCAGCAGGGCGTGCACCAGGTAGGAGGCCACCTCGGCAGGGGTGGTGCCCCGGCCGAAGATCCGGTCCACCCCCAGATCGGCGGCGGTCACGGTGTCGAACCGCGGCCCGCCCACCACCAGCAGCGGGCGGCCCATCCCCGCCGCCACCGCGGTCGGGTACTCGGCGTGGAACGCCGCCGCCATCTGCTTGGCGTTGTGCAGGTGCGCGTTGCGCTGGGTCACCACCTGGGAGACCAGCACCGCGTCGGCGTTCTCGGCCTTGGCCCGCTCCACCAGCTCCGCCACCGCCACCTGGGCGCCCATGTTCACCACCCGCAGCTCCCGGTAGTACTCCAGGCCCTTCTCCCCCGCGAACCCCTTGACGTTGAGGATCGCGTCGATGCCGACGGTGTGCGCGTCGGTGCCGATGCAGGCGCCCACGACCACCAGCGGGCGGCCCAGCCCGGCGCGGATCACCTGGTTCGCCTCCGTCGCCGACAGCAGCGGGTACTCCCGCCCCTCGGGCGCCTCGATCGCGGCGTAGTCGATCAGGTGCCGGACCCGGCCGTAGACGATGAAGAAGGTGAAGTCGGGGCCCATCGGCTTGACGTGCACCACGCTGGCCGGGTCCAGGCCCATCTGCCCGGCCAGCGACAGCGCCGCGGCCTCGGCTCGGGCGCCGGCGGGCACCGGAAGGGTGAACGACACCTGCACCATGCCGTCCCCGGTGGTGTCCCCGTAGGGGCGGATCACCTGCCGGGTGTCGGCCTGCGCGGGAGGCGCGTACCGGGTGGGTTCGGCCGTGGTCATGCGGGCACCTCCGCCATGTCCCTGCTGCCGTGCGGGTCCTCGGTGTCGAGGATCTCGGTGGCGGGGTTGCAGTACCCGGGAGCCCGGGCGACCACCCCCGCCAGGCCCTTGCCGCCGTCCGGCGGGCGGCGGGTCACCCCGAAGGTGCCGTCGGCGATCGCCGGCAGCAGCCCGTCGGCCTCGACCCGCTCCAGCAACTCCACCGACTCGGCCAGCACCCGGCGGGCCCGCTCGGCGACGAACCCGCCGGGCCGGGGCACGAAGTCCTCGGCCAGCCGGCCGCATGCCGTGCGCACGTAGCGGACGTTCTCCAGGGCCAGGTCCCGGTCCGAGAGCCAGGGGGTGTGGATGCCCTCGGTCATCATCCCGATCAAGATGATCGACTGGTCGGTCATCACCCCGGCCAGGTGGAAGAAGGCGTCCAGCAGGTAGCCGGCGAAGATGTTGCCGGTCATGTGCTTGGTGGGCGGCATGTACTTCAGCGGCGCGGCCGGGAACAGCTCCCGCACCAGTTGGGCGTGTGCCAGCTCCAGCCGGAACGAGTCGGGCAGGGACGGGTCGATCTCGAAGGCGTGGCCCAGCCCGAGCTGGCCGTCGGCCAGGCCCGCCTCGTGGCCGAACCGCTCGTTGAGGAGCTGGCTGACGATCACGGTGTGCGCGGCGTCGACCGCGTCGGCCGTGGTCAGGTAGTTGTCCTCGCCGGTGTTGATCACGATCCCGGCGCGGGCGTGGATCTGCCGGGAGAACCGCTGGTCGATGAAGGTGCGCCGGGGGTTGATGTCGCGGAAGATGATCCCGTACATGCAGTCGTTGAGCATCATGTCGAGCCGTTCCAGCCCGGCCAGGACCGCGATCTCGGGCATGCACAGCCCGGAGGCGTAGTTGGTCAGCCGCACGTACCGGCCCAGCTCGCGGGAGGTGTCGTCCAGGGCGGCGCGCATCAGCCGGAAGTTCTCCTGGGTGGCGTACGTGCCGGCGTACCCCTCGCGGGTGGCGCCCTCGGGCACGTAGTCCAGCAGCGACTGCCCGGTCGAGCGGATCACCGCGATCACGTCGGCGCCCTCCCGGGCGGCGGCCTGCGCCTGCGGGATGTCCTCGTGGATGTCGCCGGTGGCGACGATGAGGTAGATCCACGGTTGCGGCGGGTCGCCGATCTCGCGCAGTAGCCGGTCGCGTTCGGCGCGGCGCCGGTCGATGCGGGCGATCCCGGCGCGGGCGGCCGCGCCGGCGGCGGCCCGGGCGGTGCCGGCGTCCGCCCCGGTGGGCAGCCGGAAGGAGACGCCGCCCCGGGCGACCTCCCGGGCCAGCGACTCCAGGTCACGGTGGCCGCCGGCGCGCAGCGCGTCCCACACCGGAAGCGCGACCCCGTGCTCCAGCCCGACCTGCGCGGCGACCGCGTCGGTGATCACGTTGGCCCACGGGGTGCCCCCGGCGTCCGCGCCGTGCAGGCCCGTCAGGCGCAGCAGCGCCCGCTCCACCGAGACGGTGGTGTGGGTGCGGGCCAGTTCGATGACCGGCTCGGCGGCGCGGGCGGCCAGTCTCCGGGCCCGGTCCACCAGCCGGGGGTCGAGCCCGAGCTTGTCCTCCCGCGCCGTGTCGCTCATGCCGAACCGGCCTCCAATCCGGGGATCTGGCCGTTGCGGAAGGCGTCCACGAACAGCCGGTGGTCGTCGCGGACGATCGCCGCGTAGTCCATGCCGAACCGCACCATCGCCTCGACGAACCCGCCCTCGTCGGGGCCGATCACCGCGGCGATCGCGTCCTCCACCTGGAAGGTCACCAGGCTGTGGTCGGAGTCGCTGTCGGACACGCAGTGGATCTTGGCGGTGGCGCGGCCGAGGTCGTCCAGCACGGGGAGCATCTCGGCGGGCTCGGACAGGCCCGACCAGTCGAGGTCCTCCTCGTAGGGGGACAGTTCCTGCACCACGTAGCCGACGCCGTCGATCTCGGTGTACCCCAGCCACGGGTCGGTGTTGGCCTGCAGGGCGCGCCGCGAGACCGCGGTGCGGTGGCCGTGGTGCAGGAAGTACTCGCGGATCCGGGGGTCGGGGACGACCCGGCTGGGGGCGGCCACGTTGCCCTGCTTGAGGGAGAGGATGACGTCGTTCTCCAGCGCCTGGCTGCGGCCCTCCACCAGGATGTTGTACGCCGCCAGCCCGGCCGAGCCGATGCCGAACCCGGAGGCGCCCACGATGTCCTTGACGGCGTAGGTGATGCTGCTGAAGCGCTTCTCCTGCGGGATCGTCGTCAGGTACTCCAGGTAGGCCGCCTCCACCCGGGCCCGCTCCTCGGGGCCGAGCCGGCGCACGCCCGGGCCGGACCTGAACCGCCGCTCGTGCTCCTCCACCAGGGTCTTGCCCGCCAGCAGGTCGATCCGGGTGGAGGCCAGCGCCTGGATGAGCACGTCGCGGGTGTGACCGTCGGTGGTGTCGAGGGTCAGCGCCCACTGCTGGTCGCCGGTGTTCTCGGCGAAGTAGCGCACCTGGTCGACGTAGGCGCGCACATACGTCTCGATCATGCGGCGGATGTCGGCGTCGGAGATCGCCTTGGTCCAGGCCAGCAACGCCACGCTGGCCACCAGACGCTTGATGTCCCAGGTGAAGTGGCCGACGTAGGCCTCGTCGAAGTCGTTGACGTCGAAGACGAACACGCCGTCGTCATTCATGTAGGTGCCGAAGTTCTGGGCGTGCAGGTCGCCCTGGATCCACACCCGGCCGGTGCGCTCGTCGGCCCAGGGGTCCTCGTCGTCGACGACGTCGGCGTAGAACAGGCAGGCGCTCCCCCGGTAGAACGCGAAGGGGTCGGAGGCCATCTTGCGGAACCGCCGCCGGAACTCGGCCGGGCTCGCCTTCATCAGTTCCTCGAAGGCGTCCACCAGGACCGCCACGATCTGGTCCTGACGGTCCTGTGGGTCGCGCTGGTGCAGCGACTCGATGATGCTGGACATCGGGGGCTCTCCTCGGTGATCGTCCGGTCGGCGGGGTCCGGGCTCATTGTCCCGGATCGCCTTCCAGCCGGGCGGCGAACAGATCACGAACTCCCGGCTCGGAACGCAGCAGGTCCAGCGCCATCTCCGCATGGCCGGGCACGTACCCGTTGCCGATCAGCATCGTGACGTCCGCGGCCAGCCCCTCGGCGCCCAGCGCGGCGGCCGGGAACGACGTCGCCATCGAGAAGAAGACCACCGTGCCGCCGGGCGCGGTGGCCAGGATCGCCCCGTGCTCGCACCCGGGGACGTCCACGCACACCACGGTCACGTCCGCCGGGCCGCCCGCGTCCGCCACGGCCGCGGAGACCGCGACCGGGTCGCGGGCGTCGGCCCGCACGACGGCGTCGGCCAGCCCGGAGCGCTCCAGCCGGGCGGCCTCGGCCGCGTCGGGCACCACGCCGAGCAGCCGGCGGGCGCCCGCCCGGCGGGCCGAGGCCAGGGCCAGGGACCCGCTCTTGCCGGCCGCGCCCAGCACCGCCACCACCGGGTCGCGGTACCCGCCGACGACCCGGCGGGTGAGGGCCGGGGCGCCGCACACGTCGAGCGCCGCCAGGGCCAGCGGCACCGGCAGGTCGGGCGGGAGCACCGCGGCCACCGAGCGGGCGAACAGGATGGCGTGGCCGTCGGCCGGGACCTGCTCGCCGCGGCCGTCCCAGCGGGCCAGGCCGTCGGTGATCTCCAGCGGGGTCAGGGTGAGGGAGACCAGGGTCGCGACCCGGTCGCCGGGCCGCAGCCCCAGCGGGGAGCGGGGACCCGCCGCCGCGACGGTCCCCACGAGCATGCCGCCCGAACCGGTGACCGGGTTGTGCATCTTCCCCCGGGTCCGGACGATCTCCAGCACCGCCGCGCGGATCGCCGCCGGATCGCCGCCGTGCTCGGTGTGCAACTGGCGGTAGGACGCCGCGTCCAGGTTGAGGCGCTCGATCCGGATCAGCACCTCGTCGGGCCACGGCCGGGGGTCGGTGTCGAGCCGGTCGGCCGCCTGTGGCAGCACGCCGGCAGGGGACAACACCCGGTGCAGCCCGACCGGCGAGCCCGTTCCGCCGGCGGCCCGCGCGCCGTCGCGGGGCTCGTCCACTCGTTTCCCACCCACGAGGTTGGCCATAAAATATCCTCAACGATCAAAGTTATAACGGAAGTCTTCCTGTTCACTTCGTTCTATGCAAGAGTCATTCTGTAGTCGATCGTGTGAGGGGTGGTCAGTGCCATGCTTCCTGAGGTTCCTGCGATCCCCGAAATGACCGGCGAGATGACCGGCCCGGCCCGGCAGCCCTATACCTACCGCCGGCGCCCGCTCGCCGAACCCGACTGGCAGCGGCTGCCCGGCTGGCGCGACGTCACCACCGCCGACTGGGAGTCCGCACAGTGGCAGCGCGCGCACTGCGTCAAGAACATCCGCCAGCTGCGCGCGGTGCTCGGCGACCTCGTCGACGAAACGTTCTACGCCGACCTGGAACGCGACCAGACCACCACAGCCACCATGTCCATGCTGGTCACCCCGCAGATGCTCAACACGATGGACACCTCCGGCGGCGAGGCGTTCCGCGCCGACCCGGTCCGCCGCTACATGATCCCGATCCACTCCGACCGGCGCACCGACTGGCCCTCACACCCGTACGCCGCCCGCGACTCCCTGCACGAAGCCGAGATGTGGGCCGTGGAGGGGCTGACCCACCGCTACCCGACCAAAGTCCTGGCCGAACTGCTGCCCACCTGCCCGCAGTACTGCGGGCACTGCACCCGCATGGACCTGGTCGGCACCTCCACGCCCGCGGTGGCCAAACACCGCTTCGGGCTGAAGCCGACCGATCGGCACGAGGCCATGCTCGACTACCTGCGCCGCACCCCCGGCGTCCGCGACGTCGTCGTCTCCGGCGGCGACGTCGCCAACCTGCCCTGGCCCCGGCTGGAGTCCTTCGTGGACCGCCTGCTCGACATCGACAGCGTCCGCGACATCCGGCTGGCCTCCAAGGCACTGATGGGCCTGCCCCAGCACTGGCTGCAGGACGAGGTGCGGGCGGGCATGGAACGCCTGGCCCGCAAGGCCCGCGCCCGCGGCGCACAGCTCGCCGTGCACACCCACGTCAACACCGCCCGGTCGGTGACGCCCCTGGTTGCCCGCGCCGCCACCGCGATGCTGGAGGCCGGTGTCCGCGACGTCCGCAACCAGGGCGTCCTGCTGCGCGGGGTCAACGACGACCCCGCCGACCTGCTCGACCTGTGCTTCGCCCTGCTCGACGAGGCCCAGATCATGCCCTACTACCTCTACCTGTGCGACATGATCCCCGCCAGCGAGCACTGGCGGCTGCCGCTGTGGGAGGCCCAGGACCTGCAGCACGCCATCATGGGCTACCTGCCCGGCTTCGCCACCCCGCGACTGGTGTGCGACGTCCCCTACGTCGGCAAGCGCTGGGTGCACCAGCCCGCCGACTACGACCGCGAGCGCGGGATCTCCTACTGGACCAAGAACTACCGCACCGGCCTGGAGACCGACGACGAGGACGCCCTCACCCGCCGGTACGCCTACTACGACCCGATCCACACCCTGCCCGCCGCGGGCCGCGACTGGTGGCGCGCCCGCGCCGCCGCCTGAGCGAGGGACGCGTAGCGACCGAGCGAGGTGGAAGCGGCGGCGAGCACCGCCCGACCGGACAAGCCGGGCTGACCTGGGGGGCATATGGGATTATGCCCGCATGTTCGTAGAGCGACAGGTCGAGCTGAGTTTCGGCCATGACAGCCGTGCCGCCGAGACGCATACCAACCTGTCGGCCGTACGCCGCGACGGAGACTGCCTCTGGGTGGCCGGCGACGAGACCGCCACGGTCGAACGGCTGACCGCCGCCACCGACGAGGAAGGCCGCGTCACCGGCTACGGCGACCAGCGCACCTTCGCGCTCGCCGACTACGTCGACCTGCCCGCCGGCCGCGACGAGGAGGCCGACATCGAGGGACTGGCCCGGCACGACGGCTGGCTGTGGGCGGTCGGCTCGCACAGCCTCAAGCGCCGCCGCATCAAGCCCGGCCACTCCAACGCCAAGGCGCGCCGGCGGCTGGCCACCGTGCTGCGCGAGGAGAACCGCTTCATCCTCGCCAGGCTGCCCCTGGCCGCCGGCTCCGACGGGCCGCCCGAGATCGTCGCCGCGGACGGCGAGCGCACCGCCGCGGTGCTGGGCGGGCGCGGCGACTCCCTCACCGACCTGCTCGCCGACGACCCCCACCTCGCCCCGTTCCTGGCGCTGCCCGGCAAGGACAACGGGGTGGACATCGAGGGCATCGCCGCGCACGGCGAGCGGCTCTACATCGGGCTGCGCGGCCCGGTGCTGCGCGGCTGGGCCGTCCTCATCGAGATCCACCCCGAGACCGACCCCGACGACCCGCACCGGCTGCGGCTGCGGCGCATCGACGGCGGGGAGCGCTACCGCACCCATTTCCTGGACCTGCGCGGCCTGGGCATCCGCGACCTGTGCCCGCACGGCGACGACCTGCTCGTCCTGGCCGGGCCGAGCATGTCGCTCAGCGGTCCCGTCCGCGTGCTGCGCTGGAAGGGCGCCTGCACGGTCGGCGCCGCCGACGTGGTGCACCGCGACGAGCTGCAGGTGCTCGGCGAACTGCCGCACGGCGACGGCGAGGACCACGCCGAGGGCATCGCGGTGCTCGACGAGGGCTCCGGCGCGGACCTGCGGGTGATGGTCGTCTACGACAGCCCCGCCGCTGATCGGTGCACTGCCGGGGGTGGGGTGCTGGCCGATGTGGTGTGCTGCACCGGCTGACGCCTTTACATTGTAGATCAAACACAACCTCGGGTAAGCGCTTGCTTTCGCCTTCTGCTTGGATGAGTCTCCGACCGAGCCGAAGGTGAGATGCCGATGATCGAGTGGTCCGACGAAGAGCTGATGATCCGGGACGCCGTCCGCGACTGGATCGACGCTGAGGTCCGCCCCCACCTCGACGCGCTCGACGCGGGCGAGATGCCCCCCTACGACCTGATCCGCAAGCTCTACTCCACCTTCGGCATGGACGAGATGGCCCGCTCGTCCTTCACCACCCGGCTCGCCAGAGAGCGGGCCGGCGAGAGCGACGCGGCGGCCGGTGAGCGGACCGGCGGCGGCAACCCCGCCATGACCATGCTGCCCATCATCGAGCTGTGCAAGGTCTCCCCCGGCCTGGTCACCGCGATGGGCGTCAGCCTCGGCCTGGCCGGCGGCACGATCATGAAGCGCGGCACCCCCGAGCAGAAGGAGCGCTGGGCGCTGGACCTGCTCACCCTGGAGAAGGTCGGCGCCTGGGCCATCACCGAACCGAACTCCGGCAGCGACGCCTTCGGCGGCATGCAGGCCACCGCCAAAAAGGTCGGGGACGACTACGTCATCAACGGCTCCAAGACCTTCATCACCAACGGCCCGTACGCGGACGTGATCGTGTTCTACTGCAAGCTCGACGACGGCCGGGACCCGCGCGACCGCGAGATCCTCACCTTCGTCCTCGACCGTGGCATGCCCGGCCTGGAGCAGAGCCGGCCGCTGCGCAAGATGGGCCTGCACTCCTCCCCCACCGGCGAGCTGTTCCTCAGCGACGTGCGGGCCGGCGCCGACCGGCTACTGGCCGGCGGCTCCGGCGGCGGCCGCGAGTCGGCCCGGCAGAACTTCGTCACCGAGCGGGCGGGCGTCGTCGCGATGGCGCTGGGCGTCATCGAGGAATGCCTGCGGCTGTCGGTCGACTACGCCAGGACCCGGGTGCTGTGGGACCGCCCGATCGGCGACTACCAGCTGATCCAGCTCAAGCTCGCCAAGATGGAGGTCGCCCGGCTGAACGTGCAGAACCTGGTCTTCCGGCACATCGAGATGCAGCGGGCCGGCCGCACCCCCACCCTCGCCGAGGCGTCCGCGATGAAGCTGTACGCCGCCCAGGCCGCCGCCGAGGTCGCCCAGGAGGCCGTGCAACTGTTCGGCGGCAACGGTTACATGTCCGAGTACCGGGTGGAGCAGCTGGCCCGCGACGCCAAGTCCTTCCAGATCTACGCCGGCACCGACGAGATCCAGGTCACCCACATCGCCCGCGATCTGCTGGCGCGCTGAACCCGAACTTTCCGGGAATGCCGGGCGTCTCACCCCCCGAGGGGCGCCCGGCTCCTCCACGCTGGACAGCGGCGAACGGGAACTGAATACTCACGACATGGACGGTCAGCCTTTTCCCCCGGTGAGAGCGTCCGACACCGAACGCGACAAAGTGCTCCGGGAGCTCAGCGATCGCGTCGCCGAGGGACGCATGTCCCACGAGACCTTCGAGCGCCGGGTCGACCAGGTGCTGCGCGCCCGCAGCAACGCCGAACTGGCCGACATCGTGCACGACCTGCCCTCGGGCAACCGGGTCGTCAACCGGCTCACCGGCCTGGTCACCTCGCTGTCGTCGATGACCGCCCGGCTGGAATCGGCGTGGCGGGCCCCCCGGCTGCCGCGGTTCGCGCTGCCACCGCCCGAACCGAAGAAGATCGTGGTCGGGCGGGCGCCCGGCTGCCACTTCATCCTCACCGACCCGACCGTCTCCCGGTTCCACGCCGAGATCTACCAGAGCGACGAGGGCGGCTGGATGGTCTCCGACCTGGGGTCCATGAACGGCACCCGGATCAACGGCTGGCGGCTGACCGGGCCCGCCCGGGTCCGCCCCGGCGACGAGATCGGCTTCGGCAACACCCGGTTCATCGCCGCCGCACCGGACCTGCGCGGCTGAGCCCACAGGCTCACAGCCGGGGCGGGCGCCCCTCGTAGGGAGTGCTGAGCACCACGGTGGTACGGGTCGCCACGTTGGCCGCGGCGCGGATCTTCTGCAGCAATTCCTCGAGCTCGCCCGGCGAGCTCACCCGCACCTTGAGGATGTAGCTCTCCTCCCCCGCCACCGAGTGACACGCCTCGATCTCCTCGAGATGGGCCAGCCGTTCGGGGGCGTCGTCGGGAGCGGCCGGGTCGATCGGTTTGATCGACACGAACGCGGTCAACGGCAGGCCGATCTCCTCGGCGTCCAGTTGGGCGGCGAACCCGCGCACCACACCACGCTTCTGCAGCCGCCGCACCCGCTGGTGCACCGCCGACACCGACAGCCCCGTTTCCTTCGCCAGGTCGGTGAAGCTCATCCGGCCGTCACGGGACAACAGCACGATGATCTGGCGATCCATCTCCTCCACGGAGCAAAACCTAGCGTGCTCGGGACGACCGTGGGGGCGCACCGGGCATACCGGTCGGTGGGGAACAGCTGCCCCGCACCACCAACTCCGCGGGCAGCACCACCGGCGGGGTCCGGCCCACCGTCGCGGGCCGCCGGCGCAGCACCTCGCACGCCCGGTAGCCCAGCTCCCGGGCGGGCCGGGACACCACGGTCAGCGGCGGGTCGCACAGCTCGGCCCAGGGCACGTCGTCGACCATCACGATCGACACGTCGGCCGGTACGCGCAGGTCGAACTCCCGGGCCACGAGCACCGCGGCCTCCCCCGGCACGTGCCCGGCCGCCAGCACCGCGGTGACGTCGGGGCGGCGCTGGAACAGGCCCGCCGCGGCGGCGTACGCGCTGTCGCGGCCCGACCGGGCCCGCACCACCAGGTCCTCGTCGAGCACCGCCCCCAACTCGGCCACGGTGTCGCGGAAGGCCCGTTCCCGCACCTCCACGGCGGTGCCCGGCGCGGGCCCGCCCAGGAAGGCCGGGCGCCGGTGACCCAGGCCGACCAGGTAGTCCACCGCGGCGCGCACCCCGGCCCGGTCGTCGCACAGCACCGCGGGCACCGCCGGCAGGTCGTCCAGGACCCGGCCGGCGAAGACCACCGGCAGCCCGACGGCGGAGGCGGCCCGCCAGCCGGCGGCGTCCCCGGACGGGACCGCAATGATCCCGTCGACGCGCTGCCCGGCGAACCGCTCCACGATCTCGGCCTCCCGGGCCGGGTCATCGTGGGAGACGTCCACGATCACGTGCTCGCCAAGCGTGCGGGCGCAGTCCAGCACGCCGGCGGTGAACTCCGCGCAGAACGGGTCGGTGACGTCGGGCAACACCAGCCCCAGGCTGCCGGTCCGCCGCAGTTTCAGGCCGCGGCCCAGCGCGCTGGGCCGGTAGTCGAGTTCCCGGGCGGCCGCCTGCACCCGTTCCCGGGTGGCCGGGCTGACCGAGCCCGTTCCCGACAGCACCCGCGACACCGTGGCAACCCCGACGCCCGCGGCGGCGGCGACGTCCTTGATGGTGGCCGCGCGGCGGTCCGGCGCCATCTCCACCCCCTCGTCCCCGGCCATCCTCCCACGCAGATCGCGATTGGAATCGTTTCCAAACCTACCGGACCACCCGCGTTTCCGGACTTGCTCCAACTCCGGGAACCCGCTTGAGCATGGCTTTTCCTTGGCCATCAATCTCCCTGGCCTTGACACCGCCCCTGCGGGTGGGAGACCTTGTTGGAAACGTATTCATCGGAGGGTGCAATGGCCGGAATCACGCTGCGGGACGTCGACAAGGTGTACACCGGCGGGGTCAAGGCCGTGGACGGGCTGAATCTGGAGATCCGGGAAGGCGAGTTCATGGTGCTGGTCGGCCCGTCCGGCTGCGGCAAGTCGACCGCGCTGCGGATGATCGCCGGCCTGGAGGAGATCAGCGCCGGCACCATCTCCATCGGCGACCGGGTGGTCAACGACCTGGCGCCCAAGGACCGCGACATCGC
Organism: Actinomadura craniellae; assembly: GCF_003289645.1. Lineage (GTDB taxonomy): Bacteria > Actinomycetota > Actinomycetes > Streptosporangiales > Streptosporangiaceae > Actinomadura_D > Actinomadura_D craniellae. The sequence continues at coordinate 193,779 of NZ_QLYX01000007.1, read as the reverse complement.
CATGGTCTTCCAGAACTACGCGCTCTACCCGCACATGACAGTCGAGCAGAACCTGTCCTTCGGCCTGCGGCTGCGCGGCACCGCCAAGGGCGAAATCCGGGAGCGGGTGCGCGAGGCGGCCCGGATGCTCGGCCTGGAACCGTACCTGCGGCGCAAGCCGGCCGCCCTGTCCGGCGGGCAGCGGCAGCGGGTGGCGATGGGCCGGGCGATCGTGCGCGAGCCGCAGGCGTTCCTGATGGACGAGCCGCTGTCCAACCTCGACGCCAAGCTGCGGGTGTCGATGCGCTCCTCGCTCAACCAGTTGCACGACCGGCTCCGCGTCACCACCGTGTACGTCACCCACGACCAGGTCGAGGCGATGACGCTGGGCGACCGGGTCTGCGTGCTGCGCGACGGCCGGTTGCAGCAGGTCGACACCCCGCAGCGGCTGTTCGACCACCCGGTGAACCTGTTCGTGGCCGGGTTCATCGGCTCGCCGTCGATGAACTTCGTCACCGCCGGGCTCGACCGCGGCGACGGCGGCGCGCGGGTGACCTTCGCCGGTTACGAGCTGCCGGTCCCCGACGCGCTGTTCACCGCCCGCCCCGGGCTCGAGGACCGGCTCGGCGGCGAGGTCGTCCTGGGGATCCGGCCGTCGGACTTCGAGGACGCCGCGCACGCCAAGCCCGACTGGCCGGTGCTCGGCGCCACCGCGAACGTCATCGAGGAGCTCGGCAGCGAGATCAATGTGATCTTCGGTATCGACGCCCCGCCGGTCGAGCACCACGACACCGCCGCCCTGGCCCAGGAGGCCGGGGACGAGGAGGACGTCGCCGCCCTACCGCTGTCCGACCACCGGACCCTGTGGACGGCCCGGGTCAACGCCCGCTCCGACGTCCGCCCCGGGCAGCCCATCGACCTGGCCGTCGACGCCCACGCCCTGCACTTCTTCGACCCCACCACCGGCCTGGCCATCGGCCACCCCGACGCCCCCGCCGCGGGTTCCACCGACCCGGCCCCGGCAACCAAGGTCCCCGCCTGAGCCGAGGGAGGGAGCCGAACGGTCCGCACGCGACCGAACGAGGCGAAGGCGGCACAAACACGGCCCGGGCGGTGGACACCGCCCGGGCCGCCGTTGTTCCGGGCCGTCACTTCACCGAGCCGGCGAGCACTCCCTGGACGAAGTGGCGCTGGAAGGCGAAGAACACCACGAGCGGAACGATCATCGACAGGAACGAACCCGGCGCGATGACGTCGATGTTGGAGCCGAACTGGCGGGTCTGCTGCTGGATCGCCATGGTGATCGGCTGCGACCCGCTGTCGGCGAAGATCAGCGCGATCAGCAGGTCGTTCCAGACCCACAGGAACTGGAAGATCGCCAGCGAGGCGATGGCCGGACCGCCCAGCGGGAAGATCACCCGCCGGAAGATCGTCCACTCGGTGCCGCCGTCCATCCGGGCCGCCTCCAGCAGGTCCCGGGGGATGCCCGCGAAGTAGTTGCGCAACAGGAAGATCGCGAACGGCAGCCCGTAGGCGACGTGGAACAGCACCACGCCCGGGATGGTGCCGTAGAGGCCGACCTTCCCGTACATGGTGGCGACCGGGATGAGCCCGACCTGGACGGGCACCACCAGCAGCCCCACCACCACCAGGAACAGCCAGTCGCGGCCGGGGAACTCCATCCAGGCGAAGGCGTAGGCCGCCAGCGCCGCGACGACCACGACCAGCACCGTGGCGGGCACCGTGATCAGTACCGTGTTGACGAACGAGTCGACCATGGTGGAGTCGCTCAGCATGTCGCCGTAGGCCTGCACGGTCAGTTCGGTCGGCTTGGTGAGCACCGTCCACCAGCCGCTGCCGGCGTTGTCGGCGCCGCTGCGCAGCGAGGCGAGGAACAGGCCGACGACGGGCACCAGCCAGAGCAGCGCGATCAGCACCAGCACGATCTGGACGGCGCCGCCGCCGGCCCGGTTGACGATCCGGGACGCCAGGCTCCGGCGCGGCGCGCCGGCCGCCCGCGGCCCGGCGGGTTCTGTGGCCGTGGCACTCATCGGATCACCCCTGCTCCCGCCGGAACCGGCGGATGTTGAACATCATCGCGGGCAGCACCAGCAGCAGCAGCACGACGGCGATCGCGCTACCCAGGCCCTGGTCGCCGCGCTCTCCGACGAAGGACCGCAGGTACATCTGGAGGGCGAGCACGTTGGCCTCCTCCTGGCTGGAGCCCGGTGCGATGATGTAGATGAGGTCGAAGATCTTCAGCACGTTGATGACCAGCGTCACCATCACCACCATCAGCACCGGGGCCAGCAGCGGCATGGTCACCCGCCGGAACACCTGCCACTCGGTGGCGCCGTCGACCCGGGCGGCCTCCAGGGCGTCGCGCGGGATCGCCGCCAGGCCGGCGCCGATCAGCACCATGGCGAACCCGGCCCACATCCACACGTAGGAGGCGATGATGGCGGGGGTGACCAGGCTGGGCCCCAGCCAGTTCACCCCGTTGTAGGGCTGGGCGAAGTTGCCGGCGGGCAACCGCACGGTGTAGGCGCCGTCCGCCAGCCCGGTGAAGGTGAAGGTGCCGTCGGCGGCCGTGGTGGCGGTGGCCGCGACCCGGCCGCCCGACACGGCCTCGACGGTGATCCCGCCGAGTCCCTTCTCGGTCGGGTCGATCTGGTTCGCCTTGGCCTGGGCTCCGGGGGTGAAGTCGGCCCAGACCGTGCCCGTCAGGGCGCCCGGGCGGGCCTGGGCGGACCGCGCCGGGGCCAGCTCACGCTGCCGCTGCGGGGTGATCGCCACGAGGGGCAGCGTCACCGTCTGGCCCGGCCGCGCCTGCTGCCGCGTCTCGTACGCCCCGGCCCGGGTGGCCAGCGGGCCGGTGTCGCGGGGTCGGGCGCCGGGGAACGGGGAGGGGTCCGCGAAGACGTCGTGGACGCCCACGACCACCGCGTTGAGCAGGCCGCGCTCGGGGGCCCGGTCGTACACCAGGGTGAAGATGACGCCGGCCGCGACCATCGAGATCGCCATCGGCATGAAGACGACCAGCCGGAAGGCGGTGGCCCAGCGGACCCGCTCGGTCAGCACCGCGAAGATCAACCCGAGCGAGGTGACCAGCGCGGGCGCCACCAGCACCCAGATCAGGTTGTTCTTGAGCGCGGTGAACGTCTGCGAGTCGGTGAACATCGCGACGTAGTTGTCCAGGCCGACGAAGGTGTCGCCGCCGGCGTCGAACAGGCTGCGCCAGATGGTGAAGAGGATCGGATAGGCCACCAACAGCCCCAGCAGCACCAGGGCCGGGGCCAGGAAACCCGACGGCAGCCAGCGCCCGGCCCCGGCCCGTCCGCGCTCGGCGGACGGGCCGGACCCGGTCTCGGCGGCGCCGGCGCCGGCGGGACCGGCCGTGCCGGTCTCCGTCAGCTCGGGACGCTCTGCCATGAAGATGCCCCTTCCGGCCTCGGTCGCCTAGTTCTTGAACGCCTTGGCGGCGTCCGCTTCCAGCGCGGCGGCCGCGGCGTCGACATCTCCGGGGTTCTTCAGGAAGTCCTGCAGGCGCTTCCACTCGCCGGACCCCTTGGTGCCGCCGAACGCGGCGGGCGCCAGGTCGGACATGTCGAACCGGAAGTCGTTGCCCGCGTCGATCACGGACTTGGCGATCTGCCGCTGGATGTCGTCGGGGTAGGAGGCCGGGTTGACGGCCTTGTTGGGCGAGGTGAACCCGCCGAGCTTGGCCCAGATGGTGGCGGCCTCGGCGGAGGCCAGGTACTTCACCAGTTCCTGCGCGCCCTTGTTCTCCTTGAGCACGACCGCGGCGTCACCGCCGCCGACCACCGGCGGCTTGGCGCCGACCGCGGGGAAGGGGAAGACCTTGGCGTCGGTGCCGACCTTGGCCTCGGTCTCACCGGTGATCACCCCGGCCACGAAGTCGCCCTCGTAGACCATGGCGGCCTTGGGGTCGGGGCCGAACACCGCGGTGACCGACTTGGGCATGTCCGCCTGCAGCGAGCCGTCGGCGCCGCCGGCGAGGTAGTTGGGCTTCCACAGCTCGGCGAGCCGGCGGAGCGCGTCCTTGACCGTCGGGTCGGTCCACTTGATCTCGTGCTTGGCGAGCTGGTTGTACTTCTCGCCGCCGGCCGAGGAGGCGTAGACGTTCTCGAACCAGTCGGTGAGGGTCCAGCCGTCACCGCCGGCGACCGACAGCGGGGTGGCGCCGGAGTCCGACAGGGTCCCGGCGGTCTTGACCAGGTCGGCCCAGGTGGTGGGCGGCTGCGTGATCCCGGCGTCCTCGAACGCCCGGGGCCGGTACCACATCAGCGACTTGTTGGCGGCCTTGAAGTAGACCCCGTACAGCTTGCCGTCGGAGGAGCCGAGGTCCTGCCAGATCTGGGCGTAGTTCTGCTGCATGAGCTGCTTGACGTCGTCGCCGAGCGGCTTGATCCAGCCCTTCTTGGCGAACTCCACCAGCACGCCCTGCTGGGGCAGCATCGCCACGTCCGGCGGGCCGCCGCCCTGGATCTTCGAGCCCAGGTAGGCCGCGACGTTGTCGCCGGTGGGGGTGTAGGTGACCGTGGCGCCGGTCTTCTTGGTGAACCCGGCGAGGACCTTCTTGAAGTTCTCCGCCTCGCCGCCGGTCCAGACCGCGGCCACCTCGAGCTTGACACCCTTGAGCGAGGTGCCGGTGGCGCCGTCGGAATCGCCGTCCTCGCCACCGCCGCAGGCGGTCAGGGCGAGGGCCAGGCCCGCCACCAGGGCGGTGCCCCGCAGGGGCAGACGTCTCATGCTGCGCATCGCTGTCCTTCCTCAGTGCCGGTCCGCCGACTCCCAGATCGACGCACCGGTCTCGGGGGCAAAGAAGTGCAGACGGCCGGTGTCGACGTGCACGGTCACCGGTTCGCCTTCCGTGACGCGGGTGCGCGGGCTGAACCGCGCGACCATGTTCGTCCGCTGTTGCTCCAGCGCGCCCAGGACGTCCGTGCCGGCGTCCCGGGCCAGTTCCTTGGTGTCGTCGGTGACGACCTGCGCCGCGTCCACCGCGAAGTGGACGAGCACGTCCGACCCCATCGCCTCGACGAGGTCGGCGGAGGAGCGCAGCAGCGCCGCGCCGTCGCTGCGGCCCTCCACCAGGTCGGCGTCCTCCATGTCCTCGGGCCGGACGCCGACGACGACGTCCCGGCCGAGGTAGGACCGCAGCGCGGGCCGCTCGTCGAGGATCCCGGCCGGCAGGTCCAGGGTCTGGCCGCCGACCTCCAGGCGCGGCGCGCCGGCGTCCGCCTCGCTCAGGGTGCCGTGCAGCAGGTTCATCGCGGGCGAGCCGATGAACCCGGCCACGAACAGGTTCGCGGGACGGTCGTAGAGCTCCTGGGGCGGCGCCACCTGCTGGAGCTCGCCCTTCTTCATCACCGCGACCCGGTCGCCCAGCGTCATCGCCTCGGTCTGGTCGTGGGTGACGTAGATCGTGGTGACGCCGAGGTCGCGCTGGATGCGCGCGATCTCGGCGCGCATCTGCACGCGCAGCTTGGCGTCGAGGTTGGACAGCGGCTCGTCCATCAGGAACGCCTGCGGCTCGCGCACGATCGCCCGGCCCATCGCCACCCGCTGCCGCTGCCCGCCGGACAGGTTGCGGGGCTTGCGGTCGAGGTGGTCGCTCAGCCCGAGGGTCTGTGCGGCGCGGTCGACCTTCTCCCTGATCTCCGGCTTGGGGATCTTGCGCAGGGAGAGCCCGAAACCGATGTTGTCGCGGACGGACAGATGCGGGTAAAGGGCATAGCTCTGGAAGACCATGGCGACGTCGCGGTCGCGGGAGGGCACCCGGTTGACCACCCGGTCGCCGATCCGGACCTCTCCCTCGGAGATGTCCTCGAGCCCGGCGACCATGCGCAGCGCGGTGGTCTTGCCGCAGCCGGACGGGCCGACCAGGACGAGGAACTCCCCGTGGGCGATATCAAGGTCGAGACCGCCCACGGCGCGGGTGCCGTCGGGGTAGACCTTCCCCACGTTGCTCAGGACGACCTGTGCCACGACGTCTCCTTCACGCTCTTCCGCAACCGCGGGGACATCCGAACGTAACTTCGGGGGAACACGCCTAACGGTCGTACCCCTCGTCACGGAATGACTGCAAGCGTCAGGTGATCAACCGATGCTTTGTGAAGAGATCGTTATTTCACGGTCAGGGCACCTTGTGAGCATCGACCGAAAAAGACCCGCGTCAGGGCGCACCCCCGTGACAACTCCGCGCATCGGGCTCCACATACGCGACAGGGGCCCCAAAACGGGACCCCTGTGGCGTTCGCGAGCGTTTCAGTCGATGACGACCAGCGCCCGGTCGACCGCGTTCATCGACTCGTGGCCGTCCTCGGTGCAGACGACGATGTCCTCGATCCGCGCCCCGTGCGCCCCCGGGTAGATGCCGGGCTCGACCGAGAAGGCCATGCCCGCGGCCAGCGGCTCGGTGTTGCCCGCGACAATGTAGGGCTCCTCGTGCGTTTCCAGGCCGATCCCGTGCCCGGTGCGGTGCACGAAGAACTCCCCGAAGCCCGCCGCAGCGATCAGGTCGCGGGCGGCGGCGTCCACGGACTCGGGCGTCACCCCGGGCCGCACCGCCGCGCAGGCCGCCCGCTGCGCCTCGCGCAGCACCTCGTAGTAGGCCAGGAAGTCCGCCGGCGGCGCGCCCACGCAGTAGGTGCGGGTCTCGTCGGAGCAGTAGCCGCTGGGCATGGCTCCGCCGATGTCGACCACCACCGGGTCACCCGGCTCGATCACCCGGTCGGACAGCTCGTGGTGCGGGCTGGCCGCGTTCGGCCCGGAGCCCACGATGACGAAGTCGACCGTGGCGTGCCCCTCGGCGAGGATGGCCTCGGCGATGTCCCGGCCGACCTCGCGTTCGGTCCGCCCCGGGCGCAGCAGCTCGGGCACCCGCCGGTGCACGCGGTCGATCGCGGCGCCGGCCTCACGCAGCGCGGCCACCTCGGCCGGGCTCTTGCGCATCCGCAACCCGCGCAGCACCTGACCGGCGGGCACCTGCTCGGCGCCCGGCAGGGCCGCGCGGAAGCGCAGCGCCATCACCGCCCACATCCGGTCGGCCACCGCCACCCGGTCCACCCCGGCGGGCAGCCGGGACGCGACCAGGGCGAACGGGTCGTCCGTCTCGTCCCAGGCGACCATCTCCATGTTCAGCCGCCCGGCCGGCGAGGCTTGCGCCGCGGCCAGCTCCAGCCGGGGCACCACCAGGAAGGGGTCACCGGCGGCGGGCACCACCAGGCAGGTCAGCCGCTCCAACTGGATGGCGTCGTAGCCGGTCACGTAACGCAGATCAGGCCCGGGCGTCAGGAGCAGCGCCCCCAGCCCCGCCGCCGCGGTGGCCTCCCGGACCCGGGCGACCCGCTCCGGGGGGTACAGCTCCGCCGTGCTTCCCGTCATACCTGCTGTCACATGCGCGTTCACGCCCGCCAATCTAGCCGCCGCCACCGACCGCGCGCACCTCGCCCGGAGCGGGTCGGAAGGTGGGACGATGGCCGCATGGGGTTGATGCTTCTGGACACGCCGTCGCTGTACTTCCGCGCCTTCTTCGGCGTGCCCGAGTCGGTCACCGCGCCTGACGGGACACCGGTGAACGCGGTGCGCGGGCTGATCGACATGATCGCCCGGCTGGTCACCGACCGGGGCCCGGACCGGCTGGTGTGCTGCATGGACGCCGACTGGCGGCCGCAGTTCCGGGTGGCTGCGCTGCCCTCCTACAAGGCGCACCGGGTCGCGGCGGACGGCGGCGACCAGGTCCCCGACACCCTCGGCCCGCAGTTGCCGCTCATCGACGCGGTCCTCGACGCCGCCGGCCTGGCCCGGCTGGGCGTGCCCGGCTACGAGGCCGACGACGTGATCGGGACGCTCACCGCCCGGGCCGGCGCCCCGGTCGACATCGTCACCGGCGACCGCGACCTGTTCCAGCTCGTCGACGACCGGGTGCCGGTGCATGTCCTCTACACCGCCCGTGGCGTGCGCAACCTGCAGGTGATGGGCGAGCAGGAGGTGGCCGCCAAGTACGGCATCCCCGGCCGCGGCTACGCCGACTACGCCACCCTGCGCGGCGACCCCAGCGACGGGCTGCCCGGGGTGCCGGGGGTGGGCGACAAGACCGCCGCCACGCTGATCACCCGGTTCGGCTCCGTCGAGGACGTCCTGGCGGCATTGGACGCGGGCCGCACGGACGGCTTCCCGCCGGGCAGCCGGGCCAAGCTGGCGGCGGCGCGCGAGTACCTGGCCGCTGCCGGAACCGTGGTGCGGGTCGTCACCGACATCACCGGACCGGCCCTCGACGACCTCGACGACCGGCTGCCGGCCACCCCGCGCGACCCCGCCGCGCTGTCGGCACTGGCCGAAAAGTGGGGCCTCGACGGCCCGGTGACCCGCCTGCGCTCCGCGCTGAGCCGAGGGAGCGAGCGGAGCGGTCCGTGAGGGACGAGCGGCCCGCGCAGCGAGTGAACGAGGCGAAGGCGGCGGTGAACACGCGCTGAGCCGAGGGAGCGAGCGGAGCGGTCCGTGAGGGACGAGCGGCTCATGCGGCGGGTGAGCATGATGGGCACCGACTGCGCGGCGCGACCTGACTCCTGATCGGACATCATGTGCCGTTGTGTGTGAGATGACATAGACAGCGCCCCGGTCACCGCCCAGCATGCGAGTAAGTGACGCACGTCGATCCGGATCGGCGTGGCACCGGCGCCGGTGCCCGGGGCACTGGGTTCACCGCCCTACTCCCCCCTTGCCGCGGGCGCCGGCTTCCCTCCGATCCGGACCGCCGCGCGAGGAGTCTCCCTCCGCACCGAGGGCTCAGGGGAAAGCGGATCATCCGTGACGGAAAGGAACCACCGGCCGCACGGCGGCTTCTGGCGCTCGCTCGGGCCCGCCGAACAGCAGGCCCTGCTCGGCATCTCCCGGCCCCGGACCTTCACGGCCCGGACGGCGCTGTGCCACCAGGGCGAGGCGTCCGACCACATCATCGTCATCCGGGACGGCTGGGCCAAGGTGACCGTCACCGGGGCGGACGGGTCCACCGTGGTGCTGGCCGTGCGGGGGCCCGGCGACCTGGTCGGTGAGATGGCGACGATCGGACATCGGCACCGCTCGGCCACCGTGACGGCGCTGAACACCATTCGTGCCCTGGTGGTGCCCTCCGCGCGGTTCAACGTGTTCCTTCGCGAGCACCCCGCCGCGCTGCAACTGGTCAGCAGCAATGTGGTGCGGCGGCTGGATGACGCCGACCGCCGGTTGCAGGAGCGGGCCTCCAGCAGCGGGGCGCAGCGGCTGGCGCGGCTGCTGTTCGACCTGTCGGAGCTGTCGGACTCCTATGCCCGGACGGGTGCGGGCGGCGGGATCGAGATCAGTCCTCCGCTGTCCCAGCAGGAGTTGGGCAGCTGGGTCGGCGCGTCCCGGGAGACCGTCGCCCGGGCGCTGCAGGACTGGCGGCGGCGCGGGCTGGTCCGGACCGGCTGGCGCCGGATCACCGTGCTCGACCGGCCCGGGTTGAGCGCTCTGGCCGACGGGCGGGTCGGCTCCTGACCACCGGCCCGCGCGGCCGGTGCGGGCGCGTCCGGGTCCGGTGCGGGGCCGGCCCGGACGCGCCGATCGCCGGTCGCGTCAGCGGCGGCGGCGCCAGTTCCGGCTGCCCGCGGTGGTGCCGGTGGCGGTGCCGAACCCGGCCAGGTGCAGGGCCAGGAACAGTAGCCCGAGCGTGACGAGCGTGGCGTAGTTGAACGCGTCCGACGAGATGTCGGCCAGGTCGAAGAGCAGCGCAAGGGCGAAGATGATCGCCGCTACGGTCGCGAGCATGGGAACCTCCGGAAAGGGTCAGGGGGTGGCTCCGGGGTCTCCCCCTAAGAGCGCATCCCCGGGATGTCCCTAAGATCGAAGGTCAAACGAAAAAGTACTCCGACCTGCGGCCTTTACATAGTAAATTGACGGTTGAACTGGATGAGGCCGCGGTCAGCTCACCGAGCTGTACGCCACCACACCGCGGCGCATCGCGTCCATCGCCTGGCGTGCGGTGCCCCTGATCCCGCTGCCGGCCGGGGCGGCGTCCGCCACCTGGCCAAGCAGGTCCAGCAGCTGCTTGACCGCCCGGACGAAGTCGCCCGCGGTCATGCCCGTCTCGCTGAGCACCGCGTCGAGCTGGTGCCCCCGGGCCCAGCGGAACGCCGACCACGCGAAGCCCAGATCCGGTTCGCGCAGGAACGACACCCGGTTGTCCTTCTCCACCGCGTCGAGCTCGCCCCACAGCCGGACCATCGCGGCCAGCGCCTGCTGCGCCTGGCCGCTGGGGGTCTTGGGCGGAGCGGCGTCATCGGGCTGCCGCGACTCGTACACCAACGCGGACACGCACGCCGCCAGCTCGGCCGGGTCGAGGTCCTCCCAGACGCCGGCGCGCAGGCTCTCCGCCGTCAGCAGGTCCAGCTCGTTGTAGATGCGGCCCAGCCGCCGCCCCTCGTCGGTGACGGTGTCGCCGGCCAGGTAGCCCAGCTGCTCCAGCACCCCGCAGACCCGGTCAAAGGTACGGGCGATCACCTGGGAGCGGCTCTCGACCCGGCGGCGCAGCCCCGCGGCCTCGCGCTCCAGCCGGAAGTACCGCTCGGCCCAGCGGGCGTGCTCCTCGCGATCGGCGCACCCGTGGCAGGGGTGCTCGCGCAGTTCCCGGCGCAGCCGGGCGATCTCGGCGTCCTCGGCCTGCGGCCCACCCCGGCCCCGGCCCGGCGGGCGGCCCTCCGGGTCGTCGCCGAGCTTGTTGCGGAGCGTGGCGGCCAGGTCGCGGCGGTGCTGCGGGGACCGGGAACTGAACGACTTGGGGATGCGGATCTTCTCGACGGGCTCCACGGGGGTCGGGAAGTCCAGCACCGACAGCCGCTTGACCTGCCGGTTGATCGTCAGTACCAGCGGTGCGGGCCCGTCGGAACGATGCGCCAGCCCGGGGTCGATCACCACGGCGGCGCCGGTGCGGCGCCCGCCCGGCACGACGATCACATCACCGGGGCGCAGCCGTTCCAGCGACCGGGCGGCCTCGGCCCGGCGCACCGAGGAGCGTTCCCGGGCCAGCTCGGCCTCCCGGTCCGACAGCCGCCGGCGCAACCCCGCGTACTCCATGAAGTCACCGAGATGGCAGGTGGCCGCCTCGGCATACCCCTCCAGCGCCTCCTCGCTCTTGCGGAGCTGGCGGGCCAGGCCGACCACCGCACGGTCGGCCTGGAACTGCGCGAACGACTCCTCCAGCAGGGTGCGGGCCCGTTCGGCGCCCACCGCACCCACCAGGTTGACCGCCATGTTGTAGGACGGCCGGAAGCTGGAGTTGAGCGGGTAGGTGCGGGTACCGGCCAGCCCGGCCACCGACCCCGGGTCCACGCCGGGCGCCCACAGCACCACGGCATGGCCCTCCACGTCGATGCCGCGCCGCCCGGCCCGCCCGGTCAGCTGGGTGTACTCCCCCGGGGTCAGGTCGGTGTGCGCCTCGCCGTTCCACTTGTCGAGCTTCTCGATCACCACGGTGCGCGCCGGCATGTTGATGCCGAGCGCCAGCGTCTCGGTGGCGAACACCGCTTTGATCAGCCCCCGGGTGAACAGCTCCTCCACCACCTCCTTGAAGGTGGGCAGCATCCCGGCGTGGTGGGCGGCGATGCCCCGCTCCAGCCCGGCCAGCCACTCGTCGTAGCCGAGCACGCGCAGGTCCTCGGCGGAGATGTCGGCGGTGCGCAGTTCGGCGTGCGCCCGGATCTCCTCGGCCTCCTCCCGGGAGGTCAGCCGCAGCCCCGCGTACAGGCACTGCATGACCGCCGCGTCACAGCCCGCCCGGCTGAAGATGAACGTGATGGCGGGCAGCAGCCCGGCCCGGTCGAGCCGCTCGATCACATCGGGGCGGGCGGGCGGCCGGAACCGGGCCGGCCGGGGGGCACGCCGCCGGCCGGTCCGCCGGCCCTGGTTGACCTTGGCGCGCCGCACCTCCTCCAGGGAGATCCGGCGCAGCTCGGGGTTGACCTTGGCGTGCTCGTCGTCGATGAACAGGTCGTACAGCCGGGTGCCGACCATCATGTGCTGCCACAGCGGCACCGGCCGGTGCTCGTCGACGATCACGGCGGTGTCGCCGCGGACCGCCTGCAGCCACTCACCGAACTCCTCGGCGTTGCTCACCGTCGCCGACAGCGCCACGATCTGGACCGAGTCCGGAACGTGGATGATCACCTCTTCCCAGACGGCGCCGCGGAACCGGTCGGCCAGGTAGTGGACCTCGTCCATCACCACGAACGCCAGACCCTCCAGGGTCGACGAACCGGCGTAGAGCATGTTGCGCAGCACCTCGGTCGTCATCACGACGATCGGGGCCTCCCCGTTGACGCTGTTGTCACCGGTGAGCAGCCCGACCTGGTCGGGCCCGTACCGGCGGACCAGGTCGGCGTACTTCTGGTTGGACAGCGCCTTGATCGGCGTGGTGTAGAAGCACTTGCTGCGGCCGGCCAGCGCCAGGTGGACGGCAAACTCCCCCACCACCGTCTTTCCGGACCCGGTCGGGGCGGCGACGAGGACGCCCTGGCCGTGCTCCAGCGCCTGGCATGCCTTGATCTGGAACGGGTCCAGGTCGAAGTCGTAGAGGCCCTTGAAGTCGATCAGGGCGGGCCCCTGGTCCCTGGTGCGCTGCCGGTGCGCGGCGTACCGCTCGGCGGGGGTGGTCATGGCACGAGCCTACGGTCGGCGGCGGGCGTTTCCGAATCAGTTCCGCCGCCTGTTCAGCGGGTACGGTCGCCCCGCTCCAGCTCGGCGTCGATCTGCTCCAGGTCCAGCGGGGCGGCCTCGTCGTCAGCCAGCTCGGCGTGCGGGTCGGGCCGGCGGGACCGGCGGCGGTCGTTGAAGATCGCCAGCAGCACCGAGGCCTCGAACAGCACCACGGTGGGCAGGGCCAGCGCCATCATGGTGAACGGGTCGGCGCTGGGGGTGGCCACCGCGGCGAACACGAAGATCCCGAAGATGCTCATCCGCTGGGACTTGCGGATCCGCTCGGAGGTGAGCACACCGGCCAGGTTGAGGATCACCACGAACAGCGGCAGTTCGAACGTCATCCCGAAGACCAGCAGCATGGCCAGCATGTAGCCGACGTAGTGGTCGACGGTGATCAGCGCCGCCACGTCATCGGGGGTGAACCCCAGGAACAGCGCCAGGCCCCGGTCGACGGTCACGTACGCCAGCGCGGCGCCGACCAGGAACAGCGGCACCGCCGCGCTCAGGAAGACATACGTCCAGCGCCGCTCCTTGCGGTACAGCCCCGGGGCGACGAACGCCCACAGCTGGTACAGCCAGACCGGCGAGGAGACGACCAGCCCGAGGATGAACGCGATCTTCAGCCGCAGGAAGAACGAGGAGAAGATCCCGTTCACCACCAGGCTGCACTGGCCCTTCTCCAGCGCCTGCGACTGGGGCAGGGCGCAGTAGGGCTCCTTGAGGAAGTCCCAGACGGGCTGGAAGACCAACCAGCCGATGATCGTGCCGATCAGCAGGCCGAGCATGGCCTTGATCAACCGGTTGCGCAGCTCACGGAGGTGCTCCATGAGCGGCATCCGGCCCTCGGAGTCGGTCTGCCGCTGTGTCCGCTTCATCGTCTGGGCTCGGACCTCGTGGGGGACTGGGGGTCAGGAGGAACGGCGGTTGGGGTCGGAGACCGGCACCCCCTGGATCGGCTCACCGGACGGCAGCTGACCCTGCTGGTAGGGCTGCGGCTGCTGCTGCGGAGCCTGCTGCTGCTGCGGGGCCTGGGCCTGGGCCTGGGAAGGCTGGGCCGGCTGGTCGTCATCGCTGTGCAGGCCCTTGGTCTCGGCCTTCAGGATGCGCGCCGACTTGCCCAGCGAGCGGGCCAGCTGCGGTAGCTTCGCCGAGCCGAACAGCAGCAGGACGACCAGCAGGACGATGAGCATCTCCGAGCCACCGATACTAGGCATGTCCACCCTCTTCAACAGGAATTATTCAGGTCGATCGTACGCCGCCCCGAGGACCTGTGTAGTCCTGGCCGTCCTGCAATGTCCGAAATTCACCCCGAAGGGCCCGTTGTTTCGGTTCCAGCCTCCGGCGGGTCCGCTCCAGTTCACGGCCCAGCCTCCCGACGGCGCGGAACAGCCTGACCGCGCAGAACGCCAGGACGGCAAGGCCGAGGAACCCCGCGGCCACCGCAACCTGAACCCACCACACACCCGCCACCGTAGCGAACGTCCCGCCCGTCCGGTAGCCGCCGTCCGGCGGTCAGCCGCCGTCCGGCGCCTCCTCGTACTGGGCGAGGGCGCGGGCGGCGTCCGCGCGGACGCGCTCGGCCAGCTCAGGCGGGCCGACCACCCGGCCCTGGTCGCCCAGCCGTAGCGCCAACCCCCGCACCCAACGGGTGTCGCGGGTGCGCAGCACCACCCGCAGCCGCCCCTCTCCCAGCTCCTCGATCTCGTCGCAGGGGTGGTAGTCGGGGACCCACCGCCCGGCGGGGGTGAGTTCCAGCGTCACCCGCACATCGCCCGGGCCGGGACGGAACAGGCCCGCGTCCACGTCGATCGGCTCGGCGTCCTCGGGCACCTCCGCGGGCAGGTCCAGGAGGGTCAACTGGATGATCCGGTCGACCCGGAACAGCCGCACCGCCTCGGCCCGGCGGCACCACCCCTCCAGGTAGGGCAGCCCGTCGACGAACAGCAGTCGCATCGGGTCGACGTCGCGTTCGGTGTTCTCGTCCCGGCCGGGCACGTAGTAGGTCAGGTGCACGCGCCGCCGTCGGGCCACCGCCTCCCGGACCCGGTTCACCGTGTCGCCGCGCGCGTCCAGGTGCACCGCCAGCTGGCTGCTCACCGCCACCGCCACCCCGCCGGCCGCGCTCTCCAGCTTGGCGATCACCCGGCTGAGCGCGTCGCGGTCCTCCAGGTCGGGAATGTCCGCCAGCATCCGCAGCGCCACCAGCAGCGCGCTGGCCTCGTCCACCTTCAGCCGCAGCGGGCGGGCGATCGACTCGGCCTCGGCGACGGTGATCTCGCCGCCCTCGTAGGACAGGTCGATCGGGCAGTACGGGTCGGGCGCCCGCAACTCCACGCACCACAGCAGGTTCAGGTCGTCGATGAGCTGCTTCTCGCTGATCCCGAAGTCCGCGGCCGCCTGGTCCAGCGCCACCGCGTCGCGGCTCACCACATACGGGACCAGGGCCAGCAGCCGGGCCAGCCGGTCGGTCGACGTCGTGCTCACGCCAGCACTCCCTTCAGCTGCCGGATCACGGCCTCGCGCAGGTCCGGCGGGTCCAGGACGACGACGTCGGCGGCGAACCTGGCCAGGTACGGGGCGAACCGGTCGACGTCACGGAACCGCAGGGTGCCCTCGTCCCAGCCGTCGCCGGCCGGCCGCACCCCGTGCGCCCACCGCCGCACCCCCTGGGCCGCGCCGGTGCGCAGCCGTACGGTCGCGGACCGTTCCTCGGCGGGCGGCTCGCCCCAGTCGAAGGCCAGCCCGCGCACGTCCACCCCGGGCGGCACCCGCACCTCGCCCGGCGGGCCCGCCGGCGTCACCTCGCCCTTGATCCGGCTGAGCCGGAACACCCGGGTCTCACCGCGGTCGCGGTCGTGGCCCACCACATACCACCGGCCACGCCGGCTGACCACGCCCCAGGGCTCCAGCCGGCGGCGCTGCGCGGCGGTCCGGCCGATCCCCTGGTAGTCGAAGGTCACCGCCCGGCCGTCGCGGACCGCCTGCCACAGCACCGGGAAGGCCGGCTCGTCGGTGTCGACCCGCGGTTCGATGCCCAGCCCCGCCGCGCCGTCGGTGTCGACGCCCGCCGCGCGCAGCTTCAGCAGCGCCCCCGACGCCGCCTCGGCCATGCTGGCCCGCTGCCACACCCGGGCGGCCAGGCCCAGTACCGCGGCCTCGTCCGGGGTCAGGTGCAGCTCGGGCAGCTCGTAAGCCTGCCGCGGAATCCGGTAGCCGACGTCCTCCTCGCCATCGGCGCCGACCTCCAAGGGAACGCCGAGCTCGCGCAACTCTTCCTTGTCGCGCTCGAACATCCGCTTGAACGCCTCGTCGCCGCCCGGGTACCCGGGGACGGCCTGGCGGATCTGCTCGGCCGTCAGGAAGCGCCGGGTGGCCAGCAGGCACACCACCAGATTCAGCAGGCGCTCGGTCTTGCGCCGCGACATCCCGACACCACCTCTCCTTCGAAGGGACGCTCCGACACCGATCACGACGCTACCGTTTCCGGTGTGATCCGATGGCGAAAAGGCACCGTGGCGGCCGTTCGACGCGAATGGCCCGGAGCGATCGAACTGGACACGGCCGTCGACGGCGAGGGCACCTGCCGGGCACTGGCCTACCCCGCCCTGGTCGGCCGCCCCGAACCCGGCGACACCGTTCTGCTGAACACCACCGCCCTGGCCATGGGTCTGGGCACCGGCGGCTACGCGATGGTCGTCGCGGTGCCCGACCGGCTGCCGCCCGACCCCACCGGCCCGGGCCACCTGGTCAAGGCCCGCTACACCCCGCTGCAGGCCACGGTACTCGGCGCGGACGAGCAGGACTCCCCGCACCACCCGGCCCTGGCGGACGCCGACTCGCTGACCGGCATGCCGGTCATCGTCGCCGACCTGCACTCGGCGCTGCCGCCGATCCTGGCCGGCCTGCTGGCGGCCCGGCCCGGCACCCGCGTGGTGTACGTGATGCCCGACGGCGGGGCGCTGCCGGCCTGGTTCTCCATGTCGATCGCCCAGTTGACGGCCGCGGGGGCGCTGGCCGCGACCGTGACCGTCGGGCAGGCGTTCGGCGGCGACCTGGAGACCGTCACGGTGCACACCGGCCTGCTGGCCGCCCGGCACGTCCTGGACGCCGAGGCAGTGATCCTCGCGCAAGGGCCGGGCAACCTGGGCACCGGCACCCGGTGGGGGTTCTCCGGCGTCGCGGCGGGCGAGGCGGTCAACGCGGCCGCGGTACTGTCGGGCCGCCCGGTGGCCTCGCTCCGGATCAGCGAGGGAGACCTGCGCGAACGGCACATCGGGGTGTCGCACCACAGCCTGACCGCCTACGGGCGGGTCGCACTGGCGCCCGCCGACGTGGTCGTACCCGAACTGACCGGGGAGTTCGGCGCCCGGGTGCGGGAGCAGGCGCGGCCGCTCGGCGAGCGGCACCGGCTGGTCTCCACGCCGGTGACGGGCCTGGCGGACACGTTGCAGACGGCCGAACGCGACTGGGGGGTGCGGCTGTCGACCATGGGCCGCCGGCTCGACCGGGACCTGGCCTACTTCCTGGCGGCGGCCGCCGCCGGCCGGCACGCCGCCGCGCTGCTGGGCTGACCCGGCGCCGGGTCAGTGCGCGCCCAGCACGTCCACCACGAAAACCAGCGTGTCGGTGCCCCGGATCCCCGCCTGGCCCAGCCCCTGGGCGCCGTACCCCCACCGGGGCGGCACCACGACCAGCGTCCGGCTGCCCACCCGCTGCCCCACCAGCGCCTGGTCCAGACCCCGGATCACCTGACCGGTGCCGATCACGCTCGCGTACGGCTGCCCGTTACGCCAGGAGGAGTCGAACACCGAACCGTCCCGCCACCGCACCCCGGTGTACTGGTACGCCAGCAGGCGCCCCTTCTCCACCGGCGCCCCGGCCCCCTGGACCAGGGTCCGCACCTGCAACGTCGCCGGGGGGCGGGCCCGCGGCACCGTCACCGACGGGGCCTGCCCGGGCGCGGCATCACCCACCCGGGGCAGCGCCGGATCGGCCAGCGGCTGGGCCCTGCCCTGCGCCGCCGCCGACCTGGGGTAGGTGGCCAGCACGTCCAGCACGTAGACCAGCGAATCGGTCGCGGTGATCTGCAGTTGTGCCGCGCCCTGCGCCCCATAGCCGTCCCGGGGCGGAATGACCGCCACCACCCGGCTGCCGACCTTCTTCCCGGCCAGCGCCTTCTCCAGGCCCGGCACCAGCTTCCCCGACGGGAACCCGCCCGGCTTCCCCCCGGCGTAACTGGAGGCGATCAGCTTGCTGGCGCCGCCGTCGTCCCACCGGTAGCCCGCGTAGTGGGCGATGACCAGGTCCCCCTTGCCCACCCGGGCGCCCTTGCCGCCGGACAGGGTCCGCACCGCCAGGTCGTCACCCGGCTTCTCACCCTTGGGGAACACCACGTCGGCGCGGGCACCGAACCCGCCCCGCACGGTGAGGTCCGGGTCGCCGCCACTGCAGGCGGCCAGCGAGAGCGGCAGGAGGAGGAGAACGGTGAGGCCGCGACGCATACGAGTCCTTCGGGGCGGAACGTGACCGGGCGCTCACCCTACCGCCCCGCCCGCCCCACGCGACCTACATCCCCGCGATCAACTTGTCGACGCGCTCGTCCACCGACCGGAACGGATCCTTGCACAGCACCGTCCGCTGCGCCTGGTCGTTCAGCTTCAGATGCACCCAGTCGACGGTGAAGTCGCGCCGCTTCTCCTGCGCCCGCCGGATGAACTCGCCCCGCAGCCTGGCCCGGGTCGTCTGCGGCGGCAGCGACTTCGCCTCGAAGATCGCCAGATCCCGGGTCACCCGCTCCACCGAACCGCGCTTCTCCAGCAGGTAGTACAGCCCCCGGTTGCGGTGGACATCGTGGTAGGCCAGGTCCAGCTGCGCCACCCGCGGCGACGACAGCGCCAGGTCGTACTTGCGCCGGTACCGCTCGATCAGCTGGTACTTCGTCACCCAGTCGATCTCACGGGCCACCAGGTCCAGATCGCCGCTCTCCACCGCCTGCAGGGTCCGCTCCCACAGGTCCAGCACCCGCATCACGACCTCGTCGCCGCCACGGCGGTCGATGAAGTCCTTGGCCCGGCCGAAGTACTCCTTCTGGATGTCCAGCGAGCTGGCCTCCCGGCCGTTGGCCAGCCGCACCTTACGGCGGCCGGTCATGTCATGGCTCACCTCGCGGATCGCCCGGATCGGGTTCTCCAACGTCAGGTCGCGCATCACCACGCCCGCCTCGATCATCCGCAGCACCAGGTCGGTCGCACCGACCTTGAGCAGCATCGTCGTCTCGCTCATGTTCGAGTCACCGACGATCACGTGCAGCCGCCGGAAGCGCTCGGCGTCCGCGTGCGGCTCGTCCCGGGTGTTGATGATCGGCCTGGAGCGGGTCGTCGCCGAGGAGACCCCCTCCCAGATGTGCTCGGCACGCTGCGACACGCAGTACACCGCGCCACGCGGGGTCTGCAGCACCTTGCCCGCCCCGCAAATAATCTGCCGGGTGACCAGGTACGGGATCAGCACGTCGGCCAGCCGGCCGAACTCTCCGTGCCGGCCCACCAGATAGTTCTCGTGGCACCCGTAGGAGTTGCCCGCAGAGTCGGTGTTGTTCTTGAACAGGTAGATGTCGCCGGCGATGCCCTCTTCGCGGAGCCGTCGCTCCGCGTCGACCAGCAACCCCTCCAGAATCCGCTCGCCCGCCTTGTCATGGGTCACCAGATCGATGACGCTGTCACACTCGGGCGTGGCGTACTCGGGGTGGCTGCCCACGTCCAGGTAGAGCCGCGCGCCGTTGCGCAGGAACACGTTGCTGCTTCGGCCCCATGACACCACCCGGCGGAACAGGTAGCGCGCCACCTCGTCAGGTGACAACCGCCGCTGCCCACGGAAGGTGCAGGTGACCCCGTACTCGTTCTCCAGCCCGAAGATGCGCCTGTCCACACCGTGAGCCTATGCGGCGGGGACCCCGGTCAACAGTCTCCGGCGTCCCTGGTTTCACAACGCTCGGTGCCTTTACGTTGTAGATCACAAACTGGACGGGAAAACGGCGGCCCCGCCCACGCGAAGACCGCCGCCCCCAACACCCGATCAGCCGGCCGAATCCCCCAGCAACTCCTCGATCCGCACCGCCGGCAACCGCCGGAACAACCGGTGCTCCCGATTACGGTCCAACACCGCCACCTCCAGCGCCTTCGCCTCCAGATGCCGGTCAGAATCCTGCGCCTCCAGCGACTGCACCGCCGCCCGCAACGCCGCCGACAGCGACATCCCCTCCTCGAACCGCGCCTTCAGCGCCTCCGCCACCGCATCGGCCTGACCACCCATCGCCACATAACCATGCTCGTCGGCCACCGACCCGTCGAACGTCAACCGGTAGATCTGGTCCGACGCCTCCGTGTCACCCACCTCCGCGACCACCAACTCCACCTCATACGGCTTGTTGGTCTCCGTGAAGATCGTGCCCAGCGTCTGCGCGTACAGGTTCGCCAAACCCCGCGCCGTCACATCACGACGGTCATACGTGTAACCATTCACATCCGCATACCGGACCCCGCCCAGCCGCAGATTCTCGAACTCGTTGTACTTCCCCACCGCCGCGAACGCGATCCGGTCATAGATCTCACTGATCTTGTGCAACGCCCGGGACGGATTGTCAGCCACGAACAAGATGCCGTCGTCGTACTGCAGCACGACCACGCTCCGACCCCGCGCGATGCCCTTACGCGCATAGTCGGCCTTGTCCTTCATCTGCTGTTCGGGCGAGACGTAGAACGGCATGGACACCGGTCGATCCCTCTCTATCGCAGCGGGGCGGTCGGACCGCCCGGTGAGTCAAAACGCCCGTCCACCACGGACTGCGCCACCGCACCGACCTCCTCGTCGGGCAACCGCCGGAACCCGTCCGCCGTCACCTCGGCAACCACCGGGAAAATTCGGCGGATCAAATCGGGACCGCCCGTCGCCGAATCGTCGTCGGCCGCGTCATACAAAGCCTGCACACACACCAGCGCAGCGTCCTCAGCCGACAGGCCCGGCCGCCACAACTTCTTCAACGCCCCCCGCGCGAACACCGAACCCGACCCGATCGAATGGAAGTCCCGCTCCTCGTACCGGCCCCCCGCAGCGTCATAGCTGAAGATCCGCCCGCCCGCGCGCTCCTCATCGAAACCCGCCAGCAACGGCACCACCACCAGCCCCTGCATCGCCATCCCCAGATTCCCGCGGATCAGCGCCGCCAGCCGGTTCGCCTTACCCTCCAGCGAAAGCGTCCGACCCTCCAACTTCTCGTAATGCTCCAACTCCACCTGGAACAGCCGGACGATCTCCAACCCGATCCCCGCCGTACCCGCGATCGCGACCGCGGACAACTCATCCGCCCGGAAGACCTTCTCCACATCGCGCTGCGCGATCACATTCCCCGCAGTGGCCCGACGATCACCCGCCATCACCACACCCTGCGGAAACGCCACCGCCACAATCGTCGTGCCATGCGGGATCTCCTCCCCCGCCGCGACCGCCGGCGGAGTACGGCGCCCAGGCAGCCGATCAGGCGAGTACGACCCCAGGAACTCCGCAAACGACGACACACCCGGGCTCGAGAACACCCCCGGCAGCCGACCGGACTGCGAATCGTGAGACGCCACGCGACTCCTTCCCTCCACGCCACGGCACCGGCCCCCCTGCGGACAACGACCGGCACGACCCTTCAGACCCTACTGTCACCAGTGCGCCCACCGCATGCCCGTGATCCGTTACGTCCTCCGCCCACGGCGAACCCCACACCCGAATCCCCCCGGTACGCTCCGCGCCCGACCACTACGATGACGCTGTGGTGTGGGAACCCCCTGGCCCAAGCGGCCCACAGAACCCCCCGCCGTGGCCGGGCGCCCCAACCCCCGACGGCGACCCCTTCACCCGGGCCGAACACGACACCCGCGCCGCCATCGCCGACCCCTGGTGGACCACCGCCCCACCCGCCCACCGCGCCCAAGCCCTCCAACCCCGGCTCCTCGCCCTCCCCGACCACTCCTGGTGGATGTACGGCGCCTGGGCCCGCTGGTACCGCCTACACCCCGCCGACACCCGCTGGTTCCCCTGCCCCCCACCCCACCCCACCACCACCCGACACGCCGCGCTCCCCCCCGGACCCGGCCTCCCCCCACCACCCGTCCCACCCCACCTGCTCCCCACCGGACCCGACTTCGCCATCGACTACGGCCCCCCGCTCGCCGTCGCCGGCAAAGCCGTCTCCGGCGCCCTCGCCTACCGGCTCCGCTCCGTCCTCACCCAAGCCGCCCTCGCCCCACCCGCCGACTACCCGCTCGGCTGGAACCACTTCCTGCACGGCACCCCCAGCACCATCGCCGCCACCTGGAACACCATGCTGTGGTGCGCCGCCGTCCCCGCCTTCGACCCCACCCTCGCCACCACCCTCCTCGAACTCTGGACACCCCACCTCGCCCGCCCCCCAGCCGACCAAGGCCGGCTCCGCTGGCTCCCACCCCCACCACTGCGCACCCTCATCGGGCTCTACACCGAACGACTCCGCGCCGGCCGCGACGACGCCGCCGGACAGATCATCCGCTGCATGGTCATGACCGCCCAGGCACTCCGCGACGACCCCCGCTTCCGCGTCCGCGCCGCCGCCCTACTGTCGATCATCGAACCCATCCAGACCGGCCCCGCCCTCGACCACCACGCCCTCGGCTACGGCGACCAAGCCGTCGAACGCGAATGGACCAGCCGCTGCCCACCCACCCTCGGCGCGGCCCTCTTCCCCGACACAGCCCCCGGCGAACGCCTCCAGCTCGCCTGCTACGACCTCGCCACCGCACTGACCCCCCTGTGCGGCCAACCCGAAGACGACGACGCCACCGAACCCCGGCACGCCGCCATCGCACTGCTCGCCGCCGACCTCGCCGGCTACCGGCCCGACCTCGCCCCGCCCATCGGCGACTGGCTCGACCCCGAACTACGCACCCTGCTCGGCGAGATCACCACCGACACCGCGCACCCCCTGCGCGCACTGTGGCCCGCCCACGGGCGACCCGCCGAACACCTCACCCCCGGCACCCCGCAGACCGCCCTGGAAATCCTCAGCGCCGCCGCCGCGGCCGACTTCGCCTGGGCCCGCCTCGGCGACGGCGTACCCGTCCCCGACGACGGCTTCCCCGTCCCCGACGCCTACGCCCACGCCCTCGACGAACTCCAGGCCACCACCCGGCCCCTCACCACCGAAACCCCGGCCCTCCCTGCCGCCGACCCCGGGCCGGACACACCCCACCCCGAAGCGCTCTCCAGCACCCCCGGAGCCTGATCACCGCCCGTGCGGGTACTCCGGCGCCAGCGCCACCTCGACGTTCCGCAGACCCACCGCCTCGACATCCCACGGGCAACCCGCACGCTCCGCCAGCTCCGCAGCCGCCCTCCGGCGCTCGCCGTCCAACGCCCGGAACAACGACCGGCACGTGGGCGCCATCGCACCCGGAGGTTCCGGCCAGGATCCGGCCGAGGCAGCGGATCGCGCACCCGGCCCCGCCAGGAAGCCATCCAGGTAATCCGCCGCGCGCAGCAGCGAGATCGCGTCGTCCTTGAACTGCCCCATGCCACTGTTGCATCCCAGACAGAGGACCCCTCGGACCGCGCCACTCTCGTGATCATGGTCGACGTGGCCACCAGGCTCGTTGGCGCAGATCGCGCACAGACCTCGTTGAGCGGCCAGCATCCGCTGCTCATCCCGCTCATCGATGCCGTACTTGGCGCGCAACTTGTAGTGCCGGGCGGAACTCAGCCGGTCAGCCCTCGCCCCCCGGACCCGGCTCCGCCCACGGTTTGCGAGACCGCCGATGGTCGGCGTTCCGAACTCGAGTTCCATGTGCTGGAAGTGGGTGAGCCTGCCATCCAGGTAACCGGCCGCCCGGCGCAGCCGCCACGCTTCGTCCTGGAACTGGCCGAGTCCCCCGTTGCAGCCGAAGCACAGCAGGCCGCGGACAAGTCCCGTCTGGTGGTCGTGATCGACGTGAAGCGCCGGTTCACGAAGGCAGATCACGCATATTCCACCTTGACGCCTGCTTATCTTGTCTACCTCTTCGACTGTGATCCCGTATCGATACTTGAAGAGATAATTTCGAACACTTCCATGTACACGATTCTTTATTTCTACTGTGACCTTATTATGGCAAGGCTTACAATAGGCTGTGAGACCCGACTTTTCTGCCCGGTTGCGACCGAACTCGGCGATCGACTTTATCTCACAGCACTTTGGGCAGTACTTGTGGCCGTGCGGGACCTCTAGGCGCTCTCGAACGACCCTTCCCTGAGCGGCCATTCTTTTGCGGTAACTCTGCTTCGACCTGATACCGAAACACGCCTTGCAGTACCTGGCGAAGCCATCGACCATCCGCTTATTACGGCCAAATTCAGACGTTGACTTTAACTCGCCGCAGTCAGGACACTTCTTTGTGCCCTTTGCTAACCCTTCTAGAAAATCGGACATACCGGGATCATTCACCGCCTTTCTGGACGTAGCTCCTCACGAATTCCTCTGCATTCTCTTCCAATACCTCGTCGATTTCGTCGAGGATTGCGTCGACGTCGTCGGTCAGTTTTTCGTTGCGTTCCTGGACGTCTTCGGCGGGGGCCGCCTGGGTCTCCTCGACCTCTTCGGTGCGCCGCCCGGTCTGCTTCTGTCCGCCCGTGTCCTTGGTGGCCATTCCCTACCTCCCGTGTCGTGCCGGTGTTCTCAACCCTATCTCCGATCACCGGGGATGAGCGGGTCTCTCAGCCGCCCGTTCCTGGTGTCGGATGCGGGGTCTGCCGGGGTTATCGCCGGTCTGTGATCAAACGAAACGGGCATAGCGGTCACATCTCTGCCGCGTCCGGTGGGGGTCAGCCCTCGCCGGTGAGGGTGGCGACCAGTTCGGCGGCGGTGCGGCAGCGGTCGAGCAGCGCTCCCACGTGCTGCTTGGTGCCGCGCAGCGGTTCGAGGGTGGGGACTCGTTGGAGGGATTCGCGGCCGGGGACGTCGAAGATGACGGAGTCCCAGGAGGCGGCGGCGACGGAGTCGGCGTACTGGCCCAGGCAGCGGCCGCGGAAGTAGGCGCGGGTGTCCTCGGGCGGGTTCTCGACGGCGGCCTCGACCTGGGCCTCGGTGGCGAGGCGTTCGATGCGGCCGCGGGCCACCAGCCGGTTGTAGAGGCCCTTGTCGGGTCGGATGTCGGTGTACTGGAGGTCGACGAGTTGCAGGCGGGGGTGGGACCAGTCGAGGCCGTCGCGGGTGCGGTAGCCCTCGAGGAGTTCGAGTTTGGCGACCCAGTCGAGTTCGCGGGAGAGCTGCATGGGGTCGTCGCCGAGGCGGTGGAGGACGGATTCCCACCGGTCGAGGACGTCGCGGGTGTGTTCGTCGACGTCGGAGCCGTAGCGGTCTTCGACGTATTTGCGGGCTTGTTCGAGGTACTCCATCTGGAGTTGGACGGCGGTCATCTTGCGGCCGTCGCGCAGGGTGAGGAGGTGTTTGCAGGTGGGGTCGTGGGAGACGGCGCGGAGTCCGGCGACGGGCATGTCGACGGAGAGGTCGGTGGTGAGGAAGGCGTCTTCGATCATGGCGAGCACGATGGCGGTGGTGCCGAGTTTGAGGTAGGTGGAGATCTCGCTCATGTTGGCGTCGCCGATGATGACGTGGAGTCGGCGGTATTTCTCGGGGTCGGCGTGGGGTTCGTCGCGGGTGTTGATGATGGGTCGTTTGAGGGTGGTTTCGAGGCCGACTTCGACTTCGAAGAAGTCGGCGCGCTGGCTGATCTGGAAGCCGTCGCCGCGGCCGTCGACGCCGATGCCGACGCGGCCGGCGCCGGTGACGACTTGGCGGGAGACGAAGAAGGGGGTGAGGTGCCGCACGATGTCCGAGAACGGGGTTTCGCGCTTCATGAGGTAGTTCTCGTGGCAGCCGTAGGAGGCGCCCTTGTTGTCGGTGTTGTTTTTGTAAAGCTGGATGGGGTGGGTGCCGGGGATCTGGGCGGCGCGTCGGACGGCGTCGGCCATGACGCGTTCACCGGCTTTGTCCCAGATGACGGCGTCGCGCGGGTTGGTGCACTCGGGGGCGGAGTACTCGGGGTGGGCGTGGTCGACGTAGAGCCGTGCCCCGTTGGTGAGGATGACGTTGGCGAGTCCGAGGTCTTCGTCGGTGAGTTGGCTGGCGTCGGCGACTTCGCGGGCCAGGTCGAAGCCGCGGGCGTCGCGGAGCGGGTTCTCCTCTTCGAAGTCCCAGCGGGCTCGCCGGGCCTTGGCGGCGGAGGCCGCGAGGTAGGCGTTCACCACCTGCGAGGAGGTGACCATCGCGTTGGCCCCTGGCTGGCCGGGCACGGAGATTCCGTACTCGGTCTCGATCCCCATCACGCGCCGAACACTCATGTGTCGAGCCTATCGGGGGCCGTGGGGTGGAGCCACGGGGGTGAAGGTCGGGTCATGACGGCCTCCTACCCGGGTGAGTGGGGGTTGGATCGTCAAGCCGGCGGCGCGGCGGCCAATCGGGTTGGCCGCCGCGCCGGTGGGCGGTGTTTTTAGGGTTGTTTTAGAGGTATTGCCCGGTGTTGGCCACCGTGTCGATGGACCGTCCGGCTTCGGTGCCGGTCTTGCCGGAGACGAGCGTGCGGATGTAGACGATCCGTTCGCCCTTCTTGCCGGAGATGCGGGCCCAGTCGTCGGGGTTGGTGGTGTTGGGCAGGTCCTCGTTCTCGCTGAACTCGTCGACGCAGGCGGCGAGGAGGTGGCTGATCCGCAGCCCCTTCTGGCCGGTGTCGAGGAACTGCTTGATGGCCATCTTCTTGGCCCGGTCGACGATGTTCTGGATCATCGCGCCGGAGTTGAAGTCCTTGAAGTAGAGGACTTCCTTGTCACCGTTGGCGTAGGTGACCTCCAGGAAGCGGTTCTCTTCGGTCTCGCTGTACATCCGTTCGACGACTCGTTGGATCATGGCTTCCACCGCGGCTTCGGAGGAGTTGCCGTGTTCCTTGACCTCGTCGGGGTGCAGGGGCAGCCCGGCAAGGATGTACTTGGAGAAGATGTCTCGGGCGGCTTCGGCGTCGGGCCGCTCGATCTTGATCTTGACGTCCAGCCGGCCGGGTCGCAGGATCGCCGGGTCGATCATGTCTTCGCGGTTGGACGCGCCGATCACGATGACGTTTTCGAGTCCTTCGACGCCGTCGATCTCCGAGAGGAGCTGCGGGACGATCGTGTTCTCGACGTCGGAGGAGACTCCGGAGCCGCGGGTGCGGAAGATGGAGTCCATCTCGTCGAAGAACACGATGACCGGGGTGCCGGCCGAGGCCTTCTCGCGGGCTCGTTGGAAGACCAGGCGGATGTGCCGCTCGGTCTCGCCGACGTACTTGTTGAGAAGTTCGGGGCCCTTGATGTTGAGGAAGAAGCTCTTGCCTTCCTGGCCGGTCTGCTCGGCGACCTTCTTGGCCAGCGAGTTGGCCACGGCCTTGGCGATGAGCGTCTTGCCGCAGCCGGGCGGGCCGTACAGCAGGACGCCCTTGGGCGGCCGGAGGTGGTGTTCGCGGAAGAGGTCGGCGTGCAGGTAGGGCAGTTCGACGGCGTCCCGGATCATTTCGATCTGGCTGCCGAGCCCGCCGATCTCCTCGTAGGAGATGTCGGGCACCTCTTCGAGGACGAGTTCTTCGACCTCGGCCTTGTGGATCTTCTCGTACGCGTAGCCGGAGCGCGATTCGAGCATCAGCGAGTCGCCGGGGCGCAGGGAGACGCCGCGTAGCGGTTCGGCGAGCTTGATGACGCGCTCTTCGTCGGCGTGCGCTATGACGAGGGCGCGTTCGCCGTCGGCGAAGACCTCCTTGAGCATGACGACTTCGCCCTGCTCTTCGAAGTCGAGGGCTTCGACGACGTTGAGCGCCTCGTTGAGCATGACCTCCTGGCCGCGCTGCAACTCGTCGATGTCGACGGCCGGGCTGACGTTGACCCGGAGTTTGCGTCCGCCGGTGAAGATATCGACCGTTCCATCGCCTCGTGCTTCGAGGAACACCCCGAAGCCGGACGGGGGTTGCGCGAGCCTGTCGACCTCCTCTTTCAGCGCGATGATCTGCTCTCGGGCCTCCTTGAGGGTCGTGACGAGACGTTCGTTCTGTCCCGTCACGGCGGCCAGATTGGCCTGTGCCTCATGGAGGCGCTCTTCCAGCACACGAACTTGGCGGGGGGATTCCGCGAGCTTCCGGCGCAGCACGGAGATCTCTTCTTCCAGGAAGGAGACCTGCGTTTGGAGGTCCTGGACCTCTTTGTCGTGCTGCGCCTTGCGCGCCCCAGCATCGTCACGAGCGGCCACGCCCCGTCACCTCCTCACAGAGAGTCGACAACTCAGACCCTACCTATCTGGCGGGCTTCCGTAACCTGCTCGTAGGTGGTCGTGTCTTGCCGGTGGGGCCGATGGGGTGTTCCCGCACCACCAGCAGGACAGCAGGACTTGCGGTTCAAACACGCTTCTGGCACAAGAAAACCTACTGTGGAACAGTGCTTCCGCAAATTTTACCGAAGCCTTGCGATTTGGAAAGCTTCGTGACAACCGACGATCGCGCTGGAATTCCCGTCACTCGGTGTAGTTTTGTGACCTTGAGCACGTTGTGTGGCGCGCTCAGTCGGCCTGTACTGCGTCGGTCTCCTCCGGGCGAGCGCCCTTGGCGGGCCGGCGGCGGCGCATCGGGGGAACCACCCCGTCGGCGAGCCGGCGGGCGGTCACCAGGAAGCCGGTGTGCCCGACCATCCGGTGATCGGGGCGGACGGCGAGGCCGTCGACGTGCCAGGACCGCAGCATCGTCTCGAAGGCGTACGGCTCGGCGAACGTCCCGTGTTCGCGCAGGCCCTCCACGACCCGGGACATCTGGGTGGTGGTGGCGATGTAGGCGCAGACGAGCCCGCCGGGCACCAGGGCCTTGGCGACGGCGTCCAGGCACTCCCAGGGGGCGAGCATGTCGAGGACGACCCGGTCGACGTCGGTCTCGGTGAGGGCGTGTTCGAGAGAGCCGACGGTGAGCCGCCAGGCGGGGTGCGGGCCGCCGAAGAAGGTCTCGACGTTGGTGCGGGCGACGTCGGCGAAGTCGGGCCGGCGCTCGTAGGAGGAGACCAGCCCGTGCTCGCCGACGGCGCGCAGCAGCCAGCAGGTGAGGGCGCCGGAGCCGGCGCCGGCCTCGACGACCCGGGCGCCGGGGAAGACGTCGGCCATGGTGATGATCTGCGCGGCGTCCTTGGGGTAGACGACGGCGGCGCCGCGCGGCATCCGCACGGCGTAGTCGTGCAGGAG
Source organism: Actinomadura craniellae (assembly GCF_003289645.1). Classification (GTDB taxonomy): domain Bacteria; phylum Actinomycetota; class Actinomycetes; order Streptosporangiales; family Streptosporangiaceae; genus Actinomadura_D; species Actinomadura_D craniellae. The sequence goes on along the minus strand of NZ_QLYX01000007.1, from coordinate 164,777 downwards.
GGGGCGGAAGGCCAGGTACTCGGTGCCGCCGGTGGAGCGCAGCACGATCCCTTCGGGACGGCCGATGATCTCGTCGTGGGCGATGGACCCCTTGTGGCTGTGGAAGAGCCGGCCGGACTGGAGGGTGATGGTGTTGCGGCGTCCCTTGGGGTCGGTGAGCTGAACCTGGTCACCTGCCCGGAAGGGGCCGTGCGGGATGCGGCCCGCGGTCGGGGTGGGAACGCCGGTGGAGGTGGGTTCGCTCATGCAGGGCAGGTTATCGGGGGTCGGCGGCGTCTCAGGCCCCGCTGAACTCCCGGTCGAGGTCGCCGAGGGACAGTACCCCGTAGATCCGGCCGTCGGGTTCGACGAGCAGGTACTCGGTGGCCTGGACCTGCTGGACGGCCTGGAGGAGGTCTTCGCCGGCGAGGTCGGCGTCCAGGGTGAGCCCGGGGGTCAGGCTCCGGGAGATCTCGCTGGTGAGCGTCCAGGGGCGGCGCTGTTCGGGGACGGCGTGGACGGCCTGCTCGCTGACCAGCGCGGTGGGGGTGCCGTCGTGGTCGGCGATGACGAGGGCGCCGGAGCCGTCGGCCTGGGCCCGGCGGATCGCCTCGGCGAGCGGGGTGTCGCCGGGGACGAGCGTCGCGCGGCGGGCGAGGCGGCGGGCGTTCAGCAGGGGGATCCGCTCGCGCAGCCGTTCGTTCTGGATGGCCGAGGAGGCCCCCACCCAGATGAAGGAGGCGATCAGGGCGGACCACAGCAGGGCGAGCCAGCCGTAGCCGCCGCCGGTGGTGCGCTGGGAGGCCAGGAGCGCGCCGCCGGCGAGGGTGAGCAGGGCAACTCCGCGCCCGACCCAGCCGGCGACGATCGTGCCGTCACGAGCCCGGCCGGTGATCTTCCAGACGGCGGCGCGGACGAGCCGGCCGCCGTCCAGGGGCAGGCCGGGCAGCAGGTTGAACAGGCCGACCAGGAGGTTGGCGATGGTGAGGGCGTCGACCAGGAGGCGGGCGACGGGGGGCAGCGGCACCAGCAGGTGGACCAGCAGCCCGATGGCGGCGAGGACGAGGTTGACCACGGGCCCGGCGAAGGCGATGAGGAAGTCGCGGCCGGGGGTGGGTGATTCGCGTTCGATGGCGGTGTCGCCGCCGAGGATGTGCAGGGTGACGGCGCGGACGGGCAGGCCCATGGCGCGGGCGGTGACGGCGTGGCTGAGCTCGTGGACGAACACCGAGGCGTAGAGCAGGACCGCGTAGGCGAAGGCGATCAGGTGGCTGAACGGGGCGGAGGCGACGTCGCGGACCTGGTACTCGAACAGCACGGTGATGAGGAAGGCGACCAGGAACCAGCTCGGCGACACGTACACCGGGATGCCGAAGGGGCGCCCCACCAGCAGGCCTGGACGTCGGTGTTCTCGGCCGGGGTCCGGCGTGCTGTCTGCCACGTCCTCGATGGTACGGGCCGGGCGGCGCGGCGGGTGGCCGGGGATCCGCGGTTTCGTCACAGGGGTGGCCTACCCTCGAGCGCATGACGACCACCGAGGAGATCGCGGGCACGGGTGACGGCGCTCCGGTGGTGATCGGTTCGCTGTCCCCGTCCCGGGCCGGCGACTTCATGACGTGCCCGCTGCTGTACCGGTTCCGGGTGATCGATCAGATCCCGGAGCGGCCGAGTGCGGCGGCGGTGCGGGGCACGCTGGTGCACGCGGTGCTGGAACGGCTCTACGACCTGCCCGCGGCCGAGCGGACGGCGCCGGCGGCGCTGGAGCTGCTCGATCCGCAGTGGGAGCGGCTGCTGGCGCGGGAGCCGGAGCTGGCGGGGTTGTTCGCCGACGACGAGGCGGGGGGCGCCGAGCGGGCCGAGTGGCTGGCCGAGGCGCGGCGGATGGTCGAGCGGTACTTCACCCTGGAGGACCCGCGGCGGCTGGAGCCCGCCGAGCGCGAGCTGTTCGTGGAGACGGTGCTGGGGTCGGGGCTGAAGCTGCGGGGCTACATCGACCGGGTGGACGTGGCGCCGGGCGGCGCGACGCGGATCGTCGACTACAAGACGGGCACGGCGCCGCGGGCCGACTTCGAGGCCCGGGCGCTGTTCCAGATGAAGTTCTACGCCCTGGTGGTGTGGCGGCTGCGCGGCGAGGTGCCCCGGCTGTTGCAACTGATGTACCTGGGCAACGGCGAGGTGCTGCGGTACGTGCCGGACGAGGCCGATCTGCTGGCGACGGAGCGGAAGGTCGAGGCGCTGTGGGCGGCGATCCAGCGGGCCATGCGGACGGATGAGTGGCGGGCCCGGCGCGGGCGGCTGTGCGACTGGTGCGACCACAGGGCACGGTGCCCGGAGTTCGGCGGCACGCCGCCGCCGCTGCCGGCGGCGCCCCCGGCCCGGGTGTCGCCGGCCGATGCCGAACCGGCCCCGGGGCCGGCCGTGGGGCGGTACTCCGACGACCTGTGAGCAGGGCGGCGCCTCATCCTTGCGGAGGATCCGGGATCCCCGCGCAGGAGGGCCCCGGGCGAGGTCGGACGTCCTAGTGTGAAAACGTGTCACCCCGCATCCGCAGCCTGTGTTCCGTGCTGCGCACCCGTCCCGAGCTGCGTGACGCCCTTGTCGCCGCGCTACTGCTGGCGGTCGGGCTGCCGCAGTACTTTCTGGACCGGGTACCGCCGGAGCTGGGGTACCACCCGCCCGATCTGCGGAGCGCGGCGCTGATCGTCGCGGTGACCGGCGCGGTGGCGGTGCGGCAGCGGCTGCCGATGACGGTGCTGGTGCTGGTGCTGGCCGGTGAGATGGCGCTGGCGGCGCTGGGGTACCCGCCGTCGGTGGCGGACGTGGTGGCGCTCCTGCTGGCGATCTACAGTGTGGCGGCGCACCGGGCGCTGGCACACAGCGCGCTCGGCGGGGTGCTGGCGGTGGTGGGGCTGAACGTGGTCCTGGCGATGCTGCCCGAGCCGCTCAGTCTGATCAACTATCTGACCAACATGACCCTGGTGGTCGGGGTGTGGTGGCTGGGGCGCAGCCTGCGGTTGCGGCGGGCGTACCTGACCGAGCTGGAGGACCGGACGTCCCGGCTGGAGCGGGCGCGCGGGTCGGATGCGCGGGCGGCGCGGGTGGAGGAGCGGTCGCGGATCGCCCGGGAGCTGCACGACGTGGTGGCTCACCATGTGAGCGTGATGACGGTGCAGGCGGGGGCGGCGCGGCGGATCCTGGACCGCAACCCGGAGGGGGCGCGGGAGGCGCTGGGCACCATCGAGGAGGTGGGCCGGACCGCGCTGAGCGAGATGCGCCGGATCGTGGGCGTGTTGCGCACCGATCGGGACGCCGAGGCGCAGGAGCCGCGGCTGGCGCCGCAGCCGGGCATGGGCGACGTCGGCGAGTTGGTCGATTCGGTGCGGGAGACCGGGCTGGCGGTGCAGCTGTGGGTGGAGGGTGAGAGCCGGGCGCTGTCGCCGGGGGTGGACCTGGCGGCATTCCGGCTGATCCAGGAGGCGCTGACCAATACGCTCAAGCACGCGGGTCCGCAGGCGCGGGCGTGGGTGCGGCTGCGGTACACCGACCGGGATCTGACCGTGGAGGTCGAGGACGATGGGCGTGGCGCGGCGACGTCCATCGGCGACAACGGCGACAATCCGGGCCATGGCCTGGTAGGGATGTACGAGCGCGTCGCCCTGTACGGCGGTGAGCTGCGGATCGGTCCGCGGATGGGTGGCGGGTTCGGGGTGCGTGCCCGGTTCCCGCTGGAGGCGTGATGAGCAGGCGTGGTGAGCAAGTCGTGGTGAGTAGTCGTGGTGAGTGAGGTCGGATGACGGTCCGGGTGCTGCTGGTCGATGATCAACCGTTGCTGCGGACGGGGTTCCGGCTGATCCTGGAGGCCGAGCCGGACATCGCGGTGGTGGGCGAGGCCGGAGACGGGGCGGTGGCGGTGGAGGCGACGCGCTCGCTGCTGCCGGACGTGGTGCTGATGGACATCCGGATGCCCGGGGTGGACGGTATCGAGGCGACCCGGCGGATCGTCCGGGAGGGCGCCGCGACGCATGACCCGCGGGTGCTGATCCTGACGACGTTCGACCTGGACGAGTACGTCATCGAGGCGGTGCGGGCGGGGGCCAGCGGTTTCCTGCTGAAGGACTCGCCGCCGGAGGACCTGGTGTCGGCGATCCGGATCGTGGCGGCCGGTGACGCGATCGTGGCGCCGAGCGTGACGCGGCGGCTGCTGGACAAGTTCGCCACCCGGCTGCCGGCGGTGCGGGACGCGGCTCCCCCGCCGGGCCTGGACACGCTGACGGAGCGGGAGCGCGAGGTGCTGAGCCACGTGGCCCGCGGGCTGTCCAACGCGGAGATCGCGGCCGAGCTGGTGGTCAGTGAGACGACGGTCAAGACGCACGTGGGGAACGTGCTGGCCAAGCTGGGGTTGCGCGACCGGGTGCAGGCGGTGGTGTACGCCTACGAGACGGGGATGAGCCGCCCGGGTCAGGGCTGACCCCCCTGAAAGGGCCAGGACCCCCCTACTTCCGAAGAATGAGGGGGCGCGGAGCGCTCATGCGCGAGGGGGAGAGTGACTCCCTTCCCTCGGCTCATCCGCTGGATGGAACAGGCCTTTAGATTTTCTTTACCGGACCGACGAGTTCTTCGGCTCGCCCGCCCTTGCCGTTTCTTCCATCCCCCAGGGAGTTTTCTCGTGACGAACACCGCCCCCATCACCGCCGAGGAACTGAATCGGCCCGGAGCGGCGGACCTCGCCGCCCGCGCCCAGGACGTCAGCAAGGTCTACGGCTCCGGTGACGCCCGGGTCGTCGCCCTCGACCACGTGTCGGTGGGCATCCCGCGCGGCCGGTTCACCGCGATCATGGGCCCGTCCGGGTCGGGCAAGTCCACGCTGATGCACTGCATGGCGGGGCTCGACTCGGTCAGCTCCGGCCAGGTCCTCATCGGCGACGTCGAGCTGACCCGGCTGGACGACAAGCGGCTGACCCGGCTGCGCCGCGACCGGATCGGCTTCGTCTTCCAGGCGTTCAATCTGGTCCCGACGCTGACGGCGCTGGAGAACATCACGCTGCCGATGGACATCGCCGGCCGCAAGCCCGACCGGGAGTGGCTCGACACCGTGATCGACACGGTGGGGCTGCGGGACCGGCTCCGGCACCGGCCCAGCGAGCTGTCGGGTGGTCAGCAGCAGCGGGTGGCGTGCGCCCGGGCGCTGGCCTCCCGCCCGGAGATCGTCTTCGCCGACGAGCCGACCGGCAACCTCGACTCGCGCTCCGGCGCGGAGGTGCTGGGTTTCCTGCGTTCCTCGGTGCGGGAGATGGGCCAGACCATCGTCATGGTGACCCACGACCCGGCCGCCGCCGCCTACTCGGACCTGGTGCTGTTCCTGTCGGACGGCCGGGTCGTCGACCAGATGGGCGACCCGACCGCGGAGAAGGTGCTGGAGCGGATGAAGGGTTTCGACCGGCCGGGGAGCGACGCGTGACCGCCCCGCCCCTCCCCCCGACCGGATCCCCGACCGGCCCCGCGGGCCGGCCGAACGAACTGAGGTGTCTCCCATGATGGCCAAGGTGACGCTGCGCAACCTCGCGGCGCACAAACTGCGGTTGGTGCTGACCGCAGTGTCGGTGGTGCTCGGCGTGGCGATGGTCGCCGGCACCTTCATCTTCACCGACACCATGTCCCGGCAGTTCGACGACCTGTTCAACAGCATCGGCAAGGGCGTCGCCGTGGACGTCCGCGGCAAGCAGATCGTGGACGGGATGGACGCGACCGGGGCACCGGTCCGGCCACCGGTTCCCGCGGCCGTCCTCGACCGGCTGCGCACCGTGGAGGGCGTCAAGAACCCGATCGGCAACGTCACCGGGTACGCCGCTCTCATCGGCAAGGACGGCAAGGCGGCCGCCACGGTCGGCCCGCCGCAGCTGGGCGTGAACTGGGTCGAGACCGGTGGCAGCAGCGACTTCAAGCTCATCTCGGGCCGGGCCCCGGCCGGGCCGGCCGAGGCCGCCGTGGACGAGTCGACTCTGGAGCGGGCCGGGTACAAGGTCGGCGACCAGGCGAAGATCCTGCTGCAGGGGCCGACGCATTCCGTGACGATCGTGGGGGTCATCGAGACGCCCAACCTGATGGGCGCCACGGTCACCGCCTTCGACACCGCGACGGCGCAGCGGCTGCTGCTCAAGCCCGGGTTCTTCTCCGACATCTCGATGGACACCACCGGGGTGTCGCAGGAGGTGCTGCGGGACCGGGTCGCCCAGGTACTGCCCGCCGGGATGGAGGCGATCACCGGTAAGCAGCTCGTCGAAGAGGGCAAGAGCGACATCGAGGGCTTCCTGACGTTCTTCCGGACCCTGCTGCTGGTGTTCGGCCTGATCGCAGTCTTCGTCGGCGCGTTCATCATCTTCAACACGTTCTCGATGCTGGTGGCCCAGCGCACCCGGGAGCTGGCCCTGCTGCGGGCCATCGGCGCCTCGCGCCGGCAGGTGACACGGGCGGTGCTCGGCGAGGCGTTCGCGGTCGGCGTGGTCGGCTCCACCCTCGGCCTGGCGGCGGGCTACGGGATCGCCACGCTGCTGAACGGCGCCATAAACACCAGCGACGAGGGCGGGCTGGTGTTCACCGCCACCCCGGTCATCTGGTCGTACGTGGTGGGCGTCACCATCACGGTGGTGGCGGCGTACTTCCCGGCGCGGCGGGCGGCCAAGACCCCGCCGGTCGCGGCGATGCGCGAGGAGGTGCGACCGGCGCAGCGCACCCTGCGGCTGCGGGTGATCATCGGCACCGTGATGACGGTGGGCGGCGCGGCGGCGGTGTTCGGCGGGCTGGCGAGCGGAACCCTGGAGCTGCTCGGCGTCGGCGCGTTCCTGGTCTTCCTCGGCGTGACGATGCTCGCCCCGGTGATCAGCCAGCCGGTGATCCGGCTGCTCGGTGCCGTGTTCCCCCGGCTGTTCGGCACGCCTGGCCGGCTCGCCCGGGAGAACGCGCTGCGCAACCCGCGGCGGACCGCCTCGACGGCCTCCGCGCTGATGATCGGGCTGGCCCTGGTCAGCGGGATCAACGTGGTGCAGGCGTCCGCGGTGTCCTCCATCGGCCAGTCGATCGACAAGCAGTTCGGCGCCGACTACATCCTCATGTCCGAGACCCAGATGCCGTTCAGCCCGGAGGCGTTCAAGGCCGTGAGCCAGGCGCCGGGTGTGGAGCGGGCGACCGCCCTGTACATGGGGCAGATCAACGTCGAGGGCAAGGCCCTGGGCGTGCAGTCCGGCGACACCGCGGGGCTGGTCGCGGGGGGCCGGATGCAGGTGGTCTCCGGATCGACCCAGCTCGGCAAGGACGGCATCCTCGTCTCCGAGGACGTCGCCAAGGCCAGGAAGTGGACGGTGGGCAGCCCCGTCGCCGCGCAGTTCGCCGACGGGGCGCGGCAGCAGCTGCGCGTCGCCGGGATCTACGCCAGGAACGACCTGCTCGGCGGGGCTCCCGTCCTGCCCCTGGAGACCTACCTGGCGCACACCGCCCAGCCGCTGGCCGTGCTCGGGCTCATCGACGTGGCGAACGCGGACACCGCCACCCGGCAGGGGGTGGAGCGGGCGCTGGCCCAGTTCCCGAACCTGCAGCTCCAGAACCAGGCGGAGCTGAAGGAGACGTTCCAGAAGCAGCTCGACCAGCTCGTGGTGCTCCTGACGATCCTGCTGGCCATGTCGATCATCATCGCGGTGATCGGGGTGGTCAACACCCTGGCGCTGTCGGTGATCGAGCGGACCCGGGAGATCGGGCTGCTGCGGGCGGTGGGCACCAGCCGCCGCCAGCTGCGCCGGATGATCCGGCTGGAGTCGGTGGTGATCGCCGTGTTCGGCACGCTGCTGGGCGTCGTGCTCGGTGTCGCGTTCGGTGCGGCCATCCAGAACGGGCTCGCCGACAGCGGGTTGCAGGTGCTGTCCATCCCGGTGCCGACGCTCGCCGTCTACGTCGTGCTCGGCGGGGTGGTCGGCGTGCTGGCCGCGCTGTGGCCCGCCTGGCGGGCCGGCCGGATGGACGTCCTGAAGGCCATCGCCACCGAGTGATACCCGGAGGGACGGCGACGGCCCCGCACCCAGGGTGGGTGCGGGGCCGTCCTTGTTATCTCGCCGTCTCCGCGGTCAGCGGTGCTTGCCGACGTGCCGCCGGCCGCCGGACGCCGCCACCGGGGCGGACGCCTCCTGCTCGGCGGCGGCCCGGGCGACCAGCTCGGTGGCGCCGGCCGGGGCGTTCTCCGGGAAGTGGCAGGCGGTCTGGTGGCCGGGGGCCAGCTCCACCAGCGGGGGCTCGATCCGCTTGCAGATGTCCTGGGCCTTCCAGCAGCGGGTGTGGAACCGGCACGCCGGCGGCGGGTCCAGCGGGCTGGGCACGTCGCCCTGCAGGCGGATCCGCTCGCGCCCCCTGCGGCCGGCCGGGTCCGGGATCGGCACCGCCGACAGCAACGCGTTGGTGTAGGGGTGCATCGGCGCCGCGTACAGGTCGTGGCCGTCGGAGATCTCCACGATCTTGCCCAGGTACATCACCGCGATCCGGTCGGAGATGTGCCGGACCACCGACAGGTCGTGGGCGATGACCACGTAGGTCAGGTCGAGCTCGTCCTGGAGGTCTTCCAGCAGGTTGACGACCTGGGCCTGGATGGACACGTCCAGTGCCGAGACCGGCTCGTCGGCGACGATCAGCCGGGGCTTGAGGGCCAGCGTGCGGGCGATCCCGATGCGCTGCCGCTGGCCGCCGGAGAACTCGTGCGGGTAGCGGTTGTAGTGCTCGGGGTTGAGGCCGACCAGTTCCAGCAGGTCCTGGACGGCCTTCTTGACGCCGCTCTCGGTCTGCAGCTTCTGCAGCCGGAACGGGGCGCCCACGATCGAGCCGACCGTCTGCCGCGGGTTCAGCGACGAGTACGGGTCCTGGAAGATCATCTGTAGGTCGCGGCGGAGCGGGCGCATCTTCTGCTGGGACAGCTTCGTGATGTCCTGTCCCTCGAACGTGATCCGGCCGAAGCTGGAGTCCAGCAACCGCATGATCATCCGGCCGGTGGTGGTCTTGCCGCAGCCCGACTCCCCCACCAGGCCCAGCGTCTCGCCCTTGTGCACGCTGAAGGAGACCCCGTCCACGGCCTTGACCGCCGCGACCTGGCGGCGCAGCAGCCCGGCCGTGACCGGGAAGTGCTTGCCCAGGTTCTCGACCTGCAGCAGCGGTTCCCCGCTCCGGTCGGGTCTCGTGGCCTTCTTCGTCGACACGGCCGGCGCCGCCGCCGCCTCGACCACCGATCCGGCCGGCACCGCGGCGCCCTCGACCGGGTCGCTCCCGGCCCCCGTCTGCGAGGTGCTCACAGTTCTTCGCCTTTCTTCGCGCCCGTGCCGGTCACAGCTTCGACCGGATCTCGGATTCCCAGATCTCCCTGCGCTGCTCCAGCGGCAGGTGGCAGGCGGCCCGGTGGCCCGGTTCGAGCTCCACCAGTTCCGGCCGCTCGCTCTCGCTCCTGCCGTCGTTCAGCCCGGCGTAGGCACAGCGCGGGCTGAAGGCGCAGCCCACCGGGACGTTGATCAGGCTGGGCGGCGAGCCCTTGATGGGCATCAGCCGCTCCGACCGCTCCCGGTCCAGCCGCGGCATCGAGCCGAGCAGGCCCCAGGTGTAGGGGTGCAGCGGCCGGTGGAAGGCCTCGTCAACAGTGGCCTGCTCCACGCAGCGGCCCGCGTACATCACCAGGACGTCGTCGGCCATCTCGGCCACCACGCCCAGATCGTGGGTGATCATGATGATCGCGGAGTTGAACTCCTCCTGCAGGTCCCGCAGCAGGTCGAGGATCTGGGCCTGGACGGTCACGTCCAGGGCGGTGGTCGGCTCGTCGGCGATCAGCAGTTCGGGGTCGCAGGACAGCGCCATGGCGATCATCGCGCGCTGGCGCATGCCGCCGGAGAACTGGTGCGGGTAGTCGTCGACCCTGCTGTCGGGCTTGGGGATGCCCACCCGGCCCAGCATGTCGATCGCGTGCTTGCGGGCGACCTTCTTGCTGACGTCGTTGTGCACCCGGTAGGCCTCGATGATCTGGTTGCCCACCGTGTAGAAGGGGTGCATCGCCGACAGCGGGTCCTGGAAGATCATCGCCATGTGCCGGCCGCGCAGCCGGCGGACCCGGTCGGGCTGCGCGCCCACCAGTTCCTGGCCGTCCAGCCAGATCTCGCCGGAGACCTTGGCGTTGCGCCGGTTGTGCAGGCCGAGAATGCCCAGGCTGGTCACGCTCTTACCGGAGCCGGACTCGCCGACGATGCCCAGGGTGCGGCCGCGCTCCAGCGCGAACGACAGCCCGTCCACGGACCTGACCAGCCCGTCGTCGGTCGGGAAGTGGATGCGCAGGTCGCGCACCTCCAGGAACGCCGTGGGCGGGGACGAGCCCGCTCCGACCGCCCCCTCGTCCAGCGTTCCCGTCGCCTTGTCCCCCATCAGCTGTGCCTCACCCTCGGGTCGACGACCCCGTACAGAATGTCCACGAGCAGGTTGGCCACCACGATGAACAGCGCCGCCGTCAGTGTGACACCGATGACCACGGGCAGGTCGCTCTGGTTGACCCCGTCGAGCGCGAGTTGGCCCAGTCCCTTGAGGGAGAAGGTGCGCTCGGTCAGGATCGCCCCGCCCAGCAGCAGTCCCAGGTCCAGGCCGAAGATAGTGAGGATCGGGGTCAGAGTGGCGCGCAGCGCGTGCTTGGTGATGACCGTGCGTTCCGACAGCCCCTTGGCGCGGGCCGTGCGGATGTAGTCCTCGTTCAGGGTCTCCAGCATGCCCGCCCGGGTCAGCCGCGCGTACAACGCCGCGTACAGGAAGGCCAGGGTGACCCAGGGCAGGATCAGCCCGCTGAACCACTTCGCCGGGTTCTCCGTCAGCGGGACGTAGTTCACCGCGGGTAGCAGCTCCCACTTGTAGACGATGAACGCCAGTGAGAGCAGCCCGGTGAAGAAGATCGGTAGGGACACGCCGGCCAGGGCGATCCCCATCGCCGCCCGGTCGAAGATCGTGCCGCGGCGCAGCGCCGACAGAACACCGATCGAGACACCGGCCAGCAGCCACAGCACGGCCGCCCCCAGCGCGATCGACAGGGTCACCGGGACCCGGTCGACGACCTGGTCCAGGACCGACTGGCTGGTGCGGAAGGAGTAGCCCAGGCAGGGCGCCGGGCAGTCGATCTCCTGGGTGCCGGTGTCGTAGGTGTCACCGGCGACCAGCGCCTTGACGAACCGCCCGTACTGGACCGGGACCGGGTCGTCCAGGCCGAACCGCTCCTTGATCTCCGCGAGCGCGGCCGGCGTGGGCGACTTGCCGGCGAACCGGGCCGCCAGGTCGTCGGAGGAGACCCCGGCCGCCTTGGGCACCAGGAAGAAGATGGCGAAGGTCACCGCGCTGACGACCAGCAGCAGGCCGACCGCGCCCAGCAGGCGGCGAACGATGAATGCGATCACGGTGTCCGGCGATGGGCGGCCGGCGGGGTGCTCCCCCGCCGGCCGCCCGCTGCCTTCACCTGCTTTCTGTCAGGTAGGGCGGCGGTACCCGGGTCAGCCGGTCACGCCGAGGTTGGCGTAGTCGTACATGCCGAAGCCGGCGTGGTAGTACACGTTGGTCAGCGTGGTCGGCCGGTAGAGCAGCGACTTGGCGTAGACGTTGGGGATGTAGGCCGCCTGCTCCCGCATCCGCTCGTCGATCTGGTTGTAGACCTTGTCGCGCTCGGCCGGGTCCTGCAGCTTCACGACGTCGTTCCACAGCTTGTTGACCTGCGTGTCGTTGAACTCCGAGGGGTTGGAGTTACCGCTGGAGACGATCGCCTTGCCGTCGGAGATCGGCTGCAGGTAGCCGTAGCCGGTCGGCCAGTCCGGCGCCCACCCGTAGGTGCCCAGGCCGATCTTGTCCTTCTTGACGAACGCCGGCGAACCGAACTGCTCACCGGTGTAGGTGCCCGACGGGTAGCCCTTGAGGGTGAGCTTGATGCCGACCCGGGCCAGCGCCTGCTCCATCGCCTCGGCGACGGCCTTCTCCTTCTCCCGGTCACTGCGGAAGACCATGGTGGTCGCGAAGCCGTTCGGCTGCCCGCAGGCGGCCAGCGCCTCCTTGGCCTTGGCCACGTCGCCCTTGTAGCCCACCTGGGCCTGGGTGTAGAAGTCCGTGCCCTTCTGCCGGCCCGCCACGTTCGGGGGCTGGATGGAGGTGGCGAGCTCGCCGCCGACCTCACCGCCGTAGGCGCGGTACAGGGCGTCCCGGTCGGTGGCGTAGACGATCGCCTTACGGCACTCGACGTTCGGGATGTTCTTGACGTTGATCGGGATGTACCAGTGGAAGCCGGCCAGCGGGTTGTCGGCGTTGGCCTTCAGCTTGGGGTCGGTGAGGAGCTTCTGCCGGGCCGCGGCCTGAACGCCGGACCCGGGCAGGTCCACGTGCAGGGTGCCGGCCAGCAGCCGGTTGTCGACCTCGTTGCCCTCAAGCCCCGCGGCGATCTCGATCCGGTCGGGGAGCTGCTTGCGGTTGGGGTCGGTCGCCGGGTCCCAGTTGGTGTTGCGGACCAGGACACCACCCTTCTTGGGCTGGTAGTCGCCCTCCCACTTGTAGGGGCCGCTGGAGAGCGGGTGCAGGGCGTACCGGGAACCGGTGTCCTTGGCCTGGGGCACGGGGGCCGTCTGGCCGCTGAAGGTGACCAGCTCGTTGAACTCCGCGAACGGGTCCTTCAGCTTGAAGATGACGGTGGAGTCGTCGGGGGTCTCGACGCCCTTGAAGTTGTCGAGGTTCTTGTCCTTGTAGGGGCCCTTGTAGTCGCCCGCGTTCAGGAGCGTGGCGAAGTAGGCCGGGCCCTTGCCCAGCACACCGCGGTCGTAGGTCCGGGCCACCGCGTACTTGATGTCGGCGGCCTTGATCGGGGTGCCGTCCTCGTACTTGAGGCCCGGCTTGAGCTTGTAGGTCCACGTGCGGTTGCCGTCGCTGGGCACGCCGGGGGCCTGGGCCAGGTCGGGCGACGACTTGGTGCTGTCGGCGCCCGGCTTGGAGGTGTACGTCATCAGCGTCCGCGAGTACAGACGGATGAAGTTGTTCCCGAAGGCGTAGTACGTGTTGCCCGGGTCGGTGGAGTCGAAGTCGTCGCTCATCCCCATCTTGAGGACGCCGCCCTTTTTCTCCGACGCGTTCACGATCCCGGTCGTGCCGGCATCGAACTTGGCGGTCGCGCCGTTGCCGTCGCCGCCGTCGCCGTCGTCGCCGCCGCCGCAGGCGGACAGCCCCAGGCTCAGGAGGACGGCACCGGCCGCGGCCGTTGCCAAGACCTTCGGACGTTTCATTGGATCCCTTTCACTGCTACCGGGGTTGTCTACCGGGGGTCTGTTCCGGATCATCGGGCTCGTGGGTCCAGGGCGTCGCGGAGCCCGTCACCGAACAGGTTGAAGGCCAGCACGGTGACGAAGATGGCGAGACCCGGGACGATCACGAAGTGGGGCGCAACGGAGTAAAGGCTGGTGGCCGACGTGAGCATCCCGCCCCACGAGGGCTTGGGCGGGTTGATGCCGACGCCGAGGAAGGACAGTGCCGCCTCGAAGAGGATGTTGGTGGGGATCAGGAGCGTGGCGTACACCAGGATCGGCGCGACCAGGTTCGGCAGGATCTCCCGGAAGATGATGTAGGAGTTGCGGGCGCCGAGGCTGCGCGCGGCGTCCACGAACTCTCGTTCGCGCAGCGACAGCGTCTGCCCGCGGATGATGCGCCCGATGTAGGGCCAGTTGAAGAAGCCGATGATGAACACCAGCACGGCCATCCGCAGGTTGTTGCCGTCCAGCGGGCCCCACTCGTTGGGGATGACGCCGACCAGGGCGATGGAGAACAGCAGCAGCGGGAAGGCCAGGAACACGTCCATGGTGCGGGCGATCAGGGTGTCGACCCAGCCGCCGAAGAAGCCGGCGATGACGCCCAGCACGGTGCCGATGACCACCGACACGAGGGTGGCCAGCAGGCCGACCAGCATCGAGACCCGGGCGCCGTGGAGCACCCGGCTGAAGAGGTCACGGCCGTTGATCGGTTCCACACCGAACAGGAAGTCGGTGCTCACCCCGCCGAACTTGCCGGTCGGCGTACCGATCGTGGGGTCCACCAGGTTCTGGTGGTACTCGTTCGGCGGGTGCCCGAACCAGCGCACCAGCGTCTCGGTGACGCCGGGCAGGGTGATGAAGATCAGCAGCAGCACGATGGCGCCGCCGGCCAGGGCGACCTTGTCGCGCCTGAGCCGCAGCCAGGCGATCTGACCCAGGGAGCGCCCCTGGATCGCCTTGCGCTCCACCCCCGTGAGGACGGCGTCCGGCTCCGCCTTGACGTCCGGCCCCGATACCTCGATCGGTGCGGTCACGCTCCGTACCTCCCTGCTCGGCCACACTGCCTGCGGGCACGCACGGGCCCGGCCAGCGAACGATCTTCCGCTGTTTCCGGCCCTTCATGCCGCGTTCGCTGGATCGAAAACACTCCAGCGATGAATGTCCATCGCGCGCATCCGTCCCGCCAGAGGCCGTACCGACTTGTGATGCCGTCGTCACCTATGACTTACGCGAACTTGACCTGCGCACGACAAATCGCCCAGATAGTACGTCCATCTATCTGTGGGACGGCAACTCGACGGCCTGCATGAAGGCAAGCTTTACCGTTCCGAGTCCGATCTGATATTCATCATCCGCTGATATGCCCTGATTCGCGGAGAATGTTGATCGACGTCTCCGGCCGCTGCCCTACCCCCGGTTGACCCCCGTCCGAACAACGGAAAACCCGGCCAGGTCAGGGTTCCCGGCCGGGTACGGCGATCCGCGTGGTCTCGCCGCGCGGTCAGCTGATGCCGCGGCGGCGTAGGATCTCCTCGATGTCGGCGAGATCCGGATCGACGGCGGGTGTCGCGGCGCGGTGCTCGACGGCCTTGCGGCCCCCACCGGCGGCCCGCTTCGGGCCCGGCGCCGGATCGACCGCGCCCCGGCGCAGCATCACCCCGGAGACCACGTAGAGGACGCCCGCCAGCGCGAGCACACCCACCCCCGCCCACTTGAGCGGGTTCAGCACCAGGTTGGCGGCGAACTCGGTGAACCCGGTGAAGTAGGCGCCCGCAGGCACCAGCGACCAGCCGGCTCCCCGCAGCGCCGATGCGGCGCCCCGCCGGCGGTAGGCGGCCCAGCTCACCGCCAGGCCCAGCACGGTCACTCCCATGCTGATCGTGAACAGAAGGACATCGCTCATGGCCCCAGCCTTTCCCTCGTGCGCGCCGGGCCCTTCCATCGTCACACGTCCGCCCGCGCCGTCCCCTCCTGCCCGCGGATGGTTCCCCCGGCCGTCGCCTCATCCCCTGGCGGTAGGCGTTCCCTAGGGCTCGGGAGCCACCGGCTCAGGGTCCGACGGCCACCAGCCCGCCCAGCCGGCGCAGATCGACCTCGTGCAGCGACCCCACCACCGTCCGGCCGGGCGCCGGCGGGATCGGCACCACGCTCGGCACTGCGACCGTCGGGCAGCCCGCCGCCTCCGCCGCGGCCAGCCCGCTCGGCGAGTCCTCCAGCGCCACGCACCGGCGCGGATCAGCTCCCAGCCGCCGGGCCGCGGTCAGGTACGGCTCCGGATGCGGTTTGGGGTTGCCGACCTCGTCACCGGCCAGGGTCACCGTGAAACTGTCGCGGCCGACGCCCGCCAGCACGTGGTCCATCACCGACCGGTGGGTCGAGGACACCAGCGCGCAGGGCAGCCCCGCCGCGCGGACCTCGGCCAGCAGTTCACCGGCGCCCGGCCGGAGCGGGACGTGCACGCGCAGCCGGGCGGACATGCCGGCCAGCAGCAGCTCGCCGACCGCACCGGGCGGGGCCACCGGCCCGGCGAGGTCCAGCATGTACGCCACCGTGCGCGCCAGCGAACCGCCGACCAGGTGCGCCTGGTGCTCCGGCCCCCACCCGCCGGGCCAGCGCGAACCTGGGCGGGCCGCCAGCCAGGCCATCGTCTCGGTCTCGGCCTCGAACCAGAGCCGTTCGGAGTCGATCAGGAGCCCGTCCATGTCGAACAGGACCGCCTGCAACCCCCCGGCAGGGCCCTCAGGTGTTGAAATACCGAGCCTCCGGGTGGTGCACGACGAGAGCGTCGGTGGCCTGCTCAGGATGCAGCTGGAACTCCTCCGAGAGGGTCACGCCGATCCGCTCCGGCTTCAGCAGCCGGACGATCTGGGCGCGCTGCTCCAGGTCCGGGCAGGCCGGGTAGCCGAAGGAGTAGCGGCAGCCCCGGAAGTCCACCTTGAGGATGCCCTCGAGGTCATCGGGGTCCTCCGCGCCGAAGCCGAGCTCGGCGCGGACCCGGGTGTGCCAGTACTCGGCCAGGGCCTCAGTGAGCTGGACCGACAGCCCGTGCAGCTCCAGGTAGTCGCGGTAGGCGTTGGCGGCGTACAGCTCGGCGGTGGCCTCGGCGATCCGCGACCCGACGGTGACGAGCTGGAAGCCGACCACGTCGGTCTCGCCCGACTCGCGGGAGCGGAAGAAGTCGGCCAGGCACAGGTGCCGGTCGCGGCGCTGCCGGGGGAAGGTGAACCGCTCGCGCTCCCCACCGTCGGCGTCCAGGACGACCAGGTCGTCGCCCTCGCTGACGGCCGGGAAGTAGCCGTACACCACGGCGGCCTCGATCAGACCCTCGGTCTGGACGCGGTCGAGCCACATCCGCAGCCGCGGGCGGCCCTCGGTCTCGACCAGTTCCTCGTAGGAGGGGCCGTCGCCGCCGCGGGTGGGCTTGAGGCCCCACTGGCCCATGAAGGTGGCCCGCTCGTCCAGGTAGGCGACGTAGTCGTTCATCGGGATGCCCTTGACCACCCGGTCGCCCCAGAACGGCGGGGTGGGCACCGCGTTGTCGGCGGCGACGTCGGAACGGGCCGGCATCTCCTCGGGCTCGGTGACCTGGAGGGCGGCGCCCTTCTTGACCCGCCGCTCGCGCAGCGGTGGCAGCTGGGCGCCCTTCTCGCCGCGCTTGACCGCCATGAAGGAGTCCATCAGGCGCAGCCCCTCGAAGGCGTCGCGCGCGTAGCGGACCTCGCCGTGGTAGAGGTCGGCGAGGTCCTGCTCGACGTAGGCGCGGGTCAGTGCCGCGCCGCCGAGCAGCACCGGCCATTCCTGCGCCAGCCCCCGGGAGTTGAGCTCCTCCAGGTTCTCCTTCATGATCACTGTCGACTTGACCAACAGGCCCGACATGCCGATGACGTCGGCGCGCTGCTCCTTGGCCGCGTCGAGGATCGCCGAGATGGGCTGCTTGATCCCGAGGTTGACGACCTCGTAGCCGTTGTTGGTCAGGATGATGTCGACGAGGTTCTTGCCGATGTCGTGGACGTCGCCCTTGACCGTGGCCAGCACGATGCGGCCCTTGCCGCCGTCCTCGGCCTTCTCCATGTGCGGTTCGAGGTAGGCGACCGCGCCCTTCATCACCTCGGCCGACTGCAGGACGAACGGCAGCTGCATCTGGCCGGAGCCGAACAGTTCACCGACCGTCTTCATGCCGTCGAGCAGCACGTCGTTGATGATCTCCAGGGCGGGGCGCTGGGCGAGCGCCTCGTCGAGGTCGGCCTCCAGGCCGTTGGCCTCACCGTCGATGATGCGGCGCTTGAGCCGCTCCCACAGCGGCAGGGAGGCCAGTTCCTCGGCCCGGGAGGCGCGCATCGCGGCGGCGTCGACGCCCTCGAACAGATCCATAAACCGCTGCAGCGGGTCGTAGCCGTCCCGCCTGCGGTCATAGACCATGTCGAGCGCGACCTGGCGCTGCTCGTCGGGGATCCGCGCCATCGGCAGGATCTTGGAGGCGTGCACGATCGCCGAGTCGAGGCCGGCGTCGACGCACTCGTTGAGGAACACCGAGTTCAGCACGATCCGGCCGGCCGGGTTCAGGCCGAACGACACGTTGGACAGGCCGAGCGTGGTCTGCACGCCCGGGTAGCGGCGCTTGAGCTCGCGGATGGCCTCGATGGTCTCCAGGCCGTCGCGCCGGGTCTCCTCCTGGCCGGTGGCGATCGGGAAGGTGAGGCAGTCGACGACGATGTCCTCGACGTGCATGCCCCAGTTGCCGGTCAGGTCCTCAATCGTCTCGGTGGCGATGCGGACCTTGTCGGCGGCGGTACGGGCCTGGCCCTCCTCGTCGATGCACATCACGACCACGGCGGCGCCGTGCTCGCGCACCGCGCGCATGGTCTTGTGGAAGCGCGAGTCGGGGCCCCGGCCGTCCTCGTAGTTGACCGAGTTGACCACGGCCCGGCCGCCGAGCATCTCCAGCCCGGCCCGCAGCACCTCGGACTCGGTGGAGTCGAGCACGATGGGCAGCGTGGAGGCGGTGGCGAACCGGAACGCCAGTTCCTTCATGTCGGCGACGCCGTCGCGCCCCACGTAGTCGATGCACAGGTCGATCATGTGGGCGCCGTCGCGGGCCTGGTCGCGGGCGATCCGCACGCAGTCGTCCCAGCGCTCCTCCAGCATGGCCTCACGGAACGCCTTGGAGCCGTTGGCGTTGGTGCGCTCGCCGATCGCCAGGTAGGAGGTGTCCTGCCGGAACGGGACGTGCTGGTAGAGGGAGGACGCGCCGGACTCCGGGCGCGGCCGGCGGTCGGCGGTCGGCCGGCCGCCGACCCGCTCCACCACCTGGCGCAGGTGCTCGGGGGTGGTGCCGCAGCAGCCGCCGACCAGGGAGAGCCCGAAGTTCCGGGTGAAGTCGTCGTGCGCAGTGGCAAGTTCCTCGGCGGTCAGCGGGTAGTAGGCGCCGTCGGAGGTCAGCTGGGGCAGCCCGGCGTTCGGCATGCACGACAGCCCGATCCGGGCGTGCCGGGCCAGGTAGCGCAGGTGCTCGCTCATCTCGGCGGGGCCGGTGGCGCAGTTGAGGCCGATCAGGTCCAGGTCGAGTGGCTCCAGCGCGGTCAGCGCCGCACCGATCTCGGAGCCCATCAGCATCGCGCCGTTCTGCTCGATCGTGACCTGGCCGATGAGCACGGTGTCGGTGCCGGCCGCGGCGATGGCGCGCTTGGCGCCGGCGATCGCGGCCTTGGCCTGCAGCAGGTCCTGGCAGGTCTCCACCAGGATCGCCTGCACGCCGCCGGTGATCAGGCCCGCGGCGTTGCGCTGGTAGGCGTCGCGGAGTTCGGCGTAGGGGACGTGGCCCAGGGTGGGGAGCTTGGTACCCGGACCCACCGAGCCGATCGCCCAGCGGGGGCGCTCGGGTGTGGAGTAGGCGTCGGCGACCTCCCGGGCCAGGCGCGCGCCCGCCTCCGAGAGCTCCTCGATCCGCTCGGTGATGTCGTACTCGCCGAGGTTGCCGAGGTTGGCGCCGAAGGTGTTGGTCTCGACGCAGTCGACGCCGACGTCGAAGTAGGCGGCGTGCACCTCGCGCACGATGTCGGGGCGGGTGACGTTGAGGATCTCGTTACAGCCCTCGTGTCCCTGGAAATCGTCCAGGGAAGGGTCCCTCTCCTGGAGCATGGTCCCCATCGCCCCGTCGGCCACGACGATGCGTTCCCTGAGGGCCTGGCGGAGAGACTGCGGGGTCGGACTGCTCATGCTGCCCCACTCTACTGGGATTCGCCCGGCGGTCCGGGGTTCCCGTTGGCCGCCCCCGGCCCGTGACGGGCCCGTGACGGATCGGCCGCGGAACGATAACGTGCCCGCCACAACCTACTAATCAGTAAGGAGCGGCCATGGGTTCGTATCGCACCATCCTCGTGGGCACCGACGGCTCCCCGTCCTCGTTCCGCGCCGTCGAGAAGGCCGCGCAGCTCGCCGCCGACGCCGACGCCACGCTGGTGCTCGCGTCGGCGTACCACCCCATCCCCGAGCGGGAGCGGCTCAGCGCCGGGGACAAGCTGGGCGACCTGGCCTACAAGATCCAGGGGTCGACCCCGGCCGACGACGCCCTGCGGGCGGCCCGGGAGCGGGCCGTGGCGGCGGGCGCCCGGAAGATCGACGAGGTCGCCGTGGAAGGCGACGCCGTCGACGTGCTGTCGGCCGTGGCGAAGGAGCGCTCCGCCGACCTGGTGGTGGTCGGCAACCGGGGTCTGAACAGCCTGGCCGGTCGCATTCTCGGCTCGGTTCCGGCGAACCTCTCGCACCGGTCCCCCTGTGACGTCCTCATCGTCCGCACCACGGACGGCCGCCGGTAACCGCTGCCCGCCCGTCCCGCCGTGCCGGGCTCCGGTGGGACGGTACGGCAGGTCGGTGGGGCGGGACGGTGGGGCGCGCGCCGCGCAACACGTAGTCTGGCGGGCATCCGATCGCGGGCCACTGCGCCGCCGGAAATACCGGGCCTTCGGATGACGCTGTAACCCACGTCGGAAGGAGGCAGCGAGTGGTCGAGCTCGAAAACGCGCCTGAGCTGGTCGATCCGGTCCTGGTCGCCGCCTTCGAAGGATGGAACGACGCAGGCGAGGCCGCCAGCGGAGTGGTGCGGCACCTGGAGTCGACCTGGGGCGCCCGGCCGATCGCCGAGCTCGATCCCGAGGATTACTACGACTTCCAGATGACCCGTCCGCTCGTGGACATGTCCGACGGCGAGAGCCGGGGCATCACCTGGCCGACGACCCGGATCTCGGTGGCCCGCCCGCCCGGCACGGAACGTGACATCGTGCTGGTGCAGGGGATCGAGCCCAACATGCGCTGGCGCGCGTTCTGCCGCGAGATCGTCGAGTTCTCCCAGCGGCTGCGCGTCGGGTCGGTGGTGCTGCTGGGAGCGTTGCTGGCCGACGTACCGCACACCCGTCCGGTGCCGGTGACCGCCTCCGCCACCGATATCGAGCTGATCGGGGGGCTCAACGTGGAGCCGGCCAAGTACGAGGGGCCCACCGGGGTCCTGGGCGTGCTCCAGGACGCCTACGGGGCGGTCGAGCTGGACACGGTGTCGCTCTGGGCGGCGGTGCCGCACTACGTCTCCCAGCCGCCCTCCCCCAAGGCCTCGCTCGCCCTGCTGCGCCGGGTGGAGGACCTGCTGGACGTCACCGTCCCGCTGGGCGACCTGCCGGAGGAGGCGCGCGCCTGGGAGAACGGCGTGAACGAGCTGGCCGAGCAGGACTCCGAGGTCGCCGACTACGTCCGCAGCCTGGAGGAGCAGCGGGAGGCGACCGAGCTGCCGGAGGCCAGCGGCGAGGCGATCGCCCACGAGTTCGAACGCTACCTGCGGCGACGCGATTCCAGCTGACCCGCGCCCCGCACGGCCGGTGTGGGCGGCCTGTCGGTAATTGTTGGCGATTTGCCAATAAGGCCTGGCGGAACCGCCCCCCGTGGGCGACCCTGGGGGAAACCGACCTTGAGGAGGTCCGGTGCCCCCGACCACCCCGCCCGCCGACCGCTCCGTACTCCGGCTCGTCGCGGCCGAGCCCGCCCTCGGCCTGGCCGCCGGCCGGGCGCTGATGCTCCAGGTCGCCGACCCCCGGGTCGCCCAGGGGGTCGCCGACCACAGCGACTTCCGCAAGCGCCCGCTGGCCCGGCTGATCGGCACGCTCGACTTCCTGATCATCGTGACGTTCGGCACCGAGCAGGAGGCCGAGCGCGTCGGCCACGCCGTGCGCCGGGTGCACGACCGGGTCACCGGGCCCGGCTACTCCGGCAACGACCCCGAACTCCAGGTCTGGGTCAACGCCACGCTGATCGACGCGGCGCTGTACGTCTACACCGAGGTGCTCGGGTCGCCGAGCGGCGACCTGGCCGACGAGTACGTCCGGCAGGCGGCCCTGGTCGCCGAGGTGCTCGGCTGCCCGCCGGACCAGCAGCCCGCCGACCTGGCCTCTTTCCGCCGCTACATGGACGAGAAAATCGCCGCGCTGGAGGTCTCCGACACCGGCCGCGAGGTGGCCCGGGCGGTGCTGTGGCCGCAGCGGCCCCGCTGGCTGCGGCCCGCCGGGGGCCTGAACCGGTTCCTGACCATCGGGCTGCTGCCGCCACGGCTGCGCGAGCAGTTCGACCTGCCGTGGAGCGCCCGCGACGAGCGGCTGCTGCGGCTGCTGCTGCGGACGGGCGCCACCGGCTACCGGCTGGTGCCCGGACCGGTCCGGCGCTCCCCGCGGCATCTGGCGTTGCACGGTGCGCGCCGCCGGATCGCCCGCCGGGCCCGCGCGCACGCCCCGGCCTGACCGGCCGCCCGGCGACCGTCCTCGGGGCTCAGAGGCCCACGCCGAGCAGGGCGTCCACCAGAGCCCGCACGCCGTCCGGCGCGGCGGGGTCGGACCCCGGCTCCGCCGCCCAGCGGTCGACGGCGGCCAGTGCCGCCGGGGCGTCGAGATCCTGGGCCAGGTGGCGGACGACCTCGTCGGCGATCGGGCCGGCAGGCGGCCCGGCGGGCCGGGCGACGGCGGCCCGCCAGCGGTGCAGCCGGGCGGCCGCCCGATCCAGTTCCGCCGGCTCCCACTCCCAGTCGGACCGGTAGTGGTGGGCGAGCAGGGCGAGGCGGATCGCCATCGGGTCGGCGCCCTCCCGGCGCAGCCGGGAGACGAAGACCAGGTTCCCCCGGGACTTCGACATCTTCTCGCCGTCCAGAGCGACCATGCCCGCGTGGACGTAGGCGTGGGCGTGCGGGCGCTCTCCGGTGGCGACCTGGGCGTGCGAGGCGCTCATCTCATGGTGCGGGAAGGCCAGGTCCGAGCCGCCGCCCTCGACGTCGAAGCCCATCCCCAGATGGCGCAGGGAGATCGCGGCGCACTCGACGTGCCAGCCCGGCCGGCCGCGGCCGAACGGCGCGTCCCAGCCGGGCTCCCCGGGCCGCTGGGCCCGCCAGAGCAGGGCGTCCAGGGGATCTTTCTTGCCGCGCCGGCCGGGGTCGCCGCCCCGCTCGGCGAACAGTTCCAGCATCTCGGCGTTGCCGAGCCCGCTGACCTGGCCGAAGTCGGGGTCGGAGCTGATCGGGAAGTAGACGTCGCCCTCGACGTCGTAGGCGGCTCCGCGGGAACGCAGCTGCTCGATCAGCTCGACGACCATGGGCAGCGCCTCGACCACCCCGACGTACTCGCCGGGCGGCAGGACCCGCAGTTCGGACATGTCCTCGCGGAACAGCGCGATCTCGCGGTCGGCCAGCGCCCGCCAGTCCTCGCCGGTCTGGTCGGCACGTTCCAGCAGGGGGTCGTCCACGTCGGTCACGTTCTGCACGTAGTGCACCTCGTGGCCGGCGGCCCGCCAGTAGCGGTTCACCAGGTCGAACGCGAGGTAAGTGGCCGCGTGGCCCAGGTGGGTGGCGTCGTAGGGGGTGATGCCGCAGACGTACATCCGTGCCGTGGGGCCCGGGTCGGTGCGCCGCACCGCACGGGTGCCGGTGTCGTACAGGTGCAGCGGAGGGAGCGGGGAGGGGGGAAGAACCGTGCCGAAGGGGCGGGGTACCTCGGGTGCGGGCCACGATCGCATGCTCTGAGCTTATCTGTGGGCTTCCGCCCCACCGACGGGGGAGTTCGCCCGTTTTGCCCTTCTTGTTTGGCACCTCGGTGCGGCTAGCCGAGCACGGTGCGCCACCCGGTGGGGTCGCCCGGGGTCGCGGTGAAGTCGTACCGCGCGCCCCCGCCTGAGAGGGCGACCAGGCTCACCGAACCGGTCCCCCACAACCGCCCGCCGGGGAACTCGCGGCGGAGCACCATCGCCCGGGGATCCTCCGCCGGCACCCCGTCGCCGTCGATCAGCGGCAGCCACGCTCCCCAGGCCGCGGCCGTGGCCCCTCCGCCGGCGACCGGCTCCGGGCGGGCCGCGGCGGACAGGCGGGGCCGGAAGTGGGCGATGCGGGCCGACATCTGCGCCACCGCCGTCTCCCCGGGCCCGCCGGAAAGCGCGCCCTCCGCACCCTCCAGGCCGCTGTTGACCACCAGGTGCAGCCCGGGGCCGAGGGGGCGCTCGCCGAGCCGGTGCCCGTCCCAGGTCCACAGCAGTGCCCCGCCGGGCTCGGTGCGGATCAGGTGGAACGGGTCGAACCGGTCGAGTTCGAGGGCGGCGGGGTCGCCTCCGGACGCCGCCAGCAGGGGCAGTTCGCCCCGCGAGAGCCGGCCCTGCTCGGGGGCCAGGGGGCCCTGGCCGTTCAGCACGCAGGCGGCGCGCGGCGCGGCCGGATCGACGGCGAGCCAGGTACCGCCGGCCAGCAGGTCACGGCCGCCGATCAAGTCGGGGCGGTCCGGCCAGTGCCGGTCCGGCGGCAGCCACGCGCGGTCCATGAACTCGTCGCGTACACCGACCAGCAACAGCGGAACGGGGGAATCATGGTCAACGCTGACCACTGCCGTGCACATCGCCCCATTGGAGCATTTCGGACAGCAGCGTCTTCGGCCGGGGTTCGGCTCAGAGCGGCGGCCAGGGGATGGCCGGCCAGTCCTCCGGCGGATAAGGATGCACCCGGTGCTTGAGCATGAGCTCGACCCGGCGCCGGGTGGCGTCGACCTCGGCCAGGGTGAGCAGCTCGGCCAGCCGGTCGGCCAGCAGGCCGCCCGCCAGCCCGGCCTCGACCGCGCGCAACGCAGTGATCGCCTCGTCGGTCAGCGTCTGGCCCCGCCACTGCCACAGCACGGTACGCAGCTTGTAGTCGACCGAGAAGCACACGCCGTGGTCGCAGCCGTAGACATGGCCGTCCCCCGGCGGCAGCAGGTGGCCGATCTTACGGTCGGCGTTGTTGATGACGGCGTCGAACACCGCCATCCGCCGGATCCTCGGGTCCTCCGAGCGTGACAGCGCCACCAGGTCGGTCTCGGCATCGGTCTCCACCCACAGCTGGACCATCCCGGGGCCGTACGGGCCGTCGCGGTGCACCGTGGGCGGCACGATGCTCCAGCCCATCGCCCGGGAGACCTCGTACGCGGCGACCTCGCGCTCGGCCAGCGTGCCGTCGGGGAAGTCCCACAGCGGACGCTCCCCCGCGACCGGCTTGTAGACGCACGCCGCCCGCAGCCCCTCCCCCTCGACCGAGCAGTAGAGCGTGGCATTGGAGGCCTGGACGAGCCGCCCCTCCACGGTGAGGGTGCCCCGCGACAGCAGCCGCTCGGCGGTCTCGGTGTCGGCGGGATCGACGGAGCCCGGGCCCGTGGAAGCCTGGTCCCGGAAGGACTGGGTCATGCTGTGATCCTCCCGGGTTCCGGGGAGCGCGATGGCATCCGACCTCCTGATCAGGCTCAGCCCAGGTGACCGTTCTGGCGTGGGCACACGTGGCCGGCGGCGTCGAGGGGCCGGCCGCACAGCGGGCAGGGCGGGCGCCCCGCCGCAACGACCTTCAGGGCGCGCTCGGCGAAGGCCCGGGCCCGGCCCGCCGAGAGGCTGACCCGCAGCACCGCCGCCGCCGGGTCGTCCTCGGCGGCCTCGTCCTCGCGGGCCTCGATGACGACCCGTTCGTCGGAGGGACTCCAGGCCAGCGCCATCGCGCCCACCCGGAACTCCTCCTCGACCGGCTGGTCGAGCGGTTCGTCGTCGCGGAGGTCGGCGGGCGCCGTCTCGGGCACCGGCCCGGCGCCCCGGCGCAACACCTCGTCCAGCAGTTCCTCAAGCCGCTCGGCCAGCAACGTGACCTGGAACTTCTCCAGGGCCACGCTGGTGAGCCGGGGCCCGGAGCGGGCCTGCAGGTAGAAGGAACGCTCGCCCGGCCGGCCGACCGTACCGGCGACGAACCGGTCTGGCATGTCGTAGGAGATGACCGGCATACGACGACCTTACGCGCCGCCGCCGACCGGCGCGTCACCGTCGTCCCCGGCGGGCGGCGCCACCAGGTCGGTCACGTCGCCGCCGGCGTCGTTGAGTCGGAGCAGGAACGGGCGCAGTTCGGTGTAGCTGATGACGGTCAGCGACGCCGGGCCCACGGTGATGCGCTGGAACTGGTCCAGGTGCAGCCCGAGCGCGTCGGCGACGATCGCCTTGATGATGTCGCCGTGACTGCACACCAGGTAGGCGGCGTCCGGGCCGATCCGGGCGTTCCACTCGCGGACCGCCGCCAGCGCCCGGTGCTGGGCCTCGGCCAGGGACTCGCCGCCGGGGAACGTCGCGGCGCTCGGATGCGCCTGCACCACCTTCCACAGCGGCTCCTTGACCAGTTCGTCGAGCCGGCGGCCGGTCCACTCGCCGTACCGCACCTCGCCGAACCGCTCGTCGGTCAGCGGTTCCGGCCCCGACGTGCGCGCCGCCGCGACGGCGCCCGCCGTCTCGGTGCAGCGTTCCAGCGGGCTGGACACGATCGCGCGCAACGGCACCCCGGCGATCCGCTCGGCCAGCGCGGCGGCCTGTGCCCGGCCTCGCTCGTCGAGGTGAACGTCGGGGGTCCAGCCCGCGAGCACCGGCCCGGTCAGGGGGGTGAGGCCGTGCCGCACCAGCAGAAGCGTCGTCACGGCTCGCACTCTACGAGATTTCGGCGATCACCCGGACCTTCACATCGCCGAGATCACGATCGCTGCCACGACGTCCACCTGCGCGGACCCCCCTCGAAAAGCGTGACGACCCCCGTGCGAAGCGTGGCCGGAGGCCGGTGGCCGGAACCCGCCGGACGGCCTGACCGTGCCGAAGTCCGGCCACACCGATAATCTCCGCGACATGAGACAGCGCCACCTCGGGCAGAGCGGGCTGCTGGTGTCACGGCTCGGCCTCGGCACCATGACATGGGGCCGGGACACCGGCGCCGAGGAGGCCGCCGCGCAGCTCACCGGATTCGTGGCGGCGGGCGGCACCCTGGTCGACACCGCCGACGTCTACAGCGACGGGGCCAGCGAGGAACTGCTCGGAGCGCTGCTGCGGGAGATCGTCCCCCGCGACGAGCTCGTCATCGCCACCAAGGCCGCGATCCGCCCGGACGGCCGCTACGACGCCTCCCGGCGGCACCTGCTGCACACGCTGGACGCCTCACTCGACCGGCTGGGCATCGACCACGTCGACCTGTGGCAGGTGCACGCCTACGACTCGGCGACGCCGCTGGAGGAAACGCTGTCGGCCGTCGACGAGGCCGTCGCCTCCGGCCGGGTCCGGTACGCGGGGGTCTCCAACTACGCCGGCTGGCAGCTCGCCAAGGCCGCGGCCTGGCAGCGGTCGTGGCCGGGCCGGACACCGATCGTGTCGGTGCAGACCGAGTACTCCCTGCTCCACCGCGACCTGGAACGGGAGATCGGCCCGGCCGCGCTGGACGCGGGGGCCGGCATCCTGCCGTACTCGCCGCTCGGCCGCGGGGTGCTGACCGGTAAGTACCGCACCGGCATCCCCGCCGACTCGCGGGCCGCCACACCGCATCTGGCCGACTTCGTCCGGCCCTACCTCGGCGAGGAGAGCCGGCGCATCGTCGAATCGGTGGCCACCGCCGCCGAGGGGCTGGGCGTCTCGCCGCTGGCGGTGGCCCTGTCCTGGGTGCGCGACCGGCCCGGGGTCGCCGCCCCGATCGTCGGCGCCCGCACCTCCGCCCAGCTTCTCGGCGCGCTCGAGGCCGAGAAGGTCGTCCTTCCCGAAGAGATCCGTGACGCGCTCGATGACGTTTCCGACATCTGACCCCACCCCCGACCTCGCCGAGCTGTTCGCCGGCGCCGGGGTGCCCGAGCCCTACCTGGCCCCGGCCGCCGCCCGGCTCGGCCCCGACGCGGCCCGGCTGCTGCGCGCCGACCCGTGGCGGCTGCTGCTCGTGCCCGGCGTCGGCCCGGAGCAAGCCGATCACTTCGCTCGCGGGCTGCTCGGCCCGGCCGCCGAACCCGCCGATCCGCGGCGCGGCCGGGCCCTGGCCGTGCACCTGCTCGTCCGGGCGGCCCGGCACGGGCACACCGCGCTGCCCGTGCCGGAACTGGCGGCGGCACTGGCACCGCTGAAGGTTACCGAGCCGCTCGCCGCGATCCGGGCCGCGCTGGACGAGGGGGAGGCGATGCACTTCCTGGAGGAGGTGGACTTCGACGCGCTGCCCGACGACATCGACGAGGCCCCGGACCCGGTGGAGCTGGTCGGCCTGGCCCGGTACGCGCTGGCCGAGGAGGCGGTGGCCGAGGGGGTGATGCGGCTGTCGATGACCGCCGAACCGCTGCCCGACGGTCCCACCGGACGGCTCGCGGAGGCGCTGGCGCACGGCGTGAGCGTGCTGCACGGCTCCCCCGGCGCGGTCGAGGCCGCCCTGCCGGAGCTGGTCGAGGCGGCACGGGCCGCCGGGGCGCGGGTGGCCGTCGCCACGGCCACCGGCCGGGCCGCGGCCGGGGCGGGTCCGGCCGCGGTCGCGCTGCACCGGCTGCTGGAGGCGACGGGGACGGGTGACGGCCTCGTCTGCGCGCGGGACGAGCAGCGGCCGGTGGAGGCGGACGTGGTGGTCGCCCTGGACGCCGGCTGGCTCGACGTCGAAACGGCGGCCGCCCTGGTCGAGGCGTGTGCCGACGGAACGCGCCTGATGCTGTGCGGCGACCCGGCGGGGCTGCCCCCGGCCGGCCCCGGGCGGGTGCTCGCCGACCTGGCCGAGTCGGGCACGGTACCGGTCACCGACCTCGGCGACGGCCCCGGCCGGTCCCCGCTGGACGCGCTCGTCGCCGGGGTGCGGCGCGGCGACCTGCCCCGGGTGGAGGCCCCCGACCGGGAGGTGGTGGTCGTGCCCGCCGCCGACGACGCGGAGGCCGCGCACCGGGCCGTGCAGCTCGTCGCCGACTCGATCCCGCGGGCGCTGGGCGTCCCGGCCGATGAGGTGCAGGTCCTCGGCACCGGAACGGCCGGCCCGGCGGGGACCGTCGCCCTGAACGCGGCGCTGAAGGAACGGCTGAACCCGGGGCCGGGCGCGCACGGCGGCTTCGACGTCGGTGACCGGGTGCTGGTGGCCGTGGCGCTGCCCGAGGTCCCCACGGGAGAGACGGGCCCGGTCACCGGTGCGGACGAGGACGGGCTGACGATCGAATTCCCCGGCGGACCCGTGCGGGTACCCACCGCACTGCTGGGCCGGCTGCGGCACGGCCGGGCCATGACGGTCGGGCAGGCGCACGGCACCCGGTGGCCGGCGGTCGTGGCGGTGGTGTCGGGTGAGGCCGCCGGCCGGCTGTCCGGGCCGCTGGCGGTCACCGCGTTCACCCGGGGCCGGCGGCACCTGTCGATCGTGCACGCCGCCGGCCCCGCGCTGGCCCGGGCGGTCCGGGAGAGCGCCGTTCCGGCCCGCCGGACCCGGCTGGTGGGGTTGCTGCGCGGCTGAGCCGGTCAGGGCCGGTTCAGGGGCGCCTCAGGCGCCCATGGCGTGCACCCCGCCGTCCACATGGACGATCTCGCCCGTGGTGGCGGGGAACCAGTCCGACAGGAGCATCGCGCAGGCCTTGGCGGTCGGCTCGGCGTCCTTGATGTCCCAGCCCAGCGGGGCGGTCCCGGGCCACATGTCGGTGAACTCCTCGAAGCCCGGGATGCTCTTGGCCGCCATCGTGGCCAGCGGCCCGGCGGCGACCAGGTTCACCCGGACGCCCTGCGGGCCGAGGTAGCGGGCCAGGTAGCGGGCGCACGACTCCAGCCCGGCCTTGGCCACGCCCATCCAGTCGTAGACCGGCCACGCCTTGGTCGCGTCGAAGTCCAGGCCGACGACCGAGCCGCCGCCCTTCATCAGCGGCAGGCAGGCCATGGTGAGCGACTTCAGCGAGTACGCCGACACGTGCACCGCCGTGGAGACGTCCTCCCACGAGGTGTTGAGGAAGTTGCCGCCCAGCGCGGTCTGCGGGGCGAAGCCGATCGCGTGCACCACGCCGTCGAGGCCGTCGACGTGCTCGCGAAGCAGGTCGGCCAGGCCGTCGAGGTGCTCGGTGTTCGTCACGTCGAGTTCGAGGACCGGCGGCGGGTCGTCCGGCCCGGACGGCAGGCGCTTGGCGTACCGCGCGGTCAGCGTCGGCCGGGGGTAGGCGGTCAGGACGACCTGCGCGCCTTGCTCCTGGGCGATGCGGGCCACGTGGAACCCGATCGAGGCGTCGGTGAGCACGCCGGTGACGAGGATCCGCTTGCCCTCGAGAAGTCCCATGTTCCTCAGTACCTCACGTCGGTGTGTTCGGTCGGTCGGGGTCGCTCAGTGGCCCATGCCCAGGCCACCGTCGACCGGGATGACCGCGCCGGTGATGTACGCGGCGTCGTCGCCGGCCAGGAACCGGACGACCTTGGCGATCTCCTCGGGGGCCGCCATCCGGCCCAGCGGGATCATGCTCGTGATCGCGGCCTGCCGTTGCTCGTCCAGCACGGCGGTCATGTCGGTCTCGACGAAGCCGGGCGCGACGACGTTCGCGGTGATGTTGCGCGAGCCCAGCTCGCGGGCCATGGAGCGGGCGAGGCCCACCAGGCCGGCCTTGGACGCGGCGTAGTTCGTCTGGCCGGCCGAGCCGAGCAGGCCGACCACCGAGGAGATGAGCACGATGCGGCCCCTGCGCATACGCATCATGCCCTTGACCGCGCGCTTGGAGACCCGGAAGGCCCCGGTCAGGTTGGTGTCGACGACGGAGCTGAAGGAGTCCTCGCTCATCAGGGCCAGGAGGGTGTCCTTGGTGACGCCGGCGTTGGCGACCACGACCTCGACCGGCCCCTGCTCGGCCTCGATCTTGCCGAACGCCGCGTCGACGTCCTCCCAGCTCGTCACGTCGCACTTGACGCCGAACAGCCCCTCGGGGGGCTCGCCGGAGCGGTAGGTGACGGCCACCGCGTCGCCCGCGGCGGCCAGTTCCCGAGCGATGGCCAGGCCGATCCCCCGGTTGCCCCCGGTCACTAGGACAGACCGACTCATACTCGACACCTCCGTCAACAACGTCACGACAGCGCCCGAGCGTAGCCGTCTACCTGCTGGTAGCGGCATGTGGCGTTCCCACAAGATCTATCGCCCCGGCTTGTCCCGCCCCCGGGCGCGCCACGACGCGACGGCCGAAGCAAGGCGCGAGCGAGGTAGGTTACCGAGGGTGCATGAGATCGATCCCGCATTCACCGCGCTGCCGCTGCGCGCGCTCGCCGACGCCGCGCTCGCCCGGGCCCGGGAACTGGGCGCCGAGCACGCCGACTTCCGCCTCGAACGCATCCGCAGCCAGACCCTGCGGCTGCACGACGCCGCCCTGCAGACCGCGCTGGACGCCGACGACCTCGGCCTGTCGGTCCGGGTGGTCAAGAACGGCACCTGGGGCTTCGCGGCCGGCATCGATCTGACCACCGGCGAGGCCGCCGCCGTCGCCGAGCGGGCCGTGGAGGTCGCCGAGGTCGCCGCCGCGGTGAACCGCGAGCCCATCGAGCTCGCCGCCGAGCCGTCGCACGGCGAGCGGACCTGGATCTCCGCCTACGAGATCGACCCCTTCGACGTGCCGACCGGCGAGAAGGTGGAACTGCTGGCCGAGTGGAGCCGGCGGCTGCTCGCCGACGCCCGGGTGGACCACGCCGACGCCGCCCTGCTCCAGGTCCGCGAGAACAAGTTCTACGCCGATGCCACGGGCACCGTCACCACCCAGCAGCGGGTCCGGGTGCACCCCGTGCTCGAGGCCGTCGGCATCGTCGACGGCGTCTTCGACACCATGCGGACCCTCGCCCCGCCCGTCGGGCGGGGCTACGAGTGGCTCACCGGCGGCCGGTGGGACTGGGACGGCGAACTGGCGGCGCTGCCCGAACTGCTGGCGGAGAAACTGGCCGCGCCCTCGGTGGAACCGGGCGCCTACGACGTGGTGATCGACCCGTCCAACCTGTGGCTGACCATCCACGAGTCGATCGGGCACGCCACCGAGCTGGACCGGGCGCTGGGCTACGAGGCGGCGTACGCGGGCACCTCGTTCGCCACCCCCGACCTGCTCGGCACGTTGCGGTACGGCTCCCCGGTGATGAACGTGACCGGCGACCGCACCGCCGAGCACGGGCTGGCCACCATCGGATACGACGACGAGGGCGTCCAGACACAGGCGTTCGACATCGTCACCGACGGGATGTTCACCGGTTACCAGCTCGACCGCCGGATCGCCCAGGTGACCGGGCGAGCCCGCTCCAACGGTTGCGCGTTCGCCGACTCCGCCATGAGCATGCCGCTGCAGCGGATGGCCAACGTGTCGCTGCGGCCCGCCCCCGGCGGGCCGTCCACCGAGGAACTGATCGCGGGCGTCGAACGGGGCGTCTACATCGTCGGCGACAAGAGCTGGTCGATCGACATGCAACGGCACAACTTCCAGTTCACCGGCCAGCGCTTCTTCCGGATCGAGAACGGCCGGCTGGCCGGGCAGCTTCGCGACGTCGCCTACCAGGCCGTCACGACCGACTTCTGGAACTCCATGGAGGCGGTGGGCGGCCCGCAGACCTACGTGCTGGGCGGGGCCTTCAACTGCGGCAAGGGCCAGCCGGGGCAGGTGGCCCCGGTGAGCCACGGCTGCCCGTCCGCGCTGTTCCGCGGTGTCAACATCCTCAACGCACTGAAGGAGGCCGGCCGATGAGCACCCCGCAGGAGGCCGTCGAGCGGGCGCTGGCCCTGTCCCGGGCCGACGACTGCGTCGTCATCGCCGAGGAGACCCACACCGCCAACCTGCGCTGGGCCGGCAACACGCTGACCACCAACGGGGTGACCCGCTCCCGGCGGCTGACGGTGATCGCGCTGCGCCGCGCGGGCGAGGGCATGGCCGCCGGCGCGGTCTCCCGGGCCGGAGTGGGCACCGACGGGATCGAGGACGTGGTCCGCGAGGCCGAGCGGATCGCCGCCGGCAACGAGCCCGCCGAGGACGCCGCCCCGCTGCTGCCGGCGTCCGGCCCGGCGGGCCGGGACTGGGACGGCCCGTCCGCCGAAACCGGGATCGGGGTCTTCTCCGGGTTCGCCCCGGCGCTGGGCGAGGCGTTCTCGGTCGCCGGGGCCGCCGGCGACCGGCTGTACGGTTTCGCCGAGCACGTGGTCACCTCCACCTACCTGGGCACCTCCAGCGGGCTGCGGCTGCGGCACGACCAGCCGACCGGGCGGGTGGAGCTCAACGCCAAGGGCGCCGGCGGCTCGGCGTGGGCCGGGGTCGGCACCCGTGACTTCAGCGACGTGGACGTGGCCGACCTGACCGCCGGGCTGCAGCAGCGACTCGGCTGGGGGCTGCGCCGGATCGACCTGCCGGCCGGCCGGTACGAGACCCTGCTGCCGCCCACCGCGGTGGCCGACCTGATGATCTACCTGTACTGGGCTGCGGGGGCGCGGGACGCCCATGACGGCCGCACGGTCTTCAGCGCGCCCGGCGGCACCCGGATCGGGGAGAAGCTGGCGGGCCTGCCGGTGCGGCTGTACAGCGATCCGGCCGCCCCGGGGCTGGAGTGCGCGCCGTTCGTCGTCGCGCACGCCTCCGGCCGCGACTCCTCGGTGTTCGACAACGGCATGCCGCTGGGAGTCACTGACTGGATCGCCGACGGGACGCTGGCCGCCCTCACCCAGACCCGGCATTCCGCCGCCCTGACCGGGCTGCCGCTCACGCCGGGCGTCGACAACCTGCTGATGTCCGCGCCCGGCGAGGACACCGACCTGGCGGAGATGATCGCCCGGACCGAGCGGGGCCTGCTGCTGACCTGCCTGTGGTACATCCGCGAGGTCGACCCGGCGAGCCTGCTGCTCACCGGGCTCACCCGGGACGGCGTCTACCTCGTGGAGAACGGCGAGGTGGTGGGGCAGGTCAACAACTTCCGGTTCAACGAGAGCCCGGTGGACATGCTGTCGCGGCTGGCCGAGGCGGGCGGCACCCGGCCGACCCTCCCGCGGGAGTGGGCCGACTACTTCACCCGGGCGGCCATGCCACCGCTGCGGATCGCCGACTTCAACATGTCCACCGTCAGCAACGCCTCGTGACTCGCCCGGCCGTCAACCCTCTTCCAGGCGGAAGCCGACCTTCAGCCCCACCTGGAAATGGGCCACCTCGCCGTCCACGATCTGTCCCCTGACCTCCGTCACCTCGAACCAGTCAAGATGGCGCAACGTCCCGGCCGCGCGCCGGATCCCGTTACGGATGGCTTGCTCGACGCCCTCCGGCGAGGTGCCCACGATCTCGGTGACGCGGTAGGTGCGGTCGGACATGGTGCCTCCTGTGTCGCTTCCGATCGTCCGGGGATTACGGTGGAGATGTGAAGGTCCTTCCCCGCCGCAAGGCGGAAGTCCACACGATCACCGATGCGCCGCTGCCCATGTCGCAGGACATCGACCATCGCCAACGCCGGTACCTGGTGTCGATGGGCATCCGTACGGTGTGCTTCGTCGGCGCGATCGTCGCCGCCGGGCGCGCACCGCTGTGGGTCGCCGCACTGCTGGTGGTGGCCGCCCTCGTGCTGCCGTACGTGAGCGTGGTCGTCGCCAACGGAGGGCGCGAGCCGCAGCCTCGGGCACCCTTCGACCCGGAGGAAAGGTCGGACCGCAAGGGCATTTCCGGCCCCCACTCAGAAATTGGGCCGTGACTTTCCTTGACTAACTCCGGGGGGTTTCGGTGTACGATTTGTACCGGCGCCCTGGTCCCCCGTCGGGGCGCCCGTGCCGGTGTTCCGGGCCCCCGTCGGAGCACCGAAGATGCGACGCCGGGTGGGTTGCCCCCGTATCCACCCGGCGTCGCTTTTCTCTTTCCCGGCCTGTTCCTGACCGGTGACCGCCCCGCCCGGCCGGATGGGAGACTGGACGGGTGACCGAGTCCGGACCCGCCGAGATCCGCTGTTCCGCCAAGGGGTGCGCCAACACTGCGGAATGGGCGCTGCGCTGGAACAACCCGAAGATCCACCCGCCGGAGCGGCGGAAGGTCTGGCTGGCCTGTTCCGGCCACCGCGAGTACCTTGCGAGCTTCCTCGGGCGGCGCGGGTTCCTGCGTGAGGTGGTCCCCTTCGCCGAAGCGTCGGACCCCTCCTAGACGGGGTCGGGGTCCGCCGCCCAGCCCTCCGCCAGTTCGGTGATGCGGGCGGCGGCGTCCCGGGCCGGTTCGCCCCGGCCGACCGCCAGGCCCAGCAGGTAGGCGGTGAGCGGCGCCGCCGGGCGGGCCACCCCGTGCGCCACGTCGCGCGCCAGGTCCAGCACCAGGTCGCGGTCGACGTCGGAGGCCTTGAGCCCCAGTTCCCGGCAGGCCACCTCGAGCCAGTCCTCCAGCACGATCATCCCTCCTCGCCGTGCGGGCCGCGGCCCGTGTTCCGCGGTGACCACCGTACGCCCTGCACGCCCTGCCAGCCGGCGGGCCCGCTCGACCGCCTCGGGGGTGTCACAGTCGAGCCACGGCGCCCGTTCCCCCGCCGGCGTCGCCAGCCGGACGGGGTCCAGCGGGCTGAGCAGGCCGTGCAGCGAGGCGCCCTGGTAGCCGGCCAGCGCCGCGCGCAGCACGTCGGTCCGCCAGCAGCCGGCCAGCCACTGTTCCCGGCCGCCGTCGTCGACGAGCACGGCCCCGGTGCCCGTCCGGGCCCGTCGGCGCAGCCCGGTCACCTCCGCAAAACCCAGGAACGGCAGGTCGGCGGCGAGCAGCACCGCCCAGGGCGCCCGCACCTCGGCGAGCCCGGCGCGCAGTGCGGGCACCGGCCCGGCACCCGGCGGGTCCTCGCGGACGGTCACCGCGTGCGGCAGTTCGGGTCGGGCGGGACCCACCACCACCAGCCGGCCGGCCCCGGCCGCAGCCGCGGCCACCCGGGCGATCAGCGACCGGCCGCCGACCGTCACACCGGGTTTGTCGGCCCCACCGAGCCGGCGGGCCCGGCCGCCGGCGAGGAGGACCGCGTCGAACTCCGGCTCCTGATCGTTCACGAGCCCTCCCCTACCCCGCCGGTCACCCGCCGATCGCCGACATGGGGCGGACCGGCTGCAGGAAACTCGGGTCGTCGATGCCGTGCCCGGCGCGCTTGCCGCGCACCGCGGCCCGCCAGCGGTCGGCCAGTTCCGCATCGGTGGCGCCGGCCCGCAGCGCGTCGCGCAGGTCCGATTCCTCGGTGGCGAACAGGCAGTTGCGCACCTGCCCGTCGGCGGTCAGCCGGACCCGGTCGCAGGCGGCGCAGAACGGCCGGGTCACCGACCCGATCACCCCGACCCGGTAGGGCCCGCCGTCCACCAGGAAGGTCTCGGCGGGCGCGCTGCCCCGGGCCGCGGGCTCGTCCGGGGTCAGTGCGAACTCGGCCGCCAGCATCGTCAGGATCTCGTCGGCGGTGACCATCGACTCGCGCCGCCAGCCGTGCTGGGCGTCCAGCGGCATCTGCTCGATGAACCGCAGCAGGTAGCCCCGCTCGCGGCAGTAGCGCAGCAGCGGCACCGCCTCGTGCTCGTTGACGCCGCGCATCAGCACCGCGTTGACCTTCACGGGGCGCAAGCCGGCCCGCTCGGCCGCCGCCAGCCCGGCGAGCACGTCGGGCAGCCGGTCGCGGTGGGCCAGCCGCCGGAACACCTCAGGGTCGAGGGTGTCCAGGGAGACGTTGACCCGGTCGAGGCCGGCCGCGCGCAGCGGTTCCGCCAGCCGGTCCAGCCCGATGCCGTTGGTGGTCAGCGAGAGCTGCGGCCGGGGGCTCAGCTCGGCCGTCCGGGCCACGATCCCGGGCAGGCCCCGGCGCAGCAGCGGCTCGCCGCCGGTGTACCTGACCTCGGTGACGCCCAGCCGCTCGACGCCCACCCGCACCAGCCGGACGACCTCGTCGTCGGTCAGCAGTTCGGGCTTGGGCAGCCAGTCGAGCCCTTCGGCGGGCATGCAGTAGGAGCAGCGCAGGTTGCACCGGTCGGTGAGCGAGACCCGCAGATCGGTCGCGGTCCGGCCGTAACTGTCGACCAGCACAGTGGTCCTCCAAAGACTGATCGTCTAGAAGACCAGACTATGCCGCTCCGCGCCTTTTGCGCCCCACCGGTACGCGTCGGCGGCGTCCCCCGGGTCCGGAGAACGCCGCCGACGACGATTCGTCAACCCTTGATGCAGATGAGCTGGCGCAGGTGAGCCTGCACTTCCACCAGGTCGGCCTGGGCCTCGATCACCGACTCGATGTCCTTGTACGCGCCGGGGATCTCGTCCAGGACACCGCCGTCCTTGCGGCACTCGACGCCCTTGGTCTGCTCGATCAGGTCCTCGACCGTGAAGGCCTTGCGCGCCTTGTTCCGGCTCATCCGGCGTCCCGCCCCGTGCGAGGCGGAGTCGTAGGCGGCCGGGTTGCCCAGGCCGCGCACGATGTAGGTGCCGGTCGCCATGGACCCGGGGATGATGCCCAGGTCGCCGGAGCCGGCCCGGATCGCGCCCTTGCGGGTGACCAGCAGGTCGACCCCGTCGTAGGTCTCCTCCGCCACGTAGTTGTGGTGGCAGGAGATCAGGTCCTCCCAGCGCACCTTGCGGCCGGTGAAGTACCGGGTCACCACGTGCTGGGCGAGGGCCAGCATGACGGCGCGGTTGCGCCGCGCGTACTCCTGCGCCCAGAACAGGTCCCGGCGGTACTCCGCCATCTTGCGGCTGCCGGTGAGGAAGACCGCGAGGTCGGGGTCGGGCAGGTCCTGGTTGTGCGGCAGCCTGCGCGCCGCCTCGATGTGGACCTGGGCGAGCTCGTTGCCGATCCCGCGCGAGCCGGAGTGCAGCACGATCCAGATCGCCCCGGTGTCGTCGGCGCACACCTCCAGGAAGTGGTTGCCGCCGCCGAGCGTGCCCATCTGCTGGCGGGCCTTGCCGAGCCGCCCGCGCACCGCGGGGACCAGGTCGTCGAAGCCCCTCCAGAAGTCGTACCAGCCGCGCTCGCGCAGGCCGGGCAGCGCCGAGGGGTCCACGGCCTGCTTGTGCGAGCCGCGACCGACCGGGATCGCCTTCTCCAGCTTGCCCCGCAGCGCGCCGAGGTCGTCGGGCATGTCCTCGACGGTGAGGCTGGACTTGACCGCGGTCATGCCGCAGCCGATGTCGACGCCCACCGCGGCCGGGGAGACC
This sequence comes from Actinomadura craniellae, assembly GCF_003289645.1. GTDB lineage: Bacteria > Actinomycetota > Actinomycetes > Streptosporangiales > Streptosporangiaceae > Actinomadura_D > Actinomadura_D craniellae. The sequence continues at coordinate 127,057 of NZ_QLYX01000007.1, read as the reverse complement.
GCGTCGCGCATGGCGATCACGGAGCCGACGGTGGCCCCCTTGCCGTAGTGCACGTCGGGCATCACCGCGACGCCCTGCACCCACGGCAGGTCGGCGACGTTGCGCAACTGCTCCAGCGCGACGTCCTCGACGTCGGCGGGGTCGGTCCACATCCGGATGGGAACGCGACCGCCCCGCAGAGTCTGGTACGGCATCACCTGCTCCTCTCCGTTCGATGCGTGGTCAATCCCGAACCAGGATCTATAACGCCAGAAAGGATCTACCGGCTCAACTCATTTTCGCCGTCGTCCGCCGGCGGCGCCGGGGGTGTGCGCCGCTCGCCCCCGGACCGCCGGGTGAGCCCGCACCGGTCGAGATGCTCCAGCAGCGGGATGACCACCCGGCGGCTGGTGTCCAGGGCCCGGCGGGCGTCGCTCGCGCTGAACGGCTGGGGCAGGTCGCTCAGGATCCGGGCCGCGGCCCGGTCGGCGCCCGGGAGCAGGACGACCGAGTCGGACAGCCGGAGCACGGCCCCGGCCCGTACCGCGGCGGCCAGGACCTTGCCGGTCAGGCCGAGTTCGGCGAGCCGGTCGGCCTCGGGGGCCCGGAAGGGGCCGTCGGCGAGTTCGGCGCGCAGTCGCCCGACGGCGTCGGCCACCTGGGGCGGCAGGCCGGTCTCCACGGCCGGGCCGTGCACCCGCCCGTCCGCCAGCCGCAGCGGCGGCCGGACCAGCGCCGCCGCCAGCCGCCGGGTGGGCAGGCCCAGCCGCAGCCGGACGGCCTCCAGCGGCAGGCCGGGGGCCAGCGGGTGGGCGGCGGCGTGCCGGGAGACCTCGTCGGCCAGCCGCCGGTGCAGCGCCGCCCAGTGGCCGGGGTCGGCGACCCAGCCGGAGTCGGGGGACACGGCCTCGGCCGGCGGCTCGCAGCCCATCTCGGCCAGGTCGGTGCGGCGCAGCACCCCGTGCCGGCGCAGCAGCAGCCCGCCGCCCGGCTGATCGGGCCAGGCGGCCAGTTCGCGGGCCCGGGCCGCGCCCGCACCGCGCCGGACCAGGGTGGGCGGGCGCACGTCCAGCACGCTCGCCCCGGCCACGGCTCGCCGGCCGGGGTCGCGCAGCAACGCCCGGTCGCCGACGTGCAGGGGCAGCCGGGCGTTGATGGTGAGCCGCGCGGTGTCGGGACCCAGCGGGCGGAGCCGGACCGGCACCGCCGTGGACCCCAGGTGCATGATCATCTGACGGGGCAGCCGGCCGGAGGACTCGTTGAAGCCGATGCGCACGTCGATACAGGTGGTCAGGGCCCAGCTCCCGGGGGTGACCAGCGCCATGCCGCGCGCCACCTCGTCCCGGTCGACGCCGCGCAGGTTGAGCGCCACCCGGGCCACCCCGCTGACCTCGTCGGCCGGTTCCTTCAGCGCCTCGACGGCACGGACCCGGACGGTCTCACCGGCGGGGGTGAGCAGCAGCTCGTCACCGGCCCGGACGGTGCCCTCGGCCAACGTGCCGGTGACCACGGTGCCGCTGCCCCGGACGGTGAAGGCCCGGTCGATCCACAGCCGGACCGGCGCCGCCGGATCGGGGACGGGCAGCCGGGCCGCCAGCCGGTCCAGGGCGGAGATCAGGTCGTCGAGCCCGGTGTCCTCGCCCTGGCCGACGGCGACCGCCTCGGCGCCCCGCAGCCCGGTGCTCTCCAGCCGGGTGCGGGCCTGGCGCAGCGCGTGCGTGGGGTCGGCCAGGTCGGAGCGGGTGACCGCGAGCACCCCGTGCCGGACGCCCAGCGCGTCGATGGCCGCCAGATGCTCCTCCGACTGGGGCATCCAGCCCTCGTCCGCCGCGACCACCAGCAGGACGGCCGGCACCGGCCCGACCCCGGCGAGCATGTTGGTGACAAAGCGTTCGTGCCCGGGGACGTCGACCAGCGCGAGCCGCCGTCCTGACGGCAGGGTGGTCCAGGCGAACCCCAGGTCGATGGTCAGCCCGCGGCGGCGCTCCTCGGCCCAGCGGTCGGGCTCCATCCCGGTGAGCGCCCGGACCAGGGTGGATTTCCCGTGGTCGACGTGGCCCGCCGTAGCGACGACCTGCATCAGCGCCCTTTCCGGAGGTCGGGGGCGGCGTCGCGGGTCACCGCGAGCACCGCCTCCCGGAGGAGGTGGTCGTCGGCCGGGTCGACGGCGCGCAGGTCGAGCAGCAGCCGGCCGTGGTCGACGCGGCCCACGACGCCGTGTGCGCGCAGCGGCCCGGCGTGCTCGGCCGGCAGGGCCAGCGCCGCGCTGGGCAGCGTGACGCCCGGCGCTCCCCCGCCGCCGACGGTCGCGGCGGCGTCGACCACCGGAACGTCGACGCCGCGCGCGGTCAACTCCTTGGCGAGTTGTTCGGCGCGGTGCCGCAGCCCGTCGGCCCCGGCCCGCAGCGCCCGGGTCACCGGCGGTTCCGGGCCGCGCAGGGTGGCCTCCAGCGCGGCCAGCGCGGTCTTGTCCACCCGCAGCGCGCGGGCCAGCGGGTGCCTGCGCAGCCGGGTCACGATCTCTTCCTCGCCCAGCAGCAGGCCGGCCTGGGGGCCGCCCAGGAGCTTGTCCCCGCTGGCCGTGACGAGCGCGGCCCCGGCCGACAGGGTGGTGGCGGCGTCGGGTTCGTCGGGCAGCAGCGGTTCGGGGGCCAGCAGCCCGGAGCCGAGGTCGGCCACCACGGGCACTCCGAGCCCGGCCAGTTCCGCCACGCCGGCCTCGGCGGTGAACCCCTCGATCCGGAAGTTCGACGGGTGCACCTTGAGGACGAATCCCGTCTCGGGCCCGAGCGCCGCGGCGTAGTCGGCGCGGGTGGTCCGGTTGGTGGTGCCGACCTCGCGCAGCCGGGCCCCGGTGGAGACCAGCAGGTCGGGGATCCGGAAGCCGTCGCCGATCTCGACCATCTCGCCCCGGCTGATCACGATCTCGCGGCCGGCGGCGAGCGCGGTGGCGGCGAGGACCAGGGCCGCGGCGTTGTTGTTGACCACGTGCGCCGCCGCGGCGGGCGGGCAGGCGGCCAGGAGGGCCTGGACGGCGCCCCGGCCGCGCGGGCCGCGGGTTCCGGTGGCCAGGTCGTACTCGACGTCGGTGCAGCCCGCGGCGTCGGTCATGGCGGTGCGCGCGGCGGCTGACAGGGGCGCCCGGCCGAGGTTGGTGTGGAGCAGCACGCCGGTGGCGTTGATCACGGGGCGCAGGGTGGCGGCGCCGGCGGGCAGCGCGGCCACGGCCGCGTCGGCGACCCGCGCGGGTTCGATCTCACCCGCCCGGGCCCGCTGTTGCGCGTCGGCCACGGCCGACTTCACCATCGTCCGCCCGAGCCGGTCGATCGCCGCGGCCAGCCGCGGGTCGGCCAGCACGACGTCGGTGCGGGGCACGTGCCGCCGGATGTCCATCGACATCACCCTATGGAGGCCGGGCCCGTGAGGGAAAGCGCACCCCGGGGGGACATCACGATCATTCTCTGGGCAGGCCAGGTACCTGCATAGTACAAGTAAAGAAGTATTCTGCTGCGGCACTCTTCCCCAGGAGGTCCCCCCGTGGCATCCAGCACGACCGTGGCACGAGGAGGGCCGGCCCCGGCCGGCACCCCCCACTCCCGGGCGACCCTCCCGGCCCTCGGCGTCGCGGGCCTGGCCGTCGCCCTCCAGCAGACGCTGGTGATCCCCCTGCTGCCGGCGATGATGGTCGCGTTCGACGTCTCCGTCACGACGGTGACGTGGGTGTTCACCATCTCGCTGCTCGCCGGGGCGGTCGCCACCCCGCTGCTGTCGCGGTTCGGCGACATGTACGGCAAGAAGCGGATGATCCTCGTCGCGATGAGCCTGATGCTCGCCGGCTCGGTCATCTGCGCGCTGGCCGGCTCGATCGGCCCGCTGCTGGTCGGCCGCTTCCTGCAGGGCACCTCCGCGGCGATGATCCCGCTGGCCATCGGCATGATCCGGGACGGGTTCCCGCGGGAGCGGGTGACGACGGCCATCGGCATCGTCAGCGCGACCATGGGCATCGGCGGAGCGCTCGGCATGATCGTCACCGGTCTCATCGCCGACCGCACCACCAGCCACCGGCCCGCCTTCTGGATCGCGGCCGGGCTGGCCACCGCCGCGCTGGTGTTCATCGCGCTCACCGCACGGGACTCCGCGCCCTCCAGCGGCGGCCGGCCCGACGTGCCCGGAGCGCTGGTCCTGGGCGGCTGGCTGATCTGCCTGCTGCTCGCCATCAGCCAGGGCAACGCCTGGGGCTGGGGCTCGGCCCGCGTACTCGGCCTGTTCGCCACGGCGGCGGCGCTGTGCGCGCTCTGGGTGGCCGTCGAGCTACGGGTGCGCGAGCCGCTGGTGCGCCTGCGGCTGCTGGTCGGCCGCCAGTCGCTGTCGGCCAACGCCGCCTCGGCGCTGCTGGGCTTCTCGATGTTCGCGGCCTTCACCCTCGTCTCCACGTTCGTGCAGACCGACGAGGCGGCCACCGGCTACGGCCTGAGCGGGTCCGTGCTCGACGTGGGCCTGCTCAACCTGCCTAGCTGTGCCACCATGCTGGTGGCCTCCGCCCTGGCCGGCCGGATCTCGCTGCGCATCGGGGCCGCGTTCACCCTGGCCATCGGCTCGGCCGTCACGGCGCTGAGCAACGTGTGGCTGGTGGTCTCGAACGCGCACGCCACCGACTTCCTCGCCTTCAGCGCGCTGCAGGGCCTCGGGCTGGGAGTCGGATACGCGGCGCTCGGCACCCTCGCCGTCCAGCACGTGCCGATGGACCAGAGCGGCATCGCCAGCGGCATCAACTCGCTGGTGCGGACCTCGGGCGGCAGCGTGGCCGGAGCCGCCACGGCCGCGGTGCTCGCCTCCGACACCCTGGCCGGCTCCGGCCTGCCGACCCGGCACGCTTACATCGTGTGCTTCGCCCTGGTGGCCCTCGCGGCGGCGCTGGCCGCGGTCGTCGCCGCCGTACACGGCGTCCGGCACCGGCCGCCGCGCGGCACCCATCCGATCGAGGCGCTGGAGACCTCCTGATCCGTTCCGGAGGGCCGCGCGGGCCGGCCCGGCCCGCGCGGTCCCGGTGCGGTCCGGCCTACCGTGGCCTGGCGCCCGTCTTCGGCCAGAAGGACGCCACCAGGAGCACCCCGATGACGGCCAGGCCGATCTGGAACAGGAACTCCCAGAAGTTGAAGCCCTTGGTGGAGAGGTCGAGCATCCGGGCCAGGGCGCTGCCGATCAGGGCCGCCACGATGCCGACCAGGACGGTGAGCCACATCGGCATACTCTGCTTGCCCGGCACGATGAGCCGGCCGAGCGCGCCGATGATCGCTCCGAAGATGATCGCAGTGATGATCCCTCCGATGGTCATGGCGGCTCCTTTCCTTCTCCAGGCCTGCGCACGGATGCGGCGAGGCGGGTCACCTACCGCCTACCCCTGGTCAGGGGCCTGACACGGAAGGCGAGAACCGCAGGTCGGCGTGCCCGTGCGGGTCAGCGGACCACGAGGGGGCGGTCGCCGCGGGGAACGAGCTCGCCGATCACCGGAGCGCCCGGGACGTCCCCCGCCACCAGCAGCCCGCCCGAGGTCTGGGCGTCGGCCAGCAGCAGCCGGTCGGCCTCGCCGACCCGGCCGAAGTCGGTCTCCCGGCCGGCCCACGCCAGGTTGCGCCGGGTGCCGCCGGAGACGAACCCGTCCCGGACGGCCTCCCGGGCCCCGTCCAGGTACGGCACCGCCGCGGAGTCGACGACGGCGGTGACGCCGCTGGCGCGGGCCAGCTTGTACAGGTGCCCCAGCAGCCCGAATCCGGTGACGTCGGTCGCGCACCGGACCCCGCGCCCCAGCGCGATCCGGGAGGCCTCGGCGTTCAGCGTGGTCATCACCTCGACGGCCTGCGGGAAGGCCTCGCCGGTCGACTTGTGCCGGGTGTTGAGCACCCCGACGCCCAGCGGCTTGGTCAGCGACAGCGGCAGTCCGGGCCGGCCGGCGTCCAGCCGGAGCAGCCTGCCGGGGTCGGCGACGCCGGTGACCGCCAGCCCGTACTTGGGCTCCGCGTCGTCGACGCTGTGACCGCCCGCCAGGTGCGCACCGGCCAGGGCCACCATGTCGAGCCCACCGCGCAGCACCTCCCCGGCCAGTTCCAGCGGGAGCGTGTCGCGCGGCCAGCACAGCAGGTTCAGCGCCATCAGCGGCTCGCCGCCCACCGCGTAGACGTCGGACAGCGCGTTGACCGCGGCGATCCGGCCCCAGTCGTAGGCGTCGTCGACGACGGGCGTGAAGAAGTCGGTGGTGGAGACGATCGCCCGGCCGCCCTCGATCCGCAGCACGGCCGCGTCGTCGCCGTCGTCTGCGCCGATCAGCAGGTCGTCGCGGACGGCGGGCCCCAGCAGCCCGGACACGATGGACTCGAGCTCGCCCGGCGGGATCTTGCAGGCGCAGCCGCCGCCGCGAGCATAGGCGGTCAGCCGAACACCGGACCGGGTCACCAGCGCAACGTACCCACGCGGCGAGCCCGGCAACAAGGTACGACACCACAAAAACCCAGGACGCGCCTTGCTCGAACACCGTTCCGCATGATGTGATCCCCACTACGCAAGCAAGTACTTACATCAGCTCGGGGGCCGCAGGAAAGGGGCGCGATATGACAGAGGCCGGCATCGCTGCGGAGCGGGCGCAGTTCGAAGCACGGATCGCGGGCCAGACGCTGCCCGCCCGGCTGGCGGACACCGCTGAGCGGCATGCGGACCTGCCAGCGTACTCCGACCGTACCCCAGGCGGGACCTGGCGGACGCTCACCTGGGGTGAGACACGGCAGCGGGCGCTCGAACTGGCGGCCGGGTACGTCGCCCTGGGCCTGGAGCCGGGCGACGTGGTGGCCCTGATGATGCCGAACCGCTCCGAGCACGTGCTCGCCGACTACGGCGCGGTGCACGCCGGCGGCACCCCCAGCACGATCTACGCGACGCTGGCCCCGGACCAGGTGGCCTACGTGGTCGGCCACTGCGCGGCGAAGTTCGCCGTCCTGGAGGGCCGGGACCAGCTCGACCGCTGGGAGCCGGTGCTCGAACGACTGCCCGCCCTGCGCCGGATCATCGTGCTGGACCCGGCCGCCTGCCCGCCCGGTGACCTCTACCTGACCTGGGACGACTTCGTCGCGCTGGGCCGCGAGCGGCTGGCCGCGGACACCGCGGAGATCGACCGGCGGTGGCAGGCGGTCCGGCCCACGGACACGCTGACCGTCCTCTACACCTCCGGGACGACCGGCGACCCCAAGGGCGTGATCATCACGCACGCCATGGCGCTCTACGAGGCCGCGGTCTCCGAGGCCACCTCCGGGCTGCCCGAGCACAACGTGGGAGTGTCCTACCTGCCGTTCGCGCACATCGCCGACCGGGTGCTCAGCATGTACCTGCCGGTCGCCCGGGCCGCGCACGTCCACTTCTGCCCCGACCCCAAGGATCTGACCACCGTCCTGCGGGAGGTGCGGCCCAACGCCTTCTTCGGCGTGCCGCGCGTCTGGGAGAAGATCATGGCCGGTATCCAGGCGCTGCTGGGAGCCGAGCAGGACGAGGCCAAGAAGGCCGCGATCGCCCAGGCCATGGAGGCCGGCCGGCGCTACGTCGCCAGCCGCGAGTTCGGCAACACCACCTCGGCCGAGCTGTCGGCGGCCTTCCAGCAGGCCGACGCGGCCGTGCTGTCGACGATGCGCGGGCTGCTCGGCCTCGACCGGGTGGTGCACGCGATGAGCGCCTCCGCGCCGCTGCCGGAGGAGGTGCAGCGGTTCTTCGCCGGGCTGGGCATCGAGATCCTCGACGTGTACGGCATGACCGAGACCACCGGCGCGGTCACCGCCAACGTCTCCGACGCCTTCAAGCTCGGCACCGTCGGCCGCCCCTTCCCCGGGGTGGACCTGAAACTGGCCGAGGACGGCGAGATCCTGGTCAGGTCCGCCACCAACACCCCCGGCTACCTGGACCGGCCCGAGGCCACCGCCGAACTGCTCGACGAGGACGGCTGGGTGCGCACCGGCGACCTCGGGGTCCTCGACGAGGACGGCTTCCTGCGGCTGGTCGACCGCAAGAAGGAGATCATCATCACCGCGGGCGGCGAGAACATCGCCCCCTCGATGATCGAGAACTACCTCAAGGAGCACCCGCTCGTCGGGCAGGCCCTGGCCTACGGCGACCGGCGGCCCTACGTCGTCGCGCTGATCACGCTGGACGGCGAGGTCGCGCCGGTCTGGGCCGCCGCCCGCGGCCTCGAGACCACCGATCTGGCCGCCCTGGCCGAGCACCCACTCGTCCTGGAAGAGGTCGGCCGGGCCGTTGAGGACGCCAACCGGCGGCTGGCCCGCGTCCAGCAGGTCAAGAGCTGGCGGCTGCTGCCCGCCGAGTGGACCGCCGAGAGCGACGAGCTCACCCCGTCGCTGAAGCTCCGCCGCCGGGTGGTGCACACCAAGTACACCGACGTGATCGCCACCCTCTACGGCTCCTGACGACACGCCGCGCTCCCCGCCCGCCCTGGGCGGGGAGCCGCCCACCTGCGGCTAGGGTCGGTGCCGGAGGCGTGCGAGCGCCTGGTGGGCTTCCCGGTCTTCAAAACCGATGGACCCGAGGATCTCGGGTCGGCGGGTTCGATTCCCGTACGCCTCCGCCACCGCACCGCGGATCATGACGGTTCGAGTCGTCAGTGACTCACCGCAACGCACTTGTTCGGAGTAATTAACCGGCGATCGTGGGGTTTTGTCGGTGTAGATCCGATCTGTCGGGAAGACTGGCTCGCTGGGGGTGGCGGGCCGGGCCGCAGGCGTCCGGCGAAACGGTGCAGACGGCGAACGGCCCACGGCCGATCACCGCACGCACGGAGGACGGAGAAACCGGATGGCCATCAAGCTCGTGTCCCGTGCTGCCTGGGGTGCGCGATCAGCACGGAGCACCGCGACGTACCTGGCCTCCACGCGCGGGGTGAAGGTGCACTACACCGGGGACTCCATGGACCCGCGGATCGCCGCCGACCACGGGCGATGCGCGGCACGGGTGCGGGCGATCCAGAACGGCCACATGGACGGTAACGGGTGGGCCGACATCGGATATTCGATGGTGGTGTGCGCGCACGGGCACGTGTTCGTGGGGCGGGGAGCGCACCGGCTGCCGGCGGCCAACGGGCCGGGGCTGAACACCGGGCACTACGCGGTGTGCGGTCTGGTGGGCAACAAGGGGACGACCCAGCCCACGGACGCGATGCTGCACGGGATCCGGGACGCCATCGAGTACCTGCGTTCCCGGGGCGGCGCCGGCGGCGAGATCAAGGGCCACCGCGACGGTTACGCCACCGACTGCCCCGGCGGCCCGCTGTACGCCTGGGTCCGCAAGGGCGCGCCGCGCCCGGCCGCCGAACCGGAAAAAGAAGAAGAGGAAACCATGAAGACCGTCGTCGACCTCGGCATGCGCCAGCCGGTCACCGTTCCCGCCGGCGCCCGCGCGTCGATCCCGTTCGAGATCGAATGGCAGGACCCGGGGAAGATCCACCCGGACGCGTCGGGCGGCGTCCGGCATCCGAGCGTCCTCATCAAGGGCGCCGACGCCCCCTACGCCGTGTCGGTGGAGGTGATCCTGACCGAGCGGCCGGGGCCGGGCGTCGAGGTCACCGTGGCGTCGTACGGGCGGAGCACCGACGACTTCGAGCGGGACATCCGGGGCAAGGAACTGGCCACCGCGCGGGACGTCCTGCACTCCAACGTCCGGATGAGCGACAAGCACAAGTACCGGGTCGACCTGGTCAACAACTCCGGCGTCGACGTCACGGTGCGCGAGGCGTACATGCTCATCGCCCACTGACCGCCGCCGCGGTCCCGGCCGGAGCCGGGACCGCCGTCCCGGACGTCGCGGGTCAGCCCGCCATCGCGGCCCGTTCGTCGGGGACGCAGTGCGTCATCTGCAGGCCCGCGACGTCGCGGGGGCCGTTCTTACCCAGGGTGGCCAGCCGCTCGCGGTCCTCGTCGGTGAGGTTCTGGTCCGGCAGTGGCTCCAGGTGGACGACGTCCTCGGGGGCGATGCCCAGGCCGCCGCCGACGCGCAGGCCCAGGTCGTCCTCCACCATGAGGAAGTGCCAGACCATCCGCTCCTGGACCGGCCGGACGCACTGCGACAGCTGGGTGATGAGGTTCTTGACCAGGTCGTCCCGCTCCCAGTCGTGCATCAGCAGGTAGCGCTGGCCCGCCTGGGCGTAGTCGTTGGTGCGCGGCAGGCGCTTACGGGTGAGCCGCCCGCTGATCAGCGGGCCCTGCTCGTCGTGGCTCGGCTCCCTGGCCTCGCGCAGCCCGCCGGTGATCGAGGGTTCGTAGTTGACGTGCGGGCTCTGGCCCCCGTCGTCGACGTAGTAGGTCATCTCGCCGTCGCGCTGGTTGGTGCGCACCTCGGCGTTCCTGGCCTGGTTCACCGGAAGCTGCAGGTAGTTGGGGCCGACCCGGTGCCGCTGGGTGTCGCTGTAGGAGAACGTGCGTCCCACCAGCATCTTGTCGTCGGAGAAGTCCAGACCGTCCACCAGTACCCCGGTGCCGAAGGCGATCTGCTCGTTCTCGGCGAAGAAGTTGCGGACGTTGGAGTCGAGGACGATCCGGCCGACCGGCTTGGCGGGGAACTCGTTCTCCGGCCACACCTTGGTGTCGTCGAGCGGGTCGAAGTCCAGCTCCGGGTGCTCGTCGTCGGTCATCATCTGGACCAGCAGTTCCCACTCGGGGTAGTCGCTGCGGTCGATGGCGTCGCGCAGGTCCCGGGTGGCGTGGCCGAGGTCCCGGGCCTGCACCACGGCGGCGTCCTCCTCGGTCATGCTCCGCACGCCCTGCTTGGGCATCCAGTGGTACTTGACCAGGTGCGTCACCCCTTCCTCGTTGACCCACTTGTAGGTGTTGACGCCGAACCCCTGCATGTGCCGGTAGTCGGCGGGGATTCCGCGCGGGCTGAACAGGTTGACGAGCATGTGCATGCTCTCGGGGGTCTGCGACATGAAGTCGAAGATCCGGTTGGGCTCCTGCCGGAAGGTGACCGGGTCCGGCTTGAGGGCGTGGATCACGTCCGGGAACTTGATCGCGTCCCGGATGAAGAAGACCGCGAGGTTGTTGCCCACCAGGTCCCAGTTGCCGTCCTCGGTGTAGAACTTGATCGCGAAGCCGCGAGGGTCCCGGGCGGTCTCGGCGGAGTCGCGCCCCCCGATGACCGTGGAGAAGCGCAGCGCGACGTCGGTGCGCTTGCCGGGCTCCTGGAAGAGCCTGGCCCGGGTGTAGGTGGAGATGGGCTCGTCGCCCCACGTCCCGTAGGACTCGAAGAAGCCGTAGGACGTGGTGCCCCGGGCGTGCACCACCCGCTCCGGGACGCGCTCCCGGTCGAAGTGGCTGATCTTCTCCAGGAACTGGTAGTTCTCCAGCGTGGCGGGGCCGCGCGCCCCCACGGTGCGCTGGTTCTGGTTGTCGTGGACCGGATGGCCCTGGCGGTTGGTGAGCACCTCCCGGCCGTCCTGCGAGCCCCGCGCGGCGGGCGATGTGTCGGTCATGACCGTTCCTTCCTGCGGTGGTCCCGGCGCGCCGCGGTGTGCGCCGGGGTGCCCCCTACCCGCCGGCCGACCGGCTAAAGACGGCCTGCCGCGAGGCCCGCCGTACCGTCCGGAACGCCTGGTCGGACGGTCTTCCCGTGAGCCGTCGACCGCGGTGCCCCGTGGCGTCATCCGGGGCGGGACTCCTGCACCCGGGGGCGGGCCCGCTGCGGAACCACCGTGTACTTCGGGTCGCGGCCGGCGAGCACCCCGGCGTGGTAGACGCCGAAGCGGGTGCAGGCCGACCCGGCGAGCAGCGCCGCGCCGGCCGCCACGGCGGCGGCGCGGTGCCGTCCCGCCGCCAGTGCCGTTCCCGCGGCCCCCGCCACCGCCAGCAGCCGGGCCGCGCGCAGCAGCGTGCCGGCCCGGCCGATCCGGTAGGGCTCGGAGACCAGCCGGGGCTCCTCGCCGAATCCCTGGCCGCGTTCCAGGGACGCGGTGACCGCCAGCTCGGCCAGGGCGCCCAGCAGGGCCGCCCGCCGGGCCGGGCCCGCCGCCGCGACCGGCACCATGACCATGGCGGCTCCGCCGGCCGCCGCCAGCGCGCTGCCCGCGAACAGCGGCGGCAGGTGGCGGTGGGCGGCGTGCCAGGCCGGTACCGCGGTGTCGGCCAGCAGGACACCGGTGTAGGTGGCCACCAGCGGTCCGGTGACCGCCGAGACCGCCACCGCGGCCCGGCCCGCCCGCGGCGCCACGCCGGTGACGGTCGAGGCCGCCGCCGCGGTGGTCACCCCGCCGTGCGCGGCCAGGATCCACGAGCCCACGCTCATCGGCGAGCTGGGCTTGAAGACGCGCAGCATGTTGAGGAACCGCTCGGGCCGGCCCAGCTCGGCGACCAGCAGCCCGGCACCGCCCACGGCGGCCACGGCCGCGGTGAGGCGGCCCTGGCGGGCCAGCCGGGGCCGTCCCGTCGCCTCGGCGGCGGCGGCCATGGTGGAGGCGGCGCCCGACAGCCCGCCCAGGAACAGGTAGCCGGGCATGTGCGGCGACTTCCAGCGGGTGACCTTGAGTACCGGACGGCCGTAGTAGTCGGTGAACTGGACCGGGTCCACCTGCTCGGGCGCGTTCACCGGCCCCGCCCCCGGGCGCCGAGGAACGCCACGGCGACCCCGCCGGCCAGCCCGAGCGCCGCTCCCGCGGCCCAGCGCCACATGGCCGGCAGATCCCGGGTGGTGGCCACCGGGTCGGGCGGCAGCCCGTAGGTCTCCGGCTCGTCCAGCAGCAGGAAGAACGCGCCCGCCCCGCCGACGCCGTCCGCCGGGTCCTCGCCGTACAGCCGGGCCTCGGTGACGCCGTCGGAATGCAGCCGGGCCAGCCGCTGGTCGGCGCGCTCGCGCAGCTCGTCCAGGGGGCCGAACTGGATCGAGTCGGTGGGGCAGGCCTTGGCGCAGGCGGGCTCCAGGCCACCGCGCAGCCGGTCGTAGCACAGCGTGCACTTCCAGGCCCGCCCGTCGCCCTCACGGCGGTCGATGACGCCGTAGGGGCACGCCGAGACGCAGTAGGCGCACCCGTTGCAGACGTCCTGCTGGACGACCACGCTGGAGAACTCGGTGCGGAACAGCGCCCCGGTCGGGCACACGTCCAGGCAGGCGGCGTGGGTGCAGTGCTTGCACACGTCGGAGGCCATCAGCCAGTTCAGGCCGCCGGCGTCGTTCTGCTTCTCGACGAAGGCGACGTGCCGCCAGGTGCTCGCGCCGAGCGCCCCGGTGTTGTCGTAGGACATCCCGGTCAGTTCCAGGACCGACGCGTCCTCGGGCAGCGGCCCGTCGGCGGGCAGGCCGTTCCACTCCTTGCAGGCGACCTCGCAGGCCTTGCAGCCGATGCAGATCGAGGTGTCGGTGAAGAACCCGACCCGCTGCGGGGGGTCGGGGTAACCGGAGGATCGTGCCGGGTCGTAGGTCAAGGTTCGTCGTCCCCTTCGTTCTCCAGCCCCGCCGCCCGCCGGTGGCCGCGGACCAGGGCCGTCAGCGCGGGCCCGCGCGGCCGCCGGCCGGCGCGGACGTCGCAGGTGGCCGCCTTGCTCTCCTGGATGCCCACATTGGGGTCCAGGACGATCGGCAGCAGGTCGTTGACCGCGTCGCCGGTGACCGACCCCGCGTGCCCCCAGTGGTAGGGCAGCCCGACCTGGTGGACGGTCCGCCCCCGGATCCGCAGCGGTGCGATCCGCCGGGTCACCAGCACCCTGGCCTCGATGGCGGTGCGCGCAGTGATGATCGTCGCCCAGCCGCCGTTGACCAGCCCCCGCTCGGCGGCCAGCTCGGGCGAGACCTCGCAGAACAGCTCGGGCTGCAGCTCCGACAGGTAGGCCAGGGTGCGGCTCATGCCGCCCGCCGTGTGGTGCTCGGTGAGCCGGTAGGTGGTCACCGCGTACGGGTATACCTCGCCACCGACCGGATGGTAGCGGTTGCGGCGGCGCCGGAAGACCCGCCGCGCGGGGTTGCTCTGCTGCCCGTACAGCGGGTTGACGACCGGCGACTCCTGCGGCTCGTAGTGCGCCGGCAGCGGGCCGTCGACCAGCCCCTTGGGCACGTACAGCCAGCCCTTGCCGTCGGTCTGCATGATGAACGGGTCGTCGCCCGCCAGCGCGTGCTCGGCGGTGGCGCCGGGTTCCGGGCGGTGGCCGGGCGGCTTGGCCCGCTCGAAGTCGGGGACGTCGTGGCCGGTCCACTCCCCCTGGTCGCCCCGGTCGGGGTCCCACCAGACGTAACGCTTGCGTTCGCTCCACGGCCGGCCGTCCGGGTCGGCCGACGCCCGGTTGTAGAGGATGCGCCGGTTGGCGGGCCAGGCCCAGCCCCATTCGGGGGCCACCCACGACTGCTCGGTTCCCGGGCGGCGGCGGGCGGTCTGGTTGACCTCGCCGGCGAAGGCGCCGGTGTAGATCCAGCAGCCGGCGGCAGTGGAGCCATCGTCCTCCAGTTCGGTGAACGACGACAGCGCGGCACCGTCCGGGCCGACCCCGTTGATCTCGCGCAGCACCGCCGTGGCGGACGGCTCCTCGTGCTCGCCCTCGGTCGGGTAGTCCCAGGTCAGCTCCTGCAACGGCAGGTCGCGAGGGTCGTCGGAGCCGGCCAGCCGCGCCCGGATGCGGCGGCCCAGGTGGTAGAAGAACCACAGGTCGCTGCGGGCGTCGCCGGGCGGCTCGACCGCCTTGTGGTGCCACTGCAGCAGCCGCTGGGTGTTGGTGAAGGTGCCGTCCTTCTCGGTGTGCGCGGCGGCGGGCAGGAAGAACACCTCGGTGCCGATCTCCGGCGTGCTCAGCTCACCGGTCTCGATCTCCGGGCCCTCCTTCCAGAACGTGGCGCTCTCGATCAGGGTGAGGTCGCGCACCACCAGCCAGTCGAGGGCGGCCAGCCCGAGCCGCTGCATCTTGCCGCCGGCCGAGCCCACGGCCGGGTTCTCGCCGGTCAGGAAGTACCCCTTGACCTTGCCGTCGATCTGGTCCATGACCGTCCGGTAGGTGCCGTGGTCGCCGGTCAGCCGGGGCAGGTGGCCGAACCGGAAGTCGTTGTCGGCGGTGGCCGCGTCGCCCCACCAGGCCTTGAGCAGGCTGACCATGTACGACCGCTTGCGGCCCCAGAACCCGGTGTCGCCGGCCGCCCCCGCCAGGTAGGAGTCCAGGTCCTCGTGCTCGTGGGCGAACGGCATCGGCAGGTAGCCGGGCAGCAGGTTGTAGAGCGTCGGGATGTCGGTCGAGCCCTGGATCGAGGCGTGGCCGCGCAGTGCCAGGATCCCGCCGCCGGGCCGCCCGATGTTGCCGAGCAACAGTTGGAGGATGGCGGCGGTGCGGATGTACTGGACGCCGACGGTGTGCTGGGTCCAGCCGACGCTGTACACCCATGCCGTGGTGCGGTCGCGCCCCGAGCAGCGCACGACGGCGTCGGCGACCTCGGCGAACGCCTCGGGCGGGATGCCGCACAGCTCCTCGACCAGCTCCGGGGTGTAGCGGGCGAAGTGCCGCTTGAGCACCTGGTAGACGCAGCGCGGGTGCTGCAGCGTCTCGTCGCGTTCGGGCGCCGGGCCGGTCTGCGCGGGGGTCGCCTCGTACTGGGCCTCCGGAC
This sequence comes from Actinomadura craniellae, assembly GCF_003289645.1. Taxonomy (GTDB): domain Bacteria; phylum Actinomycetota; class Actinomycetes; order Streptosporangiales; family Streptosporangiaceae; genus Actinomadura_D; species Actinomadura_D craniellae. Next base: position 111,469 of record NZ_QLYX01000007.1, on the reverse strand, counting down.
CGTGCTCGTGCCGGACGTCCTCCTCCTCGCGGGCGCCCGCCGCCGGTTCCGCGGCGACGCCCCGGTACGCCCAGCTCGCGGGGTCGTAGCTGCGGCTCTCCGGGTCGTAGCCGGAGAACAGCCCGTCCAGGTCCTCGGTGTCCCGGAAGTCGTCGCTCAGGATCGTGGCCGCGTTGGTGTAGGCGACCACGTACTCGCGGAAGTCATGGCCGCCCGCCAGCACGTGGTTGATCAGCGCGCCCAGGAAGACCACGTCGGAGCCCGCCCGGATCGGCAGGTGCCGGTCGGCCAGCGCGCTCGTGCGGGTGAACCGCGGGTCGATGTGGAACACCTTCGCGCCGCGCTGCCTGGCCTCGACCACCCACTGGAACCCGACCGGATGGCACTCGGCCATGTTGGAGCCCTGGATGACGATGCAGTCGGAGTTGACCAGGTCCTGCTGGAACGTCGTGGCGCCGCCACGGCCGTACGAGGTCCCCAGACCGGGGACGGTGGAGGAGTGTCAAATACGGGCCTGGTTCTCGATCTGGACGGCGCCGAGAGCGGTCCAGAGCTTCTTGATGAGGTAGTTCTCCTCGTTGTCGAGGGTGGCCCCGCCCAGCGCCGCGATGCCCATGCAGCGGTTGACGGCCTTGCCCTCGACGGTGTCCTGCCAGCTCTCCCGGCGGGCCGCGACCACCCGGTCGGCGATCATGTCCATCGCCCGGTCCAGCTCCAGCGGCTCCCATTCGGTGCCGTGCGGCCGCCGGTACAGGACCCTGGTCTGCCGGTGGGGACCGGTGACGAGTTGCTTGCTCGCGGAACCCTTGGGGCACAGCCGGCCGCGGGAGATCGGCGAGGCCGGGTCGCCCTCGATCTGGGTGACCTTCCCGTCGGCGACGAAGACCTGCTGCCCGCAGCCCACCGCGCAGTACGGGCAGACCGACGGGACCACCTTGTCGGCGCGCTCGGTGCGCGGCGCGAGGGCGTCGGTGCGCGCCGAGCGGGCGGCGGCGCCACGGCCCGTGCGGTCCGGGCCGGTGAGCTGCCGCAGCACCGGCCAGGGCAGGAAGGTCATAATCCTTGGCCCGATTCTCCCTGATCGTCGCGAACACGCCTCTTCTACCCCGACCGGTAGCCGATCATTCCTGCCGGGGAGTCCGCGGGGTAACGTCGGCGGCATGGGGCGGATCACCGTGCGCAGGCCGGTGCTCCGGCTGCGGGCCGGCCGGGCGCCGGACCGGCGGCCGGACGCCCTGGCCGTCGAGGAGCCACTGGAGATCCGGATCGGCGGGCGGCCGCTGACCGTGACCATGCGCACCCCGGGCGACGACTTCGACCTGGTCGCGGGCTTCCTGTCGGCCGAGGGCGCGATCGGCGGGCCCGCCGACCTCGCCGCCATGCGCCACTGCGCGGACGGCGGTGAGAACACCTACAACGTGGTCGACGTCCGGCTGGCCGAGGGCGTGCCCGAACCCGTGCCGGCCCGCGCCTTCCCCGTCACCAGCGCCTGCGGGGTGTGCGGGACGGAGAGCATCGAGGCGCTGCGGCGGCGCGCCCGCTTCGACGTGGGCGCCGACCCCGTACGGCTCGACCCGCGCACGGTGATCGGGCTGCCCGGCGCGTTGCGGGCGGCGCAGCGGGCGTTCGACCGCACCGGCGGGCTGCACGCCGCCGGGCTGTTCGACGGCACCGGCCGGGCGCTGGCGGTCCGCGAGGACGTGGGCCGGCACAACGCGGTGGACAAGGTCGTGGGCTGGGCGCTGCGCGAGGACCGGCTGCCGCTGGCCGGCACGGTGCTGATGGTGAGCGGACGGGCCTCGTTCGAACTGGTCCAGAAGGCCGTGCAGGCCGGTGTGCCCGTGCTCGCCGCGGTGTCGGCGCCCTCCTCCCTGGCCGCCGAACTGGCCGAGGCCGCGGGCCTCACCCTGATCGGGTTCCTGCGCGGCGACTCGATGAACGTGTACGCGGGCGCCCACCGCCTCCTGGCCTGAGCCGCCGCGCCCGGGTTGTCACCCGGCGATGAATTCCGTTTCTCCCGGTTGTGGGAAAGCCGCAAAGACGGTACCCGCGGTACCGGGCTTCACTACGGGGCTGACGGTCGCGCACGGAGGACCGGTCACCACCCGAGGAGAACGCGCTTGCGGGAAGGGAACGGCGATGGCGGCTCAGCAGGCCGGTGCGGCCCGGGCGTTCGACATCGATGAACGGCATCCCCCGATCAGGACCCGCCGGGTCTCGTTCGACTGGGAGAAGACCCCGCTGCACTGGATCCCGGGCGATCCCGTCGGAACCCACGTCGTCAACTCGTTCCACACCGTGCTGCCGGCCGGCGAGCGCTGGTTCGTCCAGTGCGTCAAGGACGCACTGCCCCAGGTCCTGGACGCCCGGCTGCGCGCGGAGATCCAGGGTTTCATCGGCCAGGAGATGGTGCACGCCCGCTCGCACCAGGGCGTGCTCGACGAGCTCCTGGACCGGCACGGCATCGACGTCAGGCCGATCACCCGGGCCGCGGACAGGGGCAACGAGGAGCGGCCTGCGGCGATGCTCGAACTGGCCTGCCGGGCGCCCCGCAAGTACCGGCGGCGGCTGCGGTTCGAGCTCGGGGCGGTGGCCGCGATCGAGCACTACACCGCGGTGCTGGGCCAGTGGATCCTGGACAACGACCGGCTGGACGCGGCGGGGGCCGACCCGACCATGCTCGACCTGCTGCGCTGGCACGGCGCCGAGGAGGTCGAGCACCGCTCGGTGGTGTTCGACGTCTACCGGCACCTCGGTGGCGGGTACCTGATGCGGGTGGCCGCCTGGGCGGTCTCGCTGGCGTTCCTGTACTACGCGCTGGTCGGCGGCAGCGTCTACCTGGTCCGCCGGGACCCGACGCTCGGCGGGCGGATGGCGCCGTGGCGGATCTACCGGGCCTACCGCCGGTCGGTGCGCGCGGGGCACATCCCGGGGATCTTCCGGCTGCTGGTCGTCGAGGCGCTGGTGTACCTGCGGCCCTGGCACCACCCCTCGCGGGTGTGCTCCACCCCGCAGGCCCTGGCGTACCTGACGCGCTCGCCGGCCGCGCTGGCCGCGGGTTACGACCCGTACTGACCGGCCGGGCCCGGCCGGCTTGCGGCGCCTTGACACTGGACCCGTCCGCGCGGTTGGTTGGCCGGATGTCCGAAGCGTCCAGCGAGGTGGCGGTGCGGCCCCGTCGGGTCCGCGGTGACGGCGTCGACCTGGCCGTCTTCGAGCAGGGCGACCCCGCCCGGCCCACCGTGCTGCTCGTCCACGGCTACCCCGACACCCACGCGGTCTGGGACGGTGTCGCCGGTCTGCTGGCCCGCGACCATCACGTGGTGCGCTACGACGTGCGGGGCGCGGGGGACTCCGCGCACCCGCCCGGCACCCGGGCCTACGCCTTCGAGCACCTGATGGCCGACCTGCGCGCGGTGCTCGACGCCGTGGCGGCGGGCCCGGTGCATCTGGCCGGGCACGACTGGGGCTCGATCCAGGCGTGGGAGGCGGTCTGCACCATGCCGGACCGGTTCGCCTCGTTCACCTCGATCTCGGGCCCCTGCCTGGACCACGTGGGGCGGCTGAACCGGCGCGACCCGCGGGTGGCCGCCGGGCAGCTCGTGCGGTCCTGGTACATCCCCCTCTTCCGGATCCCGGTCCTGCCCGAGGCGCTGTGGCGGGGCGGGCTGGCCCGCGCGTGCGCCCCGGTGCTGCGGCCGGGCCGGGGCCCCGCCCTGGCCCGGGACGCCGTCGCCGGTCTCGGCCTCTACCGGGCGAACATGGCCGACCGGCTGGGGGCGCCGCGCGAGCGCCGCACCGCGGTGCCCACCCAGGTGATCGTGCCGCTCCGGGACGCCTTCGTCTCGCCGCGCCTGGTCACCGGGTTGCGCGAGTGGGCCCCCGACCTGACGCTACGCCGGCTCGACGTCGGGCACTGGGCGCCGCGCACCCGTCCCGGTCCCATTGCCGGCTGGATCGCCGAGCACGCCGCCCGCGCCGGCCGGTAGCGCGGGTTCCGCCGCCCGGCCGGAGCCGTACAGCCGCTCGACCTCGGCCGGATCGGTGTGCAGCAGGCGCAGGAACACGTGCGCCAGCGGGCCGATCGCGACCGCGTACAGCGCCGTGCCGACGCCCACGGTGCCGCCGAGCAGCCACCCCACCGCGAGCACGCCGAGTTCGATCGCGGTGCGGACCACCCGGATCGAGTGGCCGCGCGCCGCCAGGCCGGTCATCAGGCCGTCCCGGGGGCCCGGCCCGTGGTTCGCCCCGATGTAGCAGCCGGTGGCGAACCCGCCCACCACGATCGCACCGATCAGGTAGCCCCAGCGGACGGCCGTCTCGTCCGGGACGGGCAGCAGGTGCAGGAACAGGTCGGCGAACACGCCCACCAGAACGACGTTGCTGATCGTGCCGAGCCCCGGCCGCTGCCGCAGCGGGATCCACAGCACCATGACCAGGGCGCCCATGATGATGATCCAGGCGCCGATGGACAGCCCGAACCGCAGCGCCAGGCCCTGGTGCAGGACGTCCCAGGGGTCGTTCCCCAGCCCGGAGGTGATCTGCAGGGCGATGCCCAGCCCGTACAAGGCCAATCCGGCATAGAGCTGAACCAGCCGGCGCACGACGAGAGCCATGGCCCGCTTGCGATGAGTCATATCCCCATCCTGGAGAGCATTGGCTTGATAAAGAAGGACCAATCGGAGAAAGTGGCTTTATGAACACCCAGTACGTCAGCGGTCTGCACCTCGCCCGCCTGCTGGCGGGCCCGCCGGACGAGCGGCCCTACTACGCGGCGCTGGCCCGGGAGATCCGGCGGCTGGTCCTCGACGGCCGGCTGCCCGCACGGGTCCGGCTGCCGGCCGAGCGCGATCTCGCCGCGGCGCTGGGGGTCAGCCGCACCACGGTGACCGCCGCCTACGACCGGCTGCGCGACCAGGGCTTCGTGGAGAGCCGGCAGGGCGCGGGCAGCTGGACCGCCCTGCCCTCCGGAACCGTGCCCCCCGGCGCGCGGTTCGGCATGTCGCACGCCTGGCCGGGGTCGGAGGTCATCGACCTGGGCTGCGCCGCCCCCAGCGCGCCCCGGATCTTCCCCGAAGCGGTCGCGGCGGCCGTCGCCCGGCTGCCGGAGTACGAGGCGGGGCCCGGCTACGAGCCCGCCGGGCTGGCCGTGCTGCGCGCGACCGTCGCCGCCCGCTACACCGAGCGCGGGCTGCCCACCCGGCCCGACCAGATCGTGATCACCAGCGGGGCACAGCAGGCCTGCACGCTGCTGTTCCAGGTCCTGGTGGAGTCCGGCGACGCCGTGCTGGCCGAGCGGCCGACCTACCCGCACGCGCTCGACGCCCTGCGGCGGCGCGGGGCGCGGGTGGTCCCGGTGGGCGTCGACGCCGGGTGGGACATCGAGCTGATCGGCAGCGGCCTGCGTCAGGCCGCAGCCCGGGTGGCCTACGTGATCCCCGACTTCCAGAACCCGACCGGGCGGCTGCTGGACGACGCCGGGCGCGCCGCGCTGGTGGCCGCCGCGCAGGACGCCGACGCCCTGCTCGTCGCCGACGAAACCTTCACCGAACTCCCGCTGGCCGGGAGCGTGCCCCGGCCGCTCGCGGTCCACGACCCGGCCCGGGTGATCTGCGTGGGCTCGGCGGCCAAGCTGCTGTGGGGCGGGCTGCGGATCGGCTGGATCCGGACCACCGCCCCGCTGGTCCGGCGGCTGGTCCTGGCCCGGGAGTCCTTCGACATCGCGAGCTCGGTGCTCGACCAGCTGATCACCGACGAGTTGCTGCACCGGATCGACGAGGTGCGCGCCGAGCGGGTCGAGTGGCTCACCCGCGGCCGGGACGCCCTGACCGCGGCCCTGGGCGAGCTGCTGCCCGACTGGACGTTCACCGCCCCGGCGGGCGGGATGTCCCTGTGGGTCCGGCTGCCCGCCCCGGTGGCCACCGACCTGGCGGCGGCGGCACTACGGCACGGAGTCCGGGTGATGCCGGGGCCGGTGTTCGGCACCGAGGGCGTGCTGGAGGACCGCCTCCGGCTGCCGTTCGTGCTGCCACCGGAGACACTGCGCACCGCGGTCGAACGGCTGGCCGCCGCCTACCGGGAGGTGGAGTCGGCGCCGGCGGCACGCCCGCTGCCCGCCTACGTGTAACGGTCGCCCGACGCCGGTGTCGGGCGTCCGCGGTCAGCCGTGCAGGTAACCGACCAGGTGTTCGCGTTCGGTCTCCAGCTCGTCGATCGCGCTCTTGACCACGTCGCCGATGCTGACGATGCCGGCCAGCCGGCCATCCGCCAGGATGGGCAGGTGCCGGATCCGGTGCTCGGTCATGGTGCGGCGCAAGCCGTCGACCTTGTCGTCGAGCCCACCGGTGCGGACCTCGACCGTCATGATCTCCGAGACGGGGCTGTCGAGCAGCCCGGCGCCCCGCTCGTGCAGCCGGCGCACCACGTCCCGCTCGGAGGCGATGCCGGCGATCACCGCGCCGTCCGGAGAGACGACGACGGCTCCGATGTTGTGCTCGGCCAGGGTGGCAAGCAGGTCGCGTACGGTCGAATCAGGCCGCACCGTCGCCACGGTGTTTCCCTTGTTCCGCAGTATGTCGCTTATCCGCATGGATCACGCTCCGATCCGGGGGAAGGGTGTCCTGCCAAAGTCGCACGTTTGCCCTGCCCGGAAAAGAGCTCGACCGTATCCGTTGTCCCAACCGAAGGCATAAAAAGCGTAGATCGGGAACACCGCACCGCATGTCATGCCGGCGGTGACCGCCGTAGGCGGGTACATCCACAGCGCCATCCGCCGGACCACGGCCACGCCCACGGACGCGACGTAGGATCGGCGACGAGCGGGGAGAGACATGCCAGGACGCATCGAGGACTACGCGCTGATCGGCGACCTGCAGAGCGCGGCGCTGGTCGGCTTCGACGGCTCCATCGACTGGCTGTGCTTTCCGCGCTTCGACTCCCCGGCGTTCTTCGCCGCCCTGCTCGGCGACGAGAGCAACGGCCGGTGGCAGATCCGCCCGCGGATCGGCGACCCCCGGGCCACCCGGCGCCGCTACCGCGGCGACACGCTGATCCTGGAGACCGAGTGGGAGACCTCCGCCGGCACCGTCCGGCTGGTGGACTTCATGCCGCACCGCGGCGAGGCGCCCGACGTGGTGCGGATCGTCGAGGGGCTGTCCGGTGAGGTCCCGATGTGCTTCGAACTGCGGGCGCGGTTCGACTACGGCAACGTCGTCCCCTGGATGAGCCGGTCCGACGGCCAGGTGGCCGGCATCGCCGGGCCCGAGTCGATCTGGCTGCGCGGCGGCGCCCCGATCGAGGGCCGCGACTTCGCGCACGTCTCCGAGTTCACCGTGCGGGCGGGCGAGCGGGTGCCGTTCGTGCTGACCTGGCACCCCTCCCACCTGCCCGAGCCCGACCCGGTCGACGCCATGGCGGCGCTGGAGGAGACCGAGCGGCTGTGGCACGACTGGATGCGGCCGTGCACCTACACCGGCCGGCACGGCGACGCCGTACGGCGCTCCCTGATCACGCTGAAGGCGCTCACCTACGCCCCCACCGGCGGCATCGTGGCCGCCCCCACCACCTCGCTGCCGGAGGAACTGGGCGGGCTACGCAACTGGGACTACCGCTACTGCTGGCTGCGCGACGCCACGATGACCCTGGAGGCGATGCTGCGCAGCGGGTACACCGACGAGGCCGAGGCGTGGCGGCAGTGGCTGGTGCGCGCGGTGGCCGGTGACCCCGAGGACGTCCAGATCATGTACGGGGTCGCCGGGGAGCGGCGGCTGCCCGAGTGGGAGGTGAGCTGGCTCTCCGGGTACGAGGGCTCCCGGCCGGTGCGGGTCGGCAACGCCGCCGCCGAGCAGCTCCAGCTCGACGTCCCCGGCGAGGTCATCGACTCCCTCTATCTGGCGCGCCGGGCCGGGCTGCGGCCCACCCCGCAGGTCTGGTCGATGTCCTACGCGCTGCTGCGGTTCGTCGAGCGGCACTGGGCCGAGCCCGACGAGGGGCTGTGGGAGGTCCGCGGCGGTTCCCGGCACTTCGTCCACTCCAAGGTGATGTGCTGGGTGGCCTTCGACCGGGCGATCCGCACGGTGCGGGAGTTCGACCTGCCCGGGCCCGTCGGCCACTGGGAGCGGATCCGCAACCGGATCCACCGCGAGGTGTGCGACCGGGGGTTCGACCCCGTCCGCGGCACGTTCACCCAGTCCTACGGGTCGCAGGAGCTCGACGCCGCGCTGCTGCTCATCCCGCAGGTCGGCTTCCTGCCGCCCACCGACCCCCGGGTGGTGGGCACCGTCGAGGCGGTCCAGCGGGAGCTGTGCCTCGACGGGCTCGTCCGCCGCTATCCCACCCACCAGAGCGTCACCCCCGACGGGCTGCCCGGTGAGGAGGGCGCGTTCCTGGCCTGCACCTTCTGGCTGGCCGATGGGCTGCGCATGATCGGGCGCCGGGACGAGGCCGAGGAGCTGTTCGAGCGGGTGCTGGCGCTGCGCAACGACGTCGGGCTGCTCGCCGAGCAGTACGACCTGCGGGCCGGGCGCCAGGTCGGCAACTTCCCGCAGGCGTTCAGCCACGTCCCCCTCATCCACACCGCCTACGACCTCGAAGGGCACCAGACCTGGGGGCGCCGGGGCTGACGGCTCAGGGAGTGTCCCAGGAGCCGGCCGCCAGCGCGGTGAGGGCCCGCTCGAACTCCCGGGGCAGCACCGTCGCGTCGCCGTCGACGCCGATCTCCAGCAGCTCCAGTTCGCCGCCCCGCCACCAGAACAGGTGCGGGCTGAGCGAGCCCGGCCCCTCCTCGTAGGCGTACCGCGCCTGGGTCTGCAGCTCGCGGGCGGCGAGGGCCGCCTCCCGCCGGGGCGTCCCGGCGTGCAGCGGGTACGCGACGACGAGGCTGCGGCTGGGGGCGATCACCAGCGCGCCGCCCGGGCCGAGGTTGAGGTACTCCCCCAGCCAGGCCAGGTGCGTCACCGCGTAGAAGGTCCAGCCGTGCAGGACCGCCACCGGCACGCCGCCGAGATCCTGCTCCTCGACCTGGAGCGGCCCGTCCGCCCGGACGTTCGCCCGGCCGAGGATGAACAGCGCGTCGCCCGAGACCGGCCAGTCCTCCATCTCGTCGACGGTGACGGTACGGACGGTGGTGGGGGTGTCGACCACCACGACCTCGATCAGCCCGGGCGCGAAGGGCCGGGCCGCGAGGATCCCGTTGTCGGCCTCGGCGGGGTAGATCCGGGTGCGCAGCAGGTGCTGCGCCAGCTCGAAGTCGCTCAGATCGAGGGGCTCCTCGATCGCGGTGACGATGGTGGTCACATGGTCGGCGACCAGGGCGGGCCAGTCGTCGCGCGGCACCATCCGGGCGAGCTGCCGCAGGTTGCGCATGCTCACGTGCAGCCGGGTGATGCCTTCCAGCAGCATGACGTCGCCGGGCACCCGCCGGCAGGTGTACCCCAGGCTCTCGGCCACCAGGACCACCAGCGAGTCCAGCGCGCCGTCGTCACCGCGGCTCATCCGGCACCGCCCGGGGTCAGCGTTCCGGCGCCGGCGTCGAGCTCGGCCGGGGCGCCCAGCTCCACGGTCGACTGGCGGGACCCGTGCCCGACCGGCAGCCCGGCCAGGACCGGTACGCCCAGCCCGCCCAGCCGGGCGGCGAGGACGGCGTCGAGCTCGGCCTGGTCGCCGCAGCCGGACCAGGTGCCCAGCGCCACCCCGGCCACCCCGTCGAACCAGCCGGCCTGGAGCAGTTGGACGAGCATCCGGTCGACCCGGTAGGGCGCCTCGCCGACGTCCTCCAGGACGGCGATGGCCCCGGTGGCCGGGGCCGGCGCGTAAGGAGTGCCGAGCAGGGCCGTCAGCAACGAGAGCGTGCCTCCGGTGAGCGGCCCCCGGGCTCGGCCGGAGCGGATCGCCCGGGTGCCGCGCAGTGGCCCCGAGCCGCCCAGGAGTGCGGCGGCCAGCGCCGCACGGGCCCGCTCGGGGTCGTCGGCGGCGAACGGGGTGGCGACCATGGGGCCGAACGAGGTCGTGACGCCCAGCCGCGTTCCGAAGGCCGCGTGCAGGGCGGTGATGTCGCTGGAACCGTGCAGGATCTTCGGCTCGGCCGCGGCGAGCGCCGCCCAGTCGAGGTGCGCGAGGACCCGGGTGGCGCCGTAGCCGCCCCGGGCGCAGACCACGGCGCGGATCTCCGGATCGCACCAGGCGGCCCGCAGGTCCGCCGCGCGGTCGGTGTCGGCCCCGGCCAGCCGGCCCTGGTCCGCCGGGACGTCGTCCAGGCCGGCCCGGTCGAAAACATGCTCCCCCAGGGCCACCTCGAATCCCAGGTCTCGAAGCAGCGTGCAGCCGGTCTCCAGCCGGTCCGGATCGACAGGGCCGCTGGGCGCGACCACCGCCACCCGGTCACCGGGTCTGGGACGGACCGGACGCGTCCCCCGTCCCGCCGGCTCGTCAGGACCACGCGGCCCCTCCCCGGCCGCGTGCCGAGCGCCCCCGCTCATCCACCCCTCCTCGTTAGCAACGGATAGAGCTTGTCAGGACTCCCCGTCCAACGGAAGACCTTGCCGCCCGCGACCCCGCCATGTGTGCTTTGCAACATGCGCATCGGTGACCCTGCTCGTGGCCCTGCTTGTAACTTGGCCGATGGCTCAGCGCGCTCCCCCGCCCGTCTTCTCGCACACCCTGCTCACCAGCCGGGGCAGAGCCTCGCCGATGGGCGTGCGCAGCACGGCGTCGGCCACCCGATCGTAGGGCGTCGGCTGGGCATTGATGATCACCAGCCGGGCGCCGTGCTCCACCGCCTCCAGGCACAGCCCCGCAGCGGGCTGCACGGTCAACGAAGTGCCCACGGCCAGGAACAGGTCGCACGAGCGGGCGGCGGCGATCGCGGCGGCGAGCACGTCGGGGTCGAGCGCCTGCCCGAACGAGATCGTCGCGGACTTCTGGATTCCGCCGCAGGAGACGCACGGCGGGTCCTCCTCGCCCGCGCCGACCCGGGCCAGCACCTCGGGCATGGGCGTGCGCAGCCCGCAGGACAGGCAGATCGCGTCGCGCATGGTGCCATGGATCTCGATCACCGCCGAAGGCGACGAGCCGGCGCTCTGGTGCAACCCGTCGATGTTCTGGGTGATGATCGCGCGCAGCCGGCCGGCCCGCTCCAGTTCCACCAACGCGGCATGGCCCCGGTTGGGCTCGGCGGCCCACCCCGGGTGGTCGAGACGGGCCCGCCAGGAGCGCCGCCGGACCTCCGGATCGGCCAGGTAGGAGTCGATGGACGACAGCGCGGCGGCGGCCGGATCCTTGGTCCAGACGCCCTGCGGGCCACGGAAGTCCGGAATGCCGCTGTCGGTGCTGATGCCCGCCCCGGTAAGGACCGTGACCGTCTCGGCCTGAGGCAGCCACCCGTTCAACGTCAGAGGCGCGTCCATGGGTTCAGGCTAGGCAATCCGCGCCTGTTTCGCCCGGACATATCCACTGCTTTTTGCTTGATAACCACCTGATCACCGGAGAGCGCCCCGGCCACCGGCACCCCGCGCCTGGTGCCACACTGGGGAGATCTATGAGTTCCAAGCCGCACATCCTGGTGATCAATGGCGCCAAGGTCCGCCGGCCGGTGTTCCTCCTGGGAGCCCCCCACTCCGGCACGGACCTGCTCGCCCGCCTCGTCAAACGGTCCGCCGGATTCCATCTGACGATGGGCCGTCCCGGACTGCTGCGGGTGACGTACGCCTTCGCCCGGCGCCCCTCGATCGCCACGGAGCGTGAGCGCGGGGCGGCCCGGGTGCTGCGCGACGCCTACGCCTCGGCCTGGCAGATCACCGCACGCGGCTGCGCCGAATGTCCCGCCGAGTGCCGGACGGCCGGCGGGCTGGAGCCGGTGCCCGGCGCCGACCCCGCCCCCTGCGCCGGACCCGACGAGACCGCCACCGGGGACCTGCGGTACGCCGACGCCTCCCCCGACCTGCTCTACAGCGCCGACGTGCTGCTGGACGCCTTCCCCGACGCCCAGTTGCTCCAGGTCATCCGCGACGGGCGGGACGTGGTCTCCGACATGCTGGCGGACGAACGCTGCCTGGCCTGGTTCAAGCCCGGGTTCGCCAACCTGGACGAGGTGTTCCCCAACCCCTTCTTCGGCGTCGAGGACCACACCGAGCGGAACCGCTGGCCGGCCGCGGGGCCGGCGGTCAAGTGCGCGCTGCGCTGGCGCGGATCGGTCCGGCTGAGCGCCCGGCTGCGCGCCCAGATCCCCGACGAGCAGCTGTACACGGTGCGCTACGAGGATCTGATCGCCCGGCCACGCCAGGTGATCGACGACGTGTCGGCCTACCTGGGGACGTCCCTGTCCAAAACCGCGCTGACCGGGCTGGTGCGGGCCGGTGGACCACAGCTCCGGGAGCGCCCGGTGGGCGCCTGGCGCAACCGTCTGACCCACCGGCAGGTCCGGCAGGTCGAGAAAGTCGCGGGGACGGAACTGCGCCGGCTGGGCTACGAGCTCAGCGGTTCCGGCTGAGCCGCCCCGCGCGCCGGGTCAGGAGCCGGCGCGCCGGCGGAACGTTCCCGTCATCGCCGTCATCTCCGGGCTCAGCCAGCCGATGGCGACGCCCGCCGCGCCGATTCCCAGGAACATCATCGTGTAGCGGCCCACCCCGCCCTTGACGGTCATACGCACGATCGTTCACCTCTCCCGCCGGAATCGTGTCCTCTCCACGATCACTGTGACGCCGGCGAGTGGCCGTCAGGTTGCCGCCGGAGCGCCACCAAGCAAAGCGCATCGGGCGGGCCCCCACCGCAAAACCGCGGATCTTCGGGCGAACCGGTCAGCGCCGGTCGGCCCCCAGCGGCTCGGCCGCCTGGCCGGGCCCGTCTCCGTTCGCGACGTTCATGGAGCCGCCGCGCCCGCGGCCGGCCTGGGGGGCGAACTGCGTCCGGTACAGCTCCGCGTACAGCCCGCCGGCCAGCAGCAGGTCCTCGTGCCGGCCGCGCTCCACGATCCGCCCGCCGGCCACCACCAGGATCTGGTCGGCCTCCCGGACGGTGGACAGCCGGTGCGCGATGATCAGCGAGGTCCGGCCGGCCAGCGCGGTCCGCAGCGCGTGCTGGACGGCCGCCTCGGACTCGGAGTCCAGGTGGGCCGTGGCCTCGTCCAGGACGACCACCGACGGCGCCTTGAGCAGCAGCCTGGCCAGCGCCAGCCGCTGCTTCTCGCCGCCGGACAGCCGGTAGCCGCGGTCGCCCACCACCGTGTCGAGACCGTCGGGCATGGCGTCCACCAGGTCCCCGATCTGGGCGGCCCGCAGCGCGGCGCGGATCTCCTCATCGGTGGCGTCGGGCCGGGCGTACAGCATGTTCGCCCGGATCGTGTCGTGGTAGAGGTGGGCGTCCTGGGTGACCACGCCGACCTCGTCCCGCAGCGACGCGAGCGTCACGTCCCGGACGTCCCGGCCGCCGATCCGGACCGTCCCCCCGGTGACGTCGTAGAGCCGCGAGACCAGGTGCGTAATGGTCGACTTTCCCGCACCGGAGGGCCCCACCAGAGCGACCATCTCGCCGGGGGCCACGGTGAAGTCCACCCCGTGCAGCACTTCGCGCGCCGGGGCGGTGTCGGTGCGCGCGATCGACTCCAGCGACGCCAGCGACACCTCCTCGGCGGCCGGGTAGCGGAACGTCACGTCGTCGAACTCGATCGCGGGCGCGCCGCCGGTCCCGCGCAGCCGCTCGGCGCCCGGCCGCTCGGCGACCATCGGCTTCAGGTCGAGGACCTCGAAGACCCGGTCGAAGCTCACCAGCGCGGTCATCACGTCCACCTGCACGTTGGACAGCGCCGTCAGCGGCCCGTACATCCGGGTGAGCAGGGCCGCCAGCGCCACCAGCGTGCCCAGTTCGAAGTTCCCGTTCACCACCAGCAGGCCGCCGACGCCGTAGACCATGGCGGTGGCCAGCGCGGCCACCAGGGTCAGCGCGGTGAAGAAGACCCGGCCGTACATGGCGGCCACCACGCCGATGTCGCGGACCCGGCCGGCCCGGTCGGAGAAGACCCGCGACTCCTCGTGCGGCCGCCCGTAGAGCTTGGCCAGCATCGCCCCGGCCACGTTGAACCGCTCGGTCATCAGCGAGCTCATCTCGGCGTCGAGCTGCATCTGCTCGCGGCTGACCCGCTGCAGCCGCTTGCCCACCCACTTGGCCGGGATGATGAAGATGGGCAGCAGCACCAGGGCGATGAGCGTGACCTGCCAGGACAGCCAGATCATCGCGACGAGCACCAGGATCAGGCTGATCACGTTGGAGACCACCGAGGACAGCGTGGTGGTGAGGGCACGCTGTGCCCCGATCACGTCGCTGTTCAACCGGCTGATGAGCGAGCCGGTCTGCGCCCGCATGAAGAACGCCACCGGCATCCGCTGCACGTGGTCGAAAACCTGGGTGCGCAGGTCGTAGATCAGCCCCTCGCCGATCCGGGCGGAGTACCAGCGCTGGAACAGCGACAGCACGGCCTCCACCAGCGCCAGGCCGGCCACGGCGAGCGCCAGCCAGACCACCACCCGGCCGCTGCCCGGCAGTACGCCCCGGTCGATGATCGCCTTGAGCAGCAGCGGGCCGGCGACGACGATGGCCGCGGCGAGCGCGTTCAGCCCGAGGAACAGCACCAGCTCGCGGACGTACGGGCGGGCGTAACCGGCGATCCGCCGAGCCGTCCCCGGCTTGAGCTTCTGCTGGGTGACGGAGCTGTCGCGGCGGAACGACGCCATCACCTGCCAGCCGTTGCCCGGCATGCCCGGCATCGCCACGGAGGCCTCCTCGCGCTCTCGAACCGCTCCATAACTGTAATCATGTAAGCGGGCGGGTTATTCCGCACGAGGAGGCCGGGTCACCGGCAGCGCACGGACCCGCTCACCCGCCGGCGCCGAACAGGGCCCGCAGCCGGTCCACCTGCTCGCGCCGCTCGGCCGCGATCTGCTGCTCCAGCGTGTTGCCGGGGGCCTCGCACAGCAGCCGTTTGGTGGCCACCGCGGCATCGGCGTTCACGGCCAGCAGCGCCGTGGTCAGCTCGGCCACCGCGGCGTCCAGCCGGTCGGCCGGCACGACCGTCTCGGCCAGCCCCAGCCGGGCCGCCTCCTCGGCGTGCACGGTCCGCGCGGTCAGGCAGATCTCGATGGCCCGCGGCAGGCCCACGATGTCGACCAGCGGCTTGGTGCCAGTGAGGTCGGGAACCAGCCCGAGGGCCGGCTCCTTCATACAGAACTTCGTGTCGTCGGCGATCACCCGCAGGTCGCAGGAGAGCGCGAGTTGGAAACCCGCCCCGATGGCATGCCCGTGCACGGCCGCGATCGACACGATCTCGGGCCGCCGCAGCCAGGTGTAGCCCTCCTGGAACTCCGCGATGGACCGCTCGGTCTCCGCCCGGTCTCCGCCGCGGCCGACCGTACCGCCGCCCTGGAACATGCTGAGGTCGATGCCGGCCGAAAAGCTCGGCCCGGCACCGCGCACGACCACCACGCGCACCTCGCCGGGCAGGGCGGCGCCGATCCTGGCCAGCCCTCGCCAGGTGGCGAAGGTCATGGCGTTACGCCGCTCCGCCCGGTCGAGCGTGATCGTCGCCACGGCACCGTCGACGTCCAGCCGCAACCCGCCCTCGGCGAGTTCCGCCGCGAGATCCCCTGCCACTTCCACCGCCATGACGCTCCTCCTCTGCTACGCAGGCGTCATCGCGGACCTGGGCGATATGCCCGGCCCGCCGCCGCGCCCGACCCTACCGAGCCGGCCGCGCCGACGAACCGGGCGGTGCTTCGCTCAGGCGGGGGCGGTCAGGACTTCTTGCCGCGGGTCGCTCCGCCGCGCCCGCGCAGGTTGACGCCGGACTCGGTGAGGATGCGGTGAATGAAGCCGTACGAACGTCCGGTGGCGGCAGCCAGCGCGCGGATGCTCTCGCCGTCGTCGTACCTCTTCTTGAGTTCCGCCGCCAGCTTGTCGCGCTCGGCACCGGTCACGCGGGTGCCCTTCTTGAGGGTCTCGGCCACGAGTACCTCCCGTAGTGATGTGGTGACCGCTGCGTTATCCCCGCCCATGATCAGTCATTCGCGCCGGATCGGCTACCCACTACACCAGAAAAGATCTGCTTCCTTGGCCGCCAGGTCACGCAAGTGCCACTAGATCGGCAAACTCGTCACTCCAGATGTCTTCAACACCATCCGGCAGCAAAATCACTCTTTCCGGTTGCAGCGCCTGCACCGCACCCTCATCGTGCGTCACCAGAACGATGGCTCCGGCGAAGGTCCGCAGGGCCGCCAGGATCTCCTCACGGCTGGCCGGGTCGAGGTTGTTGGTGGGCTCGTCCAGCAGCAGCACGTTGGCGCTGGAGACCACCAGCGCGGCCAGTGCCAGCCGGGTCTTCTCCCCGCCCGACAGCACGCCCGCGGGCTTGTCGACGTCGTCGCCGGAGAACAGGAACGAGCCGAGGATCTTGCGTACCTCGACCTCGGGCAGGTCGGGGGCCGCCGAGCGCATGTTCTCCAGCACGGTGCGGCCGACGTCGAGCGTCTCGTGCTCCTGGGCGTAGTAGCCCAACCGCAGTCCGTGTCCCGCCACGACCGCACCCGTGTCGGGCTTGTCGATGCCGCCCAGCAGGCGCAGGAGCGTCGTCTTCCCCGCGCCGTTCAGTCCCAAAACAACCACCCGGCTGCCCCGGTCGATCGCAAGGTCGACATCCGTGAAAATCTCCAAAGATCCGTACGATTTCGACAAACCCTCTGCGGTGAGCGGAGTACGGCCGCACGGCGCCGGGTCGGGGAACCGGATCTTGGCCACCCGGTCGGCCTGCCGGGCTCCCTCGGCACCGGCCAGCAGTTGCCTGGCCCGGCGGTCCATCTGCTGCGCGGCCTTCGCCTTGGTGGCCTTGGCGCGCATCTTGTCGGCCTGTGACAGCAGCGCGGCGGCCTGGCGCTGTGCGTTGGCGTGCTCCCGCTTGCGACGGCGCTCGTCGGTCTCACGCTGGCCCAGGTAGGTCTTCCAGCCGACGTTGTAGAGGTCGATGACGCACCGGTTGGCGTCCAGGTGGAAGACCCGGTTCACCACGGCGTCCAGCAGCTCCACATCGTGGCTGATCACCACCAGGCCGCCCTGGTGCGAGCGCAGGAAGTCGCGCAACCAGGTGATGGAGTCGGCGTCGAGGTGGTTGGTCGGCTCGTCCAGCAGCAGCGTGTCGGCCCTTGAGAACAGGATGCGGGCGAGTTCCACCCGGCGCCGCTGCCCGCCCGACAGGGTCGCCAGGGGCTGGCCCAGCACCCGGTCCGGCAGGCCCAGGCTGGAGGCGATCGACGCGGCCTCCGCCTCGGCCGCATAGCCGCCGAGGACGTGCAACCGGTCCTCCAGGGTGCCGTAGCGGCGCACCGCCCGGTCTCGCCGGTCACCGGTGGCGGTGGCCATCAGCTCCTCGGCGGCGCGCAGGTCGCGCATGACCTCGTCCAGCCCGCGGGCCGACAGGATGCGGTCGCGGGCCAGCACCTCCAGGTCCCCGGTCCGCGGGTCCTGCGGCAGGTAGCCGATGGTGCCCGAGCGGGTCACGGCACCGGCCGTCGGCTGGGCCTCACCGGCCAGCACCTTGGTCAGGGTGGTCTTGCCCGCCCCGTTACGGCCGACGAGGCCGACCCGGTCGCCGGGGTTGACCCGGAAGGCGGCTCCCTCGATCAGCAGCCGGGAACCGGCGCGCAGCTCTACGTCAGTGGCAATGATCACGGTGGCGGGCTCCACGGGAGGAGGGGTTCGTCGGTCCGGACAGGCGAGGCGCGTCGGGCGGGGCCGCCGCAGGGCGCTGTGGGCGCCTGTCAGTCCGGGAGCATGCGATCAGTGTACGGGCCCGCGGCGGGCGGGCCGGCATGCGTGGAGCGGGCGTACCCGGGCAGGACACCAAAAAGGGGACGACGGGGACGGGGAGAAGGGCCATGACCGAAGGCGGGGGACGGCTGCGTCTGGGAGCCGTGCGCGGACGGCCCAACTGGCCGAAGCTCACCGTGCCCGACCTGTCGCTCGGCCAGGAGTTCTACGGCGCGCTGTTCGGCTGGGAGTACGAGGAGCTCAAGATCCTGCACGATGTGCACCTGGGCGTACACGGGTCGTTCCTGAACCGCGGGCAGTGGGTGGCGAGCATCACCCAGCATCCCGAACCGGACGTCACCGAGGGCTGGTGGAACGTGTACTTCGCCGTCGAGGAGTGCGACCGGACCGTCGAGCGCACCGTCCGGGCGGGCGGCCTCGTCGCCGCGGAGCCGGCGGACCTGGCCGACCTGGGCCGGTCGGCGATCCTGGTCGACTCCGTCGGGGCGGAATTCGGGCTGTGGCAGGGCCGCACCCGCCTCGGCGTGCAGACCGGGGCCGGCCCGGGCACCGCCTCCTGGTTCGAGCTGCTCATCCACGACACCGCCGCCGCACGCGGGTTCTACACCTCCGTGTTCGGCTACGTCACCACGCCGCTGGAACTGCCGGCGGGCGCCCTCGACCTGGACTATTGGACGTTTCTCGACGGAGGGGTTCCCGTCGCCGGACTGCACCTCGTCCCGGACACCGTCCAGTCCCGCTGGACGATCTACTTCGAGGTCACCGACCTCGACGCCGCGATGCGCATCGCCGTCGAGCGCGACGGGGCGGTGGTGCGCGGGCCGTGGGACAGCCCGTACGGCCGGCTGGCCGTCCTGTCCGACCCGTTCGACGCGAACTTCTCGGTCGTCCAGCACCTGCACGGCATGCCGCCGCGCTAGCTCCGCTCCGCGGCGAGCCGCTGGCTGATCACGCTCTGCAGGCGGGTCAGGCCGGGCGCGCCGAGCGAGGAGATCTGCCCCTCCAGATCCCGCAGCATCGTGTCGGAGTCGGCGACCACCTCGGAGGACTGCAGGAGCACCGTCCCCTGCCCGGTGAAGTCGAACTGGTGCTCCTCGCCCGACGAGCCGCCGACGCCGAACAGCATGCGGGCGGCGCCGAGCACCCCCCGCATGTACGAGTGGTCGTAGTGGTGGCAGGGCGAGGGGCAGTCGGCCCAGCCCAGCAGCGCCTGCGGGTCCACCCGGATCGGCGGCTCGACGAAGTGCACCGGGCCGTTGGAGGCGGCCACGAACCGGCCCGTGCCGATCAGCGTGAGGAACCCGGGGATGATCGACTGCTTGAGCTCCAGACCGGGCTCGAAGGCCAGCAGGTTGGCCGCCCGGATGGTGAGGTTGCCCGCGTCGAGGTCGTAGGAGTTGACGTCGAAGGCCCGGTCGGCCAACAGCAGCTTGCCCTGCCCCTGGGCCACGATCCAGTCGTGCGCGTACAGCGGCGAGTGGAAGCTGGCCGCGACCAGCTGGTCCAGCGGGCCGGCCGACAGCGCCTCGAACCTGATCTGCCCGTAGTAGGCGATCATCTTGCCCTTCTGGGTGAACCACTGGCCGTTGAGGTCCACGCAGAAGGCGTAGGGGTTCACGTTGTCGTTGGCCGGAAGGGTCGCCGGGTTGAACGTCTGCATGCTCACGGCCTCAGATCTTCCTCTCGCTGGCCTGGACGTAGACGACGCCGCTGCCGCTCAGTTCGAGCTGGAAGGCCTCGCCGGAGCCCCGGCCCATCATGTCGCGCCAGCCCAGCGCGGTGCTCAGCTTGTTCTGCACCTGGCCGCGGTGCGCCACGTACGCCTGCGGATCGACGTGCACGGGGCGCTGCGGGCTGATCGGCAGCTCGATGACGCCGCCGTGTGACAGCAGGGCCACCGAGCCGTGTCCGCTGAGCGTGGAGGTGAACAGGCCCTGCCCGGTCACCTGGCCGCGGACCATCCCGCTCAGGCCGCCCTGCTCGCCCATGAACATCGTGCCGACCTGCAGGCTCGCGTCGTGGACGAGCAACCGGTCGGCCTCGACGAACAGCTGGTCGCCGGCGAGGTCGACGACGGAGACCTCCATGCCGCCGTGCCCGAACATGACGCTGCCCTGCCCGGTAACGCGCATCATCGGCGCGTGCTCGCCCGCCATGGCCCGGCCGAGGGCGCCGCCGATGCCCTGGCCCGCGGTCGCGGTGGGCTCGAAGGAGACCCGGCCGACATAGGCGAGCATGGCGCCGCGCTTGCTGAACACCTCGCTGCCGGGCCCGACCGGCACCTGGATCATCTTCTTGTTGATGGGGCTGTATCCCGGCATCAGATCTCCAACATCCCGCCGCGCTCGGCCGGCTGGACGTACACCAGCCCATGGCCCTGGTACCGGAACTGCACGCTCTCGCCGGAGCCCTGCCCCATGACCGTCCGCCAGTTGACGTCGGTCACGATGTCCTGCTGGAGCTGCCCGCGGTGGCCCACGTAGGCGTGCGGGTCGACGCACAGCGGCACGCCGGGCGTGACCTCCAGGGCGATGGCCGGCCCGTCGGAGAGGAGCGCAACCGTGCCGTACCCCTCCACCTTGGTGGTCGCCAGCCCCTGCCCGGTGCCCATGCCGCGCAGCCCGATGAACTGCACGCCGGTCTGCAACTGGCCGTCGAGGGCCAGCAGGCTGTCGGACTCCACGAAGAGGGTGTCGCCGGCCAACTGGACGAGGGTCACCTCGGTGGCCTCCTGGGCGAGGTAGACCGTGCCGTGCCCGGTGACCTCCATCAGGGTGATGCTCTCGCCGGCGACCCTGCGCCGGATCGCACCGCGCAACCCCTCGCCACCGGTCATGCCCTGGCGTTTGAAGGTCATCTGGCCCTCGTAGGCGACCATGGATCCGTTCAGCGCGCGGATGGTCTCGCCGGCCATATCGACCGCGAGCATCTTCGAGCCGTTCATCCGAAACTGAGCCACAAGCCGTCAAGATACTGGTCCGCGGGCTCGGTAGTCGATCAAACGGACATGAACGGCCCACAGCCGTGCTCCGTTGCCGCCGCCGCGGGTAAACGCCTGACCGTATTTCGCCGTACGGAGTGCATGGTAGTGATTCGGCGGGGCCTGATCGGACAAGATGGGGAGCATGTGGATCGCGCCGGAACGCCGCAGTGCCACGCGCTGGGCCGTACCCGCCCTCGCTCTCACCGCCGGCGTGGCCGCCGCGGTACTGCTGACCATGCGCGGCCAGGGCACCACCGGGCTGGTCTGCCTGGCCGTCCTCGCCGGGTACGCCCTGCACCTCGCCTTCCGGCGGACCGAAGGGGGCTCGTCGTACGGCGACTCCTTCGGCGGCGGCCGGTCACGCACCCAGGTGCGCGCCGCCGCGGTGGCCGGTGACGCGGTGATCGGGGCGCTGGTGGCGGCCGTCGTCGTCCAGGGGCTGCGCGGAGCCGAGATACTGCCGTACGCGTGGCCGCTCGGGGTGGCCGCGCTCGCTTACGTCCTGTCATCGGCCCTGTCACCGGACGGACCGTGATCCGGCGGCGACACCCCGCATGAGCTTGGCAAACTGTCTGTGAACTTGTCCTGACATCAATGGATTCGTCGAGGTCAGGGCGCGATGATGCCGTCGTGTCCGTCCTTGACGCCCTGCTCCCCGCGCAGGCGATGTTCCACCCGGTGGTCGACCTCGACACCGGGACGGTCGTGGCGGTCGAGACGCACTCGGGGCCCCCGGTCGACGGGGACGTACGGGTGCGCGTCGACCCGGCGGCCGAAGACGTGCGGCGGGCACTGGCCGCCGCCGAAGCCACCGCCGCCGCGAAAACACCACTTCCGCTGCAGATCACGTTGCGCGCCGAGACCGCGGCCCAAGGGCAGGACGTCCTCACCCGCCTGCATCACGGGCTGGTCGGGGTGGGCCGCCGGCCGGGCGAGGTCATCGTCTGCGTGACCGGCGGCTTCCCACCGGCGCTACGGCCCGCGGTCCGCGCCGCCCTGCACGGGCTGCGCGGTGCGGGCTACCTGGTCGGTTTCGCCGGGCTGGGCGCCGCGCACGCGCCCCTCGACCTGCTGATCGAGGGAACGCCGTACCTGGTGAAGCTCGACCCGGAACTCGCCCGCCGGGCCGCGACCGACCCACGCTGCTCGGCGCTGGTCGAGGCGCTGGTCGGGCTCACCCGGCGCATCGGCACCCACGTGCTCGCCCCCGGCCTCGCCACCGAGGAGCAGGTGCTCCACCTGCGCGGACTGGGCGTGCGACTGGTACAGGGACGGGCGCTGGCTCCGCCGGAATGGCGTCCGGGCATGCGGGTGACCGTACCCGTCGTCGCCGAGGCCGACGCCCCGCAGGCCCGGCGCGAGGACAACCTGGGCCCGCGGGTCACCGAATTCACGCTGCCGGCCGTCACGCTGCCGCTGCAGGCCACCGCCGACGACGTCCTCACCGTGTTCAACACCGAGACCGGCACCAGCAGCGTGGTGCTGGTCGACGACCACCAGCGGCCCCGGTACAGCGTCGACCGCACCCGGTTCCTGCTGCGCCTGTCGGGGGCGTACGGGCACGCGCTGCACGCGCACAAGCCCGCCGCGCGGCTGGCCGACCCGCCCCGGCTGGTGCCCAAGACGGTGCCGGCCATCGCGGCGCTGCGCGCCGCCGGGCGGGAGCACGAGCGCGTCTACGACGACCTGGTGGTGACCGACGAGATCGGGCGTTGCATCGGCGTCGTCCGGGTCGGCGACCTCATCCGCAGCCTGGCGCGCTGAGCCTCCCCGGGCCTCCCCGGGCCTCCCCGGACACCTCCCCCTCCCCGGGCCTTCTCCTGGTCTCCCTGCGCCTCCCAGGGCCTCAGGGCCGCGTCTCCCGCGGGCCGGTCGCGCCCAGTTCCCGCGCCAGGATGGCCGCCTGCACCCGGCTGCGCAGCCCCAGCTTGGCCAGGATGCGGCTGACATGGGTCTTCGCGGTGGTCTCGGCCATGTCCAGCCGGGCCGCGATCTCACCGTTGGACAGACCCTCGCCGAGGCAGGCGAACACCTGGCGCTCGCGGGGAGTGAGCTCCCCCGGATCCGGCGGCGGCCCGGCCGGCTCCCGCGGGCCGGCGGCGAACGCGTCGATCAGCCGCCGGGTCACCGCGGGCGCGATGATCCCCTCTCCGGCGGCCACCGTCCGCACCGCCTCGATCAGCCGGTCCGCGTCCACGTCCTTGAGCAGGAATCCCGCGGCTCCGGCCCGCAGCGCGCCGAACACGTACTCGTCGGTGTCGAACGTCGTCAGGACGAGCACGTCGGCGACGCCGGCGAGTTCACGGGTGGCGGAGATCCCGTCCAGCCGGGGCATCCGGACGTCCATCAGCACCACGTCGGGGCGCAGGTCCCGGGCCAGCGCGACCGCCTGGACGCCGTCGGCGGCCTCGCCGGCCACCTCGATCCCGGGTGCCGCCCCGAGGATGAGCACCAGCCCCGCCCGCACCGCGGACTGGTCGTCGGCCACCAGCACCCTGATCACAAGTCCTGTCCCTTCCCGCCGTCCCCGCCGGCCGCACCGTCCAGTGGCAGCCACGCCGTCACCCGCCAGATCCGCCCGTCCGGGCCGGCGGTGAAGTCGCCGCCGAGCAGGGTGGCCCGCTCCCGCATACCGATCAGCCCGCTGCCGGAGCCCGGCAGGCCGGAGCCACCCGCCCCGTCCGCCGCGAGCGGGCTGTGCACCTCGATCGCCACCCCGTCCGGCCGGTACTCCAGCGCCACCTCGGCCCGGCCGGGGCCGGCGTGCTTGAGCATGTTGGTCAGCGACTCCTGCACGATCCGGTAGGCCGCCAGCTCCACCGCGATCGGGAGTTCCAGCGGATCTCCGCGGGGCGCCAGCGTGACCGGCAGGTCGGGCCGGACGGCCTGCTCGACCAACCGGCCGAGGTCCGCCAGCCGGGGGGTCGCGGGATCGTCCGTGCCGCCCTCGCGGAGCAGGCCGATCATGCGGCGCATCTCGGTCAGTCCCTGCACGCTGTTCTCCCTGATCACGGCCAGGGAGCGCCGGACGTCGGCCGCGGCCAGATCCGGCAGCTTGAGCACCGCCGACGAGTGCAACGCCACGGCGCTGAGATGGTTGGCCACGACGTCGTGCAGTTCGCGGGCCATCCGGGCGCGCTCGGCGGTGATCGCGGCGAGGCGGTCGAGTTCGGCCAGCCGGGCCACCTGTTCGGCCCGCTGCCGTTCGGCCTCGGCCCGGTTCCGGTGCTCCCGGACCACCATGGCCGTCAGCACCGGCGTCACCCACAGGATCCCGGCCAGCGCGGCCGTGATGACGCCCGCCGCCAGGTCGCCCGCCAGCAGCGCGGCCCCGCCGAGCAGCAGTGCGCTCACCGACACCGTCACGCCCAGCAGCACCTCGGCCGCCCGCCGCGGGCCGTACAGGGCGGTGGCGTAGAGCGCGTCGGGGAAGATCACCAAGCTGGCGTAGTTCGGCCCCATGAACAGGTCGGCGAGGCCGGCGGGCACGGCGATCGCCAGGCCGAGCAGCGGGGCGGTCCGCCGGAAGAGCAGGGCCGCCGACAGCCCGAGCAGCGGCAGCGCCCGCCAGCCCCGGCCGGGGTCCCACTCGGAGTCCCAGATCGCGTACCCGCGCGACGCGAGCAGCGTCAGCGCGCCGGCCAGCGCGGCGCCGGCCAGCAGCGCGTCCTGGCGGGTGGTGAATCGCACGGCACCATCTCAGCACCTTCCCGGCGGATCCGGACCCGCCTGGAAGCGGACCCCGTACATCCATCGGAAGACCCGAGGGTTCATCACCTCCGCCGAGGAGAACCCGCTGGCGGCGCCCGAGGATGGACATATCGCATGACGGAAGGCCCGGACCGGGGAGGTGGGCGGGGATGCTGCTCGCGGTGATCGTCGGATGTGAGATCGGTTTCTGGGTGGTGCTGCTCGCCGGGCTGGCCGCCCGGTACCTGCTGCGCTGGCGCCGGACCAGCAACGTCCTGCTGGTCTGCGTTCCGCTGGTCGACCTCGTCCTGCTCGCCGCTTCGGTGATCGACCTGCGCGGCGGCACCACGGCCGGGTTCGCGCACGGGCTCGCCGCCGCTTACATCGGCTTCTCGGTGGCGTTCGGGCACAGCGTGATCACGTGGGCGGACGCCCGGTTCGCGCACCGCTTCGCGGGCGGGCCGGTGCCGCCCCGGCCGCCGAAGTACGGGATGGCCCGGGCCCGGTACGAGTGGCGGGAGTTCGGCAAGGCGGCGATCGCGTGGGCGGTGAGCTGCGCCCTGCTGCTCGGCGCGATCGCGATGGTCGGCGACGGCGACCGAACCGAGGCGCTGAACTGGTGGCTGGTCCGGCTGTCGGTGGTCCTGGGCATCTGGTCGCTGTGGCCGATCACCTACACGATCTGGCCGAAGCGGCCGAAGCGGCCGGAGCACGTCGAGTCCTGAAAGACCCGAGCATCGCCCGGCGGCGGGCCGCGCGGCCCGCCGCCGGGCGGAGCTCAGACGTTGAAGCCGAGGGCGCGCAGTTGCTCGCGCCCCTCCTCGCTGATCTTGTCGGGGCCCCACGGCGGCAGCCAGACCCAGTTGATCTTGACGTCCTTGACCAGCCCGTCCAGCGCGCTGTGCGCCTGGTCCTCGATCACGTCGGTGAGGGGGCAGGCCGCGCTGGTCAGCGTCATGTCGAGAGTGGCGATGCCATCGGTGGTGTCGACGCCGTAGACCAGGCCAAGGTCGACGACGTTGATGCCCAGTTCGGGGTCGACGACGTCCTTCAGCGCCTCCATGATCTCCTCGTCGGGGACCGTCGCGGCGCCGGTCTCGGGAGCCTGGTTGTCGGTCTCGCTCATCGGGGGTCAGCCTCCAGTGCTCGGGCGGTCGCGTCCTTCCACGCCATCCAGGCGAGCAGGGCGCACTTGATGCGGGCGGGATACTTGGAGACGCCGGCGAAGGCCACCGCGTCCTCCAGGAGGTCCTCGTCGGGCTCGGCCTGGCCGCGCGACTGCATCAGGGCCAGGAACTCGTCCCCGACGACCATGGCCTCCTTGACCGTCTTACCGATGATCAGGTCGGCCATCACCGAAGCGCTCGCCTGGCTGATCGAACAGCCCATCGAGTCGTAGGACACGTCCTGGACCAGCGTCTCGTCGCCGGAGCCGGCCAGATGCACCCGCAGCGTCACCTCGTCGCCGCAGGTCGGGTTGACGTGATGCACCTCGGCCTCGTACGGCTCCCGCAGCCCCTTGTGCTGGGGGTTGCGGTAGTGGTCCAGGATGACCTCCTGGTACATGGACTCGAGCTGCATGGGCCCTTCCTTCGACCGGGTTCTCTCACATCCGTGTTCCGTGCATAACCGGCGGCCGGCTCAGCCTGTTCCGAAGAACTTCTGGGCCTGCCGTACCCCGTCGGCCAGCGCGTCCACATCGGTGAGGTCGTTGTAGACGTAGAAGGACGCCCGGGTGGTCGCCGGAATGCCGTAACGGCGGCAGATCGGCCACGCGCAGTGGTGCCCCACCCGGACCGCCACGCCCAACTCGTCGAGCACCTGCCCCACGTCGTGCGGGTGGATCTCCTCGACCGTGAAGGCCACCGTGCCGCCGCGGGCCTCAATCGACTCCGGTCCGATGATCCGAACACCCGGGATCTCGCCCAGTTGCTCCAGGGCGTACCCGGTCAGCGCCTCCTCGTGCGCGTGTACCCGGTCCATCCCCAGCTCGGTCAGGTAGTCGCAGGCCGCGGCGAGGCCGACCGCCTGCGCGGTCACCGGCACCCCGGCCTCGAACCGCTGCGGCGGCGGCATGAAGGTGGAACCCTCCATCCGGACCACTTCGATCATCGACCCGCCGGTGATGAAGGGGGGCATGATCTCCAGCAGCTCCCGGCGGCCCCACAGCACGCCGATCCCGGACGGGCCGAGCATCTTGTGCCCGGAGAACACCAGGAAGTCGGCGCCCAGCGCGGCCACGTCGACCGGCTGGTGCGGCACGGACTGCGCCGCGTCCAGCAGGACGAGGGCGCCGACCTCGCGGGCCCGGGCGGCGACCAGTTCCACCGGCGGGACCGTTCCCAGCACGTTCGACTGGTGGGTCAGCGCGACCAGCCTGGTGCGCTCGTTGACCAGGGTGTCGAGCTCGGACAGGTCCAGGCGGCCGTCGTCGGTGAGCCCGAACCAGCGCAGCGTGGCGCCGGTGCGCTGGCAGAGCTGCTGCCAGGGCACCAGGTTGGCGTGGTGCTCCATCTCGGTGACGACGATCTCGTCGCCCGGCCCGACCCGGAACCGCTCGGCCTCGGGACCGGCCGTGGCCGCGTTGCTCATCGCGTACGCGACCAGGTTGATGCTCTCGGTCGCGTTCTTGGTGAAGACGATCTCGCCGGGGACCGCCCCGATGAACGTGGCGATGGTCGCGCGGGCGCCCTCGAACGCGTCGGTGGCCTCCTCCGCGAGCAGGTGCGCGCCCCGGTGCACCGCGGCGTTGTGCCGCTCGTAGAAGTTCCGCTCAGCGTCGAGCACCGGAACGGGCTTCTGCGAGGTCGCCCCGGAGTCGAGGTAGACCAGCGGGCGGCCGCCGCGGACCGTGCGCGCCAGCAGGGGGAAGTCCTTCTTGAGCTCCACGGGCAGTAGCGCTCCGCCCGGGGCCGGAACGGTTCCCGCGCTCATGCCGACACGCCCGCCTTCACGTACTTCTCGTAGCCCTCGTTCTCCAGTTCCTCGGCCAGTTCCGGGCCGCCGGCCGCGACGATGCGCCCGCCGGCGAAGACGTGCACGAAGTCGGGCTGCACGTACCGCAGGATCCGGGTGTAGTGCGTGATCAGCAGCACCCCGGTCTCGCCGCCGGAGAAGCGGTTGATGCCCTCGGAGACGACCTTGAGCGCGTCGACGTCGAGACCGGAGTCGGTCTCGTCCAGGACGGCGACCTTCGGCCGGAGCAGTTCGAGTTGGAGGATCTCGTGGCGCTTCTTCTCGCCGCCGGAGAAGCCCTCGTTCAGGCTGCGCTGCGCGAAGGCCGGGTCGATGGACAGGTCGTCCATGGCCCGCTTCATCTCCTTGGTGAACTCGCGCAGCTTCGGCGCCTCGCCGCGCACCGCGGTCACCGCCGAGCGCAGGAAGTTCGACACCGACACCCCCGGCACCTCGACCGGGTACTGCATCGCCAGGAACAGCCCGGCGCGGGCGCGCTCGTCGACGGACATCTCCAGCACGTCCTCGCCGTCCAGCGTGACCGAACCGGAGGTGATCTCGTACTTGGGGTGCCCGGCGACCGCGTAGGCGAGGGTGGACTTGCCGGAGCCGTTGGGCCCCATGATGGCGTGGATCTCCCCGGCCTTGACGGTCAGGTCGACGCCGCGCAGGATCTCCTTCGCCCCGTCGGAGCCGTCGCCGACGGAGACGTGGAGGTCGCGGATCTCAAGCGTGGCCATAGGTTCTCAGAGCTCTCTGTCGGTTCGTCGGAGGTCAGTCGGCGGCGGTGAGCGAGACGTGCACCTCGTCACCGACGACCTTCACGCGGTAGGTGGGGACCGGCCGGGTGGCCGGCGGGTTGGTGGGCTTGCCGGTCCGCAGGTCGAAACAGGACCCGTGCAGCCAGCACTCGATCGTGCCGTCGTAGACCTCGCCCTCGGACAGGGAGACCTCGGCGTGCGAGCAGGTGTCGTTCAGCGCGTAGATCTCCGCGCCGGTGCGCACCAGCGCCACGGGGACGTCGTCGATCTCGACCGCGAGCGCCCCGTCGGCGGGGATGTCGGTCACCGAGCAGACCTTCACGAAGCCGTTCTCGCTCATCGGTCCAGCTCCGCCTCGATCGCGGCGGCGACCTGCTCGCGCACCTCGGGTACCTCGATCCGCTCGATGAGCTGGCCGAGGAAGCCGCGGACCACCATGCGGCGGGCCTGGTCCCGGGGGATGCCGCGCGCCTGCAGGTAGAACAGGTGCTGGTCGTCGAGCCGGCCGCTGGCGCTGGCGTGCCCGGCGCCGGCGACCTCGCCGGTCAGGATCTCCAGGTTCGGCACCGAGTCGACCCGGGTGCCGTCGGTGAGCACCAGGTTGCGGTTGAGCTCGTAGGTGTCGGTGCCCTCGGCCTCGGCTCGGATGATCACGTCGCCGATCCAGACGGCGTGCGCGGCGTCGCCCTGGAGCGCGCCACGGTAGTCGACCCGGCTGCGGCAGTTCGGGACGGTGTGGTCCACGAGCAGCCGGTGCTCCAGGTGCTGCCCGGCGTCGGCGAAGTAGACCCCGTACAGCTCGGCGTCGCCGCCGGGCCCGTGGTACGACACCGACGGCGCGATCCGCACCACGTCGCCGCCGAGCGAGATCACGAAACCGGTGAACCGGGCGTCCTTGGCCAGCCGCGCGTGCTGGTGCGACAGGTGCACGGAGTCGTCGGCCCAGTCGTGCATGCTGATCACCGACAGGGCGGCGCCGTCCCCGACGACGAACTCGACGTTGTCGGCGTAGGTGGCCGAGCCCCGGTGGTCGAGGACCACGGTGGCCTTGGCCAGCGGCTCGACGATGACCGTGGTGTGCCCGAAGGCGGCGTGGCCGGCGTCCTCGCCGCGCAGCCGCACCACGGTGGGCGTCGTCGCGACCGTCTCCCGGGGCACCGTGATCACGGTGGCCTGGGTGAACGAGGCATAGGCCTGCGCGCTCACCCGGTCGGTCGGGACGTAGGCACGACCCACCCGCGGGTCGTCGCGGCCCACCCGCTCGACCTTGACGTCGGGCGCCGCCTCGACCTCGACCAGGACCGGGTCGGTCGCGTCGGCCGCGCTGCCTTCGGCGGCGGTGCCGTCGTGCAGCCCGCGCAGCCGGCGCAGCGGGGTGAACCGCCACTTCTCCTCGCGGCCCTTGGGCACCTCGAAGTCGGCGACGTCGTAGGACGCCTTCTCGTGCAGGGTCGAGAGAGGCCGCTCGGCGGACGCTGTCTCCAGGCCCATCAGCCCACCGCTCCTTCCATCTGCAGCTCGATCAGGCGGTTCAGCTCCAGCGCGTACTCCATGGGCAGTTCGCGGGCGATCGGCTCGACGAAGCCGCGCACGATCATCGCCATCGCCTCGTCCTCGGTGAGGCCGCGGCTCATCAGGTAGAACAGCTGGTTCTCCGAGACCTTGGAGACGGTGGCCT
The DNA here is from genome assembly GCF_003289645.1 of Actinomadura craniellae. Lineage (GTDB taxonomy): Bacteria > Actinomycetota > Actinomycetes > Streptosporangiales > Streptosporangiaceae > Actinomadura_D > Actinomadura_D craniellae. Next base: position 81,600 of record NZ_QLYX01000007.1, on the reverse strand, counting down.
CGTGGCCCATCTCCACGTCGTCCTCGCGGACGTCGACGTAGGGGTAGGTGTCGGACCGGCTGATCTGGTCGACCAGCAGGGCGTCGCACTTGACCGTGGACTTGGCGTGCTCGGCGCCCTCCTGGACCTGGACCAGGCCCCGGTAGGAGGTGCGGCCGCCGCCGCGGGCCACCGACTTGGACACGATGGTGCTGGAGGTGTGCGGCGCGGCGTGGACCATCTTGGCGCCGGCGTCCTGGTGCTGGCCCTCGCCGGCGAAGGCGATCGACAGGGTCTCGCCCTTGGCGTGCTCGCCCAGCAGGTAGATGGCCGGGTACTTCATGGTGACCTTGGAGCCGATGTTGCCGTCGACCCACTCCATGGTCGCGCCCTCGTAGGCGACGGCGCGCTTGGTCACCAGGTTGTAGACGTTGTTGGACCAGTTCTGGATGGTCGTGTAGCGGCAGCGCGCGTTCTTCTTCACGATGATCTCGACCACCGCGGAGTGCAGCGAGTCGGACTTGTAGATCGGCGCGGTGCAGCCCTCGACGTAGTGCACGTAGGCGCCCTCGTCGACGATGATCAGGGTCCGCTCGAACTGGCCCATGTTCTCGGTGTTGATCCGGAAGTAGGCCTGCAGCGGGATCTCGACGTGCACGCCCGGCGGCACGTAGATGAACGACCCGCCCGACCACACGGCCGTGTTCAGCGCGGCGAACTTGTTGTCGCCGACCGGGATCACCGTGCCGAAGTACTCCTGGAACAGCTCCGGGTGCTCGCGCAGGCCGGTGTCGGTGTCGACGAAGATGACACCCTTCTCCTCAAGATCCTCACGGATCTTGTGGTAGACCACCTCGGACTCGTACTGGGCCGCGACCCCGGCGATCAGCCGCTGCTTCTCGGCCTCGGGGATGCCCAGCTTGTCGTAGGTGTTCTTGATGTCCTCCGGGAGGTCCTCCCAGGAGGCCGCCTGCTTCTCGGTGGAGCGGACGAAGTACTTGATGTTGTCGAAGTCGATGCCCGACAGGTCCGAGCCCCAGGTGGGCATCGGCTTGCGACCGAACAGGCGCAGGCCCTTCAGCCGGAGGTCGAGCATCCACTCCGGCTCGTCCTTCTTGCCCGAGATGTCGCGGACGACCTCGTCGGACAGGCCGCGGCGCGCCGCGGCTCCGGCCGCGTCCGAATCGGCCCAGCCGAACTTGTACTTGTCGAGTCCCGCCAGCTCGGGGTGGGCTTCGATAGTCATAGGGAGGTCCTCCCGGACTCCTCGTGATGTGTCTCTGTCACTTCAGGGGTGGCGCCCCGGCTCCCGGCGAGGGAGCGCGGGCTGACGTGCGTGGTGCAGACGCCGTCGCCGTGCGCGATGGTGGCCAGCCGCTGCACAGGGGTGCCCAGCAGCCGGCTGAACGCCTCGGTCTCGGCCTCGCACAGCTGCGGGAACTCCGCCGCGACGTGCGCGACCGGGCAGTGGTGCTGGCACAGCTGTTCGCCGCCGCCGGCCGGTGACCGGCCGGCCGAGGCGGCGTAGCCGTCGGCCGACAGCGCCTCCGCGAGCTTGCGGACCCGCTGGGGGGCGGGCGCCGCGTGCACCACGGGACGGTAGCGGCGCTCCAGGTCGCCGATCTGACGTCGCGCGAACCCGGCCACCGCCTCCTCCCCCACCGTCTCGGCGAGGTAACGCAGGGCGCTGGTCGCCAGGTCGTCGTAGGCGTGCACGAAGGCGCTGCGCCCGGCGTCGGTGATGGCGAACCACTTGGCCGGCCGGCCGCGCCCCCGGCGCGCCTGCGGGCGGGCCCGGCGGACCTCGATCATGCCCTCGGCGAGAAGCGCGTCCAGGTGCCGGCGGACCGCCGCCGGGGTGAGCCCGACCCGCTCGCCCAGCGCCGAGGCGGTGACGGGCCCGTGCTCCAGGATGAGCCGCGCTACCCTGGCCCGGGTGTCGCGCTCGCTGCCCGGGGAACGGGACGCCTGCTCACGGCCCTTGATCGGCGGCACGCCGACGGGCCGCGCGGGCGCGGCTGCGGCGGTCGAGATCTCGGGCACGTTTTTCACAACATCAGTGTGGCGTAATTCCTTCCCCGCAGACAAACCGATCACGGTGGCATCGCTCACCCAGGCAAGCCTTACCTAACCTGGACAAACGCGGTCTTGGCGGGCCTGGGCCGAGCCCGTCGCGGCCCGGACCTAAACTCGGTGGCATGACACCCCCTGGCAACGCCGCCGTGGAGCTGGACGGCCTGGTCAAACGGTACGGCTCGGTGGCCGCCGTGGACGGGTTGTCCCTGCGCGCCGAGCGCGGCGCCGTGACGGCGCTGCTCGGCCCCAACGGCGCGGGCAAGACCACCGCCGTCGAAATCTGCGAGGGGTACCGGCAGCCTGACGGCGGCACCGTCCGGGTGCTCGGGTTCGACCCGGTACGCGACGCGCGGCTGCTCCGGCCCCGGGTGGGGGTGATGCTCCAGTCCGGCGGGGTGCCCGCGCAGGCCCGTGCCGGAGAGTTCCTGCGGCTGATGGCCGCGCTGCACGCGAACCCGCTGCCACCCGCGGCGCTGCTGGCCCGCCTGGGGCTGACCGAACACGCCCGGACGCCCTGCCGGCGGCTGTCCGGCGGCCAGCGGCAGCGCCTCTCACTCGCCGCCGCCGTCGTCGGCCGGCCCGAGCTGGTCTTCCTCGACGAGCCCACCGCCGGGCTCGACCCGCAGGCCCGGCACGCCACCTGGGAGCTGGTGGCGGAGCTGCGGGCCTCGGGGGTCGCGGTGGTGCTCACCACGCACCACATGGAGGAGGCCGAACGGCTGGCCGACCACGTCGTCATCGTCGACCACGGCCGGGTGGTCGCGGCCGGATCCCCGACCGAGCTCACCGGGGCCGAGCGCCAGCTGCGCTTCCGGGCCCGGGCCGGGCTCGGCCTCGACGAGCTGCTGGCCGCCCTGCCGCTGGGCAGCGCCGCCAAGGAGTCCCCGGCCGGGCACTACCTCGTCGAGGGCGACGTGCAGCCCGAGTTCCTGGCCACCGTCACCACCTGGTGCGCCTCGCACGGGGTGCTGACCGAGGACCTGCGGATCGAGCGCCGCACGCTGGAGGACGTCTTCCTCGAACTGACCGGACGGGAGCTGCGTTCGTGACCGGATCGACAGAGCCGGCGGTGCTGGACCTCTCGCCGGCCCCCGGCGCCGCCCCGCCACTGCGGAAGATCACCGCGCAGACCGGCCACGAGCTGCGGGCACTGCTGCGCAACGGCGAGCAGCTGCTGCTCACCCTGATCATCCCGGTCCTGCTGCTGGTGCTGTTCGGCGCGACCTCCCTGCTCGACCTGGGCACCGACCGCCGGGTCGACTTCCTGGCCCCGGGCGTCCTGGCCCTGGCGGTGATGTCGACGGCCTTCACCGGGCAGGCCATCGGCACCGGTTTCGAGCGCCGGTACGGGGTGCTCAAGCGGCTGGGCGCCACCCCCCTGTCGCGCACCGGGCTGATCGCCGCCAAGACCCTCACCGTGCTGCTGGTGGAAGTGCTCCAGACGCTGGTGATCTGCGGGGTCGCGTTCGGGCTGGGCTGGCGGCCGCAGGGCGACCCGCTGAGCGTGGCGCTGCTCCTGCTGCTGGGCACGGCGGCCTTCAGCGGCCTCGGCCTGCTGATGGCCGGGACGCTGCGCGCGGAGGCCACCCTGGCCGCCGCCAACCTGGTCTACCTGCTGCTCCTCGCGCTGGGCGGGGTGGTGTTCCCGCTGGCAAGGTTCCCCGACGGGGTCCGGGCGGTGCTGGAACTGCTGCCGATCACGGCGCTGTCGGACGGGCTGCGGCAGGTCCTCCAGCACGGCGCCGCGCTTCCCGCCGGACCGCTGCTGGTGCTCGCGATCTGGGCCGTGGCCGGCTGCGCGCTGGCCGCCCGGTTCTTCCGATGGGAGTGACCGCCCGCGCGGAGGCTCCACGGGCGTACGGCCGGCTGTCCGGCTCTCTCGCCGGGCTCGCCCGGGCGCTCTCCCCCGCCGCCGTGCCGCCGCCCGCGCTGGTCCTGCTCGGCATCGTCTCGGTGCAGGTCGGAGCCGGGGTGGCCAAGCACCTGTTCGACCGGCTGCCGCCGAGCGCGGTCGTCCTGCTGCGGCTGCTCACCTCGGCGATCGTGCTGACGTTCCTGGCCCGCCGGGCGCTGCGCGCGGTGCTGCGCGACAGCACCCGCCGCGACCTGGCCGTCGCGGCGGGATTCGGGCTCACGCTCGCGCTGATGAACTTCTCGATCTACCAGTCGTTCGCCCGGATCCCGCTGGGCGTCGCGGTGACGATCGAGTTCCTGGGCCCGCTGCTGGTGGCGGTCCTGGCGTCGCGGCGGGCGCTCGACCTGGTGTGGGCCGGGCTGGCCGGTGCCGGGGTGCTGTTGCTCGCCCGGGGCGGCGACGGCGGCGTCGACCTCGTCGGTGTGGGGTTCGCGCTGCTGGCCGGCGTCGGGTGGGCCGGGTACATCCTGCTGGGCGCGGCCACCGGGCGCCGGTTCAGCGGGACGACCGGGCTGGCCCTGGCCAGCGTGGTGGGCACGCTGGCCATGCTCCCGGCGGGGACCGTCTCCGGCGGCGCCGCCCTGCTCGACCCGGAGCTGCTGGCGATCGGTGCGGCGGTGGGGCTGCTCTCCTCGGTCATCCCCTATTCGCTGGAGATGGAGGCGCTGCGCCGGATGCCGCCGCGGGTCTTCGGCATCCTGATGAGCCTGGAGCCGGCCGTGGCCGCCCTGGTCGGGCTGGTGGTGCTCGGCGAGATCCTGCACCTGCGCGAGTGGGTGGCCATCGGGCTGGTGATCGTCGCCTGCGCGGGCGCCACCCGGGAGCGGCGCTCCCCGCCGGTGGAGCCCGTCGGCGGGTGAGGACCTCGGTCCGGAACCGCCGCCCGCACGGCCCCGGCGGCCGGGAGTTCTCCGGCCGGGAAACGTCGGTGGCCGCTCGTAGACTCCCCCTATGGCACGGGCGAACGACGAGGCTGCGGCCCTTCTCCAGGAACTGGCGGACCTGCTGGCGATCACCGGGGGCGAGGCGTTCAAGATCCGCTCCTATGAGAAGGCCGCGCGGGCGGTCGCCGGGCATCCCGGCGACATCTCCGGGCTCGGGCTCGCCGATCTGAAAAAGATCCCCGGAGTGGGGCAGGCCATCGCCAAGAAGCTGGCCGACTACACCGAGAACGGCACCATCCGGCAGGTCGAGGAGCTGCGCGCGCGCATTCCCGCCGGAGTCCGGGCGCTGACCGCCATTCCCACGCTCGGGCCGCGCAAGGCCCTGACCCTCTATGAAGAGCTCGGGGTGTCCTCGGTGGCCGAATTGGCCGCGGCGATCGACGAGGGAAAGGTCCGCGGGCTGAAGGGGTTCGGCGAGAAGAGCGAGGAGAACCTGCGGCACGGCATCGAACTGCTGGAGCACGCCGCCGAACGGGTGTCGATCGACACCGCCATGGAGCTCGCCGAGGAGATCGTCGCCGAGCTGTCCCGGGTGCCCGGCTGCGGGCGGTGCGCGTACGCCGGGTCGCTGCGCCGGATGCGCGAGACGATCGGCGACGTCGACGTGCTGGCCACTGCGGCCGATCCCGCGGCCCTGATGGCCGCGTTCGTCGCGCTTCCCGCGGTCACCGAGGTGATCGCCGGCGGCGACAAGAAGACCTCCGTGCGCACCCGGCAGGGCCTGCAGGTCGATCTGCGGGTGGTCCCGGCCGAGTCGTGGGGCGCCGCGATGCAGTACTTCACCGGCAGCAAGGAGCACAACGTCCGCATCCGCGAGCGGGCAGTGCGGGCCGGGCTCAAGCTGTCGGAGTACGGCCTCTTCGACGCCGAATCCGGCGCGCTGATCGTCTCGGCCACCGAGGAGGAGGTCTACGCGCGGCTGGGGCTGCCGTGGATCCCGCCGCCGCTGCGCGAGGACGGCGGCGAGGTGCAGGCCGCCCTGGAGGGCGCGCTGCCCCGGCTGGTCACCGAGGATGACCTGCGCGGCGACCTGCACACCCACACCGACCTCACCGACGGGGTGGAGCCGCTGGCGACCATGGTCGCCGCCGCGGCGGCGCGCGGGCTGGAGTACTACGCGATCACCGACCACGCACCCGACCTGGTCATGCAGCGGATGACCGACGAGAAGGCGCTCGCCCAGCGGGCCGAACTGCGCGAGTTGCAGCGGGAGTATCCGGATCTGGTGCTGCTGCACGGCACCGAGCTCAACATCGGTCCCGACGGCGAGGTCGACTGGCCGGCGGAGTTCCTGGCCGGCTTCGACATCTGCGTCGCCTCGGTGCACTCCCACTTCACCCAGGACCGGGCGACGATGACGCGGCGGCTCGTCCGGGCCTGCGAGAACCCGCACGTCCACGTCATCGGCCACCCCACCGCCCGGTCGATCGGCCGGCGGGCGCCGGTCGACGCCGACTGGGACGAGGTGTTCGCGGCGTGCGCCCGTACCGGCACCGCACTGGAGATCGACTCCTTTCCCGACCGGCTGGACCTGCCCGCCGACCTGATCCGCCGGGCCCGGCGGTACGGGGTGCGCTTCTCCGTCGACAGCGACGCCCACGCCGTGGGCCACTTCCGCAACGTCCGCTACGGCGTGGGCACCGCGCAGCGCGGCTGGCTCACCCCCGACGAGGTGATCAACACCTGGCCGCTGGACCGGTTGCGGGATTTCCTGGGCCGGAAAGACTGAACTCATGCGACTCTGCTCACGGCGTCATCCGGGTTTGTCCGATTTCACTGCGGGGAGATGCCGGGCGGTACGGCCGAGGGTCGTGGGGATCCGTCCGTTCCCTCTGGTGGCGGAGCGCCCCTGACGCCCGCCCCGAGGTTCGGGATGCGCGGTCCGGCCGGAAGGAGCGAGCGTGACGGCGAGGCTGACCCTGGGACCGCTGCTGCGGTACGTCGACGAGACCAGCGCCACGATCTGGGTGGAGACCGACCGGCCATGCGAGGTCGAGGTCCTGGACACGAAGACCCCGACGTTCACCGTGCACGGCCATCACTACGCGCTGTGCGACGTCACCGGGCTGGAGCCCGGCTCCCGCACCCCCTACCAGGTGCGGCTCGACGGCGAGGTCGTCTGGCCCGAGCCCGGCTCGGAACTGCCGCCCAGCAAGATCCGTACCCTGCGTGGCGGCCGCCGGCTCGAACTGGCCTTCGGCTCGTGCCGGAGCAGCGTGGGCCACACCGCCACCGACAACCGCACCCACGGCGTCGACATGCTGCGGGCGTACGCGCTGCGGCTGGCCGGCGACCCGGAGGTGGCGGCCGCGGCGGACCAGACCCGGGAGGAGACCGGCTGGCCCGACCTGCTGCTCCTGCTCGGCGACCAGGTCTACGCCGACGAGACCTCGCCGGCCATGCGGGAGTTCATCGAGGCGCGCCGGGACACCGGCGAGCCTCCGGGCGACGAGATCGCCGACTTCGACGAGTACGCCGAGTTGTACCGGCTGGCCTGGAGCGACCCCGTCAACCGCTGGCTGCTGTCCACCGTCCCGGCACTGATGATCTTCGATGACCACGACATCCGGGACGACTGGAACACCTCACGCCCGTGGCGCGACAAGATGAACACCAAGCCCTGGTGGCGGCGGCGGATCACCAGCGGGCTCGGCGCCTACTGGATCTACCAGCACCTGGGCAACCTCTCCCCCGCCGAGCGGGCGGACGAACCGCTGCTGCGCGCGCTGCTCAAGCACGAGGGCGATGGCGGCGCACTGGTCGACGAATTCGCCCGGCGGGCCGACCGACACCCCGAGAGTTACCGGTGGAGCTATGCGCGGGAACTGGGCGACACCCGGCTGATCATGGTGGACTCCCGGTGCAGCCGGGTGCTCGACCCCGGTGGGCGCGCCGTCCTCGACGCCGACGAGTGGCGCTGGTTCGACGAGCGGATGCGCGGCGACGTCGACCATCTGCTGATCGGCACCTCGCTCCCCTACCTGCTCACCCCCGGCCTGCACGACCTGGAGGCGTGGAACGAGGCGGTGTGCGACGGCGCGTGGGGCGGCCTGGCGGCCCGGGCGGCCGAGGCGATCCGCCAGGCGGTCGACCTGGAGCACTGGGCCGCCTTCCAGAACTCCTTCACCGCGATGGCCGGCCTGGTCCGGGCCGTGGCCCGCGGGGAGCGCGGCCGGGCACCGGAGACCATCGTCTTCCTCTCCGGCGACGTGCACTACTCCTACCTGGCCCCGGCCCACGTCCCCGGCCAGAACGGCGGCAGCCGGATCTACCAGGCCGTCTGCTCGCCGGTCCGCAACCCGCTACCGCGGGCCGTCCGGTTGCTCAACGGCGCCGCCTCATTCGGCCTGGCCAAGGCGATCGGTGGCGGGCTGGCCCGGCTGGCCGGGGTGCGGCGCCCGCCGCTGCGCTGGAAGGTGAAGCACGGGCCGTGGTTCCCCAACGCCCTGGCCACCTTGAAGATCGACGGGATGTGGTCCGCGGTGCGCTGGGAGGCCGCCACCGGCGCGGTCGTCCGTGACGGCGCGCCACCCCGGATCAAGCAGATCACCGAGATCGAACTCGCCGGCCCGGTACGGGCTCAGGCAGGCTGACGGGCCGCGGCAGGAGTGTCCGGCCGCGCCGCGACCACGGGACGCTCGCGGGTGGCGAAGAGCACTCGCAGGGTCGCGATCCACAGCACCGCCGAGCCCAGCAGGTGCAGTACCACCAGCGCCTCCGGAACCCCAAGGAAGTACTGCACGTACCCGACGGCGCCCTGGGCCAGGATGACCGCCACCAGTTCCGTCGCGCGGCGGCGCAGCACGGCGGGCGCGCCGGTGCGGAACAGGATCACCAGGAGCGCCACGGCCAGCACCACGGTGACCCAGGCGAGCAGGCTGTGCACCCGGGTGACCGCCTCGATGGCGAAGCCGAAGCGGCGGGAGTCCGCGTCGCCGGAGTGCGGGCCGGTGCCGGTGACCACGGTCCCGGCGGCCAGCACGGCGGCGGCGGCGCCGGCCAGGGCGAAGGCCAGCCGCCGCGTCGCCGGGCCGACCAGCGGCCGGGCGGGCCCGTCGCCCTCACCGGCCCGCACCCACAGCGCCACGGCGAAGACGAGTAGGGCGGGCGAGATCAGGTAGTGCACGGCGACCGAGGCCGGGTGCAGCTTGGTCAGTACCACGATGCCGCCGATCACGGCCTGGGCGACGACGCTCAGCGGCTGGGCCGCCGCCAGCCGGACCAGGTCGCGGCGGCGCGGCGTCAGGCGCACCGCCGCGACGAAGACCGCGACGCCCACGGCGAGCACGAGGAACGTCAGCGTCCGGTTGCCGAACTCGATCGCCATGTGGATCGTGGAGTGCTCTCCGGAAGCCGTGGGGACCAGGCTGTCTCCGGTGCACTTGGGCCAGGTCGGGCAGCCCAGCCCCGACTTGGTCACCCGTACCGACCCGCCGGTGACGATGATGCCCGCGTTGGCGATCACGCCGAGCAACGCGAGCAGCCGCAGCGACGCGGGAGTGGGACGCCACACGGCGTCACGGAGCCTGGACAGCGGGTTCGGGGAGGGCACGGCTTCATCGTAAGGGCGCCGTGCCGCACCCCGTCCCCGACCCCCGCTAACGCGGCGGGAACAGGCCGGACGGCCCCTGCGGAGCCCACGGCGGGGCGGCCGGCGGAACGCGCAGGAAGGCCTGCCGGGCCGTCGCCATGAGGGCCAGCAGCGCGTCCCGGCGGTACGCGAACCAGGCCGGGTCGGCGACACCGCGCTCGGCCCGTTTGTGCACCAGGGCGAGTTCGGTGGCGGCGAGCTGGTAGTCGGTCATCGCCCGGGCCGCGCCCTTCCCGCCGACCCCCCGAGCCCACCGGCGGGCCTCCCGGCGGGCCGGGATGCGGCCCAGCATGTGCAGGTCCTGCGGGGTCACCAGCCCGGTGTGGGTGTATCCCGGCAGGTAGCGCCCGATCAGCGCGACCGTCCGCCGCCGCTCGAAGAAGACCAGGGCGACCAGCACGACGAGGATGCAGAAGTCGAGCAGGTAGACGATCAGCAGCCCGCCCCCGCCCAGGGTGGCCGCACCGTTCCAGAGGCCGTGCAGCACCATCGCGCCCAGCAGGCCCAGCACCGGGGCGATCACCCGGCCGCGCCGGTGGGTGGCCGCGTACGCGACGCCCAGGCCGATCATCGAGGTGAACAGCGGGTGGCTGAGCGGAGCGATCACGCCGCGCAGCACGAACACCGCCTGGAGCTGCTGGGCGCCGCCCTCCTCGTAGGCGCGCATGTAGTACGTGACGTTCTCCATCATGGCGAAGCCCAGGCCGACCATCGCCGCGTAGATGATGCCGTCGACGAACCCGTCGATCTCGTTGCGGCGGTACCACAGCAGGCCGAACAGCACGAGGCCCTTGAGCGTCTCCTCGATCAGCGGCGCGCCCAGCGTGGCGCTGACGGCGTGCCCCTCGTCCTCGCCGAAGATCGGCACGGTGACGTACAGCAACCCCGCGGTGTTGAGGATCAGGGCGCCCAGCACGGCCACCCCGGCCCCCCACATGAACGCGAAGGCCAGGTTGCGCGGCGGCTCGGGCTCCAGCCGGTCGAGGGCCAGCACCAGCGCGATGAGCAGCGGCACGGGGAGGATGGCCAGGACCACCCCGATCTCGAACCCGGCACCACCGAACACCGCGGTCAGGCCCAGCACCAGCAGGGCGCAGAGCGACGAGACGGTGAGCCCCGCGATCAACGCGATCGGGGGACGACCGGGAATCCGCCCCTCGAGTACCGCCTTGGGATCAAGGTCCGCCATGTCGCGAGCGTAGTCGATGCCCTACGAGATGCCCTACGCCTCGCCCCAGGGCTTCAGCGCAGCAGCGGGTCGACCGCCACGGCGGTGAACAGCAGCGCCAGGTAGACGTTCGACAGGTGGAAGAAGCGCATCGGGCGCAGCATGAGCCCACTCACCCCGGAGCGCGCCCGGTGCAGCAACCGGTGCCCCTCGGCCAGGAGCACCCCGCCCAGCACCAGGGCGGCCGCCCCGTACAGCGGCCCCATCCCGGCCACCGGCCACAGCAGCAGCGAGCAGAGCACGGTGGCCCAGGTGTAGGCCAGGCTCTCGGTGACCACCCGGCGCTCGGTGGCGACCACCGGCAGCATCGGGACCTTCGCCACCGCGTAGTCCTCGCGGTAGCGCATGGCCAGCGTCCAGGTGTGCGGCGGCGTCCACAGGAACACCACGCCGAACAGGACGAACGGGGTCCACGCCAGCTCTCCGGTGACGGCCGTCCAGCCGATCAGGACGGGCATGCAGCCCGCGATCCCGCCCCAGACCACGTTCTGCGACGTGCGGCGCTTGAGCAGCAGGGAGTAGACGAAGATGTAGAAGAGGATCGCGCCCGTCGACAGCGCGGCCGACAGGAGGTTCACCGTCAGCGCGAAGCCGACCGTGGACAGAACCGCCAGCGTGATCCCGAAGGTCAGCGCCTCCACCGGGGTGACCTGGGCACGGGCCAGCGGGCGGCGCCGGGTGCGCCGCATCTTGGCGTCGATGTCCCGGTCGATGTAACAGTTGATCGCGTTCGCTGCACCTGCCGACAGCGTGCCGAACAGCAGCGTGAGCAGCGAGGTGCCCAGCGGGGGCAACCCGCCCGCGGCGAGGAACATCACCGGCAGCGTGGTGATCAACAGCAGTTCGATGACGCGCGGCTTGGTGAGCGCGACATACGCGCGCAGCAGCGCGCCGAACGGCCGGTGTCCGGAGATGTCGCCGGTGGCCGGAGCGGGCGCCGGCGGCGCCTCCTGGGCGAGCTCGACGTCGAGCCTGTTACTGAGCACCGTCACGATCGGTCCAAGTCCAACTACGTGTATTGGGGGGCCTCGGGCGGCCCCGTCGGTGCCCCCATCGACACACTGGCCCGCGCCTGGCTGCTGAGATCCTGCCGCGGCCGGTGGTGTCAACCGCGTCCTCACTGTAATGCGCCCCTGTGCAGGGTCGTGCATCGGGTCGCCATCGGGGAGTCGCGGGCGGTCACGAAGACGCCGGGCGAGCCGCGGAGGGAGCCGGGGCTCCCCCACAGGTTCCCCCGCGCGGGGGGTTAGCGGACGCGGCCTTCGGGCAATGGTCGGCTACGCGGCCACGGACGGGCGTGCGCCGTTTCGGCCGGGCGCTCCGCACGCCGGTGGGCCCGCTTTCTTGGATAGGCTCGGCATGGACAAGGCCCGATCACCCTGGGGTGATGCATTCGAACCGCGAGGGACCGGCCTTGGCCACATCGGCCTGACAGAGACGCGGCTCGAATCGCCGTTCGAGCCGTGCGAATGAACTTTCGGTTCGAGAGGAGCCTGGCGTTCCGGTGACTGGGGACATCAGCACGTTCGAGTGGTCCGACCTGGACCGGCGGGCCGTGGACACGGTCCGCGCCCTTGCCATGGACGCGGTCGAGGAGGCGGGCTCGGGGCATCCGGGCACCGCGATGAGCCTCGCGCCGGCCGCCTACCTGCTCTTCCAGCGCTTCCTGCGGCATGATCCGACCGACCCCAACTGGCCGGGCCGCGACCGGTTCGTACTGTCGTGCGGGCACTCCAGCCTGACCCTCTACATCCAGCTGTACCTGTCGGGCTACGGGCTCACGCTGGACGACCTCAAGGCGCTGCGCAAGTGGGGCAGCCTCACCCCCGGGCACCCCGAGCACGGTCACACCTCGGGAGTGGAGACCACCACCGGGCCGCTCGGCCAGGGCATCGCCAACGCGGTCGGCATGGCGATGGCGGCCCGCCGCGAGCGCGGCCTGTTCGACCCCGACGCCGAGCCCGGCACCAGCCCCTTCGACCACGACATCTGGGTGTTCGCCTCCGACGGCGACGTCCAGGAGGGCATCAGCCACGAGGCCTCCGCGCTCGCCGCCCACCAGCGGCTGGGCAACCTGACGGTGCTGTGGGACGACAACCACATCTCGATCGAGGACGACACCGCGATCGCCTTCTCCGAGGACGTGCTGGCCCGGTACGCGGCCTACGGCTGGGACGTCCACTACGTCGACTGGACGGCCGACGGCGGCTACGCGGAGAACGTGGCCGCGCTGGCCGCGGCGCTGGAGGCGGCCCGGGCCGAGACCGCCCGGCCCTCGTTCATCGCGCTGCGCACCATCATCGGCTGGCCCGCCCCGAACAAGAAGAACACCGGCAAGATCCACGGCTCGGCGCTGGGTGCCGACGAGGTCGCCGCCACCAAGGAGGTGCTGGGCCTGGACCCGGCCCGCACCTTCGACGTCCCGGCCGACGTCCTGGCGCACTCGCGGGAGGTGGTCGAGCGGGGCCGTGCGCTGCACGCCGAGTGGGAGCGGCACTACCTGGCCTGGCGCGAGACCGACCCCGCCCGGGCCGCCGAGTTCGACCGGATCTCCGCGCGCCGGCTGCCCAACGGCTGGGCGAAGGCGCTGCCGGAGTTCCCGGCGGGCAAGGAGATCGCGACCCGGGCCGCGTCCGGCGAGGTGCTGACCGCGCTGGCCGGGGTGCTGCCGGAGCTGTGGGGCGGTTCGGCCGACCTGGCCGAGAGCAACAACACCACCATGAAGGGCGAGCCGTCCTTCATCCCCGAGGAGTTCCAGACCAAGGACTTCCCCGGCCACCGGTACGGCCGCACCCTGCACTTCGGGGTGCGCGAGCACGCGATGGGCGCGATCTGCAACGGCATCGCGCTGCACGGCGGCACCCGCCCGTACGGCGGCACCTTCCTGGTGTTCAGCGACTACATGCGGCCGGCCGTCCGGCTGGCGGCCCTGATGAAGCTGCCGGTGACCTACGTCTGGACGCACGACTCGATCGGCCTGGGCGAGGACGGCCCGACGCACCAGCCGGTCGAGCACCTGTGGGCGCTGCGCGCCATTCCCGGGCTCGACGTGGTCCGGCCGGCCGACGCGAGCGAGACCGTGGTGGCGTGGCGGACGGTCCTGGAGCACACCGACCGCCCGGCCGGGCTCTGCCTCACCCGGCAGAAGCTGCCGGTGCTCGACCGGTCCGCGCTGGGCTCGGCCGAGGGCGTGGCGCGGGGCGGGTACGTGCTGGCCGACGCGGCCAACGGGCAGCCCGCCGTGGTGATCATCGCCACCGGCAGCGAGGTCGCCACCGCGCTGGAGGCCCGCGCGGCGCTGGAGGCCGAAGGCACCGCCACCCGGGTCGTGTCCATGCCGTGCGTGGAGTGGTTCGAGGCGCAGGACGACGCGTACAAGCAGCAGGTGCTGCCGCCCGGGGTGCATGCCCGGGTGTCGGTGGAGGCCGGGATCGCGCTGGGCTGGCGCCGGTACGTCGGCGACCACGGCGAGTCGGTCAGCCTGGAGCACTTCGGCGCCTCGGCCGACTACAGGACCCTGTTCCAGCAGTTCGGCTTCACCCCCGACCGGGTCGTCGCCGCCGCCCACGCCAGCCTGATCAAGGCGGGCCTGGCCGGTCGCGGCGAGACGACCGGCAACTGACCTCTCGGCCCGGCGCCGGGAACGCCCGGCGCCGGGCCGGTGGACCGCAGACCCTAAGGAGAGACCGATGAGCGCGATTCTGAAAAAGCTCTCGGATGAGGGCGTATCGATCTGGCTCGACGACATCAGCCGGGAGCGGCTGCGGTCGGGCAACCTGACGGAACTGGTCCGTGACAAGCACGTCGTGGGGGTGACCTCCAACCCGACGATCTTCGCCAAGGCGCTCGGCCAGGGTTCCGCCTACGACGACCAGGTCCGGGACCTGGCGATCCGCGGCGTCGACGTCGAGGAGGCCGCCCGGGCCATCACCACCCACGACATCCGCTGGGCGTGCGACGTGCTGCGCCCGGTCCACGACCGCACCGGCGGCCTGGACGGGCGGGTGTCGATCGAGGTCGACCCGCGGCTGGCCCGCGAGACCGAAAAGACCGTGGCCGAGGCCCGCGCGCTGTGGTGGATGGTCGACCGCCCGAACCTCTACATCAAGATCCCGGCAACGGTCGAGGGGCTGCCCGCGATCAGCCAGGCGCTGTCCGAGGGCATCAGCGTGAACGTGACGCTGATCTTCTCGCTGCAGCGCTACGGCCAGGTCATCGACGCCTACTTCGAGGGCCTGGAGCGGGCCCGGGCCAACGGGCACGACCTGTCGAAGATCTCCTCGGTGGCCTCGTTCTTCGTCAGCCGCGTCGACACCGAGATCGACAAGCGGCTCGACAAGAGCGATGCTCCGGAGGCCGCGGACCTGCGGAGCAAGGCCGGGGTCGCCAACGCCCGGCTGGCGTACGCGCTGTTCGAGGAGAAGTCGGCCACCGACCGGTGGCGGGCGCTGGCCGACGCCGGCGCCCGTCCGCAGCGGCCGCTGTGGGCCTCGACCGGGGTGAAGGACCCCGCGCTGCCCGACACCCTCTACGTCGACGAACTGGTCGCGCCGGGCATCGTCAACACCATGCCCGAGGCCACCCTGGACGCCGTGGCCGACCACGGCCAGGTGCGCGGCGACACCGTGCGCGGCCGCTACGAGGACGCCTGGAACCACATGGCCGCGCTCAAGCGGGTCGGCGTCGACTACGACGACGTGGTGCGCGTGCTCGAGGAGGAGGGCGTCGAGAAGTTCGAGGCGTCCTGGGGCGAGCTGCTGGCCACGGTGGGCCGCGAGCTCGCGGACAAGGGGGGCGCCCAGTGACGTCGGTGGTCACCGCGGGCGGGGTCTCGGTGACCCTGCGCGGCGAGGTCGTCGCCGAGGCCGAGGCGGTCTCCGGCCGGCTGGTCAGCGACGGGGTGCCGGCCGCGCTGACGGCCAAGAACGCCCAGCTGTGGGGGCCGGACGCCACCGCGGAGGCGGCCAGACGGCTCGGCTGGCTCGACCTGCCCGAGTCGTCGCGGGCGCTGCTGCCCGACCTGGCCGCGCTGGTGGCCGAGACGCGCGCCGCCGGCCTCGACCGGGTGGTGCTCGCGGGGATGGGCGGCTCGTCGCTCGCCCCCGAGGTGATCACCCGGACCGCCGGGGTGGAGCTGACGGTCCTCGACACCACCGACCCGCAGCAGGTGCGGGCGGTGGTGTCGGACCGGCTGGAGCGGACCGTCCTGGTGGTGTCGAGCAAGAGCGGCGGCACCATCGAGACCGACAGCCACCGGCGGATCTTCGAGCAGGCCTTCCGGGACGCCGCGATCGACCCGGCCGGCCGCATCGTGGTGGTCACCGACCCCGGGTCGCCGCTGGAGGCCGCCGCCACCGAGGCCGGGTACCGGGTGTTCCTGGCCGACCCGGAGGTGGGCGGCCGGTACAGCGCGCTGAGCGCGTTCGGGCTGGTGCCCGCCGCGCTGGCCGGGGCCGACGTGGCGACACTGCTGGACGAGGCCGCGGCGCTGTCGCCCATGCTCGCCCAGCCCTACGACAACCCGGGGCTGACGCTGGGCGCGGCGCTCGGCGCGGCGGCGCTGGGCGGGCACGACAAGCTCGTCATCGCCGACGCCGGCTCGGGCATCGTGGGCTTCGGCGACTGGGCCGAGCAGCTCATCGCCGAGTCCACCGGCAAGGAGGGCAAGGGCATCCTGCCGGTGGTGGTCGAGGGGCCGGAAGCCCCCGGTTTCGAACCCGCCGACGATGTGCGCCGGGTGGTGCTCGGCGCCTCCCCCGGCGGCCCCGACGCGGCCGAGATGAGCGTGTCCGGGCCGCTGGGCGCGCAGTTCCTGCTCTGGGAGTACGCCACCGCGGTGGCGGGCCGGGTCCTCGGCATCAACCCGTTCGACCAGCCCAACGTCCAGGAGTCCAAGGACAACACCGCGGCGCTGCTGCGCGGCACCGAGGAGGGCGCGGAGCCCACGGTCGTCTCCGGCGAGCCGGTGCTGACCGTCGGCGCGGTCGAGGTGCACGGGCCCGCTGAGCTGCTGGGGGGCGCCGGTGATCTGACCGGCGCGCTGGAGGCCGTCCTCGCCGCGGTGCCCGACCGGGGGTACCTCGCGCTCCTGGCCTACCTGGACCGGTCGGCCGACGCGGACGTGGCGGGGCTGCGCCCGCTGCTGGCCGTCCGGGCGGGCCGGATCCGCAAGTCGCCCGTCCCGGTCACCTTCGGCTGGGGGCCGCGGTTCCTGCACTCCACCGGCCAGTACCACAAGGGCGGCCCGCAGAACGGGGTGTTCCTGCAGATCACCGGCGCGGTGGCCGAAGACGTCCCGGTGGCGGGCCGGCCGTACTCGCTCGGGCAGCTTCAGCTCGCCCAGGCGTTCGGTGACCTGCGGGCGCTGCGCTCGCGCGGCCGGCCGGCGGTGCGGCTGCATCTGCGCGACCGGGCCGCCGGGATCGCCGAACTGCTGGCGGCCCTGTCGTGACCCTGTCGTGACAGGGTCCCCGCCTCGGTAGTGCTCCGCCGCCGTGGCCGTTCCGGACCGCCGGAACGGCCACGGCACCCGGGAAAGCCGCCGGGAAATCCCGAAAGATCGGCAAGTGAGTCGCGCATGCGGCCCCCTCCTGAAACGATGCCGGGGAGGAGGACCCGGTGGCCGGATTCGACGTGCTGACGCGGGGTGACGCGCTCGACTCGGCGTTGCAGGCCCGCGATTACCTCATCACCTGCGGTGTGCCCGCAGCCCTGTCCGCCAAGGACCCCAGACTGTGGGGCCGGCGGTCGGTCGACCACGGCCGGCTGGGCTGGCTGGACCTGCCGTTCGCCTCGCGGGAACTACTCGAACGGCTCGACGGCGTGGTCGGCGAGCTGCGCTATTCCGGGCTCGACCACGTCGTGCTCATCGGCCTGGGCGCCGAGAGCCTGGCGGCCCAGGCGGTGGCCGCGGCGGCGGGCGAGCACGACCCGCTGACCATCCTCGACGGGGGCGACTCGGCGGCCCTGAACCTGGCGCTCGACCGGCTCGACCGCACCGTGATCGTCTTGTCCAGCAAGGTCGGTGTCTCGATCGAGGGCGACGCCTACCGGCGCATCTTCGTCGAGGCGTTCCGCAAGCACGGCCTGTCCGACCGCGAGATCGCCGGCCGGTTCCTGGTCATCACCGACCACGGCAGCCCGCTGGACGACTTCGCCCGCCGCTGCGGCTACCGGGTGGGGCTGACCGACCCCGACCTGCCCGGCCACTTCGGCGCGCTGTCGGCGTACGGGCTGGTGCCCGCGCTGCTCACCGGGGCGGACGTGGCCCCGCTGCTCGACCAGGCCGCCGCGGTGGCCCCCGCGCTGGCCAAGGAGGAGGACAACCCGGGTCTGCTGCTCGGCGCGGTGCTCGGCGGCTGCGCGCAGCAGTCACCGGCCGGGCCGGCCCGCGACAAGCTGGTGCTGCGCGACGCCTCCGGCGCCGCCGAGCTCACCGGCTGGATCTCCCAGCTGCTGGCCACCGGCACCGGCCGGCACGGCCGGGGCATCCTGCCGCTGGAACCGCCCGGGCATCCCGCGGGCGCGGAGTGCCCGGACGTGCACGCACTCGTGATCAACCCTCGGCAGCCCATGCCGGGCGATTCGGAGACCTCGCTGTGGGCCTCGCCCGGCGCGCAGTTCCTGGTCTGGGAGTACGCCACCACGGTGGCCGGCTGGCTGCTCGGGGTCAACCCGTTCGAGTCCGGTGCGGCGCTGGCCCAGGAGGCCGAGGACGACACGGCGGCCATGCTGCTGGCGGCCGAGAACGGGCCGCTGCCCACCGGGATCCCCACCTTCAGCGACGGCGACATCGACGTCTACGCCGATCCCGGCAGCTACGGCCTGGCCGGCCTGCCCGCCCCGCACTCGGCGCTGGAGCCGGTGCTCCGGCATCGGCGGGACCTGTCGGGAACCATCGACGCGCTGCTGCACAGCGTGCCGCCGACCGGGTACCTCTCGATCGTGACGTACCTGTCCGGCGACTTCTCCGGGCGCTACCTGGCACCGGGCCTGGCCCGGCGGGCGGGCCGTCCGGTGACGTACGGGCCCGGGCCGGGGCTGTTGCACGCGACCGGGTCGTTCCACAAGGACGGGCCGGGCACCGGCGCGTTCCTGGTGATCACCGGCGGGGTCCTCGCCGACCATCCGGTGCCCGGCCGGCCCTACTCCCTCGGCAAGCTCCAACTCGCCCGGGCACTGGCCGACCTGCGGTCGCTGCGCCGGCGCGGGCTGCCGGCGCTCTGGCTGCACCTGCGCGATCCGGTGGCGGGCGCCGCCCGGCTCATCGACCTGGTGCGGGAGCCGCGGTGAACGCCTTCACCCGGGTCTCCGCTGCGGAGGTCTCGATCACTGCCCGGCACCCGGTGCGGGAGGCCGCGGAGCGGGTGCTGGGACGGCTGTGGATCGACCAGGTGCCGGTCCGGCTCGCCTCCGAGGACCCCTCCCTGTGGGAGGGGATCCCCGAGGGGGCGTGCTGGCCCGGGCAGCCGGGTCCGGCCCGGGCGCTGCTCCCCCGGATCTCCGAGCTCACCACGCGGATTCGGGCGCGGGGGCTGACGGAGGTCGTCCTGCTGGGCTCCGCCGTGCCCGCCCTGGCCGCCGACGTCGTCGCCCGGTCCGAGCGCGCCCCGCTGGCCGTGCTGGACGCCCCCGACCCGGACCCGCTGTTCCGGTTGGGCATCGACCACGAGCGGCTGCTCCGCACGGTCATCGTGCTGACGGCCGACGACCCGGGCACCGACGCGCTGCGCCGCGTCTTCGTGCGGATGTTCCAGGGGCTCGGCCTGCCGCCGGAGGAGATCGCCGAACGGTTCGTGGTCGTGGCCGAGCCGGACGGCCCGCTGGCCGCGCTCGCGGCGGAGGCCGGTCATCCGCTGCTCACTGGCCCGGCCGGCCGGGTTTTCGGCGCGCTGTCCCCGCAGGCCCTGGTGCCCGCCGCGCTGGCCGGGGTGGACGTGGCGAAGCTGCTGGACCAGGCGGCCGCCGTGCTGCCCTCGCTGACCCGGCCGGAGAACAACCCGGGCCTGGTGCTGGGCGCGCTGCTGGGCGGCTGTGCCCGGGCGGGCCGCGACACCGTGGTCGTGGGCTCCTACCGCAGTCCCTACGAGGGGCTGGGCGACTGGATCGGCGCGCTGCTCACCGGGGCGACGGGTGGCGCGCTGCTGCCGCTCGTGCAGTCCGGCGGGGTGCCGGTGCCGGCCGGCGACGACCTGTTCCTGGTCGCGCTGGACGGGCGCCCCCGGCAGGATGACGCGACGGTGACGGGCCCGCTGGGCGCGCAACTGGTGGTCTGGGAGTACTCCGCCGCGGTGGCCGGCTACCTGCTGGGCGCCGACCCGCTGAACGCCCCGGTCACGGCGGACGGCGCCGATGCGCTGCTCACGGACGCCGCCGAGCCCCCGCCCGCCGTCCGGGTGCTGGGCCCCGTGGGCGACGCTGTCCAGGTGCGCAGCCGCGACCCGGCCTTCGCCGCGACCGAGGACCTGCCCGCGCTGTTCGATGCGCTGGTGGCGGCGGTCCCCCCGGGCGGTCATCTCGCCATCGGCGCCTACCTCGACCCCGATACGGCCTCGGGGCAGGGGCGGAGCATCCACCGGCTGGCGGCCGGGCTGGCCACCCGGTGCGGCCGTCCGGTGCCGGTGACCTGGCATTCCTGTTACCCGGCATTTCCGGATGATCGGTGCGATAAGGGCGTATATCTAATGTTGACGGGGGAAGTCATGCAGGATGTACCGGTTCCGGACCGGCCCCACCGGCTCAGCGGGCTGCGGTTCGCCCAGGCGACCGGTGCGGCCCGCGTGCTGGGCGAACGGGGTCGGCCGGTGGTCCACCTGCACATGCGAGACCGTCGGGCGGGACTCGCCCGACTACTGGAAGCCGCCCGAGGAGAGGCATGAGCTCGTCCGTCCACAATGTCGGGATGCCTGCGGGAACGGTCCACAACCCGTTGCGCGATCCGCGTGACAAGCGACTGCCCCAGATGGCCGGACCGGGGGTGCTGGTCCTGTTCGGCGTCACCGGAGACCTGTCCCGCAAGAAGCTGCTGCCGGCGATCTACGACCTGGCCAACCGGGGGCTGCTGCCGCCGGGCTTCTCCCTGGTCGGCTTCGCCCGGCGCGACTGGGAGGACCAGGACTTCCGCCGGCTGGCGTACGAGTCGGTGAAGGAGTTCGCCCGCACCCCGTTCCGCGAGGACGTCTGGCGGCACCTGTCGGAGGGCATGCACTTCGTTCCAGGCGAGTTCAGCGACCCGGGGGCGTTCGAGGCGCTGGCGATGGCGGTCAAGGAACTCGACCAGACCCGCGGCACCGGCGGCAACTACGCGTTCTACCTGTCCATTCCACCGAAGTTCTTCCCCCAGGTCATCGAGCAGCTGCAGCGCAGCGGGCTGGCCGAGCGGCGGGCGGGGTCCTGGCGGCGCGTGGTGATCGAGAAGCCGTTCGGGCACAACCTGGCCAGCGCCAGGGAGCTCAACGAGACCGTGCACCAGGTGTTCCCCGAGGAGTCGATCTTCCGGATCGACCACTACCTCGGCAAGGAGACCGTCCAGAACATCCTGGCCCTGCGGTTCGCCAACACCATGTTCGAGCCGCTGTGGAACCGCTCCTACGTGGACCACGTGCAGATCACCATGGGCGAGGACATCGGCATCGGCGGCCGGGCCGGGTACTACGACGGCATCGGCGCCGCCCGGGACGTGATCCAGAACCACCTGCTCCAACTGCTGGCGCTGACCGCGATGGAGGAGCCGACCTCGTTCAGCGCCGAGGCGGTCCGCGCGGAGAAGGCCAAGATCCTGTCGTCGGTGCGGCTGCCCGCGGACCTGGGCACGACCACCGCCCGCGGCCAGTACGCGGCCGGCTGGCAGGGCAGCAAACCGGTCCGCGGCTACCTGGAGGAGGAGGGCATCCCGCCCGACTCCCGGACCGAGACCTATGCCGCGATCAAGCTGGAGATCGAGTCGCGGCGCTGGGCCGGCGTCCCGTTCTACCTGCGCACCGGCAAGCGGCTCAGCCGCCGGGCCAGCGAGGTGGCGCTGATCTTCCAGCGGGCGCCGCACCTGCCGTTCTCGCACACCGACACCGAGGAGCTCGGCCAGAACGCCCTGGTCATCCGGGTGCAGCCGGACGAGGGCGTCACGGTGCGGTTCGGCTCGAAGGTGCCCAGCACGTCCATGGAAGTCCGTGACGTCAACATGGACTTCGCCTACGGCGAGTCGTTCACCGAGTCCTCGCCCGAGGCGTACGAGCGGCTGCTGCTCGACGTGCTCATCGGTGATCCACCGCTGTTCCCGCGGCAGGAGGAGGTCGAGCTCTCCTGGTCGATCTTGGATCCGATCGAGGAGTACTGGTCCGAGCACGGCAGGCCCGAACCGTACAAGTCCGGTGGCTACGGCCCCGCGTCCGCCGACGCGATGATGACCCGCGACGGCCGCGCCTGGCGGCGGATCTAGGGAGTGGCGAGAGATGAACATCGACCTGGCCGATACCAATACCAAGCGGATCCAGCAGATGCTCACGCAGACACGGCACCTGATGGGCGGCCCGGCCGTCGGCATGGTGCTGACGCTGATCATCGTGACCGACGAGTCCGCGCAGTACGACGCCGTCCGGGCCGCCACCGAGGTGGCCCGGGAGCATCCCTGCCGGGTGCTGACGGTGATCTCCCGTGACTCGCGCGGGAACTCCTCCCGGCTGGACGCGGAGATCCGGATGGGCGAGACCCCGGGCGAGACGGTGCTGCTGCGGATGTACGGGCCGCTGGCCGAGCACACCGACTCGGTGGTGATCCCGCTGCTGGTCCCGGACTCGCCGGTGGTGATCTGGTGGCCCGGCCAGCCGCCGGCGGCACCGGCCGAGGACCCGCTCGGCGCGCTCGCCCAGCGCCGGGTGACCGACTCCTACGCCTCCCGCGATCGGTTGGACGCCCTCGCCGTGCTGGCCGGCAACTACCGGCCCGGCGACACCGACTTCACCTGGACCCGGGTGACCCCGTGGCGGGCGCTGCTCGCCGCCGCCCTCGACCAGGACCACGCCCCCGTCACCGGAGGCGAGGTCTCGGCCGAGCCCGACAGCCCCGGCGCCGAGTTGCTCGCCGCCTGGCTGGCGGCGCGGCTGGAGGCCCCGATGGAGCGCACGATCTCCCAGGGCCCGGGCATCACCTGCGTGCGGCTGACGACCGAGGAGGGCGACATCACGCTGACGCGCCTCGACGGCCGGGTGGCGACCCTGACCCGGCCGGACCAGCCCGAGCACCAGGTGGCCCTGCACCGGCGGCCGATCGCTGAACTGCTGGCCGAGGAGCTGCGCCGGCTCGACCCCGACGAGGTCTACCACGAGGCGGTCGACAGGTTCGCCAAGGACCTGCGCACCACCGCGTCGCACGGCCCCGAGCCCTTGGAGGCGCGGTGAGCACCCCCGCCGTGCTGGTCCACCGGGACCAGACCGTGCTGGCCCGGGCGGTGGCGGCCCGGCTGATCACCCGGCTGGTGGACGTGCAGGCCGCCCGCCGCACCGCCTCGGTCGTGCTGACCGGCGGCGGGGTGGGCCTGGCGGTCCTCGCCGAGGTCGCCGCCACCGGGGCCCGCGACGCGGTGGACTGGCGTGCCCTGGACCTCTGGTGGGGCGACGAGCGGTTCCTGCCGACCGGCGACCCCGAGCGCAACGAGACCGGCGCGCGGGCCGCGCTGCTCGACCACGTGGACCTCGACCCGGCCCGGGTGCACCCGATGCCCGCCCCCGACGGACCCGACGGACCCGACCCCGAGGCGGCGGCCCGGCGGTACGAGGCGTGGCTGCGCGCCGCGGCCCGGCCGGAGGATCACGGCCCGGTGCCCTCCTTCGATGTGCTGATGCTCGGGCTGGGTCCGGACGCGCACGTGGCGTCGCTGTTCCCCGAGATGCCGGCGCTGTACGAGCGGGAGCGGCCGGTGGTGGCGGTGCACGGTGCCCCCAAGCCGCCGCCGACCCGGATCACGCTCACGCTGCCGGCCATCCACGCGGCCCGCGAGGTGTGGGTGATCGCGGCGGGCGAGTCCAAGGCCCAGGCGGTCCGGCTGGCGCTGTCGGAGGCGGGACCGGTCCAGGTGCCGGCCGCCGGGGCCCGGGGCCGGCAGCGCACGCTGTTCCTGCTCGACCGGGCGGCCGCGGCCCTGCTACCTGCCGGGCTGGAGCGGATCGCCTCGCCCTGAGGGCGGGTGAGCACCGTCACCTGCGGTCAGGCAGGTCGAAACCGCCCCCTCACGGTCGTGTAGCGGTCTCGTAACAGCGGTCGGCGACCGTGGGACGCGACACCATTCCGGGCTCGTCCCAGGGGGAACGTTCCATGCCGCTGATGCGCATCCGCACCGAGATCGAGGACCGGCCCGGCCGGCTCGCCGTGCTGACGGCCGCGCTGGCCGAGCAGGGCGCCAACATCCTCGATCTGTCCGTCCAGGTCGGTCCCGACGGGGTGGTGGACGAGTTCGTCGTCGACCTGCCCGCCGAGCGATCCGACGCGCTGATCCCGGCGGTGGAGGCGGCGGGCGGGGTCCGCAGCGCCGCCGTCCCCGCCCGTCCGCACGAGCTGATCGACGAGCCCACCCGGGTGCTGGCGCTGGCCGCCCGGCTGCGGGCGGAACCGCGGGCGCTGCCCCAGGTCCTGGCGGAGCTGCTGCGCGCCACCGAGGCGTCCTGGGTGGTGGGCCCGGCCGCGTCGGACCGGCCCGCGGACGTCCTCATCGTGCCGGTCGGGCACCTGCGCGCGGTCCGGCTGCACCGGCCCGCCCTGCCGTTCACGGTGACCGAGGCGGCCCGCGCGGACGCGCTGGTACGCGCGGTGCTGCCCGTCTCCGGAGCCGTCCCGACGTCGCGCCGGGTCCTGCTCAAGGACGGTACCGAGGTCGTCGTCCGGCCGATCGTCACCGCGGACGCCGAGGCAATCCGGGCCATGCACGACCGGTGCTCGCGGGAGAGCCGGCGGCTGCGCTACTTCAGCCCCAAGCCGGCCCCGCCCCGCCGGTCGCTCGAACGGTTCTGCGAGCCGGCGCACGGGTTGACGCTGGTCGCCGAGGGCCCCGACGGCTCGGTGCTCGCGCTGGCCCACCTGATCCACGTGCTCGATCCGGGGGTGGCCGAGCTGGGCTTCCTGGTCGAGGACGCCTGGCAGGGCCGGGGCCTGGGCCGGGCCCTCGCCGAGCTGCTGCTGGAGCCCGCCCGGGAGCGCGGGCTGGTCGAGCTGCGCGCGACCGTGCTCAGCGAGAACGCCCGGATGCGGCGGCTGCTCACCGCGCTGGGCGGCCGGGTCCGGCGCACCGGGGAGCCCGGCGTCCTGGAGATCAGACTCCGTCTCGACGGCCGGCCCACCGGGCCGGCGGGTGAGGCGGTGGCGCGGTCCCGCTGAGCGGGCCGCGGCCGGCGCCCTCCGGCGCGTGTCCCGGTGGATCGGGCCGAGGAGCCCGGCGGGAGACGCGGGCCGGAGGGCGGCGGCCGGCCTGGGAGGATGGCCGGGTGACCGGCATCTATGACGAGCCCCGGGCGTACGAACTGGCCTGTGCCTTCCGCGACGTGCCCGCGGAGGCGGACGCCCTGCTGAACTGGAGCGCCCGGCACCGGCCCGCCGGCCTGGCACCGGCCGGCTCGGTGCTGGAGCTGGCGGCGGGGCCCGCGGAACACGCCCGCGAGCTGGCCCGGCGAGGCCTGGCCGCCACGGCCCTCGACCTGAATCCCGCGATGTGCGCGTACGCCGCCGACCGGGCCGCCGCCGCGGGGGTCCGGCTCGACGTCGTCCAGGACGACATGACCGAGTTCGCGCTGGGCCGCCGGTTCGATCTGGTCATCACGATGCTCGACTCGACCGCGCACCTGATGACGCTGGACGCCTTCGTCGCGCACCTGCGGCGGGTGGCGGGGGCACTGGCCGCCGGTGGGCTGTACGTGCTGGAGATGAGCCATCCGGCCGACCGGCTGGGCGACGAGCCGCGCAGCGGCACCGCCTGGCGGGTGGAGCGCGACGGCACCGACGTCACCGTGCGCTGGGGTGAGCCCGGAGACCGGCTCGACCCGATCACCCAGGTCGTCGACGACCGGGTGACCATCACCGTCACCGAGGACGACACGACCCGGGTGGTCCGGGGAGTGGTGCCGTACCGCTTCTGGACGGCCACCGAACTGGTCGCGGCCGTCCGGCTGGCCGGCTCCCTGGAGATCGTCGCCCAGTACGGCGACTTCTCCGGCATCGGCGTCTCCGACCCGGAGGCGTGGCGCCTCATCACCGTCCTGCGGGCCGCCGCCCGCTGATCGCCGGGGTGCGTCACCCGGGTGGGTGCCCCACGCCCACGTTTGACGGAATTACGTATTTACGTAAACTCAAGGCATGTCCTCTGCTGCCGAAGACTCCGTGGCCGCGCGGCTGGCGGCCCTGGAGGCCCGGGTCGCCGCCCTGGAGGCCGCGCCGCCGGCCGTCCCGGCCGTGCCGGAGGCCGAAGTGTTCTGGGCACTGGAGGGGCTCAAGGAGCGGACCCCCACCCCGGGGGCGGTCCTGTTCACCGGGGCCGTCACCCTGCCCACCGGCGAGCGGGCCGAGTGGCAGCAGGGCCACGGCCTGGCGGAACTACTCGAGGACGACTGGAGCCAGGCCGCGTCCACCCTCACCGCCCTGGGACATCCGGTCCGGCTGCTGCTCCTGCGCGAGGTCCTGCACGGCACGGGCACGGCCGCCGAACTCGCCGAGCACGAACGGCTCGGCACCACCGGGCAGCTCTACCACCACCTGCGGCAGCTCGTCGCCGCCGGCTGGCTGCGCACCACCGCCCGGGGCCGGTACGCGGTGCCCACCGAACGAGTGGTCCCCCTGCTCGCCATGCTCGCCGCCGCCCGGCGGTGACCCGGACGTACGAAGGAGAGTCCGATGCATCGGTCGTTCCCCCGACTCGCCGCCCGTGTCCGTCTCCCGCTGCTCCTCGGCGGCATCGCGGTGTCCCTCACCGGCAAGTACGCGCTCGATCTGAGCTGGCTGCACCGGGGCGGCTACGTGATCTTCCTGGCCGGCCTGGCGCTGATGTTCGTCCGGCTGCGCACCGTGGGCCGCGAGCCGGTGGAGGTCTCCATCCCGGTGGCCGGGCGGTGGATCGCGGTCAACGGGCCCGGTGACCGGGTGCCCAGCCACGGCACCCACCTGTACGCCCAGACCTACGCGGTCGACCTGCTCCACTGGCCGGACGAGACGAAGGAGTGGCAGGCGGTGCACGCCTGGCCGATCGCCCGCCGGCCCGAGACGTACCCCTCGTTCGGGCAGCCGATCCACGCGCCCGCCGACGGGACCGTCGTCCGGGCGAGCGGACGGCAGCGGGACCACTGGAGCCGCGGTTCCTGGCTCGGGCTGCTCTACCTCTTCGTCATGGAAGGCGTCGTCCGCCCCCTCGGCGGAGCTCGCTGGGTGCTGGGCAACCACCTGGTACTGGATCTGGGCGATGGGGTGTACGCCGTCCTGGCACATCTACGGCGCGGCTCGTTGCTGGTGCGGGAGGGGGAACGGGTGCGCGCCGGGCAGCCGCTGGCCCAGTGCGGCAACTCGGGCAACTCCAGCGAGCCGCATCTGCACTTCCAGCTGATGGATCGCCCGACAATCTCGGTTGCCGCGGGGCTGCCGTTCCGGTTCGACCGCTTCGAGGCCGGCGGTGAGGTCCGCGGCGGCGTGCCCGTCCAGGCCGCGCCGTTCGTGGCGGCGCCCGCGGGGGCCGCGGAGCGCGGCTGAGCCCCGCCCGCGTTCCGGGGCCGCTAGGGTCGGGCTCGGCATCGGGTGATCGGAAGGGAGCGCGGGCATGTCGGGCACGAGCGTGCGGCCGGCGGTGCCCGTCCCATCGGCTCCCGCCGGCACCGGCCGGCTGGCCTGGCTGGACGCGCTGCGCGGGCTGGGCGCGCTGGCCGTGGCGTTCCACCACGCGACCTACCACTACCTGCCGGAGTTCCGCCGCCAGATGCTGGCCTGGTTCGATCCCGGCACCTACGGCGTCTTGGTGTTCTTCCTGGTCAGCGGCTATATCATTCCGGCCTCCCTGGAGCGGACCGGCTCGCTGCGCCGGTTCTGGCTCGGCCGGGTGTTCCGGATCTACCCGCTGCTGGGCGTCGCCCTGGGAGC
Organism: Actinomadura craniellae; assembly: GCF_003289645.1. Classification (GTDB taxonomy): domain Bacteria; phylum Actinomycetota; class Actinomycetes; order Streptosporangiales; family Streptosporangiaceae; genus Actinomadura_D; species Actinomadura_D craniellae. Next base: position 53,770 of record NZ_QLYX01000007.1, on the reverse strand, counting down.
GGCGGTCCTCCAGGCGCTCCTCAGCGTCTACGCGCTGCGCGGCGGGCTCGACCGCGCCGAACCGGTGACGGCCGTCCTGGCGCACCTCACCATGCTCCAGGACTTGACCGGCGTGCCCAACGCGATCAACGTGCTCTGGACGCTGTCCTACGAGATGGCCTTCTACCTGATGGTCGTCGCCGCCTTCGTCCTGGGCGTGCACCGCCGGTCGGCGTCGATCGCCGTGGGCCTGGCCGGGTTCGGGCTGGTCCTCGGCGGGCTGCTGCCGGCCGGTGCCGCGATCTCGCGCGGTGCCGGAACCCTGCCCGTCACGGTGGTCACGGCCCTGGTGGTGGCGGTCGCGATCGGGACCGCTCTGCACGGAGGGCGGCGGCTCGCGGCGGCCGCCGCGGTGGCGGGCGGCGCGCTGGCCGTCGTGCTCGTCGCCGGCAACGGCCGGATCGGCGCCTGGCAGGGCCTGGTGGTCCTGGCGGTGATGTTCACCGGCACCGTGGTCCACCGGGCCGAGCGCCGACAGATCCCCCGCCGCCGTGCCGCGGCGGCCGTGGCGGGGGTCCTGGGGTGCGCCGTGGCGGCCGGAGCCTGGCATCTGCGGGCCGAGAACGGTGCAGAGTCCATGGCGGCCCTGGCGGCCCAGCGCACCTGGGCCGGGGCGGTGGTACTGGCGGCGCTCACCTTCGGCGCCGGGCTGGCGCTGCGGCGGCGCCACCTGCCCGCGGCGCTGGTCCGGCTGGGGGTGATCAGCTATTCGGTCTACCTGCTGCACACGTTGCTGCTGGTGGTCGGCGACCGGCTGGTGGGCCGGGCCGAGACGGACCGGCCGCTGATGCTCGCCGCCTTCTTCGTCGTACTGCTCCCGCTGTGCTGGGCCACGCATCGCTGGATCGAGCTTCCCGGGCAGCGGCTGGGCCGCCGGCTCGCGGCCCGGTCGGGGAACTGACGGCCCGGCGGGCCAAAGCGGCCACGGAGCACGCGAAGGCAGGGCATTATGGCAGCCGATGCAATTGCATCGGAGCGGTCCACAACCGTTTCCGGCCCCCGCTGCGCCAACCGAGGACGAGCCGCATGACAGGCACACCTGGCACCATGGGCACCCCCGACCTGTTCCGGCCCGACCCCGCCCACCTCGCCGCGGCCCGGCCCGCCGAGCCGTGCGGCCTCGGGCACCGCGTTCCCGGGTATGCGGAGGGAACCGCGGCCTTCACCCTCACCCCACGGCCGGCCGCGGCCAAGACCGCCCGGAGCCTGCTCACCACGGCACTCGCCGACTGGGACCTGTCCGCGCTCACCTCGGACGTGAGCCTGGTGGTGTCCGAACTGGTGGCCAACGCCCTGCTGCACGGCGCGCCCGCCGTTGCGATGCGCTGGTCGATCGGCCTGCGGCTGGAGAACCGTGGCCGCTCGCTGCTGTGCGCGATCACCGACGCCAGCCCGCGGCCACCGGCGACCGGCCTGCCCGGGCTCACCTCCGTCAGCGGGCGCGGGCTCCAACTGGTGGCCGGATTCAGCGACCGCTGGGGCTGGAATCTCTGCCCGTGCGGCCAGGGCAAGGACGTCTGGGCCCGCTTCGCCCTCCCGGCCCCCACCACCTGACACCCACCCATGCTCCTTCAGCAGTGCGGGGCGGATGCGAAAGCCCGGCTCCTCGTGGAGCCGGGCCCTGCACGTGGCGGGCTGAGGGTCAGCCCTTGGTCGCGGCTTCCAGGGCGGCGCGGACCGCGGCCCGCTTGGCCCGCAGCCGGGCCAGGGCCTCGTCGAGGATGGCCTGGCCGTCCTCGTCGCTGCGCCGCTCCTTCACGTACGCGAGGTGCGTCTTGTAGGGCTCGGTCTTCGGGGGCGCGGGCGGGTTGTGCTTGTCCTGGCCCGCGGGGAAGCCGCAGCGCGGGCAGTCCCACTGGTCGGGGACCGCGACGTCGGTCGCGAAGCTCGGCCGCGTCTCGTGCCGGTTGGCGCAGTAGAAGGTGACCCACACACGGGGTGCCGCATCTCCGCGCTCGGCCTCTCCCATCGGGCCGGCACCGACCCGGCTGCCCCGAATGGCGTTGCCACTACCCACGGACTTACTCCTCGTTGCTCAGCCGCCGCCTGACCCCGGCGGCGCGACGATGAAAACTGCGACCCGGCCTGACCGGCTCAGCCGACGCCCTTGGACTTGAACAGCAGCCCCAGCACGATGATCGAGGTGAACCAGAGCACTCCGGTACCGATCGTCAGCCGGTCGAGGTTGCGTTCCACCACCGACGACCCGCCCAGGGACGACGACATCCCGCCGCCGAACATGTCGGAGAGCCCGCCGCCCTTGCCCTTGTGCAGCAGGACGAGCAGGACCATCAGCAGGCTGGTGGCGATCAGAACGACGGTCGTTGCAAGGATCACAGCAGTTCAACGCCTTCTCTGGGCCGCCCGCGGGCGCGGGGGCGTCGTGTGCAAGGACGGCGGATCAGGCCGCGTTTTACCCTTAGGAAAGAAGGGTACGACGAACTGTCCGCTGGTTCAGCAAGAATCCCCGTGTCAGGCGGGCAACTCGCGATAACGGCAGATCTTGACGAACTCGCCCGGGTCGAGGCTGGCACCCCCGACCAGGGCACCATCGACGTCAGGCTTCGCCATGATGCCGGCGATGTTGGCGCCCTTCACGGAACCTCCGTACAGGATACGCATCTCATCGGCCACCTCAGCGTCGTACAGTTCGGCGAGGCGGCCCCGGATCGCCCCGCAGACCTCCTGGGCGTCGTCGGGCGTGGCGACCTCGCCGGTACCGATCGCCCACACCGGCTCGTAGGCGATCACCACGGTGCGGGCCTGGTCGGCGGGGATCTTCTCCAGCCCGCCGTCGATCTGGGCCAGCGTGTGCGCGACGTGCTCGCCGGCCCGCCGCACGTCCAGCCCCTCCCCCACGCACAGGATGGGGGTGATCTCGTTCGCCAGCGCCGCCTTGGTCTTGGCGTTGACCAGCACGTCGTCCTCGTGGTGGTACTGGCGGCGCTCGGAGTGCCCGACGGTGACGTAAGAGCAGCCCAGCTTGGCGAGCATGCCCCCGGAGATCTCGCCGGTGTAGGCGCCGGCGGTGTGCGGCGAGACGTCCTGCGCGCCGTACCGGATCTGCAGGCTGTCGGCGTCGACCAGGGTCTGCACGGACCTGATCGAGGTGAACGGCGGCAGCACCGCCACGTCGACCGCGTCGTAGTCGGCCTCCTTGAGCGCGAACGCGAGCTTCTGCACCAGCGCGATCGCCTCAAGGTGGTGGGTGTTCATCTTCCAGTTACCGGCCATCAGCGGCTTGCGGGAAGTCTTGGGAGTTCCAGCCATGATCAGTCCTCCAGTGCCGACAGGCCGGGCAGCGTCTTGCCTTCGAGGTACTCCAGGCTCGCGCCGCCGCCGGTCGAGATGTGGGAAAACGCGTTCTCGTCGAAGCCGAGCAGCCGCACCGCCGCGGCGGAGTCGCCCCCGCCGACCACGGTGTAGGCGCCCGAGTCCAGCAGGCCCTGGGCGACCGCGCGGGTGCCGTGCGCGTAGGGCTCCATCTCGAACACGCCCATCGGGCCGTTCCAGAAGATCGTCTCGGCGTCGGCCAGCCGGCTCGCGAACAGCTTGCCCGACTCGGGCCCGATGTCGAGGCCGAGGCGGTCGGCGGGGATGCCGTCGGCCGGCACCACCTGGTGGTCGGCGTCGGCGGAGAACTCGGTGGCCGCCACGACGTCCACGGGGAGCACGAACTCGACCCCGGTCCCGGCGGCCCGCCGCAGGTACTCGCGGACGGTGTCGAGCTGGTCCTCCTCCAGCAGGCTCCGGCCCACCTCGTGGCCCTGGGCCTTGAGGAAGGTGAAGACCATGCCGCCACCGATCAGGATGCGGTCGGCCCGGCCGAGCAGGCTGTCGATGACGCCCAGCTTGTCGGACACCTTGGCGCCGCCCAGCACCACCGCGTACGGCCGCCGGACGTCGTCGGTGAGCCGGCGCAGCACCGCGAGCTCGGCGGCGATCAGGTACCCGGCCGCGTGCGGCAGCCGCTGCGGGACGTCGTAGACGCTGGCGTGCCGGCGGTGCACCGCGCCGAAGCCGTCGCCCACGTAGAGTTCGGCCAGCGCGGCAAGGCGGTCGGCGAAGGCGCCCCGCTCGGCGTCGTCCTTGCTGGTCTCCCCCGGCTCGAAGCGCAGGTTCTCCAGCAGTGCCACGTCGCCGTCGGCCAGCCCGGCCACGGTGGCCTGCGCGCTCTCGCCGACCACGTCGGCCGCCGCGCGCACCGGGGCACCCAGCAGTTCGCCGAGCCGTGCGGCCACGGGGGCCAGCGAGAACTCCGGCTTCACCTCGCCCTTGGGCCGGCCGAGGTGGGAGCAGACGACGACCCGGGCACCGCGCTCGCGGAGCGCGGTGAGGGTCGGCAGGGCGGCCCGGATCCGTCCGTCGTCGGTGATGGCGCCGTCGGACAGCGGAACGTTGAGGTCGGCGCGGACCAGTACCCGCCGGCCGCGTACGTCGAGATCGTCAAGGGTGCGCATCGAAGTCCTCCTGACAGACCGTCCGCCGTGACCCGGCGGGTCACGGCGGACGGGACGGCTGGGTCAGAGCTGGGCGCCGACGAGCTGCACGAGGTCAACGAGACGGTTGGAGTAGCCCCACTCGTTGTCGTACCAGCCCACGACCTTCACCTGGTTGCCGATGACCTTGGTCAGCCCGGAGTCGAAGATGCAGGAGGCCGGGTCGGTGACGATGTCGGCCGAGACGATGGGGTCCTCGGTGTAGCTCAGGATGCCGCGCAGCGGCCCCTCGGCGGCGGCCTTGATGGCCGCGTTGACCTCTTCGACGGTGGTCTCGCGGCCCACGTCGACGGTCAGGTCGGTGGCCGAACCGGTCGGGATCGGCACCCGCAGCGCGTAGCCGTCGAGCTTGCCCTTGAGCTCGGGCAGCACCAGGCCGATGGCCTTGGCCGCGCCGGTCGAGGTCGGCACGATGTTCAGCGCCGCCGCGCGGGCCCGGCGCAGGTCCTTGTGCGGGGCATCCTGCAGGTTCTGGTCCTGCGTGTAGGCGTGGATGGTCGTCATCAGGCCCTTTTCGATGACGAAGGTGTCGTGGAGCACCTTGGCCATCGGCGCCAGGCAGTTGGTCGTGCACGAGGCGTTGGAGATCACCGTGTGCGCGGCCGGGTCGTAGGCGTCCTGGTTGACGCCGAGGACGATGGTGACGTCCTCGTTCTTGGCGGGCGCCGAGATGATGACCTTCTTGGCGCCGTTGTCGGCGTGCACCTTGGCCTTGGTGGCATCGGTGAAGAAGCCGGTCGACTCGATGACCACGTCGACCCCGAGGTCACCCCACTTGAGGTTGGCGGGGTCGCGCTCGGCGAACGCCTTGATCGCGTGGCCGCCGACCACGATCTCGTCGGCGGTGGCCTTCACCTCGTCGCCGAGGCGGCCGAGAATGCTGTCGTACTTGAGCAGGTGGGCCAGCGTGGCGTTGTCGGTGAGGTCGTTGACCGCCACGACCTCGATGTCGGCTCCGCTGGCTCGAAGCGCGCGGAAGAAGTTACGGCCGATCCGGCCGAACCCGTTGATGCCTACCCGGATGGTCACCGAACCGCTCTCCTCGTACGTCGTCTGACAGCCTGACAGGGGTCTCCCCGTACCTGCGACCCTATCTAACCGATCTCGGGGCACCCGACACCGAGCAGGGGTGAAAGGACAGGTGAGTCCGTCCTCACCCTAACGGGGGAGGTCGGGGAGCATCAGTGGTCTAGACCAAGACTAGCGCTAGAGGTCTAGACCACTTCCTCCGGGGCGGCATTCCGGTTACGTCCTCAGCCGACCGGGATCGTGACCGGGGGCAGGTCGGGGGACGGTTCCCGCCACCGGTTCGACAGCAGGATGCTCAGGCTGAGCAGGTTCCAGGCCTGGCTGGGCCGGCGCGGCGGGACCTCGTGCAGCATCGGCTCGACCGCGCTCCGGTCGACGATCTCCCACAGCTGCGACGGTCCGTCCAGGATGTGCTCGCGCGCGGCCGCCGCGAACTCCGCACCGTACTTGCGCCGCCAGTTGAAACCGAAGGTCACCCCGGTGGCCGGCAGCGGGGCCCGGGCCCGCCAGGCCGCCCGTTCCCACCGGCTGCGCGGCCCGTCACTCTCGAACCGCCACCGCCGGGCGTCGAACGGGACGTCGGCCAGTTGCGGGGCCAGCCGCCGGATCAGCAGGTGGACCGGCTCCTCGGTGAGCCGCCACTCGACGGGCAGGGCCAGCGCCTCCCGGACCACCCGGGCGTCCAGGAAAGGATGGTGGTACGCCCACTTCATCAGGACCGCGGTGTGCGAACCGGCCAACCAGCGGCCGGTCCGGTAGAACATGTGCAGCTTGTCCAGCACGTCCAGGCCCTCAGTCCGAGAACGCTCCAGCCACCGCTCGTGGTCGGGCCGGGCCCGCTCGCGAGCCGCGGGGGTCATCAGATGATCCTGGGCGGCGAAGATGGTCTTCAGCCGCTTCTCCACTCCCGCCGGGCTCAGGTCGGCCGTGTCGGTGAGGAAGCCACCGCGCAGCCGCTCCCCGCCGGACCCGGAACTGCGCGGCTCCGGATCGTAGGGGGCGAAGGTGTGCACGTCCTCGTAGCCGGAGTTCATCCCCTCGCACATGCGGACCACGTCGAGGCAGCGCAGCACCGGGTGCGGCACGGTGATCGCGGCGTTCTCGTCCGGAACCGTGTAGTCGCAGGTCCACTCCGCGCCCAGCAGGTCGGCGACCCGCTTCGACAGCACCACGTCCGGGTGGTCGGCGAACCCGTGCGTCGCCCCCAGGAAGGGGATGTCCCGCGCGTACAGCGCCGCCGCGATCAACCGGCTGTCACGGCCGCCCGACAGCGCCAGCCGGACCGGACGGTCATAGCCGCGAAACGGCTCGCAGGCGGCGAGCAGCGCCTCGGCCAGCGGCTCGATCGCCCGGCGCGCCGCCCGGCGGCTCCGGGGCACCGGGCCGGGCTCCGGCAGCGGACGGGCCGTCACCCGGGCCGGACCACCGGTCCGAGCGGTGAACCCGCCCGCGTTCGGCACCGCCGACACCCCGCGGAAGGGCGTCCCGTCGGACACGTAGAAGCCGTGCCGGACCATGCACTGCAGGCCCAGCACGTCGTAGTCGGGCTCGGACCGCACCAGGCCGGTCTCGGCCGCCCGGGCCGCCAAATGCACCAGGATCGCGCGGGTGCCGGCGAACCGCAGGCCCCCGGCCTCGGCGTGGTACACGGGGCAGGCCCGGGTGATCGAGGTCAGTGCGGTGAAGCCGCCCGGGTCGGCCCGAAAGACCGAGAAGACCCCGCCCAGGGTGTCGACGACCGCGTCCGGATCGTCGGCGGTCAGCAACAGGTCCTCGTCGCGTTTGCGGTCGCCCAGGTACCCCGCGTATCCCAGTGCCCGGTCGCCGGTCTCCAGCAGCGGTTCCGGAAGCGCACCGCCGGCCGGCTCGTTCGACCAGGCCAGCAGGGCGACCCGGTGGCCCGAGGAGATCCACTCCTCCCGGCGCCACAACTCCGCCGGTACCGGGACCGCGTCGCCGATGGCCAGGCGGGCCGCCGCCAGCACGGCCGGCGGAATGCGGGTGCCGGGATCACCGACGGCGATGGCAAGGTAGGCGCGCACGGTTCTCCGTTCTCCAGAACTCAACCGACCGTTCAACCTCGCGGTCGATAGTGACCACCGGGTGAATCGGAGCCGACGTCGCGCCGAAGGTCAGGGGGCGAGCATGTCGGCCGTGAGGTTGGCCTCGGTGCCGGGAACGCCCTGGTCACCGGCGCGTTTGTCGGCCATGGCCAGCAGCCGCCGGATGCGGCCGGCGATGGCGTCCTTGGTGAGCGGCGGGTCGGCCAGCTGGCCCAGCTCCTCCAGCGACGCCTGCTTGTGCTCCAGCCGCAGCCGACCGGCGGCGACGAGGTGTTCGGGGGCGTCGTCCCCGAGGATCTCCAGCGCCCGCGCCACCCGGGCCCCCGCGGCCACCGCCGCGCGGGCGGACCGGCGCAGGTTGGCGTCGTCGAAGTTGGCCAGCCGGTTGGCGGTGGCACGCACCTCGCGGCGCATCCGCCGCTCCTCCCAGGCCAGCACGCTGTCGTGGGCACCCAGCCTGGTCAGCAGGGCGCTGATGGCGTCGCCGTCGCGGACCACCACCCGGTCAACACCCCGGACTTCCCGCGTCTTGGCGTGGATCTTCAACCGGCGGGCCGCGCCGACCAGCGCCAGGGCCGCCTCCGGTCCCGGGCAGGTCACCTCCATCGACATCGACCGGCCCGGCTCGGTGAGCGAGCCGTGGGCCAGGAACGCGCCGCGCCAGGCCGACTCGGCGTCGCAGGCGGCCCCCGCCACCACGTGCCGGGGCAGCCCCCGAACGGGGCGGCCGTTGTTGTCGATCAACCCGGTCTGGCGGGCCAGCGACTCACCCTCGCGGTACACCCGGACCACGTACCGGTTGCCCTTGCGCAATCCGCTGGGCGCGAGCACCACCACATCGGAGGTGTGCCCGAACACCTCGGCGATGTCCTTGCGCAGTCGCCGGGCCGCGACCCCGGTGTCGAGCTCCGCCTCGATCACGATACGGCCGCTGACCAGGTGAAGCCCGCCGGCGAACCGCAGCAGCGTCGACACCTCGGCCTTGCGACAGCACGGCTTCATGATGGACAGCCTGCTGAGCTCGTCCTTCACCACGCCGGTCATCGCCATAGATAGCACCCTCCCCGTTGCGACTGACTAGCCAGTCTCGCCCATCCGCGACCGGCCGGACGTCAGTCACGGAAGATCTGTACGAAGGCTTGGGCCAGACGAGCCGGATCATGACGTGGCGAACCGTCGGCCGCCGCGATGTCGGCGAGCACCAGCGAGCCGCCCAGCGACCGCACCGCCTTGTCCAGCGCGTCGGCGTCATCGACCACCCCACGGTCGGCCAGTACGACGTCGACCCGCAGGTCGGGCGCATGCGCCTGCATCACCTCCAGATGGGTGTGCGGGGAGAACCCGTCGGTCTCACCCGGCTGTGGCGCCAGGTTGAGCGCGACCACCCGCCGGGCGCGGGTCCGGGTCAGCGCCCGGGCCAGTTCGGGAACCTTCAGATGCGGGAGCACGCTGGTGAACCAGGAGCCCGGCCCGAACACCACCCAGTCGGCCTCCTCGATGGCGGCCAGCGCCTCCTCGCATGCGGGCGGGTCCGGGGGCACCAGCGACATGCTCAGCACCTTGCCGGGCGTCATCGCGCACGCCACCTGGCCCTGGACATGGGAGATCTGCTCCGGTCGCGCGGGGTCGGCGCCCTGCACCTCGGCGACGATGTCCAGCGGCACCGACGCCATCGGCAGCACCCGGCCCTGCGCGCCCAGCAGCCGCCCCACCCAGTCGAGCCCCGCCACGGTGGGATCGGGCGTGGTGCCCTCCAGCAGCTCCCACAGCGCCACGATCAGCAGGTTGCCGACCGCGTGGTCGTGCAGGTCGCCCTTGCTGCGGAACCGGTGCTGCGCCACCCGGCTCCAGGTCTGCCCCCAGTCGTCGTCGCCGCACAGCGCGGCCAGCGCCATCCGCAGATCACCGGGGGGAAGCACGCCCAGCTCACGGCGGAGCCGCCCGCTGGAGCCACCGTCGTCGGCGACCGTCACCACCGCCGTCAGGTCGCCGGTCACCCGGCGCAGCGCGGACAGTGACGCGTACAGGCCGTGACCGCCGCCCAGGGCGACCACCCGGGTCGGTGCGTCCCCGGGGGCGGGCGGCTCGGCGCGCTCTCTCATTCCCGGCCCAGATCGCGATGGGCGACCTGGACCTCCAGGCCCTCGTCCCGCAGCCGGGCGGCGAGTTGCTCCGACATCGCCACGCTGCGGTGCTTGCCCCCGGTGCAGCCCACGGCGAGCGTGACGTAGTGCTTGCCCTCCCGCTCGTAGCCCTCGACCAGCAACCGCAGCACCTCGGTGTAGGAGTCGAGGAACTCCTTGGCCCCGCGCCGGCCCAGCACGTAGTCGCGGACCGCCGGGTCGCGCCCGGTCTTGGGCCGCAGTTCGGGCACCCAGTGCGGGTTGGGCAGGAACCGGCAGTCGACGACCAGGTCGGCGTCCACCGGCAGGCCGTACTTGTAACCGAAGGACACCACGGTGGCCCGCAGGCTGGACTCGCCGCTGTCGTCGCCGAAGAAGCCGACGATCTTCGCCCGCAGCTCGTGCACGTTGAGGCCGCTGGTGTCGATCACCAGGTCGGCGCTCGCGCGCACCTCGCGGACCAGCTCGCGTTCCCGGGCGATGCCGTCGACCAGCCGGCCGTCGGCCTGCAGCGGGTGCGGGCGGCGGACGCTCTCGAAGCGCCGGACCAGCTCTTCGTCGCTGGCCTCCAGGAACACCACCCGGGGGTGCACGCCCCGGGTCTCCAGGTCCTTGATCGAGCTGTCCAGGTCGGTGGTGAAGGCGCGGCTGCGCACGTCGACCACCACGGCGATGCGCGGCACCGCGCCCTTCACCCGCCCGCCGAGATCGGCCATGGTGCCCAGCAGGCCGGGCGGCAGGTTGTCGACCACGAACCAGTCGAGGTCCTCCAGGGACTTGGCCGCGGTGCTGCGGCCGGCTCCCGACATACCAGTGACGATCACTATGTCCGGGATATGCGTGTCCGTGGTCATCCAGGCTTCTCCCCCTGTCCGTGCTCTCCCGATGACGGTTCTCCCCGCAGCGCGCCCAGGATCGACTCGGCCGTGCGCAGCCCGATTCCGGGGACCTCGGCGATCTGGTCGGGCGTCGCCTCCTTCAGCCGGCGCAGCGACCCGAAGTGCTGCAGCAGCGCCCGGCGGCGGGCCGGGCCCAGGCCCGGCACCGCGTCGAGTTCGCTGGCGGTCATGCCCTTGGAGCGGCGCTGCCGGTGGTACCGGATCGCGAAGTCGTGGGCCTCGTCACGCAGCCGCTGCAACAGGAAAAGGCCCTCGCTGCCGCGCGACAGGATCACCGGATCGTCGTCGCCCGGCAGCCAGACCTCTTCCATCCGCTTGGCGATGCCGCACACGTCGATGTCGTCGACGCCGAGCTCATCGAGTGCCCGCCTGGCCGCCGCCACCTGCGGCGCGCCGCCGTCGACCACCACCAGGTTGGGCGGGTAGGCGAACTTGCGCGGCCGGCCCGTCTCGGGGTCGATCGGGCGGTGCCCGCCCTCCTCGGCGTCCTCGAAGCCGTAGGCGGCCAGGACGTCACCGGCGGCGCCCTCCCGCCGCTCGGCTGCGACCGCCGGAGCGGCGTCGCGTTCGGCCAGGTGGCGGCGGAAGCGGCGGGTGATCACCTCGTGGATCGAGCGGACGTCGTCCTGCCCCTCGACGGTGCGGATCTTGAACCGCCGGTACTCGCTCTTGCGCGGCAGCCCATCCTCGAACACCACCATGGAGGCGACGACGTCGGTGCCCTGGAGGTTGGAGACGTCGTAGCACTCGATCCGCAGCGGCGCCTCGGCCAGGCCGAGCGCCTCTTGGATCTCCTGGAGCGCCAGGCTGCGGGCGGTCAGGTCACTGCTCCGCCGGGTCTTGTGCTGTTTGAGCGCCTCCCGGGCGTTGCGCTCAACGGTGTCCAGCAGCGCCTTCTTGTCGCCGCGCTGCGGTACCCGCAGCCGGACGGGCCCGCCGCGCCGCCCGCCCAGCAGGTCGGTCATCGCCGTGGCGTCCGCCGGCTCGGCCGGCACCAGCACCTCGCGCGGCATGCCGGCGTCGGCGCCCTCCTCGTAGAGCTGCATGAGGAAGCGCTCGACCAGTTCTCCGGCGGAAACGTCCTCGACCTTGTCGACCACCCAGCCCCGCTGGCCGCGGATCCGGCCGCCGCGCACGTAGAAGACCTGGAAGGCGGCCTGCAACGGGTCCTCGGCCAGCGCGATCACGTCGCAGTCGGTGTCGTCGCCGAGCACCACCGACTGCTTCTCCAGGGCCTGCTGCAGCGCCCGGACGTCGTCGCGCAGCCGGGCGGCCCGCTCGTACTCCTCCACCGCGGCGGCCGCGCGCATCTCGCGCTCCAACCGCTTGATGAAGCGGCCGGTGTTGCCCGCCATGAACTCGCAGAACTCCTCGGCCAGCAGGCGGTGCTCCTGCGGGGTGACCCGTCCCACGCACGGCGCGGAGCACTTGCCGATGTCGCCCAGCAGGCAGGGCCGGCCGATCCGGTGCTGGCGCTCGAAGGTACCGGGCTTGCAGGTGCGCACCGGGAAGACCCGCAGCAGCAGGTCGACGGTCTCGCGGATCGCCCAGGCGTGGGAGTAGGGCCCGAAGTAGCGGACGCCCTTGCGCTTGGCGCCCCGCATCACCATCACCCGGGGGAACTCCTCGTCCAGGGTGACCGCGAGGTAGGGATAGGACTTGTCGTCGCGGTAACGCACGTTGAAGCGCGGGTCGTACTCCTTGATCCAGGAGTACTCGAGCTGGAGCGCCTCGACCTCGGTGCCGACCACGGTCCAGTCGACCCGGGCGGCGGTCTGGAGCATGGTCTGGGTGCGCGGGTGCAGCCCGGCGAAGTCGGCGAAGTAGGAGTTCAGTCGGGAGCGCAGGTTCTTGGCCTTGCCCACGTAGATGACCCGGCCGCCCTCGTCGCGGAAGCGGTAGACGCCCGGCGACTCGGGGACGGACCCCGGTGCGGGGCGGTAGGTCGCCGGATCTGCCACATCCAAAGCCTAGTGGCCGGATACGACAGCCGCGGCCGACTGTGATCCTCCTTGCGTTCATTCCGTAAAGAACGGGATAAAGGGGTGAAGATCGGATCCGCAACCTGAGGAGGTCTCCGTCTCGTGTCCGCCGCGCTCTGGGCATGGATCATCTTCGCGGTCGCCGTCGTGGCGTCCGCCGGCCTGGTGGAGGGGGTGCGGCGGCTGGTGGCCGGGCGGCTGTCGGCCCGGCGACCCGGTGCCGCGGCGGCGGCACGCCGCTGCGCCCGCCCCGGCTTCGCCTGGGCGGTGACGGCCAGCGCGAACGCCGCCCTGCCGGGGCACTTCCTGAGCCCGGACGCCTACGAGGTCGTCCAGCAACTGCTGACGATCGCGCTCATCGGGACGACGACCTGGCTGCTCCTGCAGATCGCCTACGCGCTGACCGACCCGGCGCTGAACCGGCTGACCCAGGTGGAGGGCGAGCGCAACCGGCGCGCCCGCCGGGCCCGGACCCAGATGCTGCTGCTGCGCCGGGTCTCCTCGGCCGCGGTGGTCCTGCTGGCGATCGGCACCGCGCTGTTCACCTTCCCCGAGGTCCGCGCGCTGGGCGCCGGGGTACTGGCCTCCGCCGGGGTGGCAGGGCTGGTGGTCGGCCTGGCCGCCCAGCCGGTGCTGAGCAACGTCTTCGCCGGGCTGCAGCTCGCGTTCAGCGACGCCATCCGGCTGGACGACGTGGTGGTCATCGAGGACGAGTGGGGCCGGATCGAGGAGCTGACCCTGAGCTACGTGGTGGTGCGGACCTGGGACGAGCGCCGGCTGATCCTGCCCGTGTCGTACTTCGCCGACAAGCCGTTCGAGAACTGGACCCGGCACGGCAGCCGGGTGATCGGTTCCGTGCTGATCCATGTGGACTGGTCCGTACCGGTGGACGAGCTGCGCACCGAGCTGTACCGGACGCTGCGCGAGCACCCGCTGTGGGACCAGCGCGACTGGGTACTCCAGGTCACCGACGTGCTGCCCAACGGCCTGGTCCAGCTCCGCGCGCTGATGAGCGCCGCGGACTCCGCGAGCGCCTGGGATCTGCGCTGCGACGTCCGCGAGCGGCTCGTCACCCATATCCGGGAGCATCATCCGGAGGCGCTCCCCCGGCTGCGCGCCGAGGTCCCCACCGGGCTGGGCATGCCCGGCGAGGACCTCGCCGAACGTTCCTGACGGCCGGCACCGGCCGGCCACCGACTGCTTACGCCAGGCTGATCGAGTCGCCCTCGACCTTGATGTTCCTGGTGGCCAGGGTGCCGTTCCCCGACTGCGGCGGCGGCCCGGCCACCTTGCTGCCGTCGGTGATCTTGAACTTGCTGCCGTGGCAGGGGCAGATGATCTCGCTGCCGCGGATCTCGTCGACCGGGCACTTGCGGTGGGTGCACTCGGTGCTGAACGCCTTGAACTCGCCCTGGGTGGGCTGCGTGACCACGACCTTCTGCCCCTCGAAGATCTTTCCGCCGCCGACCGGGATCTCGCTGGTCTTGGCCAGGACCGTGCCCCCCGCGGCGGGAGCACCACCCGGGTCACCGGAGCCGGCGTCGTCGCCGCCCGCCTCGTCGGAGCCGCCGCACGCGGCCACCGCCCCGGCCACGCCGATCAGGCCGACTCCCGCCAGCACTCCGCGCCGGGTGCTCCCCCGCTGCTCCTGTTCCGCGCCGTCCACTTCCATCCCGGACTCCTGTCGCATGGGCTCTCGCTCTCCGTCCGTTCGGTCGCGGGTCCTCCGCCCCGCGCGCTGACACCCCTCACCACGAGTGGTCACGGCGAACGGTTCAACGTCCGCCGGCCGCCCTCGGGCTCCGGGAACCCGCTACCCGGAAAAACCGAGGTCAGCCGGACGGCGTCCGGTCAACCGCCCAGGATCTTGGCCAGGAACTGGCCGGTGTGGCTGGCGTCGACCCCGGCCACCTCCTCGGGCGTGCCGGCGGCGACCAGGGTGCCGCCCCGGGATCCGCCCTCGGGCCCCATGTCGATGATCCAGTCGGCCGTCTTGATCACATCGAGGTTGTGCTCAATGACGATCACCGTGTTGCCCTTCTCGACCAGCCCGTTGAGCACGCCGAGCAGCTTGCGGATGTCCTCGAAGTGCAGGCCGGTGGTGGGCTCGTCGAGCACGTAGATCGTCCGCCCGGTGGAGCGGCGCTGCAGTTCGGAGGCCAGCTTCACCCGCTGGGCCTCGCCGCCCGACAGCGTCGGCGCGGGCTGGCCGAGCCGCACGTAGCCGAGCCCGACGTCGTTGAGGGTGCGCAGATGCCGGTGGATCGCCGAGATCGGCTCGAAGAAGACGCTCGCCTCCTCGATCGGCATGTCGAGCACCTCGGCGATCGTCTTGCCCTTGTAGTGCACCTCGAGGGTCTCGCGGTTGTAGCGCGCCCCGTGGCAGACCTCGCACGGCACGTAGACGTCCGGCAGGAAGTTCATCTCGATCTTGATCGTGCCGTCGCCGGAACAGTTCTCGCACCGGCCGCCCTTGACGTTGAACGAGAACCGGCCCGGCTGGTACCCGCGCACCTTCGCCTCGGTGGTCTGCGCGAACAGCTTGCGGATGTGGTCGAAGACCCCGGTGTAGGTGGCCGGGTTGGAGCGCGGGGTGCGGCCGATCGGCGACTGGTCGACGTGCACCACCTTGTCGAGCCGGTCGACGCCGGTGATGCGCCGGTGCCGGCCGGGCACCGTGCGGGCGCCGTGCAGCTGCTTGGCCAGCGCGTTGTAGAGAATGTCGTTGACCAGCGTCGACTTGCCCGACCCGGAGACCCCGGTGACCGCGGTGAACACGCCCAGCGGGAACGCCACGTCGACGTCGCGCAGGTTGTTCTGCCGGGCGCCCTTGACGACGACCTCGTGCCCCTTCTGCGGCTTGCGCCGCACCTCGGGGACCCTGATCTGACGGCGGCCCGACAGGTAGGCGCCGGTCATCGAGCGGTCGGCGGCCAGCAGGTCCTCGACCGGCCCGGAGACGACGATCTCACCGCCGTGCTCGCCCGCCCCCGGCCCGATGTCGACGACCCAGTCGGCGGCCTGGATGGTGTCCTCGTCGTGCTCCACCACGATCAGGGTGTTGCCCATGTCACGCAGCCGGATCAGCGTCTCCAGCAACCGGTGGTTGTCGCGCTGGTGCAGGCCGATGGACGGCTCGTCGAGCACGTACAACACCCCGACCAGGCCGGAGCCGATCTGGGTGGCCAGCCGGATGCGCTGGGCCTCGCCGCCGGCCAGCGTGGCCGACGCCCGGTCGAGGGTGAGGTAGTCCAGCCCCACGTCGAGCAGGAACCCCAGCCGGGCGTTGATCTCCTTGAGCACCCGCTCGGCGATGTGCCGCTCGCGCTCGTCGAGCTCCATGGACAGCAGGTACTTGGCGCACTCGCCGATCGGCATCGCGGCGATCTCGGCGATCGACCGGCCGCCCATGGTCACCGCGAGCACCACCGGCTTGAGCCGCGCGCCCTGGCAGGTGGGGCACGGGACCTCGCGCATGTAGCCTTCGAGCTTCTCCCGCACGCCGTCGCTCTCGGACTCGGCGTACCGGCGCTGGATGTAGGGGATCACCCCCTCGTAGCTGGTGTAGTACGAGCGGGTGCGGCCGTACCGGTTGCGGTAGCTGACGTGCACCTGGGTCTCGTGACCGTTCAGGATCGCCTTGCGCGCCTTGACCGGCAACCGTTCGTAGGGGGTGTCGAGGGTGAAGCCCATGGCGTCGCCGAGCCCGCCGAGCAGGCGCTGGAAGTACTCGCTGACATGCCCGTTGGACCAGGGCTGGATCGCGCCCTCCGCGAGGGTCTTCTCCTCGTCGGGCACCAGCAGCTCGGGGTCGACCTCCATCCGGGTGCCCAGCCCGGTGCAGTCGGGGCAGGCCCCGTACGGGGAGTTGAAGGAGAACGAGCGCGGTTCGAGCTCCTCGAACGACAGGTCGTCGTAGGGGCAGTAGAGGTGCTCGGAGTACATCCGCTCGCGGTTCTCGTCGTCCTCGGGCAGGTCGACGAAGTCGAGCACGATCGTGCCGCCGGCCAGGCCGAGCGCGGTCTCCACCGAGTCGGACAGCCGGTGCCGGGAGGAGTCCTTGACGCTGAGCCGGTCAACGACCACCGCGATGTCGTGCTTCTCCTGCTTCTTCAGCCGGGGCGGCTCGTCGAGCCGGATGATCACACCGTCCACCCGGGCCCGGGAGAAGCCCTTGCTCTGCAGCTCGCGGAAGAGCTCGGCGTACTCGCCCTTGCGGCCGCGGATCACCGGGGCGAGCACCTGGAACCGGGTGCCCTCGGGCAGCTCCAGCACCCGGTCGACGATCTGCTGCGGGGTCTGCCGGCCGATCGCGCGACCGCACTCGGGGCAGTGCGGACGGCCGATCCGGGCGTACAGCAGCCGCAGGTAGTCGTAGACCTCGGTGATCGTGCCAACCGTCGAGCGGGGGTTCTTGGAGGTGGACTTCTGGTCGATGGACACCGCCGGGGACAGGCCCTCGATGAAGTCGACGTCGGGCTTGTCCATCTGGCCGAGGAACTGCCGGGCGTACGCCGACAGGGACTCGACGTAGCGACGCTGCCCCTCGGCGAAGATCGTGTCGAAGGCCAGGCTCGACTTCCCCGACCCCGACAGCCCGGTGAACACGACCAGGGCGTCCCTGGGCAGGTCGAGGGAGACGTCCTTCAGGTTGTGCTCGCGCGCGCCACGCACGATGAGACGGTCATGCACGGTGGTATCCGTTTTCCCTAGGCCTGGACGAAGAATCAGGCTAGCCGGGGCCATGACCGGATCGGACGGCATCGACCGCCACGCCCGGTACCCCCGTTCACATCCCCGAACCGTACACGTGTTCGAAGATCGGTCGCCACTCGAACGCGCCGGGCCGGGGCACCGCGGGCGGAGGGCCGCCTGATAGGGAAGGATGACGCGACCGACCATTCCACCGCGAGTTCGACGCGAGCGAGGGACAGCCATGAGTTACACCGGAGACGTCCAGGTAGGCGGCCCGCCCGCGGTCCGCGAAGTGCCCGGCCTCAAGATCACCAAGTTGGCCGTGGGTCCCTACGACAACAACGCCTACCTGCTGCGCTGCACCGCCACCGGCGACCAGTTGCTGATCGACGCCGCCAACGAGGCGTCCCGGCTGCTCGAACTCGTCGGCGACGGCCCGCTGAGCCGGATCGTCACCACCCACCGCCACCAGGACCACTGGGAGGCGCTGGGCGAGGTCGTGGCCGCGACCGGCGCGCCCGTCGTCGCGCACCCCCTCGACGCCGAGACCCTGCCCGTGCCGGTGACCGAGCCCGTCGAGCACGGCGACACGGTACGGGTCGGCGAGGTCACGCTGGAGGTCGTCCACCTGCGCGGCCACACCCCGGGATCGGTCGCCCTGCTCCACACCGCGGCACAGACCCCGCACCTGTTCACCGGCGACAGCCTCTTCCCCGGTGGGGTGGGCAACACCTGGGGCGACCCCCAGCTGTTCGCCAGCCTGCTGGCCGACGTGGAGGAGCGCGTCTTCGACCCGCTGCCCGACGAGACCTGGGTGTACCCCGGGCACGGCAAGGACACCACCCTGGGCAGGGAGCGCCCCCACCTGCCCGAATGGCGCACCCGCGGCTGGTGACCCGGAACTAGGGCCGGTCCGGGACGGGCCACACGTACGGCAGGAACGTCTGCACTGCTGCTCTCCTCACCACGGAAACCGGGGGCGCGCCGTCTTCGTTGCTCAGATGAGCAAGATCCCGTCGAACCTTTCAGCTCCCACCACCGGTCCTGTGCCGCGTGGATGATGAAAGCCCGGCAGTCTTCTACCGTACGAGGTGTCCCGCCATGCCGTCCGCCGTTGATCTGCGCTATCCGGCCGGGTCTCTGGTCCTCCTGGCGGGGTTGCCGGGTGCCGGGAAGAGCACCCTGCTACGCCGGCTGTACGGGCTGCGCGGCGACGAGACCCGGCCCGTCCCGGCGGGGGACGGCGTGCTGGTGATCGACTCGCGGCAGGCACGGAACTGGTGGGCGCGTTATCTCGGTCCGATCCCGCCCAGGCTGCACACTCCACTGATCTACACCACCCACGTGTGGCGCATCGCCCGGGCGCTGCTGACGGGGCACGCCGTGGTGGCGCATACCCGGGGCACCTGGCCGCACATACTGCGCGGCTTCCGCTGGCTCACCGGCCGGCTCGGCACCGGGGTGCACCTGATCCTGCTCGACGTGCCGCCGCGCGTCGCCCGGGAGGGGCAGTACTCCCGGGGGCGGGTGCTCACCGCCACCACCTTCGCCCGGCACTGCCGGCGGTGGGAGGGGCTGGTCGACCGCGCCCGGGAAGGAGGGCTTCCCGCGGCCAGCATCACCGTCCTCGACCGGGCGGCCGCCGACGACCTGGGCGGCATCCGCTTCGACGGGTAATCCCCCCAAAAGGCCCAATCTACGCCAAACACCGACAATCAATACATTAGCCCCATTTACCAGAAACCCGGCCCCAACCAGGCCGGATTCCCACCGCACCACCGGCCGAATTCGGCACCAGAACACGCCCGAAGCGAAGTGAGAATTCCCGCATCTGGTGCTCACATTCCGGCAATCCCGCTGCAACACGCTGCTCCTAGGGTCCCCACCCATCGAGCTCCGGCCCTGCCGGAGGTGACCGGGGGCGCACAGGACCCCTGCGATCGCGATCGGCGAGGGGCACGCATGAGCGCACAGTCCGGGCGAGACCGGTGAGCCTGCGGCATCGCGCGCCCGCGCGGCACGGGAAGACCTCCGATCCCGCACCGCGCAGGCGCTTCGCCCGGGTCCGGACGATCAGGGCGCGGATGGCCCTGATCCTCTCCGTCCCCACCGTGCTGCTGGCCGGGCTGTCCATCCTCGGGGTGGCGGACCAGACCCGGGTGACCCGGCAGGCGGACGCCGCCGTGGCCGGCGTCGAACTGGTGCTGGCCACCCAGGAACTGATCCACTCCCTGCAGCGCGAGCGCGGGCTGACGAGCGGCCTGCTGGGCGGCGAGACCGGCTACCGGGCCCAGGTGGACGCCCAGCGCCGCCGGTCCGACGAGAGCCGGGCCGCCCTGGACCGGCTGCTGGCCCGCGGCGGGAGCCCGGGCGCCGGCGCCGTGCGCGCCGCGCTGGGCCGGCTGGCCGAGCTGGGCACCACCCGCGGCTCGGTGGACGCCGGGCGGATCGCCCGGCCGGTCATGCTCGACTTCTACACCGCCGCGATCACCGCCCTGAACGACGCGGCCGCGGGCGGCGATCTCACGCAGCCCGATCCCGAACTGCGCCGGGGCCTGGCGGCCCTGTCGGTGCTGGGCCGGGCCAAGGAGGCCACCGCCCTGGAGCGCGGGCACCTGAACGGGGTGTTCGCCGTGGGCTCGTTCACCCAGGACGACTACCTGCGGTTCACCGAGGTCCGCGCCACCAAGCTGGACGCCTTCGCCCAGTTCTCCCGGACGGCGACGCCGCGCCGGGCGCTCGCACTGGAGTCGGCGCTGCGCACTCCCGCGGCCGTCACCGCCGCCGCCTACGAGCAGCGGGCACTGGGCGGGGCCCGGGGCGAGCGGCTGGGACTGAACCCGCCGACCTGGTGGGACGCGATGACCACCGTGGTCGACGACATGCGCACCGTCCAGCGGGGCATCGGAGACGACGTGCGGGCCCGGGCCGCGCAGATCGAGACGGGGGCGACACAGCGGCTGGCCGGGTACGCGGCCGCCGCGGTACTCACCCTGGTGGCCGCGCTGCTGGTGTGGCTCTCCACCTTCCGGTCGATCGTGCGCCCGCTGGGGGCGCTGGCCGGCGAGGCCCGCGACGCCGCCGAACGCCGGCTGCCGGCGGCGATGGAGCGCATCCAGGCCGCGGAGGACCCGGCGACGGTGGTGCCGGACTCGGTGCGCTCCGAGCTGGCCCGGCGCGACGACGAGTTCGCCGCGGTGACCGAGGCGCTGGACCACCTGCGGGAGACGGCCGTGCGGCTGGCCGTGGAGCAGGCGGTGATGCGCCGCAACACCGCCGAGTCGCTGGCCAACCTGGGCCGCCGCAACCAGAACCTCGTCCGCCGCCAGCTCGGCTTCATCACCGCCCTGGAGCGCGAGGAGACCGACCCCGACCAGCTGGCGGACCTGTTCGAGCTCGACCACCTGGCCACCCGCATGCGGCGCAACGCCGAGAGCCTGCTCGTGCTGGTCGGCGAGCACGGCCCCCGCCGCCGGTCCGGCCCGGTCGCGGTCGGCGACGTGCTGCGCTCGGCGTTCGCCGAGGTCGAGGACTACCGGCGGGTGGTCCTGCGCCGCGCCGACGACGCCCTGGTCCAGGGGTCGGCCGCGGCCGAGATCTCGCACCTGCTGGCCGAGCTCATCGAGAACGCGCTCGCGTTCTCCCCGCCCGAACTCGAAGTCGAGGTGCAGGCGCGCGGGACGGGCGCGGAGTACCACATCGCCATCGTCGACCAGGGCGTCGGGATGACGCCGGAGGCGATGGCCACCGCCAACGCCCGGCTGCGCGGCGAGCAGAACTTCCTGGTGACGCCCGCCCGGAACCTCGGCCACTACGTCGTCGGCGTGCTGGCGGCCCGGCTGGGCATCGAGGTCCGGCTGCACGACTCGCCGCTGAACGGCGTGACGGCCCGGGTGGCGCTGCCCGCGAACCTGCTGGCGGCCCCGCCGGCCAAGCCCGTCCCGGCAGGCTCCGCCGCGCACGCCGGGACCGGCCGCCGGGCCGCACCCGAGCCCGGCCACGCCACCGCGGCCGGGCGGGTCGCGGTGGCGTCGCCACCCGCCGACGACCTCGCCACCACCCGCAACGGGCTCGTCAAACGGCGGCCCGGTGACCGCGCGCTGCGCCGTCCCGCCCGGCCCGCCGGATCCCCTGCCCCGAACGGGGTGGAACGTTCACCGGGCGAGGTGCGGTCGATGCTCGACGACCTGCGCTCCGGTGTCCGCCGGGCGCAGCAGGACCGCCCCGGCGGCCCCCCGGCATACCCCACGGAATCGGATTGAGGAGGCCACGGTCCCGATGGGACAGGCGACTTCGGAGACCCAGAGCTTCAACTGGTTGCTGGCGAGCTTCGTGCGGGAGACCGACGGCGTCACCGACGCGGTCGCGGTCTCCTCCGACGGGCTGCTGATGGCGATGTCGGAAGGGCTGGACCGGGCGGGGGCCGAGCATCTGGCCGCGATCGTCTCCGGGATGACCAGCCTGGCCCACAGCGCCTCCCGCCAGTACGGCTTCGACGGGCTCAAGCTCGTCATGATCGAAATGCGGCGTGGCTTCCTGCTGGTATCGGCCGTCTCGGACGGAAGCTGCCTGGGGGTGGTCGCGACCGCCGACTGCGACCTCGGCCTGATCGGCCACGAGATCACGGTGCTGTGCGACCGGTTCGGGGCGCTGCTGACGCCCCAGCTGGTCGCCGAGCTGAAAACCCAGGTGCTGCGATGAGGAGACCCGCCGAGTGGGAGGACCCCGACGTCGACAGCATGGTCCGGCCGTTCATCGTGACCGGCGGCCGAACCCGTCCCGCGGACGCGCGGCTGCGCGTCGAGACACTGGTCACGGCCACCGCGGCGGCGCGTTCGGCCACGCTGAACTTCGAGCGGCGCCGCATCGTGGCGGCCGCCCAGCGACCGATCTCGGTGGCCGAGGTCTCCGTCCTGCTGAACGTCCCGCTCGGCGTGGTGCGGGTGCTCATCGCCGACCTGATCGCCGAACGGCTGCTGAGCGTCCACGAGCATCTGGGGTTCGAGGACCGACCGCCGGTGTCCCTGCTGGAAAGGATCCGCGACGGTGTCGCCGCACTCTGAAGCCGTGATCTCCGCGAAGATCGTCATCTCCGGCGGGTTCGGCGTCGGCAAGACGACCTTCGTCGGCGCCGTCTCGGAGATCGAACCGCTGACCACCGAGGCCGCCCTGACGGAGGTCTCGGCCGGCGTCGACGACACCACCGGGGTGGAGCTCAAGGGCACCACCACGGTGGCCTTCGACTTCGGCCGCGTCACCCTGGACACGGGGATCGTCCTCTACCTGTTCGGCACGCCCGGCCAGGAGCGCTTCGCCTTCCTGTGGGACGACCTGATCGAGGGGGCGCTGGGCGCCGTCGTGCTGATGGACACCCGGCGGATCGACCACGCCTACCCCGCGCTGGACTTCTTCGAGGAGGCGAACCTGCCACTGGCGGTCGGGATCAACCACTTCCCGGACTCCCGGCGGTTCGCGCTGGAGGAGATCCGGGAAGCGCTGGGCCTGCCCGCCCGGGTACCGCTGGTGCCCTGCGACGCGCGTGACCGCGAGTCGGTCAAGAAGGTCGTCCTGGCCCTGCTCGACAGCGTGATCGCCGCCGCGACCTGACGGTCAGCCGGGCCGCCGCGCCGTGTGGGCCGTATGGTGCAGGCGGACCAGGTCCTCGACCTCGGTGCGCAGCGCCAGGAACTCCGGGGTGCGCCGGACGGCCAGGTCGCGCTCGGCGGGCAGGTCCACGGGCAGGTCCGCGGCCACCCGGCCGGGGTCGCTGGCCAGCACCACGACCCGGCCGGCCAGGAAGACCGCCTCCTCGACGTCGTGGGTCACCATGACGACGGTCGTGCCCGTGTCCCGCCAGACCTGCCGCAGGAAGATCTGCATGTCCTCCTTGGTCTGCACGTCGAGCGCGCCGAACGGCTCGTCCAGCAGGAGGACGTGCGGCTCGCAGGCCAGCGCCCGGGCGATGGCCACCCGCTGCCGTTGGCCGCCGGACAGGCTGCCGGGCAGCGCGTCGGCGTAAGCCGTCAGCCCGACCTCCTCCAGGTACCAGCGCACCCGCCGCGCCCGCTCGGCACGGGAGATCCGCAGCAGTTCCAGCCCGAACGCGACGTTGGCCGCGACCGTGCGCCACGGGAACAGCTCGCCGGTCTGGCAGACCAGCCCCCGGTCCGGGCCCGGTCCGGTGACCGGACGGCCGTCCCAGGTGACGGTGCCGCCGGTCGGCTCCAGCAGGCCGGCGACCAGGTTGAGCAGCGTGGATTTGCCCGAGCCGCTGGCGCCCGCCACGCACACGAACTCGCCGGGCGCGACGCTCAGGTCGATGCCCTCCAGCACCCGCGCGCCGCCGGGGAAGGTCTTGCCGACCCCGGCCAGTTCCAGTCCGGCGCTCATGGCGTCCACCTGCCGATCCGGTCGCGTAGCAGCCGCAGCCCGACGTCCATCAGGATGCCGATCACCCCGATGACGATCAGCACCGCGAAGATGCGGTCGGTCTGCAGGAACCGCCCCGACCGCACGATCCGGTAGCCGAGGCCCGAGGTCGCGGCGAAGAGTTCGGCGATCACCACCAGGTTCCACGCCGCCGCCGAGTTGACCCGGGCCGCGTCGATGATGCCGGGCAGCGCGTACGGGAAGATCACCTTGCGGACCAGCACCCCGGGGGTCGCGCCCAGCGTCATGGACGCCTCCAGCAGCCGCTGGGGCACCCGCCGCACGGCCTCCGCGACCATCAGCGTGTTGAAGAACACCACACCGATGACCAGCACGGCGAGCTTCGAGGACTCCCCCAGCCCCAGCCAGATGATCAGCAGCGGGATGAACGCGCCCGCCGGCCAGTACCGCACCAGGCCGATGATCGGCTCCAGCGCGGCCAGCGCCCAGCGCCAGGTGCCCATCGCGAATCCCAGCGGCACCGAGATGAGCAGCGCCAGCCCGAATCCCAGCAGCACCCGGCGGACGCTGGCCGCCGTGTCGGTCCACAGCTCGCCGGAGCGGGCCATCTCCCACCAGGCGTCCCAGGTCGCCGCCGGGGTGGGCAGGAAGGTCGGGTCGACCCGGCCGGAGGTGCTGAGCGCCACCCAGACCGCCAGCGGCACCAGCAGGGACAGCGCCCGCAGCGTCCAGCGCGCGGCCGGCGAGATCTCCCGGCGCGGCGCCAGCCACCCCGCGCGGGCCCGCCGGGCCGGGTGGCGCGGCAGTTCCGGCCAGTCCGCACGGCCGCGGGTCTCCCGGGCCCGCGCGGCCGGCGGCAGCTCGTCCACGGTGCTCATCCCGCTCCACCGAGTTGTTTCACGAAGGTGGGGTCGAACAGGCCGGCCAGGTCGGGGGCCCGGTCCACGAGCTTGGTGCTGACGAGGAAGGCGCTGATCTTCTTGGCCTGGAAGTCCAGGTGGGCGTCGGTGGTACCGGAGGTGAAGGCCTTGAGGTTGTCCTCCAGGGTGAAGATCGTCGTGCCCGCGTCGTAGGCCTTGTAGTCGGCCGGGCTCACCCCGGCCCGCTTGGCCATGATCTGCACGGCGCGGTCAGGGTTGGCCTTGATCCAGGCCAGCGTGTCGAACCAGGTCTTGACGACGGCCTGCACCGCCTTCGGGTTCTTCTTCACCAGTTCGGTACGGGCCACCAGGTGGTCGGGGATCGCGCCGGGAAAGTCCTTGGAGGTGGCGATCGCCTTGCTGCCGGGCAGCTTGAGCGCGGTGTCGGTGAAGGGCGCGAACACGCCGACGGCGTCGACCCGCTTGGCCGCGAAGGCGGCCGCCGCCGCGTCGGTGAGCAGGGGCTTGAAGGTGATGTCCCGCTCGCTCAGCCCGGCCCGCTCCAGGGCGAGCAGCAGCAGGTAGTGGTCGACGGTGCCCTGCTCGGCGGCGACCGTCCTGCCCTTGAGGTCGGCGACGGTGGAGATGCCGGGACGGGCGATGATCTGGTCGTTGCCGGTGGAGTTGTCGTTGGTCAGCACGATGGTCTCGGCGGCCCCGCCGGCCACCGAGGAGATCGTGTCGTTGAGCGTCTGGCTGTTGAAGTCGAGCGACCCGTTGGCCAGGGCGGTCAGGCTGTCGGTGTAGCTGTCGAAGTACTTGAGTTCCACCTCGACGCCGTTCTTGGCGAACAGCCCCTGCTCCTGGGCGATCTGCCAGGGGAACCAGCCGGGCCAGGCGCTGAAGCCGAACACGATCTTGTCGCCGCCCGATGCCGACGTGGCGCCGCCCCCGCAGGCCGCCAGGCCCGGCACGAGGAGCACCAGGGCGAGGACGAGCCCGGTGAGGGACCTGGTGGACGTGGTGAGCTTGGTCATTGCGTTCCCCCCTTCAGGGGCAGGTGGCCGGAGCGGACGAGGCAGCCGAGGGTGTCGCAGATCACCCGGGTGGCGATCAGGGAGGTGATCTCCGCGTTGTCGTAGGGCGGCGAGCACTCGACGACCTCGATCCCGGCCAGCGGGGCGGAGTCGGCGATGATCTGGATGAACTTCAGCACCTCGCGGGGCAGGAAGCCGCCCGGCTCGGGCCAGCCGGTGCCGGGCACGAAGGCCGCGTCGAGACAGTCGACGTCGAAGCTCAGCCAGACCGCCTCGGCGTCCCGCCAGGCGACCTCCAGGGCACGCTCGGCGGCGGCCTCGATGCCCATCTCGACGCAGTCGGTGACGGTCATGATGGTGGTGCCGCGTTCCCTGCCGACCTTGACCCCGGGGCGGGGCGCCTGCCAGCCGCCGATGCCGATCTGGACGAGGTTGCTCGGCGGGACGTTCGGCAGGTCGGTGGCGTGGAACCAGGGGGTGGTGTGCATCCGCTCGTCGAGGTCGGTCTCCTGGGTGTCGACGTGCCGGTCGAAGTGGATGATTCCGAGGTTGCCCGACAGGTGCTCGGCCACCCCGCGCACCGTCGGGTAGCCGATGGAGTGGTCCCCACCGAGCACCACCGGGAAGGCGCCCGAGGCGTACACGTGGGAGACGGCCTTGCTGATCTGGTCGAAGGTCTTCTCGATGTTGCCCGGGATGGTGAACACGTCGCCCAGGTCGGCCATGGTGATCGACTCGCGCAGGTCGACCCCGAGTTCGAAGCTGTAGGGCCCGTACAGGGCGGAAATCTTACGGATGCCCTGCGGGCCGAACCGGGTGCCGGAGCGGTAGGTGGTGCCGCCGTCGAAGGGCGCGCCCAGCACTGCCACGTCGTACTCGCCGCACCGCCGGACGTCCTCTACATAGGGCGCCTTCAGGAAGGTGTTGATCCCGGCGAAGTGTGGCAGTTCGCCGCGGGAGAAGGTGGGGATGCGGCGGTCGACGATCGAGTCGGCGCCCGGCAGCCCGTACTCCAGGCCGCGGGCCACCTCCTCGTCCCACCGGGTGGTCGGGAGGTCCCTCTCGGCGGCGACGGCGTACCGGGCCTCGGGGCCGTAGTCGCCGTGCAGTTCCTCGGAGCGCAGTTCGGCGGGGGGTTTGCGGGGATGGAAGTGCAAGGGCCACCTCGAATGCCGGAGCCCGGATCCGCGGGGAAGCCAGGCTTCGCTGACCTCCCGGGCTTTTGTCCCGCCGTGGAACGGATGCCGTGCACCCGCCTCGCCTCTCGGACCAGACCCGGTCCACCCGTTCCGGGGGCCGGCGGAACCCTAGGCGCGCCTCACCGTGTGAGTCGGGCCCCACTCAAGACCTCGGCCGTGTCCCTGAGGGTTCGAAACTGTTTCCGCTGCGTTAATTGGCCGGCGACTTACCTCGCCAAAAGGCCAGATACTCCTGGCTCGAAAGAAAGGCTGGTCTACCGTTTCCGCCTGATTGACCGGTCGGTCAATCAGGGAATCTCTGTTGTCAGGACAAAGTGGTCCAACGGGAAATTCCTCCCTGGAGGTGGCGAATGGGTAAGTTCGCATGGCAGGACGGGGTCGCGTTCGTCGCGGGTCTCGTCGCTCTCCTCGCGCCCTCGCTGTGGGCCGACGACAAGGGCACACAGCCCCTCATGGTGCTCGGCGCCCTGCTCGCCCTCGCGGGGCTCTACGCGCTGCTCTCGGCGGCCGGGCCGTCGTCCTGGACCGGCACCGCCTTCGCGGTCCTCATCTTCGTCTCGCCGTGGGCCTTCGGCTTCTCCGGTGACGACGCCGCCGCCTGGACGGCATGGATCGCCGGCGGCGTCGCCGCTATCGTCGGCCTGTGGGAGGCCACCCGGACGAGCGGTTCGGAGGCCCCCGCCTGACCCAGGCTCAACCAATGCTCGATCGAGACCCCGCCGCGGTCTCCGGCGCCACCGGCCCGGGGACCGCGGCGGGGCATCTCGGCAACAGACGGGGGCGCACATGCCGGTGACGCAGAACGGCCCGGCCGACGCCAGGACACGCATCCTCGACGCGGCCGAGGCGCTGTTCGCCACCTCCGGCTACGACGCCACCTCCACCGCGCTCGTCGCCCGGCGGGCCGAGGTGCCCAAGGGCCTGATCTTCCACTACTTCCCGCAGAAGATCGAACTGCTGGTGGCACTGATCGAGGAGCGCGTCCTGATCGAGGTGATGCCCGAGGAGGCGGTGGAGGCCGTACCCGGCGATCCGGCGCGCACCCTGTCGCGGGTCGCCCGGCGGTTCCCGCTGCACGCCTCGCCGGCGATGCGCCGCATCCTGTTCCGGGAGGCCGACACCCACACCTCGGTGCGCGACCGGCTGGGCCGGCTCAACGGCGAGGTCTTCCGCCGTGCCCGGCGAGCCCTGGAACTCGCGCTGCCGGGCGCGCGGGGCGACGCGGCCCGGCTGGAAGTCGCCGCCGGCACCTTCGCGGCGGTGCTGCTCTACCAGGAGAACCTCTCCCAGCTCACCGGCGAGCGGCTGGACCCCGACGCCGTCGCCGACCTGATCGCCCGCGCCCTCGGCTGAACCGGCGAGCGCCCCCGGGGTTCAGGCGAGTTCCTCGATGAACTCCGTCAGCTGGACGAGGTTGCGGCATTCGTACATCGGGACGATCTCGTCGTAGGCCGCGGCGGCCGAGTCACCGGTGTTCCAGTCACGGCGTGGCTCGGGGTTGAGCCAGTAGGCGTGCCGGGCCGCCCCGACCAGCCGCCGCAACGTGGGCAGCGCCAGGTCGCCGTAGTTGGACCGGGCGTCGCCGAGGATCAGCAGGGACGTCTTCGGTGTGATCGCGTCGGCGTACCGCTCGTCGAAGACGTCGATCGCGTGCCCGTAGTTGCTGCGGCCGGTGATCCAGACGAGGTCGGCCTCCCGGGCCATCCGGGTCATCGCCTCGGACACGTCCACACCGGGCTCGAAGAAGCGGGTGATCTCGTCGGTGTTGTCGATGAACGCGAACGCCCGGACCCGGGTGAACTGCTCCCGCAGGGCGAAGGTGAGCAGCAGGGTGAAGTGCGCGAACGCCGACACCGACGAGCTGGCGTCGCACAGGATCACCAGTTCGGGCTTGTGCGGGCGGCGTGGCCGGTGGTGGGTCGTCAGCGGCACTCCCCCGGTCGACAGCGAGGCCCGGACGGTGCGCCGGAAGTCCAGCCTGCCGCGCCGTCCCGCGCGCCGCCGGGCCAGCCGGGTGGCCAGCCGGCGGGCCAGCGGGTGGACCTCGCGGCGCAGCGCGGCCAGGTCGGCCCGGCCGGCCCGGTTGAAGTCGAGCCGTTCCAGGGGCGGGCGCAACGCCAGCCGGGCGGTGCGTTCCAGCCCGCTGTCCTCGGCGATCCGCCGCCGCACCTCGGTGCCGACCATCTCCTCGAACCGCCCGATCCGGTCGCGGAAGGTGCGCCGGGCAACGCGCTCGGCCAGCCCGCCGCGTTCCTGCCCGGCGAGCACGGCGTTGAGCAGCTGGGCCATCAGCGTCTCCGGCGACAGCGCGCGCAGTACCCCGGAGGAGTACCACCCCCGCTGGTCGGGGGTCCGGCCGAGCTCGCCGACCGCCACCTGGACGAACCTCCGCGTCGCGCCCTCGTCGCCGGACAGCAGCAGGTCGAGCAGTTCCGCCCGCCGGGCCTGCACGGCGGGGTCGAGCGCGGCCGGCAGCGGCGGCCCCTGGGGGACGGGCCGGTCCGCCGGCTCCGGGGACTCCGCCGCGGCGGCGCCGTCGCCGAGCGCGGCGGGGAACCACAGATCGAACAGCGTGTCGAAGGAACGGCGGTGCGCGGGACGCTTGACCATCGCGGCGGCGTACGCGGCCCGCAACGACTCGCGCTCGGCCAGGTCGATCACCTGGAGGGCCCGCACGGCGTCGAGCCCCTCGGCGATCGAGACCGGCAGGCCGGCGTCCCGGAGCGCGGCAAGGAATCCGGTGTGCCGCTCGACCAGGCTCATCGGTCCGGCAGCCCGAGTTCCTTGACGGCCCGGGTCTGGTCGGAGACGTGTTTGAGGACGACGCCGAGTGTGCGGCCCACCGCGGCCTCGTCCAGCTCCGTCACGCCCAGCGCGAGCAGGGTGTGGGCCCAGTCGATGGTCTCGGCGATCGAGGGAGCCTTCTTGATCTCCAGGCCGCGGAGCGTTCCCACGGTGTCGACGATCCGCTCGGCCAGTGCGGCCTCGATGCCGGGCACCCGGGCGAGCACGATCTCCCGCTCCCGCTCCGGGGCCGGGTAATCCAGATGCAGGTAGAGGCAGCGCCGCTTGAGCGCCTCGGACAGCTCGCGGGCGGCGTTGGAGGTGAGCACCACGAACGGCCGGCGGACGGCGGTCACCGTGCCGAGCTCCGGGATCGTCACCTGGAAGTCCGACAGCACCTCCAGCAGCAGCCCCTCCACCTCGATGTCGGCCTTGTCGGTCTCGTCGATGAGCAGGACCGTGGGCTCGGCCCGCCGGATCGCCGCCAGCAGTGGCCGCTCCAGCAGGAACTCCTCGGTGAAGATGTCCGTCTGGAGGGAGTCCCACCCCTGCTCGCCGGTTCCGGCGGAGGCCGCCTGGATGCGCAGCAGCTGTTTCTTGTAGTTCCACTCGTACAGCGCCCGGGGCTCGTCCAGCCCCTCGTAGCACTGCAGGCGGACCAGTTCGGCGCCGGTCGCGGCCGCCACCGCCTTGGCCAGCTCGGTCTTGCCGACTCCGGCCGGCCCTTCGACCAGCAGCGGCTTGCCGAGCGCGTCGGCCAGGAAGACGGTCGTCGTGATGGCCTCGTCGGCGAGGTAGCCGGTCTCGGCCAGCCGCGCGCCCACGTCGGCGGGCGAGCCGAACAGTGCGCTCACCGGGCCGCCTTGGCGTAGACCTGGTTGGTCCCCTCGAACACCATTTTCTTTCCTCCCTCGGTCAGTCGAACGCTCCAGTACGTGGCGTCCTTGGGGTCGCCACCCTGCCAGGAGAGCCGGAACCGGTCCCCGCGGTCGGGGATCGCCTGGCCGTTCCACAGGGTCTGCCCCCGGGCCATCCAGGACCCCGTGCCGTCGGCCCGGAACACGAAGTAGTCCTTGGCCGCGGTGGCGCCGCGCCAGGTGCCCACCAGGCGAGCCACCTGCTGCGGGGCGACGCTCGGCAGCGGACCGACGGCGGACGTGGCCGCTCCGTGCCCTGAGGGTGACGGGTCGGCCGCCCCGGCACCGCCGTCGCACCCGGAGAGGATTAAGGCGCCGGCGACGGTCAGCAGGACGATCGGTCTCACGCGGGCCTCCGCTCGAGGAGAGGAATGCGGCATTTTACCGAGAGCTGTATCACTCCCCTGAAACCGCCTCATACCTTCGGCTGAAACGAACCTGGCTCCCCTGACCGACGACCCGCCGCCGGAAACGGCGTATAACCGAGCCATGACCACTTCCCGGCTCCCCGACGACGACCTGGCGGCGGCGCTGGCGGCCCGGCGAGAGCTCGGCCCCGACTACGACGACGCCTTCGCGGCCGCCCTGGCCGAACGCCTCGAACAGAAGATGGACGCCCGGCTGGGCGCCCACGTCCGGACCCGGGAGATCGCCGAGCGCGAGAACCGGAAGTTCGCCCTGACCATCGCCTGCGTCTCCCTGGGCACCGCGGTCCCGCTGACCGCCATCGCCGTCGGCGCCGCCGGGCTGCCCGGGCTGCTGATCGCCTGGATCGGCCTGGTGCTGATCAACGTCGCCTACGCGCTGCGCCGGCACTGAACCGGTAACCGACCCCGGCCCGGTCCGGGCCGGGGTCGCGCAGCCGGCTACCGGCCCGGCTCGGGGTCGCGGGGCAGACCCAGCATGCGCTCACCGATGATGTTGAGCTGCACCTCGGTCGTACCGCCGTAAATCGTCATCGCCCGACTGAACAGCATGAACCGCGCGTGCAGGGCGGTGGCGGCACCGGGCTCCTCCAGCACCGCGGCCGTGCCCTGCGCGGCCCACAGGTAGTCGGCGACGTTCTGGCTGTACTGCACGCCCAGCAGCTTGCGCACGCTCGCCTCGGCGCCCGGCTCCAGGCCCTGGAGCTGCTTGAGCGTGGTACGCAGGCCCAGCAGTTCGATGGACTGCCCGTCGCACAGCAGCTTGCCGAGCTCGGTGCGGGTCAGGTCGTCGACGTCCTTGCCCGCGAAGAAGGCGAGCAGTTCGTCGGTGCCCACGCCGAGGTTCCCGCCGGTGCCGCTGGACAGCGTCACCCGCTCGTTGCTGAGCGTGTTGCGGGCGACCTTCCAGCCGCCGTCGACCTCGCCCACCACACAGTCGTCCGGGACGAACACGCCATCGAGGAAGACCTCGTTGAACATGGCCTCGCCGGTCAGCTCACGCAACGGCCGCACGTCGACGCCGGGCGCCTTCATGTCGACCAGGAAGTAGGTGATGCCGTCATGCTTGGTCGGGCCGTCGCTGCTGGTCCGGGCCAGCGCGAAGCCCCACTGGGCGAACTGCGCCACCGAGGTCCAGATCTTCTGGCCGGTCAGCTTCCAGCCGCCCTCGACCCGCTCGGCCTTCATCGACAGGGACGCCAGGTCCGAGCCCGCGCCGGGCTCACTGAACAGCTGGCACCAGTAGATCTCGCCGCGCAGCGTCGGCCGCAGGAAGCGTTCCTTCTGCTCCTCGGTGCCGTAGGCGACCAGCGAGGGCACCAGCCAGGCGCCGATCGTCAGGGAGGGGCCCTTGACCTTGGCGGCCCGCAGTTCCTGCTGGATGACGATCTGCTCGATCGGGTTCGCCCCCCGGCCCCACGGCTGGGGGAAGTGCGGGGTGACCCAGCCCTCGTCGCCCATCTTGTGGAACCGCTCGCCCTGGTCGGTGATGGCGGCGAGCTCGGCGACCTCGGCACGGATCCGCTCGCGCAGCGGCTCGGTGTCCTCGTCCAGTTCCAGCCGCACCATGCGACGGCCCTCGCCGAGGGCCAGCCGGGCCACCGAGTCGGCCCACTCCTTGGCCGGGCCGAGCAGCGCCCGCAGCGTCAGGGCGCGGCGCAGGTAGACGCCCGACTGGTGCTCCCAGGTGAAGCCGATGCCGCCGAGGATCTGGATGCAGTCGCGCGCGCACTGCACCGCGGCCTCGCCGGCCACGACCGCGGCGACGCCGGTGGCGTAGGCGACGTCCGGGGCGTCGTCGTCCAGCGCCCGCGCCGCGTCCCAGACGGCGGCCCGGCCCTGCTCCAGCGCGATGAGCATCCGGGCGGCCTTGTGCTTGACGCCCTGGAACTGGCCGATGGGACGGCCGAACTGCTCGCGGACCTTGGCGTACTCGGCCGCGGTGGTGACGCACCAGTCGGCGACGCCGGTGGCCTCCGCGCCCAGCAGCAGCGCGGCCAGGTCGAGCACCCGGGGGCCTTCGAGACCGTCGAGCACCCGGTCGGCCGGCACCGTCAGCCCGTCGACCTCGACCCGGGCGCTGCGGCGGACCCGGTCGAGGCTGGGCAGCGGGGTGACGGTCGCGTCGGAGGCGTCGATGACGACCCACTCCTCGCCGGCGTCCGTGTTCACCGGCAGGACGATCACATCGGCCAGACTGGCCCCGAGCACCGGCTCCGCGGTACCGCTGACCACCAGCCCGGCTCCGTCGCGCCGGCCGGTCAGCCCGCCGGCCAGCGACAGGGCCGCGGTGCGGGACCCGTCGGCCAAGCCGGGCAGCAGTTCGCGGACCTTGGCGTTGCTGGAGGCGCCCAGCGCGGCGCTGGCGAGCACCGTGGGCAGGAACGGTCCCGGTGCGGCGGCACGGCCCAGTTCCTCCAGGACCACGGCCAGCTCAAGCAGCCCGTAACCCTGTCCGCCGTGCTCCTCGGCCACATGCAGACCGAGCAGCCCCTGCTCGGCCAGGCCTGCCCAGAACGGGGGCCGGGCCTCGTCATCCGCCTCCAGCGCGGCCCGTACGACCGTTGTCGTGATGTTGCGCTCTGCGAATCCACGCACCGATTCGGCGAGGGCTTCGTGCTCCTCGGTCAACCCGATGGCCATAGGTCACCTTCTCTCCTTATCGACGCCGATTCTAGAACCAGATTCAGGTTATGGGGAGCCGTGACCTCGATCACCGGGACCGCACCCGTACCTCATCTGTGCGCCCGAGATTGGGCCGGTGCACAGTCCGGGCTCAACCCCGGGCCGCGAGTTCAATGTAAAGGGCGGCGAGTTGGTCCACCGCATCGCCCTCGGTCGGCAGGGCGGCGGCCCGCCGCGCGGCGGCCTCACCCAGCCGCGCCGCGAGGTCCCGGTCGCCGAGGACCCGCTCGACCGCCGCGCGCAGCGCCTCCGGTGCGCCCGGCGGCACGAGCAGCCCGGCCTCCGGGCCCACCAGGTCGGGGACGCCCCCGACCTCCGTGGCCACCAGCGGACGGCCCGCCCGCAGCGCCTCCTGGACGACGAGCGGCTGCCCTTCCCACACGCTCGGCAGCACCACCACGTCCGCGGCGGCCATCAGGACGGGCACGTCCGCGCGCCGGCCCAGCAGCCGGACCGGCAACCCCTCGGCCGCGATCCGGTCCCGCAACTCCCCCTCCAACGGCCCGTCTCCGGCGAGCGCCACCAGCGGCGGCGGGGAGTGCCCGGCCCATCCCGCGGCGGCGTCGAGCAGCGTGGGCAGCCCCTTCTGCGCAGCGAGCCGGGCGACCGTCACCACCAGCGGGCGGTCCTCCGCGCCGAGCAGTTCCGCCCGCAGCCCGGCCCGGGCGGCCGCGTCCGGACGCTCCCGCGGCGGCGGGGCCGGCACCAGCGCGCGCCCCACCCGCCGGGCGCCCAGCGCCCGCATCCGCTCCTCCAGGTCGGGCGAGACCCCGAGCACCCGGTCGGCGCCGCGGGCCACCACCCGTTCCAGCGCCGCGTACACCGCGCCGGCGGCCCCGCCACCCGCCGGGGCGGCGTTGTGGAGGGTCACCACCAGCGGCGGGCCGCCCCGCGACAGCCGCAGCGGCCCCGGAGCCGTCCGGGCGCGCGCGGCCACGGCCAGCCCGCCCGTGCGCAGCCCGTGCGCGTGCACCACGTCGGCCCCCCGGACCAGGGAACGCAGCCGGACGACCGCCCGGGCGTCGCGCACCGGACGGGGCCGGTCCGCGAGGTCGACCACGGCGAACCGCGCCCCCACCGCGGTGAACCCGAACGACTCCTCGGTCGAGGCCGGCCCGCACACCAGCACCCGCGCGCCCCGGTCGACCAGACCGGCGGCGACCGAGCGCACGTGCCGGCCCACCCCTCCGGCGCTGGTGCCGAGCACCAGCGCCACCCGCAGCCCGTCGAGCCCCTCGCCCATGATCCCTCGTCTCCTCAGTCGGTGCCGCCGGACACCCGGCGGCCGAGGACGGCCCGCAGATCCCCGCCGTCCAGCGGGAACGCGACCGCCAGGAACACCGCTCCCGCGGCCAGGGCGGCCAGGGCGGCGGTCGCGACATTCATGATCTGGCCGCCGGTGCCGACGGCGGCCGCGACCGCATACCCCGCCAGGCCACCGACGGTACCCGCGACGACGCCCGTCCCGGCCGCCCGGGGCAGGCCGCGCACCGCCTCCGGCCCGCGGGCGCGCACGAGCACGACCAGCAGCAGCACCCCCGCCACGGTCATCCCCACGGTGTTGCCGAGCCCGAACGCCGCCACCACCCAGTCCTCGGGCAGCACCGCCACCAGCACCACGTCCGCCACCACCACGGCGAGCCATCCGGCCACCGTCGCGCCCGCCGCGGCCCGGTTCCGGTCGCAGGCGAACAGCGCCCGGCCCAGGTGGGCCACCAGCCCGTAACCGAGCAGGCCAGGAGCGAACGCCACGATCGCCCGGGCCAGCACCTCGGGCCGGTCCCCGGGAGCGCTGTCGAGGAAGTGGGCGGCGGGAACCGCCACGGCGGCCAGCACGGCGGCGCCCGCGCCCGAGGCCAGCAGCACCGCCCGGGTGGTGGCGGCGGCGGTCCGGTCGAACGCGGCGTGGTCACCCGCCGCCACCCGCGCCGACAGCACCGGGAACGCGCTCGTCGCGATCGGTACCGCGAGGATCGCCCACGGCAGCAGGAACACCGCCCAGGCGTAGTTGTAGTCGGTGAGCGCGCCGACCGTTCCCCGGCCCTTGAGCACCACCACCGCCAGCACCGCCAGTTGCTGCGCCGCCACCGTGGCGAGCCCGGCCACCGCCAGCCCGCGCGCCCGGCCCGCCACACCCGCGGGGAACCGCAGGGTGGGGCGCAGGCCCGGCCGCAGCGGCGCCACGGCGGCCACGGCCGTGACCACCAGTGCGGCGACGCCGAGGGTGGTGCCCACCGACAGCGTCAGCTCCGCGGCGGACGGCAGCCGGGCGAGGTCGTCGGGGTCGGCGGGGGCCAGCGGCACGTACGCCAGATACGCCGCGATCACCACCAGGCTCGACACCAGCGGGGCCAGCGCGGGAGCGGTGAAGCGCCGGTGCGCCTGGAGCACGCCGTAGAGCACCACCGCCAGGCCGTACAGCACGATCTGCGGGGCGAAGACCACCAGCATCCGGGCACCGACCGCGGCCATCTCGGCCGGGTCGCACCCGCCCTGATCGCCCTGGACCAGCAGGGACATCACCGGCCCGGCCAGCGCGGCGGCCAGCAGTGACAGCGGCAGCAGCAGCACGACCACCCAGGTGACCATCGCGGCGACCGTCCGGCGCACCACCTCGCGGTCACCGCGGTCCACCGGCCCGGCCAGCACCGGCACGACCAGGGTGGCCAGCGCCCCACCCGCGACGATCTCGAAGACGATGTTGGGCACCTGGTTGGCGGTGAAGTAGGCGTCGCTCAGGCACGACTTGCCGACGGCCTGGGAGAACACCACCGTCCGGCCGAATCCGGCGACCCGGGCCAGCACCGTCAGCGCGGCGATGAGCACGGCCGCCCCCGCCAGGCCGCCGGTCAGGCGAGCGGAACGTCCCGTCACGGTCTTTTCATAGCACTGTCACGCCCTCACCCTGACCGTGCCGCGGCAGGGCCATGACCGGCCGGTGGTGTCACGAGGCGGCGTCGGCCACCCGTGCCGGGCCGGCGGGGGCGTTCTGCGCCGGGGGCGTGTGCACCGGCCGGCGGCCCAGCATGTCCACCCAGTTCAGTGCCGGGGTGCGCTGGATCACCTTGGTGAAGCTGACGAACTCGCTGGCGGCGTTGAGCCCGACCAGCCCGGCGAGCACGGTGAGCCTGGCCGGTCGGCCGAGGCGGGTCGCGGCCAGGCCGAGCAGCGCGCCCAGCGCGTTGGCGCCCGCGTCGCCGAGCATCGCCCGCTCGCCCAGGTCCTCGGGCAGGAGGGCCAGCGCGGCACCCAGGGGGGCGGCCACCACGGCCGCCGACGACGTCGCCGCCAGCGGAACTCCGGTGATCACACCCACCTTGATCGCCCGGCCGGGGCGCAGGTCGAACAGGTTCATCAGGTTGGCGGCGCTCGCCACGATCGCGCCGTCCACCAGGGTGTCGAACGCCCGCCCGGCGCGGGTGGGCGCCGGAGAGCCCGCAATGGCGGCGGCGGCCAGCCCGGTCGCCCCGATACCGAGGATCTTCACCGCGCCGCTGGTCACCTCGCCCCGGGTGAGCGCGCTCAGATGCCCCTTGAAGCCGCGTGAGGAGGCCGATCCGGCCAGGTC
Organism: Actinomadura craniellae; assembly: GCF_003289645.1. Classification (GTDB taxonomy): domain Bacteria; phylum Actinomycetota; class Actinomycetes; order Streptosporangiales; family Streptosporangiaceae; genus Actinomadura_D; species Actinomadura_D craniellae. Next base: position 16,576 of record NZ_QLYX01000007.1, on the reverse strand, counting down.
GTCGTAGGCGCCCAGCGTCCCGGCACCGGCGCCGGCCAGCAGCGCGGCGGCGCGCATCCGGCCGGTCGGGGCGAGCAGCCCGGCCGCGGTGGCGCCGGCGACGAACGCCGGGCCCTCCAGCAGGGTCACCGGCTCGCCCCGGTGGTTGGTCCGGCCCCACAGTTCCGCCCCGGACCGGCCGGCCCCGCCGGGGGGGCGCCGGGTCAGTGCGGCGTAGGCGGCCCGGGCCGCAACGGCGCCGAGGACCCCGGCGGCGATCGCCCGCTTCGCCCCGCTCATCCCGCGCCTCCCGTGGTGGGCACCGGGGTGGGCAGATAACCGCCCGCTCCGGGCCCGATGCCGTACTGGCCCGTCTTGCCCTTGATCTGGCCCTCCAGCGCCAGGATGAGGGTGACCTGGCCCGAGGCGGCGTCCACGGTGTCGACCGTGGACACCTGGCCGGCGGCCGCGGCATCGCGCAGGGTGGCGATCAGGCCGCCCTCCCCGGCCGCGGTGAGGGGGCCGCCCAGGACACTCCCCCGGCCGGCCCGGTCGAGCTCGGTGGTCAGCGAGACGAGCGCCTTGTTGTCGATGTCAGCGCCCTTGCCTTGGTAGGGCGTCGATGGAGCGATCACGACGGCGAGTGTCGCATGCTGGCCGGGCTTCCCGCTGGTGGTCACATAACCTTGGTCTTTCAACGCGGCGAGGATCTCGCCGCCCGAGGCGTCCTCACGGCCCGCCCGGGCCGGCTGGTTGGTGACGATGGCCGAGGCCAGCACCGCTCCGGCCTTGTCATAGGCGGTGGCCTCCGCCGGGAAGGCCAGCTCGGCCGGCTTGACGGCGGCGGCGAGCTGGTCGAGCACCGCGGCCTGGTCGTCGTCGAGGAACTTCTTCTGGACGGTGACCCGGCCGGTGACCGTGGCGCCGGCGCTCTTGGCCAGCTCGGTGACCTGGTCCAGGTTCTGGTCGTTGGCCCCCGGCGTCTCGACGAAGACGACCGACTCGCCCTTCAGCCGGGCGGCCACCGCCTGCGCGGCCAGCGCCCGGGCGAACTGGTCTTCACCCTTGAGCCGGTCGCCCATCTCCTGCTGGCGGGCCCGCAGTTCGTCGTTGTTCCTGGCCAGCGAGCCGGCCTGGCTCTTGAGCTGGTCGAGTACCGGCGTGCGCAGCGTGGTCGCCCCCAGCACCAGCCCGACGGCCAGCGACAGGAAGATCGCGATGATGGAGACGAGGTGGTAGCGGAAATCGATCACGAGAAGAGTCCGGTCAGCCAGAAGAGGAACCCATGCCAGCGGTCGGCCAGCACGGGAATGAGGACGTCACCGGCCGGCGAGACCAGCACGGCGACAATGACGACGATGAAGGTGGCCAGCACCAGCAGCAGCAGCGACCACGTGGAGATGCGGCTGCGGTAGAGCCGCGAGACGCCCTTGGCGTCGACGAGTTTACTGCCCACCCGAAGCCGGGTGAGGAAGGTACTCGCCATGCCCGCCCGGCCCTTGTCGAGGAACTCGACCATGTTGGCGTGGGTGCCGACCGCAACGATGAGCGTGGCGCCCTTGTCGTCGGCGAGCAGCATCGCGATGTCCTCGCTGGTGGCGGTCGCGGGGAACACCACGGCCTCCTGCTCCAGCTCGTGCACCCGCTTGAGGCCGGGGGCCCGGCCATCCCGGTAGGCGTGCACCACCAGTTCGGCCCCGCAGGTCAGCGCCTCGTCCGAGACCGAGTCCATGTCGCCGACGATGAGGTCGGGCCGATAGCCCGCCTCGATCAGCGCGTCCGCCCCGCCGTCGACCCCGATCAGCACCGGCCGGTACTCGCGCAGGTACGGGCGGAGCGTGGCGATGTCCTCGCGGTAGTGGTAGCCGCGCACCACGATCAGCGCGTGCCGCCCCTCGATCGAGGTCGTGATCTCAGGCACGCCGACGCCGTCGATCAGCAGGTCGCGCTCGCGGCGCAGGTACTCCATCGTGTTGGCGGCGAACGCTTCGAGCTGGGTCGCCAGGCCGGCCTTGGCCTCGGTCATGGCCGCATCTATGGTCTCGGCGGTCTGTACCGTGCCCTTGGCGATCATCTCGTCGCCCCGGTACACGGCCTCGTCGAGCACTCGGACCACGTCGCCCTCGCCGAGCTTGGCGAAGATCTCGGGGCCGGTGTCGTCGACCAGCGGGATGCCGGCCTCAATCAGGATCTGCGGGCCCAGGTTCGGGTAGCGCCCGGAGATGCTGCGCGCGACGTTGACGACGGCGCCCACCTTGCAGGACACCAGCGCCTCGGCGCTGACCCGGTCGAGGTCGACATGGTCGATGACCGCGATCTCACCGGGCTGCAGCCGCTTGGTGAGCGTCTTGGTCCGGCGGTCGAGCCGTGCCGTCGCGCTGATCCCCGGCTGCCCGTCGCCGGTGGACCGGCCCAGCGCGAGCAGGCCGCGCCGCGGCAGCCGGAGGGGGAGGCGCCACGAGCGCGGCTCAGAGGTCGAAGACGGCTCGTTCATCACCGACCATCCTGCCAGAGGGCCCCGGATGGGGCGGGTAACGACGATCGTTCAGGCGTGTTCGCATGAACACGCCCCGTCACAATAGGTCACCGTTCCTGGGCGGCGAGACCGAGCAGTTCCTCCGCGTGGGCCCGGCCGAGCTCGGAGTCCTCCAGCCCGGCGAGCATCCGTGACAGTTCCCTGACCCGGCCGGTGCGGTCGAGCGCGGTGACGCCGCTGCGGGTCACGGTGCCGTCGTCGGACTTCTCCACCAGCAGATGCTGGTCGGCGAACGCCGCCACCTGGGGCAGGTGGGTCACGACGATCACCTGTGCGCTGCGTGCCAGCCGGGCCAGCCGCCGCCCGATCTCCACCGCGGCCTTGCCGCCCACTCCGGCGTCGACCTCGTCGAAGACGAAGGTCGGCACCGGGTCGGCACCGGCGAACACCACTTCGATCGCGAGCATCACCCGGGACAGCTCACCACCCGAGGCGCCCTTGTTCAGCGGGAGCGGCGGGGCGCCCGGGTGCGAGGCGAGCCGCAGCTCGACCTCGTCGACGCCGTGCGGGCCGAAGTCGCCCCCCTGGGTCACCGAGACGTGGATCCGGGCGTGCGGCATGGCCAGCGCGCCCAGTTCCTCGGTCACCGCGGCGGAGAAGCGCTCGGCGGCCTGCTGCCGGACCGTGGTCAGCTCCCCGGCCAGCTCGGTGAGCCGGGCCGTGACCTCGGCGTGCTCGGCGCGCAGCGCCTCGATGCGGTCGTCGTCGCCCTCCAGCTCGGTGAGCCGGGCCGCCGACCGTCGCGCCCACTCCAGCACCCCGTCGACGCTCTCGCCGTGCTTGCGGGTCAGCGCGGTCAGCGCGGCCCGCCGCTCCTGGACGGCGGCCAGCCGGGCTGGGTCGGCCTCGATCGACTCGGCGTAGGCGGCCAGTTCGGTGCCGATGTCGGAGACCAGGTAGCTCACCTCGGCCAGCCGGTCGGCCAGCCCGCCGAGCGTCGGGTCGTGCCCGGCCACCCCGTCGAGCGCGTGGCGGGCGGTGCCGATCAGGCCGGCGGCGTCCGCGGCGTCCGTCGTCACGGCGGCCGGGTCGCCCAGCAGCGCCTCGTGCGCCGTGGTCGCGGCGGCCCGCAGCGCATCGGCGTGGCCGAGGCGCTCCTCCTCGGCGGCCAGCTCGACGTCCTCGCCGGACTTGGGGTCGACCTGTTCGATCTCCTCCAGGCCGAAGCGCAGCAGTTCGGCCTCCTGGGCGCGCTCCCGGGCCCGGGTGGTCAGTTCCTCCAGCAGTGCCGTCACCTGGCGGTGCCGCTGGTAGGCCGCGGTGTACTCGCGCAGTGGCTTGGACAGCGCGTCGCCCGCGTACCGGTCGAGCGCGGCGCGCTGCCGGCCGGCCTGGAGCAGCCGCTGCTGGTCGGACTGGCCGTGCACCGCCACCAGCTCGTCGGCCAGGTTGATCAGTAGGCTCACCGGCACCGACCGACCGCCCAGATGCGCGCGGGACCGTCCCTCGGCCGACACCGACCGGGTGATGATCAGCGCTCCCTCGTCGAGCTCGCCGCCGGCCTCGGCGACCCGCTCGGCCACCCGGCCGCCCGCGTCGACCATCAGCCGTCCCTCGACGGTGGCGCGTTCGGCGCCCGGCCGCACCCGCTGGGGGTCGGCCCGGCCACCGAACAGCAGCCCCAGGCTGGTGACGACCATGGTCTTGCCCGCACCGGTCTCACCGGTCACGACGTTGAACCCGGGGGACAGATCGAGCACGGCCTCGTCGATGACCCCAAGGCCCTGGATCCGTACCTCCTCGACCATCGGCCGCACGAGCGTCACATCCCTCGGCTGTAGATAGGCCCCGCGGGGGTGATCCCCGCACGGGGGAGGTTACCGCTCCTGCGCGCGGGCATGACCCCGCCAGCCGCTGACCGGCAGGCCGAACTTCGTCACAAGGCGATCGGTGAACGGGGTCAGGTGCAGGCGGGCGAGCCGGACCGGCGAATCGCTCCGGCGCACCTCCACCCGGGCCCCGGGAGGCAGGCCGACGGTGCGCCGGCCGTCGCACCACAGGACCGCCCGCGGGGTGTCCGGCAGCACCTCGACGGCCACCACGGACTCGGGCGACACCATCAGCGCCCGGGCGAACAGGGCGTGCGCGCTGATCGGCACCACGAGCAGCGCCTCCACCTCGGGCCACACCACCGGACCGCCCGCGGAGAACGCGTACGCGGTGGATCCGGTCGGTGTGGCGCACACCACTCCGTCACAGCCCCACCGCGACAGCGGACGGCCGTCGATCTCGGCGACGACCTCGAGCATGCGCTCGCGCTCGGCCTTCTCGACGGTGGCCTCGTTGAGCGCCCAGGTACGCTCGACCACCATGCCGTTGCGGCGGACGGTCACGTCGATGGTCATCCGCTCCTCGACGTCGTACCGGCGGGTGACCACCCGGTCGACCGTCGCGGCGAGGTCCTCCCGCTCGGCCTCCGCCAGGAACCCCACATGCCCCAGGTTGACGCCGAGCAGTGGGGTGCCGACCGGGCGGGCCAGGTCGGCGGCGCGCAGCAGCGTGCCGTCCCCGCCCAGCACCATGACCGTCTCGGCGCCCTCGGCCGACTTGGGGTCGACCGGCACCACCTGCACCTCGGGACAGTTCAGGGCCTCGGCCTCGCCCTCCAGCGCCCGCACCGTGATGCCCGCCTCGGTCAGCCGGCGGATCACCAGATGGGCGCTACGGATCGCCTCCGTCCGGCCGGTGTGCGCGACGATCAGCACCGACCGCTCGCCGGCGCTCACCGGCCCACGCCGTTCCTGCTCATTGGGGCCCCTCCGCAACGGCCTCGGCCAGCTTCGCATCGTCCAGCGGCGGTGCTCCCGCACGCAGCCACAGAAAGTACTCCACGTTGCCCGACGGACCGGGCAGCGGGCTCGCGGTCACCCCGGCCACGCCGAGCCCCAGGGTCGCGGCGTGGCCGGCGACCTCGGCCACGGCGGCGGCCCGCAACTCCGGGTCGCGAACGACCCCGCCGGCCCCGACGTGCTCCCGGCCCACCTCGAACTGCGGCTTGACCATCAGCGCGTAGTCGGCGTGCGGGGCGGTGCACCGCCGGAGCGGCTCCAGCACCAGCCGCAGCGAAATGAACGACAGGTCGGCCACGACCAGGTCGGGAACCGGCTGCCCCACGTGTTCGGGGGTCAGCTCGCGGACGTTCAGCCGCTCGATCACGGTGACCCGCTCGTCGGTCCGCAACGACCAGGCGATCTGCCCGTATCCGACGTCGACGGCGACCACCCGGGCCGCGCCGGCGCGCAGCAGCACGTCGGTGAAGCCGCCGGTGGAGGCTCCGGCGTCGAGGCAGTGCCGGCCGCGCACCCGCAGGTCCGGGAAGGCGCGCAGTGCCCCGGCGAGCTTGTGCCCGCCGCGCGAGACGTACTCGGGGCCGTCGTCGGTGGAGGCCACCACGATCGGCGCGCCGGCCGCCACCTGGGTGGCCGGTTTGACCGCCGTCTGCCCGGCCACCTTGACCCGGCCGGCGGCGACCAGCTCACCGGCCTGCTCGCGGGAACGGGCCAACCCCCGACGCACCAGCTCGGCGTCCAGCCTGCGGCGGGTGCTCACGCCGGTTCCCCCTCCTGGTCCGCCGAGACGAGGACGTCCTGCAACCGCTGGTGCACGTCCTCGAAGATCTCGACGTGCTCGGCGACCGGGCGGCCGGCGAGCTCGTCCAGCCGGCCGAGCGCCGCGTCCACCCGCGCGTCACCGGAGGATTCGCGGCTCGCGGACCGGTCGGCGGGCGCATAGGCGCCGTCCCCGGACATCGGTTCCCCCTTCTGCAGCGCCGGACCGCGAGTCGCGTCCGGTTTGATAAGAACGCTACCGTCCAACGGGGACATCGTTGCCGACCGGAAGGGGAACGGCCTGACCATGGCGAACGAGTCTGAATGCCGGGCGGCCCTCGGCCGTATCGTCAAGCGGCTGATCGAGGTGGACCCGCAGGAGTTCGCGGCGCACGCCGTCGACCGGAGCATCAGCTGCCGGATCACGGATCTGGGGCTGGCGTTCGCGTCCCGGCTGCACTCCGGCGGGCTGGACCCGTTCGAGCCGACCGAGGACCCGGGGACGGCCCAGGTCCGGATCTCGGTGCGCAGTGACGACCTCGTCGCGCTGGCCGACGACGAGCTGCACGCGGCGCGGGCCTGGGCGACCGGCCGGCTGAAGATCGAGGCGAGCATTTTCGACCTGGTGCGGCTGCGCAAACTGCTGTGACCGGGGCGCCCGCGAGGACGCCCCGGTCACCGGGTCCCGATATCCGTCAGTGGCGGGCCTTCAGTGGGCGCGGCAGGCGCATGTCGCGCTCGGCCATCAGCTCGCGGAGCCGGTCAGGGTAGTCGGTGATGATGCCGTCCACCCCGTCGTCGATGAGCTTGGCCATCGTGGCCTTGTCGTTGATGGTCCAGGGGACCACCTTGAGGCCGAGCCGGTGGGCGTCCCGCACCATGGTGCGGGTGACGTAGGGCCGGTAGTCGGGCTGGTCGACCGTGCCGTTCTGCGGGAACCCGTGCACCGGTGAGAAGGCGTCCGCGCCGAAGGACTTGATCGCCTTCAGCGGGTCACCGCCGAAGTCGTCGATGTCGATCCCGCCGAGCCAGGGCGAGGCGCCGGGCTGCCCGGTCTGCAGGAAGTCGTAGTTGGTGAGCGCGATGAGGGGCAGCCGGGGCTCGACCCGCCGCATGCGCATCAGCGCGCCCCAGTCGAAGCTCTGGACGGTCACCTGGCGAAGCAGCCCGGCCCGGCGCACCTCGCGCGCGGTGACCTGGACGAACTGCTCCCGGGGTGCGGTCTCGTGCGGGGCGCCGGCCTCGACCTTGGTCTCGACGTTGAGCTTGACGCCGTACGCGCGGTACCGGTGGATCAGCGCGAAGACCTCGCTCAGCAGCGGCATCTTCGCCCCGGGCACGGTCCGCTGGGTGGGCAGCACCGCGAGGCTGCCGCAGTCCATGGTGCGGACCTGCTGCAGCGTCAGGGTGTTGATGTACTTGCCCACGTAGGGGAACTCGGGGTCCCCCGGCCGGGCGGGGGCGGTGTCCTTGCACTTGGCGGCGCTGATCCTGCGGTCGTGGGTGACCACGGCCCGGCCGTCCTCGGTGATCTGCACGTCGAGTTCGAGCGTGCTCACCCCCAGCTCCAGCGCGTTGGCGAACGCGGGCAGGGTGCTCTCGACGACCAGCCCCAGCCCGCCGCGGTGCGCCTGCAGGTCGAAGGCCTGCCGTTCCTTGCCGCCCGGTGTCGCCGCGGCGACACCGGGGACGGCCGCGACGGTGACGCCGGCCAGAAGGGCGGCCAGGGCCGCGCCACGCCATTTCCTCATCGGTTGAATGTCCCTTTCCTGGGCCTAGTGGGCGTTTTCGCCGCTCTACGCTCAGGGACCGGGACGACGGAGGGGAATGCGTCAGGTGAGGTCCAGGCGAACCCTCCGTGATCGCCGGGCGTCCGCTGTTCTCTCAGCCGAGGCCGAGGCCGAGGCGGGACAGGGCCGTCGTGACCGCGCCGGGGCGGACGGGCTCGTCGGACCGCCAGGCCACCGCGCACAGGGCACGCAGGCCGTCGTACGGGTCGCCTCGGCCGGTCAGTTCGATCTCGTCCCCGGCGGGCCCGGCCGTCCAGCCGCCGCAGGTGCGGGCTTCGCCGTCGCCGCCCACCGCGGGATGCGGCAGGAGCAGGCCGGTGAGGTCCGGTGACAGGTAGGTGGGGCGGTGCCGTGGCTCGGCGGTCAGCGCCCGGAGCGGGTCGGTCACCCCGGTGAAAACCAGCAGGCTGTCGGCGCCGCCGTTGTTGGCGCCCTCGATGTCGGTGTCGAGGCGGTCGCCCACCACCAGCGGCCGCCGCGCACCGGTGCGCAGGATCGACTCACGGTGCAGCGGCAGTTCGGGCTTGCCGGTCACGACGGGGTCGACGCCGGCGGCGGCACGGATCACCTGGAGCAGTGCGCCGTTGCCCGGCTTCGGCTGCCCGTCGCCGCCCGGGATGGTGAGGTCACCGTTGGAGCCGACGAACAGCGCGCCGTCCATGACGGCCCGCGCCCCCTCGGCGATCAGGCCGTAGGAGAGCATCGGGTCGTAGCCCTGGACCACCGCGAGCGGGTGCTCGGACGCGACCGACACCGGTCGCAGCCCCCGGGCACGCAGCGCGTGCCGCAGCCCCATCCCGCCCACCACCAGGACCTTCGCCCCGGTGGGCAGCCGTTCGGACAGCAGCCGGGCCGCCGCCTGGGCCGAGGTCACCACGTCCTCGGCCGCGGCGGGGACGCCGACCTCGGTGAGCAGCGCGGCGACGGCGCTCGGGGTCCGGGAGGCGTTGTTGGTGACGAAGGCCAGCCGCTGCCCGGCCGCCCGTGCCTTGGCCAGCGACTCGGCGGCGTGGGGGATCGGCCGGTGGCCGGTGTAGACGACGCCGTCGAGGTCGAGCAGCGCGACGTCGTAGGCCTCGCTCAGTGGACGGTCGGCCCCTCGCACGGTGACGTGCTCCCTTCGGATGGGCTCATGGTTGCGGTTCCTTCAGATCATGACGCGGCTCGCGGGCCCGGTCCTCCCCCGGACGAGGGAGCTGGGGGCGGATCGGCCGGAACTCACCGGCGGGCGTCGAGGGTGGCCCGGGCGTGCCGCAGCGCGTTCGCGTAGTGCTTGTTCTCGGGACGCATCGCCACGGCCAGCGCCAGGTGCTCGACCGCCGACTCGAAGTCGCCGAGCCGGCTGAGCGCCAGCCCCAGCCCGAACAGGGCGTAGTCCTCCGACGGGTTGTCCTCCACGATCCACCGGAAGCTGTCGGCGGCCTGGGAGTAGAGCCGGGCCCCGTACTGGGCCCGGGCCAGCGCCTCCCGGATGCTACGGGAGGACGGCTCGGCCTCGGCCGCACGCTCCAGCAGTTGGACCGCGGCGGCCGGGCTGCCCGCGGTCAGCAGGTCGAGCCCCCGGGTGTACCACTCGTACACCCCGCCGCTGGGCGCCGCCTCGCCGCGGACACGATCTTCACCTGGGGAATCCGCCGGGCCGTCAGATCCTTGAACCATGATGTGGACCTCCCCTACGACTCCGAACACTCCGCACGCCGGGCGGGGCCCGTCGCGCCCCCGCCCTCTAGCATGCCCCTGATGCACGATGATGCGTCCTCCGACCCTGATCCGGAGGAGTTCAGCAGCCGGATCTTCGGCGCGGGGCCGCCGGACCCGCGCGCCCGGGAGGCCGGGCTCGAACTGCTGCCCTTCCGGGGGGTCCGCTTCGTCCCCGAGGTGGTCGGCGACCTGGCGACCGTGACCGCCCCACCGTACGACCTGATCGACGACTCCGAGGCGGACGGGCTGCGGGCGTCCGACTCCCACAACATCGTCCGGTTGATCCTGCCCCACCGGACGCCGGGCGGCGCACCCGCGGACCCGTACCGGCAGGCGGACGCCGTCCTGCGCAGTTGGCTGACCGAAGGGGCGCTGACCGTCGACCCCGAACCCGCCCTGTACGTCTACGAGGTCCGCGGCGGCGACACGCTCCAGCGGGGACTGATCGGGGCCGTCGGGCTGCGCCCGGAGTCGGCCGGTGTGGTCCTGCCGCACGAGAACGTCTTCCCCGGGCCGGTCCGGGACCGGCTGGCCCTGATGTCGGCCACCCGGGCCAATCTGGAACCCATCTTCCTCCTCTATGACGGTGACGCCGGTGGGGTCGCCGACGGTGACGGCACCGCCGGGGCGGCGGCGCGGGTGGTGGAGGAGACCGCGGCGGGCGAGGACCCGGTCGTCGAAGTGACGGCCGGCGGGCTCGCCTACCGGCTCTGGCGGGTCGCCAACCCGGCCGAGCACGCCCGGGTCGCGGCGGACCTGCGCGGCCGCCGGGCGCTGATCGCCGACGGCCACCACCGCTACGCCACCTACCGGGCGCTCCAGGCCCGGCACCGGGCGGCCGGCGCCGGGGCGGGGCCCTGGGACCACGGGCTGGCGCTGCTGGTCGACTCGGCCCGCTACCCGGCACGGCTGGGCGCCATCCACCGGGTGCTGCCGGACCTGCCACCAGAGGAGGCGGTGGACCGCGCCAAGGAGGTCTTCCGCGTCACCGAGGCCCCGGCCGACCCGGACGCCGCCCGGCGAGCGCTCGCCGGCGCGACCGGCCCCGCCTTCCTCCTCGGCGGCGGGACCGGCCCGCGGTACCTGCTGACCGAACCCGACCCGGTCCGGCTGGAACAGGCCCTGCCGCCGGGGCGGTCGGCGCGGTGGCGGCGGCTGGACACCGCCGTCCTCGACCACCTGCTGATCAGCGGGGTCTGGGGCGTGGCCGAAAGCGAGCACACCGTGCACGTGGTGCACCACGACCCGGCCGCGGCCTTCGAACGGGCCCGCCGCACGGGCGGCACCGCGGTCATCCTCAACCCGCTGCGGACCGAGGACGTCCTCGCCGTGGCCGAAGGCGGCGAGCGCGTACCCCGCAAGTCGACCTCCTTCGGCCCCAAGCCCCGCACCGGCCTGGTCTTCCGGCTCTTCGACTGACGGAACGCCGTCACCCCGGCGGGAGCACTCAGAGTTCGGGAAGGTCGTCTCCCGCCGGTACGACGTCGAGAACATCCGCATCGTGGACATGGACCTCGATCCGGCTGGCCCGCACCCCGCCGGGACCGGTCCAGAACCGGCGGCGCAGCACGCCCCTCACCTCGATCAGGTCGCCCGCCCGCCAGGTGTCGGCGAAGCCGCCGACCCGCTCGTCGAACGACGCGCACGGGATCGTGTCGACGACCCGGCGCCCGGCCCCGGCGACGGGCCGATCGATGATCATTCGCCAGGTCACGACCTCGCCACCGCCGGGTAACGCCTTCCAGCTCGGCTCCCCGGCCAGCCTGCCGATCAGCGTCACCTGGTTGACATGCGGCTGCACCATGAACGGCCTCCCTCCGAGGCGCCGCTCCGCCCGGAACGGCGCCCTCCTTACGATGGAACGGCCGGTGCCCGGTCCGGTAGCCCGGGCCGCACTTGTGGACGACCGTACGGAAGGGCGGGCCATGAGCACGATCACGCCGCTGGGCGACGACGTCTACGAAATCGACACGCGGATGGCCGACCAGCCGGGCATCACCGCCGGATACCTGATCCTGGCGGACCGACCATGCCTGGTGGAGCCCGGCACCGCGGGATCCGCCCCGGTCGTCCGCGAGGCGTTGACCGAGCTCGGCGTGGGGCCCGAGGACCTGGCGACGGTCGTGGTGACCCACATCCATCTCGACCACGCCGGCGGGGTCGGCGACATGGCCGAGCTCTACCCCCGGGCCGACATCGTCGTCCACGAGCAGGGCGCCCGCCACCTGGCCGACCCGGCCCGGCTGATGCGCAGCGCCAGGATGGTCTACGGCGACCTCCTCGACACGTTGTTCGGCGAGCTCAAGCCCACCGACCCGGCCCGGATCCGGGCCGTCGAGGAGACCGGCGTGATCGACCTGGGCGGCGGGCGGCGGCTCCAGTCGCATTACTCTCCCGGCCACGCCCGGCACCACGTGGGCCTGCTCGACTCCCTGACCGGCGACCTGTACGTCGGCGACGCCGCCGGGATCTACATCCCGGAGACGGCCGACGTACGCCCCGCAACACCGCCACCCGACTTCGACCTCGACACCGCCGTGAACTCACTGCGCAAGTTCCGGGCGTTGCAGCCGCAACGCCTGCTCTTCGCGCACTACGGCCCGGTCACCGAAGTGATCGACACCCTGGAGCGCTCGGAGGAGGAACTACGGGTCTGGGTGGACGCCGTGCAGGAGGCCCGCGACCAGAAACTCGACCTCGACCACGCGGTGGCCATGGTCCGCGAACGGACCTACCACCGCTACCGCGTCACCGGGCCCGACGGCGACCCGGACACCGCGGCCCGGTACGAAATGCTGAGCGGGGTCGCCGCCAACGTGGCCGGCATCATGCACTCGCTCGACCGGCACGCCTGAACGGCTGTCAGCGCCGGAAGGGACCCGTCACCTCGTAGGTCACCCCGTCGGTGCCCGCGACGAACCCGCTGGCCCCCCGCTGGGAGGAGAAGTACAGCCGGGTGCCGTCCGGGGAGAAGGCGGGGCCGGTGATCTCCGACTCGTCGTGCCCGTTCAACCGGCTGAACGGGGCCACCGTCCCGTCGGGCGTGATCAGGTTGATCTCCATGTTCCCACCGTCCTCGGCCACGTACAGATCGCCCGAGGCGGCGCCGGTGACGTTGTCCACCCCGGTCAGCGGGGCCGCGCCGGCGGGCACCAGGTCGTCGTCGTAGGCGAGGCTGAGCATGCCCTGCTCCGCGTCGTAGGCCCACACCCGGTTGTCGCCCTTGGTGGTGAAGTAGCACACGCCCTCGGCGTAGTAGCAGCCCTCACCGCCCTGGAAGCGCAGCGCCCCCGACACCTGGTCGCGGGTGGGGGTGAGCCAAACCTCCGGGCTGGGCACCCGCCGCCATTCGACGGCGCCGGGCCCGGAGCCGACCATCACCTCCAGCACACCGGCCGACAGGTCGCCCCAGGTGTTCGGGCGGAACCGGTAGAAACACCCGTCGGACTCGTCCTCGGTGAGGTAGACCACCTTGCGGACCGGGTCGCAGGCCGCGGCCTCGTGGGTGAACCGGCCCATCGCGGGGCGCCGCTGGGCCGACCGGGCACCGTAGGGGTCGGTCTCGTACACCAGGCCCAGGTCGTACTCCTCGCAGGACAGCCAGGTACCCCACGGCGTCGCCCCGCCCGCGCAGTTGACCATGGTGTTGCCCAGGATGCGGTAGGCGCTCGTGATCTTCCCCGTCGCGTCGAACCGCACCGCGGACGCCCCGCCCACGATCGGGACCTCGGAGTTGCTGACATAGATCCACCCCGCGCCGTCGGGGAAGCATGCTCCCCCGTCAGGCGCGGGGTGCCAGGAATAGCGAGTGCCGGCCACCCGGCGCAGGGACCGCGCGACGACCCGCGACGTGAAACCCGCGGGCAGCTGGAGCCCGTTGGCGTCGGGCGCCCCCAGCGGGCCGTACGGCCCCGCTCCGGGCTGCGCGGGGGCGGCGAACGCCTGCTGCCAGAGCCCGCCCGCGAAGGCCGCGGTTCCTCCTCCGACGACGGTGGCGCGCAGCAGAGTTCGGCGGTTCAGTTCGGACGGCATGGCGGCACTCCCGGGGTCGCTTGCACTCACGGCGGAGTCGATCACCGGTGGATGCACCGGCCGCGCCCGATCGACCATGGACTCGTGAATATCGGATGAATCATCCGATCAAGTCAAGCGTGCGGCCCTTCGTCCGTTTTCTCCGCGGCGTCCTCGGCTCCGTCCTCAGCTCCGTCCTCGGCCGGAGGCGGCCCGGCCTCCTTGAACTCCACCGCCGGAACGCCACCGGCCGGTGGCCTCTCTTCCCGGAGCTCCCCGGTCACGTCACCGAACGGCACGGCCGGCGCAGACTCCGTGCCCGGCTCCCCTGCTCGGCCCTCCTCCACCGGCGGAGGCTGCACAGGATCTGCCTCATCTCCGTGCGGCTCGGCCTCGGCGGCCGAAGACGGGGGCCCGGGGACTTCCGATGCGCCGGCGGCCTCGTCCGTCATCTCGAACGGGCCGTCCGCCTCCTCGACATCAATGATCTCCAGACCCTCGAGCTCGGCGTAACGCTCGGCGGCGTCGGTCTCGCCGTCGCGGTCGGCCGCGGCCGCCCGGGCGAACCAGTCCACCGCCTCGTCCGCCCGGCCCGCCTCGGTCAGGGCGTCCGCGTACGCGTAGAACAACCGGGCCGACCAGGGACGCAACCGCCGGTCCCGCAACTCGGGAAGCTGCAAAGTGACCACGGCGGCGTCGTACTGGCCGAGGTCCCGGCGCGCACCGGACTCCACGATGCGCAACTCGACACGCTCAGCCTGGTCGAGCCGCTCCACCCCGGGAGAACGGGCCAGATCGAGCGCCCGCTCGGGACGACCGAGACCCCGCTCGCAGTCCGCCATGACCGGCAGGTAGGCGTCGTCCTGGCCGCGCAGCCGGCGAGCGGCCCGCAGCTCGGCGAGAGCGTCCGCCCACTCACCGGCGTGGTAGGCCGCCAGCCCGCTCGCCTCACGGACCACCCCCACCCGGGAGCCCAGCCGCCGGGCCGCCCTGGCGTGCGCCAGCGCCGCCGCCGGATCCTCGTCGAGCAGCTGGCCCGCCATCACCAGGTGCCGGGCCACTCGTACCGCGAGATCCTTGGGCAGGGTGCGCAGCTCGCCCCGGGCCTCGGCGTCCAGTTCCTCCCCGGTGACGTCCTCGGGCAGCGGCGGGTCGTTGTGCTGCGGCCGCTGCTGCTCATCACCGAAATCACGACCCGTCGGGCGATCACGCCGAGGTCCGCGCGGCTCGTCCTCCCGCCGTGGCCGGCGCGGCCCCGCGTCACGGCCGCCGGGCGGACGTCCTTCAGAGCGGCGGTCACGCCGTGGCCCGCCCGGGCGCTCCGCACCGGAGAAACCCCTCGTGCCCTCGCCGCCGAACTCCTCCCGGCCGGCGCCGGGACGTCGGTACTCCCGATCATCCCGGCCTCCTGCACGCGAATCGCGCGGCCTGTCCCCTCGTTCCGGCCGGGGACCCGCGGGCCGCCCGTACCGCGAGCCGCCACGCTCGTCGCGGCGGCCCTCGTACCCTTGACCGCCCCGCTCGCGTTGCGGACGTTCACCGCGGAAACCACCGCGTCCCTCCCGGGGAGAACCGTCACGTTCCCCGCCCGGACGCTCGTAGCGCGACCCACCACGTCCCTCGCGAGGGCCCTCAGGGCGCTCGTACCGCCGTTCACCGCCACGGCCGCCGGGACGCCCGCCCCCTGAGCGCTCAGGGCGTTCATAGCGTCCTCCGCCGCCGCGCCCGTCACGGGGCCCGGGGCCCCGGCCGCCCCGCTCCTCTCGCGGGCCGCCGGAACGCGGGTACCCACGGCCGCCGTCACGCTCCGAACGGAAGCCGCCGCCTCCCTCGCCCGATGAACGGCCGAAGCGCGAGCCCTCCCGATCCGCACGGGGACCGGTGGAACGCGGGTACTGGCCCCCGCCGCCGCGTCCCGTGCCCGAATCCCCGTCCCGCCGGCCGCGAGGGCCCCCGGGGCGCTCGTACCGCGACCCGCCACGCTCATCACGAGGCCCGCCCCGCGGGTACCCCTGTCCGCCCCGGTCCGTACGCTCGCCGCCAGGCCCCTCTCGGCGGAACCCGCGCTGCTCCCTGCGGTCATCGCGCGAGCCTCCCCCGCGCGAGTACCCCGAATCGCCGAAACGGCCCTCTCGGGGGCCGCCAGGACGGCGACGACCGGCGCCCCCCTCCCCGGACCCGCCCGATCCTTCGCCACGAGAACCGCCCGGCCGCCCGAACCCCCCGCCACCAGACTCCCGCCGATCCCGGCCCGGCCCGCCACGCCGATCCTCATCACCACGACCACCGCCGAACGACTGCCGCCCGCCCCGGCCACCAGGCCCGAACCGACCTCGGCCTTCGTCACGGCCGCCTTCTGCGCGAGAGCGCGGACCCTCCGAACGCGGCGCGCGCCGACCGTCACGCCCGCCCCGAGCGTCCGGCCTGCCACGGCCCGCGCCGTCGTTCCCTCCTCGCCGCTCACGGCCCTCGTCGCCGCGACCGTCCTCTTCCGCGCTCATCACACCTGCAAAGTCGTCGTATCGGCTGGGACCAGCCCAGCCTATTTGGCAAATTCAGCACATGCGACAAAGGCCGCCCGGATCGGGCGGCCTTTGCCTTGGGTATGTGTCCGGCGGTGTCCTACTCTCCCACACGGTCGCCCGTGCAGTACCATCGGCGCTGGAGGGCTTAACTTCCGGGTTCGGAATGGGACCGGGTGTTTCCCCTCCGCCAAAACCACCGAACGCCTCTCCACCAACCCTCTGGGGTATGAGCACCAGGGGTGGTGAGCTTGTGTTCGGGGACCTTGCGGTCACCTTCATTCAATTGTGGACGCGGGTCGCCTCCAGCCCCCCCTTTTCTTCGCTCTCTCCAGTGAAGGAAAGACCAAAGGGGGGTGGGGGCGGGTTCCCGGTTGTTGGTCGGGAACCGCACAGGGACGCGAGATCATCTCAACGACCGCTGAAGGTCGTTGGTGTTGGTCACCGTTGAGGTGTGGTGTTCAAGTCGCTCGGCCGATTAGTACCGGT
>NZ_QLYX01000006.1 GCF_003289645.1 Actinomadura craniellae | reverse complement strand
CGAACAGCAGGGGGCCGAGCCCGTTCGGGCCCGGCCCCCTCAGGGTATCCCCGTACAGGTCACCCCGGACAAAACACCTGGTGAACGAGCCCGTCAGGCCGTGCTCACCACGCCCTCACCTCACTCGACTCAGGCGGCGCCCAGGACGACGTCGACCGTGCTTTCCTTGCCGTCGCGCTGGTAGGTGACCTTGATCCGGTCGCCCGGCGCCTTGCTGGTGATCAGTGCGACCAGGTCGGCGCGGCCCTCGATCGGCTTGCCGTCCACGGCGGTGATGATGTCGCCGGGCTTGAGCCCCGCCTGGTCGGCCGGGCCGCCCTTGGTCACCGGGTCCGAGCCCTGGTCGGGCTGGGTGGCGATCCGGGCTCCGTTGCCCTGGTAGGTCACGTCCATCAGGATGCCGATCCGGGCCCGCTTCACGGTGCCGGTGTTGATGATCTCCTCGGCGGCCCGCTTGCCGGAGTTGATCGGGATGGCGAAGCCCAAGCCGATGTTGCCGCTCTGCTGGCTCTCGCCGCCCAGCCCGCCACCGCCAAGGGTGGCGATGGCCGTGTTGATGCCGATCACCTGGCCCCGGCCGTCGACCAGCGGTCCACCGGAGTTACCCGGGTTGATGGCCGCGTCGGTCTGGATCGCGTTGAGCAGCCCGCCGTCGGATCCACCGCCGCGGGTGGGCACCGGCCGGTTGAGCGCGCTGACGATGCCGGTGGTCACCGAGCCGGCCAGCCCCAGCGGGGAGCCGATCGCGATGACCGGGTCGCCGACCGCCAGCTGGTCGGAGTTGCCGAGCGTCAGCGCCGGCAGGTTGTGCGTGGTTTCGGGCTTGAGGACCGCGATGTCGAAGCTGGCGTCCTGGCCCTTGACCGTGGCCCGTGCGGTCTTCTTGTCGTTGAAGACGATCTCGATCTGGTTCGCGTTGTCCACCACGTGGTTGTTGGTGATGATGTAGCCGCCGTTGACGATGAAACCGGTGCCGGACCCGCCGCTGCCACCGCCCGACATCGCCTTGATCGTGACCACGCTGGGCAGCACCCGCTGGGCCACACCCGCCACCGAGTCCGGCGGCCGGTTCTTCGCGGCCGTGCCGCCCGGGCTGCCGGAGAGGTTGACCCCGCCGTCCTGCTCCGGACCGCGGTCGGCGGCGATCACGCCGATGCCCGCGCCGAACGCCCCGGCCACCAGGGCCACGACGAGCGCCATCACGGCGAACACCCCGATCCCGGGGCCCGACCGCGACACCGGCGGCGGCGCCGGCACCGGAGCCCAGTTGGGCCGGCCCGGCCCGCCGAAGCCCGCCCCGGGGGGAGCGGCCGGCGGCGCGCCCATCGGCATCGCGCCCGCCGGCGGGGGCGGCGCGGTGGAGATCGGGGGCCCCGCGGGCGGCGGCGGTTGCTGGTGCGGCGGGGGCTGCTGGTGCTGGTTCTGCGGCGGCCACCCGTACGGCGCCGGCCGCTGCCCGTGCTCCTGGTCGTAGGGGACGAATCCAGGCCGGGCCCGGGGCGGCTCACCGGGAAGGGGCTGTGGGCCGGACGGCGACGGCTGGCCGGAGACCAGTAGCCGGTCGGACGGCGGGTCGGCGAGCCGGCCGGAGGGCGGCTCGCCGGGGACGTCCGGCGGGGCGAAGCCCGGGTCCTCGGGGGAGCCGTCGGCGGCGGGCTCGGCGGGAGTGTTCTCCGCGGACCGGGGCTCGCGGTCATCGCCGGCGGGTCCGCGGCTGTCTTCCGTCATTCCCCGTCTCTCCTCGCGAACATGGTTTCTGTCATCTCAGCCCATCGTGCCCAGCACCGGATGTGCTGAGCATAAGACGCGCCGTTAGCCAAAAGGGTTCAACAAGGATCCCAGACGCACGGCGCCGCGGCGCATCCGTGCCCAAAATCCGACCGCTTGATCAGGGAGCGCGAAGACCACCTGGTCGGCGGCCGTCTGGGGAGCGTCGGTCAGGACCGTGTACACGTGACCGGAGTCGGCCCACACCGTCCAGCGCCGCGGCGCGTCGCGCTGGAAGACCGTGCGCCCCCGCTCCTCGACCTTGCGCCAGCCACCCATCTTGCGCTCGTCCAGCCGGCCACGCTGGATGAACAGCGAGACCGCGGCCAGGCCATCGGTGTAGGTGAGATGCAGCACGGGACCCGGTTCGGTCCGCCGGGCGTCCTGCAGGGTCAGCCGGCCCGGCAGGGCGGCGGGAACCTGCCAGCCCGCCCGGCGCAGCGCGCTCAGGGCGGTGGCGCCCAGCGGTGTCCCGGCCAGGTGGCCGCCCGACCGGGACCCGGCCAGCCGGACCGCCCGAACCGCGGTGATCCGCAGGTCGTAGAAGCCGGTGCTGCTCACCGCGCGTCCCCGCTCGTCCAGCAGTTCGCGGTGGAGCATCAACCCGGTCCCGCGGTCGAGCCAGAACCGGCCGGCGGGCGTGCCGTCGGCACGGCGCGCCTCGACCACCTGGGCCGGCCGGCCGCAGATCGAGTCGTCGGCCGCGCGCACCAGCGTGTAGTTCCGGGTCAGCAGGTCGAGCGCCCTGGGCGAGAACCCGGACAGCCCGCCGGGGAACTCGGTGTCGTCCGGGCGGTAGGCGCTGCCGCCGCGCTGCGCGACGGTCTGCCGGACGTGCAGCGTCGTTCCGGCGCCCGGCGTGTGCGAGACGTCCAGCAGCGAGGTGGCCGCGCCGTTCCTGCCCCAGGTCGTGACGAACTGCATGCCCTCGTAGGGCGTCTGGCGGGCCGCCGCAGCGGCGTCGCGCAGCAGCCGCAGCGCCCGGGAGTCGCCGGCGCGCCGGCCGTTGGCCGCGGCGTCACCGGGCACCACCCACAGCAGCATCACCGCGGTGGCCAGCCCTCCCACCGCCCACGTACCGCGCCGGGTGCAGCCGGCCTGGATCACGGCCCGAGCGCGGGCTCGACGGGGAGCGGCACATCCCCGGAGGTCTGGCCGTGTTCCACGGAGAACCGGTCGAAGGCGGGGACCACCGCCGGCATCGGCTCGGTGTCGGCGCCCGCCACGTACGAGGCCGTGCTGAAGACGACGGCCGCCGCGCCCACGGCGACATAAGCCCGGCGGCGGGCCGCAGCCCGGGCGGGCCGGCGCGCGGGACGCTGGTCGGGCGGACGCCGGACGGCACCGGCCGGGACGGGACGCCGGGTGCGGCGCGGGGAGCGCACCGGCTGCGGGGCCGGGACGTCCATCGCGGCCATACCGGTCAACCTGCTCATCAGATCGGCCGAGGGTGCGGCTTCGTCAGCGGTGCCGAAGGAGCGCAGCCTGCCCTTGAGCCGGCGCAGCGTCTCGGCCTCGGTCCTGCACTGCTGGCAGGACGCGAGGTGGGCGAGCGCGCGGTCGCGCTCGTCGTGGTCGAGTTCGCCGTCGACCAGTGCGGTCAGACGCTCCCCGAGATGGTTCACGCGGTCCCCTCGTCAGCGGCCCGCGGCCGCGTCCGTCGTTCTGCCGTACCGGGCGGCGCGCCGGCGCGCCCCTCCTCCATCACCCCGTGACGGCCGGTCGCCGGGGTGCCCGATGTTCCAGCGCCGCCCGCAACTGGGCCCGGCCGCGGTGGATGCGGCTGCGCACCGTACCGAGCTTGACCCCGAGGGTGGCGGCGATCTCTTCGTACGAGAGCCCCTCGATGTCGCAGAGCACCACCGCGGCGCGGTACTCCGGAGCCAGCGCGTCGAGCGCCGACTGGACGTCCGCGTCGAAGCTGCGATCGTCGAAGAGCTGGGCCGGGGTGGGCTCGCGGCCCTGCAGCCGGTCGGCCGCGTCGTCGGCCAGCCCCTCGAACCGGATCCGCTGCTTGCGGCGGGCCATGTCGAGGAACAGGTTCGTGGTGATCCGGTGCAGCCAACCCTCGAACGTGCCGGGAGTGTAGTTGGACAGCGATCGGAACACCCGGACGAAGACCTCCTGGGTGAGGTCCTCAGCATCGTGCGGGTTGCCGGTCAGCCGGTAGGCGAGCCGGTAGACCCGGGCCGAATGCTCCCGTACCACCTCATCCCACGACGGAGGCGTCCAGGTCGCCTCCGGAGCGTGCTCACGGTCTCGCGCGGCCGCTCCCCCTCGGTATGCAAGCGCTGCCACCACCATGGTGCCGGGTATCCCTTCCATGCCGCATCGGAACGGCTCGGTCGCGCCTGGGCTGGGCGGTCAGTGATCCGACATTCCTTTCAACGCCGCGGAACACGCCCTGGTTCCCGGGCAGCGATAAGGTTCCTCCCTGTCAGAGGCGATCTGCGGCCGGCCCGGCCCGGCCGCCCGGTTCGGAGTCTCGCAGGAGGCAGTCATCGACGCGGTCCAGGCCACGCTGGCCTATGTTGAGGATTTCCTGCCCGAGGACGAACCCCTCCTGAACGCCCGTAGCCGCGGCGAGGAGGTCGGCGCGGTCCCGATCAGCCCGGCCGGCGGGGCGACCCTGCGGTTCGTCGCCGCCCTGATCGGCGCCCGCACCGTGGTCGAGGTCGGCTCCGGCTGCGGGGTGTCCGGCATCTGGCTGCTCCGCGGGATGCGCGGGGACGGGGTGCTGACCAGCGTCGACGTCGATCAGGAGAACCAGCGGCTGGCCCGGCAGGCGTACGCCGAGGCGGGCCTTCCCACCGGCCGGGCCCGCATGATCCCCGGCCGGGCGCTCGAAGTGCTGCCCCGGCTCACGGACGGCGCCTACGACATGGTCTTCTGCGACGCGGTCAAGCAGGAATACCCCGAGTACCTGACCGAGGCACTGCGGCTGCTGCGTCCCGGCGGGGTGGTGGCGTTCGACAACGCGCTCTGGCACGACCGGGTCGCCGACCCCTCCCGGCAGGACCCCGACACGGCCGCGATCCGCGAGGTGGGCCGGGCGATCCGCGAGGACGACCGGCTGGTGCCGCTGCTACTGCCGGTCGGCGACGGGCTGCTCTGCGCCCTCAAGCGCGACCGGTGAGCGGCGCCGCGGACCCGGCCACCTTCCGGGTGACGACCCGCTTCAACTGGAGCACGGCCGGGCACCTGCTGGCCGCCGTGCTGCTACTGGCCTCCTCCGCGGCCTTCGTCAGCGGCGGGGTGATGGCCCCCTTCGGCGTCGCCGGCACGGTCTTCGTGGTGCTCGGCGGAATCGGGCTGGTCTTCTTCGGGTTCGGCGTGCTCTCCGCCACCGGACGGCTGTTCGGGCTGCGGGCGGTGCTGGAACTCGACCCCGACGGAATCCGCCGGCCGGCCGCCTGGCCGCTGCCGCGGCGGGCCGACCGGGTACTGCCCTGGGACGAGCTGTCGGGGCTGTGCGCCCTGGCCCGGGGCGTGGGCAAACGCGGCACCGCGCGGAACTACCTGGTCTTCCTGCCCGGTGCGGAGACGGTCGAGGCGGTGCGCGACGCCGGACGGCCGGAACTGGTCGCCCTGACCCTGCCCGAAACCGCCCTGGGCGCCCGCACCGCCCCCTGGTGCTTCGCGGTCGAGCCCGCCTGGACCGCCTCGCTCACCGAGATCGTGAAGGCGACCCGCGAACGCCGCGAGGTCCCCTTCCTCGACCGCCGCAAGAACTGACGGCCCCGGCTCAGGCGGTGTTCGCCGCCGCCCTCACCTCACTCGGTCGCTCCACGGACCACTCGTCCCTCGCGGGCCGCTCCGCTCCCTCCCTCGGCTCAGGCGGTGTTCGCCGCCGCCACCGTGGTGAGCCAGTGCAGCAGCAGCCGGGTGCCGAAGCCAGTAGCGCCGCGGGAGATCTCCGCGTCGTCGGAGGTGGCGCGGGCCGGGCCCGCCACATCGAGATGCGCCCAGGTGCGCTTGCCCACGAACTCGCGCAGGAACAGCGCGGCCATGATCGCTCCCCCGCCGAAGCCGCGTCGCTCGATGTTGGCCACGTCGGCGACGTCGGAGTCGATGGCCACGCGGTAGTCCTCGACGATCGGCAGCCGCCACAGCGGCTCGCCGGTGGCCGCCCCGGCCTCGGTCAGCGCCGTCGCCAGCGCGTCGTCCGCGGCGAACAGCGCGCCGTGCCGCAACCCCAGCGCGACCTTGGCGGCGCCGGTCAGGGTGGCCACGTCGACGATCAGGTCGGGGTCGAGTTCGGCGTCCGCGTAGGCCAGCGCGTCGGCCAGGACCAGCCGGCCCTCCGCGTCGGTGTTGAGCACCTCGGAGGTCTTGCCGCCGTAGTGGGAGATCACGTCGCTGGGTCGCATGGCCGAGCCGGAGAAGGAGTTCTCCGCGCTGGGGACCAGACCGGTCACCCGGGCCCGCACGCCCAGCGCCGGCAGCGCCGCCAGCACCGACATGACCACGGCACCGCCCGCCATGTCGGTCTTCATGGTCTTCATGTTGTCGGTCGGCTTCAGCGACAACCCGCCGGTGTCGAAGGTGATGCCCTTGCCGACCAGCACCACGTGCGGGCCCTCGACGCCCTCGGGGGCGTGGGTCAGCTCGATCAGCCGGGGCGGCCGGGGCGAGCCCGCGCCGACCGCGATCAGCCCGCCGAAGCCCTCGGCGCGCAGCGCCCGCTCGTCCCGGACCCGGATGCCCAGACCGGCGTCGGCGGCCAGTTCGGCCGCCCGCTCGGCCAGCCAGGCCGGGCCCTTCTCCAGCGACGGGGTGTTGGCCAGGTCACGTGCCCGGACCGTGGCCCCGGCGGTCAGCGCGCCCCGTTCCAGCGCCGCGGCGTCGCCGGTCACCACCGCAACCGTGGCGGGGGGACGCCGCTCCCCGGGCTCACCGATCCGGAACCCGTATCCGGCCAGCAGCGCACCCTCGGCGAAGGCCGCGAGGTCGCCCGCCGGGGCGGCCACGGCCAGGGCCGACCGCCCCCTGGCCCGCCGGACCAGCGCGGCCCCGGCCCGGCGCAGCGCGCCCGGTGAGCCGTCGCCCACCCCGTACAGCAGCACCTCGCCCACCCTGTCACCAGCACTGTCACCGGCACCGAGCGACACCGGAACGGCGGTGATCTCACCCGCGCCGCCCCGGGCGCCGTGGTAGGTCAGCAACGCCGGGGCGTCCAGCGGCAGCACGTCCGCAAGCGCCTCCGCCTGGGCAGGGTCGGGTTCGGCACCGCCGTCACCGGGACGGACGGGGACCGCCATCAGCTCCGCGGACACGGCCTCGGCTGCGCGCCGGAGCGGCCCCTCGACCGCGTGGAGCCGGGTCTCGACTGGCATGGTGGTCTCCTCAAGTGACGCTCCGGGCACCGCCGTGCGGGCGGGCGAAGCACGAAAGTCGGCAAAGGCCCAACAAAGGCCTGGTAACGGCAAGGGTCCCGGCGCCCGCGCCGGGACCGTCACCACCGTCTGGAGCCGGTACCGTCAGCCCACGACGTTCTTGAGCGCGTCGCCCAACTCGCTCGCCTCGTCTGCGGACAGCTCGACGACCAGTCGCCCACCGCCCTCCAGCGGGACACGCATGACGATTCCGCGCCCCTCCTTGGTCACTTCGAGCGGACCGTCTCCCGTCCGCGGCTTCATCGCCGCCATGCGTGCATCCCCTTCCTGCCTAGGGCCGCGTGGGGCCGTCGGACAACCTGAGGCCGACGTGGCCGCGTGGCCGCCTGTCGCATCCGCATCATCAGTAGTTGTTCATTATCCCGTCTTCCGGGCGCGAAGTGGTAACGATCAGCGCCTGGGATCGGTAGACGACGACCGGACTCGACGTTCCGCGGCCCTCCTCCGCACGAAACCTCCACCGCCGAGCGCGGGCACCGCATCGCTTCACCGCTGGTCAGCGCCAAACTCGAAAGCCGGTCAAACGTGGTCGCCACCACGGGCCCGCCGCCGCTCCTCGGCACGGGCCTCCTCGGCCGATCCGGGCCTGCCCCTCCGGCCTGACCTCCTCGGCCACCGCACGGGCCGCTCCCCCGCTCCGCTCCGCTCGCCCGCGGGCCGGCTCTCCGGTCGCCCCGCTCGAACCCGCACGGTCGTTACCCGAGCCGCCCGGCCGGCTCCGCGCCCTCGCCCGATTCGGCGGCAGAGTGCGCGCCGCGGCGGTGGCAGCCGGTCAGGTGGTCGTCGACCAGCCCGCACGCCTGCATCAGCGCGTAGGCGGTGGTCGGCCCGACGAAGCGGAACCCGTTCTTCTTGAGCTCTTTGGCCAGCAGGGTGGAGCCGGGGGTGAGCGTGGGCACATCCGCCAGGGTGGCGGGGGCGGGGGCCTCGGGGTCGGCGTACCGCCAGACCAGTGCGGCCAGCCCGCCGGGCAGGTCGAGGGCGGCCCGGGCGTTGGCGACGGTCGCCTCGATCTTCGCCCGGTTGCGGACGATGGCGGTGTCGGCCAGCAGCCGCTCGACGTCCTCGGGCCCGTAGCCGGCGACCTGGTCGGGGTCGAACCCGGCGAAGGCCTTCCGGAACCCCTCGCGTTTGCGCAGGATCGTCAGCCAGGACAGCCCGGACTGGAACGCCTCCAGGCACAGCCGCTCGTACAGCCCCTGGTCGTCGCGGACCGGGCGGCCCCACTCCTCGTCGTGGTAGGCGATGTACTCGGGTGCGGAGACTCCCCACGGGCAGCGCGCCAGCCCGTCGTCACCGATGACCGCGGTGCTCATGCGCCGTTCCTACCGCACCCCACCGACAGAACCGGCCGCCGCGAGCCGGGCCAGGCGGCGCAGGCCGACCCGCATGAAGAAGCGCGCCGGGGGGCCGATCACCAGCCAGCCGATCCGGCCCAGCACGCCCAGCGGCAGGTCCAGCCGCTCGGCCCACACGATGGTGCACCCGCCGGCCGGCAGCGGCCCCAGTTCGAACCAGGCGTCGCCGCGCACCAGCCGGCCGGTGTGCTTGACGGCCACCCGCCGGCCGGGCCGCCACTCGGTGATGGTCATGGTGTCGAGGAAGCCGATCGGGCCCACACCGGTCCAGCCCGACACCTCGGCGCCCACCTCGTGGCCGCCCTCGGCGCGGGTGAACGGCATCCACTCGCCGTGCCGCTCCCAGTCGGTCAGCACCGCGAAGACCTGCTCGGGCGAGGCGGTGGAGGTCGCGTCGGCCGCCACCGTCACCGGGCTCATCGCGGTTCTTCCGCGGCCGGTGCCACCCGCTCGGGCTCCTCGGCGGTCTCGGCGTCGCCGGTTTCGGCGCCGGCGGGGCCGTCCGCCTTCTTCCAGGGGCTCGCCGGGACGGCTCCGCTCCACCACGGGCCGGACCTGGGCTCCTCCCAGGGCAGCGGCTCGTCGGTCGCCCCGCCGGTCTCCAGCCGGTGCCGCAGTTCGGCCACCTGCCGTTGCAACGCCTCGACCCGGGCGTCGCGCTCGACCAGCGCGTCGGTCAGCGCGTGCAGTGCCTCGTCGGTCGCCCCGCTGTGGTAGCCCCACAGCCCGCGGGGCAGCCGCCACAGCTCGGCCTGGATGCCGGCGACCGACCCGTCCGCGAAGTCCAGCGGCGGGTAGTCGGGGCCGGCGTCGGTGAGCTCACCGCCCCGGCCCATGGCGAGCACGACGACCGCGGCCAGCACGGACGCTCCTGCCAGGATCAAGGCAACGATCACGATCAGCACTGCGGACCACTCCCCGGGACGGCTCTCCCTACGATCGTCCCATGGTCACGCGCGTGGAGTTGCGGCTCGGGTCCCGAGTGTTCGATCGGGACGACTTCGTCATCTGGTGTGTTCCCGGTCCGGAGGGCGGCGACGTCCCCGAGGACGCCGATCTCGCCGGTGGTCCCGGCGGTCCCGTGCGGGCGCGGAGCGCTTCCGGTCCGGGAGCCGAGTTGCTGGTCGGCGACGATCTCGCCGAGCGGGCCGCGGCCCTCGGGGCCGGGCTGGTCTGCGCCGATCCCGGGCGGGCCCGCGCGCTGGGGGTCCGCGCGGACGGCGTCGTCGCCGACGCCGGTACGGACCCCTCGGCCGCCCGGGTCACGGAACTGGTCGCCACCGGTCTCCCGGTGTGCGTCGCCGCCGGCCCGGCGGGGAAGGCCGGGTCGGCGGCGCTGGCGTCGCTCGCGGTGTACGCGTGGCTGGGAGCCCGGGTGTTCCGGGTGGGCGCCCCGGACGTCCGGCCGGCACGCCAGGTGCTCGACATGGTCGCCTCGATCCGGGGCACCCGCCCGCCCGCGGTCTCCCGCCGTGGTCTCGCCTAGTGGGGGAAGCGGTTCCAGGGGCCCTGGATCGCGAAGGTGACGCCCGGGGACTGGCGGTTGGCGTAGAGCGTCTTGCCGTCCTCGGAGAACGTCACGCCGGCGAACTCGCTGTCGTTGAAGGCGTTGCGGGCGAAGGGGAAGGCCTCCCCGTCGCGGGTGGCGCCGACCAGGTACTGCTCGCCGTCGCCGTCCTCGGCCAGGATCACGCCGCCGCCGTAGGGGGAGACGGTGATGTTGTCGGGCGAGTCGAACTGGCCGCCGGGCTTGAAGATCAGCTCAAGCTCCAGGGAGTTGCGCAGCGGGTCGTACTTCCACACCTGGCCGGCGTGGTCGGCCGCCGCGCCGGAGCCGCGCTCGGCGTAGCTGGCCACGAAGTAGACGCAGCGGTGGCCCCACCAGACACCTTCGAGCTTCTGGCTGCGGGTGATCTTGTCGAACTGCTTGCGGGTGGAGACCGTCGCGGCGGACGGGTCGGGCACCGGCAGCCAGCGCACGTTCCGCAGGACGGTGCCCGGCTCCTGCACCGCCGACAGGTCCGGCACGTCGGGGACGTACATCGCCTCCAGCGTGCCGCCGGCCTGGTAGCTGTGGTAACCGCCGCGGTGGGCGCGGGGCTTGAACCGGTAGAACAGCCCGAACGGGCCGCTGGCGTCCTCGGTGAGGTAGCAGATGTTGGTGCGCGGGTCGATGCCGACCGCCTCGTGCGCGAACCGGCCCAGCGGCTTGATCGGCTCGGGGCGGGTGTGCCTGCCCTGCGGGTCCACCTCGAAGACCCAGCCGTGCGTCTTGGTCTGGGCGCTGAAGCCCTCGGTCTCCTCGCAGGTCAGCCAGGTGCCCCAGGGGGTGCGGCCGCCGGCGCAGTTGGTCGCGGTGCCGGCCAGGCTGACGTACTGGTTCACCAGGTCGCCGTCCCGGTCGAGCTCCAGCGTGGTGGTACCGCCGAAGGCGGCGGGGTCGTAGACCAGGTGGGCGGGCGCGACCGGCTTGGTGCCGCTGCCGCCCTGCTCGTGGTTGCGGACCAGCAGGGTGTTCTTGTGCTTGCCGGCCCGGAAGGCCGCCATGCCGTCGTGCTTGCCGGGGACGGGCTGGCCAGGGGCGATCTCCTCGCCCTCGGCCGAGAACACCTTGTACGTGAAGCCCTTGGGCAGGTCGAGCACGCCCTCGGGGTCGGGGATCAGGGGGCCGTAGCCGCCCTTCACGCCGTGGCCATGGCCGTGGCCGTGGCCGGGCCCGTGGGTGCCGGCCTCGGCCGAGGTCGCGAAGACGGTGTCGAGGCTGCCGGCCAGGGTGATGGACAGCGCGGAGGCGGTACCACCGGCCACGAAGCCGCGGCGGGAGACGTCCATATCGGTTGGACTCCTTGCGTCAGAGGTGAAACACGCCGAAGATTCCGCACCGATCTGAACGCGAGGTATCAGCGATCAGACGATCGCCCCAACCAGTATTAGAACGTTCTAAACCACGCTATTCCCCCGGCGGCCCCGCGACGGCCTCGGTGTAGTCCTCCGCGGTGGCCTCGATCCGGGGCTGGGTGCGCTCCAGCAGGTCGAAGGCCTCGGGCACCGAGTCGGTCCAGCCCACCGCGTCGAAGATCTTCGGCCGGGCGAAGCCCTGGTCGGCCAGGCCGGTCATCAGGTCGCGCAGCGGGTCGTACACTCCCCACGGGTCCAGGATGACCAGCGGCTTGTCATGCATGCCGAGTACCCGGGCGGTCCAGATCTCGAACAGCTCCTCCAGGGTGCCCAGGCCGCCGGGCAGCACCAGGAACGCGTCCGAGCGGCGGTCCATCTCACCCTTGCGGCTGCGCATGTCGGGCGTGACGATCAGCTCGTCGTTGTCCTCGTCGGAGATCTCCACGCTGACCAGCCCCTCGGGGATCACCCCGACCGTGCGGGCCCCGCCGGCCCGCGCGGCACGGGCGACCTCTCCCATGCACGACACCGTGGCGCCGCCGCTGACCAGGGTGTGCCCGCGGCGGGCCAGCTCGGCGCCGGTCTCGGCGGCCAGGTCCAGGTAGCGCCGGTCGATCCGGCTGCTGGACGCGCAGAAGACGCAGATCGCCCGGCCCATCAGCTGCCGTTCCCTGCGGTCTCGGCGGTGGCCCGGGCGGCGGCCGCCTCCTCGCGCTCGCGGGCGGCGGTCTCGTGCGCCTCCCGGATCACCTGGATGACCTCGTCGGGGTCGTCGGTGAGGTGGATCAGCTCCGGGTCGGTGGGCGAGATCTTGCCGGCGGGCAGCATGGTGGCCTTGATCCAGTCGAGCAGCCCGCCCCAGTAGTCCGTGCCGACCAGCACGATCGGGAACCGGGTGATCTTTCGGGTCTGCACCAGGGTGATCGCCTCGAACAGCTCGTCGAGGGTGCCGAACCCGCCCGGCAGCACCACGAAGGCCTGCGAGTACTTGACGAACATGGTCTTGCGGACGAAGAAGTAGCGGAACTCCAGGCCGACGCCGACGTACTCGTTCATCTCCTGCTCGAAGGGAAGCTCAATGCCGAGCCCGACCGAGACCCCGCCGGCCTCCTCGGCGCCCTTGTTGCCGGCCTCCATGATCCCGGGGCCGCCGCCGGTGATGACCGCGTAGCCCGCCTCCACCAGCTTGGCGCCGATCTGCACGCCGAGCTCGTACTCCTCCGAGCCCCGCGGGGTCCGCGCCGACCCGAAGACGCTGACCGCCTTGCCGAGCTCGGCCAGCAGCCCGAAGCCCTCCACGAACTCGGCCTGGATCCGCAGTACCCGCCACGGGTCGGCGTGCAACCAGTCGCTCGGCCCCCGCTCGTCCAGGAGCCGTTCGTCGGTGGTGGTCTGCGGGACGGCCTTGCCCCGCAGCATCACGGGGCCCTGCCGGTGCTTGCGGGGGTTCACTTCGGATTCCATGCGCCCCAAGGTAGCCAAGCGACCCGCCCCGCGCCCCCCGATATCCAGGTCACACGGAACGGATCTTCCCCGGTCAGACGGCCACCGGCACCCGCCCGGCCACAACCCCTCGGAAGGACGAGAAAGCAGCCGATGCGAAGCGAGGCGGTCCGGGAGCGGCGCCCGCGTCGTCTGGACTGAGGAGTGGTGAAGATCGTAAGGTACGAGCGATCTTCACCGTGACGAGGGAAGACGACGCGCCGAAGGCGCCGCGACAAGCGCGAGGAACGAGCGCCAAGCTAACAGAGCCACATGCGCATGCGGGCTTCGCAGTCGTGGATGAGCGGGATCTCGACGTACTCGTCCCGGGTGTGGGACAGCGGCGGGTCGCCGGGGCCGTAGTTGACCGCGGGGACGCCGAGTTCGGCGAACCGGGACACGTCGGTCCAGCCGAGTTTGGCCCGGGGGGTGCCGCCGATGGCGGAGACGAAGGCGGCCGCGGCGGGGTGGGTGAGGCCGGGCCGGGCGGCGGGCGCCGCGTCGACCACCGTGACCTCGAACCCGGCGAAGAGCTCGCGCAGGTATGCCTCGGCCTGCGCCAGGGACTTGTCCGGCGCGAACCGGTGGTTGACGGTGACCACGCACTCGTCGGGGATCACGTTGCCGGCCACCCCGCCGCGGACGAACACCGCGTTCAGCCCCTCGTGGTACTCCAGCCCGTCCACCACGGGGCGGGCGGGCTCGTAGCCACGCAGGACGTCGAGGATGCGTCCGGCGGTGTGGATGGCGTTGGAGCCCATCCAGGCCCGGGCGCTGTGCGCTCGCTCGCCGCGCGCGGTCACCTCGACGCGCATGGTGCCCTGGCAGCCGCCCTCGATCTCGGCGTAGGTCGGTTCCATCAGCACGGCGAAGTCGCCGTGCAGCAGTTCGGGGCGGGTCTCGGCGAGCCGTTTGAGGCCGTTGCGGTCGGCTTCGACCTCTTCGCACTCGTAGAAGACGTAGGTGACGTCCCGGCCGGGCTCGGGCAGGGTGGCGGCCAGCCGCAGCGCCACGGCGACGCCGCTCTTCATGTCGGTGGTGCCGCAGCCGTACAGCCGGTCGCCGTCCACCCGGGACGGCAGGTTGTCGTTGACCGGGACGGTGTCGACGTGCCCGGCGATCACGACCCGTTCGGCGCGGCCCAGCGAGGTGCGGGCGATCACGGAGTCGCCGTCGCGTTCCACGGTGAGGTGCGGCAGCGGGCGCAGCGCGGCCTCGATCGCGTCGGAGAGCGGTTTCTCCGCGCCGCTCACCGACTCGATGTCGACGATCTCCGCTGTCAGCTCCGCCACGTCCGAGAACAGGTCAAGGCCCATGTCAGCCGAGCCTAGCGCCCCGGGACCGGTCGGCTCCGGGGCGCGGGCGATCCTGCTTCGTCAGGTTTCGTCAGGTGTTGACGCCGTGGTCGCGGAGGATGTCGTTGAGGGCGGCCTTGTCGTGCCGCTGCCCCTCCTCCAGCCGCTTGAGGATCAGGACGCACGGCAGCCCGAAGGTGCCGCCGGGGAACTCCTTGGGACGGGTGCCGCCGACGGCCACGCACCAGTCGGGGATCCGGCCGCGGCTGATCTCCTCGCCGGTCTGCACGTCGATGACCGGCATGGACGCCGACAGGTTGGTGCCGGAGCCGACGACCGCGCCACGGCCCACCCGGGCGCCCTCGACGATCATCGAGCGGCTGCCGATCATCGCCTCGTCCTCGATCACCACCGGGACGGCGTTCGGCGGCTCCAGCACCCCGCCGATGCCGACCCCGCCGGACAGGTGCACGTTCTTGCCGATCTGGGCGCAGGACCCGACGGTGGCCCAGGTGTCGACCATGGTGCCGGAGTCGACGTAGGCGCCGATGTTGGTGAAGGACGGCATGAGCACCACGCCGGGGGCCAGGTAGGCGCCCCACCGGGCGATCGCGCCCGGCACGACCCGGACGCCGTCGAGCCGGCTCTTCAGCGGGATCCGGTCGTGGTGGTGGAAGTCGCCGACCTGGGCGCGCACCATGCCGAGGACCTTGAAGCTCAGCAGGATCGCCCGCTTGGCGCGCTCGTCGACGACCACCTCGTCGGTGCCGGGGTCGACCCGCGCGACCCGGGCCTCGCCGGAGTCGATCTGGTCGACGGCGGCCACGATGGCGGCCCGCGCGTCGCCGTCGTCCGGGGTGAGCTCGGCCCGCTTCTCCCACAGCTCGTCGATGAGCGCGGAGATCGGGCTGGTGAACGTTTCGGTCATGGACGTGAAGCTTAGAGGCCGTACGGACGGGAGGGGTGCGCGGATGCCGGTACGGTTTTGTCGTGGGTCGCTGGAGCGGAGGCGGGGCGCGGGCCGCCGGAGCCTCGTTGGTCGTCGTCCTGGTGCTGGGGCTGGGCGGTTACGCGCTGTACTCGTATGCCCGCCCCTACCTGCACGGGTCGAACTGCGAGGTGCGCGGCGTCGACGGGGTGATGCCGCTCGACCTGGAACAGGCCGCCAACTCCGGCACGATCGCCGCGGTGGCACACCGCAAGAACCTGCCCGAGCGGGCCGTGGTGATCGCGTACGCCACGGCGATCCAGGAGTCGCACATCCGCAACCTGCCGGGCGGCGACCGCGACTCGGTCGGCATCTTCCAGCAGCGCCCGTCCCAGGGCTGGGGCCGGATCGACCAGTTGCGCGACCCGGTCTACTCCACCAGCAAGTTCTACGACTCGCTGGTCAAGGTGAAGGACTACCTCGACCGCGACCTGCACGACGCCGCCCAGCGGGTGCAGCGCAGCGCCGACGGCCGCGCCTACGCCCCGCACGAGGGCAAAGCCAAGATCATCGCCGAGGGTTACACCGGCCGCCGCCCCGCCGCGGTGCGCTGCTGGTTCACTCCTCGCAAGCGGACGGAGCCGCGCCGCGCCGAGGCCGTCCGCGAACTCCGCCGCGCCTTCGGCAGCAGGCTCCCCGCCACCGGCGGCACGGTCCGCGTCCCCCACACCCGCGCCGGCTGGGCGGTGGCCTCCTGGGCGGTCTCCCACGCCCAGGCGTTCGGCCTCACCGAGATCCAGTACGCCGGCAAGCACTGGCGCGCCGACCACGGCCACGACGGCTGGACCGACCACTCGGACGCCCCGGCCGACCGCGTCGTCATCCGCTGACCCCTGCCCGACGGAGACGGTTCGCGCACTGCTCTCCTGACCTGATCCGGCCTCTGCCGGAACCGGCCCGGGACGGCCTAAGCCGTCCCAGCTCACCCCGCCGACCCGCCCAGAAGCCCGCCACCTGGCACAAGCGCCTGCGCCGGTGATCGTTGAGGATGGGTGGGGTTGGAGCCCCACCCATCCTCAACGATCACGAGGGCAAGGGGCCAGAGGCGGGCGTTGGTGGTACCGCCAGGGGCTGCCGACCTCACTTTGGGACAGACCTTAGGGATGTCAGCCGCGCAACCAAGCAGACCCACCCCTGCCCATCTCACATCACGGCCAACAGCAACATGGCTGATCCTTCAGCTTCCAGGGCGCCATAGTGCACCGGATGCTGAAGGATCAGCCATACATGGCGAGAGCGCTGGTCAAGCGCTTTGGGCTACAGATCTAGTTCGCCACGCTTCACTCGTGTCAGCAGTTCGGCGAACAACTCCTGCCGGAACTCCAAGCGATCGCCGTCTGGATTCTTGGAGTCTCGGACCCAGACCGCATCGGCCGATTCGGCCAGTTCCACACACGCATCGTCGTTCCCGCCGCCCGTGTAGGAGCTCTTACGCCAGTTGATGTTCATGTGGCCTCGCAGGGGGACTCAGGTGGACATCCAAGTACTACAGGTCGAGTTCCCCGTGCTTCACCCGCGTCAACAGATCACTGAACGACTCCCGCCGGAGCTCCAGCCGGCAACCGTCTGGGTTCTTGGAGTCCCGGACCCAGACCGCATCGGCCGATTCGGCCAGTTCCACACACGCATCGTCGTTCAGCCCGCCGCTGTAGGAACTCTTGCGCCACTTCATCACTCGTACATCCTCAGAGTCTGCTCAACCAGTTTTCTCGAGTCATCCCGAGAAAGGGCCAATGCCCCGATCTGATCGAACCGTACTCCTAACGTCGAAGCTTCGGTACCAGCCTCAATCAAGCGTCCACCGATCTGCGCCACCGCATAGGCGACGCACCTGTCACCCACCTGGTAGATCTGGAAAGCCCCGTCGTGGCCTGGGTGTGGACCGACGGATCTGGCCACGATGCGAATCGAAAATCGCGGGTCATCCATGATTTCAAGGAGCCGTTGTAGCTGGCCACGCATGACCCCGTCGCCACCGATCGGACATTCGAGGACTTCCTGATCAAGAAGAACCCACAAGAACGGCGGATCGTCCCGCCGCAAGATCTCCTGGCGCTTCATACGTGACTTGCTTTCGGCCTCGACCTCCCTTGTACGCCCCGCCGCCCACAGAATGGCCTGCGCATACTCGGGAGTCTGCAACAGGACTGGGATCGTCTTGCCGTGGTAGACCCTGATCGCGTCGGCGCCCTCTTCGTACTGCACGAACTGGCGGAACCAGTCGGGATCGTGTCCGGTGCGGGCGTACCAGGCCAGCCGTTCGAAGTGGCCGCCGGTGTTCCACGCCTGGTCGAGGCGGGTCAGGTACTCGTCCTTCGGCCGCAGCCGCCCCGCCTCCCAGTTGGATACAGTCCCCCGCGCGACCCTGGCGACCAGTCCGGTCTGGGCGAGCGACAGGCCCCGCTGGGTTCGGTAGAACCACAGGTCGAAGGCGAGCCAGGCCCATAACGAGGACTTCGGGTCGATCGACTCTCTGACGCTCATCGCTCACCCACAGGTGTCTCGAAGGTCTCCGAATGCACGGCACGCTACACAATGAACGCGGACAGTGAGGGCAAGTTCCCCAACTTCAGGACGGCCTTCATGAACGACCTCGCTTCGCCCTCCCACCCCCGCGACCTGCGGCTGACCCTGCTGGCCGAGCCCTCCTCGGTGGTGCTGGCGCGGGAGATGGTCCGCTACGCCCTCACCGGATGGCGTTACGAGCGCGACCTCGTCCACGACTCCATGCTCGTGATGAGCGAGATCGTCACCAATGCGGTGGTCGCCGCCCGGGGCCGGCGTATCCGGCTGCGCTGCGCCGTCCGCGACCGCGCGCCGCTGCTGGAGTGCTGGGACCCCTCCCCCGCGCTCCCGGTCCGCCGCGACGCCCCCGGCACCGCGGAGTCCGGCCGGGGGCTCGCGATCGTCGCGGCCTGCGCCAAGGAGTGGGGCACCCGCCCGGCGGCCACCGGGCGGGGCAAGGTCGTCTGGGCAATGATGCCCGGGTGACGTCGCGGCGGCCGCCTCACCCTTGGCACAGGAATCCCACTGTTTCCAGACCTTCGGTGCGGTAGAGGCGTTCGGCGGCGCTGCCGATGGACGCCTGGAGAACTTTGGCCTCGGCGCCCGATCGCCAGCCCCAGGCCATGGAGGCTCGCCAAAGACGCCGTCCGTGACCGCGTCCCCGATACGCCGGATGGACGGCGAAGTAGGCCGGTGGCTGGATCATGCGCCGATCCGGGCCGGGCAGGACGGACAGCGGACCGACGGCTCCGATGATTCGGCCATCCGCCACCGTGACCAGTACCGGCCCGTCCCGGTGCCCCGCCTTCATCCGTTGGCAGAGGAACTGGAAGCCCTCCGGGCCGATCTCGTCGGCGAACGCCCCGAAGGTGTCGGCGCCCGCGCTGTCCTCCAGCTCGTCGACTCCGGCGACGGCCTGCTCGTCGGCGTCGGTGAAGGTCTTCACCATGAGACGAGTCCGAGCATGGTCAGGCCGTTCGGAGAACCAGATGATCCGGTGTCCGGCCTCCGCGCCGTGCTCATGAGCGAGTGCCTGGCCGAGCTTTCCCAACTCGGCGAGGGCGGGGTCGTGCCGGGCATAGTGATGAAGTTTGATCAGCCCCCCGCCGCGAACGGACATCGTGGGGACGATCGTGAAGTCCGGCTGGTGCACGATCGCGTCCACCAGCACCCGCTCGTCCTTCGTCGCCGACCAGCGCCGGTCCTTGTCGTACGGCAGGAAACGGCCGGAGTCCGCAACGGCCAGCACATCTTCGAACACCTCTGCCGAGACCGCTCCAGGGTGAACAGGACCTAGTGCCGGAACGTACGGGGCGCGCATCACGGGCCCCAGCCAGTCCCATCGCAAACGCATGCCACGCAGGTTAGCGACGGCGTGACGGGTGAGGGCCTCGGACGCAGAAGCCGTCCGAGGCCCTCATCCGATTCGTACATCAGAACGGGTTGTCGTCTCCGGCCGCGCACGAGCACACGTTGCCCGCCGACAGTTCGTCCACGTCGGCCACGATCGTCACGTCGAGCGGCTCGATCGTCACGGGCACGACGGATACCGGCGATGGGAGCTTCTGTGTAGTCATCCGGTCACCTCCTCTCCAGGTCTCTCGCGGTGCTGGCAGTAGGTGGCCAAGTGCGCCTTGGCCTTGCGGTAGAGCTGCACCAGGGGCATGCAGGTCCCGCAGGATCCCTGTAGCCCGCAACCGGTGCAGCCGCCCTGCCGTAGCAGCAGGGAGTCGGCGATCGCGCCGAGGCGGGAGAGTCCCTCGACGCCCTCCTCGGTGAGGTCGATGTTCGGTTCACGGCCGATCTTGCAGATGGACGCTCTGCCGAACGGATCGACGTGGAAGAACGTGTGGCCGGCGTTGCAGCCGGTGAACGGTCGGCGTTCACGCAGGTGGGCGGCGGACTGTGTGGGGAGGGTCTCGTCCCCACCGTAGATCGTCGGGACCATGTTGGTGTACTCGTCCATCGGCACTCCGAGCCGATCCGCAAGTGCTCTCATCCGGCCGACCTCGTGCGCGTTGTGGTGCGTCACGATCATCGAGAGGGAGAGCGGAAGTCCCGCCTCGTGCGCGGCCATCAGACCTTTCATGAACAACCGGTACGCGCCTTTGCGCCGGGTGAGGCCGTCGTAGCTCGCCTCGGTCGCGCCATAGACGCTGAGTGTGATCCGGCCGGGTGGCCTGCCGGCCAGCAGGTCGAGGATCTTCGGCAGGAACAGCCTCGATCCGTTAGACAAGATCGTCAGCATCATGCCCTGGTCGTAGGCCGCGGTGTAGGTGTCGGTGAACAGCCGGTCGATCATCGGCTCGCCGCCTGTCAGCTGGAGCCACAGCACTCCGGCGTCCCGAAGAACGCCGAGCAATCGTTCCCGCTGCTCCCATTCCAGTCCGGCGAAGTCCTTGATCCCGAGGTAGCAGTGCTCGCAGTCGTAGTTGCAGCCCAGGTTCAGCTCGTACGAAGCGCGGCCGTAGCCGAGTCCGGAATCCTGCCGGACCAGCACCGTGGGAACGAGCGGTCTGCCCGTGAGATCGAGATCCCACGCCTGCCGGGCGGCATCCGCCAGCCACCGGGGGCACGGGTCGGCCGGTTCTCTCTCGGTGAGTTCTCGGAACCGAACCGCGGGAATGGTCGCACCGGCCTTTCGGCCGGGCCTCACCAGGACATACCTGCCCAGGAAGGGGCTCGCGATCAGCTCATGCGCGTTCATGCGCAGGTGACGGGTCGGTCGTCGAACCTGCGGCGATCGAGAGAAAACATGGGTGCCTCCAGCGGCCAGGGTCGAGTGCGTTATCTCGACACTGACCGGGACCGTCCGCCGGAGGCCAGAAATCTGACGGCTTTTGACACCTGGAACTCTGTGCAGGCCGCCCCGCAGCTACAGCCGGTATTCCCCGTGCGGGGTCGCCCGTTCCCACACCAGCTCAAAGGCCGCTACAACCTGGGAGACGACACGAGGGTCGGTGGTGTATTCGAGCTCGTCGGTATCGGTACCGTCACCCGCGTTGAAGTTCCATCGGACCAAGCGCTGGTCGAACATCCACAAGTCCGCACCGGGCAGGAAGAGGTCGAAGGCCCGACGCCGCGGCAACCAGCGGACTTCCTCGCCTGCCTTGATGTTCTTATCGGTGACCGAGTGCAGGAACCGGGCGCAGTCGCTGAGCGGCTCCGACACCACACGGGCACGCCGTACCCGGACCCCGCGCTCCACGGCCGATCCGATCAGGCCGGTCCAGCGCTCCCAGCTCTCGTCGTCCACCCCACCATCGCCACCGGCCTGCCAGTCCAGGAACTCCGGATCTTGCGGATCGTAGGTGTCACGCAACTCCAGATGGACCGCCGAGTGCTTGGTGTTCGCCAGGAGTTGGGCGAACGTCGGCTCACCCGGACCGCTCCGTCCTCGCTCGTAGCCGTCAAGGGCTTCCCGGATCATGGGCGCCATGCGGGCCGGAAGCCACACGATCCGCTCGTCGGCGGCCACCGTGCCATGCTCAGCAAACCTCGCCAGAAGCGCCGGATCGTCCACTTTCTTCCCTTGGAAGAAGAAATCGCCGGTATCCGGATCCATGAACACCGCCGGGCACTTCTCGTTCTTGGATTCTGGATCGGATCCGACGAAATCGAAGTCACGCATGTGGCCCTCCCCTAGGGTCGCGCTGCTCCACACCGACCTTCACTCGACTCCCCCTTGCGGGTCAAGCGCCTGAAGCGCCGCCATGATGAGGGCGGACGCACGGGTACCGACCACCGCGAGACCGAAGAGGCGTTCCCATGCCTCCATGTACATCCGGATCTCATACGGCTGCGTGACAGTGAGATAACCCGATACCAACTCCACGCTGACCATCCGGCTGTCGAAGGCGGAGAACGACTCTTCTGGGCACACGCCGACACGATCAGCGTCCTGCGGGATCACACCGAAGACCACCGTGGGCCAGGACATCATGGCCAAAAGGTGGCGAAGCTGGTCAGCGTGAATTTCGACCGGAGCGGGACGGAATCGAAGTACTGCCTCCTCCACCACGAAAAGCCATCGGGCATCCGGTCGCCGGAGGCACGCCTGTCTTCTCATCCGTTCTTCGACGGCCTCGGCAACGTCGTCCAACTCCAGGTGCTGCTCTCGCCGCGCCTGCTCCAGGTAAGCCGTCGTGATCGCCCGTGTCTGGAGCAGCCCGGGGATCACCTTGGTCTGGTAGACCCGATGGACTCTCACTCGTTGGTAGTCGTCCCGAACCGACTCCTGAACCAGCCTCAACCCACCCCGGTTCGCCTCCCGATAGGTCACCCACATCCCGGCCACCGCGGCCTGCTCGGCAAGCAGTTCCGCTGTGAGCCGCGGCGAAGCCCCGCAGATCCGGCACCACAGCCGCACGTGATCCGCGCTGATCGTCCGACGGCCCCTCTCGATCATCGAAACCAGGGACGAGTCCCGCCACCCGGCCTCTGCGGCGAAACGCACCCCGGTGATGCCTCGATCCACACGCATCTGACGGAGCCGCCCCCCGAGACGCTGCCGGGCGGCCTGCGCGGACGAAGAAGGCGAAGCAGGCATCGCCGCTATCTTCGCAAGCGTCACGCGCCGATAGCCGCAACGCTGACGATCTTTGACACCTCGCACCTCTATACGCCCGCAGGCGAAACGAGCCGAGATCGGTAAGGCCACCCCGCAGACGGCCCCGTTGCCGTGCCGGGAGTAGTGCTCAGACGCCGAGGGAGCGGCCGATGATCTCCTTCATGATCTCGGTGGTGCCGCCGAAGATGGTCTGGATGCGGACGTCCTGGTACGCCTTGGCGATCGGGTACTCGGTCATGTAGCCGTAGCCGCCGTACAGCTGGACGCAGCGGTCCACGACCGACTTGCACAGCTCGGTGTTCCAGTACTTGAGCATGGCCGCGTCCTCGGGGCTCAGCTCGCCCGCGTTGTCGGCCAGGATGCACTGGTCGGTGAAGGCCCGGGCCACAGTGATCTCGGTCTTCATCTCGGCCAGGGTGAACCGGTTGTGCTGGAACTTGCCGATGGGACGGCCGAACGCCTCGCGGGTCTTGCAGTACTCCAGGGTCTGCTCGAACGCGGTCTCGGCGCCGGTCAGCGCGGTGGCGCCGATGGACAGCCGCTCGCGGGCCAGGTTCTGCATCAGGTAGATGAAGCCCATGCCCTCCTGGCCGAGGAGGTTGGCGGCGGGCACCCGGACGTCGGTGAAGAACAGTTCGGCGGTGTCCTGGGCGTGCATGCCGACCTTGTCGAGGTTGCGGCCGCGTTCGAAGCCGGCCATGCCGCGCTCGACCACCAGCAGGCTGACGCCCTTGGCCCCGGCGGACGGGTCGGTCTTGGCGACCACGATGACCAGGTCGGCGAGGATGCCGTTGGAGATGAAGGTCTTGGAGCCGTTCAGGACGTACTCGTCGCCGTCCTTGACCGCGGTGGTCTTGATGCCCTGCAGGTCCGAGCCGGCGGCGGGCTCGGTCATCGCGATGGCGGTGATGAGCTCGCCGGAGCAGTAGCCGGGCAGCCAGCGCCGCTTCTGCTCGTCGTTGCTCAGCCGGTTCAGGTAGACGCCGTTGATGTCGTTGTGGACGGCGAAGCCGGGGCCGTGCCCGCCGGCCCGCGCCATCTCCTCGTTGAGGATCAGGTAGTAGCGGTAGTCGGGGTCGCCGCCGCCGCCGTACTCCTCGGGGATGTCGATGCCCAGCAGCCCCTGCCGGCCGGCGGCCAGCCACACGTCGCGGGAGACGACCCCGTCCTTCTCCCACTGCTCGTGGTGCGGGGTGACCTCCTTCTCGATGAAGGACCGCACCATGTCGCGGAACGCCTCGTGCTCCGCAGTGAAGATCTCGCGCCTCATCTGGGGCCCTCCTGGACGTAAGTGGTTACTGATATCAGGATAGTGCACCACATATCGGTCGGGTAACCCGAGGTCACACCGTTGCGCACGCGGACCGGACGGGCCGCTAGAGGTCGCGCCACTCCTGGCGCTGATAGTCGATCAGCTTCGGCTCGACCAGGGTGTTGACCTGGACGTCGCGGTTCCGCAGGTCCTTGCCGAACACCGCCGCGGCGCGCAGCACGTCCCCGTCCAGGAACCGCAGCCCGGACACGCCGCCGTCCACCGCCAGCGGCGGCGGGCTCCCGGACGCGGTGGCCAGCACGTAGCCCCAGTCGCCGAAGCTCGGCACGTCCACGTGGTACGGGGTGGTCGCCAGCCCGGCCGCGCGGACGGTCTTGTCGATGCACCAGAACGACTTCGGCGCGAAGAACGGTGAACCCGACTGCACCACCATCCGGCCGCCGGGCGCTAGCGCCCGCTTGGCCAGCCCGTAGAACTCCACCGAGTAGAGCTTGGCGGTGGGCACGTCGTCGGGGTCGGGCATGTCCACGACGATCGCGTCGAACCGCTCCCGCTGCGCGCGCAGCCAGCCGAACGCGTCGGCGTTCACCAGCCGGACCCGGGGGTCGTCGAAGGCGCGGCCGTTCAGCTCGGCCAGCTCCGGATAACGCCGGGCCAGGTCGGTCATCTCGGGGTCCAGTTCGACCAGCGTGACGGCCCGGACGTCCCGGTACCGCAGGATCTCGCGCAGCGCCAGGCCGTCGCCGCCGCCCAGCACCAGCACCCGGCCGCGCCCTTCCGGCGGACCGGACAGCGCGGGATGCACCAGCGACTCGTGGTACCGGTACTCGTCGATCGAGGAGAACTGCAGGTCGCCGTTGAGGAACAGCCGCAGGTCGGGCCGGCCGGACAGCGCCACCGAGCGGGTGATGACGATCTCCTGGTACGGCGTCCGCACGGAGAACGCGATCGGGTCCTGGTAGAGCGCCTGCCGGGCCGAGACCTCGAAGCCGCCCGCCAGCGCGTACGTCCCGCCGAGCACCGCGAGCACCGCCGCCATCCCGGACCACAGCAGGACCCGGGCCGTCCGTTCGAGCTGGGCACGGAACAGCCACAACACCACCGCGATGCCCGCCACCGCGTTCACCGCGCCGACCAGCAGCGCGCCCTTGATGTGGCCGAACAGCGGCAGCAGGAAGAACGGGAACGCCAGCCCGCCGATCAGCGCGCCCACGTAGTCGGCGGCGAACAGGTCGGCGACCGCGCTGCCCGCGTCCTGCCGCCGGATGCGCTGCAGCAGGGTCATCAGCAGCGGGATCTCCGCGCCGATCAGCGCGCCCACCGCGAACGCCACGACCACCAGCACCGGCACGTAGACGTTCAGCCAGGCGAACGCCGCGTACAGCGCCAGCACCGACAACCCGCCGACCAGCGCCAGCGCGCCCTCCACCACCGCGAACGCGACCACCGGACGGCTCTGCAGCGGCTTGGCCGCCAGCGACCCGATGCCCATCGCGAAGACCATGACCGACAGCACGATCGCCGCCTGGGTGATCGAGTTGCCCATCAGGTAGCTGCCCAGCGCCACCAGCGCCAGCTCGTACACCAGCCCGCAGGCCGCGCACACGAACACCGCGGCGAGCACCAGCGCCCGGGCGGCCCGGGCGGGCAGCCGCAACGGCTCGACGGCGGGCTCGGTCACCGGCCCCTCCCCTCCGCGCGCGGACGATTCGCGCGGAAGGGTACGCCCATGACCGGACTGCTCCTTACTCAGGAGATGGCGGCGGCCACGATGGCGGCCGTGGCCAGGTCGAGCGCAGCCACCACCCAGCAGGCCGGGTGCACGCCCTGCACCGGGCCGGTGGCCTCGGGGGCGGGCTCGGCGTGCTGGCCGGGCAGGTGGTCGACCACGATCGCGCCCAGCTTGCCGGGGGTGAACAAGTCGAGCAGGTAGAACGCCAAGGTCATCAGCACGATGCCGAGCACCCCGTAGGTCGCTGTGCTCGCCACCCCGGACCCGAGGCTGTCCTCGCTGGTCACGATCGCGGTGGTCACGATCGCGCCCACGCCGATCAGCTTGGCCGCAAGGATCATCCCGGCCCCGCGGTTGCGCTCGGTCCAGATCTGCCGGCCCAGGTTGCCCGGGGTGGTGATCTCGACCACGAAGTACCCGAGCGCCATCAGAACGACGCCGACCGCACCGTACGCGAGCGCGGCACCGCTCTCCTGGAGGATGTCATTGACCATCAGGACTCACTCCCACGACTCCGTACGGCGGCGGCGATGATCCACACCAGCCCGCCCGCGATCAAGAGGATCGCGATTCCCATGAAGATGTACCGGCCCACACCGGGACCGGAGACCTCGTCGCCCGCAGGGGGCGGCTGAGCGGCGGCGGGAGCGGGGACCGGCTGGGCGCCGCCCTTCTCCGCCACGATCATCGGCAGCGCGCCGATCGCGTCGGCCAGCCGCCCGTTGGCGTTGTCGCCGAGCAGTTCCTGGTTGGTGATGCCGAGGTCGTCCAGATCGAACCCGGTGAGCGTGATGTCGAGGTTGGTCTTGATCCCCGACGACACGCTCGTCCACTCCTTGTCGATGGACGAGTAGTAGTAGTCGGCCGTGAAGACCACCCACCGCGGGCACCGGTCCGGCACCTTGCGCGGGTCGACGCCGACACCCAGGTTGGAGCCGAGTTCCACGCCATCGCTCGACGGGTCGTCGAACGAGTCGGTCGACGGCACCGGGGCGGGGGTGAACGTGCCGCTGTAGACGGGCGCGGCCGGGCGCACGAAGCTCCGCCCGGAGTCGATCTCCCAGCCGTAGCAGACGTTCTGCACCTTGCTGGCCTCGGCGAGCTGCTCGGCCAGCAGGCCGCTCTCCCGGCCGCCGAACACCGGGGCGGTCTCGGAGGACTTGCTCGACCCGTCGAAGACGCCCTCGTCGTACATGCCCCACAGGATCGGGCCCACGACGAACACGGCGGTCAGCACGATGACGAAGAGGCAGCCGTAGGTGCCGCTATTGTCCTTCTT
Source organism: Actinomadura craniellae (assembly GCF_003289645.1). GTDB lineage: Bacteria > Actinomycetota > Actinomycetes > Streptosporangiales > Streptosporangiaceae > Actinomadura_D > Actinomadura_D craniellae. The sequence goes on along the minus strand of NZ_QLYX01000006.1, from coordinate 371,965 downwards.
CTTGTTCTGCGCGGGCTTCTTGCGCTGCTGGGTGGAGCTCACTTGCCCTCCCCGGGGCCGCCGCCGCGGAACAGCGAGGCCCGGCCGCCCGGACCGCCCCAGCGCCCGCTCACCGCGGAGTGGTGGTTGCGGTAACCGCGATCGGGGGTCTCGATCGAGATCCGGCTGCCGCGGCCGTCGGGCAGCACGGCGATCATCACCTTGGGGTAGCGCAGGAACGCCCCGGCCGGGACGTACACCCGGTCGGACGGCTTGAACTTCCGTGCGATCTCGCCCGCCACCTTGGCCGGCGGGGCCGCGGCGCGGAAGGTGGTCGCATTGACCTTGGTGTACTTCCCGGCGATCCACGACCGCGGGGAGGTGCTGTTGCTGACCAGCACGCCCACCAGGATGACTGCGCCGAGACCGGCCAGCAGGCCGCCCCCGATCAAACCTCGTTTCATGGCTCGCTCACCAACCGGCTCTGGGTCATGACGATCTCCCGGGTCTGCGGATAGGCATGCCAGGTCTGCCAGCCCAGCCGCCGGGCGGCCGGGCCGGGGTCCACGGCGAGCGCCGTCACGGCGTGCGGCGAACCGGGGAAGGTCCCGGTGAGCGCGTCGTCGCGGCCGGCGAGCCGGGCGCACAGCGCGTCCACCGCGGGGCCGAACCCGGCGGCGCCGTAGGTCCGCACGGTCGCGGTGAAGGCGTACGACCAGCCGTCGAGGGTCTCGCGCACCTGCGTGGGGAGCGGTCCGGGCCGGTCGGGCAGGCAGGCGACCGTCTCGCTGACCGGGCCGACGATCACCTGGTGCGAGGCGCCGAGCAGGCGGAGCTCCACCGGGTGCCCCGCGCACTCCAGCGGCAGCACGGCCAGCGCGTCGAGCGGGGGCAGGCCGAGCGCGAACGACAGCGCGTCGGCACGGGTGTCGGCGTACGCGGTCCGCAGCGTGGTCAGCAAGGTCAGCTCGCCGAGTAGATGGTCAGGGTGCCGGCCGGCACCTTCTCGCCCGTGCCGGCCTCCCACGGGCCGTCGCCGTAACGTTCGAACGAGAGGTAGCGGCCGCCGGGCGCCGCGTAGTCGGCGTACTCGACCCGGCCGTCCGCGCCCAGTCCGGTGGTGCCCTCGGTGCGGTAGCCGGCGGTGCCGTGCTCCTCGCGGTGGTAGTCGACGCCGTCCCAGGTCAGCTCGCGGCGGGCGGGCGTGAGGTCACCGGCGTCGATCTCGGTCCACCAGACGACTTCGAGGTCGGGGTCCTCCTCGACCGAGATCCAGACCTTGCCGCCGCCCGGTGAGTCGGCGTCGAGCAGGTGCTCGTCCCAGGTGTAGCCGCCCTCGCGGAACCGCACCGAGCCGCGGACGAAGTAGCGGACGCCCAGGTACTCGACCATGTCGCCCGCCTTGATCGCGCGGGGGTCACCGGCCGTCTGCTCGGCGGCGCCGAACGGGTCGGCGGGCCGGCGGGACGGGGCGGCGGTCTCGGTGGAGCGCCGGCCGCGCAGCACGAGGACGATGAGGACGATCAGGGCGATGAGGACCAGCAGGAGCAGGATCTTCACCATCCACAACCCCCTGTTATCGCCCGAATTCGCTTCGACCCCGTCGGATCCTAGCGATTTAGGGCGAACAACGGCACAGAAGGTTCCCGACCAACGGTCACAAGAGGATTACGACAGCGCTACAGGCGGCCGGCCGCCGCCGCCACCCGCTCATCGGTGGCGGTGAAGGCGATCCGGACGTGCCGCGCGCCCGCGGGGCCGTAGAAGTCGCCCGGCGCCACCAGGATGCCCAGCCCGGCCAGGTGGGCGACGGTGTCCATGCACGGCTCGTCGCGGGTGGCCCACAGGTAGAGCGACGCCTCGGAGTGGTCGATGCGCAGCCCGTGCCGCTCCAGCGCGGCGCGGAGCACGGCCCGCCGCCGGGCGTACCGCTCACGCTGCTCCTCGACGTGGGCGTCGTCGTCGAGCGCCACCGCCATGGCGGCCTGCACCGGGGCGGGGACGATCATCCCGGCGTGCTTGCGCACCGCCAGCAGTTCCCGTACCACCGCGGGGTCGCCGGTCACGAAACCGGCCCGGTAGCCGGCCAGGTTGGACCGCTTGGACAGCGAGTTCACCGCCAGCAGCCCCTCGTGGCCACCGCCGCAGACGTCGGGGTGCAGGATCGAGACCGGCTCGCTCTCCCAGCCCAGTTCGATGTAGCACTCGTCGCTGACCACGAGCGCGCCGCGCGCCCGCGCCCACTCGACGACCTTGCGCAGGTGCTCCCGGGGCAGCACCTTGCCGGTGGGGTTGGACGGCGAGTTGATCCAGACGATCTTGGGGGTGTCCGGGCCGAGCGCCAGCAGCCCGTCCACGGCCACGGGCTCCGCGCCCGCCAGCCGGGCGCCCACGTCGTACGTCGGGTACGCGAGTTCGGGGAAGGCGATCTTGTCGCCCGGGCCCGCGCCGAGCAGGGTGGGCAGCCAGGCGACCAGTTCCTTGGTGCCGATCACCGGCAGCACCGCGGCCGGGTCGGCGCCCGGCACGCCGAGCCTGCGGCGCAGCCAGCCCGCCACCGCCTCGCGCAGCCGGGGGGTGCCGTAGGTGAGCGGGTAGCCCGGCGCGTCGGCCGCCTCGCTCAGCGCCCGGCGCACCGCCTCCGGAGTGGGGTCGACCGGGGTGCCGACCGAGAGGTCGACGAGCCCCCCGGGGTGCAGGCGGGCCTTCTCCTTGTACGGCTCCAGCCGGTCCCACGGGAAGTCGGGCAGGGCGAGCATGGAGCCTCCGGGTCCTTCACCGCATCCTTCGCTGCGAGGCCGCGGCCCGGCACTTCGGAACCGCGGCCCTCGAACGTCACGTCACTCGTCGTGCTCCTGCGGGGGCAGTGCGGCCACGATCGCGTGATCCTTCTCGATCTTGCCGACCTTGGAGGCACCGCCCGGCGAACCCAGGTCGTCGAAGAACTCCACGTTGACCTTGTAGAAGTCCTTCCACTGGTCAGGCAGGTCGTCCTCGTAGTAAATCGCCTCGACCGGGCAGACCGGCTCGCACGCACCGCAGTCCACGCACTCGTCAGGGTGGATGTAGAGCTGACGCTGTCCCTCGTAAATGCAGTCGACGGGGCACTCCTCGATGCATGCCTTGTCGAGCAGGTCCACACAGGGCTGCGCAATGACGTAGGTCACGTCATGACTCCTCTCGAATCCTCCGGCCCCGCCGTACGCCACGGCTCACCGCAAGCTTGTCGACACCTAGTATTGCGACTGTCAGCAGGCTCATACGACACGGGGGTCGCCACTTGTCCGGCCGATTCGTTGCACGGCTGGTGATGAGCGTCACCGAAGCGGACGTTGGGCAGCGGGTCTCGCTCCGTCGGCGCCTGCCCTCCGGAGAGTACAGCGATGTCGTCGGTGTCCTCGAATCGTGGCAGGACGACGTCCTCAGGATACGCCGCCGCACCGGCGAGACCGTCGAGGTCCCGCGCGGCATCATCGTGGCGGGCAAGGTCGTCCCTCCGGCTCCCCCGGCCCGCCGCTAACCGTGCCGGACCGGCCGCGCGGTCGCCGTGCGGGTCGGTGCCGGGGTCGGGGTCTGCGGGTCGCGTTCGGTGTAGCGGACGCCGGGACGCAGCGGCGGCTTCCCCCGGAAGAGTTCCGAGACGGTGACGAACCGGTAGCCCCGGCGGGAGAGCCCGGTCAGCACCTCGGGGATCGCGTCCACCGTCGTCTTGTGGATGTCGTGGAACAGGACGATCCCGCCGGGCCGCGTCTGCCCGATCGCCACCCGGGCGACCCGCGCCCGGTCACGGTGCATCCAGTCGAGGGTGTCGACGCTCCACATGATCTGCGGCAGCCCGGACGCCCGGCCCACCGTGGCGTCGGTGGCCCCGTACGGCGGCCGGAAGAGCAGCGAGGGCCGGCCGCTGGCCAGGAGGATCGCCCGCTGGGTGCGCCCGACCTCCGTCCGGACGCGGTCGGCCGGCAGCCCGGTGAGGTTGGGATGCGACCAGCTGTGGTTGGCGATCTCGTGCCCGTCGACCACGGCCCGGCGCAGCGCCTGCGGGTAGAGCCCGACGTTCTGGCCGAGCACGAAGAACGTGGCGCGGGCGTTCCGGGCGCGCAGCATGCCCAGCAGCCGCTCGGTGTGCGCGCCGGGCCCGTCGTCGAAGGTCAGCGCCACGCACCTGGCGATGGAGCAGTCGACGGGGGGTGGCCCCGGTGGCCGGACGGGCTTGCGCGACTGCGGCGCCGCCTGCGGCGGGCCCTCCGTCGGCCGCGGCGAAGCCAGATCGCTGCAGACGGCGGCGATCACCAGCAGCGCCGCCACCACACCGATCCGCGATTTCCTCACCTTGCACCCCCGCGGCCCTGAATACCCCCGTTACCCAACGTGACACCATAGACGCAGAACGGCATGGCGTCCCGGCATCCGGGCCTCGTGTACGGCGCGGTCAGGGTCCGGGCATGACAGCACCCGGATCCGGCTGGGGTCTGGTCAGCGCAGCGGCCAGTCCGGGACCTCGGCCGGGAGGTCCGTGGAGACGCGCATCGGGAACTCGGCGGCCCGCTTCTCCAGGAACGAGGTGACGCCCTCGGCGGCGTCGGCGGACTGCCCCAGGGCGGCCATCAGCCGCGAGTCGGCGACGTGGGCGTCCCAGGGGGTGGTCGCGGACAGGCCGGACCACATCAGCCGGCGGATCGCCGCGATCGAGATCGCGGAGGTGTTGTCGGCGATCTCGCGGGCCAGCGCGTAGGCGGCCGGCAGCAGGTCGTCCGGGGCGTGGGTGCGCAGGACCAGCCCGCCCGCGCGGGCCTCCTCGGCGTCGAACACCCGGCCGGTGGTCACCCACTCCATGGCCTGCTGGATGCCAACGACGCGCGGCAGGAACCAGCTGGAGGCGGCTTCGGCCACGATCCCGCGCCGGGCGAACACGAAGCCGAACCTGGCCTTGTCGGACGCCAGCCGGATGTCCATCGGCAGGGTCACCGTGATGCCGACGCCGACCGCCGCCCCGTTGATCGCGCCGATCACCGGCTTGAGGCACTGCGCGATGCGCAGCGCCACCGTGCCGCCGCCGTCGCGGGGGGTGCCGTCCTCCAGCAGGTCGGCGCCGAACATCTCGGTGCGCTTCTCCCGGTTGAAGGTGTCGCCGCCGCCCTCCAGGTCGGCCCCGGCACAGAAGGCCCGCCCGGCCCCGGTCACCACCGCGACGCGCACGTCGTCGTCGGCGTCGATCCGCTCGAACGCGTCGATCATCTCGCCGCGCATCACGTAGGTGTAGGCGTTGAGCCGCTCCGGCCGGTTCATCGTGATCGTGGCGATCCCGTCCCTGACCTCGTACTCGATCTCGCTGTACGACACCCGCGTACCTCCTCGCGCCTCGATGTAGAACCAGACTCTAGAACCGCCTTCTGTAGGTCCGGTACCCGGCCTGGTCAGCTCCGGGCGGCGGGGAAGAGCGCGGTGGCAAGGTGGGTGCGCCAGGACTGCTCCGCGCCGGTGAAGCCGGGCGGCGGGACGGGGGTCAGGGCGCCGTCGGCGTAGCGCAGGCCGACGGGCTCGCCGTCGAGGACGAACTCGCCCGGCAGGGCGGCGGGGTCACGCCACAGCGCCGGGACGAGCAGCCCGGCCAGGGTGTGCAGCAGCCTGGCCCAGGCCTGGCCGAGGTACGGCGGCAGCCCCGCGACGCGCAGTTCGGGGGCGCCCAGCCGGGTCAGGCCGAGGGTGGTCAGGGCCAGCCCGTCCGCCGCCGGCGTCCCCATGATCCGGATCCACTCCCCCGGCACGAACGCCCGCACGGCGGCGGGGGCGGCCGAACCCGCGCGCAGCGGGATGGCCGGGCGGACCCGGGCGGGGATCTCGGCGAAGCGGGCCAGCGCCGGGTCCAGGAGCACGCCGCCGGTGGCCGCCGCCAGTGCCGCCGCGTCGTCGCGGGCCACGATCAGGTGGGCGGCGCCGCCGGCCGGGCCCGACCGGGTCACCAGCAGGTGCCGGGAGGCGGCCGCCCGGGTCAGCGCCGCGGGGTCCGCACCGCTCCGGGCGAGCACTCCCGGGTCGGGCATGACGGGGTGTTCGGGGCCGATTTCCTGATACGCCCCAGGCAGGGCGGGTTTGCGAGGATCGACCACCACGAAGTGCGCGACGAGGGTCCGGGGTGCGGGGACGATCGGTAGCTGGGCCATATGCCCAACGGTACGCAGCCAGGCCAGCGGGCGTTACGGCGGCGACGAACTCCAAGCCCACCTCAGCTGGGTTGATTGTCAGATAAGTTACGACTGTGAATTGGGCCGTTGCGACGTACGACTCCGCCTTCGGGTACGTCACCGCACACGGCGCTCCGCTGGTCGACCTGCTCGATCCGCAACCGGGTGAGCGCGTCATCGACCTGGGCTGCGGGACGGGCTCGTTCTCCGCCGAGATAGCCGAGCGCGGTGCCGAGGTACTGGGCATCGACGGGTCGCCGGAGATGATCGCTCAGGCGACGTCACGGCACTCGAACCTGTCGTTCGCCGTCGGCGACGCCCACGACTTCACCGTCGCCGAACGGTACGACGCCGTCGCCTCCAACGCCGCCCTGCACTGGATGACCCGCGACCCCGACGCGGTGATCGCACACGTGCACGCGGCACTGCGGCCCGGCGGCCGGTTCGTGGCCGAGATGGGCGGCGCGGGCAACTGCGCCGAACTGATCGTCGCCATGCAGACCGCCTGGCGCGTGTTCGGGCTGGGCGAACCCGAGCTGCCCTGGTACTTTCCGAGCCCGGCCGAATACGCGACCAGGCTGGAGGAGGGCGGCTTCACCGTGCGGCTGCTGGAGTACGCCGACCGGCCCACCCGGATGACCGAGGGGCCCAACGGCGCCGCCGACTGGGTCCGGGTGTTCGCCGCCAAGCCGCTGGCCGAGGTACCGCCCGAACTGGTCGACCCGCTACTCGGCCGGATCAACGACCTGGCCGCCCCCGCACTGCGCCGGGAGTCGGGCTGGGTCGCCGACTACGTACGGCTGCGGTTCGCCGCGGTGCGCAAGGCCGACCGCACCGCCATGCCCCCCGGCGAGCCCTACCAGCCCGGCCAGCCGGGCGCGCTCTAAGCGCTTCCCGACCCGAACCCCGAGGCCCCGCACCATGGCAGACACGCTTCCCGGCACCGCCGCGATACGTCCGACGGTTCCCCCGCCCGCCACGCGGTCCCGCGACCCGTTCTTCGACAACGCCAAGTTCCTGGCGATCCTGCTGGTGGTGGTGGGCCACTCCATCGCCTACCTGAAGGACGTCCCGCTCGCCCGGGGCCTCTACCTGTTCGTGTACATGTTCCACATGCCGCTGTTCATCGTGGTCACCGGCTACTTCTCGCGGAACTTCACCTTCTCCGGCGGCAAGGCCCGCAAGCTCATCACCAACCTCGGCGTCCCCTACGTGGTCTTCGAGGTCGCCTACTCGACCTACGACGCGCTGGTCGGCGGGAACCCGCTGCGGATCAGCCTGCTCGACCCGTACTACCTGACGTGGTTCCTGCTGGCGCTGTTCCTGTGGCGGCTGTCGACCCCCGTCTGGCAGCAGATCCGCTGGCCGCTCGCCGTCGCGGTGGCGATCTCGCTGCTGTCCTACATGGGCGAGCTGCCCAGCACCCTGGACATGCACCGGGTGTTCGGGCTCGTCCCCTTCTACGTGCTCGGCCTGATGCTGCGGCCGGAGCACTTCGAACTTCTCAAGACACGGCGCGCCCGGATCGCCGGCGTACTGACCCTCCTCGGCGGCTTCGTGTTCGCCTGCACCCTGGGCCGGCGCATGGCCATGGAGTGGGTGTTCTGGCGCAGCGGGCACGACGACCTGAACGTCGACAACGTCACCGGCACGCTGATGCGGTTCGCCATGCTGGTCGCCGCGACCGCGCTGGTGGCCGCCTTCCTGGCGATCGTGCCGACCGGGCAGCACTGGTTCACCGCGCTGGGCACCACCACGCTGTACGCGTACCTGCTGCACGGCTTCTACACCCGCGGGCTGCTCCTGGTGGACGCCTACGACCTGGAGTGGATGCACACGGTGCCCGGGGTGCTCGCCATGTCCGCGGCGGCCCTGGTGATCGGCACCGTGCTGTGCACCAAGCCCGTCGTCAAGACCATGCGCTGGGCGCTGGAACCCAAGATGACCTGGGCCTTCACCCCGCTCCGGCACCCCACCAAGAAGCGCCCGCCGGGTCCCCGCAAGTCCGCCGACTAGCCTGGAAGACATGCTGCGGATCCACGACGCGCGCACCGGCCAGGCCGAACCCGTCCCCTCCGGACCGCTGCGGATCCGGGTGCACGGCCCGGCGCCGCGCACCCACGTGGTCGGTGACCTGCTGCGCCGGGTGGCCGGACGCACCCGGCGCGAGGTCCGGCTGTATTGCGCTGGCTCTTCGGCGCCCGAGCGGGACCTCGACGAGCTCAACGTCCGCCCGCCCGACCTCGGTGCCGGCGCCTCGGCCGAACTCCACGTGGCCGAGCACGGCGGCGAGCCGCCTCCGGCCGGCGCCTTCCTGGGCGTCCGGCCGGCGACCGGCCCCGGCACCGTGCCGGACGGGCTCGACCCGCTGAGCGTGCGGCTGGCGATGCTGCGGGTCCCCTACCGCGACCCGCTCGACCTGGGCGGGACGGTGCTGCCCGACGCCGACGCCGAACTGCGCCGGCTGCGCGGCCTGGTCGCCGGCTGGGCCCGCTCCCCCGGCCGGCCGATGCACCGGGCGTACGCGGACGAGGCCACGGCGGCGCTCTTCGACGACCTCGACGTCCGGGGCGCCCTGGCGGTGCTCGACCGCCTGGCGGCGGATCCGGAGGTACCGGACGGGGCGAAGCTGGAGACCTTCATCCATCTGGACCTGCTGCTGGCGCTGGACCTGGTCCGCGACATCGGACGCTGACCTTCGCGAGAACGCTCTTCTAGAAAAGAAGATCACAGCGCGGGGTCGAGCGTGACCAGAGTGATACCGGCGCCGAATCATCGGTGCTGGCCCTGCTAGATCAAGTGAATGTGCTACGACCAGCGTGAATAGAGTTCATCTCACTTGCAGATGGCACCTTGCAGCCATACTTCACTGCCCTTCCGGCAAGACGAGCGCAACGAATCCCTTCACTGGCCACATCCTCCTCAGTAAGCTTTCGCGGGTAATCCGCCTGTGTCGGCTGAATGATCAGGTGTTGCGATGTGGCCCGCCCGCTTCCTACGGTCCCTCGGACCCGTGGCCATGGCGGCATTGCTCACCGCCTGCGCCTCCGACTCACCCTCCGGCGGCACCTTCCAGCCAACAGGCCGCTACGGCGGCGAGGCCGCCCCCACCGGCCCCTCTGCACCTCCTGGTCCCGGCACCCTCCCGGTTTCGCAGGTCGAAGCCCAGGTTCTGGCCCGCTACCGGGAGTACCACAAGGCGTACAAAAACGCTTACGAGACCGGCGACCCTTCAAGCCTGACCACCGTGGCCATGGACCCTCTCCTGACGAGCGTCACCAAAGATGTCGAGAGAACTCATGCCAAAGGTGAGATATGGCGCTTCACCAACGTACTCAACCCACGTGTCAAAGGGCGCTCCAAAGATAATTCGCTGGTCATCGTCATCGACTGCGTCCGGACCCTGGGTACGCATCGCTTCTCCACCAGAACCGGAAAGCGCTTGGGTTCGTATCCCGGAGGAACGAACATCCAAGAATCACTTATGAAGTACGCCGGCGGAACCTGGACCATATCCGACACAAAGCTAGGCAAGAGATGCTGAAGAAAATTACCGGCCTTACCGCGGCATTGCTCACCGGAGCCGCACTGATCGCCGCTCCCGCCTCTTCCGCACTCGCCGCGCCCTGTGTGATGATCCGACTACCAAATGGGGAGCCCGCCTGCGTCGCGATCCACGACGGAAGCAATCCTGGCAGTAATGGCAACGGAGGCGGGGGCGGTGGAGGCGGCGGCAACGGCCCGGGCTTCGGTTGCGGTATCAACCCTGATGGGCAAATAGAATGCCCCCCAGGGCAAGACCCTCCCCCCGCGAACGTCCCGTCGGAAGCATATGCCCAGTCCGCTTTCGACCGGATTCCCCTACCTACACCCGTGGTCAGCGTTTCACCCAGCCCTCGAACCTATGTACAACTCACCACAAGCCTCCGGATTAGCGGCACCCAATTTCGGGAGTTCCGCATAAACGTGGGCGTTCCCGGCGAAAACATCACAGCTGTTGCCGATCCCGAAAAAGTTGTATGGGAGCTGGGCGAAAAGACCCTGACCTGCGAATCATCGCGTGCGGTGAACGGAAGTTGCACCCATACTTACCTCCGCTCTTCAGCAGGCCAAGCCGGAGGGTCCTACAAGATCACAGCAACAATTTACTGGAATGTCACATGGACATGCGCGGGCCCCAACTGTGATACGCCCTCTTCGGGAAGCCTCGGTGCAGCGTACCGGACGTCCGAACCCTTCCCGCTGATCGTCGGGGAAATCCAGACGAATTCTCGACCCCGCTGATCATAATCTTCCCCCAGAAAGAGAGGCCATAATGCACTGGTCGGCAAGAGTGGCCTGCCTGACCGGCCTTTCTGTAGCCACCACCGTGACGCTGGCCAGTTGCAGCGGCGAAGCGCAGCAAAGCGATAAAAACGCCCGGTCCCGCCCCTCGGCCAGCCCTGCGCCACCGAAATACGAGTTCGCGCACATCAGAAAATCCCTGCTGGGGGCAGCAGAGCTGAGTTCGAAAATGAAGGCGCAAGCAGCGGAGATGCGCGATATTACGAAGGGGGCGGCCCCCTCGTGCTACCTGTCGAGCGTCAAACTCCCTGGCTCTCCCGAGACGGTCGTCCGCCAGTTCTCGGAACCCGACAAGAACTACACCGGGGCGAACTTCGTACAACTGATCGCAACCTACGCAGACGGGGAAGCCGCCACCAAGGCTTACGGAGCCCTCAGGTCCAAGGCGACCACCTGCCCGAAGAAGCACGAGGAAAGATCCGAAAAGCTGCCCAACGGGCGTATCAAGCTCGCCTTCGACGGCACCTGGGAGATCGTTGAGGACAAAGTCGCGGAGTGGCAGCACATCCAGGGGAGAGAGAAGAACACCTACCCTCCCTCGACCAGCATCATCAATGTAGTCCACCTGTACTACGACTATGCCATACGCGGCAATGTAGTAGTAACCTCCGTCTACTGGCAGCGCACCAAGCCGTCCCAGGCGGCCGGACCGATCCAGAAAAAAGCTACAGAGATACTGACTCGACAGCTGCAGAGGATCGGCTGAACAGAATCCATGCCCGAATCGACACCTGATCAAAAATGGCATGTCTCTGGCTATACCGAGTTATCAAAGATTGGGAGCGGAACTCAGGGACGAGTAGTTCTCGCTCGCACCGATAACTCAAGTCACATTGCTGCCATCAAGTATCTGGACAGCGGTTTACTGGGAAACCCCCGCACTCAGTTGCTCTTCCGGAAAGAGGCTGCGGTTCTGCAGCGTGTGGCCAGCCCGCACGTGGCACGGCTGTACCAGTACGTGGAAGGACCCCAAGGGGCCGCCATCGTCATGGAGGCCGTAGGCGGGTCCACCCTGCGGAAACTGCTGGACGAGCAACAGGTACTGGCCCCGGAGGCCGCACTGGCCATGCTCAAGGGGTCTCTGTTCGGTCTGGCCGCGGCGCATGCGGTCGACGTCGTTCACCGCGACTACAAGCCCGCCAACGTCATCGTTCAGCCGAACGGCCAGAGCAAACTGGTCGACTTCGGCATCGCCGTACTCACAGGCCGAGGCGACGGTCTGGGCACTCCCCGATACATGGCCCCGGAGCAGTGGAACGGCGGCCCCGCCTCGCCCGAGACCGATATTTACGCTGCTACCTGTGTGTTCTTCGAATGCATCACAGGAGCCCCGCCCTATCCGGATGCTGACGTCCAGGTACTCGGCGAACTACACCGGGCCGCGCCCATCCCTTATGGATCGCTGCCCGAAGCGCTTCGTCCGCTGGTCGCCCGGGGCATGGACAAGGAACCGGGGCGGCGGTACGAGAACGCGGTCGAATTCGTCTCCGCGCTGGAGTCACTGGCATCCGATGCCTACGGTGCCGACTGGGAGAAGCGGGGTCTGATCGCCCTGGGAGCGGCGGCTGCGGCTCTGGCCACGGCGTTACCGCTAGCCCTGTTCGGTGGGACGGCCCTCACCCAGGGCGCCGCCATCATCTCCGGCACGGGCGGAGCGGCGGGACACGCAGCCGGCTCGGTTGCGGAGAATGCCGGTCATCTCGGTCAGGCCGCGGCCGAGTTCAGCAGGCAGGGAATCCTCGCCAAGGTCGGCGGTGCCAAGGTGGCCACCGGTGTGGCCGGTGTCGGCGGTGCGGCTGCGGTGACCGCAGCGGTACTGCTTTGGCCGTCCGGTCCGGAGGTCGGCGGGATCTCCCGAGGTTCCGTTCACGCCTATTTCACCCGGCCAGGGCTTCTGGTCGGCCAGCCGCACATGCCCGCCGCTCACACCCCGTTCATCAAGCTGGACCTCACCGTCTCCCCCACACGAGTCCGGCCTGGTACCAAGGTCCGGTTCACCATGCGCTTCACTGCACGGACCCCGTCAGGTGGCAAGTACGCATCCGACGGTTCCCTGAAATGCTTCGGTGAGCACACCAAACGCAAAGACGTCATCGCCGACTTCAGCTTTGGCATCGGATCGGACGACGGTGGCGAGGAAGAACCCGAACCCGCCGGCTCTGAAGGCAACGTCTGGCTGTACGAGGCGGCTGTGGTTCCGCGCAGCGGCCTCCCACAGGGAGGCGGGACGCCCATCAAGACGGTTCAAAAGCACGCTCAGGAGTCGCAGCCCTACAACATGGACACCTGCGCATACCTGAGCACCTGGGTCGACATCCACGACTTCACCGTTCCGGTGCGAAATTCGCCCCCGCCGGGGAGCTACCGGCTGGCCCCGACCAACCCGCCGCGCATGGTGGAGGTCACCCGGCAGGGCACGAAGGTGTCCCCGGAGGTCGCGGGTGGGCGTACCGAGGGGACGCTTCCCGAGTTGACGGTCCTCCCCGAGTGAGCCGAGGCTCAGAGGAGGGGGCGGGAGGCGACGACGATGCCGTCCTCGTCGCTGTAGAGCCAGGCTCCGGGGTGGAAGTCGGTGCCGCCGAAGGTGACCGGGACGTTCACCTCGCCGGTGCCGGCCTTGGCGCTCTTGCGGGGGTTGGCGCCCAGGGCCTTGATGCCGAGGTCCAGGGTGCGCAGGGTCGCGACGTCGCGGACCGCGCCGTTGATCACCACTCCGGTCCAGCCCTGGGTGACCGCGGCGGCGGCGATCAGGTCGCCCATCAGGGCGGAGGCCAGGGAGCCGCCGCCGTCCACCACCAGGACCCGGCCGTCGCTGGGGGTGTTGAGCAGCTTCTTCACCAGTGCGTTGTCGCGGTGGCAGCGGACGGTCGCGATCGGGCCGGCGAAGGCGGTGCGCGCCCCGTACTGCCGGAACTGCGTCTCGCAGCTGGCCAGTTCGGCGTCGAAGTCGTCGATCAGATCGGCGGTCGCGAACTCCATGACCGGCAGCCTACCGGCCGGTAATCCGGGTCACGGGCCGGTGGGGCGGCCGATCAGGCGGGACAGCACGATCGACGTCCGGGTCTGGGAGATGTTGCGTTCCCTGCGCAGCCGTTCCAGCGCCTGCTCCAGATGGTGGATGTCGCGGGCCCGCAGGTGCACCAGGGCGCTGGCGTCGCCGGTGACGGTGTAGGCGGCCACCACCTCGGGGTGGCGCCGTACGCTGTCGTGGATCTCCTCGGGGGCGGTCGCCCCGGTGCAGAAGATCTCGATGAAGGCCTCGGTGGTCCAGCCCAGCGCGGACGGGTCGACGACCGCCGCGAACCCCGTGATGACGCCGTCGGCCCGCAGCCGGTCGACCCGGCGCTTGACGGCGGGGGCGGACAGCCCGACCCGCTCGCCGATCTGCGCGTACGAGGCGCGGCCGTCCTCCAGCAGCTGCGCAACGATTCGATGGTCAAGCTCGTCAAGACGCAACAAATAAGCCCTCCGAAGTCGCTTCTCAGCATAGGAGGCCACCCGAACCCGAACTTACGCTTGATGCGAGATCGTCACCAGAAGGAGTTCCATGACGCCTACCCAGCGGCTGCGCGCCCTGTCCGAACGGCACAGCGCCCACAACTACCATCCGCTGCCGATCGTCATCGCGGAGGCCGAGGGCGCCTGGGTCACGGACGTCGAGGGCAACCGCTACCTGGACATGCTGGCCGCGTACTCAGCGGTCAACTTCGGGCACCGCAACCCGCGGCTCACCGCGGCGGCCCGGGCCCAGTTGGAGAAGGTCACCCTGGTCAGCCGGGCCTTCGACCACGACCAGTTCGGCCCGTTCGTCGAGGAGCTCGCGGCGCTGGCCGGCAAGGAGATGGTGCTGCCGATGAACAGCGGCGCCGAGGCCGTCGAGACGGCGCTCAAGGCCGCGCGCAAGTGGGGGTACGAGGTCCGGGGCGTGCCCGCCGGTCAGGCCAACATCATCACCTTCGAGGGCAACTTCCACGGCCGGACGACCACGATCATCAGCTTCTCCACCGACCCGGACGCCAAGGACGCCTACGGCCCGTACACCCCGGGGTTCCGGACCGTCCCGTACGGCGACGTCGACGCGCTCAAGCAGGCGATGGACGCCGACACGGTCGGGGTACTGATCGAGCCGATCCAGGGCGAGGCGGGGGTCAACGTGCCGCCGAGCGGTTTCCTGACGGCCGTCCGGGAGCTGTGCACGGCCAATCGCAGCCTGATGATCGCCGACGAGATCCAGTCGGGGCTGGGCCGGACGGGCACCATCTTCGCGGTCGAGCACGAGAACGTGGTCCCCGACGTCTACATCCTGGGCAAGGCGCTGGGCGGCGGCATCATGCCGGTCTCCGCGGTGATCGCCGACTCGGACGTGCTGGGCGTCTTCAAGCCGGGGCAGCACGGTTCGACGTTCGGTGGCAACCCGCTGGCCTGCGCGATCGCCCGCGAGGTGGTGGCGATGCTGCGGACCGGCGAGTACCAGGAGCGGTCCCGGGTGCTGGGCGCGCACATGCACCGGCGGCTCGGCGCCCTCCCGCGGGACCAGGTCCGCCAGGTGCGCGGGCGCGGGCTGTGGGCCGGGGTCGAGCTGCACGGTCCGGCCCGTCCGGTCAGCGAGCGGCTGATGGATCTGGGCGTGCTCGCCAAGGAGACCCACGAGACCACGCTGCGGCTGGCCCCGCCGCTGGTGATCGAGCGGGACGACCTCGACTGGGCGCTCGACCAGGTGGAGCTCGCGCTTCAGCGCAGCCCGCGGTAGCGGCCCTCGTAGTACAGGAGGGGACGGGCGGCGGGGTCCGGGACGCCGAGCGACAGGACCTCGCCGACCACGATGCTGTGGTCGCCGCCGTCGTGGACGGCCCAGCTCCGGCACTCCAGGGCGGCGACGGCCCCGGCGAACAGCGGCAGGCCGGTCTTCTCGCCGCGGGCGACGGGGCGCCCGTCGAGCTGCCCCTCCAGCGGCCGGCCCCGGGTGGCGAACCAGTCGGAGGCCTCCCGGTCCTCCTCGCCCAGCACCGAAACGGCCCACTGCCCGGTGGCCAGCACCACGTCGTGGAAGCGGGCTGTGCGCTCCACGCAGAACAGCACCAGCAGCGGATCGAGCGACACGGACGTGAAGGCGTTCACGGTCATCGCGTGGTCGACGCCGTCCAGCGTGGTGGTCACGACCACGACGCCGGTGGCGAAACGGCCGGCCACCCGGCGGAACTCGAGGGGATCCGGACCGTTCACGGGCCGACGGCCGGTGCACCGGGGGCGCCGCGCAGCAGCCAGGGTGTGGACGCCGAGGGGATCAGCATGATCGCCACGGCCGCGGTGACCATGCCGCCGAGGAGGAACCCGTAGCCGAGCAGGGTGCCCGAGATGATCAGGTCGCCTTCGGGGCGCCGGGTGGACATCAGCACGGCCACCAGCGTCCAGGCCGCCGCCGGCACGATCCCGCCGAGCCTGCCGCCCATGGCCCAGCCCGCCAGCCAGGTTCCGGCCAGGTTGACGGCGAGCAGCACCAGCAGTACCACGGGGACGCCGCCCAGCAGCCATGCGTGGGTGAAGGAGCCGACCAGGCCGAGCACGACGCCCAGCGCCGCCAGCGCCCCGTAGGCCAGGCCGGTGAGGATGGCCAGCACTGTCGGATCGGGCTCGTGGCGAACCTCCGGTGGGACCGGATACGGCCCTATTCCACCCGGTTTCTGGTCGTCTATCCCCACAGCGGGTCAGACTAGCTCAGACCGGAGAACAGGTCGGTCTCCCGCCCATCCGCTGCGGACGGCCCCCGCTCGCCCTCGATCAGCGTGTAGTACTCCACGCCGAACGCCTGCTGCCCCACGTTGTTGGACAGCGCGAAGAAGGGCTCGGCGACGACGATCTGCGTCCGGTGCGCCCGCAGCGCGTCGATCTTGGCGCGCAGGTGGTCGCGGGCGTCCACCACGGTCGTCACCTCCTCGTCCGGAACGCCGTAGGTGAGCTCGTCGACCCCCGACACCCGCTCGAAGGGCGTCTCGGAGGCGGCCATCACGGCGATCGAGCGGACCAGCACGCTGCGGGGCATCGCGGTGGCGTAGAGCTTGGCCACCCGCCATGGCTCACCCTCGCCGTATCCGGGGTCGGCGGCCAGCTCGTACGCCCGGCGGGTCACCCGGTGCGCCTGGATATGGTCGGGATGCCCGTAGTAGCCGCGGTCGTCGTAGGTGACGATCACCTGCGGGCGGAGTTCGCGGATCAGCGGGACCAGCTCGGCCGCCGCCTCCTCGGCGTCGGCGCGCCAGAAGCAGCGCGGGTGGTCGTTGGAGGGGGCGCCCATCATGCCCGAGTCGCGCCACCGGCCCGGCCCGCCGAGGTAGTGGTGGTCGCGCACGCCCAGCGCGCCGCACGCCTCGGCCAGTTCCCCGGTCCGGAACTCGCCGAGCCGGTTCTCCTTGTCGGCGGCGAGGTGGCGGAGCTCGTCCGGGATGACCTCGCCCTCTTCTCCGAGCGTGCAGGTGACGAGGCTGACCTGGACACCCTCGGCCGCGTATTTCGCCATGGTCGCGCCGGTCCCGATCGATTCGTCGTCGGGATGCGCGTGCACGAACAGAATCCGCCGCTCACTCATGTCCCGAGCCTACTCAGGGAGCCTGCGCGTCGCCGGACGCCGGGGGGTCGTCCGGCGGATCGTCCGGGGGCTCCTCCTCCGTCGGCGGGGACGCCGGCGGCTCGGAGCTCGGCGGCGGCTCGGAAGACGGCGGCGGCTCGGAGGACGGCGGCGGCTCGGAGCGGCTCGGCGGAGGCTCGGCGGAGGGCTCCGTCGCCGGGCCGGACGGCTCCTCGGCGGGGTCGCTCTGATCCTCCGTGGGCTGCTGCGTGGTCGGGCCGACGGTCGGCGTCTTGTTATCGTCGCCGTCCAGCATCATCGCCATGGCGCCCGCCAGCAGCAGCACCGCGACCGCGGCGGCGACCGCGACCACAACCGGCCAGGGCGACCGGCGCGGGGCCGCGGGCTCGCCCGCCTGCCGCGTCGTCTCGGCGCCGCCGCCGAGGACGGCCGTGGCGGCCGGCCCGGGCTCGGCCCGCTGGACGCCCGCGGCCAGCACCGCCGTGGGCAGCTCGTCGGTCGAGGGGTCCACCCGGGTCGCGTCGTCGACCGCGGGGGCGGCCACCGGTGCGGGCGGGGTGGCGTCGCCGATCAGCCGCATCATCAGGCTCTGCGCGGTGGGCCGGCGCTCGGGCTCCTTGGCCAGGCAGTCGGTGATCAGGCCGCGCAGGTCGTCCGGCACCCCGTCCAGCGCGGGTTCCTCGTTGAGCACCCGGTTGATCACCGCGGTGACCTGGTCCTGGCCGAACGGCGGCCGGCCGGTGGCCGCGAAGACCATCGTCGCGCCCCAGGCGAACACGTCGACCGCGGGGGTGAGGGGGCGGCCGGCGATCTGCTCGGGGGCCATGTAGGCGGGGGTGCCGATCGCCTTGGTGCTGGCCGTGGAGCCGGACTCGATCGCCCGCGCGATCCCGAAGTCGATCACCCGAGGGCCGTCGGGCGCCATCAGCACGTTGTGCGGCTTGAAGTCGCGGTGGACGATGTCGGCCTGGTGGATGGCCACCAGCGCGGTGGCGGTACCGATCGCCAGCCGTTCCAGCGCCGCCCCGGTGCGCGGCCCCTCGTCCTTGACCAGCCGGTCCAAAGACGGCCCGGGGACGAACTCGCTGACGATGTAGGGCCGGTCTCCGGCGACGTCGGCGTCGATCACCTGGGCGGTGCAGAAGCGGGCCACCCGCTTGGCCGCCTGGGCCTCGCGGACGAACCGGGCGCGCGCCGACTCGTCCTCGGCCAGGTCCCCGCGCAGCAACTTGACCGCGACCTGCTCGCCCGCGGCGTCCCGGCCGAGATAGACGGTGCCCTGCCCGCCCTCCCCCAGCCGTTCGATCAGCTCGTACGACCCCAGCCGTCGCGGATCACCCGGTTGCAGCTCTGCCATCGACGACTCCGGTGGACTAAAACGGACACGGCCTCCCCGAGCCTATGCCAGCAGGGGGCCGTTCCCCGGCCATCCGGCGATGCCGTAACGCAACCGGGTCCCGGCGGCTGGCAGACTCGGGTGAATGACCACGAGCTATCCCCGGCAGAGCGCCCGTACCCGGCGGTTCACCCTCGGCGTGCCGCGAGGCTTCCAGATCGCCCCGGACGGGTCGTACGTCGCGTTCCTGCGGACGAAGGCGGGCACCGACCCGGTCACCTGCCTGTGGACGCTCGACACCGCCACCGGGGAGGAGCGGCTGGTCGCCGACCCGACCGCGCTCGACGTCGCCGGTGAGGAGGACCTGCCACCCGAGGAGCGGGCCCGCCGGGAGCGCGCCCGCGAGCAGGCCGGCGGCATCGTCGGCTACACGCTCGACCGCACCGGGTCCCAGGCCGTGTTCACCCTCGGCGGCCGGCTGTTCCTGGCCGACCCGCGCGGCACCGGCGGGGTGCGGGCGCTCGGCGCGCAGACCCCGGTGTTCGACCCCCGGATCGACCCGACCGGGCGGCGGGTGGCGTACGTCTCGGGCCGCACCCTGCGTGTGATCGAACTCACCGGCGACGAGGACGACCGGGCGCTGGTGCAGCCCGAGAGCGACCAGATCTCCTACGGGCTGGCCGAATTCATCGCGGCCGAGGAGATGGGCCGGATGCGCGGGTACTGGTGGTCCCCGGACGGCGAGTCGCTGTTGGTCGCCCGGGTGGACGAGACCCCGGTGCAGCGCTGGCACATCGCCGACCCCGCCGACCCGGCCGCCGACCCGGTCACGATCGCCTACCCGGCGGCGGGCACCCCCAACGCCATCGTCTCCCTGACGCTCCTGAAACTCGACGGCCGCCGGGTCGCGGTCGGCTGGGACCGCGGCGAGTTCCCGTACGTGGTGACGGCGCACTGGGACGCCAAGGGGCTGCTGATCGTCGTGCAGACCCGGGACCAGCGGGCGCTGCGGGCGCTGCGGGTCGACCCGAGCAACGGCGAGACCACGCTGGAGCACGTCGAGCACGACCCGGTCTGGGTGGAGATCGTGGCCGGGGTGCCCGCCCGGACCGGTTCCGGCGCGCTGGTGTGGGCCACCGAGGACCACGAGACCGACACCCGGCGGCTGACCGTGGCCGGCGAGCCGGTCACCCCGCCCGGCCTGCAACTGCGGTCGGTGCTGGGGGTGGAGGGCGCCTCGGTGCTGTTCACGGCCGCCGAGGAGCCCACCGAGGTGCACGTGTGGTCGTACGGCCCGGACGGCCTGCACCGGCTGACCGGGCAGGCGGGCGTCTTCTCCGGCACCCGCTCGGGTGGCATCACCGTCCTGACCGGGTCGCGCCCGGACGCGCACGGCGTCACCACGACGGTCACCGGCCCGGCGGGCACGTTCGAGATCGAGTCCCGGGCCGAGGCCCCGGTGATCGACCCCGCGGTGCAGATCGTGCGGGCGGGCGACCGGGAGATCCGCACCGCGGTGGTGCTGCCCACCGGCTGGCGCCCCGAGCACGGGCCGCTGCCGGTGCTGCTCGACCCGTACGGGGGGCCGCACGCCCAGCGGGTGCTGGCGGCGCGGCGGGCCTACTACGAGGCGCAGTGGCTGGCCGACCAGGGCTTCGCCGTGGTGATCGCGGACGGCCGGGGCACCCCGGCCCGCGGCCCGGCCTGGGAGCGCGCGGTGCGCGGCGACTTCGTCGGCCCGGTGTTGGAGGACCAGGTCACCGCGCTGGAGGAGGCGGCCCGGCGGTACCCCGCCGCGCTCGACCTGGGCCGGGTGGCGATCCGCGGCTGGTCGTTCGGCGGCTGGCTGGCGGCGCTGGCGGTGCTGCGCCGCCCCGACGTGTTCCACGCCGCGGTGGCGGGCGCCCCGGTGACCGACTGGGCGCTGTACGACACCCACTACACCGAGCGGTACCTGGGCCACCCGGACGAGGACCCCGAGCACTACGCGCACAACTCGCTGCTCGCGGACGCCCCCGCGCTGAAGCGGCCCCTGCTGCTCATCCACGGGCTGGCCGACGACAACGTGGTCGCCGCGCACACCCTGCGGCTGTCCTCGGCCCTGCTGGCGGCGGGCCGCCCGCACACCGTGCTGCCGCTGTCCGGGGTCACCCACATGACCCCGCAGGAGACCGTCGCGGAGAACCTGCTCACCCTCCAGGTCGACTTCCTGCGCCGGGCCCTGGCGAACCCCGAGGGTCCCTGAAGGGTCGGGGTCAGTACCGCCAGGAGCGCCAGAGGGCCGCGTAGGAGCCGTCCGCGGCGAGCAGTTCGTCGTGGGTGCCGAGTTCGGTGATGCGGCCGTCCTCGACGACCGCGACCCGGTCGGCGTCGTGCGCGGTGTGCAGCCGGTGGGCGATGGCGACGACGGTGCGGCCGGCGAGGACGGCGGCGAGCGAGCGTTCGAGCCGGCGGGCGGCGCGCGGGTCCAGCAGCGAGGTGGCCTCGTCGAGCACCAGGGTGTGCGGGTCGGCGAGCACCAGCCGGGCGAGGGCGAGCTGCTGGGCCTGGGCGGGCGAGAGCTCGTGGCGGCCGGAGCCGACCTCGGTGTCGAGGCCGGGGCCGTCCCACTCGACGGCGGCCAGGGCGTCCAGGGCGGCGCGGTCGGTGCTGCCGGGGCGGGCCATGACCAGGTTGTCGCGCAGGGTGCCGTGGAACACGTGGTGCTCCTGGGTGACCAGGGCGACCTGGCCGCGCAGTTCGCCCGCCGACAGTTCGGCGAGCGGGACCGCCGTCCCCCCGGGCGGGCGGACCTCCACCGTGCCGGTGCGCGGCGCGTTGATCCCGGCGAGCAGCCGGCCCAGCGTGGACTTGCCCGCCCCGCTGGGCCCGACCACCGCCAGCCGCTCCCCGGGCCGCAGCTCCAGGTCCACGCCGTGCAGCACGTCCTGCCCGGGCCGGTAGGCGAAGCGCACGTCCCGCACCGCGATCGCCGGGCGCCTGCCGTCCGAAGAGACGCGCTCGGCGGCGGCCGGCGGGCGGGTGCCGGGCCGGTCCGGGGGGACTCCCTGGACGCCCAGCAGCCGGGCCAGGGAGACACCGCCGAGTTGGAGCGTGTCGAGCTGGTTGAGCAGCATCTGGACGGGTTCCACCAGCCGCTGGACGTACAGGGTGGCGGCGGTGACCTGGGCGAGCGTGGCCATGTCCCGGGTGTAGAGCAGGCCGCCGAACAGCAGGGTGGCGGCCAGCGGCAGGACGAAGCCCATGTCCACCACCGGGAAGAGGACGGTGCGCAGCCGCAGCGTGTACCGCTCCGCCGCCCAGCTGTGGGCCAGGTCGGCGTCGCCGCGCGCGTGCCGCCGGTCGGCCAGCCCCAGCGCCTCGACCGTGCGGGCGCCGTGCACCGTCTCGGCCAACCCGTCGGCGATCCGCGCCCAGGCGGCGCCCTCCCACAGGTAGCCGTCCCGGGCCCGGGTCAGGTACCACCGCCAGGCCCACCACAGCAGCGGCACCCCGAGCAGGCAGGGCAGCACCAGCAGCGGCCCGACCAGGATCAGCGCGCCCAGGGTGAAGATCGTGGTGACGGTGCCGATCATCACCTGCGGCACCGCGAACCGGACCGCCTCCGTCAGCGCGTCGACGTCGCGGGAGCTGCGCGCGACCAGGTCGCCGGTGCCCGCCCGCTCCACCATGGACAGCGGCAGCCGGAGCGTCCCCTCGACGAACTCCTCGCGCAGTTCGGCCAGGATCCGCTCGCCCAGCCGGGTCGAGGCCAGGTGGGCGTAGCGGACCAGCACCGCCTCCGCCACGATGAAGGCCGTGATGGCCGCCACGGTCGTCCCGACGTGCGCCGGAGCCCCGGTGGCGGCGTCCTGCACCAGTTCGCCCAGCAGCCGCGGCCCGGCCAGGCCGGCGACCGCGGCCAGCGCGTGCAGGGCCAGCGCCCCGCCCAGCGCGCGGGGGTACCGCAGCATCAGCCGCCGGGCGTAGGCGCGCACCTGTGCGGTCGTCGCCACCGGCAGGATCTCGGCGGGCGCCGCGGCCGGCGGGATCTCGGTGGTCATGGGCGGTCGTCTCCTGTTCCGCCGGGCGGCCGGCGGTGCGTTCCTCTGTGTCAGTCGGCGGGGGCGAGCGTCTCGCCGCGGGTGACCACGGCGGCGTAGCCGGGTGTGGTGCGCAGCAGTTCGCGGTGGGTTCCCTCGGCCGCGACCGCGCCACCGGACACGAACACCACGTGGTCGGCCCGGTCGAGCATCAGCGGGCTGGTGGTGCAGACCAGGGTCGTCCGGCCGGTGCGGGCGGCGCGGAGCCGGTCGGCGATCCGCGCCTCGGTGTGGGCGTCGACCGCGCTGGTGGGCTCGACCAGGATCAGCACCTCGGGGTCGGCGGCCAGCGCCCGGGCCAGCCGCAGCCGCTGCTGCTGGCCACCGGAGAACTCCCGCCCGGCCTCGGCGACGTGGGCGTCGGGTTCCGCGATGTCCTCGGCGCAGGCGGCGTGCAGTGCCGCGGCGACTCCGGGGCCGTCGCCGAGCCCCGCGCGGAGCGGCCCGGCGAACAGCCGGTCCTCGTTGATCGCCACCAGGATCCGGGCGCGCAGGTCCGCCAGTTCCCGCAGCGGCACCCCCGCGTAGGCCACCTCGCCGGCGTCGACGTAGCGGCCGAGCCGGTCGGCGATCGCGCGCGCCGCGGCGGTGTCGGTCGCCACCAGCGCGGTGCACCGGCCCGGCCGTACGACCAGCCCGGACTCGGTGTCTGTCAGATCGCCCGGGCCGGCGGGCTCGGTCGTGCCGGCGAGCACCGGTTCGGGGGTGAGCGCCAGCAGCCGGACGACCCGGCCCGCGGCGACGTGCGCCCGGATGAGCTTGTCGGCGGCCTCCCCGATGGTGCGCATGGGGTGGATCAGGAACACCGCGTACCCGTAGAACGTGACGAGCTCGCCGGGGGTGATGGCGCCGGTCGTCGCGGCCCGGGCGCCCGCCCAGACGACCAGGGCGATCAGCAGCCCGGGCAGCAGGATCTGGGCCCCGCTCAGCGCGGAGTCCACCTGGGCGACCCGGACACCGGCCCGGCGCACCCGCTGGGAGCCGGCCCGGTAGCGCTCGGCGAAGATCTGCTCCCCGCCGATCCCGCGCAGCACCCGGAGCCCGGCCACGATGTCGGCCGCCCGGGTGTTGAGCTCGCCGACCCGCTCGCGGAGCACGTGCGTCCGCCGGTGGTAGGGCCGGAACAGCGGGGCCGCGGCGGCCAGGACCAGCGGGACACCGATCACCACGATCAGGCCGAGCGGGAGCGAGGCGCCCAGCAGGAGCGCGGAGACGACGACGATGGTCACCACCGCGCCGGAGCCCCGGATCATGATGTCCATCCCGTCGCCGATGTGCGCCACGTCGGTCAGGCCCACGCTCACCACCTCGCCGGCCGAGATGCGGCGGGGCAGCGCGGCGCCCAGCCGGGTCGCCTGCCGGGTCACCACCTGGGCGGTGCGGTACGCGGCGGCCAGCCAGACGAACGACGCCCGCCGGTGCCGCAGGATGCCACTGGCCGCCTGCACCGCCCCGAGCCCCAGCAGCACCGCCGACCAGCCGAGCAGCGCGCCGGTGTCCCGGGCGGCGATCCCGTCGTCGACGGCCCGGCCGAGGGCCACCGGCACCAGCGCCTGGCTGAGCATCCAGAGGATGCCGAAGACGATTCCCGCGCCCAGCGCGCGCGGCTCGACCCGGGCCAGCCACCGCAGGTGGCCCCATGGCGTGAGGCGGCCGGGAACCCCCGGATCCGGCACGGGCAGCGAGCGCATGATGGACGACCCTAGGCACGCGTCTGCCATGGTCGCGAACCATTTTTTCGCGCTCCGTCGATCACGATCGACTGTGCGTTTGGAAACAAAGGAGGTAGGGTCACCAGTTGTACGGAGCGTGCTCACGCTCCATGAGACCTGGGTTTCAGCGGCTAGGCAGATGCCGCGGCCGGGTGCGACCGCATTGACGAGTGTCCATCGTCGTGCGGCTTGTTGCACGCCGAGACAAGCCTCGCCTTGGAAAGTGGGTGCCATGAGCCCATTCAGCGGAACCGTAACGTGAGCGCCATCAACCATCGTCAACAGCAACACTCGGCCGTCCCTGGAGTGGACGGCCCGCTCGGGCTGCTCCTGATCGAGGACGACCCGGGCGACGCGTTCCTGGTGCAGGAACTGCTGGCCGAGAGCGGCCTGAACGTCGACATCACCCACGCGCCGACCCTGGGCGAGGCCCGGCGGAAGCTCTCCCGCCGGGTCCAGTGCATCCTGGTCGACCTCTCGCTGCCGGACGCCGACGGCTTCGAGTTGCTGCAGGAGGTCCTGTCGATGGGCACGCACGCCGCCGTGGTCGTGCTCACCGGCCTGGACGACTCGCACCTGGGCGTCCGCGCCGTCGCCGCGGGCGCCGAGGACTACCTGGTCAAGCAGCATGTCGACGGGCCGCTGCTGGCCCGCGCGATCCGCTACGCGATCGAGCGCAAACGCGCCGAGGAGTCGGAGCGGCGGCTGGTCGAGGCACGCATCGTCGGCCGGGAGAACGCCCGGCTGGAGCGCGGCCTGCTACCCGTCCCGGTGATCGACGACCCGACGCTCCACCACCACACCCGCTACCAGCCGGGCCGGGAACGCGCCCTGCTGGGCGGTGACTTCTACGACACGGTGCAGACCTCCGACGGCACCGTCCACCTGGTGATAGGGGACGTCTGCGGGCACGGCCCGGACGAGGCCGCGCTCGGTGTCTGCCTGCGGATGGCCTGGCGCACCCTGGTGCTGGCCGGCCACACCGGGGGCGGGTTGCTGTCCACCCTCGACACCGTGCTGGGCCTGGAGCGGCGCAGCGACGAGATCTTCACCACCCTGTGCATGGTCACCGTGGCGCCCGACCGGCGGAGCGCCCAGATCTACATGGCGGGGCACCCCGTGCCGCTGCTGTTCGTCGGCGACGAGGTGACCGCGCTGGAGGGCGAGGAGTTCGGCCCGGCGCTGGGGCTGCTGCCGGGGGCCGAGTGGTCCGCGGTGGACGTCGAGCTGGGCGAGTCGTGGGGCCTCATGCTCTACACCGACGGGCTGATCGAGGGCCTGATCGGCAAGGGTCCCGAGCGGCTGGGCACCGACGGGCTGATCCGGCTGGCGCAGAACACCCCGGACCGGAAGTTCTGCAGTGACGCCCTGATCGACACGCTGGTCAGCGAGGCCGAGACCCTGAACGGCGAGGCGCTGGCCGACGACCTGGCCGTCCTGCTGCTGGCACGATCCGAAACCGGGTGATTCCGACGTCGCAACCGACCCCGCCGACCCTGACCCCGC
The DNA here is from genome assembly GCF_003289645.1 of Actinomadura craniellae. Lineage (GTDB taxonomy): Bacteria > Actinomycetota > Actinomycetes > Streptosporangiales > Streptosporangiaceae > Actinomadura_D > Actinomadura_D craniellae. The sequence goes on along the minus strand of NZ_QLYX01000006.1, from coordinate 346,238 downwards.
CGATCCCGCCGACCCCGGCGTACGAGCCCCGGCCGCAGTCCAGGCTGGGCCGGGTGCGGCTGCGCCAGTGGTACGGCATCGGCGGCCTGGTGCTCAGCCTGCTGGTGCTGGCCGCGATGGCGCAGTCGATCCTGGCGTTGCAGGAGATCGGGAACGCCCGGACCACCCTGCTCAACCACGTGACCCCGGCCACGTTGCAGGCGTTCCAGCTCAACGGGGCGCTGGCCGCGCAGGACACCGCGATCCGCGACTACGCCGCCACCGGCGAGGCCCGGTTCGTCACCACCTACCGCCGGGCGATCGCCACCGAGGCGCAGACCGAGCAGCAGATCCAGGTGCTGTTGCGGGACGTGCCGAACGCCGCGCCGGTCCGGAACGACCTCGGCCGGCTGATGGCCGCGTCCGCCACCTGGCGCCGCGACTTCGCCGACCCGCTGACCGTCGACGGCAAGCTGGCGCGCGAGGAGAGCCGCACCGGCAGCCGGCTGTTCGGCGAGGTCAGGAACACCAACGGCGCGGTGCAGCAGGGGCTGGGCACGCTGAACGCCCAGGTCGACCAGAACCTGCGCGAGCGGGTGCGGAACCTGTACCTGTCGATGGGGATATCCAGCGTGGTCATCGGCCTCGCGGCGCTCACGCTGGTGCTGCTGATCCGGCGCACCGTGCTGCAGCCGGTGGCCAGGCTGGGCGAGCAGAGCAGGCGGGTCGCCCAGGGCGAGTTCGCCCATCCCCTGGACATCAGCGGGCCGGCGGAGCTGAGCGAGCTGGCCGCGATCGTCGACTCCATGCGGCACCGGATCATCCAGGAGTGGCGGCACACCGCCGAGGCCCGGGCCCGGCTCGACGAGCAGGCCGCGGAGCTGCGCCGGTCCAACGCCGAGCTGGAGCAGTTCGCCTACGTCGCCAGCCACGACCTGCAGGAGCCGCTGCGGAAGGTGGCGAGCTTCTGCCAGATGATCGAGCGCCGCTACTCCGATCGGCTCGACGACCGGGGACGGCAGTACATCGACTTCGCGGTGGACGGCGCGAAACGGATGCAGGCGCTGATCAACGACCTGCTCACCTTCTCCCGGGTCGGCCGGTTCACCAAGCCCGAGGAGGCCGTCTCGCTCGACGCGGTGCTGGAGCGGGCCACCGACAACCTCACCCGGCTGATCGAGGAGACCGGGGCCGAGGTCGTCGCCGACGACCTGCCCGAGGTGCCGGGCGACCGGACGCTGCTCACCCAGCTCTTCCAGAACCTGATCGGCAACGCCATCAAGTTCCGGTCCGACGAGCGGCCCCGGGTGGTCGTCGGGGCCCGGTGCGACGGCGACATGTGGGAGCTGTCGTGTGCCGACAACGGGATCGGCATCGAACCCCGCTACGCTGACCGGATCTTCCTGATCTTCCAGCGGCTGCACCCGCAGGACGAGTACACCGGGACCGGGATCGGGCTGGCCATGTGCAAGAAGATTGTCGAGCACCACGGCGGGCACATCTGGCTGGACACCGAACAGGAGCCGGGGCACCGGGGTACCACCATCCGCTGGACGCTTCCCGCCGTCGGCGCCACCGACCGCGCCGGTTCCACCGACTGCAAGGACGACGATGAACGAGCCGACGCCCAGCCCGATCGAGGTCCTGCTGGTGGAGGACGACCCCGGTGACGTGCTGCTGACCCGGGAGGCGTTCACCGACTACAAGGTCAAGAACAACCTGACCGTGGTGAGCGACGGTGAAGAGGCGATGGCCTACCTGCGGCGCGACGAGCCGTACGCGGAGGCCGACCGGCCCGACCTGGTGCTGCTCGACCTCAACCTGCCCCGCAAGGACGGGCGCGAGGTGCTGGGCGAGATCAAGGCTGATCCGGAGCTGCGGTCCATCCCGGTGGTGGTGCTCACCACGTCGGAGGCCGAGGAGGACATCCTGCGCAGCTACGAGTTGCACGCCAACGCGTACGTGGCCAAGCCGGTGGACTTCGACCAGTTCATCCGGGTGGTGCGGCAGATCGACGACTTCTTCGTCTCGGTGGTGAAGCTGCCCCGCTGAGCGCTGTGAGGTCCCTCACCCGACACAGAGCGACAAAGCAGACAAAACCCCCCGCCTGCTCGCTTCATAGCCTGCGGCTATCGAAACCAGAGTTTCCATGACTTGGACCGGCTGACCAGCGCCGACCTACCGTGCGCGGGTGGCCCCAGCGATTCCCCAGCTCTACCGGTCGACCGTCGGCAAGAAGGCCGTCATGGCCGTGACCGGCGGTCTCCTCCTCCTCTTCGTGACCGCCCACATGGTGGGCAACCTGAAGTTCTTCTTCGGGGCGGAGGAGTTCGACGGCTATGCCGCCTGGCTGCGCACCATCGGCGCCCCCGCGCTGCACCACGAGTGGTTCCTGTGGATCCAGCGCACCGGCCTGCTGCTGTGCGTGCTGCTGCACATCGGCACCGCCACCTCGCTCGCGGTACGGGCCCGGCGGGCCCGGCCGGTGCGGTACCGGCACCGCCCGGCGGTGCAGGGGTCGTACGCGGCCCGCACCATGCGGTGGGGCGGGGTGATCGTCGCGCTGTTCGTCGTCTACCACCTGCTCGACCTGACGGTCGGCGTGCTGAACCCGCACGGCGAGCACGGCGAGGTGCACGCCAACGTGGTGGCGGACTTCGCACCCGAGCGCTGGTACGTGACGCTGTTCTACGCCCTCGCCGTGATCGTGCTCGGCTTCCACGTCCAGCACGGCCTGCGGTCGGCGTTCCAGAGCCTGGGCCGCGGCGACGCGAGGACGCTCGACCTGGTCGCGACCGGGTACGCGGTCGCGCTCGTGGTGGGCTTCCTGGCCGTGCCCGTCGCCGTCCTGGTCGGAGTGGGGTCGTGAGCACCACGGCCAGTGAGGGGAGGCAGTCCGTGCACATCGACGAGAGCTTCTACGGCAGCGGCGAGCCGATCGCCGACACCAAGGCCCCGGCCGGGCCCATCGAGGAGCGCTGGAGCGAGCGCAAGTTCGCCGTCAAGCTGGTCAACCCGGCCAACAAGCGCAAGAAGACCGTCATCATCGTCGGCACCGGCCTGGCCGGGGGTTCGGCCGGCGCCACCCTGGCCGAGCTGGGCTACAAGGTCGTCCAGTTCTGCTACCAGGACAGCCCCCGCCGGGCGCACTCGATCGCCGCGCAGGGCGGCATCAACGCGGCGAAGAACTACCGCAACGACGGCGACAGCGTGCACCGGCTGTTCTACGACACCGTCAAGGGCGGCGACTTCCGCTCCCGCGAGTCCAACGTGCACCGGCTGGCCGAGATCAGCCGGCAGATCATCGACCAGTGCGTGGCGCAGGGCGTCCCGTTCGCCCGGGAGTACGGCGGCCTGCTCGACAACCGCTCGTTCGGCGGCGCCCAGGTCTCCCGCACCTTCTACGCCCGCGGCCAGACGGGCCAGCAACTGCTGCTCGGCGCCTACCAGGCGCTGATGCGGCAGGTCGACGCGGGCAACGTCGAGCTGCACCCGCGGCACGAGATGCTCGACCTGATCATGGAGGACGGCCGGGCCCGCGGCGTGGTCGTCCGGAACCTGGTCACCGGGGAGGTCAGGTCCCACACCGCCGACGCGGTGGTGCTCGCCACCGGCGGGTACGGCAACGTCTACTTCCTGTCCACCAACGCGATGGGCTCCAACGTCACCGCGGCCTGGCGGGCGCACCGGCGCGGCGCGCTGTTCGCCAACCCCTGCTACACGCAGATCCACCCGACGTGCATCCCGGTCAGCGGCGACCACCAGTCCAAGCTGACCCTGATGTCGGAGTCGCTGCGCAACGACGGCCGGGTGTGGGTGCCGGTCAAGGCCGGCGACGACCGCCGGCCCGCCGACATCCCCGAGGACGAGCGCGACTACTACCTGGAGCGGATCTACCCGGCGTTCGGCAACCTGGTCCCCCGCGACATCGCCTCCCGGGCCGCCAAGAACGTCTGCGACGAGGGCCGGGGGGTGGGCCCCGGCGGCCTGGGCGTGTACCTGGACTTCGCCGGCGCGATCGAGCGGCTGGGCCGGGACGCGGTGGCCGCCAAGTACGGCAACCTCTTCGAGATGTACGAGCGCATCACCGGCGAGAACCCCTACGAGCAGCCGATGCGCATCTACCCGGCCGTGCACTACACGATGGGCGGGCTGTGGGTCGACTACGACCTGGAGTCCACCGTCCCCGGCCTGTTCGTGATCGGCGAGGCCAACTTCTCCGACCACGGCGCCAACCGGCTGGGCGCCTCCGCGCTGATGCAGGGCCTGGCCGACGGGTATTTCGTGCTGCCGCAGACGATCGGCGACTACCTGGCCCGGAACCCGGTCGGCGCGGTGCCGGCCGAGACCGTCACCGCGGCGGAGGCCGAGGTGCAGGAGCGGATCGAGCGGCTGCTGTCGATCGACGGCGACCGCACCGTGGACTCCTTCCACCGCGAACTCGGCGCCATCATGTGGGAGTACTGCGGGATGGAGCGCACCGAGGAGGGCCTGCGCAAGGCGCTGGAGCTGATCCCGGCGCTGCGCGAGGAGTTCTGGCGGCGGGTCAGGGTGCCGGGCTCCGGCGACGACCTCAACCAGTCGCTGGAGAAGGCCGGCCGGGTGGCCGACTTCTTCGAACTCGCCGAGCTCATGTGCGTGGACGCGCTGCACCGCACCGAGTCCTGCGGCGGACACTTCCGCGCCGAGTCCCAGGACGAGGACGGCGAGGCCGCCCGCGACGACGCGAACTTCTCCTACGTCGGGGCCTGGGAGTGGACCGGCCCCGGCGAGCGGCCGATCCTCCACAAGGAGGACCTCGCCTTCGAATACGTCACGCCGAGCCAGAGGTCGTACAAGTAATGAAGCTCACCCTGCGCGTCTGGCGCCAGAAGGGCCCCGAGGACAAGGGCCGGATGGTCACCTACGAGGTGGACGACCTCTCCCCGGACATGTCGTTCCTGGAGATGCTCGACGTCCTGAACGAGCGGCTGGCGCTGAAGGGCGAGGAGCCGATCGCCTTCGACCACGACTGCCGCGAGGGCATCTGCGGCATGTGCTCGCTGGTCATCAACGGCACCCCGCACGGGCCGGAGCGGGCCACCACCACCTGCCAGCTCCACCTGCGCAAGTTCAAGGACGGCGAGGTCGTCGACATCGAGCCGTGGCGGGCCCGCCCGTTCCCGGTGATCAAGGATCTGGTGGTCGACCGGTCCGCCTTCGACAAGATCATCGAGGCCGGCGGGTACATCTCGGCGCCGACCGGGTCGGCCCCGGACGCGCACGCGGTGCCGGTGCCCAAGCCGGACGCCGACCGGGCGTTCGAGGCCGCCGAGTGCATCGGCTGCGGCGCCTGCGTGGCGGCCTGCCCGAACGGGTCCGCCATGCTGTTCACCGCCGCGAAGGTCACCCACCTGGGCCTGCTGCCGCAGGGCCAGCCCGAGCGCGACTCCCGGGTGGTCGACATGGTCGCCACCCACGACGACCTGGGCTTCGGCGGCTGCACCAACACCGGCGAGTGCACCGTGGCCTGCCCCAAGGGCATCCCGCTGGACACCATCGCTCGGCTCAACCACGACTACCTCAAGGCCGGCGGGAAGCGGTAGCCCTCAGGGCCGGACCAGCGACTCCACGCCCGCCGGCAGGCCGCCCGTCCGGGTCGCCTCGACGAGGAACGCCTCCAGGGTGGCCTGGAAGGCGCGGGCCGCGTGCGTCGGCGCCACGTCCTTACGGTGCGCCAGCGCGACCGTGCGCAGCAGGCCGGACGGCCCGGGCGGGTGGTCGCGGCTCCGCCCCGCGGTGTCGTCCACCGCCAGCGGCGTGCCGCGGAGCCGGGGCCGGCCCGCCAGCACCATGCTCGGCACCACGGCGATGCCCAGCCCCGCCTCGACGAAGCGCAGCACGGCATCCATCTCACCGCCCTCGACGGCGAACCGCGGCTCGAAGCCGGCCTGGCGGCAGGCGTTGATGGTCGCCTCGCGCAGGTCGTACCCGGACCGGAACATCACCAGGGGGCGGTTCCGGAGGTCCTCGATCCTGACATAGGGGCGGCGCGGCGGCCGGGCCTGGCCCGTGCCGCCGGCCGGCGAGGCCACGACCAGCCGCTCGCGCAGGATCGCCGTGGTGGCCAGGGGCGCGTCACCCGCCAGCGGCAGGATCACCAGCGCCAGGTCCAGCAGGCCCCGGCTCAGGTCGCGGACGAGGTCGTGGGAGCCGCCCTCCTCCACGACCAGGCCGATCCCGGGATAGGCGTCGTGGAACCGGCGCAGCACGTCGGCGAGCAGGCCCGCGCACAGCGACGGCGTCGCGCCCAGCCGGACCCGCCCGCGGCGCAGCCCCGCGAGTTCCTGCACCTCCAGGCGGGCCGTGTCGGCATCGGCGAGGATGCGCTTGGCCAGCGGCAGCAGCGCCTCCCCGGCCGGGGTCAGGGTGATGTTGCCGCGCGCCCGGCTGAACAGGGCGGCGCCCAGTTCGGTCTCCAGCGCGCGGATCTGCTTCGACAGGGACGGCTGGGCCACCCCCAGCGTCTCCGCCGCCTGCGTGAAGTGGCGCGTGTCGGCCACGGCGACGAAGTACGCCAGCTGTTGCAACTGCACTCTGCATACCGTACGGCTATCGACTTTTCAGCTTCGATTCCGGGGCGGGCTCAGCGGGCGTGCCGGCGCAGCGCCTGCAGGTCGTGGACGATCAGGCTGCGGCGGCCCGTCTCGATCCAGCCGTGCGCCCGCAGCGTGCGCAGCGCCTTGCTCACCGCCTCGCGGGACGCGCCGACCCAGCCGGCCAGCTCCTCCTGGCTGATGTTGAGCGTGATCCGCAGGCTCTGCGGCTGCTCGCCGGCCCGTCCCGCCGCCGCCCCGCCGAGCCGGTACGGGACGCCGTACCGCTCGGCCAGTTCGACCAGCCGCTGGGCCACCCGGCCCGTCGCGTCGTACATCCCGAACTCCACCCGCTTGCGGTCGGCGTCCCGCCACCGCGCGCAGAGCATCCGCATGATCAGCAGGGAGACCCGGCTGTGCGCGGCCAGGAAACCCAGGAAGTCGGCCGCGTTCACCACCAGCGCCTCGACGGGCTCCATGGTCGAGACGGTCGCCGACCGGGGCAGGCCGTCGATCACCGAGATCTCGCCCATCAGCGCCCCGGGCCCGCGCACCGCCAGCAGCACCTCGCCGCCGTTCAGCCCGTGCGAGGACGCCTTGACCCGGCCCGACAGCAGGATCGCCACCCAGCCCGAGGGCTCGCCCTCCCGGAACAGCACCTCACCTCGATCCCAGGGACGCACCCGGCCGCGCTGCTCCAGATCGGCTCGCTCCTCCGGGGTGAGGTCGGCGAGAAACGATCCCCGCTCGATCGGGCTCATGGGCTTCTCCCCTCCGTGAACGGGACATCATGGCACTCCCATCGACCCGATCACGCACACGCCGTGGCTTGTGTGTATTTTTCCCTATCCCCACACCTGACTTTTCGTAAAGGTGGATCGCGGTGTGCTCAGGGGACAGGACACCGGCCCGGGTGGGCGGCGGAGGCGGAGGCACGCCGCCCGCCCGGCACACCACCGATCGAGGTCGGACCCCGCACGCGCTGGGTCCGGGCATGGGTCCCAAGACCCTGGTCTCCTCGAAAAGATCCGCTTTACGGTACGGCGGTGCGTGCGAACCGGGCCGACCGCGGCGAAGGCAGCGCCTCCTACATCGCCGTCATCGTGCTGATCGGTGCGGCCGTGACCGTGGTCGCCACCACCGGGATCGGTGCGACGATCACCTCCGGCGTCGAACGCTCCATCTGCCGGGTCACCGGCGGCTGCGGGCCCGCCCAGGCACAGGCCGAAGACGAACCCAGCCTGCTGCCACGGCCGCCCCTCAACCCCGGCCGGCGGCTCCCGGAGCCCACCCGGCTGCCGAACCCCAGCCCCGGACCGCCACCTCCGTCCGACTCCGAACAGGTCGCCACCGAACGGGTGCTCAACGAGACCCCGCTCGGCCGCGAGGCACTCGAATGGGTGCGGCAGAACGGGGTGGCGGTGGTCTACCGCCCCGGTGGGGGCTCCTTCTACCGAGGCAGCACCAACACCTTCTACGTGGACAGCAGCAGAACGCCCGAAGCCCAGGCCGCGACCTTCGTGCACGAGGTCAACCACGCCCGGCACGACGGAACCCCCGACCCCAAGAAGATGGGACGCGACGAGTACATCGACGCGTCCATCAACGAGGAGGTCGAGAGCGTCATCCTCGCGATCCGGGCCAACCAGCAACTCCAGGCGGTCCGGCCCCCCGGCAGCGTCCCGGACATCCCGTTCCAGTCCCAGTACGAGGCGTCCTACGATCGAGCCATCCGGCGGGCGGAAGAGGCCCGTAAGCAGAACAACCAACCACCGCTCACCGAAGCGGAGAAACGCCGGATCGGTGAAGAGGCCGGATGGAACCGACTCAAACGCGGCTTCCTCAGCGGCGAAATCACCCGATCCACCGACGGGAAGAGCTATGTCGACGGATACGGAGAAGCATGGGACGACGCGCATGACTGCTTCCTGTGGATCTTCTGCTGAGCGCCGGCGGCCGCCGCGCGCGGCGGCCCTCCTCACCGCGCTGATCCTGGCGGCCGGATGCACCGGCGGCCCGGACGCCGCGGAGGGACCATCACGCAGTCCAGGGGTCCGCGTGGACGAGAAGACCCGCGACTCCCTCAGTGCCGCGCTGAACAGGGCCGGGCGCTCCGCGGAAGCGGGACTGGTCAAGGAGGACGGCACCCGGCTGACCACCCTGCCCGCGCCGTTCCTGCGCACCTGGCGCATCATCGAGGTCAGCAACCGGCAAAACGCCCACCCGGTGCTGTTCTACGTGGGCGCGGGCGCCGGGCAGGCGTACCTGCTGACCGGCGACCCGGCGGCCTTCGGCAAGGTCACCACCGCGGACGGAAGCCGGGTCGCCGACACCGCCACCGCCGAGCGGCTCGCCCGCCTCTACCTGGAGACCACCCGCGACACCGGCCGGCTGACCTACGTCGTCGGCGGCGTCAACGAGATCAGGTTCCGGCCGGGGATCACCGGCGAGGACGCCGAGCGCCGCAACGCCGTCATCGCCCGCTACCGCCCCACCATCGCCCCGCCCCAGGCCAGGGCCGCGGACGGCGGGTTCACCGTGACCGCCTACACCGTCCGCGAGCAGGAACTGCGCCGGCACACCCTGACCGTCACCGCCGCAGGCGCCGTCCGGGACAAGGCCGAGACCCTCGTCGACGACCTCCCGGTCCCCTACACCCTCTGACCTGGGCTCCCCGTGCGCCCGGGCCCAGCCCCATGAGGTCCGGGGAATGGGCCCGGGGACCCTGGGCCGCCGAGCATGATCGGCTTACCGTGCGGCGATGCGAACGAACCGGGCCGACCGCGGTGAGGGCGGCGCCTCCTACCTGGCCGTCATCCTGCTGATCGGCGCGGTCACGGCCGCGATCGCCACCACCGGCCCAGGCGGGACGATCACCTCCGGCCTCTGGCAGTCCCTCTGCCGGGTGACCGGCGACTGCGTGCCGCCACGGGTGGACAACCATCCCGAGCCGCTGCCCGCACCACCCCACGCCTCCGGCCCGCCCACGCGGGCCGTCCCGCGGCCGAGCCCCGGCCCCCCGGTCCCGCAACCGCTCCCGGACCCCGAACGGATCGCCACCGAACGGATACTGCGCGAGACCCCGTACGGCCGCGAGGCACTCGAATGGGTGCAGCGGAACGGGGTGACGGTAGTCTACCGGCGCGGCGGCGGCTCCTACTACAACCCCGTCACGCACACCATCATCGTGGACACCAGCAGATCACCCGAGGCACAGGCCGCGACCTTCATCCACGAGACCCACCACGCCAAAACCCGCTACACGCCCCTCGTCTGGGGGATGGGCCGGGCGGAGTACATCAGCGCGGCGATCGACGAGGAGGTCGAGGCGACCCTCCAGGGGATCCGGGCCAACCAGTACCTCCAGCGGATCCGGCCGACCGGCGAGATCTACGACATGCCCTACGAGAGCAACCACGACTCCGCCTACACCCAGGCGGTCTACCGGGAGGAGCAGGCCCGCCTGAAGAACGAGCAGCCGCCGCTCACCAAGGAGGAGGAGGCGCGGATCGGCGAGGAGGCCGCGCGGCGGGAACTCAAGCGGCTCTACATGGACGGCACGATCACCGGATCCACCGACGGGAAGCCGTACCCGGACTCCTACGGCGAGGAGTGGGACTTCGCCCACGGCTGTTTCGTCCTGATCTTCTGCTGAGCGGGTGAGGGCGCCCCGGCCGGAATCCCGGCCGGGGCGCCCTCACCTCGCTCCCTCGGATCAGGCGGTGCTCACCGCCGCCCTCACCTCACTCACTCGCTGCGCTCGCTCCCTCGGCTCAGGCGGAGGGGGTGTCCTGGCCCTTCTTGACGATGCCGAGCTTGGAGCCGAGCCAGACCAGCGGGTCGTACTTCTGGCCGGCCACGCGCTCCTTCATCGGGATCAGCGCATTGTCAGTGATCTTGATGTGCTCGGGGCAGACCTCGGTGCAGCACTTGGTGATGTTGCAGAAGCCCAGCCCGTGGTCCTCCTGCGCGATCTTGCGCCGGTCGGCGGCGTCGGCCGGGTGCATCTCCAGCTCGGAGATGCGCATCAGGAAGCGCGGCCCGGCGAACGACTCCTTGTTCTCCTCGTGGTCACGGATCACGTGGCAGACGTTGTTGCACAGGAAGCACTCGATGCACTTGCGGAACTCCTGCGAGCGCTCGACGTCCTGCTGCATCATCCGGAACTCGCCGGGCTTGGTGTCGCCCGGGTCGAAGGACGGGATCTGCCGCGCCTTCTCGTAGTTGAACGACACGTCGGTGACCAGGTCGCGGATGACCGGGAAGGTACGCACCGGGGTCACCGTGATCGTCTCGTCCGGGGAGAACGTCGACATCCGGGTCATGCACAGCAGCCGCGGCATGCCGTTGATCTCGGCCGAGCACGACCCGCACTTGCCGGCCTTGCAGTTCCACCGCACCGCCAGGTCGGGGGCCTGGGTGGCCTGCAACCGGTGGATGATGTCGAGGACGACCTCGCCCTCGTTCACCTCGACCGTGTAGTCGGTCAGCTCGCCCTCGCCCGCGTCACCACGCCAGACGCGGAACTTCGCCTCGTAGCTCATGCCTTCTCCTCGGCCGCCGCGGACACGGGCAGCTCCTCTTCGGTGAGGTACTTCTTGAGCTCGTCGTTCTCGAAGAGCGTGATCAGGTCCTCGCGCATCGGCTCCAGCGGCTGGCGCTTCAGCTCGACCCTGGGGTCGGCGGGGTCGCCGACCAGCCGGCAGACCAGGTTCACCTTGCGCCAGTCGGCCGACATGGCCGGGTGGTCGTCGCGGGTGTGCCCGCCGCGGCTCTCCTGCCGCTCCAGCGCCGCCTTGGCGATGCACTCGGAGACGAGGAGCATGTTGCGCAGGTCGAGCGCCAGGTGCCAGCCCGGGTGGTAGCCCCGGCCGCCCTCCACCGCCACGTTGGCGACCCGGGCGCGGAGCTTGTCCAGGGACTGGAGCGCCTGCTCCAGCTCCCCCTCCTTGCGGATGATGCCGACCAGGTCGTTCATCGTCTGCTGGAGTTCCTGGTGGACGGTGTAGGGGTTCTCCCCGCCCGTCCGGTCGAACGGCTCCAGCGCCTCGGCGGAGGCCGCCTCGACCTCCTCGGCGGAGACCGCGGGACGGTCCGCCAGGGCGTCGACGTACTCGGCGGCGCCCAGCCCGGCGCGGCGGCCGAACACCAGCAGGTCGGTCAGCGAGTTGCCGCCCAGCCGGTTGGAGCCGTGCATGCCGCCGGAGCACTCGCCCGCGGCGAACAGCCCGGGGACGAGCGCGGCCCCGGTGTCGGGGTCGACCTCCACCCCGCCCATCACGTAGTGGCAGGTCGGGCCGACCTCCATCGGCTCCTTGGTGATGTCGACGTCCGCCAGTTCCTTGAACTGGTGGTGCATCGCCGGCAGCCGGCGCTTGATCTCCTCGGCGCCGCCGGGCATCCGGTCGACCACGGTGAGGAAGACCCCGCCGTGCGGCGAGCCGCGGTTCGCCTTGACCTCGGAGTTGATGGCCCGGGCGACCTCGTCACGGGGCAGCAGCTCCGGCGGGCGCCGGTTGTTGTCGGGGTCGTCGTACCAGCGGTCGCCCTCCTCCTCGGTGGTGGCGTACTGCGCCTTGAACACCTCGGGGATGTAGTCGAACATGAACCGCTTGCCGTCGGAGTTCTTGAGGATGCCCCGGTCGCCGCGCACCGACTCGGTGACCAGGATGCCCTTGACGGACGGCGGCCAGACCATGCCGGTGGGGTGGAACTGGACGAACTCCATGTTCAGCAGCGTGGCCCCGGCCAGCAGCGCCAGCGCGTGCCCGTCACCGGTGTACTCCCAGGAGTTGGAGGTGACCTTGAAGGCCTTGCCGATGCCGCCGGTGGCCAGCACCACCGCGGGCGCCTCGAAGACCACGAACTTCCCGGTCTCGCGGACGTAGGCGAACACGCCGCTGATCCGGTCGCCGTCCAGCAGCAGCCGGGTGACGGTGGTCTCGGCCCAGACCTTGAGCCGGGCATCGTAGTCGCCGTGGTCCCGGTGGTCCTCCTGCTGGAGGGCGACGATCTTCTGCTGGGCGGTGCGGATCAGCTCCAGGCCAGTGCGGTCGCCGACGTGCGCCAGCCGCGGGTACTCGTGCCCGCCGAAGTTACGCTGGCTGATCTTGCCGTCCTTGGTGCGGTCGAACAGCGCGCCCCAGTGCTCCAGCTCCCAGACCCGGTCGGGGGCCTCCTTGGCGTGCAGCTCGGCCATCCGCCAGTTGTTGAGGAACTTGCCGCCGCGCATGGTGTCGCGGAAGTGGACCTGCCAGTTGTCGTTGGGGTTGACGTTCCCCATCGCCGCGGCGGCGCCGCCTTCGGCCATCACCGTGTGGGCCTTGCCGAACAGCGACTTGGAGATGATCGCCGTCTTCTTGCCCTGCAGGCGGGCCTCGATGGCCGCCCGCAGTCCCGCACCTCCGGCGCCGATCACGACGACGTCGTAGGAGTGCCTTTCGATCTCAGTCATGATCCGTGGGTCCTCAGTTGTAAATGCGCAGGTCGGAGATCGCTCCCCCGGACACCAGCGCCACGTACAGGTCGGCCACCACCAGCGAGCCGAGCGTGATCAGGGCGAACTGCCCGTGCCGCTCGTTCAGCTTGGAGACCTGTCCCCACATCCAGTAACGGATCGGGTGCTTGGAGAAGTTCTTGAGCCTGCCGCCGACAATGTGCCGGCAGGAGTGGCACGAGAGCGTGTAACCCCACAGCAGGACCGCGTTGGTCACCAGGATCAGCGAACCGAGACCGATGCCGAAGCCGCCGTCCTTGCCGTGGAAGGCCAGCACCGCGTCATAGGTGTTGATCAGCGAGATCAGTGCGGCGGCCAGCCAGAAGTAACGGTGCAGGTTCTGCCCCACCAGCGGGAAGCGGCGCTCGCCGGTGTACTTCTTGTGCGGCTCGCGCACCGCGCACGCCGACGGCGACGCCCAGAACCCGCGGTAGTAGGCCTTCCGGTAGTAGTAGCAGGTCAGCCGGAAGAGCAGCAGGAACGGCAGCGAGATCGCGGCGAACGGGATGAAGAACGGCAGCTTCGGCAGGAACTCGCCGAAGTGCGCCGAGCCCGGCACGCACTCCACGCTGACACAGGGTGAGTAGAAGGGCGTGAGGTAGTGGTACTCATCGACCCAGTAGTACTGGCCCATCATCGCGCGCACGGTCGCGTACGCCACCCATGCCGTGAACACGACGACGATGAAGATCGGATATTGACGCCAACGGTCCGTGCGGAGCGTGCGCTCTTCGAGCCGAGCGCGCTCCTTGGCCGGGGCATCCAGGGTGCTCATGAGGCGCTCCTGTACTCGGGTTCCGGCACCGGCCGGTGACCGGACCCGGGGCGGTCCGTAGTGACGCGTGAGTCTGCCGCCGTTGCGCCACGGCTACAAGCTGTACACGCGCTGCTGGCGAAGCGACCTTACGCTACCCCCGCAGATCTGTGACACAAGCAACAGGCAGACGACTCATGTGACTCTAGCCACAGATGACGCCTGCGCCGAACGAGCCTGGGAGGATGCCCCACCTGCATAGACGCGATAGCCCCCGGCTATCTCTTCAGCCGGGGTTCCCCAGGAAGAAGACGACCGTGAAGGTGATCACCACGGCGCCCGCGAGGGCCAGCAGGAGCGCGTCCCGATCGGACTTGCCGGCGTCGAAGGCGATGTGGGCCCGGGTGGGACGGGCGGGGTCGTACAGGACGGTGACCGGTGTTCCGGTCGCCGCGTCCTGGCGGAGCCCGCGTTCCTCGAAGGTCAGCTCCCGGCCGTCCGGTCCCCGGTAGCGGATGGTGAGGCGGTAGGTGCTCGGGCCGTCGTCGCGCCGCTTCTCCCAGTCGGAGCCGACCACCGTGCCGGGCGTCTCAACGGCGCGCCGCAGGAACCGGCGCCGGTGCACGGCGTAGATCGGCGCGGCGACGACCAGGCCGGGGCCGAGCACGAGCAGGAGCGCCAGGAGCGCGTACTCACCGATCATCGGCGCCCTCCGAAGAACAGCACCCCGCCGGCCGTTCCGGCGAGCGTGCCCGCCTCGTACAAGAGCACACCGGCCCAGTCGCCGTCGATGGCGGCGGGGATCGCGGCGAGGGTCATCACGGTCAGCGGGCCGACCAGCGCCAGCGGCAGCCGCCGCCGGCCGGGCAGCCGGCGGGCCGCCAGCGCTCCCGCCACGCCGCCGAAGCCGAGCAGGAGCATGATGACCGCGAGGGCCGAGGTCCACACGAAGCTGTCACCCGCCACCGTCTTCGGGGAGCCGACGGCGACGACGACCGAGACGAAGCCGATGACGAGGAGGGCGGCGGCCATGACGAAGCCGCTCTCCACCGCGGCGCGGACCGGCCGGTTCACGAGGCGACCCGGACGGAGCGCAGGACCGCGGGCAGGCCGGCGACGGCGAACTCCGCGGACGGGGCACGGACGGCGATGTTGAGCATGGTGCCCTTCGGGGTGAGCGCGTAGATGTCCACGATCTTGACCTGCACGGTGCCGCCGCCGGGCAGCCGCTCCTCGTACACCGCCTCGATCCAGTGCGCCTCGGTCGCGCCCGGCACCCGGTGCGGGCGGTCGGTGAGGATCTGCCGCCCGTACACGGTGTTGAACGCCCGGGCCTGGAGGAGCTGGTCGCGCATGGTGCCGGTGTAGCGGTCGCGCCGGGCCACGATGACCTGGCCCCGGAACGCGCCGTGCGGGCCGGGCGGGCCGTGCAGCTCGATCAGCGGGGATCGCCGCTCGTCGGTGGTGCGCCGCTCGGTCCAGCCCGCGGGATGCGTGAACGTGTAGCCGGCGCCGCGGTACAGCACGTGGCCCGGCGGCGGCGCGGCCGGTTCGGGGCTCGAACAGGCGGCCGCGGCGAGGACCAGGGCGGGGATCAGGACGGACAGTCTGCCCACGGCACCCACCCCTTGCCGTCCTGCCAGATCCGCGCCTGGGACAGGTCGTTGTCCTCGTTCTCGATCTTCAGCTCGACGAGCGAGTTGCCCCGCCGGCCCGAGCCCTCCCCGGTGAACTTGACGTTGCCGACGCTGGAGTCGTAGATCTGGGAGGTCTTCGTGCCCCGCTGCTCGATGTACTGGTTCAGCCGGAACGCCTCCGGGGTGAACTCCGCGATGGCGCCGACCGGGTAGCGCAGCCAGGTCCCGGCCGCGTTCAGGAAGAAGCTCGCGGCGGCGTCCCGGTTGGCCGGGTCGGTGAGGTCGAGGGTGCTGTGCTCGATGGTGCGGCTGCCGCCGAGGGGGACCTGGAGGTTCCCCACGGAGCGCCCGCTCCGGTCCTTCTTGGCCACCTCGTCGGCGAGCCGGCCGAACCAGTTGCCGTTCATGTCGACCACCCGCTGGTACCGGGTGAGGTTGCCGTTCTTGTCGACGGTGAGCTGGTACGTCAGGTTGATCCGGCCCTTCCAGGTCAGGCCGATGTCGGGCCAGTTGGTCTTGAGGTGCTCGCGGGCCGCGGCGGGGAGCTTGAACACCCCGCCGTACCTGCGGCCCAGCTCGTTCTCGATGTAGTCGATGGCGTCGTCGATCTTGTTGTTGAACCGGCCGCGCGCTCCCCGGGGGATGACCAGGGCCAGGTCGATGGCGAGCGACGGTTCCAGCTCGGCCGAGTCGCGGAGGGTGAAGGAGGTGTTGCCCGCGTCGTCGCGGCGGACGCCGGCCAGGTGCCAGCCACGGCCGCCGACCGTGAGCGCGGCCCGGCCGAACAGGTCGAGCTTGCCGCTGAAGCCCGCGGTGAGCCCGCCCTCCAGCGACCATTCCTTGCGGGGCGGCAGTTGCGGGCCGTCGAGTACGTTCCGCACGTCGTCGCCCACCAGCGGGAGGTTCTTGAGGATCCTGACCGGCAGGCCGGTGGCGGGGTTGTTCTCCAGGATCGTGTCGGCGATGTCGGCGGCCCGCTTCTGCGCGTACTTCCAGGGGAAGCCGCGGGCCTCCGCCTCGCTGCCGAACTCGTAGGTCTCACCGCCGGTGACGTTCAGGCCGAGCCAGGCGCCGGCGGTCAGCGGGTTCGAGGGGCGGACGGGGCCGTACGGGCTGTCGCCCTCGGTCTGGCCGCCGGGCAGGCTGGGGGTGGCGACCGCGCCCTCGCCCCAGCCGTAGACCGTCACCTGCCAGCGGTCCGGCTTACCCGGTGTGATGATCTTGCGTGTCTGGAAGCCCAGCCGGACGCCGCCGCGCAGGTCGACGTAGCGGATGGGGAAGGTGACGTTCAGTTCCCCGTAGCTGACGTCGATCTCTCCGTAGCAGGGGTTCACCGGACGGCCGGCCACCGGCTGCGTCGGCGGGTTGTGGCCCGGCAGCAGGGGCCCGCAGACCGCGTCGACGTCGCCCTCGACCAGCAGCCGGCACAGGGCGTACTCGATGCCCCCGGAGATCCGGGCGCCTATTCCGCTCGCGACGATGACTGCCAGGATCGCGGCAGTCAGCAGAATGGCGGCGAGATAGTTAATGACACCTTCGCCGCGATCCCGCCGGACCCCCGCCCGCCGAGTAAAACGTTCCACCCGGCGATCATCTACGAATTCCCAACTGGGGGAATAGGTCTACCGAGTCAATTATCTGACATATACGTGAATGTTAACCGGACGTTTCCGCAGATTTCGATCAGTGGATTCTGAACGATCCCACGACCTCTGCTACCCGTGCGGCCGCGGCCGCCCCGTCGGCCGCGGTGACCGAGAATTCCAGCAGTACACCGTCCTCGGTGAGCGCCAGCGTGTCGGTGGCCCGCACCCGCACGGTCCGGCCCCTGACGGTCTTCACCTTGGCCGTGTACTCGAATCGGTGCCCTCGCCGGGCGCGGTCGAGCACCAGCGATTCATCCTTTTTGATGGTGCGGTCGGCGCGATCGGCCTGGCGCCGGTATTCGACGAGCCGGTCCTCGAACTGGTACGGATAAGAAGCCCACCGCACAACGCGCGCTCGGCCGCTGAAAGCCCCCTCCGGGGTCGCCGGGCCGTTGATTTCCACATATTCGTGGCCCAGCCGATCGAACCCGGACCGGAGCGTCCAGCCGGCCGGGTACGCCACCCGGTAATCGTCGCCGCGATGCTCGGCGAATCCCGCCGGCTTCGGATCACTCGACCAGATCTTCCGCTCCAGCGTGACGCTCTTCCAGTCACAGGACGCCAGCGGGAGCAGGAGGATCAGCGCCGCGAGGGCGCGGAGGGCAATCGAGAAAAACACTCTTGACGGTATGTGAACACGTGGCGTCCGAGATGGGTCCACAGGCCCAAAACCGGACCCAAAAACCGGGCCCAGCACCGAAATTAGGTCCACGGACCCTATGCCCGAACCCCCTTGCTCCCTAGGGTCTCTACGGTCGGATAACTACGGACTGGCGGCGGTGGACGTCTTGATGCTGGCTCGTGGACGATGGGGCACGTCCCGGCGCGACGAGGGCTCGACACAACTCCTCCTGTTGATGGGCACGGTCTGCGCGCTGGCCCTGACCGTCATGATCGTGCCGTTGGCGCAGGCCAACGACATGCGGACCCGCGGGCAGACCGCCGCGGACGCCGCCGCGATCGGCGCACTCACCCCGCTGCGCGACAAGGCGATCCTGCTCGCCCAGAACGGCAACGATCCCAATGGCCTGGGGCTGTGGGAGGCCGTCACCGACATCGACACCGCCGGCGCGGCGCACACCGCCGCCGCGCGCCAGTACGCCGACCGCAACGGCTCGAGACTCATCGGCGACGTCAACGTGACCGGCCGCCTGGGTTACACCATGAAGGCCACGGTGGCCACCAAGGACTGCCAGATCAAGGACCGCGACAAGCTCACCGCCCAGGAGGCCGAGGACCTGCGGCTGCGGCGCATGGACAAGCTGTGCACCGACAACACCGGTGAGCTGGGCGTCCCGCGCAGCCGGGGCGGCGGCAGCGCCATCGCGCAACTCCAACTCCCCGAATGCGTCGTCGAGTACAGCCCGCCGGACCCGAGCGGCAACCGCCATCCCATCGCCCTGCACTGCGGGGGGGTGACGGTGTGGCGGCCCGGTGGCGCGTTGGTCTCCCGTGGCCGGCTCATGAACCTCTTCAAGATCCGGCTGGTCGCCAAAGAGGACTCGACCGAGTACAACGGGCTGCCGCCCACGGAGTACTTCGGCGGCGTCGGCTGGGACGGGGTCATCCCCGGCAACCCGTGCGAGATCGTCAAGAGGATCATCCAGAACGCCCGAAACAAGATCGGCAAGGCGTATGTCTGGGGTGGCGAGTCCGAGGCCGAGGGCGGCTACGACTGCTCCGGGCTGATCTACGCCTCCTACCTGGAGGCCGGGATCTCCATCCCGCGCACCACGTTCACCCAGTGGCCCTACGGGGTCCGGGTGACCGGCCCGGAGAAGCCCGGTGACCTGGTCTTCTTCAACTCGGGCCCCGGCACGGCCAGCGGCCGGCCCGGCCACGTCGGGCTGGTGGTCGACCCCGAGCGCAAGCTGATGATCGAGGCGGCCTGCACCGCCTGCGGCCCCATCCGGGTGTCCTCCTACGCCCGTTCCAACATGGTGGGCTTCACCCGGCCGCTGGCGCACGCCACCAACAAGTGCCCCGAGGAGTGAGCGGCGCGGGCCGCCGGTCAGCCGGTGAGGGTGGCGACCTGGGCGGGCGGCGGCGCCTGGATCGCCACCGGGCCGCCCCAGCCGGAGTAGGTCGCGACGCTGGTCACCCGGCGGCCCTGGGCGGTGGCCAGGGTGACCGTGTACTTGCGCGGCAGGCCCGAGGCGTCCACCCAGAGCGTCCAGGCGATCTGCCGGAGCCCCGCCCTGTCCATCTCCGCGAAGCTCCGGTCGAGGCGGGCCACGGCCGCGGTCCGGGTGGTGCCCTCGAACCGGGTGACCCGGGTTCCGGTCAGGTCCTCGGCCGCGGGTGCGCCCCGGAACGCGCCGTGCCGGACGAGGTTCAGCCCGGTGTCGGCGGTCACCTCGCGCAGCGCCCGGTCGGCCTGGCCGTACATGGTCTCCAGCAGCCCGACGACCTGGCCGGCCTCGGGGGCGTCGCCCACCCGCGCCTTGAACGCGTCGATGTCCCGGCGGGACAGCCGCGCCCACGGCTTGCCCGGCTCCTGCTCCTCCCCCTCGGTCCGCACGTAGAACACCCCGCCGAGCACCACCGCGTGCGTGGTCTCGGGCCGGGTGCCCGCCGAGTCGACCACCTTGACCAGCACGGTCGGGGTGGGGGTGTTCGTCCGGACCTGGGCGGTGAGGTGCTGCTGCACCGACCCGCCGTCCGGCAGCGTGTTGACCACCTCGGCGCGCAGTGTCCCGGCCGCCCGCACCTGGCGGGCCACCAGGTCGGCCAGCGCCGCCGGCCGGGCGGGCAGGGTCACCGGGGGGAGCGAGACGGTGCCGCCCTGGGACGCGGCCGGTAAGCCGGAACGGCCGGCGGCGGGCTTCCCGTCATCCCCCTGGCACGCGGCCGTCGCGAGGGCGAGTACGGCGATTCCGGTGGCGACCGTCCTGCGCTTCATGGCTCGCACCCTAACCCCGGGCCCGGCCCGGACCGCGGCATGTGCCTGCTTTGGGCCCGCAATTGGGTCCTGGGTCCCACGACAGTGACCTCATTCTCTGGTGCACTGGACGGTTGCGGTGCCGCCTGCGAACGAGAGGGCCGGTTTGCGCCGCCGAGCCCGTCCCCATGCGGCGACCAGCGCCCCGCCGGCGACGCAGCCCGCGGTGAGCCAGCCCAGCCGGCCCGGGTCGACGGAACCGCCCGCCACCAGGTGAAGCCCCTCGGCCAGGAGCACGGCGAGCAGCGGTGCGGCCATGACCAGCACCCGTCCCCGCCGGGACAGCGCGGCGCCGGCCGCCACGGCGGCGGCACCGACCACCGCCGCCGGCCAGAGCGGGTCCGGGAGGACCGTCGCCACGATCTGCTCTCCGGCCAGCGTGACCCCCACCGCCGGGGCGAGCCCGGAGCAGCGCCGGTGGCAGTGCGGTAGCGCGCCGACGACCGCGCCGAGCGGCACCGCGCACAGTCCCCCGGCGACGGCCGCCGCAGGCAGGTCGCCGGCCGACCTCAGCACGAGCAGGGTCATGACCGCCGCGGTGACCGCGGCGGCCAGCAGCATGGCCGCCGAGACGCCTCCCGGCCGCCGGTCACGCGGATCGGCCGAGGCCCACACCCCGACCACCGCCGAGAGCAGGCAGGCGCGGATGACCGCTTCGGCCAGGTGCGCGTCGTCCAGTGACAGCATCCGCAGGACGGCCAGTTGGGACAGCAGCAGGACGGCTCCCGCGACGACACCGATCAGGCCGGCCACGAGAGCCTCCCGGTCACGAGGTCCACCACCATCGCCGTCACTCCCAGCGGGCTTTCAGGTCGGCGCAGACCACGGTGATCGAACCGTTGGTGAGAGCGATGTCGTGGACGCAGCCGTGGGCGTGCGGGCGCACCTCGTCCAGCAGCACGCCGCCCAGCCCGGGCGGGCTCGCCGTGGTGATCCAGGAGCTTCGCATCTCGACCGACTCGACGTCGTCGTAGCGGATCTCCAGGCCGGCGTCGTGCGTCCACTCGTTGGGCGCGAACCGGATCTCCAGATCCGTCCGCCCCGACCCGGAGAAGGCCAGGGAGCCGATCTCCAGGTTCTTCACGCACCGGGTGCCGGAAATAGCGTAGTGCGCGGGGTCGGACGCGAAGGCGAAGGCGCCCTCCGGCAGCTCGCTCCGCAGTTCGGGCAGCGCTTCGAGATAGCGCGTCGGATCGCAGTAGAACCCGGAGATATCGTCGTCCCAGTCGACCACAACGTATTCCATCATCTCTCCGAACAGGCGATATCTGCTGGTTCAGCAGGGGTCGAGGCCGATTCTCTGGCGCAGGTTGTTGACCCTGCTGTTCAGGTTGTCTTCGATTTCCGGAGGCAGTACCGGCGGCTCCTTGAAACCGTGCTTCATGATCCAGCCGTTCGGGCCGCGGACACCCACCTCGCGCCCCTTGTAATAGACATGGATTTCGAAGGACGCCTGGCCTCCTGTGTTGAACACGTCCGCACGCGCGGTGTAGTTCTTACCCAGGGTGATGGGGTCCTTGGGGCCGGCGAGCGCGATCGGAACGGCCACGGCCGCCACCGGAACGATCCGGTACGACCCCGTGCGGGATGCCGCGGGAACCGGGCACGCCTCCCGCTTCTTGCGGTCGAGGGCTTCCCGGGCGCGGCGCAGGGCGTCCTGGGCGTCGTCGCGGCGTTTGCGGGCGGCCGAGACCCGGTCCCAGATGTTCTTGAGGCGGGTGGCCAGCTTGATGGCCTTGGGGAGGGTCTTGAGGAGTTTGAAGAACTTGCCCCATGGCACGGCGGTGGCCACCAACTCCAGGCAGGCGACGATGTCGCCCTCCCCCAGGCAGTTCTCCAGGGCCTCCAACCCGATCAGGTCCTTGAGCAGACCGATCAGCTCGTCCTTGGCCCCGCCCCACTCACCCTCGGCGTTCCGTAACTCGAGGTCGGCCGCGTTCGCCTCGTTCACCGCGTTGTTGTAGGCCACCAGCACCGGATCGTCGGCCGGTAACCCCTCGGTGGGGGGCGACACCCCAGGCGAAGGAGCACCCGGTAAGGACGCACCCGGCGAGGGAGACGCACCCGCCGCGGGATCGCAGTTCTCGTCGGTGACCCGGCAGATCCCCGACTCCACCCCACCCGCGATCTTCTGCGGCACCCCCACCACGACCGACCCCGCCAACACCGCACCGATCAGCACGACCACCACGATGTAGCCGACCGCGCCCTCACCACGCTCACCACGACAACGCACCGGTGCCCCCGCTCGGCCGACGACGAGTCCTTACGGGTTACGACGCATCGGTTTCCGTGCTGGATCCACGAACCGCGCTCCTGGCCGGGTCGTGTCCCCGAACCGGTGTCAGCCGGGGTGGGCCACGCGCAGGACGCCGAACAGGGAGGAGTGCGCGTCGGTCCAGACCGGGCCGCCCGGTGGGATCGGCCGCCAGTCCAGCCGGCCGCCGCGCAGCGGGCCGAGCCCGTTCTCGGTGCGGGCCAGCGCCACCCAGTGCGACGAGGTACCGACGGCGTCGGGCGCGTCCGGGCTCCGGCCGGCCAGGGCGACCATCCCCGCGGTCCGGGCGGTGGCACCGAGCATCCGCTCCAGGTTCAGGTGGCGGTTGCTCACGTGGAAGGCCAGCACCCCGCCGGGCCGCAGCTTGCGCTCGTACAGGCCGATCGCCTCGCGGGTGAGCAGGTGCGCCGGGACGGCGTCGGAGCTGAACGCGTCCAGGACGATCAGCCCGTACGTCCCGTCAGGCACCTCCGCCAGCCGCAGCCGGCCGTCGCCGACGACGGTGCGCACCTCGGCCGGGGAGTCCCGCAGGAAGGTGAAGCGCTCGCGGGCGAGGCGCACCACCACCGGGTCGATCTCGTAGAAGTCCATCCGCTGCCCGGCCCGGCCGTACGCCGCGACGGTCCCCGCTCCCAGCCCGACCGCGGCCACCCGGTCCGTCCCGCCGTAGGCTCCGAAGACCTCGCCCAGCGGCCCGCTGCGCGCGTAGTAGGACGTCGGCGTCCGGCGCTGCGCCGGATCGAGCAGTTGGAAGCCGTGCACCGTGGTGCCGTGGGCCAGCGTCCGCCGGCCGTCCCGCTCGGATATCTGGTAGGACCCGAAGAACGTCCGCTCGCGCAGCTCGCCCGCCTGCTGCTGGACGGCGAACAGCAGCGTGACGCTGACCGCGACGAGCAGAAGGAACGGCCCCGGGGTGCGGGTCAGCAGGACGCAGCACACCACCCCGACGGCGATCCCCGCGACCACCGCCCACAGGCCACCGACCACGTACCACAGCAGCACGACGAGCAGCGGCCCGGCCAACAGGACGACGGTCGCCCAGGTTCCGCGCCGGGGGGCCCGCGGTACGGCGAACGGCAGCAGCGCGAGCGCGGCGACCACCAGCGGCAGTTCCACCACCCAGTCGAACACCACCGGCGCCAGCAGCCCGTTGAAGGCTCCGCCCAGCGCGCCGCCCAGCGAGACGATCAGGAAGAACTCGGTCAGCCGGCGGGGTTCGGGCCGGTCGGCCGCCAGCAGCCCGTGGCAGGCCAGGCCCGCGACCACCAGCAGGCCCAGGTCCAGCAGCACCGCGTAGGCCGGCAGCCTGCCGCCCACCGTGGTGAAGAGAACGGGCAGCACCGCCGCGCAGGTCGCCGCGGCGGTCACCAGAACGGGCAGCCCGGGCAGCGACCGTACCCCGAACGCCACGATGAACGTCACCAGGTAGAGCGCCAGCGGCACCACCCACATCAGCGGCACCGGCGCGATGTCGGTGGAGATGTGCGTGGTGACCCCGAGCATCAGCGACGAGGGCAGGAAGGCCAGGCCCAGCCAGCGCAGCCGGCGCCACCGGTCCACCGGCCGTGCCTCGGCCGCGACCGCGGCGGGCTCGCCGGCCGGTTCCGGCCCGGTCCGGCCGCGCCGCCGCACCACCAGCGCGCAGACGATCATGAGCACGGCGAACACTGCGTACCCGACCGTCCATCCGGTCGCCTGCGCCGGGACGTCCGTCAGGGGTTCGATGAGGAACGGGTAGGCGAGCAGCGCCACGAGGCTGCCGCCGTTGCTCGCCGCGTACAGGAAGTACGGGTCGTCCGCCCGGGGCAGCCCCGACCAGGAGTACCAGCGCTGCACGAGCGGTCCGGTGGTGGACAGCACCGCGAACGGGGCGCCCACCATCACCGCCAGCACCAGCAGCAGCCACAGCGCGGTCGGGGCCGACTCCGGCGCCTCCGCCCAGCCCGGCAGCGCGATCGGCAGCGCGAGCAGCGGCAGGCAGAGCAGCGCGATGTGGACCACGGGCTGCCGGCGCGCCCCCAGCCGCTGCGACCAGTGCGCGTACGCGTACCCGGCCAGCAGCGCCGACTGGAAGAACAGCACCGAGGTGTTCCACACCATCGGCGACCCGCCGTACACCGGCAGCAGCATCTTGGCGGCCATCGGCTGCACCGCGAACAGCAGCGCGGCGCTGACCAGCGTGGCCGCCGTGAACAGGCCGACACCGGCCAGGGCGGGGCGGCCGCGGGACGGCGGGGCGGGGGCGGTGTCCTCGCCCGGTACGGCCTCGCCGGTCACACTCATCGCCTGCTCCTTCACCTCAAGGGGGCGGCCACCGCGGCGGCCGGGGCGGGATCGGGTCGCACCGTGCGCTCATCCGCCGGAGGGCGAGCAGGCGGGCGCGTGCCAGACCACCCAGAACACGCCGAACGACTGGGCTCGCCGGTACTGCCAGCCGGGCGGGTGGGCGGGCCAGGAGTCGGCCGCGAAACCACCGACCGGCCACTTCACCACCACCGTGCAGACCCCGGGCGGCGGTCCCTGCTCGGGGTCGAACCATTCGAGTTCGGTCCACCAGACCCGGTAGGCGAGCCGCGCGGAGATCAGCTGGGGTTGGCCGTCGTCCCGTTCCTCGTAGAAGTACCGGTCGGCGGCGACCCGCCCGCCGGGCGCTCCGGGGATCTCGGGCACCGGCTGCGCCCGCGGCCGCCAGTGCACCATCGTGATCACGAGCGATGCGGACAGGTTGACCAGGAGGAGCACGGCGAACAGCGCCTGGAACCCGATGCGGCGTGCCGCCACGAGCACCGCCAACAGCACGCAACCGGTCAGGCAGGCAGGGGCGATGTTGAGTTTCGTCCAGCTCGCCCCGATCAGCCCGATCTCGGCGAAGTCGTGCGGGATGTAGAGGTACCGGCGGAGCAGGTCCCCCGCGTACAGCCACACCCAGAGCGCGGAGCCGACGAAGACGGCCGCCGCCGCCACCGCGAGCGGCACCGTCCGGCGGCCGCGCGCCAGCGCCGCCACCCCCAGCAGCAGGCAGGTCAGCGCCACCGGCGCCAGGTAGCGCCCGTACGCGAAGTTGCCGACCCGCAGCTCGTCGGGCAGCGCCGCCGCCGAGGCGTACCCCATGCCCGCGACCACGGCCAGGAACGCGCCCGCCAGCACCCGGTCGACCCCCGGCGCGCTCCGGCGGACCAGGACGACCACGAGCGCGACCAGCCCCACCCCGCCCAGCCCCCAGGTGCCCCCGATGATCGCCCAGAGCTGGCCGACCGCGCCCGACACGGCCCGCAGCTGGCCGTCCAGGCTGGTCATCCTGTCCCAGAAGACGGTGTTGAGATCGTGGGAGCCGCCCGGGTAGAGCCTGGCGGACATCCAGGCGTTGAACCCCACCGCGGCAGCCGCGGCGGCCAGCGCCGCCGCCAGCGCGATCGCCGCGACCCTGCGGTGCCGTCCCCGCAGGAGGTAGCCGCCCACCACGGCCAGGTGCACGACCACGAGCACCGCGCCCCGGGCATGAGCGGTGTAGGCGTGCGCCGCGGCCGCTCCCGCGAGCACGCCCATCGGCACGCTGTGCCGGCGCAGCAGGGCATCGAGCGCCAGCAGCCAGCCCAGCACCAGGACGGGGAGCACGGCGTCGGCCAGCGCCCCCTGGTTGTAGACGACGGCGAACGGCACCAGGGCCGCCGCCCAGGCGAGCGGGCCCGCGTGCACCCGCTGCACCCCGCAGCGCACCAGCAGCGCGTAGCCGAGCAGGAAACCCAGCGAGCCGACCAGCGCGCCGATCTTGACCACCAGGCCGTAGACGACCGCGGGGTCGTCGCTCAGCCAGAACGCCGGGGTCAGGAGCAGCGAGTAGCCGCCCTGGTAGAACGTCATCCCCGACAGGTCGGCGCCCGGGCCGCCGGCCAGCAGCCGCGCGCCCATCAGGTAGCCCACCTCGTCCGGGTAGAAGTGCGGCGCCGCCTGGTCCTTGGCCAGCCAGAGCCGCACCGCCACCTGGGCCGCCCAGCCCGCGGCCAGCCAGTACGCCACCTGCCGCGACCGGCCCGGAGAGGCCGGTGCCGCGGCGGGCGGCCGGGCCGGGACGAGGGCGCCCCGCTCCCCCGCCCGTTCGGTCCCCGAAGTCGTCATCGCCGCTCGCGCCCTAACGGACGGGCAGGTTCTGGATGGCGCGGAAGCCCGGGATCTCGACCGTGACCGCCTGCACGTCCGCGGGCACCTTGAACATCGCCCACAGCGTGTACTCCTCGCCCTTGTCCACGGTGAAGTCGCGGACGGGCGTGATGGTCAGGTTCGGGCCCAGGGCCACCTTGTGGCCGTCCCGGGCCACCCGGTAGCGCCGCCCGTCAGCCGACAGCGCCGCGGCGCTGGTGCTGTACTCCAGGTACAGGCCGCTCCAGTCGGTCATCGCCCGCTCGGCGGGCAGCGGCTTGTCGTCGTCGTTGCGGAGCGTCCAGACCAGCGAGACGTACCCGTTGGAGTCGCGGCGCAGCTCGTTGATCCGGACCTCGGCCTTCTTGGGCCAGACCGACGAGACGACGAACGGCCCGGGGCCGGCGGGGGCGGTGGCCAGCACGGGCCACCCGCCGCCGGCCGGGGTGCTCGGGGCGGCGGAGGCGGGCGGCGCGGCGGCCGGGGGCCGCGGCCGGGTGAAGGTGACCGTCACCCGGCGGTTCACCCGCCGGCCCTCCTCGTTGTCGTTGGACGCGATCGGCTGGGTGGAGCCGTGGCCGCTGGTCTGGTACGTCACCCCGCTCCGGGTGACCAGGCGTTCGAGGGCTGCCTTCACGCTCTCCGCGCGCCGCTGCGAGAGCGGGTTGTTGATCGCGTCCGTGCCGGTGTTGTCCGCATGGCCCTCGATCTTGACGGTGGTCCCGGTCGACTGGTCGATCTTCTGGGCGACCTTCCTGAGCGCGTCCTGCGCCTTCGGGGTCAGGTCGGCCTTGTTCACCGCGAACAGCACGTCGGTCGACAGCCGGACGCTCAGGTCCCCGCCGCCGTCGTCCTCGGACCCGGTGGCGTCGTCCGCCGCCGCGACGACCTTCAGCACCCGGGGCGGCGCGGTGGGCGCCGTGGTCACGTCGATCTCGGCCCCGCCGACGTTGATCATTTTCTGGTCGGGGCGGTCGGTCACCGGGATGTCGAGGAAGGGGGGAGCCGTCGGGAACATGACGTCCAGCCGGGGCACATCGGCGGGCGGTGCGGGGAAGGCGGCCACCAGGTCCAGCGTGCCCTTCGCCGGAACCGTCGGCGCCGTGGGATTGTCCCGGGAGCACAGGCACCTGTCGTCGGTGCCGTTCAGGGGGTAGTGGCGCTGCGCGTTCTTGCCGTCCAGCAGCGAGATCCCGCCCACGGAGTTCTCGTCGACCTGCGCACCGGCCTCCGGCGGGGACTTCGGCCACGTGGGGTCGAGCGCCCCCTCCATCGCGTAGGGGGCGTCCAGGGTGCTGACCACCCGCCAGCGGCCGACGACCACCTTGGGCGACACCCGGTCGAGGGCGAGGAGGTCCACCCGGACGCCGGTGCCGACCGACAGGAAGCGCGACTGGATAACCCCGCCGCCCTGGGAGACCGGCGGCCGCGCCGCGCCCGAGGAGCCCGGTGTCTTGCCGGGCCCGTCGTCTCCGCCGCTGCAGGCCCCCGCCAGGAGCAGGACGGCGCCTACGGCAGCCCCTGCCCTGAACGCGGTCCCGCGCATCCGTCGACGAGTGCCCATCTCAACACCTTCTTCCAGGAGGAATGGCCGGCCTGAACATCTGCGATCGAAAATCCCACTTCGCAGGAAACGTCGAGAAGGAGGACCGGGATCCCGGTCCTCCTTCTCGCACGGAATTCCACCGCGCAACGCATCCCCTTTTCGGGGAGGCGCAGATTAGCTCTTGGGGGTGGCGCTCGTGACCTTGTCGATGGCGGTCCCGATGCCGTTCGCGATCTTGGTGCCGATACCCGACACCGAGATGGCGCCGAGGATGGCGGCGATCAGGATGATGACCGCGATGTAGGAAACGGCGCCCTCTCCCCGGTCGCCGCGAGTCTTGGAGACCATCATACGGTCGCGCAGTTCGAGCATTTCTATTCCCTCCGGGGATCAGTTCTCCCTGATGGAAATAAAGATACGGAGACCGCGCCGCCCGCCATAGGGCCCGCGGGCCCAACCTGGGCCCAACCAGCAGACCCATCAACGGGTCTCCATAGCGGTGCCCAGCCACCGGGCGATCGCCGCCGCTCGATTGTCCACCGCGAGCTTGGCGTAGATGCGGTTGATGTGGTTCTTCACGGTTTTCTCGCTCAAAAAGAGCTCGGCCGCGATATCCCGATTGGCCCGGCCCGCCGCCATGAGGTCCATTACCTGGGCCTCCCGGTCGGACAGCCCGAACCGGTCGCGCTCCGGCGGCGCGGCCCGCTCGGCGGGCTGCTTGACGGCCTCCATCAGCGCGGACACCGCCGCCGGCGAGAGCGGGTTGCCATGCCCGCCGGCGGCATCGCGCACCGCACGGGCGAGCTCCTCCACGGTGAAGGTGCCGTGCACGAGGTAGCCGCTCGCCCCGCCCCGGATCGCGGCCCGGATCACGTCCGGGTCGTCGGTGTAGGTGAGCATCAGCACCGTGGTGAGCCGGCTCAGCGTGGTGACCGCGGTGACCCCGTCCAGCAGCGGCATCCGCACGTCGAGCAGCACCAGGTCGGGCCGGTGCTGCTCGGTCAGTTCGATGGCGCGCCGGCCGTCGCCCGCCTCGGCGACGACGTCGGCCTCCCCGGTGGCCTCCAGCAGCGCGACGAGCCCGGAGCGGACCACCGGATTGTCGTCCGCGACGATGACCCTGACCCGGCTCATGCGACCTCCAGCGCTCTCTGCCGGGCGGGCACCGTCACCCTGATCGAGGTGCCCCGGCCCGGTTCCGACTCCACGTCCAGGGAGGCCCCCACGTGGGCCGCCCGTTCCCGCATCCCGATCACCCCGTAGTGACCGGCCCTGGCGAGCCCGTCCATGTCGCCGTCCGGCGCCGCGAAGCCCCGGCCGTCGTCGCGGACGTCCATCACGATCGCGCCCTCGCGCACGGCCAGTTCCACCCGGACGGCCGTCGCCTCGGCATGCCTCTTCACGTTCTCCAGCGCCTCCTTGAGGATCGCCACCACCTCGTGGCGCTCGCGCAGCGGCAGGTCGACGCCCGGTTCCGCCGACACCTCGGCGGCTACCCCGATGTCCTCCGACCAGGCGGCCGCGATCTGCCGCACCGTGTTCGCCAGCGGCTGCTGCACGGAGTCCTCACGCAACTCCGTGATCAGCTCGCGGGCCTCCCGGGAGGCGATCTCGGCGGCCGAGGCGAGCTTGGCGGCCTCCTCGGCCGCGCGCTCGGGCGCCTTGCCGATCCAGATGGGCAGCGCGGCGGCGCTCATCGAGATGCCGCGCAGCGTCTTGGCCAGCGAGTCGTGCATCTCCCGGGCCAGCCGGGCCCGCTCCTCCGCGGCGGCCGCGGTCACCTCGGCCCGCTGCCGGGCCCGGTCGGCCTCGGCGGCCTCGTCGAACAGCCCGCGCAGCGCCGTCCCCACGAACCCCGCGATGAAGTAGCAGAGCGGCATGCCGAGCGCGGTCTGGAAACCGACCGTCCAGCCGTCCCCGTGGGTGGCAGCGGCGTAGTACAGCAGCACCTGCAGCACGCAGATGAGCATCATCCCGGACCAGCGGAACAGCAGGCCCGCCACGGCGGAGGTGACCACCGTGAAGAAGAAGAACGGCCCCAGCACGCCGCCGATCTCCAGCACCGCGTAGGCGATCAGCGCGTCCAGCGCCAGGAGCACCGGGTACTCCAGCATCCGCGGGACGATCTCCTGCCAGCCGAACAGGGCCAGCGCGGACAGCGCGCCGATGCAGGCCACCACGAAGATGGAACCCAGCCGCCGCTCCTCGGGCACCAGCAGCACGGTCACCGCGGCGATGAGGACGCGCACCTGCATGAGCAGGCGGAACGTGGCGGCGATCCGAACACCGGACGCCAGGCCCAGCGGCTTACCCGAATGCGCCACCGAACCCCCCGGCCCCGGTTCCGTAGAAGAGCATCCCGAGGATCAGCGCCATCATCGCCGGAACCATGAGAAAGGTCACGATCATGGTGATCTGCGGGTCGGCCCGCTGGGCACTGCGCCGGGCCCGCTGCGACGCCTCCCGGCGCATGTCGACGCTGATGTCGTTGAGCGCGTTGGTGAGCGGTGCGCCGAGTTCCTCGGCCTGCAGGATCGCCGTGACGAAGCTGGCCAGTGCCTCGCTGTTGTTGCGGCTGCGCAGTTCCTCGAACGCCTCGCGCAGGGAGGTGCCCACCTCCATCTGCCGCAGCGCCGTCATCATCTCCTGCGAGAGCGCGCCGGGCATGCTCTCGGCCACCCGGGCCAGTGCGTGCCGGAAGCTCAGGCCCGCCGACACGGTCACCGCCAGCACGTCGAGGAAGTCGGGCAGCCCCTTCTCGATGGCCTGCTGCCGCTCCTGGGAGAGGTTCCACAGCACCACGTCGGTCTGCACCAGGCTGACGATGAGCAGCAGCCCGCCGAACAGCGTCTGGCCCGACAGCAGCACGAACACGCCCACCGAGCCGAACAGGACGACGCTGCCCATCTTGTTGCGGGCGTAGCCGTCGAGGTCCAGCCCGTAGGGCCGACCGGCGCGTTCGATGCGGCGCCGGATCCGGCCCCGCATCGCCGGTGTCATCGAGCGCACCAGGGCGGGGCCGAACGGCGCACCCAGCGGGTTGATGATCTCGCCCAGCGGCCCGAACTGCTTGACCTTGGACTTCTTCGTCAGCATCGCGAAGCTCTCGGGCACCTGCTGGCCGGAGGACCGCAGGTGGTAGCCCCAGACGAAGAGGAGCACGCACAGGGCCGCGCCGGCGGAGATCGCAAGAGGGAACATCAGACATCAATCCTCGACATCCGGCGGACCAGGACCAGGGCCGCGGCGAACAGCAGGCCGGAGCCCAGCAGGATCAGCTGGCCGAACAGCGAGCCCGACATCCGCTCCAGCACCCCGGGATTGATCACGGCCATGATCAGGACCGTGCAGATGCCCATGCCGAACACCGCGTAGCCGGCGACCAGCGACTGGCCCAGGATCGTCTTGACCTCACGGCGGGTCTCCTTGCGCTGCTCCAGCGTCGCGGAGATGTTGCGCAGCGCCGTGATCAGCGAACCGCCTGCTCGGGACGACACCACCAGCGTGCTGACCAGCACCGCCAGCTCGCGGGAGGGCAGCCGCTCGCGCAGGTCGTTCATCGCGTCGTCGAACGGCTGGCCGAGCCGCAGCGCCTCGGCGGTCCGGGTCAGCTCCGAGCGGGCGGGGTCGTCGAGTTCCTCCGCGGCCATCTCCAGCGCGGTGCGGACCGCCAACCCGGCCGAAGCCGCGTTCGACAGCACCCGGGCCAGCTCGGGGAGCTGGGCGATGAACTCCTCCCGCCGGCGGTCCTCCTGCCGGGTCAGGTAGGCGAAGAAGATCGCTCCGACTCCGATCGCGGCCGCCACACCGAGGAACAGCGACAGGATCTGGCCGAGCAGCAGCACGATCAGCAGGCCCACGCCGCACAGCAGCCCGACGAAGGCCGAGAGCCGGATCCGCAGCCCGGACGCGGCGATCCGGCGGTTGATCTGCCGGCCCAGGGTGGTGCGCCGCAGCCGCGCGTCCCACCGGTCGAGCTGGGTCGCCATCCGGCGTTCCTGGAAGCCCCGCGCGCCCCGGACCACCAGCTCGCGCTGGAGGTCGAGGCCGCGCCCGTACTCCCAGGCACCCCACACGGCCAGCGTCAGCACCGCCAGCAGCAGGAACGCAATGGTCGCGTAGTTCACCGCACCTCCTCGTCGCTCACGCTGAACGTGCCGGGGACCGCCTCGCCGGCGAGCATCAGGCGGGTGACCAGGTCCCGGGGCAGCGGCTGGTGGACGAACCGGCCACGGACCACCCGGTCGAGGCCGATCGGCTCGGGTTCGAACCGGGTGATGGTGGTCATCCGGATCGACTCCCGGCGGCCCGAGGAGATGACCGCCACCTCCGCCACCCGGCGGGAGCCGTCCGCACCGCGGTCGAGGAACACGATCGCGTCGACCGCGTTGTTGATCTGGTCACGGATCGCCTCGTAGGGGATTTTGACCTCGCTCATCGAGGCCAGCGTTTCCAGCCGGTAGATCGAGTCCTCGGCGGAGTTGGCGTGCACCGTCACCATGGAGCCGTCGTGACCGGTGTTCATCGCCTGGAGCATGTCGAGGGTCTCCGGCCCGCGGACCTCACCGACGATCACCCGGTCGGGGCGCATCCGGAGCGCGTTGCGGACCAGGTCGCGGATGGTGATGGCGCCCTCGCCCTCGATGTTGGGAGGCCGCGACTCCAGCTTGATCACGTGCTCCTGCTGGAGCTGCAGCTCGGCCGAGTCCTCGATGGTGATGATCCGCTCCTGGGCGGAGACGAACCCCGACAGCGCGTTCAGGAAGGTCGTCTTCCCGGTACCGGTACCGCCGGTGATGACGATGTTCATCCGGGCCCGGACGAGCGCCCCGAGCAGCAGCGCGGTGGGCTCGTCCAGCGCGTTCAGCGAGACCAGCTCGTCCATCCGGAAGGCCCGCGGGAAGCGCCGGATCGTCAGGACCGGGCCGTCCAGGGAGAGCGGCGGCACGATGACGTTGACCCGCTCGCCGGTGGGCAACCGGGCGTCCACCATCGGGCTCGACTCGTCCACCCGGCGGTTGACCTGGGCGACGATCCGGTCGATGGTCTGGTAGAGCTGCGCCTCGCTGGCGAAGCCCAGGTCGATGCGGGAGAGCCGGCCCGAGCGCTCGATGTAGACGTGGTCGGGGCCGTTGACCATGATCTCGGTGACGTTGGGGTCGGCGAGCAACGGTTCGAGCACGCCCAGGCCGAGCGCCTCGTCGACGATCCGCCGGATCAGGATGCTGCGCTCCCGGGTGGACAGCACCGGGCCCTCGCGGGTCAGGATGTGCCCGACCACCTTCTCCAGGCGGGCCCGGCGCTGGGCCATGTCCAGCCGGGCCAGGTCGTCGAGGTTGATCTCCTCCAGCAGCCGCTTGCGCCAGTGGGCGACGCTGGTGTTTCCGGTGTGCTGTTCCTCCTGGGCGCCGTTCTCCAGGCGGTTCTTGATTCCCATGTCAGCTCACCGGCATCTCTACGCGTCGGGTGATACGGATGTCGAGGTCGATCCCGCGGACCAGCACCGGCACCCGGGCGCTGATCTGGCACCGCACGGTGTCGTCGTCGACCTGCTGCACGTTGATCTGGTGGCTGTTCAGCCAGGACGGCAGGGCAGCGCTGGCGGCCTGGGTACCCCGGTAGACGCGCTCTCCCGGGGGCGAGGTGGAGGCGACCCGGGCGCCGGTGCGGGTGGCGTTCTCCACGCCCTCCACCGCGCCGAACGCCGCGTAGGCCACGAAACAAGCCATGATCATCAGGATGAAGAACCCGATCATGCCCATGAACTCGACGGCGGCGGCGCCCCGGTCGCTCCTGCGTCTCATTCCGCCCCCTCGTAGACGACCCTCGACCGCGCGCTGACCTCCATGGGCAGCAGGACGCCGGGGAACAGCAGCGGCGGCCTGATGGTCACCCGGACGTATCCGTAGTCGGGGTGGTTGCGCCCGTTCGGGTGCAGGACCTCCACGTTGCGCTCGTCGGCCCACGCGCCGGAGACCCGGCGCAGCGCCTCACGCTTGATCGCCTGGTCGTCGCCGTTCACGGCGGCCGTCCGGGCGCCCTCGTTGGCCGCGTGACCGGCGTAGGTCATGGACATGCCGATCAGGAACGCCTCCCAGACCACGATGAAGGCGAGCAGGATCGCGGGCAGCATCCCGGTGAACTCGATCATGCCCGCGTCGGCGGGCGACCGAGTACGTCGTCGCATCGCGTTTCTCATGACACCCCTATCGAGCCTCGGCCTTGGTCTGGATCGAGCTGCCGTCACCGGTGGGAGACACGGCTCCGAGCTCCGTTCCGAGCTGGATCACGGCCTTGCGGAACTTGTCGTCGTCGACTTTGGACAGGGTCCCGTTGTTGATCGCCCGCTCCAGGGCCTTGAAGGACGGGGGGATGGTGGCCTTCGCCGGCGTCAGCCCCAGGATCCGGGCGGCGAAGTCGGGCTGGATCTCGCTGCTCCGGTTGAGCTTGGTGAGCACCGGGGTGATCTCGTCGTCCTTACGGATCTGCAGGCGACCCCACAGGTGCACCATCCGCTTGGCGGCGCGCAGGCACGGCAGGTCGGGGGTCACGGTGAGCACGACCCGGTCGGCGATCTCGATGGCCGACACCGAACCCTCCGTCATGAACGACCCGCAGTCGACGATCACCACGTCGTACCGCGACCGCAGCGCGCCCAGGATCTGCCGGGTCGCGATCGAGCTCACGTCCTCGGCCCGCTCGCCCTCGGCCGGGGCGAGCAGCACGTGCGGGCCGTCCTGGTGGACGAAGAGCGCGTCGGCCAGCATCGGGCCGGTGATCTCGTGCGCCACCCCGGCCAGGTCGACGATGCTGCGGCGATGCACCATGTCCAGGTAGCTGGGGATGTCACCGGACTGCAGGTCCATGTCGACCAGGCACACGGTCCGGCGCGCGGTCGAGGCCGCCAGCGCCATCTGCACCGCCAGCGTGGTGGCGCCGGTACCGCCCTTGGCGCCGGCGAAGGCGATCACCTTGCCACGCCGGCCGCCCAGCGGTTCGGCGGGGCCGCTGCCGATCCAGCGGCGCATCCCGCGCGACCACTCCGCGGCGGCGGTGATCCGGCTCTGCAGTTCCTCCAGGCTCGGCCGGCGCGCCACCACCCCCCGCGCGCCCGCTTCCAGCGCCCGGGTCAGGGCCTCCTCGTCCACCCTGCCCGACAGCAGCACCACCGCGCCGTGCGGCCGGCGCATGGCGATGTCGCGGGCGAGGTCGGGGGCCGGCTGGGGACCGATCTCCTCGTCGATCAGCACGACGTCGAGATCGTTCTCCGAGGTGACGATCGCGAGCACGTCGGCGGAGGTCCGCTCGACGCCGATGACCTCGAAGTCGGCGAGTTCGGCGAGGGAGGCGCGCAGCGCTCCGGCGATCTCCTGGTCGCCGGTTCCGATCAGTACCTTGATGCTCATCGGGTCGCCGTGGGGACTCGGCACTGCTGGGACGGCGGCGTCCGGAGGTCGGCGGTGCCGCCGACCAGCGCCAGGCGCAGCTTGCGGGAGAACGACTCGGCGTAGGTGAGGTCGAGGACCTGGCCGGCGTCCAGGGCGAACGTCACCGGGACCACCTGGCCGCTGGTGCCGGGTTGCTTTCCGTCCCCGGACGCCCGCTGCTGTCCCACGTCGATGACCTGCACCCGGCTGAGGATGCGGACCGCGCAGGCGGCGTTGCGGCTGTTAGGAACCGCGTCGAAGGTGGAGTAGACGTCGACGATGGAGCCCGGCATGACCTTTCCGGCCACGCCCGTCTCGGCGTCGATCATGATCGCGATCTCGCGCTGCCCCGGTTTGAGGATCGGTGCCTCGATCACCATGCCGTGCTGGAGGTACGCGCCGGGAGGCAGCGGCCCCGAGGCCACCTTGCCCTGCAACTCGGCCACGCTGCGGACGAACGCGTCGGTGGTCCACCGCTTGGGGATCTGCACTTCTCTGACCGAGGCCGCGTTGATCGGCTGGTACGCCTCCACCCTGGACTGGAGCTGGAGGACCCGGGTGTATTCACCCACCTCGGCCTGGGCCTCGGCGCGGACGTTGCCGACGTACCCGAGGACCATGACGAAGACTACGATGGCCCCGAGCCCTGCCAGGATCATCAGCAGGACTCCGCGGCGCTGGCGGGGGTTCATGTGTATGTCGTTCCTTCTGGGGAGCTGGCGCGGAACTAGTGGGAGGTGTGCGCGGGGGACGCGACGCCGGCCGACGGCGGCCCCGTGTCACCCTGGGGCGGCGCGGGTCCGAAGGACCCGTCCGCGGGCGGAGCGGAACGCGGCGCGGCGGCCTGGGCCGCCGGTTGCTGTCGCGTGGGTGCGACGGACGGCTGGGGCTGTGCCATGAAGCAGAACGGGCAGATCGACAGTGCGGTGGGCTCCGAGCACCAGGAGCACCGGCGGCACTGAGTGTCCTTGATGACGTTCTGCAGCG
Organism: Actinomadura craniellae; assembly: GCF_003289645.1. Classification (GTDB taxonomy): domain Bacteria; phylum Actinomycetota; class Actinomycetes; order Streptosporangiales; family Streptosporangiaceae; genus Actinomadura_D; species Actinomadura_D craniellae. Next base: position 309,835 of record NZ_QLYX01000006.1, on the reverse strand, counting down.
CCTGCTGGTGGCCGCTGAAGGCCACGAATTCGGCGTACTTCCTGGTGCCCCAGTACGCCGAGCTGAGCGGCTGGTGAGCGGTGAAGGTCATCGACACCGCGCCGATCGCCGGCTGGAAGCGGCTTTGCAGCCAGTCGGCGTCGCCGTCCTGCTGGGTGGCGAGCACGATGACCGGATCGAGCGGCCGGAACTGGATCGGCGCCACGGGGTGCGCCGAGGTGATCCGGTGGATGTTCGGCCAGGGGACCGCCGACACCATGAACCCCGTGCGGGTCAGGTAGGACGAAACGTGTTCGCCGATGCCCGCCTGGACGTGTTCGAGCTTGGTGACGCTGTTCACCCAGGCACCCGCGAAGACGCCCGCGGCCAGCCGGTGCGCCACGCTGACCAGCACGCCGGGCGCCACGTGCGGAGCCATGAACGCAAGCTGGTCGGCCACCAGGGAGAGGGCGAGCGGGGGCAGGGCGAGCGGTACCGCGGCGATCCGGTCGGTGCGCAGTATGCCGCGGGCGAACCTGATCAGCCGGGTGGCCGCCTCGGGCCGCCAGGTCGGGTAGAGGACCACCACGGCCTCGCGGTCCCGCAGGCCGCGCGCGGCCAGGTCAAGGAAGTGTGGAACGTTCTCGCCGTTGAACGCCGGGGTCACGTGGACCCGTTCGGCCTTCGCTTCGCGGATGACGTCCGTACTGGGGATGTCGCCCAGGAGCATGACCGCTGTCATGAACGATCCATGCAGGTCAGAGGCTTCACCGCACGCCTTTCATCGGACGCCGGGGGGTTGGGCGTCTATTACCACAATGACAAATCGGCTATTCGGAGCATGGAGACCATAACTAGTGCTACGACGGAGACTCAACCAGGTTGGTTCCATCCTGACCAGGGGTACACGACATTGAACGGTCAACTTCCCGCAGGTTGCCGGGTTTGCCGACCGAAATGATGTCAGTCCAGTGAACAAAAGCTCACCGAACGGTTCCGTTGAACCGACGGGCGGAACCACGGCCGCCGTCCCACGCTCCCACACCACTGAACGACATATCCCCTGAGGTGCGATTATTCAAGAATGACCCATTATCGGGGCATCGGCCATGGGCGCAGCGGCGGCGAGTCGCACCTGCCGCGGCCTGAACCGTTCTAGAGTCGGACCGCCCGCCCCTTCCCGTCCCGGAGGCCGTGATGACGAACCCGCACGATTCCGGTCCGCAGTACCGCCCGCCGGGCCCCGTGGGCCCGTACGGGCAGCAGCCGCGGCAGGGCGGCCCGGTGCCCGGCCCGCGGCCCGGTGCCACGGGCGAACGCGGCGGTGCGCCGCTCCCCGCGCAGAAGGGGGTGCTGGGGGCCCTGCTCGACGTCAACTTCAACCACCTGGTCACCGCCAAGCTGATCAAGCTGTGGTACGTCGTGGCGCTCCTGCTGATCAGCCTGCAGTGCCTCGCCTTCCTCGCCCTGGGGCTGTGGATCGCCACCTGGGACAACGGGTGGGCCTGGGGGGTGATGATGGCGGTCTCGTCGCCGCTGGTCTGGCTGTTCGAAGTGCTGATGGTGCGGATCCTCATGGAGGCGGTCGTCGTCCGGTTCAAGGGTGTCGAGCATCTGCGGGTCATCAAGGACAAGATCTGAGCGTCCGGCCGGGCCCGGCGCGTTAAGCTCGCGTGGGCGGCAGACAGACGGAGCTGGGCAGTGGGCGAGTACGAGGAGTCCCCGCACTGGACTCGGCGGGACCCCGGGGTGACGCACCGCGACCCGGACGTCCCCGACCCGGCCACCACCCGGCGCGATGGTGCTCCGCCGGCCACCCCGCTCATCCGGCTGCCCGAACCGCTCGACCGCCGTTTTCAAGTCGCCGGGGAGATCCCGGTGCAGGGGGCCGAGTCCGACCTGCTGCTGGTACGCGACCGGACGGACGGCACCGAGGCCGTGGTCAAGGTCTACCGGCGCGGCTACCGGGCCGACCGCGACGTCTGGGCGAAGCTGCCCGAGCTGGACTCCCCGCACGTGGTGCGGATCCTGGAGACCGGGCACGCCGGAGACCGCGACTACGAGATCATCGAATACGCCCCCGCGGGCAACCTGCGGGAGCTGATGGCCGGCCCGCTCGGGCCCGACGAGATCGCCGCGCTGGTCGCCCAGTTGGCGGACGGGCTCGCGGCCCTGCACCACGCCGGCATCGTGCACCGCGACCTCAAGCCCGAGAACGTCCTGGTGACGGCCGCGGCCCCCGTCCGGCTGGCGATCACCGACTTCGGGCTGAGCAAGGTGATCGACCAGAGCGTGGTGTTCGCCTCCTCGTCCCGCACGCTCGCCTACGCCGCACCGGAGTCGCTGTCCGGCCAGGTGTCACCCGCCCGCGACTGGTGGTCGCTGGGCATGATCGTCCGCGAGCTGGCGACCGGGCGCCCGCCGTTCCACGGGCTCAGCGAGACCGTCGTGGTGGACCAGCTCGCCACCCGGGGCGTGGACAGTTCCGACATCCCCGACCCGCGGCTGCGGCTGCTCTGTGCCGGGCTGCTGACCCGCGACCCCCGCCTTCGCTGGGGCGCCGCCGAGGTGACGGGCTGGCTGGACGGCGAATCCCCCGCGGTGGCGGCACCCACCCGGCCCGCCCCCGCGGGCCCCGGCCTGCCGTTCGCCGGGCACCGGTACGACGACCGCGCGGAACTGGCCCGGGCTCTGGTCGAGCGGTGGGAGGACGCCGCCCGCTACTTCTTCGCCCGGCCCGACGGGGAGGCCTGGCGCACGCTGCGCGACTGGCTGGCCGCCCTGCCCGACGACGACGGCCGGATCGAACTCGTCGACTCCCACCTCACCGCGCCGCTTCCACCGGACGTGAAGCTGCTGCACCTGGTGCGCTGGCTCGATCCGACACTCCCCCCGCACTACCTGGGCCTGCCGGCGTCCCCCGCCGACCTGCCCGGCCTCGCCGCGCTGGCGGCCGACTCCCGGCACCCCGACCACCGGCGGGCCTGCCTCGCCGGCCGGGCGCTCTGGGAGCACCGGCTGCTGCCCGTACTCGACCCGGCCGGCGGCGCCGAGGCGGACGCCGCCTGGCGGGGCCGGGCGGCGGCCTGGCGGGACCTCACCGCCCGGCTGCACGGCCGGGTGCCGCCCCAGGTCGCCGACCGGCTGCCGGAGGCCGGCGTCCCCGGGCGCGACGACCCCCCGACCGTCCTGCTCACCCTGCTGGCCCTCGCCGCCCGGCCCGACGAGACCGCCCGGGCTCTGGCCGGGGCCGCGACCCGGGCCCAGGCGGCCGTGCCCGAACCGGTCCCCTGGTTCGACGGCCTGGCAAACGCCGCCGGCACCGACCCGCTCCGGCTGCTCGTGGTCGTCCGCGCGGCCCCCGAGGCCGTACTGGAGGTCGAGGCCCGCGGCCGGGAGCGCACCGCGGCCGGCCTGCGCGCCGCCGAACTGCGGCGGCACTGGGACGACCGCGAACGCCACCGGCTGGCCGGCGGCGCCGCCGCCACCCGCCGCGCGATCCTGCTGTCACTGCCGATCCTGGCCTGCTGGCTGCTGGGCGGCCTGCTGGTCGACGCCCTGTTCCTCGCCGACGGCGACCCGGGCACCCAGGCGGTCGGCGGGCTGCAACGCGGCTCCGGCCCCGCCCTGGGCCTGCTGCTGGCCCTCGCGGTACTCGCCTGGCTGGTCCAGTGCGGCGCCGAAGTCGCCCTCGCCCGCAGGCAAGGCGCCGACTACCTCCCCAAGGGCCCCTGGCCCTGGCTGGCGAAGCTGCTGGGAGCGGGCGGCCGCGGCCTCGGCGGCGCCTCCCAGGCCCTCTCCGGCACGGCCCGGCAAGGCCGCCGCGGCTGCGGCTTCCTCCTCCTGGCCGCCGTCATCCCACTGCTCGTCGTCCTCCTCCTGCTCACCGCCCTCACCCCCTTGGCCGGCCCCCTCTGGATACTGATCCTCATCGCCGCCCCCACAGCCCACGCGATCGGCGCAGGAATCCGCCACCACCACTGGCGCCAGACCCACGACCGAGCCAGGCGAGAAGCCCTGGGAGATCCCGAAGCCGGGAGCGGCGCCCGCGCCGTCTGGACTGAGGAGCGGTGAAGATCGTGAGGAACGAGCGATCTTCACCACGACGAAGGAAGACGGCGCGCCAAAGGCGCCGCGACCCGCGAGCGAAGCGAGCCAAACCAACAGGGAGCGGCGCCCGCGCCGTCTGGACTGAGGAGCGGTGAAGATCGTGAGGAACGAGCGATCTTCACCACGACGAGGGAAGACGGCGCGCCAAGGGCGCCGCGACAAGCGAGCGAAGCGAGCCAAACCAACAGGGCGACAAGCACGAGGAACGAGCGCCAAGCAGACAGGGAACAGAGTGAGCAGTGGGGTGGAGACCGAACTCGCGCTGGACGCCGCGGTGGTGCTCAGCCTGGGAATGAACCGGGTCCTGGGCGGCGCCGCCGGCCTGGCCGCGAGCGGGGCCGGCGCGCTGGCGGCGCTGGCGGCGGCCAGGGGCGAGGAGCGGTCCGCCGCGCTGGCCGAGGCCGAACGGCACTACGAGGCCGTGCGCGAGGTGATCGACCGCAATGCCCGGATTGCCGCGCTGGCCGAGTCGGCCGCTGGAGAACCGCTCCCCGACCCGCTGGATCCCGCCGGCCGGCCGGTCGAGGAACTCACCCGCTGGTGCGCCGCGACCGACACCGCACTGGCCGGGGCCGAACGCCGGATCTCCGCCCGGATGGCCGCGGACCTGGCGGCGAGCATCTTCACCGCACCGCCCGCCACTCAGGCGACCGTGTCCCCCGCGGCGTCCCCACCCCCGGACGAGCACCGGACCGCCGAACTGGCACGCATCCTGTCTCGCCTCTCCCCCGACACCGCCCCCACCGACCTGCCCCCCGTGACCGAGGCCGCCGCCCGGCTGTCGGCCGCGACGACTGCCGGGGAGGCCGAGGGGCTGCTCACCGAGGTCCGGCTGCGCGTCCAGGCCGCCAACCGCGAGACGGCCCGCCGCCGTGAGGCCGCCCGGCTGGAGGCGGCCGAGCGGGAGGCGAAGGCGCAGGCCGAAGCCGAACGCCGGTACGTCCTGGACACGATCACCACCGCCTTCGAGGAGATGGGCTACCAGGTCGACACCGGTTTCGAGACGGTCACCGCCCAGGACGGCGAGGTGGTGCTCACCCACGGCGGCTGGGCCGACCACGGCGTCCGGATGCGCGTCGAGGACGCGGAGTCCCCCACCGCCACCGCCACCCTGCGCGCCTCCGTGCTCCGCACCCGGCCGGCCCGCGACGAGGACGACCGCCGGCTCGACGCGGAACGCGAACGCGAGTGGTGCGACGCCTTCGAGGCCGCCCGCGAACGCCTGGCGGCGGCCGGCGTCCACTCCGAGGTCACCTGGCAGATCGACCCCGGCGTCCGGGAACTCCCGGTGACCCCGCAGGCACGGCAGACTAGGCCCCAGACCAAACAGCAGGAACGCCACCGAGAACACGACCGATGATCCACCCGAACCCCACCCCCCGAAAAAACGATCCAACACTCGGAACCGAACACGGCGGCCCCTTCAACGCCGATGCGCAGCGAGGCGGGAAGGGAGCGGCGCCCGCGCCGTCTGGACTGAGGAGCGGTGAAGATCGTGAGGAACGAGCGATCTTCACCGCGACGAGGGAAGACGGCGCGCCGAAGGCGCCGCGACAAGCGAGCGAAGCGAGCCAAGCAAACAGGGCGACAAGCGCGAGGAACGAGCGCCAAGCCAGCACAGCCAACAGGGAGATGCATGAACACCGACCAGCCCACGCTCAGTGGACGGCTGCCCGGCTGGCCCGCCTTCGTCCGGGAGCTCGACGCGACCCTGTCGGTGCACTCGCAGTACATCCTGTCGGGCAACCTGCACGACAGCTTTCTCGCCCCGGGCTCGGACGAGGGCGGCCCGGCCCGGTTGCTGCCGCTGCGTGACCTGCTGTGGGAGGCCCTGCGGTCCAGCGGTTTCTCCTGTCTGGTCTGCTACGACCCGGTGGACGGCCTGGTGGTCTGGCCGGATGGCGACGACGAGGTCGCGTTGGAGGCCGCCCGGGCGGCGGAGTTGCTGCTGGGCAAGCGCGCCTTGCAGGAGAAGCCCTCGCTGGAGGCGTTGGGCCGCTGTCTGTCCGCGCTGGCCCGCCCGGATGAGAACGTCCGGGCGGCGTTCGTGATCGACTCGGCGTCCCGGATCGCCCGTTCCCCCACCGATCTGGAGCCCGCCGAGCGCGACTTCTTCCGGTTCTGCGAGAAGCTCTCCCGGTCGGCCCGCCCGGTGCGGGTGCCGGGGCCGCGGCCCAAGCCGCTCTACAACCCGGTGCTGTGGCTGGTGGAGCGCCCTGGTGACCTGCCGCCCTGGCTGGGCAACGGCAACGAGAACATCCGCGAGATCACCGTCCCCCGGCCGCATCTGGGCGACCGGCAGGAGACGGCGCGGCTGCTGGCCCGCGCTTTCGGCGTGCAGGACGTGAAGAACGACCCGGCCGCGCAGGAGGCCTGCGACGCGTTCGCCGAGCAGGCGGACGGCCTCACCCTGCAGTCGATGATCGAGGTGACCCGGCTGGCCAAGGAGCGCAATGTCGCCCTGTCGGACCTGCCGGACGCGGTGCGCACCTACAAGCTGGGGGTGCTGGACAACCCGTGGAGCCGGGGGCATCTGCGCCGCCGGGTGCTGGAGGGTGAGAAGCGCGTCCCGGAGCGGGTGGTCGGCCAGCCGCAGGCGGTCACCAAGACCCTCGACATCCTGAAGCGGGCGGTGCTCGGCCTGTCCGGGGCGCAGGCGACCCGGTCGGGCAGCCGGCCGCGCGGTGTGCTGTTCTTCGCTGGCCCGACCGGTACCGGCAAGACCGAGCTGGCCAAGGCGATCACTTCGCTGGTCTTCGGTGACGAGTCGGCGTACCTGCGGTTCGATATGAGCGAGTTCTCCGCCGAGCACGCGGGCGAGCGGCTGATCGGCTCCCCGCCCGGCTATGTCGGCCACGAGGCCGGCGGCGAGCTCACCAACGCGGTGCGCGAGGACCCGTTCCGGGTGATCCTGTTCGATGAGATCGAGAAGGCACATCCGCGGATCCTCGACAAGTTCCTGCAGATCCTGGAGGACGGGCGGCTCACCGACGGGCGGGGCCACACCGTGCACTTCTCCGAGTCGATCCTGATCTTCACCTCGAACCTGGGCATGTACGTCGAGCGGCCGCCCAGTGCCGCGGGGCCGACCCGGCTCGACGGGCCTGTCGACAACCGTCCGGCCCGGGTGCAGAACATCATCCCGGACATGTCCTACGACGAGATCGAGCAGCGGTTGAAGAGCGCGATCTCCGACCACTTCACCACCGTGCTGAACCGGCCGGAGCTGCTGAACCGGTTCGGCGACAACATCGTGGTGTTCAACTTCATCTCACCGGAGGCGGCGGCGCAGATCTTCGACATCCAACTGGCGAACATCTGCCGGCGGGTCACCGAGGAGCACCGTCTGGTGCTGGCGCTGAAGGGCGAGGCGTTGCAGACGCTGCGCGAATGGTGCACCAGCGAGCTCGACAAGGGGGGTCGTGGCATCGGCATGGCACTGGAGTCCCACTTCATCAATCCGCTGGCCCGGGCGCTGTTCGACCGGGAGTTGCAGCCGGGCGAGCGGGTGACCGTGACCGGGCTCCGGCGGGAGGGCGGCATCGTCCGGCTGGACGTGCAGTGAACCTGTTGCTGGCCAAGGCCCACTACCCGGTGACCACGTTGGGTCCCGGCACCCGGGCGGGCATCTGGACGCAGGGCTGCACGCTGCACTGCGGCGGCTGCCTGTCGCGCGACACCTGGGCCGCCGATCCGAGTACCGCCGTCCCGGTGGACGCGGTGCTGGGCTGGCTGGACTCGCTGCCGGGCCCGGTGGACGGCGTGACGATCTCGGGTGGGGAGCCCTTCCAGCAGCCGGCCGCGCTGGCCGCGCTGCTGCGCGGCGTGCACGGCTGGCGCGCCCCGGAGGTGGACGTGCTGGTCTACTCGGGTTACCCCTACTCCCGGCTCGCCCGTTCCGCCGAAATGCGTGAGATCCTGGGCCTGTGCGACGCAGTGGTCGCGGGGCCGTACATCGATCGGTTGAACCGCGCGGCTCCCGCGGACGTGACAGAGAAGGACCCGCAGGGGCGACACCCCTCCGAGGGCTCTCTACTCTGGAGGGGTTCGGCGAACCAGCGCATCGTGCCCCTGACCGCTTTGGGCCACGAGCGATACGCCGGGCCGGCCGGTGACGATCCGGTTGAGGGACGAGCAGGACCTCGGATGCAGGTATCGGTGGACGAGGGTCCGGAAGGAAGGCGGGTGTACTACATCGGCATCCCGCGTCGGGGTGACATGGCTCGCCTGACGTCGACGTTGGAGCGAGCCGGCGTACACGCGGGGGAGGTGTCATGGAGACCCTGAACTGCCCGGTCTGCGGTGATCCGTATACCCGGGGCGATCTGATCTGTTTCACCTGTGGGGCCAACCTGGCCCGGGCGGGGACCCGGCGGCAACCGCCGACCCAGCCCGCGCAGCCCGGCCCGCCGGCCGAGCAGCGCGGCCCGGAGCCTCCCGCGCAGGACCCCTGGGCCCCGCACCAGCACCCGCCGCAGCAACCGCCGCCCCAGCAGCGCCCGCCGCAGCCGGGCCCGCCCGCCGAGGACCCCTGGGCGCGGCAGCCCGCGCCGCCGCACCGGCCGGAGCCCGGCCAGGAGCCCTGGCAGCAGCAACGCCCGCCGCAACCCGAGCAGCGCGGCCCGGAGCCCGGCCAGGAGCCCTGGCAGCAGCAGCCGCAGCAGCAGCAGCGCCCGCCCGAGCAGCGTGGCCCCGGCCCCGCCGGGCAGGAGCCGTGGGGTCCGCAGCAGCCGCCGTCCCGGCAGGAGCCCTGGGAGCCGGCGCAGCAACGGCCGCCCGGCCCGGGCGGCGGTCACGCGCCGCTGTCTCCCACGCCGCCGCACGGCCCGGCGGGCAGGCCGCCCGGGCCCCCGCCGGCCCGGCGCGAGGAGACGCTGATCCCGCCGGAGGAGCGCGGGCCGCGCCGACCGCAACCGCCGGTGGACGAGAACACCGCGTTCATGTGCCCGCACTGCGAAGCCGTGCTGCGCAACCCCGGGGCGGCGCAGTGCGACGCGTGCCTGCGCCCGCTGCGGCAGCAGCCGCCCGCGCTGCGGCTGGTCTTCCCGACCGGAGAGATCAAGGTGTCGGTCGGCCAGCATGTGGTGCTCGGCCGCGACGTCGGGCAGTCGCCGGTGGCCACCACGTTCACCCAGTACGACAACGTGTCGCGGCGGCACTCCACGGTGTGGCTGGACCCGTCCGGCACCGCCTGGGTCCGTGACGAGGGGTCCACCAACGGCACCTTCGTCAACGGAGAGCGGCTGCCGCCCCGGGTGGAGGCCCCGCTGGCCGACGGTGACTCGCTGCGGCTCGCCGCGGATGTGACCGGCACGGTGCACGTCAGCTGATCGGCTGATCCGGCACCGTTCGCCCGGGCTCCTTCGGTAGGGTCTGCCCACGTATGCCCTGTGCACTGGGCAGCCCCCCGTCTCGCCCTGGAGGACTCGTTGGCGAACCCTTATGGCCCCGGCCCGCAGCAGCCCGGCTGGCCGCAGCAACCCGGGCAGCAGTACCAGCACCAGCAGCCCGGTTACCCGCCGCCCGCCGCGGGGCACCGCTTCGCCAACGACAAGGGCTTCTTCGGGGCGCTGTTCGACTTCAGCTTCGACAACTTCATCGCCCCGAAGCTGGTCAAGTTCCTGTACATCCTGCTGCTGATCCTGGTGACCGTCGGCGGGCTGGTGTACCTGGTGATCGGTTTCACCATGCTGGCCTCGGGGACCGACGCCGGCGTCCTGGGCGGGTTGCTGGTCATCGTCCTCACACCGGTGATCTGGCTGCTCAGCCTGATGATGTACCGGGTGATGCTGGAACTGATGATCGTGGTCTTCAAGATCAGCGAGGACATCAAGGACATCCGCGACAGCCGCACCCTGCGCTGATCGCCGCCCCGCCCCACCGGTGGGGCGGGGCGGCGATCAGCCCGCGCGCTTGGCCCGGGCGCGGGTGCGCTCGCGCTCCTTCGAGTCGAGCACGACCTTGCGCAGCCGGACGGCGGCCGGGGTGACCTCGACGCACTCGTCCTCGCGGCAGAACTCCAGCGCCTCCTCCAGGCTGAGGATGCGCGGCGGGGTCAGCCGCTCCAGCTCGTCACCGGTGGAGGAGCGCATGTTCGTGAGCTTCTTCTCCTTGGTGATGTTGACGTCCATGTCGTCGGCACGGGAGTTCTCGCCCACGATCATGCCCTCGTAGACCTCGGTGGTCGGCCCGACGAAGAAGGTGCCGCGCTCCTGCAGGTTGGTGATGGCGAAGGTGGTGGCGCTACCGGTACGGTCGGCGACCAGCGACCCGGACGGGCGGGTGCGCAGCTCGCCGAACCAGGGCTCGTACGCCTCGAAGACATGGTGGGCCATGCCGGTGCCGCGGGTCTCGGTCATGAACTCGGTACGGAAGCCGATCAGCCCCCGGGCGGGGACCAGGAACTCCATCCGGATCCAGCCGGTGCCGTGGTTGGACATGTTCTCCATGCGGCCCTTGCGCACGGCCATCAACTGGGTGATCGCGCCCAGGTACTCCTCCGGCGCGTCGATGGTCAGCCGCTCGACCGGCTCGTGCTTCTTCCCGTCGATCTCCTTGGCCACCACCTGCGGCTTGCCGACGGTCAGCTCGTAGCCCTCCCGGCGCATGGTCTCCACCAGGATCGCCAGCGCCAGCTCGCCCCGGCCCTGCACCTCCCAGGCGTCGGGCCGCTCGGTGGGCAGCACCCGGATGGAGACGTTGCCGACGAGCTCCCGGTCGATGCGGTCCTTCACCATCCGGGCGGTGACCTTGGTGCCCTTCTCCCGGCCCACCATCGGGCTGGTGTTGGTGCCGATGGTCATCGAGATGGCGGGCTCGTCCACGGTGATCGCCGGCAGCGGGTGCGGGTCGTCCGGGTCGGCCAGGGTGTCACCGATCATGATGTCGGGGATGCCGGCGATGGCGATGATGTCACCGGGGCCGGCGGCCTCAGCCGGCTTGCGCTCCAGCGCCTCGGTCATCAGCAGTTCGGTGATCTTCACCCGCTCGACGCTGCCGTCGCCCTTGCACCAGGCGACCTGCTGGCCCTTCTTGATGGTGCCCGCGTGCACCCGGCAGAGCGCGATCCGGCCCAGGTAGCTGGAGGCGTCGAGGTTGGTGACGTGCGCCTGCAGCGGGGTGTCGGGGTCGTAGGAGGGCGCCGGGATGGTCTCCAGGATCGTCTGGAACAGCGGCTCCAGGTTCTCGCTGTCGGGCAGCCCGCCGTCGGCGGGCTGGTTCAGCGAGGCCCGGCCCGCCTTGCCGGAGGCGTACACGATCGGGAACTCGATCTGGTCCTCGGCGGCGTCGAGGTCCATGAACAGTTCGTAGGTCTCGTCGACGACCTCGGCGATCCGGGCGTCGGGACGGTCGGTCTTGTTAACGACCAGGATCACCGGCAGCCGGGCCGCCAGCGCCTTGCGCAGCACGAAACGGGTCTGCGGCAGCGGGCCCTCGCTGGCGTCGACCAGCAGGACCACGCCGTCCACCATGGACAGCCCGCGCTCCACCTCGCCGCCGAAGTCGGCGTGGCCGGGGGTGTCGATGATGTTGATCGTCAGCCCGCCGTGCTTGACCGCGGTGTTCTTGGCCAGGATCGTGATGCCCTTCTCCCGCTCCAGGTCACCGGTGTCCATGACCCGTTCGTCCACGTCCTGGTTGGCCCGGAAGGCACCGGACTGCCAGAGCATGGCGTCGACGAGCGTGGTCTTGCCGTGGTCGACATGGGCGACGATCGCGACGTTGCGGAGGTCGTCGCGCGTGGAGATAGGCATGGCGTACTCGCTCTGGTTTCGGTGCGGGAGTTCGCCGCAGAAGGACGCGGCACGGACGATTCTACGGGGCTGCGGAGAACAGAGCCCGCCGCGGGACGGTGCGGCGGACGGGCGGAAGTCCGCCGGGGAGTCCTCACTGACGTCCCGCGGAGGCCCCGCTGGAGGAACGATCGAGCAGGCGGCGGGTATTCCGGGGTACCGGCGGCTACGCGGATCCGGCGAGGTGCGCGCGGACCAGGTCGACCACCGGCAGGTCGCCCGCCAGCCAAGCGACATCGTACAGCTCCGCGGAGCCCAGCCAGCGCAGGGCCAGGTGCTCCAGCGGCCGGGGCTCGCCGTCGACGAGTTCCGCCCACCACACGCGTAGCGTCTGGCCGCTCTCCAGCGGGAAGTCGCCGCCCAGCCGGGCGCCCACCCGGATCTTGACGCCGAGTTCCTCGTGGCACTCGCGGACCAGGGCCGCCCCATCCGACTCACCCGGATCGACCTTGCCGCCGGGGAACTCCCAGCCGCCGGCCAGTTCGGGAGGTTCGGAGCGCTGCGCGGCGAGCACCCGGCCGTCCCGCACGATGGCGGCGCCCACCACCACTCCGGACCTGGGCGGGCCGCTCACTGCTGCCCCTCCAGTTGCCTGAGGATCTCCGGCTTGGCCAGCGGGCGGGTGACGCCGACCCAGTCGCCGCGGATCCGGTAGTTCTGCACCCCGATGTTGGGGACGCAGCTCGCGCAGCGGGCGACGATCATCTTCCCGTTGCCGATGACCATGCCGACATGGCCCGGGTTGTTCGCCGACGTCCAGGGGCCGGAGTTGAAGAACACCAGGTCGCCCGGCTGCTCCTTGCCCTTGTCGATCTTCACTCCGAACGGCCACTGGACGAAGGTGGTGCGCGGGATGGAGATGCCGACCGACCGGTAGGCCGCCTGGATCAGGCTGGAACAGTCCCAGGCGTCCGGGCCGGCGGCGCCCAGGATGTACCGCTTGCCGCGCTGCGCCATGGCGAAGTCGATGATCCGCTGCACCACGGCACCGGCACTGGCCGGCAGCCCCTCGGTGTCGGAGCACAGCGGGCCGCTGGCCTGGACGGCCTGGAAATCGCCGTCCGCGTAGCGGTCGGCCCACCGCAGCACCAGGTTCACGTAGTCCCACGAGTGGTTGTACATGTAGAGGGCGGTGCGGGTGCGCTCCGGGGCGCCGTTGTGCTTGAGGTAGCGGGCCGCTCCGGGGATGGCGTCCTTGGGGTCGTAGCGGTCCTTGTCGCCGTCCTTGTCGCCGTCCACCCCGAACGCCCGCCAGGTCGGCTCCAGGAACTGCATCGGGCCGCCGGCCCCGGCGTAGTTCTCCCCGCTGCGCACCCCCGGCAGCTCCGAGGTGCCATGGCCGGTCTCGACCTTGCCGACCCCGGCCAGCAGGTTCCACGGTATGCCGTAGTCGGCGCCGGTCTTCTTGTACAACTCCAGGTAGTCGGCCGGGATGGCGCCCGCGTCCTGCGCCGCGGCGGGCTGCGAGCCCGCCCGCGAGGCGTCCACGCAACCGGTGGCGCCGCCCCCGCCGAACAGGAACTGGGTGGCGCTGAAGAACGCCGGGACGATCAGCAGCGCCAGCAGCAGCAGGCCCGTTCCGCCGAACGCCACCACCATGACGACCCGCCGTCTCATCCGGTGTCACCCGCCTGACCGACATCGGCCGGTTCGAACGCGTACACCCGCCAGGACCCGCCGTCGCGCGACACCGTCACGGCGTACTGCCGCCGTTCCTGGGCCTCCTCGCCCGACCGGGTGACCCGCTGCTGCCCGGTCACCAGGAAGATCACGCTGTTGTTCTCGACATCGCGGATCCGGTCGAGCGTGGCGGTGCCCGCCGCGACGACCTGTTCCTGCCGCCGTTCGTCGAGCAGGCCCGGCGCCGAGGCCCCCCGGGCCAGTTCGGCCCGCAGTTCCTCGGTGACCATGCCGCCCAACCGGTCGACGTAGACCTTGGGGTCCTCGTCGAAGCGGTACGTGCCGTATGCGGCGGTGAAACGCTGGGCGAGATCCGCGGCCGCGGCGAAGTCGTCCCGGGAGAACGGCAGCAGCCGGTAGATGTCGAACGAGTCGGGGTTCACGGTGGTGCCGATGCCGGGCGGGGAGGTGGGAGCCGCCGCCGGGGCGGTGGCCGTAGGGGCGGGCCGGGAGGACGGGGGTTCGGCGGTGCCGTCACCGCCTGGCAGGGAGAGGTAGACGCCCAGGCCGCCCAGGGCCACCACCAGCCCGCCAAACACGAGTTTGCGCTGGCGTTCCGACAGGTCCATCAGGCGTCCCGATCACCGTCGCGATCGACCGGGCGCAGCCAGAACGGGATCGGTGGTGCCGAGTCGGCCTCACGACCGCCCCACAGCGGCGGGGGTTCCCGGCGGGCGCCCCCGTCAGTGCCGGAGCCGCCGCCCGGACGGGGCCTCGGCACTCCGCTCGCCGGGTCCGGGGACCCGCCGGACGAGCGGGCCGGGGTCCGCGAGTGGTCACCGCCCGAGCCGCCGGACCGGCCGCCGAACAGGGATCTGCCGCCCCCACCCGAGCCGCCCTCGGCGCCGCCACGGCGCTCGGACCGCCCCGACCGTCCAGAGCCGCCGGACCCACCGGACCCGGCCGATCCGCCAGAGCCACCGGACCCGCCGGACCCACTCGAACCACCGGACCCGCCGGGCCCGCCCGAGCCGCCGGACCGGCCGCGCCGTCCCGAACCGACCGCGGAGACCCCGTCGCCGTCACCGGCGGGGGCGCGCCCTCCCCCGGCCCACGAGGTGGGCCGGCCGACGCCCGTGCCGGAACCCGCCGGGGTCTTGCCCGACCCGCGCCCGGACCCGCCGCCACTCGAACCACCGCCCGAGCCGCCCTCGGCACCGCCGGAGGAGCCGCGCCCCGGCCCACCGCCCGGCCGGACCGCCACGACACCGGTGCCGCCCGCGGCGTCCGCGCCGGCCGCGTCGCCCAGGCTCTTCGCACCACCCGCACCGCTCCGGGAGGGCAGGTTCAGCGGGGGCGCCCCGTCGCGGGCCCGGCCGGAGCCGGCCACCGGAGCACCGCCGCGGGACTTGCCCGCGAGCGCACCCGCCGAGTCGGCGGTCGCACCCTCCGCTCCGGCCCGGCGATCGGCGACGGCCGTGCCGGCCTCGGTTCCTTCGGCGTCGTCGCCGCGACCCCAGCGGGCCAGCCGGTAGCCGGCCGCTCCGGGCACCGCGGCGGCCGCCACCGCGGCGGTGTTCTTGCGCACCTCGGTGACCGACTTCTGCAACTGGGCGTCGCTCTTCTCCCGCGAGCCCACGGCCGAGTAGCCCACCGCGGAGAACAGGTGCTGGAACGGCTTGCGGTAGATGAACGCGGCGAAGGTCACCAGCGCGATGAGCAGGATCTGCAGTCCCCAGGGCAGCGTCTCACCGAGGATCAGCCCGTACGACCACAGCAGCAGTGCCAGCACGCCGATCAACGCGGCCTGTTTGAGCAGCATCGACAGCAGCAGTTCGAGCCAGCGGATGGCGATCACCCGGCCGATGCCCGGATGGATGCCGATGCCCAGGAAGATCGGCCCGGCCACGAGCAACAGCAGGAAGGAGATCTTCACCACGATCAGCGCGATCGCGATGACCAGGATGAGCATGCCGGCCACCAGGGCGGCGAACAGCGCGCCGAACGACACGGCCAGCCGGCTCGTCCACTGCTTGCCCTGGAAGACGGGATAGACCCCCGGGTAGTCCTCCTTGATGTTCTCGGTGACCTCCTTGTACGCGTCGGCCTTCTTGCCGAGGTCCACCTTCTGCCCGCCGTGGGTCTCCGACAGGTCGACCGCCTGGGACCACAGCAGCTTGTCGGCGTTCTCCTTGACGATCTTCGCGTTGGGGTCGGTGGTGCCGAACTCGCCCATCAGCCAGGGCTTGCACACCAGCGCCACCCACAGCCCGTTGGCGTTGCGCGTGGTGGCGTCCACCTCGGTCGAGCTCACCGGGTCCCGGCCGCTCGGCGACGGGATGCAGGTGGTGCCCTTGGTGTCGCTCTGCGGCAGCGCGGCGTTGAACGCGGCGCTGGTCGCCTCGGACACCTTCGTGCCCAGGGTGGTGAAGTCGCCCGGCCGGGCGACCAGCCAGATCAGCGCGACCATCGCGGCGACCATCCAGATCGTGCCCTCGGCGACCTTGCTCGCCCGCCGCCGGACCAGGCCCCACCAGGCCAGCCACATCGCGCCGAGGATGACCACCCAGGCCCAGTACTGGGCGTTGAAGGTCTTGCCGATCCCGCTGATGACGCCGTCCACCGTGCGCTTCAACCAACCCAGCAGCGACTCGGACGCGGCCGCCTGGTAGACGCTGATCGTGGTCCGGTCGATCGCGCGGACCAGGGTGAAGGTGGTGTTGGCGAGGGCGTTGCCCATCATCGCCATGGCGTCGGAGCAGCCCATGTCGACCGCGTACCAGCTCTGGCCGGCGGTGCCGTACCGGTCGTAGTAGGTGAGCCGTTCCGGCGGGGTGGTGCGCAGCTTCTGGTTGGGGTAGTCGGGGGGTTTGATCAGCCCGTCGGTGCCGGACCCGTAGGCCTCCGGCGCCGGGCTGTCCGCCGGGCGGCAGGGGTCCCCACCGAACGGGTTGGCTCCGGCGGGGGCGACGGGGCTCAGCATGAACAGCGCCATGAAGAGCACGAGCAGGGCCGAACGGCGGGTCCGGCGATGAACGCGCGCGCGACCCCGGCGGCGCCCGGGGAGGCTCAACCCCTCGGCCGGGGTGCGCTGGATCGGCGCGGCGCGGCGCCGCCGGATCAGACGACCTCTGTCAGTCATTGCGCCCGGAACCCCTTCTGGCGATCTCGGCACCGGCCGCGGTCAACTCCTCGTCGTCGAGGTCGTCGGTCGTGCCCGCCCCGGACCGCGGCCGTGCCCGGGTGGGGTTGGTGTCGAGCCAGCGCAGCAGCTCGTCGGAGATCAGGTCGACTCCGATCCGGCCGGCCCGCCCGTCGAGATCGCGGAAGACGCATTCGCCGTTGCCGAGGTTGCGGAGCACGGCTTTGTGCTCCTCGGACTGCTCCACGCCCAACAGCGCCAGGACGTTCTCGACCTCCACCCGTTCGGAGGAGCGGAACGAGAACACCGATGACAGGCAGTTCGTCACCTGTTCATTCAAGAGGTCGCCGGCGTTTTGCGAAACCAGGATCAACGCAGTGTTGCGAGAACGCCCCATTCTCGATACTTCCGGTATCAGTTTGGCGCCCTCGGGTGTCGAGGTGATGGCCCACGCCTCGTCCAGGAAGATGGACTTGGGCAGCCGCCGGTCCAAGCCGTGCATGAGCCGCCGGGCGAACTGCGACACCAGGTACATCAGCGCCACCGAGAGCCGCTGCTCGTAGGAGTAGTCCTCCCGCGAGATCGCCATATCCGGAAGCGTGAGCCCGCCCAGGGTGAAGACGGTCGTCCAGCCCGCCGTGTCGATGCGCTCGCCGCCGGAGGGGTCGAAGCAGAGCCGGGCCAGCCGCATCTCCGACATCGACCGCAGCACCGCGCCGAGGTTCTTGGACGCCGGGTCGGCCGAACCCTCCAGGTGGTCGACGACCTTGCCCAGCGACGGCCGGTCGCCGTTGGCCACCGTGCCGACGGCCTGGATCATCGCCGACTCGCGCTCCTCCGACATGCGGGGCAGCAGCAGCCGCAGGGTCTCGGTGGCCATCGTCTTCTTGGCCGCCAGGTCGTCGCCGAAGGAGAACGGGTCGAGCAATCCGGGCGCGGCGGAGCCCAGCGGCAGGATGCGGGCCTTCCGGCCGCGCGCTCGCAGCAGTTCCACCAGCGACTCGGCGTCGCCCTTCGGGTCGATCGCCGCGATCGTCACCCCGCGCAGCGACATCTGGTACAGCAGCAGCAGCGCGAGCGTGGTCTTGCCGCCGCCCGGCTCGCCGGTGATGGCCACCGCGGTGGGCCGGTTGCGAGCGGCCGCGACCAGCGGATCGAAGTGCACGATGGAGCGGGCCCGGCCCAGCGTCTCGCCGATGTACGGGCCGATCCACCCGCCGCCCGTCTCGTCGGTCCGGTCGCCGAGGTCGACGGTGGCCGTGGGCATACCGCCGGCGATGGTGCGCAGCGGCTGCCGCTGGGCGTACGCGTTGAGCCGGATCCGGTCGCCGGGCAGCGACTCGCAGAACAGCGAGAACTGGTCGCCGGTGGAGTTGACCACGTCGACGCCGATGTCGCGGTAGTGCTCGACGACCGCGTCCACCCGCTGGACCAGCATCTCCTCGGTGGGCGCCGTGACGATCAGCCGGTGCCAGCCGTACACGAACGGGAGCCGCTGCTTGGTGATGCCGTGCTCCAGCATCCGGGCCGCGTCGATCTGCTCGGCCAGCGCGATCGGCGCCTCCGCGCCCGCCTCCCGGATGTGCTGGTCCATGTCGCGGGCGTGCGCCAGCCGGCGGGAAACGTCCTTGGACGCCTTGGCCGGCGGGACCAGCTTCATCCGGGCACTGATCTCGACCGGGAACGCCAGCGCGTCGGCGTAGTGGAACCACGGCTCGCCGTCGGGGAACGGCATCAGGTCCGGGAACCGGGCGAAGGACAGGTACGCGGTGTAGGAAGCCCCGCCCGGCTGCTCCATCCGCAGGTGGGAGCGGCCGTTGTGGATCGCGCCCTCGACCAGGGCCTCGATCTCGCCGGCCCCCCAGGTGCGCCGTGGCACCGCCGACGGCGGCGGGTCGGCCAGCGAACCCGTCACCGCGTGCTGGAACAGCCAGGCCAGCTGGGTCGCGGTGGCGTGCCGGGCGTACAGCGCCGATCCGCCCAGCGCCCGGCCGATCCGCTCGGCCTGCTCGGTCCAGCGGGCGATCTCGCGCTTGTCGATCGCGTCGTCGTTCAGGCCGAGGGTCTGCTCCCCGCGCTTGTAGAAGCCGAGGAACTGCGCCAGCACACCGCCCGACAGTTGGGCGCCCACGCCCCGCGGGCCCAGCCGCACGCCCAGGTAGACCTCCTTGGTCCAGAAGTCCTTGGCCCAGACGTGGGCGTACATCTCCTCCAGGTAGTCGCGCCAGCCCGGGCCGCTGTCGGAGGTGCGGTCGAGGTCGAGCGCCCAGTCGGCGGCCGGGTAGGTGCGGTGCGCGATCCGCAGGTGCACCTCGGCGTCCTGCATCCGGATGCCGGCCAGCGCGATGGTGACGTTGGTGGCGAGCGCCTCGCGCTCCTCCCCCGTGGTGAACTCGTAGGAGACCGTGGGCAGCCTGAAGTAGGCCCAGGCGGCCTGGTCGGTCAGCAGGATCCGGTCGTCGAAGTAGCGCACCGCCAGGCGGCTGGCTCTAGCCATGTCCGGTCAGCCCTCCTCGTTCACTGTGCGGCGGGCTTCCGGCGGGCCGCCCGGCTGTCCGGGGCTCATCGGGAGGCCTCCTGTTCCTGCTCGGGCTGCTCGTAGCGCTCGGGGACCACCCCGAAGCCTCCGGCCACCACCCCGGCCAGCGCCAGATAGGCCCGGCGGGTCGGGGAGCGCAGCGATTTCAGCTCGTTGCGGGGTGACCGGTCCATGCTGAGGTGATCGTCCCACGGGATGCGCACCAGCGCCCGGCATCGCCCGCGGGCGACCGCCTCGGCCTGCTCGACATCGTCCATGCTCCGCCGGCTGACCCCGTTGATCACGGTCACCGCGCGCGACCGCAGCTCGTCGTAGCCGTGCCCGTCGAGCCATTCGAAGGTCATCGACACCGCGCGGGGCGCGTCCGCGCTGGCGGGGGCGACCAGCACGATCTGGTCGGCGTGCGGGAGCACCCGGGCGACCACCGCGGCGGCCGCGTCCAGCAACGTGATCGAGTAGAACCGGTCCAGCGTCCGGATGGCCAGCGCGTAGTCGCGGTCATCCAGGGCCTGCAGCGGGTTCTTGCCGGCGGCGATCACGTCCAGCCCCGACTTGGCCTGCGAGGTGTACCGGCGCATCGCGGTCAGGCTGCCGATCTGGTCGGCCCGGGTGATCAACCCGGTCAGCGTCTCGTGGGTCTCGCTGCGGGTCCGCCGGGCCAGGGCGCCCGGACCGGGGTTGACGTCGATCGCCACGATCGGCTCGCCGCAGTGCTGCGCGAACGTGTGGCCGAGCATCAGCGCCGTCACGCTCTGCCCCGCGCCGCCGGTGCAGCCCAGCACCACGATCCGCCGGGTGCCCTGGAACGGCCGTTGCAGCCGCTCCTGGTAATCCTGGTCGACTTCGCTGTACCCGCCGCCTACCGCTCGGATCAGCCGGCGTAGCCCGCCGCCTCCCGCGGTCTCCTGCTCGGGGTCCGGCTGGGTGATGGCCGCCGGTGCGGGCGGGGGCGACGGCGGGCCCGGCAGTGGCCTGGGCCGGACCGGCGACGCCGGGCCCGACCGCACCTCGCGCGCGGGAGGCTGCTCTTCGTCGGCGGGACGTTCCGCCGGCCACGGGGAGTCGGTGCCGTACCGCTCGTCGCCGTCGGGTTCCGGGCGGGCCGGCGCGCCCGGCCAGGGCGAGCCCGTCCCCGGTGCTCCACCGCCGGGCCGGGAGGGCATGAACGGGTCGCCGGACGGCCGTGCGGGCCGGTACGGAACCGGCGGCTGCGCAGGGGCCGAAGTCTCGTTCTGGGCGGCCGGGGTTTCGGGGGCCGAGGCTCGTCCGGGCGCGTCCGTCTCCCGTACCGGCTCGCCGGGCGGCGGGCCCGCCGGAACGTTCCGGTCGACCGCTCGCCCCGGCTCGCCGGGAGCCGGCGCCGCCCGCCCGGGCGGAGGCAGCGGAGGCCAGAGCATCGCGTCGGTGCGCGCCGCCCGCAGCGGCCGGGACAACCCTTCCGACCAGGGCCTGGGCGCCCGGGGAACCTCGGCCTCGCCGGTCCGCTCCCCGGTTTCGGAAGGTGCGGGGCTCTGCTCTCGGTCCGGCGCTCCGGGGCCTTCCGCCCTGGCTGCGACCTCGGGACGGTCGGAGGCCGTCTCCCCGGCAGCCGCCGCGGGCTCCTCCGTCACGTGGGCCACCTGCTCGGCCTCCTCCGGCCGCGCCGGCCCGTCGGCAGGGCCGGCCGTGGTCTGCTCCGCACGCGTTGCCTCGGCCGCGGCCCGCTCTTCCGGTGCGGGGGGCACGGAAGGTCCGGCGGCGGACGGCACCGGCTCGCCGGGACGGTCCTGGACCGGACGCCGCGCACCGAACGCTCCCGGCACCATCGGAATGTCCGGAACGGTGGTCGGCGGGGTCTGCGGGATGTCCGGCCGGGTGATCGGCGCGGGCGCCACGGGCGGGCGGGCACGCGGCGGCTCGTCTCCGCCCGGCGCCGCCGCCGGTGGCGGACCTTCGGCGACCGGCTCCTCGCGGGCGGGGGCCGGAGCTTGCTCTCGGGTGCCCGCCGCCTCCACCGGCGCGCCTCCGGCCGCCGGTGTTTCGGCGGCCGGCGGTTCCGCGATCGGTGTCTCGACCGTGCGCCAGGGATCGCTTTGCCCGGCCGGCGGCTCCGCGGACGGAGCCTCAGCCACGCGCCGGCGGTCGCTCTGCCCAGCCGGCGGTTCCGCGATCGGTGTCTCGGCCGTGCGCCGGGGATCGTCCTGGGCGGCCGGCGGCTCCGTAGACGGAGTCTCGGCCACGTGCCGGTGGTCGCCTCGCCCGGCCGGGGACTCTGCGGCGCCCGGGTCGCCGACGGTGGCGGTCTGGGCGGGGACCTCGTGTCCGGGCAGGTCCGGCCGGGTGTCCGGCGGCTCTGGGGCGGGTGGCCGCTGCGCGGCGGCGTCGGATGCGGAGCCCTCGGCCTGCGGTGCGATGGCCGGCCAGAATCCGCCCGGCGCACCGGGCCGGCGGACCCCCGAGGCCAGGCCGCGCTTGCCCGCCACGGGCTCGTCCGCCCGGCGGGCCGGGGGCACTTCGAGTACCGGGGTGGCGGGGGGGCGCTCCCGCTCCACGGGGGCGGGCCTGTCCTCTTCGGTCCGCCTGGGGGGTTCGGTGGGCGGGACGGCGCCCGCCACCCGGCGGTCGCCGGGCGGGGTCGGGGTTCCTTCGGGTTCGTGGGAGATCTCGCGGGGGGTGGTGGGCCGCCAGGTGCGGGCGGCGCGGCACCCCGCGGGCCCGCTCTCCATGGCCTGCTCGCGGTGGCCGGCCGGAACGCCGGGCCGGGCGGCGGCCGCGACGGGCTCGGTTTCGGCCCGGGGTGCGGGGACGGCCCGGACAGCCACGGCCGGCTCGACGCCGATTCCCCGGGCGCGGTGCGCGCGCAGGGCGGCCCGCTCCATGGCGGCCGGCGCCGTCGCGGTGCCGTCGGCCCGGCGCCAAATCCGGGCGGTCACCAGGACCTCGCGCGGTTCGCGGATCGGGGTGAGCCGGCACCAGGTGCGCGGTTCGGCGAGGTAACGCGTCTGGGACAGCAGCAGTTCGGTGAGTCGCTTGCCTTCGATGACCGGCCGGGTGGCCAGCCAGGTGAGCACTCCGGGCGGGACCAGGTAGAGCACGTGCCAGGGGGTGCGGAAGGGGACTCCGACGAGTTGGAGCATCAGGATCCACGGCACGAAGATGCCGACGAACACGCCGATCTGCACCAGCGGCAGCGGCATCGGAAGCCTCAGGTCGTACAGCTTGTACAGCCGCTTCTCGATGCGCCAGATGTTGGTGTACGTGGGTAGATCCACGCCCTACTCCCCTAACTGTGCCAAGCGCGGCGGCGGCCCGGCAGGTCCCGCCCGGCCCCGGCGGGCAGCGGCTCGCCGGGTCAGGTCAGCTCCACTCCGAGCGCCTTGGCGATCGCCCTGGCGGTCGTCTCGATCACATTGGGCACGTAGAAGATGACTCCGATCCCGATCGCAAGAACGATGAACTGCACGAAACGCGTGATCTCCCGGGTGAACAGGAAGACCAGCGCCACGATGGACACGATCACCAGGAAGAGCGGACCGAATATGCCGCGCAGCCAGTCCGCGAGCTGGTCCGTCTTGAGATCGTCGGGCGCCGCCACCAGCTGATCCGGCAGCGACGCCATGACCTGGTACAGCATCGACTAACCGCCTTCCTCGATACGCGGGGGGCACATCCCGGCGGACGCGGCCGACCGCTCCGCCGTGATCTGCCTCCCCAGGGCTGCCGGGGGGCTCCCTCGCGGAGGCACGGGGGTTCGTCCCGGATGACTCTCCTGGGAGAGTACGGGACATCGCGCCCGCTGCGGCGTCGTCGATGGCTCCATCAGCCGGCCTCTCACGATCCGGTCGGCGGCACGGCGCCACGGATGTCTCTCACGTACCAGTTGCCGTCCTTCTTCACCACGGTGAGCTCGTAGGTCTGGTCGAGTTCGCCGCTCGGGTTGCGCGCATCGGTCGCCGGGATCTGCCAGGTGACCGTCGCAGTGATTTTGCGCTCATCGGCGCCGCCCTGCGGAGCGATGACCTCCTTGACCGCGATGAAGGTGACGGTGTTCCCCAGCCCGGTGATGCCGGGTCGCTCGGCGAAGCGATCGAGCGAAGGCTGGTCACTGCGGGAGTACGCCTGGAAGAAGGGGCCGAGCGTCGTCTGCAGCTCGCCCTCCAGGGCGGTGTCGCGCTCGCGGTTCGGCGGCTGCGGCGGCGTCGCCCGGCCGGGTGGCGGCAGCAGCGCGGGACGACCCGAGATCACCAGCGCCCCGTTCCTGGCGTAGACGGGGACGGCGAGCTGGAGCCACTTGTCGCCGGCGCGGGCCAGCAGCATGACGATCGCGTTGTTGGCGTCGCGCGCCTCGACCCCCGCCACCTGGACGGACTGCACCTGCAACTGGCCCGCCCGGTTCCAGCCGAGCTGCCCGTCGGCCCCGTCGGGCAGGAACGCCCGGAGCTGCTGCTCCCGGACGTCGGCCGTCCTCTCGTCGTAGTTGAGATAGACGTTGGCGAACTGCAGCGCGTAGGAGGACGCGGCGGCGGTCGGGAACTGCGTGCCCGTACCGGTGACCCGGGGCGCCTCGGGCGTGCCGGACTCGTCCGCGGTGAACCGCTCGAACGGCGCCCGAACACCGTTGACCAGCACGACGATGAGGAACGCCCAGAGGATCGCCCGGCCGATCCAGAGCCACCACCGGCCCCCGGATCCACCCCAGCGCCGCCCCTTGGCCCCTCGGCCTCGCCGCCCGTCGGACATGTCCCAGGAGTCGGCGCCGCCGGCGTCGTCGAGCGGGGGGACGGCATCGTCACCGGCCCGCCCTTCCCGGGCAGTCTTGACAGGGCCGCTCTGCACGGCCGACCTGCGAGCCATCGCGCCTCCGCTCGCGCCTTGCCCCCGGTCGGCGCGGTCATCTCAGCCTGGTCTTATGTGGTCTGGTTTTCCCAGCCTAACCACGGAGGTCAATTGTTCCAGCGTCATCGGAGGAAGCACAGCCCCGCCGCGCGGTTGTGGATAACTCGATCCACTTCACGTCGGAGCAGGTGAGATTGCCAAAGGGTGACGATCGCGTACCTGTCCAATCCGCGGTACGCGAACCCCGTTCAGACGTTGAAGCGGAACTCCACCACGTCGCCGTCCTGCATGACGTAGTCCTTGCCCTCCATCCGGGCCTTGCCCGCCGCCCGGGCCGCGGCGACGGACCCCTCGGCGACCAGGTCGTCGTAGGAGACGATCTCGGCCTTGATGAAGCCCCGCTGGAAATCGGTGTGAATGACGCCGGCGGCCTCGGGCGCGGTCGCCCCCTTGCGGATGGTCCAGGCCCGGGCCTCTTTGGGACCGGCCGTCAAATAGGTCTGCAAACCCAGAGTGCCAAATCCAATTCGTACAAGCTGGGACAAACCAGACTCTTCTTGTCCCATTCCCTGGAGCAGTTCCAGCGCCTCGTCATCCGGCAGCTCGATCAGCTCGGCCTCGATCTTCGCGTCCAGGAAGATCGCCTCGGCGGGGGCGACCAGGTCGCGCAGCCGGCCGCGCAGTGCCTCGTCGCCGAGCTCGTCCTCGTCCAGGTTGAAGACGTACAGGAACGGCTTGGCGGTGAGCAGGTGCAGCTCGCGCAGCCGGTCGACGTCGATCCCGGCCGGACCGGCGCCCGCGAAGACCGTGACCCCCTCGTTCAGCATCTTCTGCGCCGCCGTGACCGCCTCGACGACCGCCAGGCCCTCCTTGTCCTTCTTCGTCCGCGCCTCCTTCTCCAGGCGCGGCAGGGCCTTCTCGATCGTCTGCAGGTCGGCGAGGATCAGCTCGGTGTTGATCGTCTCGATATCCCGGGACGGCGCCACGTCACCGTCCACGTGGGTCACGTCGGGGTCGTCGAACACCCGGATGACCTGGCAGATCGCGTTGGTCTCCCGGATGTTGGCCAGGAACTTGTTGCCGAGCCCCTGCCCCTCGGAGGCGCCCTTCACGATGCCCGCGATGTCGACGAACTCCATCGTCGCGGGCAGGATCTTCGCCGACCCGAAGACCTCGGCCAGCCTCTCCAGCCGGGGGTCGGGCACACCGACCACACCGACATTGGGCTCGATGGTGGCGAACGGGTAGTTCGCGGCCAGCGCGTCGTTCTTGGTCAGCGCGTTGAAGAGCGTGGACTTACCGACGTTGGGCAGCCCGACGATGCCGATGGAGAGACTCACGGTCGGCGAGTCTAGTGCGTGCCCCCCGTGCCCTCGTCGCGAAAAGAACCCCGGAACAAACCCAGGAGCAGGGGCCGGCAATCGGACATCTCGGCGAGTCGGGCCGACCGAGTGACTCCACGCTGTCACCATGAGGCCATGGACCCCGCCCTGCTCGCCGGCCTCGCGCTCGGCGCCGCCCTCGGCGCGGTCGTCGGCTACGCGCTCGCCACCACCCGGCAGGCGACCCTGATCGCCCGGGCCAAGAGCGCGGAGGAGAAGGCCGCGTACGTGCAGGAGCGGCTGACCGAGCACTTCGAGTCCCTGTCCGCCCGCGCGCTGGACGCCAGCAACCAGCGGTTCCTGGAACTGGCCGACGTCCGGCTGCGGGCCGCGGGCGCCCAGGCCGCGGGCGAGCTCGACCGCCGCAAGGACGCCGTCGAGAACCTGGTCGCCCCGCTGCGCGACACCCTGGCCCGGGTGGAGGAGCAGCTGCGCGAGGTCGAGATCGGCCGCCGCGAGTCGCACGCCATGCTGGCCAAACAGGTCGACTTCGTCCGGCAGAGTTCCGAGCAGCTGCGCGGCGAGACGCGGACGCTGGTCCGGGCCCTGCAGCGGCCGGAGGCCCGCGGCCGGTGGGGCGAGCTCCAGCTGCGCCGCGTGGTGGAGCTCGCCGGCATGGCCCACCACTGCGACTTCGACGAGCAGGCCACCGCGACCACCGACGACGGAACCGTCCGGCCGGACCTGATCGTCCGGCTGGCCGGCGGCAAGAACATCGTCGTCGACTCCAAGGTCTCGCTGGCCGCGTACCTCGACGCCGCCGACAGCGACGACGACGCCGCGCGGGCCGCCCGGCTGGACGCGCACGCCCGGCACCTGCGCGACCACGTGGACCGGCTCGCCGCCAAGTCGTACTGGCAGGCGTTCAGCCCGGCACCGGAGTTCGTGGTCCTGTTCATCCCGGGCGAGGCGTTCCTGGCCCCGGCGCTGGACCGCGCGCCGGAGCTGCTGGAGTACGCGCTGCGCCGGCGGGTGCACATCGCCACCCCCACCACGCTGATCACCATGCTGCGCACGGCCTCGTACGCCTGGCAGCAGGAGGCGCTGTCGCGCAACGCGCGGGCCGTGTTCGAGCTCGGCCGGGAACTGTACGACAGGCTGGGCACCATGGGCCGGCACGTGGACGAGCTGGGCCGGACGCTGTCGAACGCGGTCGGCTCCTACAACCGCACCGTCGCCTCGCTGGAGACCCGGGTGCTGGTCAGCGCCCGGCGGCTGAACCAGCTCGGCGTCGTCGAGGACGACCTCGCGGCGCCGCTTCCGGTGGAGGAGAGCACCCGGGCGCTGTCGGCCGCCGAGCTGACCGAAGACCCCGTGGACCCCGTGGCCGAACCCGCCGAGGCGGTGGGCTTCCCCCGGCGGCTCGCCGCCTCGGACCGGCCTCTGGGCCTGTTCCGCGGGAGGGGCGCCGACCGCGTTCCTCCGGACACCGACGACCGAGGGCAGGAGGCACCGTGAGCACACCGACGACCATGCGTGGAGCTTCGGGCGACGCCGCCAGGACGCCGAAGGGATCCGCGCGCCGCCGGCCCCGGGGATCGTCGGCCGCCCTCACCGGGCGAGGCGGCATCGTAGTGATCTACGGCGCCGCCCTGCTCGGCGCCCTGCTGGCCGGGTGGCTGGAGACGGCCGCGCCGTTCGGGATCGCGTTCGCCGCGGGCTGCGCCCTGGCGGCGCTGACCACCCGTCCGGCCGACCTGCTCACCCTCGCGGTCAGCCCGCCCGTCGCCTTCCTGGCCGCGGCGTTCACCGTCGAGCTCGGCGCCGCGCTGGGCGACGGCTCGATGCTGCGCAGCCTCCTGGTCGGGCTGGTCGGGGCCCTGGCGACCGGGGCTCCCTGGCTGTTCCTCGGCACCCTGCTGGTGGTGGCGATCACCGTGCCGCGAGGGCTGCTCGGCAACCTGCGCGAGCTCCGCGACCAGCTGGCCAGCACCCGGCTGTTCGAGGAGGAGCACGACGAGGACCCCGTCCGCTGGGAGGAGTCCTGAGCGACGCCCCGAGGGGCGGCACGGTCAGACGGCCCGCAGGTCCTTGCGGAGCTCGTGCGGCAGGGCGAAGCGCATGCTCTCCTTGACCGACTCGACCTCCTCGACCCGGTCGAAACCGCGCTCGGCAAGCCAGTCGATCACGCCCCGGATGAGCACCTCGGGCACCGAGGCGCCGCTGGTGAGGCCCACCGTGGTGACGCCCTCCAGCCAGGCCGGGTCGATCTGCTCGGCGTAGTCCACCAGGTACGAGGCGTCGGCGCCGTACTCCTTGGCCACCTCCACCAGCCGCACCGAGTTGGAGGAGTTGGTGGAGCCGACCACGATCACCAGTTGGGCCTGGGCGGCGATCTCCTTGACCGCCGTCTGCCGGTTCTGGGTGGCGTAGCAGATGTCGTCGGACGGCGGGTCCATCAGGTTCGGGAACCGCTCGCGCAGCGCGGCCACGGTGGCCAGGGTCTCGTCCACCGACAGGGTCGTCTGCGACAGCCAGGCCACCTTGTCGGGGTCGCGCACCTGGACCTTGGCGACGTCGCCGGGACCGTCCACCAGATGGATGTGGTCGGGCGCCTCACCGGTGGTGCCGATGACCTCCTCGTGCCCCTCATGCCCGATGAGCAGGATGTCGTAGTCGTCGGCGGCGAACCGCACCGCCTCCTTGTGGACCTTGGTCACCAGCGGGCAGGTGGCGTCGATGGTGCGCAGGCTCAGGCCTGCGGCCTCCTCGTGCACGACCGGGGCCACTCCGTGTGCGGAGAACACCACGATGGAACCCTCGGGCACCTCCTCCGTCTCATCGACGAAGATCGCGCCCCTTTCCTCCAAAGTCTTGACGACGTGCACGTTGTGCACGATCTGCTTGCGCACGTAGATCGGCGCTCCGTACTTCTCCAGGGCGACCTCGACCGCCTCGACGGCGCGATCGACCCCCGCACAGTAACCGCGGGGCTTGGCGAGCAGGACACGGCGGCTGGTGGAAGTCATGCCGCCATCGTACGAACCCCGAGAGGCTCCCGGGAGGCCAGGGACGCGGAACCATTGGGCTGACGGAGGATTTGGGCCCCTCGCCGGCGGTCACGAACCAGGTGACCCGAGGTGACCGGCATCGCACGATGCGGCACAGTGATACTTGACACCTGGTGCCGTCTCGATCCGGTCCGAACGACCAGGACAGTTAGGGAGCCAACCGATGACTCGATCGCCGCGCCAAATCAAGCAGCAGGTCCAGGAAGCCGTGGAGGAGCAGGTACGCGACCTCCCGTTGCACGCCGTCCGGCTGGCGATGTTCGGGGTGGGCCGGGCGCTGCTGCTGAGCGACCGCGTCACCAAGGACTACAAGGAGTTGCGCGAGGGCGGTGTGGGCCCGGTACTGGGCCGGCTGCGCGACGACGCCCAGCACACGGCCGGGAAGGTCGTCACCGGGGTGTTCGAGCGGGTCCGCGGGTCCGGCCCGGAGCCGGCCGCCGCCCCGCGGCCCACCCCGCGGCCCGCCCCGAAGCCCGCGGCACGGCCCAGCCGTTCCCCGGCCGCCGAACCCGAGATCGTCGTCGGCAAGCCGGCCGCCGAGCCGAAACCCGCGCCCAGCCCCGTCCCCAGCCCCGCCCCCAGCCCCACCCCGAGCCCCGAGCCGAAGCCCACCGACACGGCGACGATCACCGCCGACTCGCTGCCGGTGCCGAACTACGACCAGGCCACGCTCGCCGCGCTGCGCGCCCGGCTGCGCGGCCTGACCGCGGCGCAGGTGTCGCGGCTGCGCGACTACGAGCGGCAGCACGCCGCCCGGCCCGAGGTGCTGCGCATGTACGAGAACCGGCTCATCAAGCTCGCCGGCCTGGGCTGACCCGCGTGCCCGGGGCGGCGGCGCTGGCTAGGCTGCCCCAATGTCCATGGAGACCTCGGCCGAGTCGCCCGTACCGGTCCGCACCGTGCTGCAGGCGGTCGGCGGCTGGATCGGCAGGCTGGGCCGCATCTGGGTCGAGGGGCAGATCACCGAGCTGAACCGGCGCGGCGGCACGGTCTACCTGACCCTGCGCGACCCGGTCGCGAACATGTCCGTGCGGGTGGTGGGGCAGCGCGCGGTGTTCGACGCCGCGGGTCCCGCGGTGACCGACGGCGCCCGGGTGGTGGTGCACGCCCGGCCCGACTTCTGGATCAACCGCGGCACGTTCTCGCTGAACGCCCTGGAGGTCAAGCCGGTCGGGGTCGGCGAGCTGCTGGCCCGGCTGGAGCGGCTGAAGGGGGTGCTGGCCGCCGAGGGGCTGTTCAACCCGGAGCGGCGCCGGCCGCTGCCGTTCCTGCCCCGCCGGATCGGGTTGATCTGCGGGCGCGACTCCGACGCCGAGCACGACGTCCTGCAGAACGCCCGCCGCCGCTGGCCGGCGGTGCGTTTCCGGATCGAGAACACCGCCGTCCAGGGCACGCACGCGGTCGGCGAGATCATGGCGGCGCTGCGCGGGCTCGACGCCGACCCCGACATCGACGTGATCGTCATCACGCGGGGCGGCGGCGCGATGGAGGACCTGCTGCCGTTCTCCGACGAGGCGCTGGTCCGGGCCGTCGCCGCGACCCGCACTCCGGTCGTCAGCGCGATCGGGCACGAGCAGGACGCCCCGCTGCTCGATCTGGTGGCCGACCTGCGCGCCTCGACGCCCACCGACGCCGCCAAGCGGGTGGTGCCGGACGTCCGCGAGCAGCTCCAGCTCGTCCGCCGGCTGCGCGACCAGGGCCGGCGCTGCGTGGCGGGCCGGCTCGACCGCGAGGCCGCCTGGCTGGAGTCGGTGCGCACCCGGCCCGCGCTGGCCGACCCCGTCCAGGAGGTGGAGCGCCAGGCCGAGCAGGCGCTGGCGCTGCGCGACCGGGCCCGCCGGGCGCTGGCCGGGGCGCTGGACCGGGCCGGCGACCACCTCGCGCACACCCGGGCCCGGCTGGTCGCGCTGTCACCCGCGGCCACCCTGCGCCGGGGGTACGCGATCGCGCAGCTTCCCGACGGCTCGGTGCTGCGCTCCGCCGCCGACGCCGCCGTGGGCGACGAGCTGCTGGTCAGGCTGGCCGACGGCCGGCTGGCCGTGACCGTCACCGGCCCCGCGGAACCGGCTCCGGGCACCGGCGGCACGGCCTAGGCTGGGCGGGTGGCCGAGGACGATCAGCAACAGCGCGCCGGCGCCCGCCCGGGCGACCCGCAGTCGTATGAGCAGGCCCGCGACGAGCTCGCCGACGTGGTCAGGCGGCTGGAGGCGGGCGGGCTCACCCTGGAGGAGTCGCTGACCCTCTGGGAGCGGGGCGAGCGGCTGGCCGGCCTCTGCGAGGAGTGGCTGGAGGGCGCCCGCGTCCGGCTGGCCGCCGCGATGGAGAACGGCGCCCCGGACGAGTCCCCCGCGCCCTTCTAGGCTCGGTCTAGCTCTGGGGGGTCGGGACCGGGGCCGGGGAGTTCCGGGGCTGCGGCCGCAGCGCGGCGGCAAGCACGCCGAGGTCGGCGAACGAGGCCGTGCCCGTCACCACCAGCGTGACCCCGGGCAGCCGCCGCACCAGCGACCGCTGGTTCTTGTCCTCGCGGTACCACTGCTCCCAGGTGACCCCGGCGACCTGCTGGGAGCCGACGGGCTCCTTGGTGTTCGTCATCCGCCGGACGAAGTCGGCGGGCCGCTCGTTGCTCTGCTCCACCGCGACGTACTCGTCGGCCGCGGTGAGCATGCCGAGGTGCCAGGCCGCCGGTCCCTTGCCGTTCAGACCGGTGACCCGGCTGCTGGTGGCCCGCCAGCCGGCGGGCAGGCCCTCGGGCGCGTGCACGGTGTAGGGGGCGTCCAGGCGCATCGCCCACAGGCCGGTCTGGTAGTCGACGGTGGGCAGCACTTCCTTGTCGCTGCGCGGGGTGATCGCGACGATCACCCCGACCAGCAGGAAACACGCCGCCATCGCCATGATGTAGCCGCCCAGGCCGGTCGTCAGCCGCTTGTGCACGGCGGGACTGACCCGGATGGGGCCACCGGCGGTCCGCTCCGTCATGCGTTCAGGATCTCGTACGGTCACGCGTTCCCCGCACCGGGGTTGTGGATCGTGCCGATGATCGCCACGACCTCGTCGGCCAACTGCCGGGAGACGTCCTCGTCATCGCTCAGCGAGACCTCGGCGACGGAGCCCGCCATCGCCCCGGTGAGGACGGTGACCAGCGCCTCGTCCACCCCGCCGTCCGCGGTCTGGAAGAGCGCGGCGTTCCGCCGGGCCCAGGTGTTCAGCCGCTGCCGCATGATCCGGTCGAATCGCGGCGGGCCGTCCCCGGAGATGAACAGCCGCGCCACGTTCCGCTCCAGCACGCACCCGTACAGGTACGCCCGGGCGCCCGCGATGAAGAGCCGCATCGGATCGGCCTCGCCCGCGTCCCGCGCCGCGTGCACCGCCTCGCGGGTGCGTTCCTGCTGCCGGGTCTGGAACTCCTCGAACAGGGTCAGGTAGAGATCGGCCTTGCCGTTGAAATGGTGGTAAAGACTGCCGACGCTCGCGCCCGCCCGGGCGACGATGTCGGTGACCGCCGCCTGGGCGAAACCCGCCTCGCAGAAGACATCGCACGCGGCCGCCAGCAGGGCGCCCCTGGTCGCGGCTCCCCGATCGGAGACCCGCGCGACCGATTCCTCGACGCTGCTCACGCTCGCCTTTCCTTTCTGTCCGGCACGGCGCGCCGGCGCCGCCCCCGGACGCCGAGAGTACGCCCAACTCGCCGCCAACTACGATCCCTACAGGCCGACGATGGAAGGGCAGCTTCGCCATGTCTGACGAAACGACCGTATCTTCCCCGCTTGCGACCGCGCAGGATGCTCCAGATCGCAACCTTGCGATGGAATTGGTCCGCGTGACCGAAGCGGCTGCCATGGCCGCCGCCCGATGGGTGGGTCGGGGCGACAAGAACGGCGCCGACGGCGCCGCCGTGAACGCCATGCGCCAGCTCATCAACACCGTATCCATGCAGGGCGTGGTGGTGATCGGTGAAGGCGAGAAGGACAACGCCCCGATGCTCTTCAACGGTGAGGAGGTCGGTGACGGCAGCGGCGCCGAGTGCGACGTCGCCGTCGACCCGATCGACGGTACCCGACTCACCGCGCTCGGCATGAACAACGCGATCGCCGTGCTGGCGGTGGCGCCCCGCCACTCGATGTACGACCCGTCCGCGGTGTTCTACATGGAGAAGCTGGTCACCGGGCCCGAGGCCGCCGACGCGGTCGACATCGAGCGCCCGATCGGCGACAACATCAGGGCGATCGCGCAGGCCAAGGGCTCCTCGGTGCAGGACGTGACCGTGGTGATCCTCGACCGCCCGCGGCACGAGGGGATCGTCAAGGAGGTCCGCGAGGCGGGTGCCCGGATCAAGTTCATCACCGACGGCGACGTGGCCGGCGCGATCATGGCGGCCCGGGAGGGCACGGGCGTCGACCTGCTGCTCGGCATCGGCGGCACCCCGGAGGGCATCATCGCCGCCTGCGCGATCAAAGCCCTCGGCGGGGTGATCCAGGGCCGGCTGTGGCCGCAGGACGACGCCGAGCGGCAGCGGGCCATCGACGCCGGGCACGACCTCGGCCGCGTGCTCACCACCGACGACCTGGTGACGTCCGACGACGTGTTCTTCGCCGCCACCGGCATCACCGACGGCGAACTCGCGGGCGGGGTGCGCTACCGCAAGGGCATCGCGTACACGGAGTCGCTCGTCATGCGCTCCCGCAGCGGCACCATCCGCAAGGTGTCGAGCGAGCACCAGCTGAGCAAGCTGCGCGCCTACAGCGCGATCAACTTCGACGCCGCCGTCTGACCCGCGCGGGCGCCCGCCGGCGGCGGGCGCCCGCGGCACCGCCCTCACCGGGGCCGGCGCAGCCGGTCACCGACGCGCCGCCGCCAGGTGACCCGGGGCGCCCGGGCCCTGACCGAACCGAACACGAGCGTCCCGCTCACCTCGACCGTGGGGACGCCGTCGCCGTCGCCGGGGCGGACCCGCACCCCCCGGGAGGTGAGGATCGTACGACCGGAGACGTCGACCCGGACCCCCTCAGGCACCAGCAGCCGGACGCGCCCGCACAGCACCCGGGCGTCGATCACCACATGCCGGCGCTGCAGGATCGCCTCGCGCAGGTCGAGCTCCACCGTGCCGAACAGCGCCAGCAGCGGCAGCCGGACCGGCACCACCCAGCGCCCCCCGCGGCGCAGCGAGCCGAACGTGGCCAGCAGCGGCCGGTCGTCGACCAGGATCGGCTGGCTCTCGGCGGTGGCCAGGTCGGTGGTCAGCCCGGTCAGCTCGCCGAGCGTCCGCGCCGCGTGCACCCGGTCGATGCGCTCGCCGTGCTCGGCCAGGGTGAGCCGCCCGTCGGCCATCGCCTCACTCAGCAGGCGGGCCACCCGCTCGCGGTCGGCGTCGGACGCGCGCAGCTCGCTGACGGGGACGGCCCGGCGCCGGGATGCTTCCACGTCTTTGACGATAGCGGCCCGACCGCCCGGAAAACCGATGGGGAAATGTCGTGCCCACTGCCTAGTCTGACCCCATGCCGGTGGAAGGGCTCGACGACACGGGCGGGCAGGCCCCGCCGGCCATCGCGCTGCGCGGGGTGGTCAAGCGGTTCGGCGAGGTGACCGCGGTGAACGGCCTCGACCTGACGGTGCCCGCCGGGATCTGCCTGGGCCTGCTCGGCGCCAACGGCGCGGGCAAGTCCACCAGCATGCGGCTGCTGACCGCCCAGGCGCGGGCGGACGAGGGCTCCATCGAGGTGCTGGGGCACCCGGTGCCGCGCGAGGCCAAGCGGGTGCGGGCCCTCATGGGCGTCGTGCCCCAGCAGGACAACCTCGACGAGGAGCTGACCGCCCAGGAGAACCTGGAGGTCTTCGCCCACCTCTACCGGGTGCCCCGGGCCGGCCGCCGGGCCGCCGTCGACGACGCGCTGGCGCTGGCGCACCTGACCGGCAAGCGGCACACCCGGGTGGACGCGCTGTCCGGCGGGATGCGCCGGCGGCTGCTGATCGCCCGCGGGCTGGTGCACCGGCCCCGGCTGGTCCTGCTCGACGAGCCCACCGTCGGGCTCGACCCGCAGGTGCGGGCGGAGCTGTGGGGGCTGATCGACGGGCTGCGCGCCGGCGGCACCACGGTGCTGATGTCGACCCACTACATCGAGGAGGCCGAGCGGCTCGCCGACGACTGCGCGCTGATGTCGCACGGCCGGGTCGTGGCCCGGGGTGCGCCCGCCGAGCTGATCCGGGAACACGCCGGGCAGCGGGCCGTCGAGCACCACGGCCCGCCCGACCGGCTGGCCGAGATCGAGGCGCTGGCCCGGGCGCACGGCCTGCCCACCCGGCGCACCGGCCCCACGGTCTCGGTGCTGCGGGCCGAGGCCATCACCCCCTCGCTGGCCGACAAGCTGGGCGACGGGGTACCGCGGGCCGCCACCCTGGAGGACGTCTTCGTGGTGCTGACCGGGGAGACGGTGGAATGACGGCGGGAATGCCGGCGGAAACCGCCCGGGAAGCGCCCGCGCCCCCGCTGCGGCGGTTCGAGCTGGCCCCGGTGCGCGGGGTCTGGCGGCACGAGTTCGCGCTGTACAAGCGCTACTGGCGGTCACAGTCGTTCGCCGCGATCGTCGAACCGACGTTCTTCCTGCTGGCGTTCGGCTACGGGTTCGGCTCGCTGATGGCGGTGATCGGCGACTACCGCTACATCGACTTCGTCGGCACCGGGGTGGTGGGCACGGCCGCGCTGTTCACCTCGGTGTTCCCCGGGATGTTCAACAGCTACATCCGGCGGGTCTACCAGCACACCTACGACGCGATGCTGGCCACCCCGGTCGACGTGCACGAACTGCTCGCGGGCGAGGTGCTGTGGATCGCGGCCAAGTCCGCGATCTACTCGTGCACCCCGCTGCTGGTCGCGATGGCGTTCGGGCTCGACCCGTCGGCGGGGATGCTGCTGGTGCCGCTCATCGCGTTCGCGACCGCGTTCGGGTTCGGGCTGTTCGGCATCTGGGCCTCCACGGTGGTGCCCTCGATCAACTCCTTCGACTACGTGATCACCGGGGTGGTCACCCCGCTGTTCCTGGTCGCGGGCACGTTCTTCCCGGTCACGACGCTGCCCGGCTGGGCCCAGGCGGTGAGCCTGGCCAACCCGCTCTACCACTGCGTGGAACTGGTGCGGCACGCCGTCTTCGGGCTGCGGCCGCTGACCGATCTGGGGCATGTGGGGGCGCTGCTGCTGTTCGGCGCGCTGATGTGGCTACTGGCCCTGCAGGGAATGCGCAAGCGCCTGATCGGGTGACAGGGCCCGCGGTGGGATGGGCGTTGACCTGGTGGGAGGGGGTGCCTAGGCTGACGCGAATCTCTTTCGGGTTTTGGGGCTTGGGGCGGGTGCGATGGACGGGAGCCTTGCCGGGCGGGATCGGTGGGCGCGGTTCGCCGCGTATGCCGGGTTCGCGATCCAGGGATTGTGCTTCGCCTCGCTGGTGACGCGGGTGCCTCGGGTGCAAGAGGCGCATGCCATGAGTGATGGTGCGCTGGCCGTGGTGTTGCTGCTGGTTCCGCTGGTCGCGGGGGTCGGCAGCGTGCTGGCGGGGTTCCTGTTCGCGCGGCTGGGCAGCGCGGTCGTGCTGCGGGTCGCCCAGCCGGGGGTGTGCGTGGCCGTCGCGCTGGTCGGGCTGACCGGAGGGGACGATCGGGCGCTGTACGTCGCGGTGGCGCTGTTCGGGCTGTTCGTCGGTGCGGTGGACGCGGCGATGAACGCGCAGGGGGTGGCCGTCGAGCGGCGGTACGGGGTGAGCCTGCTGACGGGGTTCTACGCCGTCTGGAGCGTGGCCGGCATCCTCGGTGGGCTGTGGACGGCGCTGGCCAACCGGCTGGATCTGTCGCTGGCCGTCGGGTTCGCCGTTCCCGCGGCTGTGGGAGTGGTGTTCTCGCTGGTCACCGGCCCCCGGCTGTACGGCAAGGCCGAGGAGGGGCACGGCCCCGGCGCAGCGGAGCTACGGGCGGCGGCGGTGCGGGTGCCCTGGCGGCCCGTGCTGGTGGTGGGCGCCGCGATGGGGGTCTTCTACCTCGCCGACGCCGCCATCTCCAACTACAGCACGAAATTCCTGGAGGACGAGCTGGCGGCCTCGGCGGCGGTGGCGCCGCTGGCGTACGTGGCGTACCAGGTCACGATGGTGGTGAGCCGGGGCGTGGCCGACCTGGCGGTCCGGCGGTACGGCGGGACGCGGGTGGTCCGGGCGGGCGGGCTGGTCGGGCTGGTGGGGATGTGCGGGCTGGTGGCCGCGCCGAACGCGGTCTCGGCGA
Source organism: Actinomadura craniellae (assembly GCF_003289645.1). GTDB lineage: Bacteria > Actinomycetota > Actinomycetes > Streptosporangiales > Streptosporangiaceae > Actinomadura_D > Actinomadura_D craniellae. Next base: position 273,188 of record NZ_QLYX01000006.1, on the reverse strand, counting down.
TTCTCGCGGTCGCGGTGGCGGGGCTGGGGCTGAGCGTGGTGGCCCCGGTGGCGTTCTCCGCGGCGGGACGGGTCGATCCGACGGGGCTCGGCGTGGCCGTCGCCCGGCTGAACGTCTTCAACTACGTGGGGTTCGTGCTGGGCGCGGCCGTGGTGGGCGCGATCGCCCCGGTCAGCGCGGAGCACGGGCTGCGGCTGGCCTTCATCGTGCCCGCCGCCCTGGTACTGGTGATCGTCGCCACCGCCCGCGGCTTCGACCCGGCACCCCGATCCGCCGCACCGGCCCCCGCCCCGGGCGGCGCCGTTCCCCAGGCGCCTGGATGACCCCGGCTGAGGTCCCCGCCAGAGCCGGATGGACCCGACGCGGGCTCACCCGAGGGGACGGTTCCGCGGGATGCCCGCTCCCCACCGAAACCGGACAGGGCCGACGCGGGCTCGCCGCGCCGGGACGGTTCCATGGAACGGCCGTTCCACGTCGAGGCCGGGCGGACCCGGGTGACCGGCCCCTGCGGGCGCGGTCACCGGGTCGCGCGCGCCGTTAGGCGTCCTCCAGGGCCTTGACGGCCTGGTCGCCGGCCTCGGCGGCCTCCTCGGGGGTCATGTCGGCGAGCGCCTGCCGCAGCCCCATCTCGGCCGCGTCGACCGCCGCCCGTGCCGTGATCGCGTGCTCCTGTGCCCGGTCGAGCTCACCCAAGCCGATGCAGTCGAACGCCACCTGCGCGTCGTGAACCGCCATCTTGAGCTGCCGAGCCGCCTCTTCGAGATTCATCCGCCGCCCTCCTTTTCGGTCGCTGCACCTACCCATCATCACGCGGGGTAATCGCCCGCGCGAGGATCTTCACCGCATCGGCCAGCCGCGCCTCGCCCATCCGGGCGTAGCCGAGCACCAGCGCGGCCGACGGCGCGGGGCGCGACCACATCGGGGCGGCGCCCACCACCGCGACCCCGGCCCGGGCCGCCGCCGCGACCGCCGCCGCCTCGCCGTGGCCGGGCGGCAGTTCCACGTACAGGTGCAGCCCGGCCGAGACGCCGTGCACCGTGGCCGCCGGCAGTTCCGCGCGCAGCGCCCGGGCCAGCGCGTCCCGGCGGGAGCGGTAGCTGCGGCGCATCGCGCGCAGGTGCCGGTCGTACCCGCCGGTCGCCAGCAGGTGGGCCAGCGCGTGCTGCTCGATCACCGCGGTGCCCAGGTCCGTCTCCTCGCGGTACCGGCGGATCCGTCCGGCCAGGGGGGCCGGGGCGAGTGCCCAGCCGAGCCGGAGCGCCGGCGCGAGGGCCTTGCTGACCGAGCCCAGCAGCACCACCCGGTCGGGGTCGAGCGCCTGGACGCAGCCCACCGGCTCCCGGTCGTAGCGGAACTCGGCGTCGTAGTCGTCCTCCAGCACCAGGCCGTCCACCGCGCGGGCCCAGCCGATCAGCTCGGCCCGCCGCCGCGGCGACAGCACCACCCCGGTGGGGTACTGGTGGGCGGGCGTGACCAGCACGGCGCGGGCGCCCGTGCGGGCCAGCGCCGCGACGTCGATCCCCGCGCCGTCGACCGGTACCCGGACCGGGTCGGCGCCCGCCCGGCGCAGTGTCGGCAACTGCCGGTCGCTGGTGGGGTCCTCGACGGCCAGTGCCCCGCGGCCGTCCTCGGCGAGCAACCGGACGATGATCGCCAGCGCGTGCGCGACCCCGTTCACCACCATCAGGCGGCCGGGGTCGGCGACGGCGGCCCGGACCCGGCCGAGGTAGCCGGCCAGTTCGGCGCGGAGCGCGCCGGCTCCCGCCGGGTCGGGGTAGTCCAGCGTCCCGTGCGGCAGCGCGCGGAGCGCCGCGCGCAGCGCGGCCTGCCAGCGCTCCCGGGGAAAGGCCGACAGGTCCGGGCCCGGCCGCAGGTCGTAGGCCGCGGTCACGCCGCCGGACGGGGTGCGGGCGGGCTCCGGCGGGCCGTCCGGGCGGGCCAGCGGCGCCACCCTGGTCCCGTCGCCGCGCCTGGAGACCAGGAACCCCTCGGCGACGAGCTGCTCGTAGGCGGTCACCGCCACCCCGCGCGAGACGCCGAGGGCGCGGGCGAGGTCCCGGCTGGACGGCAGCCGGGTGCCCGCCGTCAACCGCCCCGACCGCACGGCGGAGCGCAGCCCGGAGGCGATCTGGCTCGACAGCCCGCCGGCCGCCCGGTCGAGCGGAAGATGCAGGTCCCGCACCGGCCCTCCCCGATTGGACCAATCAAGCTCGATGGAATTGGCCCTGTTTACCGGACCAAACGGCTCCTAGCGTTCCATGCCATGACCTCCTCCACCAGCCCGCGCGGCGTTTTCGGCGCCGCCGCCGCGATGCTCTTCGTGGGCACCCTGACCGCGATCTCGGACGTGATCGGCGACTACCCGATCCTCGGCGGGCAGGCGCTGCGCTACACCACGGCGGCGCTGATCATGCTGGCGGTCGCCCGCGCGCTCGGCCCGCTGCCCCGGCCCCGGCCGCGCGACTGGGTCCTGCTGACGGCGCTGGCCGTGACCGGGCTGGCGGCGTTCAACGTCTGCGTGATCGTGGCGGCCGAGCGCTCCGGCCCGGTCGCCGTCGGCATGATGATCGCCGCCGCGCCGGTGGTGCTCGCGCTGGCCGGCCCGCTGGTCGGCGGCTCCCCCGGCCGCCGGCGCCCGGCGCCCCGGGTGCTGGCGGGCGCGGTGCTGGTCTCCCTGGGGGCCGCCCTGGCCAACGGGCTGAGCGGAGGCGGCGCGCTCGGGACGGCCGCCGCCGTGGGCGCGCTGGCCGGGGAGGTGTGCTTCTCCCTGCTCGCCGTGCCGCTGCTGCCCCGGCTGGGGCCGGTTGTGCTGACGGCCTACACGACCGCGCTGGCCGCGCCGCTGCTGGCGGTGACCGGGCTGGCGATCGACGGCGGGGCGGTGCTCCGCGTCCCCACCCCACAGGAGGCGGCGGGGCTGGCCTACCTCGCGGTGATCGTGACCACGGTGGCGTTCTTTCTCTGGTACGACGCACTGGGCCGGATCGGCGCCGACCGGGCCGGCCTGTTCGGCGGCCTGGTCCCGCTCAGCGCCCTGGCCACCGCCACCGCGCTGGGCCTGGCCGGTCCGGGCGCGGCCGATCTCGCCGGCGCCGCGCTGGTCGTCGGCGGCCTGCTCGTCGGCCTCTCCCGGCCGCGCGCCGCACCGGCGCCCTCCCCGCCGGCAGGCGGGCGGGTACCGGCCGCCGCGGGCGGCGGGCGCCGTACGCTGTAGGGCGGTCCCGACCCGATCGTGCTGCGAGGATGCCCGATGCCCGAGTTCGCCCACACCGACCTGCTGCCGCTCGGCCCCGACGAGACGACGGAGTACCGCCTGCTCACCACCGAGGGGGTGTCCACCTTCGAGGCGGGAGGACGCACGTTCCTGGAGGTCGCCCCCGAGGCGCTGCGGCTGCTGACCGATACGGCGATGCACGACATCGCGCACCTGCTGCGGCCGGGGCACCTGGCCCAACTGCGCCGCATCCTCGACGACCCCGAGGCCTCGCCCAACGACCGGTTCGTGGCGCTCGACCTGCTCAAGAACGCCAACATCGCGGCCGGTGGGGTGCTGCCGATGTGCCAGGACACCGGCACCGCGATCGTGATGGGCAAGCGCGGCCGGCACGTCCTCACCGACGGGCGGGACGAGGAGCACCTCTCGCGGGGCGTGTACGACGCTTACACCCGGCTGAACCTGCGCTACTCGCAGCTCGCCCCGCTGACGATGTGGGACGAGAAGAACACCGGCAGCAACCTGCCCGCGCAGGTCGAGCTGTACGCCACGGGCGGCCCCGGGATGGACGACGCCTACAAGTTCCTGTTCATGGCCAAGGGCGGCGGCAGCGCCAACAAGTCGTTCCTCTACCAGGAGACGAAGGCCGTCCTGAACCCCAAGCGGATGATCTCCTTCCTGGAGGAGAAGATCCGCTCGCTGGGCACCGCGGCCTGCCCGCCGTACCACCTGGCGATCGTGGTGGGCGGCACCAGCGCCGAGTACGCGCTGAAGACCGCCAAATACGCCTCGGCCCGCTACCTGGACACGCTGCCCACCGCGGGTTCCCCGCTCGGGCACGGTTTCCGCGACGTCGAGCTGGAGGAGCAGGTGCTGGAGCTGACCCGGAAGCTGGGCATCGGCGCCCAGTTCGGCGGCAAGTACTTCTGCCACGACGTGCGCGTGATCCGGCTGCCCCGGCACGGCGCGTCCTGCCCGGTGGCGATCGCCGTGTCGTGCAGCGCCGACCGGCAGGCCGTCGCCAAGATCACCGCCGAAGGCGTCTTCCTGGAGCGGCTGGAGACCGACCCGGCGCAGTACCTGCCCGACACCACCGGCGACCAGCTCGACGACGCGGTGGTCCGCATCGACCTCAACCGGCCGATGGACGAGATCCGCGCCGAGCTGACCAGGTACCCGGTCAGGACCCGGCTGTCGCTGAGCGGTCCGCTGGTGGTCGCCCGCGACATCGCGCACGCGAAGATCAAGGAGCGGCTGGACGCGGGCGAGCCCATGCCGGCCTACCTGCGCGACCACGCGGTCTACTACGCGGGCCCCGCGAAGACCCCGGAGGGTTACGCCTCGGGTTCCTTCGGCCCCACCACCGCGGGCCGGATGGACTCCTACGTCGAGCAGTTCCAGGCCGCGGGCGGGTCGCTGGTGATGCTCGCCAAGGGCAACCGGTCCCAGCAGGTCACCACCGCGTGCAAGGAGCACGGCGGCTTCTACCTCGGGTCGATCGGCGGGCCCGCGGCGCGGCTGGCGCAGGACTGCATCAAGAAGGTCGAGGTGCTGGAGTACCCCGAGCTCGGCATGGAGGCGGTATGGAAAATCGAGGTCGAGGACTTCCCCGCCTTCATCGTCGTCGACGACAAGGGCGAGGACTTTTTCGCCGATACGACCGGACCGGTTCTCACCATCGGCCGTCGCTGAGCGTGATCATCCAATTCCCCGGAAACACGACATACAGCGCGTTCTAAAGAGGTACCCGGATCGGCCCCGTAGCAAGGTAGTCATTCCGGTATCTTCTTCGCCATGTCTCAGTCTGAGCGCCTCGTACTAGCGACGCGCTATCGGCTGGTCTCCGAAATTGGCCAGGGCGCCAACGGCACGGTCTGGCGAGGTCACGACGACCTGCTCGACCGTGCCGTGGCGATCAAAGAACTCCGGCTGCCCCAGGACCTCTCCGAAGCCGAACGGGTGGTCTTCTACCGGCGTACGCTGCGCGAGGCCAGGGCACCCGCACAGCTGCGCACCCACTCGATCGTCGAGGTCTACGACGTCGTCATCGAGCAGGGGCGCCCCTGGATCGTGATGGAGCTGATCGAGGCGCCCAGCCTCGAACAGCTCATCGAGCGCGACGGGCCGCTACCGCTCGCCCAGGTGGCCCACATCGGCCGGCGGATGCTCGACGCGCTGGCGGTGGCGCACCGGGCCGGCATCATGCACCGCGACATCAAGCCGAGCAACGTCCTGCTCGACGGCGACCGGGTGGTGCTGACCGACTTCGGGCTGGCCGTCTCGTCCGGCTCGGCCAGCATCACCAAGACCGGGCACTTCATGGGCTCCCCCGCCTACGTGGCCCCCGAGGTCGCCGCCGGCGAGAAGGCCACCCCGCAGTCCGACCTGTGGTCGCTGGGCGCGACGCTGTACGCCGCGGTCGAGGGCACCCCGCCGTTCGAACGCGGCAACGTCATGGCGACGCTCAGCGCGCTGGCCAACGAGGAGGCCGCGCCGCCGCAGAACGCCGGCGCGCTGAGCCCCGTGATCACCGGCCTGCTGCAGAAGAACCCGGTGCGGCGGCTCAGCCACGCTCGGGCCGTCGACCGGCTGGAGCGTGCCGTGTCGGGGCCCCGGTCGGCGCGCCGGCGCACCGACCCGCGCTACCGGCTGGCAGTGGTGTTCGGCCTGGTCGCCGCCACCGTCGCGTCCTGCGCGATCGGCGGCGGTGCCCTGATCCTCGGCATGATGCGGGAGCAGCCCGGCTCCTCGCCCGCGGCGGCCCACACCCGGCCGTCGGTCCAGCGGCCCGCGGGCGCCGACACCAACGCCCTGGTCGTCCGGGCCGTCAACGACCAGTGCCGGCTCTTCGTCACCTCCGGCGACGCGCTCGACATCAAGTACAACGGGTCGCTCGTCAAGGACGACGTGCGCCAGTTCGACGAGGCCCGGCTCACCGCCGTGGTCTACGACTCCGCCGCCTGCGAGGTGTGGGTCAACGGCGTCCTGCAGCCGCTCGGCAACGCCGGCGAGCGCAAGAACTACACCATCGCCAAGAGCACGCCCGGCGCCGGATAGATTCGGTCGCGGAGGTGTCCGCGACATGACCGAGCAGGAATTCCGGGTCGAGTACGACTCCATGGGAGAGGTCCGGGTACCGGTCTGGGCCCGGTGGCGCGCCCAGACCCAGCGGGCGGTGCAGAACTTCCCGATCTCGGGCCGTCCGATCGACTCCGCGCAGATCGCCGCGCTGGGCGAGATCAAGGCCGCGGCGGCCGTGGTGAACGCGGAGCTGGGCGTCCTCGATCCCGAGGTGGCGGCGGCGGTCGCCGCCGCGGCCCGCGAGGTGGCCGACGGCGCGCTGGACGACCACTTCCCGATCGACGTCTTCCAAACCGGGTCGGGCACCTCGTCCAACATGAACGCCAACGAGGTCGTCGCGACGCTGGCGACCGAACAGCTGGGCCGGCCGGTGCACCCCAACGACCACGTGAACGCCTCCCAGTCGTCCAACGACGTCTTCCCCTCCTCCATCCACATCGCCGCCACCGCCGGGGTGGTGCACGACCTGATCCCGGCCCTGCGCCTGCTGGCGAGCTCGCTGGCGGCCAAGGCAGCCGAGTTCGCCGACGTGGTCAAGTCGGGGCGCACCCACCTGATGGACGCCACCCCGGTGACCCTGGGCCAGGAGTTCGGCGGGTACGCGGCGCAGGTGCAGCTCGGCGTGGAGCGGCTGGAGGCCGCGCTCCCCCGGCTGGCCGAGCTGCCGCTGGGCGGCACGGCGGTCGGCACCGGGCTCAACACCCCGCCCGGCTTCGCCGCCCGGGTGATCGCCGAGGTGGCGCGGGCCACCGGGCTGCCGCTGCGGGAGGCCCGCGACCACTTCGAGGCGCAGGGCGCGCGGGACGCCCTGGTGGAGACCAGCGGCGCGCTGCGGACGATCGCGGTGAGCCTCACCAAGATCTCCAACGATCTCCGCTGGATGGGTTCCGGGCCGCGCGCCGGGCTGGCCGAGATCCGGCTGCCGGACCTGCAGCCCGGCTCGTCGATCATGCCGGGCAAGGTCAACCCGGTGATCCCCGAGGCGGTCTGCCAGGTGGCCGCCCAGGTGATCGGCAACGACGCGGCCATCGCGTTCGGCGGCGCGGCCGGCAACTTCGAGCTCAACGTGATGCTGCCGATGCTGGCCCGCAACCTGCTGGAGTCGATCCGGCTGCTGGCCGCCGCGTCCCGGCTGCTGGCCGAGCGGTGCGTGGACGGCATCGAGGCCGACGCCGACCGCTGCCGCGAGTACGCCGAGTCCTCGCCCTCGATCGTCACGCCGCTGAACCGCTACCTCGGCTACGAGGAGGCCGCAGTGGTCGCCAAGCAGGCGCTGCGCGAGCGCCGGACGATCCGCGAGGTCGTCCTGGAGCGGGGGCACGTCGAGCGGGGCGCGCTCACCCTCGAACAGCTCGACGCGGCGCTCGACGTGCTCGGCATGACCCGGCACCCATGACGGTCAGTACCAGCCGGTGGCGCGCAGGTGCCGCCAGGCGCCGCACGGGGTGCCGTGCCGGCTCCTGATGTAGCGCAGGCCCCACTTGATCTGGGTACGCGGGTTGGTCCGCCAGTCGTCGCCCGCGGTGGCCATCTTGCCGCCCGGGTGCGCCTGCGGGATGCCGTGCGCCCCGGTGCGTGAGTTGTGCGCCCGGTGGTTCCAGCCGCTCTCCCGCGTCCACAGCCGGTCCAGGCAGCGGAACTGGTGCTCGGAGGCCCAGCGGCGCCGGTCCATCAGCTCCCAGGCGATGAGCTTGTTGCGCACGACCCGGGTGAGCCGGCGCGCCCGCACGGTCGTACGGGCCGGCTCGTCCTCGGCCGGTTCCCCGTGGGCGTGGGAGTCGGGCGGGTCGGCCGGAGCGCGGCCGGCGTGTGCGGGGTTCGGTGCGGGGGCCACGGCCAGGCCGGCGCCGAGGAGCGTCGTCAGGGCGACGACGGCCGTCTTCGCGGGACCGGCCTTCACTCTGTGCAAGGGCATGGCGGGAAACATGCGGCGGAACCCGGAGGCCCGAACCTCCGCACCGGACTTCCCACCCTGATCTTTGCCCGCCGGTGGCACGTCACCGACCCCCGGCGGGCCGGGGGAACCCGGTACCGCCCGGCGGGCGGCATCGGTTTTACCGGCCGCCGCGCCGGAGATTCCGTACTACGGGTGGATCAGTACCAGCCCTGCCGGTTGAAGGCCGCCCACCCACCGCAGGGGGTCTTGTAGCGGCTCTTGATGTAGTTCAGGCCCCACTTGATCTGGGTGCGCGGGTTGGTCCGCCAGTCGGCGCCCGCGCTGGCCATCTTGGAGCCCGGCAGCGCCTGCGGGATGCCGTAGGCGCCGGAGGGGTTGGCCGCGGTGGTCCGCCAGCCGCTCTCCTTCATCCACAGCTCGACCAGGCAGCCGAACTGGGTGTCGGGGTCGAACCCGAACGAGGGCAGCATCTGCTTGGCGATCCGCTGCGCCTCACCGGCCGGGACGGGGTTGCCGGCGGTCGGCGCGCCCGGGGCGGCCGTGGGCGTGGGCGGGGTGCCCTTGGGGGCGAGCCGCGGCGGCTTGGCCGCGTCGCCGTAGGCGGCATGGGCGGCCCGCTTCAGGGCGTCCCTGCGCCGCTGCGCGTCCAGGGCCTGGGCGTCCACCTGGGGCGGGTCGGCCGCCGCCGGTCCGGGCGACACGGCGGTCACCGGCGGCTCGCCGGAGCCGCCCGTGACGGCCAGCGCGGCCACGGTGCCGCCGCCCACCACGGTGACGGCGACGGCGGCCACCACCGCGATCTTGGCGGGGGTGATGCGGCGGCCCTGGGTGCGGGGGACTCCCCGGCCGGCGATCTCCTCGCGCGGGGGCGCCTGGGCGGCTCCGGCGACGCGGACGTCCGGGCCGGGCTGCGGGGCGCCGAAGCTCGCGGGGGGCAGGGGGTCGGGTTCGACACCGTCTCGCCTAGGGGACCCGGGATGGTCTCCGTACAAGCCGGTCCTTCCGCCGGTCGCACGCGCATGGACACGCGGGCGAAGTGCGTCCACCCCGGGGCCGGTGACCGGCCGTCGCGGCCGGTCTCGGCACCTGATCGTCAGCGCGCTCGCAGGGGGGTTCGCGAGGGGACGCGCGCTGGCCGGGGTGCTTACGGCGCCCAACGATGCCGGAGGTCAGGGGGGTCTCCGCAACCAAAACGAGACAACTGCCCCCGGTCCGCGCGTTGTCAACCCGGCCAGAACACCGTCGAAACCACGACGGGAGCAGGGATTCCTCAGGTTGTCACCAAAACAAGTGACCTTCATCACAATTTACGCAATGGAGCCATGGCGGTACGTGGTGTGACTGAAACGGCGGGCCGCCACACGTTGGTGGCAGCCCGCCGTCGCGGTGCGATCCGGGGTCAGACCCCCACATCTCCCAGCATGTCGGTCACCAGGGCGGCGATCGGGGACCGCTCCGAGCGCGTCAGCGTGACGTGTGCGAACAGCGGGTGACCCTTGAGCCGCTCGACCACGGCGGCCACGCCGTCGTGCCGGCCGACGCGCAGGTTGTCGCGCTGGGCCACGTCGTGGGTGAGGACGACCCGGGAGCCCGCGCCGATCCGCGACAGCACGGTCAGCAGCACCCCGCGCTCCAGCGACTGCGCCTCGTCGACGATCACGAAGGAGTCGTGCAGCGAGCGTCCCCGGATGTGGGTCAGCGGCAGGACCTCGAGCATGCCGCGGTCGAGGACCTCCTCGACCACCTCGGGGGTCGTCATCGCCGACAGGGTGTCGAAGACCGCCTGCGCCCAGGGCGACATCTTCTCGTTCTCCGACCCCGGCAGGTAGCCCAGGTCCTGCCCGCCCACGGCGTACAGCGGGCGGAAGACGACGACCTTGCGGTGCCGGCGCCGTTCGAGGACCGCCTCCAGCCCGGCGCACAGCGCGAGCGCGGACTTGCCGGTGCCCGCCCGGCCGCCCAGCGAGACGATGCCGACGTCCTCGTCCATCAGCAGGTCGATGGCGACCCGCTGCTCCGCCGACCGGCCGCGCAGCCCGAACACCTCGCGGTCGCCGCGGACCAGCCGGACGGACTTGTCGGGCATCACCCGGCCCAGCGCCGAGCCGCGCTCCGACAGCAGCCGCAGCCCGGTGTGGCAGGCCAGGTCGTCCGTGCCCGCCATGGACCGGTCGAGGTCCAGCCGGCTCGTCTCGTACAGCTCCTCGACCTGATCGTTCGTCAGTTCCAGCTCGCGCATACCGGTCCAGCCGGACTCGACCACCGCGAGCTCCGCGCGGTACTCCTCGGCCGCCAGGCCGACCGCCGAAGCCTTCACCCGCAGCGGCAGGTCCTTGGAGACCAGGACGACGTCCTTGCCCTCCTTGGCCAGCCAGCCGGCCACCGAGAGGATTCGGGTGTCGTTGTCGCCCAGCCGGAAGCCGTCCGGCAGCACGGAGGCGTCGGAGTGGTTGAGCTCGACCCGGAGCGTTCCACCGAGATCTCCGATGGCGACGGCCTCGTCCAGACGGCCGTGGTCGACTCGCAGGTCGTCCAGGGTGCGCAACGCCTGGCGGGCGAAGTAGCCCAGTTCCGGGTGGTTGCGCTTGGCTTCGAGCTCGGTGATGACGACGATCGGAAGTACGACCTCGTGCTCGGCGAACCGGGTCATCGCCCCCGGGTCGGCGAGCAGGACACTGGTGTCGAGGACGTACGTGCGCCGGCCCTCGTCCGCAGTGTGGGACTGCGGAGTGACACGGCGCGAGGAGGAAGTGGCCACTCGCTCTCCTTCGGGCACCGCCAGGCCCAGGGCCTGGAAACGCCCTTTCCTCGGGGGGAACCTGATACCACGTTACGGTCCGACCGCAATATCGCCACGGTGACCTGTATCACATGGGGAGATTCCCCAGAGAAGGAGTCAGGAACCGTAGCGACGGTGCCGCGCGGCATACGAACGAAGCGCCCGCAGGAAGTCGACCTTGCGGAAGTCCGGCCAGTGGACCTCGCAGAAGTAGAACTCCGAGTGGGCGCTCTGCCAGAGCATGAATCCGGACAGCCGCTGCTCTCCCGAGGTACGGATGACCAGGTCAGGATCGGGCTGGCCGCGCGTGTAGAGATGCTCGGCGATGTGCTCAACGTCGAGGATCTCGGCGAGTTCCTCGATGCTGGTGCCTTTGCCCGCCTGCTCGATGAGCAGTGAGCGCACCGCATCAGCGATCTCACGCCTACCTCCGTACCCCACCGCGACGTTCACAATCAGGCCGGGAGCGTCGGATGTGGCCTCACCCGCGTCTTTTAGGACACGAGCGGTCTTGTCGGGCAGGAGGTCGAGCGCCCCGACGGGCTTCACGTGCCAGCCGTCGGCGACGAACTTCTGGACGGTCTTCTCGATGATCGTCAGCAGTGGATCGAGTTCCTGGGCAGGCCGGGCCAGGTTGTCGGTGGACAGCAGCCAGAGCGTGACGTGCTCGACGCCCGCCTCGGTGCACCACTGGAGCAGTTCGGAGATCTTGTCGGCCCCGCGCTGGTGACCGGTGTTGACGTCGCTCAGCCCCAGCGAGCGCGCCCAGCGCCGGTTCCCGTCGAGGATCACGCCCACGTGCCGGGGGGCGACGCCGGTCGGCAGCGAGGACTCCACCCGGCGCTCGTAGGCCCGGTAGACCTGTTCCCGGATCGCCGCGTACAGCCCACTGCGCCGCATCCCCTCGCTGAGCGCACGCCGCCATACCGCCATGGGCTCTCCTCCCCCGGAACCGGCCCGTGTTGAACCCCATGATGAACGACGCCCAATTATCGCCCGGCTCGTCGTGTTGATGGCCCTACATCGGGATTTCTCGGGATTTCGCTAACTTTCGCCGATCCGCTCCACCGCGTCGAGCAGGTCGGTCAGGAAGAGCTCCAGTTCGCCGGAGGTGAGCACCGCCCGGACGCCGCGCCCCCCGGCGCCCCACGCCTCGACCACGGCCCGCCGGTTCAGCCGCCACCGGCCGAGCGCCGGGCCCCGTCCCGACCAGCACTCCTCCTGGCGGGGGATCCAGACGGACGACGTGCGGACCGTACAGCGCAGTTCGCCGGTACCGGCCAGGTCGACGCGATCGCGGTAGCGGAAGGCGAACAGCTCGCACTCCTGGCTCCGCTCACCGCGGGCGGCGGGGGGCCGGGGCGGGTCGGGGAACCGGTCGTCGGGGTCGCGCCAGCGCACCGCCTGCGGCGAGCCCTCGGCCCGGGCCGCGGCGAGCCGGGCGGCCAGATCGGCGATGAAGTAGCCGCAGCGCTCGCCGACCGAGCCGAAGGACGCGCCGTCGCGCTCCAGCCGCAGCGTCACCTCGTACGGGGTGCCGCCGCTGTCGCACGACGGCACCGGGATCACCCGCAGCGATGATCCGTCCAGGCAGTGCAGTCCTCCCACCCGGGTACGGTAGGCCAGCCGAAACGCCAAGATCGGATTCCCTGACCGAACGTTTGCCAGGTCGGCAGGGTCAGAGGTCGGGCCCGGCGGCGCGCGCCCGTTCGACGTGCTGGAGGGCCTCGCGCAACTCGCTCAGCCACGCGTCGGCGTTCTTGCCCACCAGCCGGACGCACCAGGCCAGCGCATCGCTGCGGCTGCGCGCCACCCCGGCCTCGACGAGCGTGTCCAGGACCCGCCGCTCGGGCTGCCGCAGCCGGGTCATCACGGGCACCGAGAGGGTCGTGAACATCTCCCGCGCCGGGCCGCACCGGACGCCCCAGGACACCTTCCGGCCGAAGCGCTCCTCGGCCTCGCGGGCGATGGCGATGCGCCGCTCCCGGGTCTCCTCGCGGAAGCGCTGGATCTGGCCGGCCGCGGCGGCGGCCCACTCGGTGTCGGAGACGTCCTCGGCGCGCGGCGGGTCGGGCAGCCGGCCGACCACGGAGACCTCTTCCCGGTCGAGCACGACCTCCAGCGGACCCTCGAACCAGCCTTCGGGCAGCCGGCCGGTGAACCAGCCGCGCAGCTTCTCCTGCGCTTCGCTCGCATGCACGTAATCATGATTACACCTTTTGCGAGCCAAGCCAACCGACAGGGAGCATGCGTTGACGGCCGCTCCCGGCGACGATCCGGCCGAGGCGGTCAGGAGGACGGGATCAGTAGGCGATCCGGGCGGACACCTGGGGGTTGACCCGGATGGCGCCCCGGAAGTTGCGCAGGTAGACGTTCTGCACCTGGACCACGGTGCCCCGGCGAGGGGCGGCGATCATCCGGCCGTTGCCGATGTAGAGGGCGATGTGCGAGATGTAGCCCGGGGCGGTGGGGTCGTTGGCCCAGATGAGCATGTCGCCGGGCTGGGCCTTCTCGTAGGGCAGGACCCAGCCGGCCCGGGCCTGGTCGGCGGCCACCCGGGGCAGCCTGATCCCGGCCCGGGCGAAGGCGAACTGCATCAGCCCGGAGCAGTCGTAACCGCCCTCGGCCTCCGACTCGCCGCCCCAGACGTAGGGCCAGCCCAGCCGGGTTCGCGCGGCCTCGATCACGGTCCGAACCTGCTGCACGTTCATCACCCGGCCGCGCGCCGCGGGCAACTGGCCGCCCGCCTTCGGAGCGTCGATCTGCGGGCTGACCTCGACGGCCTTCACCGTCTTGGGCACCACCCTGCGGATCTGCTTGAGCAGGGCGTCCGTCTTCACCTTGGGGGCGCTGATCAGCACCGCGTTGCCGGTCGGCACGCCGAGGTTGCGGGCCGTGGCGCGGGAGACCACCGCGTCGACGTCGGCGATGCCCATGGTGGCGTACGCGCCGACCCGAAGCTGCGCCTGCCGCGCCTGCCCGCCGACCGGCACCTGGGTACCGAGCTTGACACCGCCGTCACTGCCCATGGTGAAGGAGATGGCCACATCGCCGGCCGCCACGTTGCGCCACAGGTCGTCGGACTGCGCGGTGGGCTTGGGGGTGAAGGCGCGGAACGTCGAGGGCTCGACGCCGAGCAGCCCGACACGCTTGCCGTCGACCATGGCCTGGGCCGCGTCGGCGACCTCGACCGCGCCGACCCCCTTGATCCGGCGCAGCCGGCTCAGCGCCTCGAGCGGCATCGGGCCGGAACCGGCCACCAGGACCTTCGGCGTCACCCGCTGCTGCAGCGGCGCCACCGGGGCGGGCGAGAGCCGCGATCCGCTGGCGGCGGCGACATACCGCTCGTTGGCGTCCCGGCGGGCGGGTTCGCCCTTCGTCTGCTGGTGGGCGATGACCACCGCGACGTTCGCCGCGAGGGTGGTGAGGACCGAAACGCCGATCACCGTTGGCAGTACACGGCGGTCCGGGCGCACGGCAACACACTCCCTCGTACGGCGGCCTGACACGGCCACCGATCATGTCTCAACTGGGCGGCAGGCGTCCAGGCACCCCGAAAGCACAGTTTCGCCCTTGCAGCCTAAACCCGCACTACCGGAAGGTAACTACTAACTTCCCTACATTTCTGAGCGCTCGGGTCAGCACTCCATCGAGCAAATCTCTGTCACTTCTGCGCACCCGCGATCTCGACGGTAAGGTCCGCCACCGTCGTGACCGGCAGCCGGCAGGCGAAGTCGCGGCAAACATATGCGGCCGGAACACCGCCCACCAGACCGCGTCCCGCCAGCAACGGCACCTCGGAGCCGCCCGGCGCGCCCACCGTCACCACCGCCCCGGGGGCCGCCGCCAGCAGCGCCGTCCGGTGCAGTTCCCGGGTCCGCGGATCGTCCGGCTCGCCCACCACGGCGATCTCCAGCGGGCCGCCCCGCCGGGCCGCCGCCACCGCCAGCCCCCAGCCGGCGAACCGGGCGTGCCGCTCGGCCAGCGGGGTGACCGGCGCGAGCGCCGCCTCGGCCGCCTCCCGGTGCCGGGCCGAACCGGTCAGCGCGGCGTACGACAGCAGCGCCCCGGCCGCGGCGAACTGCCCGGACGGGGTGGCGTTGTCGGTCGGGTCCTGGGGCCGCCGGAACAGGCGTTCCGCGTCGTCGGCGGTGTCGTAGAAACCGCCCGCGCCGTCACCGAACCGGGTGAGCACGGTCTCCAGCAGCTCGCCGGCCGTCCGCACGTACGCCGGGTCGCCGGTCACCGAGTGCAGGGTCAGCAACCCCTCGGCGAGGTCGGCGTAGTCCTCCAGCACCCCGGCGTGCGGGCCGGCGACACCGTCCCGGGAGGTGCGCAGCAGCCGGCCGCCGTCCAGGTGCAGGTCCTCGATCAGCCGGGCCGCCGTCCGGGCCGCCTCGACCAGGTCGGGCCGGTCGAACAGCGCGCCGCACTCGGCCAGCGCCGCGATCGCCAGCCCGTTCCAGGCGGTCACCACCTTGTCGTCGCGGGCCGGCGGGACGCGCCCGGCCCGGGCGTCCAGCAGCGCGGCCCGGATCCGGGCGTACCGCTCCTCGTCCACCGGGTCGTGCAGCAGTTGCAGCACCGAGGTGCCGTGCTCGAAGGTGCCGGTCACCTCGAAGAGTTCGGTCGCGTGGGCGCCGTCCTCCTCGCCCAGCACCTCGCGCAACTGCTCGGAGGTCCAGACGTAGTAGCGCCCCTCCTCCCCCTCGCTGTCGGCGTCCAGCGCGGAGGCCAGCCCGCCCTGGGGGGTCAGCAGGTCGCGGAGCATCCAGTCGCAGGTCTCCAGCGCGATCCGGCGGGCCAGCGGGGAACCGCCCAGCCGCCACCAGTGCGCGTAGCCCCGGGCCAGCAGCGCGTTGTCGTACAGCATCTTCTCGAAGTGCGGCACCACCCAGCCGGCGTCCACCGAGTAGCGGGCGAACCCGCCGCCGAGCTGGTCGTACAGGCCGCCCCGGGCCATCGCCTCGTAGGTGTGCGAGGCCATCGCGAGCGCCTCGGGGTCGCCGCCGAGCGCGTGCCGCCGCAGCAGGAACTCCAGCACCATGGACGGCGGGAACTTGGGCGCCCCGCCGAACCCGCCCCGGGCGGTGTCGTAGGTCGCCGCGAGCGCGGTGACGGCCGTGGCCAGCGTCTCGGCGCCGGGCGGCTCGGCGCCGCCCTCGACCGGACCCCGGGAGGCGAGCGCGTCGACCACCTGGCGGCCCTGCTGCACCACCTCGTCGCGCTGGGTCGTCCACGCCCGGTGGACGGCCTCCAGCAGCGTCCGGAAATGCTGGTTCGGGAAGTAGGTCCCGCAGTAGAAGGGGTGGCCGTCCGGGGTGGCGAACACCGTCATCGGCCAGCCGCCCTGGCCGGTCATGGCCTGGGTGGCCTCCATGTAGACGGCGTCGACGTCGGGGCGCTCCTCCCGGTCGACCTTCACGTTGACGAACAGGTCGTTCATCAGCCGGGCGGTCTCGGCGTCCTCGAACGACTCGTGGGCCATCACATGGCACCAGTGGCAGGCCGCGTACCCCACCGACAGCAGGATCGGCACGTCCCGGCGGCGGGCCTCCTCGAACGCCGCGTCGCCCCAGGGGAACCAGTCGACGGGGTTGTCGGCGTGCTGGAGGAGGTAGGGGCTGGTCGCGTCCTTGAGCCGGTTCATGCGCCCGATCCTGCCCCACAGGAGCGGAGTTAGCCGACCCGGCCCGGGTTATCCGGGGAAGCGGTGGATGCGCACCCAGTCGACGTGCATGGTGACCTCGCGCGGGGTCCGGCCGGTCCGGCAGGAGCCCGGGCCGCACACCACGTCGTTCTGCAGGGCCAGGCCCATCCGGCCCCGCCGGGGGACGAGCGGGCCCCGGTAGTCCCAGACCCGGCGGCCGTCCAGCCAGATCACCACCCGGCCGGGCAGCCAGTCGACGGTGACCGTGCGCCAGCGGGTGAAGTCGGCGCGGACCGCGCGCCGCGCGGTGGCGCCGTCCGGGCCGCGGTGGATGAACATGCCGTGGGTGCGCCGGGCGGGGTCGATGATCTCGGCGAAGTCGATCTCGGCGTGCTCGGGGTCGCCCATCCGCTCCGGCCACAGCAGCGCGACGGCCGAGTAGCCGCCGCCCCGGTCGGCGCGCATCCGCACCTGCCAGCGGCCGTACCGCTGGTCGATCAGCGAGGCGACGCCGCCGGAGAGGTCCCGGCCGCCGAAGTTCCCGCCGCTGATCCGCAGCGCCCCGCCGGCGACCCGGACGGCGTGCCGGGTCCGCGGATGCACCCGGGCGTCCGGGGAGTGGTAGACGGCCCAGGCCCGGGAGTCGAGCCGCCGGCCGGAGAAGTCCTCGACCAGGATCGGCCGGCCCCAGAACCCGGGCCGGCGGCGCTCGGCGGGACGGGCCGGGACGGGCGCCTTGGGCTGGAGCGTTCCGAGCGTCCGGGGCGCCGCTTCCGCCAGCGGTCGCGGAGCCACCAGGACGCCGCCCTCCCGGGACTTGGACCGCGGGCCGTCGAAGGGGCGCCGGTCGGTGTGGTCACCGCTCGCGCACCCGGCGACGGCCGCCAGCAGGGCGAACGCCCCGATCCGGATCGGGCCTGAGGTCATGGCTCCCATGGAAGCAGCTCATACCGCGTTTCCGCCGAGCCACACCGACAGTGGTATATCGCTTGCGATCAGTGACGATTCCTTGCCCGGCGCGCTCGGCCTGGGCCGCGCCGCGGCCTGAGCCGTCCCCTCTGTTCGGCTCAGACCGCGGCTCGGCCCACCCCCCTCAGGCGGCCTGGAAGGAACGTTTGGCCAGCCCCATGAAGTAGCCCTCGACGGTGGTGGTGACGGGAGCCGCGGGATCGGTGGCGGCGCCGAGGGTGACGAACAGCGGGGTGAAGTGCTCGACGGTGGGGTGCGCGTAGGGCATGCCGGGGGCGCGGTCGCGGAAGGCCGCCAGTTCCGCCACGTCCCCGCGGGCCAGCGCCTCGGCGGCCCAGCCGTCGAACTCAGCCGACCAGCCGGGGACGGCGGCGTCGGGACGCCACTCGCGCAGGAAGGGCAGGCCGTGGGTCATGAAGCCGGAGCCGATGACCAGCACGCCCTCCTGGCGCAGTTCCCGCAGCCGGGCGCCCAGCGCCAGCAGCCGGTCGGGGTCCTGGCCGGGCAGGCTCAGCTGCAGGACGGGGATGTCGGCCTCGGGGTACATCGCCTTCAGCGGCACCCACGCGCCGTGGTCGAGCCCCCGGTCGCGGTGCTCGTGTGCGGTCTCGCCGTCGGGGAGCGCCGCCAGCACCCGGCGGGCCAGGTCGGTGGCGTCCGGGGTGTCGTACCGCATCCGGGAGTACAGCGGGGCGAAGCCGCCGAAGTCGTAGACGGGCGTGGTGTGCGCGGCCGTGCTCGAAATCGCCAGCGGAGCCTGTTCCCAGTGCGCGCTGACGATCAGGATGGCGTGCGGCCGGGGTAGCGCCCGGGCCCAGCCGAACAGTTCGGTCATCCAGCCGGCGTCCTCCAGCAGCGGCGGGGCGCCGTGGCTGAGGTACAGCGCGGGCAGCGGCCCGTCGTCGGGGGTCCACAGCGGATGCTCGCCCGCTGCGGCGGTGTGGGCCAGATGCAGGGTGTACGGGTGCGACACGGTCGCCTTCTCTCCACCGGTCGAGAGTCCCTTGAACTCTCAAGTAACACCCTAGGGGAACTTGTTTGAGAGTTCAATCATTCCAATCCCTGATTGACCTGCGAAAACGTCTGATCGCCTGGCCGGGACGCACTACAGATACGTAACGAAATAACCACCGTAGGTGGATTTGCGTACTTCATGCCTAATGTCGCACCTCGTCATGTCATCCACTCAGGAGGTGCGGATGAAAGCCAGAGGTGCACGAATCCTCACGGCCGCCATGCTCGCCGGACTGGCCGGCCTCGGGACGGCGACCCCGTCCGTGGCGGCACCGGCGGACGACATCGTCGCCGAACTCGAGGCCATTCCCGGAATGACGGTGCTGTCGGAGAGACCCTCCAACGACCCCGCCTACCGGTTCTTCCTGCTGACCTACCGTCAGCCGGCCGACCACCGCAAGCCCGGCGGCCCCTGGTTCGAGCAACGGTTCAGCCTGCTGCACAAGTCCGAGGACCGGCCGGTGGTGCTGTTCACCTCCGGCTACAACCTCAACACCAACCCGTCCCGCTCGGAACCGACCCAGCTCGTGGACGGCAACCAGATCTCGGTGGAGCAGCGGTTCTTCACCCCCTCGCGCCCCCAGCCGGCCGACTGGTCGGACCTGAACATCTGGCAGGCCGCCACCGACCACCACCGGCTGGTCCGGGCCCTCAAGTCCGTCTACGACACCAAGTGGATCTCCACCGGTGGCAGCAAGGGCGGCATGACCTCGATCTACCACCGGCGCTTCTACCCCAAGGACATCGACGGCACCGTCGCCTACGTGGCGCCCAACGACGTGGTGAACAACGAGGACCGCGCCTACGACCGGTTCTTCGAGACGGTCGGCTCCGACCCCGCCTGCCGCACCTCGCTCAAGGCGCTGCAACGCGAGGTGCTCAAGCGGCGCGCCGAGTTCGTCACCCGGTACGAGACGTTCGCCAAGGAGAACGGCTACACCTTCACCTACCTGGGCACCGCGGACCGGGCACTCGAAGCCACCGTGCTCGACACCGAATGGGCGTTCTGGCAGTACCAGCTCGAATCGGCCTGCGCCCAGGTCCCGCCCGCCACCGCCTCGACCGACCAGCTGTGGGACTTCGTCCACTCGGTCGCCGACTTCAGCTTCTACACCGACCAGGGGCTGGAGCCGTACATCCCGTACTACTTCCAGGCCGGCACCCAGCTCGGTGCGCCGGAGCCGAAGTTCAAGTACCTCAAGGACCTACGGCGCTACCCCGACCTGTACAACCCGCGCTGGTTCGTCCCCGGTGAGATCCGCGCGCAGATGCGGTTCCAGCCCTGGGTGATGGCCGACATCGACCGCTGGGTGAAGACCCGGGGCAGCGAGCTGATGTTCCTCTACGGCTCGAACGACCCCTGGGGCGCCGAGCCGTTCCACCTCGGCAGGGGCACCCGCGACTCGCTCTGGTACGAGGTCGCCGGCCTCAACCACAGCGGGCGGCTGATCCAGTACCTGCCCGAGACCCAGCGCGCCCAGGCCACCGCGACCCTGCGCCGCTGGGCGGGCGTGGAGGCACCGCAGCAGCGGCTGACCGGGCAGACCGTCAGCCCGCTCGACACCGACGACCTGCAGGTCCGGCGTCCGCGGCTGTGAACCCGCGAGCGGTGGCCTCCGCCCGGAGGCCACCGCTCAACCCCGCCGGGTCCCGTTCAGGTAGGCCAGGACGGCGAGCACCCGGCGGTTGTCGTCGTCGGACGGGGCCAGCCCGAGCTTCCCGAAGATGCTCGCGGTGTGCTTGCCGACCGTGCTCTCGCTGAGGTGCAGCCGCTGCCCAATGGCCGCGTTGGACCGGCCCTCGGCCATCAGCTCCAGCACCTCGCGCTCCCGCGGGGTGAGCCCGCCCAGCGGCTCGTCCCGGGCGTTGCCGGTGATCAGTTTGGCGATGACCTCCGGGTCCATCGCGGTACCGCCCGCCGCGACCCGGCGCACCGCGTCGATGAACTGCCCCGAGTCGAACACCCGGTCCTTGAGCAGGTAGCCGACCCCGCCGGTGCCGTCGGCGAGCAGTTCCCGGGCGTACAGCTGCTCGACGTGCTGGGAGAGCACCAGCACCGGCAGCCCGGGAATCCGCCGCCGGGCCGCCAGCGCGGCCTGCAGGCCCTCGTCGGTGAAGGTCGGTGGCAGCCGGACGTCCACCACCGCCAGGTCGGGCCGCTCGGCCAGCAGCGCGCGCTCCAGCTCGGGGCCGCTCTCCACCGCGGCGGCGATCTCGAAGCCGTGCGCCTCCAGCAGGTGGATCAACCCCTCCCGCAGCAGGTAGAGGTCTTCGGCGAGGACCAAGCGCATCAGCCCCTGCCCCTCCACCACCGCCGGAGACGACCGAAGAGCCCGGCCCGCCAGTAGCCGTACAGTCCCGCCGCAATCATGATCGCGATGGTGGGCCACTGCAGCGGTTCCGGCAAGTACAGCGCCAGGAACCAGCTGCGGGAGTCGTCGTGCGTCAGCTGGATGGCCATCGGCACAACCCCCTGCGGCCACAGCGCCATCGACGCCAGCACCAGCACCGCGATCACCCGCAGCTCCTCCTTGGACATCGGGACGTCCTCGGGCTCCGGCTCGTCCGCACCCGGCAGCTCGACGGTGACGGTGGTCGGCCCGCCCGGCGGGCTGCTCACCTGGAGGGCGCCGTCGAACGGGGCCAGCCGGCGTTCGATCCCCCGCAGCCCGCTACCGCCGGAGTCCGCGGTGGCACCACCGCACCCGTCGTCGGTGACCGAGACACGCAGCCGCCCGCCCGCGTGCCGCAACTCGACCCGGGCGCGGCCGGCGCCGGAATGCCGGACGACGTTGCCCAGCGCCTCGCTGACCGCGAAATAGACGACCGACTCCACCGGCGGCGCGGGGCGTTCCCGCAGCTCGGCCGTGACCGTCACGTCCAGCGGGGCGTCGAGTGCCAGCGCCCGGACCGCGTCCGCCAGCCCGCGCTCGGCCAGCACCGGCGGGTAGATGCCGCGCACGATGCCGCGCAGCTCGGTCAGCGCCCGCCCGGCGGACTCCCGGGCCCGGGCCAGCAGCGCCCGGGCCGCCACCGGGTCCGTCTCGACGAGTTCCTCGGCCGCGGCCACGGTCATGCCCAGCGCGACCAGCCGGGCCTGCGTGCCGTCGTGCAGGTCGCGTTCGATCCGGCGCAGCTCGGCGGCCAGGGAGTCGGTGGCCTCGGTGCGCGTCCGCGTCAGCTCCTCCACCCGCCGCCCCAGCCGGGCGCGCCGGGTCGGCGCCAGCAGCACCCGGGTCCACCGGGCGTGCAGCCGCAGCGGCCAGGCGCCGAAGAGCACCACGAGCAGGGCCAGCACGCCGCCCACGACGGGGTTCAGCAGCGTCCACAGCAGGTCACGCCAGGTGGCGCCGTCGGAGTACATCCACAGCGTGCGCAGGTTGTAGGCGGGCAGCCGGGGGCTGCGGTACAGCCCCCGGCCGTGCCGGTACCAGCCGTCCGGCTGCCGGACGGGCAGTGGCGGGCCGGGCGTGTACGGCTCCGGGATCTCCACCCCCGACCACTCCCGGGCGTGCCGCCGGGCCAGCACGGCCAGCCGGCGGCAGCCGCCGAACGCCGGGCCCAGCACGAACCAGCCCACCCCGACGCAGTACGTCGCCAGCAGCGCGGCCAGCGCCAACGCGCACGCACCCAACTCGACGACCGCCAAGCCCAGCAGCGCCAGGCCGCGGAGGCGCACCTTCACGAACATGCGGTCCAGTCTGACCGCGGCCAGCCGCCCCGCACATCGCGGTCAGACCCCGGCCGGGGGTGTACCTACCCCCACCCCGGCTCGGGGCCCAGCCGGGTTCTCCGGCGCCCGCCCGCTGCCCAGCATTGGGGGCATGAGCGTCATCGACATCGAGAACCTGCACAAGCGGTACGGCGGCACCGCCGCCGTCGCGGACGTCTCCCTCCAGGTCGAGCGGGGCGAGATCTTCGGGATCATCGGGCGCAACGGCGCCGGCAAGACCACCCTGGTCGAGTGCGTCGCCGGGCTGCGCCGCCCCGACGGCGGCACGATCGGCGTGCTCGGCCTCGACCCCGGCCGCGACGGCGCCGAACTGCGGCGGCGGGTCGGCGTGCAGTTGCAGCAGAGCGCGCTGCCGGACCGGCTCCGGGTCGGCGAGGCCGTGGAGCTGTACGCCTCCTTCTACCCGGACCCGGCCGACGGCGACCGGCTGCTGGCGGACCTCGGCCTGGCCGACCGGCGCCGCACCGCGTACGCCAAGCTGTCCGGCGGCCAGCAGCAGCGGCTGTCCATCGCGCTGGCCCTGATCGGCCGGCCGGAGATCGCGATCCTGGACGAGCTGACGACCGGGCTCGACCCGCACGCCCGCCGCGACACCTGGCGGCTGATCCAGGGCATCCGCGACCGGGGGGTGACGGTCGTGCTGGTCACCCACTTCATGGACGAGGCCGAACGGCTGTGCGACCGGATCGCGGTGCTCGACGCCGGCCGGGTCGTCGCGCTCGACACCCCCGCCGGGCTGGCCGCCCGGGCCGGCGGAACCCTCGAAGACGCCTTCGTGGCGCTGACCGGCCGGGAGGCCCGCCCATGATCCAGATCATCCTTACCGAGGCCCGGCTCTACCTGCGCGACCACATGACGCTGTTCTTCGTCTTCGCGCTGCCGCTCGGCATGCTGCTGATCTTCGGGCTGCCCGAGGAAGTCCGCAAGCCGCTCCCCGAGCTCGGCGGGCAGACCCCGCTGGACAGCCTGCTGCCGTCCGGGATGACGGCGATCGCGTTCGCCATCGTCGCCGCCTTCGCCCTGCCCGGCGCCCTGTCGGCCTACCGGCAGCAGGGCGTGCTGCGCCGGCTGCGCACCACTCCCGTCGGGCCGGCCCGGCTCCTGCTGGCACAACTGGTCGTCAACCTGGTGGCGGCCCTGGCCTCGCTGGTACTGATGATCGCGGTCGGCGCGGCCGTCCTCGGCATACCGCTCCCCCGGCACCTGCCGGGCCTGCTCGCCGCCTGCGTGCTCGGCCTCGCGGCGCTGTTCGCGATCGGCCTGCTGATCTCCGCGGTGGCGTCCGGCCCCACCTCGGCCGGGATGCTGGGCGCGCTGGTGGTCTTCCCCTCGATGTTCTTCGCGGGCATCTGGCTGCAGAAGCACGACATGCCGGACCTGCTGCGCCGCGCCAGCGACTTCACCCCGCTCAGCGCCTTCCGCGAATCGCTCCAGGACGCCTGGACCGGCACCGCCCCCGACCCGCTGCACCTGCTCACCCTGGCGGTCACCGCCGCCCTCTGCGGCTTCGCCGCGGCCCGCCTGTTCCGCTGGGAATGAGCCGCCCGGCCTGTCCCGCGTCAACTGGCGGAGCAGCAACGGAGCACACGACCTGCCCCGAGCCGAACCGGCCGGAACCAGGTTGATCGTTGAGGAGGGGTGGGGCCAGGGCCCCACCCCTCCTCAACGATCACGTCAGTCCTCGGGGCCCTTGCCGGGCTTCTGGGCGTGGTCGGCTGCCTGGCGGGCCTCCCATTCGGCCTGCTTGATGTCCTCGTCGCGGGGGGCCTGGATCTTCTTCATCTGCTTGTTCATGGAGCGCAGCAGGAAGACCAGTGCCAGGCCGATCCCGACCACCACCAGGAAGCCGAGCACGCCCGGGGAGACGGCCTCATCGTCGGGCACGGCGAGCGGTCCTACGAGCAACATGCCTTCTCCTGGATACCGGCGAACAGGTCGTCCTCCGGCAACTCGGTGTCGACCAGGGACCTGGCCAAATGGTAGTCCTCGGTCGGCCACACCTGCCGCTGGAGGTCCAGCGGGACCATGAACCAGAAGCCGTTCGGGTCGATCTGGGTGGCGTGCGCCAGCAGCGCCTTGTCGCGGGTCTCGAAGTACTCGCCGCAGGGCACCCGGGTGGTGACCTCCCAGGGCTGCGGGTCGCCGTCCTCCCACCGCTTCAGCCAGTCCTTGTACGGCGACTCCAGCCCGGCGTCGAGCATCCCCTGGTGCAGCGCCAGCAGCCGGTCGAGGGTGAAGGACATGTGGTAGTAGAGCTTGAGCGGCTGCCAGGGCTCGCCGGTGCCGGGGTAGCGGTCGGGGTCGCCGGCCGCCTCGAACGCCTCCATCGACACCTCGTGGCACTTGACGTGGTCGGGGTGCGGGTAGCCGCCCTTCTCGTCGTAGGTCAGCATCACGTGCGGCCGGAACTCGCGCACCGCGCGGACCAGCGGCTCGCTGGCCACCTCCAGCGGCTGCGCCGCGAAGCACCCCTCGGGCAGCGGGGGCGGCGGGTCGCCCTCGGGGAACCCGGAGTCGACGAAGCCGAGCCAGCTCTGGTCGACACCCAGGATCTCGCGGGCCGCGGCCATCTCGCGCTGCCGGACACCGGTGATGTCGGCCTTGATCTCGGGCCGGTCCATCGCCGGGTTGAGGATGTCGCCGCGTTCGCCGCCGGTACAGGTGACCACCAGCACCTCGACGCCCTCGGCCGCGTACCGCGCCATGGTGGCGGCGCCCTTGCTCGATTCGTCGTCAGGGTGGGCGTGCACGGCCATCAGCCGCAGCGGTGCTGACTCAGACACCTGGGGGTCCCTCTCTGGAAGCGCTAGATCCCGGGCCGGTCCACAGCATCCACGGCCACGGGGGACAATTGTCCCTGACAACGCCGACACCCCGCACGGAGATTCCCACGATGACTCCCGCACCGACGACCAGCGCCGACACCGAGACGGGACCGCGCCGGGGCCGGCTCGGTTATGTGGTGATCGGCCTGGTGGTGGCGGTGGCCGCCGCCGGATGGGCCTTCGTGATGGCCAATGCCGGCCGCACCCCGGGAATCTCCGCCGAGACGGTCGCGTTCAAAATTCTGGACGACTCGGCGGTCGAGCTCAAGTACCGGGTGGCCAAGCCGAAGGACCGGGCGGTGCGGTGCGTGCTCGACGCGATCGACCGGAACTTCGCCCCAGTGGCGCGGACCGAGACGGTGATACCGGCGGGCGTGTCGGAGGTGGAACGGACCGTCACCCTGCGAACGACGAAACGGGCGAACGCGGCCCGCGTCAAGGACTGCAGACGCGTATGAACTGCGCGTGAAGGGCATAGGAAAACGCCGGGCCACCGGCTGAAAGTTCCCGGGCCGTTCCCGGATTGCAGGTAATACCGAGGGGGAACCTTTACCCTCACATACCAGATAGGCTAGAGGTTTCACCCGGCACCGTCGTGTCGGAACGACGCCCTGACCAGGTCGTCCAGGATTGAAACACCCGGCCGCAAATCGTGTGGATGAGGAGTACCCGTGACCGATACCCGCACCGACAGCGTCACCTGGCTGACCCAGGAGGCGTATGACCGGCTCAAGTCCGAGCTGGATCACCTCTCCGGCCGCGGCCGCGTCGAGATCGCACAGAAGATCGAGGCGGCTCGCGAAGAGGGGGACCTGCGGGAGAACGGCGGCTACCACGCGGCCAAGGAAGAGCAGGGCAAGATCGAGGGCCGTATTCTCCAGCTCCAGCACATCCTGGAGAACGCCCGGGTGGGTGAGGCGCCGCGCACCGATGGCGTGGTCGGCCCCGGAATGACCGTCACCATCGCTTTCGCCGGCGATGACGAGGAGGTCACCTTCCTGCTGGCCTCGCGCGAGGAAAGCGGCTCCCCGATCGACGTCTACTCGCCCAAGTCGCCGCTTGGCGCCGCCATCAACGGCAAGAAGGTGGGCGAGAAGGCCACCTACACGATGCCGAACGGCCGGAGCATGACCGTCGAGATCATCGACGCCACGCCCTACGCCGGAGCATGACGCACTCGTAACCCCCTCGGCCGGGAATCCTCGGAACGGTCCGCCGCGCTCGCCGCGGCGGACCGTTCCTTTTTCCCGCGCGTTCACCCCGTACCGGTCGCCGCGCGGACCAGCGGCAGCGTGCGGTAGGGCACCTGGGTCGCCAGCGAGATCGCGGTGGACGCCCGCTCCACCCCGTCCACCGCCACCACCCCGTCGATCACCCGTTGCAGGTCGGCGTTGCTGCGCGCCACGATGCGGCAGAGCATGTCGGCCCCGCCGGTGATCGTGTGCGCCTCGAGCACCTCGGGGATCCGGGCCAGCCGCTCCGCCACCGGGTCGTGCCCGCCGGGCTGGCGGATCTGGAGGGTGACGAAGGCGGTCACCCCGTAGCCGAGCGCGGCCGGGTCGACCTCCGGGCCGAAGCCGCGGATCACCCCGTCGCCGACCAGCCGGTCGAGCCGTGCCTGCACCGTGCCGCGGGCCACGGACAGCCGGCGGGACGCCTCCAGCACGCCGATCCGCGGTTCCCGCGCGAACAGCTCGATCAGCCGGCCGTCGAGCGCGTCCATGGCACCTCCTGAGCAGAATGCACAGATCGACCGGGCGAACCGGTCCGCAGCTATACAGATTGTCCAGTATATCGAACGTCTCTTGCGCACTCTGTTGGGTTCTGTCCAGATTGAGGGCACAGAATTCAGAAAGGGGTGCCGTGATGGCAGACGAGTTCCCGGTCAACGGCATGGACGCGGTGGTCTTCGCCGTCGGAAACGCCCGGCAGGCAGCACACTTCTACTCCACCGCGTTCGGCATGCGCCTGGTCGCCTACCGGGGACCCGAGACCGGCAGCCGCGACGAGGCCGCCTACGTCCTGGAGTCGGGCACCGCCCGGTTCGTGTTCCGCGGCCCGGTCCGCGCCGGCACCTGGCTGGGCCGGCACGTCGCCGACCACGGCGACGGCGTGGTCGACCTGGCGATCGAGGTGCCCGACGTGGAGGCCGCGTACGCGTACGCGCTGGCCCAGGGCGCCCAGGGGCTGGAGGAGCCGCACTCGCTGGAGGACGAGCACGGCAAGGTGCGCATCGCCGCCATCGCCACCTACGGCGAGACCCGGCACACCCTCGTCAGCCGCGCCGACTACCACGGCGCCTACCTGCCCGGCTTCGTCGCCGCCGAGCCCCTGGTCCAGGCGGGCGACACCTTCTTCTCGTCGATCGACCACTGCGTCGGCAACGTCGAGCGGATGGACGAGTGGGCGGACTTCTACCACCGCGTCATGGGCTTCACCGACATGGCCGAGTTCATCGGCGACGACATCGCCACCGAGTACTCGGCGCTGATGTCGAAGGTCGTCGCCGACGGCACCCGCAAGGTCAAGTTCCCGCTGAACGAGCCCGCGGAGAGCAAGCGCAAGTCGCAGATCGACGAGTACTTGGAGTTCTACGGCGGCCCGGGCGTCCAGCACATCGCGCTGGCCACCGACGACATCCTCGCCGCGGTGGACGGGATGCGCGCGGCCGGCGTCGAGTTCCTGAACACCCCCGACTCCTACTACGACGACCCCGAGCTGCGCGCCCGGATCGGGCAGGTCCGGGTGCCGGTCGAGGAGCTGCGCAGCCGCCGGATCCTGGTCGACCGCGACGAGGAGGGCTACCTGCTGCAGATCTTCACCAAGCCCGTGCAGGACCGGCCCACGGTGTTCTTCGAGCTGATCGAGCGGCACGGCTCCCAGGGCTTCGGCAAGGGCAACTTCAAGGCCCTGTTCGAGGCGATCGAGCGGGAGCAGGAGCGCCGCGGAAACCTTTGATCCGAACCGGGCAAAACCCCTGCCCGGCCGGGTTTGGCGGATGACCGCGAGATCAATGCAACGGTCATGACGCAACCGCCGCAACCCGGCGACCAGCCCTGGCAGCAGCCGCCCGGCCAGCCGCCCCCGTACGGGACTCCGCCCGGAGACCCGTACGGGTGGCGGCCGTACGGGGAGGTGCCCGCCTACCCCGATCCGGCCGCCGGGCTGGCGAGCCGCTGGGCCCGGCTGGGCGCGGCGATCGTGGACGGCATCCTGCTGAGCGCCGCGACGGCCCTGCTCTCGCTGCCCTTCATCGACTGGGGCAGGGTGGTCCGCGCCCCGGACGCCGACACCGTCTACGTCCCCACTGGGCAGTGGGCCGCCACCCTGATCGGCGTGGTGCTCGCCCTGCTCTACTTCTGGTTGCTGCACGCCCGGTGGGGGCAGACGCTCGGCAAGCGGCTGCTGGGCATCCGGGTGGTGCGCGCGGTGGACGGGGGCCCGGTCGACAACTCCCAGGCGCTGCTGCGGGCCGCGGTCTACACCGTGCTGGGAGGTTTCTGCAGTTGCTTCTTCCTCATCGACGTGGCCTGGATCCTGTGGGATCGGCGCAGGCAGGCCCTGCACGACAAGGCGGCCCGGACGGTGGTCGA
This sequence comes from Actinomadura craniellae, assembly GCF_003289645.1. Lineage (GTDB taxonomy): Bacteria > Actinomycetota > Actinomycetes > Streptosporangiales > Streptosporangiaceae > Actinomadura_D > Actinomadura_D craniellae. The sequence continues at coordinate 244,433 of NZ_QLYX01000006.1, read as the reverse complement.
GCGGGCCGGCGCCCGCCCCGACCCGTACGCCGGCCGGTAGGCTCCGAGTTGCCCGTTCTGCCGCACTCAAGGCAGGCTGTGTCCGTGATGACGGCCGGAAGTTCCCGTATCGCCCCTCGGGCCGCCGCCGGCCTGCTCGTGTTCGCGAGCCTGACGGCGTGCCAACCCGGCGCCGGCGGAGATGGTCCGCCCACGTCCCCCGGCTTCTCCCAGCCCGCCGCCGGTGATGTCGGCGCGCCCGGGGTCGGCGACGCCTACACCCCCGGGGACGGCAACGGCGGGTACGACGTGCAGCACTACGACCTGAAGCTGCGCATCACCCCGGGCGACCCGGCCAAGGAACTCGACGGCGTCGCCGACATCAGCGCCACCGCCACCCAGGACCTGGCCCGGTTCAACCTCGACCTGTCCGGGCTGAACGTCGGCGACGTCAAGGTCGACGGCGCCGCCGCCCGGTTCGAGCGGGCCGAGAACGAACTCGTGATCACCCCGGCCAAGCGGCTGGCCAAGAACGCGAAGTTCACGGTCCGGGTGGCCTACTCCGGCACCCCCCAGCCGGTCAGCGACCCGCTGCTGGGCCGGTACGGCTGGATCCGCACCCCGGACGGCGTCTTCGTCGCCTGCCAGCCCAGCGGCGCGCACACCTGGTACCCGGCCAACAGCCACCCCAGCGACAAGGCCACCTTCGCGTTCACCGTCACCGTGCCGGACAACCTGACCGCCATCGCCAACGGCGAGCCGGACAAGCCGGTCGCCTCCACCGGCGGCGCCTCCCCGGTCCCGTCCCCGGCCCCCAGCCGGACAGGATCGGCCGTCCCCATCGGCCACCGGCTGGAGACCACCAACACCTGGCGGGTCCGGGAACCGATGGCCCCCTACCTGGCCACCGTGAACGTGGGCCGGTTCGAGGTGCGGCAGAGCCGCACCCCGGGCGGCATCCTCAACATCACGGCCGTGGACCCCGAGGTCAGGGGCGTCGACATCGACGCCTTCCACGCCAAGAACGCCGAGATCACCGACGCCTGGGTGAAGCTGTTCGGCCCCTACCCGTTCGGCTCCACCGGCGGGCTGGTCGACAACGCCGACGTGGGCTTCGCCCTGGAGACGCAGACCCGCTCGGTGTACGGGTCGTTCGGCGCCCCCGAGTCGATCGTCGCGCACGAGATCGCGCACATGTGGTTCGGCGACAGCGTGAGCATCACCTCCTGGAAGGACATCTGGCTGAACGAGGGCTTCGCCTCGTACGCCGACTGGATGTGGGACGACCGGCGCGGCGTGGCGCCGCTCCAGGCCAAGTTCGACCAGCTCTACGCGCAGGCCGGCAACCGCCAGCTGTGGGACGTCCCGCCGGGCAACCCGGGCCGCGGCCAGATGTTCGACCGGGCGGTGTACGACCGGGGCGCCATGACGCTGCACGCGCTGCGCACCAAGGTCGGCGACGACAAGTTCTTCGACATCCTGCGGGCGTGGGCCAAGGACTACCGGCACCGCAACGCCACCACCCCGCAGTTCATCGCGGTGGCCGAGCGGGTCTCCGGGCAGCAGCTCGACTCTTTCTTCGACAAGTGGCTCTACCAGCGGGGTCGTCCCGCCAACTACTGACGCCGGGGATTGAAAGCAGGGTCAGCAGTCGGTAAGGCCCCGGCACGGCACGGTGTGTCCATGATCCCGCCCGGTCAGGGTGGGCCGGGTGAACCGGTCTTTGCAACGCGCCACCACGGCGGTCGCCGCCGCGGCGACGCTCCTGGCCCTTGACCCCGCCGCCGCCGGGGCGCTCCGCGTCCAGGCGCCCGGCGGGCCCGGCGCCGGCGACCCGTACTTCCCGTCCGCCGGCAACGGCGGCTACGACGTCCTCCACTACGACGTGGCGCTGACCTTCCGGCCCGTGGACGGCCACATCGACGCCACCGCGACGATCAAGGCCCGGGCCGACCGGAAACTGCCCGCCTTCAACCTCGACTACCGCGGCCCGAAGATCGCTTCGGTCACGGTCGACGGGGCCAGGGCCAGGCACCGGCGCAGCGGCCAGGAGCTCACCGTCACCCCGGCGTCCGCGCCGCGCCGCGGCAAGGAGTTCACCACCGTGGTGCGGTACTCGGGCGTGCCCCGGTCACTGCACGACGGCGAGCTGGGCACCTACGGCTGGATCCGCACCGCGGACGGCGCCCTCACACTGTCCGAGCCGGACGGCACGCCCACCTGGCTGCCGGTCAACGACCATCCGAGTGACAAGGCCACCTACGAGTTCCGGGTCACCGCGCCCGACCGCCTCCAGGTGGTGGCCAACGGGGAGCCGGGCCCGGTGACCCGGCAGAACGGCTCCGCCACCTACGTGTGGCGGGAGCGGCTGCCGATGGCCAGCTACCTGGCGATGGTCGCGATCGGCAGGTTCCAGACACGGCACGGCAAGGCCGGACCGATCCCCGTCATCACCGCCGTGGACCCGCGCTTCGCCAAGTCGGCCGCGCCGCTGCACCAGACCACGGTCAAGGTGCTGAACTGGCAGCGCAAGATCTTCGGGCCGTACCCGTTCATGACGGCCGGCGGCGTGATCGACGACCCGCGGCTGGACTACGCGCTGGAGACGCAGGAGCGGCCGGTGTACGCGGGGCTGGTCCCCGACGCCGACTTCATCGTCCACGAGCTGGCGCACCAGTGGTTCGGCAACAGCGTGACGCCCCGGACCTGGCCGGACATCTGGCTGAACGAGGGGTTCGCCACCTACGCCGAGTGGCTGTGGCGGGAGCGCACCCGCAAGAACGCGGCCAAGCGGCTCTTCCGCAGCTACCACCGCCAGCCGGCCCGCTCGGCGATCTTCGCGCCGCCGCCCGGGCGGCCCGGCCGCAAGCACATGTTCGGCTTCTCGGTCTACATCCGGGGGGCGATGACCCTGCACGCGCTGCGCGAGCGGGTGGGCGACCGGGCGTTCTTCGCCATCCTGCGCGGCTGGGCGGCCGAGCACCGGCACGGCAACGCCGACACCCGCCAGTTCATCGCCCTCGCCGAGCGGGTCTCCGGCAAGGACCTCGACCGGCTGTTCCAGGTCTGGCTCTACACGAAGGGAAAGCCCCGCTCGTGGTGAACACGACTCCGCGGTCCGTCCTGGCCGCCGCCGTCCTGCTGACGGCCTGTTCCGTTCCGGCCATCCCGGCCGTCGCCACCCGGATCCAGTTCGCCCCGGGTGCCGCGGGGGCCGGCGACTCCTACCTGCCGATGGCGGGCAACGGCGGCTACGACGTCCACCGGTACGCGCTCGACCTGGCCTACAACCCGAGGAGTGGGCGGCTGACCGGGCGGGCCGAGATCACCGCCGCGGCGACCCAGGACCTGTCGCGGTTCAACCTGGACCTGGTCGGGCTGGACGTCGGCTCCGTCCAGGTCGGCGGGCGGGCCGCCACGCACCGCCGGGCCGGCGGGGAGCTGACGGTCACGCCGGCGGTCGGCATCCCCCGGGGCGACCTGTTCACCGTCACGGTGCGCTATGGCGGTGTCCCGCGGCGGCTGAACGACCCGATCCTGGGCACCGCCGGCTGGCTGCGCACCCGGGACGGCGCGGTGACCCTGTCGCAGCCGGTCGGGTCGGCGACCTGGTTCCCGGTCAACGACCACCCGAGTGACAAGGCGGTCTACGACATCCGGATGGTCGTGCCCAAGGGGCTGCGGGTGGTGTCCAACGGCGAGCCGGTGCCGGCCCGGGCGGGCGTCCACCGCTGGCGGTCGGAGCGGCCGATGGCCAGCTACCTCGCGATGGTGGGCATCGGCCGCTACCAGATCACCGACACGAACACGCCCGGCGGGATCCGCACGATCACCGCGGTGGACCCCCTGTACCGGCGGGACGCCGCCGCGTTCCACCGGATCACCCAGCGGGTGACCGACTGGGGTGTCGGGCTCTTCGGGCCGTACCCGGGCGGCTCGTCCGGTGGTGTCCTCGACGACGTGAAGGTCGACTACGCGCTGGAGACGCAGGACCGGCCGGTCTACCCCGAGCGCTTCTCGACCGACCTGGTGGTGCACGAGCTGGCGCACCAGTGGTTCGGCGACAGCGTGTCGCCCAAGCGGTGGAAGGACATCTGGCTGAACGAGGGCTTCGCGACCTACGCCGAGTGGCTGTACGCCGAGCGGAACGGCGGCCGGAGCGCGCAGCGGGCCTTCGACTCCGCGTACTCCCGGTCGGCTGGCGACCCCGCCTGGCGGATCCCGCCCGGCGATCCCGGGCGGGCCGGGATGTTCGCGCAGTTCCCGGTCTACGTCCGCGGGGCGATGGCCCTGCACGAGCTGCGCCGGGTCGCGGGCGACGAGACGTTCTTCCGCATCCTGCGCGCCTGGACCGCCCGGTACGCCGGGGGCAACGCGGCCATCGCCGACTTCACCGCGCTGGCCGAGGAGGTGTCGGGCAAGCGGTTGGCCGACCTGTTCCAGGACTGGCTGTACGTCCCGCGCAAGCCGGCCCTGCGCGGGGGCTCGTGAACGCCCGCGCAACCGCCCTTGCAGAGCTGAGACCGAATCGCGCTTGCGCCGCCGATCACGACGGTGCCAGCTTGAGGGGCGATGTGCCATCTCCCAGATGAGGTCGAATGAGCAACGCCACCCGTAATCTGGCCGTCGCGGCGATCACCGCCGCGGGCCTCGTCCTCACCGCGACACCCGCCCAGGCGACGCACGGGTTCACCCCGGGCGCGCCGGGCGCGGGCGACCCCTACTTCCCCGACATGGGCAACGGCGGCTACGACGTCGCCCACTACGACCTGGCCCTGAAGTACGACGCGACCAGCAGGGGCATCACGGCCGTCACCAAGATCAAGGCGCGCGCGACGCAGCACCTGTCACGGTTCAACCTCGACTTCCTCGGCCCGCTGAACGTCGACGGGCTGACGGTGGACGGCAAGAAGGCCAAGTTCACCCGGACCGGCGCCCAGGAACTGGTGATCACCCCGGCCCGGGGGCTGCGCCGGAACTCCTGGTTCACCGTGACCGTGGCCTACTCCGGCGTGCCCAAGCGGATCGACGACCCGACGCTGGGCACGTCCGGCTGGGTGGCGACCAGCGATGGCGCGGTGGCGCTCAACCAGCCGTTCGGCACCGCCACCTGGATGCCCGTCAACGACACCCCGCTGGACAAGGCGACCTACTCCTACACGCTGACCACCCCGGCGGGGCTGACCTCACTGGCCAACGGCGACTTCGCCGGGTCCTACGGCTACAAGGGCCAGACCGTGTCGCGCTGGAAGATGAACCAGCCGATGATCAGCTCGCTGGCCATGCTGGCGATCGGGAAGTTCAACGTGACCAAGGGACGCACCCCCGCGGGCACGCCGAGCATCACCGCGATCGACACGGCGCTCGACACCGCGCCCGCGCAGGGCACGGAGTTCTTCCAGCTCACCGCCAAGGTCAACGACTGGGCCGCTTCGCTGTTCGGCAAGTACCCGTTCGGCTCCACCGGCGGCATCGTCGACGACGCCGGGGTGCACTACGCGCTGGAGACCCAGGGCCGGCCGGTGTACGACCGGGCGGGGCGGCCGGGCGTCAACCCGTCCCCCGGGCTGGTCACGCACGAGCTCGCCCACCAGTGGTACGGCAACAGCGTGTCGCCCAAGCGGTGGAAGGACATCTGGCTGAACGAGGGCTTCGCGACCTACTCCGAGTGGCTGTACGCCGAGCGGTTCGAGGGGCAGAGCGCGGAGGCCACCTTCCAGGAGGTCTACGCCCAGGGCCCGGACGCCGACGTCTGGCAGGGCGTGGTCGCGGACCCGGGCCGGGACAACATCTACGGCTCCCTGGTCTACGACCGCGGCGCGATGACCCTGCACGCCCTGCGCCGCGAACTCGGCGACAAGGTCTTCTTCAAGCTGATCAGGGACTGGGCCGCCTGGAACCGGTACGGCTCGGTCGACACCGCCGACTTCATCCGGCACAGCGAGAAGGTGTCCGGGCGGCAGCTCGACGACCTCTTCAAGAAGTGGATCTTCACTGCGGGCAAGCCCGCCCTGTGAGATCCCGACCGCCCGGGCGCCCCGGTGGCGGGGCGCCCGGGGCCGGTCAGCCGAGGGTGAGGACGTACCCCTGCTCCTTCAGCCGGGCCAGAACCTCCTCGGAGTGGTCGGGGCCGCGGGTCTCCAGGTGCATCAGCACCTCGACCTCCTCGACGTGCAGGCGGGCCACCACCCGCTCGTGCATGACGTCCAGGACGTTCACCTCCAGCTCCGCCAGCTCGGTCAGCAGCGTCACCAGGGCGCCGGGGCGGTCGGTGAGGCGGCAGCGGGCCACCAGGTAGCGGCCCGCGCCGGCCAGCCCGTGCCGCAGCACCTTGGACAGCAGCAGCGGGTCGATGTTGCCGCCCGACAGCACCGCCACCACCGGCGGCCGGAACGCGTAGGAGTGCTCCAGCAGCGCGGCCACGGCCGCCGCCCCGGCCGGCTCCACCACCTGCTTGGCGCGCTCCAAGCAGAGCAGCAGGGCCTGCGAGATCGACTCCTCCGACACCTTGACGACGGCGTCGACGAGCTCGTCCACCAGCCGGTAGGTCAGCTCGCCGGGCCGGCCCACCGCGATGCCGTCGGCCATGGTGGGGCCGACCTCCACCGAGACCGGGCGCCCGGCCGCCAGCGAGGCGGGGAACGAGGCGACGCGCTTGGTCTGCACTCCGATGATCTTCACATCGGGCCGCTCGGGCTTGACCGCCGCGGCCAGGCCGCCCACCAGCCCGCCGCCGCCGACCGCGGTGACGATCGTGCTCACCTCGGGGCACTGGCGCAGGATCTCCAGGCCGATGGTGCCCTGACCGGCCACGATGTCCGGGTGGTCGAACGGGTGGATGTAGACCGCGCCGTGCTCATCGGCGAACTCCTGGGCGGCGACCAGGCAGTCGTCCACGGTGAGGCCGTGGAAGATCACCTCGGCGCCGTACGCCCGGGTGGCGGCGACCTTGGGCAGCGGCGCCCCCTGGGGCATGAAGACCGTCGCCCGGGAGCCGAGCAACGCGGCGGCCAGCGCCACGCCCTGGGCGTGGTTGCCCGCACTGGCGGCCACCACGCCCCGGGACCGCTGTTCCGGGCTCAGCCCCGCGATCCGCGTATAGGCCCCCCGGATCTTGAATGATCCGGTGCGCTGCACGTTCTCGCACTTCAGGTAGACAGGGCCGCCCATCGCGTCCGACAGCGCCCACGAATGCAACAGCGGAGTGGTGATCGCCACCCCGTCGAGCAGCGCGTCCGCCGCTCGCACCTCCGCAATCCCGACCGTTTCCACCCTCGCAGTCTGTCACCCCGCGCCGGATGTACCCGGATCATCCCTCCCTGAGCGGTCTCAGGAGGGATTCCAGTAGCGCTCCGGGACGTGGATCAGGGCGGCGGCACCGACCAGGCCCGCGGTCTGGCCGAGCTCGGCAGGAACGATCCGCGCCCGGCGGGCGAAGTCCATCCGGGCGTGCTCGTCGAACGCCTCGGCCAGCGGATCGAACAGCAGCGCCCCGGCCTGCGAGAGGCCGCCCCCCACCGCGATCACCCCGAAATCGCACAGGTGCGTCGCCGAGGCGATCGCGACCCCGAGCGCCCGGCCGGCCCGGCGCAGCGCCGCGACCGCCACCGGATCGCCGCGGCGGGCGTCGGCGGTCAGGTCCGCCCCCGTCGGCTCGACCCGGTCCGGCCGCCAGCCCGCCGCCAGCGCCCAGGCCACCAGCCCCGGCCCGCGGGCGATCGCCTCCAGGCAGCCGCGCCCGCCGCACTCGCACGGCGGCCCCACCGGATCGACCACCACGTGCCCGATATGCCCGGCATTGCCACCGGCCCCGTCGATCAGCCGGCCGCCGAGGATCAGGCCGCCGCCCACCCCGGTCGAGACGACCATGCCCAGCACGTCCACATGCCCCCGGCCCGCGCCCCGCCAGTGCTCCCCCACCGCCACGCAGACCGCGTCGTTGTGGACCCGCACCGGCAGCCCGGGGAACCGGGCGCGCAGCCGCGCCCGCAGCGGGAAACCGCGCCAGGCCGGGATGTTCAGCGGCGAGACCTCGGCCGCCGGCCACACCATCGGCCCGCCGCAGCCCACCCCCACCCCCGCGAGGGCGGGCCCGTCGTACTCGGCGAGCAGCCCCTCCAGCGCCCGCCACAGCGTCTCGGCGTCCGTGGTGGGGCCGGCGGCCGGCGTCGCGACCCGGCCGTGGGCGAGCACCCGCCCGTCGGGGTCCACCAGCCCCGCGGCCAGCTTCGTTCCCCCGATGTCGATCGCGAGGGCGGGTGCGGTCACGCCGCGCCGAAACCGTCGGCGGGGCCGAAGGCGAGGATCGCGGCGGTGAAGCCGTGGACATGGTTGCGCCCGCCCACCGGGCCGATCTCGCCGGAGGCGAAGAAGCCGCCGACCCCCTCCACGCCCAGGCCGTCGCGGAGCATCCGCACGTCGTGGTCGGAGCCGCCGAACATCGCCTGCCCGCGGCCGTTGCAGGAGAACAGCAACGCGCCCTCCACCGACAGGTCGAAACGTTCCAGCAGCCGGCCGAGGTCCTCGTCGGCCGCCTCGGCGTCGCGCACCTGGAAGCGCACCGTGCGCCCGATCTCCACCACGTCGCCGATCGCGATGGCGCCGCTGTCGGCGTCGGCGCCGACCACCCCGCGGACCAGGAAGTCGCCCTGCTCGTGCTCCTCGGCGTACTCGTCCATGGCCACCCCGATGAGCAGCCCGCGCGCGGCGAGCTCCCGCTCGTCGTCGGGGAGGGTCAGGACGATCTCCTCCAGCTTGTCCAGCGCCGGGGTGCCGGCCAGCTCGTACACCACGTTGTCGCTGGCCCGGGTGACCGCCATGTTCGGGCCGATCGGCCGGGCCCCCTGGCTGACCAGGGTCGCCGCGACGACCGGGCCGCCCAGGACCACCCCGACCGCGCCCGCGTCGAGCACCTCGGCGGGGCCGTCCCACTCGGTGCCGCCGACGAACAGCCGGGGCTCGCCCCGCTGCTCGCCCCCGGCGAGCCCGCCGACCAGCGGCAGCCCGGACAGGGCCTCGCCGGAGCGCTCGACGAACGCGTCGACCGGGAAGGTGAACGGGTCGGCCAGCAGCACCCCCGCCACGTCGTCGGCGTAGCCCTCCGGCATGCCGACCACCACCAGCCGGTCGTCGGTCTTGAGGGTCTCCAGCCGGAACGGGTCCAGCCGGGCCTCCGGCAGCACCGCCGCCCAGGCGCTGACCGCGCTGTGCTCCTCCTCGCCCCGGTCTCCGCCGATCACCCCGCTGGCGCTGCACCCGATGATCACTCGGGCGTCCGCGATCCGCAGCGCGTGGTACGCCGCGCGCTCGACCGCCGCCGGGTCGTCGGACGCGATGAACACGCACAGCAGGTCGGGCGCGGCGCGCAGCGGCGCGGTGGCCTGCCCGACGGCCGACTCGACCGCCCCCGGCAGGTCGGGACCGAGCGCCAGGCCATCACCGAACCGGCTCATCGGCGCCCTCCCTCGGAACAGCTACGTCGGGCCATACTCCGATTCTCCCCCGGCCCGGCCGTCCGCCCCAACCCGTCGCCCAAAAAACGATCTCCGCCTGGGGCGGGGTGCCATCCGGGGGGTTCGCGACGTAGTGTCGATCGCGTGCTTGAATCCACTCCGCGAGAGACCACGGTCGGGGAACTGCGCGCCGCCGGCCACACGCGCCGGACGGTCAAGGCCGAGTTGCGGGAGAACCTGCTCGCCCGGCTGAGGGGGGGCGAGCCGCGTTTCCCGGGGATCGTCGGGTTCGACGAGACCGTGCTGCCCCACCTGGAGCGGGCGCTGCTCGCCGGGCACGACCTCGTCCTGCTGGGCGAGCGCGGCCAGGGCAAGACCCGGCTGATCCGTACCGTCGTCGGGCTGCTGGACGAATGGACCCCGGTGGTCGCCGGATGCGAGATCAACGACCACCCCTACGCCCCCGTCTGCGTGCGCTGCCGGCGGCTCGCCGCCGAGCTGGACGAGGACCTGCCGGTGGAGTGGCGGCACCGCGACGAGCGGTTCGGCGAGAAGCTGGCCACCCCCGACACCAGCGTGGGCGACCTGATCGGCGACATCGACCCGATCAAGGTGGCCGAGGGCCGTACCCTGGGCGACCCCGAGACGGTCCACTTCGGCCTGGTGCCGCGCGCCAACCGGGGCATCTTCTCCATCAACGAGCTGCCCGACCTGGCCGAGCGCATCCAGGTGGCGCTGCTCAACGTGCTGGAGGAACGCGACGTCCAGGTCCGCGGGTACGCGCTGCGGCTGCCGCTCGACGTCCTGCTGATCGCCAGCGCCAACCCCGAGGACTACACCAACCGGGGCCGCATCATCACCCCGCTCAAGGACCGGTTCGGCGCCGAGATCCGCACCCACTACCCGCTGACGCTGGACCTCGAACTGGAGCTGATCAAGCAGGAGGCCGAGCTCGACGGGATGGGCGCCGAGGTGCCCGACCACCTGATCGAGGTGATCGCCCGGTTCACCCGGCTGGTCCGCGAGTCGACCGCGGTGGACGCCCGCTCCGGCGTGTCCGCCCGGTTCTCCATCGCCGGCACCGAGACGGTCGCCGCGGGCGCGCTGCGCCGGGCCGCGCTGACCGGTGAGGAGCGCCCGGTGGCCCGGGTCTGCGACCTGCCCCCCGTGGTCCCCGCGCTGATGGGCAAGGTCGAGTTCGAGGTCAGCGAGGAGGGCCGCGAGCAGGAGGTGCTGGAGCACCTGCTGCGCCGGGCCGTCGCCGAGACCTACCGGCGCCGGCTGGGCGCCGCCGACCTGTCCGGGCTGCTGGACAAGTTCGACGCGGGCGAGTCGGTGGAGTCCGGCGAGCTGGTGCCCTCGGCCGAGCTGCTGCACCGGGTCGGCAAGGTCCCCGGGCTCGCCAAGATCATGGAACGGCTGGACATGGGCGGCGACTCCCCCGGGCAGGCCGCGGCCGCGCTGGAGTTCGTCCTGGAGGGCCTGTTCCTCACCCGGCGGCTGTCCAAGGACGACACCGGCACCACCAGCACCTACCGCACCTGAGGGAGCCCATGCAGCCCATGGAGACCGCAGCCATCGGGGCCCGGGCATGAGCCGGGGCACGTACCGGTACGGGTCCTACCGCGACGGCCCCGACCCGCTGGCCCCGCCCTACGACGTGCGGGACGCGCTGGACGCCCTGGGCGACTCGGTACTGGAGGGCACCAGCGCCCGGCAGGCGCTGCGTGACCTGCTGCGCCGCGGCCTGCCCGGGGCGCGGGACCGGCGCGGGCTGGACGACCTGCTCCGCCAGGTCCGGGAGCGCCGCCGCGAGCTGCGCGACCGGGGCCGGCTGGACGGCACCCTGGAGCAGGCGCGGGCGCTGCTGGACAAGGCGATCGGCCAGGAGCGGGCGACGCTGTTCCCCGACCCGAGCGACGACGCCCGGCTGCGCGAGGCCGAGCTCGACACGCTGCCGTCCGACACCTCCCAGGCGATCCGGCGGCTGGCCGACTACCAGTGGCGCTCGCCGCAGGCCCGCGAGACCTTCGAGCAGCTCAAGGACCTGCTGCGGCGCGACGTGCTGGACGCCCAGTTCCGCGGCATGAAGCAGGCCCTGGAGAGCCCCGACCCGCAGACGATGCAGCGGTTCAAGGACATGATGTCCGCGCTCAACGACATGCTGGAGAAGGACGCCCGGGGCGAGCACACCCAGGAGGACTTCGACCGGTTCATGCGGGAGCACGGCGAGTTCTTCCCCGACGACCCGCAGAACCTCGAAGAGCTGGTCGACTCCCTGGCCCGCCGGGCCGCGGCGATGGACCGGCTGCTGGCCTCCCTCACCCCCGAGCAGCGCGCCGAGCTGGCCGGGCTGATGGCGCAGGCGATGGAGGACGCCGGGCTGGCCATGGAGATGTCCCGGCTGAACGACTCGCTGCGCGCCCGCCGGCCCGACCTGGGCTGGGGCGAGCCGGAGCGGATGTCGGGCGACACGCCGCTGGGCATGGGCGACGCGACCACCGCGCTGGAGGAGCTGGCCGACCTCGCGGACCTGGAGTCGGCGCTGGGGCAGGACTACCCGGGCGCCCGGCTGGACGACATCGACGAGGAGGCGGTCCGGCGGGCGCTGGGCCGGCAGGCGGTCGACGACCTCGCCGAGCTGCGCCGGCTGGAGGCCGAGCTGGAGCGGCAGGGCTACCTGAACCGGCGCGGCGGCGCGCTGGAGCTGACCCCCAAGGCGGTCCGGCGGCTGGGCGAGACCGCGCTGCGCCGGGTCTTCGCGCAGCTCACCGAGGGCGGGCGCGGCGACCACGACCAGCGCGACGCCGGCCAGGCGGGCGAGCTGACGGGGGCGAGCCGCGAGTGGCGGTTCGGCGACGAGCAGCCGATCGACGTGGTGCGCACCCTGGGCAACGCGGTGCGCCGGTCCGGGGCCGGCCGGCCGAAGCTGACCGTCGACGACTTCGAGGTGCTGGAGACCGAGCGGCGCACCTCGGCCGCGGTGTGCCTGCTGGTGGACCTGTCGTACTCGATGGTGCTGCGCAACACGTGGGGGGCGGCCAAGCAGACGGCGCTGGCGCTGCACTCCCTGGTCACCACCAAGTTCCCGCAGGACGCCATCCAGGTGATCGGCTTCTCCAACTACGCGCGCCAGCTCCAGCCGACCGAGATGGCCGGCCTCGACTGGGACATGGTGCAGGGCACCAACCTGCACCACGCGCTGCTGATCGCCGGCCGGCACCTGGACCGGCACCCCGGGTTCGACCCGATCGTGCTGGTGGTCACCGACGGCGAGCCCACCGCGCACCTGCGGCCGGACGGCCGCTCGCTGTTCGACTACCCCCCGTCCCCCGAGACGCTGGTGCTGACCATGGCCGAGGTCGACAAGATGACCCGGCGGGGCGCCACGCTCAACGTCTTCATGCTCGCCGAGGACCGGCGGCTGGTGTCGTTCGTCGAGGAGGTGGCCCGGCGGAACGGCGGCCGGGTGTTCGCACCGGCCGCCGACCGGCTCGGGGAGTACGTGGTCAGCGACTACCTGCGGGTGCGCCGGGGCCGGCGGCGGGCGGGCTGACCTGGGCGAACCGGCCGGAACATGACCGGCGGAAGACCGGCTCCGGGACGGCCCGTGGCTAGGGTTGGCCCCATGTCGCTCCTCGACCGCTTACTGCTGATCCTGCACATCGGCTTCGCGATCTTCACGCTGGGGCCGCTCACCGCGGCCACCAGCGCGACGCCGCGCTACATCCGGCGGCGCGACGCCCGGGTGCTGCGCTACCTGAACCGGGCGACCGACCTCTACGCCGTGTGCACCCTGGGGATTCTGCTGTTCGGACTGATCCTCGCCGGAGGGAACGTGACCCGGGGCTGGCTGGCCGCCTCGATCGCGCTGTACGTGGTGGCGCTCGTCCTGCTGCTGCTCGTGGATCGCGACCAGCGCCGGGCGATCCAGCTGGTGGAGGCCGCCGCCGAGGCGGACGCCGCCAGACCCGCCGAAAGCGTCGGGACGGCCGATGTGGCGCCGGTCGAGCGGGGCCGGATCGCGGTCCTGTCGGGCGTGGTCGCGCTGCTCTGGGTGGTGATCCTCGTGCTGATGGTCGGCTACGGGGGACGCTAGGACTTGGCGACCGAGTCGATCCACCGGACGACGGACAGGAACACGGCCTCGTCGGAGACGATGCCGACGCCGTGGGCCTTGCCCGGGTAGGTGCGCACCGTCGTCTTCACCCCGACCCGGTTGAGCGCGTCCGCCAGGCCGGTGCTGTGCGTGACGGGCACGAACTCGTCCGTGCTGTGCATCAGCAACATGGGGGCGTCGCCCGCGCTGGCGTAGGTGGTCGAGGAGGCGTCCTCGAACCGGCTCAGGCAGACCAGGTCGGAGTCGGCCGGGGTGCAGCCGACGAGCTCGATGGCCGCGTTGCGGACCGCCCACCGGGACCCGCCCTCGCCCGCGGCGTTCCCGTCGACGACGCTGAGGTACGGCGAGTTCACCGGCGACATGGCCACCACGCCGCGCACCTGCTCGCCGCCTGTGCCGAAGGTGCCGAGCATGGTGGCGAGGTGGCCGCCGGCCGAGGAGCCGACGGCGACGATGCGGTCGGGGTCGACTCCCCAGCGGGCCGCGTTCTGCTTGACGTACAGCAGGGCGCTCTGCACGTCGTCGCGCTGGGCGGGCCACACCGCCTGCTGGCTGAGCCGGTAGTTGGGCGCGATGGCCACGTACCCGAGCTGGGTCAGCCGGCCGGCGATGTAGGACCAGCCGTTCTTGCTGCCCTGCCGCCAGGCGCCGCCGTGCAGCAGCAGGACCGCCGGGCGCGCGCCCTCGGTGGGGGAGGTGCGCCAGTAGACGTCCAGTTGCTGGCGGGGGTGCGTGCCGTAGGCGAAGGTCCGCCGGTGCGGCGGCGGCGGGGTGACCTGCACGGCCTCGCCCGAGGCGACGTCGGGTGGCGGCGCGGGCACCTCGGGGGGCGGCGGGGAGGGCACTGCCGACACGGTTCCGCCCGGGGTGGGGGTGGGCTCCAGGGGGGCGGCGGCGGACCCCGGCGGCGTCAGCAGGGACGCGATGCAGGTCGCGGCGAGTGCCGTCCCGAACACCAGTACCTTGCGCAACCGTGCCCCTTCCCTGGGACTATTTTGGCGCAATGATAGAGCCTGGATCATGAACTGAGATCAAAACCCCCACTACTTCCCCGTCCTCCCAGGTCGAACCACGTTGCGACATATGTCACAACGAAAGGGCTTGTTCCAGGTCACGGACCAGATCCACGGCGTCCTCGATGCCGACCGACAGCCGGACGAGGTCACCGGGCACCTCCAGCGGGGAGCCCGCCGCCGAGGCGTGGGTCATCCGCCCGGGGTGCTCGATCAGCGACTCGACGCCGCCCAGCGACTCCCCGAGGGTGAACACCGAGGTGCGCTCGCAGACCCGGACGGCCTCCTCCTCCGACCCCATCCGGAACGACACCATCCCCCCGAAACCGCTCATCTGCTTGGCCGCCACCTCGTGCCCGGGGTGGTCGGGCAGGCCGGGGTAGAGCACCCGGACCACCCGGGGGTGGCGTTCCAGCAGGTCCACGACCGCGGCGGCGTTGGCCGAGTGCCGGTCCATCCGGACGCCCAGGGTCCTGATGCCGCGCAGGGTCAGCCAGCTGTCGAACGGCCCGGCCACCGCGCCCATGGAGTTCTGGTGGAAGGCCAGCCGCTCGCCCAGCTCGGGGTCCGCGGCGACCAGCGCGCCGCCCACCACGTCGGAGTGCCCGCCCAGGTACTTGGTGGTGGAGTGCACCACCACGTCCGCGCCGAGCGCCAGCGGGCGCTGCAGGTAGGGCGAGGCGAAGGTGTTGTCGACGATCAGCAGCGCGCCGGCGTCCCGCGCCACCGCGGCCAGCGCGGCGAGGTCGGCGATGCCGAGCAGCGGGTTGGTCGGCGTCTCGACCCAGATGGCCCGGGTGTCCGGCCGTACGGCGGCCCGTACCGCCGCGATGTCCGCCAGCGGCACCGGGTCGAAGGCCAGCCCCCACGGTTGCAGCACCTTGGCGAACAGCCGGTAGGTCCCGCCGTAGGCGTCGTTCGGGACGATCACGTGGTCGCCGGGCCGGCAGACGGCGCGCAACAGGGTGTCCTCGGCGGCCAGGCCGGACGCAAAGGCCAGCCCCCGCGCACCCCCCTCCAGGGCGGCCAGGCACTCCTCCAGCGCGGTCCGGGTGGGGTTGGCCGAGCGGCTGTACTCGTAGCCGCCGCGCAGCCCGCCCACCCCGTCCTGCTTGAAGGTGGAGACCTGGTAGATGGGCGGGACGACCGCCCCCGTCGCCGGGTCCGGCTCCTGACCAGCGTGGATCGCGAGTGTGGAGAAACCGGGTTGCGCTTCCGTATCCATGCAGACGAGGCTAACCGTGCCCTCCCGGAGGAGGATGCCCTCCCCCGGAGGTATCAGGACCGATTTCCCCGCCTGGGCCGACTACATCGGGACAGAAGGCGCATACCGTTCTGCTGGTAAATCCCCCATTGTCGAAAGTAGGCATTGTGTTCGCACGGCTGGCGCGGGTCGTCGTAAGACACCCCTGGTGGACGATCGTGGCCTGGTTGGTCGCGGCGATCGCCATCATCGCGTTGTCACCTGACCTTGAGACCAAGTCCGACCAGGGCGACTTCCTCCCCACTTCATATGAGTCCGTGCAGGCCGCGGAGCTGGCACAGAAGGCCTTCCCCGATCAGTCGGGCCTCTCCTCGCTCATCGTGGTGCAGCGGACCGACGGCGGCAAGATCACTCCGGCCGACACCACCAAGATCACGCAGGCCGCCCAGAGCCTCACGGCGCGGAAGTACCCGACCGTCCAGGGCTTCCTGACCGGCCCGCAGGCGGTGGCGCCCAACCAGGCCGTCCAGCTGATCACCGTCCCGATGGAGATGGTGAGCGGCGCCGAGGGCCAGCAGAAACAGAGCCAGGCCATCAAGGACATCCGCGAGCAGTTGCCCAAGGATCTGGGCGGCGGGCTGGAGGCCAAGGTCGGCGGCCAGGTGGCCTCCTTCGTCGACAACGAGGACTCCTTCACCCAGTCCTTCGCGATCATCTCGATCGCCACGTTCGTTCTGATCATCGGGTTGATCCTGCTGATCTTCCGGGCACCGCTGGCCGCGGTGCTGCCGATCATCCTGATCTTCGCGACCGAGATGGTCTCGATGAAACTGATCGGCGCGGCGTCCAAGCTGCTGGACTTCTCCGGCGACGACAGCATGGCGATCATCATCACCATCGTGCTGTTCGGCGTCGGCGCCGACTACTACCTGTTCCTGCTGTTCCGGTACCGGGAGCGGCTGCGCGCCGGCGACGACGCGAAGACGGCCATGATGGTCGCGGTGGAGCGGGTCGGCGAGGTCATCACCTCGGCGGCGGCCGCGATCGCGGTGACCTTCCTGGTGCTGATGCTGGCCTCGTTCGGGATCTTCGCCGCCTGGGGCCCGTCACTGGCCATCTCCGTGGTGGTCATGGGCATCACGTCCCTGACCCTCTTCCCGGCCGTCATCTCCCTGCTGGGCCGCGCGATCTTCTGGCCCTCCAAGAAGTGGAAGGACCAGCCGACGGCGACGACCTCGGCCCGGCTGGGCCGGCTGGTCGGCGGCAAGCCGGCCCTGGTCGCCCTCGTCTCCGGCGTCCTGCTGGTGATCCTGGCCGTCGGCGCGGTCAACTTCAAGGCCGACTACGACTTCCAGTCCAGCTTCCCGCAGGACACCGAGTCGGCCCAGGCCATCAAGGACATGGAGAAGGGCTTCCCGGCCGGGCAGACCACGCCGGTCCAGGTGATGCTCCAGTCCACCGACGGGCAGCCGCTGACCAAGGAGCGGCTCGCCCCCTTCCAGCAGGCCGCCAGGTCCCTGCCGGGCGTCGGCGGGGTCGCGCCACAACCGGAACTCAGCAAGGACGGCACGGTGGCCCGCGTCGACCTGCTGCTGGCCGGCAACCCGGTGGACAACGACGCGATCAACCTGGTCAAGGACGAACTGCGGCCCGCGACGCACAAGATCACGCCGGCCGGCACCAAGCTGCTGGTGGGCGGCGAGACCGCGATCTACGGTGACATCAACAAGGTGGTGAACCGCGACCTGTCGGTCATCCTGCCGGTCGCCGGGGTGCTGATCGCGCTGATCCTGCTGCTGTTGCTGCGGTCCGTGGTCGCCCCGCTGTACCTGGTGCCGGCGGTGCTCCTGGGCTTCGCCGCGACCCTGGGTTCCGCGGTGTACGTCTTCCAGGGCCTGCTGGGCCAGCCCGGGGAGATCTTCCACCTGCCGATCATGTTGTACCTGTTCGTGCTGGCCATCGGCACCGACTACAACATCCTGATGACCGCACGGCTGCGCGAGGAGGCCCGGGAAGGGCACGAGCCCCGCAAGGCCGCCGCACTGGCGGTGGAGCACGGCGGCCCGACCGTCGCCGCGGCCGGGCTGATCCTGGCCGGCACCTTCTCGGTGATGCTGCTGGCCAAGGTCTCGATGCTGCAGCAAATGGGCTTCTCCGTCGCGCTGGGCATCGCGCTCTCGGCCTTCGTGATGGCGATCTTCCTGGTGCCCGCCATCACCGCCCTGCTGGGCCACAAGGCCTGGTGGCCGGGGCACGCCGACAAGCCCGCCGCCCCGCCCGCCGACCCCGACCGGAAACTGGAACACGCCACCCACTGAGCGACGCGATCACGGCCCCTCCCGCACCTCGCGGGAGGGGCCTTCGCGTTTCAGGTGCCGCCGGCGGCCAGGAAGGCGAGCAGGTCCTGGCGGGTGATCAGGCCCGCGGGCTTGCCGTCGATCAGGACGACGGCGGCGCCGGCCTTCTCCAGCACCTCCACCACCTTGCTCACCGGCTCGCCCGAGCCGACCATCGGCAGCGGGGCGGACATCTGCCCGGCCAGCGGGTCGTGCAGAGCGACGCGCTGCTGGACCAGGCCCGCCAGCAGGTCCCGCTCGACGATCGAGCCGACCACCTCGGCCGCCATCACCGGCGGCTCCTCCTTCATCACCGGAAGCTGCGAGACGCCGTACTCCCGCATGATCGAGATCGCCGTCTCGACGCTCTCGTGCGGGTGGACGTGGACGAACTCGGGCAGCGCGGGGGCCTTGCGCGCGAGCACGTCGCCGACCACCGCCTCACCGGAGGAACCACGCAAAAAGCCGTAATCCGTCATCCACTCGTCGTTGAAGATCTTCGAGAGGTACCCGCGGCCGCCGTCCGGCAGCAGCACGACGACCACCGCGTCCGGACCGGCCTCGGCGGCGACCCGCAGCGCGGCGACCACTGCCATCCCGCACGAGCCGCCGACCAGCAGGGCCTCCTCCCGGGCCAGCCGCCGGGTCATCACGAACGAGTCGCGGTCGCTCACCGCCAGGACCCGGTCGCAGATGTCCCGGTCATAGGTGTCCGGCCAGATGTCCTCGCCGACGCCCTCGACCAGGTAGGGCCGTCCGGTGCCGCCGGAGTAGACCGAGCCCTCCGGGTCCGCGCCGATCACCTGGACCCGGCCGCCGGAGACCTCCTTGAGGTAGCGGCCCGCGCCGCTGATCGTCCCGCCCGTGCCGATGCCCGCGACGAAGTGCGTGACCTGACCCTCGGTCTGCGCCCAGATCTCCGGGCCGGTGCTCTCGTAGTGCGAGCGGGGGTTCTCCGGGTTGGCGTACTGGTCGGGCTTCCAGGCGTCGGGGATCTCCGCGGCGAGCCGGTCGGAGACCGAGTAGTAGGAGTCGGGGTGGTCGGGGGCGACCGCGGTCGGGCAGACCACCACCTCGGCGCCGTACGCGCGCAGCACGTCGATCTTGTCCCGGGCGACCTTGTCCGGGCAGACGAACACGCAGCGGTAGCCCCGCTCCTGGGCCACGATGGCCAGCCCCACCCCGGTGTTGCCGGAGGTCGGCTCGACGATCGTTCCGCCTGGCCGGAGCGCCCCCGAGGCTTCGGCGGCGTCGATCATGCGGACCGCGATGCGGTCCTTCACCGACCCGCCGGGGTTGAAGTACTCGACCTTGGCCAGCACCTGGGCCCGCGCTCCCGCGGTGACCTTCCGCAGCCGGACGAGCGGGGTGTTCCCCATCAATTCGACGAGCGAATCGTGTACTTGCACGGTGACATCCTTGTCGGTCCGCCATGTTGCATCCGCGTTTCACACCCACGTAACGCGGCTGTACCACACATGCACTCGGATACATTCCAGTTCCTGAAGGTAGCCGATACTGGCCAGCAGAAGCGTCGCGTCGATGGAGGTAAGAACCGGTTTGGCCGCGAACAGAGCCGAGATCATCCGAGCCTTGACCGCCCGACGCATCGCGACGGCGGCCGCCTACGGCGGTGGCGGGATCACCGCGCTGGGCGGGCTGACCTTCGGGCTCATCGTGCTGGAGGCCAGGTTGGCCCGCAGGATCATCCAGGCCACCCCGTCCGGGGACCCGCCGGTCGCCGACGGCCTGTTCGGCGCCGGGCTGCCCGGCCAGCCCCTCTCCTTCGTCATGCTGGGCGACTCCACCGCCGCCGGACTGGGCGTGTTCGAACCCGACGAGACCCCGGGGGCGCTGCTCGCCGCGGGCCTCTCGGCCATCGCGGGCCGTCCGGTCCGGCTGACGAACGTGGCCGTGTCGGGTTCGCGCACCGAGGCGCTGGCCGAGCAGTTGCCGGACGCGCTGGCCGTGGAACCGGACATCGCGGTGATCATGATCGGCGCGAACGACGTGACCGCCCGGATCCCCGCGGCCCAGTCGGTCCGGCACCTGGCCGGAATCGTCGCGGGGCTGAGCGCCGTCGGCTGCGAGGTGATCGTCGGCACCTGCCCCGACCTGGGCTCGGTCGAGCCGCTGATGCAGCCGCTGCGCTGGATCGCGCAGCGGGCCAGCCGCCAACTCGCCGCCGCCCAGACCATCGCGGTGGTCGAGCAGGGCGGCCGGACGGTCTCGCTGGGCGACCTGCTGGGCCGGGAGTTCGCCGCCGCGCCACTGGAGATGTTCAGCGCCGATCGTTACCATCCGTCAGCGCGAGGCTACGCCGCGGCGGCGGCCGCGATGCTACCGTCGATGGCTGCCGCGCTGAGCCTGGAGCCCGACCACGAGGAAGTGCCCGAGCCCCGGCGCGGCGAAGGTGTCCTGCCCGTCTACCTCGCGGCGGCGGAGGCCGCCGAGGAGCCCGGCACCGAGGTGGCCGGCACCCGGGTCGCGGGCCGCGAGCGCGGCCCCCGCGGCCGGTGGGCCATGCTGCTGCGGCGCCGCGAGGTCCCCGAGGTCGCGCCCGACGCGATCTAGAACCCCGCCCGCGAGAACCTCCCTCCGGAAGGCCTCCCATGCCCTCCTGCGCCCACGATCGACTACTCTCCGCATCCCTATCAATACTTCTGGCGAGCTGCGTGCTGCCGGCGGGCGGCTGCACCTGGTCCCGGCGGGGCGTCGCCGTGGCGGGCACCGGCAGCTGGACCGACACCGAGGTGAACGCGGTGAGCCGCCCGGCGGTCGGCGGCGGTGTCACCGCGGTGACGGGGCTGCGCGCGGACGGCACGCTGGAGACGGCCGTCTTCGACCCGGCCACCGGCCGGCGGCTGTGGGCCAGGCCCGCCGCCCTGGCCGGCCGCCCGGCCGCGATGGGCGTCCAGCCGCCCGCGGTGGCCGGCCCGGCCGGCCGGGCGGTCGTGGTCGCGGTGGAGCCGCGGCGGTCCGCCCGGTGGCCGGCCGCCCTGGTCGCCCGCGACGCCCGCGACGGCACGCAGCGCTGGGCCCGGCCGGTCGGCTCCACCCACGGTCCCACCCGGTGCGGCGGGTACGTCTGCGCGGCCGAGTCCACGGCGCGGCCCGACGCCCGGTTCGTCGTCCTCGACCCGGCCACCGGGCGGGCGGTGTGGTGGGCCCGGGGCGTGGCGGAGATGCCATGGGCCGAGGGCCGCCGCGCCGTGCTCTTCCGGCCGGGCGGGCGCCCCGTGCTGGAGGGCCGCGACCTCGCCACCGGGCGGCGGCTGTGGTCCTTCCCGGTGGAGCGGGCGGTCGGCCGGGGTGTCCGGGCGTCCGACGGCTGGACGTTCGGCGCGCTGCCCGGGCAGGGCGGCGGGTCCCCGGTCCTGGTCGGCCATGTCGCCCCGGTCTGGGAGCGCCCGGGCAGGCCCGCGCCGCCCTTCGGGTTCTTCGCGGTGCGCGTCCTCGACGGCAGGCCGCTGTGGGCCCGCCCCCGGCTGCTGCGCGCCCACCCCGGCGCCGCCGTCTCGGTCGCGCCGATCGGCCGGGAGGTCGCGGCGGACGGCGGGTACGGCGGCTTCGTCCGGCTCGATCCCCGGACCGGGCGGGTCCTCGGCCGTGTCCCGGCCGACCGGGCGCCGTCCGGCGCCTGGTGGCTGGCCCTGCCGGACGACCCGTCCAGGCTGGGCTTCCTCGTCCGGGAGGCGCCGGGTACCGCCTACGGTGCGGCCGGCGCCACCCCGGTCCCCGCCCGGGGCCTGCGGGTGTGGTCCTTCTGCACGGTCGAGGCCGCGGAACTGCCGATCCGGGGGCAGCGCGGGTTCTTCCCGCCCATCCCGCTGTGCGCGTACGACCTGGGCACCGGGCGCCGCGTGACCGCCCCGGGCCCGCCGCCCGCCTGGTTCACCGGCGCGGCCGGCGGCCGGCGCGTGTGGCGGGACGAGGGCGGGGCACTGCACACCGTGACGGACGGAACGGGCGACCTCCCTGGGACGCACGGCAACTGAACGGCCCTCTTCCTGTGCGCTGACACAAAAAGCGATCGCCTATCTCGGTCCGTCCGATAAATGGGCACCCCCGGCATGTACGCCCCCGGGGGCAGCGGTTAAGTTGCGGAGTAACCGGCGAGTAACCCCGGTGCCAAGCATGAGGGAGAGCTGAAATGCCCGAGGCAGTCATCGTCGCGACCGCTCGTTCACCGATCGGACGCGCGTTCAAGGGGTCGCTGAAGGACCTGCGCTCCGACGACATCACCGCCCAAATGGTCACGGCCGCAATGGCCAAGGTTCCGCAGCTCGACTCCAAGGACATCGACGACCTGTTGCTCGGCTGCGGCCTGCCCGGCGGCGAGCAGGGCTACAACATGGCCCGGGTCGTCTCCGTCCTGCTGGGCTGGGACCACGTGCCGGGCGCGACGGTCACCCGGTACTGCTCGTCGTCGCTGCAGACCACCCGGATGGCCATGCATGCGATCAAGGCCGGTGAGGCCGATGTGATCATTTCGGCCGGTGTGGAGATGGTCAGCCGCTTCGCGTTCGGCAGCAGCGACGGCATGCCCAACACGCAGAACCCGCTGTTCGCCGAGGCCGAGACGCGCAGCGCCAAGGGCGGTGAGGGCGGCGCCGGCGTCTGGCGCAACCCCCGCGAGGACGGCACGCTGCCCGACGTCTACATCGCGATGGGCCAGACCGCCGAGAACGTGGCCGGGCTGCGCGGCATCACCCGGCAGGCGCAGGACGAGTTCGGGGTCCGCTCGCAGAACCTCGCCGAGAAGGCGCTGGCCAACGGCTTCTGGGAGCGCGACATCACCCCGGTGCGGCTGCCCGACGGCACCATGCACGCCAAGGACGACGGCCCCCGGCCCGGCACCACCCTGGAGAAGGTGGCCGGCCTCAAGCCGTCGTTCCGGCCCGATGGCACGGTGACCGCGGGCAACTGCTGCCCGCTGAACGACGGCGCCGCCGCCCTGGTGATCATGAGTGACACCAAGGCCGCCGAGCTGGGCATCACCCCGCTCGCCCGGATCGTCTCCACCGGCGTGTCCGGGCTGTCGCCGGAGATCATGGGCCTGGGCCCGGTCGAGGCGTCCCGCAAGGCGCTGGCCAAGGCCGGGATGAGCATCGCCGACATCGACCTGGCCGAGATCAACGAGGCGTTCGCCGCGCAGGTGCTGCCCGCGGCCGAGGACCTGGGCATCGACATCGACAAGCTCAACGTCAACGGCGGCGCCATCGCGGTCGGCCACCCGTTCGGCATGACCGGGGCGCGCATCGCCACCACCCTGATCAACAGCCTCCAGTTCCACGACAAGCAGTTCGGTCTGGAGACCATGTGCGTGGGCGGCGGCCAGGGCATGGCGATGGTGATCGAGCGGCTGAGCTGATCCTGCTCCGACACAGGCCGGCTCATCCGGCTCCGGCGGCCCGCGCGTCCCACGCGCGGGCCGTTTTTCGCCCTGTCCACAAAGGATCTACGTTACGTGCCGGACAGGTCGGCGTTGGGGTCTTGTCACATCGGTTTTGCTGTTGCAGAGTCGCAGGAAGAGCCCCGCACGGCCCTGGAGGTGCCGATGTCACTGACCCACTCGCCGGAGACCCACAGCAAACTGATCGCGCGCATCCCGACAGTCACCGGACGTGACCTCCCCGAGTGGTTCAGAGCAATCGAGAACGGCCCCGCCTTCCTGCGCTGCGAGGAACGTTCCCACTGGCTGGCCGACGAGCACGGCATCTCCCATGGCTACGCGTCGGCCCTGGTGCGCGAGCACGAGCGCACCCGCCGCGCCCGCCACTACTGACCTGCCTTCCGGGAGGCGAACTCCGGATCCGCGCTTCGCGGGACCGCCCTGGGTCAACCCCGCAGTCGCAGCCCCGTGCGACCTCCGGTGCGTGATCCCGCACAACGAATCACCCCCGCCGGGCCTCGCCCGGCGGGGGTGATTCGTCGCGTGACCGGACTCGTCAGTCCGAGCTGGAGAAGTACGACAGCAGCCGCAGCATCTCCAGGTAGATCCAGACCAGGCTGAGCACCAGGCCGAACGCGCAGTACCAGGCGAACTTGTCCGGCGCCCCGGAGCGCACGCCCTCCTCGATCTGGTCGAAGTCGAGCAGCAGGAAGAAGCAGCCCACCAGGATCGCGACCACGCTGAAGACGTAGGCCAGCGGGTTTCCGGGGTCGCGGATGCCGATGCCGTCCGCGGCGCCGAAGAGCTGGACCACGATGTTGATCAGCATCAGGCCGAGCAGGGCGAACCCGGCGCCGATCACGAACCGGGTGAACTTCGGTGTGACGCGGACGATCCGCAGCGCGTGCACGGTGAGCATCGCCGCGAAGGCCAGTGCGGTGCCGATCACCGCCTGGAACACGACCCCGTTGTAGAGGTCGTTGTAGACGTGGCTGAGCACGCCCACCGCGACCCCGTAGATCCCGGCAAAGCTGAGGATCAGCGCCGGGTTCATGCTCATCCGGAACGAGATGAACAGCCCGATGCCCAGTTGCAACAGGAAGGCCACCACGATGACCGGGAAGGCAGCCGAGGCCGGTACCAGCGCCCAGGAGAGCGCGGCCGTGACCACCAGCGTGCCCAGGGTCAGGAACCCGCGGACGACCACGTCGTCCAGCGTCATCCGGCGCTCGGCGGGAGGCGCGTACGCCGGCTGGTCGTACATGTTCTGCAGCTCCGCCGGGCTGGGGGACCCCTGCCCGGGCTGCTGGCCGAAGCCGCGGCTTCGGAAGGCCGGGTTTCTGCTCTCCATCACTGCCTCCAACTGAACCGGTCTAGGGATCAGTCTAAACGGACAACCAGGCCGATGAGTTCCGCCCCGATGACAGATGAGTATCGGTCCGACCAGTACCCCCGGTCGGATTCGAACCGACACAATGGCCCTTTTAGGGGGCCCGCCTCTGCCAGTTGGGCTACGGGGGCGGCGTAATCATACCGGGATCGGCGCATTGGAGCACCTGTTTAATATCGAAACAAATTCTGGTTATGCCGATCATGGAACGCTACACAAAGACATGAATTTTCGGTTATTTACTGTCCGAATCAACGGCTCAGTACCTCGCGCCCCGCTACCAGTGCTTCTCCGGCTCTTCCGTCACGATCGCGACGAATCGCACAGATTTCATGCATGCCGATTCGCCCGCTCTCGCAGGCCAGCGCCGACGCCGCCAGGTACAGCAGCCACGCCCGGGCCCGCCCCGGGGTGGCGAGCGCGCCGCACTCGTCCCAGTGCCGCTGCAGGTTGGCGGCCCAGGCCCGCAGCGTCCGGGCGTAGTCCTCGCGCAGCGCGCCGACGGTGCGCACCTCCAGGCCGGCCGTCTCGATCGCGCCCACCAGGTCGCCGAGCGTCCAGAGCGCGCCGGCCTCGGGGAACATGTAGCTGGTGGTGAACGTGCGCCGGATCGGGTGCGGGCCCGGCCGCCGGGCGATCTGCTGCAGCACCAGCCGGCCACCCGGCGCGAGCAGCTCCCGGATCCGGGGCAGGTCCGGGCCGAAGTGCTCGGCGCCGCTCAGCCCCACCACCGCGTCGTAGGGGCCACCGCCCGCCGCCCGCAGGCCGCCCTGCCGGGCCTCGACCCGGTCGGTCAGCCCGGCCCGGGCCGCCTCGGCGCGCAGGTGGTCGGCCTGCTCCGGCGAGCGCACCAGCCCGACCACCCGGACCCGGTGCAGCCGCGCGGCGTACATCGCCAGGCCGCCCCAGCCCGCGCTGAGGTCGAGCACCCGGGCGCCGGGGAACAGGCCCAGCCGGGAGACGACCGAGTCGAGCGCGGTCCGCTGCGCCTCCGCCAGGTCCGCGGCGCCCTCCCAGCGGGCGCAGACGTACACCAGCGCGGGCCCCAGCAGCAGGCGGAAGAACTCGTTCGGCTCGGCCGGCAGCACCGCCTCGTCCGCCCGGCGGCCGGGCGGCAGTTCCTCGTCCGGCGGCCTGGGCTCGGGCCCCACGGCACCGAGCATCACCGCCGTCCGGACGATCTCGCGCTTCTCGTCGCTGCCCAGCCGGATCGGCTCGTCGCCGCCGCGCATCACCCGCTGGACGGCGCCGAGCGCGGCGAAGATGTCGCCCTCGATGTCGAGCTCACCGGCGACGTACGCGCGGGCCAGCCCCAGCTCGCCCGGCTTCCAGAGCAGCCGGCGCAGCGCCCGCCGGTGTCGCAGCGCGAAGACCGGCGCCCCCTCCGGGCCCACCTCGCTGCCGTCCCAGGCCCGGACCCGGATCGGCAGCTCGGCGTCCTGTTCGGGCGAACCGAGCAGGATGCGGCGGAGCAGCGGTTCCAACCGGGAGGCTGTTCCTTCGTGCATTCGGCGTGCTCCCTCCCGGCCCTTGTCACTGCAGGGCCACTGCAGAGTCACTGCAGGGCCGCTGCAGGGCCCGTCAGGACTTTCCGTCGTCCTGCCGGCCCGCGGCCAGCTCGAACTCCTGTCGCGGCTCGTGTTCTTCGCCCAGCGAAATGATCTCACGAGGGAAGAAGAGCCCCAGTGTCCAGTCCGCGGTGATCCGGGCCTTCCGATTCACCGTGGGGACCCGCGACAAATGGTAGGTACGGTGCATAAACCAGGCGGGAAGCCCACGTATCTTCAGCCCGTAAACGTTTGCAACACCTTTGTGCAAGCCAAGCCCCGCGACCGAGCCGACATAACGGTGCTCGTACGGTTTGCGCGGGCGTCCACGCAGGTCGGCGACGAGATTATCGGCCAGCCGCCGGGCCTGGCGAACCGCGT
This sequence comes from Actinomadura craniellae, assembly GCF_003289645.1. GTDB lineage: Bacteria > Actinomycetota > Actinomycetes > Streptosporangiales > Streptosporangiaceae > Actinomadura_D > Actinomadura_D craniellae. Next base: position 217,616 of record NZ_QLYX01000006.1, on the reverse strand, counting down.
GCTGGGCGTTGGGGGCGCAGTACTCCCCCGGCCTGGTGAGATCGGGCACCGCGGCGACGTCGCCCGCGGTGTAGGCGTCCGGCACTCCCTCGACGGTCAGGTCGGCGGTCGCCTTCAGCCGGCCCTTCTCGTCCACGGGCAGGTCGGTGTCGCGGACCACCGGGTTCGGCTTGACCCCCGCGGTCCACACCAGCGTGCCGGCGTCGAACTCCGTGCCGTCGCTCAGCACGATGTGCTGGTCCTCCGCCGACTTCACCAGCGTGTCCAGCCGCACGTCGACGCCGTCGCGGCGCAGTTCCTCGATGGTCCAGCGGCCCATCTCCTCGCCCACCTCGGGCAGGATGCGGCCGGTGGCCTCGATCAGGTGCCAGCGCAGGTCCGACGGCTCGATGGTCCGGTACCACTTACAGGCGTCCCGGCTCATGTCGGCCAGTTCGGCCAGCGCCTCCACCCCGGCGAAGCCGCCGCCCACGAACACGAAGTTCAGCGCCCGCCGCCGGGCCCGCTCGTCGTGGGTGGACTCGGCGACGTCCATCTGGCCCAGCACGTGGTTGCGCAGGTAGACGGCCTCGGCGGCGGTTTTGAAGCCGATGCCGCACTCGGCCAGCCCGGGGACGGGCAGCAGCCGCGAGATCGAACCCGCACCCACCACCAGACGGTCGTAGGACAGTTCCCGGTCGCCGTCCGGTGACCGGCCGGCGCCCTCCACCCGGACGGTGGCCCGCCGGGCGGCGTGGTCGATCGCGATCACCCGCCCGTTCAGGATCGTGCAGCGGCGGAGCACCCGGCGCAGCGGGACCACCACGTGCCGCGGCTCCACGTTGCCGGCCGCGGCCTCCGGCAGGAACGGCTGGTAGGTCATGTAGGACTGGGGGTCGACGACGGTCACGCGGACCTCGCCGCGGGCGAGTTCCCGGCGCAGCCGCCGCTGCAACCGGAGCGCGGAGTACATGCCGACGTAACCGCCGCCGACGATCAGAACGTGCGTGGTCTCAGGCATGCCGCTTCCCTTACCCGCCGCCCGGAACCCGTCACGTGTCGGCGCTCACCCCGGTTCGGAGGAAATTCGAGATTTCTCCGAACCTCGCCGGTCACCCGCGCATCACATCAGCGGGGGACGGACCGGCGGGTCAGGGCCGGACGGGGGCGCCCAGCGGCGACATCGCTGGGCCAAGGCCCTGCCCCGCCGTCACCGCGCGTACTCGCGCGCCCGGACGAAGACCGCCTCCAGCATGTCGGCGGTCACCCGGCCGGTGAACGTGTTCTGCTGGCTGGGGTGGTAGCAGCCCAGCAGCAGCACCGGTTCCGGGGCGGTCCCCGGCGGCGGGGCGAGCAGGACCTCCACGCCGTGGCCGAACGGCGGCCGGGGCCGCGGCAGTTCGTACCCCGCCTGCTTGAGCGCGGGCCAGATCCCCTGCCAGGCGTAGCCGCCGAGAACCACCACCACGCGCACCGTGGCCGCCACCTCGGCCACCTCGCGAGCCAGCCAGGGCAGGCAGGCCGCGCGCTCGGCCGGGGTCGGCTTGTTGTCGGGAGGCGCGCAGCGCACCACGGCGACCAGCCGCGCACCGAACAGCCGCTGCCCGTCGCCGGCGTGCTCGCTCGTCGGCAACGCCGCCAGCCCGGCCCGGTGCAGCGCGGCGAACAGCCAGTCGCCGCTGCGGTCGCCGGTGAAGACCCGGCCGGTGCGGTTGCCGCCGTGCGCGGCCGGAGCCAGGCCGACGATCAGAACGCCGGGGTCGGCGGCGCCCCAGCCCGCGATCGGGCGGCCCCAGTACTCCTGGTCGGCGAACGCCCGGCGGCGCTCCACCGCCACCTGCTCCCGCCACTCCACCAGCCGGGAGCAGGCCCGGCAGACCGACTGCCGGGCGCACAGCCCGGCCAGGCCGGGAGCCGTCGCGGCCAGCTCCACCACCTCGTCCGGAGCGTGCGCCACCGGGGTGTCGGGCCCGGCCGGGTCGCCCGGCCAGCCCGTCCCTGGAGGGACGAAGGGCGCGTTGGGGGGTGCGTTCACCCGACCAGCGACCAGGCGATGCCGTCGAGGATGTCGTGCTCGCTGACCAGCACGGCGCTGAAGCCGTACTCGCGCATGACGCGGTCGAGGATCAGCGCCCCCGCGCCGATCACGTCCACCCGGCCCGGATGCATCACCCCGACCGCGGCGCGCTGCTCGTGGGTGGAGCGCAGCAGCCCCCGGGTCACCTCGTGCACCTGGGCGGCCATCACCCGGGTGAGGTGGATCCGCTCGGAGTCGTAGGCGGGCAGGTCGAGCGCCATCCCCGCAACCGTGGTGACCGAGCCGGCCAGCCCGACCAGGGTGCGCGCCTCGTCCACCGGCACCCGCTCGCGGACGGTGGCCAGCGCCGCGTCGATGTCGGCCGAGGCGGCGGCGATCTGGTCGGGGGTGGGCGGGTCGGAGCGCAGGTGCCGCTCGGTCATCCGGACGCAGCCGATGTCCACCGACAGCGCCGCCTCCACCTCGGACGTGCCGAGCACGAACTCGGTGGAACCGCCGCCGATGTCCACCACCAGGTACGGGCGGGGCGGGCGCAGTTCCACCAGTTCCCGGGTGGCGCCGATGAACGAGAGCCCGGCCTCCTCGGCCCCGGTGATCACCTCGGGCTCGACACCGAAGATCTCGACCACCCCGGCCACGAAGTCGGCCCGGTTGGCCGCGTCACGGGTCGCGCTAGTGGCGACCACCCGGACCGGGGCCGCCCGGTGCGCGGCGATCAGCTTGGCGTAGCCGCGCATGGCGGTGAAGGTCCGTTCCAGCGCCTCGGGCGCCAGCCGGCCGGTCTCGTCGACGCCCTGGCCCAGCCGGACGATCTCCATCCGGCGTTCTACGTCGGTCAGCTTCCCGTCGACGGCGTCGGCGATCAGCAGGCGGACCGAATTCGTCCCGCAGTCGACGGCGGCGACCCGGTTCGGGACGGGGGTGCTCATGTGGTCTCCTCGGGGGGCTCTGGGGACACGCAGGGGCCGCCACGCCACCACTGCGGCAGTTCGGCCAGGGCCTCCCCGCCGAACGGGTTGGCGCCGGGCACCGCGAGCTCGTGGGCCACCAGCGCGTGCAGGCACTTGACCCGCTCGGGCATACCGCCCGCGCTCTGGGTGCCGGCGGGCAGCGGTTCCAGCCCCTCGGCGCGCGCCGCTTCGTCGCGGCGGCGCAGGTAGTCGTCGTGGGCGGCGCGGTACTCGGCGGCCAGCTTCGGGTCGGTGGCCAGCCGCTCCTGCATGTGGCGCATCACCCCGCCGGCCTCCAGCGTCCCGATCGCCGACGCGGCCTTGGGGCAGGTCAGGTAGTACAGGGTCGGGAAGGGGGTTCCGTCGGGCAGCCGGGGTGCCGTCTCGATCACGTCGGGCCGGCCGCAGGGGCAGCGGTGCGCCACCGCCCGCACACCGCGGGGCGGCCGGCCGAGCTGCGCATGCACCGCCGCGATGTCGGCCTCGTCCATCATTTTCGGCTCTCCCGGCTGCCGCGTTCCAGTCGATCTTTCATGGTGCCCGGGTCAGCCGGGCCGGTCCGCGGCCCTGACCGATCCCCACAGCGCCTCGTACCACGGGGGCCTGCGGGCGGGACCGTCCGCGGGAGCGTCCCCATCGTCCTCACCGGCGCCGTCGAGCACGATGTAGCACTTCTCACCCGGCATGCAGTAGTGCAGCCGGCGGCGGGCCTCCCGCTTGACGTAGGAGGGGTCGCCCAGCCGCTCCTTGCGCCGGGTGAGTTCCGCCACCCGGGCCTGAAGCACCCGCTCGTCATGCCTCAGCTCGGCGATCTGCCGCCGCTGGGCGATGTACTCGCGGACAGGGTAGGCCAGGCTCAGCGCGATCGCGCACATCACGATCGCCAAAATGGTGGCCCGGCTGGTGAGATGCCCGCGCGGCGCACCCCCCGCCGGCCGTTTCGCGGCCGGGCGGGGGGGTTCGGCGTCGTCTTCGCGCGCCACGGGAGCGGGGTCAGCCGTCGGCGCGGAAGCGCGGGAAGGCGGCGGCGCCGGCGTAGCGGGCCGCGTCGCCGAGCAGCTCCTCGATCCGCAGCAGCTGGTTGTACTTGGCGACGCGGTCGCTGCGGGCGGGGGCGCCGGTCTTGATCTGGCCGCAGTTCGTGGCGACCGCCAGGTCGGCGATGGTGGTGTCCTCGGTCTCGCCGGAGCGGTGGCTCATCATGCAGCGGTAGCCGTTGCGGTGGGCCAGCGAGACGGCGTCGAGGGTCTCGGTCAGGGTGCCGATCTGGTTGACCTTGACCAGCAGCGCGTTGGCGGTGCCGCCGTCGATGCCGCGGCGCAGCCGCTCGGGGTTGGTGACGAAGAGGTCGTCGCCGACCAGTTGCACCTTGGCGCCGATGGCGTCGGTGAGGGCCGTCCAGCCGTCCCAGTCCTCCTCGTCCAGCGGGTCCTCGATGGAGACCAGCGGGTAGGCGGCGACCAGTTCGGCGTAGTAGTCGGCCATCTCGGCGGCGGACTTCTTGCCGCCCTCGAAGGCGTAGCCGCCCTCGGCGTGGAACTCGGTGGCGGCCACGTCCAGCGCCAGCGCGATGTCGGTGCCGGGGGTCAGGCCCGTCTTCTTGATCGCCTCGATGATGAGGTCGAGGGCGTCGCGGTTGCTGGGCAGTTCGGGGGCGAAGCCGCCCTCGTCGCCGAGGCCGGTGTTCAGGCCCTTGCCCTTCAGCACGGACTTGAGCGCGTGGTAGACCTCGGCGCCCCAGCGCACCGCGTCGGAGAAGGTGGGCGCGCCGATCGGCGCGATCATGAACTCCTGGATGTCGACGTTGGTGTCGGCGTGCGCGCCGCCGTTGAGGATGTTCATCATCGGCACCGGCAGCAGGTGCGCGTTGGGGCCGCCGACGTAGCGGAACAGCGGCAGCCGGGCCGACTTGGCGGCGGCGTGCGCCACGGCCAGCGAGACGCCGAGGATGGCGTTGGCGCCGAACTTGGACTTGTCCGGGGTGCCGTCCAGGTCGATCAGCCGCTGGTCGATCAGCCGCTGGTCCTCGGCCTCGTAACCGACGATCTTCTCGTCGATCTCGTCGTTGACGGCGGCGACGGCCTTGCGGACGCCCTTGCCGTTGTAGCGGTCTCCCCCGTCCCGTAGCTCCACGGCCTCGAACTGGCCGGTCGAGGCGCCGCTGGGCACCGCGGCCTGCCCCTCGGAGCCGTCGTCGAGCAGGACCTCGACCTCCACGGTGGGGTTGCCGCGGGAGTCCAGGATCTCCCGGGCGAATACGGCGTCGATCGACGACACGGGAACTCCTATGTGATCAGGACGGAGACGCTTCGCCCTCCGAGCCTAGTCGGGCCGGTCGCGCGCCGCCCACGGGGCACGCCGTTCCGGACGTCCGGCCGTTATTCCACCGTTCCCGGCATCCGACTTGCCCACCCCCAACCCAATATTGTCTACTTGGCATGCCTAACCCACCAGATTAGTAGGGATCTTGTTCATGCGACGAACGTTCAAGTGGCGTGCGGCCACTGCGGCACTGGTCATCCTGGCTGGCGCGGGAGCGCTCACCGCATGTGGCGACGACTCCTCGGGGGGATCCGGTGGCGGCGAAGCCAAGGAAGTGAAGCTCGGCTTCTTCCCCAACATCACGCACGCCACCGCGTTGGTCGGCGTCCAGCAGGGCATCTTCGCCAAGAACCTGGGCCCCGGCGTCAAGCTCACCACCGCCTCGTTCAACGCCGGCCCGGCCGCGGTCGAGGCGCTGTTCGCCAAGGGGGTCGACGCGACCTTCATCGGCCCCAACCCCGCCATCAACGCCTGGGCCAAGTCCAAGGGCCAGGCCATCAAGATCATCTCTGGCGCGGCCTCCGGCGGCGTCTCCCTGATCGTCAAGCCCGAGATCACGTCCGTCGAGGACCTCAGGGGCAAGAAGATCGCCACCCCGCAGCTCGGCAACACCCAGGACGTCGCCGTCCGCTACTACCTCAAGTCCAAGGGCCTGACCGCCAACAAGGACGGCAGCGGCGACGTGAAGATCGTCCCGCAGGAGAACTCCCAGACCATCGACACCTTCAAGCAGGGCGCGATCGACGGCGCCTGGGTCCCCGAGCCGTTCGCCTCGCGCCTGATCCTGGAAGGCAAGGGCAAGCGCCTGATCAACGAGAAGGACCTCTGGCCCGGCGGCAAGTTCGTCATCACGCACCTGATCGTGAGCACCGAGTTCGCGAAGAAGAACCCCGGCCTGGTCAAGAAGCTCGTCCAAGGCACGGTCGAGGCCACCGACTTCATCAACAACGACCAGGCGGCCGCGAAGAAGGCCGTCAACGACCAGCTCGCCAAGCTCTCCGGCAAGCCGATCGACGAGAAGATCCTCGACGCGGCCTTCAAGGAGATCACCTTCACCACCGACCCCGTCGCCTCCTCGCTGACGGCGGGAGCGCAGCACGCCCAGGAGATCGGGCTGCTCGAACCGGTCGACCTGAAGGGGATCTACGACCTCACGATCCTCAACGACATCCTCAAGGCAGCAGGAAAGGCACAGGTCAACGCCCGATGACGGAGGCCACCACGGCCGCCCCGAGCCGGACCGCCACCGCGGTCCGGCTCGCCGGCGTGTCCAAAGCATTCGGTTCCGGAAGCGCGGCGCTGCTCGCGCTCGACAACGTCTCCCTCGACGTCGCCCCAGGCGAGTTCGTCTGCCTGCTCGGCGCGTCCGGCTGCGGCAAGAGCACCCTGCTCAACCTGGTGGCCGACCTCGACAAGGTGACCGCGGGCACCATCGACACCCACGGCGCCCGGGTGGCCCTGATGTTCCAGGAGCCGGCCCTGTTCCCCTGGCTGACCGTCACCGGCAACCTGGAGCTGGCGCTGCGGATGCGCGGGGTGCCCCGCGCCGAGCGCCGGGCACGGGCCGCCGAGCTGCTGGCCTCGGTGCACCTGACCGGGTTCGAGAAGAAACGCCCGCACCAGCTGTCGGGCGGGATGCGGCAACGTGTCGCGCTGGCCCGCGCGCTGGCCCTCACGGTCGAGGAGGGCGAGGCCGAGCGCGGAAAGACCCTGCTGCTCATGGACGAGCCGTTCGGCGCGCTCGACGCCATGACCCGCGACCTGCTGCACGACGAGATCGAACGGATCTGGCGGGAGCGCGGGCTGACCGTGCTGTTCGTGACGCACAACGTGCGCGAGGCCGTCCGGCTGGGCGACCGGGTGGTGCTGCTGTCGAGCCGGCCGGGCCGGGTCGTCGAGGAGTTCCCCGTCGAGATGGCGCGCCCGCGCCGGATCGACTCCCCCGAGGTGGCGTCGCTCGCCGCCCGGATCACCGACCGACTCCGGGACGAGGTCGGTCGCCATGGCTCCTGAGCCGCAGACCACCGAACAGGTGGAGCGGGCGGCCCCGGCCGACCGCGAAACGCACGAGGGAACGGACCCGAAGATGGCGGTCGAGACGAGCAAGCGGCCGGCGGACGTGAACCGGCAGATCGCCGGGCTGGACGCGCTGGAGCTGGCGGCCGGATCGAAGCAGGCACTCCCGCTGCGGATCTGGTCGGCGTTGTGGCCGATGCTGGCCGCCGTCGGCATCGCGCTGGCCGGCTGGGAACTGGTGGTGCTCAGCGGCTGGAAGGAGCCCTGGGTGCTGCCCGGGCCCCGCGACGTGCTGCCGGACTTCGCCGAGCTGGTCACCGACGGCCGGTTCTGGGACGCGGCCGGGCTGACCATGCGGCGGGCGGTGGTCGGCTTCGCGCTGGCGACCGCGATCGGCGTGCTCATCGGTGCGGCCGTCTCCCGCTCCCGGGTCCTGCGCCGGGCCTTCGGCTCGCTGATCACCGGCCTGCAGACCATGCCGTCCATCGCCTGGTTCCCGCTGGCCATCCTGCTGTTCCAGCTCAGCGAGAGCGCGATCCTGTTCGTGGTCGTGCTGGGCGCGGCGCCGTCGATCGCCAACGGGCTGATCGCGGGGGTGGACTACACCCCGCCGATCCTGCTGCGCGCGGGCAAGGTGCTGGGGCTGCGCGGGGTGAGCCTGTACCGGCATCTGATCCTGCCGGCCTCGCTGCCCTCCTTCGTGGCCGGGCTGAAGCAGGGCTGGGCATTCGCCTGGCGCAGCCTGATGGCCGGTGAGCTGCTGGTCATCATCGGCGACACCGAGTCGATCGGTACCCGGCTGCACTTCGCCCGGGAACTCAGCGACACCTCGCTGATGATCTCGGTCATGATCGTCATCCTGATCATCGGCATCCTGATCGACCAGTTGTTCGGCCTCGCCGACCGGTCGCTGCGGGCCCGCTGGGGGCTCGACGGCGACTGAGGGACCCGCCCGGGAACCGCCATCTGGTCGGTGGCACGGTGGGTGGCGGTTCCCGGTCGGCCCTCATGGGCCGCACTCTCCGGCCTCAGTCGTCGGTCCCCGGGGACGGCGAGGGGAGCAGCGGGTCCAGCACGTCCGGCGGATCCTCGGGCTTCTTCCCCTTGCTGACCGTCACGGTGACGGTCTCCCCGGGCTCCAGCTCGAAACCCTCGTCGGGATCGATGTCGGCGACGGTGCCCGCCGGGTACTCATCGGAGTTCACCCGCCGGTCCCGGACCTCCACCTTGAAGCCCGCCGCGCGCAGCCGCGCGACCGCCCGGTCCAGCCGCTGCCCCCGCACATCGGGAACCTTGATCTTGTCCTCGCCGGAGCCCTGGCTGAAGAACCGGCGGTGCGGTGCCACGAAGGCGCCGGCGGGCTGCCCGGACAGCGCACCCCGCATGGAGTCGCGCCAGATGGGGGCGGGGATCGACGCGCCGTACACCGCCCCGTAGCACTGCCCGCCGATGCACACGCCCCGCATCGGGTGGGCGTAGCCGCCGCGCGGGTCACCCACCCAGACGGCCGCCGCCAGGTCCGGGGTGTAGCCGGCGAACCAGGCGGCGGAGAAGTTGTCGACGGTGCCGGTCTTGCCGGCGGCCTGCCGGCCGATGCCCATGCCCTTGGCGGTGCCCTTGGTCAGCACCCCGCGCAGCACGTGGTTGACGGCGTCGGCGACGTCCTCGTCCATCACCTGGCGGCAGCGGGCCGAGGGGACCTTCAGCCGGCGCCCGGAAGCGTCCGTGATCGCCGTGATCGCGACCGGCTGGCAGTACCGGCCGCGGGCACCGAACGCCGCGTACGCGGCCGCCACCCGCAGCGGCGAGACGGTGTTGAAGCCCAGCGTGAAGGACGCGTACTGCTGCAGCGGTTTCCCGCTCGCCTGCCGCAGCCCGAGCCGCTCGGCCATCTTGACCGTCTCGCACAGCCCGACCTCGCGCTGCAACGCCAGGAAGAAGGTGTTCACCGAGTGCTGGGTGCCGGTGACCAGGGTGAAGGACCGGCCGCCCTCGCCGTCGGCGGAATTGCGCAGCGGCTTGGTGTCGCCGACCCGCCGCCCCTTGCAGTCGCGGTAACCGGTCGGCGTGAAGTACCGCTCGGCCCGCAGCCGGGTACCGAACGGCATGCCCTCCTCCAGCGCCGCGGCCAGGGTGAACACCTTGAACGTGGAGCCGGCCTGCATGCCGATGCTGGTGCCGTGGCTGGCGTCGGCGGCGAAGTTGATCCAGGTCTTGCCGCGCTGCCGGTCGTCGCCCAGCTTCCGGTCGACCACCATGCCCTTGATCTCGCCGGTGCCCGGCTCGACCAGCGCCTCGGCCGCGGCCTTCCGGGCCGAGTTCGTGGGCGGCACGTGCCGGTCGACGGCGCGCTGCGCCGCCCGCTGGGTCTTCGGGTCGAGGGTGGTGCGGATGGTCAGCCCGCCGCGGACCAGCAGCCGCCTGCGTTCCTCGGCCGTCCGGCCGAAGACCGGGTTCTCCAGGATCTCCCGGCGCACGTAGTCGCAGAAGAAGGGGGCCTTGCTCACCACGCAACCGTTGGGCGTGTTGGTGACCTTGAGCGTCAGCGGCGCCTTGGCGGCGGCCTCGGCCGTGCCGCGGTCCACCCAGCCCAGCTCGGCCAGCCGGCCCAGCACCACGTCCCGGCGGCGGCGGGAGTCCTCGGGGTTCAGCCGCGGGTTGTAGGCGTGCGGCTGGCTGATCACGCCGGCCAGCACCGCCGCCTCGCCCAGCACCAGCCGGCCCGCGGGCTTGGAGAAGTAGTGCCGCGCCGCCGCCTCGATGCCGTACGCGCCGTCACCGAAGTAGGCGATGTTCAGGTAGCGCTGGAGGATCTCCTGCTTGGTGAACCGCTTCTCCAGGGCCACCGCGTACCGCAGTTCGCGGACCTTGCGCTCGGGGGTGACCGCCGCGGCCGCCCGCCGTGCCTGCTCGGTCTCGGCCTGTTCCAGCAGCAGGTTCTTGACGTACTGCTGGGTGATGCCGGAGCCGCCCTGGGTGACCTGGCCCGAGTTCATGTTGCTGATCAGCGCGCGCAGGGTGCCCTGGGTGTCGAGCGCGCCGTGCTCGTAGAACCTGCTGTCCTCGATGGCCAGCACCGCCCGCTGGAGGACGGGCGCCACCTGGTCCAGGCGCACCTCCACCCGGTTCTCGTAGAAGAACGTGGCGAGGGTGGAGCCGTCGGCCGCCAGGATCTTGGACCGCTGCGGCAGCGGCGGGGTCTTCAGATCGCTCGGCTCGGTCTGGAACCAGTCCGCGGTGTCGCGCGCCCCCAGCCCGGCCGTACAGGCGGTGGGCAGCAGGATCAGCGCAACCAACACCCCGGACAGCACGGAGAGGCCGCCGAGTCGCCCCGCGACCCGGGCCGCCCTGACTTTTCCAGCGATCCCAGCCGACACGCCGTCAGCGTAGAGGGACGCGCCCGGCGCGACCAAGGGTCCCACGAGCTTCCGCGAGAATGCGTGCGGACCGTTACTACTTTCGGCCCTGTGTTTTGGCCTGTTCCCACTTCTGGACACGTTCCCGGAATGCCCGCGCGGCGGCGCGCAATGCCGCTTCCGGGTCAAGACCTTCCGCGGCGGCCGCCCGCACCGCGTCGAACAGCCGCCCGCCCAGATCGTCCCCGGCGGCGTACAGCTCCTCGGGGGCGTCGATCCGGGCCGCGCGCCGCTGCACCTGGGCGGCCAGCGACAGCGCGGGCTGCGCCGCCGGGACCCCGTCGAACACCGACGCGGCGGCGCCGTCGCGGGCCTGCCGCTCCGCCGCCTTGATCTGCTCCCAGTTGGCGTTGACCTCGTCGGCGTCGGCGACCCGCACCCCGGCGAAGACGTGCGGGTGCCGGCGCACCAGCTTGTCGACGATGCCGGCGGCCACGTCGTCGATGGTGAACCGCGTCTCGTCGTCGCGTTCCTCGGCGACCCGGGCGTGGAAGGCGACCTGCATCAGCACGTCGCCCAGTTCCTCGCGCAGCGCGGCGTGGTCGGGCTCCCCTTCACCCCCGGTGATGGTGTCGGCGACCTCGTAGGCCTCCTCCAGCAGGTAGGGCACCAGCGAGGCGTGCGTCTGCTTGCGGTCCCAGGGGCACTCGCGGCGCAGCGTGTCCATCACCTGGACCAGGTCCAGCAGCCGGGCGCCGGGCAGGTCGTAGGACCCGTGCAGCACCTCCACCTCGGCGGCCACATCGCCGCCGGACACCACGAGGGTGCCGATCGCGCGCATCAGCTCCTCGTCACCGGCCGGATCGGCCAGCCAGACCGCGCCCCCCTCGGCACCGGCCGCCAGCAGCGCCCGCGGATCGGGGGCGGTCACCTCCACCGCGACGCCCGCCTCGCGGAGATAGGGCAGCTGCGGGTGGTCGGCCGTGCCGGTCAGCACCCGCCCGGCCGATCGCAGCGCCGACCAGGCACGCCAGCTCAGCAGCCCCGGAGCGACCCGGTGGGTGGTGGCGAGGACGATCAGTGCCATCGGCTCAGCCGAGGTCCGGCACGACCGGGCCCGTGACGGGGACCACCCCGGGCCTGGACAGCGCGGTCGTCACCGGGGAGAGCCCCTCGTCCGACCGCCACTGGCCGTACCGGGGGTTGATCTGGATGTCGAGCCCCGTGCGGGCCTGCCGGTAGATCTCGTTCGCCCGGCGCGCGGCCTGCCGTGTCTGCGTCTCGTCCGCCGGGGTGCGCGGGACGGGCACCGCGCCCAGCCGCGTCAGCAGCGTGTTCTGGACGGCGAGGCTGTGCAGCAGGTCGTCCTGGTAACGCGCGGGCAGGCCGATCGCCAGGGTCAGCGAGGTCAGCGTCCGCGGCCCGCCCAGCTGCCGGCTCACCAGCTCGACCTCGGCGGGGGCCGGCTGCGCACCGTACCGGGCGGCGACCCGGTCGGCGACCCGGAAGTCCAGCAGCTGGGCCAGCGCCGTACGGGCGGGCGAGCGGGAGTCGACCACGATCTGCTGGCCGCTCGCCTCGAACCGGGCGCGCATCTGGCCGGCGGCCGGGTCGGCCCGGAACTCCCGCTGCCAGTCGTCGACCACCTGGCCGAGCGAGCTCGTGGTGATGCGTTCGTCGCCGACGGTGGCCGCCGCCCCCACCTTGATGGGCGAACCGCCGCAGCCGGCCAGCGTCACGAGCGCGGCGAGCGCACCCGCCGCGACCTTGAGAGTTGTACGGATCACGGCTGCCACCTTAGGGCCTGTTTTCCAGGAAAAGCGCCTCGACCAGATCGGTGCACCATCTCAGCAGGTCCTGGTCGCGCAGCGGCCGGCCGCCCAGCGGTGCGGTCTTGGGCACCGGTACCAGCAGCGTTCTCGTGGCCGGCTTGAGCAGGCTCTTGGGGTAGAGCCGCTGCAACCGCACCTGCCTGGACTCGGGCAGCTCGACCGGGGCGAACTTGACGTGGTTGCCCTGGACGGTGATCTCGGTGAGCCCCGCCCGGCGGGCCCGCGCCCGGAACCGCGCCACCTCCAGCAGGTTCAGCACGGGCACCGGCAGCGGGCCGAACCGGTCCTTCAGCTCCTCGTGCACGCCGGTGATCTCGTCCTCGGCGGTGATCCCCGCGATCCGCCGGTAGGCGTCCAGCCGGAGCCGCTCGCCCGGGACGTACTCGTGCGGCAGGTGCGCGTCGACCGGAAGCTCGACCTTGACCTCGGGGGTCTCCGGCGGCCCCTCGTCCTTGAGCTCGCGGACCGCCTCGCCGATCATCCGCACGTACAGGTCGAACCCGACGCCCGCCACGTGCCCGGACTGCTCGGCGCCCAGGATGTTGCCCGCCCCCCGGATCTCCAGGTCCTTCATCGCCACGAACATGCCCGCGCCGATCTCGGTGTGCTGGGCGATGGTGGACAGCCGCTCGTGCGCCGTCTCGGTGAGCGGCACCTCGGGCGGGTAGAGGAAGTAGGCGTACCCCCGCTCCCGGCCCCGGCCCACCCGGCCGCGCAGCTGGTGCAGCTGGGACAGGCCGTAGGTGTCGGCGCGGTCCACGATCAGGGTGTTGGCGTTGGGGATGTCGAGGCCGGACTCCACGATCGTGGTCGCCACGAGCACGTCGTAGTTCTTCTCCCAGAAGTCGACCATCACCCGTTCGAGCTGCTGCTCGTTCATCTGGCCGTGCGCGGTGGCGACCCGGGCCTCCGGGACGAGCTGCTTGAGGGTGGCGGCGACCCGGTCGATCGAGCGCACCCGGTTGTGCACGAAGAAGACCTGGCCCTCGCGCAGCAGTTCCCGGCGGATCGCCGCGGCGATCTGCTTCTCGTCGTAGGGGCCGACGAAGGTGAGGATCGGGTGCCGCTCCTCCGGCGGGGTGAGGATCGTCGACATCTCGCGGATGCCGGTCAGGCCCATCTCCAGGGTGCGCGGGATCGGGGTGGCCGACATGGCGAGCACGTCGACCTGGGTGCGCAGCCGCTTCAGCTCCTCCTTGTGCTCGACGCCGAACCGCTGCTCCTCGTCGATGATCACCAGGCCCAGGTCCTTGAAGCGGGTCTGGTTGGACAGCAGCCGGTGGGTGCCGATCAGGACGTCGACCGCGCCGGTGGCCGCGCCGTCCAGGCTGGCCTCGATCTCCTTGTCGGTCTGGAACCGGCTGACCGGCCGGACCACGATCGGGAACGCGCCGAACCGCTCGGTGAACGTGGACAGGTGCTGCTGCACCAGCAGCGTGGTCGGCACCAGCAGCGCGACCTGCTTGCCGTCCTGGACGGCCTTGAACGCGGCCCGCACCGCGATCTCGGTCTTGCCGTAGCCCACGTCCCCGCAGATCAGCCGGTCCATCGGGACCGGCTTGCGCATGTCGGCCTTGACCTCGTCGATGGCGGCGAGTTGGTCGGGGGTCTCGGCGTAGGGGAACGCGTCCTCCAGTTCCCGCTGCCAGGGGGTGTCGGGCCCGAACGGGTGGCCGGGCGACGCCATCCGCGCCGAGTACAGCCTGATCAGCTCGCCGGCGATCTGCTTGACCGCCTTGCGCGCCTTCGCCTTGGACTTCTGCCACTCGGCGCCGCCCAGCCGGTGCAGGCTGGGCGCCTCGCCGCCGACATAGCGGGTGATCTCTTCGAGCTGGTCGGTCGGCACGAACAGCCGGTCGCCCCGGGCGTACTCCAGCACCAGGTACTCGCGGGTGGCGCCCTGGACCGTCCGGCTGACCATCTCGACGTACCGGCCCACCCCGTGCTGCTCGTGCACCACGTAGTCGCCGGTGGTGAGCTGGAGCGGGTCGATGCCGCCACGGCGGCGGGACGGCATCCGGCGGACGTCCTTGGTGGAGGACTTCTGCCCGGACAGGTCGGTCTCGGTGAGCACCACCAGGTTCGGGCCGGGCCACACGAAGCCGTGCTCCAGCCGCCCGGTCGCGACGTGCACCAGCGCGGGCTCGGGCGGTTCGGGCAGGTCGGTGAGCCGGACGCCCAGCCCCTCGCCCCGCACCACCTCGGCCAGCCGCTCGGCCGGGCCGCGGCCCTCGGTGACCAGCACCACCCGCCACCGCTCGTCCACCCAGCGTTTCACGTCGCCCATCACCCGGGCGGTGTCGCCGCGGTACGGTTCCGCGGCCCGCGCCCCCAGGTCGACGGCCGCGACGGCGCCGCCCCGCGGGGAGGCCGCCTCCTCGTCCAGTTCGGCCGCGGCGCTCCGCAGGCCGGTGATCGTCCACCGGGGCAGGTCGAGGGCGGCGGCGTGCTCGCGGACCTCCTCCAGGGTGCGGAAGGCGGCCGCGCCGAGGTCGATCGGCGCCGCTCCCCCGGCCGCGGCGTTGACCCAGGACGCCGCCAGGAACTCCTGGCTGGTGCGGACCAGCTCGGCGGCCCGGGTGCGGATGCGCTCGGGCTCGCAGACCAGCAGGCCGGAGCCGGGCGGGAGCAGGTCGACCAGCAGTTCCATCCGGTCGGCCAGCACCGGCGAGAACGCCTCCATGCCCTCCACGGTGTCGCCATCGGCGATCCGGGTCAGCACGTCCTCCAGCGCGGGGTGCTCGGCGGCCAGTTCCCGGGCCCGGGCCCGCACGCCCTCGGTGAGCGGCAGCTCCCGGCAGGGCGGCGCCCACAGGCCCTCCTGGGCGACCTCCAGCGACCGCTGGTCGGCCGCCTTGAAGTAGCGGATCTCCTCGACCGTGTCGCCCCAGAACTCCACCCGCAGCGGGTGCTCCTCGGTGGGCGGGAAGACGTCGAGGATGCCGCCGCGGACGGCCGCCTCGCCCCGCTTCTCCACCAGGTCGACCCGGCGGTAACCGGCGTCCACCAGGGCCCGCACCACGTCGTCGAGTTCGGCCTCGTCGCCGGTGCGCAGCCGCACCGGCTCCAGGTCGGCCAGGCCGGACACGATCGGCTGGAGCACCGCGCGCACCGGGGTGACCACCACGCCGACCGGGCCGGCGGCCCCGGTGTCGGGGTGGGCGAGCCGGCGCAGCACGGCCAGCCGCCGACCGACGGTGTCCGAGCGGGGGGAGAGCCGCTCGTGCGGCAGCGTCTCCCAGGCGGGGAAGTGCGCCACCCGGTCGGGGTCGAGCAGGCTGGTCAGCGCGGCGGCGAGGTCCTCGGCCTCCCGCGCGGTCGCGGTCACCGCCAGGATCGCGCCGGCGCCGGCCTGCCCGGCCAGCGAGGCCGCCACGATCGGCCACAGCGCGGGCGGGGCGACCAGGTCGTGGTCGACCCGGGCGCCGGCCAGGGCACGCCCCAGCGCGGAATCCGCGCGGGCGACATCGAGAAGTCCGGAAAGAGTCATGATCACCGTTGCCTGTGCCCGCCCGCCGCAGAGGTTCCGGCGGGCGCCGCCCCTTGGGTGCGGGGCAGCCCGAAGCCCCGGAATCCGCACCGACCCCGGGGTCCCTAGCCTACGCGCTCGACCCCGGCCGGCACCGGCGGCCCGGCGACACGGCGCCCCGGAGAGGGCCATTTGGCGGACAGTGCGAAGTCAGGCGACTACGCTCCGAAAGCGTGACCGATCTGCGCACGCCGCCGGTCAACGACGGCGATCTGTTCTCCGAACGTGTCCGCCAATACGCATACGACAGGCCGCTGCAGCGCGTCCAGGTGCTGGAGGCCGGTTGCGGCCAGGGTTTCGGCCTGGACCTCCGCGACGTCCGACGGAGCGTCACGGGGGTCGACATCGACCTCCCCGGGCTGCGCGCGCATACCGAGGGGCGCGCCGACCTCGACTCCTGGCACCTGGGCGACCTGCGCACGGTGCCGATGCCGCCACGGGCCTACGACGTGGTGCACGCGTCCTACCTGATCGAGCGCATCACCCAGGCCGAACTGGTGCTCGACCGGTTCGTCGCCGCGCTGAAGCCGGGCGGGCTGCTGCTGGTGCGGTTCCGTGACCGGGCCACCGCCTACGGCGCGCTCGACCGGCTGCTGCCCGGCGGGCTCGGCCGGCTGGAGGGCCGCGACGGGCCGGCCTCCATCTACGAGACGGTGGCGTCCCACCAGGGCATGCAGTGGTACTGCATGATGCGCGGGCTGATGGTCGCGGAGGAGTACGCCGGGCGGGCCGCCTTCGACCGGCTCGGCCGCTGGCGCGGCCCGGTCGACCGGCTGTGCCGCGCCGTCACGGCGGCCTCGCGGGGACGGCTGTCCGGCGACCACACCGAGATGGCCATGGTCATCCGCAAGCCAGAGAACCGTTTCGCGCGGGTGATCTGACTCTCCCGGTGATGCAGGGCCGGTGTGGGCGCATTATTTTGTGCCTGAGCCCGTCTGCCCTGCACCGTCCCGGCCACCCCGGGCGGGATCGGAGAGAAGAACCAGTTGACCGCCGAAGCCGGCCTCCCTGACACGCTGCGCGACCTGCCCACCTGGACCCCGGGTGCGGTCGAGCTCGCCGACCTCGAACTGCTGCTCGCCGGGGTCTACCGGCCGCTCACCGGCTTCCTCGGCTCGTTCGACACCGCGATGGTGATCGCCGGAGGACGGCTGGCCGACGGCACCCCCTGGCCGGTACCGGTCACCCTGGCCGTGCCCGCGGAGATGACCTCCCACAAGGAGGTCGTCCTCCAGGACCCCGAGGGCGTGCCGCTCGCCGTGCTGCGGGTGACCGAGGCCTGGCAGGACCCCACCACCGGAGGGTGGCGGCTGGCCGGCCCGCTGGAGGCGCTGCGCGCCCCGGCGCACGGACCGTTCCACCGGCTGCGCCGCCGGCCGGACGAGCTCGAACCGGTGGCCGGCCCGGTGCTGGCCGTGGCCACCCGCGAGCCGCTGCACCGCAAACAGCTCGGCCAGCTCCGCCAGGTCGCCGAGCAGATGAACGCCGGGGTGCTCGTGCTGCCGCTGCTCGGCGGCGCCCACGACGAGGCGCTGGTGCGGGCGCTGCTGGCGGTGCGCCGGGAACTGCCCGAGGGCACCCGGATCGTGCCGGTGCCGCTGCCGCCCCACCCGCGCGACCTGGCGGTGCGGTCGCACGTGGCGGCCGCGTACGGGGCGACGCACCTGCTGGCAGAGACCGAGGCCGAGGGCACCGCCATCCCCGTCGTGGTGCCCGAGCCCTGGGCCTACGACGCGGACGTGGAGGTCTGGCGTCCGGTCGCCCGGATCGAACCCGACCACGTCAAGGCCGAGCTGACCCCCGGGCAACTGGACGAGCTGCTCGATCGCGGCGAGCCCGTCCCCGAGTGGTTCACCCCGCCCGCGGTGGCCGCGGAGCTGGCCGTCGCCCGGCCGCCCAAGCTCGAACGCGGGCTCACCGTCTTCTTCACCGGCCTGTCGGGGTCGGGCAAGTCCACGGTCGCGCGCGGCCTGTCCGACGCGCTGGTCGAGCGCGGCGGCCGGACGATCAGCCTGCTCGACGGCGACGTGGTGCGGCGGCTGCTGTCGGCCGGGCTGACGTTCTCCCGGGCCGACCGCGACCTCAACATCCGGCGGATCGGCTTCGTGGCGGCCGAGGTGACCCGGCACGGCGGGGTGGCGATCTGCGCGCCGATCGCCCCGTACGCCGCGACCCGGGCCGAGGTGCGGCGGATGGTGTCGGCGGTCGGCGACTTCGTCCTGGTCCATGTGGCCACCCCGCTGGCCGAGTGCGAGCGGCGCGACCGCAAGGGGCTGTACGCCAAGGCCCGCGCCGGGCTGATCCCCGAGTTCACCGGGATCTCCGACCCCTACGAGGAGCCCGACGACGCCGATCTGGTGATCGACACCTCGCTGCTGGCGCCCGAGGAGGCCGTCGGCCGGGTGCTGGACCTGCTGGTCGAGGGCGGCTGGGTCAGGACCGAGTAGCAAGGTTTTCCTACCGGGGTGGCGTACTTTCCGACCATTCGTCCGCACTACCCTGTTAACCGACTTTTCCTAGGGATCAGGTAGGGCGGATGGACTTCGACTACGCGATGGCGCTCGGCTCCTTCCTGGTCGCGATCGTCGTCGGGCTGACCGGCATGGGCGGCGGGGCGCTGATGACGCCGATGCTCGTCACCTTCTTCGGCGTGCAGCCGCTGGCCGCGGTGTCCAGCGACCTGGTCGCCGCCGCGGTGATGAAGCCGGTCGGCAGCGCGGTGCACTACCGCCAGGGCACCATCAACATGCAGCTGGTCGGCTGGCTGTGCGTCGGCTCGGTGCCGGCGGCGTTCAGCGGCGTCCTCGTCGCCCGGGCGCTCGGGCAGGGGGACGGCGTCCAGCACGTCATCGAGATCGCGATGGGCGTGGCGCTGCTGATCGCGGCGGCCGGGCTCACCGTGCGGCTCTACCAGGCGATGGTCGACCGGGCCGCGCGGCTGGCCCCCGCCGACCGGCGCACCGCCCCGCCCGGCGCCCCCGCCGCCGAGGAACCGCCCGAGATCAAGGTGCGGCCCCTGCCCACCGTGCTGGTCGGCGCGATCGGCGGCCTGGTGGTCGGCATCACCTCGGTCGGCTCCGGCTCACTGATCATCGTGGCGCTGCTCGCGCTCTACCCCGCGCTCAAGGCCAACCAACTCGTCGGCACCGACCTGCTCCAGGCCGTACCGCTGGTGATCTCCGCGGCGATCGGCCACCTGCTGTTCGGGGACTTCCAACTGGACGTGACGGTCGCGCTGCTGGTGGGGTCGATCCCCGGGGTCTACCTCGGCTCGCGGATCTCCTCCCGGGCCCCGGGCGGGCTGATCCGGCGGCTGCTGGCCGTGGTGCTGCTGGCCTCGGCGCTGAAGATGTTCGGGCTGGGCCCGATCGCGATGGCCTGGACGATCATCGGCGCGGTCGCGGCCTCGATCGTCGTGTGGATGGCCGTCCGCCGCCGGCACGGCCTGACCGCCCTGCCGCTGCGCCGCGAGGTCGACCCGGCCGCGCGGGACCGGAGCACGACCGGCTGACACCCCCGGGCCGGCTCCGGGCCGGCTCCGACCGAGTCCGGCAAGTCAGGCCCATCGGACGGGGATGCGCACTACAGTGACTGCCTGTCCCACCTCAGCCACACCCGAGGAGAGCTCCGGTGCGAGCCAGCCCCCTCCGCGCACGAGCGTCCGCCGTACTGGCGGCGGCCCTCGTAGCGATCGTCGCCCTGGCCGGACCGGCCCGCGCCGAGACCATCAACCCCCGCGAGGTGGCCGCCGCGCTGGACGAGCAGGGCCGCATCTACGTCCACCCCAAGGCCGCCTACCTCCAGACCGACGCCCAGCTCGACCTGGTCCGCAACACGATCGAGCGGGCGCAGTTGCCCGTCTCCGTCATGGTGCTGCCCGCCGGGGCCGTGCCCCCGCGGGCGCAGGCGATGAACCGGCTGCTGGTCGACGTCTACAAGGCCAGCGGCCGCAAGAGCACCTACGTGCTGGTGGTCGGCAAGCAGGTGCGCGCCTACTCCTGGGCGCTGTCCCCGGCCACCACCGAGCGGGTGGCGGCACAGGCCCAGCGGGCGGCGCGCGGCAACATGAACGCCTACCTGCTCCACTTCACCCGGCTGGCCGGCAACTCCCCGTCCGGGCAGCCCGGTCCCGGCCCCGACATCGGCGTGGAGAAGCCCATCGGCGAGATCGCCACGGCTCCCCCGCCGGCCCCCACCCAGCCCCAGGCCCGGCAGGAGTCCGCGGACTCCTCGATGCTGCCGCTGGTCGGCGGGCTCGTCGCCGCGGTCGTCGTGCTGGGCGGTGCGGCGTTCCTCCTGCTGCGCCGCAAGAAGAAGGCCGCCGCGGCGAAGAGGGCCGCCGCCGCGCCCGCCGGGCCGGGAGAGCCCGTCGGCGTCGGTGCTCCCCAGCCGGGCGGTGCTCCGGGTCCTGGCGCCGCCGGGCCCGGCATGCCCGGTCCGGGTGCCCCTGGCCCGGGTGGCGCCCCCGGCCCGGTTCCGGGTCCGCGGCAGGGTGGCGGCCCCGCCGCCCCTCGCTGAACGGTTCGTGCGCGACGCGGCCCGCCCCCGGAAACTTGGGGGCGGGCCGCGTCGCGTATCGGCCTGCTGGAGGCGCCTCAGGGCACCTTGGGGTTGAGGTAGGGATCGCGGCCCGCCGCCCGGAAGGCGGCGAGCGCCGCCGGGCTGCTGCCGATGCTGGTGTCGCCGAAGTGGGGCGCCACCGGGGTGTCGAAGTAGACCAGGGCCTTGATCCGGGGGTGCTGCTTCAGCACCGGCAGGATCTGCTTGAAGATCCGCTGCTTGCGCCCAGCGGGCCCGATGCGGTCGCCCACCCCCCACTCCGACAGCATCAGCGGCTTGTTCCGCCGCTCGGCCCACCGGTAGAAGCCCGGCCACCTGGGGGCCCAGCCCGCCGTCCGGTTCACCATCTGCGCGAAGTTGTCGTCGCCGGACTTCTGCGCGTAGGGGTCGTAGGCGATCCAGTCGACGACGTCGTCGCCGGGGTAGAGGCGGGCGAACCAGGGCTTGGAGCCCTCCCCCGGCCAGCCCATGAAGGTCACGACGGACACGATGTTGCCGACGCCGTTGGCCCGGAAGCGCTTGATCACATGGCGGAACATCGCGCGGTAGTCGTCGGGGGTGTAGCCGGAGCCGGCGTTGAGGTTGACCTCGTCCTCGGGCTCGTGGTGGATGGTGAGGAAGAACCGCTCCGGGAAGTTGCGCTTGATGTGCCGCGACAGCTTGTCGATGTGGGCGTCGGCCGACCCGCGGGCGACCTGGGCCCAGGTGCCCTTCAGCGGCTTCCAGTTGAGCAGCAGCAGCCGCTCCTTGCCGGGCTGCCGAGCGATCTTCATTTCCATCGAGGTCGGGAAGATCTGTTCGCCCCGGTGGTAGGCGTGGAAGATGCCCGCCGTCCGGCCGGCCTTCTCCTCCCAGAGCCGGAGCGACCGGTCGTGGGGCAGGTTCGGCGTGCCCACCGGCGCCACGCCCCACCACGCACCGCAGGTCGGCTCCAGGATGGCCGACACCGTGCACTTCGGCTTCTTCTTGCCGCGCGTCGGGGTGGCCTTGGGGGTCGGGGAGGGGGTGGCCGGCGGCAGCTCGAAGGGGCTCTCGAAGGGCGGCACCGGGCTGCTCGCCGCGATCGGCCGGCCGCCCCGGCCGTCGGGGGCCTGGACATTGGCGAACACCGCCCCTGCCGCGCCGACGGCGATGGAGGTGCCCATTCCCACGAGCATCCACCGCTTCCGGAGCCGGAACCCGGCCCCTCTGGGCGGCCGCACGCCGTACGGTCCCTGTCGCTGAGGTGGCCGGTTCATGGCGTTGGACTATACAGCCCACCTTGCACTTCGGCCAGAGAATGCATTTTTGACCACTGTTGTAACGGTAAATAGGTTATTAACGGTCGGCCATTCTGCAGTTCTGCCCGGCGCAGTCCTTGAGCCGGTGCAGTTGCTCCGCCAGGCGCTGCGCCACCGGATCCGTATCGGCGATATTGCGCTGCTGGTAGGGATCATTCACCGTGTCGTAGAGCTCGCGCTCACCGGTGGCGTACTCCACATAGAGATGGGTCGCCGTGCGAATCGCCTGGTAAGGCGGCAGATAAAGGGAGGTTCGGGTCTTCGGACCCCAGCCCGGGCGGTAGGGCTCGGGGGCCTCCAGCGTCCGGTCGGCCTGGTTCCCTCCGGCGTCCTTCGGGGCCGGGCCGTGTTCGAGCAGGTACGCCCCGCGCCAATCCGCCGGCACGCTCCCCCGGAGGAGGGGGACCAGCGAGCGCCCGTCGACGTATCCCGGTGGCGACACCCCGGCCAGCACGGCCAGCGTGGGGGCGATGTCGACGTTCCCGGCGATGCCGGCGACGGTCTTCCCCGCCGGCACCCCGGGGCCCCGCACGATGAAGGGGACGCGCACGTCCTCCTCGTACGGGGTGTCCTTGCCCGGCCCCAGCCGGTGCTGCCCCAGGTGGTAGCCGTTGTCGGAGGCGAAGATGACGTAGGTGTCGGCCAGCTTGTCGGTGGACTCCAGCCGGTCGATCAGCTTGCCGATCAGTTCGTCGACCGACTGGAGCGAGCGGAGCCGCTTGCGGTACTCCTCGGCCCAGGCGGTCTCCTCCCGGGCGGTGAGCGGCGGGAGCCGGCGGAGTTCCTGCGGCTTACCCGTGCCGGGCTTCCCGAACGACGGCGGCCGGGGCAGTGTCACGTCGGCGAACATCCCGCGGTGCCGCGGCGCCGGCGTCGCCGGGCTGTGCGGGTTGTAGACCGGCAGGTAGGCGAAGAAGGGGCGGTCGTCGTCCTTGGCGAGGAAGCCGTCGACCCGGTCAGCCAGCACGTCGGTCAGGTAGTCCTCCGGCGCCCGCCCGAACCGGCGCAGCCGGCCGTCCTCGTTGAGCGTGTAGTAGTACTGCTCGTACGGGTTGCCTCCCACCGGGCTCACCCAGGTGTCCCACCCCGGCGGGACGTGGGTGTTGGGCACGATGCCCCACGGGTAACCGTTGAGGTACTTGCCGAAGAACCCGGTCCGGTACCCCGCCCCGCGCAGCCAGGTACCGAGGTTCGACTGCTCCAGCCCCCGCCGGTGGTAGACCGCGTACCCGCCGTTGGGCGGCGCGTTGGTCAGCACCTTGGTGTTGTGCGCGTACTGGCCGCGCAGCAGGGTGGCCCGGGAGGGACAGCAGCTGGCGGTGCTGATGTAGTAGCGCGACAGCGACACGCCCCGGTCGGTCAGCAGCCGCTTCAGCCGGGGCATGTACGCGATCGAGGCCGCGTCCTGGTCGTCGGTGAGCAGTAGCACGATGTTGGGCCGGCGCGGTGGGCCGTCGTCACCCCCGAAACACGCCGCCAGGGACGACGCGAGCGAGAACGTCAGCAGCAACGCGAGCACGCCCCGACGGCGCTTCCTCACCTGACCTCTTTCCTGGGTTTCCTGGGTTTCCGGAGTTAGCGCCGCGGCACCCGCGTGGCGTTGAAGTGGGGCAGCTGGGCCAGGATCCGGAACGCCTCCAGCGATCCGGGGTTGGAGTCCACCCGCGAGTCACCACCGACCACGTCGGCGCCGTCGAAGTAGACCATCGCCTTGATCCGGGGGAAGTCCTCGATCTGCCGGCCGACCCATCCGTAGAACCACGGCTTGTGGCCGGGTTCCTTGCGGCGCTCGAACACGCCCCACTCGGCGACCATGAGCGGCTTGTCCGGCATGTTCTGCGCGGTCCAGGTGTAGAAGCCCGGCCAACCCGGATACTGGGGCTCGCGGTAGTTCATCAGGTCCGCGAAGGCGATGGCCTTGCCGAAGACGAAGGGGCTGAAGGCCAGCCAGTCCACCACGTCGTCACCGGGGTACAGGTCCTTGAACCAGGGCTGCACGCCGTACCTGGGCCAGCCCTGGTAGTTCATGACGGTGACGACCTTGTCAAGGCCGTTGTGCCGTAGCCGCTGCACGACGTACCGGTACATCGCCCGGTAGTCCGCCGCGGTGTAGCCGGAGCCGCGCTGGGGCCGCACCTCCTCCTCCGGCTCGTGGTGGATCGTCAGGAAGAAGCGCTGGTCGAAGTACCGCTTGATGTGCCGTGACAGCCGGTCGATCCGGGCGTTGATGACCGGGTCGCCGGCCGCGACCTGGGCCCAGCTACGCCCGGTGTCCGGCTTCCAGTTGACCAGGAGCATGCGGGGCCGCCGGCGGTCCCGGGCCACCGCGATCTGCCAGGCGTTGGGGAACAGCTCGCCGTCCCGCGCGTAGACATGCATGATGTCCATCCGGCGGCCGACCGTCCGCTCGAAGTCGGCGAGGCCGCGGTCGGGACGCATCGGCGCCCCCACCCGGGGGGCCGCGCCGAACCAGGTGCCGCACGCGGGCACCAGGATCTTCGAGACCGTGCACTTCACGGTGGGCGAGACGCTGACCCCCGGCGCCGCCGGGAGGTCCAGCACCGGACCCTTGACCGACGACGCCTGAGAACAGCCTGTGATCAGCGCTAGACCGAGCGCCACCAGGGCGTATACAGGCCGGAAGCCCGGGACCGTACGAGGTCCCGGGCTTCGGCCGGTGCGGTTGAGCAATACCAAGGAGACGTCCCGTCAGGGCTTGGCGAGGAAGAGGGCGCGCCCGCGCCAGTCCTTGCCGTCGGTGCCGGGGCCGCTCACCGTGGTGGGCGTCCCGGTCGGCAGGCCGCCCGTGAAGTCGACCCGCCGCAGGCTGCCGTCGGAGACCACGAAGTAGAGCTTGCCGCCGGAGACGAACATGCCGCCGGTGTTGGACCAGCTCATGCCGTTACTGGCGTTGAACTCCTGGGCGCCGAGCACGCCGCTCTCCGGGGTGAAGTAGCGGTAGTACAGCGACGAGGAGCCCGACCGCGTGTAGTACAGCCGGCCCTGGGCGTAGAACATGCTCGTCAGCGTGGCCGCGGTCGTGCCGTAGAAGGTCGGCTTGGTGCCCTTCCACGTCGGGTGGACGGCGTCCCACGTCGGGATGGTGTACGGGTCGACCAGTTCTTCGGCGCCGAAGGCGACCCCGTTGAAGGCGCGCCGGTAGAAGTTGCCGTCGGCCTTGGCGTACCAGAGGTTGCCGTCGATCAGCGTCGAGCCGCGCACCTCGTCCCAGCCGTTGGCCGCCGCCGGCACGTCGGGGCCGGCCGTCGTGCCGTCGAAGACGCGGGAGACCAGGCTGCCGTCCGTCTTGGCGACGTACACCTTGCCGGGAAGCTGCGCGGTGGTGTTGGGCGGCGGCACCTTGCCGGCGTTGAGCTGGAAGAAGCCCAGCTTGGCGCGGTAGTGCTCCTGCGGCCCGAAGAAGTCGGTGTCACTGCCGACGTACAGGCCCGTGGGGGTGAGGGTGAGCTCGAACGCGCCGATCCCCTTCGGGTCGCGGCCCGGGTTCCAGGAGTACGGCATGCCGTTCTCCGGGTCGAGCGCGCCGAGGCCGACGCGCGTCACCGCGCCCTGCCGAGAGCTGTCCCGGCCTTCGGGGTTGTTGGCCCACCGCTGGTGCCCGCCGATGTAGACGGCCGTGGAGCTCACCGCGACGGAGTGCAGCGTGTCGCCGCCGGTCCAGGCGACCCAGCTCGGGCTGAGGTCGGTGCCGGTCGCGCCGGTCTCCCAGCGGGCGGTCGAGTCGCAGAGGTTCCGGGTGCCGTAGGGGCCGCCCGTGGTGACGATCGCGAAGAACGAGCCGTTGGGCGAGAAGTCGACGTCGCGCACGTAGAAGTCGAACGCCGACGAGGAGCAGGCGGCGGAGTACTGGGAGGTGTTCCACTCGGTCCGCAGCGCGGCGGCGCTCGCGCCCAGGTCGAGCATCGCGACCTGCCGGCGGGTCTGCCCGGCCACCGCGTTGAAGTTGCCGATCGCCACCAGCTTGGAGCCGTCGGGCGAGGCCGCCAGCTTGTAGATGTGCGTCGAGCCGTGGTTGTGCACACCGGTGAACGGCACGTTGGTGTACGCCTGGACGGTGCCGTTCGTCGCGTTGACCGAGGCCAGCGCGTTCCGCGTCTGCCCGTTGATCTTCGTGAACCGGCCGCCCACGAAGGCCCGGCTGCCCACCACCTTGATGTCGTAGACGGCGTTGTTGGGCGAGGCCTTGAACGTGGTGACCTGCTTGCCGGTGTTGATGTTCAGCTTCTGCAGCGACGCGGGGCCCTGGCCGTTGATCGAGCCGAACCAGCCGCCGACGAGGACGTGGCCGTCAGGGCTGGCCGCCACCGTCAGAACCTCGCCGCTGACCTGCGGTGCGAAGTTGGGGTCGACCTTCCTGGTGTTCGCGTCGATGGCGAAGAGGTTGGTGCGGGCGTACTGCGTCCCGCTCTGCCCCACCTTGGTGAACTTGCCCCCGATGATGATCTTGTTGCCGACCTGGGCGATGGCCTTGACCCAGGAGCCTTCGAGGACGTGGGGGGTCGACCCTGCCGGCACCTCGCCGACCAGCCGGTCGTGGTTGACGGGCTGTGCGGCCGCGACCTGCGCGGGCTGGGCCGACACGACCCCCGTCAGGCTCGCGCACAGCGCGCCCGCCGCAAGGGCGACCGTCGCCGTGCGGGGGGGAATCCGAGACACTACTGGTACCTCCAGGCCACATTTCACCGATGGGTGGCGGGGATCCGGAACGTGAGATCGAGATCAGGGGTGTGCCGTGTCCGCCGTGCGGAGACGAGCCTAAGTAGTACTGACACAGCCGCTTGCTGGCGGTCTACCGGGAACCGGTATCCGTGACCGAGCTGTGACCACCCCACCGAGTTGCACTGAAATCCCGCGGTTCCGGGTAATCCAAACGGAAGGTCCGCGCGTCGTCATCACATAGGGTGCTCATCTCCGGGTCCGGCATGCCCCCCGATCCGGATATGACCACCCGGGGGAAGAGCCGACCGGTTTCACGCGGGACGAGTCCACTGCTGACCCCCGGCACGGCGGGCGAGAAGAGGCTATCTGCATGGATACGTTGGGTCCATCGGGGACCAGTGAGGTCGTCGACTACGGGGCGGTGCTCCGCAGACGATGGCGAGTCGTGCTCAGCGGCGCGCTGGCGGGGCTCTTCCTCGCCGGGCTCTACGTGATCGTGGCACCGAAGACCTACACCTCCCAGGCGTCGGTGCACGTCACCCCCACCGGAATCCAGGATTCCCCCAACTCCAACTCCCAGATCCGGCAGGGTCTCAACCTCGACACCGAGGCGCAGATCATGCAGTCGGTGGCGGTCGCCCTCAAGGCGCGGGAACTCCTCGACCGGCAGCGGCGGCTGCCCGGGATGCGGGCCGAGCAGCTGCGCCAGAAGGTCTCGGTCACCGTTCCGCCGAACTCCACGATCCTCGTGGTCAGTTTCGCGGGTTCCAACCCGCGGGACGCCGCGGCGGGCGCGCAGGCGCTGGCCGAGGGCTACCTCAACCACCGCAAGCAGGTCGCCGAGGAGAACCTGGCCAGCCAGATCAACCGGCTGAGCGAGCAGATCAAGAACCTCAACACCAAGCTGCAGCAGGGCATCGCGAACCTCGGCCGGCAGACCCGCGCCGGAGCCCGGCGCAACTACCTGGCCGCGCAGCTCAACCTGATGAACCGGCAGCTCACCGACTTCCAGTCGCGGCAGGACTCGCTGCAGAGCCTGACCGTGCTGCCGGGCCGCGTGATCAGCAGCGCGTCGGTGCCGCAGCGCGCCAGCTCGCCGAACATCCCGCTGCTGCTCGGCAGCGGCCTGGTCCTCGGCCTGCTGGCCGGCCTCACCGGCGGCATGTTCCGGGACCGGCTCGACCGCCGGGTGCGCAGCGCCGCCGACGTCGAGCGGCTGGTCGACCTGCCCGTGCTGCTGGACCTGATCGACGTCGCCGGGCGCGACCAGAGCAAGAAGAAGGCCTGGCTCGGGCTGCTGCCCGCCCGCAGCCGCGCCGGGCAGGCGTTCCACGAGCTGGGGCACACGATCGACGCCACCCTCGGCGCCGGGAACCACGTCATCCTGGTGACCGGGGCGTCGCCGGGGCGCGGCGGGGCCGTGGTCGCCGCCAACCTGGCGGCGGCGCTGGCCCGCACCGAGTCCGGTGTGGCGCTCATCTGCGCCAACCTGCACTCCTCGGTCAGCGCCCGGCTGCTGGGCATCCCCAACGGGCCCGGCCTCGCCGAGCTGCTGCTGCGCAGCAAGACCGTGCGCGAAGTGGTGCAGCGCCCCGCGGAGCTCGACCGGCTGCGGGTCATCCCGCCCGGCTTCGCCGACGAGCTCGCCTCCGAGCGGCTGCAGACCGCCGCGATGACCAACCTCGTGGCCGAGCTGCGCAAGGGCGTCAAGTACATCGTCATCGAGGCCCCTTCCGCGAGCGTCAGCGCCGACGCCCAGGCGCTCGCCGAGGTCGCCGACGCGTCGGTCATCGTGATCGAGGCGCCGCGGGCCCGCGATGTGGAGATCAACGAGTCGGTGTCCCGGCTGGACCGGATGCGCGTCGCCGTCCTGGGCGCGGTCGTCGTCCAGGAGCAGGGCGCCGCGGTGGAGCCCGGGGGCGGCAAGCACTCCGACGAGTCGCCGTCCCCCTCGGCCGCGGCCCCGAAGGCGAAGGCACGATCCACCAAGAGCGCCGAACCGTCCCAGAACGAGCGCCCGCCGCGCTCGTCGGCCGGGAAGCCCACGGCGGGCACGGGCAGCTAGCCCGTGAGCACCCTGACCGAAACACCGGATCCGGCCGGCTGGCCGGATCCGGTGCCGGAGCGCCGGGCCAGGCGGCTGGGCCGGCGCCGGCAGCACTACATCCCCCGGGTGCATCTGCCGCCGGCCTGGCCGGTCGCCGCGCTCCTGGTGGGGTACCCGATCTGGTGGGCTCTGGGGCTGGGCATCTTCAGCTTCACCATCATCGCGATCCCGATGGCGTGGGGGCTGGTCCGGCGCTGGCCGATCAGGCTGCCCGCGGGCTTCGGGCTGTGGCTGCTCTTCCTGCTGTGGTGCGTTTTCAGCCTCAGCATGATCACCGTTGACCCGCCGGGCACCTACGGGCAGTTCGGCATGGGTCGGATGATCTCCTCCGGGCTGCGGCTGGTGCAGTACCTGTCGATCACCATCCTGCTGCTCTACATCGGCAACCTGACCGAGAAGGAACTGCCCCGGCTGCGGCTGGTGCGCATGCTCGGGATCTTCTTCCTGACGACGGTCGCGGGCGGGCTGCTCGGCACCTACGTCCCCGACTTCGAGTTCAAGGCGCCGCTCGAGTACGTGCTGCCGGCCGCGCTGGCGAACGATTCCTACGTGCTGAACCTGGTGCACCCCACGGCCGCGCAGATCGAATGGTTCCTGGGCTTCCGCTCCCCCCGGCCCGAGGCGCCGTTCGAATGGGCGAACGCCTGGGGCAACAACCTGTCGATCCTGCTCATCTGGTTCGTCATCGGCTGGTGGACCTACGGCGGGCCGGGCCGGCGGCTGTCCATGGGGGTCTTCCTCTCCCTGGCCGCGATCCCCGTCGTCTACTCCCTCAACCGCGGGCTGTGGGCGGCGCTGGGCTTCGCGGTGCTGTTCGGGGCGATCCGGATGGCCATGCGCGGCCGGGTCTGGGCGCTGGCGGGGATGAGCGCGATCCTGCTGGTCGGGACGGTGTTCTTCATATCGTCCCCGCTGAAGCAGATCGTTGACGACCGGCTCGCCAACCCGCACAGCGACAGCGGCCGGGCCTGGAACCGCAACAAGACGATGGAGGTCGCCTGGGGGTCCCCGGTACTGGGCTACGGCGGCACCCGGTGGGCCATCGGCAGCCAGAACTCCAGCGTCACGGGCAAGACCGGCGGCTGCCCGGAATGCGGCCACCCGCCGCTGGGCGCGGACGGGCAGCTCTGGCTCGTGATCATCTCGCAGGGGTACGTCGGGGCGTTCTTCTACCTGGCGTTCTTCCTCAACGCCCTGTGGCGCTACCGAAGAGACAACACGCCCATCGGCTCGGCGGGGCTCCTGGTGCTGTGCCTGGCGCTGTTCACCATGCTCATCTACGACCATCTGGTGACACCGCTGGCCCTCTACTTCGTCACCCTCGGCCTGCTCTGGCGCAACGACCAGGCCAGGCGGGCGGCCCGGTTCGGCGCGGCGCTCCCGCCCGCCCCCCAGCACAAGGCGGTGTCATGACGTCCGAAGCCGAACTGCGGCTCGACTACCTGCGCGAGGTCGGCGAGCTGCTGTGGCCGTCGCCCGCCGAGTTCTCCATGGACGGCCCGCGGTCCGGACAGGTCACCGCCGAGTTCATCCTGGTCCCCGGGGCTCGGCAGCCGCGGATCCTGGTGCCCGGGCACGCCCGCCGGGCCGCCGCCACGGCCGTCCGCGGCTACGGCGAGAACAGCTCGGGCGTCGCGGCCCTGCGCACCAGGGTGCTCGCCGGGCTGCTGCGCAGCGGCCTGGGCCCGCTGGTGCTCCGCGACCGCGTGCACGTGACCGTCCCCGAGGGCGGCCCGGCGGAGCCGGACGGCATCGACCGGTACCTGCGCTCGGTGCTCGGCGACGTGCTGGTCGGCCTCTACGTCCGGCCGGCCCGGCGGGCGAACCGCAAGCCGGTCCTCCAGGTCCTCACGCCCGCCGGCGAGATGGTCGGGTTCGTCAAGGTGGGCGTGGACCCGCTGACCCGCCGGCTGGTCCGGGCCGAGCGCGACGCGCTCACCGCGCTGGGCGCGGCTCCGCTGCGCACCGTGCGCCCGCCCGAGGTGCTGCACCACGGCGAGTGGCGCGGGCTGGAGGTGCTGGTGTCGTCCGCGCTGCCGGTCTGGGAGCCGCGGCGGCCGATGAGCGAGGAACGGCTCGGCACGGTGCTGCGGGAGATCGCCACGGCGGCGGGCGAGCACCGCGCACCGCTGGCCGGCAGCGCCTACTGGGCCGACCTGAACAAGCGGCTGGCCGGGCTCGACGACGGCCCCGAGACCACCGCCCTGCGCGCGGCGGCCGACGCGATCGGCGCGCACGCGGGCGGCGAGGAACTGCGCTTCGGCGCCTGGCACGGCGACTTCAGCCCGTGGAACCTGGCGAACCTCGCCGACGGCGTGCCCGTGTGGGACTGGGAGCGCTTCGCCACCGGGGTCCCGCTCGGCTTCGACGCCTTCCACTACCACCTGCAGAGCCGGGTGGCGGGGCTGCCCGCCGAAGGCATCCACGAGCGTGCCCGGGGCATGGCGGCCGGATGCGCCGAGCGGGCGGGGGAACTGCTCGCACCGTTCGGGACGGCCGCGGAGCCGGCCCGCCGCACCGCGCTCCTGTACTTCCTGGAGCTGTCGGTCCGGTACCTCGCCGACCGGCAGGCCGACGCGGGGGCGCTGCTCGGCGCGCCCGGCGGCTGGCTGATCCCCGTCATCGACGCCGAGGTGGCACGGCTCGCCTCGACCTCCCTGAAAGGCTGACCACGGTGGCCCTGTCGGATTCGAAACCGATCCCGCACTGGATCAAGGAGCCTGCCCGGCGCGGGCTGCGCTCGATGGGGCGGATGACCCACAGCGCCCGGATGACTCCGGACTTCCTGATCGTCGGTGCGCAGCGGTGCGGGACCACCTCGCTGTTCAAGGCGCTCCGGCAGCACCCGGCGATCCTGCGCGGGGTGCTGGACAAGGGGGTCCACTACTTCGACCTCGCCTACGACCGGGACATGGCCTGGTACCGGGGGCACTTCCCGCTCAAGGCAGCCGCCCGGCGGGTGGAGGACAGGCTCGGCGTCCCCGCGATGACCTTCGAGTCGAGCCCGTACTACATGTTCCACCCGCTGTCGGCGGAGCGGATCGCCCGGGACCTGCCGGACGTCAAGCTGATCGCGCTGGTCCGCGACCCGGTGGAGCGCGCCTACTCCGCGCACGCCCACGAGCTCGCCCGGGACTTCGAGACCGAGCCGTTCGAGCGGGCGCTGGAGTTGGAGGAGGAGCGGCTGCGCGGTGAGGCCGAGCGCATGGTCGCCGACCCGGCCTACCTCAGCTTCAGCATGCAGCACCACGCCTACCGGGCCCGGGGCCGCTACGCCGAGCAGTTGGAGCGGCTGGAGCGGCTGTTCGGCCGGGAGCGCGTCCTGGTCGTCGACAGCCACGACTTCTTCGAGACCCCCGAGCCGATCTACGACGGCGTGCTGGAGTTCCTGGGCCTGCCGCGGGCCGAGTACCCGCAGTTCGACCGGCACAACGCCCGGCCCAGGTCACCGATGCCCGACTCGGTGCGGGCCGAGCTCGACGCGCACTTCCAGCCCTTCGACGAGCGGCTCGCCACCTGGCTGGGCAAGCCCCCCTCCTGGCGCCGATGACGGAGACGCAACGACCGGGCGGGCGGGCCGACCTCCGGGCCCTGGCCCGCGGCGGCACGCTCAGCGCCATCGGCGCCGCGATCTCGGCGATCACCCAGTTCCTGGTGATCGCCGCGGTCGCGCGCGGGTTCACCCAGGCCGACGCCGGGGTGTTCTTCGCCGCCACCTCGGTCTTCGTGCTCGCCGCGATGGTCGCCAAGCTCGGCACCCAGACCGGCCTGGTGTACTTCATCGCCCGGTTCAGGTCGCTGGGAACGCCCGAGCTGATCGCGGGGTGCATCCGGGTGGCGCTCACCCCGGTCATGGTGGTGTCGCTGCTGCTGACCGGGGCGCTGCTGGTGTCCGCTCCCGCCCTGGCCGGGCTGCTGGCCGAGGACCACGCCGGTGACTTCACCGTGCTGCTGCGGACGCTGGCGGTCTTCCTGCCCCTGGCGGCGCTGTCGGACACCGCCCTCGCCGCCACCCAGGGCTTCCGGGCGATGCGGCCGACGGTACTGATCGAGAACATCTGGCGGCCGCTGATCCAGTTCGGCGCCGTGGCGATCATCGCGGTGATCGGCTTCCGGGAGGGGCTGGCGTTCGCCTGGGCGGCGCCCTACCTGGTCACGGCCGTGCTGGCGGCGCTGTGGCTGCGGTCGCTGGTCCGGGGTCTGGCCGTCCCGCGGACCGCCGTCCCCCCGGCCGGGGAGTTCTGGCGGTTCAGCGCGGTCCGAGGGGTCGCGTCGATCGCCCAGCAGGCGTTGCAGCGGCTGGACATCGTGCTGGTCGCCGCGCTGGGCGGCGCGGTCGCCGCCGCCATCTACACGGCCGGCACCCGGTTCCGGGTGGTGGGCCAGCTCGGCAACCAGGCGATCTCGCAGGCGGTCCAGCCCCAGCTGGCCGAGGTCCTGGCGCACGACGACCGCAGGTCCGCCAACGCCCTCTACCAGACCGCCACGGCATGGCTGGTGCTGATCACCTGGCCCATGTACCTGCTGATCGCCGTGTTCGCGCCGTACGTGCTGCGGATCTTCGGCGAGGATTACGCGGACGGGGCGCCGGTCGTGCTCATCATGATGCTCACCATGGTCGTCGCGAGCGGCTGCGGCATGGTCAGCACCGTGCTGATCATGGCGGGCAGGACCACCTGGAACCTGGCCAACATCCTGCTGTCGCTGGCCGTCCAGGTCGGGCTGGGCCTGCTGCTGATCCCGCGGCTGGACCTGCTCGGCGCGGCCCTGGCCGCCGGAGCCGCCGTGCTCGCCAACAACCTGCTGCCGCTGGCACAGATCTGGCTGGCGCTGCGGCTGCACCCGTTCGGCCGCGGGACGCTCACCGCGATGGCGCTGGCCGCGCTGAGCTTCGGGCTGCTGCCCCTTGGCGTGCGCCTGGCGTTCGGCTCCGGCCTCGTCCAGCTCGTCGGGGCGGCGGTGCTGGGCGGTGCGGTGTTCGCGCTCGGCTGCCGGAACCGCCGTACCGCGCTCCGGCTCGACGCGCTGCGCGGAGTGCGCCGAGGTAAGGCGGCCGCCGTTGCGACCTGACGCGTCCGTCCTCCCGAAGGGAGCACGGCACCGGGTGACCGATGTGCCCCCGGGATTCCTGTACGGCTTTGTGATCATGGGAGTGGTGATGATCGCCTGTACCGCGTTCGACCGGACGTCCGCGCCCCCCGGGCCGGCGGCGCAGCCGCCCACCCCGGCCCGCGCCGAGAACGGGGAGGGGCGAGCATGAGCGCCTCCCGGGTCCTCCTGGTGGGGTCCAGCGGCGGCCACCTGTCCCAGCTGCTGGCGCTGGAGCCCTGGTGGCGCGACCGCGAGCGGTTGTGGGTGATGTTCGACACCCCCGACGCGCTCTCCCTGCTCGCCGACGAGCGGGTCGAGTGGGCCGCCCACCCGACCACCCGCAACCTGCCCAACCTGGTGCGCAACACCCGGCTCGCCTGGCGGCTGCTGCGCCGGGAGCGGCCGGACGTGGTGGTATCCACGGGCGCCGCCGTCGCGTTCCCCTTCTTCGTCTTCGCCCGGCTGCGGCGCATCCCGACGGTCTACATCGAGGTGTACGACCGGATCGACTCGGCCACCCTCACCGGGCGACTGTGCCAGCCGCTCACCTCGCTGTTCCTCGTGCAGTGGGAGGAGCAGCTCAAGTGCTATCCGAAGGCCATCGTCGTGGGGAACCTGCTGTGAACGCCGAGGAACGCCCGCTCGTCCTGGTCTCCGTCGGGACCGACTTCCATCACTTCGCCCGGCTGGTCCAGTGGGCGGACCGGTGGGCCGCGGACGTCGGCCCGGACCGGGTCCGCTGCCTCATCCAGCACGGGGCCACCCCGCCGCCCGAGCACGCCGAGGGGCGCGACTACCTCGACCACGACGAGCTGGGCCGGGCCATGGCCGAGGCGGTGGCCATCGTCTCGCACGGCGGGCCCGCCACGATCACCGAGGCGCGCCGCACCGGGCACCTGCCCATCGTCGTCGCCCGGGATCCGGGGCTTGGCGAGCACGTCGACGGGCACCAGCAGCGGTTCGTCCGGCGGCTGGCCGCCGAGGGGCTGATCGCCGCCTGCGACACCGAGGAGGAGCTGCGCAAGCACCTGGACGCCGCGCTCGCCGCGCCGGAGGAGTACCGGCTGCCCGCGGTGGACGGCGACGCCCCCGCGCCGGCCGCCGTCCGGCGCGCCGGCGTCCTGATCGACGCGCTCGTCGCCCGGCGGCGGCCCGCTCCGGCCGACCCCGAACCGGCGGCCTCGACCGAGCCCGCGCACTGGCCCTCGGTCACGGTGGTGATCCCCACGATCAGCCGGGCCGAGCTGCTGCGGGCCACGATCGAGTCCATCCTGGAGCAGGACTACCCGGGGGACGTGCACTGCCTGGTGGTGCACGACAACGTCGAGCCCGACGAGTCCCTCGTCCGCACCGCCCCCGGGCGGCGGGTGTCGGTGCTGTCCAACACCCGCACCCAGGGCGCCGCGGGCGCCCGCAACAGCGGCGCCTTCGCCGCGGACGGCGACCTGATCGCGTTCTGCGACGACGACGACCTGTGGCTGCCGGGCAAGCTCCGCGCCCAGGTGCGGGTGCTGCACGAGCACCCCGACACCGAGCTGGTGTGCTGCGGGATCCAGATCGCCTACGACGACCACACCGTCGACCGTGCCGCCGC
This sequence comes from Actinomadura craniellae, assembly GCF_003289645.1. Lineage (GTDB taxonomy): Bacteria > Actinomycetota > Actinomycetes > Streptosporangiales > Streptosporangiaceae > Actinomadura_D > Actinomadura_D craniellae. The sequence goes on along the minus strand of NZ_QLYX01000006.1, from coordinate 182,282 downwards.
GCCCCGGATCGTCCTCAACGACCTGCTCCGCTCCCGGCTCGCCGAGTTGCACACCTCGACCTACCTGATCCGGCGCGAGGCCGTCTCGGCCGAGCTGGGGGTGTTCGACGAGGAGGTGCCCGGCAGCTTCGGTGAGGACTACGAGTTCCTGCTGCGCATGGCGCAGCGGAACGTCATCCGGAACGTCCCCGGGGTGCACGTCCGGGTGCTGTGGCACCGCCAGTCGTACTTCATGCGCAAGTGGGAGACGATGGCGCACGCGCTGACCTGGCTGCTGGAGCGGTACCCCGAGTTCCGGCTGGAGCCCCGGGGCCTCGCCCGGATCGCCGGGCAGATCGCGTTCGCCGAGGCCGCGCGGCGGCGCCGCCGCGCGGCGTTGCGGTGGGCCGCCCGGACCGTCCGGGCCCGGCCCGCCGAGGCGCGCGCCTACCTGGCCCTGGCCGTACTGGCCGGAGTCCCCGCGGACGCCGTCCTGGGCCGCCTGCACCGCCGCGGACGCAGCATCTGACGCGGATCGGCCGGCCAGAGCGGCCGATCCGCCTCAGGGCACCGGCCCGCCGGAGGACACGGCCGGCCGGGAGCGGCCCGGCGAAAACCCGGGGCCGCCCCCGGAAAGGCCGCTCAGTCCCGGTCGGTGTCGCCCAGGTAGCCGTAGCGGCGCAGCATCGGCAGCGTCATCCCGGTGACCAGGCCGCGGCGGGCGCCGGTCATGCCGTCCCGCCACGCCCCGTCCACGCGCAGTTCGACGGGGCCGGTGCGGAACCGCATCGGGTTGCCGGCAACCTGGTGGTTGGGGCTGAGCTCGACGGTGTTCTCGCCGACGAACGGCAGCGCCACGTCGCCGCCCAGCCCGGCGAACTCGGCCACGGCCCGCAGCGTGTCGGCCGGCGCGCGGACGAAGTCCTCGTACCGCACCCGCATCGTCGGCACCCCGGTCCGGCCGAGGTAGTCGAAGCCGAGGTTCTGCGCGCTCCAGTGCACCGCGGTCTTCGCCGGTGACCACCGGGCCATGAACTCGCCCTCGGTGGACCCGGCCACCGCGTCGGGCCGGCGCACCTTCTTCGACCAGGAGTGCGCGACCGCCCGGGAGTCACGGACGATGTGCAGGGCCCGCAGGTCGATGTCCTCGCACCAGCGCAGGCAGTAGGCCAGCGAGGTGTGCTTGCTGGAGTCCACGAGCACGTCGCAGCCGCTCACCTCCCGGACCGCCTCGTACAGCTTGCGGTAGATCTCGCCGTACTCGGCGACCCGGGCCCGGACCTCGGGGCGGAGCTTCTGCCGGGCGAGCGTGGGCACGAACCGGGTCCGGTCGATCGACTCCTTCAGCCGCAGCAGCGCCTGGGCGTCGAAGGAGCCCCAACCCCCGTAGGCGCGCTCGCCCACCTCCTGCCAGAACGGGCAGTCGTGGAAGAACGCGTTGCAGCCGCAGCGCTCGCCGTCCACCAGCCCCCACTGCCACAGGTGGACGACCTCGCCCAGGCCGCAGACCCCGGGAAGCTCGCCGAGCAGCCGCTCCAGCAGGGTCGAGCCGCTGCGGCCGAGGCCGCCGATGAACAGGACACGCGCCTTGTCCGGCCTGGGAGTGCCCACGACCACCGCTCTTTCTACTTGGCTCCGATGATCATGCCTGCGCCGACCGTACCGTTGGTGGCCTCGTCGATGAGGACGAATCCGCCGGTGAGCCGGTTGCGCGAGTAGTCGTCGACGAACAGCGGCTGGGTCACCCGCAGGCCGACGCGGCCGATCTCGTTCAGGCCGAGCGAGGCGGCCTCCTCGTCCCGGTGCAGGGTGTTGACGTCGAGCCGGTACTGCAGGTTCTTGACCATGGTCCGCGCGGTCCGGGTGGTGTGCTTGATCACCAGCTTCATGCGCGGCGACAGCCGGCGCTCGTCGGTCATCCAGCAGACCATCGCCTCCAGGTCCTGGGCGACCTCGGGCCGGTTGTTCGGCCGGGCGATCATGTCGCCCCGGGAGATGTCGATCTCGTCGGCCAGCCGGAGCGTCACCGACATCGGCGAGAACGCCTCGGGGACCGGGCCGTTCGGGCCGTCGATGTGGGTGATCCGCGTGGTCAGCCCGGACGGCAGGTGCACGACCTCGTCACCGGGCTTGAGCACCCCGCCGGCGACCTGGCCGGCGTAGCCGCGGTAGTCGTGCAGTTCGGGGTCGGTCGACTTGTGCGGCCTGATCACGTACTGCACCGGGAACCGCACGTCGATCAGGTTGCGGTCGGAGGCGATGTGCACGTGCTCCAGGTGGTGCAGCAGCGACGGCCCCTCGTACCACGGCATGTTGACCGACCGTTCGACCACGTTGTCGCCGTGCAGCGCCGAGATCGGGATGAACGTGAGGTCGCCGATCTCCAGCTTGGAGGCGAACGCGGTGAACTCGTCCTGGATGCGTTCGTAGACGCCCTGCTCGTAGTCGACCAGGTCCATCTTGTTGATCGCGACGACCAGGTGCGGCACCCGCAGCAGCGTCGTCAGGAACGCGTGCCGCCGGGACTGCTCCTGGATGCCCTTGCGCGCGTCGACCAGGATGATGGCCAGGTCGGCGGTGGAGGCGCCGGTGACCATGTTCCGGGTGTACTGGATGTGCCCGGGGGTGTCGGCGATGATGAACTTGCGCCGCGGGGTGGCGAAGTACCGGTAGGCGACGTCGATCGTGATGCCCTGCTCGCGCTCGGCGCGCAGGCCGTCGGTGAGCAGGGCCAGGTTGGTGTGCTCCTCGCCCCGGTCGGCGCTGGTGCGCTCGACCGCCTCCAACTGGTCCTCGAAGATCGACTTGGAGTCGTACAGCAGCCGCCCGATCAGGGTGGACTTGCCGTCGTCGACCGAGCCCGCGGTGGCGAACCGGAGGATGTCCATCAGAAATGCCCTTCCTTCGTGCGGTCCCCCGTCGTGGCCTCGCCGGCGCGGCACCTTGGTCTCCGCGGCGCTGGCCACCGCATCAGAAGTACCCTTCCTTCTTGCGGTCTTCCATCGCGGCCTCGCTGGCGCGGTCGTCGGCGCGGGTCTGGCCGCGCTCGGTGCTGCGAGCACAGTGCTTTGATCTCCGAAACTCCGGCCACCGCATCAGAAGTACCCCTCCTTCTTGCGGTCTTCCATCGCGGCCTCGCTGGCGCGGTCGTCGGCGCGGGTCTGGCCGCGCTCGGTGATCCGGGTCGCCTTGATCTCCTCGATCACCGCGTCGAGGGTGGCCGCCGTGGACTTGACCGCTCCGGTGCAGCTCGCGTCGCCGACGGTGCGGTAGCGCACGGTCGCCTCGAAGGCCGGCTCGTCGTCGCCCCGGTTGGCGTACGGGCTGTCGGCCAGCAGCATGCCGTCGCGCTCGAACACCCGGCGGGTGTGCGCGAAGTAGATCGGCGGGATCTCCAGTTCCTCGCGCTGGATGTAGTCCCAGATGTCCAGCTCGGTCCAGTTGGACAGCGGGAACACCCGGACGTGCTCGCCGAGCCGGATCTTGGTGTTGTAGAGGTTCCACAGCTCGGGCCGCTGGTTCTTGGGGTCCCACTGGCCGAAGTCGTCGCGGAAGGAGACCACCCGCTCCTTGGCCCGCGCCTTCTCCTCGTCGCGCCGGGCCCCGCCGAACGCCGCGGTGAACCCGTGCTCCTCGATCGCGTCCAGCAGCGTGGTGGTCTGCAGCCGGTTGCGGCTGGCCCGCCGCCCGGTCTCCTCCACCACCCGGCCCTGGTCGATCGAGTCCTGGACGGACGCCACGACCAGCCGCACGCCGAGTTCCGCCACCCGCCGGTCGCGGTACTCGATCACCTCGTCGAAGTTGTGGCCGGTGTCGACGTGCATGACCGGGAATGGGATGGGCGCCGGCCAGAACGCCTTCTCGGCGAGGCGGAGCATGACGATGCTGTCCTTGCCGCCCGAGAAGAGCAGCACCGGCCGCTCGAACTCGGCCGCCACCTCACGGATGATGTGGATGGACTCGGCCTCGAGGACGTCGAGCTGGGACAGCAGGTAGTCACTGCGCTGCATGATCGGGCTTTCTGTGCGCGCTTGGTCAGCCGTCGAGGCCGACATGGCGGATTCCGGCGAGCAACATTGATGCCGGCTCAGGGGTACAGACGAGGATATCCGGCAGCCAGGGGTCTTCGCGGTTGTACTCGGGGGCGGACCCGTCGATGCGGGACACGTGCGCGCCGGCGGCCAGCGCCACCGCGACCGGGGCGGCCGAATCCCACTCGTACTGGCCGCCCGCGTGCACGTAGGCGTCGACCTCGCCCAGCAGCACCGCGGAGATCTTGCCGCCGGCCGAGCCGATGGGCACCAGCTCGACCTCGGTGTCGAGGTGGTCGGCGAGCCGCTGGACGAACGCCGGTGGCCGAGACCGGCTCACCGCGATCCGCAGCCTGCCGGGGGCCGGCTCGCCCACGGCCAGCGGGGCGTCCCCGACCCGGGCCCCGCCGGGGACGGTGTGCAGCGTGCGGCCTTGGGCGGGCAGGGCGACCGCGCCGGCGGCCAGCGCGCCCTTCTCCCAGAGCGCGACGTGCACGGCCCAGTCGGTGCGGCCCTCCTCGCCGTACTCGCGGGTGCCGTCGAGCGGGTCGACGATCCACACCCGGTCGGCGGCCAGCCGGGCCGGGTCGTCCTTGCCCTCCTCGGAGAGCACCGCGTCGCCGGGGCGGTGCCGGGCCAGCGCGGCGGTCAGGTGGTCGTGCGAGCTGCGGTCACCGGCGTCCTTGAGGGCGCGTCCGTCGGTGAAACCGCGCTCCGCGCGCAGGGCCAGCAGCAGCCGCCCGGCCTCCTCGGCCAGTTCGGCGGCGAGCGCGTGGTCGTCCGGCCCAGGGTGCTGCGGCATCGTTCGGATTCTCCCCATGGTTGACAGGCATGTTCATTCTTGCGCACCGGGCCGCCCCGGCGAGGACCGGTCTCAGTACGCGCCCGAACCCCGGAACACCGCCGACCAGGTCTTCCACATGATCTGGAGGTCCAGGGTGAGGGACCAGTTCTCCACATAGCGCAGATCGAGCCGCACGGATTCCTCCCAGGACAGGTCGGATCGGCCGCTCACCTGCCACAGCCCGGTCATGCCCGGCTGGACGACGAGGCGGCGCCGCACGTCGTGGGCGTACTGGGCCACCTCTTCGGGCAGCGGCGGGCGCGGCCCGACCAGCGACATCTCGCCCCGCAGCACGTTGATCAGCTGCGGCAGCTCGTCGAGGGAGCGGCGGCGCAGCCAGCCGCCGACCCGGGTGATCCGAGGGTCCTTCTTGATCTTGAACAGTACTTCGCCGTCGTGCTCGTTGCTGGCCAGCAGCTCGGCCTTGCGCGCTTCGGCGTCGACCACCATGGTGCGGAACTTGAAGAGCGTGAACTCGGTGCCGCCGCGGCCCACCCGGGTCTGCCGGAAGAAGGCCGGCCCGGAGCTGGTCAGCCTGATCGCCAGCGTGATCATCAGGATCACCGGGGAGAAGATCGTCAGCAGGGCCAGCGCGCCCAGCCGGTCGAACAGGGTCTTCAGCAGCCGGCGGCCACCGCTCAGCTCGGGGTGCTCCAGGTGCAGCAGCGAGAGCCCGGAGACCGGCCGGATCGAGATGCGCGGGCCGGCCACGTCCATCAGCGCGGGCGCCACCAGCAGCTCGACGCTGTCCCGCTCCAGCTGCCAGGCCAGCCGGCGCAGCGCGACACCGTCCATCTCGGGACAGGCCAGGACGGCGACCGAGTCGGCCTGGAGGGCGTGGACGACCTCGGCCACCCGGGAGAAGTCGCCCAGCACCCGGGCCCCCTCCACCTTGCCGACCGCGTCGTCGCCGGTGAACAGGGCGGGCGGCAGGCAGACCCCCACCACCTCCATCCCGTGGTACCGCTTCTCGCGCAGCAGCCGGACCAGGTCGGCGGTGGCCGACCGGTGGCCGACCGCGACCACCCGGCGCATGCACTCGCCCTTCCAGCGCCGGCGGTGCAGCCACTTGCGCAGCTGGTAGCGCGTCAGCAGGTTGAGGGCGGTGGCGAACGGCAGGGCCATGATCACGTAGCCCCGGGCCACGTCGGTCTTGGTGGCGTACGCCACGATCGCCACGGCGGCGGTCAGCACGAAGCCCGCCTGCAGGACCGTGCGGAACTCCTCGGAGCCGACGCCGATCAGCCGCGGCTCGTAGGCCCGGCGCAGCGCCAGGGTGACGATCCACAGCACCGGCAGGGCCGCCGTGAAGGAGATGTAGGGCCAGTTCGAGGTGCCGGAGGAGGTCTGGAAGCGCAGCACGTAGGCGAGCAGGCCGCCCAGCAGCATGCTCAGAAAGTCCAGCCCCACAGCCCAGCGCAGATACCAGCCGGTCCACGACGCTCCCTGACTGCGCCGTTGGACGACCTCAGGCATGGGTACGGTCTGCATGCTGTCAACAACAGCCATTGGCCCTCACAACCCCTACGCCCCACCCGAACCACACTCCAGACGCATGCAAGACGCCTGAAGTCCCCCATAGGTTCACGTGCTTGTTAAAAGCGACCCCAACAGGGCGAATCCTAGGGTTACCAGAGTCACTGCCGGTAGAGGACCGAGACGAGAGGAAAATCTATCGACCGATAGCGGACATCGCGTAACGTCACCGAGCGTGATGGACGTTCTGCGCCGCGGCCAGCCCCGTTGACAGAACGTCCTCCACGGCGTCCCCGGCCTGGTCGACGAACAGTTCGAGTTCCTTGCGCTCCGCCGGGGAGAAGTCGCGAAGCACGAATGCGGCCGGATCCATCCGGCCGGGCGGGCGGCCCACTCCGAACCGCACGCGAAGGTAGTTCTTGTCGCCCAGCGACCGGGTGATGGAACGCAGACCATTGTGGCCATTGTCGCCACCGCCCTGCTTCAGCCGGATCGCACCGTAGGGAATGTCGAGCTCGTCGTGGACCACGATCGTCCGTTCGGCGGGCACCTTGTAGAACCCGCGCAGCCCGGCCACCGGACCGCCCGACTCGTTCATGTACGTCCGCGGCTTGGCCAGCACCACCCGGTGCCCCGCCAGCCGCCCCTCGACCACCTCGGCCCGGGAGCGATGGGCCTTGAACCTGCCGCCGGCCCGGGCGGCCAGCGCGTCGAGCACCATGAACCCGGCGTTGTGCCGGTTCCCCGCATAGGCGGGCCCCGGGTTGCCCAGGCCCACCACCAGCCACGCGTCCGTGTCCACCGGCCACCGCCTCTCTGGATATGCCGCGGCCCCCGTACGGGCGGTGTACGGGGGCCGGACGAAGGTCGTTCCCTACTCGGTGGCCTCGGCGGCCGGCTCCTCGGCCGCGGCCTCCTCGGCTTCGGCGGCCGGCTCCGTGCTCACCGTCGCGTCGAGGATCTGGAGCACCAGCGCCTCCTCGTCCGCGACCAGCGTGGCACCGCGCGGCAGCTTGAGGCCACCGGCCTGCACCGAGTCGCCGATCGCCAGGCCGGTGATGTCGACCTCGACGGCCTGCGGCAGGTGCGTGGCCTCGGCCTCGACCGCGATCTGGATCAGCTGCTGCTCCAGCCGGCCGCCCGCCGCGACATCGCCGGTCACCTGGACCGGGACCTCAACGGTGACCTTCTCGCCGCGCTTGACCAGCAGCAGGTCGACGTGCTCCAGGAAACCCTTGATCGGGTCGCGCTGCACGTCCTTGGGCAGGGCCAGCTCGGCACCGTCGGACAGCCCCTCGACCCGGAGCAGGACGTTGGGCGTCTTGAGCGCGAGCATGAGGTCATGGCCGGGCAGCGAGATGTGCTGCGGGTCGGTGCCGTGACCGTAGAGGACGGCGGGCACCTTGCCGGCCCGGCGGGTGCGCCGGGCGGCACCCTTACCGAACTCGGTGCGCGGCTCGGCGGCAATGCGTACCTCGGACACGGCGGAAACTCCTCGTCGTTGCACAGGATGGTGCTCAGGTGATACTCGATGCGCCGGGCGCCTCGAAGATCGTCAGCGCTCTCCGGCGGCGTGCGGACCCCGGGGTCGGGGCCGCACAGCACAGCACGGTGCGCACGCGGTCTCCAGAGTTTAGCCGATGAGCGCGTGCCGCTACGCCACCAGGGGGCGATTCACACCCCGATCAGGCCCCGATCAGGACTGCCCGCCGAACAGGCTCGTCACCGAGCCGTCACTGAAGACCTCGCTGATCGCTCGCCCGATCAGCGGGGCGATGGAGAGGACCGTCAGCTTGTCGAACTGCTTGTCCTCGGCGATCGGCAGCGTGTTGGTGAGGATCACCTCGGAGATCCGGGAGTTCTTCAACCGGTCCACCGCGGGCCCCGACAGCACGCCGTGGGTGGCGGTGGCCACGACCTTCGTGGCGCCCTGCTCGAACAGCGCGTCGGCGGCCTTCACGATCGTGCCACCGGTGTCGATCATGTCGTCGACGATGACGCAGGTCCGGCCCGCGACGTCACCGACGACCTCGAACATCTTGACCTCGTTGGCCACCTCGGGGTCGCGCCGCTTGTGGATGATCGCCAGCGGGCAGCCCAGCCGGTCGGTCCACCGCTCGGCCACCCGGACCCGGCCGGCGTCCGGGGCGACCACGGTCACCTGCGAGGTGTCGAGCCGCTGCTCGACGTGGTCGGCCAGCAGGTCCAGCGCGAACAGGTGGTCGACCGGCCCGTCGAAGAAACCCTGGATCTGCGCGGTGTGCAGGTCGACGGTGATCAGCCGGTCGGCGCCCGCGGTCTTGAACAGGTCGGCGACCAGCCGGGCGGAGATCGGCTCCCGGCCGCGGTGCTTCTTGTCCTGGCGGGCGTAGCCGAAGAACGGCGCCACCACGGTGATGCGCTGTGCGGACGCGCGCTTGAGCGCATCGCACATGATCAGCTGCTCCATGATCCACTGATTGATCGGAGCGGTGTGGCTCTGGATCACGAACGCATCGGAACCGCGCACCGACTCCAGGAACCGCACGAACGTCTCACCGTTCGCGAAGTCGTAGGCCGCGGTGGGTACGAGTTCCGTCCCGATGTTCTTCGCGATCTCCTTCGCCAGGTCGGGGTGTGCCCGGCCGGCGAAGAGCATCAGTTTCTTCTGACCGCTCGTGATGATCCCACTCACCTCTGACAACTCCCCCTCAACGGAACTGTTCACTCTCCGAGCCCTCCCTGGCCCGGCGAGCGGCCTCCGCCGCGGGCGTACCCGCGCGGCTGCGTTCGACCCACCCCTCGACATTGCGCTGCCGACCCCGGGCGACCGCCATCGCGCCCGGCGGCACGTCCTTGACGATCACCGACCCGGCCGCCGTGTAGGCGCCGTCGCCGATGGTGACCGGTGCGACGATCATGCTGTCGCTGCCGACCTTGACGTGATCGCCGACCACGCTGCGGTGCTTCTGGACGCCGTCGTAATTGACGAAGACGCAGGACGCTCCGATGTTGGAGCCCTCGCCGATCTCGGCGTCGCCGACATAGGTGAGATGAGGAACCTTGGAGCCCTCACCCACCACGGCGTTCTTCATCTCGACGTAGGCGCCGGCCTTGGCCTTGCGGGCCAGCCGGGTGCCGGGGCGCAGGTAGGCGTACGGGCCCACCGTCGCCTCCGGGCCGATCTCGGCCTCGACGCACACGGTGTTGGCGACGACCGCGTCGGCGCCCACCAGCGTGTCGGTCAGCGTGCTGTGCGGGCCCACCTCGGCGCCTTCGGCCAGGTGCGTGCGGCCGTGCAGCTGGGTGCCCGGGTGGATCACGACGTCGGGCTCGGCGGTGACCTCGACGTCGATCCAGGTGCTGAGCGGATCGACGATCGTCACCCCGGCGCGCATGTGCGCCTCCAGGATCCGGTCGTTGAGCTGGCGGCGGGCCTGGGCGAGCTGGACCCGGTCGTTGACGCCCTGGGTCTCCACCCAGTCGGCCGCCTTGAACGCGCCGGCCCGGTGGCCGTCGCCGCGCAGGATCGCGACCACGTCGGTGAGGTACTCCTCGCCGCCGGCGTTGTCGGTGGTCACCCGCTTGAGCGCACCGGCCAGCAGCGCGCCGTCGAAGACGTACATGCCGACGTTGATCTCGGTGATCGCGCGCTGTTCGGGCGTGGCGTCCTTGTGCTCGACGATCGCGGCGGCGCTGCCGTCCGCGCCCCGGACCAGCCGGCCGTAGCCGGTGGGGTCGGGGATGTCGGTGGTGAGGACCGTGACGGCGTTGCCCTCGGTCTCGTGCGTGCGGACCAGCTCGGCGAGCGTCTCGCCGCGCAGCAGCGGGTGGTCGCCGTTGGTGACCACGACCGTGCCGGTCAGCGCGCCGACCTGGTCGAGGACCGTGCGGACGGCGTGGCCGGTACCGCCCTGCCGCTCCTGGACGACGGGTTCGGCGGCCGGAACGTGCTCGGCGAGATGGGCGGCGACCTGTTCGCGGCGATGGCCGACCACGACGATCAGGCGTCCGGGGTCGAGCTCGCGGGCGGCGGCCAGCACGTGGCCGAGCATGCTCCGCCCGCACAGCTCGTGCAGGACTTTGGAGGTACGGGACTTCATGCGGGTGCCCTCACCCGCGGCAAGGACGATGACGGCAGCCGGGCTGCTCGCGCTCACAGGGAGGCTCCTCGGCATTGCGGACGGGGAACGGTTCGGATGCAGTTCAGGACGCAGGACGCCGGCAGCCCGCCCAACAAGGTCATGACCTGCGAAGACGTCTTCGGCGGCAGGCCGTCACTCACCCGACCACCGAAGGATACCGCCCGTTGGCCGCGCACGACTCCGGCGCCCTGTCACGAGGTCCCCGACACGACCGCACGAGGGGTGACTCAGGTGTGGCTCCGCCGCCAGGACTCGAACCTGGAATCTTCTGGACCAAAACCAGCTGCGTTTCCAATTACGCCACGGCGGATCGCGCGCGCCGGGCCCTCACCCGGCAAGCAAGGCCAACGATACCGACCCGCGCGCCGGGACGACACTTCGATTAGTGCCTCGCACCCCGGTCAGGCGGGCGCGCGGCGCTTCTCGGGGGCCGGTGGCATGGGATCTCCTGGGGGAACGTTCGGAGCTTTTCCTCGGGGGTACCGGAAACTCGGCGAGCCCGGCAGGCGTTGTGCGGGTTCACCCCTTTTGTCTGGATATCGGACGCGGCCCGGCGGGTTCTTCCCGAATTCACCGGGGCGACTCTGTCCAACTTACGGAACCGTAGGTTACGGTGGCGTAAGTATCACCTACTGCTGAGAGGGGGGCATCGGTGCCTTCTGCCCCTGTCCTCGAATCCACGCCCCGTGTTCCGGCACGGCCCGACGTCCAAGTCGATCGCTCCAGCCGGGCCAAACGCCTTCTGGTGGCGCTGTTCACCGGGGCTCCGATCCTGGCCCTGCTCGCGGCGCTCCCGCTGGCCTGGGGCTGGGCGCTGACCTGGGTCGACATCGCCATCGCCGCGGTGTTCTACACCGTCTCCGGCCTGGGCATCACGGTGGGCTACCACCGGTACTTCACCCACGGCTCGTTCAAGGCCCGGCGCCCGCTGCGAATCGCGCTGGCGGTGGCCGGTTCGCTGGCCATCGAGGGACCGGTGATCAACTGGGTGGCCGACCACCGACGGCACCACAAGTACTCCGACAAGGAGGGCGACCCGCACTCCCCGTGGCGGTTCGGCGACGACTGGAAGGCACTGGCCAAGGGCCTGGTCTGGGCGCACTACGGCTGGCTGTTCGACCGTGCGCGCACCAACCGGCAGAAGTTCGCCCCCGACCTGCTCGCCGACCGGGACATCGTCCGGCTGCACCGGGCGTTCCCGGCGCTGGTGGCCGTCTCGTTCCTGCTGCCCGCCCTGCTCGGCGGGCTGATCACCATGTCCTGGACGGGTGCGCTGACCGCGCTGTTCTGGGCGTCGTTCGTCCGGATCGGCCTGCTCCAGCACGTGACCTGGTCGATCAACTCGATCTGCCACACGTTCGGTACCGAGGACTTCTCGGTGCGCGACAGGTCCCGGAACGTCTGGTGGCTGGCGATCCCGTCCTTCGGTGAGTCCTGGCACAACCTGCACCACGCCGACCCGACCTCCGCCCGGCACGGCGTGCTGAAGGGACAGATCGACAGCAGCGCCCGGCTGATCTGGATCTTCGAGCGGCTGGGCTGGGCGAGCGACGTGCGCTGGCCCGACGCCGAGCGGTTGGCCACGAAACGTCGTGGTTGAGCGCCATTATTAGGGTGTGACAGAACCCGCTCCCCGGTCCCGCAGAAAGCGGATGACCGGCAAGGAACGCCGAGAGCAACTGCTGGGCGTCGGCCGCACCCTGTTCGCCGAACGCGGCTTCGACGGCACCTCCGTCGAGACGATCGCCGAGGCGGCCGGTGTCTCCAAGCCCGTGGTGTACGAGCACTTCGGCGGCAAGGAGGGGCTGTACGCGGTCGTCGTCGACCGCGAGTTCGAGCGGCTGCTCGAACTGGTCAGCGAGGCGCTGACCGGCGGCAGCCACTACCGGCAGAAGCTGGAGCGGGCCGCGCTGGGCCTGCTCCAGTACATCGAGGAGAACAGCGACGGCTTCCGCATCCTGGTACGCGACTCGCATGGCGGCACCGGGACGGGCAGCTTCGCCAGCCTGCTGAGCGAGATCGCCAGCAGGGTCGAGCACGTGCTGGGCGAGGAGTTGCGCCGGCACGACTACGACGACCGGAGCGCGCCGATGTACGCGCAGATGCTGGTCGGCATGGTGGCGCTGACGGGCCAGTGGTGGCTGGACGCCCGCCGCCCGCAGCGCGAGGAGGTCGCGGCGCACCTGGTCAACCTGGCCTGGAACGGTCTGTCCGGGCTGGAGCAGCGCCCCACGCTCGACCCCAGGCGCCGCCGCAAGGAACTGCTGCGGCTCAAGCGGCAGCGCGAGAAGGCGGCGGCCCGCGAGGAGAAGGCCGCCGGGAAGACCCGCCGCAACCAGCCGGACGACGTCCCGGCCGAGCCCTGACCCGCCCGGGAACAAACGGCGTCCCGATCCCGTTTTCCGCCCGGCACGACCCCGCACAGCGGGTCACCGGAGCGGCCCGTTCCCGCGGCCCCGGCCGCCCGCTCCTCCTGGAGGACCGTCCCATGACGCCCTGCGCCCATCTGGCCTACCTGCCCGGCCCGGTCCCGGCGGCGACGTCGGACGGCTGCGCCGAATGCCTGTCCGCCGGCACCCGCTGGGTGCATCTGCGCCGGTGCCTGACCTGCGGGCAGGTCGGCTGCTGTGACTCCTCGCCGCGGCGGCACGCCACCGCGCACCACGAGGCCACCGGCCACCCGCTGGTGGAGTCGGCGGAGCCCGGCGAGGACTGGGCCTGGTGCTACCCGGACGAACTGCTGATCCAGCCCTACCCCGGCGGCATCGCCCGGTGAGGTCCGACCCCTGGCGGCCGTCCGGAGTTCGTCCGGACGGCCGCGTTCAGGGGTCGCCGGCCCGCGGGGTGGTGGGGCCGGGGTTTCGAGCGGGTGCCGCCCGCCGCCCGGAGGGCGCACCGCAGGGGAACGTGAGGCCTCTCCCGGCGGCGGGCGGCGCCCGTGTCTAGGGGGATCTGCCGGCCACCACGAAGATCCGGCGGAACGGGAAGACCGTGCCGTGCGGGGCCGGCGGGTACGCCTCGCGCAGCAGCCCGGCGTACTCGGCGAGGAAGTCTCCGGCCGCGGCCTCGTCCAGGGCGGCGAGCACGGGGCGCAACGCGGTGCCCTTGACCCATTCGAGTACCGGGTCGGGGCCGGGCAGCACCTGGGCGTAGGTGGTCTCCCAGGCGTCGACCCGGGCGCCCAGCGGCGCCAGCAGGTCCAGGTAGCCGGCCGGGTCGAGGACCGGCCGCCGGGCGACCGTGCCGGCCAGCCGGTCGCGCCAGCGGGGCGCCTCGGTCAGCTCGCGCAGCAGGGCGTGGCTCGGGGCGGCGTGGTTGCCGGGCACCTGGAAGGCGAGCACTCCACCCGGGGCGAGCGCGCCGAACCAGCGGGGCAGCATCCCGGCGTGGCCGGGCACCCAGTGCAGCGCGGCGTTCGACACGATCACGTCGACAGGCTCGTCAGGGTGCCAGCCGGCGATGTCGCCGACGGTGAAGTCCAGCCCCGGCTCGGGCCTCGCCCGGGCGATCATCTCGGCCGAGGAGTCGAGGCCGGTCACCGCGGCACCGGGCCAGCGCCCGGCCAGGGTGGCGGTGAGACCGCCGTCCCCGCAGCCCAGGTCCACGACGGTGCGCGGGGGGCGGGCGGGCGTCACCCGCGCCAGCAGTTCGGCGAACGGACGGCCGCGCTCGTCCTCGAACACCGCGTACTGGACGGGGTCCCACACCGCATGTCTCGACATCGAGAGATATCCTCACCCGAGTTTATCTCGATGTCAAGTTTCTTGATCGCGACACACTATCGGCGGCTCACTCCAGCGGCCGGTACGCCGACAGGACCTCCGGGTTGGCCAGCGAGTCGGGGTTGGCCGCCTCCGCCACCGGCGTGCCGAGCAGGATCTTCCGGACCGGGATCTCCAGCTTCTTGCCCGACAGCGTGCGGGGCACGCCCGGCACCCCGACGATCTCGTCGGGGACGTGCCGCGGCGACAGGGAAGAACGCAGCGCGCTCCGCAGCCGGCCCAGCAGGTCGTCGTCCAGTTCGGCGCCGGGGGCGAGCTGGACGTACAGCAGCAGCCGCCCCTCGCTGCCCAGCCGGCCGGTGTCGATGACCAGGCTGTCGAGGATCTCGTCGAACGCCTCGACCACCCGGTAGAAGTCCGCGGTGCCCATCCGGACGCCGCCCCGGTTCAGCGTCGAGTCCGAACGGCCGTAGATCACGCAACCGCCGTCCGGCAGGACCTTGATCCAGTCGCCGTGCCGCCAGATCCCCGGATAGACCGAGAAGTAGGAGTCCTGGTAGCGCTCGTCCCCCGGGTCGTTCCAGAAGAAGACCGGCATCGACGGCATCGGCCGGGTCAGCACCAGCTCACCGACCTCGCCGACCAGCGGCCGCCCCTCCTCGTCGAAGGCCGCCACGGCCGCGCCCAGGCCGGCGCACTGGATCACTCCGGCGCGCAGCGGCAGCAGCACCGACGGGCCCACGAAACCGGTGCACACGTCCGTCCCACCGGACAGCGACCCCAGCAGCAGGTCCGCGCCGACCGCCTCGTACACCCAGGCGAACCCCTCGGGCGGCAGCGGCGACCCGGTCGCCCCGACGCCGCGCAGCCGCGACAGGTCGTGGTCGGCGCCGGGCGTCAGCCCGGCTTTACCGGAGGCCAGGATGTAGGGCACGCCGACACCCAGGTAGGTCGTCCCGGTCTCGGCGGCCACCCGCCAGACCGTGTCGCCGGTCGGCGCGCCGTCGTACAGCACCACCGTGGCGCCCAGCAACAGCCCGCCGACGAGGTAGTTCCACATCATCCAGCCGGTGGTGGTGAACCAGAAGAACACGTCACCCGGGCCGATGTCCTGGTGGAACGACAGCGCCTTGAGATGCTCCAGCACGATCCCGCCGTGGCTGTGCACGATCGGCTTGGGCAGCCCGGTGGTGCCCGAGGAGTACACGATCCACAGCGGGTGGTCGAACGGCACCGCCGCGAACTCCGGGTCGGGGTCGTCGCCCTCGGTCGCCAGGAACTCCTCGTACCCCAGCCCGCCGGGCACCGCCTTCGGGTCGCCGGCCACCACCACCGTGGCCCGCAGCGAGGGCAGCGCCGCAACGATGTCGCCCAGCTCGGCGGCGCGGGAGAAGACCCGCCCGTTGTAGACGTAGGACTCCACCGCGACCAGCACGACCGGTTCGATCTGGGAGAACCGGTCGATCACGCTCGGCGCCCCGAAGTCGGGCGAGCAGCACGACCAGATGGCCCCCAGCGAGGCCGTGGCCAGGAGGAACACCAGCGCGTCGGGGGTGTTGGGCAGGTACGCCGCCACCCGGTCGCCGCGCCGCACGCCCTGCCGGTGCAGCGCCCGCCGGACCCGCCGCACCTCGGCGGCCAGCTCCCCGTAGGTCAGCCGCCGCTCCGCGCCGGACTCGGCGCGCCCGATCACGGCGAGCCGGTCGGCGTGCTCGGGGCGCAGCGCGTTCCCGGCGTAGTTCAGCGTGGCCCCGGGGAACCAGCGCACCCCGGGCATCTCGGTGCCGGTGCGCACCGGGCCGGTGCCGCGCTCGCCCCGCACGTCGAAGAACGGCCACAACGAGTCCCAGAACGCGTCGGTCTCGGTGACCGACCAGCGCCACAGCTCGTCGTACGTCCCGGCCTCGACTCCCCGCTCCGCCAGCCACCGCAGGTAGCGAGTGAGCTGGGCACGCTCGACGACTTCCGCGGACGGTTCCCAGAGGAGGGTGCCTTCTTTGATCACCCGGTCAGCCTACGACCGGCCGGTCAAGTACTCCACAGCCCGTACCACCGTTGCGGTGTCTCCCAAGGTGGGCAGCACCACGTCCGCTCCGGCGTCCCGCAGCTCCGTCTCGGTCGCGCTGCCGGTGGCCACCGCGACGATCGGGCAGCGCGCGATCTGGGCCGCCCGCACGTCCGCGGCCGAGTCGGCGATGTAGATCGTGGCGATCACCCGGTCGCCGCGCAGCCAGGCCGCCGACTCGTCGAACGGAACGCCGTACTTCTGGCTCGCCCGGGTCCGGGCCAGCTCGATCAGGGTGCCCTTGGGGTAGACCTCCGAGCCGTACCCGCCGACCTCCAGGTCGAGGTACCTGCCCAGCCCCAGCTCGGTGGCCTTGACCGCCGCGTTGTCGCGGATGGATCCGGTCAGCACGGTCTGCACGACGTTCCCCAGCCGGCCCACCGCGGCCAGCGCCTCCTTGGCGCCGGGCAGCACCCGCCCGTGCGCCCGGACGTCGCCCCGGCGCCCCTCGAACGCCCGGGCGAGTTCGGCCATGAACATCGGCAGGTGATCATCGGTCGTCTCGACGTCGTTGAACGCCAGCGTCTCGAAGATGATCTCGGATTCGGTGCGTCCCGCGGTGGGCGCCAGGCGGACCAGCGGACGCCCCGTGACCCGCTGGAACGCCTCGGCGTAGGCCTCGCGCGTAACACGCCCGACATCGACCAGGGTGTGGTCGAGATTCCACAGCACCAACCGGTGCATCGTCGTCATTCAGTTCCTTTCCGGGGCAGGCGTGCTAATCGTCGGGCCTGCTGCCCGGTCCCCGCAAGCAACCTTCCGACATACACGGCAATCGTGATCGACTGGTGTGGTCAGGACCCCATATGCGGATACCGGTGGTCCGTCGGCGGGACGAACGTCTCCTTGATGCTCCGCGCGTTCACCCAGCGGATCAGGTTGAAGATGGAGCCCGCCTTGTCGTTGGTGCCGCTGGCGCGGGCCCCGCCGAACGGCTGCTGCCCGACCACCGCCCCGGTGGGCTTGTCGTTGATGTAGAAGTTGCCCGCCGCGAACCGCAGCTCGTCGGCGGCCGCGGCGATCGCGGTCTGGTCCCGGGCGATGATCGAACCGGTCAGGCCGTACGGCGCCGCGCGCTCCATCTGGCGCAGCATGGTGTTGTAGGCGCCGTCCTCGTAGACGTGGACGCCGAGGATCGGCCCGAAGTACTCGGTGGTGAACAGCTCGTCCTCGGGGTCGTCGGCCTCCACCACGGTGGGCCGGACGAAGTACCCCTCGGAGTCGTCGGCGCCGCCCCCGGCCAGCACGCGCAGCCCACCGGCGGACGTGACCCGGTCCAGCGCGGCACGGTGCTTGGCGAAGGCCCGCTCGTCGATCACCGCGCCCATGAACAGCGAGAGGTCCTCGGCGACGTCTCCCACGGTCAGCGACTCGACGGTGTCCCGGAAGTCGTCGCGCATCCGGGTCCACAGCGAACGCGGCACGTACGCCCGGGAGGCGGCCGAGCACTTCTGGCCCTGGTACTCGAAGGCCCCCCTGACCAGCGCGGTGCGCAGCACGTCCGGGTCGGCGCTGGGGTGCGCCACCACGAAGTCCTTGCCGCCGGTCTCGCCGACCAGCCGGGGGTAGGCGCGATAGCCGGCGATGTTCTCCCCGACCGACCGCCACAGGTGCTGGAACGTGGCGGTGGAGCCGGTGAAGTGGATCCCGGCCAGGTCCGGATGGGGCAGCGCCGTCCGGGACAGCGCCCGCCCGTCGCCGGTGACCATGTTGATCACACCGGGCGGCAGGCCCGCCGCCTCCAGCAGCCGCATCAGGAAGTGCGCGGAGAACTGCTGGGTCGGCGACGGCTTCCAGATCACCGTGTTGCCCATCAGGGCGGGCGCGGTCGGCAGGTTGCCGGCGATCGAGGTGAAGTTGAACGGCGTGATCGCCAGGACGAAGCCCTCCAGCGGGCGGTACTCCATCCGGTTCCAGCCGCCGGGCGCCGAGTCCGGCTGGACCGTCATCAGCTGCCGGGCGTAGTGCGGGTTGAACCGCCAGAAGTCGATCAGCTCGCAGGCCGCGTCGATCTCCGCCTGGTATGGGGACTTCGACTGGCCGAGGACGGTCGCGGCGTTGAGCGTGGCCCGCCAGGGCCCCGCCAGCAGTTCGGCCGCCCGGAGGAAGACCGCGGCCCGGTCGTCGAAGGACAGCGCGCGCCAGGCCGGCGCCGCCGCCCGGGCCGCGTCGATCGCCGCCCGCACGTCGTCGTCGGTGGCGTCGCCGAGCCGGCCCAGCACCCGCTGGTGGCGGTGCGGCTGGACCACGTCGATCGGCTCGCCCCCGCCCAGCCGCTGCTCGCCCCCGATCGTCATGGTCAGCTCGATCGGGGCGGCGTCGCCGAGTTCCTTGATCCGGGCCTCCAGCGCGGTACGCTCCGCGCTGCCCGGGGCGTACCCCTTGACCGGCTCGTTCGCCGGTGCAGGCACGTTCGTCACGGCGTCCATTTCGCTCCCTGAAAAAGATTCTCTGTACTGGTTCGGGACGTACCCGAGCATTACGGCGATGACTCAGCCGAGGTGCGGCAGCTCCTGGGTGGCGTACCACATCAGCTCGTGCCCCTCGGCGCCGTCGACGGTGAATCGGGCGTCGTCGTCACCGGCGTCGGCGGCGGGCAGCGCCTCGGCCGCCGCGCGCACGTCATCGGCCGCGTCCTCGTCGTCCACATGCCCGGCGACGATCTTTCCGGCGGGCACCGGCTCGGCCACCCCGACCCGGGCCGGATCGGGCCCGGGCTCGCCGCGCCCCGAGACCGTTCCCTCGGGGACCTCCGCCACCAGCACCACCCGGCGCGGCGGCGCCGCGGGATCGGCGGCCAGCAGCCGGAGCGAGGCCCGTGCCGCGGCGGTCAGCGCGGCGTACTCCAGCTCCTCCAGGTCGCCGTCCGCGTACCACTCGCGCAAGGCGGGGGTGACGGCGTACGCGGTGCCCGGCTCGACCGATCCCGTGGCGAGCGCCCGGGCGAGCGCGGGCAGCGTCGACGGTAGATAAACGCGCATGTAGTGCAGTGTCTCAGGAGGTCAGCGGCAGCCCGAGCATGTCCTCCAGCCGGGCGACGGTGACGGCCGGATCGGTGTGGTGCAGGCCCACGATGCCGAGCGCCTCGGCCGCCCGGATGTTGTGCTCGATGTCGTCGATGAAGACGCACTCGGCGGGTTCCAGCCCGAGCAGCCCGACGGTGTGCCGGAAGATCCGCTCATCGGGCTTGCGCAGCCCGACCTCGCCGGAGATCACCACGGCGTCGAAGAGCTCGGCGAACAGCTCGCGGGGGTACTCGTTGCCCCAGGAGTTCGACAGCAGCGCGGTCGGCACCCCCGCACGGCGGGCGGCCCGCAGCGCGTCGTACATCTCCTCGACCGGCTGGAACGCCTGGAACATGCGGCTCAGCAGCCCGGTGCAGTCGACCTCGCCGCCGTCCACGGTGCACAGCTCCGCGGCCAGCAGCCGCTCGAACTCCGCCGGGGCCAGCGTGCCGTCCTCCAGGCCGTGGATGGGGTTGGCCCCGGAACCGTCGTAGGCCTGCTCCACCCAGCTCTGCATCAGGGTCCGGTACACCGCCCAGTCGATCTGCTCGGCGGTCACCCATGCCAAGATCGCTTCCTTGAGCGGCGAGGTGAGCACCCCGCCCCAGTCCGTGATAACCGCTTTCACCGCCACGGGGGGAATCGTACGCGATGTCCTTACAGGTCCCTTCCGGTGCCCGGGGGGCGGGTGCGCGGCGGCACCCCGCCCGCCCGGCGAAAATCGGAATCACCGGAACACACCAATTAGGCACTGTCCGCTATTGCGGCGGGTTGACCCTGCGTGCTTCCCGTCAGGCGCCCTCCGCCCGTTCGGCCGTGCCGTTGAGCCGGCGCAGGGCGTCGCGGACGCCCCCGTGCGCGGCGCGCAGGGTCGCCGCGGCCTCCGCGGCCGGCACCCCGCCGAGCAGCGAGACCAGCGCCACCCGGGTGTCACCGCCCGCCTCGGCCAGTGCCGCCTCGCAGGTGCGCGCGTCCAGCCCGGTCGCCTCGATCAGGATGCGCACCAGCCTGGTGCGCAGCTTGGCGTTGAGGGCGTCGACGCTGACCATCAGGTTGGAATAGGTGCGTCCCAGCCGGATCATCAGCGTGGTGGAGAACGAGTTCAGCACCAGCTTGGTGGCGGTGCCCGCCTTCATCCGGGTCGATCCACTGATCACCTCGGGGCCGGTGGCCAGGCCGATGTGCACATCGACCTCCGCACCGAACTTGGCCCGCGGATTGCAGCTCATCAGGGCGGTGTGCGCGCCGGCCCGGGCCGCCGTGCGCAGCGCACCCACCACGTACGGGGTGCGCCCGCTGGCCGCGATGCCGATCGCCACGTCGCCGCGGTGCACGTCCGCCGCGTCACGCGCGCCCAGTTCGGTGCTGTCCTCGACGCCCTCGACGGCCCGGGACAGCGCGCTCGGCCCGCCCGCGTGATGGGCCACGACACAGCCCTCCAGGCCGAACGTGGGCGGTAGCTCGGCGGCGTCGAGCACCGCCAGCCGGCCGGACGTGCCGGCCCCGAAATAGTGCACCCGGCCGCCGCCGCGCAGCGAGTCGACGGCCAAATCGACCACCTGCGCGATCTGCGGGAGTACCGCGGCCACCGCGCGGGCGACCGTGGCGTCCTCGTCGTTGATCAGCCGCAGCACCTCCAGGGTGGGCAGCGTGTCCACGTCATAGGTCCGGGGGTTACGCGCCTCGGTGGGCAGATCGCAGTTGATCACCGACGCCTCCGGTCGGGTCGCACGGTCCGGCCACGGACCGCCTCGTAGGTGGCCTCCAGCGCCTCCCTGGTCGCCTTGAAGGTCTGCTGCGCGACCCCCACGAACACACAGTCGATCACCGTGAGCTGGGCCAGCCGGCTGGCGGTGGCCCCGGACCGGAAGGTGGTCTCCCGGGCCGCGGTGGTCAGGATCAGGTCGGCGACCTCGGCGATGGGCGACTTGGGGAAGTTGGTCAGCGCCACCGTGACCGCCCCGTGCTGCCGGGCCACGGCCAGGGCGTCGATCGTCTCCACCGTCGCCCCGGTGTGCGAGATGCCCAGCGCGACGTCGCCTTCCCCGAGCACGGCGGCGCTGGTCAGCATGATGTGAGCGTCGGACCAGGCCGCGCAGACCCGGCCGATGCGGTGCAGCTTCTGCTGGAAGTCCAGCGCCACGAACGCGCTGGCGCCGACACCGTAGACATCGACCCTGGAGGCGCCCACCACCGCGTCGATCACCTGCTGCAGGACGTCGAGATCGAGCTGGTCGGCGGTCTCCTCCACCGCCCTGGCGTCGGCGTAGGTGACCTTCTCGACGATCTGGTCGAGCGGGTCGTCGGGGCTGATGTCGCTGCCGATCACCCGGCCGCCGGCGGCGCTCTGCGCCCGGCCGGCCTCGGTCGCGAGGGTCAGCCGCAGTTCCGGATAGCCGGTGAAGCCGATCGCCCGGCAGAACCTGATGACCGTGGTCTCCGAGGTGCCGCAGGCGTGGGCCAGTTCGGTGATGGTGGAGTTGGCGACCCCCTCGGGGTCGTCGATGACGCGTTGCGCGACTCGTCGTTCGGCTGGTGGCAACGAGGGGAGCAGTGAACGCACGCGCACGACGGTGCTCAGCGGTGCCGAGTCCCTCGATGCGGTGGTGTCCCCCGTGCCGCCTTTTTCCTGTCCGGCGGGTTTCCTCATGGAAGAAATTTTCTTACGTCCTAGATGTCTCGTCAACGTGGTAAAGGTCTACGGTCACCATGTGTTGACCCATTTGGCCGGTCCTTACGTGATCGGAATCGACGCGGGTGGCACAAAAACCCGCTGCACTGTGCTGACTTTGGGGGGCGCCGTCGCCGGTTCCGGCACCGGCCCCGGCGCCAACCCGAACTCGGGAGGCGACACCTCAGGTGCGCTGACCATGGCCCTACGGTCCGCGATTGGCGATCTGGACCGTTCCCTGATCCTCAACGGCGTCTTCGGCATCGCCGGGGCCGGCTCCGCGGGACGCCCCGCGGCGGTCGCGGCGGCCCGGCAGGCCTGGCACGCGGTCGGCCTGCGCGGCTCGCCCGCGGTGGTCACCGACATCGCGGTGGCCTTCGCGGCGGGCAGCCAGGAGCCCGCGGGCATCGTGGTGTTCTCCGGCACCGGCGCCGGCGCCGCGGTGATCCGCGACGGCGTCATCGTCCAGCGGGCGGACGGCTACGGCCCGCTCGTCGGCGACGAGGGGTCCGCCGTCTGGCTCGGCAAGGAGGCGGTGCGGGCGACCCTCGCGGCCGTCGACGGCCGCGGCGAGCCGACCCTGCTGACCGAGTCGGTCCCCCGGGCCCTGCTCGGCCCCGCCACCCCCCGGGTACCGCTGCCCCGGCGGGTGCCCGCCCTCGTCGGCGCCGCCGGGAACGACCCCGGCGAGCCCCCGCCACCGGCCATCCCGGTGGCTCAGGCGATCATCAAGGAAGTGCACGGCCGCCCCCTCGCGGATCTCGGCAAACTCGGACCGGTGGTCTGCGCCGCGGCGACCGCCGGCGACCCGGTGGCCCGGCGAATCACCGACGAGGCGGCCCACTCGCTGCTGCGCTCGGTCGACGCCGTCCGGCCCGCCCTCGACGGCCGGCCCGCGCCGGTCGTCACGGCCGGGTCGGTACTGGGCTCCGGGCCGGTGGCCGACGCCGTCCGGGCCGGGCTGTGCGAGCGGTTCGGCGCCCCGCCCCGCCCCGCGGGCGACGGCGCGATCGGCGCCGCGGGAATCGCGCTGCGCCGGCTCGGCCTGGTGTCGCCCCGCTGAACCGGTGACCCGGACCGCCTGGCCGCGGGCCCCCTCCCGCGCCCGGTCACGAGCACCGCCGCTCACCGACCGGCCCGCACCACCGCGCGGCGCCCATCCGGCCGCCAGTTCCGGCCGCACGCCGCGGTACGGTCACCTGATCGCCACAGGTGCCCTGTTCGCCGAACGTTCTCCCCATGCTGCCCACCTGCATGTACACAGCCCCTACCAGGCATAACGAACACTTCGGATTCCGCGTTCCCCAAGCCCTCGACGCCCATCCCGGCTCAGGCGGCGCCGATGCCGGCCACGCCTCACTCCCTCGGCTCAGGCTGTGCTCGCCACCGCCCTCACCTCACTCACTCACTACGCGGACCGCTCGTCCCTCACGGCCCACTCCGCTCGCTCCCTCGGCTCAGGCGGTGATGATCCACTGGCTGCCGGTGCGGCGGAGGACGTAGCGGTCGGCCAGGAGACCGCCGGGCCGGGCCGGTTCGCCGCGCCAGCCCAGCTCCGCGAAGGAGACGGTGTAGCCGGCGGGCTCCGGGCCGATCGTCGCGGTCGGGACGGAGACGGTGCGCAGCGCGGCCAGGTCCGCGGCGGAGAGCTCCCGGCGGGCCGCGGCCAGCCCTGTCCGGCAGCCACCCGGCGCGCCGAACGCCGACTCCTCGAACTCGGGGCCGATCAGGACGCAGATCCGCGGATCACCGGTCGCGATCCCGCGCAGGTAGCGCATCAGCGCCAGCCGGGCCGGATAGCTCGGCCCCGCCGGAGCGGGGGTGGCGGCGACCAGCGGGGCGTCGGGCTCCGGGGTGAGCGGCGGCAACCCGGCCTCGCCGGCGCCAAGCGTGCAGCCGGCCAGGCACAGAGCCACGACGGGAGCGACGGCGAGCCCGACCGGCCACCGGATGAGGCGATGCACAGGACCTCCTCGGGGATGAAGGCGTGTGCGGCGGCCCGGCCGTCGCGAGCCGATCTTCCCAGCTCGCACGCGGTCCGTCCATGCGTCCCGGCGGTCCGGCCGATCCCGGCCGCCGGGCGTCAGGGCAGCCGCATCCCGTGGCCGAGCCGGTAGGCGCCGGGAACCTCGACCGGCAGGCGACCGGACGGCCGGGCGGCGCCGGTCATCACCCGGGCGAGCGCCTCGGTCGAGACCGTCCCCGACGAGTAGGTGGCCAGCGCGGCCCGCGCCCGGCCCGCGTAGCGCAGGTCGTAGGGCGTCCCCATGGCGGCGAGCACCATCGGGCCACGGCCCGTCGGCTGCCTCAGCCGGGCGTCGGTGACCGCACCAGCGCTGATCGTGGTCAGCACCCGGACATCCGCGGCGGCCGGGTCGGCCACCGGCCGCGCTCCGGCCCGGCCCAGCGCGGCCGACAGCTCGTCGGCGCGCGGGCCGGCCACGTGCACCGACCGGCCGCGCAGCGGCAGCAGCCCACCGGAGTTCTTGACCAGGGTGACCGAACGCTCCGCGATCCGGCGGGCGGCGGCCCGGTGCCCGGCCGAACCGACGATCTGCTCGGCCCGATCGGGGTCGGCCGTGATGTCGCCGAACAGCCCGCGCCGCTCCTTCAACCGCAGCACCCGGGTGACCGCCTCGTCCAGCCGGGCGGCCGGGATGGCGCCGGACCGCACCGCGCGCAGCACCGCCGCGTACGCGGTGCCCAGGTCGGGCGGCATCAGCAGCTGGTCGGCCCCGGCCTGGACGGCCCGGACCGCCACGGCGGCGTCACCGTACTTGCGGCGGGCACCGGCCATCTGCAGCGAGTCGGTGACCGCCACGCCCTGGAAGCCGAGCCGCCCGCGCAGCAGCCCGGTCAGCACCGCCGGGGACAGCGTCGCAGGGTCCCCGGACCGGTCGAGGCCGGGGACGACGATGTGCGCGGACATGATCGCATCGACGCCCTGCCGGATCGCCGCCCGGAACGGCGGGGCGTCCAGCCGCTCCCACTGGGCGGGGTCGTGCTTGATGACCGGCAGCCCGGTGTGGCTGTCGGTGGCGGTGTCGCCGTGCCCGGGGAAGTGCTTGGCGGTCGCCGCCACACCCGCGTCCTGGAACCCGCTCACCGCCGCGCCCACGTACCGCGCCACCAGCTCGGGGTCCGAACCGTAGGAGCGGACGCCGATCACCGGGTTGGCCGGGTTCACGTTGACGTCGGCGACCGGGGCGTAGTCCTGGTTGATGCCGACCGCGCGCAGCTCGGTGCCGATCATCCGGGCCGCGGCGCGCGCGTCGTCCTCGCTGCGGGTGGCGCCCAGCGCCATGTTGCCGGGCAGCCGGGTGATGTACGGCAGCCGCGACACCGCGCCCTGCTCCTCGTCCACGCCGATCAGCAGCGGGATCTCGCTGGCCTCCTGGAGGGCGTTGGACAGCTCGGCGGTCTGCCGGGGGGTGCGGGCGTTGTTCGGGAAGTAGATGAACCCGCCCACCTTGTAGCGCCGGACCATCGCCTGCGCCTGCGCGGAGGTGCGGAACGCCGGGACGAAGAGCTGCCCGACCTTCTCCTCCACGCTCATCCCGGCGACGAAGCCCGGCACCCAGGAGGCGGCCGGCTTGTTCACCGTGGTGGAGTCGGCACGCCGCTCACCCTGGGCCCCCGCCCGGTCCTCCGTACAGCCCGCCAGCGGGAGCAGCAGGGCCGCCGCCGCCAGGACGGCGGTGGCACGCGGGAACACCGGGAATCGCGGAACACGCATCTGGACCAAGCCCCCCGACATGGTCTCGCGGATCGAACCCCCGCGACGCTAACACGCCGGTTCCGCTGCTCGGGCCATGCGCGCCGGGCTCAGCCGCCATCATGTTCGGTGGTCGCCACCAGGGAGGCCAGCCGGTCGAGCAGTTCCTCGGCGCCCTCGCCCTCGGCGGCGAGCACGACCTCCTCGTCGTGGCGCACGTCCAGCCCGAGCACCGCCAGGATGCTCTTCGCGTTGACCGGGGGGCGGCCGCGCCGGGCGATCGTGACGTCCACCGGCGCCTCGGCCGCCGCCCGCACGAACACCGCCGCGGGCCGGGCGTGCAGCCCGACCTTCGACCCGACCCGCACCCGTCGCTCGGCCACTGTTGAACTCCTCATGTCCAGGTGAACAGCTCGGCGCCCTGCTCGACCTCGCCGCTCTCGGCCACCCGGGACAGCGCGTCCGGGTGCGCGTCCAGCGCCACCACCACGCACACCGGCGACCGCCCGGCGGCCTCGACCGCGGCCGGGTTCCAGCCGACCACCGGCCGGCCGGCCTCGATGTGCGCGCCCTCCGGGACGAGCGGTTCGAAACCCGTCCCGCCCAGCCGCACCGTGTCGACGCCCAGGTGCACGAGCACGGCGTGCCCCTCGGCGTCGAGCACCACGTACGCGTGCGGGTGCAGTTTGAGCAGCGTGCCGGTGACCGGAGCGGCGGCCCGCCCGGGCGCCCGGATCGGATCCACCGCGGTGCCCGGGCCCACCATGGCCTCGGCCAGCACCGGATCGGGCACCCCGGCCAGGCCGACCACCCGGCCGGCCACCGGTGCCAGCACTCGGGTCATGCGACGCCCCCGCGCGGTCCGATCGTCGATGTCCCGGCGATCGTATCGCCGGGGGGCGCCTCGCGCGGGGTCATCGGGTCTGGGTGACCTTGCGCAGTCCGCGTGGCACGTCCGGGTCGATTCCGAGCGCCCGGGCGAGGGACTCGGTGACGAGCTGCCCCGGGACGATCAGGCCGAGCGGCGCCACCCACTCGGGCAGCCGGGGGCCGGGCAGCGTGTACGAGCAGACGTCCGCGAGCCCGCCGCCGATGCCGTACGCCCGGGCACCCGCGCCGGTGACCCGGCGGGCCAGTTCGACCGTGCCGGGCAGGGTGGGGCCCTCGTCGGCGGCGACCAGCAGCGCCGGGGTCTCGGCGTCGACCACGGCGATCGGGCCGTGCAGCAGGTCCGCGTACGACAGGCCCATGGCCTGCAGGTAGCACGCCTCCTTGAGCTTGAGCGCCAGTTCCAGCGCGGTGCCGAACGCCAGGCCGCGGCCCGACACCACCATGCCCGGCACCCGGGCCAGCTCCTCGACGATCGCGGGCAGCGCGGGGGACGCCTCGGTCTCCTCGACCAGGCGGGCCAGTTCGTCCGGCACCCGGCGCAGCTCGGCCTGGTCGAGGTCGGCGCCCAGCCCCAGGGCGAGCACCGCCACCGCGGCGAGCTGGGTGGTGTAGGTCTTGGTGGCGGGGACCGCCAGCTCCTCCCCCGCCTCGGTGATCAGCGCCACCTCGGCCAGCTCGGCCAGCGGGGAGCGCGCCGCGTTGGTCACCGCCACCGTCCGGGCGCCGCAGCCCGCGGCCCAGTCGAGCGTCTCGATGATCTCCTCGGTCGCGCCCGACTGGCTGATCGCCACGGCGAGCACCCCGGACAGGTCGAGCTTGGTCCGGTAGGCGGTGGCGATGGACGGCGCCGCGAGGGTGGCCAGCCGGCCCGCCTCGGACTCGATCAGGTAGCGCCCGTACACCGCGGCGTTGTCGGACGAGCCCCGGGCGATGAACAGCACCTGGCGGGTGCCGCGCGCCACCAGGCCGACGTCGGACATCCGCGGCAGCAGGCAGTCGAGCGTGCGGCGCAGCGCCTCGGGTTGCTCCCCGATCTCGGTGCGCATCCTGGTCATGGGTTCTCTCCTCGATAGACGGGCTCGCCGGCGACCCAGGTCGCCCGGGTCCGGAAGTCGTCGCCGAGCCACACCAGGTCGGCGGCGGCTCCGGGAGCGATCCGGCCGAGGTCGGGCCGGCCGATCAGGTCGGCGGGCACCCGGGTGGCGGCCCGCACGGCGGTGACCGGGTCGATGCCGATCTGGACGCAGTTGCCGATGGCCACGTCCAGGCGCAGCGCGGAACCGGCCAGCGTGCCGTCGGCGCGCACCGGGGGGCCGTCGGCGGGCAGGTCGATCGGCTCGCCACCCAGCTCGTACCGGCCCGGCGGCATCCCGGCCGCCGCGGCGGCGTCGGTGACCAGGACCACCCGGTCGGCCGCGGCGGCGAACGCCAGCCGGCAGACGACCGGGTCGACATGGTGGAGGTCCGCGATCAGCCCGGGGTGCAGCCGGGGGTCGGTGAGCGCCTGCGCGGCCACCCCGGGGGCGCGGTGGTGGACGCCCGACTGGGCGTTGAACAGGTGGGTGACCTTGCGCGCGCCGGCGTCGGCGGCGGCCGCGACCTGCTCGGCGGTCGCGTCGCTGTGCCCGACGCTGACCAGGACGCCGCGGCCGGTGAGGGTGCGTACCGCCGCCAGGCCGCCCGCCCGCTCGGGCGCGAGGGTGACCAGCTTGACCAGCCCGGTCTCCAGCAGCGCGGCGAGCGCGTCCGGGGTGGGGTCGACCAGCCGGTCGGCGCGGTGCGCGCCCCGGCGGTGCTCGGCCAGGAAGGGGCCCTCCAGGTGCACGCCGAGCACTCGCGCGCCGGGCGGCAGGCCCGGCAGCAGCTTCGCGGCGCCCCGCAGCGCGGCGGCCTGCTCCTCGACGGGAGCGGTGATGAACGTGGGCAGGAACGCGGTCACCCCGGTCTCCGGCAGCCGCCGGACGACCCGGTGCCAGCCGGCCTCGTCGATGTCGGCGAGGTCATGGCCGAAGTAGCCGTTGACCTGGAGGTCGACCAGTCCGGGAGCCAGCAGGCCGCCGGTCAGTTCGATGTCGGGGTGCTCGGCCGGGCGGCCCGCGCCCACCTCGGCGATCACACCGTCGGCGATGCGCAGATGGCCGGGCGCCGGCTCCCCGGCCTCCGTGATCATCCGCTCGGCGGCGATCAACACCATGGATCCACCTTCTGCCCCAACTGGTCTAGACCGGACTAGGCCAGTTGCACCATACTCCACATCCCCCGCCCGGAGGAGACCCCTTGGAGCGGCCGTTCCAGGGGCCGGAAGACCCGAATACTCGGGGTTCACCGTTGCCCGGCGGACCGGAAGTGCTCTACTTCTTGCTCTATGACGTGGTTTTCACGGTCGTGATCGCGAGGTTCGGCCTCCCACGTCCGGCCCAGGACGCGCTGCCCGCGGAGGACCACGCCCTTGATTGACCGCCGCACCATCGACCCGAACGCCCCGGTGCCGAAGTACTTCCAGCTCCGGACGTTGCTCCTGGACCTGATCGAGGACACCGGGCTGCCGGCCGACGCGCCGATCCCGTCGGAGCGGGAACTCGGCCGGCGGTACGAGCTGTCGCGGATGACCGTCCGGCAGGCCGTCGACCAGTTGGTGACGGAGGGACGGCTGTACCGGGTGCCCGGCAAGGGCACCTTCGTGGCGCGGGCCAAGCTGGACATGCCGCTGCGGCTGGTCTCCTTCACCGAGGACATGCTCGCCCGCGGGCTGCGGCCGGGCGCCCGCGACCTGGCGCGCCGCACGATCCGCGCCGACGCCCGGCTGTCCCGGGTGTTCGAGGCCCCGCCCGGCACCTCGCTGCACGTCGTCGAGCGGCTGCGCACCGCGGACGGCGAGCCGATGGCCATCGAGCGGGCGCACGTGCTGGCCGCACTGGCCCCCGACCTGCTCGACCGGCGGCTGGCGGACCGGTCGCTGTACGGGGTGCTGGAGGCGGTCTACGGGGTGACCTTCGACGCCGGCGACCAGACGATCGACGCGGCGATCGCCGACGACGAGGAGGCCGGGCTGCTGGAGATCCCGCGGGGCAGCCCGGTCCTGCTGCTGCGCCGCCGCTCCTTCATGGCGGGCCGCTGCGCAGAACTGGCCGTCTCCACCTACCGCGCCGACCGCTACCAGCTGCACACCACCCTCGACGTACCCCGCCCCCGCGGCGCGCGCTGACCTGCGGCCGGATCCGGCCACCGCGTATCAGGGCGGCCCGGCCGCGGCTCCTTCTCACGGTGCCGCGGCCCGCGGCACCCCGGTCTTCGAGGAGGTCGCCATGTCCCGCCGCTCCCCCGCCGTACGCCTGGTCCCGTACGGCCCGGCCCGCTCCGCCGTCGCCGGCTCCCTGGCCCTGGCCGCCCGGCCTCGGGCCCGGCGTCCCGGGCTGTGGGCGGTGGAAGCCGAGGAGGCCCGGCCGGAGCCGGACCCGCGGGCCGCCGCCGAGGCGATCGTCCGGCTGGTGGTGGAGGTGCTGGCCGGGATCCGGGCGTTCCACCAGTTGGCCCGGCGGGCCTCGCCGGAGGTGTGTCAGGGGCTGGCCGGGCTGCGGCCCGTGGTGCGCCCAGGCCGGCGCGTACCGCCGCCCCGGGTGCTGTCGTGCTGGGCGCAGCAGCCGGTCCGGGGTGCGGTGGAGGCGGGCGCCGTGGTGGCGCTGGGCGGCCGGGTGCAGGCGCTGGCCGTGCGGCTGGAGCCGCACCGGGGTCGCTGGCGCTGCACCGCGCTGGAGACCAGCGTTCCGGCCGGCTGAGCCGGATGCTCCCGGGTCAGCGGAGGACCGGAGCGCCGGCCGCCTGGGCGGGCCTGCTCGTGGAGGTGGTCCCGGTCGCGCCGACCGGGCCCAGCAGCACCAGCCCGGCGAGGGCGGCGAACACCAGTGCCCGAAGCTTCCGGGTACGGCCGATCAGTCGAAGAATGCGCATGTCATACACACTTTTCTTGCGGAGGGTGACGTAACTGTGACGATAAGACAACCCCCGGCGATCGGCCGCCGAAATTCGATTACAGACAGATGTCAATTCGTAGCAACCAGTGATATTCGCTGGTGCGGGCCCCATATAAGGGGGTTTTACCGACAACGCGACGGCCCTCCCGGACAACGCCGGGAGGGCCGTCATGCTGCGTTCAGCGGCGCTTCTTGCGGCGCTTGGACCGGTTGTCGCGGGGCTTGCCCTTGGGCCGCTCCTGGCCGGTCTCCTCAGAGTGGTGCTCGACGCTGCCGTCCTCAGCAGGCGCGGTGTAGTCGAGCTTCTTCGGCCGGTTCGGCTTGTCGAGGCCCTTGGCCCGGATCTCCGGGGTCTCGGCCTCCTCCTCGGCGTCCTCGGCGGCGGTCTTGGACACCTCGACCGGCTTGGCGCCGACGGCCGGGGCCGGCTGCTCCTCCACCTCGACCTCGAGGTTAAACAGGTAGCCGACCGACTCCTCCTTGATGCCGTCGAGCATGGCGTTGAACATGTCGTAGCCCTCGCGCTGGTACTCGACCAGCGGGTCGCGCTGCGCCATGGCCCGCAGGCCGATGCCCTCCTGGAGGTAGTCCATCTCGTACAGGTGCTCGCGCCACTTGCGGTCGAGCACCGACAGGATGACCCGGCGCTCCAGCTCGCGCATGACCTCGCTGCCGAGCTCCTCCTCGCGCTTGTCGTACGCCTCCTGGGCGTTCTCGCGGGCCTTCTCGGCCAGGGTCTCGCCGTCGAGCGAGGAGATCTCGCCGCCGATCTCCTCGACCACCTCGTCGACGGTGATCGAGATCGGGTAGAGCTGCTGGAACGCCTTCCAGAGCTTCTCCAGGTCCCACTCCTCGGCGAAGCCCTCGGAGGTGGCGCCGGCGACGTAGCCGCCGACCACCTCGTCGATCATCCGGCGGATCTGCTCTTCGAGGTCCGCGCCCTCCAGCACCTTGCGGCGCTCGGCGTAGATGACCTTGCGCTGCCGGTTCAGCACCTCGTCGTACTTGAGGACGTTCTTGCGGATCTCGAAGTTCTGCTGCTCGACCTGGTGCTGGGCCGACTTGATCGCGTTGGAGACGATCTTGGACTCGATCGGCGTGTCATCCGGGATGTTCAGCCGGACCATGATCGCCTCGACCCGGGCGGAGTTGAACAGCCGCATCAGGTCGTCTTCCAGCGAGAGGTAGAACCGCGACTCGCCCGGGTCGCCCTGCCGGCCCGACCGGCCGCGCAGCTGGTTGTCGATGCGCCGCGACTCGTGCCGCTCGGTGCCCAGCACGTACAGGCCGCCGGCCTCGACGACCTCCTCGTGCTCGCCCTTGACGGCGTCCTTGGCCTTGTCCAGGGCCTCGGGCCAGGCGGCCTCGTACTCCTCGGGCGTCTCCAGCGGGGACAGCCCGCGCTGGTGGAGCTCCAGATCGGCCCGGAACTCGGGGTTGCCGCCGAGCATGATGTCGGTGCCTCGACCGGCCATGTTGGTCGCCACGGTGACCTGGCCCTTGCGGCCGGCCTCCGCGACGATGGCGCTCTCCTTCTCGTGGTGCTTGGCGTTCAGCACCTCGTGCGGGATGCCGCGCCGCTTGAGCATCTTCGACAGCCGCTCGGACTTCTCCACCGAGGTGGTGCCGACCAGCACCGGCTGGCCCTTCTCGTGCCGCTCGACGATGTCGTCGACACAGGCCTCGAACT
The DNA here is from genome assembly GCF_003289645.1 of Actinomadura craniellae. Lineage (GTDB taxonomy): Bacteria > Actinomycetota > Actinomycetes > Streptosporangiales > Streptosporangiaceae > Actinomadura_D > Actinomadura_D craniellae. Next base: position 150,098 of record NZ_QLYX01000006.1, on the reverse strand, counting down.
TGGCCTGCTCGGTCTTGTAGACGACGTCGGCGACGTCCTCGCGGACCATCGGCTTGTTCGTCGGGATCGACACGACACCGAGCTTGTAGATCTTGTTGAACTCGGCGGCCTCGGTCTGGGCCGTACCGGTCATGCCGCTCAGCCGGCCGTACAGCCGGAAGTAGTTCTGCAGGGTGATCGTGGCGAGAGTCTGGTTCTCGTCCTTGATCGCCACGCCTTCCTTGGCCTCGATAGCCTGGTGCATGCCCTCGTTGTAACGGCGGCCGTGCAGGATGCGCCCGGTGAACTCGTCGACGATCAGGACCTCGCCGTTCATGACGACGTAGTCCTTGTCCTTCTTGTAGAGCTCCTTGGCCTTGAGCGCGTTGTTCAGGAAGCTGACCAGCGGCGTGTTGACCGAGTCGTAGAGGTTGTCGATGCCGAGCCAGTCCTCAACCTTCTCGACACCGGTCTCCAGGATGCCGACCGTGCGCTTCTTCTCGTCGACCTGGTAGTCGCCGTCGGTCTCCTCCTTGCCGCTGGACGGCTTGAGGCGCGGCACGATCTTGGCGAACTCGGTGTACCACTTGGAGTTCTGCTCGGCGGGGCCGGAAATGATCAGCGGCGTCCGCGCCTCGTCGATCAGGATCGAGTCGACCTCGTCGACCACCGCGAAGAAATGCCCGCGCTGGACGCATTCTTCGAGGCTCCACGCCATGTTGTCGCGCAGATAGTCGAACCCGAACTCGTTGTTGGTCCCGTAGGTGATGTCGGCGTTGTACGCCTTACGGCGCTCGTCCGGAGACATCTCCGGCAGGATGACGCCGACCTCCAGGCCGAGGAACTGGTGCACCCGGCCCATCCACTCGGCGTCACGCCGGGCGAGGTAGTCGTTGACCGTGACGACGTGCACGCCCTCGCCGGCCAGCGCGTTCAGGTACGCGGGGAGCACACAGGTCAGGGTCTTGCCCTCACCGGTCTTCATCTCCGCGATGTTGCCCATGTGCAAGGCGGCGCCGCCCATGATCTGCACGTCGTAGTGACGCTGACCGAGGACGCGCTTGGCCGCCTCCCGGGCGGTCGCGAAGGCTTCCGGCAGCAGATCGTCAAGGGTCTCGCCATCGGCCAACCGCTCTTTGTACTTGTCGGTGAGCTCGCGCAACTCCGCGTCGCTCATGTCGACGAAGTCTTCCTCGATCGAGTTGACCTGGTTGGCGAGCCGCTTGAGCTTGCGCAGGAGCTTGCCCTCGCCCGCACGAAGGATCTTGTCAATGACTACTGGCACTCTCAACGGCTCCTTGCAGATCGTGGGTCACCGCAGACTGACGGCACGCACACCACACGTACGGTGCCATGGTAGGCGCATTCAAGGATGGTGCACGTCACGTGAGGGTGCAATCTACCCCGCTTCCGTTTACCCCATGGGGTGGGCGGAAGATGTTCTCAAGCACTCAAGGGGAGGCGAAATGTCCGGAGGTTCCCATGCTGGCCGACCGAGCTCGTGGCTGGTCGTTGCCATAATCTTCATCGGCTTCTCGGTCGGTGGAGTGGCGTTGGTCATCGGCCCGGCCTGGTGGCTGTTCTGGGTGGGGGCCGCCATCGTGGTCGCAGGCGGCGTCCTCGGCCTGGCCGTCGGCATCTTCTCCGACGTCGTGGTGGACGAGCCCCGGGTGATCCCGGAGATCGTCGACTACTCACTGCTCGGCAAGCAGGGCGCCCAGCGGCGCGGCGGACGGCTTGGTGAGACGGATGACAAGCCGACGCGCACTGATACTCAGGACACTCCACACGGCTGACCTGTACCGGCCGGTTATCCCGACGGCCGGGAGCGTCGCGACGCTCCCGGCCGTCGGCATACGTGCGGAACTGCGAAAACTCTGTGCCCGTGCACACCCGTCAGCGGAGGTCCGCGAGGGTCGGGGGCAGGGCACGGTGGACGGCCGGGGCCAGTTCGGGTGGGTCGAATTCGGCGACCCGGACGTCGGTGGCCCCGACCCAGCCGGCGGCCTGCCAGAGCGCGGTGCGGAGTGCCGCGATCGCTTTCTCGGCCCGGGCGGGAGTACTCGTGGCCCACGGCTCGAACGACGCCCGCCGGGCCACCAGCACGCCGTTCTCGCGGGCCGGGTCGACCCGGCCGATCAGCCGGCCGCCGGCCAGCAGCGGCATCGTGAAGTAGCCGTGCACCCGCTTGGCCCGGGGGACATAGGCCTCCAGCCGGTGGTCGAAACCGAACATCCGCGCCGTCCGCCTGCGGTCCCAGACCAGCGAGTCGAAGGGCGACAGCAGCGTGGTGGCGTGCCGGCCGCGTACCGGCGTGGCCAGCGCGTCGGGGTCGGCCCAGGCGGCCTGCGGCCAGCCGGCGACCCGCACCGGGACCAGACCGGCGGCCTCGACCACCGCGGTGACCTGGTCGCCCTTGATCCGGTAGTAGTCGGCCAGGTCGGCGCGGGTGGCCACGCCCAGCGCACGGCCGGCGTGCGCCACCAGCCGGGTCAGGCAGGTGGTGTCGTCGGGCTCGGTCGCCAGCAACTCGGCCGGCACGACCCGCTCCGGCAGGTCGTACACGCGGCGCCAGCCGGTCCGCCGCACACAGACCACTTCGCCGATGTCGAGCAGCCACTCGATGGCGATCTTGTGTTCGCTCCACTCGTACCACTCGCCGCCCGCCTTGGCACCGCCCAGTTCCCTGGTGGTGAGCGGGCCCTCGGCGCGCAACCGGTCGAGGATGTGCGCGGTGAGCCGGCGCGTGTCGGCCTCGGGCAGCTGGTGCCAGCGCCAGCCTCGGCTGCGGAACGCCCTGCGCCGGAACTCCAGGTAGGGCCACTCGGTCATGGGCAGCACACACGCGGCGTGCGCCCAGTACTCGAACGCCGCGGGCGTCGTGCCCGAGGCAGCGGGCGCCGCTCCCCAGAAGGCCTCCTCCACCGTGGTGCGGCCGACCGGGCCGAGCCTGGCGTACGGGACCAGCTCGTGGGAGCGGGCCAGCACGGAGATCGTGTCGAGCTGGACGGCGCCCAGCCGGCGCAGCAGCCCGGGCACTCCGCCGCGACGGCCCTCGGCGCCCAGGAGCCCCTGGGCGCGCAACTGCAACCGGCGGGCTTCGTCGGCACTGAGCTCGATCACGCGCAGGAGCCTACGCCCCGGCACCGACGGTTCCGGACGCTCCGGGCACCGCTCAGGTGATCTCCAGGAGCTTCTCGCGGACGGCGTAGACCACAGCCTCCATCCGGGAGTGCAGTTGCAGCTTCTCCAGGATGTTGCGGACGTGGTTCTTGACCGTGTTCTCCGAGATGAAGAGCTCCTTGGCGATCTCACGGTTGCCCAGGCCCCGGGCGACCAGCCGCAGCACCTCCATCTCGCGATCGGTGAGCCGGGGGGCGGGCACCTGCTGCTGCCGCTCCTCGCTCCGCTTGGCCAGCGACGCGAACTCGGTGATCAGCTTGGAGGCCATCGACGGGCTGATCAGCGACTGCCCGCCATGGACCGCCCGGACGGCATGGGGCACCTCGTCGATCGAGATCTCCTTGAGGAGGTAACCGGTCGCCCCTGCCTTGATCGCCTCGAAGAGGTCTTCCTCCTCATCGCTGATCGTCAGCATCACGATCTTGGCGCTGGGCGCCGCGTCCTTGATCGCCGTACACGCCTCGATGCCGCTGCGCCGGGGCATCCGGATGTCCATGAGGACCACGTCCGGCAGCAGATCGCCGGCCTTCTCGACGGCCTCGAAGCCGTCGCCGCCCTCACCGACCACCTCGATGTCGTCCTCGCCGCCGAGCACCATCTCCAGGCCACGGCGGAACAGCGCGTGGTCATCGACGATCAGCACCCGGATCGCCTCGGCCTCCGGTGCCGGCTCTCCGCCGTGCAACTGCTGGGAGGCCGCCGCGGCTCGGCGGCCGGCCTGCGGGCGGGAGCCGCGAGTCTCGGGTTTCTCGCTCAATCCTCCTCCTCCGAACCGCCCATGCGGGGGGTCGTCCGGTACGCCGGCTCGAACCTGGTTCGAGCCGGCGTACCGACCTTTCTAGATCATGGCACGGTCGAGGCGGTGACGGGACGCAAGCGCCGTATCACTCTTCGACGAGGCGGATGATTCCGTAGTCCCACCCGCGACGGCGATAGACCACGCTCGGCTGGCCGCAGTCGCTGTCGCGGAACAGGAAGAAGTCGTGGCCCACCAGTTCCATCTCGAAGAGGGCCTGCTCGACGCTCATCGGCTCGGCCTTGTGGAACTTCTCGCGGACGACGACGGGGCAGTCGCCTTGGACAGGGATCGGAACGATGTCGCCGTCGGGCCGGGCGTCGTAGTCGGTCTCGTAGTCGGTATCGCGGTCGGTGTCGGGTGCGGTACGGGGTTCGGCCACCATCGTGGCGACCGGCTCGGCGAACGTGGGCACGACGGGTTCGACGGGCTCGGCCGGAGCGCGCCTGGCGTGCGAGCGGCCGTTCTGGTGGCCCTTGCGCCGGTCGGCGATCCGCCGCATCCGGCCCTCAAGTTTGTCGAGCGCGAGATCCAGCGCCGCGTACCGGTCGTCAGCGGCGGCTTCGGCCCGGATCACCGGACCGCGGGAACGGATCGTCAGCTCGACGCGCTCGCGGCGGTCGGCCTGACGCGGGTTCCGCTCCTCCAGAACCTCCACATCGACCCGGATCACCTTCTGATCCAGCTTCTCGATCTTCATGAGCTTCGTGTCGACGTGCCTACGGAACCTGTCGTTCACGTCCGTCCGGCGGCCTTTCACGATGATGTCCACGTGGGACCCCCCTCCTCCCGCTTGTTGAACGAGTTCCCGGAGTGACCGGGTTCCCGACTTTTCGGGATGCACACCCGCCCGGCCGACCTGGTCTTCGTCCCCACATCCGCCTGCTGAGGGGCTCGCGGCGCTTTCGCCACTACTACCCTTCTCTCCGCTCGGAGGGTGTCTGACCCTCCGACGAGGCAGGACTTACCTCTAAGCCGCACCGTGATCGGTCGACGAGAAGTCGCCTTACGTGGGCCGTTTCGCCTGCGGCTGGCATCGGCTAGCCGGACCTGGTGAGGTCCGACGCAACCACGGACCCGGGCGGGTGCCATGTCAGGAACGCTAACCCTTTACGACTCGAATGTCAGGGGGGTGGCCGGAGGAAAAACTCACGGACCGTCATCGCCCAGGGGGCGCCGAGGGAGGAAGCGGACTTCGTCGAGCGGCCTCCCCACCGCACACCCCCTGTCTCCAAGGGGTTACCGGTCGGGTCGGCGCACCGGCCAGCCCCTTCTGACCCTCCGGTGAGTTTTGCCGGTACGGCCCGCCGAGCACCCGCGCGACCGGTACACCGCCCCCGACACCCCCCTTTACAAAGGCCACGCTGCGTGACATTCTCCCCCCTTCCCGGAGAGGGCGAGAGTCACCCTGATTCCGGTCACCACCTGGGGATGGTTCCGGCCACCCCGGTTCCGGTCGCATGACACGGCGCGGTGGGCTTACCCGAAATCCTCACCCACCGTGGCGGGGGGTCGCGGCGACGGCGGCGACCGCGCGAACATCGGCCCCGGCGGCGCGCAACGCGCGCGCCGCCTCGGCCAGGGTCGCCCCGGACGTGATCACGTCATCGACCAGGACGACCGGCCCGACGGGCGGCCCGCCCCGGCGCACCACCAGCGCGCCCGCCAGGTTGGCCGCCCGCGCCGCCGCGTCCAACCCCGCCTGGTCGGCCACCCCCCGGCGGTGCCGGAGCGCGTCCGCCCCGGTCACCGCCCACCCGGCCCGGCGCAGGCCGAGCACGGCCGCCGCCGCAAGGCGCCCGACCGGCCGGTACCCCCGGCGCCGCGCCGCCGCCCGCGCCGACGGCACCGCCACCACCGCGAACGCCGGACGCCCGGCGCCCGGCGCCGCGCCCACGAACAGGCCCGGGCCCGGGAAGGCCGCCGCGGGGGCGGCCGCGGCCCAGGCGGCGACGATCGCGCGGGCCAGCGCGGCGCCGAGGGGAGCGGCCAGGTCGGTCCGGCCACGCTCCTTGTAGGCGATGACCGTGTGCCGGACCGGGCCCGTGTAGTCCGCCGCCGCCCAGGGCGGCGGGAGGCCCGCCAGAGCGGGCACCGGCCGGGCCGGGCCGGCGAGCGCCGCGGCGCAGCCGGAACAGAGCGGTTCCCCCGCGCCGCAGCCGGCGCAGTGCCGTGGCAGTACCAGGTCGATCAGTTCGGCGAGCCATCCCATGCCCTCGACCCTGCCGCCCGGCCCGGCCGTACCGCCACCCCGCCGCCCCACTGTGGAAAACCGTACGGGCAGGTCAGCCCGGATAGGCCGGGTCGCTGCCGGGGACCGTGCAGAGCCACTCGCTGGACCGCTCATCGGGGTTGCGCTGGCGGCAGATGTGGGCGCGCTGCCGCCCCTGGGCGTCCCGCCGGATGGAGCCGACCAGGACCGGCGAGTCGGGCGCCGCGGTGATCGACACCGGATCGCCCAGCGCCCCGATGCCGATCGGAGTGATCATCCCGCCGCTGACCGGAACCAGGTAGGGGAACACCTGGGTGTCCGCCGCGGTGGTGCCCAGCACGGCCAGCGTCCCCGAGTCGTACCAGAACAGGTCGCGGGCGTTCACCACGTCGGAGCTGACCGGCAGGAAGTTCTCCCCCATCACCCGCCCGGCCGGTTCGCGGGCGATCCGGCCGAGCTGGATCTGGGCCCGCTCGCCGTCCTTGACGAGGGCGGCGACCCGGACCCCGTCCCGGGCGATCCGCATGGCCAGCACCTCGTACCCACCCAGCCCCCAGCGCTCCACCCGCGCCCACTCGCGGCCGCTCTCCTTCACCCAGAGCCACGACCCCTCGGAGTCGGACTCCACCACCCACAGCGCGCCGTTGCGATCCCAGGTCGGCGTGGTGAACCGGGACCTGGGACGGCTCGCCACGAGCGTCCCGCGCAGCGTGGTCGCGCCCGCCCTGACCGGCCCGGCGAGCACCTGGCGGCCGTCCTCGTCCAGGCCGGCGACGAACCCGGCGTCGAGGGACACGGCCGGCCGGTGGACCGTGTCCCCCACCGGCTGGGAGGCGTCCTCGCCGAGCCGGTGGAGCCGCGCGTCCGGCCCGCGCAGGAAGGCCGGCTGGGGGGTCTCGGGCGTGCTGGCGTCCGGGCTGTAGCCGATCCAGTCACGGGGCGACTGGGTCGGCCCGGCACCGTCCGGGCGCACGGTCTCCCCGTCGATCTGGATGCGCATCTGCCGTACCTCGGGCAACTGCCGCAGCGTCCACATCAGCTGGGCGGACATCCGCCGCCGGTCACCCGTCCGGGCCTCCGCGCTGAGGTCGACCACGGCGACGCCGTCGGACACCTGCACCCCGTCGCCGAGCAGCCGGGTCCCCGCGGGGAACGTCGTCTTCACCGCCGGCTGCAGCCAGGAGGTCGGCCCGCCCAGCAGCGCCCGCACGAGCTGGCGGGCCAGGTCCTGGCGGTTGACCAGCGGCAGGAAGACCGGGTTGGGCACCACGACGTTGCCGTCGGGAGCGAAGAAGTACAGGTTCAGCGTGCGGAACGCCCGGTCCACGTCACGCCGGCTGAGCAGCAGCCCGTCGGTGAGCTGCTCGGGCAGGCCACTGATCCGCCACTGCCCCCGGGCGTCCCGGGACAGGTGGAACGTCTGGTCGATCGGCCTGGCGTCGGCCTCGTACTGCCCGTCGCGGCCGATGGCGCCGACCTGGGACCCGCGAACAGCCACGGAGACCTGGGTGGCGCCCGGCTCGGTCGCCACGACGTCGACGCTGTCCTCGTAGACGGTCACGCCGGGCCGCGCCTCGGGCTGCCATTCGGTGCCGGGAGCCAGGTAGGCGCGGGCCACCCGGTGCCCGTCGTCGAAACTCGCCGACGCGATGAGGAAACCCCGGACGATGTCGACCGGCTCCCAGTCCGCGCCGGGCCGGACCGGAACGATCCGCACGTACGGGTCGTCGACCTGCTCCACCCGCTCGGCCGGCGGCCCGGAGGCCACCCGGCCGCCGGTGGGCACGCCGGCGCAGCCCGCCGCACAGGCCAGAACCGTCACCAGCGCGAACAACCGCCCCGGCCGGCGCCCCCGCCCGTGCCCCGGCCTGCTCATTCGCCCAGCTCCAGCTCCGCGAAGGGGGTGGGCGTCAGCTCCACCTCCGGCGGGACGAGGGGCAGCGGCGAGCCGCGCAGTTCCTCACCCGCCGCCCGGGGCAGTGACAGCCGGAACTGCGACCCGACGCCCGGCTCGCCCCACGCCTGCAACCAGCCGCCGTGCAACTGGGCGTCCTCACGGGAGATCGACAACCCCAGCCCGGTGCCACCGGTGGTCCGCGCCCGGGCCGGGTCGGCCCGCCAGAAACGGTCGAACACCATCTGCGCCTCCCCCGGCTTGAGCCCCACCCCGTGGTCGCGCACCGCGATCGCCACCGCGTCGCGGTCGGAGGCCATGGTCACCACGATGTCCTGGCCCTCGCCGTGCTCCACGGCGTTCACCAGGAGGTTGCGCACGATGCGCTCGATCCGCTTGCGGTCGACCTCGGCCATGACCGGCTCACCGGGCAGTTGGAGCACCAGCTTGCTGCCCTTGCGCTCGGCCAGCCCCTCGGTGTCGCCGACGGCCCGCAGCACCAGGTCGCGCACGTCCACCGACTCGGCGTCGAGGGTGGCCGCCCCCGCGTCGTACCGGCTGACCTCCAGCAGATCGGCCAGCAGCGCCTCGAACCGTTCGAGCTGGCTCTGCAGCAGCTCGGCCGAGCGCTGCACCAGCGGGTCGTCGAAGGTGTCCCGGTGCTCGTACAGCATGTCGCCCGCGATGCGGATGGTGGTCAGCGGGGTGCGCAGCTCGTGCGAGACGTCCGAGACGAACTGCCGCTGCACCTGCGACAGCCCCTCCAACTGGACGATCTTCTCCTGGAGGTTGGCGGCCATGTCGTTGAATGAGGTGGCCAGCCGGGCGAGGTCGTCCTCGCCGCGCACCCGCATCCGCTCCTCCAGCCGGCCCGCCGCCAGCCGCTCGGCGGCCTGCGCGGCCAGCCGGACCGGGATGACGATCTGCCGGGTGACGATCGAGGCGATCGCGGCGAGCAGGAGCACCAGCACGGCGCCCACCCCGACCAGCGTGCGCTGCACCTCGGTCAGCGTCTGCTGCTCCTGGGTGAGCGGGAAGAGGTAGTAAAGCTCGAACCGGCCCGCCTTGCCGCCCACGATCAGGCCGGGCACCGGCTCGTGCCCGACGTAGGTCAGCCGGCCGTAGGTGCGGTCGCGGTAACCGATGGGGTCGGCCGCGACCTGCCGGCGCAGCCGTTCCGGCACGCTCTCGGGCCGCAGCTCGTTGGTGGCGAACCCGTCGAAAAGCGGCTCGCCGGTGTCCCGCAGGTAGACCTCGTACAGCCCGGACGGGCCGCTGCGCGCCGCCAGCGTCCGGGCGATGTCCTCCAGCCGGACCCGGGGGTCGGCCGTGCCGAAGTTGACCGGGTCGCGCTGGATGATTCCCAGCCCCTCCTCCAATTGGAGGAGGGCGGCCTTCTCCTTGCTGTCCAGCAGCGCGGTGGTGATCTGCTGCATCAGGAAGACGCCGAGGATCGCCACCACGATCGCGGAGATGACCATCGTGGAGGCCACCACCCGGACCTGGATCGACCTCCGCCAGCGGGTGACGGCGCCGCGCACGCCGCGCCGGGTGAACCGGCGCATCCGGCCGAGCCACCGGCGCACGGGCGGCTTTCTCCACGCCTTCACGATCGGCCTTCTCGCTGTTCGGGGGGAGGGCGTGCTACCGGCTCACGCGGGGCCGGCCTTGTAGCCGACGCCACGGACCGTGACGACGATCTCGGGGTGCTCGGGGTCCTTTTCGATCTTGGCCCGCAGCCGCTGCACGTGGACGTTGACCAGCCGGGTGTCGGCCGCGTGCCGGTACCCCCACACCTGCTCCAGCAGCACCTCGCGGGTGAAGACCTGGCGTGGCTTGCGCGCCAGCGCCACCAGCAGGTCGAACTCCAGCGGGGTCAGCGGGATGTGCTTGTCGGCCCGCTTCACCGAGTGGCCGGCCACGTCGATGGTGATGTCGCCGATCTGCAGCGTCTCCGGGGCCGGTTCGTCGGTGCGGCGCAGCCGGGCCCGGACCCGGGCCACCAGTTCCTTCGGCTTGAACGGCTTGACGATGTAGTCGTCGGCGCCCGACTCCAGGCCGAGGACGACGTCGACGGTGTCGCTCTTGGCCGTCAGCATCACGATCGGGATGCCCGACTCGGCGCGGATCTGGCGGCACACGTCGATGCCGTCCGCGCCGGGCAGCATCAGGTCGAGCAGCACGAGGTCGGGCCGGGTCTCCCGGAACGCCTCGAGCGCCTTGTCGCCGTCGTGTACGAACGACGGCTCGAAGCCCTCGCCGCGTAGCACGATGCCCAGCATCTCGGCGAGTGCGAGGTCGTCATCGACGACCAGTACGCGTCCTCTCATGGCCCTCATCGTCACAGGTAGTCAGCACGGCGATTCACCCTGGCGAGCCAGGCTACCCGCGTTCACCCGATGCGTGCCGCGTCGAGGTCGAATACTGCGAAAAACGGTTGATTCACTCGGATCCCAGCTACGCTACGTGTCTATCCAGCAGCATCGCGCGATATTTGGCGATTTCCCCAATGATCACGGAGAGGTACGGGCGACATGGGCGTTTCGTGGATCAGGCAGTGACCCGGCGACTGAGCATTTCGGACTCGCCACCCATGACAGGATGACCTGACGGAGTCATCGCACGGGGAGTACACGATGCCGGATCCGGAGGTTTGGGCGGCGCCCTCCTCGGGCGCGCCCACCGCGCGCGCCGCCGCCCCCGCACCGGCCGAAGCTCCGCCCGAGTCCGGCCGCGCCGACCTGCTCCGAAGCGAGATCCCGTTCCGGCCGCTGGGCATCTCCGAGATGCTCGACGGCTCCCTGGCCGCGATGCGCCGGAACCCGCGGGCCGTGCTCGGTCTCTCGGTGGGCATCACCACCGTGGTCCAGGTGCTGATCTCCCTGATCGGCTACTACTTCATCGGCACGCAGGCCGACGAGGAGTTCACCCCGGCCCCGGTGATGGACAGCCTCGGTGCCCAGTTCACGCTGAGCGTGGTCGGGCTGATCGTCTCCGCCGCCTCGGTCGTGCTGCTCTCCGGGCTGCTCGCGCCGGTGCTGGCCCGCACCGTGTTCGGGCTGCCGGCCTCGCTCGGCCAGTCCTGGCAGGACGTCCGGCCCCGGCTGCCGCACCTGATCGGGCTGACCGCGCTGGTCACCGGGCTCGCGCTGGTGGCGCTGGCCCTGCCCGTGCTGCCCTTCCTGCTGTTCGTGGCCATCGACGCGCCGCCCGCGCTGGGCGTGCTGTCGGCGCTGTTCGGTTACCCGATCGGCTTCGTGGCCATGATCTACGTGTACGTGCTGTTCGTCCTGGCCGTCCCCGCCGTGGTGCTGGAGCGGCTCGGGGTGATGGACGCGCTGCGCCGGGCCCGGCAGCTCTCCCGGGGTCGCTGGTGGCGGACCTGCGCCACCCTGGTGCTCACCCTGGTGATCACGGTCCTCATGGGTTTCCTGGCCCTGCGGATCCCCTTCCTGCTGCTCCAGCTCTTCCTCTTCGGCGACGCCCCCGAAGGCACCTCGCTGGTCCTGGCGCTGGCCCTGGACACGTTCGGCCGGATCGTGAGCTGGACGCTGGTCGTCCCGTTCGACGCGGGAGTGATCGTCCTGCTCTACATCGACCGGCGGATGCGGCGGGAGGGGTTCGACCTGGAACTACAGACCCGATCCGACGAGGTGCGAGACGAGGACTTCCTCGGGCTGTGGCGGCCCGGCGACCTCGTCCCGCCGCCCGGGGCGCGCCCCATGCCCGAGCCCGTCCGCCCGCACGCCGGCCCGCACTTCGGCCCGCCGCGACAGCCGGGCCCGCCGGGACAGCCGGGCCCGCCGGGACAGCCGGGCCCGCCGGGACAGCCGTTCCCGCCAGGCCCGCCGTTCCCGCCAGGCCCGCCGTTCCCGCCGGGACAGGCCGGCCCGCCGCCGGCCGCGCCGCGGGGGTGGATGTCGTGAACCCGCTCGCACGCATGATCATCAGCGCGCCGGAGCCGATCGCCCGCGACCCGGCGCGCGAGCTCGCCGAGCGCGAGCTGGAGAAGCCCATCTACCACCGCGACGACCCCTCGTTGCTGGAGCAGATCTGGCAGCGGTTCAGCGAGTGGCTCCGGGATCTGTTCAACCGGGTCCCCGACCCGCAGGCCCAGGGCGCGGGCGGCGGCATCTTCTCCTGGGTCATCGTCGCCCTGGTGGTGATCATCGCGGTCGGGCTCGTCGCCTGGGTGATGCGGGGCCGCCGCAACACCCGCTCCGAGCGGGCCGCGTTGCTGGACGAGCAGCCCAGCACCGCCCTGGACCACCGGGCCGCCGCCGAGCGGCACGCCCTGGCCGGCGAGTGGGCCGAGGCGATCCGGGAACGGCTGCGCGCCATCGCCCGCGACCTGGAGGAGCGCGCCATCCTCCCCGCCCGCCCGGGGCGCACCGCGGACGAGCTGGCCGGTGAGGCCGGCACCGAGCTCCCCGACCACGCCGACGAGCTGCGCGCCTGCGTGCTGATCTTCGACGACGTGTGGTACGGCGACCGCCCCGGCACCGAGGCCGGCTACGCCCGCCTCACCGCGCTGGACACCGCCCTGCGCTCCGCCCGCCCCCGTCCCCTCCCGCAGCCCGAGGCCGTCTCATGACCGCGACCACGGACATCCCGACGGCCGCCCAGGTGGCGGGACGCCGCTGGCGGGCGTCCCGCGCGGTCGTCTTCACCATCCTGGGGCTGGTCGCCGTCGCGATCGGGCTCGCCGTGCTGCGCCCCGCCACCAGCGCCCAGTTCCTCGACCCGGAGTCACCCGCCAAGGACGGCACCCGCGCGCTCGCCCAGCTGCTGGGACAGCGCGGCACCCCGGTCCAGGTGGTCCGCGACACCGCCGCGGCGGCCAGGCAGGCGCGCCCCGACAGCGTCCTGGTCGTCACCCGGTTCGAGCGGCTCGGCTCCGAGCAGGTCGACCAGCTGCGCGACCTGCCGGGCTCCCTGATCCTGGTGGAGCCCAGCCGGGACGCGCTGCAAGCGCTGGCCCCGGGCATCCAGCGGGCCTCCGCCGGCTTCTCCGACGGGTCCGTCGCGCCGTCCTGCTCCCTGCCCGCCGCCACCCTGGCGGGTTCGGTGGCGTTCCACCGGTCGGAGGCCTACGAGGCCCCACCGACGGCGACCCACTGCTACCCGTCCGAGGGGCTGCCCCGGGTGGTGCACCTGCCACGGGGCGACCGGACGGTCACCGTGCTCGGCTCGGGCCTGCCGTTGACCAACCGCTACCTGGCCGAGGCGGGCAACGCCGCCCTGGCCCTCAACCTGGTGGGGGCGCGCTCGTCGGTGGTCTGGCTGATCCCCGACCTGCCGACCCCGGGCAGCCGCAGCGGCGACGTCACCTACGACGAACTCATCCCGGCCGGCGTCAAACTCGCCGTCCTGCAGATCCTCATCGCGGTGGTGCTGACCGCGCTGTGGCGAGCCCGGCGGCTGGGGGCGGTGGTGACCGAGCCGCTGCCGGTCGCGGTGCGCTCCGCCGAGACGGTGGAGGGCCGGGCCCGGCTGTACCGGGCGCACCACGCCCGTGACCGGGCGGCCGACGCGCTCCGGGCGGGCGCCCGGGAGCGGCTGGTGCCGCTGCTCGGCCTGCCCCGCGGCGCCGCCCAGGACCCAGCGGCCGAGCAGGAGATCGTCCTGGCCCTGGCCCCCCGCGCGGGCTGGGACGCGGCGGTCGTGGGCTGGGCCCTGTACGGTCCTGCACCAGCGGACGACGCGGAGCTGGTACGGCTCGCCGACGTCCTCGACGACCTCGAACGAAAGGTACGACAGTCGTGAACAACCCGGTCGATGTCGTGAAGGGCCCGGGGGGAGCGCCCGCCGAGGCCGCGGACGCCCGTAGCGCGCTACGGGCGCTGCGCGGCGAGGTCGGCAAGGTGGTGGTCGGCCAGGACGCGGTCGTGACCGGCCTGGTGATCGCGCTGCTGTGCCGGGGCCACGTACTCCTGGAGGGTGTGCCGGGCGTCGCCAAGACGCTGCTGATCCGTACCCTCTCCCGGTCGCTGACCCTCGACTTCAAGCGGGTGCAGTTCACCCCCGACCTGATGCCCGGCGACGTGACCGGCTCGCTGGTGTACGACGCGAAGACCGCGGAGTTCGAGTTCCGCGAGGGCCCGGTGTTCACCAACCTGCTGCTGGCCGACGAGATCAACCGCACCCCGCCCAAAACCCAGGCGTCACTGCTGGAGGCGATGGAGGAGCGGCAGGTGTCGGTCGAGGGCTCCGCCCGGGCGCTGCCCGACCCGTTCATGGTCTGCGCCACCCAGAACCCGGTCGAGTACGAGGGCACCTACCCGCTGCCGGAGGCCCAGCTCGACCGGTTCCTGCTGAAGCTCACGGTGCCGGTGCCCTCCCGGGAGGACGAGATCGCGGTGCTCCAGCGGCACGCGGCCGGGTTCGACCCGCGTGACCTGTCGGAGGTGTCCGCCGTGGCGGGCGCCGCCGAACTGGCCGCGGGGCGGGCCGCGGTGCGCGCGGTGCTGGTCGACCCCAAGGTGGCGGGCTACGTCGTCGACCTGTGCCGGGCCACCCGGCAGTCGCCGTCGCTCCAGCTCGGGGTGTCGCCCCGGGGCGCTACCGCGCTGCTCGGCACCGCCCGGGCCTGGGCCTGGATGTCGGGCCGCGACTACGTGACTCCCGACGACGTGAAGGCGCTGGCCCGGCCGACCCTGCGGCACCGGGTGCAGCTCCGCCCGGAGGCCGAACTGGACGGCGCCACCCCCGACGGCGTCCTGGAGGGCATCCTGTCCACCGTTCCGGTCCCCCGCTGATCGGCCGGCTGACATGGCGGTGACGGGCCGGCTGGGGCTGCTGGCGGCGCTCGGCGTGATCGTGCCCCTGCTCGTGGGACGCGGCTGGGCGCTGCTCGCGGTGCAGGGCGTGCTGCTGCTCGGCGTGGTGGTGGACCTGGCGCTGGCCGGCAACGTCCGGGCGCTGCGTTTCCACCGTGACGGCGACGCGAGCGTACGGCTGGGCGAGACGGCCCGGGTCGGGCTGATCGTGGAGAACCTGGGCCGGCGCCGGATGAAGGCCGTGCTGCGCGACGCCTGGCCGCCGTCGGCCGGGGCCTCGCCGCGGACGGCCCCGCTGAACGTCCCGGCAGGCGAGCGGCGCCGGGTCGAGATGACCCTGGTACCGACCCGGCGCGGCGACCGGCGGGCGGTGACGGTGACCGTCCGGTCGGTGGGCCCGCTCGGGCTGGCCGCCCGGCAGCTCTCCCGGCCGGCGCCGTGGACCGTGCGGGTGCTGCCCGCCTTCCCGTCCCGCCGGCACCTGCCCGCCCGGCTGCGCAAGCTGCGCGAGCTGACCGGCCAGCACGTGGCGATGGTGCGCGGTCAGGGCACCGAGTTCGACTCGCTGCGCGAGTACGTGGTGGGCGACGACGTCCGCTCCATCGACTGGCGGGCCACCGCGCGCCGCGCCGACGTGGTGGTGCGGACCTGGCGGCCCGAGCGTGACCGGCGCATCTACCTGGTGCTGGACACGGGACGCACCGCGGCCGGGCGGGTCGGCGACGTTCCCCGGCTCGACTGCTCCATGGACGCGGCGCTGCTGCTCGGGGCGCTGGCCTCGCGGGCGGGCGACCGGGTCGACCTGCTGGCCTACGACCGGCGGGTGCGGGCCCGGGTGGAGGGCGTCTCGCGAACCGACCTGCTCACCTCGATGGTGCAGGCGATGGCCCCCCTGGAGCCGGAGCTGATCGAGTCGGACGCCGCCGGCATGGTGTCCACGATCATGGCGCGGGTGCGCCAGCGCTGCCTGGTGGTGCTGCTGACCGAGCTGAACCCCGCCGCCATCGAGGAGGGGCTGCTGCCACTGCTCCCCCAGCTCACCGCCCGGCACCTGGTGATGGTCGCCGCGGTGGCCGACCCGCGGGTGGACGAGATGGCGGCGGCGCGCGGCGACCTGGCCGCGGTCTACGACGCCGCGGCGGCCGAACGCGCCCGCGCCGACCGGCGCCGCCTCACCGCCGAACTGCGCCGCTACGGCGTCGAGGTCGTGGACGCACCCCCGGACGAGATCGCCCCCGCCCTGGCGGACGCCTACCTCGCCCTCAAGGCCGCCGGCCGCCTGTAACCGGTTACGGATGTTGCAGGGGCATCGCCCACATGGGGATACTGGGCTTAAGAAGTGTTGTTGACTATGTCGGCAACACTCATCACCTAACGCGGAGGGCCCAGCCGTGACCGCTTTTCCGGACTGGATGTTGGCGCTTCCCGAGGAAGGGCTCACGGCGGAGGAATACGATCGGATGCCGGCAGAACAGTGCCGGAACATCGAGATCGTCGACGGGAAGATCATCGTGTCCCCCTCCGCCACCCCTCGGCATAACATAATCATCAGGGAAATAGCCAACGCGCTCACAGCTGCGGTTACCTCGCCATGGCATGTCACCTCTGATGTCGACCTGCGCATCGCCGACGTCCCCCTGCTCAACCGGAGACCTGACGTCCTGGTCTTCCAGGGGGACTTGGACGAACTTCCCGTCAGACCGCACCAGGTGCTTCTCGCCGTCGAGGTGATGAGCAAAGGCAGTGTAACCACCGACCGGATCGACAAACCCGCGGAATACGCCTCTGTGAAAATCCCTCACTATTGGCGCCTGGAGCGGGATGGCGATGAATTGGTCGCCTATACCTACGCGCACGACTCGACGAAAGGTGCATATATCCCATCCGGGACATATCGCGGGCGACTCAAGACGGACCGGCCGCTGTCCGTCGACATCGATCTCGACATTCTGCTCAGATAAGCGGTCAGCCCGAGGCCGGGGCGAGGTCCGGGGTCTCCTCGATGTCGCCGGTGGCGCCGGTGCGGACGGCACGGCGGCCCAGGACGATGAAGTAGGTCAGGAAGGCGAACTCGGCGACGACGCCGATGCCGACGCGCAGCCAGGTGGTGTGCACCCAGCCGGTGACGAAACCCTCGATCAGGCCGGAGACCAGCAGCACCACGATCAGGCCGAGAGCGATGCTCATCATCGCCCGGCCTTCCTCGGCCAGCGCCTGGGTCCGGCTGCGGGGGCCGGGGTCGATGATCGTCCAGCCGAGCTTGAAGCCCGCCGCGCAGGCCAGGTAGACGGCGGTCAGCTCCAGCAGGCCGTGCGGCAGGATCAGGCCGAAGAAGATGTCGCCCTTGTCGTGGGCGAACATCAGCCCGGCGATCTGCCCGAGGTTCTCCTGGTTCTGCCAGAGCACGAACAGCGTGAACGTGCCCAGCAGCACCCCGCCGGCCAGCGCCTGGGCCGACACCCACACGTTGTTGATCCAGACCTGGAAGGCGAACGACTCGGCCGAGTGCTCGGT
The DNA here is from genome assembly GCF_003289645.1 of Actinomadura craniellae. Lineage (GTDB taxonomy): Bacteria > Actinomycetota > Actinomycetes > Streptosporangiales > Streptosporangiaceae > Actinomadura_D > Actinomadura_D craniellae. The sequence goes on along the minus strand of NZ_QLYX01000006.1, from coordinate 132,741 downwards.
GTAGTAGTTGGCGAAGTCGTGCTCCACCAGTTCCCTGATCTGGTGCGGCGTGGCCATCGCGGCCTGCACCTCGGGATTGCGCGCCACCCAGATCGCGATCACCAGCGAGGCCAGGTTGGCGAGCAGCGCGGTGGCCAGCAGCCACCAGCGCAGCCGGTAGGTGGCGGCCGGGAACGACACGGTGAAGAACCGCGTGACGTCGCGCCAGAGCGGGGCCTGCGCCCCGGCCACCGCGGCCCTGCCGCGGGCGACCAGCGACGACAGCCGGCCGACCAGCACCGGGTCGGGTGAGCTCGACCGCACCACCGACAGGTGGGTGGCGGCCCGCTGGTACAGCTCGATCAGCTCGTCGATCTCCGGGCCGGTGAGCCGCCGGCTGTCGTTGATCAGACGCTCCAGCCGCAGCCACTCGGCATGATGGTCGGCCACAAAAGCATCGACGTCCACCGGGCGAGACTAACGCCCCGGACCGCGGAACCGGCAAACTAGGGCGTACATCGGTGTCACACGAGCGGGGAGCGGCATGGCGGAACTGGTCACCGGCGAGGCCGTCGAACTCGATCTGCGGGTCGCCCGGCCGGCCAGCCGGACGTGCGCGCTGCTCCTCGACCTCATGTTCCAGTCGGTCATCCTGAACATCGCCCTCTACACGGTGAGCATGACCGCCCTGGTGGCGGACGAGGCGTGGACCGTGGGGCTGTCCATCCTCTCCCTGGTCGCGGTCACGGTGGGCTACCCGGCGGCGTTCGAGACGCTGTCGCGCGGGCGCACGCTCGGCAAGCTGGCCCTGGGGCTGCGGGTGGTGAGCGACGACGGCGGGCCCGAGCGGTTCCGCCAGGCGCTGGCCCGGGCGCTGGCCGCGGCCATCGAGATCTGGATGCTGATGGGCGCCCCGGCGCTGATCAGCTCGCTGTTCAACCGGCGGGGCAAGCGGCTGGGCGACCTGCTGGCGGGCACCGTGGTGATCCAGGAGCGGGTGCCCAGTTCGGTGGTGTTCGGGCCGGTCGCGGTGATGCCGCCGCAGCTGGCCGGCTGGGCCCGGGGGCTCGAACTGTCGCAGGTCTCCGACGGGCTGGCGCTCAGCGCCCGGCAGTACCTGACCCGCTTCTGGGAGCTCATCCCCGAGGTGCGCGACACCCTGGGCCAGCGGATCGCCGACCAGGTGACGGCGGTGATCAGCCCGCCGCCCCCGCCCGGGGTGCGGCCGGAGATCCTGCTGTCGGCCGTGCTGGCCGAGCGTTCCCGGCGGGAGAGTACGCGGCTGTACCGGATCAGGGAGCGCCGCGGCCGCCTGCACGAGGCCCCGCCGGCTCCCGTGCCGGCGATGGCCATGGCCGGCCCGCCGCCCCGGCCCGTCCCGCCCGCGGGCCCGCCCGCACCGCCGCCGCCCAGCCCGCCGGGCCCCGGCCAGCCGCAGTTCCTCCCGCCCGCCCACTACGGCGCCGGCCCGTACGCCCAGACCCTCCCCCAGCAGCCGCCGCCGGGTGGCTGGGTCGGACGGTAGTTCACGGCAGGGTCGGCGGGGACTCCAGGTCTTCGAGCTCCAGGCCGGGGGCGGCGAGCACCACGTCCCCGGCCAGGTGCACCTCCACGGTCTCGGCGGTCGCCAGGTCGGTGATCTCGTAGCGTTCGACCGGGAGCGGGGCGAGTTCCGCCGCGTAGGTGGTGGTCTCGGCCAGCCGCCAGCGCTGCCCGATGTCCAGGGCGGCCAGGCCGGGCCCCTGCACCCGCACCAGCCGGACGGCGGCCGACCCGCCCGCCGCCAGCCGCAGGGACCGGGCCACGGCGACCAGGAACGCCGGGGACTCGCCCAGGAAGCCCGCCGCCCGCGCCGCGTGCTCCGCGGGCTCGCCGGAGGCGCCGGAGCGGATCCAGTACAGCTCGGAGCCGGCGACGCCGCCGCGCAGCAGCCAGTGCCGGGTGGCGAGTTCGACCCGGATCTGCCGCCAGCGGGCGTCCACGGTGAGGTCGGTCCGGCCGCCGTCCGCCCGCTCGCCGACGTACCGCCAGCCGCCCGCGCCCGGCGCGCACTGGAACCGCTCCGTCACCTGCTCCTCGACGTGCAGGTACGTCCCGCGCGGCATCAGGAGCCGTGCTGCCAGGAGCTGAGGTAGTCCTCCTGCTCGGCGTTGAGGGAGTCGATGTCGACCGCCATGGAGGCCAGCTTGAGCCGGGCCACCTCCGTGTCGATGGCGGCCGGAACCTCGTACACGCCCGGGGTGAGGTTCGGGTAGGCGGTGGCCAGCCAGGCGCAGGTGAGGGCCTGGTCGGCGAAGGACATGTCCATCACGGCGGGCGGGTGCCCCTCGGCCGCGACCAGGTTGACCAGCCGCCCCTCGGCGAGCAGGACGATGCCCCGGCCGTCGGGCAGCACGTACTCGTCGGCGTGCGGGCGCACCCCGCGGCGCACCTCCACGGCCGCCTCGGCCAGCCCGGCCACGTCGATCTCCACATCGAAGTGCCCGGAGTTGGCCAGGATCGCCCCGTCCTTCATCTCCGCGAAGTGCTCGGGCCGGATCACGTCCCGGTTGCCGGTGGCGGTGATGAACACGTCGCCGTGCGGGGCGGCCCCGGCCATGGGCAGCACCCGGTAGCCCTGGAGCGCCGCGTCCAGCGCCTTCACCGGGTCGATCTCGGTGACGACGACCCGGGCGCCCAGCCCGGCGGCCCGCTCGGCCAGGCCCCGGCCGCAGTAGCCGAATCCGGCGATGACGACCGTCCGGCCGGCGAGCAGGGTGTTGGTGGCCCGGACGATGCCGTCGAGCGTCGACTGCCCGGTGCCGTACCGGTTGTCGAACATGCGCTTGGTGGCGGTGTCGTTGACCGCCACCACCGGGAACCACAGCGCCCCCTCGCGGACCATCTGGTGCAGCCGGATGACCCCGGTGGTGGTCTCCTCGCAGCCGCCCTTGACCGTGCCGAGCAGGTCCGGGCGGTCGGTGTGCAGGGTGTTGATCAGGTCGCAGCCGTCGTCGAGCACCAGGTCGGGGCCGGTCTCCAGGACCTGGTGGATGTGCCGGTAGTACAACTCCCGGTCGGTCCCGGCACGCGCGTACACGGCGGCGCCGTACTCGTGTGCCAGCGCGGCGGCGGTGTCGTCCTGCGTCGACAGCGGGTTGGACGCCGCCAGCGCCACGCTCGCCCCGCCGGCCTGGAGGGTGCGGATCAGGCCGGCCGTCTCGGTGGTGACGTGCATGCAGGCCGCGATCTTCAGCCCGGCCAGCGGACGGTCGGCCGCGAACCGCTCCCGGATCTGCCGCAGCACGGGCATCGCCCGGTCGGCCCACTCGATCCGCTTCACCCCGGCGTACGCCAGTGCGGCGTCCGCGATGTCACTCATCTCCACCCCTCGTCCCCACCCGGAACCGACCGCCCGGACCACACGGGAACGGCACCTGATCGTTCCACCGACTGCCCCACCGGGTCGACCGCCAAGGCACGCGAACGCGCACCGCGACCGCCCGCCTCGACCACCACCGGCACGCAGACCACCGCACGGAACCGGCGACCCGGCCCCGTCGGAGCGCGAGCCGCCGGCCCGCCGCGAGTGCGTCCGAAGGCTGCTCCCCCGCGCCGAAGGCGCCTGATCGCAGATCGCTCCGCGTGGGTGCCCGCGCCGAAGGCGCTCGATCCACGCGGAGCGATGCCGCACGAGCCGCGGTCCGAGTAGCGACGAGCCGCTAGGCGAGGAGCGTCGGGAGGACCGCCATAAATTCAGTACCGGTAGTGGTCCGGCTTGTACGGGCCCTCGACGTCGACGCCGATGTACTCGGCCTGCTCCTTGGTCAGCTTGGTGAGCTTGACGCCGAGCGCGTCCAGGTGCAGCCGCGCCACCTTCTCGTCGAGGTGCTTGGGCAGCACGTAGACGCCGAGCGGGTAGTCCTCGGTCTTGGTGAACAGCTCGATCTGCGCGATCACCTGGTTGGTGAAGGAGTTGGACATCACGAACGAGGGGTGGCCGGTGGCGCAGCCCAGGTTCATCAGCCGGCCCTCGGCCAGCACGATGATCTGCTTGCCGTCGGGGAAGGTCCAGGTGTGGACCTGCGGCTTGACCTCCTCCTTCACGATGCCCGGGGTCCGGGCCAGCCCGGCCATGTCGATCTCGTTGTCGAAGTGGCCGATGTTGCTGACGATCGCGTTGTGCTTCATCCGGGCCATGTGGTCGGCCGTGATGATGTCGAAGTTGCCGGTGGTGGTGACGAAGATGTCGGCGGTCTCGACGACGTCCTCCAGGGTGGTGACCTGGAAGCCGTCCATCGCGGCCTGCAGCGCGCAGATCGGGTCGATCTCGGTGACGATCACCCGGGCGCCCTGGCCGCGCAGCGCGTCGGCGCAGCCCTTGCCCACGTCGCCGTAGCCGGCCACCACCGCGACCTTGCCGCCGATCAGCACGTCGGTGGCGCGGTTCAGGCCGTCGAGCACCGAGTGCCGGCAGCCGTACTTGTTGTCGAACTTCGACTTGGTGACCGAGTCGTTGACGTTGATCGCCGGGAAGGCGAGCGTGCCGGCCTTGGCCATCTCGTACAGCCGGTGCACGCCGGTGGTGGTCTCCTCGGTGACGCCCTTGATCGCGGCGGCGGTCTCGGTCCAGCGGCCGGGCCGCTCGGCGATCGTCCGGCGCAGGGTCTCCAGGATGATCCCCCACTCCTCGGGGTCACCCTCGCCCGCCGTGGGCACGGCGCCGAGCTTCTCGTACTCGGCGCCCTTGTGGACGAGCAGCGTGGCGTCGCCGCCGTCGTCGAGGATCATGTTGGGCGGCGTGCCGTCGGGCCAGGACAGCGCCTGGTCGGTGCACCACCAGTACTCCTCCAGGGTCTCGCCCTTCCAGGCGAAGACCGGGACGCCGGCGGGCGCGTCGACGGTGCCGTCCGGCCCGACGACGACCGCGGCGGCGGCGTGGTCCTGGGTGGAGAAGATGTTGCAGCTCACCCAGCGCACGTCGGCGCCGAGCGCGACCAGGGTCTCGATGAGCACGGCGGTCTGGATCGTCATGTGCAGCGAGCCCATGATCTTGGCCCCGCGCAGCGGCTGCGCCTCGGCGTATTCGGCGCGTACGGCCATCAGCCCGGGCATCTCATGCTCGGCGAGCTGGATCTCCTTGCGGCCGAACGCCGCCAGCGACAAGTCGGCGACCTTGTAATCCATCGTTCGTGAACTCCTTGAATGAGACCTGGGGGCGTTCGTACGTCGCGAGTCTAGGCGTGCTCCGGAGGCCGACGCACGGCCGGAGGCGACTTTCTCACACTGATTTGTCAGAATACGCTCCATGCGTATCACCGAGGCCGCCCGGCGGCTCGGCACCTCGCCCCGCATGCTCCGCTACCGCGAGGCGCTGGGCCTGCTGCCCCCCACCCGCGAGCCGGGCGGGCACCGCCGGTTCGGGGACGCCGAGCTGCGCGCGGTCGCGCTGGCCCTGGCGCTGGAGAAGCGCTACGACATCAGCCCCGCCGAACTGGCCTTCGGGCTGCGCGTACTGGCCGAGCCGGACGTCCAGCTGCGGGTCCGCGAACTGGGCGAGCGCATCGGCCGCCTGTCGGCCCCGCCGGCCCGGGCCCTGGACTTCGAGAAGGAGAAGGCCCTCCGCCTGCTCCGCCGCACCCCACCCCGTGATCAGCGGGGGTCGGGGTCGCCGCCGGGGACGACCAGGCCCGACTCGTAGGCCAGGACCACCGCCTGGGCGCGATCACGCAGGCCCAGCTTGGTGAAGACGCGGGCCACGTGCGTCTTGACGGTGTGCTCGCTGACCACCAACCGGGCGGCGATCTCGGCATTGGAGAGCCCCGCCGCGATCAGCACCAGGACCTCGTTCTCCCGGGCCGTCAGGGTCTCCAGCTCCGCCGGCGGGCGCGGCCGGTGGCGCCGCTGCCGGGTGAACTCGCGGACCAGCCGTCCGGTCACCTGGGGGGACAGCAGCGCGTCGCCCCGCGCCACCACCCGCACGGCCGACACCAGCTCGTCGGCGGTGGCGTCCTTGAGCAGGAAACCGCTGGCGCCCACGGCCAGCGCCTCGAAGACGTACTCGTCCACGTCGAAGGTCGTCAGCACCAGTACCCGGACGCCCTCGGCGCCCGGCCGGCCCAGGATCCGCCGGGCGGCTTCGATGCCGTCCATGCCGGGCATCCGGATGTCCATGACCACCACGTCGGGCGTGTGCCGCCGGGCCAGCTCCACCGCCGCCAGGCCGTCGCCGGCCTCCCCGACCACGGTGATGTCGGGCTGGGCCGCCAGCAGGGCGGCGAACCCCGCGCGGACGATGGTCTGATCGTCAACGACCAGCACTCGGATCACGACCGGGGATTCTCCTCACGGGCGAAGGGCAGTTCGGCCTCCACCACGAACCCACCGGAGTCGGCGGGGCCGGCGGCGAAGCGACCGCCCAACATCGTCGCACGCTCCTCCATTCCCACAAGGCCGTGCCCGCCCGCTCCCCCCGTCGGATCGAGCACCATCGTCGGCGCCGCCGCACCGTCGTCGCGGACCCGCACCGCCAGCCGGTCGTTCAGGTACGCCAGTTCCACCCGCACGTGCGCGCCGGGCGCGTGCCGGCGGGCGTTGGTCAGCGCCTCCTGGACGATGCGGTACGCCGACAGCTCGACGGTCGTCGACAGGCCCCGCACCTCCCCTTGCACCGTCATGTCCACGTGACCGCCCGCCCCGCGATGCTGGTCGATCAGCTCGGGCAGCCGTTCCAGCCGGGGCTGCGGGGCCGACTCGGGCTCGCTGCCGGCATCCGCTCGCAGCACGCTCAGCAGCCGCCGCATCTCCACCAGCGCCTCGCGCGCGGTGTGCGCGATCTCGGCGTACCCCTGCGCGGCCTCCTTCGACAGGTCGTCCATGGTGTACGGCGCCGTCTCGGCCTGCACGGCGATCATCGACACCGAGTGGGCCACCACGTCGTGCAGTTCGCGGGCGATCCGGGCCCGCTCCCGCATGACCGTCTGCTCCCGCTGGACGACGCTGAGCCGGGTGAGGGTCTCGGTGTTGCGCTCGCGGACCTCGGCGTTGGTCCGCTCGGCGGTCTCCACCACCCGCCGCGCGTCGCCCAGCCCGATCGCCGCGAGCAGCACCAGCACCGCCGCGTACCACGGCAGCGGGTCCAGGCCGTCGCCGGCGAGGTAGACCACGGCGATGGTCACCACGCCGCCCACCGCGAGCATCCCGGTCGACGGCCGCGGCAGGTGCCGGGCCAGCGAGTGCAGCGTGAACAGCGCGGCGGCCGTGGTGGTGACCAGCAGCAACTGGCCCGTCAGCAGGCTCGCCGCGTACGCCGCCAGCACAACGGCGGCCATCGGCCGCAGGAACTCACGCCGCCACACCAGCGGCAGGGTGACGGCCACCGCGAAGGCGCCCGCCACGCTCACCGGCGACTCGTCGTGCGGAGCCAGTTCGGCCAGCGCGGCCAGGGTCATGGCCACCCCCGTCAGCGGGGCGAACAGCCACGACTCGGTGAACTCCCGCCACGCCCCGATCCACCGCGGCAGCGGCCCGGCCGGGCCCGGGGCCTCGTACAGCGCCGTGCCGCCGGGGCCGCGGGGAGCGGGCCGGCGGGACGCGCCGTACAGCCCGGCCGTGATCCGGGCCGTCACGGGCTTCAGCAGCCGGCCGAGACCGGTGATGATCCAGAGCAGGATCTGGCCGACACCGGCCACGATCCGCCCGGACAGCCGCCAGGCGTGCGGGGCGAGATCCTGCCCCAGCGGCGGGGCGTGGTCGGTCTGGTCGTTACGGGTCACCACCCCATAGTGGCCCCCAGGACAGAAGGGTCGCCTCACCGCACAGTGCCATGCGGCGGTCCCGGCTCCTCCCACCTGAGAACGACACCGGTTCCATTCTTCCGGGGGACGCCAGCCCACCTGCGTGAACGTAATGTCATGTTCGTGACGGCACGGTGGTGGCTTCGACGAGGGGGTTCGGGGGCGCCACCGCCGTCACGCCAGGCCGCCCGGCACAGGAGTCCGGGCGGTGTGCATGGGGAACGAGGCGCCCTCGCCGGTGCGGCGGTCGATGTGTCTCTGCAAAGGGACGTGCCGGTCGCGCCTGGGCTGGGGTTCTACGACCGGGACGGCCGGCCGGTGAGGGTGTCTCCGGGAACGACGACGGCCCGGACGGAGTCTCCGTCCGGGCCGTGATCCGTCATCAGACCGTGGTGGCGGCCTCACCCTCCGGGGCGGCGGCCTCGTCCAGCGCGGGCTCCAGGTAGATCAGTCGCGCCTCGGGGAACTGCTCGCGGACCTTGGCCTCGGCCGCGTCGATCCCGCGGGCCACGTCCGCCGCGGTGTCGTCGTGCTGCACCGCGATCTTCGCCGCGACCAGCATCTCCTCCGGGCCGACGTACTGCGTCCGGATGTGGATCACACGGTCGACCTGCTCCACCGACTCCAGCGCGTCGATGATCTTCCGCTCGGCCTCGGGGCTGGCCCCCTCGCCGATCAGCAGGCTCTTGGTCTCGATGGCCAGGATCACCGCGATGACACCGAGCAGCACGCCGATGGAGACGGTGCCGATGCCGTCCCAGACCGGGTCGCCCGTGACGACGGCCATCGTGACACCGAACAGGGCCAGGACCAGGCCGACCAGCGCGCCCAGGTCCTCCAGCAGCACCACCGGGAGCTCGGGGGCCTTGGACCGCCGGATGAACTCCCACCAGCTCTGCTCGCCGCGGACGAGGTTGGACTCGACGATCGCGGTCCGGAAGGAGAAGATCTCCATGATGATCGCCACGATGAGCACGCCGAACGCCCACTCCGGCGAGTCGATCCCGTGCTCGGGGTGCTCCAGCGCCTCGTGGATCTTGTGGTAGCCCTCGTACAGCGAGAAGGCCGCGCCGACGGTGAACAGCACCACGGCGACCACGAACGCGTAGAAGTAGCGTTCCCGCCCGTAGCCGAAGGGGTGCTGCGGGGTGCGCTCGCGCCGGGCGCGCTTGCCGCCCACCAGCAGCAGCGCCTGGTTGCCCGAGTCCGCGAGAGAGTGGATGCCCTCCGCCAGCATCGACGACGACCCGGTGAACCCGAACGCCACGAACTTGGCGGTCGCGATACCCAGGTTCGCGGCCAGCGCCGCGACGATCGCCTTGGTCCCGCTGCCCGCGCTCACCGGCGTGCTCCACGGCTAGTCATACAATCCTCGCTTTGAGCTCCTGGATGGCTGACACCGGGGTGGGATCAACACCCAGTGCGATGGCCAAGTAAACCGTGACATAGTCGGCCAGCGCGATCAGAGTGGCGATTCTCTCCAGCGGATGCTCACCCTCGGCCCTGATTTCGGTCACCCCCAACCCGCGGGCCTGGGCTAGCTCGACCGAGACCTCCCGCCGCTTGCGCACCTGCGGATGCTCGTCGGTGTCACGCAGCACCACCAGGTGCAGCCCGGTTTCGGAGTCTTCGGACCGGTCCCGGAAGAAGTCGTCGAGATCGCCCGTGCCGCCCCCCGGCCGGTTCGCGAAGAACCCGTCGAAGGCCACCACCTGGTTGTGGTTGGCCTCCGGCAGCTCGCCGTAGACCCCGGGGTACTTGGCGTTCTCGTTGAGCTGGCAGCAGAACCGGTACGCGGCGGTACCGGCCAGCGCCGACGTGCCCCAGACCATCGGCAGCGAGCCGGCCAGGTCGAGCGCGAGCTGCTTGGCCGGGTTGACGAACGACTCGCTGTCGGGACGGCAGCGGTGGCTCACCTCCTCCAGCCGCAGCGCGGCAGCCTCCAGCACCTCGGCCGGCGCCGACACCAGGCCGAGCGTCCGGGCGGCGAGGATCAGCGGCACCGACAGGCCCCAGAGCGTGGAACGGGGCATGCCCACCGACCGGACCGGCACGAACGGCGCCCGCCCCTGGACCGCCATCTCGGCCAGCGGCGACTCCTCGCCCCCGATGAACAGCAACCGGCAGCCGCGGCGCAGCGCCTCGCGCGCCACCAGCAGGGTCTCCTCGGTGCCGCCGGAGCACGAGACCGCGATCACCAGGTCGGCGGCGCCGACCCAGCCGGGCAGGGCGTAACCACGCACCGTGATGATCGGCACCGGGCAGCCGACACCGCAGACCGCGGCCAGCACGTCACCGGAGATCCCCGAACCGCCCATGCCGGTGACCACGATGGCCCGCGGCCGGCCGTCCTCGGCGAGCCGTTCCAGCCCCGCCTCGGCCGCCCTCAGCTGCGCCTCGCGGATCTGCGCGGCGGAGGTCGCCACCTGCCGCAGCATGTCCCCGGGGTCGGCGGCGGCGAGGGCCGCCGCGTCGTCGAGACGGCCGAGGTCCAACTTCACGTTCATGGAGCCGATGCCCGGGCCTCGTCCACCAGGAGGACGGGGATGTCGTCGCGCACCGGATAGGCGTAGCCGCACTCGCCTGTGCAGACCAGCTCATCGGCGGCCTCGTCCGCCCGCAGCGTTCCCTGACAGTTGGGGCACGCCAGGATCTCCAGCAACCAGGAGTCGAGCTTCATCACTTGTTCCTCACGATGGCCAGGACCTCGTCGCGAATTTCGCGCATGGTCTGCTCGTCGGCCGCCTCCACGTTGAGGCGCAGCAGCGGCTCGGTGTTGGACGGCCGCAGGTTGAACCACCAGTCGGCGGTGCCGACGGTCAGCCCGTCCAGTTCATCGACGGTCACGCCGGAGCGGTCGGCGAACTCGGTCCGGACCAGCTCGGTCGCCGCGGCCTGGTCGGCGACCTCGCTGTTGATCTCGCCGGAGGCCGGGTAGCGGTCGTACTCCCGCAGCAGCCCCGACAGGGGGCCGTCCTGCTCGCCCAGGGCCGCCAGCACGTGCAGGGCGGCCAGCATCCCGGAGTCGGCGAACCAGAAGTCGCGGAAGTAGAAGTGCGCGGAGTGCTCGCCGCCGAACACCGCCCCGGTCTCGGCCATCGTCTGCTTGATGAACGAGTGGCCCACCCGGGTGCGGATCGGGGTTCCGCCGTGCTCGGTGATGAGCTCGGGCACCGCGCGCGAGGTGATCAGGTTGTGCACGATGTTGGCGCCGGGGTGCTTGGCCAGTTCCCGGGCGGCCACCAGCGCGGTGACCGCCGAGGGCGAGACGATCTCGCCCCGCTCGTCCACCACGAAGCAGCGGTCGGCGTCGCCGTCGAAGGCCAGGCCGATGTCGGCACCCGTCTCGCGCACCTTGGCCTGCAGGTCGCGCAGGTTCTCGGGCTCGATGGGGTTGGCCTCGTGGTTGGGGAAGGTGCCGTCGAGCTCGAAGTACAGCGAAACCAGGTCGATCGGCAGCCCGGCGAACACCGTCGGGACGGTGTGACCGCCCATGCCGTTGCCCGCGTCGACCACGACCTTGAGCGGACGGATGCCGGACAGGTCGACCAGGGTCTTCAGATGATCGGCGTACCCCTGCAGCACGTCCTGGCTGCTGACCTTGCCGGGGGCGCCCTCGTACGCGGGGACGCCGCGCTCGACCAGTTCGCGGATCTCGCCCAGCCCGGTGTCGCGGCCGATCGGCTTGGCGCCCGCCCGGCACAGCTTCAGCCCGTTGTAGCGGGCCGGGTTGTGGCTGGCGGTGAACATCGCGCCGGGCAGGTCCAGGCTGCCGCTGGCGTAGTACAGCATGTCGGTGGAGCCCAGGCCGGCCTCGATCACATCCGCGCCCTGCGCCGTCGCCCCCCGGGCGAAGGCGGCGGCCAGCGGCACTGAGGACTCGCGCATGTCGTACGCGGTGACCACGGCGGTCGCCCCCGTCACCCGGACGAAGGCCGCGCCGATCGCTGCTGCGGTCTCGACGTCGAGTTCTGCGGGCACGACTCCCCGGATGTCATATGCCTTGAAGATCTTGGCGAGGTCGCCCACTCCAGCTCCCTGTTGATGTAGCGCTGTCGCACCGATGGTCGAGCCTACCGGGAGCGAAGGAAGCGGGATCACGCAGTCGGTGCAGGAAGAGAGATCATTCGGTTGGCGTTAAATGTCTATTCGTCCGCGGCGGGGGTCGTGCCGGACGACGGGTCGGAGCGCAGCACCCGCAGGTGGCCGCGCCGGCTCACCTCGATGCCCTGGCCCACCGGCTCCTGCCGCCGGGTGGGACGGGCGGCCTCGCGTACGGCGTCGGCCAGCGCCTCGAGATCGTCGGAGCTGGGCTCGGTGTCCTCGACCGGCAGGCGGACCAGTTCCCAGCCCATCGGGGCGGTGAGCCGGTCGGCGTGCTCGGCGCACAGGTCGTAACAGTGCGGTTCGACGTACGCGGCGAGGGGGCCGAGCACCGCCGTCGAGTCACGGTAGACGTACGTGAGCGTGAAGACTGCGGACTCCTTGCACGCGGTGCGGGAGCAGATGCGGACGGGGCTCACGATGGCCGACCGTACCCCCCTCTCGTCCGTACCGCCACCACCTACGCGACCGTGTCTCCATTACCGGTTCAATTCAGTGCCAACAGCCGTATATCGCGCAGTGTCCTGCTCTGCTCCGACCACTCTCCGTCCAGGGGCACATCCGCCCGGGACCGCGGGGGGATAAGCTCGGAGATGTGCGATCCCGTGTGGCAGGGCCACGACGCCGCGACCGGCACGGCCGCGGTCTGCGCGGCCCGCTGGCTCCTCCGGAGGCTCCGCTCTCGCGTACCCGCGCGCAGCGTTTCGACGACCTCGTCCGTGACGAGGTGCGCCGGCTCGGGCAGCGCTGGAGCAGAGAGCTGGCACAGGTGGAATTCGCGGTGGAAGAGGTGCCGCAGGTCGAGCCCTGGGCCGATGGCGCCGACCCGGTGCCGCTCAGCGAGACCCGGTCCGGCGGCACGGCCGCCCCGCCCAGCATCGTCCTCTTCCGCCGGCCGATCGAGGCGCGGGGCGACGACGAGCGCGAGGTGGCCCAGCTGATCCGCGATCTCCTCGTCGAGGAGGTCGCCGACCTGCTCGGTCTCTCACCCGAGTCCGTCGACCCCAGCTACGACACCCCGGACGACTGATCAGGGCAGCAGGGAACTCAGCGAGTCGCCCACCGGGGGCAGGTCCAGCGCGGTGCGGGCCGGCCCCACCGGGAGCAGGGTGACCGCCTCCGTGGCGCCCCTGCCCGCCGTCAACAGCCGGGCCGCGTGCACCGGCCCGGACCCCTCCCGCGCGGTCACCAGCAGGCCGAAGGAGCCGGCGCCGGCCGGAGCCGGGACGCGCACCTCCAGGGTCCGCCCCGCCGCCACGGTGACGTCCTGGGGGGCGCCGCGAGCCCCCGCCGCGTCCACGGTGACGATGCGGACGGCTCCCGCCCCGTCAGGGGCCGTCAGCAGCAGGGAGGCGTCGAAGCGGTTGTCGGCCGCCACACCCCCGGGCCCACCCGCCGGGCCCAGCGGCGCGGTGGCGGTGCCGAACGCCACGTCGGCGCCGCGGCGGGTGGTGAACCCGGTGACGATCGGCCGGTCCGACACCAGCCGGACGGCCGCGGGGCGACCCGCGAGCACCCGGTCCAGGTCCAGCGTCGACACCGACGCAGCGGGCGCGTCCAAAACGCCCTGCCCGCCCGGGGCGAACGTGCCGTCCGGAGTGATCACCTTGACCTCGACCCGGGCGTCCCGGTCGCCCGGTACCCCGACCAGCAGCCGCCGTTCGCCGCTGCCGGCCGGCAGCCCCGGCAGGACGAAGGACCGGGCGGGACCGGGCGCGAGGGGCAACCAGTCGACGCCCTTGCCCGCGGCGACCCGGACCCGGACGGCGGCGGCGACCCGGCCGGTGTTCGCCCGCACCCGGAGCGCCAGCGCCTCGGCGGTCTCGGCCACCTCGCCCAGCCCCGCCGCGGACCGGCCGATCGGCACGATCTCGGTGCTGTACGGCTCGATCTGCAGGCCCCGGCCGTCGGTGGTCTCCAGCGGGCCCTCCCCCGACATCGCCAGCACGTCGACGGCGGCGGGTTCCGCGTCGACGTTGGTGATGTAGAGGTCGATGTCCTCGGCGGCGACGGGGCCGGGCCCCACGAACCACAGGTCCGTGCCGGGCGCGGCGCAGCGGGTGCCGGCCAGCCCCCGGTCGTCGCCCCGCGCCGCGGAGACCGACTGCTCGGCCGTGAGCCCGGCCGCCGGCGGCCCGGTGGCCCGCAGCGTGTAGGAGCCGGCGTCGCCGGCGGAGACGTCCTGCGCCCAGGCGACGCCCGGGCCGCCTGGAGCGGCGACGACGGCACCGCCTGGGGTCGCCGTCACCGTGGTCCGGCCGCTGCCGCGGGCACCGGGCGGGGCCAGCGCGCTGAGCCGCACCCGGTCGCCGCGCGGGGCCGGGCAGGCCAGCACGGCGGACGTGACCGGGGTGCTCCCACCGGTCTCCGCCGTCACCGCGCCGGGCCGCGACAACCGGGCCGCCCCGTACAGCGCCAGCAGGGCCACCAGCACCAGGAGGGCGGTGGCGTACCGGTACCCGAGAAACCGGATCAGCCCGTTCACTCGTCTCCCCGCTCGTTCCCGGGCTCGCCGCCCGTGGCCACCGCGTCCCCCGAGCTCTCGGCGGCCCCCGGGGGCTCGGCGGTTCCGGCCTCCTCGCCCCGGCGAGGCGCCGGAGGCACCGGGTCGGGCCCGGCCGGGGCCGGCTCGGCGCCGGAGGCCGGGCGGCCGAACCGGATCTCGGCGGGGCTGCGGAAGCGGATCCGCCGGGCACCCGACCCGGTCTTGCGCCGGCGGCCCGGGCCCGATCGCCGGCGTTCCTCTCCACCGGCGGCCTCCGGCACCGCGAAGGCGCCGCTCCCGGTGGTCGTCGAGTCCCCTGGGAGCTCGGCCTCCTCGCCGGAGGTCCGCGCGGCGTACTCACCCGACGCGTTCACCACCGGTTGCTCACCGGTGACGTCCGGCACAACGTGCTCACCAGACATGCCCGGCAGGGCGTGCCTGCCAGAAGTCCGCGCCGCGTGCTCGCCAGACCCGCTCACCACCGGCTGCTCACCAGAGACATCCGGCACAACGTGCTCACCAGACATGCCCGGTACGGCGTGCCTGCCAGAAGTCCGCGCCGCGTGCTCGCCAGACCCGCTCACCACCGGCTGCTCACCAGAGACATCCGGCACAACGTGCTCACCAGACATGCTCGGCAGGGCGTGCCTGCCAGAAGTCCGCGCGATGTGCTCGCCAGACCCGGCCGGCACGGCGTGCCTGCCGGAGGTCCGTGCGGCGTGCTCACCGGAAGCGGTGAGTTCGTCGGCTTCCACGGATTCGGCCGGTTCGGCGGTGTGGGCACGGCGGGGGCGGCGGCGCAGGCCCCGGTGCGCGTTCCGGCCGGGGCCGCGCTCGACGGTCTGCGAGCCCGTCCGGCCGTCGGGCCGGCCGCCGGGCAGGGCGAGGGCCGCGACCACCAGCAGGGCGGCGGCCTGGATCGTCACCCAGAGGTGCCGGCCCCGCATGCTCCGCGTCAGCTCGAACCGGCCGCCGGCGGCCGGCACCGCGTATCCCTGGGCCCAGCCGTCCACGGTGCGGGCCGCCGGGCGGGCCCCGTTCAGCGTGGCGCGCCAGCCGCCGTCGGCGGGCTCGGCCAGCAGCAGCACCCGGCCGTCGCGGCCCGGCGGGACGACCGCGGCGGCGTCCGTCCGGCCGGCGGGCAGCGGGGTGATGGTCGGGCCGTCCAGCAGCATCAGCCGCCCGCCGGGCGTCACCAGCCGCCAGACGCCCCACTCGGTGGTGCGGCTCAGCCGGGTCACCCCAGGGGCCCCGTCGAGGACGGAGGTCATCGGGTCGGCGGCCGGCCGTGGCACCAGGAAGTACCGCACGCCCATCCGGGTCAGCGCCGGCGCGTCGGCGTGGCCCGCGGCCAGCCGGGCGACCAGACCGTCCATCCGGTGCCGCGCCGTCGTGTCGGCGGGGGTGTCGGCCTCGCCCAGCCGGGGCTCGGCGCCGCGCAGCACGGAGTAGGAGACCCGGCCGGTCCGCTCGGTGCCAAGCACAAGGGTGCGGGCACCGGTCGGGCCGGCGCCGAGGAACGAGGGGACGGAGTCGGGGTCGACCTCGCCCAACGGCCCGCGCACGCCGGTCACCACCCAGTGGCCGGCGGCCAGCAGCGGGGCGCTCACCGCCAGTGCCAGGACCGCCGCCCCGGCCGGGCGGTACAGCAGGTGCTTGCCGGCCAGCGCCTCGGCCGCGCGCTGGACGACGGCGGTCGCGGCGAGCAGCACCCCCAGCGCGGCGACCAGCAGCGGAACCCCCGGCCAGGCGGACGATCGGTCGGCCACGCTCGTCACCTGCACGGCGCTCACCAGGATCGCCACGAGCAGGCCGAACAGGGCGAGCATCCAGCCGGTCATCACCGTGGTGCGCCGGCTGCGCAGCGGCAGGGCCAGCACGGCGACGGCGAGCAGCCCGTACAGCACCCAGTGCGGCGGGGTGCCGGGACCGCCCGGGTCGAGCATCAGCAGCGCCCCGGCGGCCGGCGCGGCGTCGACCAGTTCGGGCCGGTGCAGCCCCGCCTCCAGCAGGAAGCGGGACGGGTGCCGGAGCAGGCCGAGCGTCCACGGCAGCAGCAACAGCGGCGGCAGGGAGAGCGCGACCACCAGGTCGCGGTCGGCGCCGCGCCGTGCCGCGCCGAACGCGAACCGGCCCAGCAGCCCGGCGATCAGGGCGAGTAGCCAGGTGAGCGGCACGAAGGCCATGGTCACGGTCAGCAGCAGGGCCGTCCCCCAGGCGGCCCGGCGGGCGCGCAGCCGGCGGGCGGCCGGGTCGGCGAGCCGGGGCAGCCCGTAGATCCGGGCGACCAGCAGGCCCAGCAGGGGTGTCAGCACGAACACCACGGCGGTGCCGAGCCGTCCGGCGGCGATCGTGCCGGTGGCCACCG
This sequence comes from Actinomadura craniellae, assembly GCF_003289645.1. Classification (GTDB taxonomy): domain Bacteria; phylum Actinomycetota; class Actinomycetes; order Streptosporangiales; family Streptosporangiaceae; genus Actinomadura_D; species Actinomadura_D craniellae. The sequence goes on along the minus strand of NZ_QLYX01000006.1, from coordinate 116,030 downwards.
GCAGCAGCGCGTAGGTCACCGCGATCCAGGCCCGCAGCACCGGGGCCGGGACCAGCCGGCGGGCGGCGCGCGCCCGCCGGCCGGTGCGCGGCGGCTCGGTGACGACCAGCCCGGACGCCAGGTAGGCGGTCAGCCCGGCCAGCGGGACGCTGGCCAGGAGCAGCAGCGAGACGGCGAGCCAGGGCTTGCCGAACGTCACGGTGGACAGCGCGGCGAGCACCCCGACGTAGGGGGGTGATCCGGCGTCCGAGCCCAGCCCGGCCGGATGCCAGCCGGCGGCGTACTGGGCCCACAGGTCGCCCGCCCCGCCGGGTGCGGGCACCAGCGCGCCGCCGCCCAGCCGGCCGGCCGCCAGCAGCACCGACCGTTCCGCCACGAGGGCCACGACGGCCAGCGCGGCCACGAGCAGCACGCCGGGGTTGCTCAGCACCCGGCGGCGGGCCGACCGCCATCGGACCTCGACCGTGGGACCGGGCCGCCGCTCGGTCGCCAGTGCTGTCGAGAAGCGCTCGACCGCGCGCCGCAGCGCCACCCGGCGCGGCAGGAAGCGCCGGACGCTGCGGTAGACGTGCGTGCGGCCCGCGGCCCGGGCGGCCCGGGCGCGGCGCAGCCGGTCGGGCGAACGGATCACGTCGGCGAACGCGCCCAGTTCGTCGCGGGCGGCGGCCGGGCGTTTGGCGGCCAGCAACGTCACCGCGCGGAGCAGGGCGACGGTGGCGTTGCGGGCCAGCGAGCGCAGCATCGGCCGCAACGGCTGGTTGGCCAGCAGGGTGTACAGCACGTTGCGCCGGTCGCGGCGGCGGGCCGACTCGGTGGTCATCCCGATCTCGCGGGCGCCCCGGGCCGCGGCCTCGGCGTGGAAGACGACCGCGTCGCTGGCGGCGACCACCCGGTGGCCGGCCGCGTGGACGCGCCAGCCGAAGTCGACGTCGTCGCGGAACAGCCCGAAGTCCAGGTCGAACCCGCCGACCTGCTCCCAGACGTCGCGGCGGACGAGCATGCCGGCGGTGCTGACGGCCAGCACGTCGCGGACGCCGTCGTGCTGGCCCTGGTCGAACTCGTGCCGGTCGATGCCGGTGTCGCGGCGGCCCGCCCCGTCGAGGGTGACGCCCAGTTCCAGCAGCCGCCGCCGGTCGGTCCAGTCGCGCAGTTTGGGGCCGAGCAGCCCGATGTTGGGGTCGGTTCCGGCCACCCGCAGCAGCAACTCCAGTGCGTCCTGGGCGGGTGCGGAGTCGTCGTGCAGCAGCCAGATCCACTCGGTCGGTGCGCTGCCGTCCTCGGTGGGCGCCACCGGGGTGTGCGCGGCGGGGTGCCGCAGCGCCTCGGCGACCGCCTCGCCGTAGCCGGTGGTGCGGGGCAGCCGCAGCAGCTTGCCCTCGCCGACGACCTCGGTGAGCACGGCGGGGCCGCGGTCGTGGCTGCCGGTGTCGACGGCGACCAGCCGCTGCGCCGGCCGCGTCTGCGTCAGCAACGCCTTCAGCGTCACCGGAAGCCAGCGCGCGCCCTCATGGGCGACGAGAACGGTGGTGACGGCGTGACGATCGGGTATGGGCGACAAGAGTCCGCGCGATCTCGTGTCAACAATGGGTCAGCCGTGCCGGCTCGGGGCCGGCACGGCTGACAACTGTACGCGTACTGTCGGGGACCTGCTCCCCATCTCTCCGAGATGGCCGCCTAGACGGCCTGCCGCTTCAGCTTTCGGCGCTCTCGTTCCGACAAACCGCCCCAGATTCCAAAGCGCTCGTCATGCTGGAGCGCATATTCCAGACACTCCGCCCGCACCTCGCAAGCACGGCACACCTTCTTGGCTTCACGGGTCGAGCCGCCCTTTTCCGGAAAAAATGCTTCCGGATCCGTCTGCGCGCACAGGGCGCGCTCCTGCCAGCCCAACTCTTCGCCGATTGTGCCGTGCGCCAGCGGGATGAGCACCTCGCTCACAGCGCACCTCCTAGCCCGTGGAGCCCCCTGGTCAATGCCTTCCCTCGAGCTCCATCCCCCGAGAAGACACAGAATCACACACCTGAAATTACACGCGTGTGAGACCGGAGCCGTCAAGCGGAACGGATTCGAGGGACTGGGCAGAGAACCTTTTGATCAGGAGTGTGCCGGACTCTGGGCATGATCACCGGCCTTCGCGGTACCAGTCTCCTCCGCCCTGCTGGCCGCCCTGGTCCTGCTGGGGCGGGTACGGCTGCTGGCCCTGCTGGTAACCGCCCTGCTGGCCCTGGTCATAGGGCTGCTGGCCCTCGCCGTACGCCCGGGTCCAGTCGCCGGCGCCCTCGCCGCCCTGGTCCTGCTGCTGGTAGCCGCCCTGCTGGTACTGCTGCCCCTGGTCCTGCTGGTAGCCACCCTGCTGGTAACCACCCTGATCGTAGGACTGCTGGCCCTGCTGGTAACCGCCCTGGTCGTAGGACTGCTGGCCCTGGTCCTGCTGGTAGGCGCCCTGCTGGTACTGCTGGCCCTGCTCCTGCTGGTAGCCGCCCTGCTGGTACTGCTGCCCCTGGTCCTGCTGGTAGCCGTACTCGGGGTAGCCGCCGCCGGGCATCTGCGGCTGCGCCGCCGGCTTGGGCGGCTGGAGGGCCTGGAAGACCGTGAAGATGTACCAGCCCGCGACGCCGATCACCGCGAGCTTGGCCACCCCGAAGAGGAAGGCCGCGAACTTGGCCAGCGCGCCGATGTCGGCCACCAGCGAGCCCAGCCAGACCACCACGGTGAGCAGGGCGGCGAGACCGAGCACGGCGAGCGCGCCGGTGACGATGTTGCGGGCCTGCTTGGTGGGTTGCGACCCGGAGGTGACCAGCAGCACAGCGATCACCAGCAGCGCCACCAGGATCAGGCCGCTGAAGAACTGGGCGTCGGTGAGCTCCCGGGCCGCCCGCGTGCTGAAGTCCGAACCGCCGACCCGCTGGGAGCCCACGCCGGGCACCTCGATCGTGCGGGCACCGCTGTTGAACAGCACCAAAATCCCGGCGAGGAGCTGCAGGGCCGACGAGGCCAGGAGTACCCAGGCGGCCGGCTCGCGCAGACGCTGGACGGCTTCCTTGTTCACGAATCTCTCCAGACAGAGGTGATTTGTTTCACCACAAAGCTTTCCATATCGCGTACGCACCCGTACCCCGTCCGTGGGGCAGCGAACGGTGAACATCGGACGAGCCGTCCCCGGCGGCCGGACGGGAACCACCGGAACACCGGGCGAACCGCGATTTGTCCGAGCTGCAAGACTTGGAGCATGAAGATCGTGGTACCGGCGGGCGGGATCGGTGGAGCCCGCTTCCTGCGCGGGCTCAAGCAAGCGGCCCCCGAGGCCGAGATCACCGTCATCGGCAACACCGGCGACGACATCAGCCTGTTCGGGTTGCGTGTCTGTCCGGACCTGGACACTGTGATGTACACCCTCGGCGGTGGCATCAACGAGGAACAGGGCTGGGGCCGCGCCGACGAGACGTTCGCCGTCAAGGAGGAACTGGCCGCCTACGGGGTGGGGCCGGGCTGGTTCGGGCTGGGCGACCGCGACTTCGCCACCCACATCGTCCGGACGCAGATGCTCGCCGCCGGGTACCCGCTGTCCGCGGTGACCGAGGCGCTGTGCGACCGGTGGCGGCCGGGCGTCCGGCTGATCCCGATGACCGACGACCAGGTCGAGACGCACGTGGTGATCGCCGACCCGGACCGGCGGGCCGTCCACTTCCAGGAGTGGTGGGTGCGGCTGCGCGCCGCGACACCCGCCCTGTCGATCACACCGGTCGGCGCGGCCGACGCCAAGCCCGCCCCCGGCGTGCTGGACGCGATCGAGGCGGCCGACCTGGTGCTGCTGCCGCCGTCCAACCCGGTGGTGAGCGTGGGCACGATCCTGGCCGTGCCCGGGATCCGCTCCGCGCTGGAGGCCAAAACCGTGGTCGGGATCTCCCCCATCGTCGGCGGGGCCCCGGTCCGCGGCATGGCCGACGCGTGCCTGACCGCGATCGGCGTCCAGACGTCGGCGCGGGCGGTCGCCGGGCACTACGGACCGGAACTGCTCGACGGCTGGATGGTCGACACCGCCGACGAGGGGACGGCGGTCGAGGGAATCGCCGTCCAGACCCGGCCGCTGCTGATGACCGACCTGGCCGCCACCGCCGAGATCGCGCGGGCGGCCCTGGAGTTCGCGGCGGAGCTGCGATGACCCGGCTGGAGATCTTCGGAGTGCCCGGCCTGCCCGAGGTCGGGGCGGGCGACGACCTCGCCGGGCTGATCGCCGCCGCGGCCGACCTGCGGCCCGGCGACATCGTCGTGGTGACCTCGAAGGTGGTGAGCAAGGCCGAGGGCCGGGTGCTCGCCGCCGAGAGCCGGGAGGCGGCGATCGACGCGGAGACCGTGCGGCTGGTGGCCCGCCGGTCGCACCCGGGCGGCGAGACCCGGATCGTGGAGACGCGGCAGGGCCTGGTGCTGGCCGCCGCCGGGGTGGACGCGTCCAACACCCCGCCCGGCACCGTGCTGCTGCTGCCGGAGGACCCCGACGCCTCGGCCCGCCGGATCCGCGCCGGCCTGCGCGAGCGGACGGGGACGGACGTGGCGGTGATCGTCTCCGACACGCTCGGCCGGCCGTGGCGCATCGGCCTGGTGGACGCGGCCATCGGGGCGGCCGGGCTGGCCCCTCTCGACGATCTGCGCGGGCGCGCCGACGCCTACGGGAACCGGCTCGACGCCACCGTGACGGCGACCGCCGACGAGATCGCGTCGGCCGCCGAGCTGGTCAAGGGCAAGCTGGCCGGGGTGCCGGTGGCGGTGGTCCGGGGGCTGTCCGATCTGGTGATCGCGGACGAGGGGCCGGGGGCGCGGGCGCTGGTCCGCCCGCCCGAGGAGGACATGTTCCGGTACGGGTCCGCCGAGGTGCCGCGCGCCCGGCGGACCGTCCGCGAGTTCACCGCCGACCCGGTGGACCCGGCGGCGGTGCGCCGGGCCGTGACCACCGCGATCACCGCCCCGGCCCCGCACCACACCACGCCCTGGCGGTTCGTGCTGCTGGAGTCGGAGAAATCCCGTACGGACCTGCTGGACGCGATGCGGGACGCCTGGGAGGCCGACCTGCGCCGCGACGGGTTCAGCGCCGAGTCGATCGCCCGACGGCTGCGCCGGGGCGACGTGCTGCGCCGGGCGCCGTATCTGGTGGTGCCCTGCCTGGTGGCGGACGGCGCGCACGACTACCCGGACGAGCGCCGGTCGGCCGCCGAGCGGGAGATGTTCGTGGTCGCGATGGGCGCCGGGGTGCAGAACCTGCTGGTGGCGCTGGCCGTCGAGGGGCTGGGGTCGTGCTGGGTGTCCAGCACGATGTTCTGCCGTGACGTGGTCCGCGAGCGGCTGGACCTGCCCGCGACCTGGGATCCGATGGGGGCGGTGGGGGTGGGGCACGCCGCCGCCCCACCGCGCGACCGGCCGCCCCGCCCGGCCGACGCCTTCATCACGACCCGCTGACGTCCGTCCACGCCTTGATGGCCCGGTCGAGCTGGGCCTGGGTGGGGAACCGCAGCAGGGCCGGCGGCTCGGCGGACAGGCCGTGCCGGGCGGCGTACCCTTCGGCGAACCGGCCGTCGGGCGGGCGGAAGCCGGCCTGCTGGAGCGCGTCGCGGGCCGGTTTGCCGCGCAGCGCCGGCTCGAACGCCGCGATCGCCTCCCGGCGCAGCGGGTCCCGGGCCAGCACCGCGAACGGGTGGTCGAGGGTCAGCGTGCCCTCGGCCGGCAGCAGCGCCGCCGCGGGGCGCTCCGGGTGCGCCCGGTTGTGCGCCACCACCGCCTGCTCGGTGGTCACCAGCAGGGGACGTCCCGGGCCGGTCAGCCCGGCGAGCAGCGCCGTCGGGGTGGCCGGGGTGCCCCGGCGCAGGTCGCCGACGAGTTTCCCGCCGGCCTCGCCGGTCTGGTCGAGGGCGAGCATCGCGATGGCGCCCGTGGCGTGCCGTGCGGGGTCGAGCACCCGGCGGGACAGCGCGACCTTCCCGGCCCGGCCGTCGCGGAGCAGCCGCCAGCCGGGCTCGCCCCCCGCCCGCCGCAGTTCCGCGGCGACCCGCTGGGGAACGGCCAGGACCACCGGGGTGACGGCGATCTGGGGGGCCATCGGCGGCACCTCCGCCAGCCCCGCCGCCCGGGCGCGGCCCAGCCAGATGGACGACTCGGGCACCCAGGCGTCGGCCTTGCCCGGCTCCGTGCCGTCCACCACCTGGACCCGGACGCACCGGTCGCGCACCCGGTTCTCCGCCAGGGTGTAGCGTTCGGCGACCTCGCGCAGCGCGGGGGCGATCTCGGGATGGGCGACCACTCGCACCGTCAGCGGATCGGCGCAGGGCGGGGCGAGGACACCGGACCGCCAGACGGCCACCGCCCCCGCCGCGAGCAGCACGGCGAGGAGCGCCGCCGCGGCGCGCAGCGGGCCGCGGCGGGTCGGCGGCACGTCCCGCGGCGGGTCAAGCCGGATCTCACCGGGCCAGCCCGGCGCCACCCGCACCTCGGAGGGCTCTGCCGGGAGCTCCTGCGAGGATCCCCCGGGGGACTCCTCGGGAGGTTCCTCCGCAGGCTCCTTGGGGGACTCCTTGGGGGAATCGTCGTCCAACGCGGCCGCCTCACCAGGGGTCAGCAGATCCGCGACAGTCTCTCAGACCTCCCCCGACCGCCGGTACGGGTGATCCGCCGGTTTTTTCAGGTGGCCAGCGGCAGGAAGCGGCCGACGCCGTCGGTGCGGCGGGCCGCCTCGATCCGCTCGGCCGGCACCGGCCCGTAGGTGGTGGTGCGCTGCCGGGCCGGGCGGCCCGCGCGGGCGGCGATCTCCTCCAGCGAACTGATCGTCTTGAACGAGCCGTTGTCGGAGCCGGCCATCCGGCTGATGGTCTCCTCCATCAACGTGCCGCCGAGGTCGTTGACGCCGCCCTGGAGCACCTGGGTGCACAGCTCGTCGCTCATCTTGACCCAGGAGCACTGGATGTTGTCGATCGCGCCGTGCAGCAGGATGCGGGCCAGCGCGTGCACGGCCCGGTTCTCCCGGACGGTGGGGCCGGGCCGGGCCAGCCCCGCCAGGTAGATCGGCGCGTTGTGGTGCACGAACGGCAGCAGCACGAACTCGGTGAAGCCGCCGGTCCGTTCCTGGATGCTCCGCAGCAGCTTGAGGTGGGCCACCCAGTGCGCGGGGGTGTCGACGTGGCCGTACATCATCGTGGACGTGGTCGGCAGGCCGATCTCGTGCGCGGTGGTGACGACCTCGATCCACTGCTCGGCGGGCAGCTTGCCCTTGGTGAGCACCCAGCGCACCTCGTCGTCGAGGATCTCGGCGGCGGTGCCGGGCAGCGAGTCGACGCCGGCCTCCTTGGCCGCCTGCAGCCACTCGCGGATGGACAGGTCGGTGCGGCTGGCGCCGTTGACGACCTCCATCGGGCTGTAGGAGTGCAGGTGGATGCCGGGGGCGCGGCGCTTGACCTCGCGGGCCAGGTCGAAGTAGGCGGTGCCGGGCAGGTCGGGGTGGATGCCGCCCTGCATGCACACCTCGGTGGCGCCGGCCGCCCACGCCTCGTCGATCCGGTCGCCGACCTGCTGGAGGCTGAGGGTGTAGGCGTCGGCGTCGGTGCGCCGCTGGGCGAACGCACAGAACCGGCAGCCGGTGTAGCAGACGTTGGTGAAGTTGATGTTGCGGGTGACGACGTAGGTGACGTCGTCGCCGGCGGTCTGGCGGCGCAGGTCGTCGGCGAGTTGTGCGACCGCGTCCAGTTCGGCGCCCGTGGCGTGCAGCAGCGCCAGCGCGTGGTCGTCGCCCAGGCCGCCCGGGTCCTGCTCGGCGGCGGCCAGCGCGGCCTTGACGTCGGCGTCGAACCGGCGGGGGGCGCGAGCCATCCGCTCCTTGAGCGCGTCCCAGTCGCCGTAGACCTCGTCGAAGTCCTCGCGCCGGTCGCCGGTGCGGCCGGCGGTATCGATCTCCACGTGCAGGTCGGTGCGGCCGGCGGCGTCGGCGAGGCCGCCGTCCGGCTCCTGCCAGGGCAGGCCCCGCGGGACGGCGTCCTCGCGGGCCAGGCCGGTCGCCGGGTCGGCGAGCGCCGCGACGTGGGCGGCCAGCCGGGGGTCGAGCCAGGGCTCGCCGCGCCGGACGTACTCGGGGTAGACGGTCAGCCGCTCGCGCAGCGTGAAGCCCCGCTCGGCGGTGCGCGCGGCGAGTTCGTCGATCTGCGGCCAGGGGCGCTCGGGGTTGACGTGGTCCGGGGTGAGCGGGGAGACGCCGCCCCAGTCGTCGATGCCGGCGTCCAGCATCAGCGCGTACTGCTCGGCGACCAGGTTGGGCGGGGCCTGGATGCGCGCCTTCGGGCCCAGCACCAGCCGGGCCGTGGCGATGGTGGCGGCGAGCTCCGCCAGGTCGGCGTCGGGGGTGTCGCGCATCTTGGTGTCGGGCTTGGCGCGGAAGTTCTGGACGATCACCTCTTGGACGGCGCCGTACTCGCGCATGGTCCGGCGGATCGCGAACAGCGCGTCGGCCCGCTCCTCGACGGTCTCGCCGATGCCGATCAGGATGCCGGTGGTGAACGGGACATTGGTGCGCCCGGCGTCCTCCAGCACCCGCAGCCGGACCGCGGGGTCCTTGTCGGGCGAGCCGTAGTGCGGGCCGCCCTTCTCGCTGAACAGCCGGGTCGCGGTGGTCTCCAACATCATGCCCATGGACGGCGCGACCGGCTTGAGGCGCTGGAAGTCGCGCCAGGTGAGCACGCCGGGGTTGAGGTGCGGCAGCAGCCCGGTCTCTTCGAGGACCTTGATCGCCATCGCCCGGACGTAGGAGAGCGTGTCGTCGTAGCCGTGTGCGTCCAGCCACTCGCGGGCGGGCCGCCAGCGGTCCTCGGGCCGGTCGCCGAGGGTGAACAGGGCCTCCTTGCAGCCGAGTGCGGCGCCCTGGCGGGCGATCTCCAGCACCTCGTCGGGGCCGAGGTAGGCGGAGTCGAGCCGGTGCGGCACGGTGGCGAAGGTGCAGTAGCCGCAGCGGTCCCGGCACAGCCTGGTGAGCGGGATGAACACCTTGCGGCTGTAGGTGATGACGCCGGGACGGCCGGCCGCGTCGAGTCCGGCGTCCCGGGTGCGGGCGGAGTAGGTCAGCAGGGTCGTGAGGTCCTCGCCGCGGGCGTGCAGCAGGGTCGTGGCCTCGGCCTGGTCGAGGCTCTTGCCGTCGCGGGCGCGGGCGAGGGCCCGGCGCATCGCGGACTCGGTCACCGTGCTCATGTCGCGCACTCTATGCCAAACGTCATATTGGCCAATGGACCGGGGGTTCCGCGTAGCGCGGTCGATCCCGTCATGTGCACAGCCACGACCCGCCCGTTTCTATTCCCGGCGCGCGCCTCGGCCGTTCAGTTCAGCTTTGCTAATGAATTGGGTGCAGCAAGAGTCGCTGGACCTTCACAATCCTGGCGGTCACACTGAGGACACGAGGTTCTCCTCGTACCCGCCGGACTGATCACCGGCGGTCTCCCGCGGGATGTCCCGGACCGCCCCGGCGGCCCACCCTCCGACCACCGAGGACACTCCCATGCTGTTCACCCTGCTCTTCCTCATCGCCCTCGCCGTGCTCGGCCCGCTGTTCGGCGCCGACACCCGCGACTCCCTCGACTGGGCCCCCCACGCCTTCTGGCACCGCCGCCGCGACGCCCGGCGCCGCCGCTCCCCCGCCCGCACCTCCCGCCCGGGCGAGACGACCCCCGCCCGCACCTCCCGACCCGCCGTCCTGCGCTCCGAACCATGCAACTGACCCGTGGTCCTTCAGCTTCCAGAGCGTTAGAGCGCCGCGAAAGCTGAAGAATCTGCGAACGTCAGCCCCGGGTGCTGATCCTCCGGGGTCCGGGGTCCGGCCCGGGACGGCGGAAGGCCCGGGATCCGGGCGACGCGGCCGCCCCGGGTCAGAAGGAGCGGTAGTCGCGGATCGGCAGGCGGGGGGCGCGGCGCGGGGCGCGGGAGCCGTGCGCCTCCAGCAGGCGGGTGACGCGGTACCGGTGGCCGGCGTACGGCTCCAGCAGTTCGAGCATGCCGGCGTCGTCGACCTTGCGGCCGATCAGCGCCTGGCCCACCATGCCGGGGACGTGGTAGTCGCCGACCGAGACGGCGTCGGCGTCGCCGAGCGCGCGCTGCCTGGTCTCCGCGGAGGTCCAGACGCCGATCCCGGGGATCGACCTGAGCCGCCGGTCGAGTTCCGCGCTGGTCTCCGCGGTCTCCAGGCGCGAGGCCAGCCGGGCCGCCGTCATGATCGTGCGGGCCCGCACCGCCTCGGCCCCGGACCGGTGCCACGCCCAGGACGGGATGCGCGCCCAGACCCCCGGCGGCGGGGGAACGCGCAGGTCCGGGGCGCCGGGTGCGGGCTGCCCGTACCGGCGCAGCAGGTACCCCCACGCCCGCCAGGCCTCCTCGACCACCACCTTCTGCTCCAGCACGGCCGGGACCAGTGCCTCCCACACCCGGCCGGTCCGCCCGATCCGCAGGCCGGGCTGCCGCCGCACCGCCTCCTTGACCGCCGGATGGTGCGGTTCCAGCCCGGCCGGATCGTCGCCCTCCCCCAGCAGCGCGGGCACCCGCTCCAGCAGCCAGCCGCCCCCCGGCCCGTACCCGGCCGCCTCGACCTCCGCCTCCCGGGCGCGCAGGCGGAGCGTGCCCGGCCCGTCAGGGGTGTGCGAGGCCCGCCAGACGGCCCCGTCCGGAGCCACCGTGAACGCCGGGTCGTGCGGCCCGCGCCGATGCACGTCCACCACCCGCCGCAGGTCCACCGTCCACGGCGCCCGCCACACCCGTACCGACACGCCCCACAGTCTGCCGCCGGGTGTCCGCCAGGACTCGGCCAGGGGACGGAAACGGTCTCGGCTCGTTCCTCCCGGCGCCGGGAAAACAAGCCGAGACCGGCCCGGGAGATCGGGAACAGGGTCCGCAGCACCCCTGATATTGGGCTCCCCGGTTGAGCCCGCAGGCTCATCCGGTATCCGGCCGGCGCCTCTAGCCTCGACCAATCTTCCTTACGGAGTGTTCACCTGATGACTTCAGCCGGTTCGGGGAGCCGTTCCGGCGGGCGGCGAGTGGCGCATGCTCTCAACACTGACCGAACGCAGAGGTGACCGCGGTGAGAGCCACACCTCGTACATAGCCGTGATTCTGCTGATCGGCGGCGTTCTGACGACCATGATCGTGTCCGGCACGGCCGATCAACTGATCAACGAGGCGGAGGCGTCCCTCTGCTACGCCTTCGGGGACGACTGCTACCGCAGCCCGGAGCAGGAGGAGGCGCGGCGGATCGAAGAGGGCGTCAAACACGCCACCTGCCGGTTCTTCGGGACCTGCGACTAGGGCGTGTTTCGAAGTGGGCAGGGTGCTGGTGGCCCTGGTCCGCTCGCGAAAGATCCGGCCACCCCGCCCTACCCCACCCCACCCCACCGACCTGATCAAAAGCCCATCACCGGGCGCATACATCCTCAACGATCACGTCGGCAAGGGAGCGGGGCGGGCCCAGCCGTTGGCGGTACCGCAGGGGCTTGTGACCTCACTTCGAGACAGGCCCTAGGTCCGCCGCCGGGTCAGCCCCAGACACCGGTGGCGGCGGTGGCCTTGGCGTAGTCGGCGAAGGACCTGGGCTCGCGGCCGAGTGCGCGCTGGACCCCGTCACTGACGTGGTCGCCCGCGCCCCCGGCGATCGCGCCGAGCAGGCCGGTCACCATGGCCGCCACCTCCGAGGGATAACCCTGGGCGGTCATGGCCGCGGTGAAGTCGGCGGGCTCGATCGGCGTGTAGGTGATCTCCCGGCCCGTCTCCCGCCCGATCAGCGAGGCGGCCGTCCGCAGCGAGATCGGCTCGGGCCCGGAGATCTCGTAGATCTCGCCCGCGTGCCCGGGGCCGGTGAGCGCCGCCACCGCCACGTCGGCGATGTCGTCGGCGTCCACGAACGCCTCCCGCCCCTCCCCCGCCGGGAACTCCAGCCGCCCGGCCCGGACGGGCTCCAGGAAGATGTCCTCGCTGAAGTTCTGGTCGAACCAGGCCGGGCGCAGGATCGTCCAGTCGATCCCGGACTCCCGGACCGCCCGTTCCTCCGGCGGCTCGCCCGCGTGGTCGGCGCCGCGGTAGGACAGCGACACCAGCCGCCGCACCCCCGCCGCCGCGGCCCGGGCGGTGAACGTCCCGACGACCGACATGTCCAGGTGTTCGGTGGGCGGGACGAGGTAGACGGCTTCGGCGCCGTCCAGCACCGCCGCCCAGGTGTCCTGGTCGTCCCAGTCGAAGCGGAGCGGGGTGGAGCGCGAGACCGCCCGCACGGGACGGCCGAGGTCGCCGAGGCGGGCGGCGACCCGGCGGCCGGTCTTACCCCGCCCGCCGAGCACTGCGATCGGTGAGTTCGTCATGGCCCCAGCCAACCGCGGAAACCGAGACGCGCACATGGCCGAGAGGCGCACCCACCTACGCGATCGTCTCACCGCGGACCACCCGACGCCCATCCGGGATCCGGGCGTACAGCACGCCACTCCACGGGTCGATCTCCGTCCCGCCACCGGCCCGCCGGAACCCGCCCGTTCCGGGTGGCCCCGGTGTGGATACCGCGTTCTCGGAACGGGCGCCGAGGTTCTCGGAACGGGCGCCATTCCCATCTTGTCCAATATGACGAAAATGGCAGGAAGCAGGCGGCGGGAACGGAGCCGATGGACGCGGGACTGATCTGGACGGCGGCCGGCACCCTCGGGACGTGCGCGGCCCTCGGAGTCGCCCTGGCCGAGCGCCGCAACCGGCTCGTGGAACGCCGCGACCGGCTGCGGAACGAGGCCGCGTCCCGCGCGTTCGGGATGCCGGTCGCGCCGCCGACCGGGGACCTGCCCGGCACGCTCCGCGGCCGCGCCGGCCTGCTGCGGGAGCTGCGGGAACTCGCGGACAGGCCGCCCGGGACGGCGATCGTCCTGACCGGCACGGGCGGCCTGGGCAAGTCGACCGTGGCGGCGGCGCTGGCCGACGAGGTGCGGGCCGGGCGCCGGCGCCGGGTGTGGTGGGTGTCCGCCGCCGACCCCGCCGGCCTGGCGGCGGGGATGGTCACCGTGGCCCGGCAGCTGGGGGCGCCCCCGGCGGACCTGGAGGCCATCGCCCTCGGCGCCGCGGACGCCCCGGACCGGCTCTGGCCCCTGCTCGACCGCGCCCGCCGCGGCTGGCTGCTGGTGCTCGACAACGCCGACGTCCCCGAGGTGCTCGCCGCCGCGCGCCCCGGCGGGACCGGGCCGGGGGACGGCACCGGCTGGATCCGCCCGACCCGCCGCGGGCTGATCCTGGTGACCAGCCGGCACACCGAGCCGCGTGACTGGGGGCGGTACGCCCGGACGCTGCCGGTCGAGCCGCTGGACGAGGCCGAAGGCGCCCAGGTGCTGCGCGACCTGGCACCGGAGGCCGGGGACGAGGCCACGGCCCGGGCGCTGGCCCGCCGGCTGGGCGGCCTGCCGCTGGCACTGCACCTGGCCGGAACCTACCTGGACTCCGACATCGCCCGGCTGCCCACCTACGCCGCCTACCTCCGCGCGCTGGACGGCGGCGCCGGGGCGGGGCCGCTCCCCGCAGCAGAACCGACGATCATGCGGACCTGGGAGATCTCCCTGGACGACCTGGCGCGTTGCGGGATCCCGCAGGCCCGGGCGCTGCTGCGGCTGCTGTCGTGCTACGCACCGGCCGTCCCCGTCCCGCTCGACCTCCTCGACTCCCCCGAGGTCGTCCGGACGTTACTGGCGGGAGACGCGGACAGCGCGGACCGCTCGGTGGAGCGGGGGCTCCGCGGGCTGAAGCGTCTGGCACTGATCGAGACCCGGGCGCCGGGCTCCGTCGTCGTCCACCCGGTGATCTCCGACGTCAACCGGGCCCACCTCGACACCGCCGACCCGGACCCGGCGCCGGTCCGCCGGGCGGCCGCCGGCCTGCTGGTCGCCGCCCTCGCCGGGTCGCGCTTCGACGACCCCGGGGACTGGCCGCGGTACCGGGCGCTCGGCCCGCACCTGCGCGCGCTGCTGGACACCGTCGCCGCCCGCCTCGACCGGGAGTGCCTCGCCGAGCTGGTCCGGGCCGTCGTCGTCACCGCCCGCGCCCTCGACCGGAGCGGGGCGGCCGGCGCGGGCGAGGGCCTGTGCCGGGCCGCGCTGGACCGCGCGGCCGAACTCGGTGACGATCATCCTGTGATCCTTTCCGTCCGGCACCAGCACGCCTGGGAGGTCGCCTCCCGCGGCCGGCACGCCACGGCGGAGGAGATCTACGGCGAGGTGCTGCGCGATCGCCGCCGCGTCCTCGGCGACGACCACCCCGACACCCTGGCGAGCCGGCACGAACTCGCCTGGATCGCCGCCTGCCGGGAGCGGTGGGCGGAGGCGGAGGACGGTTACCACCGGCTGCTCCCGGACCTGCGCAGGGTGCTCGGCGACGACCATCCCGACACGCTGACCACCGGCCACGAGCTCGCCTGGGCGATCGCCAACCAGGAGCGGTTCGAGGAGGCCGAGACCGCCTTCCGGCGGATCCACGGCAGGCGCCGTCGCGTTCTCGGCGACGGCCACCCGCAGACCCTGGCCACCCGGCACGAGATCGCCTGGGTCACCGCCCGGCTGGACCGCACCACCGAAGCCGAGACCATCTACCGGGAGGTCCTGGCCGACCGCCGCCGCGTCCTCGGGAACGACCACCCCGACACCCTGACCGTCCGGCACGAGATCGCCTGGGTCACCGCCCGGCTGGACCGCACCACCGAAGCCGAGGCCGCCTACCGGGAGGTCCTGGCCGACCGCCGCCGCGTCCTCGGCGACGACCACCCCGACACGCTGACCACCCGGGCGGCGCTCCGCGAGCTCCGGCACGGCCGGATCGTCGACGCCCGCCACCTCGCCTGAGAGGACCTGCATGACCATCACCGCCGAACGGCTCGCGAAGGCCGTGGACGAGCTCGACCTGGCCGGCCGGCCGGTCATGGTGCACGCGTCGCTGCGCTCGTTCGGGGAACCTGTCGAGGGCGGTCCGGACGCCGTCCTCGACGCGCTGCTGTCGCGGGGATGCACCGTGCTGGTCCCGGCGTTCACCGAAACCCACTTCGGCGCGTTCCCGCCCACCACGATGCGTCCCGCACGCAACGGCATCGACTACGCGGCGCTTCCCGACGAGGGGCCGTGGGCGCCGGTCTACAGCCCTGACTGCGGCCTCATCAACCCGCACCTGGGCGCGGTGCCGGCCGCCCTGATCGCCCGGGACGGCGCCCGCCGCGGGGACCACCCGCTCAACTCGTTCGCGGCGCTCGGACCCCTGGCCGCCGAACTCACCGCCGCGCAGCGCCCGGACGACGTCTACGGCCCGATCCGGGAGGCCGTCCGGCGGGACGGCGAGGTGCTGCTGATCGGCGTGGGCCTGAACCGGATGACGGCGATCCACCTGGCCGAGCATCAGGCGGGCCGCCGCCTGCTGGTCCGGTGGGCGTACCGGCCCGACGGGCGGGTGTTCATGGTCGAGACGGGGTCGTGCTCGGAAGGGTTCCCCCGGCTGGAGCCGTGGTTGCGCCCGCACGAACGGACGGCGGCGGTGGGTGCGTCGCGGTGGCACGCCTACCCCGCCCGGGAGGCGGTGGCGGCGGCCACCGACGCCATCGCGGCGGACTGGTCGGCGACGCGCTGCCCGGACCCCGGCTGCGTCCAGTGCCCGGACGTCACCGCCGGCGGCCCGCTCGGCACCGCCCCGCTGGGCTGATCAAGGCCGGTCGAGTGCCAACGAAGAAGCCGCCCCGACCACCGTGTACGCCATCATGCTTTCGCGGTCGACGGAGTACTTGCGGACCACGGCGGCAGGTGGTTCCATTCCCCACCTGCGCACCTGGTCAAGCACGTCGGTGATGGTTATCGATTATGACAATGGGCTAGGCGTCTGCGGAGAAACGGACCGCCGTGGACGGCAATTCAATGCCCGGCCAGAGGCGAAGGCCACCGACCAGTTCGTTGCCCGGTCCGACAATGGCGGCATCTCCGATGACCGCGTCCTCCAGCACGGCACCGGAACAGATCCGGGCGCCACGGCCGACGACCGAGCGCACGACACGAGCACCGGGCTCGACCATGGCACCGTCGAACAGCACGCTGGATTCGACCAGCGCATCGGCTCCGATCACGGCTCCCGCTCCTACCGTCGTACCGCCGGAGGCCCGGGCGCTCGGGTCCACCGAGGCCCCGCTCAGCAGCAGGAAGCCGTGCTCGGTGGTCGGGACCACCGCAGAGGACATGGCGCCGAGCACCAGGTCGCACGCGCCCCTGATGAACGCGGCCGGCGTGCCGACGTCCAGCCAGTACGCGGCCTCCACGTAACCCATGATCGCCGAGCCGGCGGCCAGGAGCCCGGGAAAGGTCTCGTACTCGGCGGAGACGACCCTGCCGGCGGGAATCGTGTCGATCACCGAACGGCGAAAGATATAGCACCCAGCATTGACCTGGTTGGTCGGCGGGTTCGGTGATTTCTCCACGAAGTCGAGTACCCGGCCGTCCGGCCCGGTCGGCACCGACCCGTAGCGCCGAGCGTCTTCGACCAGCGTGAGATGCAGGGTGACCTCGGCCGCCGTCTTCTCGTGCGCCGATATCTGGGCGGCGAGGTCGTGCCCGGAAAGAATGTCGCCGTTCAGTACGACCACTGTCTCGTCGGGGCCGCACGTGAGCGCGGCAGAGGCGTTTCGGATGGCGCCTGCCGTACCCAGCGGTTCGTCCTCGGTCACATAAACGATCTCCAGGCCGAGCCGGCTTCCATCACCGAACGCCTCGGTGAACATCGACGCGCGATAGGAGGTGGCGAAAACGATCCGTCGTACCCCGGCCGCTCGCGCCCGGGTGAGCTGGTGCTCCAGCAGCGGCACACCGGCCATGGGCAGCAGTGGCTTGGGCGTGGTGGCGGTCAAGGGGCGCAACCTGGTGCCCTTCCCCCCGACCAGCAGGATCGCTTCCACAGATTCCCTTTCGAACGTCGGTGCGAGCGCTAACTTACTGCTCGGTAGCACGGTAGTACGCGGCCAGGTGCGCCTCGGCCGAGGTGGTCCAGTCGAAGTCCCGGGAGCGCTCGTAGGCGGCCGCGGCCAGGGACTCCCGGCGGGGCGCGTCGGCGATCAGCCGGGTCAGTGCAGCTCCGATGCTCTCCACGTCCGGCTCGGTGTAGGCGACGGCCTCGCCGCCGACCTCGGGCAGCGCGGCGTGGCGGCTGGCCAGCACCGGGGCGCCGCAGGCCATGGCCTCCAGCACCGGGAGCCCGAAGCCCTCGTCCCGGCTGGGCAGCACCACCGTCAGCGCCCCGCCGAAGTAACCGGCCAGCGACGGGCTGCTCAGGTAGCCGGGCCGGACCACCCGCAGCCGGTGCGGCACCATGGCCAGCGCGGCGTCGACCTCGTCGTCCCAGCCGCCGCTGCCCGCCAGTACCAGGGCGGGCGGTTCGGGCAGTTCGGCGACCGCCCGGACCCAGCCGCGGATCAGGTTGGGCACGTTCTTGCGCGGCTCCAGGGCGCCCAGGAACGCGATGTACGGGCGGCCGTGCAGGCCCAGCCGGTCGGACACCCGGGCGCGCTCGGCCTCCGTCGGCCGGTGGAACACCTCGTGGTCCACCCCGTGGTAGGCGACGTCGATCCGGGTGGGGTCGGCCGCCAGCAGCCGGACGAGCTCGTCGCGGGTCGCCTTGGAGGGGACGACCAGCCGGGTGGCCAGCCGGGCGGCGGCGCGGGTCGCCGACCTGATGTAGGTCGCCCGGATCGGGTCGTAGGTCTCGGGCTCGGTGAACGCCGCCAGGTCGTGGACGGTGACCACCGTGGGCCGGCCGGCCCGCACCGGCAGCGAGTAGAACGGCAGGTGGATCACGTCGGCGCCCACCTGCTCGGCCACGTACGGCAGCCCGCTCTGCTCCCAGACCAGCCGGTTGGCCCGGTGGGCGAGGGTCGCGGGGCCCGGCACCACCCGGGCGTTCGGGGCCAGCGAGCCGTACCGCTCTTCGTCCGCCCGCTGGCAGGCGACGGCGAGGTCGGCGCCCAGCCCGTCCAGGGCGGCGAGCAGCCCGTCGACGTACCGGCCCAGCGCGCCGCGATCGGCGGGCACGGCTGTGGCGTCGACCAGAATCCGGGGCGCCACGGTCCTCCCTAGCCTCGACGTCTGTGTCGGGGATCACCCCCCGGTGGGGAGCCTACGCGGATCTCGGGTCGCGGGAGAGCACCGTCGGACAAATGCAGCCGGTCTACCGCTTATCGGGTTGAATCAGCCCTATCCGCCGGGACTCCCAAGCCCGAATTCGCGTGATTCCTCCTGCGCCAACGGACCTGAACCGGCGCGGGTTCCCGTTCTTCAGCGCTTGCGCGCCCGGACCAGCACGATGCTCCCCTGCTCGTTCGGAGCGCGCCGGTCGGCCAGCGCGACCAGCGGGGTCAGCGGGGCCGCCGCGTTGAAGCCCACCTTGCCGCCGTACGCCGACAGCGACAGGTAGAGCCGCTCGGTGGCCGCCGTCCGGAACTGGTAGGAGTACTCGACCAGGTCCAGGCCCCGGTCGCCGAGCAGCTCGCCCAGGCTCTCGTGGGTGTAGGTGTGCTGGACGTGGTACTTGGCCTTGTGCGCGTCGCGCAGCTTGGGCCAGGAGTCGGCGCGGCTGAGCACGTCGGCGGACATGTAGATCTCACCGCCGGGCTTGAGCACCCGGGCCATCTCGTCGAGCGACTTGCCGCCGTCGTCGAAGTGCTCGATCGCGCAGACCGACAGGATCGCGTCGAAGCTGCCGTCGTTGAACGGCAGCGCCAGCGCGTCGCACTCGATCAGCGCCGGCGGGTGGGCCAGCGTCTGCCCGTACAGCATCTTGCTCCGGGCCAGGTCGATCGAGACGGCCTCGGCGCCCCGGCGGCGGGCCTGCCCGGCCCAGTAGCCGTCGCCGCCCGCCACGTCGAGCACCCGCTTGCCCTTGAGGTCGCCGCCCATCCAGCGGAGGAGCCTCCCGGCCTCGCGGTAGCGGCAGACGTGCACCTGGTGTCCCATGAAGGCGACCACATCGGAAAGTCTCATAACCGGACCACTCTAGGACGGCCGGGAACGTCGCCGCGCCCCGCGGCGATCCCCCGTAACCGAATGTTCGCCCGGTGGACGCCGGCCCGGCTCCGGCGCGCCCGGCTTGCCCCTAGCCTGGGCAGGTGATTTCCCGGGTGCGCGCGAGCCGCTGGCTGAAGCCGGCGTTCCTGCTGATCGCGCTGGCGTTCTGCGGCTACGGCCTGGCCACCCAGCGGGCCGAGATCGGCGCCGCGCTGACCGACCTGTCCGGGTGGGCACTGGCCGGGGCGCTGGCCGCCGGGCTGGGCGGGCTGGTCGCCTGGATGCTGGCCTGGCGGAGCCTGCTGACCGGCCTGGGCTCGCCGCTGCCGTTCGGCGCGGCGTTCCGCATCATGTTCCTGGCCCAGCTCGGCAAGTACGTGCCCGGTTCGGTGTGGGCGCTGGTCGGCCAGGTCGAGCTGGCCAAGGAGCGGCAGGTGCCGCGCGAGCGGGGGGCGAGCGCCACGCTGCTGGCGATGGCCACCACGATCGCCACCGGATGCGCGATCGCCGCCGTCACCCTGCCGCTGACCTCGGCCGACGCCACCCGCCGCTACTGGTGGCTGCTCCCGCTGGCCCCGCTGCTGCTGGCGGCGCTGCACCCCGCCGTGATCTCTTTCCTGCTGACCCGGGCACTGCGGATCGTCCGGCGTCCCCCGCCGGCCCGTCCCGGCGGCGCGGCGATGGCCCGCGCGATGGCGTGGACGGTGCTGGGCTGGGCACTGTTCGGCATGCACGCCTGGCTGCTGGCCGACGACCTCGGCGGGGCGGGCCCGCTGCTGTCCACCGGGGCGTACGCCCTGGCGTTCGTGGTCGGCTTCCTGGTGATCATCGCCCCCGGCGGCCTCGGCGCCCGGGAAGCCGCCCTGGTGGTGGCCCTGTCCCCGACGCTCCCGGACGGCGGCCCCGTGGTGGTGGCCCTGGCCTCCCGCGTCGTCCTCACCGTGGCCGACCTGCTCTGCGCCGCCGTCGCGTTCGCCCTCGGCCGCACCCCGGCGCCCGTCCCAGCCCCCGAACGCACCCCTCCGGCTCCGGCCGCCCCGGGCCGCCCCGAAGCCTGAGGGATCCCGCGCGTCCGAATCCTCCGGGATACGGGACCCGATGGCGTACCGGCTCCCGCAGCCCGAAGGATCGCCGCCGAGGCGCTACGTCGCCGCGGACTCCGAAGCGTCACGGCCGGACGCGCCCGCCGGCTCAAGGCCGGTGAGAGCCTCCAGGTAGGACGCCCACTGGGGTCCGGGATCCACCGGTCTGACCGCGGCGCGGAGGCGTTCCGGCTCGCCGGGGGCGTAGAAGCGTTCGATCGCGGCGGTGAGCGAGGCCGGGTCGCCGGGGTCGCAGAGCAGGCCGTCCACACCGTCGCGGATCTGCTCGGGGAAGCCGCCCACCCGGGTGGCGATCACCGGTGTCCCGTGCTCGTAGGCCATCCAGACGTTCTGCGAGGCGGTGGCCGAGCGGTACGGCAGCACCAGGGCGTCCGCCGCCGCGAACAGCGCCGGGATCTCGTCGGAGGGCACGTAGCCGGGGCGCAGTTCCACCCGGTCGCCCAGCCCCAGCTCGGCGATCAGCGCCTCGGTCGCGGCCGTGCCGCCCCAGAACTCGCCGGCCGCCGTCAGGGTCACGTCGCCGGGCCCGGCGGCGAGGGCGCGCAGCAGCACGTCCAGGCCCTTGTAGGGGCGGACAATGCCGAAGAACAGCAGCCGGCGGCGCTCGCCGGCGGCCGCCGCGGCCGCCGTCTCGGCGGGGGGCAGGTGCGCGGGCATCTCGGCGACCCGGATGGGGCGGCCGGTCAGCGTGCGGGCCAGCTCGCCCTGCTCCGGGGAGTGCACCAGCACGCCGGAGACCCGCCGCAGCAGCGCCCGCATCAGCGGCACGTCGTAGGACTTGCGCTCGTGCGGCAAAACGTTGTGGCAGAGCGCCACCACCCGGGTCCGCCGGCCGAGCCCGGCCAGGATGACCCGGTAGGCGGGCACCTGGATGGAGGTGAGCACCGCCAGCACCACCAGGTCGGCCCGGCGCAGCCGCCGGCCGGCCCGCCACCAGCCGTCCGGGCGCCGCCACGACAGCCGCCGCTCGGTGGCCGGGAACGGCTCGCCCTCGGGAATGTCGATCGTCTGCTCGCCCGGGTAGAGGAACTCCGGGTACTGCGCCGACCACGACTCCAGCGTCACCTCGTGGCCGGCCGCGGCCAGCCGGTGCGCCAGCTCGGTGGTGTGCCGGACGCCGCCACCCTTGTAGGGGAACGTCGGGCCGACGACGGCGATCCTCACGTGTCTCCTCTGGAGCGGACGATCAGGTCGGCCAGCAGTGCCAGCGAGGCGATCAGCAGCCCGGTGATGAAGAGCATCACGGTGTTGTTCGCGAACCGCACCGGGTGGGCGACCATGTCGTAGACGCCCTTGCCGAAGCCGATCGCCAGCAGCCAGAGCGCGGGCGGCATGAGCACCTTGAGCGGGTTGAAGTACATCACCATCCGCAGCACCTGGAGGATGTAGCGGTAGGCGTCCTTGGTGAAGTGGAACTTCGACTTCCCCGCCCGCTTGTAGTAGTCGATCGGGATGTACCGCACGTCGTGCTGGTTGGACAGGAACGCCAGCGTGATCGTGGTGACGCAGGAGAACCCGGGGGGCAGCAGCCGCAGGTAGGGCAGCGACACCTCCCGCCGGAACGCCCGCAGCCCGGAGTTGAGGTCGGGGATCCGGGTGTTGGTCAGCCGCTCGGCGATCTTGCGGATCACCCACTTGGCGGGCACCCGCAGCGCCTTGTGCGTCCCCATCTCCGAGGTCCGGGCGCCGACCACCTGGTCGACGCCGGGGTCGGTGTCGAGGATCTCGACGAGCTCGGGGATGCGCTCGTTGGGGTAGGTCATGTCGGCGTCGGTCCACACGACGATCTCGCCGCGGGCCTGCTGGGTGCCGATCCGCCGGACCGTTCCCGAGCCGCTGTTGTGGTGAAAGGCGATGATCCGCATATGCGGATAGTCCGGCGCGGCCTCCTGCAGCCGCGCCAGGGTCCCGTCGGTCGAACAGTCGTCGACCGCGAGAAGCTCGTAGGTCTGGCCGCTCGCGTCCATCGCCTTGGAGATGCGCTCGACCTCGTCCAGAACATGATCCTGCTCGTTGTAGCAGGGCAGCACGATGGTGACGTGCACGGAGTCATTGCTCACGGGGCGCGAGAATACAGCGCTCGGCGGCTTTTCGCGGCCGTTGGTTCTAGGCTCTCCTCACCCCACTAGCGGCGGGATTATGCTGGTATACCGCCCCAAACATAACTATTAACCCAAGCTTCACTTGGATGCCCCCTGGAGGGTACGTGACGCGAGCGGTCGGCACCCCTCCTCCCCCCAGGGGCGCCCCGGCCCGGCGGGCGGGATGGGCCCCGGTGCCCGATCCCGACCTGGACGGCCCGCGGCCACCGCGCGGGCGCGGCTGGCGCGTCCTCGGCTGGGTCTCGATCGCCCTCTCCGTGGTGATCGTGGCGGCCAGCCTGACCTCCTACGGCTTCTACCGGCAGTTGCAGGGCAACATCAAGCGCGAGGACGTCTCGGACCGGCTGGGCGCCAACCGCCCGCAGAAGCTCGGCAAGGGCACCAACATCCTGCTGCTCGGCTCCGACAGCCGGGAAGGCGAGAACGCCCGCTACGGGGTGGAGGAGGGCCAGCGCTCCGACACCACGATCCTGCTGCACATCTCCCCCGGCGGCGCCCAGGCGGTCGGCATCAGCTTCCCCCGCGACCTGATGGTGCAGATCCCCAACTGCAAGACCACCAAGGGCCGGGTCGTGCCCGGCGGGCTGGGCATGTTCAACTCCGCGTTCGCCAAGGGCGGAGCGGCCTGCACCTGGCAGACCGTCGAGTCGCTGACCCGGATCCGCATCGACCACTACGTGCAGATCGACTTCACCGGCTTCAAACGGGTGGTGGACGCCCTCGGCGGGGTGGAGATCTGCGTGCCGAAGGCCATCAACGACCCCAAGGCCGAACTGGTCCTGCGCAAGGGCCGGCAGATCGTCCGGGGCGACCAGGCACTGGGTTACGTGCGGACCCGCACCGGCGGGCTGGGCGACGGGTCGGACCTGTCCCGGATCGACCGGCAGAAGAAGTTCATGGCGGCGGTGGCGCAGAAGGCCACCAGCAGCGACACCTTCACCGACCCCGGCAAGCTCTACGGCTTCCTGAACGCCATCACCAAGTCGATCAAGACCGACAGCGAGTTCACCGTCTCGGCCATGCAGGAACTCGCGGGCGGCCTGCGGGGGATGAGCGCGGGCAAGGTCCGGTTCGTGACCGCCCCCTGGGAGGCCTACCCGCCGGACCACAACCGGGTCCAGCTCAACCGGGCCCAGGCGGCGCCGCTGTTCGACGCCGTCCGGCGGGACAACTCGCTGCCCCCACCCGCCCCGCCGGCACCGCCCCCGCCACCCCCCGGCGCCCCGCCGCCCCAGCAGCCACTGCCGAACCAGCAGGTCAAGATCTCCGTCTACAACGCCGCGGGCATCGACGGCCTGGCCGGGCGCACCGTCACGGCGCTGACGGCACAGCGCTTCCAAGCGTCCATCGGCGGCACCGCCCGGCTGACGCGGACCACCAAGATCCTGTACGGGCCCGGCGGCGAGCGCGCGGCGGCCGCCCTGGCCAAGCTGCTGCCCGGCAAACAGCCCACCCTCAAACGCGACGGCCGGCCGGGCCTGGTCTACCTTGTCCTGGGCAGCGACTGGCGGGGCCTGAAGAACACCGGCCCCACCGTCATCCCCAAGGTCGCGGGCGAGGTCCGCGCCGACGCCAACCCCTGCGAAGGCGGCTGAGCCCGTCAGGGGGCGGGAGCGACCGGCGGGCGCACCGGACGGCGTGCCGCGGGCGGCCGCTGCCGGGGCAGCCGCTCCAGCAACCGGACCCGGCCGCCCTTGTACTCCAGCACGGCCACCTCCCGGTACGGCCCGGTGGCGTCCACCGCGGCCCGCCGCATGGCGATCTCCTCCGGCGAGGACTCGGCCAGGTGCCGCTTCATCACGAAGACCCGGTTCCCCTGGAGCAGCCGGGCCCGCAGCAGGGCCGGGACGTGGACGTCGGTGCCGGTGAGCGTGTACGTCCGCTGCGGGCTCGCCGCCAGGGTGATGTCGCGCAGGCCCGTGTACGCGTCGGGGTAGGCGGCGGTGTCCCAGCGCAGCGCGGAGTCGAGGTAGAGCACGGCGTCGCCCGGCCGGGCCCGTTCCCGGACGAACTGGGCGGCCGCGCGCAGGTCGTCGAGCTTGCTGTCCTGTTCCCGGATCCGAACCTGCGAGGGCAGCGAGATCATCACGATCGGGACCAGCGCGGCCGCCATCAGCGGGGCCTTCTGCCGGCCGAGCCAGTCGAGCCCGGCCCCGGCCAGCAGAGCCACCGCGGGCAGGGAGAACACCACGTAGCGGGCTTCCAGCAGCGGCTCGACGAACCCGGCCAGCAGCAGGATCGTGACCGGTGCCAGCGCCCACGGCACGGCCAGCGCCGGCAGGTCCAGGCCGCGCCGGGCCAGTACGGTCGCCAGCGCCCCCGCCCCGGCGATCGCTCCGATCGGCAGCACCAGCCGGTCGTTGCCCGCCATGAAGTCGACCAGCGAGTACAGCCGGCTCGCGTCTTCCGGCGGGATCCAGTCGACCTGCACCCGCTGCCCCGTCACCACCAGCAGGTACGGGATCAGCGCCGCCACCGCCACCGCCACCGCGAGCAGCCAGCGCCCGAGCACCGGCCGCAGCGCCTGACGCCGCCAGTACAGCGTGATCCCGTGCGCCGGCACCAGCAGCAGGGCGTACAGGTGCAGCAGCCCGAGCAGCATGATCGTCACTGAGTAGCCGGCGAACCAGCGGACGGCCCTGGTCTCCGTCCCGCGGACGAAGAGGTAGCTCGCCAGCACCGCCGTGGCGGCCGCGAACGCGTACGAGCGGGCCTCCTGGGCGTACTGCATCACCGTCACGCCGCCGGCGTAGAACAGCCCCGCCAGCAGGCCGGTCCGGGGGTTGGCGTGGCGGCGGCCGAGCACGGCGACCCCGCCCGCCGCGGCGGCGGTGACGAGCACCGTGGGCAGCCGCATGGCGGTCTCGCCGATGCCGAACAGCCCGATGACCACGTGCATGATCAGGTAGTACAGGCCGTGGACGGCGTCCATCTCCTGGAAGACCCGGAACATGTCGCCCAGCGGCCGCTGGGCGATGCTGATGGTGGCGGCCTCGTCAATCCAGAAGGAGGCGCCGGAGATCCCGGTCAGGCCCAGCGCGAGCGCCGCGGCCACCGGCACCAGGGGGACGGCGAGCCGGGCCCGCCGGGTCGTCCAGGGGTCGGCGACGGGCGCGGCGGGCTGCGGAGCGGCGATCACGTTCTCGGTCTTCATGGGGTGCGGAGGACTTCCTCGGTGGGTCGGGGGCCGGAGCGGAGACCGGCGGCAAGCCCGCGGAGCAGGCCACGGGCCAGGACGGCCCGGTCACCGGAGCGGACGAAGGTACGGGCCCAGCGGCGCAGGGTGGACGCCGCGTACAGCGCCCGCTCGGCCGGGGCCAGGCCGGGGCTGCGGGTGAACAGCCAGACCTTGTTGCGCACCTCGTAGAAGAAGCGCTCCCCCGGGTCGGCGTCGGCGCCGCCGAACGTCCGGGTCTTGTGGACGACGACGCTGTCCC
This sequence comes from Actinomadura craniellae, assembly GCF_003289645.1. GTDB lineage: Bacteria > Actinomycetota > Actinomycetes > Streptosporangiales > Streptosporangiaceae > Actinomadura_D > Actinomadura_D craniellae. The sequence goes on along the minus strand of NZ_QLYX01000006.1, from coordinate 90,345 downwards.
GGCAGAGCAGGCCCTTGTTGCCGCGCAGCAACCGGGTGGTGTACTCGAAGTCGTCGTTCCACAGGAAGTAGTCGGCGATCGGCAGCCCGCGCTCGGCGACCACCGCCGCGTCCAGCAGCACGGACACGAAGGACGCCGACCTGACCGGCACGCAGCCGTGCCCGGCGGCGGCGGCCAGTTCGGCCGGGGAGGCGCCGGGCCGGGGCCGGGGGGTGTTCATCGGGTGGTCGCGGCCGTCCGTCCAGACGACCCGGCTGGCCACCAGCGCGGCCCCGGGGGCGACCGCCAGCAGCGCCGCCAGGGCGCCCGGCTCGGGGACGGTGTCGTCGTCCATCACCCAGATCAGGTCCGCGCCCCGTTCCAGCGCCCGGCCGATGCCCGCGGCGAAGCCGCCCGCCCCGCCGGTGTTGCGTGCCAGCCGGTACGCCTCGACCTCGGGAAACCGCTCGCGCAGCAGTTCCGGCGTCCCGTCGGAGGACGCGTTGTCGACGACGACCACGGCGTCGGCGGGCCGGGTCTGCGCGCGCAGCGCGGCCAGGGCCTCGGCCAGCAGTTCCCGGCGGTCGTAGGTGACCACCACGGCCACCACGCGCCCGCTCATCGCGCCCAGACGGTCGGACCGGCCGGCTCCTCCTCGGGCACGGCCCCGGGCTGCTCGCCGCGCAGTCGCTCGACCAGGTGCCAGTACGCCACCCGGGCCCGCATCACCGCCTCGTGGCGCTCGCTCACGTGCCAGGCCACCGCCTTGGGCAGCGGCTTCTCCCGCAACTCGGCCAGTTCCGCGCGGGCGGCGGCGACCTCCGCGTGCAGTTCCGCGATGCGGTCGAGCAGGCCGAGGATGCCGTCGGTGGCCGCCGCCAGCAGTTCGGACTCGGTGACCGGCCTGTGGTCCTGGGGGCCGAAGTCACCGGGACGCAGTTCGGCCAGGTCACCGACGACGTCGTATCCGGCGGACCGCAGGGCCTCGATGAGCTCGTCGGCGCGGGTCCCGGCCCAGCCCAGCCTGTCCTCGGGGAGCGGCACCCGGCGCATCTCCGCGCGCCGGGGCAGCACCTCCTGGGCCAGTTCGTCGCTCACGGTCCGGGTGTACAGCCACAGCGGCGTGCCGGGGGCCACCTCGTGGTTGATCCGGCGCAGCAGTTCGGTCTCCACCACGCCCAGGGAGGGGTTGGCACGCACCTCCTCCAGATCGACCACGCCGGGATCGACCCCGAGGAGGCCGGCGAACCGCCGCCACAACAGGTCTCGGGGGGCGTGCCGCGGTGGCTTCGTCACCACGTGCACCCGTCCCGGCGGCAGTCCCGCCGACCAGCGGCGCAGTACCTCGGCCGCGTCGTGCACCCGCCAGAACCACGCGCCGGACTCGGTCTCGGGACCTCCGTCGATCACCTCGGTCAGCCAGGTGGCGTAGTCCTGGCGGCAGTAGTGCTTGACGTACTCCTGCCATTCGGACGGCAGCAACCCGGCGAGGTCGCGCATCGTGTAGACGACATGCACCTCGGCGTCGCCCAGCGACCCGATCGCCCGGCGCGCCTGCTCCTCGTCCGCCGCCGCCAGCGTCTCGTGCGAGATCACGGCCCTTTCGGGCCGCTCTTCGATCACCTCCGCGACGAGCTCGTCCCAGGCGCCGGCCCAGGCGGGTCCGGGATCGGTCGGGTCCTGCCGCAGTCCCCGCAGGTCGTCGGCCGCCCGTTGCTGCGCCGCGAACGAGCCGCCGGGCAGCAGGACCCCCAGCTCGGCCAGAACCGGCCGGTTCCGCCACAGCACGTTCTGCAGGAACGTGGTGCCGCTCTTCGGCGAGCCGATGTGCAGGTAAACGACGGGCACTCTGGAACCGGGCCGGGATGAGACCACCGTAATCACTCCGGGTGAATTGGCTTTTCGGCGCCGGCTATGACACAAATCACGTTACGTCCATGTCACTAAAAATGTCGTGGCATGGAACGCCGCTCCCACCTGACGACCGACCGGTATCTTAGCCCCGCACCCATCCTGATAACCCGATACCGCCCCTGCCACCCCGCATGAGACGGTTCCATGCCCCCACCGTTCACCCTCCTGCTGACCGTCTACGACGGCGACCAGGACGAATACCTGCGGGATTCCTTCCAGAGCGCCGTGCACCAGCAGACCCTGCGACCCGACCAGGTGGTCCTCGTCCAGGACGGCCCCGTCCCGCCGCTCCTGGCCGGCCGCCTGGCCGAGCTGCGCGCCACCAGCCCGGTGGAGACGGACCTGGTGGTGCTGGAGCGCAACCGCGGGCTGGGCCCGGCGCTGGACGCCGGGCTGCGCGCGGCCCGGCACGACGTGATCGCCCGGATGGACGCGGACGACATCGCCATGCCGCACCGGTTCGCGCGGCAGCTCCCGCTGATCGAGGCGGGGTACGACCTGGTGGGCGCGGGGCTGCTGGAGTTCGGTACCGGCCTGGACGACATCGTCGGGCAGCGCACCCCGCCGGCCGATCCGCGCGACATCGCCCGCTACGCCACCCTGCACGACCCGTTCAACCACCCGACGGTGGTCTACCGGCGCAGCGCGGTGGAGGCCGCGGGCGGGTACGGCGACCTGCCGCTGATGGAGGACTACTGGCTGTTCGTCCGTATGATCGGCAACGGCTCGCGGGCGGTGAACCTCCCCGAGCCGCTGGTGTACTACCGGGTCGGCGACGGCGCGTACGAGCGGCGCGGCGGGCGCGCGCTGCTCCGGTCCGAGCTGCGGCTGCAGCGCGAGCTGCGCCGGGGCGGGTTCACCTCCCGGTCCCAGTACCTGCGCAACGTCATGCTGCGCGGCGGCTACCGGCTGGTGCCGACCTGGATCCGGCGGCCGGTCTACCGGTCGGTGGTGGCGACGTACGGCGCCCGGCGGAACCGGGCCCACGGGACGGCCCTCCCCGCGCCGGCCGTCCGACCGTTCGAAGAGGAAGCACGTGAACGCTGATCTCGTCGTCGTCGGGTCGGGCTTCTTCGGCCTGACCGTGGCCGAGCGCTGCGCGGCAGACCTGGGCCTGCGGGTGCTGGTGCTGGAGCGGCGCGACCACCTGGGCGGCAACGCCTACAGCGAACCCGACCCGGAGACCGGTATCGAGGTGCACCGGTACGGCGCGCACCTGTTCCACACCTCCAACGAGCGGGTGTGGGAGTACGCCAACCGGTTCACCGCCTTCACCTCCTACCGGCACCGGGTGTTCTCGACCTACAAGGGCCGGGTCTACCCGATGCCGATCAACCTCGGCACGATCTGCGCGTACTTCGGCCGGGTCATGTCACCGGACGAGGCCCGGGCGCTCATCGCCGAGCAGTCGGGCGAGATCGCCGCCCCCCGGAACCTGGAGGAGAAGGCGATCTCGCTGATCGGCCGGCCGCTCTACGAGGCGTTCATCCGGGGCTACACGGCGAAACAGTGGCAGACCGACCCGCGCGAGCTGCCGGCCGAGATCATCACCCGGCTGCCGGTGCGGTACACGTTCGACGACCGCTACTTCGACGACGTCCACGAGGGGCTGCCGGTCGACGGCTACACCGCCTGGCTGGAGCGGATGGCCGACCACCCGGACATCGAGGTGCGGCTGGAGACCGACTTCTTCGACGTCCGCGACTCGCTCGGCGGGGTCCCGGTCGTCTACACCGGCCCGCTCGACCGGTACTTCGGGTACGCCGCGGGCGAGCTGGGCTGGCGGACGCTCGACTTCGAGCGGGAGGTCGTGCCGACCGGCGACTTCCAGGGCACCCCGGTGATGAACTACGCCGACGAGGACGTGCCCTACACCCGGATCCACGAGTTCCGGCACTTCCACCCCGAGCGTGACCATCACCCCGCCGACCGCTCGGTGATCGTCCGGGAGTACTCGCGGTTCGCGGGGGCCGGGGACGAGCCCTACTACCCGATCAACACGCCCGGTGACAGGGAGAAATTGTCCCGCTACCGGGACCTCGCCCGGCGCGAGTCGGGCGTCCTCTTCGGTGGACGCCTCGGCACCTACAAGTACCTCGACATGCACATGGCCATCGCGAGCGCGCTCACCATGGTCGACAACCGGCTGCGCCCCCACTTCACCGCGGGCGCGCCGCTCACCGGCGGAGGGAAGGACGAATGAATCGCGGACCGCGCGTACTGCACCGGGTGATCATGCCGGTCGACCGGGACCCCGACGTCCTCGGGCTGTACGTCGAGGGCGAGGTGGTGCACGGCCCGGCCGAGCCCGGCGAGCGCCCGGTCGCGGTCGACAGCGCCGAGATCACCGGCCGCCGTTCCCTGGTGGTCCCGCCCGCCGCCCGGATCTCGTTCTGCACCTACTTCAACGCGTTCCCGGCCGGGCACTGGCGGCGGTGGAGCGTGCTGGGGGAGGTCCGGCTGCGGATCGCGGTGCGCGGCGAGGCGACCGTGATCGTCTACCGGTCCACCGCCAAGGGCCACCAGCAGCGGGTGGAGTCGATCGAGTTCGACTCCGAGGCGACCGTGGGCCGGGAAATCCGGCTCGACCTGCAACCTTTCATCGACGGGGGCTGGTACTGGTTCGACGTCCTCGCCGGGGCCCGGCCCGCCGTGCTGGAGCGGGCCGAGTGGGTCGCCGACGGCGATGTGGCCCAGGGCACCGTCACGGTCGGCATCACCTCGTTCAACCGGCCGAAGTTCGCGCACGACCAGCTCGTCGCGCTGGCCGGGTCCGGTGACGTGCTCGACGTGATCGACGAGATCCTGGTGGTCGACCAGGGCAGCGACCGGGTCGAGGACGCCGACGGCTTCGCCGCCACCGCCGAAGCGCTCGGCGGCCGGCTGCGGGTGGTCGACCAGGCCAACCTGGGCGGCTCGGGCGGCTTCTCCCGGGCGATGGAGGAGACGCTCGCCGCCGGGCGGTCCGGTTACGTCCTGCTGCTGGACGACGACGTGGTCGCCGAGCCGGAGAGCGTGCTGCGGCTGGTGGCCTTCGCCGACCACGCGCGTACCCCGGCCATCGTCGGCGGGCACATGTTCGACCTGTACGACCGGCCGGTGCTGCACGCGATGGCCGAGAACATCGCCCCCTACCGCTGGTGGATGGTGCCGGCCCGCAACACCGAGTACTGGCACGACCTGTCGGAGGAGCCGCTGCGCGAGACCCCCTGGATGCACCAGCGGTCCGACGCCGACTTCAACGGCTGGTGGATGTGCCTGATCCCCGCCGACGTGCTCCGCAAGATCGGGCTGTCGCTACCGGTCTTCATCAAGTGGGACGACATCGAGTACGGGGTGCGGGCCAGGGCCGCAGGCATCCCGACCGTGCCGCTGCCCGGCGCGGCCGTCTGGCACGTGCCGTGGCGCGACAAGGACAACGACCTCGACTGGCAGGCGTACTTCCAGGAGCGCAACCGGATCATCTGCGCGATGCTGCACTCGCCCTACGAGCGGGCCGGCAACATGCTCAAGGAGAGCTTCATCATGGTGACCAAGCACGCCATGGCGATGCAGTACTCCACCGCCGAGCTGATGCTGCGCGGCATCGAGGACGTCTTCCACGGCCCCGAGCACCTGCACGGGTCGATCGGCACCAAGCTGGCGGAGCTGCGGGCCGTCCGGGCCGGGTTCACCGACGCGGAGACCAGGAAGGACCTGGAGGAGTTCCCGACGGTGCGACGGCGCAGGCCGCCGCGGAAGGGCCGCGACGCGGTGTCGCCGCCGTCCGGCCGGCCCGACACGATCCGCCGGGCGCTGGCCGCCGGGGTCAAGCAGCTCACCCCGGTGGACGACTTCGCCCGCCGGCACCCGCAGACCACCGTGCCGCACATCGACCAGCGCTGGTGGGTGCTGTCGCGGTACGACAGCGCGCTGGTCTCGTCCGCCGACGGCACCCGGGCGTCCTGGTACCGGCGCGACCCCCGGCGGTTCCGCGACCTGATGCGGCGCAACACCGCGCTGCACGCCCGGCTCTACCGGGAGTGGGACGAGCTGACCCGCGCCTACCGGCTGGCGCTGCCCGAGATCACCTCGCCGGAGCGGTGGCGCGAGACGTTCGACGCGGCGGGGCCGGCCGCGCGATGACGCTGGTCGAGCCCGGCCTCGGCGGCGGTCTCGTCGAGGTGTTCCGGCGCCGCTACCTGCTGCGGCTGCTGGTCCGGCGGGAGCTGCGCGCCCGGTACAAGGGCTCGCTGCTGGGGCTGGGCTGGTCGTATGTGCGGCCGACGGTGTCGTTCGCCGTCTACTTCTTCGTGGTCGGCGTGTTCCTGCAGATGAGCGACCTGATCGAGGACTTCCCGGTGCACCTGTTCGCCGGGATGGTGTTGATCAACTTCTTTGTCGACACGGTACACGCGGCCACCCGGTCGGTGACCGGCAACGCGGCGCTGGTGCGCAAGGTGTACCTGCCCCGGGAGCTGTTCCCGTCGGCTTCGCTGCTGGTGTCATGCGTGCACCTGCTGCCGGGGCTGCTGATCCTGACCGCCGGTGCGGCCCTGGCGGGGTGGTCGTTCTCGCCCGCCGCGCCGGCCGCGGCGCTGCTGGGCTTCGCGATCGTGGCGCTGCTGGCGGCGGGGCTGGGGCTGTTCTGCGCGGCGGTCAACGTGTTCCTGCGCGACACCGAGCAGGTCGTGGACATCCTGACCATCGTGGTCACCTGGTCGGTACCGATGATCTACTCCTGGGTTCAGGTGCGGGACCACGCTCCGGCCTGGGTGCTGGACGTCTACCTGGCCAACCCGCTGGTGCCGGCGGTCGCCCTGTTCCAGCGGGCGTTCTGGGAGCCGGGGGTGACCGGGCCCGTCGAGGCGCTGCCCGGCCTGTGGGAGCGCGGGCTGGTCGCGCTGGCGGTCGCGGCGGCCGTCTGCGCGTTCGGGCAGTGGACGTTCGCCCGGCTGCAACGGCGTTTCGTGGAGGAACTGTGACCGGACCCGCGATCGTCGTCGACTCGGTGGACAAGCGGTTCACCCTGCGGCACGCCCGCTCGCTGCGGGAGATGACCGTGCGGGCGGCCCGGCGGCAGCCGCTCTCGGCGCGCTTCCACGCGCTGAAGGACGTGAACCTGACCGTCGGGCAGGGCGAGACGGTGGCGCTGATGGGGCTGAACGGCTCGGGCAAGAGCACCCTGCTCAAGCTGGTCTCCGGGGTGATGCGGCCGGATGCGGGGACGGTACGGGTGCGCGGCCGGGTGGCCGGGCTGATCGACGTCGGCGCCGGGCTGCACCCGGAGCTGACCGGCCGCGAGAACGTCTACCTCAACGGCGCCATCCTCGGCATGGGTGAGGCCGAGATCGCCCGCAAGTTCGACGCGATCGTGGACTTCTCCGGCGTCGAGCGTTTCCTCGACAACGAGGTCAAGTTCTACTCGTCGGGGATGTTCATGCGCCTGGCGTTCTCGATCGCCGCGCACACCGAGCCCGACGTCTTCCTGATCGACGAGGTCCTGGCGGTGGGCGACCCCCCGTTCCGGGACAAGTGCCTGGACCGCATCCGCGCCCTGCGCGACGAGGGCCGCACCATGGTCATCGTCGCGCACGACATCGCCATGCTCACCCGGCTGTGCGACCGCGGCGTCATGATGCACGCCGGTGAGATCACCTATGACGGCGACGTCGCCGCGGCGGGCGAGCTGTGGAAGACCGCTCGCCGGGACCGTGACCGGTCGCTCGCCGCCCCGCCTCCCGCGTGATCCGGCGGCGGTTCCGCACCCTGGCGCGAGAAAGTTTCGCGTATTTGTCATGCAGTTAAGGACGCCGGAGTGACGGGGCTTTTAGGATCTTGTCCGAACGGTCCCCTTTCAAGGAAGTCTCTCGCCGTGACAGAGCAGGACCCCCTGAACCCGCAGATCCCGCACTCCGCCCGCATCTGGAACTACTGGCTGGGCGGCAAGGACAACTACCCGGCCGACCGGATGGCCGGGGAGGCCGTGAAAGAGCTGATCCCCGACATCGACGTCTCGGCCCAGGCCGACCGGGCGTTCCTGGCCCGGGCGGTCCGGCACGTGCTCGGCGCGGGGGTCAACCAGTTCCTGGACATCGGCACCGGCCTGCCCAGCGCCGACAACACCCACGAGGTCGCCCAGGCCGTGGACCCGGCCAGCCGCGTCGTCTACGTCGACAACGACCCGCTCGTCCTCACCCACGCCCGCGCCCTGCTGACCGGGATCAAGGGCTCCACCGCCTACATCGACGCCGACGCCCGCGACCCCGAGACGATCCTGCGCGTCGCCGCCGAGACCCTGGACCTCGGCCGGCCGGTCGCGGTGATGATGCTGGGCATCCTCAACCACGTCCTCGACGACGCGGAGGCGCTCTCCATCGTGGAACGGACCATGGCGGGGGTGCCGTCGGGCAGCTTCCTGGCCATCAGCCACCCCACCGCCGAGGTCCACGGCGACGCGATGCACGCCTCGATGGCCCAGGTGATGGAGCAGGGCGGCACCCCGATCAAGGCCCGGAACCCCGCGGAGATGACCGCGCTCTTCGCCGGCCTGGACCTGGTGGAGCCCGGCGTGGTGTCGTGCTCGCGCTGGCACCCGGAGGCGACCCCCTGGGGTCCCCCGAAGGAGGTCGCCCACTTCTGCGGCCTGGCCCGCAAGCCCTGACCGTCCGGCGGGCACACCGGTATCCGCTCAGCCGGGCAGGGCCGCGGCGATGCTGTCGAGGACCCGGGCGAGGCCGTACTCGAACCGGGCGTCGGTGTCCATGTGCGGCTGGCGCGCCTCGATGACGATCCGGGCGAACATGGGGTACTCGCCGGATGAGACGAGCCTGTTCACGTAAGTGCTGTTGGCGGCCATCCACTGGTCCATGTCGAGGCCGGTGCGGCGAGCCTCCTCGGCCCAGCCGACCTCGGTGCGCGAGAAGTTCTCCAGGTACCCGGTCAGCAGGCCGGTCAGGCTGATGAGCTCGTCGATGGGCAGGCCGGTGGCGTCCAGCGTGCCCAGCGCGAACTCCCCCAGCCGCAGCTGGTTGGGGCCGAAAACAGGACGGCGGGCCGGCACCCGGAGCAGCCAGGGATGGCGCAGGTGCAAGGCCCGCCGGCGGTGCGCCAGCAGGGCCAGGTCGGCCCGCCAGTCGCCGGACGGCCGGTCGGGCAGGTCGAGCTCGCCGAGGACGGCGTCGACCATGAGCTCGATCAGCTCCTCGCGGCCCGGGACGTACCGGTAGAGCGACATCGCCCCGGTACCGATCTCGCCGGCGACCCGGCGCATGGACGCCGCCTCCAGCCCCTCCGCGTCGGCGATCTCGATGGCCGCGGCGGTGATGCGCTCCCGGCTGTAGGCCGGGCGCGGCCCCCGGGCGGGACGCTCCGGGCGCATCCAGATGCTGACGGGTTCCGGCATCGGTGATCACCTCCTCGCAGAATCCTAGTTGCGTACATCGTACCCAGTTGCTTAACCTTCAAATGCGTACGACGTACCCAGAGGAGTTCTCATGGAGGAGATGATCGTCGCTGAGGGGCTGCACAAGCGCTTCGGCGACACCCGCGCGCTGCGCGGGCTCGACCTGCGCGTCCCGGCCGGCACGGTCTGCGGCGTGCTCGGCCCCAACGGCGCGGGCAAGACCACCGCCGTCCGGATCCTGGCCACCCTGTCCGACCCCGACTCCGGGCACGCCCGGATCGCCGGCCACGACGTGGTCCGGGAGGCCGACCGGGTGCGCGGGCTGATCGGGCTGGCCGGGCAGTACGCCGCCGTCGACGAGAAACTGACCGGCCGCGACAACCTGCGCATGTTCGGCCGGCTGCACCACCTGTCCCGGGCGGCGGCACGGCGCCGGGCCGACGAACTGCTGGAGCGGTTCGGCCTCGCCGCCGCGGCCGACCGGCTGGTGTCGGGCTACTCCGGCGGCATGCGGCGCCGGCTCGACCTGATCGCCAGCCTGATCGTCCGTCCCCGGGTGCTGTTCCTGGACGAGCCGACCACCGGCCTGGACCCGCGCAGCCGGGGCGAGATCTGGGACGCGGTCCGGGCGCTGGCCGGGGACGGCACCACCGTGCTGCTGACCACCCAGTACCTGGAGGAGGCCGACCGGCTCGCCGACGACATCGCGGTGGTCGACCACGGCCGGGTGATCGCCACCGGCGCCCCCGACGCGCTGAAGGCCACGATCGGCGACCGGCTCGACGTCGTCCTGGAGGACCCCGCGCTGGGGGACCGGGCGGCGGCCGTGCTGTCCGCGCTGGCCGGAGCCGCCGCCGAGGCGGAGGAGGACCGGCTCAGCGTGGCCGTGCGCGGCGGCCGGGTGCGGCTCGCCGACGTCGTCCGCGAGCTCGACCGGGCCGGCGTGGCCGCAGCCGACGTGGCGCTGCGCCGCCCCACCCTGGACGAGGTGTTCCTGCGCCTCACCGACGAGACCCCGAAAGAGGCCGCCCGATGACCGCCCTCTCCCCCGCCCCGCTCGCCACGCCGGCCACCCGCCTGCGCTGGGCCGTCGCCGACGGGCTGACCCTCGTCGGCCGGGAGCTCGGCCGGATCCGCCGCGAGCCCGGCCAGCTGATCGCCGCGCTGATCTTCCCCGCCTTCATGGTGCTGCTGTTCGGCTACGTCTTCGGCAGCGCCATCAAGGTGCCCGGCGGCGGGAACTACCGCGAATACCTGATGCCGGGGCTGTTCACGATGGTCACGTTCACCTCGGTCATGGCGGTCACCCTGAACGTGGCCACCGACGCCGCCAACGGGGTCATGGACCGGTTCCGCTCGATGCCGATGGCCCGTTCCGCGGTGCCGTTCGGCCAGACCGGCGCGGACGCGCTGCTCGGCGTCCTCAACATGGTCATCATGGCCGGGGCCGGGCTGGTCGTCGGCTGGCGGCCGCACCACGGGGTCGTCGCGACCCTGCAGGCGTTCCTGCTGCTGGCGGCGCTGCGGTACGCGCTGAGCTGGGTGGGGTGCTACCTGGGCCTGGTGGTCAAGAACGAGCGGACCGCCGACCAGCTCATCCCGCTGGTCTTCCCCGTCACGATGATCTCCAATGCCTACGTCCCCACGGACGGCATGCCGGCCTGGATGCGGGTCGTCGCCGACTGGAACCCGGTGAGCGCCGCCACCGCGGCCTGCCGCGACCTGTTCGGCAACCCCGGGGTCCCGGCCGCGGACGCCTCCTGGCCGCTCGCCCACCCGGTGGCCGCCGTGCTGCTCTGGACGGTCGTCCTGCTCGCCGTCTTCGTCCCCCTGTCCATCCGCACCTACGGCCGCCGGGGCCGCTGACCGCGACCGCCGGAGGCCCGGGCGTGCCCGGGCCTCCGGCGGTCGCCCCGCTACGCGCGGTGGCGGGAGTGGCTCCGGCCCTGCCACGGGGTCCTGCCCCAGGGCTTGTAGATGGACAGGGCGGTGGCGGCCCACAGCAGACCGCAGAAGAAAACCATCGTCACGGCCAGCTTGACGTCGTCGCCGTGCGCGTCGGCGGCGGGATTGGCGGCGGTCCGCTCGGCCAGATTACAGACCCAGGCGTTCCCGCAGGCCGCGGCGAAGACCACCATTCCCATCGTCAGCCCGAACTTGGTTAAAACCCACCAGTTCCTGGTAAGACCCCATTTGGTTCCCAGCGAAATGACCAGCCCAGTGACGATGGAGAGCACCACCAGTGGGATCACGATCACATGATCAAGCATGTGCAGGATGCCGTAGGCATGGCGCCTGAGCTCCAGGTCATCGGCGAGCATGCCGGTGGTGCTCAGCACGGCCATCGCCGTCCCGACACCTAGCCAGCTCACCGCGAAACCGACATGCAACGTCAGCCAGAATCTGCGCGCTGACGGCCGGAGCCCTCGGAACCGCTGCTCCACGGCGGAAGGGCGGCTCTTCACTTCGGTCATAGATTGGTCCTCTCCAGCGACGACCCGAATAGTCGGACAACGCTGTCAAAGACCTCGCTATAACCCACCACAGGAGACTCTTAATAAGAAATAGCGCAAATTACGACATTCCACATAAAGCGGAAGAGTCACCCGGGGTACGGGTGACTCTCAGCCGACCTCGAGATGGTCGATCTCGGCGAAGCCGGTGTGGTGCCGCAGCCGCAGGGTGTTCCAGCCCACCCGCAGCGGCACCCGGACGGAGAGCGCCCGCCAGTCCCCGGGCTCCGGGTAGCGCAGCATGGCCGCCGGGGCGCCGTTGACCGCCAGTTCATGCATGGCGGGACCGGTGCCGCGGTTGGCGTACCGCACCCGGATCTCGTACTCGCCCGCGCCCGGCGCGTAGACGTCGAGTTCCACCCAGCTGTCGGGGTGGTCGAGGTGCCCGACGATCGCGCCCCCGGAGGCCTGGGCCCGGTCGCCCAGCACCCGCGCGGCGTGCACCCGGCCCTGCTCGGCCTCGTACCGGGCGGCGCTGCCCCGCACGACCGGGCGGGCCCCGGCCCAGCCCAGCCGGGCCACGAACATCCCACGGCGCACCTGCTCGGGCCCCTGTTGCTCCAGGATCCCGTGGAAGACCAGGTGGTCGTCCGTCCCGTCGCTGAAGACGTCGGCGCCTCCGGGGCCGCGCACCCGGCCCGTGTACCCGGTGGTGGACAGCAGCGGCCGGCCGGACCTGACGTACGGGCCGGCCACGGTCGGGGCCGTCGCGTACCCCGTCCGGTAGCTGTCGTCGAAGAACACCCCGCCCGCGTAGAACAGGACGTACCGCCCGCCCCGGCGGACCAGCGCGGGCGCCTCGATCAGCGTCGGCTCCGCGCGGGGGTTCCAGACCAGGATGCGGCGCGGGACGCCCGCCGGGCGCTCGCCGTCGGCGGTCAGCCGCAGCAGGTAGATCGCCGAGGGCCGGCCGGTCCGGTAGCCGTCGCTCTTGAACAGCAGGTAGCGGGCGCCGTCGGTGTCGGTGAAGGCCGCCGGGTCGATCGCCCCGCCGTTCTTCCGCCAGGGGCAGACCAGCGCCTCGGGCCGGGGCCGGAACGGGCCCACCGGCGAGACGGCCACTGCCGCCCCGATGCACTGCGCCTGTCCCCCACGTCGCCGCGCCGTGTAGTACAGCACGTACCGCCCGTCCGGCCGGGCCACGACGTCCGGAGCCCAGGTGTGCCCGCCCTCCGCCCAGCGTCCCAGGGCGGGCAGCGCGTCGACGTCGAGCCGGGTCCACGGCCCGGCCGGGGCGGACGCGGTGGCCACCGGCACGTTCCGCCCCGAGTCGTTGGTCGCGTACGCGTAGAACCCGCCCCCTGCGGCGAGCACGTCCGGGTCGGGGAAGTTGCTCTCGATCACCGGGGTCAGGGCCGGGGACCGCTGGGGGACGTCGGCCGGCGCCGGGGACGGGGCCGGCGCCGGGTCGGCACGCCCCTCCTCCGTACCGGAGCCGGGGACCCCCGAGGAGATCGCCGCGACGAGCGTGAGGGCGACGAGCGCGGCTCCGGCGGACCAGGCCACGTCCCGCGGCGGCCCCTCGGGAACGCGTTCGGGGCGCAGGCCGCCGGAGGCGGCCGGCCGATCGGTTCCGGGAGACACGCCCGAAAGGATAAATGCCGAAAGTGGCCCAAAAAGTTCACTTAACCGATAGTGCAGACTTTGCCCAGGTCAGCGCGCACAACCTGCCGCGACGAGCCGAAGCCCCCGGCTGAACGGTCGCGGAGTCCGGCATCATCATTGCGGACATCCGCCGACGGAGGGCAGCCATGCCGCATCGCCGACCAGCCGGAGCCCTGGCGATCGCGGGCGCCCTGCTGCTGGCCGGCTGCGCGGGTGCGCCGAAGGGTCCTGGCCGGCCCCCGCCGGCTCCGCCGCCCGCCGCCCGGCCCAACATCGTGCTGGTCCTCACCGACGACCTGTCCTGGAACCTGGTCGAGCACATGCCCCGGGTCCAGCAGATGCGGCAGCAGGGGCTGACCTTCAGCCGCTACTTCGTGAGCAACAGCCTGTGCTGCCCGTCCCGGGCCTCGATCCTGAGCGGCCGGTACCCGCACAACACCCGGGTGCTCACCAACGAGGCGCCGACCGGCGGCTTCCAGGCGTTCCTGCGCGACGGCGCCGAGCGCGAGACGTTCGCCACCGCGCTCCAGTCCGCGGGCTACCGCACGGCGCTGATGGGCAAGTACCTCAACGACTACGACCCGGCGAAGGTGCAGGGCGGCTCCCGCGCCTACATCCCGCCCGGCTGGAGCGACTGGCGGGCGACCAGCCTCGCCTACCGGGAGTACGGCTACACGCTGAACGAGAACGGCACCCTGGTCCGGTACGGGAACCGTCCCCGGGACTACCTGACCGACGTGCTCGCCGCCAAGGGCACGGAGTTCCTGACCGGCGCGCCCGCCGGCCGGCCGTTCCTGCTGAAGATCTCGACCTTCGCGCCGCACTCCCCCTACGTGCCCGCGCCCCGGCACGCCCGGTCCTTCCCCGGGCTGCGCGCGCCCCGGCCGCCGAGCTTCAACGAGGCCGACCTCTCCGACAAACCCGGCTGGCTGCGCGGCTACCCCAGGCTGAACCCGGCCCAGATCGCCGACATCGACCGGCGGTACCGCGACCGGGTCCGCATGGTCCAGTCGATCGACGAGCTGGTGGGCCGGCTGCTGGCGACGTTGCAGGCCCGCGGGCTCGACCGCGACACCTACGTCGTCTTCACCTCCGACAACGGGCTGCACCTGGGCGAGCACCGGATGCCCGAGGGGAAGGCCACCGCGTTCGACACCGACACCCACGTGCCCCTGATCGTGAGGGGGCCCGGGGTGCCGCGCGGCAGGACCGTGTCCGCGCTCACCCAGAACACCGACCTCGCCCCCACCTTCCAGGAGCTCGCCGGAACACCGGTCGGCCCCCGGGTGGACGGGCGGTCACTGGTCCCGTTCCTGCGGGGCCGCCCGGTGACCGGCTGGCGGCAGGGCGCCCTCATCGAGCACTTCGACCCGGTGATCAGCCCCACCGACCCCGACCGCCATCGCAGGCTCGCCGGCTACCCCACCCCGCACCGGGCGCTGCGCACCGAGAACGAGCTCTACGTGGAGTACGACGGTGGCGAACGCGAGTACTACGACCTGGTCCGCGACCCCCACCAGCTGGACAACGCCATCGGGCGGTTGCCGCCCGAACGGCAGCTCGCGCTCAGCCAGATGATGTACGCGTTGTACAAGTGCTCCGGCGCGGGTTGCCGGAAGGCCGACCACCGGTGAGCGCCCCCGCCCGGAAGTCCGGCCTGGTAGACGATTTGGGCTACTTGGCGTCGCTATCATCACTTGGCGCACCCCTTACCCGGCGGCGATCAATGACGCCGCGCCGACCAGCATTCAGGAGAGAGCGGGCGTGACCGGAAACGGGAGATCGGATGAGCGGCCCGACGGCGATGCGCTCTACCAGGAGGAGCCCGCGCCCTTCCTGCCCGACTGGCTGAGCGACCCCGCGCTGGCGGGAGCACCACCCGCCCCCGAGCCTGCCGCGGCGACCACCGAGCCGGTCGAGGAGCCCCCGGACGAACCCGTCCCGGACGCCGACCAGACCCGGACCGACCTCGCGGTCTTCGCCGCGCCCGTCCCGGCGCCCGCCGAGGCCCCCGCCGAGGCCCCCGCCGCACCTCCGTCGGCCGAGCCCGACGACCCGGCGCCGGCCGACCAGACCGTTTCCGACGACGCCCCGCCGAGCCCGCCCTCCGACCGGCCGTGGTACGTCCAGGCGGCCGGTGTGCCCGGCCCGCCCTCCGACCAGCCGTCACAGGTTCCGGGCGAGCCCTCCCCGGCGGCGAGCCCGTCCCCCGACCAGCCATGGCAGGCGCAGCCCCCGGCCGGGCCCGGGCAGCCGTGGCAGGCCCAGGAGCCGGAGGAGCCGGCGCCCGCCCAGCCGTGGTACGCCCAGGCGCCCGAAGAGCCCGCCGCCCCCTCACCGGCCCCGCCCTGGCAGGCACAGACCCCGGACGAGCCCTCCCCCGCAACGAGCCCGTCCCCCGGCCAGCCGTGGTACGCGCAGGCCCCGCCCGGCGAGCCGGCGAGCCCGGCCCCGGACCAGCTCTGGCCGGCCCAGGACCCCGCGGCCGAGCAGATCCGGCTCGACCAGCCCGAGGCCCGGCCGTGGGAGTCCCAGAGCCCCGCCGCCGGCCCCTGGCAGGCACAGGCCCCGGACGAGCCCTCCCCGGCGGCGAGCCCGTCCCCCGACCAGCCATGGCAGGCGCAGCTCCCGGGCGAGCAGCCGCCGGCCGGAGCCGGCCAGCCGTGGGGAGCCGGCGGGTACGGGCTGCCCGCTCCGGCCCAGCAGCCGCCTCCCGCCGCGGCCCCGTACGAGCCCTGGCGGCTGGAGCGTCCCGTACGCCAGGGCCCGAAGTTCCGCGCCAAGCCGATCCTGATCACCGTCGCCGGGGCCGCCGTGATCGGCCTGGTCGCCGCCGGAGGCGTGTTCTTCCTGAAGGGCGGCGAACCGGCCGACACCGGCCCCCGGTCCGGCCCCGCCGACAAGCTGTTCGCCACCGCCCCCGGCGGGCCCGACGGCCGCGACCAGGAACTGACCGCCGTCGCGGCGGCCGGTTCGACGGTGGTCGCGGCCGGCGGCGAGTCCGACGCGCTGACCTACCGGGCGCAGTTCCTGGTCTCCGGCGACGGGGGCAACTCGTTCCGCCCCGCCACGGTGCGCGACGCCGACGGCACGGAACCCCCGCACGGCGAGGTCCCCCGGCACGTCGTCGGCTCCGCCCGGGGCTGGGTGGCCATGGGCGACCGGAGCGGCGGCACCATCGTGTGGCACAGCCAGGACGGCAGGTCCTGGACCCGGCTGGCCGGCGGCGGCGTCCTGGACCTCTTCGGCCCGAAGCAGCGGGTGCTCCGGCTGATCGCCGCCGACGCGGGCTTCGTCGCCGTGGGCGAGAGCACCGTCCGGGGCGACTACAGCGATTCCGCCCCGGTGCTGTGGTGGTCTTCGGACGGCACACGCTGGAACCGGATGATCAGCAACCAGCTCAACATCTCCTACGGCAGGGGCCTGCTCCCCCTCACCAACGTCGCCCTCTCCCGCGGCGTCTGGCTCGTCCAGGGCGCCCACCGGACGAGCGCGACGGCGGAACCGCGCAACCGCGTCTGGCGGTCCACCGACAACGGCCGGACCTGGCGGGAGACCCGGATCCCGGTGCCCACCGGCACGGCGGGGCTGTCGATCGGGCTCGGTCCCGCCGGTTTCCTCGCCGTCCGGGACGTTCGCGGCGCGCAGTCCTTCGGGCAGGCGTACGCCTCCGCCGACGGCTCCCGGTGGAGCACCGCGGGCCGCGTCCAGCTTCCCAACTACCAGCGGATGCTCTGGCTCGGCTCGTCCGACCGCGGGTACACCGCCGCGGTCGACGTCGGCGGCAAGGCCGGGCTGGTCCGCAGCACGGACGGCCGGACCTGGGTCGAGGCGGGCGTCGTGCCGGTGACCTCGCACCAGCCGGTACCGCCCCTCGCGGCCAGCGGCGACCGGACCGTGTTCGCCGCCCGCGACCTCAGCGGCCAGGACGGCAACGCGGTGCTGGCCGTCTACGACGCGCAGGGGCATGACACCCGGATCGACCTGACCAAGGTGGCGGGCGTCCGCGGGTTCGACCGGTCCGCGGTGGGCATCGCCGCCGCGGGCGGGCGCGCCCTGGTCCTGGGCGGCAGCAACGGCGACGCCATGGCCTGGGCCGCCGGCGCGGACGGCGAGTGGAAGCGGACCGCGGCCGAGGGCGACGCGCTCGCCCGGCCGGGGCTGCAGCGGCTGTCCGACGCCGTCTCGGGCGGCGCGGGCTGGCTGGCCGTCGGGCATCACGGCACCTCGCCGCGCCAGCCCCTGGTGGTGACCTCAGCCGACGGGAACACCTGGCGGGCCGCCGACGGCGCCGCCATGTTCCGTCCCGGCGGCGGGGGGATGAGCACCAACGGGGCCGCCGCCGGCCCCGCGGGCTACGTCATCGTCGGCACGGACGGTCCCAGCCCCGCCGCCTGGTACTCCTCCGACCTGAAAACCTGGGAGCGCGGCCGCGCGGCCGGCGCGGCCGACCTCGGCCCCGGTGGCTGGATGCAGCGCGCCGCCGCCGGCCCCGCCGGCTTCGTCGCGGCCGGCGGGTACAACGATCCACGGGGCGGCGCCCGCCCCGCGGCGTGGACCTCCACGGACGGCCGCACCTGGACGATGACCCGGCTGCCGCTGCCGCAGGGCGCCGCGGACGGCCATCTCACCCACGTCGAGGCCAAGGACAACCTGCTGGTGGCCCTCGGCCGGAGCACCGTCGCCGGCAAACTCGCCCCGCTGGCCTACATCTCGGCCGACGGCGGCAAGACCTGGGAGAGCGTCCAACTCCCGGCCCCCGCCCAGGGCTCCGACCTGGCCCCCACCGCCCTCGTCGCCACCCCCCGGGGCTTCGCCGCCGCCGGCACCGCCGGCGCGGTCGGCAAGACCGACGTGGTCCTGTGGACGTCCGCGGACGGCCGCACCTGGCAGGCCCAGGCCCCCACCGGCGCCGGCCTCTCAGGGCCGGGCGACCAGGAGGTCACCGACCTCGCCGTCCTCGGCCCGGACCTCCTCGGCGTCGGCACCATGGCCGACCACAAGAGCAAGCACGCCACCTTCTGGCGCCGCCCGCTGCCCTGATCACAACTACATGGTTACGAAAGCCACCATTGGTGCGGCAACGACGACGCCAGGTTCTGGGCCTCCGCTGACGGTCCGTCCCTGTTCCGATCCGGGCCGCAGGGCCTGTTCACCAACGGGGCCGCCACCGGCCCCGCGGGCTACGTGGTCGTGGGCTCGGACGGCCCGAACCCGGCCTCCTGGTTCCCCACCGACCTGCGGACCTGGGAGCGCGGCCGGGGCGCCGGAAACGCCGATCTCGGCACCGGCCCCTGAATATAGCGCGCGGTCGGCGGTCCCTTCGGTTTCGTGGCGGTCGGCGGCTACAACAACCCCGCTTCCAGAACGCGGCTGCCCGTCCCGCGCTGTGGACGTCCCCGGACGGCCGCAAGTTACAGAAGCGCCTCATTGGTTAGAGTGCTGTTTTCTTTCTGCGTGGCCTGAATACACCACACTAGATCGCGGATCTTATTCCCCAAATCCATAAATTAACGCCAGGAAATCACCGCATCCGACCCCGGAAACAAAGGGCAGGCCATCACAACTCGGCTACGATTCATCCAAGTACCGCCCACCCGCGTCAAGCCAATCATTGACGAGTTCCAGCAACCCCCGAGCAGTCCCCTTCGATTCGGAATCGATATCCTGCGCACCCATGAGGAGAAGAAGGGATTCCCTCAACACTTCAACCGAGTAGCGATCGACATGGAGCGAGAGGAAATAATTGGGATCGATTGTCGATCCGAGTAGGCTGTGAGGACCTTCACCGGCGGCCGCGAGCAGCCAATTCGCCTGCTCTTCCGTCATGCCAGGGAAGACGACACTCCAATATCCATCACGATTTTCACTCATAGCACGACCCGCCATGCGACTAGCAACCAATCTCATTAAGCAAGGCATCCGTCGTCGCCGTGCGAGTCGCCTTGCTCCCGAGAGCCTTTATCGATTTTGCAATCTTCCAAGTGCCACCATTGTGAGACCCATCCCCATCACCAACATCTTGGGAAATGAACGTCTTTCCATTTGTGAAGATCTTTTGACCCTTAATAATCTTACCCGTGTCGCGATATCCGAGATAATTGGCCAAATGGGTCGCCTGCCGATTAGTCAACGGCTGATTTTTGCCCTTTTTTTGCGTAGGCAGAGGGTCATCATTGTGTACGAGGACGAGTGCGTCCCCTGCCTCCACATAATACGTGTGCACACCGGCGATGGTGAGGTTGTGTACGCGCTGGAACAGCACAGTACGGGCATGAGTAGCCGCAACCTGAACGCGAGCACCCAGCGAGGTTCGAAGCCACATTCCCGGTTCGAGATCAGCTGCCTTTACCCATCTTTTGATACCACCGGCAACCCAGAAGGCGTGCTCATCAGTGGCGATCACAAGACCAGTCTGGTCACCACGCCCGCTATCGGTATAGACAAATATATCAATCAGGGTCTTTTGCCCGACACCGGTGATGATCGCAGATACGGCATGAACCCCGGTCTTACCGGTCTGAGGGTCTGTAGCAACAACCTTATCGCCAACTTTGACGTCCTCGATGGGTTTGCGGCTGCCATCGGCCATGAGGACCACCGTCCCAGGGACGAAACTATTGCCCCTGCAGCCTTGGCGACCACGACGCTTGGGGAACGCCCGGAGGCCAGCGCCTAGGCCTCCGCCCGCTACCGCAATTCCCCCTATCGAATCCATCCAGTCTGATACCAGCTGACTGAACCATATATTCTTACGGCATTCATCGATTTTTGCGCAGGCTGCGCGCGCAGCGTACAGATCACGCCCAACCTGTGTCGCATGAGAGAGGGCCGGTCCCTTGCCCCTGTTCGCACTGAGATATATCCGCCAGAACTCAGCCCTGAATAGATTGACATCGATGCCGTCGGGAACAACTATGTCGCTTCCGCCGACCAGCCGATCCCTCCCACGGCCCATTCCGGTCGAGTGAGTGATGTTGCCATTGCGGTCGCGGACGTCATAGCCGTTCTTGTCATTAGGAGTTCGGTTGACTCGGTCTCCGTTGGAGCATTCGACGTGGCCATCGAACCGGCGGCACAAGAGCCCATCCTCGTCCATGTTGGCGACGGGGCTGTTGTTGGCGTAGCCGTAGCCGTTCATCTGCTGGGGGTCTTCGTAGTCGAAGACCGGGTCAACCGATATGAAGCGGCCGGTGTTCGGGTCGTACTCACGGGCACCCAAATGGGTCAGGCCGGTGGTGTCCTTCGTTCCGCCGACGAAGCCCTTGTCCATCTCCAGTGGCCAGACGCCGGTGAGCGTGCCGCGTGTTTGCCCGAAGGGCGTGTAGCGGCGCTGGGAGATCTCGTCGAGGTCGTTGGCGTTGATCGTGAGTTGGCTGGTGCCCTGGTGGTCTCCCACCAGGAAGGTCACCCCGTCGCTGGTACGGAGGGCGACGTCCTGACCCGCGTGGCTGTAGTAGCGGGTCGCCGTCGGGGTGGGCTGGGGTGTGGCCTGAGCGGGCTTGTCCAGCAGGAGTTCCATGCCCGGCAAATAGAGCGTGGTGGCGCTGGCCTCCCGGCGGATCAACCGGTCGCCGTTCGCTCCGTAGACGAAGGTGATGTCGCCCTCGGCCGTATCCTGGATCCTGGTTATCTCTCCGTCGGGGCTCCAGGTGAAGTTCTGGGTGCGTCCGCCGACGCCCCGTTTGGTCATGTTGCCGACGGCGTCGTACTCGTAGGCCTCCGCAGCGTCGCCCTGGAGCACGCCGGTGATCGGACTGGTGCCGGTCTGCGCGACGGCGCCCAGCATGTGACCCTTGACCGACGCGTGCAGCCCGCCGTCGCCGAGGTACTTGTACGTGCGGGTCGCCGACACCGTCCCGGTGGGGCCGTATTGGTGTTCGGTCTTCCGGTTGCCGGACGCGTCGTAGGTGTAGGTCACGCGATAGGGATCCGGCCCCCCGATCACCGGAACCGCCTGCGGATCCGACGGGCAGGTTCCGCTCGTCTGCGACCAGGCGTCCGTGAGGCGCTGCTGGTGGTCGTAGCGGAAACACTGCGTATCGGGTACTCCGCCGCGGACGTCCGAGATCCGGGTGATGTTCCCCGAGTCCGTGTACGAGTACGTGGCGTCGCGCGTGTAGCCCGCGACGCCTTCGCGGGTCGCGGTGGCGTGGGTGAGCCGCCCGGTGGGCAGGTCGTAGTCGAAGCCGAGGTCGATGTCCGGCCCGCCCGCGGAGAGCACCAGGCCACGAAGCTGGCCGATGTTCGTGTAGCTCGTTCCGGTGACGTAGGAGGAACTCCCGGTCAGGCCGACGGGCTGCTGCAGGGCGTCGTAGGAGCGGGAGAGGACCTCGGCGGGCAGCCCGCCCGCGGCGGGAAGGCCTGTGGACTTGACGGTGCCGTCGGGGTTGAACACCGTCTCGTACTGGTAGTCGCCGGCCAGCGCGCCCTCGGCACCAGGAATCCTGATCGTGGTACGCGTCGGGCGGTTCAGGGCGTCGTAGGTGTTGACGACCGTCGTGTAGTCGTGCGGTTGCCCGTCCGGTCCGATGCCCCGGGCCGTCGTCGAGTCGAGTTGCCCCTTGCGCAACGCGTCATAGGTCATGACGGTGAGCGCCGCTCCCGGCTCGCCGGCGGCGTTGCTCGCGTAGGAGTGCGTCCTGCGGCCGAGCGGATCGTATGCGTAGAAGACCCGGCCCTTGGTCTTGTCGCCCTCGGTGTAACGCGCATCCGTCACCGAGACGAGCTGGTCGAGTTGGTCGTAGTCGTACACGGTCGTCCCCCGGTCGGGGTCGACCGTCCTCGTCTTGCGGCCGCGGACGTCGTAGGTGAAGGTCCAGATCTTGTCGCCCGGCCCGGTCACCGAGATGAGACGGTCCGCGGGGTCGTACTCGTAGGTGGTGGCCGTGAAGTCGGTGCCGGTGGGCGATGCGGCGTTGTAGTGCCGCAGTTCCCGGGTCCGGCCGCGGGCATCGGTGTAAGTCGTGGTCGGGGTGCCACCGTCCGGAGGGTCGGCGCTGACCCAGTTGCCGGTGGGAAGCGAACCGTACGCGTAGGTCGTCGCGAACACTTCGGAGACGTCGCCCGCCCCGCCGCGCAGCGCCTCGCGGGTCTTGCGCCCGAGGGCGTCATAGGTGAAGTCGGTCTGGCTCTTGACCAGTCCCTGCATCTCGGGGCCGAACAGCGCCGGGGTCGGTGGCGCCTGGTCGTTGTAGTAGTCGCTGTAGCTGAAGTCGACCTGGTTGCGGGCGTCGTAGAACGAATCGGTGATCACCCGGCCACCGTTGGGGCCGGGTTCCTGGGTCTGGCGAGGGCGCAGGAACCCATCGAGGAGCTGGTAGGTGGGGGGCGTCATACTGCCGGAGTTGGTGACGGTCCTGGTGCCGACGGCCACGATCTGTCCTTCGGCGACCTGGTACGTGTGCTCCAGGCTGGGTGACTGGCCGGCCAGCCGGTTGCGGTCGGGCAGCCACACCCTGGTCGACCGGCCGAGTGCGTCGTAGAACTGCTCGGTCCGCTGGCCGCCGGCGTCGATCTTGACGGTCTGCAGGCCCCACGCCGCGTCGAACTGCGCGGTGATCGTGTGGGCGCTGGCAGGGACGTCCGGGTTCGTCGGCGGGGTGGTGGCCACGAGTTTGGTGGTCAGCCCGACTCCCGGAGTCGCCGGGGACTGGGTGTGGACGGTCGTGGAGATCCGTCCCCTGGCGTCCTCGGTCTTCTGGGGTCTGCCGTAGTCGTCGAACTCGTGGACCGCCGACACTTTCTGGTAGGTCGGCTCCGACCCGTCCGCGGCGGCGTGGGAGACCAGCCGCTCGGTGTAGGTGACCCGGCCTCTGGTCGGCGGCGCCTGCCAGGTGGTGCTGCCGTCGTAATAGGTTCGGACGTCCGCCAGGACGTGGATCCGCCGGTCCAGTCCCGTCCAGCCGCAGCTTCCGCGGGTGGTCTCCTGCCGGGCGACGTGGCTGCGCAGCCACGCGGTGGTGTTGTCCGCGTAGGTGTACCGCGTGCACCGGTCGTCGCCGGAGTCCGCCGTGTTCCCGTTGTCGAACACCCAGTGGGTCCGGCCCGTGCTCGCGTCGTAGTCGGTGCGGACCTCGGTTTTCCGCCAGCCGGGGTTGAGGTTGGTGAAGGTGCGGGCGTACTCGGTCTTGACGATGTTCGCCGTGACCGTCCCCCAGCTTCGGGTCCGCGAGGCGGTCTGGTGGCGCACGGGCAGGTTCTGGGTCCAGTTGGCCACCGGACCGTCGACGCCGTTGCGTTGCACGGTCCGCAGCTCGAATCCCGCGAGCGCGTCGTGGTCGGTGACGGTGCCGCCGTCCCCGTTGTCCACGGTGACGGTCTTGCTGCCGCCGCTGGGGGAAGCCCGGTCACCGTGCATGCCGCGCAGGAAGTGGTGGTCGGTCTGCGTCACCATCCCGCCGGTGCCGCCGGTCAGCACGTTGACGTGGCCGTACCCGCGCCATTGCGACCAGGTCTTGTACTTCTCCCGGGTCAGCCCGTCATCGTCGTCGTAGTGCCAGGCCGCGCCCGCCTGGTCGTCGTAGACGTACCGGGTCACCCGTTGCGGTGACAGGCCCGTGCGGTCGCTGGCCACGACCTGGGTGACCACGTACTTGTGGAACCAGTCGAGTTCGGGATCGACGTCGTCGTAGGTCCAGTACACCGGGTAGCAGCGTTTGGTGTTGGTGTGCGGCTCCGGCAGGCTGCCGGCCGTGCACTGGGGAGTGCTGTAGGTGACGTCGATCTGGCCGCCGGACTCGTCGGCGATGTAGTCCAGCCGGTAACGCATGAAGCGGCCGAAGTTGTCCCGCTGGACGCGGTTGTCCCGTTCCTCGTAGTCGAACGTCACCTTCGGCAGCGTGATCGGGCCTGCACTCGCCGCGTGCCCGGTGTGCTGGATGTACGTCGGGAGCAGGGAACGGTCGCTGTCGGCCAGTCCCCACTTGTGTCCCAGCGCCCATGAGTCGACATCGCGCCAGTCGCTGCCGTCGCTTCTGATCACCTGGGTCTTGACGGAGATCAGGCGCTTGCGGGTCCAGAAGGTCGGGGAGACCGTGCCGTTGAAGTCCTTGCACTCCTGACCGGCCGAGCAGGCCAGGTCCCACGGCACGTCCTGCCAGTGGCCCTGGTTGCCGTTGACCTCGTCCGGGTCGCAGTCGAAGGTCTCGGTGGGCAAGCAGCGCTCGCCGCTGGTGAACAGCACCCGGGCGGGGGCCTTCACGTCGTACAGCTTGTCGGAGCGCAGGCCGTACTCGATGCGCTGCAGCGTGCCGCCGCGCTGGTATTCGGTCTCGTCCTCGGGCCTCAGGTTTCGCCCGTAGTGGTTGACTTCGGGCTCGTAGAAGTAGGTGATGGCGTTGCCGTTGGGGTCGACCGCGTAGTCGAGGTTCCACCGCCAGGCCTGCTTGCACCAGGAGTCCTTGAAAGCCGCCTGGTGGCAGGGCTCGGGGTTGCTGCCGCCGTCGTCCCCGAACACCGGGACGGTCCACGCCGAGCGGGTCTCGACCTTCTGCGTCGCCGCGCCGTACCCGGGCAGCCGGTTCTTCCCGAAGTAGAACTGGGTGCCGTCGGTCGTGGTGACGCGCCAGTACTCGTTGTCGTTGTCACCGTTCCCGGTGTCGGCGGCGCTGCCTGTCAGCTTCTCGATGCGAGTACCGTCGTCGTCCTTCAGCCGCCAGACATTCCCCCCGGCCGGAACCAGTTCGCCGCTCTTCCCGTTCCAGCTCAGCGTGGCGTTGTCATATCCCCAGCACATGTCCCCCGGGGAGGCGTTGTAGACAGGGTCCTTCGGTACCCCGTCGTCTTCGCAGGGCCGGTAGCGCCGTTCGATGAACCCCGGCCAGAGCTCGAACCCCTCACCCACCCAGGAGGACTGCGAGTTCGTGTTGGAGGTCCGGCCGTCGACGCTTCCGGACGAGTACCTGAGCGCGACCCCAGGGGCGAGACCACCCGGAGCGGGGGGCACGCGCATCGGGTACGACCAGTTGAACTGCCCGGTGTTCAGCCCGGTGTTCCACGTCGAGGAGGGTGACAGCGACGTCGCCTTGTAGTCGCCCTGGGGTCCCGAGCCACCTGCCTCGGCCGCCAGTACCGTCATCCCCGCGGTCGGGGCGGAAAGCGAACCGGCCTCCGCGCCGCCGGCCGGGGTCGGGCCGGCCTGGACCTGGGCGGTCAGGGTCTTGAGTTTGCCGTCGTTGGCCGTCGGCAGCGGGGTGGCGGTGCGGCAGCGCGCCTGCTCGGGCGTGGTCAGCACGCACGCCGGGTACTGGACGAGCCGCAGCCGGGAGCCGAACGAGCCGCCGAAGGCCGTGGCGAACGGCGCGTAGTCGAGGCCCACCGCGACCTGGCCCGGTTCGGCCGCGTCCGACCGTCCCACGGTGAAGAGGACGCCCTGGACGCCCGCCCGGCGGGTGGCCTGCCGGTCGAGCATCGACACCCGGACGCGTCCGGCCGCGGGGCGGGCCGCGGTGCGCGCGTCCCCGCGGGTCGGGGCGGTGACCCAGACCGGCAGCGTGCCCGCGCGTGCCCGCTTGCCCGCCGCAGGCACGGTGGCCTCGGCGGTGCCCGGCGCCGGCCAGCGGGGGGCCGGGAGCGGGTCCGTGGTGAGGGCGGCGTCGCCGGGTTTACGCGGCCGGGCCTTGAGGTTCTTGCCGTCGACCGGGGCGGCCTCGGTGAACTCGGGGCGCGGGGCTTGGGCGGCCTGGGCCGGTGGGGCCGTCATCAGGCCCACACCGACCGCGATCGCGACCACCGCGGCGATCCACGGTCTGATGCGTCCGGGGCCGGACAGCAGACCCGTAGCGCGCTCTCCCACGACAACCTCCACCTGCTCCGCGCCGGCACGAGGCGGCGCAGTCCATCTCGGTCAGGATCAGCGGCATCGGCTTCCCCCGGCGGGGGCCGCCGGGGGAAGCGGTTCGGATGGATCGGATCGCGCCGGTCGGGAGGAGCTACGGCGTCAGTCGGGATAGATGTAGGGGAGCTGCGGGTTGCCGAAGGCGGTGTCGAGTTCCTGGAGGTTCGCGAAGGCCGCGAGTTGCTCCTGGGTGAGCGCGCCCTTGATCACCCACACGTCGTCCACCAGGCCGGAGAGGTACTCCCGGTTCGGGTGGTCGTCGGTGGTCTGGCCGTCGGCGAGGCGGCGGCCGATCTGGAACCGGGATCCGGCGTGGAAGGCGACCACTCCGGTGCGCCAGGACGTGTTCGTCACCGACTCGTCCAGGTTGCCGTTCACGTAGAGGCTCATCGTGTCGGTGGCGGCGTCGTACACCATCGCGATGTGGTCGGGGCCCTCGTTGATGCAGGTGTTGCACGACTGGCCGTGGTAGGTGGTCAGCCGGGTGGGTGCGGCGCCGTCCTGGGTCGCCATCTCCAGTTCCCAGGCGCCGATGTACTCGTACTCCGGCGGGTCGATGTCGGGATCCCAGTTGGGGTTCCTGGCCGCCCGCGGGTTGAACCGGACGGTGAACGCGCTCTGGGTGGTCCCGGTCACCGCGAACAGCGTCATGGGCACGGTCGGTCTGGCCGCCTCCACCCAGCCGGCCACGGTGAAGCTCTCGTCCGTGCGCACCACGGGGCCGGGGGTCATCGCCCATTCGCCAGTGCCGTCCGGGCGTCTCCCGTCCAGGCTCAGGCACTGGCCGGTCAGGTTGACGCAGGTCAGGTCGTCGGTCTTGATCTCGGCTCCGCCGTACAAGGTCATCGTCCGGTCCGTGCCGCCCGCGTCGGGGACGACGACGCCGACCCCCGCGGGGGAGTTCAGCGTCCACCGGGCCTGGACCGTGGACCGGTACCAGCCCGCGACCTCCGGCCCGGTCACGGTCCGGTTGAACACCCGCACGTCGTCGATCTCGCCGAAGAAAGGATCGACCTTGACTCCGTGGTACTTCCACCGGCCGATGGTGAAGGAGCCCCGGCTGGCGCCGATCCATCCGTCGGCGTTGTAGGGCTCGGTCTCCTGGAGCCGGCCGTCGACGTAGAGGCTGATCGTCTTCGCCACGGAGTCGTACACGCCGACCAGATGGACCCACTGGCCCATCTTGATCTTTTCCAGGGAGTACGCCTGCCCGCCCACGACCGCGTCGTCGCCGTCATGGGAGATCCCCGTCATCGACCAGTGGTCGTTGTGCGAGGCGTACTCGAGACGGAAGGCGCCGAGCCGGGTTCCGTCCTGACCCGCCACCGTGGGGTAGGAGCCCTTGCCGGTCGGCCGTACCCATGCCGAGATCGCGTAGCTCTTGGCCGGGTCGATCACCGGCTCGGTCGTCTCGACGTACCCGAAGGTGGTGGGATCACCGTCCGTGTTGATCCGCAGGGCGTTCGAACCGGTACGCGCCGCGTGCCCGAGGGAGGCGTCCGGGCCCACCAGGACCGCACGGTTGACCTGGGCGAAACGCCAGCGTTCCCAGGCGACGCCGACGCAGTCCCACTGCAGCACGGGCATGCCGTTGTCGTGCAGGCCACCTTGGACGTTCAGGCATTTGTTGCTGTGGACGGCCACCAGTTGGTACCCACCGTCCGCCTCGACGCGTTTCCAGCGCTCGTTGGCGCCCCCGCAGGTCCGCTGGACGGCGTGCGCGCCGTTGTCCAGGGAACCGCCCTCCACCACGAGGCACTTGCCGCTCCTGAGGCTGACCAGGGTGTACTCGCCGCCGCCCTGCTCGACCAGTTTCCAGCGTTCCCAGGCGACGCCGACACAGTCCCACTGCAGCACGGGCACCCCGTCGTCGAGCAGGCCGCCCTCGACGTTCAGGCATTTGCCGCTGTTCTGGCTGATGAGCTGGTAGGTGTCGTTCGCGGCCATCTCGTCGTGCAGCGTGGTGGAGCCCACCGGGTCGTCCAGCCTCCAGTGGGCCGCCTCGCTGCTGACCTGCCGGACCCGGAACTGGTACGTGGGTGCGTGGGATGAGAGGCCGGCCCCGTCGACCGCCCAGACGTCCAGCTTCCAGTCGCCCCTGTTCCCCGGAGTGACGGAGAGGGTGCAACCGGAGCTGGTGCAGCCCGCGGTCTGCCCGGGTGTCAGCCACTGGACCGGGCCGATCGGCTGCCCTGGCGGAGTGAGCTGGTAACCGTACTTGACCGGGTGCTCTCCCGGCGCCGGCGTGATCGTGAACGTACCCGGCTGGCCGACACCGTCGTGTTCCAGGCCGTCATTGGGGTACTTGGTCGACTGGACCGTGGGGGGTGGTGGAGCCGAGTTGTCGTAGACGAAGGCGCACTTGTGCCCGAGCCCGCCGGCCGAGGTCGCCGCGTCGCTGAACGGGCCGACCCCCATCCAGTTGGCGGGGTTGCCGTTCTCCTGCTGGTCCTGGAAGTCGTGGCCCCGGACGATCCAGGAGATGGGGACGTTCTTCGGCAGCTTGGTCTCGGCGCCCCACGCCTCCAGGTCGAACTCGAAGTCCGAGCCGCTGTTCAGCATCGCGGATCTGAGGAAGTTCGTGGCGCCGGGCCCGCCGTAGCGCCACTGGAAGTTGTTGTTGTTCGCGTCGCCCCAGCCGATCCAGTACTCCGCCTGGACCTTGTCGCTCGACTGGGGGTCGCTGATGCGCGCCCGCAGCCTGGGCCACTTCCGGATGCGCGGGCGGGCGGGGTCGCTCACCGCGAGGCACGGGTAGTTGCCCTCGCTGGTGGTGTTGCGCACGTCGGTGGGGGCGCGCGGCGGCAGGTTGTAGAGCACCCGCAGGGTCGCGTCGTTGTCGAAGCGCTTCCACCCGGAGGTGCTGCCCTCGTCACCGGCCCGCAGGCCCAGCCAGATGGTCCCGCCGCCCTTGGCGGTGTTGTGGAGTTCCTCCTTCAGCGCCTCGGACGCGAACACCAGCGTCGCGTCGGCGCAGCCGAGGCCCTCGTTGCCGTGCGCGGCGTTCATGGAGACGAGCCTGCGCTGCCAGAACCCGGAGGCGTTCTGGGTGCCCCAGCTCGTGGAGCCGCTGACGCCCTTGGTCTTCCAGACCTGCACCTGCGAGGGGGTGCAGTTGTACGCCCAGGTCTCGCGGGGCTTGAACTCGGCCCAGACCACGTTGGTGCCCAGCGCGGCCGACGGCAGCGCGAACTTGTAGAACAGCCGCTTGGTGACGGTGCCGCCGCAGCCGCTCATGTACGGGTCGCTGTCCGCGCAGCGGCCCATTCCCTCGTCGGTCCACGAGGCGTCCGTGTACGAGGTGGACACCATGACCGCGGCGGACTCGCCCGGGGCGGTCCAGTCCGGGTCGATGTAGACGGGGAACCTGGTGTCCGGTGCGGTCAGCAGGCCCTGGTCCGGCTCCAGCGTCATCTCCCCGCCGCCGACGCCGACCTTCATCCGCCGGACCTTGGACGCCTCGCCCGGGCCGCGGCCCGAGACGGCGGGGCCGGCCATGGTCCGCGGCTTCGCCGGGGCCGCGGACGGCGCGGGCGCGGCGCTCCGGGCGGGCGGGGCGGCCGGGGCCTCGGTCCCGTCGGACGAGTCCCACATCTCCGGCGCGCCCGCCTGGAAGAGGACGCCGCCCGAGCCGGCGTCGGTCGCCTTCAGCCCGCCCTGGCCGTCAGGGCCGACCGACATCCTCGGGGCGTCCAGCTTCAGCCGGAGCCTGCCCAACTGGGGCAGCCGCGCCGCGGCCGGTGTCTTCACGACGAGGACATGGGTGAAGCCGGACGGGGTGGCGCGCACCACCAGGTCCACGTCCTTGGTGAGCACGCCCGGGTAGGTGGCGCTGTCGCCCTGGACGGTGGGCGCGGGCAGGTTCCCGTACGGCCACTGGAACGCCAGTTCCCGGCCCGCCCGGGTCATCCGGACGAAGGGGCCCTTCCCCCCGCCGGAGAGCACCAGCCCCACGGTGGTGGCCGCCGGGGACCACGAGCCGTCCGGCGACCGCCGGAGCGCGGTGTCGATGGGCGTCCACCTGCCGTCCCGCAGGGTCCGCACGGGGGTGGTGTGGAGCGTCATCTCCAGCCGGCCGTCCGGCAGGGCGACGACGTCGCGCTGCGTGCTCGTCCGGGAGGTCACCCGCACCGGTTTCCGCCACTTGCGGGCGGCGGCCACCGCGTCCGCCTCGGTCAGGGCGGCCTCGGGCGGCTTCCCCGGCTCGGCGTTCGCCGGCCTGGCCCGGGTGGTGGCGACGGCTTGGAGCATCGAACCGGTCAGGGCCACCGCGACCAGGAACGCACCAGCACGACGCACGCGCACGCCGTACCTCCTCATGCCGTGCACGGGAGGCGATCCCGCACCGTGGAAGGTCGTCGTGATCTTGACCGGACATATGGATCAAGGTCAAGAAACTCCAGATGTCGGCTTTCCTGCAATGCACAGGGCGTTCGCGGCCCGGCTCGCCCAGCAGGCGACTCATAACGCCCGAGATTCGGCAATGTGGTTCAGATCACACAGACCATACCCGGCCAGGGCGAACCGGCCCACCCGGATCCCGTCGTCAGGGGAGGCCGGATCCGCCCCCGGACTACCTGTCGGCGGGGTGGGTGAGCCAGACGTCGATGGACAGGGACCAGGTGGCGTTGGGCGGGGTGACGAGGGTCTTCTCGTCCTGGCGGGTGCGCAGCCTGATCGCGCGGTGCGGCGGGCCGTAGGGGGCCACGTCGGCCGCCTCGGCGCCGAGCAGGGCCGGGCGGCGGCCGGCGCGGTGGACGGCGGCGATGACCCGGCGGACGTCACCCCGGGAGGCGCCGTCGGCGCGGGCCGCGGGCAGCCCGCACATGCTGCGGACGACCTGGAGGAAGCGGTCGGCGGTGACCCGTTCGACGATCACGACCGAGCGGCCGGGGCCGATCTCCCGGCACAGGCCGCGGACGGCCGCGACCTCGCCCTGCTCGGTCCGGGCGAACGTCAGCAACGCCGAGGACACCGCGATCGGCACCAGCAGGAGCAGCACGGCCAGGCCGGCGGCGAGCCGCGGCCGCCCCCCTGGCCGGCGCCCGGCGCCCAGTCGCCGCAGCCGGGGCAGCGCCCAGGCCGTCGCCCAGATCGCGAACAGCAGCATCCCGGGGATGACGATCGACAGTAGCCGCCGGGAGGCCCACGGGTGGTCGGGGGTGATCCCCGGCCGCAGCAGCGTGGTCACCGTGGTCCAGCCGAACACTGCGAACGGCAGCGCCCATTCGGTGGACCGGCCCCGCAGCAGCCGCCGGCCGAGCAGCGCCGCGCCGAACGTCGCGGCCAGCAGACCGGGCACGCCGACGTACCAGGCCAGCCAGTAGAGGCTGTCCTCGGAGTACTGGCGGGTCCCGTCGACCGGCAGCCCGGTGAGTCCCTGGAGGTACTCGATGAACTCGGCGTTCAGCCGGTCGTCGGGGCTGTGCGGCACCCGCCGCACGGTCTCCAGGAAGGGGCGGAGCGCAAAGCCGATCATCACCAGCACGGTGCCCATGGCCGCCAGGTCGGGCAGCCGTCCCCCGGCGACCCGGTCTCCCAGCTCACCGAAGGCGTGGCGGCCGAACCCGGTGCGCAGCACCGCCGTCAGCACGGCGGTGCCCGCCACCACCACGGCCGCCAGCAGCAGCAGCGGGTGCAGCGAGCCGCTGAGGTGGTCGAGGTAGGGGCGGGACAGCGCGTACCCCGCGCCGATCCCGGTGCCCGCGCCCAGGACGAGCCCGGCGGCCAGCGGCGGCCCGAGCGTGCGGCGCAGCCCCAGCAGCAGCCCGGCGAACACCACCACCGGGAGCACGTCCCGGATGCCGTCGATCCGGACGAGCACGATCAGCCCGAGCGTCAGCCCGCCGAGGAACGCCTGGACCCGGCCGTCCCGTCGGCCGGCCCGGCCCGCGTCGTGCACCAGCGCCAGCCCGCCGAACAGCAGCACCATGGCGACGGCCTCGCTGTAGGTGGAGCGGGCCAGCCACTGCATCGGCAGCGTCAGCGCCAGCGCCAGGGCGCCCAGCGGCGCCCAGCGCGGCCCGACCAGCCGGGCGGTGAGCCCGCCGAAGGCCAGCACCCCGCAGGCGCCCAGCAGCGGCCCCATCGCCAGCAGCGCGTACGGCCCGCCGACCCAACTGCCCAGCGCGAGGACCAGCGGCAGGCCGGGCATGAACTGCGGCACCACCGCGGTGCCCACCTGGTAGAACGCCGGGCTGTTGAAGCGCAGCGCGGGGTCGTCGCCACCGAAGGCCGCGTGGTCCTGCGGGATGGGCAGTGACCCGTGGTCGGCCAGCCAGAGGGCGTACTGCACGTAGGACGCCGGATCGCGGCGCACGATGATCTGCTGCGAGACCATCGCGAGTTCGAGCGCCAGGAAGCCCAGGGCGACCGCGATCACCCCGCCGGTGCTCCACCAGGAGACGGGTTCGTCGCCGAGCCGGCGGGGCAGCGCCCGCAGCACGAGCACCGCGACCGGTACGAAGAGCACCAGGACCGGCCCGAGCGAGAAGGCCCCGATCATCAGCAGCGGCAGGGACACCGCCAGCCAGGCGACGACCAGCAGCGCCGGGGCCGCAGTCAGCCGCGCCAGCAGTCTCCCGGCGTTCATCGACATCGGAGCAGAGGGTAGCGCCCCGCGTGCACTGGATCGCAAGCTTCGGGACGAACGCTCCGGCCGGCGTCCCGCGTGCGCCGGTTCGCGAGGCTCTACCCTCGTCGGCATGGTTGATCGAGGCATCGCCGAACTGCTGCCCCGGCGGGTGGCCGCCGACCCGGCCCGGCCGCTGGTCACGTTCTATGACGACGCGACCGGCGAGCGGGTGGAACTGTCGGGCCGCACGTTCGACAACTGGGTGGCGAAGACCGCGAACTTCCTGGTGGACGGGCTGGACGTCCAGCCCGGCGGGCGGGTGGCGCTGGCCCTGCCGCCGCACTGGCAGACCGCGGTCTGGCTGTTCGCCTGCTGGGCGGCGGGGGTCGCGGTCGAGCTCGTCGAGCCGGGGGCCGTCCCGGCGGCGGACGTCCTGGCGGCGGCCGAGGGCGCGCTTCCGGACGCGCCCGGCGCCGA
Source organism: Actinomadura craniellae (assembly GCF_003289645.1). Lineage (GTDB taxonomy): Bacteria > Actinomycetota > Actinomycetes > Streptosporangiales > Streptosporangiaceae > Actinomadura_D > Actinomadura_D craniellae. Next base: position 57,061 of record NZ_QLYX01000006.1, on the reverse strand, counting down.
GGTCGTGGGGCTCTCGCTGCACGCGCTCGGGGCGCCGCTGCGCGACTGCCCGCCGGGGGTGGTCGACTACGCGGCGGAGGTGCGCGGTTACGGTGACAGGTTCGTTCCGCCGGTTCCGGCCGACCCGGCCGCTCCCGCCCTGATCGTGACGAACACCACATTCACGGGGGTGGCGCTCGCCGCCGAAGCCACCGAGATCGCGGGCCGGTACGGCCTTGACGCGCAGAGCAGGGTGTTCGTCGGCTTTCCGGCGACGACCCGCGAATGGGTGCTCTCTGGGCTGCTTGCACCAATCGCGGCGGGCGGTTCCGTCATAATTCAACGAAACCTCGACAATGGGGTGCTGGATCGACGTCTTTCCCTGGAGCATGTGAGCGCGGTGGCCGGAGTGACCGGATGGAATGATGCATCCGGATCGATACGTCGGCTGCTCTGACCTAAAGTCGCTGGAGCCATGAGCAGCAATCCGATGTACATGGAGTATGTCGACGACGCCGACGAGCCGGCACGTCGACAGGGCTGGCGCATCCTCGGCTGGGTGTCGATCGCGCTGTCCGCCGTGATGGTCGCCGGGAGTCTCGGCGCCTACGGCTTCTACCGGAAGCTGCAAGGCAACATCACCACCGAGGACGTCAACGCCCAGCTCGGCCCCAACCGGCCGAAGAAGCTGAACAGCGCGATGAACATCCTGATCCTGGGCTCCGACACCCGGGCCGGCTCCAACGCCCGGTACGGCCGCGGGCTGAAGAACGAGCCGCCCCGCGCCGACACCACGGTCCTCATGCACCTGTCGCCCGGCGGTTCCCAGGCCATCGGCATCAGCTTCCCCCGCGACCTGATGGTCCAGATCCCCGCCTGCCGGACCAAGAACGGCGGCTCGACCCAACCCCAGCTCGGCATGATCAACTCGGCGTTCACGCTGGGCGGTCCCGCCTGCACGATGAAGACGATCGAGCAGATGAGCAACATCAAGATCGACCACTTCGTGCAGGTCGACTTCTCCGGCTTCAAGAACGTGGTCAACGCGATCGGCGGCGTCGAGATCTGCCTGCCCAAGGACGTCAACGACCCGCAGGCCCACCTGGTCATGAAGAAGGGCCAGCACCTCGTCAAGGGCGAGCAGGCGCTGGCCTACGTCCGCGCCCGCAAGGGCCTGGGCGACGGCTCCGACCTGTCCCGGATCAAGCGCCAGCAGCAGTTCATGGGCTCGGTGGCGTCCAAGGCACTCAGCGGCGGCGTGCTCGCCAACCCGGGCAAGCTGGTCGCGCTGCTCAACGCGGCGACCAAGACGCTGACCACCGACGAGGAGCTCACCACCGGCACCATGCTCAAGATCGGGCAGGGCATGCAGGGGCTGAGCGCGGGCAAGCTCCGCTTCGTCACCGTCCCGTACGGGGCGTACGCGCCCGACCCCAACCGGGTGGCGCTGCGCCAGCCGGCCGCCGGCCAGCTGTTCGCCTCGGTCCGCAACGACAAGACCATCCAGGAAGAGCCCAAGCAGGCCAAGATCCCGGCCGCCCAGGTGCAGGTGCGCGTCTACAACGCCTCCGGGATCCAGGGCCAGGCGCAGCGGGTCTCCGACCAGCTCAAGGCGCAGGGCTTCCAGGTCATCAAGGTCGGCAACCTGCCCGGCGGCGTCTCGCGCCCGCAGACCCAGGTGCTGTACGGGCCCGGCGCCGACCAGCACTCGACCACCCTGGCCGGCCAGCTCAAGAGCAAGGTCGCTCCGGCCGCCGGCGGCGCCCAGGGCGCCCCCGGGGTCGTCGACCTGGTCATCGGCACCGATTGGAGCGGCCTCAAGCCCGCCCAGTCGGGCATTCCCCGCCAGCAGGGCGAAATCCGGGCGGACGGGAACATCTGCAAGGCCACCTAGCCGGCGACGCGGCCAGGTGCGCCGCGTCGAGCGTCACCGCGCTGTACGCTTACCTGCCACACGCCTTTGACCTGCCGGTCGGCACGCCGGAGCCGAAAAGACCGCCCGGCCGTTCACCTCATGTTCGATTCCCGGCAACCCACAGGTGATTTGCCGGTATCGTCCCCGAATGGGCCGAGCAGGTCTTGTCGCATACCGAGCCAGGTGAGCCCCCGGAGCCATGACAGAAACCCTCTCCCGCCAGATACCCGCCGCCCAGGAACGGGCCAAGGAACGCGATCCGTACTTCGACAACGTCAAGTTCCTGACGATCGTGCTGGTGGTGGTCGGGCACACCTGGGCCCAGCTCCGCGGCTACACCGCCGAACACGCGGCCTACATGGTCGTCTACGGCTTCCACATGCCGCTGTTCGTCTTCGTGGCGGGCTACTTCTCCCGCGGCTTCGCCCGCGACGCCGGGAAGTTCGGCAGCATGATCGCCACCGTGGTGGCGCCCTATGTCGTCTTCAGCCTGCTCTACCGCGCCGAGCTCTACTTCGTGAAGGGCGTGCACTTCAACGCGGGCGACTGGCTGGCCCCGCACTACCTGACCTGGTTCCTGGTCGCGCTGCTGTGCTGGCGGCTGACGGCGCCGATCTGGTCGCACCTGCGCTGGCCCGTCACCAGCGCGGTGGCGGTCGCGGTGCTGGTGAGCGGCTGGTACCTGACGGCGGACAGCACCGTCTCCCGGACGGTCTCCCTGCTGCCGTTCTTCGTGCTCGGCCTCACCCTGGCGCCCGAGCGGTTCGAGCGGCTGCGCGGCCGGCTGCACTGGTGGCTGGGCGCGCCGGTGCTGCTCGCCGCGTTCGCCGCGTTCTACCTCTGGTCGGCCGGTGACTTCGCCAAGAGCCTGGTGCCCAGGCTGCTCTACTGGAACGAGGGCTACGAGGACATGAACCTCGCCCTGCCGGTGGGCGTGGCCGGGCGGCTGGCCGCCTACGCGCTGGCCGTCGTCCTCGGGCTGGCGTTCCTGGCCGTGGTGCCGCGGACCCGTACCTGGTTCACCGAACTGGGCACGCGGACCATGTACGTCTTCCTGCTCCACGGACTTGTGATCAAACTGTTCGACTACACGGGGTTGCTCGACGAACCCGCGGTGCAGTCGCTCGCCGGCCAGATACTGTGCACCCTCGCGTCCATCGCACTCGCCGTGGTGCTGGCCACCCGGCCGGTGACGCGCGCCACCCGGTGGGCCGTCGAACCGCCGGTCCGGTGGCTGATCCGGACACCGGCGAGATGATCGAGCTTCCCGGCAGGCCGCTTACGCCCAGGTACAATCCCAACACAAACCAGCAGATCGAATGGTCTAATCAATGAGCGCGGACACCGAAATCTCACTGAGCGTCATTGTTCCTGTGCACAAGGTGCAGGGCTATGTCCGCCAGTGTCTCGAATCCATTCTTGACCCCGAATGCCCAAATTTGGAGGTCATTGCGGTGAACGATTGTTCACCGGATGGTTGCGGGCAGATTCTCGACGAGTTCGCGGAGCGCGACCCGCGGGTGCGGGTCCGGCACCTGGAGCAGAACGTCGGCCTGGGCGAGGCCCGCAATATCGGGCTCGACATGGCCACCGGCGAGTACGTCTGGTTCTTCGACAGCGACGACTACGCCACCGAGGGGGCCGTCCGGTCGATCTTCCACCGGCTGGCGGAGACCCGGCCCGACGTCCTGATCTTCGACTACGCGCGCGGCTACTGGCACGGCAAGGTCCAGCGCAGCGTCATCAACGACCTGTTCCGGGAGCCCCCGGCGCCCGACGTCTTCACGCTCGACGAGCGTCCCAGCGTCCTCCAGCTGATGATGACGGCCTGGAACAAGGCGATCCGCCGGGAGTTCCTGCTCGACCTGAACCTGCGCTTCAGCGGCGGCTACTACGAGGACATCAACGTCACCTACCCGATCCTCATGGCCGCCGACCGGCTGAGCCTGCTGGACCGGGTGTGCTACGTCTACCGGCAGCGGCGGCGCGGCGCGATCACCAAGACCGCGGGCGCCAAGCACTTCGACGCCTTCAGGCAGTACGAGCGCATCTTCGCCTTCATGGACGCGCAGGGGCCGAAGGCCGACAAGTTCCGCCCGCTCATGTTCGACCGGACGATCTGGCATCTGATGGTCATCCTGAACAGCCGCGACCGGCTGCACCCCGACGACAAGCGCCGCTTCTTCGCCGGGCTGGCCGACATCTACCACCAGTACCGGCCCGCCGGGCACGCCATGCCCGAGGACAAGTCGCTGGCCACGAAGTACCGGCTGATCGAGAAGAACGACTACCGGACGTACCGCACCCTCAAGTCCGTCGGCGAGACCCGGGCCAGGGCCCGCACCCGGGCGCGGAAGGTCAAGAAGCGCACCCGGTCCGCGCTCTCCCTGGGCAACGGCAAGGCCAAGGGTCTGTACTACCGGGCCCAGCGGCGGCTGCCGATCGACGAGAACCTGGCCGTCTACGCCGCCTACTGGTACCGCGGGTACGCCTGCAACCCCGCCGCCATCTACGAGCGGGCCCGGGAACTGGCCCCGCAGATCCGCGGCGTGTGGGTGGTCAAGCCCGACGCCGTCAAGTCACTCCCCCCGGGAGTGGAGCACGTGGTCGCGGGCAGCCCCGAGTACCTGCGCCTGATCGCCCGGGCCAAGTACTTCGTCAACAACGTGAACTACCCCGACGACCTGGTCAAGCGCCCGGGCCAAGTGCACGTGATGACCCAGCACGGCACCCCGCTCAAGAAGATGGGCCTCGACCAGATGGACTTCCCGGTCGGCGCCAACAACATGGACTTCCGGGCGCTGATCACCCGGTCCGACCGGTGGAACTTCCTGCTGTCGTCGAACCCGCTGTCCACCGAGGCCTGGGACCGCGGCTTCCCCTGCCGCTACGAGATGCTCGAAACCGGCTACCCGCGCAACGACCGCCTCGTCACCGCCACCGCGGAGGACCGGCTCCGGTTGCGCGCCGAACTCGGCGTCCCCGAGGGCAAGAAGGCGATCCTCTACGCGCCGACGCACCGCGACTACCAGCGCGGCTACTCGCCGATGTTCGACATCGGGCGGTTCATGCGCGAGCTCGGCCCCGACTACGTGCTGCTGCTCCGCGCCCACTACTTCTACAAGGCCGAGGACTACACGACCACCGGCGGCCGGGCCTCCGGCGAGGTGATCGACGTGTCCGGGCACCCATCGGTCGAGGACCTGGCGATCGCCTCCGACGCCCTGCTCACCGACTACTCGTCGATCATGTTCGACTACGCGAACCTCGATCGGCCCATCGTCATCTACGCCAACGACTGGGACACCTACCGCCGCACCCGCGGCGTCAACTTCGACCTGATGGCCACCCCGCCCGGGGTGGTCGCCAGGACCGAGGACGAGCTGGTGGACACGTTCCGGGCCGGCACCGCCTGGGACGACCCGGCCGCCAAGGCTCGGGCCGACTTCCGGGCCCGGTTCTGTCCCTGGGACGACGGGCACGCCGCCGAACGCGCGGTGCGCCGGATCTTCCTCGGCGAGAAAGTGCCCAACCCGCCGCGCTGACACGACGGCGCACGGTGGCTCTCCCCCGAGATCGACACGGCGTCGATCGCCACCACCACATTGAGGAGCAGAACCTTGGTGCCTCACCAGATCAGCGTCGTCGTGCTCGCCCACGGGGCGAAGAACGCGCTCGGCGAGACGCTGGAGTCGCTCGCGGCCCAGACCCACGAGCGGCTCGAGGTACTGGTCATCGACGACGGGACCGGTACGGCGGGCACGACCGGGTTGCCCGACGAGCGCTTCCGGCTGATCCGCCAGGGCGCCCCCAGCCGGGGCGCGGGCCGCAACCTGGGCGCCGCCGCGGCCGAGGGCGAGTACCTGGCCTTCGTCGACGGCGGGGACACGCTGCCCCCCGACGCGCTGGAAGTGCTGCACGCCGGGCTGGTCGCGACCGGTTCCGACCTGGCGACCGGCCAGATCCTGATGACGTCCGAGCGGGGCATGTCCGTGCCGCGGACGCTCAAGGAGACGTTCGCCGAGCCCAGGCCGCGTACCGACGTCCGGCGGCACCCGGACCTGTTGCAAGACCGGCTGATCGTCAACAAGCTGTTCCGGCGGTCCTTCTGGGACCGGCACCGGCTGGAGTTCCCCGACCTCAGCCGGTACGAGGACCTCGCGGTGGTGATCCCCGCCCTCCACCTGGCCGACTCCGTCGACGTGCTGACCGAGACGGTGACGTACCTGTCCCGCCCGTTCTGGCCCGAGCGCACCACCGAGCCGCAGGAGATCGCCGACGGGTTCGCCGCCGTGGCCTCGGTCGCCGAGCGGCTCGACGGCGTCTGGTCCCGCAAGGACCTGCACGGCTTCCAGCTCTCCGTGCTCAAGCGGGAGCTGCGGGTCTTCATCGACGGGCTGCCCGACGCGTCCGACGAGGAGCGCCTGCAGATCGTCGAGCAGGCCGCCGCCTACACCGGGGAGATCGAGGACGGCGTGTTCGCCGAGCTGTCGGCGCTCAACCGGCTGAAGTGGCACCTGGCGAGCCGGCGGCTGAAGAACGAGCTGGTCAAGGTGGTCCGCTTCGAGCGGGGCAAGACCTCGCCCGCGATCGTCCGCGACCCGGTCCGGCGCTACGTCGTCTACCCGTACTGGAAGGACGAGAAGCTGGCCGTCCCCCGGTCGGTCTACCGGGCCCGCGACGAGGTGGCGTTGCGCGGCCAGGTGCACGAGGTGGCCTGGCGCGACGGCAAGATGACGGTCACCGGCGAGGCGTACATCAACTCGGTGAGCATGCGCCGCCGCTGGACGTCGGTCAAGGGCGTCGCGCTGCGGTCCGGGAAGCGCCGTGTGCCGGTGCGCGCCCGGCAGACCCCCAAGCCGGGCAAGTCGTCGGGGCCGTGGACCGGTTTCGAGTTCACCCTGGACCCGCGCCGGCTACAGCAGCGGGGCCGGTGGGTCGACGGCCGGTGGGACGTGCGGGCCGCGGTGTTCAACGCGGGCGTCTACCGCTCGGCCAAACTGCGCGGCGGCAAGGCCGGCACCGGCGCCCACCCGCCGTACCACTACGTCACCGACGACGTGCGGATCGTTCCGGTGGTCGTCGACGAGCGGCTGTACGTCGACGTCGAGACCGTGCGCGTCCGGGCCACCGGGCTGCGCTGGTCCGACGACGGCCTGGAGATCGCGGGGACCGGCGCCGAGGGCGTGCCCGAGGTGGTCCTGACCTGGCGCGGGCTGCGTGTCCCGGCCGAGGTCGCCGCCGGTGAGGGCGGCGCGTTCACCGCCCGGGTCGGGGTCGCCGCGCTGCACGCCGGCGAGTTCGGCCCCGACTCCGTGGACGACACCCGGAACTGGAAGGTGCTGCTCGGCGACCGCCCGCTGGTCCTGGCCGAGGAGGTGGCCGACGCCCACCGGCTGGTCGGCTCGCAGCAGCTGGTGGCGGGCCGGGACGCCTCGGGGTACGTGCGCGTCCAGTTGCAGACCGCGCGGCTGGCGGTCGCCTCCTGCGAGTGGCGCGCGGACGGCACCCTCGCGCTGACCGGCACCCACCCCTCCTACGCCGCCGGTGAGATCGTGCTGCGCAGCAAGGGCCGCCGCAAGGAGCACGCGTTCACCATGGTCGCCGACGGCGGGACGCTGCGCGCCGAGGTGCCGGCGGCCGCGGTGGCGTCCCCGGCCGGTGTGCTGCCGCTGCGGCAGGGCCGCTGGGACGTGCTGTTCCGGCCCACCGGCACGGACGGGCCCGCGCGGGCCCTCGCGGTCAGGCTGGAGAAGTCCGCCGCCACCGGCACCTCCGTGGAGGTGGCGCTGCGCGGCTACTTCGTGGAGGACAACGACGGCCGGCTCGTCGTCCGGGCCACCAACAACCTCCGGCCGGAGGAGCGCGGCGCGGGCACCAAGATGCGCGACGAGGCCCGCCGCCGGGCGGCCAAGGACGGCCTGCGGGACACGGTGCTGTACTCCTGCTTCAACGGCCGGCAGTACTCCGACAGCCCCAAGGCGATCCACGAGGAACTGCTGCGCCGCGGCACCGGCCTCGAACACCTCTGGGTGGTCAACGACGCCCAGACGCAACTGCCCGACACGCTGCAGGAGGTCCGGCTGAACGGGCAGGAGTGGCACGAGGCGCTGGCCTCGTCCCGCTACATCGTGACCAACCACCGGCTGGGCGACTGGTTCCAGCGGCATCCCGACCAGGTGGTGTTGCAGACCTGGCACGGCACCCCGCTGAAGAAGATCGGCCGGGACATGAAGGAGATCCACTTCGCCTACGCGCCGGGGCTGAAGAAGGCGCTCCAGTCGAACGGCCCCAAGACCCCGCAGTTGCCGGAGTGGACGCACCTGCTGTCACCCAACCCCTTCAGCACCGAGATCTTCCGCCGGGCGTTCGGCTTCAAGGGCGAGATCATCGAGGCCGGGTACCCGCGCAACGACCTGCTCTACAGCCCGGACGCCGAGCAGGCCGCCGCCCAGGTGCGGGCGCGGCTGGGCCTGCCGGCCGGCAAGAAGGTGGTGCTGTACGCGCCGACCTGGCGCGACGACCAGTACTACAGCCGGGGCCGCTACAAGTTCGACATGCGGCTCGACCTGGCCCGCGCCAAGGACGCGCTGGGCGACGACCACGTGCTGCTGATCCGGCTGCACTCCAACGTCGTCGACGGGGTGGCCGAGGACGGCAACGGCTTCGTGTACGACGTGTCGCTGTACCCGGACATCACCGAGCTGTACCTGATCGCCGACATGATGATCACTGACTACTCGTCGGTGATGTTCGACTACGCCAACACGCGCCGGCCGATGCTGTTCTTCACCTACGACCTGCCCGACTACCGCGACCGGCTGCGGGGCTTCTACTTCGACTTCGAGAACGAGTCCCCGGGCCCGCTGGTGGAGACCTCCGACGACCTGATCGAGGCGATCCGGGCGGGCGGCGGCTCCGGCTACGAAGACAGGTACGCCGCCTTCGTCGAGCGGTTCTGCCCGCTCGACGACGGCAAGGCCTCCGCCCGCGTGGTCGACCAGGTGTTCCCCGGCTGATCGCCCGTCCGGTTGCGCGGCCGGCTCAGCGGGCGCGCAACCGGGCGGTGGCGCCGCGCAGCCGGGTGCCGGCGACGGCGCCGAGGGTGCGCTCGACGACCCGTACCGAGAGGTCGCCCCGGTCGGTGCGGTAGGGGGTCGCCCGCCAGGAGGCCAGCGGGCCGCGGCGGGTGCTCTCCGGCAGGGCCGGCCCCTCGGGTGCCCGGATCCGCTCGCGGAGGGTGACGCCCGCGGCCGAGGTCAGTTCGAGGGTCAGGTCCCAGCGCCCGTCCCGCCGGCCGGTCACGTCGAGTTCCGCGACCAGGTCGAGCCCGTCGATCGTCACGGTGGCGGGGAGGGTTTCCGCCGTGCCGCGCCGCCGCACCCGGACGGTGGCCGTCGGCGCCTTCCCGTCCGGTACGAGCCCGGTCACCCGGCCGCGCACCCGCAGCAGGGTGCGGGCCGGCCAGTCCACCTCCCGCACGTCGAGCAGCGACGTCCCGGCGTCCCGCTCGACCTGCAGGGTGAGGTTCTCGTACCAGTCCGTCAGGTAGGGCCGCAGATGAAGGTCGGCGAACCCGCTCTCCGGCACCGGCCGCGAGTCCGGCAGGGTGAACCCGTCAGGGCGTTCCCCGCCCACCCGGACCTCGGTCTCGAAGCCCTCGGCCGACAGCAGCAGCCGCAGGTCCCAGTGCCCCTCAGCCAGCGGGCCGCCCGATCCCGCGCCGGCCGGATCGACTTCGGCGGCGTAACCGTCCGGACCCGACCGGACCGGTAGCCGGTGCTCGTCGTCGGAGCCCCGGCGGCGCAGCGACAGCGTGAGCGACTGGCGGTCGATGGAGACGCCGCCGAGGCGGGCCGTGCCGGTCAGGTGCAGCCGGCCCGCCCGCCATTCCACCCGGTCCAGCCCGCGGTCGATCGGCGGGGCGGCGGTGACCTCGTACATCTCGTCGGGGATTCCCGCCGCCGGGTCGCGGAACCGCGGGTGGGCCGCGTACAGCCGTCCCTGCTCCACCACCAGCGGCACCTCCCCGTCCGGCCCGCCCTGGCGGACGAACTCGTCGAGCAGGTCAGGGCGATCGTGGATCAGCGCGTACGCGATCAGCCGGCGGAGTACCGGTGTCCCGGCCATGATGCCCGGCGTGAACCACTCGGTCAGCAACGCCCGTGCCCCCGCCCGCTCGACTTCCTGCTCGGCCGGGGACATCGTCTGGTAGCGCGTCTGGAACCGGGGCAGGATCTCGTTGCGGAAGTGGCGGTTCATCATCCGGTCGCGGACGGGTCCGGCCTCGACCTGATCGGCCGCGTAGCGCATCATCTCGGTCATGGCGCCGTAGAAGGCCGGGCCGTCGGCGCCGCCCTGCTGGAGGACGCTGGTGCCGTCCTCCCGGTCGACCCAGTAGTAGCAGTCGTAGTCGCCGAGCACCGAGATGCCGTCGGCCGCGAAGTAGGCGCGGGCGGCGAAGATCAGATCTTCGTGTGACAGCAGCCCCTGGGCGAAGCGCAGCCCGATCCGCTCGATCATCGACCGGCGATAGAGCTTGAGCACCGACAGGGTGTTGTAAACGCCGGGGTCGGCGTCCAGCACGGTGGTTCGCGGCACATTGCGGCGGAACATCCACCGGGCCACTCCCCGATTGACGCCGACGTACTTCCCGATCACGATGTCGGTGCCGTTCTCGTCGGCCATGGCGCACATTCGTTCCAGCGCCTCGGCGCCGAGATAGTCGTCGGCGTCCAGGAAGAGCAGGTACTCGCCGCGGGCCAGGTCGATCCCGGCGTTGCGCGGCGCGCCCGGCCCGCCTGAATTGGGTTGGTGCACCACCCGGAGCCGCGGCTCGCCGGCGGCGAGCTCGTCGAGCAGTTCCCCGCTGCCGTCGGTCGATCCGTCATCGACCGCAACGACCTCTATCCGGTCCATTCCGAGCGACTGCTGGAATACCGAGGACAGTGCTCGTTCCAGGGACGGCCGGCAGTTGTACACCGGGATGATGACGCTGACCTTCGGGTAATCCATGCTTGCCCTTGAATTTCACTTCACGATAACGCCGCGTCATTCCTACCACGGCGACGGAAATAGCCGATCCGATTTACCGACAACGAATCGGCAGCACACTGAATACGGCCGGCCACAATGCGTGGAAGGCCACGGCACCGGGCACCGGCGGGGGGCGGCCCGAATACGCTCCGCCTCATCGTACGCGGCCGTTTTCCCTGCATACGACGGGCCCCGACGTACGGCGGACACCCGCCCGTCGGGTTCCGTACGCCCCCGGTCACCTCGGCGTTTACCATGTGGGCGGGCTTTCCAGGTTTCCCAGAACCCGCCAGATCCGGGGTTCGACCCGCCGGCCAGATCAGGAGCGAGATGTCCCCACCGAAGGTCAGCGTCATCGTCCCGGTGTACAACTGCCGGGCCACTCTCGAACGCACACTTCGCTCCGCGTTCGAACAGTCACCCGACGTTGATCGAATAGAAATCATCGCGGTGGACGACGGGTCGACCGACGGCGGCGGGGAACTGCTCGACAAGCTCGCCGCCGGCGAGCCGCGGCTCCGGGTGGTGCACCAGCCCAATTCGGGGGGTCCGGGTGCACCGCGCAACGCCGGGATCGACCTGGCCCGCGGCGAGTACCTGTTCTTCCTGGACGCCGACGACTGGCTGGCCCCGGGGGCGCTGGCCCGGATGTGCGCCATGGCCGACGAGAACGGCACCGACATCGTGCTGGGAAAGCTGGTCGGCGTCGGCGGCCGGAACGTCCCCGCGGAGCTGTTCCGGGAGAGCGCCGCCCGCACCTCGGTGCTCGCCCCCGGATCCCGGCTCTACCAGACGATGCCGCTGGCCGCGCTCCAGTTGTTCCGCCGGTCGATGGTGGAGCAGGCCGGGCTGCGGTTCGGAGCGGGGCTGCGGTCACACGAGGACCAGCGCTTCGTGGTGGGGGCGTACCTGCATGCCAGCCTGCGGTCCGGCGGCATCTCGGTGCTCGCCGACCACGACTGCTACTACTGGTCCGAACGCGAGGACGGCACCAGCGTCCTCCAGCAGGGCGGCGCCGGCGCCGAGGACGTGTACCGCACGGTGGCGGACGTGATGGAACTGGTCGCCGACCAGGTCGAGCCGGGTCCGGACCGTGACGGCCTGCTCCACCGCCACCTGCGCATCGACGTCTTCGGCCGGATCCAGCGGCGCTACCTCGACCTGCCCGACGACGAGCGGCGCCGGACGCGGGAGGGCGCCCGGCGGCTGCTCGACGCCTGGCTCACCCCCCGGATCGCGGCCTGGCTCCCGCCGCACTGGCGGCTGATCGCGCACTGCCTGCAGCACGACCGCACCGATCCGCTGGCGGACATCCTCGCCGCGCACCGGGCCGGGCGGCCCCCCGAGGAACGCGACGGCGACCGGATCTTCCTGCGCTACCCGCACTTCCGGGACCCCGCCGTCGCGATCCCCGACGAGTGCTACGAGGTTGTCCGCGAGATCCCGCTCGGCGTGTTGGTCGACGAGGTCTCCTGGGCCGCGCGGGGACGGCTGGCGATCCGCGGGCACGTCCCGGTGCGGCTCCCGCCCGGGGCCCGGCCCCAGGTCTCGGTCCGGCTGCGGCTGCGCGAACCGCGGGAGGACGTCCTGGCCACGGTGACGCTCGACCGGCAGGACGACCGGATCACCCTGGTCGCGGAGTGCGACCTGAGCGATCTGCGGCCCGGCCGCTGGGACCTCTTCGCCGAGGTCGCCGCCGGCCGGCCCGCGTCCCGGACCCGGATCCCGGCCCCCGAGGGGCTCGCGCTGCCGGACCGGGCGGCGACCTCCCGGCTCCGCCGGGCGCTCCCCTACCGGACGGTCAAGGGCGGGCTCTCCGTGCACGTCACCGAGCCGGTCATCGCCCGCCGGGCGCTCCGCCCGGCCCGTGCGGCCCGCCGGGTCCTGGGGCGGGGACTCGCCGGCTCGGCCCGCGGCGCCGCCGCCCTGGCCGCCGGGCGCCCCGCACTGGCCGCCCGCCTGGTCAGGGAACGCAGGCTGCGGGCGGACCTGCTGGGCGCGGCCGCGGACCGCGACCTGGCCGACGGCCGGCGGCCCCGCGACCCGGTGGCCGCCTACGCCGCCGAGCTCGCCTGCGCCGACGCGAGCCTGCGGGCCGGCGAGCCCGGAGCCGCCGCCGCGTCCTTCCTCCGGGCGACCGAACTCGCCTTCCACCGGGTCCTGCACATCGACCGGCTGGACTCCCCGCTGGACGCCGCGCCCGAGAAGTACACCGGGCCGCTGCTGCGCAGCGCCGTGGGCCGGGCCCTGGCCGCTCCGCGCGGCAGGAGCGCCCCGCCCGCACCGCCACCCGGGGACGGCCGGCCGCTGCGGCTGCTGGTCGTCACCCGGGCCAACGCCAACTTCCTCGGCGAGATCAGGGATCGCTACGGGGACCACCCGGGCGTCGAGTTCCGCTTCCTCGACCTCGCCGAGGACCCCGTGCTCGCCCCGCTGGCCAAGGGCCTGCGGCGGATGGTGGAGTTCGCGCTGGGCGGGCAGCCCGGATACGGGCGCCGGCTGGAGGAGGCCCTCCGCCCGTACCTCGACTGGGCCGACACCGTGTTCGTCGAGTGGTGCACGGCCTCCGCGGCGCTGTTCACGCTGGTCGATCCGGGCGCCACCCGGGTGGTGGTCCGGCTGCACAAGTTCGAGGCGTACACCCACTGGCCGCATCTGGTGGACTTCTCCCGGGTCGACGACCTGGTGTTCGTCTCCGAGCCGATGCGCGACCTCGCGGCGGCGGTGCTCCCGCGGCTCCGCGGCGCGGACGCCCCCCGCGTCCACGTCGTCCCCAACGCCATGGACCTGCGTACCTTCCACCGGCCCAAGCGGCCCGAGGCGCGGTTCACGCTGGGGCTGGTGGGTCTCGGGCAGGTCGCCAAGGACCCGCGGTGGGCGCTGGACGTGCTCCGGGCGCTGCGCGCCCACGACCCGCGTTACCGGCTGCTGGTGGTGGGCGGTGACCTCCGGCCCACGGGCACCGCGGCCGCGGCGCGCTACCTCGATCTGCTGCAGCGCGACTTCGCGGAGCTGGAACCGGACGGGGCGGTGCGCCGGCTCGGCCACCGCGACGACATGCCCGCGGTGATGACCGAGATCGGCGTCATCCTGAGCGGTTCGGTCCGCGAGAGCTTCCACTGTGTGGTCGCGGAGGGCGCGGCGAGCGGCGCCGTCCCCGTGGTGCGAGACTGGCCCTGCTTCGCCGGCCGGCCGCGCGGCGCGCGTGCGATCTTCCCCGCCGAGTGGGTCGTCGGCACCCCGCGGGAGGCGGTCGACCGCATCCTCGCCCTGACCGCGGACGAGGATGTCTGGGCGGCGGCCGGAGCGGCCGCGGCCGAGCACGCGCTGTGCACCTGGGACTGGACGGTCGTTCAGCACGAGTTCGACCGGTTGCTGCTGGGCGACCGGATCGTCGAGAGGATTCCATGAGCTATCGGGTCATGCCCACCGCGCAGGTCGACGAGACCGCGAAGATCGGGGCGGGCAGCACCGTGTGGGAGCTGGCGCAGATCCGGGAGAACGCCCGGCTGGGCACGGGTTGCGTGGTGGGCCGGGGCGCCTACGTGGGCGCCGGGGTGCTGATCGGCGACAACGTCAAGCTGCAGAACCACGCGCTGGTCTACGAGCCGGCCGAACTGGGCGACGGGGTCTTCGTCGGCCCGGCGGTGGTGCTGACCAACGACCGCAACCCCCGGTCGGTGGACCCGGAGGGCCGGTTGAAGCGGGGCGGCGACTGGGAGGCCGTCGGGGTGACGGTGGCCGAGGGCGCGTCGCTGGGCGCCCGCTCGGTGTGCGTGGCCCCGATCCGGATCGGCCGGTGGGCCATGGTCGCCGCGGGCGCGGTGGTGACCCGGGACGTGCCCGACTTCGCCCTGGTGGTCGGGGTGCCCGCACGGCAGATCGGCTGGGTGGGCCGGGCCGGCGCCCGCCTGGTCGAGCGCGACGGCGGCGCGTGGGAGTGCCCGGAGACCGGTGCCCGCTACACCGAGCGGCCGTCCCCCTCCGGCGGGACGGAACTGGTCGAGGCATGATCGTGGGCCCGGACCGGCGGGGCCGGTCCGGGCACGATCAGCCGCCGATGACGACCCGCCGCACCCCGGTCCAGCGCGCCGGGTCGGTGACGCGCCGCCCGTCGACCAGCACCCGCACGCCCGGCAGGTCGGCGGGGGCGAGGGTCTGGTACTCGACGTGGTCGGCCTGCACGACGGCGGCGGTGACGGGTTCCCCCGCGTGCGGCGGCAGGCCGAGGGCGGCGAGTTCCGCGGCGGTGTACATCGGGTCCGCGACGTAGGGCACGGCCCCGCGGGCGCGGAGCCCCTCGACCAGCGGGAAGACACCGGAGAAGGCGGTCTCCTTGACCCCGCCCCGGTAGGCGGCGCCGAGCACCAGCACCCCGGCGCCGGACAGGTCCCCGTACGCGGCGGCCAGCAGGTCCACGGCGTAGCCCGGCATGGCGACGTTGGCCTCGCGGGCGGCCCGCACCACCGTGGCGGCCGGGTCGTTCCACAGGTACATCTGCGGGTAGACCGGGATGCAGTGCCCGCCGACCGCGATGCCCGGCCGGTGGATGTGGCTGTAGGGCTGGCTGTTGCAGGCCTCGATCACCGCGGTGACGTCGACGCCGACGGTGTCGGCGTACCGGGCGAACTGGTTGGCCAGGCCGATGTTGACGTCCCGGTAGGTGGTCTCGGCGAGCTTGGCCAGTTCCGCCGCCTCGGCCGAGCCCAGGTCCCACACCCCGTTGGGGCGGGGCAGGTCGTCGCGGGCGTCGAAGTCCAGCACCGCCGCGTAGAACTCCGTGCCCCGGCGGGCGGAGCCCTCGTCGATGCCGCCGACGAGCTTGGGGTAGCGGCGCAGGTCGGCGAAGACCCGGCCGGTCAGCACCCGCTCGGGGCTGAACACCAGCGAGAAGCCGGTGCCGGCGGTGAGCCCGGACCACTGCTCCAGCATCGGCGCCCACCGGGTCCGGGTGGTCCCCACCGGCAGGGTGGTCTCGTAGCTGACCAGGGTTCCCGGGCGCAGTCCCCGGGCGATGTCCCGGGTCGCCGAGTCCATCCAGCCGAAGTCGGGCGTTCCGGCGGCGTCCACGAACAGCGGCACCACCACCACGACCGCCTCGGACTCCGCCACCGCCGCGGCGGTGTCGGTGGTCGCCGACAGCAGCCCCGCCTGGACGGCCCGCTTGAGCTTGACGTCGAGGTCGGCCTCCCCGGGGAACGGCGGCGTCCCCTCGTTGACCAGCCGCACCGTCTCCCCGTCGACGTCGGCGCCGATCACCCGGTGTCCCTTGGCGGCGAACTGCACGGCCAGCGGCAGGCCGATTTTGCCCAGCGCCACGACGCAGATGTTCACGAGCTGCTCATTTCCTTTCTGGCGGCGGGGACCAGGCGCCGCAACCGCTGCCGCACGACCCGGGACGCCCGGATCGGGGCAATGGCGATCAGCAACCTGCCCTTCGGGTTCTCCATGACCGACACCCGGTAGGGGCGGGCCCGGTACCAGCGGCGCAGCTGCGGCGGGAAGCCGGCCATGGGCAGCGGCACCTCGTAGGTCGCGCCGCCCACCACCACGTAGAGCCGCACCGAGTACCGGCCCGGCCGGTCGGCCTGGGCTTCGATGAGCGGGGCCACCGGGATGCCGATCCGGACGTCGGTGCCCGTGCCGTCCGGGGCGGGCGTGCAGGTGACCTGCCGCACCGGCTCGATCTCCGGGGGGACGTCCAGCCGCCGGGGCGCCGGCACGTGCCGGCCCGGCACCGGGACGACCCCGGCCCGGACGACGGCGGGGTCGAGCGCGCCCTCCCCGGCGAGCGGGAGCCGGGCGGTCACCGCCAGCACGGGCTTGCCCTCGCCGTCCTGCCAGGCCAGCGACGAGACGCCGAGCCCCTGGCCGAGGCGGCCCGCCAGGTCGCCGTCGGCCACGAACCAGGCGTCGGGGTACTCCGGGCTTTCCGTACCGAAACCCGAGTAGCGCAGGTGCGCCCGGCCCGCCGCCAGGACGATCGGCGGTCCGGCGCCCTCGGCGTCCTGCCGGATGGCCTCCTTGAGGTCGTCCATCGCCCCCCGCTGCGCCAGGGACAGCCGCACCCGCCACCTGACGTCGATCGCCGCCCGGATCGCCTCGGTGAGGTGGCGGTCGGACAGGTCGCGGATCCGGGCGACCAGCTTCTCCTGCTCGTCGGGCGGGTAGTCCAGGAACTCCGTCCGCAGCGGCTTGGCGACCTCCCAGGTGAAGTGCCGGACCGCGATCGCGTCCCGCGCGGGCCCCGGGGGGAGCAGGCCGGCGGTGAACTCCAGCAGCCGTTCCGCGCAGTCCAGGTGCGCCTGCTGGGTGCTGGCGAAGGTGATGTTGCCGGAGTCGGCGCGGCGCACCGCGTGGTAGTACTCGTAGTCGGCCAGCACGGAGACGCGCCGGGCCCGGAAGCACGCCTCGATGGTGAACGGCTGGTCGCTGCCGACCCGCATGTCCTCGGGGAAGCGCAGCCCGTGCCGTTCCACCAGTTCCCGCCGGAACAGCTTGCAGTTGGACAGCGTCCAGGGCAGGGCCGAGTCGGTGAACGTCACCTCCGGCCGGGTCTCGGTGAAGAGGGCCTGGTGGACGTACCGGCCGCCCGCGCCGACCATCTTGCCGATCACGATGTCGGAGTCGTGCTCGTCGGCCGCCCGTACCAGCCGTTCCAGCGCCTCGGGGCCGAGCCGGTCGTCGGCCCCGACGAAGTAGACGAACCGGCCGGTGGCCTGGTCCAGCGCCCGGTTGCTCGGGGTCGCGGGCCCGCCGGAGTTGGGCTGGTGCAGCACCTTCACCGTGTCCGGGTACCGCTCGGCGTACCGGTCGAGCTCCTCGCCGCTGCCGTCGGTCGAGCCGTCGTCCACCGCGATGATCTCCAGCCGCGGCAGCCCGATGCTCTGCCCGACCAGGGAGTCCAGGCACTCGGTGAGGTAGGGCATCGTGTTGTAGACGGCGACGACGACGCTCACGTCGGGGGTCTGGGTCACAGTGGTCATAGCGCGGCCTCCGCGGCCTCGGTCTCCCGCGGGCCGCCCTGCCCGGCGCCGGGCGGTAGCTCGGTCACCGGCCGGGGGCCCGCCTGCAACAGCCGGGCGTAGACCCGGTCGAGCACCTCGGCCTGCGACTCCCAGGTCCAGCCGTCCAGCAGGCCGGGGGTGTCGTAGACGGCCCGGTAGCGCTCCGGGTCGGCCAGCACGGCACGGACCGCGCGCGCGTAGTCATCGACGTCCTCGGCGGTGAAGACCTCGCCCTGACCGGTCGAGCGGGTCACCCCGGCCATGGTCTTCACGTCGCTGACCACCAGCGGCAGCCGGGCGTGCGAGTACTCGAAGAACTTGGTGATCAGCGCGATCTCGTGGTTGGGCCAGTGGTGGATCGGGATGACGCCGGCGTCCGCCGCCGACAGGAACTGCACCACCTGGTCGTAGGGGACGTAGGGCAGCGCGTGCACCCGGTCGGCGACCCCGAGTTCCGCGGCCCGGTCGAGCAGCCCGGAGACGTACTCGCCGTCGGGCTTGAGCACCACGAGGGCCACGTGCACGCCCGCCAGCCCGGGCAGCGCCTCGATCATGATGTCCAGCCCGCGCTGCGGCGCCGCGGCACCGCTGTAGACCACCAGCGGGACGTCCGGCCCGATCCCGCACAGGTCGCGCAGGTCCGGGACGTCCGGCCGGGAGACGGTCTCCGCCTGTTCGGGGGCGTTCAGCATCACGTCGGGTCGTTCCCGCAGCCCGTGGTGCTCGGCCAGCATGTCGGCGAGGGTCTCGGAGACCGTGAGGACGGCGTCGGCGTAGGGGGCGTACTCGCGCTCGTGGGCGCACTGGGCGGGGTGCCAGCGCGGGTTGTCGTTCCACGGTTTGATGCCCGGCAGGAACTCGTGCGCGTCCCAGACCAGCTTGACCGGCCGGCCCGCGGCGCGGGCGCGCACCGTGGCGCGGGCGCCGACGCCCAGCATCCGGAAGTCGTTGGCGTGGATCAGGTCGGGTCGCAGCTCGTCGATGACCTTGCCGTACGCCAGCTCGTAGTCCCACAGGTGCGGGTCGAGCCTGCGCCAGGCGCGGTCGCCCAGCAGCGACTGCCAGAACCGGAGGACGAAGCGGTCGAACGGGGAGTCGAGCTCCGCCCGCCGCCGCTTCAGCGCGTCGCTCTGCCGGGCGCGCAGCGTCACCCAACGGCTCAGCACCCGTGCGGCGATCCGGGGGACGACCAGCCGGGCCCGGGCGGCCAGCACGGACCACTTCGGCCGGCCCTGCGCCGCCTCCAGTTGCAGGGCCTTGCCCCGCTGCGCCAGTTCCGCCCGCCACGCCTTCATCCGCTGCCGCCGGTATCCGGCGAGCGGGCCGGGCGGGTAGGCCAGCGGCCGGCGCAGCGGGGCGCGGCGGAACTCGTACCGCCGCTTCATCAGCGGCCTGGGGACGGGCAGGTGGCGGACCTCGGCCGCGCCGATGTGCCAGGTGCGCTCTTTCCTGTCGGGGGACCGCCCGAGCAGGATCACCTCCCAGCCGGCCGCGGCGGCGGCCCGGGCGGACTTCTGCACCCGGGAGTCCCCGTGCACCGTGTTGTCGACGAGCATCACCACACGGCCGCGGGAACCACGCCGACCGGAAGCGCGGTCATCCGACATTCAAACGCCCCAATTCATCTGCTCGCTATACGTATCGGGCGAAGGTACCGAAACAGTGACTCCCTGGTCGGCCGATTCGAGGATGGCCGCGGAGATCTCCACGGTCCGCAACCCCTGCCGGAGCGTCACGATGTCGTCGCGGACGCCGAGCACCGCGTCCCGGAACCGCTCGTGCTCGACCAGCAGCGGCTCCCGCTTGGGGATGGCGTAGCGGACCATGTCCCCCTCCGAGACACCCCGGAACGCCCGCAACGCCTCCCACTCGGTGCTGCCGGCCCCGTTGGCGTAGAACGTCAGGTCCGCCGTCAGCGTGTCGGCCACGAAGCAGCCGCGGTCGCCGGTCACCACCGTCGACCGCTCCTTGAACGGGCTCAGCCAGTTGACCAGGTGGTTGACCATCGCTCCGCCGCTGAGCTGCCCGACGACCGCCACCATGTCCTCGTGCGGCCGGCCGCTCTTGGAGACCTTGCGGGCCGACACCGACACGTGCTCCTGGCCGGTCACCCAGCAGGTCAGGTCGATGTCGTGGGTGGCGAGGTCCTTGACCACGCCCACGTCGGCGATCCGGTGCGGGAACGGCCCCTGCCGGCGGGTGACCACCTGGTACACCTCGCCCAGCTCGCCCGCCTCCAGCCGGGCCCGCAGGCTCTGCAGGGACGGGTTGTACCGCTCGATGTGCCCGACTCCGGCGACCAGCCCGCGCGACTCGAACGCCGCCACCAGCCGCCGCGCGGCTTCGACCGAGTCGGCCAGCGGCTTCTCGACGAGCGCGCCCACCCCGGCCGCGGCCAGTTCCAGGCCGATCTCCTCGTGCAGCCCCGTGGGGGACGCCACCACCGCGTAGTCGACGCCCAGGGCCAGCAGCTTCCCGAGTTCCGGCAGGACGGGCACCCCCCAGCGCCCCGCCTCCCCGTTCTCGGCCGGGTCGACGATCCCGACCAGTTCCACCCCCGGCAGCGCCGACAGCACCCGGGCGTGGTTGCGGCCCATCACCCCGAGCCCGACCAGCCCGGCGCGCAGCGTCCGTTCCCCGGTGGCCACGCCGGTCATCGGGCGTCCGCCAGGCCGTTGACGGCATCGGCGATCCGGCCGAGGTCGTCCCCGGTCAGCGTGGGGTGCACCGGCAGCGACAGCACCTCGGCCGCCGCGCGGTCGGTCTCCGGCAGCTCCCATCCCGGCTTCCCGTCGGCCCCCAGGTAGGGCAGCAACCGGTGGATCGGGGTGGGGTAGTACACGGCGCTCTGCACGCCCCGGTCGGCCAGGTGCCGCTGGGCGGCGTCCCGGTCCCCGGCGATCCGCACCGTGTACTGGTGGTAGACGTGCCGGGCCCCCGCCGCCACCGGCGGCGTCTCCACCGAGGTGATCTTCGAGTCCAGGACGGCGGCGTTCGCCCGGCGCCGCTCGGTCCACTCGGGCAGCCGCTTCAACTGCTCCCGGCCGATGGCGGCGGCCACATCCGTCATCCGCATGTTGGCGCCGACGATCTCGTTGGCGTAGCGCTGCTCCATGCCCTGGTTGCGCAGCAACCGCAGGGTGCGGGCCAGGGCCGGGTCGGCGGTGGTGACCATCCCGCCCTCCAGCGCGTGCATGTTCTTGGTGGGGTAGAAGCTGAAACAGCCCGCCGTGCCGAACGCCCCGACCGGCCGCCCGGCCAGTTCCGCGCCGTGCGCCTGGCACGCGTCCTCGACCACGGCGAGGCCGTGCCGGTCCGCGATCGCCTGGATCCGCTCCATCGCGGCCGGGTGCCCGTACAGGTGCACCGGCATGATCGCCGCCGTGCGGGGGCCGATCGCCGCCTCGACCGCGGCGGGGTCCACGCAGAAGCTGCCCGGCTCGATGTCGGCGAACACCGGTTCGGCGCCCACCAGGCGGACCGCGTTGGCGCTCGCCGCGAAGGAGAACGACGGGACCACGACCTCGTCGGACGGGCCGATCCCCAGGGCCAGCAGGGTGAGCTGGAGCGCGGAGGTCCCCGAGTTGACGGCCACGCAGTGCCGGCCGGCCACCAGGCCGGAGAACTCCTCCTCGAAGGCCGCCACCTCCGGTCCCTGCACCACCCGGCCGCTGCGCAGCACTCGTACGGCGGCTTCGATCTCCGCCTCCCCGATGATCGGGCGTGCGGCGGGGATCGTTTCCTGGGTTGAGTCGGGCACAGCCATGCTCCTCCGTGGGGTGGGTGACGCAGGCTGAACCGGTGACGCCTCGACTCGTCTCCGGGGCCCGCCAAACAGCTGTACATAGCTGTATTCCCGGATAAATTCACTTATCCGGACACACCGGTTCGTTTCTTGTTAATACGACCGGTACGGAGGGGACATACTAGCCGAACTCATACCTGCACGTCACCGCGCCAATAGGCCGGTCCACTGGTCACAGACGCCGTCCAGCCCGTACGCCTCCCGGACCTGGGAGCGGCCCAGCCGGCGCTCCTCCTCCCAGCGGCCCTCCCGCACGGTGGCGGCGATCGAGGCGGCCATCGCGCCCGGGTCGGCGTGGATCCACCGCGGGTCGTAGATCGTGTCGGCGCCCGGCCAGGCGAGCAGCGCCGGGACCGCGCCCGCCGCCATGCCCTCGGCCGGGGCGAGGTGGAAGCTCTCGTCGTCGCTGGTCGACAGCACGAAGCCGATCCGCCGCAGCCAGGCGGCCACGTCCCGGCCGTAGGCGTCGAAGACCACGCCGCCCGCCAGCACCGGCGACCGCCGGATCCGCCGGAAGACCTCCTCGTAGTGGGCGCGCTCCTCCTCGCGCTGCCAGATCCACCAGTAGTCCCAGGGCAGCTTGGACTTCACGAAGAGGGTGAACCGGGGGTCCTCCCGGCGCAGCTCCGCCAGCACGTCCAGCGCCAGGTCGAGCCGCTTGCGGGACGGCGCGATGCCGATCATCCCCAGGTGGTGCTGCGCCCCGGCCAGCTTGGGCCGGTCGAACTGGCGGTCGTCGACCCAGTTGGGCACCACCGTGATCTTGTCGGCGGGCCAGCCGGTGATCTTGCGGGTCAGCTCGGCGTAGTGCGGGCTGACGCAGACCACCTCGTCGACCGCGTCGATGTCGAGCCGGTTGGGCCAGCCGGAGTAGAGCTCGAACCGGTGCAGCCGGACCACCAGCCGCTGCCCGGGACGCTTGTTGCGGGCGTACCAGATGGCGTTCGGCCCGCACCACTCGCAGACGATCACGTCGGCCCAGTCGGCGAGTTCCTGGCTGCGCTCGGGGTCGTGCACCTTCAGCGCGGCCCAGTGGTCGACCCTGACCTCCATGTCCGGCCGGGACTTCAGGTAGTCGAGCAGCCGGGTGAAGAACTTCAGGTCGTGCCCGGCCACCCCGACCCGCAGCGCCCGGCCGCCACCACCCCGGGCGCCCGCCGCCGCCCGCACGGCCTCCGACGGCTCGGGGAACGTCCGGTGCAGCTCGGCGCGCAGCCGCTCGGCCGCGGCCTCCAGGGTGTACTCGGCCGCCGCCGCCCGGCAGCGCCGCACGGCCAGCGCGTACTCGGCCGGGTCCTGGGCGGTACCGGTCAGCGCATTCACCACCTCCTCCTCGGTGGAGGCGAACAGCGGGTAGTCGGCGCCGAGCAGCCGCTCGTGCATGGGCGTGCGGTTCAGCACCACGGGCACGCCCAGCGCCCCGCACTCCAGGACCTTGGTCGACAGCTCCAGGCTGGCGTCCAGCTCGGGGTGCCGCCACGACACGCCCACGTCGCAGCCCGCGGTGAGCCGCATCGCCTCCGCCCGGGGGTGCCCGCCGTGCCAGATGACGCCCTGGGCGGTCTCCAGCGCGGTGCGCATCCGCTTGGCGAAGCCCGGGTCGGCCGGATCCTCGTGGATCTTGTCGCCGACCATGTGCATCTCGGCGTCCACCCCGCGGGCGGCCAGCAGCCGCGGCAGCGACGTCATCTCGTAGGTGTTCCAGCGGGGCGCGAACTTGCCCGTGTACACCAGCCGCAGCGCCCGGCCGGCGGGCGGGGTGCGCTCAGGCGGTTCCAGCCCGGCCGGCAGCACCACGACCGGCGGGAACAGCACGCAACGTCCCGCCGCGGCGGGCACCGCGCTCTCCAGGAAGCCGCGCAGCTCCTCGGTCTGGCAGAGCAGGATCCGGGACGCCTTGGCGATGCGGGTCAGCTCACCGTGGGCGCCGCCGTCGAACTCGCCGGCCGACTGCGGCACGTCGGTCAGGTAGGTCCACAGCCGGCCCTGGAACGGCCCGGCCGCCAGCTTCCCGGCGATCCGGCGGCCGCGGACCACCATCAGGTCGTAGGGCTGCTCGGCGTCCATCGCGGTCAGCACCGCGACGGCCTCCTTGGGGGTCATCCCGCGGTCGGCGGTGACCAGGCCCTCCTCGTGCGGGCGGCGCACCGTGACGTTCGGCAGCGCGGCCAGCGGATCCACCAGCCGTCCGGTGCGGACCGGAGCCTTGAGGACGAGGGTCACCTCGCAGCCGGCCAGCGCGAGCGCCTGCACCACCCCCTGGGCCCAGATCGCCGAGCCGTCGATCAGGTTGAGATCGACGTCTCCGTAGACGAGGGCACGTGATCGCACGTGGACTTTCCTTTCCGGACTTCAGTGGACGGGGGTCAGGCCCAGCCGCTCGGCCAGGTCGTCGACCCCCAGGGACGGGACGGTCAGGTCCCAGTCGAGGCGGGCGAGGGCGGGCGGGGGCGACTCGCCCCACAGCACGGCCGGCAGGTTCCGGGACCGGGCGATCTCCAGCACGTTCACCAGCGCCTTCTCGCGGTCGTACATGCCGGGCACGCCCAGGTACGCCCAGGGGCCGCCGGGGGCGCCCGCCGCCGCGTCGACGACCAGCAGGTCGACGTCGGCCGCCTCCAGCACCGACGCGGCATCGTGCGGGTAGAGCGGCGTCACCCGGGCCGTGCCGTCCAGCTCGGCCAGGCCGGCCGGGGAGAACAGCCCGGCGACCGCGAACCCCGTGTAGGGGTCGGCCTTCAACAGCCGGTCCTCGGGCCGGTCGAGCTGGTCGAGCTGGAGCCGCTCACTCTCCCGGCGGGTCGCCGAAGGGGCGGGGTCGTGCCGCCGCCGCCACAGCCGGTACAGCTCGCGCGGCAGCCGCGCGGTACGCCGGCCCGGCCGCCGGGCCGCCCCGGCGACCAGCCGGCCGACCTGCACCGTCGTCGAGCTCTCCAGGGCGATCAGCCGCTGTTCGAGCTCCTGGATGCGCGCGTCGCGCTCGCGCAGCGCGGCGCGCAGCCGGGCGGCCTGGCGGGCGGCTCTGGCGTCGTTCAATGTTCCCACCGGTTCAGGCTGGTAGTGATCACTTCGGCGATGCGGGGGCCGGCGTGGCCGTCCCACAGCGGCGGGGTGCGGGACTCGGTCCGGCCGGCCGACTCCAGCGCCTTGCGGGTCGCCGGGACGAGCTCGTCGAACGTGACGAGCCGGTTGGTGCCGTGCGTGATGGTGATCGGCCGCTCGGTGTTGGGCCGGACGGTCAGGCACGGCACGCCGAGCACCGTGGTCTCCTCCTGGATGCCGCCGGAGTCGGTGACCACCGCGGCGGCACCGCGGACCGCCGCGACGAACTCGATGTAGCCCAGCGGGTCGAGGATCCGCACCCGCGGGTGGTCGGCGAGCCCGGCGGCCAGCAGGTTGGCCCGGCCGCGCGGGTGCACCGGCATCACCAGGTCGGCCAGGTCGGCGACGCCGTGCAGCCGGTTGACCAGCGCCGCCGCGGTCTCGGGCGAGTCGACGTTGGCGGGCCGGTGCATGGTGGCCAGGACGTACCGCTCGGGCAGCCCGTACGCGGCGCGCACGGCCTCGGTGTCGAACTTCCCGAGGTTCCCGAGCAGGGTGTCGATCATCGGGTTGCCGACGAAGTGCACCCGGTCCACCGCGACGCCCTCGGCCGCCAGGTGCCCGACCGCCTCGGGGCTGGTGACGAAGCACAGCTCGGAGAGCTGGTCGGTCAGCCGGCGGTTGACCTCCTCGGGCATGGTCATGTCGAAGCTGCGCAGCCCGGCCTCCACATGGGCGACCGGGATGTGCAGCTTGGCCGCGACCAGGGCGGCGGCGATCGTCGAGTTCACGTCGCCGTACACGATGACGAGTGCGGGTGAACGCTCAGTGAACTCCCGGTCGAGCCCGACCATGAGCGCGGCGGTCTGTTCGGCATGACCGCCGGAGCCGACCCCGAGGTTGACGTCGGGCTCGGGTAGGCCCAGGTCACGGAAGAAGATGTCCGACATCCGCTCGTCGTAGTGCTGACCGGTGTGAATCACCACCTGGTCGGCCCCTGCCGCCCGGAGCGCGTCGATCACCGGGGCGGCCTTGACGAAGTTCGGCCGAGCGCCCAGCACATGGACGAGGAGGCGATGCGCCCCCGCCGGGGCACCATTGGAAGCCAACACTATTTCCCTTCTGTTCATCACGGATGTCTACGCTGACCCGCCGTGCTCACGAAGACACGGCAGCGTGCCAGGGCTGTCGTCCACCTGACCGGTATCGCCTGGCGCCAGATAGCCGACGACCCCCGCCGCGCCCTCCTGCTGGCGCTGCGGCTGTTCCTGCGCGTCGCCCCGGCCCGCCTGCGCCGCGGCCGCCTGGGCAAACTCGCCGTCCCCAAGCCCCGCAACCCGGCCAAAGAGGCCGCCGACCTGCGCGCCCTTCTCAACGCTCCGGCCCGAACCCGGAACGAGGCCACGCACCCGGCGGCCGATGATAGGCGCGTTCTCCAATTCGTCACGAACGCCTTGCCCGCGACCAACGCCGGGTACACCGTGCGGACGCACCGCATCGCGCTGGCGCTGCGCGCCGACGGGTTCGACCCGCACGTGGTGTCCCGGATGGGCCACCCCGTCGCGCAGGGGTCGTTGGACGCCCGCCCGTACGTCGAGGTCGACGGGGTCCCCTACCACCGGTTGCTGCCCTGGCTGCCGGCCCGCGACCCGGTGCACGCGGTCGCCAAGGGCGCGGACCTGGCGGCCCGCCTGGTCGAGGAGCTGCGCCCGGCGGTGCTGCACGCGGTCAGCAACCACCTGAACGCCGCGGTGGCGGTGGAGCTGGGCCGCCGCTACGGGCTGCCGGTGGTGTACGAGGTGCGGGGCTTCCTGGAGGACTCGTGGCTGTCGCGGGACCCCCGGCACTCCCCCGACGACGACTTCTACCGGCTCACCCGGGAGCTGGAGACCCGCCGGATGGCCGAGGCCGACACCGTGGTCACGCTGGGCGAGGCGATGCGCGCCGAGATCGCCGAGCGCGGCATCGACCCGGCGAAGATCATCACGGTGCCCAACGCGGTGGACGAGGCGTTCCTGGCCCCGCTGCCCGACCCGGGGCCGCTGCGCGACCGGCTCGGCATCGCGCCCGGCGCGGTGGTGGTGGGGCTGACGTCGTCGTTCTACGGCTACGAGGGCATCGACACGCTCATCGACGCGGCGGCGCTGCTGCGTGACCGGGGCACCCCGGTCACGCTGCTGCTGGTCGGTGACGGGCCGGAGCGGGGCGCGCTGGAGCGGCGTGCCGCCGGGCACGGCGTCAGCGCCCTGTTCCCCGGCCGGGTTCCCCCGTCGTCCGTCCGTCATTACCAAGCCGTCCTCGATGTGTTCGCCGTCCCCCGCCGGGCGGACCGGGTCTGTCAGTTGGTCACGCCCCTGAAGCCGATCGAGGCGATGGCCGGAGGTATCCCAGTAATAGCAAGTGATGTCAAAGCACTGCGTGAAATTGTGGAACCCGGAATGACCGGAACGTTAACTCTGCCCGAAGACCCGGAAGCATGGGCCGGAGCGCTATCTGAGCTGATTTACAGTCCGGAAAGACGCCGAAAAATCGGGCAGGCCGCCCGCGAGTGGGTTCGGGCGGAGCGCACCTGGCGCGCCGTCGCGGCCCGGTACCGCGAGGCCTACCGCGGCGCCGACCGGCCGGGGGCCGCCTCGTGAGGCTCCGGCCGGACACCGTTCAGGGGGATCGCTCTCGAAAGGAGCCACCGGATGGATCTGGTGGTCATCGGCCTGGGATACGTCGGGCTGCCGTTGGTGCGGGAGGCCGTCCGGGCCGGACTGCGGGTCGGTGGTCTCGACCGTGACGCGCGCGTCGTCGACGGGCTGGCCGCGGGCCGGTCGCACGTCGACGACGTCTCCGCCGACGAGGTGCGGGAAATGCTCGCGGCCGGGTTCGTCCCCACCCTCGACGAGAGCGTCCTCGACGACGCCCGCACCGTCGTGATCTGCGTGCCCACGCCGCTGTCGGCGGACGGCGGGCCGGACCTCACCGCGGTGCGGGGCGCGTCGGAGACCGTCGCCCGGCACCTGTCCGCGGGCACGCTGGTGGTCCTGGAGTCCACCACCTACCCGGGCACCACCGAGGAGATCGTCCGGCCGATCCTGGAGACGTCCGGCCTGGTCGGCGGCGAGCAGTTCCACCTGGCCTTCTCGCCGGAGCGGATCGACCCGGGCAACCCGGTGTACGGGGTGCGCAACACGCCCAAGATCGTCGGCGGGCTGACCCCGGTCTGCGCGGCCGCGGCGGCGGCCTTCTACGGCAAGTTCGTGGAAGAGGTCGTGCAGGCCAAGGGCACCCGCGAGGCCGAGATGGCCAAGCTGCTGGAGAACACCTACCGGCACGTCAACATCGCGCTGGTGAACGAGATGGCGGTGTTCTGCAACGAGCTCGGCATCGACCTGTGGGACGCGATCGACTGCGCCGCGACCAAGCCGTTCGGGTTCCAGGCGTTCCGGCCGGGCCCCGGGGTCGGCGGGCACTGCATCCCGATCGACCCCAACTACCTGTCCTACAAGGTGCGGTCCCTGGGCTACCCGTTCCGGTTCGTGGAGCTGGCCCAGGAGATCAACGACCGGATGCCGCGCTACGTGGTGGAACGCGCCCAGCAGCTGCTCAACCGCGAGGGCCGTGCGCTCAACGGCGCCCGGGTGCTGCTGCTCGGCGTCACCTACAAGGCCGACATCGCCGACCAGCGTGAGTCGCCGGCCCGGCCGGTGGCCCGCAGGCTGCTCCGGCTGGGCGCGGGCCTGAGCTTCCACGACCCGTACGTGGACGCGTGGGAGGTGGACGGTGCGGCGGTGCCGAACGCGGGCGACGACCTCGTCGCGGCGCTCGCCGGCGCCGACCTGGCGATCGTGCTGGCCGACCACACCGCTTACGACCCGGCGACCCTCACCGCCCACGCCCGGCTGCTGTTCGACACCCGGGGCCGGACCCGCTCCGCCGCCGGCCAGGCCGTCGAACTGCTGTGAACACGTGACTTCGGACCGCCGCCCCCGGGCCAGAGTGCACAGGGAGTCCACCGCATGGACGACTGGAATTCATCAGTTCTTTCCCTGGCGGACCAAAGATCCACGGTGGTGAAAAGTCCCGTCTCCGGAGCGAGGAAGATGCGTGTCTGTGTTTGCACGATCGTGCACCATCCTGAAGACGCCAGGATTCTGCACCGGCAAATTCGCGCGCTTCTCGACGCGGGCCACGAAGTCACTTACATAGCCCCGTTCCGGGCCTGCAATGTGACGCCGTGGCGGAACGTCAGCCCGGTCGACGTCCCGCGCGCCGTCGGGCGGCACCGGCTGCAGGCGCTGCGCGCCGCCCACCGGGCGCTGGTCGAGCATTCCGCCTACGCCGACGTCGTGCTACTGCACGACCCCGAGCTGCTGGTCGGGCTGCCCCGCGCGGTGCGCCGCCGCACCGTGGTCTGGGACGTGCACGAGGACACCGCGGCGGCGCTGTCGGCCAAGGGCTGGGTGCCCGGCCCGCTGCGCCCGCTGCTGCGTCCCGCCGTCCGGCGGCTGGAGAACCGGACCGAGCGGCGGCACCGGCTGCTGCTCGCCGAGGAGGGCTACCGGGACCGGTTCGCCGGCGACCACCCCGTGGTGCCCAACACCACCTACGTCTCCGACACCCCGCCCGGCCCGCCGGACGACCGCCGGGTGATCTACGTGGGCAACATCTCCCTCGCCCGCGGCGGGCTCGACATGATCGAGCTCGCCCGGCAGTTGCAGCCCGAGGGCGTCACGGTGGAGCTGATCGGCGCCGCCGACCCGGACGTCCGGCCGCAGTTGCGCGACGCCCAGCGCGAGGGGGTGCTGCGCTGGTACGGGTTCGTCCCCAACGACCGGGCGCTGCGCATCGCCGAGGGCGCCATGGCCGGGCTGTCGCTGCTGCACGACGAACCCAACTACCGGCACTCCATGCCCACCAAGGTCATCGAGTACATGGCCCGCGGCATCCCGGTGATCAGCACCCCCAACCCGCCCGCCGTCGACATCATCGAGCCGGGCGGCTGCGGGCTGGTCGTCCCGTACGGCGACCCCGGTGCGGCGGCCGACGCCGTCCGCAAGCTGCGCGCCGACCCGACGCTCCGCACCGACCTCGCCAAGCGCGGTTACGAGATCGCCCGGGCCCGCTTCCACTGGCCCGTCCAGGCCGACCGGTTCGTCGCCCAGCTGGAGTCCTGGGCCGCCTAGGAGCCTGCCGGGAGCCACCCCACCGGCCTGCCGGGAGTCCCGGGGGCCTGCGGGATGGCCTCCGCCAGGCGCATCGGCGTGGTGCCCACCGGAGTCCCGGGCCGCCCGAGGTCCGTTCAGGGGGCCTGCGGGGGCTGCCGCAGGCCGGCGGCGACGACGCGCGCCACGGGCGCCGCCGCGCTGGGCGAGCCCGAGGCGTTCACCGCGACGACGTGCCGGCCGACCCGGACGGCGATCATCCCGGCGGTGGAGCCCAGCTCGTACGCCTCGTCGCCGCCGATGTCGTCGCGGGCCCGGGCCCGCGGCTGGGTGGCGCGCA
This sequence comes from Actinomadura craniellae, assembly GCF_003289645.1. Lineage (GTDB taxonomy): Bacteria > Actinomycetota > Actinomycetes > Streptosporangiales > Streptosporangiaceae > Actinomadura_D > Actinomadura_D craniellae. The sequence continues at coordinate 26,784 of NZ_QLYX01000006.1, read as the reverse complement.
GCGCGGACAGCAGCGCGGCCGCGGACCCGGCGTCCGCGGAGACCCACTTCACCGTCACCGTCAGCGTGCCGGCGGGCGCGGACTCCGCACCGGGCGTGCGGCCGGGTTCCGGCGTGCGGGTCGGGGACGGAGTCGGAGTCGGGGACGGGCCGTGGTCGAGCCGGTACGTGCAGCTCACCGGGCGGGGCAGGGCGACGTCCCCGACCTCGGCGCGGCGCGGCCGGGGCCGGTGCGAGCCGAACCGGGCCACGGCCGGGCCGCGCTCCGGCAGCAGCCGGCACGCGTCCGGCCAGTCGGCGGCCGCGGTCCCGCCGAGTTCCACCGGGCCCGGGCCGCCGGCCGCGCCGCGCAGCGCGACCAGCCGGACCCCGCCGCCCGGGCGGGGCTCGGCCTGCGGCACCGCGGCGTACAGCAGGCCCCCGGCCGCCGCCAGCCACGGCCGGGCGCCGTCCAGCCCGGGGTCCACCGCGAACGGGACGGGCACCGTCGCCGCCTCGCCCGTCGCGGGGTCGATCACGTCGACCCCGGCCGGCAGCAGGTCCTCGGCCAGCCGGGGCCGCAGCCCGTACAGCCGGCCCCCGGCCAGCGCCAGCGCCGCGTACCCGGGCGCACCCGGCAGGTCCCGGCGCCACAGCGAGCGGCCCGAGCGGACGTCGATCGCCTCGATCCGTCGGGTCCGGCCGTGCGTGCCGGTCCGGTAGACCACGACCAGGCGGCCGTCGGCGACCGCGACGGGGCACGGGGCGTCGCCGCACACGTCCTCGCCGGGGCGGGTGGCGAACTCCCGCCCGGTGCCGTCGTAGCCGCGCAGCGCGCCGCCGTCCGACACGGTCGTGACGTCGCCGCGGACCGTCACCTCGGGCCGTCCCGCCGTCTTCAGCGGGTGGCTCCAGCGGACCCGGCCGCGGCCGGGGTCCAGCGCCAGCATCCGGGCCCGCCCGGGGCAGTCGAGCGCCAGCGCGGCCAGTTCCTCGTCCCCGCCGGACGCCTGCGCGGCGGACTCGGGCAGCCGGCAGCCGGCCGGCAGCGGCAGCGTCCAGCGCCGGGTCCCGGTGACCGCCGACAGCCCGTACAGGGTCCGGCGCTCGCCGTCGGCGGTGAGCACCACGCCGGAGCCGGCGGGCCAGCGCAGCGTGGGGCGGGCCGGCGCGGCGGGCCGCTCGCCCGGCCGCCGCCACAGCAGCCGGCCGGTGACCGCGTCGAAGCCCACCAGCATCCGCTCGTCCGCGCTCCCCGCACGCTCCAGGTAGGCCGCCAGCACCCCGCCGGTGGCCGCCCAGCCGAGCAGCGTCCACCCGTCGCGCCGGTAGTGCCAGCGCGCGTCGCCGCCGTGCGCGTCGCGGACGTCGAGCCCCACCCCCGAGACCGTCACCAGCCGCCCGGCGACCAGGGCGTGCGCCACCTGGTCGTAGGGCGACGACCGGTCCCGGTGCACCGGGGTCACCCGCTGCCAGGCGTCGGTCAGCGGGCCGGGCGGCGGGCCGACGCCCGCCATCGGCCAGGCGGGGACGGCGGTGACGGAGTGCTCGACCTGCCACCACTCGGCCTGGAGCACGAACCGGTCGATCAGCACTCCGGTCGTGGTGACGGCCAGCACGCCGGCCACGAGCCCGAGCGCCATCCGATGCCGGCTCCCGGCCACGCTCTCCTCCTGTTCGCCCGCCCGTCGCGGCGCCTTTCGCCTCCCTCCACCATGCCGTGTGCCGTGAGCCCGCGCGACCCGGCCCGCCGGTCGGTTGCGCTCGACCTGAATCGTCCAGCAGGCTGCGCGTATGGAGCTCTTCACCTCCTGGCACCGCTGGGACTCGGCCCGGCCCGAACTCGCCGAAGTGACGGACGTGGACCTGCTCGACCGGGCCGTCGAGGCGGCGCTGCGCTGGCACGGCGACCAGCGGCGGCCCACCGGCGCGCCCTACGCCGAGCACCTGTTCGAGGCGCTGGAGGTCCTGGCCCGCGGGGCCGGCGAGACCGACGCCGAGACGCTGGCCGCGGCGCTGCTACACGACGTGGTCGAGGACACCCCGGCCACCGTCGCCGAGGTGGAAGGCGCGTTCGGCCCCGTGGTGGCGGAACTCGTCGACTGGGTCACCAAGCCCCCCACCGGGTCCGGGCGGCAGGACAAGCGCGCCGCCCGGGCCGCCTACCTGCGCCGGTTGCGCGAGGCTCCGCCCGCGGCGATCCGGGTCAAGCTCGCCGACCGGGCGAGCAACGTGCAGACGCTGGACCGGATGCCGGCCGACTTCCAGCGCCGGTACTACGCCGAGACGGTGACCTACATCCTGCCGCTGGCCGAGGCCGAGCCCTGGTTCGCCGGCTGGTTCGCCGACTGGGCCCGCTCTTTCGCCCACCTGCGCTGACCGGAGATGATCCCGTCCATGGAACGCGAGTGGGTGATCGAGGAGAGCGTGGTCGTCGAGGCCGGGCCCAAGCAGGTGTACGAGGCGGTCACGGACCTGCGGCGGATCGGGGCGCGCAGCCCCGAGTGCTTCGCGGTGTGGCTGCGCGGGCGGACGGTCGAACCCGGGACGAAGTTCGTCGGGTTCAACCGGGTCCGCTGGCGGGTGTGGTTCACCAACTGCCGGGTGAGCGCGGCGGTGCCGGACGAGGTGTTCGCCTTCCGGGTCGCCAGCTTCGGGATCCCGGTGGCCCTGTGGGGTTACCGGGTCGAGGGCATCGGCGACGGCGCCACGACCCGGCTCACCGAGTACTGGGAGGACCTGCGCCGGGAGCACCGCGGCGCGCGGCTCGTCTCCCTGCTGGGCCGCGTCGTCACCGGGATGCCGCCGGCCGCCCGGGTCGCGGCGAACCGGCGGGGCATGCGCGCGACACTGGCCCGGATCAAGGCCGAACTGGAGTCCTGAAGAAGATCGGTTCGGTGTCGTCCCGCGCCGAATAAGCTGGGATTTTCGCCGCACGAGGGAGCCCCTTGCATGCCGTCCCCGGTCAAGGACCAGGAGATCGCCGCCGAGCAGCGGTACGTCGATGTGGCGTACCGGCGGCTGGACGAGATGCGCGCCGACGCCCAGGAAATGCTGCGCGAGGGCTTCCGGCAGTCGCTGGCAGGCACCAAGGCGTCGCTGGTCGACCGGGACGCCATGGTGCACCAGGCGGCGCTGCGCGCGCAGGCGCTGGACGTCGCCGACGACGGGCTGGTCTTCGGCCGGCTCGACCTGACCGGCGGCGAGATCCGCTACGTGGGCCGGATCGGTGTGCGCACCCGCGACCACGACTCGCTGGTGATCGACTGGCGGGCCCCGGCGGCCGAGGCGTTCTACCGGGCCACCCCCGAGGACCCGCGTGAGGTGATCCGCCGCCGGGTGCTGCACTCGCGCGGCCACACCGTGATCGACATCGAGGACGACCTGCTCGACCCGGCCGCGGCCGACGGCCTGACCGTGGTGGGCGACGGCGCCTTCCTGGCCTCGCTGGCCCGCACCCGGGAGGGGGCCATGCGCGACATCGTGGCCACCATCCAGCGGGAGCAGGACGAGGTGATCCGGGCACCGGCCGACGGCTCGGTGCTGGTCCGCGGCGGTCCCGGCACCGGCAAGACCGCGGTGGCCCTGCACCGGGTGGCCTACCTGCTGTTCCGGCACCGCCGCCGGTTCGGCGGCCGAGGCGTGATGATCGTCGGCCCCAACCGGCGGTTCACCTCCTACATCGAGCGGGTGCTGCCGTCGCTCGGCGAGGAGTCGGCCGCGCTGCGCTCCCTCGGCGAACTGGTCGAGGGCGCCTCCGCCACCGCGCACGACCCGCCCGCGCTGGCCCGCGTCAAGGGCTCGGGCAAGATGGCCCGGGTGCTGCGCCGGGCCGTCGCCGACCACCCGCCGGGTGCGCCCGACGAGCTGCGGGTGGTGCACGCCGGCGTGGTCGTCCGGCTGGACCGGGGCGCGCTCGACCGGGTCCGCCGCGAGATGCACCGGCGTGGGCACGGCGCGGTCAACGCGGCGCGCAAGCGGGCCGGGCAGGCGCTGGTGGACGCGCTGTGGAACCGGTTCGTCGAGATCGGCGGCGACGAGAACGGGGCCGTCAAGCGTGCCGAGTTCGCCGCGAACGTCCGCGACCAGCGGACTTTCGAGGACTTCCTGGCCGCGTGGTGGCCGGTCCGGCGGCCGGCCGAGGTGCTGCGCTCGCTCGGCGACACCGCCCGGCTGCGCCGCGCCGCCGGCCGCGACCTGTCCCGGGACGAGATCGACCGGGTGGCCGGTTCCTTCCGCGGCGGCGAGGTCACCTACCTGGACGTGGCGCTGCTGGACGAGCTCGACTCCCTGCTGGGCCCGCCGCCGCGGGTCGCCCGTGCCGAGTCCGAGGACGACGACCCGTACGTGGTCGACGGCGTCAACGTGATCACGGGCGAGGAGACCGGCGAGTGGCGGCCCGGGCTGCGCGAGCTGTCCACCTCGATCGAGCGGCTGGAGCGCTCGCGCCGGGTGGACGACGGTGTGCTGGAGGAGCGCCGCGAGTACGCGCACATCGTGGTGGACGAGGCGCAGGACCTGGCGCCGATGCAGTGGCGGATGCTCGGCCGCCGGGGCCGGCAGGCGACCTGGACCGTGGTCGAGGACCCCGCGCAGAGCGCCTGGGAGGACCTGGACGCCGCCCGGCAGGCGATGGACAAGGCGCTGGGCAGCCGCCGTCGGCACGAGTACGAGCTCACCACCAACTACCGCAACTCCATCGAGATCGCCGCCGTGGCGACCCGGGTGCTGGCGCTGGCGGTGCCGTCCGCCCGACCCGCCCGCGCGGTCCGCGCCTCCGGCCACCCGCCGGTCGTCGAGGTCGCCGCCGACCCGCTCGCCGCGGCGCGCACGGCGACCGAGAAGCTGCTGTCCCAGGTGGAGGGCACGGTCGGCGTCATCGTCCCGCTCGCCCGGGACGGCCAGGCCGATCTGTTCTCCGGGCCCGGCTGGGGTCCGGCCGAGCGGGCGGAGCTGGCGGCCGGGCTGCCGGAGCGGGTCCAGGTGCTGGACGTGCTGGAGGCCAAGGGTCTGGAGTTCGACGCCGCCGTCATCGTCTCCCCCGAGACGGTGGCCGCCCAGTCGCCGCGCGGCCTGCGCGTCCTGTACGTGGCGGTCTCCCGGGCCACCCAGCGCCTCACGGTCGTCACCGCCGACCCCGACTGGCACACCACGCTGACCGGCTGAACCCCGGCCTGGACCGGCCGTCCCGCCGCTGACCAGCGAGGACCTGGCCACTCCGTACCAGAATATCCCCTATCTGCATTTATGACCGGCTGTAAAGCAATAGCCGAATTGTCGGATCATGTGAATAATGCCGGTGACGGGATTCGATGAACGCGCCCTCGCGCGCGGCACCGGCACGGGATCCGACACATGAAGTTCGAGCTGATCCATCAGCCCCGCAGCGGCATGGCGGCCGACCGGCCGCCCATCGACGCCGAACCCGCCGAACCCGCCGAGCCCGATCCGATGGCGCGGCTGGAGGCGGCGGCGCTGCGCACCGAAACGGATTTCGCGGCCACCGCCGGCCAACTGGAAAGCGCGGTGGCCGAGTTATCCGCCCTGGTGGCGAACCGGGAACCCGATTCCCGGCAGCGCCCGCCCGGCAATTTCCGTCCCGACCGGTTCTCGTCCAGCACGGCCGACGCGATCGAGGAGCGCTCATGACGGGTTGGTACATCAGGCCGAACGGGGTGGCGACGGTCCTGGGCCGGGTCAAGGAACAGGTGGTCGGCGCGGGCGGCCTGGCCGGCGAGGCCAAGAAGTTCGGTGCGGACGTCAAGGGCGCCGCGCTGGCCGCACAGAGCCCGGTGATCGCCAAGGCGCTGGGCGAGTTCCTGGAGGGCTACGGCAAGACCATCGGCCAGATGGGCACCAAGACCGGCAGTTGCGTCACCGGCGCGGTGAAAGCCACCAAGGCCTACCTGGCGGCCGACCTGGAAATGGCCGCCGAGGCGCAACGCAACGCCGTGAACGCCCCCGCGCCCAGGATCCGCCGGTGACCCACGGAGCGATCGACCCGGACGCGATCCCGATCCCGAAGGTCAACCCCGGCGAGGTGCGCGCCCGGGCCAAGGCGCTCAAAACCGACGGCGCCCGGATCGCCGACACCGGCCACGACATCCACGCCGCCTGGCAGGGCCTGAAGGCGTTCTACAACGCCCCCGAGGAGGGCCTGCTGTTCGCCGCGACCAAACCGGTCGCGGCCGCCGGCGAGGACGTGCGGCGCGCGGCGACCGCGGCGGGGGGCGCGCTGGTCGAGTTCGCCGAGCAGGCCGAGTACAACCTGCAGCGGTTCCACAACCTCAAGCGCTCGGCGACGGCCTTCCGCGCGAAGATCGCCGGCAATGACAACTGGCGCGAGGATGCCGACCTGGCCGAGGAGAACGACGGCCTGGTCCGCGCGGTGGCCCACACGGTGCTGTCCCACAAGGAGGACGAGGCCGCCTGCGCCAACAAGATCTCCGCCCTGGTCGGCGGCACCCGCTTCACCTACACCGACCCCCGCACCAAACTGGACGGCATCCGCACCCCCTGGGGAAACGCCACCGGCCAGGACAAACCCTGGTGGCAGGACGTCGGCGACGGCCTCACCGACTTCATCGGCGGCATCTTCACCGACGCGGGCGCCATGCTCGGCCTCAACAACTCCGAAGGCATGATGACGGGGTTCAACAGCTTCGGCGACTGGTGGAACAACATCACCGACGCCTGGGGCGGCGTGATCACCGGCATCGGCGGCCTGACCGGCTTCCACGGCGAGTACGGCTGGGGCTGGCAGGGCCTGGACACGGCCGGTTCCAACTGGAAAGAACTCGCCCACGCCATGGTCCCCTGGCGTGAATGGGACGACCGTCCCGGCTACGTCGTGACCACCGGCCTGCTCAGCGTCGCCGGAATGGCCGCGGGCGGCGCCAGCGGCATCAAGGCCCTGCTCAACCTCCGCAAGACCCGCGGCGACCACGCCCCCGAACCGGAACCCCCCGACGACCTGTTCGACGGCGACCCGGCCGGCTCCCCGGACCGCCCACCCACACTCGCCGAACTCCAGCGCCGGTTCGAGGAGATCGTCGACGAACTCGACGACGAACACGGCTTCGAGGACCAGTTCCTCCACCTCGACCGCCAACTCGCCGACCTCTACGAACCGGCCCGCGAACCGGCCCTCGTCGGCGGCGGCCGCCCCGACCCCCACGCCTCCCACGACCCACCCCCCGGCAACGGAGGCGACAGTCCACTCCCACCCGGACCTGGCCCGGAAGACCGCCTCCCGGGAGGAGGCAGTCATGATGACAACGGTCCTGACGTCTTCGAAGAACCCCGGGAGGACCTTCCGCAGCACGACGGGCTGGACGAGAGGGCCCTAGCTGATCTACGTAGCGTGGAACAGGACACGCAACGCATTGCCGAGCGATACGGCGTGCATGTCGACTTCACCACTCGCCCCATCGACCCCGCCAACGCCGTAGGGTTTCACCGCGCGATTCAACGAGTTGCAGCCGACTACCCATCGATCTTCCGCGACATGCAGACCATCAGAATCCAGAACTTGGACGAGATGCGTACCATTGACCCCAGTAGCGGTCCGAACGTGATGGGCTTCTCGATCAATGATCGCCAGGGACCAGCCCCCCAGGGAATTTACTTAAATCAGGGGAATTTCACCAACAAGGCAACCACAGACTTCGTTGCCCTTGATCGAGCAATGGAAGGGTGGTCGGTTCCTGGGAGCTTGACCGCCAAAGGGACAATCTATCACGAATTCGGCCATCAAATCGGACATCGCATTTTGACCAACCCATCACTAACAAAAGAACTTGCATTCGAATTCAAAAAGATCGGCATATCAGTCGACGAGCATTCCCTTAGTGCGGGAATACCAAAAGGTATAAAATCACTGGCCGAAGGCCTGGGGGCCTACGGCAAGAAAAATCCCAGCGAAATGCTTGCCGAGGGGTTTGCCGAGTGGCTCCTTAGTCCCTCACCCCGCCCCATCGCCTCCACCATCGGTGAATTTATTGACAAGCACTTCAAGGGGAAATAATGACCACAATCATCCCGCCTGCAAATATTTGCCGCGCATGCGCGCACCTAAGGCGGGCGCCCGATCCCGACCATGACCCTGACGACGGAAATCCGCTCTCCGGAATGTTGAATTTCTGCGAAGCATTCCCGGACGGGATCCCAGATGACATATATTTCGGCGGGTTCGACCATCGCCAGCCATACCCAGGGGACCACAACATTCAATTCTCACTAAAGCAGGGAAAAGATATCCTTGTTCGCGGGTACGAAAGGGAAACACCACCGGAGCAGCGAATTAGGGACGTAAGCGAAAGTTCTCGAGAGTGGCAAGAGAAGGTAGTCAAATTGTGGCGCCGCCGTCTCGCCAGCGTGGAAGCGCTATTGGATGCTCCACGATTGATGGCTCCGATACGCGGTGACGGGTCCCTGGCGTCATGGGATCTTGATGAGTTTATATGGCTGGGGATCTCGACCACAGGGCCTCGCGCGCTCGACTGGGACGATTCTGACGACTTCAAGGAATGGTACTCTCTCTCGGCAGAAGAACTCGCCGGCCTAGTTCCCGATGGCGTCGACCTTTATATCGACCAGCGCGGCCCCTTGCTACCGGCACGCGACCTACACGAAGCCAGCCTTCCCCTGCTACGTGCGTCCCGCGCCCTCCATGTCGGCCAGACTCAGAAAAACGCGTTTATTGAGGAATTTCGCCACGCCCAGGTATACTGCCTCTCAAGTGAGGAACGCGCACCACTGCCCAATTTTCAGAAAATTCCCGCTTTCTCCTCATCGCTCGCCCTTCGAATTTTCGCAGGCGACGTGCCCTACAGTGGGGTTTCTGGACGAGAAGCAGTCGACACGCTCCCCATAGGGCACACACTCATCCTAGATCCCGGCCAGCCGTACGCCCTCGAAGTCCGCTGATCGCACCAGCGCGCTCCGCATTAAATGCGTTCCCTGGGCTTCCTGCGAATGGGCGCGGGCACTGGCTATTGTTGCTGAGCGGGTTAACCGAGCAGCACGATGATCGTGCCCTCCGCTGTTCAAGAACAGTGACACCGCTGGGCGAGTAATTCCACAACGACCTGGCATGGGCGGCGGTGGAGGCGACCATCTCCGCCAAGGTTACCCCTACCACCTCAAGGGAATCGCCGGGGCAGTCGCGATCAAGGCCGCCACGACCCACTCCGCCGCGCTGCGCGGGCTATTGCCTGCCTAGCCGCAAACTAGTCGAGAAGGTGCTCGCCTACATCCCTTCGGCCAGGTACACGACGGGCTGCGGCGCACGCTCGACCTGCTGAACGCCCCGCGGAACAAGCCGCCGAGCTTGGCAGCCGCGCACAGATCAGCGCTCCTGACACCATCCCGTTCGCGCCGTGGGCGGCAGCCACCCACCTGCACGACTACGCGGCGGCCGTACGCGCTTTGCACCCAGGCGGGTGACGACATGGACACCATCGTCGGTGCGTCATCGCAGCCCACCACGGAGCGTCGGCTCCATTCCCGCCGACTGGCCGGCCGCCCACAAGCCACTGCCCGCCTGACGGCCCACCCCGACATAGGACGCCGCAGACGGCCTCCAACCGCTCTGATCGGTTCGTACGACCGTGGAGCAGGCACCGGAACAGGTGGCCTTGTGGGGGAGCGTGACCATCTTCGGTGGACCCGTACTTGCCAGCGTCCTCACGACCGCCTCACCGCCCAGAGCGGCCCAATGTTGCTATGTGCAATCAATCTGCTACTCTTAGAACAGATGTTCGAATAATCTTCTGGAGGCGGGATCGATGCTGTCGGAGACGCTCCCCGAGCGCGGGGTTCACCTGCCGGAAGGGCTGGAGGGCATGCGGCCCGGGCCGCGGCTGGCGGCGATGCTGGCGGGAATCGACCGGTCGCGGTTATCGGGGTTCGACACGGTGGTGGTGCTCCAGGCGCAGGCGCGCCAGGTGGCCCACGAGCAGGCGCGGTTGTACGCGGACATGGCCGTGGTGGCCGATCGGGTGCGGGAAGAGACCGCGCACCTGCCCGGCGTGTGGGACAGCGACCTCCCGAAGTTCGCCACCGCGGAGATCGCGGCGGCACTGACGCTGACCAGACGGGCGGCGGGCGGGGCACTGGAAGACGCCTGGCTGCTGGTCGAGCGCCTCCCGGCCGTGTGGCGCGCCCTGCGCGACGGGCTGATCGACGTTCCCCGGGCGAAGGTGCTGGCACGCGAGACCCGGACTTTGACCGAACCCCTGGCCCGGCGGGTGGTCGCCCGGGTACTGCCGGAGGCACCGGATCTGACCACCGGGCAACTGGCTCATCGGGTGCGCCGCCTGGCGCTGGCGGCCGACCCCGAGACCGCCAGGAACAACTACGCGCTCGGTGTGACCGAGCGCCGGTTGGTTCACGGCACCGACTCCGACGGCACCGCGTATCTGGCCGGGTACCAGTTGCCGGTGGGCGCGGCTGCGGCGGCCTTCGAACGGGTGGACGCCATCGCCCGGGCGACCAAACAGGCCGGCGACTCCCGGCCGATGGACCAGATCCGCGCCGACGTCTACCTCGGCCTGCTGGAGGGCACCTGGGACGGTCCCGGCCCCGTCCACCGGCGCGGGGTGATGGAGCTGACCGCCGACCTGCCCACGCTGCTCGACCTGGCCGACCGCCCGGCGGAACTGGCCGGCTGGGGTCCCGTCATCGCCGACATCGCACGCCAGATCACACGTCAGATGGCCGACCGGCCGGCCAAGGCCGGCAACCCCGTCTGGACCTACTCGATCGCCGACCCCCTGACCGGAGGACTGCTGTACCACGGCACCGCCCGCCGCCCGGTACTCCCCACTCCTGGCTTCGCCCGCCACCCGGTACTCCCCGCTCCCGACTCCGCCCACCACCGCTCCACCCACCTCGGACCGGTCGGCTTCGGCGGTACCGCCCGTTCGCCAGCCACCAGCGCGGCGGGAACCAGCGCTCAGACCGAGCCCCCGACCAGGAACAGCCCCGGAACCCATGGGAAATCGGCTGGGACCGGCGCTGAACCAGAGGCCGGACCAGGAGCCAGGCCAGGGACCGGACCAAGGGCCAGACCAGGAGCCGAACCAAGGGCCAGACCAGGAGGTGGACCAGAGGGCGGGCCCAGCAGGCAGGGCGCCGGAACGGGGCAGACCACTGGGCCGGCGGCCGTCCAGCCGATGGCCGCTGCACCCGGTGAGCATGCGGAATCGACCGGGCGAGACCCGCGCCGTTTCCTCACCCCTCGGAACCGGGCCTACGTCATCGCCCGTGATCGCACCTGCCGCGGGCCGGGCTGTCGCGTCCCTGCCCGCCGCGCCGAGATCGACCACATCGTCCCGCACGCCCATGGCGGCCCCAGCACCCCCGACAACGCCGACGCCAAATGCCGCTACTGCCACGACCTCAAAGACGCCGGATGGACCACCACCCGCACCGCAGGCGGCACCACCCTCTGGACCAGCCCCCTCGGCCACACCTACCGCAAACCCCCCGAACCCATCACCCCACCCACCAACCTCACCCCCGCCGAACAGCACCTCGCAGAGAAACTCGGCCGGTCCACTGAGTCGTGAGGGAACTTCAGGGGCCTGCGGGAAATCCGAGATCTTGAGAAGCCCGAGGTCACCCATGCCCGCCCCGAGGGGCACAGCGCGGTGGGGCGCCGGTGCGGTGGCAAGGCTGATGCGTTCTCATATGGTGAGACCGCATCAGCCCTGGGTGCGGTGGAGCACCGGGCCTCGCCGCAGCCCATGCCGCCACGCTGCGCGGGATTTCCCATACCGCCGTGAATTCGTCGAGATGGCGCTCACCCGCACTTCCTCCGGCCAAGTGCACAACGGGCTGGTTCGATACGCAAAGAAAAACTCTAGCGAAATGATTGCCGAGGTGTTTGCCGAATGGAAATTCAGCTCAAATCCTCGACCCATCGCCGCAGCTATCGGCGAATTTATCGACAATCATTTTAAGGGGAGATAGTGACAACCGTTGTCCCGCCAGCGAGCATCTGCCAGGCGTGCGCACGCCTGAAGATGATCCCAGACCCCGATCACGACCCAAACGACGGAAATCCGTTCTCCGGAACGATCTACCTCTGCGACGCCTTTCCAGACGGTATCCCAAAAGACATCCATTTCGACGGCTTCGATCATCGACTTCCCTACCCCGGGGATCACGGAATTCGATTCCTCTTCAACGAGGAGAGGGAAGTAGTTCTGCGTGGATACGAAAGAGAGATCCCACCGGAAAAACGGGAGAGAGATGTCACCGAAAGCGCCCGTACATGGACACAGGAGATCACCGGTCTTCTGCGCAGGCGCCTCGCCGTCGTAGCAGATCTGCTGGACGCCTCAGCACTAATGGCCCCGGTACGCGAAGACAACTCTCCAGCAGTCTGGAGTTTTGATGATTTCGTCGCCCTGGGAATCTCGACTACCGGCCCTCGGGATCTCGACCTGGACGACTCCGAAGGCTTCAAAGAATGGAAGCCCTTGTCGGCGGAGGAACTTTCCGACCTGATACCCGACGGCGTCGACCTGTACATCGACCAACGGGGCCCCTTGCTGCCCGCACGCGACCTGCACCAGGCCAACCTCCCTTTGCTACGCGCAGCCCGCGCTCTTCAAGCGAACCAGGCCGAAAGAAATACACTTCTCGAGGAAATCCACCGCTCCGCCGTATATCAACTTTCCAGCGAAGAACACGTACCGTCGCCCATTGCTCAACGAGTTCCCATTTTTTCCTCATTGCTGGCCCTTCGCATCTTCGCAGGCGACATGCCTTACATAAGGATTCCAGGAAGAGAAGCAGCCAACGCACTCCCCTCGGGGCATAAACTCATCTTGGATCCCGGCCAACCGTATGCCATTGAGATCAACTAGGCTCACTCTCAAAATATTGATGCAATCACTCTCACACCGGGCAAGCACATGTTGAGGAACGCGGTGCGTGGCGTGGCGGCCGACTACAAGGTGCCGACCAGTTGCAACGGCATGTTCGCGCTCGTCACCGTGGACTTCGAGCCCGCCACGACCTACACCTTCCGCGACGTCGCGCCGGAGCCGCCGCCCGCGCGGCCGGACTGGATGAGCGACGCGACCTGGGCGGAGATCCTGCGCTCGGACGCCGAGACGCTGCGCGCCTACAAGGAGGTCTTCGCCGCGGCGATGTGTGAGGAGCTCGGCGCGCTCCCGGTCGGGGTGCTCCTCACCCGCTTCCGGTACCACCAGGTCGACAGCAGCGAGCGGGGCTTCGCCGAGGCCGCCCGCCGTGCGGTGCGGAACCTGCACCGGCGGGTCCCGGCCAGTCTGGCGGCACCGGTACGTGGCGTCCACGCCCGTAGCGCCGGCACCTACGTCAACGGCAGGGCCTACGTCGCGGACGTCACCGTGGACTTCGAGCCCGCCGAACGGTACGAGTTCACCGACCGGACGGGCTCCCACGAGATCGCGGACGGGCACGCGGCAGCCCTGGATGCGGCCGTCGGCAGGGAACTCGGCGACCCGCCGCTGCGCGTGGTCCTCACCGGTGGCCTGCACCGCGAGGTGAGTGAGCGCGGCTTCGGGGACCTCGCCCTCCCCGTCGTGCGGGAACTGCGCAAGCACCTCTGAGCGGGAACCGCGCAGCCGCCCTGGCCGGGAGTTCTCACGCCTTGGCCGGGCGCCACGGTCACCGGGACCCGCCGGCCGGTTCCGCCTCGTCCGCTCCCGGCCCGTCCGGAACCCGTTCCCGCGCGTCGCCCGGCCGGGGGTGCGGGAGCCGCCGGTCGGTGAGGATGAAATGCACGTCGGTGCGGGCCAGCGGGTCACCGCACGCCCGGCATCGCAGCTGCGGCCGGAAGGTCTTCCCGCAGGTCCGGTGGGTGATGATCAGGTCGGTGCCGGGCGGGGCGGCGTACCATCGCTGCGCCCAGTCGATGGCCAGGGTGAACACCCCGAAGAAGCTCCGCCCCTTCTCGGTCAGCCGGTAGGCGGGGCGCCCGCCGCCGGATTCGTCGGTGGCGAGCACGCCCAGCTCGGTGAACCGCCGCAGCCGGCTGGACAGCACGGACGGGGCCACGCCGAGTTCCGCCTCGAACTCGGCGAACCGGCGCAGGCCGAGCAGGGCCGCCGCGAGGATCACGGTGCTCCACCGGTCGCCGAGCAGTTCGAAGGTCTCGGGAAGGTAGGACAGTGGGTCGCCGTCGTCGCTCCGGACCGTCCGGCGGTGGTGGCGTGGCACCGCCACCCGGGCGAAGGTGTCCTCGCTGCGCCGGGTGTCGGTGTCGCGGGCGCTGACAGGGGCCTCGCCGCAGGACGCGCAGCCCAGTTCCACGTCGGTGCGGTTCCCGCAGCCGTCGTGCATGAGTTCCGGCAGCCCGACGCGGCGCGGCACCCACCGCTGCTCCCAGGACCAGATCTCCACCAGCAGCGACCACAGTTCCAGCGCGCGCTCGGTCAGCAGGTACTCGGTGCGGGTGCGGCCGCCCTCCCGGTAGGGGGACGGGCTCAGCAGCCCGCCGGCGACGAGTTCCTTGAGGCGACCCGCCAGCACCGACTCCGACATGCCCAGTTCGTCGCGCCAGTCGCCGAACCGCCGGACGTGCAGCAGGAAGGCCCGTTGCAGGATCAGCAGCGTCCACTGGTCGCCGATCGCCAGCAGTGCCTGCCCGATCGCGCTGGGACGTCGCTCCTCTGCCACCCGGCCCGCCCTCCGCCAGCTCTTCCCGACTCCGGGGCCACATGCTACGGTTTTCCTGACTTCTTTTATAGTAGCTTCGGGGTGGAGTAGGGAATCGGGGGCGAGATGACCGAGGAGCGGCCGGTGGCGGTGGCCCGGGCTGTCACCGGCACCGGCGAACCCGACCCCTACCTGATGGGCGTGTTCGCCGCCGTCCAGGACGAGCCGGCCCTGGACGACCTGGAGGTCGTCGGCGAGACCCCCCGCGACCTCAACGGCGTCCACCTGCGCAACGGGCCCGACCGCCACCACATGTTCGACGGCGACGGCATGCTCCACCCGATGCACTTCGAGAACGGCCGGGTGCTGCTCCCCTGCTCCGTCCCGTCCGGCTTCCACGCCGCCCGGGTCCGCGCCGGCCAGCTTCGCACCCCGGAGGACATGCGATGACCGATGTCTACGTGCTGTCGACCCTGCGCACCCCCCGCGGGAAGGCCCGCCCCGGCGGCGGGCTCGCCGAGGTGCCGCCGGGGGAACTGGTGCGGCAGTTGCTGAACGGCCTCGCCGAACGCTCCACGGCGCTCCCCGACACGGTCGAGGACCTCCTCCTCGGCTGCACGGTCCAGGTCGGCGAGCGGGCCGGCGAGCCGGGCGGCGACCTGGCCCGCATCGCGGCGCTCGTGGCCGGCTGGTGCAAGCCCGCCGCGGGGCGGGCCGCCGCCCAGACCTGCGTCTCGGGCATCAACGCGATCAACACCGCTGCGGCCCGGATCGCCTTCGGCTCGGCGAGCCTGGTCAGCGCCGGCGGGCTCGGATCGGTCTCCCGGGGTCCGCTCTGGCCCGAGCGGCAGATCGTCGAGCCGACCGGCGCGGTGCAGCTGGGCGTGTCCGCCGACCTGATCGCCACCGTCGAGGGCTTCGACCGCGAGCAGCTCGACGCCTGCGCCCTGCGCAGCCAGTCGCGGGCCGCCGCGGCCTGGGCGCAGGGCAGGTTCGACGGTTCGCTGCTGCCCGTCCGGCACGGCGACGAGATCGCCCTGGACCGGGACGAGACCGTCCGGCCCGGCACCACCGCCGGCGGCCTGGCCGCGCTGCGGCCGGTCTTCGCCGTGCCCGGCGCCGAGGGGGAGGACGACCTCGTCCGGCGGCACCACCCCGAGGTCGGCGAGATCCGGCACCTGCACACCATCGGGACCTCACCCGCGTCCACGGACGGCGCCGGGCTCGCCGTGCTCGGCGACGCCGCGGCCGCCACGGCGACCGGGCTGCGCCCGCGGGCCCGGGTGGTCGCCTCCGCCACGGCCACGGTCGAACCGATCCTCACGCTCACCGCCGGGCAGGCCGCCGTGGAGAAAGCCCTGAAACGGTCCGGGCTGTCACCCGGCGACGTCGCCGTGTACGAGGTGGCCGAGGCGTTCGCCGCCCCCTGCCTGAAGTTCCAGCGGGACCTGGGCGTCACCGACGAGCAGTTCAACCCCAACGGCGGCACCATCGCGATGGGACACGCCTTCAGCGCCACCGGCCCGATCCTGCTGGCGTCCTGCGTGGACGAGCTGGAGCGGACCGGCGAGCGCTACGGCGTGGTCGCGGTCGCCGGCGCCGGCGGGGCCGGCAGCGCCACCGTGCTGGAGCGTGTCGCGTGACCCACCACCCCCTGCTGACCGTGTCCCTGGGCCTCTGGCAGGACCGCCCGCCCGGCGAGGTCCGGCTGACCGCCCGCACCGCCGACCGGCTCGGCTACCCCGAACTGTGGGTGGGCGAAATGGCCACCTACGACGCCTTCGCCCTCGCCACCGCGCTCGGCACCGAGACCGAGCGGATCCAGCTGACCGTCGGCCCCCTGGCGGTGGCCGTCCGCGACCCCATGACGATCGCCCGCGGCGCGGCGTCGGTCGCCGACCTGACCGGACGGCGCGTCGGCGTCGCGATCGGCACCTCCAGCCCCCTGGTGGTGGGCGAGTGGCACGGGCGCGACCGGGGCCGGCCGGTGACCCGGCTGCGCGAATCCGCCCAGGTCCTGCGGGAACTGCTGGACGGGGGCAAGCCGTCCTTCGCCGGCGAGACCGTCCGGACCCGCGGCTACCACCTGCGCCTGGACGCGCCCGGGTCGGAGCTGACCGTGGCGGCGTTCGGCGAGTCCGCCATCGGCGTCGCCGCCACCACCGCCGACCGGATGGTCCTGAACCTGATCACGCCCGCCTCCGCCGCGACCCTGGTCGGGCACCTGCGCCGCGCCGCCGCCGAGGCCGGCCGCCCCGCACCCCGGGTCGCCGCCTGGGTCACCGCCGCCGTGGACCCGACCGAGGACGCCGTCGAGCAGATCCGCCGCGCCGTCGTCGGCTACCTGGCCGCACCCGGGTACGGCGAGATGTTCGCCGAGGCGGGCTTCGGAGACGTCGTCGAGTTCGCCCGCACCCGACCGCACCCCCGGGACCTGCTCGCGGCCGTCCCCGTCGAACTCGTCCAGGCGGTCGCCCTGGTCGGCGACGAGGCCGCGATCCGCACCCGGCTCGCCGAGTACGGCCACGCCGGGGTGGACGAGGTGGCCCTCGTCCCCGTCTCCGTGGACGCCGACCCCGGCGGGGAGAAGACCCTCACCGCCCTGCGCCCCGCGGACGCCCCCTGACCGGCGGCGCGGGCGGATCCCCGCCCGCGCCACCCACCATCCGCCCGCCTCGCGGCACCGCGGCAAGGTCGTCTGGTCCCGCCTCCCGCCCGTGAGCCCCCCGTTCCCCGCACGCGAACTCCCGGTTCCACCGCGGCAGCCCGTCTGCCCGCCATTCCACGTGGACCCGCCGGCCTTCCCGTGGAACCGGATGAGGGCGGATCACGTCCATGGGGGCATGCCCTCGCGAGCGCTGGCCCGTGTTCTGGTCACGGCGGCGATCGTCCCCCTGCTGGGGCTGGCGGCGCCGCAGCACGCCTGCGCGTGCAGTTGCAGGATGATCACCGAGAAGGAGGCGTACGCCGGCGCCGACGCGGTGTTCGTCGGGCGGGTCGTCCGGCGCGAGGAAGTCCGGCGAGAAGTCCAGAGCAGCGGCGACCCGGTGATCCTCGTCTTCGAGGTGCGCATCGTCCACAAGGGCAGGGTCGCGCGCCGGCAGGACGTCCACACGGTGTCGTCCAGCGCCAGTTGCGGCTTCGAAGCGCAGCCGGGGGCCGAGTACCTGGTCTTCCTCGACCAGAGCGACGGCGAGTTGCATGCGAGCGCGTGCAGCGGAACCCGTGGCGCGGACAAGCCCCTCGCGGTGCCCTCCGCACCGTCCTACCCGCCCGTTCTCGGCTACGCGGACTACGACCTGGAAGGCGACACGTGGTCGCCGGTGCGCGCGGCCGTCGGCGGAGCCGCGGTGGTGGCGGCCGTGGTCGCCGCGTTCCTGCTCCTCCGCCGGCGCGGGCGCGGCGGCCCGGAGCGCGGCTGAGCCGCGGCCCGGCGCCCGCCGGTGGCGGCGGGCGCCGGGGTCCGCGGATCGGTTCCGGTCAGCGGGCGGCGGCGCGGGTGCGGGCGACTTCGGCGGCGGTCGCGCGGAAGGCGGGCATGGTCTCGCCCGCGTCCCCGGTGGTGATCAGAGTGGACTTGACGATGACCACCTTGTGCCGGGGGGACACGTAGATGGTCTGGCCGAGGAAGCCCTGGGCCATGAACTCGCCGTCCTCGCCGAGCCACCAGTGCAGGCCGTACCCGGGGCTGGGCGCCGAGGGCCGGGTGGACGCCTCCACCCAGGAACGGGGGACGACCTGGCGGCCGAGGGCCTGCCCGCCGTTCAGGTAGAGCAGGCCGAACCGGGCGAAGTCCCGGGCGGTCGCGTAGTAGCAGCAGTAGCCCATCGAGTTGCCCTTGGAGTCGTTGCCCAGGTAGGCGGCGGACCCCATCCCGGCCGGCTGCCACAGCTTCCGCTCGACGTACCGCTCGTAGGGGACCCCGGTGGCCTTGGTGACCGCCCAGGCCAGGACGAACGAGTTCATGCTCGTGTAGTTGAACCGGGTGCCGGGCTCCCAACCG
Organism: Actinomadura craniellae; assembly: GCF_003289645.1. GTDB lineage: Bacteria > Actinomycetota > Actinomycetes > Streptosporangiales > Streptosporangiaceae > Actinomadura_D > Actinomadura_D craniellae. The sequence continues at coordinate 8,148 of NZ_QLYX01000006.1, read as the reverse complement.
CGCACCCGCTGCGCGGCCATCCGGGGCAGCGGGACGCCGATGCTGGCCCCGACGTGCACCCCGGGGACGTCGAGGGTCTCGTCCCAGGTGACCCCGGACGACATCCACAGCAGGTGCCGCAGCGAGACGCCGGCGTAGCCGGACCCGGCCAGTTCGGGGATGTACTTGGTGACCGGGTCGTCGACGGACCGGATGTGCCCTTCCCCGATCGCGATGCCGATGGCGGCGGAGGTGAACGACTTGGCCATCGACCACGACTGGAACCGGGTGTTCCGGTCGGCCAGGTGGTACCGCTCGACCAGGAGTTCCTGGGTCTGCCCGTCCAGGACGACGAACCCCTGGGTGCTGCTGCTGGACAGGAAGTTCTCCAGCGTGCGCGTCCGCCCGTCGTAGGTGTAGCTCACCTGGAGTTTGCGGGACGACGTGCGCAGTTCGACTGTCTGGCCCCCCGGCTTGACCAGGTCGAAGTTCGGGAACTCGATGTTCGGGTACGGGGCGGGCTCGGCACGGGCCGGGGTGGCGGTCAGCGTGAGCAGGATCGCGGTCAGGAATGCGAGGAACGGCACCTTGCGCATGGGGCTCCCTGCGATCGGGGGGTGGGATCGGCCCACCGATCGTCAGGGAATTCAGAGCGCGGTTCTAGAGAGAAAATCTCAGCTTTCGTACTAGACAGCCGCGGTCAGATGATGGGAGGGCGGCCCGTGCGGGTCATCCGCCAGACGGTGCCCCAGGAGATGGGGCGGCGGGGCCCGGCCGGTTTGCGCCAGCCCTCGGCGAAGCCCTTGAACCACGGCTTGAGGGCCCGGGGGCGGCGCTCGCGCAGCACCGTCATCGTCATCCACACCGCCAGGTAGGTCAGCGCCAGCGGCCACGGCAGGTTGCGGCGGGCCAGCCAGACCCGGTTGCGCGCGTTGTAGCGGTAGAACATGTCGTGCCGGGTGGGCAGCACCGCCGGGTGGTACATGACCGCCGAGGCGTCGTAGAGGATCCGGTACCCGGCGTTCAACGCCTGCCAGGCCAGGTCGGTCTCCTCGTGCGCGTAGAAGAAGTCCTCCGGCAGCCCGCCGGCCGCGTCCCACGCCGCCCGGCGGACCGCGCACGCCCCGCCCAGGAAGGTGGTCACCTCCGAGGAGCGCTCGGGGTCGCCCGCCCGCAGCCGGGGGACGTGCCGGCGCTCGCCCCGGCCGCCCTCGGGGTCCCGCACCCGGAACGAGATGATCCCCAGCCGGGGGTCGGCGGCGAACCGGTCGCGCAGGTGCGTGCCGAGCCGCGGCGAGCGGTACCAGCCGTCGTCGTCCAGGAACAGGATCAGCTCGCCCGAGGACGCCGCCACCCCCTGGTTGCGTCCGGCGGGGATCCCCACGTTGCGGGGCAGCGCCAGCGTCTTCACCCGCGGGTCGTCGAACGGCGGCTTGGCGGCGGCGTCGCCGACCGGGTCCGTCCCGTTCCCGACGAGCACCACCTCGACGTCCACGTGCTCCTGCTCCAGCGCGCTGCGCACCGCCCGCTCCAGTTCCACGGGCCGGTTGCCCATGGTGAGCACGACGACCGAGAGCAGGCCAGGGGTCACTTCAGCCTCCGCGAGGCGAGGATGCTGACGAGGTGGAGCGCGGTCTGGACGACGGCCACGGCGGCGACCGCGACCGCGAGCACCCGGGTGGCCACGGGGGTGTGGCCGCCCACCAGGGCGTCGAGCACGGCGGCGGCGAGGATCAGCAGCGACAGCTCGACCGCGCCGATGATCCGGTGGAACCGCAGCATCGCCACGGCCTGCCGGGCCAGCGCCAGCCCGGTGGAGCGGGGCCGCAGCGCCCGGTCGCCGCCCGTCGGGTCGGCGGGCAGCCCGGACTTGGCCCGGGCCACCACCACGTTGTCGGTCTCGGCCTTGATCAGGGCGGCGCCGAGCGCGGCCAGCAGCCCCAGCTCGACGTAACCGCCCGACTCCCAGGCGGCCTGGGCCCGCACACCGAGACCGATCAGCAGCGCCACCTCGGACAGGTAGTGGCCGATCCGGTCGAGGAAGACCCCGGCGACGGACGTCTGCCCGGTGTACCGGGCGACCTCGCCGTCGGAGCAGTCGAGCAGCAGGTACGCCTGGATGAGCACCGCCCCGCCGAGCGCCGTCCACACCCCGCCCACCGGCAGCGCCACCACCAGGCCCGCGAGCATCCCGCAGACGATCATCAGGTAGGTGAGCTGGTTGGGGGTGAACCCCAGTCGCAGGAAGAACCAGGAGAAATAGGGCGACAGCGACCGCATGTACAGCCGGCCGGCCCAGTGCTCCTCGTTGCGGCGCTCCTTGAGGCCGGGCGGCTGCCCGCCGGCGCGCACGTCAGCGACGGTGGCCGCCCGCCGGGACGGCCGGCTCGTCTCAGCGTCCGTAGGACTGGACATACTCTCCCACCGCCTTGAGGGCCGCGCCCTCGCCGAGGCCGAGATGTTCCAAGATCGTGTAACGGCCGGGCCGGGTCTGCGGCCCGAACACCACGGCCTGCGCGAACTGCTCCTCAGTGAGCCCGACGTCGCCCGGCAGCATCGGCAGGCCGTGCCGGGACAGGGACTCGGCGACGGCCTCGGCCCGGCCGGGGTCCTCGCCCAGGAACCGCGTCCGCAGGTGCATGCAGAACAGCGCGCCCAGCCCGGCCAGCTCACCGTGGTTGGCGGTACCGGGGAACAGCTGGTCGATCGCGTGCAGGATCTCGTGGTCGCCGCCGCTGCACGGGCGGGACGAGCCGGCGAACGACATCGCCATGCCCGACAGCACCAGCGCCTCGGCCAGGACGGTCAGGAACCCGTCGGCCTCGATCGAGTCGCGCTGCCCGAGCACCGCCTCGGCGGCCATCCGCGAGACGGTCACCGCCAGCCGGTCGATGGGGTCGCCCTGCTTGGCGTGCGACAACTCCCAGTCGTCGATGGCCGACAGGTTGCTCAGCACGTCGCCCACCCCGGAACGCACCAGCCGCTCGGGTGCGGCCCGCACGTAGTCGAGGTCCACGACCATCGCGATCGGCAGGGCGACCCCGAACGAGCCCTTGCCCTTGTCGTGCTCCAGCGAGGCCACCGGGGAGCAGATGCCGTCGTGGGAGAGGTTGGTGGCGACGGACACCATGGGGATGCCGGCCAGCGTCGCCGCGTACTTGGTGGCGTCGATCGTCTTGCCGCCGCCGATGCCGACCAGCGCCTCGTACGACCCGGCGCGCAGGTTGGAGCTGAGGTGGACGGCCGCGTCGACCGTGCCGCCGGGCACCTTGAAGACGTCGGCGAGGCCGAGGGTGGGGGTGATGTGCTCGATGATCGCGTCGCCCTGGCCGGGGCCGACCGCGACGGCGACCCTGCCCTCGGTGGCGATCCGGCGGTCGGCCAGCAGCTCGCCGAGGCCGGCGATGGCGCCGCGCCGGACGTCGATGGACAGGGGCGCGGTGAGCATCCTGGTGAGCAGGGGCATGGGTCAGTAGCCCTTGGCTATCCGGCGGGCCTTCTCCAGGTCGTCGTGGTTGTCGACCTCGACCCAGTCGACGGCGCCGATCGGGGCCACCGCGACCGTCCCGCCGCGGTTCACCAGCTCCTGGTAGCCGTCCTCGTAGTAGAGGTCGGGGTTCCCCTCCCAGGTGGCCCGCAGCGCGTCGGCCAGCGGGGCGGCGGCGGCTGGCTCGATGAGCGTCGCACCGATGTACTCGCCGTACGCCTGCGCGGGGTCCATCAGCTTGGTGATGCGCCGCAGGTGGCCGGCCTCGTCGAGGGTGACCTTCATTTCCTCGTCGGCCAGGCTCTTGACGTCGTCGACCGCCAGCAGGAGGTCCGGGCCCCGCGCGGCCAGCAGCGTCTTCTCGACGCTCACCGGGTGGACGGTGTCGCCGTTGACCATGAGGACGCCCTCGGCGAAGTGGTCGCGGGCGAGCCACATCGAGTAGGCGTTGTTCCACTCCTCGGCCTTGTCGTTGTGCACGAGGGTGATCGAGACGCCGTACCGCGCCTCCAGCGCCGCCTGCCGCGTCTCGACGGCCTCGGCACGGTAGCCGACGACGATGACGACGTCGGTCAGCCCGACCTCGGCCAGGTTGCGCAGCGCGATGTCGAGGATCGTCGTGTCGCCGTCCACCGGCACCAGCGCTTTGGGCAGCGTGTCCGTGTACGGCCGCAGCCGTCGGCCCGCGCCTGCCGCGAGCACCATACCGATCATGATCCGGCCTCCTCCTCAGCCTCCAGGTCGACCATGACGCCGCTCCCGCGTCCGGTCCGGGTCCAGGTGGTCACGCTCTCCACGCCGAACAGCACGCCGAGGTAGACCGCGAGCACGGCGTACGCGAACGGCAGCGCTCCGACGAGGGCGGCGAACGCCACGAGGAGCATCCGCCCCTCCCAGCCGAGCCCGGCCCGGAAGACCCACTCCCGCGGCCAGAGCCGCTGGCGCGTGCGGTACACCGTGTCGTAGTGGTGGTACGCGAGCACCGCGATCAGCCCGTAGACCAGCGGTGCGGAGACGCCGTGCGCGAACCCCAGTACAGCCAGGTAACCATACTCGATCGCCCGGATGAACGGAGGGACAACCCAGTCGATACGGCCATCATGCCGATGGGTTGCGGCCGGGCCGGTCAGCAGCAGCACGACCACCGGTGCGAACAGGGCGGGGCTGCTCTGCTCGCCCACTCCGCTCATCAGCAGGACGGTGACGGTCACCGCGGCGACCAGCACCCCCGGCAGCGGCGGCAGCTGCCCGCGCGCCAGCCGCCCCAGGGCCACGCAGATCGGGCCGTCGTCGCGGTAGGCCTGCAACCGCCGGGTGTGGTACGCCACCTGCTGGTCGTCGATGGACGGCCGGCGCGGCGCGGCGGGTACGCTCCCGCCGGGCAGCACGTGCATTACTGGTCCTTCGCTCGCTCTCGGGGTGCCGGGGTCATCGGCCCAGCGATCTCAGCAGCCGCCCGGTGAGGGTGTACGCGGCGGCAAGCCCGCCCCAGCCGAGCAGCGCGATGAACGTCACCTTCGCGTTGAACAGCGCAGCGGTGATCGAGATCAGCGCGAACCGCTCGCCGATGGGCAGGATGATGATCTTCTTGGCCCAGCGCAGCGCATGGATCTTCTCCGTCCGGTTGGACAGCGCCACGACCACGCCGGCCGGCCCGCGGCGCCGCCGGGGCGGGGCGGGCTCGAAGCCGTCGCCCGGCTCGTCCAGCGGCCGGGTCTGCGGCAGCGGGGCCACGATCCGGCGCTTGGACGCGCCGAACGCGAAGTCGATCATGTGCCGGCAGGTCTGCAGCGCGAGGGCCGCCACGGCCAGCGGCCACACGTCGCCCGCGTGGACCGAGCTGGTGGTCGCCGCGGCGGTGGAACCCACCGCCAGCCCGGCGTACACGACGTACTCCTTGGCCCGGTCGAAGGTCGCGTCCAGCCAGGCGCCGAGCGTGCTGAACTGGCGGGTGTAGCGGGCGAGCTGGCCGTCCACGCAGTCGAGGACGAAGGCGACGTAGAGCAGCAGGGCGCCGAGCAGCATCCCCACCCGGGTGCCGTCGGCGAACCACACCGCCGCCAGCACGGCCACGCCCATCGAGATGGACGTGACCATGTTCGGCGTCAGCCTGAGCCGGGCCGCCAGGCGGGCGATGCGCCAGGAGTAGGTGCTGACCGCGTAGGTGGTGAAGAAGCCGTCGTTGCCCTTGACCGCCGCGGCGAGCCGGGCCCGGTCCTCGTCCACCGCCTCGACCGCCGCCCGGGCCGCGGCCGCCTCGGCCGGGGTGCGGGCCCGGGCGCCGGCCAGGACCTCGCGGTCGCGCGCCGCGACCTGGACGCCCGCGCGGGCCAGGCCGACCAGCAGCAGGCCGGGCACGTCGCCGCCGAGCGCCGTGCCGGGCGTCCCGGCGAGGGCGGCCAGCCGGTCGGCGGCGCCGGCCAGGGCGCGAGCGTCGGCGGCGGCCACCCGGAGCAGGCCGAGGAAGACCCCGGTCGGCGCGGTCACCACGTGGTGGTCGGAGCCGGCCGACTCGACCCGGCCGCCGCGCACCCGGACCTGCGGGCCCGTCCCCTCGGCGGCGACCGCCGCGGTGGTGGTCTTCGCATCGGACACCAGCCGGGTCAGCAACTCGTCGCCGGCCACCAGATCGCCGTGCAGGATCACCAGCGGCGCCTTCGCCGCCCGGGCCAGCCGGGCGACCTCACGCAGGTCACCGGCCACGTCGTCGGATTCGACCACCGTGAAGCCGGGCTCCGGGGCGCCCTCGGGGCAGTCGCGCTTGCGTACCTGGGGGGCGAGATCGGGCCGGGTGACGACATGGACGTCGGGTACGTTGAGCGAGACCAACTGGTCGATCAACCGCTGCAGGAGAGTCGGCGTGCCCGAGGAGTCCCCGTACGGGAGCACGGTACTCGGCCCCGCCTCGGCCTCCCCCCCGACCCGTTCGGTAGCCAGCACCACGGCCACAGTCATCGATCGACGCCCTCCGCCAAGGTCAGGACAGGGAAAATGCACCGCATACGACGGGATGTGAACCGCGGGCGCATCGACAGCGTAGCGGCTCGAACTCGCACAGAAGTTCCACTCGACCCCGCCCACGACCCGAGCGGAGGTGCGCGATGACACCGACGGTGGCGGTGGTGCTGGCGGGGGGCACGGGGCAGCGCATGGGCTCCACGCTGCCCAAACAGCTGCTGGAAGTGGGCGGCCGCCCGGTTCTGGCGTACTCGATCGAGACCTTCGACGCCCACCCCGGAATCAATTCGATCTTGGTCGTGATGGCGGCCGGGCACCGGGCGGCGGCGGAGCGGGTGGCCGCCCCGTACGGCTCCGTCCGCGCGGTGATCGAGGGCGGCGCCACCCGCACCGCCTCGACGCTGGCCGCGCTGGCCGCGCTGGCCGGCGAGCCCGACGACGCGCGGGTGCTGTTCCACGACGCCGCCCGCCCCTTCGTCGATCCCGGCATCGTCGACCGCTGCCTCGCCGCGCTGGAGACCGGTGCGGCCGTCGCGGTCGCGCAGCCCGTCTCCGACACGGTCGTCGCGGTCGGCCCCGGGCCGGTGGTCGCGGCCATGCCGCCGCGCGAGTCCCTGCGCCGGTTCCAGACGCCGCAGGGGTTCCGGCTGGGCACCATCCGCCGGGCGTACGAACTCGCCGGGGCCGACGCGGGCTTCACCGCCACCGACGACTGCGGGGTGGTGCACCGCTACCTGCCCGAGGTGCCGATCCAGGTGGTCGAGGGCGGCGAGCACAACCTCAAGGTCACCCACCCGCTCGACCTGGTCGTCGCCGAGCACCTGGCCCGGGAGCGCGCACAGTCATGATCTTCGAATCGACGCCCGCCGTGATCGGTCACCGGGGTGTGGGGTCGGGCGGGGCCGAGAACACCATCGACTCGCTGCTGGCCGCCGTCGACGCCGGGATCGACTGGGTCGAGATCGACGTCCAGCGCACCGCCGACGACGACCTGGTGCTCCGGCACGACCCGATCACGCCCGACGGCGGCTTCCTGATCGAGTGCACGGCCGCCGAGTGCGGGCTGCCCCGGCTGGCCGACGTCTTCGCCGCGCTACCGCCCGAGGTCGCGCTCGACATCGACGTCAAGACGGTGCTGGAGGACGCGGTGGACGCCCCGTCCCGGCGGACCGGGGCGCTGCTGCTGCCGCTGCTCGCCGCCGAAGCACGCCGCCGGCGGCTGCTGGTGACCTCGTTCGACCCGGCGCTGCTGCTGCACCTCAAGGAGAACCTGCCGGGAGTGCCGCTGGGCCTGCTCACCTGGCTGCGCTTCCCCATCTGGCACGGTGTCGCGGCGGCGGCCGGGCTGGGGCTCCAGGCGATCGGCATGCACACCGGCTCGTCCGGGCTGGGGCGCGCCGACTGGCGGTTCCGCCCGCTGGAGCACACCGTCGAGGTGGCCCACCAGGCCGGGCTGGAGGTGGTGGCCTGGTGCCCCACCGCCGAGGAGGCCGCCGGCTACGCCGCGGCCGGGGTGGACGCCATGGTCGTCGACGACGTCCCCGGCGTGCTCACCACCCTGGCGGCCTAGCCCGACCGCCTGACTCGGCCGCCTAGCTGTACTGCTCATGGACGTTGGTGACGGCGACACGGGCCGGATGTTGTTGAAATAGGGAGGACCTCCCAGGTGTGGTGTGGAGCTACCACACAGCCACTCCGCACCCGTAGGAGGTCCTCGTGCCCCA
>NZ_QLYX01000005.1 GCF_003289645.1 Actinomadura craniellae | reverse complement strand
CCCAACATCCACCACAACACCGAATCCGATGGTCACGCTGGCGACGCCGCCACCAAGCCCGCGCCCGCCACCACCACTACCAACGACAACAACGCCTCATCGATCACTAAATGCGGCTGGAGTACTAAGGGGAATAAGCCGGGTCATCGGCGTTTCGGCAACGTCCGCAAACTGCCGTCCGGGCGGTATCAGGCCAGTTATCTGGGGCCGGACGGGCGGCGGCGGAATGCGCCGGAGACGTTCGAGCGCAAGGGCGATGCCGAGCGGTGGCTGACGCTCACTGAGGCGCAGATCTTCAATGGTGAGTGGACCGACCCGGAGCGGGCGAAGGTCAAGCTCGGCGACTATGCCGAGAAGTGGATCGAGCAACGGCCGGGCCTGCGGCCTCGGACGGTGGAGCTGTACCGGTGGTTGCTCAAGAAGCACATCGCGCCGTACCTGGGTGGCGTCCCGCTGGGCAAGCTCAGTACACAGATGATCCGGGACTGGCGTTCCAAGCTCCTGGGCGCGGGGGTTTCGGCAACGATGGCGGCGAAGGCGTACCGGCTGCTGCGTGCGGTGCTGATGACGGCGGTGGAAGAGGACAAGATCCTTCCTCGTAACCCGTGCCGGGTGCGTGGGGCCGGCACCGAGCAGGCGGCCGAGCGTCCGGTTCTGACCGTGGCTCAGGTTTTCGAGCTGGCCGAACGGGTCGGGGTCCGGCCGGTGGGCAACGTCCGTGCTCTGGACGGTGGTGGGTTCCGGCTGCGGTACCGGGTCAAGGGCGGGGTGATGCGCCGGTTCCCGCAGGATTTCGGCAACCGGCGGGCGGCTGAGGACGTGCTGTGGAGGCTGGCCGAGGACGGTCACGCGGACGTGGTCCAGGACGACCGACTCAAGGCGCTGATCCTGCTGGCTGCGTTCGCGGGTCTGCGTTGGGGTGAGGTGACCGCGCTGCGGCGGTGCGATTTCGACATCGGGAAACGGACGGTGCGGGTACGAGCCGCGTTCGTTGAGCAGGCCAACGGAAAGATGCTGCTCGGTCCGCCCAAGTCGCGGGCGGGCCTGCGGATGGTGTCGATCCCGGCCGCGATCGTCCCGGCCCTGGTCGCGCACCTGGAGAAGTACACCAAGCCCGAGAATGACGCGCTGGTCTTCACCGGCGTCAAGGGCGGGCCGCTGCGGCGTAGCGGGTTCAACAAGGTCACCAACTGGCTGCGGGTGGTCGACGCCTTGGGCGTGTGGGGGCTGCACTTCCACGACCTACGGCACACCGGCAACACCCTGGCCGCCGACATGGGCGTCTCGACCCGGAACCTGATGGCCCGCATGGGGCACGACAACGAACGGGCCGCGCTGCGCTACCAGCGCCGCTCCGAGGGCGCAGACCGGAAGATCGCCGATGGACTGGATGCCCTCGTCCAGGCAGAACAGGGCAAGGACGGCGACGACGAGGACGGCCCGACCGGCGTCCTGGTCCCGGTGGCCTAATTGCACGCTAATTGCACGACGGGCACGAGCACCCCAGAAACGATCAAGGCCCGGGTCGGGGATCATGTCCCTGGCCTGGGCCTTCGGTGTGGAGCGGGTGACGGGAATCGAACCCGCGCTATCAGCTTGGGAAGCTGATGTTCTGCCATTGAACTACACCCGCGTGTGCCGTGTGGGCGGCCGCTTCGTCATGCTACCGGAATCCGGTGGCGAGGGTGACCTGGGTTTCGGGAGGGAGGGGACTCCCTGGTCAACTCGTGGGAGAGCGGTGGCACCCGGTAGTTTTCAGGGGTGTTGCTCTCCGATCGTGACATCAGGGCCGAGATCGAGTCCGGGCGGGTGAAGATCGACCCGTTCGACCCGGTGATGGTCCAGCCGTCCAGTGTGGATGTGCGGCTGGACCGGTACTTCAGGGTGTTCGAGAATCACCGGTACCCGCACATCGACCCGGCGGAGGAGCAGGCCGACCTGACGCGGCCGGTGGACGTCGACGCGGACGAGGCGTTCATTCTGCACCCGGGGGAGTTCGTGCTCGCGTCCACCTACGAGATGTTCGCGCTGCCCGACGACCTGGCGGCCCGGCTGGAGGGCAAGTCCAGTCTCGGGCGGTTGGGGTTGCTGACGCACTCCACGGCGGGGTGGATCGACCCGGGGTTCTGCGGGCACGTGACGCTGGAGTTGTCGAACGTCGCGACCCTGCCGATCAAGCTGTGGCCGGGCATGAAGATCGGGCAGATGTGCCTGTTCCGCACGAGTTCCCCGGCCGAGTTCCCGTACGGGTCCAAGGAGTACGGGTCGCGGTACCAGGGGCAGCGCGGGCCCACCCCGTCGCGGTCGTACCTGAACTTCCACCGCACCACGGTGTGACGTCCACCCCGCCCTGAGGAGCGGAGCACCGGGCCGTCCGGGGCGGGCCGGACGGCCCGCGCGGTCTCAGGTGCGGACGCCGCGGACGAAGGCGAACCGGTCCTCGTAGGTGATCGTCGGGCCGGGGTGGCGGGCGCGGATGTGGTCGAGGCCCGCCTCGATCTCCGCCGTGGAGAAGGTCGACAGCACCGACATCCACTGGTTGCCGACCAGGTCGAGCCACTGTTCCCGGTCGATGGTGACGGTGTACGACTCGATGGCGCACTCCGCCTCCAGGTCCGCCGCGTCGAGCGCGGAGACGAGGTCGGCGGGTTCGGGCTGTCCGGCCGCGAACCGGTCCAGTGCCTCGGGGAACAGCGGGTAGTCGAGCCGGGGCGGCAGGGTGACGATCAGGATGAGGCCGCCGGGCGCCAGCATCCCGGCCAGCCCGCGCAGTGTTTCGGGGATGCCTTTGACGTGGTGGATGGCCTCCTTGAACACGAACGCGTCCACCTTCTCGTACGGGAGCGGCACCTCCCCGGTGGCGATCTGTTCGGCGGTCGCGCACACGGGGGTCAGCCGCGGGTCGTCCGGCAGCATGTCCAGCATGGGCTGGGACGGGTCCACGCACAGCAGCGGGGTCGTGGCCGAGACCCGCGACATCAGCCGGTTCAGGAACAGGCCGGTGCCCGAGCCGACGTCGACGATGCGGGGGTCGGGGGCGGGTTCCAGCCAGGCCATGATCCGTTCGGCCATCCAGGCCACGTAGCCGGGGCGGTCGGCCCAGTTGCGCTCGTAGGTGCGCGCCAGGCGCCGGTAGTGCTCGTCGGGGTCGTGCGCCATGGGGGTTCCTTTCTCGCGTGGTCCCGAAGGGACGGTCACTTCAGGTCTGGATGACGGCCTGGAGGAAGTCCCGGGTGCGTTGCTCCGCCGGGTCGCTGAAGATCTTCTCTGGCGGGCCGTCCTCCACGATCTGGCCCTGGTCGAACATCAGCACCCGGTGCGAGATGTCGCGGGCGAAGCCCATTTCGTGGGTGACGCACAGGATGGTCAGGTCGCTGGAGGAGGCGATGTCGCGGAGCAGGTCCTGGACGCCGGTCACCAGTTCGGGGTCGAGCGCGGAGGTGACCTCGTCCAGCAGCAGGATCTCGGGTTCCATGGCGAGCGCGCGGGCGATGGCGACCCGCTGCTGCTGCCCGCCGGACAGCCGGCTCGGGTGTTCCAGCGCCTTGTCGGCCAGGCCGACCATGTCCAGCAGTTCGCGGGCCTTCGCCTCGGCCTCCGCGCGCGGCCGGCCCAGCGCCCGGACGGGGGCCTCGGTGATGTTGCGCAGCACGTTCATGTTGGGAAACAGGTTGAACTGCTGGAACACCATGCCGATCTTCCGGCGGATCGGGCGGATGTGTTTCTCGTCGGCGGGGACGCGCTTGTCGCCGCGCCGGATGTGGGTGAGGCACTCGCCGTCCACCTCGATCAGGCCGCCGCTCACCTTCTCCAGGGTCATCAGCAGCCGCAGGATGGTCGTCTTGCCGGACCCGCTCGGCCCGATCAGCGTGACCCGCTCGCCGGGCCGGACGTGGAAGTCCAGTTCCCGCAGCACGGTGTTGTCGCCGTACCGCTTGACGACCTTGTCGAAACGGATCATCCAGGGGGTTTCATCCGTGTTCAAGGCGGCGCTCCAGTCGGCGGACGAGGATGGACGAGGGGATCGCGATGACCAGGAAGAACAGCCCGGCCAGGGTGAGCGGTTCGAGGTAGCGGAAGTCCTCGGCGGCGAGGATGCGGGCCAGCCCGAGCACGTCCACCACGGTGATCAGCGCGAGCTGCGGGGACTCCTTGAAGATCCCGATCAGGTAGTTGCCGAGCGCGGGCAGCACCCGGCGGATGGCCTGCGGCAGGATCACGCCGGTCCAGGTGCGGAAACGCGGCAGGTTCAGCGCGACGGCCGCCTCCCACTGGCCGCGCGGCACCCCGTCGATGCCCGACCGGTAGACCTCGGCGGTGTAGGTGGCGTAGTGCACGCCGAGCCCGACGATCCCGGTGGTCAGCGCCGACATCGTGATCCCGAAGGTGCTGGGGAACACGTAGTAGAGGATGAACAGCTGCGCGAGCAGCGGGGTGCTCCGGACGACCTCGACGAACCCGCGTACCGGCAGCCTGACCCAGGGCCGGCGCGAGCGCAGCAGCAGGGCGAGCGCCAGGCCCAGGGTGAAGGCGAGCACCGCGCCGCCCAGCGTGGCCTGGAGGGTGACGGCCAGCCCCCGGGTGAACAGCTCGGGCGCGATCTCCCACGCCCGGTCCCAGCTCCAGTCCATCAGTGACCGCCCTTCAGCCGGAGCCGGAAGGCCGCCACGTCCCGGCCGACCATCCGGGCCGCCCGGCGTTCCAGCGTCCGCATGCACAGTGTGATCACCGCGGCGAGCAACAGGTAGAACAGCATGACCAGGACCATCACGGTGACCCGGTCGCTCCCGGTGTTGATCAGTGCCTTGCTCTCGAAGATCAGGTCGCCGACCGAGATCGCGGACACCAGCGAGGTGGCCTTGAGCAGCTCGATGTAGGTGTTGTTCAGCGGCGGGATCATGCCGACCAGGGCCTGCGGCAGGATCACGTACCGCATCCGCTGGTACGGGGTGAGGTTCAGCGCGACGGCCGCCTCGCGCTGCGCCTGCGGCACGGCCTGGACGGCGCCCCGCACCACCTCGGACCCGTACGCACCCAGGTTCAGCCCGAGCGCCAGGATCCCGGCGAACAGCGGCGCCACCCGGTAGCCGGTCAGCACCGGCAGCGCGAAGAAGATCCAGAACATCTGGACGATCACCGAGGTGCCGCGGAAGAACTCCAGGTAGACCCGGGCGACCGCCCGGACGGCCCGGCGCCGGGACAGCGCCGCCAGCCCGGCGGCCAGGGCCAGGGCGGTGGCCAGCACCATGCCGCCCAGGGTGGCCTGCACGGTGATCCACGCCCCTCCGCACAGGAAGGGCATGGTGTCACCGAGCACGCCCGGCAGGTCGCCGCCGCAGGGGTTCATGCCGCCGTGCAGAGCCGGTCGGCCGTCAGGTTCTTGGCGGCGTCGATCTCCGTCGCGGTGAAGCCGAACGGCTTGACGATCTCCAGTAGCCGGCCGGAGCCCTGGATCTTCTTCAGCTCGGTGTTGAACGTCGCGATCAGCTCGGTGTCGGCCTTGCGGAAGCCGTAGCCGCCCGCGCCGAGCTGTTCCTTGCCGTCGATCACCGGGATGAACGGTTGGGTGACTTCGACCGGCCGGTCGGCGTAGTTCTGCTGTTTGTTCCAGTTGAGGGTGATCGCGGTCAGCGCCACGGCGTCCACCCGTTTGTCGAGCAGCCCGCGGAAGGCGGCGTTGGCGTCGGGGAAGACCTTGAGCTGGTTCCCCTTCACGCCGCTCTTGGTGGCGTAGTCACGCTCGACCGCGCCCTCCAGCACGGCCAGCCGGATGCCGGGGTCCTTGGCGGCGTCCTCGAACTTCGCGATGCCCTTGGGGTTGCCCTGGGCGACCAGGAAGGCGTTGGTCCCGGCGTAGTCCGGGTTGGAGAACGCGATCTGCCCGCAGCGCTCGGGGTTGATGAACATGCCGGCGGCGATCACGTCGTACTGCCGGGCGTTCAGGCCGGGGATCAGCGCGCCGAACGAGTCGACGAGCACCGGCTCCAGCTCGGCCACGCCCAGCGCCTTGAAGATCTCGCGGGCCACCTCGGGCGCCTCGCCGGTGAGCTTGCCGGACTTGTCGCGGAAGCCGTAGGGGGCCTCGTTGGCGAACCCGACCTTGATCTTGCCGGCGTCCTTGATACGGTCCAGGGCGGTCTGCCCGCCGGGGCCGTCGTCCACCTTGGAGCACGCGCCGAGCAGGGCGGGGCCGCCGACCAGCGCGGCGGCGGCGAGTCCCGAGCGGCGGAGCATGTCGCGCCGGGTCCATCGGTCTGTCACTGGGGCCTCCTCGGGATCGGGGTGAAGTCGCGCGCGGCGATGAAGGACGGCCGCCGCGAGGGCGCGGCGAAGGGTTCCCGGCAGGCGTTCTCGACGCTGTTGTAGACGATGAAGACGTTGGACCGCGGGAACGGCGTGATGTTGCCGTTCGAACCGTGCATGCAGTTGCAGTCGAACATCGTCGCCGAGCCGGCGGGGCCGGTGAACAGCTCGATGCCGTGCTTGTCGGCCAGCATCGTGAGGCTGTCGGGGTCGGGGGTGCCGACCTCCTGGTCCTTCAGCGACTCCTTGTAGTGGTCGGGCGGGGTGGCGCCGAGGCAGCTCACGAACGTCCGGTGCGAGCCGGGCATGATCATCAGGCCGCCGTTGTGCACGAAGTTCTCGGTCAGCGCGATCGAGACGCTGAGCGCCCGCATCCGGGGCATCCCGTCCTCGGCGTGCCAGGTCTCGAAGTCGGAGTGCCAGTAGAAGTCCCGGCCCCGGAAGCCGGGCTTGTAGTTGACCCGGCTCTGGTGGATGTAGACGTCCGAGCCGAGGATCTGCCGGGCCCGGTCGACGATCCGCGGGTCGGCCGCGAGCTCGGCGAAAACCTCGCTGATCCGGTGCACCTCGAAGATGGAGCGGACCTCCCCGGACTCCCGCTCCGCGACGAACCGGCCGTCGCCGCGCAGCGCGGGGTCGGCGCTCAGCCGGTTCATCTCGGCGCGGTAGCGCTCGACCTCGGCGGGTTCGATCAGCCGGTCGACGCCGAGGAACCCGTTCACGTCGTACCCGGTCAGTTCCGCCTCGTCGAGGGGCCCGTCCGCGGTGGTGCCGTGGACGACGGGGTCGCGGCGGTAGAGGAGGGCGGGTTCCCGGACGTCCCGGGTCGGGTAGAGGTCAGCGCGCATCGGGGTCCTCCTCCGTCAGCAGCGGGTAGACGCCGTTCTCGTCGTGCACCTCCCGCCCGGTGCAGGGCGGGTTGAAGACGCACACCATCCGGAGGTCGTCGTGGGCGTGCACGGTGTGGTGCTCGTGCCCGTCGAGCAGGTACATGGTCCCGGGCGCGATGGGGTGCTTCTCGCCGGTCTCGTCGTTGACGAGTTCGCCGCGCCCACCGATGCAGTACACGGCCTCGATGTGGTTGGCGTACCACATCGAGGTGGACGTGCCCGCGTACAGGACGGTGTCGTGCAGGGAGAAGCCGACCCCCTCGCGGGCGAGCACGAGCCGGCGGCTGCGCCAGGTCGGCGCCTCGACGTCCCGTTCGGTGCCGGCGATGTCGTTCAAGGTTGTGACGATCAAGGGGTTCCTCCTCAGGCGGGTTGCGGCTCGCGGGCGGCGGCGACGGACTCGCGCAGGATCTCCAGCCCGGTGGCCAGGTCCGTGTCGGTGATGGTCAGGGGCGGCAGCAGCTTGGCGACCTCGTCCTCGGGCCCGGAGGTCTCCATCAGCAGGCCGCGCTCGAACGCGGCGGCGCAGGCCCGGCCGGCCAGCCCGGTGTCGGAGAACGCGATCCCCTGGGCCAGGCCCCGGCCGCGGAGTTCGCCGCCGTGCTCGGCGGCGATCTCGGCCAGCGCGCCGCGCACCCGCTCGCCCTTGACCCGGGTCTCCTTCTCCAGTTCGTCGTCGGTCCAGTACTCCAGGGCGGCGGTGGCGGTGACGAAGGCGGGGTTGAAGCCGCGGAAGGTGCCGTTGTGCTCGCCGGGCTCCCAGACGTCGAGTTCGGGGCGGAACAGGGTGAGGGCGAACGGCAGCCCGTACCCGCTGAGCGACTTCGACAGGCAGACGATGTCCGGGGTGATGCCGGACTCCTCGAAGCTGAAGAACGGGCCGGTCCGGCCGCAGCCCATCTGGATGTCGTCGACGATGAGCAGCATGTCGTGTCGCCGGCACAGGTCGGCCAGCCCGCGCAGCCAGTCGGCGCTGGCCGGGTTGAGCCCGCCCTCGCCCTGGACCGTCTCCACGATCGCCGCGGCGGGCCGGTCCAGCCCGCTGCCGCTGTCGGCCAGCATGCGCTCGAAAAGGAGGAAGTCCGGGGTGCGGCCATCGAGGTAGTTGTCGTACGGCATGGTGTGGACGTGATTCAGCGGGATTCCCGCACCACCGCGTTTCACCGAGTTGCCGGTCACCGCGAGCGCGCCCAGCGTCATGCCGTGGAAAGCGTTGGTGAAACTGACGACCGTCTCGCGGCCGGTGTACTTGCGGGCGAGTTTCAGCGCGGCCTCGACCGCGTTGGTTCCGGTGGGGCCCGGGAACTGGATCTTGTAGTCCAGGCTGCGCGGTGCCAGGACGACTTCCTGGAAGGTCCGCAGGAACTCGCGCTTGGCCACGGTGTGCGCGTCCAGGGAGTGCACGATCGAGTCACCGGCGAGGTAGTCCAGCAGCTTCTGTTTGATCCGCGGATCGTTGTGCCCGTAATTCAGCGAGCCGGCGCCCGCGAAGAAATCGAGAAAGGTCCGCCCCGATTCATCGGTGACATGGCTTCCCTGGGCACTTTTGAATACTGTCGGCCAGCTACGGCAGTAGCTGCGCACCTCGGATTCGACACGGTTGAAGATTTCCATGCTTTCGCCTTACTGAAGGGGTGGGTAAGGGGTCGGCTAGTTACGCGAGAGGACCGATGCGGAAAAGCACCTCGGGCTCGTGCGGTGTTGGAAAATGGTCTTCGGTGAAGATCGGGCTCCGGGTCAGCGCGGTGTCGCGTTCCCGGGCGAAGGACTCGAACAGGCGGGTGGAGGGTTCGTTGCCCGGGGTGACGGTGGCCTCGACGTAGCGCCGGCCGGTCGCGAGTTCGCCCAGCATGCGCCGGGCGAGGCCTTGGCCGCGGTGCGACCGGGCGACCGCGACCTGCCACACGAAAAGGGTGTCCGGCCGGCTCGGCCGCGCGTATCCGATGATGAATCCGCAGGGTCCGCCGGTGCCGTGGGCGACCACCGAGGTGGCGGCGAAATCGCGGCACCAGAGCGTGTAGGCATAGGGCGAGTTGAGGTCCAGGGTCTTCGACTCGCGAGCCATCTGCCATAGTTCGCGACCGTCGGCAATGGTGGGGTGGGCAAGTCTGGGCAGTTCTTCGGTACTGGGCAATCGGGAAATTTCGGTCGCCATATGCATCGAACCTAGCCGAGGCTTCTGTCCCCAATCCGGCACCGACCGGCAGGCATATGTTTGAGAGGGGAGAAGCCGGGTAGGGCTGTTCTATTTCCCCGTACCCCGGATGTGCCCAATTCGGTCACGACCGGACAGCAAAGCCGACAAATGCATACTGACCTGCGGAAACACCCGGGTGTCGCATACTCGCGGAACGGGCCGGGTAGGTCACCCCATCGAGCCCACCCGGTGCGCCCACCGACTTCGGGACCTGGGAAAAGTGTGACTTACGTCATGGAAACTTGATGTCAACCTGTGACCGGATTGAAGCGTCTTCCATACCTTCCAAGCACGATACGCCATATGTCGCCACGCTGTGTGCAGATTGATGCGTCCAGCGGTCATCGCCGGCAGGGTTTCGCGCGTCTCACTCACTGTGATCGGACTCATCGACAGACGTAGTCGCCGGATCCGGCGCGCCCCGACCCTGCTCCTGCCCGACGCGCCCGACCCTGGGCGGATGCTGGAGACCGTCCGGCTGTTCCACCCGGACACCGAACCCGGCGACGGCATGCTCCGGTCCGCGGCCGGGCTGGCGCTGTACGGCCCCGTCGCGCCGCCGCCCGGCCTGGCCCGGCGCGCCGGGCTGGAGGGCGACTGGCGGGCCGCGTACGTCGCCACGGGCGGCGCGCCCGCGCTGCCGGGCCTGGCGCACCGGCTGGGCGGGCGCTGGTTGCGCGACGGGCGGGCCCAGCGCGGCCGGGACGCCGACCACCTCACCGCCACCGTCTACCTGCCCGCCCGTCCGGGCCCCACCGAACTGGCGGCGCTGCTGGTGCGGCACGGCGGGCCGGTGCACGACCGCCCGGAGGGGATCGACACCTACGCGGGGGTCGCCCACAGCCCGGTGGCCACGGCGGGGCTGGAGGTCTACGCCACGGCGCGCTTCACGGCCCTGGTCCGGGAGGCCCGCGCCCGGCCGCACGCGCTGGGCCCGCTGCGCGACCGGCCCGCGCTGGTGGGCTGCGAGCTCGCCGGGGCGGCGGCGGACGGCCACGGCTCGGCCCGGGAGATCGCGGCGGCGGCGCTGGCCGTCGCCGAGAACTGTGCCGGGGTGGCGCTCGACTGCGACGGCTACCGCATCACCGGGCCGGAGGACCTGCTGCCCGGGACCGCGTCCACCGCGCCGGCCGTCCGGCCGCCGCGGGGTCCCTGACCGGCCCGTGCCCGGCGCGGTGGGAGGCCCCGGCCGGGGCCTCCCACCGGATGCTCACTCGGCCGCCGCGGGCTCCTTCTCGCCCTTGACCGACCTGATCAGCAACTGGGAGACGTCGACGACCTCCAGGGACTCCTTGGCGTCCCCGGAGTTCTTCTTCTCGTTGATGGCGTCGCCCAGCATGACCAGGCAGAACGGGCAGGCCGTGGAGACGGTGTCGGGGTCGGTGCCCAGCGCCTCGTCCACCCGCTCGGTGTTGATGCGCTTGCCGATCCGCTCTTCCATCCACATCCGGGCGCCGCCGGCGCCGCAGCAGAAGCCGCGGTCCTTGTGCCGGTGCATCTCCTGGGTCTGCACGCCCGGGACCGTGGCCATGATGTCGCGCGGCTGCTTGTAGACCTTGTTGTGCCGGCCCAGGAAGCAGGGGTCGTGGTAGGTGATCTTCTCCTCGATCGGGGTGACCGGGGTGAGCTTGCCCTCCTCGACCAGCTTGGCGAGCAGCTGGGTGTGGTGGACGACCTCGTAGTTCCCGCCGATCTGCGGGTACTCGTTGGCCAGCGTGTTGAAGCAGTGCGGGCAGGTCGCCACGATCTTCTTGACGCCCGCGTCGTTCAGCGTCTCGACGTTCTGCTGGCCGAGCATCTGGAAGACGAACTCCATGCCCAGCCGGCGGGCCGGGTCACCGGTGCACGCCTCCATCGGGCCGAGCACCGCGAACTTCACGCCCGCGATGTGCAGCAGTTCGGCGACGGCCTTGGTGGTCTTCTTCGCCCGGTCCTCCAGGGCGCCGGCGCAGCCCACCCAGAACAGGTATTCGGTGCCCTCGGGCAGCTTGTCGTCGACGACCTCGACCTCGAAGTCCAGGTCCTCGATCCATTCGAGCCGCTTCATCTCGGACATCCCCCACGGGTTGCCCTTGTTCTCCAGGTTCTTGAGCATCACGCCCGCCTCGGACGGGAACGACGACTCGATCATCACCTGGAAGCGGCGCATGTCGAGGATGTGGTCGATGTGCTCGATGTCGACCGGGCACTGCTCGACGCACGCCCCGCAGTTGGTGCAGGACCACAGCACGTCGGGGTGGATGACGCCCTCGTCGCCGACGAGCTCCTTGTCCACCTCCATGGCGAGCTTCTGCTCGTCGGTGAACTTCTCGCGCTCCTCCTCGGTGGCGAGCATGTACGGGGCCTTGGCGAAGGCGTGGTCGCGCAGTTCCAGGATGACCATCTTCGGCGACAGCGGCTTGCCGGTGTTCCAGGCCGGGCACTGCGACTGGCAACGCCCGCACTCGGTGCAGGTCGTCATGTCGAGGAAGCCCTTCCAGGTGAAGTCCTCGATCTTGCCGCGGCCGAAGGTGTCCTCGTCGGGGTCGGCCTCCTCGAAGTCCAGCGGCTTGCCGTTGCTCATCATCGGCAGGAGGGCGCCCAGGCCGTCGGGGCGGCGCTTGAACATGACGTTCAGCGGGGCCAGGAAGATGTGCAGGTGCTTGGAGTTCACCACGATGACCAGGAACGCCAGCGCCACGCCGATGTGCAGCAGCAGCCCGACGGCCTCGACGGCGACCATGGTGCCGGACTCGGGCTCGCCGATGTTCTTCATGAGCTGGCCGACGCCGTGGGAGGCGAACGCGGCCTTGCCGTAGCTGAAGTTCTCGTTGGCGACCTCGGCGCCGCGGAAGAAGAACATCGTCCAGATCACGTTGAAGATCATGAACAGGATGAGCCAGGCGCCGCTGGTGTGCGAGCCCTTGAAGCGGGACCTGCGGTCGAGCTTCTTCGGCGAGTTCTTGATCCGGATCCCGGTGAAGGTGGCCAGGCCGGCCAGGCACATCACGGCGATGAAGTCCTGGACGAACCCGATCGGAGGCCATGTCTGGATGAAGGGGATGTGCGCGTGCAGCCCGAAGAGCAGCTGGACACCCGCCTCCAGGTAGACGGTGATCAGCAGGATGAAGGCCCACATGACGAAGAAGTGGGCGAGCCCCGCCACCGTCCACTTCAGCAGCTTGCGCTGGCCGAAGACCTCCACGACCTGGCCTTCGACATCGGCCTTCGGGTCGCGCTTGACCTGGAGGACCCGTTCGGGGTCGGGCTGGCCGGTGCGGAACAACTTCCACAGGAACAGGATTCGCCGGCCGGCCAGGACGAGCGTCACCGCCGCACCGGCGAGCCCGACGATCAACGTGAGCGCGTACTGCAAGGTTCCGTCCTCCTGGGGTACGGGCGTCGGCTGTCAGAGTAGGGCTCGCGACGCACGGCCCCTGATCCGGGGGCTGAATACTACTGGCTAGTAGCTTTTGCCCGCTACGGACTCGTCACACTCAGGCATACCTCCGGGCGCGCGAACAGCCAAAACGCGCTCCGGTTGTGAACGCGCAAAGAGCCGGGCGCCCGCGGCGCCCGGCTCTCCGGCCGATCAGGGGTGCCGGGGCCGCTCGTCGGTCCACCCCACCCGATGCACCAGGGTGCGGCTCAGCACGGTGCCCGGGGACATCCCGGCCATCGAACCGCCCGCCCGCACCACGACCCGCTGCTCGCCGAGGATCCGGTAGGTCTTTGGATCCAGGATGATCTGCTGGTCGTAGACGGTGCCGCTGCCCTCCCGCATGGTGCCGCGCGCGGCCAGCGCGACCCCCGGCCGGCCCGCGGCGTCCCGGACCGGGCCGACCAGCCGGATCCCAGGCGTCTCCACCAGCAGCCGGAAGGCCGCCGCCCGCACCGCGGGCGTGGCGGGTTTGTCGGTCAGGAAAGTGAAGATCCGGAGCATGTCGACGCGCGCCGCCTCCCCCTCCAGCCCCCGCGGCGGCCGCGCGGCGAGCATCTCCTTGAGGCGCGCCGGGTCCGCCGCGAACCGATCGGCCTCCTGCGGCGAGACGCACTGCGGGGCGTCCTTCAGCCTGGATCCCGCGCAGGCCTTGCGCATGTCCTCCCGGATCCGCTTCTTCTTACCGGGTGTGGCGCGCCCGTAGCGCCAGCCGGTGGACCGCGTGGTGAGCACTCTCGGGTCACCGTTGGAACTCACCCGCCAGGTGGTCGGCGATCCGGCCGCGCGCCAGGCGGCCGCGTCCGCGGCCGTCAGCGGCCGGGTGGGCAGGTCCCGGTCGAAGTACAGGTCGGGCTCGTCCGTCGAGCGGGCCGTCCACGCGTCGGTCTCCCAGCGGTAACCCTCGATCGTGTAGCCGTCCACCCGGTACGACTGCCCGCCGGTGGTGTGCAGCCGCCAGTAGCGGCCGGGCTTCTCCCGGGCGGCGTTGTCGGCCGCCGCCAGCAGGACCGTCCGCGCGTCCATCGGCTGTGCCGCGGTGGTCTCGCGCGGGGGCGCCGCGGGGGCGCCGCCGGACAGCAGGGTCCCGCCGGCCAGCGCGGCGGCGGTCGCGGCGGCGGCGAGGCCCAGCCCGAACGTCGCCTTCACCCGGCGGCGCGGGCGGGCCGGTTCGGTGAGCCGGACGCGGACCCGCTCCCGCAGCTCCGGGTCGGCCGGGGTCTCCCCGTACAGTTCGCGCACCATCGCGAGGTCATCCACGGTCGTTCTCCTCCTGCATCGGGTCGGCGCCGCCCAGCACGGTGCGCAGTTTCTTCCTCGCCCGGTTCAGCCGGGAGCCGACCGTGCCGTACGGGATGCCCAGCACGGTCGCGATCTCGTCGTGGCGCAGCCCGGCCAGCGCGACGAGCAGCAGCACGTCCCGGTCGCCCGGGCCCAGCCCGGCGATCGCCGCCGCCAGTTCGGGACGCAGCCGCCGGGCGCTGACCTCGTCGAGCACCCGCTCCTCGGGGGACGCCGCGGGCCGGTCGGGGCCGCTGCGGCCGAGCGCCCGCAGCGCGCGGATCTCGGTGCGGCGGTGCTTGCTCACCAGGTTGGTGGCGATGCCGTACAGCCAGGTGCGGACGGCCGCGCGGTCGGCGTCGTAGCTCTCCCGCTTGCGGAACGCGATGAGGAAGGTCTCGGCGACCACGTCCTCGGCCGCGTCCCGGCCCAGCCGGGCGGCGACGTAGCGGTGGATCTCGGCGAAGTGGGCGTCGAAGATCTCGCCGAAGCGTTCCGGTTCGTCCCGCGACAGCCGGATCGCGGCGGAGTCGTCCGCCCGGGGCGGGGCGGTCACTGCGGTCTTCCTGGCATCGGTGCCCTTTCGTGGCGCGGACGCGGTCACCGTGTATCCCCCGATGGTGCCCCCCGCTTTCACGCCGGAAGGGGCGCCGGCCTCACGGGCCGGCGCCCCCTCGAAGGGCGGGACGGGTCAGCGCGGAGCGGCGTCCGTCCAGCCGTTGCCGAGCACGACCGTGGAGAAGACGACCGTCCCGGTGGGCAGTTTCGCGGACATGCCCGCGCCCTTGATGAGGACCCGCTCGTCGGCCAGCGGGCGGGCGGTGGCCGGGTCGATGATCAGGCGGTGCTGGAAGGTGCCGTTGGGCGTCCGCTCGGTGACGGCCACCGCGCTGCCGGAGCGGCCCCGCGCGTCCTTGACCGTGCCGAGCGCCCGGACGGTCTTCAGGTCGGCGAGCATCCGGAAGGCCGCGGCGCGGGTCGCCGGCGTCACCGGCATGTCGATGATCAGCCCGGTCGTCACGGTGAACAGCCAGTCGTCCGACGACATCTTCTGGTCGGTGGTCTCGGTGCCGTGGCCCGCGTAGGAGCGCAGCAGCCACTTCTTCAGCGCGGCCGGGGTGTCCGGCAGGGTGCGCAGGTCCTTCATGGTGACGTTGCGGCCCAGCCAGAACACCTTGTCGCCGCCGACCAGCGGGTGGCGCTCGATCCGCTCCTCGCCCGGGCGGGTGGACACCGGCATCGGCTTCAGCCGCACCGGGCCCGACGCCTTCCTCCCGCCCACCTGGACGGTGAGCTCGCTCGGCGCGCCGGCCCGCCGCCAGGCGGCCTCGTCGGCCGGGGTGGCCGGGACGGCGCCCAGGTCCCGGGAACCGCTCCAGCCGTGGTTCCCGGGGGTGAACGGGGTCCAGGCTTTCTGCTCGCTCCGCGTCACGATCGTGTAGTCGCCGCCCGGCGACTTGACCCGGTAGGCGCCGCTGCCCACCCGCACGGTGTGCCAGTACCGGCCGGGCCGGTCGGGTTGCGCCGCCGCCCGGTCGGCGGCGGTGAGCAGGATCGTCCGCGCGTCCAGCGCCACCACCGGCGCCCCGCCCGATCCGCCGTCACGGGGGGCGACGGCGGAGTCGTCCGGCAGGACGGCGAGCGCCACGGCGGCGCCGGTCGCCACCGCGACCCCGGCCAGGCCCCAGCGCAGCCGCCGGCCGCCCCGGGCCCGGCCCCGGGCGGCGGACGACGCCTGGGCGCCGTACGTGGCGCGGGCGAGCTCCGCGCGGCGGGTGCCCTCGTCGACGGGGGCGTCGGGGTCCAGGTGGGCGGGGCGGGCCTCGGCCAGCCGGCGCATCACATCGCGGGTCATGACACTTCCTTTCGGGCAATGCGCAGCGGAGCGGGGGTGACGGTGCGGGCGGGCCGGGCCGCCGGCGGCGGGTCGGCGGCGGCCCGGGCCAGCCGGCGGCGGGCGCGGTGCAGCCGGACGCGCAGCGCGGTGGCCGAGCAGCCCAGGACGCGGGCCGCGTCGCGTGGCGCCATCCCCTGCCAGGCCACCAGGAGCAGCACCTCGCGGTCGTCCTCGCCCAGTGCGGCCAGCGCGCGGACGATCGCCAGGCGGTCGGCGACCTGGTCGGCGATGTCCTCCTGCACCGCGGCGTCCCAGCTGGCCAGTTCGGCCGCCAGCGACTCGCGGCGGACCTCCGCCCGGAAGTTGTCGCGCAGGACGTTGCGCGCCACGCCGAGCAGCCAGGGCAGCGGCGGGTCCGGCACGTCGGCCAGCCGCCGCCAGGCGATCGCGAAGGTCTCGCTCACCACCTCGTCGGCCACCTGCCGGCCGGCCCGGCTCACCGCGTAAGCCCAGACCCGCTGTCGGCAGGCGTCATAGATCGCGGTGAAATGTTCCGCGTCATCCGCCACCGCCCGCACCTCCGTCCGTTCCGATGTGCTGTTTCACCAGGAAGTGGTACGGAACGTCCCATCGTTACCGATGACCTCAGGTGCTCGGGAACCGGAATAATCGGCTCAGCCGTTCTGTTGAGGACAGCGTCAGCAAAGTTGAGTCGGGCAGACTCAAGTCATTTGACAAGAGGCCCTCCTGGCGGCAACCTTGCACAAGAACGGAACTCGTTCCGCGAGTGACCACAGCGAGCGAAGCGGCCTCCTGGGGGGCGGCCGAGCAACGACGGAGGACGAAGAGACATGGCACGTGCGGTCGGTATCGACCTCGGGACGACCAACTCGGTCGTCGCGATTCTGGAGGGCGGCGAGCCCACCGTTATCGCCAACGCGGAGGGGTCGCGGACCACGCCGTCCGTCGTCGCCTTCGCCAAGAACGGCGAGGTTCTCGTCGGTGAGGTGGCCAAGCGCCAGGCGGTGACCAACGTCGACCGGACGATCCGTTCGGTCAAGCGCGAGATGGGCACCGACTGGAAGACCTCCATCGACGGCAAGGACTTCACGCCGCAGCAGATCAGCGCGTTCGTGCTGCAGAAGCTCAAGCGCGACGCCGAGGCGTACCTGGGCGAGACGGTCACCGACGCGGTGATCACCGTCCCGGCGTACTTCTCCGACCACCAGCGGCAGGCCACCAAGGAGGCCGGGCAGATCGCGGGCCTGAACGTCCTGCGCATCATCAACGAGCCCACCGCCGCCGCGCTGGCCTACCACCTGGAGCGCGAGGGCGAGGCCACCATCCTGGTCTTCGACCTGGGCGGCGGCACGTTCGACGTGTCCCTGCTGGAGGTCGGCGACGGCGTGGTCGAGGTCAAGGCCACCAGCGGCGACAACCACCTGGGCGGCGACGACTGGGACAACAAGATCGTCGACTGGCTGGTCACCCGGTTCAAAAACGCGCACGGCGTCGACCTGTCCAAGGACAAGATGGCGCTGCAGCGGCTCCGCGAGGCGGCCGAGAAGGCCAAGATCGAGCTGTCCAGCTCGTCCGAGAGCGGCATCAACCTGCCCTACATCACCGCCAGCGCCGAGGGCCCGCTGCACCTGGACGAGAAGCTCACCCGGGCCGAGTTCCAGAAGCTCACCGCCGACCTCCTGGAGCGGACCAAGGGCCCGTTCCGCCAGGTCCTCAAGGACGGCGGCGTCAGCATCGGCGACATCGCGCACATCGTGCTGGTCGGCGGCTCCACCCGGATGCCCGCCGTCGCCGAGCTGGTGCGCGAGCTGACCGGCGGCAAGGAGCCCAACAAGAGCGTCAACCCCGACGAGGTCGTGGCGGTCGGCGCCAGCCTCCAGGCGGGCGTGCTCAAGGGCGAGGTCAAGGACGTCCTCCTGCTGGACGTGACCCCGCTGAGCCTGGGCATCGAGACCAAGGGCGGCATCTTCACCAAGATCATCGAGCGGAACACCACGATCCCGACCAAGCGGTCGGAGGTCTTCACCACCGCCGACGACAACCAGCCGTCCGTGGAGATCCAGGTCTACCAGGGCGAGCGCGAGATCGCCGCGTACAACAAGAAGCTGGGCACCTTCCAGCTCACCGGGCTGCCCCCGGCGCCCCGCGGCATGCCCCAGATCGAGGTCACCTTCGACATCGACGCCAACGGCATCGTCAACGTCAGTGCCAAGGACCAGGGCACCGGCAAGGAGCAGTCGATGGTCATCACCGGCGGCTCCGCGCTGCCGAAGGACGACATCGAGAAGATGATGCGCGAGGCCGAGCAGTACGCCGAGGAGGACCGCCGGCGCAAGGAGGAGGCCGAGGTCCGCAACCAGGCCGACACCCTCGCCTACTCGACCGAGAAGTTCCTGCGGGAGAACGACGAGAAGATCCCCGCGGACATCAAGAAGGAGGTCGAGGAGGCGGTCGCCGAGGTCAAGAAGAACCTGGAGGGCACCGACACCGACGCCATCCGCACCAGCAGCGAGCAGCTCGCCCAGGTCAGCCAGAAGATGGGCGCCGCGATGTACGCCCAGAACCAGGGCGAGGCCGCCGACGCCCCGCCCACCGCCGACGCCACCCCCGGCGACCAGGACGACGAGGTCGTCGACGCCGAGATCGTGGACGAGGACGGCAAGGGCAAGGCCTGACCAGGCGGCGAGTTCGTAGAAAAGGAGCACGACGATGAGTCGTCCTGACGAGGGCGAGGAGCGCGAGGGGCCGGTGATCAACGACCGGCGGCGCATCGACCCCGAGACGGGCCAGGTCCGGGAGCAGGCCAAGCAACCCGCTCCCGAGCCCGCGCCCGCCGCGGACGACGGTGCGGCGGCCGACCTCAAGGAACGGCTCGACGAGCGCACCGCCGACCTGCAGCGCCTGCAGGCCGAGTACGCCAACTACCGCAAGCGGGTGGAGCGCGACCGGGTCGCGGTCCGCGAGCAGGCGGTGGGGAGCGTGCTCGGCGAGCTGCTGCCGATCCTCGACGACATCGGCCGCGCCCGCGACCACGACGAGCTGACCGGCGCGTTCAAGTCGGTCGGCGAGTCCCTGGAGTCGGCGGTGGGCAAGCTCGGGCTGGTCCGGTTCGGCGACAAGGGCGAGCCGTTCGACCCGACCGTGCACGAGGCGCTGATGCACTCGTACTCGGCCGAGGTCACCGAGCCGACCTGCGTCGACATCCTCCAGCCCGGCTACCGGATCGGCGAGCGGATCCTCCGGCCGGCCCGGGTCGCGGTGGCCGAGCCCGCCGAGCCCGAGGCCGCGACCGAGGGCACCGAGACCGGCGACGAGTGACCTTCCGGGCGGCCCCGCCACGGCGGGGCCGCCCGGAAGAGCAAG
This sequence comes from Actinomadura craniellae, assembly GCF_003289645.1. GTDB lineage: Bacteria > Actinomycetota > Actinomycetes > Streptosporangiales > Streptosporangiaceae > Actinomadura_D > Actinomadura_D craniellae. The sequence continues at coordinate 453,829 of NZ_QLYX01000005.1, read as the reverse complement.
GCGAACACGAGCATTGGAGAGAAGGGCCCCGTGAGCACCAAGGACTACCTGGAGAAGGACTACTACAAGGTCCTCGGTGTCTCGAAGACGGCGAGCCAGGACGAGATCAAAAAGGCGTACCGGACGCTGGCCCGCAAGCACCACCCGGACGCCAACAAGGGCGACAACAACGCCGAGGAGCGCTTCAAGGAGATCTCCGAGGCCTACGACGTCCTCTCCGACACCAAGCGCCGCAAGGAGTACGACGAGGCGCGCACCCTGTTCCGCGGCGGCGGGTTCCGCGGCGGCCAGCAGGGCGGCGGCTTCGGCTTCGACCTCGGCGACCTGTTCGGCAACCAGCAGGGCGGCGCCGGCGCGGGCGCAGGCGAGCGTATCGGCGACATCTTCGGCGGGCTGTTCAACCGCTCCGGCACGGGCACCCGCACCGGGGGCGGCACCCGGCGGGCCCGCCGCGGGGCGGACGTCGAGACCGAGGTGACCCTGTCGTTCGGCGAGTCGCTGGACGGCGTGACCGTCCCGCTGCGGCTGTCCAGCGAGGCGCCCTGCCCGAGTTGCCGGGGCACCGGGGCCAAGACCGGCACCGTGCCGCGGGTCTGCCCGTCCTGCGAGGGCACCGGGCAGGAGACCCGCAACCTGGGCAGCTTCGGGTTCAGCGAGCCGTGCCACGAGTGCCGCGGCCGGGGCCTGGTTGTCGACGACCCGTGCCCGACGTGCAGCGGCAGCGGCCGGGCCGTCGGCACCCGCACCATCCAGGCGCGCATCCCGGCCGGGGTGGGCGACGGCCAGAAGATCCGGCTCAAGGGCAAGGGCGCGCCCGGCGAGGCCGGCGGCCCGGCCGGTGACCTGTACGTCACCATCAAGGTCACCCCGCACAAGGTCTTCGGCCGCAGCGGCGACAACCTGACGATCACCGTCCCGGTGACCTTCCCCGAGGCGGCGCTGGGCGCCGAGATCAAGGTGCCCACCCACCGGGGGCTGCCGGTCACCCTGCGCATCCCGGCGGGCACCCCCAACGGGCGCACCTTCCGCGCCCGCGGTCGCGGCGCGACCCGTCGCGACGGCACCAAGGGCGACCTGCTGGTGACGGTCGAGGTCCAGGTGCCGCAGAAGCTGGACGACACCACCCGCGAGGCGCTGGAGCGGATGCGCGCCACCAGCAGCGGCGAGGACCTGCGCAGCGAGCTCGTCCAGCTGGCGAGGGAGGGGTGATGGATCCCTTCGGCGACGACACCCCGGTCTATGTGATCTCGGTGGCGGCGCAACTGTCCGGGCTGCACCCGCAGACCCTGCGCACCTACGACCGGATGGGCCTGGTCAGCCCCGGACGCAGCGCCGGGCGGGGCCGCCGCTACTCGATGCGCGACATCGTGATGCTCCGCGAGATCCAGCGGCTCTCCCAGGAGGAGGGCATCAACCTCGCCGGCATCAAACACATCCTGGAACTCCAGCGGGAGAACGTGCGGCTGCACGAGGAACTCGACCGGCTCCGCCGCACCGCCGAGGACATGGCCGGCGAGCTGGAGTCCACCCGCGCGGTGGCCGCCCGGTTGGCGCAACTGCACCGCGACCGGACCCGGCCGCCGGGGGGCGAACTGGTACCGATCAGGCAGACGAGCGTGGTGCTCTGGCGACAGCGCAGCGAGGGGGAGTAGATGGACTACAAGCTGACCCAGAAGAGTCAGGAGGCCGTCTCCGTGGCGGTCCGCCGCGCGGCCGCCGAGGGCGACCCGCAGGTCGAGCCGCAGCACCTGCTGGTCGCGCTGATCAGCCAGCCCGAGGGCACCGCCGTCCCGCTGCTGGAGGCCGTGGGCGCCGACTGGCAGGCGCTGCGCCGCCGGGCGGAGGAGCAGATCGCGAGCCTGCCCAAGGCGGCCGGCTCCACCGTCGCCTCCCCGCAGCTGTCCCGGCAGCTCATGGTCGCGATCAACACCGCGGCGCACCGGGCCCGGCAGCTGGAGGACGAGTACGTCTCGACCGAGCACCTGCTGGTCGGGCTGGCCGCCGACGGCGGCCCGGTGAAGGAGCCGCTGAACGAGGCGGGCGCCACCCCGCAGGCGCTGCTCGACGCGTTCGAGAAGGTGCGCGGGCACGCCCGGGTGACCAGCGAGAACCCCGAGGGCACCTACCAGGCGCTGGAGAAGTACGGCGTCGACCTGACCTCCCGGGCCCGCGACGGCGGGCTCGACCCGGTGATCGGGCGCGACTCGGAGATCCGCCGGGTGGTGCAGGTGCTGTCCCGGCGCACCAAGAACAACCCGGTGCTGATCGGCGAGCCCGGTGTCGGCAAGACCGCCGTGGTGGAGGGGCTGGCGCAGCGGATCGTCGCGGGCGACGTCCCCGAGTCGCTGCGCGGCAAGCGGCTGGTGGCGCTGGACCTCAGCGCCATGGTCGCCGGCGCCAAGTACCGCGGCGAGTTCGAGGAACGCCTCAAGGCCGTGCTCCACGAGATCAAGGAGAGCGACGGCCAGATCGTCACCTTCATCGACGAGCTGCACACCATGGTGGGGGCGGGCGCGGCCGAGGGCGCGATGGACGCCGGCAACATGCTCAAGCCCATGCTGGCCCGCGGCGAGCTGCGCATGATCGGCGCCACCACCCTGGACGAGTACCGCGAGCGCATCGAGAAGGACCCCGCCCTGGAGCGCCGGTTCCAGCAGGTCTTCGTGGGCGAGCCGACCGTCGAGGACACCATCGCGATCCTGCGCGGGCTCAAGGGCCGGTACGAGGCGCACCACCAGGTGCAGATCTCCGACGCGGCGCTGGTCGCGGCCGCCACCCTGTCCGACCGGTACATCACCGCCCGGTTCCTGCCCGACAAGGCCATCGACCTGGTGGACGAGGCGGCGTCCCGGCTCCGGATGGAGATCGACTCCCGTCCGGTCGAGATCGACGAGCTGCAGCGCTCGGTGGACCGGCTGAAGATGGAGGAGCTGGCGGTCGCCAACGAGTCCGACGAGGCGTCCGTGCAGCGGCGGGAGCGGCTGCGCCGCGACCTGGCCGACAAGCAGGAGCAGCTCAACGCCCTGGTCGGCCGGTGGGAGCGGGAGAAGGCCGGGCTGAACCGGGTCGGCGAGCTGAAGAAGCGCATCGACCAGTTGCGCGGCGAGGCCGAGCGGGCCCAGCGCGACGGCGACCTGGAGACGTCCGCCCGGCTCACCTACGGCGAGATCCCCGCCCTGGAGAAGGACCTGGAGGCCGCCGCCGAGAGCGCCGAAACACGCGACGCGATGGTCAAGGAGGAGGTCGGGTCCGACGACGTCGCCGAGGTGGTGGCCGCCTGGACCGGCATCCCCGCCGGGCGGCTGCTGGAGGGCGAAACCGCCAAGCTGCTCCGGATGGAGGACGAACTCGGCCGCCGGCTGATCGGCCAGTCGGCGGCGGTGCGGGCCGTGTCGGACGCGGTGCGGCGGGCCCGGGCCGGCATCTCCGACCCCGACCGGCCGACCGGCTCGTTCCTGTTCCTCGGCCCGACCGGGGTGGGCAAGACCGAGCTGGCCAAGGCGCTGGCGGAGTTCCTGTTCGACGACAAGCGGGCGATGGTCCGCATCGACATGTCGGAGTACTCCGAGAAGCACTCGGTGGCCCGGCTGGTCGGCGCGCCCCCCGGCTACGTCGGGTACGAGGAGGGCGGCCAGCTCACCGAGGCCGTCCGGCGCCGCCCGTACTGCGTGGTGCTGCTGGACGAGGTGGAGAAGGCGCACCCCGAGGTCTTCGACATCCTGCTCCAGGTGCTCGACGACGGGCGGCTGACCGACGGGCAGGGCCGGACGGTCGACTTCCGCAACACGATCCTGATCATGACGTCCAACCTGGGCTCCCAGTTCCTGGTGGACCCGGCGCTGGAGGGCCCCGCCAAGCGGGACGCGGTCATGAACGCGGTGCGGGCGGCGTTCAAGCCGGAGTTCCTGAACCGGCTGGACGACGTGATCCTGTTCGACGCCCTGTCCACCGCCGAACTGACCAAGATCGTCGACTTGCAGGTGGAGCGGCTGGCCACCCGGCTCGCCGACCGCCGCCTCACCCTGACGGTCACGGACGCGGCCCGCGAGTGGCTGGCACTGACCGGCTACGACCCGCTGTACGGGGCGCGCCCGCTACGCCGGCTGGTGCAGACCGCCATCGGCGACCAGCTCGCCCGGGAACTGCTGTCGGGCGAGATCCACGACGGCGACGAGGTCGTCGTCGACCGCTCCCCCGACGCCGACGCGCTCACCGTCACCCCGGCCCGGGGACTGACCCTCACCAAGTGACCACCAGCCGGAGCGGGGCGCCCCTGGCGGGCGCCCCGCTTTTTATTTCTTTGCGAATTGGGCTTGACGGCCGCCGGGTCGTGTCGGATAAAGTCGCCGACATGGAGATCTGATCCCTTCGGGTTGAACCCGCAGCCTCGGCCGGCACCCGGCCTTGAGAGCGCACCTCCCACTCGCCCTTCCGGCATCCGTTCATCGCTTCGCCCACCTGGCCTTTTCCTGCTTGCAGGCCGGTCCGGGCGTGCGTCGTGATGTTCCGTCCGGGGTCCAGCGAGCCTTCATCACCATTTTCAACGGCCCGTTGCGGCCGTAATTCAACGCGCCCGGAGGTTCCATTCATGCGAGAGTCAGACGCTGCCGGAAAAGGCAAGAAGAACAAGAAGAACGAGCTGAACCAGCGGTTCGGGGGCGGTCTCGACCGCAAGTCCGCGGCCTTCGCCCGCGGCGCCCGCCCGAATGCCCGCCGCCTGCCCACCCGCACCACGCACCGCGGCGGCCGCTGAACCTCGTCCCCGGCGGGCTGCCCGAACGCGGGCGGCCCGCCGGTCCGTGTTCGAACCGGTGCCGCCGGCGGCGGGCATGATGGGCGGCGGAGCCGTCCCCCGCGGCCCCACCGGAAGGCGGACGACGATGGACTCTCGGCCACGGGCCTCACCCGCCACCCCCTGGGCCCGGTTCCTGCTGGTGACGTTCCTGCTGGCCAACGTGCTCGGCTCGGCGTGCGTGGTGCTCATCCTGCTGATGGCCTGGGCGGTCTCCGTCATGGGGGACGGAAGCAACACCAACGGGCCGGCGGCGGGCGCCCTCGTCAGCCTGCTGTGCCTGTTCATCTCCGCCGCTCAGGCACTGACTCTGTTCCTGGTCGCCCGCACCGGGCGGATCACCCTGTGGTGGCTGCCCCTCCCCCTCCTCCAGGCCGCCGCCGCTCTGCTCCTCCTGGTGGCCTGCCTGCACCTGGAGTCCCAGCTCGCCGAGAGATACAGGTAGCCCGGCCACCGCGACCCGACCCCGCGATCGGCTCGGGGCCGCTTCCGCCTTGCCGCCACAGCGAAGAACAGTGCAACAGTGCGTTTCGAGGAGGGAACCGGGCACTGATCCCGGATCAGAATGGGTATCGTGCAAGTAGTTCGCACGATCCGGCTTTCAATCGAGGGTGGCCATGCTGCTGAGCTTCCGCGTCGCCAACCACCGCTCGTTCTACGGCGAGCAGGAGTTGCTGCTGCTGCCCGCCTACGACAAGACCCGGCCGGTCACCCCCGTCGCGGGCGTCTACGGCGCCAACGCCTCCGGCAAGTCCAACCTGCTGGACGCCCTCGGCTTCATGCGCCGCGCCGTCCTGGAGTCCTTCGCCCAGTGGGGTCCGCTCGGCGGCGTACCGCGCGACCGCTTCGCCCTGGCCCGCTCCGCCGAGGCCGAGCCGTCCACCTTCGGAGTGGACCTGCTGCTGGACGGCCAGAGATACGTGTACGGCTTCGGCGCCGACGACGACCGCATCACCGAGGAGTGGCTGTACACCTACCCGCACGGCCGCCGCCGCGTCCTCTTCGAACGGGACGGCGACGACTTCCACTTCGGCGACACCCTGCGCGGCCCGAAGAGCACCATCGAAGAGGTCACCCGCCCCAACAGCCTCTTCCTCAGCGCCGCCGCCCAGCACAACCTGGAACAGGCCGCTCCCATCTTCGCCTGGTTCGAGACCTCCCTGGTGATCGCCCACCAGCTCGACCCACTGGAACGCCGCCGCAGCGCCCTACGGCAGCTGGCGCGCAAGGACAACGCGGGCCGCATGATTCAACTCATGAATTCCGCGGACCTCGGGATATCCGGTATCGAGGTCGAGAGCGGAAGAGAGACGATAAACGTACTGCGAAGCTTCCTGACCCAGGCTGAGGAGGCCGGAGAGCTCGACACCAAGCGGATCATAGAGATGCTGCAAAAGCTCAGGCTGAGCGACCAGCAACTCCACCATCCGCCTTCCAGCCGTCCTGATTTCTTTTCAAGGAGCGTCATAAACATCGAGGCGGGACGGGACGTGCATCTCTTCGACTTCGGCCCTGCTTCCACCCTGCCGACTGCGGGCACACCGAAAATCAACACCATCAGGAACACGCCAGACGGGCCGGTTCGCATCCCGCTCTCCGAAGAGTCGCGGGGAACCCAGACCTGGTTCGACTTTCTCGGAACGACCCTCGATGCCCTGGACGGCGGGCAGGTGCTGCTCGTGGACGAACTGGATGCCAGCCTGCACCCGCTGCTGGTCCGAGAGTTCGTGCGGCTGTTCCAGAACGATGAGACCAATCCGCATGGAGCACAACTGATCTTCACCACGCACGACACTTCACTCCTGGCCCGGCAGCAAGGAGAAGAAGTACTGCGACGAGACGAGGTGTGGTTCGCCGAGAAGACGCCGACCGGAGAGACCCGCCTGTTCCCGCTGACCGACTTCAAACCGCGGCAGGGCCTGAACTGGGAGCGCAGGTATCTCGGCGGGTCGGTGGGAGCGATTCCGTTCCTGGATCCGGCGGATTTCTCCACGGCTCTGGACGAGCGGCACGCCGCCAATGGGTAGACGGGAAGGGCGCACCAGCAGGCGCCCCCGGGCGACTCGTCCGCTCGCCACCCGGATTCTCATCGTCTGCGGCGGTCTCCGGACGGAGAAGCAGTACTTCGAGGGGTTGCGCCGGGCCGAGCGCAACGCCGCCGTGAAGATTGAGGTGAAGGCGTATCCCAAGTCGCCGACCGAGGTCGTCCGGCACGCGGTCAAGTTAAGGAAGCTCGACCGGGACGACTTCGACGAGGTCTGGTGTGTTCTCGACGTGGACGAGTTCCGCGACATCGAGCAGGCCGCCGCCATCGCGAAGCGGAACGGCGTCCGGGTCGCGGTGTCCAACCCCTGCTTCGAACTCTGGCTGCTACTGCACCACGCCGACCACACCTCGCACATTTCTACGGCTGAGGTCTTGAAGCTGCTCTGCAAGCATCTCCCCGCCTACGACAAGACGGAGTTGGACTTCCGGCACTTCGCCGACGGCGTCCCCCATGCCTGCGGACGCGCCGAACGCCTCGACCCCAGCGGGGCCTCGCACACCCGCAACCCCACGACCGGCGTCTGGCCCCTCACCCACAAGATCCGCCGCCCCTGACATCAGGCGCCGGGTTCCCGGGGCAGCCTCCCTAGTGCGGTGTCCAGCAACGTTTGCCGACCTCCCCTTGCGGCTTGCCCGGAACGTGATCGTGGAGGATAGGTGGGGTCCCAGCCCCACCTATCCTCCACGATCACGTTCCGAGGCAGGGGGACCCGGCGAACGTTGCTGGACACCGCACTAGTTCGCCGCCGGATCGTCCTCGGCCCTCGGCACGGCAACCATCCAGCCACCCTGCCCGACGGTGATCGTGACGTCGGCACCAGAATCGTCCGCTCCGCAGCCTGGCCCGCCGAGGCGGCGAGATTGCCGGTTGTGGTCATGAGCGCAGGCTGCTCGGCGGGTTCCCCGGGGTTATCTTCGCCACTGAACGCTGTGGTGGGATGCGGCGGACTGGCCGCATCACCGGACCCACGACAGATCCCGCCCCGCCTGGAGGTCTCCGTGGTGTCCGTCCTCGTTCGCCGTACCGTTCCGCTCGCGCTGGCCGGTGCGCTGGTCACGGCCCTGCCCGGCCGGGCGCTGGCCGAGCCGCCGCCTGGGCAGTGGGTCCCCGCCGCGACGCCCGCGCTGGCGGCGCCCGCCGCTCTCCACGGCGTCACCGCGCCCAACCGCCGGGCCGCGTGGGTGGTGGGTTCGGAGGCGGGTGCCACCGTGCCGGTCGTCCTGCGCTGGAACGGCACGGCCTGGGATCGCCAGGCCGTGCCCGCCGGGACCGCGCCGGAGCTGGTGGACGTCGACGCGCGCGGCCCGGCGAACGCCTGGGCCGTCGGTCAGTCCGCGAACCCCGCCGATGTCCGGGCGCTGCGCTGGAACGGCCGGGCCTGGCGCGCCGTGCCCTACCCGCTGGCGAAACCGCTGGGGGTGTCCGTCGACTCCGGCGGCACCGCCTGGTCGGTCGGCTGCACCGAGTCGGACTGCGCGGTCCTGCAACGCCAGGGCGGGGACTGGGTCCGGCATGATCCCGGGATCTCCCCGTCGGCCATCGCCGCCCGCACACCCCACGACGTGTGGGCCGGCGGCACCGGCGGGCCGCTCGCCCGCTACGACGGCACAGCCTGGACCCCGGTCCCCCTCCCCGGCCAGTGGCCGCACTGGGTCCTGCAGATCCTCCCCCTGGCCGCGAACGACGTCTGGGTCTACACCCTGCCGTTCGACCCGCTCTTCTCCGGCCCGCGAGTACTGCACTGGGACGGCACCACCTGGACCGAGCACCAGCCCCCGCCGCCCTCCAGCCTCCAGCAGGTCGGCGCCCTCGCCGACGACCCGGGCTTCCTCGGCGGCATCGCCTCCGACGGCCGCGGCGGCCTCTGGTTGCAGACCAACCGCGACACCTACTACCACCACTTCGACGGCACCACCTGGACCCGGGTCCCCCGCACCCAGCCGATCCCCACCCGCCCGACCATGTACGGCCTCGCCCAGATAGGGAACACCCGCTCGCTCTGGGCCGCCGGCCACGGCCCCACCCCACTCATCGAACGCTTCCGCTGAAAAACCCCGGCTGATCACGCACATATCCGCTGGGCTGGCTGATCCTTCAGCATCCAAGGCGCCGGAGCGCACCGAACGCTGAAGGATCAGCCACGCCTCGCCTCCGGCGCGTGATCCTTCAGCTTTTGGCGCACTATAGCGCCACGAAAGCTGAAGGATCACTGGCGGATGAACGGTTTCAATGCCGTTTCAGCGCGGTGGTGAATGCCTGGAAAGCCGAACGGCCAATGATCAACCTGGGGCCGTCGGGGTCCTTGCTGTCTCGTATGCCCACACCATCAGGCATGGGGGCAAGCTCAATACAGTTACCTCCCATGTCGTCGCTACGACGCGCCTTGCGCCAGACAACCATGGTCATGTCCATCGCTCCTGCACAACCTTCCAAATCAGATCCCGTGAAGCGTCTACCGGGAGCGCACGTGCTTGCAGTGTGGCGAACGCCTTCGCCACATGCAACACGTCATCCGACTCGTTGGAGATGGTTCCTCCGGCCGCGGTGGCCAGGTAGATGACTTCACCCCCATTGGACTGCGTCGCGATAGTGAACGCCCCATGCGCACCGCGATAGTACGCCGTAGGCGCTATCTGCAGAGTCACGTTGTCCCAGCTGGAAACCGTAGCCAGGTGTTCGAGTTGGTCCCGCATCGTCTCGCGACTCCCAACCTGCCGAAATAGCACACTTTCGTTCATTACCACGCAGACCATTGGTCGATCGCTACGGGCCAGGATCGCTTGCCGTTTCATCCGAGCAGAAATCAACTCGTCCTTCATCAACAGCGCGCGAGCATATTCCTCGATTTGCAGCAACCCGTACACGAGAGTGTTCTCGTAGGCACGCAGGAAGGTAGCCGACCCCTCGGCTTTGGGGAAGTCCACGAACCAGCGCGGGTAGTTCGCCGACTGAAGAAGATCGTCCCAGCCGTCCACAAGAACGCTACCGCTATTGAGCGCGCCGTCAATCCTTATCGCGAATTCTCGCCGGCAGCGAGTGGTCCCTGCCTCGACCTGACCGACGTAACTGCGAGTCACATTCAACAATTCAGCCAGCTCAGTTCGGGTCAAGCCCACCTCTTCGCGGAGACGGGCCACCTCCGAGCCGAACGCCTTCAGTTCGGGTGTCAGCTTCTTGACAGCCATCGCGCGGGCCTCTCAGTGGTAGCAAACGAAAGGAAAGACAAGTAGACGGAACCCGCCTGCTTGCGTTCGGTTATTTGCCCACTACGCTACGACGGCTCGTGGATTGATGGAGCCAAAACGAGCGAAGTGGAGTCAAGTATGGAGACAGCCGTCGAGTCAACGGCGGAGACGACCGTCCTCCCGGCGCGACCGGAAGCCGTGCGAAGCGCCCGGCGGTTCGTCGGTGCGGCGTTCGCCCGCTGGGGTCTGGACGACTCCGCCGCGCGGCTGGTGGTGAGCGAGCTGGCGACCAACGCGGTCACGCACGGCTCGGCGGGCGGCGGGCCGGTGGTGGTGCGGACCTTCCTCAGCGAGGACGGAAACCCGGTGATCGAGGTGTGGGACCGGAGTCCGGAGCGGCCGGTGGTCCCCCCGCCGAACCACGCGGCCGAGTCCGGGCGCGGCCTGTTCCTGGTCGAACAGCTCGCCGACCAGTGGGGCGTCCGGCCGCTCAACGAAGGCGGCAAGGTCGTCTGGGCGGTCATCACACCTGCGGCGCCCGAACGCCGGGCTCTCCGGGGAGAAGCACTTGAGCAGGCGTAATACGGCCCGAGGTCACCGACGGCGGTTCAGGTCCGTCAATGCCCTGAGTCGTCGGACAGGGCGGTCAGCCACTGCTGGAGGAGGGCGGTTTCGGCCGGGGACAGGGAGGGGGGTGGGTGCCGGCGGAGCAGTTCGCCCAGCCGGGCCGCCGTCGGGCCGATGGCCTCTCCGGCCGGTTCGGCGGCGTCCTCGGGGAGGAGGATCTCGCCGTAGACCGCGTCCCGGATCGCGTGGGACAGGCCGGGGTCGGTGAAGGTGCCGGGGCGGGTGATCAGCATCAGGGCCACGCCCACGTTCGCCGCCATCACCCGCTGCGCGGCGACGTGCGGGGAGACGCGCAGCCGCCCGACGGCCGCGCAGCGTTCCAGGCGGGAGGTCAGCAGCCGGTAGGTCTCGACCGCGGCGACCGAGGCGGTGGTGATCGCGGACGAGTACATCAGCCGGTAGAGGTGCGGCCGCTCGAGGGCGAAGGTCACGTGGCCGTCCCAGCCGGCGACCAGGTCGCGCACCGGGTCGTCGGAGAGGACGAAGGACCGCTTCCGCTCCAGGTACTCCTTGAAGCCGTGATCGACGACGGCCGCGAGCAGGCCCGCCTTGTCGCCGAAGTGCCGGTACAGGTCCGCGGCGTCCACCCTGGCCGCCTCGCACACCGCCTGGGTCGAGACGTCCCCGACGGGTGAGTCGGCCAGCAGGCGTGCGGTCACCTCCAGGATCCGGGTCCTCGTGTCCATTGGCCCCCTTGCCGTATCAGCGTTGTCGCGGGTAAAAGGCTGCGCCGGACGGGTGGCGCCCGCGCCGGCGAGATGTGATCATGCTGGCCATGCGGGCGCAATCCCCCAAAGTCCAACAGAGCCGACATATCACTACAGAGCTAAGGATCGTGCGCTCCTGGTGGCGGGCGTGGTTCGCGATGGCGTACGGCGGTCTGTACGGAGTGGGCGCCCCGGCGGCCACCGTCCTTGGAACGGTGCAGTTCGTCCGTGACGGGGATCCCTTCTTCCTCGCGCTGGCCGTGGTGATGGCCGCGGTCTCCGCGGTGGCGCTGCCCGTGCTGGTGCAGACCCTCCGCGCGCTGGCCGGCCGGCCCCGGCTGCGCCTGGAACCCGGCGCGCTGGTGATCCGGTACCCCGTGCTGTTTCGCCGACCCCTGCGCGTGGCCCGCGAGGACGTCCAGGGCGCGGCCCCGCTCGACCGGTCCCACAGCGATCCCCCGGGTGCCGTGGACTACTCGCTGAGCGAGGTCACGCCCTTCCGCGAGCCGCTGAACCTCGAGGTGCGGCTGCACGGCAGCCACCTGTTCGAGGGGGCCCGCGGCAAGTGGACCGGTAACTGGATCTGGCACTGCCGGCGCCCCTGGGCCACCCGGCCCCAGTTCCCCGAGCCGGGGCTGCGCTACCGCCGGCTGCGGCTGCGCGTCCGGGACCCCGGGCGGACGGCGGAGCAGGTCGGCGCCTGGGCGGCACAGGACCAGGGCCGAAAGTAGCGAATCCGACACATTTAGTGATGTTACGTGCTCCGGCGGGTGTCCCGGCCGAAGGGTGCTGGACGCGAGCACAAGGCCGGCCACAAATACGGCGTCAACCGTGACATTTCGCGACAACCGCCTAGAGGGCCGGTGATTTCGCCGATGTAACCGAGGACTTTCTCGAATGAGACTCCTCTCACATGCCCGGCCCCACCGGAGAACGGGGGGCTCGGGACAGGCTCCCCTCCCGCCCCGTCCAGGGAGCCGGCCCACGCCGTGGGCTTCGGCTGTGAAAGGAAGCTCGCTCGATGAAATCCCTGAAGAGGTCCCTGGGGCTGCTCCCCGCGGTGGCCGCCCTGATCGCCGGCACCATGGCGGCCCCCGCCGCGCAGGCCGCCGCCAGCCCGTACGAGAAGGGCCCGAACCCGACGGAGTCCCTGGTCACCGCCTCCCGCGGCCCGTTCGCGACCTCGCAGACGGACGTCTCCTCGCTGGTGTCCGGCTTCGGTGGTGGCACCATCTACTACCCGACCACCACCAGCGAGGGCACCTTCGGCGCCATCGCCATCTCCCCGGGCTTCACCGCCTACTGGTCCAGCCTCTCCTGGCTGGGCCCGCGGCTGGCCTCGCACGGCTTCGTGGTCATCGGCATCGACACCAACAGCACGCTCGACCAGCCCGCCAGCCGCGGCGACCAGCTCCTGGCCGCGCTGGACTACCTGACCCAGAGCAGCTCGGTGCGCAACCGGGTCGACCCCAACCGGCTCGCGGTGGCGGGCCACTCGATGGGCGGCGGCGGCTCCCTGGAGGCGGCCAAGGACCGCACCTCGCTGAAGGCCGTGATCCCGCTGGCCCCCTGGAACGCCGACAAGTCCTGGCCGGAGGTCCGTACCCCCACCCTGATCATCGGCGGGGAGAGCGACGCCATCGCCTCGGTCGGCTCGCACTCCATCCCGTTCTACAACAGCCTGTCCAACACCGGTGAGAAGGCGTACCTGGAGCTGGACGGCGCCGGTCACTTCTTCCCGAACACGTCCGACGACAACGTCGCCAAGTTCATGATCAGCTGGCTGAAGCGCTGGGTGGACGAGGACACCCGCTACACCCAGTTCCTGTGCCCGGCCCCGAGCAGCGGCCTGTTCTCTGACTTCTCGGACGCCCGGTTCACCTGCCCGATGTGACCCCGGTTACTCCCGCCCCACTGCCGGGCGGGGGTCCACGGCACCCGGTGGCGGTCGCGCTCCCCGCGGCCGCCACCGGCGTTTCGCCTCCTCCGGGCGCCGGCCGGACCCCGAACCGCGACGATCATCCGGCCGGGCGGACCCGCGGCGACCAGATCCACGCCGAACCGAGGCCGCACTCTCCCGCGGCAACCGGATCCGGCGCTGCGGGCTCCCCGGATCGCGGCGTCACACCACCCGTTCGGGCCCCGATCGGTCGACGCGGCCCGGCACCGGGCGAGGCGGCGGGCCAGGGGACGCCCGGGCGCGTTCGGGACCCCGATCGGCCGGCACAGACCCAGGCCGCAATGAACGGAATCGCCACACCTGGCGACAAGGCATCCCCGACGAGGGCCCTGACAAAAGGTTGCTAGGCAGGCACACAGGTCTGACACGCATCGTGCGGCAGCCGTAACAGTTCACGGCCGGATCCCCGGAGACCAGTGATTTCGCCGATTTGGCCGGGGTCCCCGCCGATGAGACTCCTCTCACACGTCCGGCCCCACCGGAGCACCGGAGGCCCGGACCAGGCTCCCCTCCCGCCCCGTCCGGGGAGCCGGCCCACCCCGTGGGCTTCGGCTGTGAAAGGAAGCTCCCCCGATGAAGCGATCACTCAAGAGGTCCCTCGGGCTTCTCCCCGCGGTGGCCGCCCTGGTCGCCGGCACCATGGCGGCCCCCGCCGCGCAGGCCGCGCAGAGCCCCTACGAGCGGGGCCCGGACCCGACGGAGTCCATCCTGACGGCCTCCCGTGGCCCGTTCGCGACCTCGCAGACCAACGTCCCGTCCACCGCCAGGGGTTTCGGCGGCGGCGTCATCTACTACCCGACCACCACCAGCGAGGGCACCTTCGGCGCCATCGCCCTCTCCCCGGGCTTCACCGCCGCCTGGTCCAGCATCAGCTGGCTCGGCCCGCGGCTGGCCTCGCACGGCTTCGTGGTCATCGGCATCGAGACCAACAGCCGGCTCGACCAGCCCGCCAGCCGCGGCGACCAGCTCCTCGCCGCGCTGGACTACCTGACCCAGAGCAGCTCGGTGCGCACCCGGGTCGACCCCAGCCGGCTGGCCGTGGGCGGTCACTCCATGGGCGGCGGCGGCACCCTGGAAGCCGCCAAGGACCGCACCTCGCTGAAGGCCGCGATCCCGCTGGCCCCGTGGAACGGCGACAAGTCCTGGCCGGAGGTGCGCACCCCCACCCTGATCATCGGCGGTGAGAGCGACACCATCGCCTCGGTCGACTCGCACTCCATCCCGTTCTACAACAGCCTGACCAACAGCGGTGAGAAGGCGTACCTGGAGCTCAACAACGGTAGCCACTTCTTCCCGCAGTCGGCCAACGCCAACGTCGGCAAGTTCATGGTGAGCTGGCTGAAGCGCTGGGTGGACGAGGACACCCGCTACACCCCGTTCCTGTGCCCGGCCCCGAGCGGCTCCGCCTTCTCGGACGTCCGGTTCACCTGCCCGATGTGAGCCCGCCGGCCCCCGCTCCCCACTCCTGAGCGGGGGCCCACGGCACCCCGATGGCGGTCGCACTCCCCGCGGCCGCCATCGGCGTGTCCGGGATTCACATCTGCCTGGCGCCGATCGCCGCCATCATCTTCGGCCAGGCGACGTTCAGTTCCCGCCGCCAGTACGGCCAGGAGTGCGAGCCGTTGCCGTAGACGTTCGCCTCGACCGAGATGCCCTGCCGCCGGGCCTCGGCGGCGAAGTCCTGGACGGTCCGGCCGATGGGCGGCTCGCTGAGGTAGCCGATGTCCCACGGCGCCTTGCTCGCGGCGTCCAGCGGCCCCTGCTTGCCGGTGGTGCCGGCCGAGATGTAGAACTTCGTGGTCCGCATCCGGGGCAGCAGCTTGATCGGGTCGTGCGCGTCCCAGTTGCGCTTGGCCCACGGCCACGGGCCCCAGATGTCGTCGGGGTTGAAGTCCCCGCCCAGGTTCGTGTACCACAGCAGCAGCGGGACGCCCGGCGCCTGCATCGACAGCACCCCGCTCAGGCACGTGGCGTACCGGATCGAGCCCGGCCGCCGGCCCGGGTAGGTGCACGCGCCCTGCGCGCCGGAGGAGATGCCGAGCGTGGCGCGCGCCGAGCCCGCGTGGTAGTTGCGCTCGACCAGCTCGCGGACCTCGTCGAGGTGGAAGGTCTCCCACTGCGGGTTGCCGCCGCGGCCGCTGTTGTACCAGTTGGTGTACGAGCCGTTCGTGCCGCCCTCGGGCATGACGACCATGACGCCGTACCGGTTGGCGAGCGTCTCGATGGAGGTGCTGCGCGTCCAGGAGAGGTAGTTGTCGGCGCCGCCGTGGTAGGCGTACACCACCGGCCAGCTCTGGTTGGAGTAGAACTGCCAGCCCTTCGGGATGAGGACCCGCACGTTCTGCCGGGACGCCAGCGCCTTGGACTGGACGGTGAAGTCGAAGGTGTAGGAGTTGAGCCACTTGTAGGAGTGGATCGTCGAACCGTTCGAGGCCGCTTTGAAGGTCGGGGCGGCCTGAGCGCTCCCTGCCAGGCCCGGTGTGACGGCCACCCCCAGCGCGGCGGCGGAGATGAACGCCGCCCGCCGGGTGCCCCGGCTAGGGGCGCCGCCTCCTGACATCGTTCTCATCTGTCCTCCATTGCCACCCGGTGCCGTCCGGGTTGGGAACGATCTCGCGCGTCCGGCGCGAGACGGGTCTTTGTGGGGGTTTCGGCGGCCCCGCCGCCCAGGGGCGCCAGGGGCCGGTGGGGGCGGACATCGGCTGCGGGACGGGGGCCGCCCGGCCGTTCGGGGTCCGGCCGTTGGGCGCGGGTGCTCCCGCCCGGCCGTGGGGTGCCGGCGACATGTACGCCCCGGTCGGCCGGCGCCGGGCCCGCATCGGGGGCGTCGGCCGCACCCGGGCCGGGGGCACCACGATGTGGTCCCGCAGGTCCATCCGGCTGTGCAGCGCCGCCAGCGGGCCGGGCAGCCACCAGTTGGCCGCGCCCATGAACCGCATGGTGGCCGGGACGAGCAGCGACCGCACCAGCACCGCGTCCACCACGATCGCCACGAACATGCCGACGCCGATCAGCTTGACGACCGTGATGCCGGCCGTCGCGAAGGCGGCGACGACCACCAGGAACAGCACCGCCGCGCTGGAGATGATCGAGCCGGTGTGCTGCATGCCGCGGGCCACCGCGAGCCGGTTGTCGTGGGTGAGGTCCCACTCCTCCCGGATCCGGCTCAGCAGGAAGACCTCGTAGTCCATCGAGAGGCCGAAGACCACCGCCAGGATCAGCACCATGCTCGTGGCCTCGACCCCGCCGGTCGGGGTGAAGTCGAGCAGTTCGGACAGGTGCCCCTCCTGGAACCCCCACACGATCGCGCCGAACGACGCCCCGATGGACAGGATGTTCATCACGATCGCTTTGAGCGGCAGCACGACCGAGCCGAAGAACATGAAGAGCAGCACGAACGTGGCCACCCCGACGAACAGCCCCATCAGTGGCAGCGTCTCCACCAGGCTGGCCATCAGGTCGATCTGCGCGGCGGTGCTGCCGCCCACGTCGATGTGCAGCGGGTAGCCGTCCTTGTCCAGGGTCATCCCGCGGATGCCGCGGACCAGCGCCTGGGCCTCCTCGTCCATCGGTTCGTACCGGTGGAAGACGGAGATCCGCACCCCGCCGTAGGTCTGCGAGTAGCCGCTGAACCGGGCGTCGGTGACCCCGGGCAGGGCGTCCAGCCGCTGCCGGAACTCGTCCAGGTACGGCGGGATGGGGCTGCTGCCCGGCGCCCAGTCGCGCGGGATCAGGTCGCCCGAGACCACCACGTCGATCGGCTCGGCCGACCCGCTCGGGAAGTCCCGCTTGACCTGCTCGACCACGACCCGGCTGGGGCTGCCCTCGGGCAGCACCCGGGCGTCGATGCTGCCGAACTGCACGCTCAGGAACGGCTGGAACAGCACCGCGAGGATCACCAGGACGACCGTGAAGTACGGCAGCGGGTGCTTCATCACGCTGCTGCCCAGCCGGAACCAGACGCCCGAGTCCCGCTTCTTCGGCCGGTCGCGCCGGCGGCGGCGCCACGGCATCGTGCCGAACTCGACCTTGGGGCCGAGGAGGGCGAGCAGGGTCGGCAACAGGACCAGCGCCCCGAACACCGCCACCAGCACGGTCGCCATGCCGCCCAGGCCGATCGTGCGCAGGAACATCTGCGGGAACAGCAGCAGCCCGGCCAGCGCGGTGGTGACCGTGATCCCGGAGATCGCGATGGTCCGGCCGGCGGTGGCCATGGTGTTGGCCAGCGCGGTCTCCCGGTCCGCCCCCCGGCCCAGTTCCTCCCGGTACCGGCTCACGATGAACAGCGAGTAGTCGATCGCCAGCCCGACGCCGAGCATGGTGATGACTTCGAGGGCGAACGACGACACGTCGGTGACGTAGGTGACCGCGTGCACCACGGCCAGCCCGCCCAGGATGGAGAAGATCCCGACGAACAGCGGGAGCACCGCGGCCGCCAGCGCGCCGAACAGCAGGATCAGCAGGATCAGCAGGACCGGTGCCGAGATGAGCTCCGCGCGGACGATGTCGGCGACGACCTGCTCGCCGAACTCCACCGCGAGCGGGTAGGAGCCGGCGATCTGGGTGGTCAGCCCGGGGGCCTCCAGCCGGTCCTTGATCTTCTCGTAGTTCGCCACCTTCGTCAGGTCGTCGGAGCCCCTGAGCTTGACGGCGAGGAAGGTGGAGTGCCGGTCGCGGGAGACGAACGGCGCGGCCGTCTCGCCCGAGAAGGACCAGTACGACACCACCTCGGCGACCTGCGCCCGGGGCAGCCGGGAGACCGTGGTGAGCGCCGAGGCCATGAACCGCGGGTCGTCGACCGTCATGGTCTTGCTGCTGTAGAGCAGCAGGACGTCGGGGTTGGTGCTGCCGAAGTAGGTGGTCGACAGCTTGGCGACCGTGGTGGAGTCGGCCTTGGGGTCCTCGAACCCGCCCTGCTTGAACTTGCTGAAGACGCCCGGCCCCCAGACGACGGCGACCCCGGTGATGAGCAGGATGAGGACGAGGCTCGTCCAGCGTCGTCGATGAATCAGACGCCCGAGGCCCGCGAGCATGTCCCTCCCCACCGGCAGTCGTCCGGATGGTGGCTTTTGTCGATTATGTGGTGCGTGCCGCGAGCCGATCAGCGGTTCGGGCCAGCGCACCCGCGAGATGGCGCTCCCGGGTCGCGGCCCGGGCGATCTTCCCGCTGGAGGTGCGCGAGATCATCCCCGGCTCGACCAGCGCGAACTCGTGCACCGCCAGCTCGTGCGCGACGTTGACCGCGCCGCGGACCGCCCGCTCCACCTCCCCCAGATCCAGCCGGGCCAGCGGCACCCGCCGGTTGCGCTCGGCCACCACGACCAGCCGCTCGGCGTCCTCCTCGACGACCGCGAAGGCGGCCACGTGGTCCTGGCGGATCGCCGGGTGCGCCTCGTACACCGTCTCCTCGATGTCCTGCGGATAGTGGTTGCGGCCGTCCACGATGACCAGGTCCTTGATCCGGCCGGTGATGTACAGCTCGCCCTCGTGGGCCAGCCCGTAGTCACCGGTCCGCAGCCAGGGACCGGCCGGTAGCCCGCCGGCCGGGTCGGTCAGCACGCCGCCGAACGTGCTCGCGGTGCGCTCGGGGTTGCGCCAGTAGCCCGCGGCCACGTTGGGGCCGTGGATCCAGACCTCGCCGACCATGCCGTCCGGCCGCTCGACCCCGGTGTCGGGATCGACGATCGCCACGTGCTGCCCGATCGGACGGCCACAGCCCACCAGGCCGGTGACGCCCGCACCGCCCGGCTCGCGGATCCGCAGCGCGCCCCGGGCGAGCTCCTCCCGGTCGGCCCAGACGACCGTCGGCGGGACGTCGTCGGCCGCCGCGCTGACGAACACGGTGGCCTCGGCCAGCCCGTACCCCGGGGTGGGGGCGCCCGGCCGCAGCCCGACCGGGGTGAACGCCGCGGAGAACACCTCCAGCGTGGACGTGCGGATCGGCTCGGCCCCGTTCAGGCAGTTGACCAGCCCGCTCAGGTCGATGTCGGCCAGCTTCGCGGGGGTGGCCTGGGCCGCGGCGTACTCGTAGGCGAAGTTGGGCGCCGAGGTGTAGGCGGCCTCGCACTCGGAGATCAGCCGCAGCCAGCGCAGCGGGTTCATCAGGAACGAGAGCGGGTCCATGAGGATGCACTCGTGGCCGTCCACCATGGTCAGCGCCAGGATGTTGACCAGGCCCATGTCATGGAAGAGCGGCAGCCAGGAGACCATCTTCGGATGCGGGTGGTCGGGCGTCCAGCCGGCCAGCACCTGCCGGGCGTTGGCGTCGAGGTTGCCGTGGGTGACCTCGACCCCGGCGGGGGTGCGGGTGGATCCCGAGGTGTACTGCAGGTACGCGACGTCCCCCGCGGCGGCCGGCTCGTCGTGCCAGGTCTCCCCCGGCGCGAGGTCCAGGTCGTCGGCGATGACGATCTCCCGGGGCCGCGGGACGTCCTGGTCGCCGAAGAACTTCTCCACGTGCGACAGGGCGCTCCTGCTGGTGACCACCACCGCCGGGTCCGCGTCGGCGTACACCCGGATCAGCCGCTCGCCGTGGCCGGCCAGGTCCGGCGAGAACAGCGGGACGGCGATCACACGCGCGAGCATCGCGCCGCACATCGTGACGAGGTAGTCGAGCCCCTGCGGCAGCAGCAGCGCGACCCGCTCGCCGGGCCGGGCCGACCGGCGCAACCGGGCGGCCATCGCCTTCGACCGCGCGTCCATCTGCGCCCAGTTCAGGGTGGTCCTCGTGCCGGCCGGGTTCCCCGAGTAGTCGACGAAGGTGTAGGCCGGGGCGGCCGGCTTGGTCTCCGCGTGCCGGGAGATGGCCGTGACCAGCGGGGTCCAGTCGGGATCGCTCTGGTCGAGCTCCGGCAGCAACGCACCCAACGCCATCGTTCGTCTCCTTGGGACTGGCCGGGGCGCTTCAGGGGAGGGGCACGCCGCCGACGTCTGACCACCAAGAGCCGGTCGGTGGGGCTGCACCGGCCGGACACGGCAGGGATGATCGTGTGGCGAAAAGGTACCCGAAGCCGGGCATAGCCGACATTGACCGGCGCGCATATTTGCTCCCGCGAACTTTGTCACTGGGGTGACAAGCCGAGGAAATGCACGTGATAAACGATCCCGCGGGACGTTTGCAGCAGATCTTCTACCTGCGGCGCCGGGAAAAGCGTTCCGGCCGGGCTCCCACGATCCGGTTCCGGCGCAGGCTCAGGGAGGCGACGAGCCAGAGCAGCGCGGCCTCCCCGGCGACCAGCGTAGCGATCACCGTCATCCAGAACGACCGGTCGTCCGGCCCGGGGTCGAGCGGCGTGATCGTCGAGATGTGCCGCTCACCGGACGGCAGGACGGGCGGTGCGGCCACCGCCGGCGGCGAGACCGTCGGCAGGGTCGGCAGGACCGGTTCCGTCCCCGACGGTAGCGGCGGGTACGGTGCCGGGCCCGCCTGGGGCATCTCCCGGGCGGACGGGTGCTGTGGCGGCGGAGCGGCCCACCGCGGTTCCGGCCCGGCCCCGGGTGCGGGCCGCACCGTCACGGTCACCGTCGCCCGCGGCACCCCGCCCGGCCCAGGACCCGGCCCGGGACCCGGCCCAGGACCCGGCCGCAGGACGGCACCGCCCCCGGACGCGCGGGGCGGCCCCGGCGGAGGTGCGGGCCGCGGCCGGCGGGGCAACGGCGGCCGCCCCTCGGGCCGCGGCGGGCGCGGCGGCGCCTGGTGTGACCGGGGCGGCGGCCCGGACCGTCCCTCGCCGGGCGGCGGGGGCGGGTTCGCGCCCGGCCGCGGGCCGGAGCGCCCCGGCCCGCCCGGCGGAGGCCCGGCGGCCTCCTGCGGCGGGCGGCCACTGGCGTCCTTCGGCGGACGACCACCAGCGTGCTGCGGCGGACGGCCGCCGGTGTGCTGCGGCGGGGGCTCGGGGTCCCGCCCGGGCCCCGGCCTGTCCACGGCCTTGCCGCCGGGCCGGGCCGGCGGTTGCGGGCAGCCCTCGCACGGCCCCAGGCCGGCCTGGGGCCGCTCGGCGGGTTTGCGCCCCCGGCGGACCGGCCGGGGGGTCCTGGACGGAGGCGCCGGGGCGAGCGTGCCGGTGGTGGGCCGGGCGTCGGGGCGCCGCTCCCGCCGGGCGCGGGACCGCTGCGGAGACGCCGTGGGAGACACCTGGGGAATGGCCTGAGGAGGGACTTGGGGGCGGATCTGGGGACGCGCCTGGGGGCGGACCTGAGGTTGGGCCTGGGGGCGGACCTGAGGTTGGGCTTGGGAGCGGGCCTGAGGTTGGGCTTGGGAGCGGGCCTGAGGTTGGGCTTGGGAGCCGGCCTGGGGGCGGACCTGAGGTTGGGCTTGGGAGCCGGCCTGGGGACGGATCTGGGAAGGGGCTTGGAGAAGGGCCGGCGGTGGGGCCTGGGCAGGGGCCAGGGGAGGGGCCACGCACCGGGCGCAGTCGTCGCGTCCGGACGCGTCCGCGAAGGCGCCGGAGGGTGGGGACGCCGGCGGTAGGGCCAGCGCGGCGGCGGCCATCGCCGGCAGGAGCGCAGGGCGGGTGACGGACCTGGTCATCCACCCGAAGGCGCCTCGCGATTCCCCCGCGCGCACGTCGTCCCTTCCCGAGATTCCGAGCCTGCCGTGGGGGGTTGCCGCGCTTTGTAGGTATGTCCACCGGCCACTGTCCGTAACCGTCCGCGACACCACAGACCCGTTTCACAGAACGAAATCCGCAGTCCATAGAATTGGTGCCGACCGTTCGCAACCCGCGAGGAGCCCCGGCCGTGTCGGACGCCGTACGTTCGCTGGAGCGAGCCTTCGACCTGCTGGAGCACCTGGCCGACGCGGGCGGCGAGCTGGCGCTGTCGGAGCTGGCCGAGGCGTCGGGGCTGCCCATGCCGACCGCCTACCGGCTGATGCGCACGATGGTGAAGGGCGGCTACGTGCGCCAGCAGCCGTCCAAGCGCTACGTGCTCGGCCCCCGGCTGATCAGGCTCGGTGACGGCGCCACCCGGCTGCTCGGCACCTGGGCCCGGCCGATGCTCGCCCGGCTGGTGGACGACACGGGCGAGACCGCCAACATGGCCGTGCTGGAGGGCGACGAGGTCGTCTACGTCGCGCAGGTGCCGTCCCGGCACTCCATGCGGATGTTCACCGAGGTGGGCCTGCGGGTGCGCCCGCACTCCACCGGTGTCGGCAAGGCGCTGCTGGCGCAGTTGCCCGACGACGCGGTCCGCGCCCTGGTCGCCCGCACCGGCATGCCCGCCGGCACCCCGCGCACCCTGACCGACCCCGACGCCCTGCTGGCCGAACTGGCCGTGATCCGCAGCCGGGGGTACGCGCTCGACGACGAGGAGCAGGAGCCGGGGGTGCGGTGCGTGGCGGTGGCGCTGCCGGGCTCTCCCGCGCCCGCCGGGTTCTCGGTCTCGGGGCCGTCGGGCCGGCTGACCGGCGAGGTCGTCGCCCGGGTGGGCCCGATGATGCTGCGGCTGGCCGAGGAGTTCGGCCGCGAGCTCACCGCGCGCACGTCCTAGCCGGCGGCCTGGTCGGCGTCGATCACCTGGCCGGGGACGACCCGGTTCCGCTCCCACTGGACGAACTCGCCGGCGGCGGAGACCAGGGCGCCGAACATCCACAGCGCGACGCCCAGGTCGTCGGCGACGCCGACGAACGGGATGAACTCCGGCACCGCGTCGATCGGCGAGACGAGGTAGATCAGGCCGAAGACGAGCAGGCCGAGCTTGGCGGTGCCCAGCCCCTTGTACTGGCCCCGTGCGGCGGCCCGCAGCATGCGCGGCAGGGCCCGGACCCGCGCGCCGAAGCCGGGGGCGCCGGGACGCCGGGTCTCGTCGTAGATCTGCCACGCGTGACCGGCCGCCGCGGCCTGCCGAGGCTTCATCATCGGTCCTCCCCTGCGCTCGGGGGCGGGCGCGAACCCCCCGTATCGCGCCCGCCTCTTCAGTTTCGACGGTGATTTGCTCCCGTTTGTTCCCGATAAGAGGGGGTCGATAGTTAGTTCGGTGGGGTCGCCCCATATTCCGCAGAGCGGAAGGGTAAGATCACCGTTCGGGGTCGACATCATCAGGCGCATGATTCGGATTAACGGGCGTCCGAAATCAGGGTCTCTTGTCAGGGGTCGGAGTGTTTTGGCATGTCAGGACAGCTGAGATTGCCCGAGAGGCCCACCAGGTAAGGCGTTTCGGCAGCATTACACGGGCCGTGATGGAACGATGGCGGTACAGGGACCGGGGGCCGGCGAGGATGAGTCCCGCGCTTGGGGCGGCCCTCTTCACCACAGGAGCAGGGCATCACCATGAGCGGCGATCGGTTGATCCGGCCGAGTACCGGTACGGCGGCGGGCGTTCCCTACCTCGCCCTGCCCCCGACGGCGGTGGACGCCGAGCCGGCCGGGCCCCCACCGATCATCGTCGTCTGGCCCGGCTTCGACCCGCCCCGCACCCCGGCCTCCTTCGCCACCGCCATGCCGCTGACCGGGGTGCCCGCCTGGCGGGTGTACCTGCCGCTGGCCGAGGGCTCCGCGTTCGGCGGTGACGAACTACTCGAGACGGGCAGCCTGGAACGTTACGGAGAGGCGGTCGAGCAGGCCGCCAACGCGCTCCCGGCCGTGCTCGCCGAGCTCCGTACCCAGCTCGACGTGGCGGGCGGGCCGGTCGCGCTGGCGGGCTTCTCGGCCGGGGCGTCGGCCGCGCTGCTGGCCGTCGCCGAGGCGGCCGTACCGGTGACCGCCGCCGCCCTCATCACCCCGGTGGTGTCGCCCGCCCGGGCGATCGAGGCCGCCGAGCGGCGCACCGGCCGGACCTACGAGTGGACCGCCGCCGCCCGCGCCGTGGCCGTCCGGCTGGACTTCTCCCGCCGGGTGGGCGACCTGGCCGAGCGCGACACCAAGCTCCTGTTCGGCGGGGGCGCCACCGACGAGGTGACCGGGCCGGAGGAGGTTGCCGAGCTCGTCGAGCTGCTGCGGACGTCCGGCTTCCGCTCGGCCGAGGGCACCACGTTCCGGATGGGCCACGCGCTGGTCCCCGAACCCGGCGTCGATCCCCGGGCGCCGACGCCCGAGGCGGTCGGCGTGGACGGCGCCCTCACCGACTGGTTCCGGGAGCGCCTGTCCGTCCGCCCCAAGGCGGTGCCGTCCCTCGACGGCCCGGTCCTGCTGGACGAGTCCCAGCTGGAGTCCGCCAACGGCTTCCGCGGCTGACCGGGTCAGGTACGGCCCAGCAGCTGGTACCTGACCGGGATGACACCGGCGGAGGTGCCGCCGATGGCCGACATCGCGGCGCGCGACAGGTCCAGGCAGCGGCCGCCGGTGAAGGGGCCGCGGTCGTTGATGCGGACCACCACGGAGTCGCCGTTGCCCGGGTTGGTGACGCGGACCCGCGAGTTCAGTGGCAGGGTCCGGTGCGCCGCGGTCAGCTCGTTCGGGTCGAACCGCTCCCCGCTGGCCGTGGCCTGCGCCTCCCAGTAGTAGGAGGCGCGGCACGAGCCGCTGCGCACCACTCTGTATCTGGAGGGGGGCTTTCTCGGCTTGGCGACCATGGCCTGCCGGACCGGTGCGGGGCGTCTGGGCCGGTCCGTTCTGGGGTCCGCCTTGGCCCGGTGGGCCGGGGCGGTGGCGGCCGCCTGGGCGGGAGCGGAGATCGCCCGCCGGGCGGTGTCGCCGGAGCAGACCGCACCGGTCCCGGCCACGGCGACCGGGGCGGCGAGACCCACGGCGATCACCTTACGAGAGTTGAATCGGAAATGTCGCTTACCGGAATTACGCACCAGGGCGTTCCTTCGATAGGGGACAGGACCCCGGACGCCCGGCGGCGTTCGCCCACCACGGCACGGCTCTTCAGGAACATCTCCCCCGAATGACCCGGTGCGCCGCGCGCAATTCAGGCGCGCATCGGTGGACCCGCGGCAATGCGGGCCGGCGTCCGGCTGGCGCGGCACCGGCCATCACCCGGGCCGTTCACGATGGGCCGCGCACAAGTCCTCGACCGTACGCCGACTCATTCGCGAAACGGACCAAACCGTGGATTTCACGCATTGAGTGTGGCTTTTCTCACGCCTCTTGCTCTCTGGCTGTGATCGGCTCAATACCCAGCGTTATTGCAAATAAAGATCGTTACCATTCCGGCAGAGACCCCCATCACAACCCGAAAAGCGACATAAGAACGGGGGCGCACCCGGCAGAGCGCACCCCCATTTTCGGACGAATCCGGACTCAGTCGGCCTCGTGTTCCGTGGCAAAAGTCTGGATACGACGCGCGAGGTCGAAGTCGAGGTCGGTCAACCCGCCCGCATCGTGCGTGGTCAGCGCGAAGGAGACCCGGCGCCAGCGGATGTCGATGTCCGGATGGTGGTTCGCCGCCTCCGCGGCCACCGCCACCTCGTTGACGATCCTGACCCCGGTCAGGAAGTCCGGGGCCTGGAACGTCCGCCGGATCTCGTCGCCGGCCCGCGTCCACCCGGGCAGTTCCGCCAGCCGCGCCGCGATGGTCGCCTCGTCCAGTCGCTCGGCCATGATGACTCCTCGGTGATGTCCTGCACCGAAGTACATCACGGCCGGGGTCAGCCGGCCTCGCCCAGGCTGATGGCCGCGGCCACCTCCTCCTTGCGGACGGCGAGTTCCCGCTCCTCGGCGCGCTCCTCGTCGTGCCGCTCGGCGATCTCCTCGTCCTGGCGCATCAGCGCCTCGAGGTCGGCCTTGGCGTTGTCGAGGACGCCCATGTCGGCGTAGGCGGCCTGTACCTTGTCGCCCCACAGGCCGACGTCGCGCACGCACGGCACGATCCGGCTGAACAGGTGCGACTGGTAGAGGGTGTACATCGCCGAGTTGTCGACGTACTCCATGCACCGGTCGACCGGCATGTCGAGCTGCTCGAAGATCTCCTTGCCGCGGAACCGGTCGCGCATCAGGTAGCAGCCCTCGACCACGAACTCCTCGCGCTCGGCGCGCTCCTTCGTGCTGAGCTCGGCGTAGTAGTCCTTCAGCGCCAGCCGGCCGAACGCCACATGCCGGGCCTCGTCCTGCATGACGTACGCGAGCAGCTGCTTGACCAGCGGGTTGGTCGCCATGTCGCGGTAGAGGCCGAACGCGGCCAGCGCCAGCCCCTCGATCAGCACCTGCATGCCGAGGTAGGGCAGGTCCCAGCGGCTGTCCTCCAGCGACTCCGCCAGCAGCCGGGCCAGGTCCTGGTTGACCGGGTAGTACATCCCGATCTTCTCGTCGACGAACTTGGCGTACAGCTCGACGTGCCGGGCCTCGTCCATGGTCTGGGTGGCCGCGTAGAACTTGGAGTCGAGGTCGGGGACGGACTGCACGATCCGGGCCGAGACGTTCAGCGCGCCCTGCTCACCGTGCAGGAACTGGCTGAACAGCCAGGAGCCCTGGTGCCGGCCGAACTCCTGCCGCTCCTTCTCCGACATCTTGTCCCAGATGTCGGAGCCGAACAGCGGGTTGAACTCCTCGGGCAGGCCGGCGACGTTGGTGGGATCGACCTCCAGGTCCCAGTCGATCCGCGTCTGGGAGTCCCACTGCTTGTCCTTGCCCTTCTGGTAGAGCGACAGCAGCCGGTCCCGCCCGTTGTCGTACTCCCAGGTGAAGCGGGACGCCCCGGCCGCGGGGACGTTCCAGGTGTCCCGGCTCACCGGACTGATGTAGCGGTCGTACGAGCTCATGGGGCCTCCTCGCCCGGGGGGTGGCGCCGCCGGCCGGCCCGACCGGCTCACCGCTTTACATAGATTCGTAACATGTAAAGCGCGTGCTCGACAGGCCCCAACTCGCTTGGTGACCATCGGGTCACTTTTGGGTTACATGTGATTGCGGCGAGTCACCGCGCCCTACGATCGGACGGTGCGACGGATACCAGCCGTACTGGTGGCGGGCCTGATGCTCGCCGGGGGCCTCACCGGCTGCTCCGACGACCGCGAATCCTCCGCGGCCTGGCCCACCGGATCTCCCGCCAGCCCCGGATGCGGCACCCCTGCCCCGCCCACCACCCGGATCGACTACGCGGGCCGGTCCCACCTGCTGGCGCTGCCCCGGGTCTACGACCCGCTGCACCCGGTGCCGGTGATCGTCAACCTGCACGGGTTGCGCTCCAGCGCGCTCCAGCAGTCGGTCTACAGCGGGCTGCCGCAGCGGGGCGCCGAGCGCGGCTTCGCCGTGGTCACCCCCGAGGCGCTGCCCAGCCGGCGCGGCTGGAAACTGCCGGGCATGGCCGACGGCACGGCCGACATCGAGTTCGTCGGCGGGCTGCTCGACCACCTGGAACGCACGATCTGCGTCGACCGGACGCGCGAGTACGCCGCGGGCATGTCCAACGGGGGCGGGCTGGCGGCCGCGCTCGCCTGCGGGCTGCCCGGCCGGCTGGCCGGGGTCGCCGCGGTGGCCGGGCTCAACCTGGCCCTGCCCTGCCGGCAGCCGGCACCGGCCCGCCTCATCGCCTTCCACGGCACCGGGGACACCGTGATCCCCTACCGGGGCGGCGCCCCCTTCCTCGGCGACGCCTCCCGCGTCCCGCGCTGGATGCTCCCGGCGCGGGGCCCGTTCCGGCTGCCCGGGGTGCCCGGCGTGACCACCGGCTGGGCCCGGGCGTTCGGCTGCGGCCCCGGCACCACCAAGGCCGCCGGGTCCGTCACGCACCTGCGGTACGGCAACTGCCGGGACGGCGCCTCGGTCGAGCTCTACACCGTCGCGGGCGGCGGCCACATCTGGCCCGGCGCATTCCTGCTGGGCACCGGCCGGACCACCGCCGCGCTCGACGCGTCCCGGCTGATCGTGGACGCCTTCGCCCGGTGAGGGCTCAGCGCGACTGGAGGGCGTCCAGCGCGACCGCCTGCGCGATCACCAGCCGGCGGTCGAGCCGCGGGTCCCTGATGTCCACGACGTACTTGTCGCGCAGCGCGATCTTCTTGGTGACGGAGAAGACGATCTGCCCGTTCGCGACGAAGTCGAAGTGGTACGGCACCGCGAACGGCAGGTTCTCCACCAGCGGGATGAAGTTCCACACCCGGCGCAGGATCGCCACCTTCTTGTTGCGCTCGCTGCCGGTGGTCACGCCCAGCCCCGGCTGCTCCAGGTGCCAGGTGGAGCTGAGCAGCGACTTCTTGAAGTCCTTGCGGAACGCGCCGAGGGGCTGGCCGGAGGCGTCGGTGACGTCGTAGGTGGCCGCCAGGTCGATCCGCTTGCGGGCCTTGAAGCCCAGCAGGGGCTGCCTCTTGCCCTCGTCGGCGTAGATGGTCACCTGCTCCTTGAACGCCACGCGCTTCTGCTGCGCGAACGCCACCAGCTCGCCCTCGGCACCGTCCGGGGTGGCGGTGTGCACGACGTACTGGTTGACCATCGGCCGGATCTTCTGCCGGACCAGCAGCCGGGTCTGCTGCTGGAGCTGGGAGGGGTCCACGTCTCACCTCATCGTCGGGGCTCGAAGTGTGGCATATCTGCCCTTTTATTGGGCGTCGATGTATCGCGCCAGGTATCCGTGGATGAGGCGCTTCGCCTCGGTCAGCACGTCCGGGTCGCCCTCCGGGTCCTGGCGGAAGGCCAGCTTGATCACCGCGTCACCCGCCTCCACCGCGATCGCCAGCGCCCGGCTCAGCGCCGGGCTGTCGGGGACGTCGAAGAGGCCCACCACCAGCCGGCGCAGCCGGTCGGCGACCACCGCGTTGTTGTCGGCCGTGGAGTCCAGCAGGTGCCGGTCGGCGGCGTCACCGAAGCGCAGCACCCGGAAGCCCGGCACCGTCCGGTGCATGTCGACGAAGATGTCGACCACCGCCCCGACGCTGTCGGACCAGTGCGTGAAGTCCCCCTCGGCCAGCACCTCCGAGATGCGGGCGCCGAACCGCTCCAGGTTCCGCAGTGCCAGCGCCTGGGCGACCGCCCGTTTGTCCGGGAAGAACTGGTAGACCGAGCCGATCGCGACCTCGGCGCGCTGCGCGATGCGGGTGGTGCTCAGGCCCTCGTAGCCCGCCTCGTCGAGGATCTCGGCGCAGGCGTCGAGCATCCGCTGGACGCGCTCGGCGCTGCGGCGCTGGGCGGGGCGGCGGCGCAGGGGGGTGTGCATCTCCGTCACCGGCCCATTGTCCTCCGGCTTCCCCCGGCGACGTGCGGAAACCTAGGATCGGAAATCCAACGATCTTGGGAGGACGCGATGGGCTTTCCGCCCGGATTCCGCTGGGGCACCGCCACCGCCGCCTACCAGATCGAGGGCGCCGTCACCGTGGCCGGCCGGGGCCCGTCCATCTGGGACACCTTCGCCCACACCCCCGGCCGGGTCCGCGACGGCCACACCGGCGACGTGGCCTGCGACCACTACCACCGCACGGCCGAGGACCTGGACCTGCTGGCCGGCCTCGGCACCGACACCTACCGGTTCTCGATCGCCTGGCCCCGGATCGTCCCCACCGGCTCCGGCCTCGTCGAACCGCGCGGCCTGGACTTCTACGACCGGCTGGTGGACGGCCTGCTGGAACGCGGGATCGCCCCCGCCGCCACCCTCTACCACTGGGACCTGCCGCAACCGCTGGAGGACGCCGGCGGCTGGCTGAACCGCGACACCGCGCAACGGTTCTCCGACTACACCGCCATGGTCGCCGCGCGGCTCGCCGACCGGGTGGAACTGTGGATGACGCTCAACGAACCGGTCGTGACGACGGCGTACGGCTACGCCTTCGGCAACTACGCCCCCGGCCGGGCCCTGCTGCTGGACGCCCTGCCCACCGCCCACCACCAGCTACTCGCCCACGGCCTGGGCGTGGCGGCCCTGCGCGCGCACGGCGCCCGCTCGGTCGGCATCGCCAACCACTACTCGCCCGCCTGGCCCGCCGACGAATCCTCCACCGCCGACCGGGCCGCGGCAGGCGCCTTCGACCTGTTCATGAACCGGCTGTTCACCGACGCCCTGCTGCTCGGCCGCCACCCCGACCTGACCCCCCTCGGCGGCCCCCCGCTGGACCCCTGGATCCGGGACGGCGACCTGGCGACCATCGCGGCACCGCTGGACTTCCTCGGCGTGAACTACTACCAGCCCACCCGGCTGCGCGCCCCCGCGGACGGCCCCCTCCCGTTCGACCTCGTCCCGATCGAGGAGTACCCCGCCACCGGCCTGGGCTGGCCGATCGTCCCCGCCGCCCTGAACTCCCTGCTGACCACGCTGGCCGAGCGGTACGGCGACGCCCTGCCCCCGCTGTACGTCACCGAGAACGGCTGCTCCTACGGCGCGGAACTCGACGACCCGGCCCGCGTCGCCTTCCTGGACGCCCACATCAAGGCCGTCGAGGACGCGATCGCGGCAGGCGTGGACGTCCGCGGCTACTTCGTCTGGTCCCTGCTGGACAACTTCGAATGGGCCGAGGGCTACCACCCCCGCTTCGGTCTCGTCCACGTCGACTACACCACCCAGCACCGCACCCCCCGCACCTCCTACACCTGGTACCGCGACCACATCCAGGCGACCCGCTCCCGCTGACCGCCGCCTCCCGTAGGCACTCCTCTGCCCGCCGGCTTGCCCGGTGCGGAATAGGGAGTCGCCTGTCCATGCTGGTGAGGGGTGAAGGAGGTGCGGTATGAGGGACGTGGCACGTCAGCTGCCCTGGCTCGACAGCACCCTTCTCCAGGAGTTCCTCACCCTGCGGGCCCCCGGAGGGGGCAGGGCCGAACTGATCGACGGGGAGGTCGTCGTGTCGCCGGCGCCCGACGGGGCCTGCCGCCGGACCGCCGACCTCGTGATCCGGCAGATCATGGGGAACGCCCGGACGAGGATGGACTTCTCCTGCGACCGCGGCCTGGTCCTGCCCAACGGCGGACTGCTCCCGAAGAACCACCTGATCCCCGACGAGATGTTCGCCCCCGCCGAACTCGGCCTGTTCGCCAACGACACCCGCTACCTGCGGCCGGAGGGCGTGGCGCTGATCGTGGAGGTGACCCCCGACCACACCGAGTGCGACCGCGAGGTCAAACGGCACTGCTATGCCCGCGGCGGCGTCCCCCTCTACCTCCTGGTCGACCGGTACCAGCGCACGGTCGTCCTGGCCGGCGAACCCGGCACCGGCGACTACACCACCGGCTACTGCACCCCCTTCGGCAAGCCCGTCACCCTGCCCGCGCCCTTCTCCCTCACCCTGGACACCACCGGCTTCGCCTGATCGGGTTCACCGTCCGGCGACGAAGGCGGGTCACGCCTATGCTGGTGGCAAGGAGCAGGGAGGGATCGGCATGACGGCGATGGCGTATGAGCCGTATCCATCCGACGATGTTCTTCTCGAGGGTTTCCTGGCGCTACAGACTCCCGAGGGATTCAAGGCCGAACTGATCGACGGGGAGATCATCGTGTCACCGCCCCCCGGTGGGTATCACGAACGGGCCATCAGCCAGGTGAACCGGCAGGTCATGAGGAACTCCCCGCTGGAAATGGATTTTTCCGGCAACCGGGGCCTGGTCCTGCCCAGCGGTGGCCGGTGTCCGAAGAACCATGTGATTCCCGACGGTGTGTTCGCCCCGGCCGCACTCGATCTGTTCGGCAACGACATGCCCTACATGCCGCCGGACGACGTGGCGCTGGTCGTGGAAGTGACCTCCACCCGTCCGCAGAGCGACCGCGAGGCCAAGCGATGCTGCTACGCCCGCGCCCGCATTCCCCTCTACCTCCTGATCGACCGGGACAGGCACACGGTCACCCTGTTCGGCGACCCCGAGGCCGACGACTACACGACCAGTCACTCGGGCGCCTTCGGCAAGCCCATCGACCTGCCCGCGCCCTTCTCCTTCACCCTGGACACCACCGACTTCGTCTGACCCCGCCCACCCACACACTCACAGATCCTTCAGCTTCCGGTGCGCCATAGCGCCCTGGAAGCTGAAGGATCAGCTACGTCCCGCCTGCGCGGCAGGGGTGCCGGAGAGGCTGGTGCGCATCTTCGCCGGGTCGGGCTCGGCCGGGTCAGAGAGGTAGATCTCGTGGTGCGGGCCGTTCGGTACCAGGCCCTCGGCCTCCATCAGGGTGACGAAGAGGCTGGTGCGGTGGCGGAGTTCCGGCTGGGCGGAGGGCCGCTCGCGGTCCTCCGCCCAGGGGTGGGTCCGGCTTCACTCCGGGTCGGTCAGGGCGTCGGCGGAGGTCACCGCGAGCCAGGCGAAGACGACGGCGGAGGCGGCGGCCAGGCGGACGCTGAAGGTGCCGTGGTCGGGCCAGGCCAGGAGGGCGAGGACGGTCACGATGGTCGCCACGTCGG
The DNA here is from genome assembly GCF_003289645.1 of Actinomadura craniellae. GTDB lineage: Bacteria > Actinomycetota > Actinomycetes > Streptosporangiales > Streptosporangiaceae > Actinomadura_D > Actinomadura_D craniellae. Next base: position 421,322 of record NZ_QLYX01000005.1, on the reverse strand, counting down.
CCGCCGCCCGGCCGCGCCGGCCGCGGGCCGCGTTCCGGCGGGCGAAGACGGCGCACCCGGCGAGCAGGGAGAGGAACGCCACGGGGGCGGCGACGCCGTGCAGGATGCCGTGCCAGCTCAGGGACTCGGGCATGCCCTCCGGCGCTCCGGCCGGGAAGCCCGTGCTCGGGTCGGCGACGAAGAGCCCGGCGGCGATCAGCCCCGCCCCGTACCCGGCGACCAGCCGGGGACCCCAGGTGCCGCCCCCGCCGCCGTGCGGCAACCGCCGCAGGCCGGTCGCGGCGGCGATGGACAGCGCGCCGGCGACCACGAAGTTCGCGATCTGGATCCAGCCCAGGTCGCCCAGGCTCAGCAGGCTGAGCGCGTGCCGGCCGAGGTCGAACCCGTCCCGGGTGAGCACCTGCGCCGCGGCCACCGCGGCGAACACCGGGCCGGCGGCGACGCCGCAGGCCAGCAGCGCCCGGTTCCGCGGTGCGGTCCGCCCGGCGGCCGTTCCGGGCGCCGTCGTGGTGAGCTGTGCGATCGACATGTCGGTCTCCTCGCGTTCCGGGCGGCCCGCCCGCCGGGCCGCCTTCACCCACGCGTCGACCGGGGGACGGCCGGATCGACACGGCCGCGACGGATTTTTCGGGAAACCTGCCGGACGGCCCGGCTGCGTCCCACGCCCACGGCCGCAGCGGCCCCGTAAGGGCGCGGGTCGCGTCACGGCGTCGCATGGCGGGCACCTGCGACAGTGCCCCGCGGGGACCGGCCCGCGCCGGAAAACGGGCCGGTCCGGTATGCCGTCAGGAGTGGCGAAGAGACCAGCGCGGGCAGCGGACATCCCCCGCCCGGCGCGGGCCGTCAAGGAGCGACGGAGAGACCGGCGCGGGCGGCGGACCTCCTCCAACCCGGGCGAGGTCAGGGGGTGGCGGAGAGGCCGGTGCAGCGGCGGAGGCCGTTCCAGCGGCGGAGTTCGGTCTGGGCGGCGGTGCCGGTGAGCAGGAGGGGCAGGCCGCCGGAGAGGCGGGCCGGCTTCCAGACCGAGGCGAGAACCTTGCGGCCCTGCATGCGCAGGACCAGGACGCCGGAGTTGGCGGTCTGGCCGTTGGCGGAGTAGAAGACGAAGTTGCCCAGGCCGTAGTGGATGTACTTGCCGTCCAGGTAGCCGCCGCCCAGCGGGATGTGGGCGTGGCCGCCGACGACGGCGTCGGCGCCCGCGTCGACCAACTGCTGGGCCAGTTCCTGCTGGCGGGGCAGCGGGCAGGGTTGCAGTTCGGCGCCCCAGTGCAGGTGGACGATCACCGTGTCGGCCTGCTCGCGGGCGTCCTTGACGGCCTGGATCATCCGGGGCACGACCTTGGCGGAGGCCAGGCCGCCCTTGGTGTCGGTGGCCGTCCAGGCGGGGATCAGGTGGTCGTCGAGCACCTGGGTGGCGCCGAGGATCGCCACCTTGTTGCCCTTCACCTCGGTGATCCACGGCTTGTACGCCTCGTCGGCGTTCCGGCCGATGCCCACCACCGGGAACTTCGTGCGCTTGATGGCGGCCAGCGAGTCGCGCAGCCCGGACTCCATGAAGTCCATGCCGTGGTTGTTGGCCATCGACACGACGTCCACCCCGGCGCCGCGCATCGCGGTGAACGCGGTGGCCGGGGCGCGGAACGCGAACTGCTTGCCGGGCGCCTGGGTGCCGCCGGTGGTGATGGCGGTCTCCAGGTTGACCATGGCGATGTCGGCCCGGCGCAGGTAGTTGCCGATGGGGCCCATCGCGGTCCGCGGGTTGGCGGTCAGCCGGGCGCGGAGCTGGCCCTCGAAGTGCACGTCGCCGCCGAACGCGATGGTGAACGGCTGCTGGGCCGGCTGGGCGGGGCTCGACGCCGCGGTGGACGGCGGCGGGGAGTCCGGTCCGGCGTCGCCTTCGGCCGGGGTGTCGCCGCCGCCTCCGCAGGCCGCCGTGACCAGCGCGCCGCCGGCCAGGACCGCCACCAGTCTCCTGCGCACTCGGAACTCCTCGGGGGGAAGACGAATCGCCCCAGAATGCCATGTCGGACCGTATGGACGGACCGCGACATGCAGGGCGATTCGCCCGGGGCGCCCCGAGGCACCCCGAGTTCACCCCGAGGTGGCGGGAGCGCCGTCGGGCGTGGGCCGCACGTCCGCGCAGGAGCGCAGCCCCTCCCACTGCCGGCGGGCCTGGTCGGCGGGGGCGTCCCGCAGCGGCTGCGCCACCCCGTTCACGATCGTCGCGGGCCGCCACTCCGACCGGGTGACCGGCCGGTCCCGCCGGGCGGGGTCGAAGGTGAGCTCCAGCACGCCGCTCTGCGCGGTCCGCCCGGAGGAGTTGTAGAAGAGGAAGTTGCCCAGCCCGTAGTGGACGTACTTGCCGCGCAGGTAGCCGCCCGCTTGGAGCACGTGGGCGTGGCCGCCGACGACGGCGTCGGCGCCCGCGTCGACGAGTTGCCCGGCGAGCGTCCGCTGCACGGGGGTGGCGCAGCTGTTCAGCTCCTGCCCCCAGTGCAGGTGGACGACGACGATGTCGGCCTGCTCGCGCGCCGCCCGGACGGCCTGCACCAGCCGGGGCGCGTCCTTCGCCGAGGCGAGGCCGGCCTGGGCGTCGGTGGCCGTCCACGCCGTGATGAGGTTGTCGTCGAGCACCTGGGTGGCGCCGATGACGGCGACCTTGGTGTTCTTCACCGTGACGGTCCAGGGCCGGTACGCCGCCGCGGCGTTCTCGCCGATGCCCACCACCGGGAAGTTCGCCGACCGGGCCGCCGCCAGCGAGTCGCGCAGGCCGGGCTCGCCGTAGTCCATGCCGTGGTTGTTGGCCATGCTCACCACGTCCACCCCGGCGGACTTCAGCGCCCGGAACGCGGTCGGCGGGGCGCGGAAGGCGAACTGCTTGGGCGCCTGGACGCCGCCGGTGGTGATCGCGGTCTCCAGGTTGACCATGGCGATGTCGGAGCCCCGCAGGATGTTCGCCACCGAGCCGAACACCGCGTCGGGGTCGGCGTCGAGCTTGGCCCGCAGCATGCCCTCGAAGTGCACGTCGCCGCCGAAGGCCATGGTGACGGGGTGCTTCTTCGGTTCGGTGCCCTCGTCGATCGCCGTGGCGAGCGGACCGCACGCCGTGGTGAGGAGGAGCGCCGCTCCCGCCATCGTGCCGATGCCCCAACGGCGTCCGTTGCCCACTGTGTTCCTCCGCGGTCCGGGGTCCGACTCTTTGCCGAATGTTTGGACGCCGACGTTCATCCGATGGTTTGGACGGTAGAACGCCGATTGTGCGTTCGGGCCGGGTAGGTCTGCAATCCTCCGTGGAGGGATGACTTTGGACATTGATCGCCTCAGGGCGGAGACGCCCGGCTGCCGGGACGGCCTCGTCCACTTCGACAACGCCGGCTCCTCGCTCCAACCCCGTCCCGTGGTGGACGCCGTGGTCGAGCACCTGGCGCTGGAGGCCCGGGCCGGCGGGTACGTGGCCGCGGACACCGCCATGGACCGGCTCGCCGCGTCGTACGGATCGCTGGCCCGGCTGATCGGCGCGCACCCGGACGAGATCGCCTACGTGGAGAACGCCACCCGCGCCTGGGACCTGGCCTTCCACGCCATCCCGTTCGAGCCGGGCGACCGCATCCTGACCACCACCAGCGAGTACGCCAGCAACGCGCTCGGGTTCATCGCGGCCGCCCGGCGGCGCGGCGCCCGGGTGGAGGTCGTCCCGGACGACGAGCACGGCCAGATCTCGCTGGCGGAGCTGGCCGCGGCGCTCGACCGGGGCGGGGTCCGGCTGGTGGCGATCAACCACGTGCCGACGCACGACGGGCTGATCAACCCGGCCGCCGAGGTCGGCCGACTGGCCCGGGCGGCGGGCGCGCGCTACCTGCTGGACGCCTGCCAGTCGGTCGGGCAGCTCGCCGTCGACGTGACGGAGATCGGCTGCGACCTGCTGTCGGCCACCGGCCGCAAGTTCCTGCGCGGCCCGCGCGGCACCGGCTTCCTCTACGTCCGCCGGGACGTGCTCGGCGAGCTCGAACCGCCGTTCGTCGACCTGCGCGCGGCCGACTGGACGGGACCCGACTCCTACGAGCTGCGGCCGGACGCGCGCCGGTTCGAGACCTGGGAGCGCCATGTCGCGGGCCAGCTCGGCCAGGCGGCGGCGGCCGAGTACGCGCTGGCCGTGGGGCTCGGCGCGATCGAGGAGCGGACGCTGAAGCTCGGCGCCCGGCTGCGCGCGGCGCTGGGCGAACTGCCCGGGGTCACGGTGCACGACCGGGGGCTGCGCCGCAGCGGCATCGTCACCTGCACCGTCGCGGGGGTGACCGCCGGCGAGGTGGTGCGGCGGCTGGCGGAGCGGCGGATCAACGTCCGGACGTCGGAGCAGACCTACCGCTACGACGCGGGCGCCCGCCCGCCGCACCGGGTCCGCGCCTCGCCGCACTACTTCAACACCGAGGACGAGGTCGACCTGGTGGCGGAGGCCATCGCCGGACTAAAACCTGAATGACTCGTTAACTTGAATGATTCTGGTTTAGCTGGGTAGGCTGGGACGCGTGACCGCAGACCAGAAGACCGCCCGGGCCCACGACGCCGCAGCCGAACTGCGCGGCGCGGGCCTGCGGGTGACCGCCACCCGCGTCGCGATCCTGGAGACCGTGCGCGGCGGCGACCACCTCGACGCGGAGGAGATCGCCGCCGGAGCGCGCGAGCGCGTCGGGCACGTCTCCCTCCAGGCCGTCTACGAGGCCCTGCACGCCTTCACCGCGGCGGGCCTGGTGCGACGGATCGAGCCGGCGGGCAGCCCCGCCCGGTTCGAGGGACGCGTCGGCGACAACCACCACCACCTGGCGTGCCGCCGCTGCGGGGCGGTCGCCGACGTCGACTGCGCCGTGGGGCGGGCGCCCTGCCTGGAACCAGCGGACGCCGCCGGATTCCAGATCGACGAGGCCGACGTCACCTTCTGGGGGCTCTGCCCGGACTGTCAACGGACTTCCCGGGTAGCACAGCCCGCAGATCGAGCATCAATGGAGTGAGGAGGAACCGCGTTCATGTCCGAACGGCCCGTGTCCACCACCGACGCCGGCATCCCGGCGCCCAGCGATGAGTTCTCGCAGTCCGTCGGCCCGAACGGCCCGCTGCTGCTGCAAGACCACTACCTGATCCAGAAGATGGCGCACTTCAACCGCGAGCGCGTCCCCGAGCGGGTCGTGCACGCCAAGGGCGGCGGCGCGTACGGGAAGCTGCTCATCACCGAAGACGTCAGCCAGTTCACCAAGGCGGGGCTGTTCCAGAAGGGCGCCGAGACCGACCTCCTGATCCGCTTCTCCACCGTCGCCGGCGAGCTCGGCAGCGCCGACAGCGCGCGCGACCCGCGCGGGTTCGCGCTGAAGTTCTACACCGACGAGGGCAACTACGACCTCGTCGGGAACAACACCCCCGTCTTCTTCATCCGCGACCCGCAGAAGTTCTCCGACTTCATCCACTCGCAGAAGCGGCGCGCCGACACGCACCTGCGCGACAACAACATGCAGTGGGACTTCTGGACGCTGTCCCCCGAGTCGGCGCACCAGGTGACGTTCCTGATGAGCGACCGCGGCACCCCGTACACCTGGCGGCACATGAACGGCTACGGCTCCCACACGTTCCTGTGGTACAACGCCGCCGGCGAGAAGTTCTGGGTGAAGTACCACTTCAAGACCGACCAGGGCATCCGGAACTTCACCGCGGCCGAGGCCGACGCCATGTCCGGCGAGGACCCCGACCACCACCTGCGCGACCTGCGGACGGCCATCGCCAACGGCGACCACCCGTCGTGGACGGTGCAGATCCAGGTCATGCCGTTCGAGGCGGCCGCCGACTACCGGTTCAACCCGTTCGACCTGACCAAGGTCTGGCCGCACGGCGACTACCCGCCGATCACCATCGGCAGGTTCGTGCTGGACCGCAACCCGGAGAACTACTTCGCCGAGATCGAGCAGGCCGCCTTCGAGCCGGCCAACCTGGTGCCGGGCATCGGCTCGTCCCCGGACAAGATGCTCCAGGGCCGGCTGTTCTCCTACCCGGACACGCACCGGTACCGGATCGGCCCGAACTACCTGCAGCTCCCGGTGAACCGGCCCAAGGTCGCCGTCCACAGCTACAACAAGGACGGCCCCATGAGCTACGCGAACCCGGGCGACCCGCTGTACGCGCCCAACTCGGCGGGCGGCCCCGTGGCCGACCCGGCGCCGTGGACCGGCGAGCAGTACGGGGTCGCCGGTGAGATCGTCCGCAGCGCGTACCGGCTGCACAGCGAGGACGACGACTACGGCCAGCCCCGGACGCTGTGGGAGAAGGTCCTCTCCGACACCGACCGCGACCACCTGGTCTCCAACATCGTCGGCCACGCGTCGGCGCCGGAGGTGACCGCGGAGATGAAGCCGCGGATCGCCGAGTACTGGCGGAACATCCACAAGGACCTCGGCGACCGCGTCGCCCAGGGCATCGGCCTCAATAACGGCTGACCGGAACGCCCGGGCCCGTGCGCGGGCCCGGGCCGCCGTTCAGCCGACCTGCCGCGCCCCGATCGTGTCCATCATCAGCGGCCAGGCCTTCTTGTACTCGGCGTCCCAGTAGGCCCACTGGTGCCAGCCGTTGCCGTAGAGGTTGGCGGTCACCGGCACGCCCCGGCGCCGGGCCTCGTCCACGAACGACCGGGTGGAGGCCCCCACCGTCGCCTCGCCGAACCCGCCGATCAGCCGCCCGGCGAGCTGCTCCAGCAGGTTCGCGTCCGTCGGCTCGAACGGGCCGGGGTTGCCGGTGGTGCCGGCGGAGACGTACAGCCCGGTGCCCTTCAGCTTCGGCACCAGGTGGTAGGCGTCGTGCGCCCGCCAGACGAACTCGTTCAGCAGGGGCCAGCCGTAGATCGCACCCGGGATCCACACCCCGCCCCAGACCGCGGCGGTGGTCAGGACCAGCGACTGCATGGCCGGCGTGGTCATGTGCAGGACGCTGCTGAAGCTCGCCGCGTACCTGAACGTCCCGGGGTGGCGGCCGGCGTAGGCCAGCGCGCCCTGGCCGCCGGAGGAGGCGCCCATCACCGCCCGCTGGGTGCCCGCCCGCAGGTTGCGCTCGGCCAGTTGGACGACCTCCTGGACGTGGAAGGTCTCCCACTTCGGCCTGCCGCCCAGGCCGAAGTTGTGCCAGTTGGCGTGCGAGCCGTTCCAGCCGCCCTCGGGCATCACGACGATCACGTCGTAGCGGGCGGCGACCTGCTCGATGTCGGTGCTGCGCGTCCACGACACGGCGGTGTCCCGGCCGCCGTGGTAGGCGTACACCACCGGCCAGGTCCGGGACGCCTCCCGCGACCACCCCGCAGGGACGATCACCCGCACCAGCTGCGGGCCGTCCAGGGAGGGGGTGCTCACCGTCAGGTCCACGGTGGCGGAGTCGAGCCACTGCTCGCCGGTGATCCTCGCCCCGGTGTCGGCGGGGACGAACGCGGGCGCCGCCGCGGCGGGGACCACCAGCGATCCCGTGACCAGGGCGGCGCCCGCCAGAACTCCCGCGACTCGTGAGATCCTCATGGGCCGGTCCTTTCGTGCCCTTCCGGCGGGCTCTGGCCTGGCCGCCGAATAGCGCGAAGGCTACAAGGACCTTGTGCATTCGAGAATTCTCGCGATAACAATTCTTTTGGCGCGACTTATAACCGGGTGGTCAAGTTCCGGCGTTTCAGCCGGTGCGCTGCGCTCCGATCGCGTTCATCATCAGCGGCCAGGCCTTCTTGTACTCGGCGTCCCAGTAACCCCACTGGTGCCAGCCGTCACCGTAGATGTTGGCGGTCACCGGAATGCCCAGCGCGTAAAGCCGCGTGCGGAACGAGATATTGGTGGCACCGACCGTCTCCTCGCTGTTCCCGCCGATCAGCAGGCCGGCGAGCAGTTCGCGCAGCGCCAGGTCCGTGGGCTCGAACGGGCCGGGTTCGCCGGTGGTGCCGGCGGAGATGTACAGCCCCGTCCCGCGCAGCCGGGGCGCCAGGTGGTACGGGTCGTGCGCCCGCCAGTTGGCGAAGTCGGTCAGCGGGCTGCCCAGGATCAGCTCCGGGTCCCGCACCCCGCCCCAGACCCGGGAGGTGTACAGCGATGAGGAGGGGACGCCCGGCATCGTGATGTGCATCATGCCGCTGAAGCTGGCCGCGTACCTGAACGTCCCCGGCCACCGGCCGGCGTACATGACCGCGGCGTGGCCGCCGGAGGAGGCGCCCATCGCCGCCCGCCGGGTGCTCCCCCGCAGGTTGCGCTCGACGAGCTGGACGACCTCCTGGACGAGGAAGGTCTCCCACCGCGGGGTGCCGCCCCGGCCGTCGTTGTGCCAGTCGACGTACGATCCGGCCCAGCCGCCCTCGGGCATCACGACGATCACGTCGTAGCGGGCGGCGACCTGCTCGATGTCGGTGCTGCGCGTCCACGACACGTAGTCGTCCCGGCCGCCGTGGTAGGCGTACACCACCGGCCAGGTCCGGGACGCCTCCCGCGACCACCCCGCCGGGACGATCACCCGTACCTTCTCCGAGGTGCCGATCGCCGGCGTCTGCACGGTCAGGTCGACGGTGACGGGGTCGAGCCACTGCTCGCCGGTGATCTCGGCGCCGCTGTCGGCCGGGACGTAGGGGGGCGCCGCCGCGGCGGGGATCGCCAGCGCCCCCACGACCAGGGGGGCGCCTGCCAGGACTCCGATGACACGTGAGATCTTCATGGTCGGTCCTTTCGCGACCTCGCGTCGGATCCCCGAGTAAGGCGACCTTAGGCACGGTTTCGCAGAGCGAAAACCCGTCCAAACAACGCTTTTTGGACAGGGACTTATCAGCCGGCCGATAACCCATCACCATAAATTGGTCTAGACCTGTGGGGACAAATGCTGGCGCGCCGCCCGTCATGGAGTCATGATTGGTATGTTTCCCGCCCCGAAGGAGCATGCCGATGAGTCGGACGGCGTACCGGACCTGCCCACTGTGCGAGGCCCTGTGCGGACTCGAACTCACCCTCGACGACGACCGCGTAACGCGGGTCAGAGGCGATGCGGCCGACCCCTTCAGCCGCGGTTTCATCTGCCCCAAGGGCGCCTCCCTGGGCCGGCTCGACGGCGACCCCGACCGGCTCGCCGAACCCCTGGTGCGCGCCGGCGACCAGCACGAACCGGCCGGCTGGGACACCGCCTTCGCCACCGTCGCCGAACGGCTGCACGCCATCGTCGACCGGTACGGCAAGGACGCCGTCGCCATCTACATCGGCAACCCCACCGCCCACTCCATCGCCGGCCCGCTCTACGGCGCCGCGGTCATCAAGGCGCTGGGCACCCGCAACATCTACTCGGCCAGCACCGCCGACCAGATGCCCAAGCACGTCAGCAGCGGCTACCTGTTCGGCGACCCGCTCGTGATCCCGGTGCCCGACCTCGACCGCACCGACCACCTGCTGATGCTCGGCGCCAACCCGCTGGAGTCCAACGGCAGCCTCGCCTCCGCCCCCGACTTCCCCGGGCGGCTCAAGGCGATCCGCAAGCGCGGCGGCCGCGTCGTCGTGATCGACCCCCGGCGCACCCGCACCGCCGCCCTCGCCGACCACCACGTGTTCATCCGGCCCGGCACCGACGCCTACCTGCTGTTCGCCCTGGTGCACACGCTGTTCGCCGAGGACCTGACGACCACCGGCGAGTACGAGCTGAACGGGCTCGACGACCTGCGCGCGCTGGCACTGCACTTCCCGCCCGAGCGGGTCGCGGAGATCACCGGCATCGACGCCGGCACCATCCGCGGCCTGGCCCGCGACCTGGCCGCGGCCGAGCGGGCCGCAGTGTACGGCCGGATCGGCACCTGCACCCAGGCGTTCGGCACCCTCAACAGCTGGCTGGTCGACGTCCTCAACGTGCTCACCGGCAACCTCGACCGCCCCGGCGGCGCGATGTTCGCCCGGCCCGCGCACCTGCCCGCCTACCGGCGGCGGCGGCCGTTCGTCACCGGGCGCTGGCGCAGCCGGGTCCGCGACCTGCCCGAGGCCAACGGCGAGCTGCCGGTCGCCACGCTCGCCGACGAGATCGAGACGCCCGGTGACGGGCAGATCCGGGCGCTCATCACCATCGGCGGCAACCCGGTGCTGTCGGCGCCGAACGGCACCCGGCTCGACCGGGCGCTGGCCGGGCTGGAGTTCATGGTCAGCGTGGACCCCTACCTGAACGAGACCACCCGGCACGCGGACGTCATCCTGCCCCCGCCCCGCCCCGCGCAGACCCCGCACTACGACGTGGCGCTGCTCGGCTTCACCGTCCGCAACTACGTGCGCTACTCCGACCCCGCGGTGCCGCTGCCCGACGGCCGGCCCGCGGAGTGGGAGATCCTCGCCCGGCTCGCGATGATCGCCTCAGGCCAGGACGGCGACCCGGCGGCACTCGACGAACTGGTCATCGGCGCCACGCTGGCCAAGGCCGTCGCCACCTCCGGCTCCCCCGTGCACGGCCGCGAGCCCGCCGAGCTGCGCAAGATGCTCGACGACCGGGCCGGCCCCGAGGCCCGGCTCGACATGATGCTGCGGCTGGGCCCCTACGGCGACGGCTTCGGCGCCGACCCCGACGGCCTCACCCTGGCCCGGCTGCGCGCCGAACACCCGCACGGGCTCGACCTGGGCCCGCTGGAGCCCCGCCTGCACGAGGTGCTGTGCACCGCGTCCGGCCGGATCGAGCTGTGCCCGCCGGCCTTCGCCGCCGACGCCGACCGGCTCCGCGCCGGGCTGGACGCCCCCACCGGGGACGGGCTGGTGCTGATCGGGCGGCGGCACCTGCGGTCCAACAACAGCTGGCTGCACAACGTGCCCGAACTGGTGGGCGGCTCCAACACGTGCACGCTCCAGCTCAACCCGGCCGACGCCGACCGGCTGGGGGTCGGCCCGGGCGACACCGTGCGGGTCGTCTCGCGGGCCGGCGCGCTGGAAGCCGTGGCCGAACCGACCGACACGGTGATGGCCGGCGTGGTCAGCATGCCGCACGGCTGGGGCCACGACCTGCCCGGCACCCGGACGCAGGTGGCCCGGGAGCACGCGGGCGGCAACGTCAACGCGATCACCGACGAGACCGAGATCGACCCGCTCTCGGGCAACGCCGTCTTCAACGGCGTGCCGGTCACGGTCGAGGCCCTCTGATCCCGGCTCCGGCCCGGCTCTGGCCCGGGCTCTGGTCCGGCTCTGGTCCGACTCCGCCCCGGCTCCGATCCAGGCTCTGGTCCGGGCTCCGGTCCGGCTCTGGTCCGGCTCTGGTCCGGCTCTGGTCCGGCTCCGGTCCGGGCTCCGGTCCGGGCTCTGGTCCGGCTCTGGTCCGCTCGGTGGGTTTCGAGCGCGCCGCCCGAGGTAGGCAGAACCGCGATAGTCGCCGGTGACGTCCCGTGGGTAGGGTCATGGTTACGGCCGTCCGGATGGACGCGTGAGGGGGGACCATGGACGGAAAGGCGAACAGGATCTTCCAGCGCAACGCCCGGCTGGCCCCGCGACCGCACCTGGTCGAGCTGGCCGAGGGGCTGGAGCACGCCGACGCGCTCGACGGCGCGTCCCGGCGGATCACCGCGCTCGTCCGCCGGCTGCTGCCGGACGGGTCCGTCAAGGACCTGCTGCACGGCGTGCCGATAGGCCACCCGGCGCACCCGCCGCTGACCGACCTCCCGGTGGGCTGCTGGACCTCCGCCGCGGTCCTCGACCTGATCCCCGGCACCGAGCGGGCCAGCAAGGTGCTGGTCGCCGCCGGGCTCGCCGGCGTGGTACCGACCCTGCTCACCGGCTGGGCCGACTGGTCGGCGCTGCACCGTGAGCAGCAGCGGGTGGGGCTGGTGCACGCCCTCAGCGTGTCCGCCGCCAGCGGCCTCTACCTCCTCTCGCTGGCGGCCCGGCGGCGCGAGCGGAACGCGGCCGGGCGGCTGCTCGGCTTCGCCGGGCTCGGCGCCCTGCTCACCGGCGCCTACCTGGGCGGGCACCTGGCGTTCCGGCAGGCGGCCGGGGCCAGCCACGCCGAATCCGTCGCGCACCTGGTGCCGCTGGGCTGGCACGACGTGTGCGGCTTCGACGAACTGCCCGACGGCTGGCCGGTACACCGGCGGCTCGGCTACATCAGCCTGTTCGTGCTGCGCTCCGGCGACGAGGTGCACGTACTGGCCGACCGCTGCGCCCACCTGGCGGGGCCGCTGCACCAGGGCCGCATCGTCCAGGAGAGCGAGGAAGACGACACCCTGTGCGTGGTCTGCCCGTGGCACGGCAGCACCTTCCGGGTCGCCGACGGCTCGGTGGTGCACGGCCCGGCCACCGGACGCCAGCCCGCCTTCGAGACCCGGATCCTGGAGAACGGCACCGTCCAGGTCAGGCCCTCCGTCTGACCCGGCCACCCCGGTTCGGGCTCCCGGCTCAGGCGGTGCCGGCCGCCGCCCGCGCCTCGCTCACTCGCCGCGCGGACCATCCCGCTCGCTCCCTCGGCTCAGGCGGTATTGGCCGCCGCCCGCGCCTCGCTCACTCGCCATGCAGACCGTTCCGCTCGCTCCCTCGGCTCAGGCGGAGCCAGGGAGGTTGTGGACGGTGGCGGACGGGGAAGCGCCGTCCTCGACAGGGTGCTCCACCAGGGCGAGGACCCGGCTGGCCATGAAGCGGGCGGTGCGGACGGGGGTGCCGGTCCGGGTGACCTCGCTCACCTCGACCACGCCGCGCCGGTTGGTGATCTCGACCCGGCGGCCGGCGCGGCTCGCCGTGATCTCGTACGTCCGTGTTGCGTCACCCGCGTCGATCACGATCTCGACCCAGTCGCCCTTCATGGGACCCCTCCGCGGTATTCGAACGTTCATTCGATACATACCCGGACAAACCCATATGAACCGCAGATCAGCGAGTGGACCGGGCGTACCAGCGGTCGTTCTGCCGCTCGATGGTGAGCGGGATGTCGAAGCAACGGGTGAGGTGTTCGGCGGTGAAGACCTCGTCGACCTTGCCCAGCGCCAGCGGGGTGCCCCCGCGGATCAGCATCGCGTGGGTGAAGCCCGGCGGGACCTCCTCCACATGGTGGGTGACGAGCACCATCGTCGGCGCGGCCGGGTCGGCGGCCAGCCGGGCCAGCCGGGCCACCAGGTCCTCGCGCCCGCCCAGGTCCAGCCCGGCCGCGGGCTCGTCCAGCAGCAGCAGTTCGGGGTCGGGCATCAGCGCGCGGGCGATCTGCACCCGCTTGCGCTCGCCCTCCGACAGGGTGGCGAACCGGCGCCGGACCAGGTCGGCACAGCCCAGCGCGTCCAGCAGTTCCACCGCCCGGGTCACGTCGGTGGTGTCGTACTGCTCGCGCCAGCGGCCGAGGATCGCGTAGGACGCGGTCAGCACCAGGTCGATGACCTTCTCGCCGGGCGGGACCTTCTCGGCCACCGCGGCACTGGCGAAACCGATGCGCGGGCGCAGTTCGAAAACGTCGGTCTTGCCCATCCGCTCGCCCAGCACGTCCACGGTGCCCTCGGCCGGGTGGAGCATCGTCGCGGCGACCTGGAGCAAGGTCGTCTTGCCCGCCCCGTTGGGACCGATGATCACCCAGCGTTCGCCCTCGTTGACGGTCCAGTCCACGTCCCGCAGCAGCCGCGCCCCGTCCCGCCGGATCCCGACACCGTCGAGCTCCAGTACGTCTCCCGCCATCGTGCCCCTTTTTCCCCAATGTCGCAGGCCCTGGGTGATTCCACGTCCAGAGACGAACCTATGCCATCTCCAGCGCTTATCGTGGTCGGCATGCACAGCAAAGGCCGCCCATGAACCCCGCGCAACCCGCCGCGGCGTCCCTGGTCGCCTGGGCCAACGCCTGGCTGACCGGCCACGTCGGGCTGGACGAGGCCGCCGACGCGGTGGAACGCGCCACCGGCCCGCACGTGGTGTGCGGAGTCCCCGGGGAACCACCGGAACTGCCGCTGCGCCGGGCGCTGGGGGCGCTCCGGGTGGACGGCCTGACCGCCCTCCGGCTGGCCCTGCCCGCGCCCGGCGACCCGCTCGGGCTGTACGGTCCGCCCTCGTTCAACACGGCGGCGCTGGAGGCCGGGGAGGCCGCCCTCGCCGCCCTGGCCGACCGATCACTCGGGCTGGTGCCCGCCGAGGACCGGCGCGGCTCGTCCTATGTGGGGGTGCGCTGGGAGGTGCACGAGGCACGGCCCGGGACACCCGACGTCCCCGGCCTGCCGGAGGCCGACCACGGGCTCTCGCTGGCCATGCGCGAGGCCACCGAGGTGCTGCTCACGGTCGACGACGTGTCCGCCTGGGGGCCGGAGATCTCCGAGGCGCTGGCCGCGCTGCGCGACCCGGCGAGCGGGGTGGCGCTGGCCCCCGGCTACCCGGCGCGGGCGCACCGGGTGGCGGCGCTGGCCGGCCGCCTGTCGGTCGTCCTCGACCTGGCCCGGCGGGTGGAGGGCGGCGGCCTCACCGCCGAGCAGAGCGATCTCCGGTCCGCCGCGCTGCGGATGCTCGACCGGGCGGTCCGCCGGGCCCGCGTCGCCGCCTGCAACAGCGCCTTCGACCCCGTCCACTGAAACGCGAAAAGCGGGACGTCCCCGGCTGGGACGCCCCGCTCGCGGGTGCCGTGCCTTACTGGGCGCGCACGACGTAGGTCTTGCAGACCTTGTCGGCGAAGGTCTGCTTCTTCTCGTCCCACAGCGGCCACAGCCAGCCGACGTAGCAGGCGAAGCTGTCGAGGAAGTGGGCGAGATACCGCACCACCGACATGCCGATGCCGATGGGCTGGCCGGTCGTCTCACCGACGAGCCGGATGCCGACCACCTTCTTGCCCGGGGTCTGGCCGGTGGTGCCCTCCTGGTAGCGCAGCCAGAGCCAGAGGCCGACCAGCACCACGAGCCCGAGCAGGGAAACAATCGCCGCCAGCCCGGCCGAGTTCTGGCCCAGCACGAGCGCCAGGATGTAGAACACGAAGTACGGAGCGCCGATGATGAGGCCGTCGATCAGGAGCCCGCCGGCCCGCAGCGGCCAGTCGGCGAGCCCGCCGCCGTACCCGCCGCCGCCGTAGCCCGGCTGCTGGCCGTACCCACCCTGCTGCCCGTAGGCGGGCTGCTGGCCGTACCCGGGCTGCTGCGCCGGCTGCTGCCCGTAGCCGGGCTGCTGCGGGGGCTGCTGGCCGTAGCCCGGCTGCTGCCCGTAGCCGGGCTGCTGCTGGCCGTACCCCGGCTGCTGCTGGCCGTACCCGGGCTGCTGCGGGGGCTGCTGCCCGTAGCCCGGCTGCTGCTGCCCGTACCCCGGCTGCTGCTGGCCGTACGGGTCGTAGGGGTTACCCACGCTGATTCTCCTTGTTGAATTGACCCTTGGGTTGTCAGACGCCCGTCTCACCTGCCGGGCTCCGCGGAACACCGATGTGTTCAGCGTCAGTTCACCAGGAGGCCGAACCTGGCGAGCTGCCAGATCTCCGCCCCCACGAGCGCGGTACCGAGCACCCAGGCACGAGTCCTCGGGTCGAGCGCCCACCACCGACCCCCCACTCCCAGTGGCGCGACGGCGATGCCGACGGCGCCGAGGAGGGCGACGGGGTTGGCGAGCAGCGCCCGGACCGGATGGCCGGAGCCGAGCTCGATGAACACCGTCGTGCCCCCGCAGAGGGGGCAGGGGATCCCGGTGAGTGCCCGCAGGGGACAGAGCACGCCGGGGTCGTTCAAGCGGTGGATCCATGCCGCGGCGACGGCCGCGACGGCCATCGCCCCGACGCGCAACGCGGTACCCCGCGGTCCGTGTCGTGCCGTGGCAAGCGTCCGGTCGACGAATCGCGCCACGCCGTTCGGCGCGGCGGCGACCGCCATTCCGGGCGCCTCCCCCATGAATCCTCCGCCTCGATGGCTTTGTCCGAATGACCCGTATACCTGCACGCACCATACGGTGGTCAAGGCCGCGCCACAATCCGCGACCAGTCTGCGACCGGACCGTGACCTGGGATACGGGCCGCCGAAGCGGGAAAAGAGGGCGATCGCCCTTATTGGGCGGCGGCTCCGACGAGGAGCGGGGCGCCCCCGCTCGCCGGGTCGCCGTCGAGCAGGTCGGCGACGACGCAGGTGATGTTGTCGGGGCCGCCACCGGCCCGGGCCAGTTCGATCAGCCGGGCGACCGCGCCGGCGGGCTCGGCCTCGGCCTCCAGCACCTCGTAGATCGTCTGGGCGTCGACGACCCCGCTCAGGCCGTCGGAGCACAGCAGGTAGCGGTCGCCCACCCGGGCCTCGCGCAGCTGCAGGTCGGGGTCGCGGTCGTCGCGGCCGTCCAGCACCCGGTAGAGCACGTGGGACAGGCGGGACGGCTCGCCGCCCTGCTCCTCGGGGTGCGGGGACTCGGCCTTGAGCAACTGGTCCATGGTGTGGTCACCGGTCATCTGCAGCAGCTCGTAGTCGCGCAGCAGGTAGCCCCGCGAATCGCCGATGTGGGCGAGCGCGACGTGTGTGCCATTCCACAGCATCGCCGTCAGGGTGGTGCCCATCCGGCTGAGGTCGGGCCGCTCCTCGCGGGCGATCCGCAACTTCTCGTTGGCCTCGGCCACCGCCCGGCCCAACGCGTCTTTGAGCTCCTCGACGGGCAGCGCCTCGGCATCGAGCGAGCGCAGCGAACCGATCACCGTGGAGCTGGCAACCTCGCCGCCCGCGTAACCGCCCATGCCGTCAGCGACCGCGATCAACCGGGGACCGGCGTAGGCCGAGTCCTCGTTGTTCTCCCGGTTGCACCCGATGTCGGAGCCTGCCGCGTACTTAATAGTCACGTTCATACCGATTTCGATGACGGTCCCGTCAGAGGAGTTCTTTCAGCCGGCGGTCTCAGTCCGTAACGGACGGCGCGCTGCGCCGGCCACTTCCGATCTTGCACCCTCAGCTTCACGAGCACATTACTCATGTGGGCCCGGACTGCTTTCCCGGAGATCGGCGTCGCCCGCTCACCCCGCGCGTCCTGCTCATCGGTGCCCACACTACGGACCGTACCGCCCCATCCGAGGCCGTCGGATCAGTCTGCGGTGCTACGTCATCGGACCTTTCGTCATTCATGTGCACGCAAGCGACGACCTCGCTTGCGGACTCACCGTGACCCCCCGATATGGATGACCGAATCCCTACCTAATGTATAGGCATGATTCCCCCCTCCCCTGGGAAGTCCACCAGCCTGTTCACTCCCCGCTACCGCCGATCCACCCTCGGCATCGTGCTCGTCGTCACGCTCCTGGCCTTCGAGGCCATGGCGGTGGGCACCGCGATGCCGGTGATCGCCCGGGAACTCGACGGGCTGTCCCTCTACGGATGGAGCTTCAGCGGGTACCTGATCGCCGCCCTGCTGGCCAACGTGGCCGCCGGCGGGTGGATCGACCGGAGCGGCCCCGGCGGCCCGCTGGTGGCCGGGGTGGCGGTCTTCCTGGCCGGGCTGGCCGTCTCGGGCGCCGCCGGGACCATGGAGGTCTTCGTGGCCGGCCGGGTGGTGCAGGGCTTCGGCGGCGGGATCTCGCTGGTCGCCCTGTACGTGCTGATCGCCCGGATCTACCCCGAGGAGCTGCGGCCCCGGGTGTTCGCCGCGCTGGCCACCGCCTGGGTGGTGCCCTCACTCGTGGGACCCGCCGTGGCCGGCGCGGTGGCCGAGCACCTGCACTGGCGCTGGGTCTTCCTCGGGCTGATCCCGCTGGTCGTCCCGGCCGCGTCCATGCTGCTGCCGGTGCCCCAGGGCGGCGGTTCCGGCGGCCCGGCACGCCCCGGGCGGCTGCCCGCGGCGGTGGCGGTGGCCGCCGGGGCCGTGGCGCTGCTGTACGCGATGGACCACGGCACCTGGCCGCTGCTCCCGCCCGCCCTGGCGGCGCTCGTCCTCGGGCTGCCCAGGCTGCTGCCCGCCGGGGCGCTGCGGCTGGCCCGGGGTCTGCCCACGGCCGTGGTGCTGCGCGGGTTGCTGGCCGGCGCCTTCTTCGGCGCCGAGGCGTTCATCCCGCTCAGCCTGACCACCACGCACGGCTTCACCGCCGTCGAGGCGGGGCTGGTGCTCACCCTCGGCGCGCTGGGCTGGTCGGCGGCGTCCTGGTACCAGGGGCGATCCGGCCGGCCGCGCGCCTGGTTCGTCCGCACCGGGGCGCTGCTCGTCACCCTCGGGGTGGTCGCAGCACTGATCGCCCTGCGGACCTCCGGCTGGTGGACCATACCCGCATGGATTGTCGGCGGAGCGGGGATGGGGCTCGCGCTGAGCAGCCTCAGCGTGCTGGTCCTCGGCCTCTCGCCCACCGAAGAGCAGGGCGTCAACTCCGCCGCCCTGCAGATCTGCGACACCCTCGGCTCGGCGCTGGCCGTCGGGGCGGCGGGCGCCCTGGCGACCGGTTTCGGCCGCCTGGAGACCGGGCTGACGCTGTCCGGGACGCTCATGGTGGGCATCGCCGTGGCGGCGGTGGCGGCATCGCTGCGGGTGAGCCCCCGCGGGAGCGGATGACACCGGCGAAGTGTCGTGCGTCACAGCAGCCGAGCTCGGCGCGGTGCCAAGCTCCAGGCACGCTCCGGCGCCCAGTACCTTGGGGGACGTCATGGACGGCACAGCGGGGGGACACGGCCACATGGGCGAGGCACCCGGACGGTTTCCCGACGGGAGACCGCAGCGCACACTGCTCGTCACGTTGACCGGCCGTGACCGGCCGGGAGTCACGTCACGCCTGTTCGCGGCGCTCGCCGCCTTCCCCCTGGACGTCGTCGACGTCGAGCAGGTCGTGATCCGCGGCCGGCTGGTGCTCGGCGTGCTGGTCTCCTGTCCCGACGGCGTCGACGTCGGCGCCGTGTGGGCGGCGGCCGAGACGGTCGCCGCCGACCTCGGCATGGAGATCGAGCTGTCCACCGGCCGGGAGAAGGACGTCCCGCGCCGCCGCGGCACCCTGCACGTCACCGTGCTGGGCAACCCGCTGCACCCGGCCGCGCTGGCCGGGATCGCCGGGCGCATCGCCGCCGCGGGCGCCAACATCGACCGGATCGGGCGGCTCGCGCACTACCCCGTCACCTGCATCGAACTCGACGTCTCCGGCGCCGACCCCGCCGCGCTGCGCGCCGCGCTGGCCGCCGAAGCCGTCGAGCAGCAGGTCGACGTGGCCGTGCAGCGCGGCGGGCTGCTCCGCCGGGCCAAGCGGCTGATCGTGATGGACGTCGACTCAACCCTGATCACCGGCGAGGTCATCGAGCTGCTGGCCGAGCACGCCGGCCAGTCCGACAAGGTCGCCGAGATCACCGAGGCCGCGATGCGCGGCGAACTCGACTTCGAGGGGTCGCTGCGCGAGCGGGTGGCGCTGCTGGCCGGGCTCGACGCCGCCGTCATCGACGAGGTCCGGCACAAGGTGCAACTGGCCTCGGGCGCGCGCACCCTGGTCCGGACGCTGAAGCGGCTCGACTACGAGTTCGCGATCGTCAGCGGCGGCTTCACCCAGATCACCGACGCCCTGGTGGAGGATCTGGGCATCGACTACTCCGCCGCCAACACGCTGGAGATCGTCGATGGCAAGCTCACCGGCCGGCTGACCGGGCCGATCATCGACCGGGCGGGCAAGGCCGTCGCGCTGGAGCGGTTCGCCCGCGAGGCCGGGGTGCCGCTCAGCCAGACCGTGGCGATCGGCGACGGCGCCAACGACCTGGACATGCTCCAGGCGGCGGGGCTGGGCATCGCCTACAACGCCAAGCCGGTGGTCCGGGAGGCCGCCGACACCGCGGTCAACGTGCCCTACCTCGATGCGATCCTGTTCCTGCTCGGCATCTCGCGGAGCGAGATCGAGGCCGCCGACGCCGAGGACGCCCGCTAGCCCTTGGGGGTGCGGACGGTGGTGAGCGAGCCTGCGCCGGGCCACGCCTCCGCCCAGCCGCCGGGCAGGTCGATCACCGCCAGCGCGCAGGTCGGGAAGGCCGCCGGCGCCTCGCCGGTCAGGTCGTGGACGACCTCGTGGAACGCCGGGTTGTGACCGATGATCAGCAGGGTGCCGACCTCGTCGGCGGTCTCCCGGACGACCGCCAGCACGTCCTCGGCCTCCGCGCCGTAGAGCCGCGCCTCGAAGTCGGCCGGGACGTCCAGCGCCAGACCGGCCAGGGTCTCCCGGGTGCGCTGCGCCGTCGAGCACAGCACCCGGTCCGGGACGAGCCCCGTCTCGCGCAGCCAGTCGCCGGTGGCGGCGGCGTCACGCCGGCCGCGCCCATTCAGCGGCCGGTCGATGTCGATCATGCCGATGCCTTCGACCGCCTTGGCATGCCGCAGCACGATGAGGGTCCCCATGCGGGGACCCTACCCGGCTCAGCCCGGTGCCAGCAGGGCGGAGATCAGGAACAGTGCCCCGAAGATCGCGAACATCACCACGAGAATGATCGCGAAGCCCTTCGCACCCGCCATGGGGGCCTTCTCGCCGCTCACGTCGCCGTCCTCCCAGCCGTGTCCACTCCCTCAGCGTACGGCCAGTCCGGGCGGACCCGTCCCCGCCCCCGGCGTGCCCGCGCCGGGGGCGGAGACGGCGGTCAGGACGCGTCGGCGGAGCCGGCCCCGGTCGGGGCGTCGGTGGGTCCGGTCCCGGTCGGGGCGGCCGCCGAACCAGTTCCGGCCGGGGCCGCCTCCACCGGGGCGGCGGGCGGCTGCTCGGTGGTGCCGATGGGGTCGGAGCGGCGCTTGGACACCACGACGGAGCCCACCACCACGACCAGCGCGGCGACGGTGACCCCGATCCGCAGCGGCATGTTGTCCGCGTAGGTGACCACCGCGTTGGCGATCAGCAGGGAGACCAGGTTCATCACCTTGATCAGCGGGTTGATCGCCGGGCCGGCGGTGTCCTTGAACGGGTCGCCGACCGTGTCGCCGATGACCGTGGCGGCATGCGCCTCACTGCCCTTACCGCCCAGTTCGCCCTCCTCGACGAGCTTCTTGGCGTTGTCCCAGGCGCCGCCCGCGTTGGCCAGGAAGACCGCCATGAGCACGCCCGCGGCGATCGCCCCGCCCAGAAAAGCCCCCAGCGGGGCGTAGCCGAGGGCGAAGCCGACCGCGATCGGGGTGAGGATCGCCAGCAGACCGGGCGTGGCGAGCTCGCGCTGCGCGTCCCGGGTGCAGATGTCGACGACCCGGTCGTAGTCGGGCTTCTCGGAGTAGTCCATGATCCCGGGCTTGGTGCGGAACTGGTCGCGCACCTCGACCACCACCCGGCCCGCGGCCCGGCTGACGGCCATGATCGCCAGTCCGGAGAACAGGAACACCACGGCGGCGCCGAGGATGAGGCCGATCAGGACGTTGGGCGAGTCGATCGACAGGTTGAAGGTGGCGAAGTCGCCGAGCGCCTCCTTGGCGCCCGCCGAGGCGTCGCTCAGCGCGGCCTCCACCGTGGTGCGGTAGGCGCCGAACAGCGCGGTCGCGGCGAGCACCGCGGTCGCGATCGCGATGCCCTTGGTGATCGCCTTGGTGGTGTTGCCGACGGCGTCCAGCCGCTCCAGCACGGCGGCGCCCTCACCCTGGACGTCGCCCGACATCTCGGCGATGCCCTGGGCGTTGTCGGCGACCGGGCCGAAGGTGTCCATCGAGACGATCACGCCGACCGTGGTGAGCAGCCCGGTGCCGGCCATGGCCACCGCGAACAGCGCCACCGTCGTGTTGCCGAAGCCCAGCAGGAACGCGCCGTAGACGGCGCCGCCGATCACCAGTGCGGAGTAGACCGCCGACTCCAGGCCGAGCGAGATGCCCGACAGGACCACCGTCGCCGGGCCGGTACGGGCACTGTCGGTGACCTGCCGGACCGGTTTGCGGTTGGTCTCGGTGAAGTAGCCGGTCAGCAGCTGGATGGCGCTGGCCAGCACGATGCCGATCACCACGGCGCCCAGCGCGACCAGCCTGGGGTCGGCGTCCAGTGCCCGGATCTCCGCGTCGGTGACGCCGGTGAGCTCGGCGAACGACGACGGCAGGTACAGGAACGCCGCCACGGCCACCAGCAGCGCCGAGATGATCGCGGAGATGAAGAAGCCCCGGTTGATGGCGGACATGCCCGACCGGTCGCGGTCGCGCGGGGTGACGGCGAAGATGCCGATCACCGCGGTGATGACGCCGATCATCGGCACGAGCAGCGGGAAGACCAGGCCGTCGGTGCCGAACGCGGCCGTGCCCAGGATCAGCGCGGCCACCAGCATGACCGCGTACGACTCGAAGAGGTCGGCCGCCATGCCGGCGCAGTCGCCGACGTTGTCGCCCACGTTGTCGGCGATGGTGGCGGCGTTGCGCGGGTCGTCCTCGGGGATGCCCTGCTCGACCTTGCCGACCAGGTCGGCGCCCACGTCGGCGGCTTTGGTGAAGATGCCGCCGCCGACTCGCATGAACATCGCCAGCAGGGCGGCGCCGAAGCCGAAGCCCTCCAGCACGCCGGGCGCGTCGCCGCGGTAGGCGAGCACCACCACGGCCGCGCCGAACAGGCCCAGCCCCACGGTGAACATGCCCGCCACGCCGCCGGTGCGGAACGCGATCCGCATGGCGACGCGCTCGCCGGACTCGCGTGCGGCGGCGGCCACCCGGACATTGCCCCGGACCGCCAGCCACATTCCCACGAAACCGGTGATCGCCGAGAACAGCGCTCCGAGGATGAAGAAGACGGAGCGTCCGATCCGCACTTCGGTGGAGGTTGCGGGGAGCAGCAGGAGTAGCAGCGGGATCAGCACCACGAAGATCGCGACGGTGCGGAATTGACGTTTCAAGTAAGCGCCCGCGCCTATTTGCACTGCGCGGGCGATGTCCTGCATCTTTTCGGTGCCCTGACCGGCGGCCAAGACCTCGCGAACGAGACCTCCGGCCACGGCGAGCGCCAGGAGAGCGATCACTCCGACAATGGCGACCAAGGTCAGGTCGCCGCCGGCAAGATCCACTTCCGCACCGGCTGGAGTGGCGAGGGAAAGCCCTGACATCCATCCTCCTCGACAGGCTGCGCCGCGATGGCGACCGCCCCCGGAGGCGACCGTCACCGCGCCATATTTCCGGGCAACGCGGTGCCGGGAGTCTACGTAGGGGATCGGCGAATGAGAAGTCTTCCCACTTCGCCCGGAACAACCCATCGAAGGAGGAATGTTTGGGAAGTCAAGAATGATCAATCATTCGCTTGATCAGGCTTGTTCACCCAGGTAACGGGGTTCTTTGCAAGATCGCAAAAGTGGGTCTTGACGAAATCTTGATTTGAGGCATGCAGTGTCATTAATGATCAACTTTGCGCCGATCTCGGCCGGATCATGAGAAGACGATCTCATAACGGGTTTCACCACCGGCACCAATGGTCACGTTCCGCCCCACCCGTCACAGGGCGTGGACACCAAAAGGCCCCGCCGAGGCGGGGCCGAAAAGGGGGTGCGGTCAGCTTTCTTCCACGGGCCAGCTCATCTTGATCTGCATGCCCTTGGGCGTCTGGGCGATCTCCACCTCGTCCGCCAGGCCCGCGATGACGGCCAGGCCGAGGTCCGCGGCGCCCTCCCCGGCGCCCAACTCGTCCCAGCCCGGCTCCCCGGATGATGGGGCGGCCGGCGGGCCGCCGGCCACCCCATCGTCCGGGACCGTGTCGCTCACGATGACCTCGAACCGGCTCTTGCCCCCGGTCAGCTCAAGCCGGACCGGCTCCTCGGGGCAGTACCGCTGATGGGACTCCACCGCTCGCGAGCACGCCTCGCCGACGGCCAGCCGGACCTCGTCCAGCAGGGTCTCGGCGACGCCGCTACGGCGGGCCACAGCGGTCACGATGAGGCGCGCCGTACGCACGTGTACGGGCAGCGCGCTGAACGCCAGCTCAACGACAGCCATGTCTGAGGTCACCCCTGGACCTGGACTACTTCTGGCCCTTGCGCTTCTCCTGGGCATCCTCGAGCGAGTCGTGGATGCCGAAGACCTTGGTCAAGCCCGTGATCCGGAAAATCTTCAGGATCCGCTCCTGGGTGCAGACCAGTTCCAGCGAGCCGTCGTGGGCGCGGACCCGCTTGAGCCCGCCGACCAGGACGCCCAGCCCGGTCGAGTCGAGGAACTCGACCTTCTCCATGTCCACGAGGAGGTGGAACTTGCCCTTGTTGACCAGGTCGATGAGCTTCTCCCGGAGCTTCGGCGCCGTGTAGACGTCGATCTCTCCCTCCACGTTGATGACGGTGATGCCATCGTCAGTGGTGTAGTCGTTGACCTTCAGGTCCACAGATCCTCCTGCGCCGTGCCGCACAATGGTTCGGGGCAACGGGACCCCGCCGAGATTCAACCACGCCCCGGCGTCGCGTTCATGCGAAACCGTCGTACGGGTCAGCCCGTCTGACCTGCGGGCCAAGCCGTGGGCAGGGGGAGGCACCGTCCGACACCGGGACGTTCCCCCCACTACTGCCCAGGATGTCAGACTGGAAACCTGTGCGTCCCTCAGAAACTTCCCCGCCTCCGGTCCAGGCGCTCGACCGGCTGCTCGCGACGCCCGCACGGCGCGAGCGGGTCACCCATGTCGAGGTGGTTCCCGCACGTCAGGGCCGCCGCGCGGCCTGGCCTGACTGGGTTCCCGAACCGCTCGTGAACCGGCTGGTGCCGGCCGGAATCGAGGCGCCCTGGGAGCACCAGGCCGAGGCCGCCGCCCACGCCCGGGACGGGCGCTCTGTGATCATCGCCACAGGCACCGCCTCGGGAAAGTCGCTGGCCTACCTGATGCCCGCCGTCGCGGCGGCCCACGAGGACGGCTCGGTGCTCTACCTCGCGCCGACCAAGGCGCTGGCCGCCGACCAGCTGCGCGCGCTGCGCGCGCTGCGGCTGACCCGCGTCCGCGCCGCCACCTACGACGGCGACACCCCGCCGGACGAGCGGACCTGGATCCGGCAGCACGCCAACTACGTCCTCACCAACCCGGACATGCTGCACCGCGGCATCCTGCCCGGGCACGGCCGCTGGAGCGGCTTCCTGCGCCGGCTGCGCTACGTGATCGTCGACGAAGCACACGGCTACCGGGGGGTCTTCGGCTCGCACGTGGCCCAGATCCTGCGCCGGCTGCGGCGGGTCTGCGCCCGCTACGGGACATCCCCCGTCTTCGTCCTGGCCTCCGCCACCACCGCCGAGCCCGCGGTCACCGCGTCCCGGCTGACCGGGCTGGACGTCACCGCGGTCACCGCCGACGCCTCGCCCCGGGGGGCGACCACGTTCGCGCTCTGGGAGCCGCCGCTCACCGACCTGCGCGGCGAGGGCGGCGCCCCGGTGCGACGGGCGGCCACCGCCGAGACCGCCGACCTGCTCGCCGACCTGGTGGTCGAGGGGGTGCAGACGCTGGCCTTCGTGCGATCCCGGCGCGGCGCCGAGTCGGTCTCGCTGGGCGCCCGGCGGGTGCTCGCCGAGGTCGAACCCGGCCTGGCCGACCGGGTGGCCGCCTACCGAGCCGGCTACCTGGCCGAGGACCGGCGGGCGCTGGAGGCCGCGCTGCGCGGCCGCGAACTGGTCGGCCTGGCCACCACGAACGCGCTGGAACTCGGGGTGGACGTCTCGGGGCTGGACGCCGTCATCGTGTGCGGGTGGCCGGGCACCCGGGCCTCGCTGTGGCAGCAGGCGGGCCGGGCCGGGCGTACCGGGCGGGACGCGCTGGCCGTCCTCGTCGCCCGCGACGACCCGCTCGACACCTACCTGGTGCACCACCCGGAGGCGATCTTCGGCACGCCGGTGGAGGCGACCGTCCTCGACCCCGGCAACCCCTACGTGCTGGAACCGCACCTGTGCGCCGCGGCCGCCGAACTGCCGCTGACCGAGCAGGACCTCGGGCTGTTCGGGCCCGAGACCGCGGCCCTGCTGGCCGACCTCGTCCGCCGGGGACTGCTGCGCCGGCGGCCGTCCGGGTGGTACTGGACGCGCCGCGAGCGGGCCACCGACCTGGCCGACCTGCGCGGCTCGGGCGGCGCACCGGTCCAGGTCGTCGAGGCCGGCACGGGCCGGCTGCTGGGCACCGTCGACGAGCCGTCCGCGCACACCACGGTGCACGCCGGAGCGGTCTACCTGCACCAGGGCGAGACGTACCTGGTGGAGGTGCTGGACCTGGACGACTCCGTGGCGCTGGTGTCCGCGGCCGAGCCCGACTACTCGACGAACGCCCGCGACGTCACCGACATCCGGATCCTGGAGACCTTCCGGTCCACGTCCTGGGGGGCGGCGACACTGCATTTCGGGTCGGTCGAGGTGACCCGCCAGGTGGTGGCCTACCAGATGCGCCGGCAGCCCTCCGGGACGGTGCTCGGGGAGAAGCCGCTGGACCTGCCGCCCCGGACGCTGCGCACCCGGGCGGTCTGGTGGACGCTGCCCTCCCCCGACCTGGCCGAGGCCGACCTGGCGGGGGCGGCGCACGCGGCCGAGCACGCCTCGATCGGGTTGCTGCCGCTGTTCGCCACCTGCGACCGCTGGGACATCGGGGGCGTGTCCACCGCGCTGCACCCCGACACCGGGCTGCTGACGGTCTTCGTGTACGACGGGCACGAGGGCGGCGCGGGCTTCGCCGAACGGGGATACTCGGACGCGGCCGGGTGGTTGCGGGCGACCAGGCTGGCGATCGCGGCGTGCGAGTGCGAGGCCGGGTGCCCATCTTGCATCCAGTCGCCCAAGTGCGGAAACGGCAACGAGCCGCTGTCCAAGCAGGGCGCTCTCGACCTGCTCGCCGAACTGCTCGCCGAGGCTCCCGGATAACGAAGTGATAGCGCCCGAATTGCGAAGGGACTACGCTCCTCGCAACGAAGATCTCTTCCGGTCCCCCTCCCGGAGAGGAGCCCCTCCGCATGTTGTTCCTGGGATTGGCCCTGACCATTGCCGCCATCGCCATCGGCGTCGGCGTGGTACTCGACAACCCCGACTCCGCCGCGATTTCCGTGTACGGCGAGGCGGTACCCGGCATCACCAGCGAATGGCAGATTTTCCTGGCCGGCGCGGTCGTGGCGACCGTATTCATGATCGGCGCGACGATGACCATGTTCGGGCTGGGCCGGGCCGTCCGGCGGCGGCACCGACTGCGCGAAATGCGCGAGGAGCACGAGGAGTCGATGCACACCCTCGAACTGGAAAAGCTGCGCCTGCAGCGGGAACTGGCCCGGGTGCGCAAGGAGACCAGCGTCTACCCAAGCCCCAGCGTCTCGCAGCGGGCCAACTCCAACTGACCGCCCGACGGCCCCGCCTGACGGTGCCCGGCGCCCCTCGCCCATGGTGCCCCCTCGGTGCACCGGGCCGAGAACACCCTTGCCGGCGAACGGGCACGGCTCGGTAGCGGCCCGAGCGGCCGCCCAGGCGGCTGCTGCCACCCGGGGCCGGCTCGTGTCGCCAGGACGGCCGGGAGGGGTTCTCCGGGTGCCTGAGACGGCAAGATCGGCCCCGTACGTGTTCATGGCGGCCGGGTCGTGATCCTGTGCCTGACCCGTCCCGATCGTCGCCGGCGCACACCTGGCGGCGCAGCCGTGAGCACGGGCGGTGCGGGCCTCGTCCGGAGCCCGGGAGGGATGGCCGGGCGAGCGCCGAACGATCTGCGCCCGCCCAGGCGCGGAGCACAGACCAGCCGCGCCGACGTCGAGATCAGGCCCGACTCTGCGCCCGCCCAGGCGCGGAGCACAGCCCGGACCGGGACGGCCATCTGAGGTTGTCACTGCGCCGGCCGCCTCACCCAGCTGCCGGCAGGTCCTCCCGGCCCGGCACTTTCAGTGCTCCTCAGCGCCCTCAAAGCTCCGGGAGCGCCGGTCCGGGGCCCTCGCCATCTCCAACTGCCCGGTCATCGATCCGATGTTCCGGTGCTTTCGGAGCACTGAGGAGCACTGAGGAGCACTGAGGAGCACTGAGGAGCACTGAACCAGCCGCGCTGCACGCTCGCCCAAGCCGAATGCTCCGGCTGCCTCCTCGCCCCGCACCACTGTGGCCATGCCACGTACCGGCCGCCCTCCACCATGGTGGAGGGCGGCCCAAGGGGTGATGTGGAGTCGGCCGTCACCACGCTCCGCCGCCCTGCCGGGAGGTCGATCCAAGCGGCGTTGTGGAGTTGGTCGTCCGCTGCTCACCGCCCTCGGCGGCGACCTGACCGGGGCGACCGCGCGGCGATTATTTGGTGCGGTGCCGGGAGCCGTGCCGGCCCGACGCCTTGGGCGCGTCCTTGGCGGCGACTCCCGCCTTCGTCCCGGGCCTGGTCCGGGTGGCCGGGCCACGAAGGCTCTGCGAGCGCGATGCGGCTGACGGAGTGTCGGCCCGGCGGGCGCCCTTCTTGGCCGCGCCGGCCGCAGGCTTCGGCAGGCTGATCGTCGTCGCCGTGGCCTCGGCACGGGCGATCCGCTCCCGCGACCTGCGCACCCGGGCCCGGCCGGAACCGGCGCGTGCCGTCCGAGCCGCCGTGCCCTTGCTGCTCAGCCTGGCCTGCGCGACGCGCAACCGGCGGGTCCAGGTGCCCAGATGCGCCGCGACGACCAGCAGGATAAGCGCGATCGCCACGCTCTTGCCCCACTGCAGACCGGCGGTGTCGACGGCGGCCTGGGGCTTGTTGGGAGCGAGGTTGCTGGCCACGACCGGGTCAGGGGTCGGGTAGGTGAAGCCGGGGGTCGACCCGTCGGGCGCGACGGTGGGCAGCGTGACAGGCGGGTTCTGGTTGAGCGGCGTCAGCGGCACCGAACCGGGCAATGCACCGGAACCGGGCAGGGGCAGGCCGGGCACGGGCGTGCCGGGGGCCAACCCGCCCGGACCCCCGCCCGGACCGCTGCCGAAGGCGACGCTGACGCTGGACGCGACGGAGGAGACGCTGCCGCCACTGCCGTTGGACCGGCTGGCCCGGACGGAGACCGTCGCCCGGCCGGCGGCGGCGGCCGGGACGTTGAAGGTGGCGGAGCAGGCCGTCCCGGAGCACAGCCCGCCCGGCGATCCGCTCTTGGTGCCGAGGCCGCTCGCGGCCACGGTGTAGCCGGTGAGGTCGTCCTCCAGACCCCGGTTCCAGCGCACGGTGAGCTTCCCGCCGCTGGCGCTCGCCCGCAGCCCCGCCGGCCGCGCGGCCGGAGCCCGCATGTTGAACGTGCTGGTGGACTTGCGGGTCCACGTGCCGAGCGACAGCAGCCACCGCTGCTCGAGCCGCACCTGGTAGGCGCCGTTGTTGCGGACGGTCGCGTTCCCGGCCAGTGCGGCGTTGCTGCTGGTCTTCGAGGCGACGACGTCGCTGGCTCCGTCGGGCGTCACGACCACGATGCGCCACGAACCCACGTTGTCCGTCGTCGTGGTGATGCGGACCTGCGTTCCGCTCGTGATGACGGCCCCGTTGCCCGGAGCGGTGATCCCCGGGGCCGCCGCACTGGCCGAAGCAGGCGGAGCGAGGACCGTGAAACCCATCGCAAGGGGCGCTGCCAGTGCGAACGCACCTATCTTGCGAAGTATCGTCACGGCGCCGGTCCCTTCGTTGGACGATCCACCGGTGGCATCGAGGGGTTTGCGATCAGTAGTGGGCCGCAGGCTCCTGGCTCAGCAGGTACCTATGCACTTACCAAAGACTAGCTAACCCGTCGGTAGCAAGAGTCGCAACATCATGACAAAACCAAGCCGGCCAACATCAACTTTCGTTCCATCTCCACGTCCGGAGGGCCCATTTTCACCAACTACTGACAACTTGTCCATCAGGATGCTCCCTCCGTCCCCCCGATCCGCGCTTTCATTCGCCCTTCACCCTCTCCAACCACCCTTCGCCCCTCCTCCAGCCACCCTCCGCCCTCCGCCCGCTCGCTCTCCGCCCACCTCCTCCGCCCCCTCCCCCAACGCTCCGCGACAGCGTCAGCACGCGGCGTTCACCGGCCTCGTTCGGGCATGGATGGTCGCTCGGACACCCTGGTCCTGATCTCCATACTCGACACCGGCCCCACGCAGGCATGGACGGTCAGCGGTCGCCGGGCTCGATGCCTTTGCGGGAGATACAGGCCCCGCACGGGCATGCGCGGTCACCCGCAGCGCACTGCCGATGTAGGCAAGCCCACGCAGCGAAACGGTGACGGTGACCTCGGCGACGGCACCACGCAGCACACACCCGGACAGCCGCCCACCGGAGCCCATGGCACTCTCCGCAGCCGCCCGGCAGGCGACGACGGGCCCCTGGGCGAAGCGGCCCGCGGCGGCGAGCGCAGCCAGATCCGCCGCCACCGCCGCCCGGTGCCGCCCCGCCCGCACCCCACCCACGGTCATCACCGCAACCGCGACCACCCAGACCACCGCCATAAACGCCAGCATCCACACCGTTCCGGACCCTCGCTCTGACCTCCGCAGCCCAGACATCCATCGCTCTGACCTCCGCCGCTGCATGTGGTGGATCACGGCTCTGCCGCTCCCGGCTCGGTGACCGCGACGGCTCGGGCTCGGAGGATCACCGGCGACAGCCCGACCGGAACCGGCGCGCGGACGGGTAGCGCAACCACGACGCGGGTGGACTCGCCGGTGCGCAGCACCTCCACCCGCGCTCCGGGCGGGAGGCCGCGAGCCACGGCTTCCCGTACGGCCGAGATCGACTCGCCCCGCGCCGCCGCGCGCGCTCCGGCACCCGCCGCGTCAACACACGCGACCTGACGCGCAGCGAGCATGATCCCCCAAAGTGCGGTCACCAGGAGCAGGACAAGCACGGGAAACGCCACCGCGATCTCCGCCGTCACCGACCCGTCCTCCGCGCACCGCCTCCGGGCCGTGGCCACCACCGCCCGGTCAGCGGGCTTCCGCCACCTCGCCACGGGTCTCACCCGGCCAGGCTCAACGCCCGGCGGATGATCCCTGAAATCAGGCCACGTACTTCCGAACTGGTCACGATCTTGAACAGCAGGCCCGCGAAAGCCGCCGCTGCGACCGTGCCGACCGCGTACTCCGCCGTGGACATGCCCAGGTCGCGGGCCGACCGGCGGTACTCTCGCGCCCTCTTCGCCAGCGTTCGCATGCGTCTCCTCCTCCCGCAGGCGCCTGGCGCGCCCGCACCACCACCCTGCGCCCAGGCCACACGACCGCACCAGACGGTCCGTGAACTGTGGATAACCCACCGCGGCCAAGCGCCGGAGGGGCACGAATCAGGAAAGGCGCCCAGAAAACAGCGACTGATCGCGCGGCTGCGCTCCCTCTCGGGGCTTCTGCCAGCCTCTCGGGGCCTCTTCCGGCTGGCACAAGCCCCTGCGCCGGTGATCGTTGAGGAGGGGTGGGGCTGGGACCCCACCCCTCCTCAACGATCATTCGGGCAAGAGGCCGGAGGCGGGCGTTGGTGGTATCGCCAGGGGTTGCCGGCCTCACTTTGAGACAGGCCTTAGGGGAGAAGGGTGGTGGCGATTCCGGCGATGGCCGGGACGATCCCCAGGAACACGAAAGCGGGCAGGAAGCACAGCCCCAGCGGGGCCACCGCCTGGACACCGGCCGCCCGGGCACGTGCCGTGGCGGCCTGCTGGGCGGACCGGCGCTGGTCGTGAGCCAGCCGGGCCAGGGCGGGGGCCAGGGCGGTACCGCTGTGGACGGCCCGCGCCGCGGCCCGGGCGAGAGGTGCCAGCGCGGGATCGGCGGTGAGCGCCGACCAGGCGGTGGCGGGATCGGCTCCCAGCCGCACCTGGGCGGCCACCGCGTGCAGTTCGTCGCCGAGCGGGCCGCCGATCGCGTCCGCAACGGCTTCGACCGCGCCTCCCCATGGTGCGCCGGCCCGCAGGCAGGCCGCCAGCAGGTCCACCGCCACGGGCAGATCGGCTACCAACCGGGCTCTGCGCAACCGGACCTCCCGAGGCTCCAGCCGGCCCAGCACGACCGCGCAACCGACCGCCAGGCCGATCCCGGCCAGCACCCCGAACCAACCGCCGAGCACGGCCGCGCCCGCCGATCCCGCGAGGACCGCGGCACCGTACCGGCGGGCATCGGCCCGCCGTCCCGCGAGCCCGCTGCCGGCAGAACGGGACCCCCGGCCACCGACCCGCGTCCGGCCGATCAACACATCCGCCAGCCGGCGCCGCACGCCCGGCGCCGCCGGGCACGCCAGGAATCCCGCGATCGCGGCGCACACCACCGCCAAAGCCGCGCTCACCTGCAACCTCCGCACTGCCCCTGGAAGCGCCACCGTCCTTGAACCACGCCGGGACCTGCCCCGCCGAAACCCACCCCGCCGGGACCCACCCTGTCGAGACCCGCCCCACCGAAACCCGCCCCACCGGGACCTGCCCCACCGGGACCCGCCCTGGCCAGGTGGTTCCCTTGAAAGCGGCTGGTCCCGGCCGAGCGGTGCCGGCAGGCGGAACATCTCCCGGTCAGACCGTGCCGGGGGCCGGAACCCACCCAGAACAGGCGGTTGCCACGGCCGATTCCCCTACGGGTGGAGTGACTCCCGCAACCGAATGCCCTTCCGGCCGTGCGGTCCTCAGGGCCGGGTGATGTGCCCATCGGACGGAAACCGCAGTACGGCTTCCGTCCGATCGGGCGATGGCGATGGCCACGGCCGGGCCTTCTCCCCGCCGAGCGGTCACGGTGGCCGGGAACCGCCCCGGTCGGCAGGTGGTCGCAGCCGAGGTGCACCGTCCTTGAGCGGTGGCTCCAAGCGCGTAAAAGAGCGGGTCGGGGGAGTTCCGTCGTAGCCGTGCGACGCAATGTGCGCGCTCCTTCGCGGTGGGTGGGCAGGGCCCGGTGGGGCGGATCAGCGGGTGGTCTGGGCGGCGGTGACGAGGCGGCGGGTCCAGTGGAGGCCGAGCGCGTCGAGCCCGAGGCCGAGCACCAGGCAGATCGCGCCGGGGATCGTGCCGAACAGAAACGCCAGCGGCCTGGCTCCCAGGGCGCCTGCCATGGCGAGCCCCAGCAGGGGCAGGGCCGCGAGCAGCCGGGCGGTCGCCCGTGGGCCGGCCAGTTGGGAGGCGACCTCGCGGCGCTGCGCCTCCTCCTCGCGCAGGGATCCGGCCAGCCCTTCGATCACCGTGCCGAACGTGCCGCCCCGCTCGGCTCCGATCCGCCAGCAGGCGGCCAGCAACCGCAGCCCGTCCGCGCCCGGGCGGGCCGCCAGCCGATCGAGCATCGCGGCGGTGTCCTCACCCGCGGCCCGGCCGCGGGCCCACTCGGTCAGCAGTACGGCGCCCACCCGCTCGTCCAGCGCCGCGGCGGCCTCGGCCAGCGCGCTCTCGGCGGCGCGCCCCGCCGCGAGTTCGGCGGCGACGCCGTCGCACAGCTCGATGACGGCCGACCGCCACAGCTCGTGCCGGCCGCGCTCGGCCCTGATCGTCGCAACCCGTCGCCCCGCCCTCCGGGCGACGCGCACGACGGGCCCGGGCACCGGGCGCACCAGCAGCTCTCGCAGCCGGATCGTGGCCGGTGCCGGGCCCGCCCCGATCCAGATCGCCGCCACCGCGCACACCAGTGCCGCGGCTGGGAGCGCCGGGGCCGTCATCCGGAGCCCCGGGAGGAATGGCCGGGCGGGAGCCGGACGGTCCGCACCCCACCGTGTTCCACCCCACCGTGTTCCACCCCACCGTGTTCCATCCAAAGGGAACGCCGCACCGAGCGGGCCGCCGCTCTTCGGGTGTCCCGGAAGGTAGGGGATCTTCGGGTGTTCCTGAAGGCGGGGGAACCGTCCGCCGTGTTCATGTGGGAAGCCACCCGCCGCCGAGGCGTTCGGCCAGCCGGTCGGCGGCCGGGCCGAGAACCAGGGCTCCGCCAGGGGTGAACGTCACCGCGGGAAAGGCGGTGACCAGCCCGTCCGCGCCCCGGTCGAGCAGGCACACCTCGGCCACCCGGCGAGGCCCGCCCGGTTCGCGGACCAGATGGACGACCACGTCGAGCGCGGCCGCGAGCTGGCTGTGCACCGCCTCCCGGCTGAGGCCGGCCGCGCAGGCCAGCGCCTCCAGGCGGGCGGGCACGTCGGCCGGCGCGTTGGCGTGCAAAGTGGCGCAACCGCCCTCGTGGCCCGTGTTCATGGCGGCCAGCAAGTCCACCACCTCGGCGCCTCGCACCTCTCCGACCACCAGCCGGTCGGGGCGCATGCGCAGGGCCTGCCGGACGAGGTCGTGCAGCGTCACCCCGCCGGCGCCCTCAACGTTGGGCGGACGGGCCTCCAACCGGACCACGTGCGGGTGGGCGGGCCGCAACTCGGCCGAGTCCTCCACCAGGACCAGCCGCTCCCGCCGGTCGACCAGCGTCAGCAACCCGCTGAGCATCGTGGTCTTGCCGGTTCCCGTTCCGCCAGTGATCAAAAACGCTGTGCGCGCCGCGACCAGGGCGGCCAGCAGCGCGGCGCCGCCCGGCGGCATGGCTCCGGCGGAGACCAGTTCGTCGAGGGTGAAGACCCTGCGGCGGGGCAGCCGTAGCGACAGGCATGTACCGCTCGCCGCCACCGGAGCGAGCACCGCGTGCAACCGCACCCCGCCGGGCAGCCTGGCGTCGACGTACGGGGACGCGTCGTCGAGCCGGCGCCCGGCCGCCGCGGCGAGCCGCTGGGCGAGCCGGCGCAGCGCGAGTTCATCGGCGAAGCGGGCCTCGGTGCGGACCAGGCCCGTCCCGGCGTCCACCCAGACCTCGCCGGGGCCGTTCACCAGCACGTCGGTCACCTCGGGAACCCGCAGCAGGGGCTCCAGCGGGCCCGCCCCCACCAGGTCGGCCCGTAACGTGTCGGCCAGCGCCAGCACCTCGGTGTCGCCCAGCAGCCGCTCCTCGGCCCGGAGCGCCGCCGCGACCTCGCCGGGAGTGGGCGCCTCTCCCGTCTCGGCCAGCCGTTCCCGGACGGCGGCCACGATTCTGCTCATGTCGATCACTCCATTCGTCGGAGGGCGAGCGGACGGTTCCGGGCCGCCCGGCACATCCGGTTCGGGTGGCCGCCCGCACGGGAGGCCCACCGGTCGGGTCGCAGCGCCATGCGGGAAGCCGCGCCACGAACGGCGGCCTGCCGGTACGGCTCGGCTGAGGCGTGTTCTAAGGGGGCTGGGTAGCTGGCGTGTCGCGAGCCGGTACCTGATCAACGAGGTCCGGTGGAGTACCGGACCGCGATCGTTGAGGACTGGTGGGGCTGGAGCCCCCATTCCTCAACGATCACCGGTGCAGGCGCTGGTGCCAGGTGACAGGCTTCCGGTCGGGTCAGCGGAGTGAGTCAGGCCGGTACCGGCGACCCTGGCGGTACGTCACCCGCAAGGCACACCCCGCCAGGGCGGCCGGGTCCTGCACGAGCGAACCAGGACCACCAGCATCCGGCCGACTCGAAACACGCCCTAGGCGGCCTCGGCGCGCGGGAAGGACGTGGGGCGGCGGACGTCGTCGACGAGGCGTTCGCACAGGCCGATGAGCGGACCGCGGCGGGTCACCCGGATTAGTTCGCCTCGTTCGAGCGCCGCCGGAACGCGCCGGTCATCGGGCAGTTTGCCCGCGACCGGCAGATCGAGGGCCACGGAGATCGCATCGGCCGTCAGCCCGCCCGGCGCCGGGCCGCGAACGATCAGCCGCAGGTCGGGGGCGTGGTCGCGCAGGGCGGCCGCGGCCTGGTCGGCGGCCACCACCGCCCGGAGTTCGGCGCGGACAACCAGCAGCACCAGGTCGGCGAGGTCCAAGGCGACCCGGTCGGCGTCACCGAACCGTCTGGGCACGTCGACGACCACCAGGTCGAAGCCGCGCGCGGCCGCGGCGAGCACCGAACCCATCGCCGCCGGCGCGACCGGCCCGGCCCGGTCACGGGACCAGGAGAGGACCGCCAGATCGCCCGCCTTCGGCAGCGCTTCGTGCAGCCCGGCCGCGTTGATGCGCCCCTGCCGCCCGGCGAGGTCGGCCCAGCGGGCCCCGTCGGCGTCCTCCCGGCCGAGCAGCAGGTCGAGCCCGCCGCCCAGCGGGTCGCCGTCCACCAGCAACGTGCTCAGCCCGCGCCGCGCGCCGGCCAGGCCCAGGACCGCGGCCAGGACACTCGCCCCCGCGCCACCGGACCCGCCAGTCACGCAGACGGTGCCGGCCCGCCCGCCGGGTGGTTCGGTGACGGCGGCCATCGCGTCGACGAGCCACGTCTCGTCTCTGGGCAGCGCGGCCAGTTCGTGCGCGCCGACCTCGACGGCCCGCCGGTAGGCCCCGTCGTCCGCACCGGTCTCGGGAACGACCAGGACCACCCCGGGCCGGCGCGGCGGCTCGGCCCGGATCAACCCGTCGGCCAGGTCGGCGCCGAGCAGGAGCAGGGCCGGGCGGTGCCACGCCGCCCGGGCCTCCCCGGCGTCGCGCACCACCTCGGCCGTGACGTCGGCGGCCGCGGCGAGCCGCCGCAGGTCGTCGAGCAGCACCGGATCGCCGGTGGCGAGCAGTACATCGGCCATGGACCCCTCCTCGTACGCCTGTGCTCGCCACCAGCCTCCGCCGGCGCCGCCCCGACCCGGAAGCCGTCCACAGACTTGTGGAAAACCGTGCGGACATGAGGCGACCCCCGCCGGGGGGGGAGAGCGGGGGTCGCCGTACGGTCCGGCTCCGGGGGGGTAGAGCCGGGCCGTATTCCAGGAAAGTCTCAGGCGATCGGGCGCGCGTGAGCCGCACGATCCACAGCCCAGGTAAAGCCTTATCCACAGTGTAGGCAGATACAACATATGCTGCCTGACCCCGACAAGTTCCGTCGAGCACGAAAGTCGGCAGGACCAATAATTTTTCCCGCTCGGACCCCTCTCCGTGCCCTCCCACCGCCTGTGCCGCCGGTGTTTCCCGGCACAACCGCGGCGACTCCCCACGCACCCCGGAAAAGCGCCCGAGCCACCTCGGATAATCACCCTGAGTGATCAATTTCCGCGCTCCGCAACGGTCCGAAAATGGCACGTGACAACAGCACCGTAATCCGCTCCGACACAAGCCCGCCCACCACGCCGCGATCCTCCGGTTTTACCAATCACGGGCTTGCGATCTGGGCATACGAGGCGTAGACAGGAGTCACGGACCAACCGTCCGAGCACGGCACCCGGGCACCCACGCGCGGCCAGCCTCGACAAGGCGCGTCGCGGCGGGCTCGTCCCGACCCGACGAACAGGAATGCACGCCTGGTAACCCGGTGTGACGTGACGGTGAGCGGCGCCCCACGGCGGGACGCCGCTCGTCATGTGCGAGCGGGGTCAGCCCCGCATGAACGCCTCGCAGATCGCGATCGAGTCACGGGCGGCCGCCGCCACCGCATCGGCGCAGTGCCGCACCCACCGCGCGACCCCCTCGGGCCCGCCCGCCGCGTAGGCCCGCGCCGCCGCCGCGTACTCCTCGGCGAGTTCGGCGTGCCCCACCTCGGGCGCCGTCAGCGACTTCGGGTCCAGGCCACGCTGGACCAGGGTGAGGCGCTCGGCGGCCCGCGCGACCATCCCGTCCCCCTGGCCGAACGGCCGCAGCACGAGCAGCTCGCCGTGCGCGACCGCCGCCACCACCAGGGCGGGGGCCTTCGTCGGCGCGGTCAGCAGCGAGCTGAGCTGGTCCAGCCGGACGGCGACCTCGTCCGGGCCAGGCGGCGGGCCGAGTTCGAGCGCGTCCCGCACGGGCTGCCCGGCGAGGCGCGGCCGGCCGAGCTCCCCGGCTTCCGCGAACCCGGCCGCGCCGAGCACGTGCAGCCGGGCCAGCACCTGCCGGGGCGCCCGCCGCCAGGTCTCGGACAGGGAGCCCAGTTCGGCGGCGATCCGCAACGCCCCCTGCGGGACGGGGTCCTCGGCGGCCGTCGGGCCGGGCGCGGCGAGATCGGCGCCCAGGGCGCGCAACTCGTCCAGGGACACCTTCACGCCCTCCAGCGCGGCCGACGCGCGGGCGCCGCGCAGCGCGGACTCGGCGGACACCTCGGCGCTGCGGCGGCGCAGGATCCGGTGACCGAGCAGCCGGTCCACCATCGACCGGGCACCGTCGACGGACTCGGCCACCCCGGGCAGCGCGGCGACTTGGGCTAGAGGATCGCTCACGGTGCCCGACCCTATGCCGTCCTCCGGCCGCCGGAGAATCGGTGGGGGCCGCATAGCATGTGACGGGCGGCGAGCGGGTACTTGTGAGCGCCCGGCCCTCCCTGGTGAAGTGGGACTTACCGGGCGCACCGCACACGGTCAGAAGGAGCACACGTGGGTCAAGAAACACTGTCCAACCTGCTGCGAGAGACCCGGCGCTTCGCCCCGCCCGCCGACCTGGCGGAGCACGCCAACGTCACCGCCGCCGCGTACGCCGAGGCCGAGGCCAACCCCGAGGCGTTCTGGGCCGCGCAGGCCGACCGCCTGGCCTGGACGAAGCCGTGGGACACCGTGCTCGACTGGAGCAACCCGCCGTTCGCCAAGTGGTTCGTCGGCGGCGAGCTGAACGTCGCGTACAACTGCGTGGACCGGCACGTCGAGGCCGGACGGGGCGACAAGGTCGCCTACCACTGGGAGGGCGAGCCCGGCGACAGCCGCACGCTCACCTACGCCGACCTCCAGCGCGAGGTGAGCAAGGCCGCCAACGCGCTGCTGGAGCTGGGCGTCGCCAAGGGCGACCGGGTCGCGATCTACATGCCGATGATCCCGGAACTGCCAATCGCGATGCTGGCCTGTGCCCGCATCGGCGCCGCCCACTCGGTGGTGTTCGGCGGGTTCAGCGCCGAGGCGCTGCGCGCCCGCATCGACGACGCGCAGGCCAAACTGGTGATCACCGCCGACGGCGGCTACCGGCGCGGCAAGCCGTCCGCGCTCAAGCCCACCGTGGACGAGGCGGTCGCGCAGACCCCGAGCGTCGAGAACGTCCTGGTCGTCCGGCGCACCGGCGAGGACGTCGCCGCGGGCGACCGCGACGTGTGGTGGCACGACCTGGTCGACCGGCAGAGCGAGCAGCACGTCCCCGAGGGGCACGACGCCGAGCACCCGCTCTACATCCTCTACACCTCCGGGACGACCGGTAAGCCGAAGGGCATCCTGCACACCACCGGCGGCTACCTCACCCAGGCCGCGTGGACGCACCACGCGGTGTTCGACCTCAAGCCGGAAACCGACGTCTACTGGTGCTCGGCCGACATCGGCTGGGTGACCGGCCACTCCTACATCGTGTACGGCCCGCTGGCCAACGGCGCCACCAGCGTGATGTACGAGGGCACCCCGGACACCCCGCACCGGGGCCGGTGGTGGGAAGTCATCGAGAAGTACAAGGTCACGATCTTCTACACCGCGCCCACCGCGATCCGCACGTGCATGAAGTGGGGCGACGACATCCCGGCCGGGTTCGACCTGTCGTCGCTGCGGGTGCTGGGCTCGGTGGGCGAGCCGATCAACCCCGAGGCGTACGTCTGGTACCGCCACCACATCGGCAAGGACCTGTGCCCGGTGGTCGACACCTGGTGGCAGACCGAGACCGGCGCCATGATGATCAGCCCGCTGCCGGGGGTGACCGACGCCAAGCCCGGCGCCGCGATGCGCCCGCTGCCCGGCATCGACGCGGACGTGGTCGACGAGCACGGCAACCCGGTGCCGGACGGCGGCGGGGGCTACCTGGTGGTCAAGCGGCCGTGGCCGTCCATGCTCCGTACCATCTGGGGCGACGACCAGCGCTACATCGACACCTACTGGTCACGGTTCGACGGCATGTACTTCGCCGGCGACGGCGCCAAGAAGGACGACGACGGCGACTTCTGGCTGCTGGGCCGGGTGGACGACGTGATGCTGGTCTCCGGCCACAACATCTCCACCACCGAGGTCGAGTCCGCGCTGGTCTCGCACCCGAAGGTGGCCGAGGCGGCCGTCGTCGGCGCGACCGACCCGGTGACCGGCCAGGCGATCGTGGCGTTCGTGATCCCGCGGGGCGGTGCGGCCGGCGTCGAGGGCGAGGACTTCGCCGCCGAACTGCGCGGCCACGTGGCCAAGGCGCTCGGCCCGATCGCCAAGCCCCGCCAGATCATGGTCGTGCCGGAACTGCCGAAGACCCGCTCCGGAAAGATCATGCGGCGGCTGCTGCGCGACGTCGCCGAGAACCGCTCGCTCGGGGATGTGACGACACTCACCGACAGCTCCGTGATGGATCTCATCGCCGACAAGCTGCCGGCGGCGAAGTCCGACGAGTGACCGCGTGAGCCGCCCGCGCGGGGACGTTCCCCGCGCGGGCGGCCCGCCACTCCCGCGCATCCGACGGCGGTCCGGGTAGCCCTCCGGTGCCTGTGGCTGCCAGGCTTGCTCCCGGCGATCTCGTGTGTCACCGCGGCCCGAGCCCGCCGGACAACGGGAGAGGAGCGAGATGACACAGGTAGGACCAGGCGAGCGGATCGAGGACAAGTCCA
The DNA here is from genome assembly GCF_003289645.1 of Actinomadura craniellae. Taxonomy (GTDB): domain Bacteria; phylum Actinomycetota; class Actinomycetes; order Streptosporangiales; family Streptosporangiaceae; genus Actinomadura_D; species Actinomadura_D craniellae. The sequence continues at coordinate 381,185 of NZ_QLYX01000005.1, read as the reverse complement.
TCGGCGAGCTGGTCGCCCTCGCGTCGGGCAACGTCGCCAAGCTGGTCAAGACCGAAATCGACCTGGCCAGGGCCGAGATCACCGCGGACGCGAAGAAGGCCGCGCTCGGCAGCGCGATGTTCAGCCTGGCCGGCCTGCTGGGCGCGCTGGTGGTGATCATGCTCTCCATCTCGCTGGCCTTCGGGCTGGTCGAGCTCGGCATGTGGCCCTGGGCCGCCTTCCTGACGATCGGCGTGGGCTACACGGCGCTGGCGGGCGGGCTGGTCTTCTTCGGCCAGCGGAAGATGCGCAAGATCAGCGGTGCCCCCCGCACTCGCAAGACCGTCCGAGGCGACCTGGCCGCGTTCAGGCGCTCCCCGAAGCCCGCGATCACGGAGTAACGGCCGATGCCCACGGAATCGGTCACCCGGCTCGACGGCCCCTGGACCCACCGGGCCGTCAGCGCCGGCGGTACCCGCTTCCACGTGGCCGAGGCCGGTGAGGGCCCACTCGTCCTGCTCCTGCACGGCTTCCCCGAATGCTGGTGGTCGTGGCGCCACCAACTCGTCTCCCTGGCCGGGGCCGGATTCCGCGCCGCCGCCGTCGACCTGCGCGGGTACGGCGGCAGCGACAAGCCGCCACGCGGCTACGACCTGGTCACCCTCGCCGGCGACGCCGCCCGGCTGGTCCGCGCCCTGGGCGAGGCGAACGCGACCATCGTCGGCCACGACTGGGGCGGGCTGCTGGCCTGGACGACGGCGGTCTACCACCCCAAGGTGGTGCAGCGGCTGGTGGCGGTGTCGGCCCCGCACCCGCTGCGGCTGCGGCAGTCGGTCGTCGGCGCCCCGCGCCGGCAGGGTTGGGCGACCCGGCACGGCTTCGGCTTCCAGGTGCCGCTCTGGCCGGAGCGCCGGCTGGTCCGCGACGACGCCGCCCTGATCGGACGGCTGCTCCACGAATGGTCGGGCCCGGGCTGGCCGGACGCCCGCACCGAGCGGATGTTCCGCGACGCGTTCCAGATCACCGGGGTGGCGCACTCCGCGCTGGAGTACCACCGCTGGCTGGTCCGCTCCCTGGCCCGCCCGGACGGCATCCGGTACGCGCACCGGATGCGCGCCCCCATCCAGGTGCCCACCCTGCAACTGCACGGCGGGCTCGACCGCTGCACGCTGCCGAGCACCGCCCAGGGCTCCGGCCGGTACGTGTCGGCGCCATATCGCTGGCGGCTCATCGAGGACGCCGGGCACTTCCCGCACGAGGAACGCCCGGAGGCCTTCGACGCCCGGCTGCTCGGCTGGCTCACCGACCCCGAACCCGACCGCTAAGGCGTGTTTCGAGGCGGGCCGAGCGCCGATGACCCTGGGCTCGCTCACGCAGGACCCGCCCGCCCGCCACAAGCGCCCGCGCCGGTGATCGTTGAGGATTGGGTGGGGCCCCAGCCCCACCCATCCTCAACGATCACGCGAGCAAGGGGCCGGAGACGGGCGTTGGTGGTACCGCCGGGGGCTGCCGGCCGCACTTTGCGACAGGCCTTGGCACGGCCTGCTGATCCGGCCGCTGATCCTTCAGCATCCGAGGCGCCACGGCGCCCTCAAGCTGAAAGATCACTACAGACGGCGGACGCGTCGGCTGATCCTTCAGGACCCGAGGCGCTCTGACGCCCTGGATGCTGAAGGATCAGCGAGCATCTACCTCTTGGGGCGTGATCCTTCCGGGTCCGGTGCGCCAGGGTGCACCGGACCCGGCAGGGTCACGTCCGGGGTTCGGGTGATCAGTCGGAGGCGGGCGGGGGTGGCGGGATCCGGGTGTTCGGCCAGCTCGCGCACCTGCCGCAGCACCCCGCCGACGTCGATCCCGTGCGGGTTGGGGACGGGGCCGAACGGTTCGAGCCGGTCGGCGGCCCGGGTGAGCAGGGCGACGGCGCCCCGGGAGTTGCCCCGGCGCAGGTGCGTCAGGCCGACCGCGACCTGGGCGAGGCCCCGCCACAGCTCGCGCTCCCCGGCCGGGGACGCCTTCCAGACCGCCTCCAGCACCTCGTGGGCGTGGAACGGCCGGTCGGCGTCCAGCAGCGCCTGGGCCCGTGCCAGCGCCTCGGCGGGCGGCAGGTCGAGGTCGTCGGGCATCGTCGGCTCGCCCGCCGCGCCGCGCGGCAGCGGGCGCCCGTAGGCGTCTCTCGGCCGCGCGTTCCGCGGGCGGCCCGCGGCGTCCCGGTCACGCATGCCCCCAACCTACGCGGGCCGGGCGGGGTGGGCGGCCGTGGTCCAAGACGGCGGCGTGCATGCCCCGACCCACGCGGGCCACTGGTCAGTCGGAGCACTCGCCGGTGGAGACGGGGACGGTGGTGCTGCGGCCGTCCCGGGCGTCGGTGGCCACCTCGTCGGCGGTCAGCGCGTAGCCGGTGTCCTGGTCGTCGAGGGCGGCCGCGAAGATCACCCCGTAGACCGAGCCGTTGGGGGCGAGCAACGGGCCGCCGGAGTTGCCCGGCTCGACCCGGCCGCGGATCGCGTAGATCTCGCGGGTGACCCGTCCGGCGTGGTAGATGTCCGGGCCGGTCGCCCGCTGCTTGGCGCGGATCCGGGCGGACACGGCGGTGAAGGACGGGTGGCCCTTGGGGTAGCCGGCGACCACGGCGGAGTCGCGGGTCTTGGCCTCCGCGTTGAACCGGAGCGGGGTCCTGTTCAGCCCGGGCACGTACAGGACCGCGATGTCGCGCCGGGGGTCGTACAGCACCACCCGGGCGCGGTGCCGGCCGCCGCCGGGGACCAGCACCTCCGACAGGCCCCTGACCCCCGCCACCACGTGCGCGTTGGTCATCACCCGCTCGGGCGCGTACACGAAGCCGGTGCCCTCGATCCGACGCTGGCAGGACGGCGCCGTACCGGTGACCTTCACGATGCTGCGGCTGGCGGCGCGCAGTGCCGGGGTGCCGGCCACGCTCTCGTCGGGCGGCGGCACCTCGACGATGGACTCGCCGCCGAGCCCGCCGAACACCTGCGGGAACTCCGTCTGCCCGACGAAGCCCTTGAACGAGGAGAACCAGCCCTTGGCGGCGTCCGGCATGGTCTCGTCGACCGCGCCGAGCACGGTGGAGTTGTTCACCTGCTGGCGCAGCGTGGCGAACGGGGAGCCGACGACCGCGGTGCCGATGAACCAGGCGACGATCAGCAGCGAGAGGGCACTGACGATCGAGCCGCCCACCGCGTCGGCCGCCCGGGCGTTGTCGCCGGTGACCCGGTTGCGCAGCACGGCGCCGATCGACGAGGCCGCGAGCTGGCCGAGCGTCGCGGCCAGGAACGCGATGACCAGGGCCAGCAGCGCCTGCTGCGCGGAGCCGTCCACCACCGCGCGGGCGACGGGTGGGGCCGCCATGGCGCCCAGGATGCCGCCGCCGACGAAGCCCACGAAGCTCAGCACGCCCACGATGAAACCCTGCCGGTAGCCCGAAACCGCGAACAGCACGACGAGCGCCAGCAGGATCAGATCGAGAACGTGGTCGCCAAGCACCGCTTCACCGTATAGGGAGAACCCTGCTCTGTACGTCCCCTAGGCGGACTAGATCGTGCTCCCCGGTCATCACCGCACAGTACGATTCAGCCCGCGTCAGCCCCGCGCCGCGAGCCTGAGGGCCTCCGGCGGCAGTTCCTCGATCCGGGTGGGGTCCCACGGCAGCGACCAGCCGCCGACGTCCAGCAGCTGGGTGAGCAGGCCCGCGGTGAACCCCCAGACGAGCATCCCGCGCACCCGGAAGCCGGGGCCGGCGAAACCCGACGGGTGTCCCACGGTGACCCGGTTGGCCGGGTCGGCGAGTTCGGCGATCGGTACCCGGGCCACCGCGGCGACCTCGCGCGGGTCGTTGGCGGAGACCTCGCACGGCTCGCGCCACCAGGCCGCCACCGGGGTGACCCGGTAGTCGCTGCGGCCCAGGTACAGCTCGGGCAGGGTGGCCAGCACGTCCACCCCGGACGCCTCGACGCCGGTTTCCTCCCAGGCCTCCCGCAGCGCCGCGGCGACCGGGCCGTCGTCCTCGGGATCCACCCCACCGCCGGGGAAGGCCGGCTGCCCGGCGTGCTTGTTCAGGGTGGCCGCCCGCTCGATCAGCAGCAGGTCGGGCCCGTCCGGCCCCTCCCCGAACAAGACGAGCACCGCGGCGGGACGCGCCGAGGCCGGGGGACGGTGCGGCGGCGGCACGTCCATTCGCGGCGCCTCGGCCAGGAAACGGTCGAGCCAGGAAGGGGTCACGAAACTCCCAACACACCGGGGACCCCGTTCGTTCCCCCTCAGGAGAACGGGCCCCCCTTGACGAGCTTGCGGGCGGTGGACTCGTCGGTGGGCCCCTCGCCGAACGACGGGCAGAGCCGGGCGAGCGGGCAGGCCCCGCACGCCGGGCGCCGGGCGTGGCAGATCCGGCGGCCGTGCCAGATCATCCGGTGCGACAGGACCGTCCATTCCTTGCGCGGGATCAGCTCTCCGACCTCGTGCTCGACCTTGACCGGATCTTCCTCGGCCGTCCAGCCGAACCGCCGGGAGAGCCGGCCGAAGTGGGTGTCGACCGTGATCCCCGGCACGTCGAACGCGTTGCCCAGCACCACGTTCGCGGTCTTGCGGCCCACCCCGGCGAGGGTGACGAGCTCGTCGAGCGTCCGGGGGACCTCGCCGCCGAACCGGTCGCGCACCGCGGCCGAGAGGCCGAGCAGGGACTTCGCCTTGGCCCGGTAGAACCCGGTGGACCTGATCAGCGTCTCCAGGTCCTCGGGGTCCGCGGCAGCCATGTCCTCGGCCGTGGGGTACTTCGCGAACAGCGCGGGGGTGGTCAGGTTCACCCGCACGTCGGTGGTCTGCGCCGACAGGACCGTGGCGACCAGGAGCTGGAAGGGGCCGTCGAAGTCCAGCTCGCAGTGGGCGTCGGGATAGGTCTCGGCCAGGATCCGGTTCATCCGCCGCGCCCGCCGCACCAGGCCGAGGCGGGTCTCGGGCTCGCGCCGGCGGCCCTTCCGCGGAACGGCCGTGTTCGTCGCCATGCCGCAAGCGTAGGGCCTCCGCGATGCCGCGACGGCCCCGTCCGGCCAGGTGACCCGCCGGCCCTGGCATACCGGACGAAGAGGGCCGAGATGACGGTGTTCACCCGGCGGTCCGTACACTTCGCTGACAGGATCGTGGCGACCAACGGCTCGAGCGGGCTCGGCCAAGCCGAGCTCGCGATGGGCGTCGGGATGCGGTGCGACGGGTTCCCGGGCCGTCCGGACGGGCGGACCGGGGCGCGTTTTCGGGGTTTCGCGGGGCACCAGCGGAAACGCGGGTGGTGACGAGAACCGCGGCGGTGAAACCGCCGGGGCTCCCGTGACCACACGTTTCCCGCCCGTAATTCCCGGCATGCCGTTACCCCACGCTCACGAACGCGGTGGGACGTACGTCACACTATGGGTGTAGGTGGACGAGGAGGAAGCGTGACCGACCGCGACGTGGAAGTTCTGAGCAGGGCTCCGCTCTTCGAGGCCCTGGACGAACAGGGGGCCAAGGCGCTCCGGGCCAATGTGACCGAGGTTCGGCTGGCACGTGGCCAGACCCTGTTCAACGAGGGTGAGACCGGCGACCGCCTTTACGTAGTCCTTGAAGGCAAGATCAAATTGACCCGCACGGCCCCCGACGGCCGGGAGAACCTGTTGAGCGTGTTGGGCCCGAGCGAAATGTTCGGCGAGCTCTCGCTGTTCGACCCCCGGCCCCGGACGGCCAGCGCGATCGCGGTGACCGAGTGCCGGCTGGCCGGTCTCGGCCACGACGATCTTCGGCCCTGGCTGACCGGCCACCCCGAGGTGGCGGTCTTCCTGTTGAAGGCGCTGGCGATGCGGCTGCGCAAGACCAACGACGTGATGGCCGACCTGGTGTTCACGGACGTGCCGGGACGGGTCGCCAAGGCCCTGCTGGACCTGGCCGAGCGGTTCGGGCAGCCGTCCGAGGCCGGGTTGCACGTCCACCACGACCTGACGCAGGAGGAACTGGCACAGCTTGTCGGGGCGTCGCGGGAGACGGTGAACAAGGCGCTCGCCGACTTCGCCGGCCGCAACTGGCTGCGCATCGAGGCCCGGGCCGTGGTGATCCTCGACATCGAGCGGCTGCGCAAGCGCTCCCGCTGAGGCCCCTCGTCCGGATCCCGCACCATCGCCGGGCGGCCATGCACCGGTCGGCGGAACGCTCTCCCCTACCCTCCTCCCGAACGTCCTCCCCGCCTGCTCGGATCAGCGGTGGGAAAGCACTGCGGATCCGCTGACCGACGCAGCCGACCGGATCGTCCGGCGCACGCCCGTGACCGGGCGGCACGACACGCGCCCCGGCCTCCCCCGCGGCCGGCCCTTCGCCGCAGCGGTGACCGAGCCCGTGCCTTCGCTCCGTGCCGGGACCCGCGACGATCGAGATCGCCGGTCAGCGGTCGGGCAGCGCCCCGCGCTCGGCGAGATAGTCGAGTTGCGCCTGCACCGACGCCTCCGCGGCGCGCCACAGCGACTTGTCCACATCGGCGTACACCCGCTCGACGACCTCCCGGGCCGTCCGGGCGCCCGCCGCCACCGCCGCCTCCACCTGGGCGAGCCGCTCCCGCCGGTGCCCGATGTAGCCGTCGAGCGCGGCGATCGGATCGTTCAGCTCGGGCCCGTGGCCGGGCAGCACGACGCGCGCCCCGACCTCCTCGCTGAACCGGCGCAACCGGTCGAGCGAGTTGAGGTAGTCGCCCAGCTTGCCCTCCACCACCGTGCTGCCGTAGCCGAGGACGGTGTCCCCGGTGAGCACGGCGCCGTCGGCCGGCAGCCAGAAGGTCAGCGAGTCGTTGGAGTGGCCGGGGGTCTCCATGACGTGGAGTTCCAGCCCGCCGAGGGTGACCACATCGCCTTCGGCCAGCCCCTCCTCGCCGAGCCGGTGCCTGGGGTCGAGGGCGCGGACGGCCACGTTCCCGCCGGCCAGTTCGGTGAGCCGTTTCGCCCCTGCCGAGTGGTCGGGGTGGCCGTGGGTGAGCAGGACGAGCCCGATCCGGCGGCCCTGCCCGGCCACCACGTCGGCCACCCGGCGCAGGTGCTTGCCGTCCTTGGGGCCCGGGTCGATGATGACGACCTGCTCGGAGCCGGGTTCGGACAGGACCCAGGTGTTGGTTCCGTCCAGGGTCATCGCGGAGGGGTTCGGTGCGAGGACGCACAACGCCCGTTCTGTGCCCATTCCATCGATATCGCGCATCGCGCCTATCTTCTCTCCCCGGAGTCTGGCCAGATGCCGCAGGGCCGACGTTCCGGCCAGCCGGCTCATGACCACCTTGCTCGACACCGATGGCACCGTGCCTCCTTCCCCGGGCGGCGCGGCGCCGCCCGACCCTTCCCGGTGATCAGCCGTTCGGGTAGTTCGGGTAGTTCTCGGCCAGGTGGTCCGGGAGGACCAGCCAGGGTTCACCGTCGATGATCCGGCCCTCGGGCTGGTGCACCTGGACCTCCCGCTCGGCGGCGAGGACGGCGGCCACCGAGTCGTACCCGGCCAGTTCCCCCAGCGTGACCAGGGTCGGCGGCAGCATGGCCAGTTCGCCGCGCCGGGCCCGCTCGACCGCGTCGGCCGGGCGCAGCCAGGCCACCCGGTCGGCCTCGGTACTCACGTCGCCCGTCTGCTGCCCCGCCGGGATGGCCGCGACGAAGAACCTGGTGTCGTAGCGCCTGGTCTCGGCGAGCGGGGTGATCCAGTGCGTCCAGGGGCGCAGCAGGTCGGCGCGCAGGACCAGTCCCCGGCGGCCGAGGAACTCGGCGAGCGACTGGGACCGGTCGAGCAGCGCCTTCCGGTCGGCCTCCCACTCCGGGCCGCGGGTGTCGTCCACCACCGAGTCGGCGGTCGGCCCGGCGAGCAGGACCAACGACTCCTCGAACGTCTCGCGGACGGCCGCGCACACCAGTTCCCGGGCCACCTTGTCGTCGGCGGCGAAGGCCCGGCCCCAGACCTCCGGGGCGGGGCCGGCCCAGCCGATCTCGGCGTCCCCATCGCGCGGGTCCACCGATCCGCCCGGAAACACGTACGCCCCCGGCGCGAAGGCCATCGAGGCCACCCGGCGCAGCATGTACGCCTGCAGCCCCTCGACCGGATGGTCGCGGAGCAGGACGACCGTCGCCGCGTCCCGGGCCACGGGCGGCTCGGCCCGACCGTCACGCAGCGCCTCGATCCGCTCCCGGAACTCCTCCGGCAGTTTCAGCCCCTGCACCATCACGCCCTACCTTCTTGATCGGGTCGAGCGAGCCATTCGTAGGGTCGGCTCACCCAGGGGTGCCGGGCATGGCCACCGCCCGCTCGATCTTCATGGCGGACAATTCGGACATAGGATCCCGGCCGCCGTCAAGCCCACCCGACCCACGCTCCGAAGCATCGGACAGGGCGGAGCAGGGAAAGCCGCGCGGGCCGCACACCCCGTACGGCCCGCACCGCTCACCCGATCGGCTCAGCCGAGCTCGACGATCAGCTCCACCTCGACCGGGGCGTCCAGCGGAAGGACCGCCACCCCGACGGCGCTGCGGACGTGCCGCCCCGCATCGCCGAAGATCTCGCCGAGCAGTTCGCTGGCGCCGTTGAGGACCTGCGGCTGGCCGGTGAAGTCGGGCGCGCTGGCCACGAAGCCCACCACCTTCACGACCCGGCTGATCGCCCCGAGATCACCGATCTCGGCCTTGATCGCCGCAAGCGCGTTCAGGGTGCAGATCCGGGCCAGCTCCTGGGCCTGCTCGACGCCCACCTCGGCACCGACCTTGCCGGTCGCCGGGAACCTGCCGTCGACGAACGGAACCTGCCCCGCGGTGTAGACGAGCGACCCGGTGCGCACCGCCGGAATGTACGCCCCGGCCGGCGCCGCCACGGGCGGCAGCTTCAGGCCGAGCTCCTCGATCCGCTGCTCGGGCCCGCTCACGCGATCTCACGCTTGAAATAGGCCACCAGGTTCTCCGGGTTCGGCCCGGGGATCACCGTGACGAGCTCCCACCCGTCCTGCCCCCAGTTATCGAGAATCTGCTTGGTCGCGTGCACCAGCAGCGGAACGGTCGCGTACTCCCACTTCTTCATGGCGCTCAGCCTAGAGCCGCCACGCCCCTCCCGCCCGCCCACCCACACCCTGTGGACAACCGACGAACCCGGGCCACGATCAGGCGATCTCGAACCAGGTGCAGAGGCGATCCGCACCGCCGCCGAACCAGCCGGCCGTGTTCCGGCGGCTCCGCCACGAGATCGAGAGCGGTGGCTGATCCCGCTACACGCCCGGCTTGGTGGTGGCCTCGATCGGGGACGGCTCGACCTCGCCGACCGGGGGGACGTCCTCGACCGACTCGATGGCGGGCGGCTCCTCGACCGGCTCCGGCTCGGCGGCGGCGGGGGCAGGGGCGGCCTCGCCGGCCATCTTGTCGAAGAAGCGCAGCATCTCCACCGGCAGCGGCATGATCAGCGTGCTGTTCTTCTCGGCCGCCACGTCCGTGACCGTCTGCAGCAGCCGGAGCTGGAGCGAGGCCGGGTCCTTCGACAGCTCGTGCGCGGCGGCGGCCAGCCGCTTGGACGCCTGGTACTCGCCGTCGGCGTGGATGATGCGGGCCCGCCGCTCGCGCTCGGCCTCGGCCTGCCGGGCCATCGAGCGCTTCATGCCTTCGGGCAGCGAGACATCCTTGATCTCGACCCGCTCGATCCGGACGCCCCAGGGGCCCTCGGTCATCTCGTCGATGATCTCGCGCAGCGCCTTGTTGATCGTGTCGCGCTCGCCGAGCAGTTGCTGCATGTCGGCCTTGCCGATCACCGACCGGAGGGAGGTCTGTGCGACCTGGGAGACCGCGTGGCCGTAGTTCTGCACGTTCACGATCGCCTTCACCGGGTCGATCACCCGGAAGTAGACGACGGCGTCGACGCGCACGCTCACGTTGTCCTGGGTGATGCCGTCCTGCCCGGGCACCCCCATCGCGACGACCTGCATGTTGACCTTCTGCATCCGGTCGACGATCGGGATGATCACCCGCAGCCCCGCCGTCCGCACCCGGTCGATGTGCACCCGGCCGAACCGGAACACCACGCCCTGCTCGAACTGCTGCACGACCCGGATGCCGGTGGACGCGGCCATCAGGAGAACGAAGATGAGTATTGCGAGAAGTACCACGGCTTCCATGACGGGCACCTTTCTGCCGGCCGGCAGGGACCCGTGCTCCTCGTCGGCCTGGCCGGGCGGACGGTTGCGCTCCCTTTGCAGACTAACCCCCGGAAGCCCGTCCGCAACCGGTGTCAGAAATCACTTACACAGGGGAGGGGTCGCCTCCGAGATCCCCCCCGAGCGGGCGATATTGTGAATCGGTGAGCGCAAGAGACACCGATTGGGACGGAGTACGCCTCCACGTCGTCACCGGCAAGGGCGGCACCGGCAAGACCACCGTCGCTGCGGCGCTCGCACTGGCCCTGGCGAGCGGCGGGCGCAAGGTCCTCCTCGCCGAGGTCGAGGGCCGGCAGGGCATCGCGCAACTCTTCGACTGCCCACCGCTGCCGTACGAGGAGCGCAAGGTCGCGGTCGCCCCCGGCGGCGGCGACGTGTACGCGCTCGCCATCGACACCGAGGCCGCACTCATCGAGTACCTCGAAATGTTCTACAACCTCAAGCGGGCCGGTAAGGCGATGACCAAGCTCGGCGTCGTCGACTTCGTCACCACCATCGCGCCCGGCCTGCGCGACGTCATCCTCACCGGCAAGACCAGCGAGGCCGTGCGCCGCCGGGAGAAGGACGGCTCGCGCCTCTACGACGCGGTGGTGATGGACGCCCCGCCCACAGGCCGCATCACCAAGTTCCTGAACGTCAACCACGAGGTGTCCGGGCTGGCCAAGATGGGGCCGATCCGCAACCACGCCGACACGGTGATGCGGGTGCTGCGCAGCCCCGAGACGGCCGTCCACTTCGTCACCCTGCTGGAGGAGATGCCCGTCCAGGAAACCCTGGACGGCATCCACGACCTGGACGAGGCCGACCTGCCCATCGGCGGCATCATGATCAACATGGAGCACCCGTCCGCGCTGGAACCGGACCATCTCGCCGCGGCGGGCGACGGCTCGCTCGACCTGGACGAGATCGTCCGCGGGATCAAGTCCGCCGGGCTGGAGCACGGCGCCGAGGACATCGCCCGCGCGCTGGCCGCCGAAGCCACCGAGCACGCCCGGCGCACCGCCATGCAGCGCCGCGAGAAGGAGCGGCTGGCCGAAAGCCCGCACCCGCGGTACACCCTGCCCCTGCTATCCGACGGCATAGACCTGGCCGGGCTCTACCGGCTGGCCGAAACCCTGCGCGACCAGGGCGCCGCCTGAGCCGAGGGAGTGAGGAAACATGCACAAGCCCCCGCCCGTCCTGGACGTCGACGCGCTCCTGGACGACCCGCGTACCCGCATCATCGTCTGCTGTGGCTCCGGCGGGGTGGGTAAGACCACCGTCGCCGCCGCGCTCGGGCTGCGTGCCGCCGAGCGGGGCCGCGACGTGGTCGTGCTGACCGTCGACCCGGCCCGCCGGCTCGCCCAGTCGATGGGGATCGGTGAGCTCGACAACAGCCCGCGCCGGATCGAGGGCGTCCAGGGCGACGGCGAGCTGTACGCGATGATGCTCGACATGAAGCGCACCTTCGACGAGATCGTCGAGGCGCACTCCGACCCCGACCGGGCCCGGCAGATCCTCGCCAACCCCTTCTACCAGTCGCTGTCGTCCAGCCTGTCGGGGACGCAGGAGTACATGGCGATGGAGAAGCTGGGCCAGCTCCACCGGTCGGGCGACTGGGACCTCATCGTCGTCGACACCCCGCCGTCCCGGAACGCGCTGGACTTCCTGGACGCCCCCGAGCGGATGGGCCGCTTCCTGGACGGCCGGCTGATGAAGCTGCTGGCCGCGCCCGCCAAGACGGGCGGCCGGCTCGGTGTGAAGGTGCTGACCGCCGGGTTCGGGGTGTTCACCGGCGCGCTCAACAAGGTGCTGGGCGTCCAGCTGCTCCGGGACGCGCAGACCTTCGTCGCCGCGTTCGAGACGATGTTCGGCGGGTTCCGCGAGCGCGCCGAGAAGACCTTCCAGTTGCTGCAGACCCCCGGCACCGCGTTCGTGGTCGTGGCCACGCCCGAGCCGGACGCCCTGCGGGAGGCGTCGTACTTCGTGGAACGGCTTGCCGAGGAGCGGATGCCGCTCGCCGGCCTGGTCGTCAACCGGGTGCACCGGGCGAGCGCCGCCGCCGTCGCGCCGTCCCTGTCGTCGGCGCGCAGCCAGGCCGCCGCCGAGACGCTGACCGAACGCGGCGAGCACCCGCTGACCGCGTCGCTGCTACGGCTGCACGCCGACCGGATGCAGCTCGCCGCCCGCGAGGAACGGCTCCGCGCGGGCTTCACCTCGGCGCATCCGAGCGTGCCCGTCACCGCCGTGCCCGCGCAGGCCGAAGACGTCCATGACCTGGACGGCCTGCACCTGGTCGGGGACGACCTCGCCGAGAACGCGGCCGTTCCCGCGGCCTGAACCGGGCGGAGCGCCCCGCCCGGCGGGCAGGGTGAGACGGCGATCGACGCCGCACGGGACGTGAGCCCGCGCGGCGGCAACACCTGGACGACGACCGCCCGGTACGGCCGTCATCGGCCGTACCGGGCTCGGTACATGTCGTTCAGCTCGCGACGAGCGCCTCGGCGTCGGCTTCGTCGTCGCTGGACCGCTCGTACTCCTCCTTGGCGGTCTCCAGCAGGTCGCGCCACGAGGACACGTCCGGCCGCCGCCGCAGCAGAGCCCGCCGCTCCCGCTCGGTCATCCCGCCCCACACGCCGAACTCGATCCGGTTGTCGAGAGCATCGGCGAGGCACTCGGTCCGGACGGGGCACCCCCGGCAGATGAGCTTCGCTCGGTTCTGCGCCGCACCCTGCACGAACAAAGCATCAGGATCCGCGTTACGGCAGGCGGCTCGGGCGGTCCAATCCGTGATCCACATCTTGGCCCCACTCCCCTAGGGTCTGTGTCGATTGCGCTGCTTGGCCAGACGGGCGCGGGCGTCAGGCCGCCATACAAAAGCCGTGGGGAAGAACTTACGGAAGCCTGGGACGTTTCAACAGTCCCTGATGGGCCCATTCTCGATATAGCCCGCCTGGGCCATGGCGCCGAAACGGACTAGTTACCGCCCGCTGACATGAACGAGACACCAGCGGCCGGACCGGGAACTCCCGGCCGTCCGGACCGGATCGCGCGAGGGGGCCGTACCCTATACGGGTGCGTGTACAGAGCAATGCCCCCGGCAAAACGTTGGTCACGTTGTTCCGCCTGGTCGGCGCGGGTGTCCTCGCCGGGGTCCTCGTCGCGCTCATCGCCCTGCCCAGCGTCGGCACCGCCGGGCTGACGGCCCGCGACGCGGCCGACAGCTTCCAGAATCTCGACGGCGAGCTGAACACCGACCCGCCGCCGGAAAAAACCGTCGTGTACGACTCCAAGGGCAAGACGGTCGCCACGTTCTTCGACAAGTACCGCGAGTCGGTGCGCCTTGATCAAGTCGCCCCGGTGATGAAACAGGCGATCATCGACATCGAGGACTCGCGTTTCTACCAGCACGGAGCGATGGACCTCAAAGGCACCATCCGCGCGCTGGCCACCAACGCGGAGGCCGGCGAGACCACCCAGGGCGGCTCCACCCTGACCCAGCAATACGTCAAGAACCTGCTCGTCGAGAACGCCAAGACCGACGAGGAGTACCGGGCCGTCACCGCCCCCACCATCAGCCGGAAACTGACCGAGCTGCGCTACGCCCTGGACATCGAAGAGAAGATGACCAAGGACGAGATCCTCCAGGGCTACATGAACATCGCCTACTTCGGCGCGGGCGCGTACGGGGTGCAGGCGGCGGCCAAGCGCTACTTCAGCGTGCCCGCCGCGAAGCTGTCGCTGGGGCAGGCGGCGCTGCTGGCCGGCATCACCAAGAACCCCAGCGCCTACGACCCCATCCGGTTCCCCAAGAACGCCCGCCAGCGCCGCGACATCGTGCTCCACCGGATGGCCGAGCTCGGGCACATCACCAAGGTCCAGGCGGACGCCGAGGCGGCCAAGCCGGTCAAGCTCAAGGAGACCCAGCCCAAGGGCGGCTGCGAGACCAGCCAGGCGCCGTTCTTCTGCGAGTACGTCAAGTACGAGATGTACAACATGCTCGGCGGCGGCAACTACTGGAAACTGAACGAGAAGCAGCGCACCGACGTCCGCAACCGGCTGAACCGCGGCGGCTACGTCATCCGCACCACCCTCGACATGAAGGCCCAGCGCGCCGCCGACCGCGCCCTCAAGAACTACCTCAACCCCGGCGACACCAAGGTCGCCGCGGAGGCGATGGTCGAACCGGGCACCGGCAAGATCCGCGCGATGGCCGCCAGCAAGCCGTTCGGCCCCGACAAGAAGACCGAGACGTCCATCAACCTGGTCGCCGACTGGAAGCACGGCGGCGGGTCGGGCTTCCAGGCCGGGTCGACGTTCAAGGCGTTCACCCTGGCCACCGCCCTCAAGGAGGGCATGTCGCCCAACACCGCCCTGAATGCGCCGGCCCCGTTCATGCCGAACTCGGGATACACCGACTGCAAGGGCCGGACCGTCAACTCCCCGGGCCACCAGGTCTTCAACGCCAGCGGTGAGGGCGACAAGGGCGGCCGGTACACCCTGCGCACCGGGACCTGGCAGTCCGCCAACACCTTCTTCATGGCACTGGAACGCGAGGTGGGGCTCTGCGACGTGACGAAGACCGCGGCGGCGCTCGGCATCACCCGGCGGTCCGGCGGTCCGGAGCTGGCCATCACGCCGACCTTCACCCTCGGCGTCAACGAGATGGACCCCGTGACGGTCGCCGCCGCGTACGCCGCCTTCGGGGCGCGCGGCAAGTACTGCAAGCCGATCGCCCTCACCGAGGTCACCGAGCCGTCCGGCAAGAAGCTGAAGGTACCGAGCGCCGACTGCAAGCAGGCGCTCGACGAGCAGACCGCCGACGGCGTCAACGGCATCCTGCAGGGCGTGTTCACCCGCGGCACCATGAAGGGCGTCGGCGGGATCGGCCGTCCCGCCGCGGGCAAGACCGGCACCACCGACGGCTCGGCGGCCGCCTGGTTCGCGGGCTACACCCCGGACCTGGCCGCGGCGGTCAGCCTCGGCGACCCGCGCGGCCCCAACGCGAGCAAGCTGACCGGGCAGGGCGCCTGCATGGGCGGCCGCTGCTACGGGACGGTCTACGGCGCCACCGTGCCGGGGCCGATCTGGAAGCAGTCGATGATGGGCGCGCTGGAGGGCAAGCCCGCCACCTCGTTCTCGGCGCCGCCCGACTACGGCGACGAGCCGGTCCCCGACGTCCGGGGCATGCCGGTGGACCAGGCGATGAACGAGCTGCGCTCGGCCGGTTTCAACCCGCAGCTCGGGGGGCTCGTCCGCTCCGACGAACCCCTCGGCCGGGTCGCCCGCACCTCTCCCGGCGGGGGTTCGGAGGCCGAACCCGGCACCACCGTGCGGGTCTTCGTCAGCCAGGCCCGGCGCGGCCGCGGCGGCGGCCAGATCCCCGGCCTGCCGCCCGGCTTCACGTTCCCGCCGGGACCCGGCGGCCGCGACTGAACGTGCAAGGGGGGCGCCGTCCGGCCGGACGGCGCCCCCCTTTCATGTCCTCGCAGGTCAGGCCCCGAGCCGCCGCTTGACCTCGGCGGCGAGCCGGCCGCCCTCGACCCGGTCACCGACCTTGGGCCGGACGACCTTCATGACCTGGCCCATGGCGCGCGGACCGGACGCGCCGGTCTCCGCGATCGCGGCCTGCACGATCTCGCCGAGTTCCGCGTCGGAGAGCTGCGCCGGAAGGTACTCGGCCAGCACCGCGCCCTCGACCCGCTCGGCCTCGGCCTGCTCGGCGCGGCCGGCCTGGGCGAACGCCTCGGCGGCCTCGCGGCGCTTCTTGGCCTCGCGTCCCACGACCTTGAGGACCTCGTCGTCGGACAGCTCGCGCGACTGCTTGCCCGCCACCTCCTCGTTGGTGACGGCGGTCAGGGTCATGCGCAGGGTGCGGGTGCGCACTTCGTCGCGCGCCTTCATCGCGGCCGACAGGTCGGCCCGCAGCTTCTCCTTGAGCGAACTCATGGACCCCATCATGCCCTCCCGCCGCGGGGCGTCTCATCAGGATTACCCGTGCATCCGGCCATGGGCGAAATGCGTTTTCTCTTGCGCGAACGTTCGGCAGATGTGCGTATGTCTGACAGCATGGTGGCGTGCGAAAGAGATACGCCGTACCACTGGGCCTGATCGGCACCGGCGCCGCCGGTCTCGGTTACGCCTCCCTGATCGAGCGCAACTGGTTCCGGTTGCGCCGCTTCGAGGTGCCGGTACTGGCGCCGGGGACGCCCTCGGTCAAGGTGCTGCACATCTCCGACACCCACCTCACCCCCGGCCGCCGGCGGATGCTCTCCTGGCTGCGCTCGCTGCACCGGCTGGAGCCCGACCTGGTCATCAACACCGGCGACACCATCTCGCACCCCGACGCCATCGGCCCGTTCCTCGACGCGCTCGGCCCGCTGCTCGAACTCCCCGGCGCGTTCGTGTACGGCTCCAACGACCTCTACTCCCCGGTCTTCAAGAACCCCACCCGGTACCTGTGGCGGACCAGCCAGGCCGACTACGCCAAACGGCGGCGCGTCCCCGACCTCCCCTACCGTGAGCTGGGGTCCTCGCTGGCCGCGGCGGGCTGGCTCGACCTCAACAACCGGATCGGCCGGCTCAAGGTCGGCGAACTCGACGTGGAGTTCGGCGGCATCGACGACTCCCACATCAACCGCGACCGCTACGACCGGATCGCCGGCCCCGTCGACCCCCGGGCCGACGTCCACCTCGGCGTGATGCACTCGCCCGAACCGCGCAACCTCGACCGGTTCGCCGCCGACGGCTACGACCTGCTGCTCGCCGGGCACACCCACGGCGGCCAGGTCTGCATGCCGCTGTACGGGGCGCTGGTCACCAACTGCGGCATCGACCGCCCCCGCGTCAAGGGCCTGCACCGGCACGACGACGCCTGGCTGCACGTCTCGGCCGGTCTCGGCACCTCGCCCACCGCCCCCGTCCGCTTCTGCTGCCCGCCCGAAGCCTCCCTCCTCACCCTCGTCCCCCGCACATAGCCGCCCACCCCCGGATAATGGGAACGCAGCACGCCTTGGGATCCGCTAGACTTGCCGAGGCGCCGGGAGATCGTACGCCTCCCAGCGCGCCACCAACCGGGGTGTAGCGCAGCTTGGCAGCGCGCTTCGTTCGGGACGAAGAGGTCGTGGGTTCAAATCCCGCCACCCCGACAGGTTGATGCAAGTCAGAGGCCGGTTCTTGGCAACAGGAACCGGCCTTTTGATCGTTTGACGGCTGTTCGACCGCGAAGGGGGTGATCGAGATGCTCGAGCCGAGCACTGTGCTCGAAGATCCTCACTACTCGCTGCCGCTGTACCAGAAGACCCAAGCAGCGCGGATCATCAATGTGGCGCCGCAGACCTTCCGCAACTGGGCGGTCGGCCGCACCTACAAGCGGCTCGGCGGTGAGGTGGCGACATCAGCACCGATCGTCACCACCATCGAGTCGTCCAGCGCCCGGCATCCGAGCGTTCCGTTCGTCGGGCTCGCCGAGGCGTACATCGTGGCCGCGTTCACTAAAGCCGGACTGCCCATGCAACGCATCCGGCCCGCCGTGCTGTGGTTGCAGGAGCACATCGGCCTGGCGCAGGCGCTGGCCAGCGAAAGACTCCAGACCGACGGTGCAGAGGTGCTGTGGGACTTCGCCAAGCAGTCGAACGACCCAGCCGACCAGAAGGTCGAGGACCTGGTCGTCATCCGCAGCGGCCAGCAGGTCTTCCGCCCTGTCGTCCGCGACTACCTCACCCGGGTCACCTATGAGAACGGATGGACCCGCTCGATCCGGCTCCCCCAGTTCGAGGGCGTCGATGTGGTCGTCGATCCCTGGCTGAACGGCGGCCAGCCCACTGTGGCCGACCGCGGCATCAGAGTCATGGACATCGTGAGCCGCTTGCAGGCCGAGGAGCCGGCGAAGGACGTCGCGTACGACTACGACCTGACCGTGGGAGAAGTCGAAGCGATCTGCAAGGCGGCCTGAAACATGAGCACAACAGCCGCCGGGTCAGGGCTCCGGTTCTTCCTCGACCGGGGCCTGGGTTCCAAGATCGTCCCTGAGACCTTACGAGCAGCCGGTTGGTCGCTGGAGACCATGGACGAGCGGTACGGCAAAGCCGGATCGCAGAAGATCCAGGACACCCAGTGGATCGAAGAAGCCGCCCTGGCCGGCGACGTCCTGCTGTGCAAGGACCTGGCCATCGCTCACAATCCACTCGAGGCCCAGGTCGTCTACATGTCCGGCGCCCAGGTCTTCGGCCTGTCCAGCGCCACTCTCACCGGGCGGGACATGGCACAGTGGTACCTCGAAAACGAAGCACGGATCGTAGCGGCTGCTCTACGGGCGGACGGCCCCTACTTCATGGCCGTGAACCCCTCGTACGGTCTACGGCGCATCAAGCTGGCCTACCCTCCCGGCTGACCTCTCTGACCGGAGGCACCGGGCAGGGCGGGGACATCTACCTGGAGTCCGAAAGCGACGTCGCTCGTCGTAGGGTGGTCTTCGACGAACTATCAGAAATGGCCATGTCTCCAGACGAGTCACAGGCACGCATCGAACGTGCCGCAAGGGAGATCACGGATGGGTGAGGATCCCCGCCACCTCGCGTGGCGTCGCTCCTCTTACAGCACCAGCGGCGAGAACTGCGTAGAAGTCGCTGCTGTGATCCCTGATGATTACGCGGCCGTACGGGACTCCAAGGATCCGGAAGGCCCACGCCTTGTCCTCGAGGGTCGTGCTTGGCGGAGGCTCGGGCATCGGATCAAGGCCGGCGCTTTCGACCTGGGCATCGAGCATGGCTAGGACGGAACCAGCCGTCGCAGGTCCTCGTCGATCAGCGATTCTCCGCTGATCAGGCCGTCGATGACCTCCATGACGTCGCGCAGGCCGCTTGCGACGTAGATGCCCGGCCGGCCGACGAGTTCCTTGGCCCACAGGTTCTTGTTGACGACCAGGTCGGTCAAAATGACCGGGCGTCCGTGTTCGACTGCCATCCGGGCCTGGGCGCGGGCGCCGCTGTGCTCCCCCGCTTCCACGACCACCGTCGCCAGCCCGTAGCCGGACATGGTGGCGTTCCGCATCAGGAAGGTGTGCTTCTGGGCAGGGGCATCGGGCCAGAACTGGGAGAGCAGCAGGCCGCCAGTTCGCGGTTGGCGGCGGGGTAGGCCTTGTTGATGCCCGTCCCGATGATGGCCACCGTCCGCCCGCCTGCTTCCAGTGCCGCCCGGTGGGCGGCCGTATCGATGCCGAGGGCGAGACCCACCACCACCGTCACGTCTCGGGCCACCAGTTCGCCGGCGATGTTGGCGGCGATTTCCAGTCCACGCTCGGAAGCCTTGCGGGAGCCGACCACGGAAACAGCTCGGTCCTGTGGCAGCACCGAGCCCCGTGTGAAGAGGACGGGCGGCGCCTGATGAACTCCCCGTAGCCGCGCGGGGTAGGCACCGTCGAGAACGGTGAGCATCGTGTGCCCCTGAGCGGCCCAGGTCTCGATGTCCTGGACGGCCGCGCCCATCGGGTCGAGTTCCCCGGGGAGGCTTGGCAGCGTGGGGGGCACCAGGCGATGCCACACCTCGAGAGCGCTGCCGGCCTCGACGACCCCAGCAGTGATCTCGCCCCAGCGCACGCTCTGAGGTCGAACCTGGAGGAGCGCCACGAGCGCGGCTCGCTCCTCGAGTCTGACCATGTCCATGGCGTCAGAGTACGAGGGTGATCTCTGCATATCCACACCCCTCCCCGATTCGAACTCCAGTTCGAGTATGCCAGGGGTCAATGACAGCGTTCAGCGGTTGGACGATTGTCGCAACCGGCTCTCCCGGAAGCCCACGGGTCGGTGGTCAGTCCTTGAAGTAGACCCACTGGTGGGTGGTTGCGAGCAGGGTGCCGTCGCGGCCCCACAGCTGGGCGGTCTGGTCGAAGTAGCCGCGTGAGAGGCGGTGGGCGCGCGCGGTGCCCAGGATGTGGCCGTCGCCCTGGGCCGCGATCTCCGCGGCGTCGGCGTGGAAGTACACGGTGAGGGAGACGGTGCCGGCCGGCACGTACCGGCCGCGCCGCAGGAACACCCGCGGGTAGAACACGTCGCACAGCGAGGTCAGCGCCGGGAAGTCGAGGGGGCGGGACGGGGTGTCGCGCACCCACAGGGTCGTGGTCGAGTCCGGGTGTTCGCCGGCGTCCTGGGCCGGTATGCCGCCCTCGACGAACCTCATCTCGTAGTTGTGGGACCACGCGATGAAGTCCGAGAGGCCCCGTGCGGGGACGGCGTCCGGCGATGGTACCGACGGCATGTCGGGTTCGGTGTCCGACCAGGTGTCCCGGCGGGTGCCGAACACCGCGGTGGCGGTGGTCGCGACGACACCGTCCTGCTCCAGTTCGAGCAGCCAGTGCTGGTTGGTGCGGTTGGTGCGCACGGCCCGCGCGGTGATGTCGAAGTCCCCGTCGGCGATGGGGGCCGTGTAGTTGACGGTGAGGGAGAGCGGGTCGCCGAGCCGGTCGGGGTGCTGCTGGACGGCCTGCACGAGGGTGGCGGCGGTGACGCCGCCGAAGGGGCCGACCATGTTCGCGTATTCCGGCCGGGTCCGGCCCCGCAGGGCGCCGCCGGCCGCGGGAGTGAGCGTGATGGCCGCGTCGAACGGGTGCGGCGGGGCTTCGATCTCGGTCACGCTGACTCCCTCGGAGCGGAACGGTGCACACCGGATTATGTATGACAACCTACATAGAACCGGTGGTGAGAGGGCGCAACGGCACGGCGGCCGCACCCGGACGGGGTCTGCCGCCGGCCGGTCAGTGGCCGTTGCGCATCTCCGTGGTGAACAGGGAGACGGCCTCCAGGAAGACTTCGTAGACCTCGTCGCTGCGGGCCGAGGCCGAGTCGTACACCGGGGGCAGGTCCTCGTGGAACAGGTCGTAGGAGCGGTGGTGGAGTCGCATGCCGTAGTCGGCGGGCCGGTCGAACATGGCCGTTCCGGGATAGGGCACGAAGACGGAGACGTAGCTGGCCGTCAGCAGCCCCCGTGCCAGCAGGGAGCAGGCCCTGTCCACAGTGCGTCGCATGTCGTCGACGCTCTCGTTGGGGAGCCCCATGATGAGGAACGTGCAGGTGCCGATGCCCGCGGTGACGAGGCGGTCGAGTGTCCGTTCGAGCGACGCGGTGTCGGTGTGCTGCTTGAAGAGGTCCTGGCTGCGCGTGTTCAGCGATTCGAGCCCGATTTCGATCCACCGGCAGCCTCCGGCGTGCAGCATCGCGGGCAACTCCGGGTTGCGCAGGCAGTTCAGCCGGGTCTGGGCATCGAACTCGATCCCGCCCTCGGCGGCCAGGACGGAGCAGATCTCCCTGGTCCGGTCGAGGTTGAGCGTGAAGGTCTCGTCGCCGAAGTAGACGTGGTGGTGGTCCCCGTAGTGGGTTCGGTAGGCCGCGATCTCGTCCAGCACGCGCTGCGGGGGAAAATAGCCCGGGGAGCGGCCTATGGTCTGGATCGTGCAGAACTCGCAGGTGAACGGGCAGCCCAGCGCGTAGTTCTGCCGGATGTACCGGATGTCCTGCCCGCTCGAGCTGTCGAAGAGGTCCACCCTCGGAAAGGGGATGCGGCCGGGAGGCACGTCCGCGTAGGTGCCCTCGACCCGCCGGACACGGCCTTGCCAGGTTCCCGTGACTCCACGGATCCGGCTTGTCTCACCACCCGAGGCTATGGCGTCCATCAGTAGCGGCAGGGCGATCTCCGCGCGCCCCCTGAGCACGTAGTCGACATGTGGCGACGATGCGACCTCCTCGTCCAGCGGGGTGGCGGCCACCCCGCCGAACACCACCACGGCACGCGGATGCTCACTCTTGATCAGTTGCGCGATTCGCAGTGCCTGCGGCAGGTTCACGGCCATCGGAGAGAGCAGGTAGACATCTCCCGGCGCATCTCTGATGGCCCGGGCCGCGAGATCCTCATCGACGCCGTTCAGGACCGGGCAGAGCGTGTAGAGCTCCAGAGCCTGCAGGGAGGAATATCCGGCGTTCTCCAGGACACCGGCCAGCCAGAGAATCCAGTGCGGCAGTTCCCACAGGGTCTTGCGGAGCGGACGGAACCCGGGATGAGCCTTCATGTACCGGTCGTCGAAGGCCTTCCAGTACTCACCTCTTCCCGGCACCATTCGGTGCGGCACCGGCGCGTGGACGAAGACGATGTGCACAATTTCCCCACGAGGTTCGAGCAGAACACGATGTCACGGTAAATCACTCAAGGGTTTCCCCGGGAATGCGCGCGATGCAGGTCAACGGATTGTCTTCCGGCAGGCCGTAACCTTCCTGGTGCAATGCCCGCAGCAGGAGCCGCAGTTCCGTACGGTCCGGCGAACCTCCACTTCCGGTGGGCGCCCACATCAGCACCATGGGCAGCTCACCGGCGCACTGCTGGTCGGGGATCAGGTAATCGAGCACGGGAAGCACCCGGGCCCCGCGACGCCGGTAAAAGACCAGGCGGCGCCGCCGGAGGGCGACGGTGTCCACGGCTATGCCCGGCTCATCCGGGTCCTCCACCTCCAGGACGACCCCTCGCACCGTCGGCGTGGATTCGGCCGTCCGCCGGACGTGGGACCAGAGCGTTCCGCCGAGGCTGGTGCCTCGACGCCGGCGGTGGACCGCCAGGTACTCGAGCAGGACCGCCGGGTATCCGTGCAGCCGCAGCGTGGAGGCGAAGGCGCTGACCTCATCGCCCTGGAGCAGTGCCGTGAGGCTCCGGGAGGCGTCCTTCGTCCCGCCGACCAGCGAGTCGAAGGAAAGGCGTTCGCTTGTCGGGAACGCCTCTTCGTAGATCTCCCTGAGGCCCGTGATGCCTTGCGGGGAAAGTTCGCAGAACTGGAGCAGTCTCATCGTGCCTGCACTGATCCGCCCAAGGGGCCGGCCGGAGATGGTGTCGATGGAGCGCGTGTCCTGGCAGAGAGTCTAAGCCGGGAGGGCTAGCCGGGCATCCATGTGAACAAGTAAATCCCGCCGAGGCCGACCAGGCAGAGGGCGTCCCCGCCGGGAAGCCAGCGGCAGTCGTGCAGGGACTGCTCCACGCGCATCATCGTGACGCAGGCCCGGCGTCCGACGTCCCAGACGCAGATGGCGCCGTTGGTGTCGGCCGTCGCCAACCAACGCCCGTCCGGCGACACCGCGCACGCACGGACCCCCGCGTCATGACCGGGCAGGACCGTGGGGGCATCCCAGGTGGCGGTGTCCCACAGATGGATACTCCCCTCAGCATCAGCGGTGGCCAGCCACGCCCCGCCAGGATCCACCGCACACGACCACACCGCCGCCGGATGCGACACCGGCCGAGCAAGAACCGCACCCGTGGACACATCCCACACCCGCACCGCACCACCAGTGTCGGCCGTCGCCAGCCAGCGCCCGTCCGGCGACGCCACGCACGCACGGACCCCCGCGTCATGACCGGGCAGGACCGTGGGGGCATCCCAGGTGGCGGTGTCCCACAGATGGATACTCCCCTCAGCATCAGCGGTGGCCAGCCACGCCCCGCCAGGATCCACCGCACACGACCACACCGCCGCCGGATGCGACACCGGCCGAGCAAGAACCGCACCCGTGGACACATCCCACACCCGCACCGCACCACCAGTGTCGGCCGTCGCCAGCCAGCGCCCGTCCGGCGACGCCACGCACGCACGGACCCCCGCATCATGACCGGGCAGGGAGAGGCGCAGTTCGCCGTCCCCGGCGTTCCAGATGTCGACGGGCCCGCTGGCGTCGGGAGAGAGCCCCGCGGTCGCGATCCACGTTCCGTCCGGTCCGGCCGCGCAGGCCCAGACGGCGCTGGTGTTGCCTTCCAGGGTCGATTTCATCCGCCAGTTGCCGCTGTCCCAGATGCGGATGCCGCCGCCGGCGTCGGCGCTGGCCAGCCAGCCGTGCCGGGGGCTGAAGTCGCAGGCCCAGACGGCGGAGCCGTGCCCTTCCAGGACGGTGACGCCGGTGCCGCCGTCGACCTCCCAGATGCGCAGCGTCTGGTCCTCACTCGCGGTCGCTATGTGGGCGCCGTCGCTGCTCACCGCGCACCACCAGGCGCCGGCGGTGTGGCCGTCGAGCAGCCGCCGCAGGGCCCCGGTGGAGGTGTCCCAGATACGGCCCATGCCCAGCGCGTCCACGGTCACGATCCATCGGCCGTCGGGAGCGATGGCGCACATCCACACCCCCGCGGAGTGGTCGAGGACCAGGATCTGCTCCCGGGTGGCGACGTCCCACACCCGGGCCGTCTGGTCTTCGCTCACCGTCACCATCCAGGTGCCGTCGGGGGCGATGGCGCAGGCCCAGATACCGGCGTCGTGGCCGGTCAGCTCCCCCGTGGTCTCCCACGTCTCCGTGTTCCAGAGCTTGATGGTGCCCTCGGCGTCGGTGCTCACCAGCCAGGTGCCGTCGGGGCTGATCGCGCAGTTCCAGCAGGCCGCCGGGTGCCCCTCCAGCACCCGCAGCGTCCGGCCGGTGGCCACGTCCCAGATGCGCACGGTCCGGTCTTCGCTCGCGCTGGCCAGCCAGGTGCCGTCCGGGCTGAAGGGGCAGGCCCACACCCCGGCGTTGTGGCCCTGGAGCAGCCGGCGCACGTTTTCGTTGCGTACGTCCCAGATCCGGACCTCTCCGGCGGCGTCGCCGGTGGCCAGCCGCCGGCCGTCGGGGCTGGCGGCGCAGGCCTGCACCCCCGGGGTCCGGGACTCCGGGGCGGTACTCGTGCGCAGCGCCGCCACGTCCCAGACCCGGATGGTGCCCACCGCGTCGGCGGTGGCCAGCAGGCGCCCGTCGGGGCTGACCGCGCACGCCCACTCCCCGGAACTGCGGCCTTCGACGACCGCCATGACCTCCCACCCGTCGGTCTTCCACAGCCGGACGACCCCGCCGGAGTCGACGCTGGCCAGCCAGGCGCCCGCCGGGTCGATGACGCAACCGCGCACGCCCGCCGAGTGCCCCTCCAGGACGGCGTGCACGGAGCCGTCCAGCGGGTTCCACACGCGGATGGTCCCGGCGTTGTCCGCGGTGGCCAGCCGGCTGCCGTCGGGGCTGGCGGCGCTGGCCCAGACGGTGGAGGTGTGGCCGTGCAGGGTGCGGACCTTCCGCCAGGTGGCCGTGTCCCAGACCAGGACCGTCCCGCCGGCGTCGGTGCTGGCCAGCCAGGTGCCGTCGGGGCTGGCCACGCAGGAGTGGATCGCGGACTGGTGGCCGTCCAGGACGGTGATGGTGGTGTGCCCGGCCATGTCCCACACCCGGATCGTCCCGTTGGCGTCCCCGCTGGCCAGCCAGCTCCCGTCCGGGCCGGCCACACACGTCCACACCGCCGCGGTGTGGCCGTGCAGGACGGCCTGGGTCCGGGCTTCGTGCACGTCCCAGACGCGGATGGTGCGGTCCTCGCTGGCGGTGGCCAGCCAGCCGCCGTGCGGGTCTGCGGCGCACGAGCGGACCCCGGCCTCGTGCCCTTCGAGGACGGCCCGGGGTTCCCCGGTCTCGACGTTCCACAACCACACGGTGCAGAGCACGTCGGCGCAGGCCAGCCACGCGCCGTCGGCGCTGAAAGTGCAGCCCCAGATCCCCCCGGGCCGGCTTTGCATGACACGTCGCAACGCGGGGTCGGGCACATCGGGCAACGGCCATCGGTTGACCAGGCGCGAGTCGGTCAGCGAGCGGGTGAACTTCCTGATCGAGGGAGCCAGCACCGGGCTGCTCTCGAGCCGGCTGATCAGGATGCCGGCGAGCGCATGGGGAGGGTCCGTCGGTGTGAGCAGATGCGCGGCTCTGCCGATGTGCCGGTGCAGGTCCGCGGCGACGGGGTCGTTGACGAGGGCGAGATCGGCCTCGACCGCGACAGGCCCCTGGACTTCCAGTTTCGCCACGATGAAGCGCAGGTCACAGACCGTGCGCGCCAGTTCCTCGTCCAGGCCGGCTTCGAACATGTGGTAGGCGGCGTACCGCCACATGTACTCGGCTTCGGCGGGGAGCAGCCACCACGGGGGCTCGCCGTCGGCGTGGGCGGGCAGCAGCGTGCTGCGGGCGACGTCCAGCAGGGAGGCGTTCATCTCCTGGAGGCCCTGTGGCGAGGCGCGTTCACGCAGGTAGGAGCGGATGACGTCGTGAAGTTGTATCACCAGCGGATCGTTGTCGTCGGCCAGGACCAGGGACAGGTCGACGAGCTGGGCGCAGAACTCGTCGACCTCTTCCCGCTCCACTCCCCACAGGTGCTTCCACCACATCTGCAGCACGGCCAGCGGGATGTCGACGTCCTCGGGGAAGACGGCCAGGCACATGTACCGGCTGAGCTCGTCCTCGGCCAGCGCGCCCACGCTGACTTCGACCGTGGCGGCGACCGCCTGGTCCCGCTCCTCCGGGTGCCGGACGTCCAGGGCGGTCGGGCCAGCCCGGTCCAGGTAGGCCTCGATGGCCTCGGCCGCCTGGACGACCGAGGCTCCCCGCCGTACTCGCCGCCGCAGCGAGCGGTTGACCAGGGTGAGCAGGACGGGCCACCGCCCGGTGAGGCGGGCCAGCCGCTCGGCCTGGGCGGCCGGCAGGTTTCCCAGGCCGACGGTCAGCAGGGTGCGGGCCTCCTGCCGTTCCATGGCGTCCACGGTGATGGGAATGGCGTCGTCCGGCAGCACGCTGTGCACCCGGGTGGTGAAGAGCCGGGCACAGTTCGGCCCGCCTTGCAAAAAGGGGCGCAGCTGGTACCGGTGCCAGACGTCGTCGACGACTATCAGGCGTTTCTGCTCGCCGAGCAGTTCGCCCAGGTGGAAGCCCGCCTGCTCCGGGCTGGACAGCGTGGGGCGGCGGCCGGAAAGCGCTTCGCTCAGGTCGTTCACCCGGGAGGCCAGTTCCGCTCCGTTGACCCACTGGCCGACCGTGACCCACAGGATCCCGCCGGGGAACGCCTCCTGCACTCCCGGTTCCCGGCAGATCTCCGCGGCGAGTGTCGTCTTGCCGAATCCGCCGGCGCCGCGCAGTGCCGTGGTCACCCCGACGACGACTCCCTTGTCGGAGATGAGGGTGTCGATGGTCTCGTTGAGGATGGCGGGCCGGGGGATGACCGTGCTCGTTCTCGCCGGGATCATCCATGGGCTGCTGGATTCGGTCGGCCGGTCGGGCTCGGGGCGCCGCTCCAGGTCGTGCAGTGCGTGCAGGACCAGGAGTTCGAGTTGCTCGGGAGTCCGGAATTTCGCGGTGATCAGGCCGCTCGCGCGTACCCGGCCGCGAAAGAGCCGTTGCCGTTCACGGTCGGTTTCGTCGGTTGCGCCGCCGAGTTCGACGGTTTCGTCCAGCAGGAAGATCAGGCGTGGGATCTGTACCTCGCCGGCGGTCTCGAACTCGAGTTCCGTGTAAGAGACTTCCGGACGCTCGCGGACGGGGGAGCCATAGCGCATCCCCAGCAGCCCCACGTAGACGTCGCTGCTCCGGACCTGCTCCTGGCAGTACTCCGCGGGAGAGGTTTCCGTGGCGGGGAAGTAGGCCATGTTCACCACGGCGTCTCCGGCCCTGATGACCGCGTCCGTGGCGGCGGCCACGAAGCTCCGCTCCGCCGGAAACCGCGACATTTCACTGGTGTGGCTAATGAAAATGCGTCGTGCGGGCGAACCCATCCCAGGAGGGTATCCAGCCCTGCCCCGCTTTGCCCCACTTCAAGAGAAATGGCGTTATTGGCCGGCTCTAATTCGTCGTTTACCCCGAGGACCTCTCCCGGCCCGGCAGGTACGTCTCGGCCAGGTAGTCCTGTAGGTCGGCGTGGCGGAACTGGTACACCGGGCCGACCGCGCGCAGCAGGCCCAGCCGGTGCGCCTCGTCCAGGAACGGCATCAACCGCCGGGGCAGCAGGCCCTGGCGGGCCAGCCGCCGGGTGACCAGCTGGTACGCCCACCAGGCGTGGTGCCGGCCGCGGCCGAACCCGGAACTCCACGCGCCTCTCAGCCCGACCGGGAGACCGCTCATGAACCCCATCACGAGCCCGGCGAGGAGCAGGGGATCGCTTCCCCTCCCCCACGCACCGACGGCCGCGGCCATGACCCCGATGGTGACCGCGATGACGAGAACGGAGCCGAGCAGTCCCGAACCGGCGCGCAGCAGGTTCAACGTGCGGTCGGCCCGCCAGCTCGCCAGCGGCGTGCTGATCCGTTCTGCCGTGACCGGTGCCTCCGACCAGCTCACGAACCCGCTGATGAGCCTGATGACGAGCCCGGCCCCGCCCCCGGCCCACAAACCGAGCACCACTCCGGCTCCCGCTCCGGCCGCACTCCAGTGCCCGACCGCGAACCCGATCACGAGCCCGACCACGAGCAGGATCCCGACCTCCTCGCGGAGAACGCGCAGGAGCGGGATGAGGCGTTCGCGCAACCGCAGGTCCGCGAAGCCCGGCGGCTCCCACGCCCAGCCCGGCATCATGAACCCGACCACCACGGCGGCCGGGAGCCCCGCCACGGCGCCGGCGACCGCACCGGCCAGCAGGGCCGCGCCGACCCCGTTCGGGACGACCATGAGGGCCGCGCCGAGCCCGACCGCGAGGGCCGTGCCACGCCCGGCCGCAAGCCCGCCCCTGAACCGCAGCCCCCACCGGCCGTGGACGGTGCGGGCGAGCCGCCACCAGGCGAAGTCGCGGGTGCCCTGGTCGGTGAGGTGCCGGGCCAGGTAGCCCAGCCCGCGGCGGACCTCGGCCGGCTCGCGGCAGTGGGGGAACGCCCTGGCGAAGTCCTCCTCGCCGGCCCGGGCGGCGATCAGCGCGGGGATGAGCTGCCCGAGCAGGTGCGCGCGCAGGGCCGGCAGGCCGGGGAACCGCGTTCCGTCCAGCAGGGGGGCGGGGTCGGCGCGGCGGGTGATGTAGACCGTGCGCAGCAACCACAGGTTCAGCGGGGTGGTGACCAGACCGGCCAGGGTCGCGGCCTGGCCGTCGGGGGTACGCAGGGCCGCCAGGACGCGTTCCCAGGCCGGGGCGGGACGCGGGGGCAGGCAGCGTTCCAGGTAGGCGGCGGCCGTTTCGGGGGTGAGCGGATCGGGTTCGACCACCAGGGCGGAGGTGAGCGCGTCCCCGGCCGCCTCCAGCGCGCGGGCGAACTCGCCGGTGCGGCTGGTCAGGACGAGCTGGCCGGTGCCGAGGGAGCCGTTCAGCGCTGTGATCATCGCCGCCTGGGCGGGCTCGGGGAGTTCGTCCAGCCCGTCCAGGACCGGCAGGACGTGGCCGCGCTCGACCAGGACCTCGGGCATGTCCGGGCCCAGGCCGGGGGCGCGCAGTTCCGGGTACTCCAGGGCCAGGTGGTCCGCCAGCCAGTCGCGCAGCCGCGGGAAACGCCCGGTGTCCCACCCGGCGGCCGACACCAGGACCGGCACCGGCTCGCTCTCCTCGGCGCGGGTGGCCAGCAGTTCGCGCACCAGCTGCACGGCCAGCGTGGTCTTCCCCGTCCCCGGCCCGCCGAGGACGACGAGCCGCCGGCGCTCCAGCCGCCGGAACTCGGCCACCAGGCCGGCGATGTCACCGCCGGAGGCCGAGACCAGCACGCCGGGGGTCAGGTTGGCCGGGTGGTCCAGCAGTTCCGGCCGGCCGGTCACCCGCCACCGCACCGGGATCGGGGCGGGGTCGTCCAGCGACCGGATCAGCGCCTCGCCGTCCCACTGCCGCGCCACGAGAACGGCCAGCGTCTCCCGGACCCGGGCGACCTCCTCGCCGACCGGGACGGGCCGGGGGCCGGCGGTGCGCCGCCACCACGTCCACAGCCCCACCGCCAGCACCGGGACCGCCAGCACCGTCGCCGCCACCCCCGCGGCCGTGCCCGCGGCCGCCGGGTCGCCGCGCAACCCGGTGGCCGCCACCCAGGCCGGTAACCCGACCAGCGCGACCAGCCCGGCCACGAGCACGGCCGTGCGCCACCGGGCCCCGCGCGCCTTTCTCCGCCCCGCCATGCCGCCATCATCGCCACCGGCCCGCCCCGGCGCCCGCCACTGGCGCAAATCCGGCCGGGCCGCTACCGATCCGGGCGGGGTGTTTCCCGTTCCGGGGATCGAGCCGGGTGTTCCGGCCGCGACCGCCGGGCGCCGGCTGAGGGGCCGTCCCGCTCCGGTGCGGCGCGGGACGGCGGGACCTCAGTGCCGGAACGGGGCGAAGAGGCGGTCGGCCCGGGCGGGGTGCCAGACGACCCGGTTGGGGTCGGTGCGATCCGGGGCGACCGGGACGGTGGCGAGGACGAGGTCGTTCAGGCCGGCCCTGCCCGGGCTCCGGGCGAGGGCGTGCATCTCCCGGAAGCCGAGGTCGGAGTCGACCGCGCCGGCCGCCATCCGGAGGAAGGCGGCGAGCCAGTCCGGGCTGGAGAGCCGTTCCCCGGCCCGCCGGGCCAGCGCTTTCATGAACTGCTGCTGGCGCCTGATCCGGTCCAGGTCCGATCCGTCCCCGACCTCCCGGCGGGCGCGGATGTAGGCCAGTGCCTGGTCTCCGTCCAGGATCTGCCTGCCCGCCGGGACGCTGAGTCCCGACTGGCGGTCGGCCATCGCCCGCGGGAGAGTGATCTCGACGCCGCCGAGGGCGTCCACCATCCGCTTGAGCCCGGCGAAGTCGACCACGGCATGGTGGTCGATCTTCACCTTCGCCGCCGTCTCCACCGCCTTGCGCACGCAGCCGGGGCCGCCCTCGGCCAGCGCCGCGCCGATGCGGTCCGTCCGGGTCGCGGCGCCCGGCTTGCACGGTCCGATCCGGACCGCCGAGTCCCGGGGGATGCTGACCGCCGTGACCGGCTTCCGGCCCGCGGGCAGGTGCAGCAGGACGATCGTGTCGGCCCGGGCGCCCACGGGGTCGCCGCGCCGCCGGTCGGAGCCGATGATCAGGATGTTGAGCGCGGTGCCCGGCCGCTGTGTCCGTTCCGTCAGGGGCTCCTGGGAGGAGCGCTCGGCGCGGAGCAGCAGGACGGGGGCGGCGAGGAGGGCCGCGGTCAGCACGGCGACCAGGCCGACGAGCGCCGCCCGGCGGCGTGGCCGGCGGCGCCGTCCGGCGAGCAGGCGGGACCGCTGGCGGGCGAGGGTCGGCGGGGGTTCGTGCTCCAGGTCGCGACCGAGGTCGCGGAGCATCCGCAGGTCGTCCATGGCTACGCCTCCTCGTGCAGCGGGTTGGTGTCGCCGAGCGACGTGCGGACCTTGCGGCGGGCGCGGTTGAGCCGGGACCGGACGGTCCCGACCGGGATGGAGAGTGCCCGCGCGGCCTCCTCGTAGGAGAGGTCGCCCCAGGCGACGAGCAGCAGCACGTCGCGGTCCCGGGCGGGCAGCGCGGCGAGCGCCCGCGCGAGGGCGGGGCGGGCCGCCGCCGCCGTGACCCCGGCGGCCACCCGGTCGGCCGGGCATTCGGCGCCGCCGTCCACCGGGCTGCGCAGCAGTGCCCGGTAGCGGGCGGCCTCGGTCCGCCGGTGCCGGGAGACCAGCCGGGTGATGATGCCGAACAGCCAGGGCCGGGCGTCGTCGTAGGAGAGGTCGTAGCGGTGGCGCCGGTCGAAGGCGACGAGGAAGGTCTCGCCGACCAGGTCCTCGGCGACCTCCGGTCCCAGCCGCCTAGAAACGTACCGGTAGAGCACTCCCGCGTACCGGTCGAACAGCCCGGCGAACGCCTCCGGTCGTTCCAGCGACTCCCGGATCAGTGTGGAGTCGCCGGCCGTGGCCGCGGGCGGTGCGGTCATCGCGGACACCATGGCATGGGGCCGCCCTTTCGTGCGGGGACATGTCACCGATGTCTCGCCAGAACCCCGCCTCCGGGTTCACGGGGCCGGTCCGCCTCGACGTCGCCGGGGAACTCCGGCATCCGCCCGCGGGCCGCCAGGCCGGCTTCGGTCAGGTCATCGCCGGACGCCCGCAACGAGATCCGCGCGGGCTTCCCCCGCACCGTGCACGGAGCCGGCGGCCTCAGGTGACACGGCCCCTACGGCGAAGAGCCTCCTTCCCGTGGGAAGGAGGCTCGTGCGGTGGAGGTCAGCGGCCGTAGCGCTGGTTGAAGCGCTCGACCCGGCCCGCGGTGTCGAGGGTGCGGTTGCGGCCGGTGTAGAACGGGTGGCTCGCCGAGGAGACGTCCACGTCGATCACCGGGTAGACGTTGCCGTCCGTCCACTCGACGGTCTTGTCGCTGGTGGCGGTGGACCGGGTGAGGAAGGTGAAGTCGGCGGACCGGTCGCGGAAGACGACCGGACGGTAGTCGGGGTGCAGGCCCTTCTTCATGGGTCAGCGTTCCTCTCGGTAGGGCACGTGCTCGCGGGCGACGGGGTCGTACTTGCGGAGCACGAGCCGGTCGGGGTCGTTCCTGCGGTTCTTGCGGGTCACGTAGGTGTGGCCGGTGCCCGCGGTCGAGCGCAGCTTGACCACCGGGCGTGATTCGCTCCTCGCCACTCGGGCCCCCTCTCGATGCCTACGAATGAAAACGGTTTTCGTTTGCATCCTACTCAACCCGCCCGGCCACAGATCCATTCCCGGCCCTCAGCCGGTGGCGATGGTGACGCTGGCGGTCATCCCGGGCAGCAGCCCCTCAGGCGGGTCGTCGAACGCGATCCGGACCCCGTAGCGGACGAGGTCACCGTCCCGGGTGGCGTCCGGGGCGATGTGCACCACGCTGCCGGTGAACCGCTCGCCGGGCCGCACCGTCAGGGTGATCTCGGCGTCCTGCCCGACCGCCAGGGCCGCCACGTCGCTCTGGGAGAACAGCCCCTCGACCTGGACCTCGTCGAGGTCGCCCAGCGTGACGAAGGCGCTCGACCCCCCGGTCCGGGTACCGGCGGTGCCGGCGACGGTCAGCACCGTGCCCGAGGCCGGCGCCACGATCCGGGTGCCGGCCAGCGCCCGCTCGGCCCGCCGTACCCCCACCTCGGCCTGGACGACCTGCGCGGCGGCGTTCGCCCCGGTCCCGGATCCGGTGGCACCCGCGCAGCCGCCCGCCTCCCGTTCCCGGGGTACGGGCGTCACCGTGGCGGCCGGCGACCGGCTCGGCGTGCCGGACGGCTCGGGCGAACCCGACGGCGCCGGGGTCGGCGTCGGCGTCGGGGAGGACCGGACCCGGTACGCGGCGGGCGCGACCGCGCAGGAACCACCGGAACGCGCGGGCCGGTCGCGCGCCTCGATCGCCGCGGCCAACTCGGCCCTGGCCACCGCAAGATCCTCCCGCGCGGCGGTGTCGTCGAGCCGGGCCAGGACCTGACCGGCCCGGACCACGTCCCCGGCCCGGACCCGCACCTGCCGGACGGTCCCGGAGGTGCCGAAGGCCAGCCCGCGGACACCGGAACCCTGCACCGTCCCGGCCGCGGCGGCGACGGCCGCGTCCTGCCGGGCCGGTGCGGTCCGCGGGCCGGCCGGCGGCTCGCCGCCGGTCCACAGCGGCAGCGTCCCCGCCAGGAGCAGGAGAGCCACGGCGCTCCACACCTTCTTGGGAATCCGGGCCAGTCGCCTGGTCAACGCGGGCGCAATCATGACAGTGCAGGATGGCGGGCGGTCCTTAGGGGAGCCTCCGGCCCGGCTAAGAATTCGCTAAGAGTCGCCGCCGGCCCGGTTCTCAGCGTTTTCTTAACCTCGTCTCAGGTCCCGTTTCATCCGGCCGTGCATCCTCGGCCAGGTGAAATCGCGGATCCTTCGAAGCCGCCCGGCCCGGTCGCTGCCCGGCGGGCGGCGCACCGTGAACGGGGCGCTGGCGGTGGTGCTGGTGGCGGCGGGCACGCTGGGGTACCTGTCCCTGCGGGGCGACGGCGGCTCCGCCACGGCCCCCCGGACGGTGACGGTGGCCCGGGGCACCCTGCTCGCCTCGGTGTCGGCCACCGGCTCGGTGGGCAGCGCCCGGACCGGCGACCTCGACTTCGGCGCCACCGGCACCATCGAGACGATCAACGTCCAGGTCGGGGACACCGTCAGGAAGGGCCAGGTCCTGGCCACCCTCGACGACGCCCAGCTCCGGGACGAGGTGACGGCGGCCAAGGCCGCGCTGGACGCCGCCGGCGAAGGCGACACCTCCACCGCCGCCGGGTACGCCGCCTACCTGTCGGCCAAGTCCCGGCACGCCCAGGCGTCCCGGCAGCTGGCGGGCACGACGCTGACGGCCCCGTTCGCCGGGACCGTCACCGCGGTCAACGGCACGGTCGGCGGCCCCGCCACCGGTTCAAACACCGGGTCAGGCGGCCAGACCGGCGACCAGGCCGGCGGCCAGTCCACCTCGGGGAACGACTCCGCCGGCACGGGACTCGTCTCCATCGCCGACACCACCAGGCTGGAGGTGAACGCGATGTTCACCGAAGCCGACGTCGCCAAGCTCAAACGCGGGCAACCGGCCACGGTCGGCTTCGACGCGCTGCCCGGAACGTCCGCCTCCGGGAAGGTCGCCGCGATCGCCCAGACACCCACCACCAGCAACAACGTCGTGCAGTACGAGGTCCGGATGTCCCTGGACGAACGACCCGGCGGAGTGCGGCTGGGGCAGACCACCAAGGTCTCGGTGGTGACGGGCAAGGCCGAGAACGTGCTGTACCTGCCGGCGACGGCGGTACGGACCGCCGGCGGCCGCGGCACCGTCATCGTCGCCGCCGGGGACCGCCGGGTCACCACCATGGTGGAGACGGGGCTGAGCGGCGACCGGGGCATCGAGATCCGGTCCGGGCTGACCGAAGGCGCACGGGTCCTGCTCCCCGACGCCCAGACGCCCGCCCAGGAAGGTGGCCGGGCCAGGCCGGGCGGCCCCGGCGGCGGCTTCGGCGGCGGAGGCGGGCTCGGCGGCGGCGTTCGCGGGGGCGGCCGATGAGCGCCCCGGCCACACCGGTGCTGGACGTGCGCGCCGTCACCAAGGTCTACGGGCAGGGGGAGACCGCCGTGCGCGCGCTGCGCGGCGTCTCCCTCACGGTCGAGCGCGGCGACTATGTCGCGATCATGGGTGCGTCCGGTTCCGGCAAGTCGACCCTGATGAACATCCTCGGCTGCCTGGACGCGCCCACCGCGGGCCGCTACCTGCTGGACGGCACCGACGTCGGCGGGCTGGACGAGCACCGGCTGGCGATCGTCCGCAACCGCAAGCTCGGTTTCGTGTTCCAGTCCTTCAACCTCATCCCCCGGATGAGCGCGCTGGCCAACGTCGAGTTGCCGCTGTCCTACGGGGGCGTGCCCGCCGCGGAACGCCGCCGCCGGGCACTGGCGGCGCTGGACGCGGTCGGGCTGGCCGAGCGGGCCGGGCACGAACCCAACGAGCTGTCCGGCGGCCAGCAGCAGCGGGTGGCGGTGGCCCGCGCGCTGGTCACCTCCCCGTCGCTGCTGCTGGCCGACGAGCCGACCGGCAACCTCGACAGCACCTCCACCGCGGACGTGCTGGGCATCCTCGCCGGGCTCAACACCAGGGGACGCACCGTCGTGGTCATCACGCACGAGGACGAGGTCGCCGGCCGCGCCAAACGGGTGATCCGCCTGGCGGACGGTCAGATCACCGAGGACCTCCGGCGCGCCCCCGTCGCCGGCCCGCCGCGCTTCGGGGCGGCCCGGTGAACGCCGACGTCGTCCGGTTCGCGCTGCGCGGGCTGGGCGCCAACAAGCTGCGCAGCGGGCTGACGACGCTGGGCGTCCTCATCGGGGTGGGGGCGGTGATCCTGCTGGTGGCGGTCGGCAACGGCTCCTCGATCCAGATCGAGGAGAACCTGGCCCGGCTCGGCTCGAACATGCTGACCGTGCGCCCCACCACCAGCGGCGGCGGCCCGGGCGGCGGGGCCCGGGCCGCCGCGCAGACCGGTCCCCGGGTCCAGGCCAGGCCGCTCACCGTCGAGGACGCCGCGGCGCTGGCCGACCCGGCCGCCGCCCCGTCGGTCAAGTCGGCTTCCCCGGTCGTGACGCTGCCCTCGGCGGCCGCCACCTACGCCGGCGGCAGCCACACGATCAGCCAGTTCGTCGGCTCCGACCCCGCCTACTTCGGCACCACCAACAACCAGGTCGCGGCGGGCGCCTACTTCACGGCCGCCGACGTCGCCCAGGCCCGCAAGGTCATGCTGATCGGGCACACCGTGGCCGAGAACCTGTTCGGCACCGCCGACCCGCTGGGCCGGCAGGTGACGGTCGGCGGCGTGCCGTTCACCGTCGTGGGGGTGCTGCGGGAGAAGGGGTCCGCGGGGTTCGCCGACGCCGACGACCTCGCCGTCGCCCCGCTGACGGCGGTCCGGCAGAGCCTGACCGGCTTCGGCGGCCTCGACCAGATCGTGGTCCAGGCCAGGGACGCGAACTCGACGGCGACCGCGCAGAGCGAGATCTCGGCGATCCTGGACCAGCGGCACGGGATCACCACCGGTTCCGGCACCGACTACGCGGTGCAGAACCAGGCGAGCCTCCAGCAGACCGTCAGCGATTCGAGCCGGACCTTCACCGTGCTGCTCGGCGCGGTCGCCGCGATCAGCCTGCTGGTCGGCGGGATCGGCATCACCAACATCATGCTCGTCACCGTCACCGAGCGCACCCGCGAGATCGGCATCCGCAAGGCGATCGGCGCGCCCCGGCGGGCCATCATGGGCCAGTTCCTCACCGAGGCGACCGTGCTCAGCCTGGTCGGCGGGCTGCTCGGGGTCGCCGTCGGCGTGGTCGGCAGCCAGTTCACCATCGCCGGGGTGGAGCCGGTGATCGTGCCCGGCTCCATCTTCCTGTCCCTGGGCGTCTCCCTCGCGATCGGGCTCTTCTTCGGGAGCTACCCGGCCGGCCGCGCCGCGTCGCTGCGCCCGATCGAGGCGCTGCGCCATGAGTGACCCGCACGACCGAAACGGAGACCCTGCCGTGCGCAAGACCCAGGACACACCGCCCGGCCCGCTGGACGGCTCCCCCTTCCCCGGCGACATCGAGACCGCGCTCGCCGCGTCCCCCCGGCCGCGGCGGGCCGTGTCGACCACCTTCCTGGCCGCGGCCGTGCTGCTGGCGGTCGGGTTCCTCGGCGGCGTCCAGGCCCAGCAGCGGTGGGGCGCCCAGGAGCAGGGGAGCGCGGCCCGCCCCGGCGGCGCCCTCGCCGGGAACGGCGGCGGTTCCCCGGCCGGCCGCGGCGCCTTCGCCAGGAACGGCGGCTCCCCGAACGGCGGCGCCGGGGTGACCACCGGGACCGTCCGGCTCGTCAGCGGCCGCACCGTCTACCTCCAGACCCCGGACGGCACGACGGTGCCGGTCGAGACCGCGGCCGGCACCACCATCCAGGTGAGCACGGCCGGGAAGATCACCGACCTCAGGCCGGGCGCTTCGGTGGTGGTGCGCGGCACCGCCGGAGCCACCGGAAAGGTCACCGCCACCAGCATCACCGCGGGCCCCGCGGCCGCCGCCCCCGGCCGCGGGAACGGCGCGGGAGGCTGACCCGCCATGGAAGAGACGAACGCGATGACCACCTCCATCCGGCGCGGCACGCCCGGAGCGCACCGCCTCCGCGGCTGCGTGGCCGCGGCGGCGCTCGCGGTCCTCGCCGCGGCCTCCGCAGCCTGCGGCGGCGGGAACGCCACGGCGGGCGGCACCCCGCCCGGCGCTCCCCGAGCCGCCGACCGCACCGCCTACCAGGACTGCTTGAAACGGCAGGGCGTCGAACTCCCCCGGCGCGGCGGCCCGAGCCCCGGGCCCGATGGACGCCCGAGCCCTGGACTTGACGGCCGCCCAAGCCTTGGAACCGACGGCCGTCCGTATGGCCGCCCGAGTCCCGGACCGGACGGACGCCTGAGTGGCCACCCGAGCCCCGGAACCGACGGACGCCCGAACCCGGGACCTGACGGCCGCCCGAGTCCCGGAACCGGCGGACGCCCGAACCCCGGGCCGGACGGCGGTCCCGGGGCGGGTTGGGGACGGCCGTCGCTGTCGGCCGAGCAGCGGAAAGCCGTCCAGGCCTGCGCCTCGCTGCGCCCCGAGGCCCGCAGCCCGAGCGACCGGAACGGCAGCGCGCTGCGCGCGTTCGCCGACTGCATGGCCAAGAACGGCGCCGAGGTCCCCGCGGGCACCCCGCCGAACCGGCTGCGGACCGCCGACCCCAAGGTCGCCAAGGCGCTGGCCGAGTGCCGCCCGCTGCTGCCCGCCGGTGGCGGCTCGCCGCGGCCCACCGGCTGAGCACCGCTGATGGAGCGGGTCACCGGCGGCCCCGTCCCGGATCGGCCGCCCGAGGGGCCACCTAACCTGGCGGTCATGAGCACCCCCGCACCGGGCCCGGCACCGCCCCGGATCCTGGTGGTCGACGACGAACCGGCCGTGCGCAACACGCTGGCCGGCGGCCTGGAGTACGAGGGCTACCAGGTCGTCACGGCGGCCGACGGCCGGCAGGCGCTCGCCGCGCTGGCCCGGGAGGCGCCCGACCTGGTGCTGCTGGACGTCATGATGCCCGGCATGGACGGGCTGACCGCCTGCCGCCGGCTGCGCGCCACCGGCTCGACGGTCCCGGTGCTGATGCTGACCGCCCGCGGGATGGTCGGCGACCGCGTCACCGGCCTGGACGCGGGAGCCGACGACTACCTGGCCAAGCCGTTCGACCTGGACGAACTACTGGCCCGCGTCCGGGCCCTGCTGCGGCGCCGCGCCATGGCGGCGGCCAGGCCCCCGCAGGAGGTGCTGGAGTTCGCGGACCTGACGATGAACGTCCCCACCCGGGAGGTCACCCGCGCGGGCAGCCCGCTGGCGCTGACCCGCACCGAGTTCTCCCTGCTGGAACTGCTACTGCGGCACCCCCGGCAGGTACTGAGCCGCGAGCTGATCCTCCAGGAGGTCTGGGGGTTCACCTACGAGCCCCCGACCAGCTCGCTGCACGTGTACGTGATGTACCTGCGGCGCAAGACCGAGGCCGCGGGCGACCCCCGGCTGATCCACACCGTACGCGGCGTCGGCTACGTCCTACGGGAACGGGAGCCCGGGTGACCGGCCACCTCCGAGCACACGGCGCCGGACACGCCCTTCCGGCAGGAGAACCCGCGTGACCAGCCGCCGCCACACACGCCCTCCCGGAACGAGAACCCGCGTGACCAGCCACCCTCACGGCATCGGACTCACCCTCCCGGCAGGAGAACCCGCGTGACCGGCCACCTCCGAGCACACGGCGCCGGACACGCCCTTCCGACAGGAGAACCCGCGTGACCAGCCGCCGCCACACACGCCCTCCCGGAACGAGAACCCGCGTGACCAGCCGCCGCCACACACGCCCTCCCGGAACGAGAACCCGCGTGACCAGCCGCCGCCACACACGCCCTCCCGGAACGAGAACCCGCGTGACCAGCCGCCGCCACACACGCCCTCCCGGAACGAGAACCCGCGTGACCAGCCGCCGCCACACACGCCCTCCCGGAACGAGAACCCGCGTGACCAGCCGCCGCCACACACGCCCTCCCGGAACGAGAACCCGCGTGACCAGCCGCCGCCACACACGCCCTCCCGGAACGGGAACCCGCGTGACCAGCCGCCGCCCTACGCACGGCGCCGGACACGCCCTCCGGGAACGGGAGCGGGCGTGACCGGCCGTGTCCGGACGCGGGGTGCCACGTTCCGGTCCCGGCTGGCGCTGCTCACCGTCCTGTCGGTGGCGGTCGGCGTGGTGGCGTGTGCCGTCAGCGCCTGGTTCCTGTCCCGCGCCCAGATGTACCAGCAGGTGGACCGGTCGTTGCAGACGGCACCGCTGGGCAGGCTCGACAACCGCCGCGCCGATGGGCTCCCGCCCGCCTGGGAGGAGTGCCGGTCCGCTCCCGACCAGCAGCCGCTGCGGCCGCTGCGCTACACCACGCAGTCGGTGACCGCCGACGGCCGCGGCTGCTGGCTCGCCGGCCCCCACGCGCTGACGGTCACCGGCCGGGACGTGCGCGTCGCCCGCGGCCTGGACCGGCAGGCGCTGCACGACGGGACCGCCACTGACGGCACCCCCATGCGGGTGCTGACCCGCACGCTGCACCCGCCGCCGGGCCGCGCCGCCGAGCCCGTCACCATCTCGATCGCGGTCCCCCTCGACCAGCTCCACCGCTCCCTGGACAGCCTGGCCCTGCTGCTGGCGGCGCTGGCGGGCCTGTGCGTGACCGGCGCCGCCGTGATCGGCCTGCTGCTGGGCCGCGCCGCGCTGCGGCCCATCGACCGGCTCACCCGGGTCGTCGAGCACATCGCCCGCACCGAGGACCTGCGCATCCGCATCCCCGACAGCGGGGACGACGAGATCGCCCGGCTCAGCCGCTCCTTCAACACCATGACGGTCGCGCTGGCCGCGGCCCGCGACCGCCAGCAGCAGCTCATCATCGACGCCGGCCACGAACTGCGCACGCCGCTCACCAGCCTGCGCGGCAACATCGACCTGCTGTTGCGCGCCGACCAGGAGGGCCGGTCTCTGCCCGCGCACACCCGCGCAACACTGCTCGGCGACCTCAAGGCGCAGATGCTCGAACTGACCAGCCTCGTCGACGACCTCCTGGAGCTGGCCCCGCCCGGCGACCCGCCGCCCGGTGACACCGTCGCGCTGCACGAGGTGACCCGCACCGCCCTGGCCCGGGCCCGGCTGCGCGGCCCGGGGCTGCGGTTCGAGCAGCAACTGCGGCCCTGGTACGTCCACGGCGACACCGCCGCACTGGAGCGCGCGGTGCTCAACCTGCTGGACAACGCGATCAAGTTCAGCCCGCCCGGCGGCACCGTCACCACCCGCCTCAGCGACGGGGAACTCACCATCACCGACCAGGGCCCCGGCATCGCCGACGAGGACCTGCCGCACGTGTTCGACCGGTTCTGGCGCTCCCCGTCCGCGCGCAGCCTGCCCGGTTCCGGCCTCGGGCTGTCCATCGTCGCCCGCGCGGCCCACGACACCGGAGGCACCATCCGCCTCGCCCGGCCCCCGGACGGCGGCACCACCGCGCACCTCAGCATCCCCGGCGGCCCCGCCCCCGATCAGGCCCGTCCGGCCCCGGGCGGCGGACGCCCGGCCCGGTAGCCGGTACCCCGCCGGCCCCTTGCCCGCATGATCGTTGAGGATGGGTGGGGCCCAGCCCCACCCATCCTCAACGATCACCGGCGCAGGCACTTGTGCCAGGTGGTGCGGTGTCCAGCAACGTTCACCGGGTCCACCCCTGCCTCGGAACGTGATCGTGGAGGATAGGTGGGCCCAGCCCCACCTATCCTCCACGATCACGTTCCGGGCAAGCCGCAAGGTGAGGTCGCAAACGTTGCTGGACACCGCACTAGCGGGCCTCTGGTCAGCTCAGCGGTGTGAGCTGGGGCGACCCCGGCGGCACGTCACCTGCAAGGCGCGCCCCGCCAGGGCGGCCGGGTCCTGCCCGAGCGAACCAGGACCACCGGCACCCGGCCCACTTCGAAACACGCCTTAGAGCGGACGTCCCCGCTCGGTATGCTGGGAGGCCGATGCCGTCGATGGTCCGCGCCCGCCGTAAGGGGCGTTTCACATGAAACACGAGATGACAGGGGGCGACCGGGCCCCGGAGGCATGAGTCGGGCGGTTCGCGTCCGCTCCCCCCGCGAGCTGCGGGCCGAGCGCCGCCGTCGCGGCCACCGTTGCTGGGACCATCTGCTCGCCGCACCGCTGTGGCCGTTGCACGGCGCCAACCTCGGAACGCTGCTGCGCACCTGCGATGCCGTCGGAGCCTGCATCGCGGTCCCGCGCTTCAGCTGGGTGCCTGAGGCGCTCGCCCGCGGCAACACCCTGCGCCGACCGGCCTGCGTGCACTGGACCGGTGACCCCCTCGGCTGGCTGGCCGCCCGGCGCGCCGACGGCGACCGGATCCTGGGCGTCGAACTGGCGGAGGGCGCCGTCCGGCTGGCGGACCTGCCCATGGCCCGTTCCCGGACGGTGATGGTGCTGGGTCACGAGCAGACCGGCATCCCGCCCGAGGCCCTCGACCTGCTCGACCAGGTCGTCGAGATCCCCATGATCGGAACCGGTGCCAGCCTCAACGTCGCCGTGGCCGGTTCCCTGGTCCTCTACAAACTCGCCGGGATGTCCTGACCGAGCAGGCGCCCGAGTTCGGCGTACAACCACTCGTCGTGGTGGATCCCGCCCTCGTCACCGGCCGGGCCGAACACCCGGCGACCCCGGGTCGCCAGGTCGGCCCGGGGAACCTCGCCCACCCCGACGAGGAGTTCGGTGTCGCGCATGTCACGAAAATGGGGGCGTTCACCGGTTACGGTGCCCTCATGCCGCTGCGCGAGTCCGAGCCGCTGTTCGTGTACGGAACCCTGCGGTTCCCCGAAGTGCTCCAGGCGCTGCTGGGCCGGGTGCCCAACCGCGCCCCCGCCGAAGCGCCCGGCCTGCGGGTCGTCGCGCTACCAGGCCGGGTCTACCCCGGCCTGATCCCCGGGGCTGGGATCGCCCGCGGGCTGCTGCTGACCGGCCTGACCGTGCGAGAGCAGCGCGTGCTGGACGACTTCGAGGGCCCCGAATACGAGCGGCGGCGGATCGGTCTCGGCGACGGCCGGCACG
Source organism: Actinomadura craniellae (assembly GCF_003289645.1). Classification (GTDB taxonomy): domain Bacteria; phylum Actinomycetota; class Actinomycetes; order Streptosporangiales; family Streptosporangiaceae; genus Actinomadura_D; species Actinomadura_D craniellae. The sequence continues at coordinate 338,701 of NZ_QLYX01000005.1, read as the reverse complement.
CGGCGGCGTACCTGTGGGACCCCGACGCGGACCACCTCGACGAGGAGTGGTCACCCCAGGACTTCGCCCGGCGACACCTGGACGACTACGTCGACCGGCTCGGCGGCTCGGCGGAAACCACCACCCACCCCGTGCAGGACGCCGCCCGCCCGGAGCCCACCGCGGCAGACTGCCCAGCCCAGGACGAGCACCCCGCCGCGGCAGACTACCCAGCCCGGGATGGGCGCCCCGCCGCGACAGACTACCCAGCCCGGGATGAGCGCCCCGCCGCACCGGACTAGATCCAGTCCCCCATAAGAGGACGGACCCGCCGAAGGGTGACCCGGCTCCCGTGAACGGTCGGCCGCACCGGAAAGGCGGTGTGCGGGTGGGTGCCCCCGCTGTTTCGGCGTTCTCACCCACCGACTTCCCCGGTCGGTAAAACGACCGGCGAACCATGGGCGAGATCACCGGCCAGCCATTCCCCTGACCAGTGGACCGTGCCATTGATAGTTACTTTGCACAATGCCATCTTTCGCATTGTGCCGTCGCACCGTTCGCGAATCGACAACGCGGTTCCACTCCCAGCCCATAGCGCTTCACCAGCCTCCTACCCGGCGGTAATACTTGCGCCACGCCCACCCCGTTGGAGGATCCCCATGCGCTTCTCTCGTGTCGTCTCCGCGACGCTGGGAGCATTCGCCCTCACCGCGCTCACGACCGTCGCCGCCCCCCTCTCACACGCGGCGACCGGCGAATACGTCGCCATGGGCGACTCCTACGCCTCCGGAACCGGCGCCGGAAACTATTCCGACACCGCCTGCACTAGAAGCAGAAACGCCTATCCGGCACTATGGGCCGCCGCCAATTCCCCGGCGTCCTTCAAATTCGTCGCCTGCGGTGGCGCGCAGGTCCCCGACGTGCAGCGCAACCAGCTTTCGGCGCTGAGCGCGTCCACCCAGCTGGTGAGCATCAGCATCGGCGGCAACGACACCGGATTCGCGTCCGTCATGCTCAGTTGCAAGTACTCCACCACCAGCGCGTGCGAGCGCGCCCTGGCGGACTCCCGCGAGGTCGCCGAGAACGAACTGCCCGGGCAGCTCGACGCCCTGTACGCCCAGATCCGCACCCGCGCCCCGCAGGCCAGGGTCGTCGTGGTCGGCTACCCCTACCTGTACAAGAACGGCGGTCTCTGCATCGGCGGCCTGAGCTCCGCCAAGCGCACCATGCTCAACCAGGGCTCGGACCTGCTCAACGGCATCATCGCCGGCCGGGCCCAGGCCGCGGGCTTCGTGTTCGCCGACGCCCGCCCGGCCTTCGCGGGCCACGAGATCTGCACCAGCGACGAGTGGATCAGCGGTTCCAACGTCCACCCCACCGCCGAGGGCCACACCCTCGGCTACCTTCCGGCCTTCACGACGGCGGCCGCCTGACGCCGTCTCCCCGGGGACACTCCCTTCTCCCCGGCCCGTGGGGCCGGCCGATCCCACTCCTGTCGGCCGGCCCCACACCTGCAAAGACCCGGCCCGGCCGCGGCCGCCACCCCGCCGCGCCCGGGCCGTCCCATTTCCAGAGATTCATCACCGAGCCGTGGATCGGCCCTGTCACCGACCATGCCGGGGGCCGCTCCTTCCCGCCCGCTCCGCCGCGGCGGGCCGGAGCCGTCCGTCCGGCGCATGAACGGTGCTGGCGGTCCCGGTGCCGGCGGTGGGGCTGTGGACGTGGTGGCGGCGCACCGCCGCGTCCCGGTCGGCGAGGAGGTCGCCCGCGTCCGGAAGACGCCGGCCGTTCTCGTGGCGCGGCAAATGCGCACACACCTAGCCAGGTGGCTGGTGTGCGGGTGGGGATCGTCGAGTGAGCTTGCAGATGTCATCTCCAGATCCCCGCGCGACCGGCGGGGTGGAGTCCGCTCGGAAGAGAGGGTCCTGCCATGGAGCCCCGTATCGCTTCGCCTGACGAAGCAGCCTCCCCACCGGGTGCCGGCGGCACCGTGCGGACGAGCCGGATCACCGCCGGTGCCCGCCGGGGGCCGTGGCAGGTGGACCTGGCGACGATGGTCCGCGCCGAGGTCGTGCGGCGGGTGAGCCGCGTTCCGATCAGCCTCCGGTTGGAGCCGGGGGTGCTGGTCGACGCCGCTCCCACCCAGCTCGTCCGGGTGTTGGCCGACCTGGTGGACCATGCGCAGCGGCATGCCGACCAGGTGTTCCAGATCGAGGTGCGCCGGAACGGGCGCTGCGCCGAACTGGTGGTCGAGGACGACGGGGACGGGATGGTCGGGACCGACCGGGGGCGAACCTTCCGGCGTTCCGCCCGACCGGGTGGAACGAACACCGGCGGGCCCGAAGACGTGGACGGCCTGGCAGCCGTCCGGGACATCGCCCGGGCGCACTCCGGCATGCTGCGGGTGGCTGAGTCGGCCATGGGCGGCGCGCGGTTCGTGCTCCTGTTGCCCGTCGCCGGGCTGCCCGAAGCGGGACGCCGGACGTGTGCCGCCACGACCTGAACGAGCCGGGAACGCAGGACGCGAAAGCGGGTGCGGTAGTGGGCTACGTATGGCCGAGGACCGGTCGGCCGATCACCAACGACCAGGAAACCGACCGGCCGGGGCCCGGCCGGACTGCGAAGGAGACCGATCGCAGCAGGGGTGACCCGGTGTTCCACCAGACCGCGGCGGGTCCGCCGGTCGCCTCGGGCACCGGCCCCGGGCGGCCGTCACGGCCCGGCTGGCGTGGCCGGGATCGCGAGTCGCGCACCATCGCCGATCTGTTGCACGCCGCCGTCGAGGGCGACCGGGGCGGGGTGCTGCTGGTCGAGGGACGGTCAGGGGTGGGGAAGAGCCGCCTGCTGGCCGAGGCGGTGGACTCCGCCGCCGAGCACGGTTTCATGCTCCTCCAGGGCGCGGCCGACGAGTCCAGCCGGCTACGGCCGATGGAACCGCTGATGACGGCAGTGGGAGAGCCACCCCAAACCCCGCAAACAGCGCAGGTCGCACCCTATCCGGACATCGCCGACGTGCGCCTGTGGCTGATGGAGCGGTTGCGGTCGCGGCTGGAGGAGCGGGTCGCGCGCGGCCCGATGCTGGTCGTGCTGGACGACCTGCACTGGGCCGACCCCACCGCGTTGCTGGCGTTGCGGTCGCTGGTCCCCGAACTGGCCTCCTACCCGCTGGTATGGACCTTGTCGCGCACCACCGGCGACGACCCGGGCGACGCGGAGCGGCTGTTCGACTTCCTGGAGGCCGAGGGCGCCACCCGGATCGCGCTGCAACCGCTGGACGCCGCGGCGCGAGCCGAAATCGCCACCGATGTCCTCGGCGCCGAGCCCGGACCGGATCTGCTCACCCTGGCCGACGAGGCCGGCGGAGCCCCGTACATACTCGTGGAACTGTTCGAGGGGTTGCTGGACGAAGGCGCGGTCGAGATAGCGGACGGCCGGGCCCGGTTGACCTCCCACCAGGTCCCGCAGCGGGTGCAGACGGTCGTCCGCAGGCGGCTGGACAAACTGTCCCCGCGCACCCGGCACGTCCTGGAGGTCGCCGCCATCCTCGGCCGCTCCTTCCCCGTGGACGACCTGGCCGACATGCTCAGCGAACCCGCCAGCGCCCTGCTGCCCGAACTGGAGAACGCGCAGGCGACGGGGGTCGTGGTACCCAATGGAGACCTGCTCACCTTCCGGCACCACCTGATGTGGCGAACGGTCGCCGGGGCCCTCTCCCAGCCGACGCGCATGGCTCTGCACCGGCGGGCCGGCGAGATGCTGCTCGCCCGGGGCGGTTCGGCCATCCCCGCCGCCGGCCACCTGATGCGCTACGTCCGCCCCGGGGACACCGCCGCCCTGGCCGCCCTGGACCAGGCGGTGCAGGAAGTCCTGCCGACCTCGCCGCAGACCGCCGCCGACCTGGCCGCACGAGCGGTGGAACTCACCGCCCCCACCGACCTCGAACGCTTCGACCGGTCGGTGACGGCCGTGTACGCCCTGACCGCCGGCGGGCGGCTGGCCGAGGCGGCCGAACTCGCCCGCACCGCGCTCGCCCAGACCCTGCGCCCCGAGCAGGCCGCCCGGCTGCGCTACGAACTGGCCTACGCCCTCATGCTGGCCGGCCGACCCGCCGACGCCATCACCGAAGCCGAACAAGCCCTCGCCGAGAAAAACATCTCCGACGAAATACGCGACCTAGCCCAGTACGTACTGTTCCGGTCAGTGTTCTTCGCCTTCGACCACACCCGCGGGCAAGCCCGGGCCGAGGCCGTCGTAGCCGCCCCCCAAGATCACAGCCAGGCCGCCCTGACCGGGGCCTACCTGCTACTCGCCCACATCAGATGGACGGAGGGGAAGGCCGCCGAAGCGATCGCCCACAACCGCATGGCGGTACGCGCCGCGGCGTCCGGGCCGATCCGGGCCCAGCACGCACACCCGGCGCTGCACCTGGGCGCCCTGCTCACCAACCTCCGGCAACTCGACGAGGCCGAAACCGTCCTGCGGGCCACCGAGGACGAGATCACCGCGCTGGGCCACACCGTGCACGCCCCCAGCCCCGCCCTGTTCCGCGCCCGGCTGCGGCTCGCCGCCAGCCGCCTCGACGACGCCGCCGCCGAGGCCCAGGCCGGACTGGCCATGGCCGACGAGCTCGGCATGCACACCTACACCCTGCTGGGAATCACCGTGCTCGCCATCGTCGCCATGCGCCGCGGCGACCTGGACACCGCCGCCCGGCAGGCCGAACGGCACGATTCCCTGTACCGGGAGACGCAGGGCATGATGTACGGGAGCCTGTGGAGCACCTGGGCCATGGCGACGGTCGCCGAAGCCCACGGCGACCTCGGCAAGGCGCTGGAGTCCACCCACGTCTTCTACACCGACCCGGTACGGCGCCGCTGGCTGCTCATCACCGAACCCAACGCCGCGCCCTGGCTGACCCGCACCGCACTCGCCACCGGCCACCGCTCCGCCGCCGAAGCCATCACCACCACCGCCGGGGAACTGGCCGCCACCAACCCGGAGTTCCGCTCGCTGGCCGCCGCCGCGACCCACGCCCACGGCATCCTGCACGGCGACAGCGAGGCCCTGGCCTGCGCCGCCACCAACCACCTGAGCGCATGGAGCCGCGCCTCCGCCGCCGAGGACCTGGGCTCCCTGCTGGCACGCCAGGACACCGACCGCACCGCCGCGATCAGCGCCCTGGAACAGGCCCTGGACGGCTACCGGCAGACCGGAGCACTCCGGGACGCGACCCGCGCCCGCGCCCGACTCCGCGACCTGGGCGTCCGCCACCCGCACTCGACCAGCACCGAACGCCCCGACACCGGCTGGGACAGCCTCACCGACACCGAGCTCAAGGTCACCGCACTCGTCGCCCAGGGGCTGACCAACCCCCAGATCGCCGACCAGATGTTCGTCTCCGCCCACACCGTCAAGTTCCACCTACGCCAGGTCTTCCGCAAACTCGGCATCGCCTCCCGCGTCGAACTCGCCCGCCTCGCCACCGAACACCACACGACAGACACCCACTGACCCGAACCCGGCACCGCCACCCAGGACCGGGAACATCCACCCACTCCGGGAAGCACGACCAACGACCCCGAGAACGTGCCCCGGGCAAGCCAGCCCCGCATGCGGCGCTGGCTTGCCCAATACGTTGCGATCCTCACCGGCCCGGATGGCCGGTGCTGCCCCGGGTGGGCCGGTGCTGCGGTTCTTGAGCTGGAGAGTAACGGGCCGTGAGGGGACGTCGCCTCCCCCTGCGGGCGAATTGTCCTGTAGCGGGATCGGTTGTCCTTGGGAGCGACCCGCGTGTTGCGTGTGCACTCGGGGTTCCTAGATCATCTGGCTCGATGGCACGGCCGGGATCAGTCGAGTTCGAACCAGGTGTGCAGGCGGCCCTCGTCGTCCGTCCACCAGCCGGATGCCTAGGCGAGGTCCTCGATCAGGGCGACGGTGAGGCGGCGGGCCACGGCCACGTTTTCGGGGACCGCCCGGAGGGTGACCGAACCGACACCGGCTGATTCGGTGCCGCAGGGCGGCGGCGAGGGAGCGCAGGCCCGCGCGGGCCCCAGAAGAAGTTCCACCTCCTTGCGGGGGTAGCGGCGGTGGCCGCCGAGGGTCCGGACGAACGGCAGTTGCCCTCCTCGGCCCGCACCGGCACCACCAACCGCAACGGCGGAACCCACGGCTCCTCAATGAGCATCTTTTGTGCCTTTCTGTCTATGTTGATCTCCCTACCGCACCCTCGGGGGAGCCTTGCCTTCAGGGGTCAGCCTGTTTCCGTGCGGGCGGGTTGGCGATGAGTTCGTCGGGTCGTGCCCCCAAAGCCCGTGACAGTTGGCCGATGATGGTCAGCGAGACCGGCCTACCGCGTTCGGCGTTCTGGATCGTGGTCACGTGACGGCGGAGCTTGCGGGCTAGGTCGGCGGTGCTCAGGCCCATGCCTTCGCGTAGTTCCCGGATGCGTGTTCCGTCGGGGGTCGCCGTGGGTGTGGGAGGCATGGGTTACGCCTGGCGTCTGGTTCCGGCGCTGTTGGTTCCGGTGCCGTGGCCGACGGGTCTCCCGTCTTCGTCCCCGCCCGCCACCACTGCCCAGGTCACCTTCCCGAACACGGCCGTGTTCTGCGTGATCCGCCCCGGCTCAGCGGGGCACCACTCCATGTCCCGGCTCACCTGCCGGTCGGGCCAGTACCAGCCCCAGTTCTCCGCGACGGCCTCTACCAGGAACAGCCCCCGCCCGCTTTCCTCTCCGGCTCCAGGTGAGCGCCGTACCGGCGGGAACGGGATCTGATCCCATGCCTCCACCGTCACCACCGGCCCGCCCCGCCCGAGTCCGGCCGACAACCGGAACCGCACCACCGGAACCTCCGGCGCGATCTGCTGCGCGGCCTTCTCCAGCGCGTTCACGCTGTTAGTGACCAGTTCACTGACCACCAGTTGCGCCACTTCGCACGCGCCGGGCAGCCCCCACCCGGTCAGCGTCTCCACCGCCAGCCGCCGCGCCCACCCCGGAGCGCTCTTCGTCGCGGCCAACTCCGCATACTCCACCAAACGGGATGCCTGCACCATCAGTTGCCCCTCTTGGCCGAGGCGCCGTCTCAGGAGTCACAGCGGTGAACCCGTGATCTAGCGCTACCAGGACCGTCATCTCTGCCTTCGGTCTGCGAAGGAGCCTGAATCGTGGCCCGCCACGAGCTAGGTTGTCTCTTGTCCCGGCCAGATATGAGACAACGCGAGACAAGGAATCTCACCCATGGCAACCAACCCGTCACCGGATCCCAAGAGCAATCTGTGGAACTTAACCGCCTTCTACCTGCGTCTTTACCGGCAAAAGCGCGGGCTCTCCGGCGAGGCCGTAGGCCGAATCATGAGTTGCAGCAAGGCGACCGTCTCTCGCATCGAGATCGGTGAAACGCGACTGGACGGGACACAGGCCAAAGCCCTGGACCGTGCGTGGGACATGGACGGGCTGTTCTCCATGCTGGTCTGGTACGCCGCTCTCGGCCATGATCCGCAGTGGTTCGCCCAATATGTGGACCTCGAACAACGCGCCCAGTTCCTCAAGATCTTCGAGGCGCAGACCATCCCGGGCCTGCTCCAGACCGAGGACTACGCACGCGCCCTGTTCATCACCGGCGATGCCCCCAACGCCGAAGACCTGATCCGCGAACGCATGGCCCGCCAACAGCTCCTGGACCAAGAACCCCAGCCGTTCATGTCGGTCCTGCTCAGCCAGACCGTGCTGGAATGGCCCATCGGCTCCCCCGAGATCATGCGCGGACAACTCGCGCGGCTCCTGGAACTGTCCGAGCGCACTAGAGTGACGATCCAGGTCATCCCGCGCACATGGGAAACCGGAGCGTACCCTGGCCTGGACGGCAGCTTCGAACTCCTCTCCGGCGACCAGTTCGGCGACGTGGCCTACACCGAATCACCCGAGGGCGGACGCCTCGTCTCATCCCCCTCAGAGGTCCGGCGGTTCGCCATCCGCTACCACCGGATCAACGCCAAGGCCCTGCCGGAAGAACCCTCCCGGGCACTGATCAGAAAATTCATGGAGGACACCACATGAGCGAATCCGCTCACTGGCGCAAGAGCACCCGCAGCGGCACCCAGCAAGGAAACTGCGTCGAAGTGGCCAACCTCAACGGCACCATCGGCATCAGAGACTCCAAAAACCCCAACGCCGGACACCTCACCCTCACCCCCAACACCTTCCACACACTCCTAAACCGCATCAGGAGCGACGAAAAGGCTCGATAGGCAATGAGGGGCCCTGAGCACACTGGCGCAGGTAGGAAAGCCCAGGCCTCCGCTCATTGATCCTTCAGCCTTCGGTGCGCTATGGCGCCCTGAATGCTGAAGGATCAGCCGGGCCAGGGCCTTGGCTTGCTGATCCTTCAGGATCCGGTGTGCTACAGCGCCTCTGATGCTGAAGGATCTGTGAGTGTGTGGGTGGCGCTGCTGGTGGGGCGCTGTCAGGTGGGCGGGTGGTCGGGTCAGGCGCCGGTGGTGGAGCCGGGGCGGACGACCATGAGGACGACGACCACCGTCCACAGCAGGGAGTACATCCCGGTGAACATGGCCAGGCGGGACAGCGTGGCCGGGTCGGGGCCGGTGCCGTCGAGGGCTTCCAGCACGCCTTCCTGGCGGGGGAGGACGACCAGCAGCAGGACGCCGACGGCGACGGCGGTGAGGGCGATCGAGACGAGCAGCCAGGGGTCGCCGAGGACGCCCATGGACTGGGCGGTGAAGAAGCCCAGCGCGGGGACCGTGAGGCCCATGATCGCGTAGACGCGGGTGATCCGGTACAGCATCCGGACCGAGGCGACGGCCGCGGGGCGGTCGGCGTCCGCGGCGAGGGCCGCGCGGGCCCGGGCGGGGAACATGCTCGCCGCGACCGTGACGGGACCGATGAAGAGCACGGCGGCGAGCACGTGCAGGCTGAGCAGGAGTTTGGACATGGGGGCGTCCTCTATCCGGTCGAGTTTCAGTCTAACTTAAACTATGCCGAGGCTAGCACGCGGCAGACTTAGGGCCCAGAGGGGAGGGCGCCATGGAGGACGAGGAGCTCATGTCGGTGATGATGAGCCCGACGATGCTGCTGATCCTGCTCGGCCGGTCCCTGCGGGAGCGGATCGACGACTCCCTCGCCGGCCAGGGCCTGTCGCTGCGGCACCTGAGCGCGCTGGGGCACCTCGTCCGCGTCCCCGGCATCAGCTACAGCGAACTGGGCCGCCGCGCCGGGGTCACCGCGCAGAGCATGCAGGCCACCGTCCGCCAGCTCGAGGAGCTGGGCGCCGTCGAGCGCGACTCCCCTGCGGGCCGGGGACGCACGGCGGAACTCCGCGTCACCCCCCACGGCCATGCCGTCCTGCGGGACTTCCGGCAGCGGATCGCCGACGTCGACGCCCTGCTCATGGGCGCGCTGCCACCCGACCGGCAGCGGGAGTTCGCCCCCATGCTCATGCGCATGGCGGACAGCGCCCTCGCCCCGGAACCGGAGAAACCGGGCGGCTGAGCCCCACCCCGCCCGAACGCGAGGAGACCCCGCCCGGCGCACCCGGGCGCGAGCGAGCCGTGACGGCAACGGTGAACCGGCAGGCACCTGGGGCCCGGCGCGACCGGACACGAGGAAACCCCATTCGAACGTGCGGAGACCTCGGGCCCGGCGCGTCCCCGGCCCGGTGGTGTTCCCGGCGGGCCGGAGCGGGCATTCATCAGCGCGTACGGTCGGCGGCAGGAAGGATGACCTCATGAAGATCGTGATCGCGGGCGGCCATGGAAAGATCGCGCTGCGCCTGGCGGAACTGCTGGCCAAGCGCGGGGACGAAACGGTCGGCCTGGTCCGCAACCCCGACCACGTCCCCGACATCGACGCCCTCGGCGCCCGCGGCGTGCTGTGCGACCTGGAGCAGGCCGGCACGGACGAGGTCGCCGCGTACCTGATCGGGGCGGACGCCGTGGTGTTCGCCGCCGGAGCCGGCCCGGGCAGCGGGATCGCCCGCAAGGACACCGTCGACCGCGCCGCCGCCCAGTTGCTGGCCGACGCGGCCGAGCAGGCGGACGTCCCGACCTACGTGCAGATCTCCTCGATGGGCGCCGGCCGGGCCCCCTCGGCCACCCGGGGCGAGGCCTGGGCCGCCTACATCAACGCCAAGACCCGGGCCGAGGAGGACCTGCGCGCCCGCGACCTGAACTGGACGATCATCCGCCCGGGCATGCTCACCGACGACCCGGGCACCGGCCGGGTCACCCTCGCCGAACCCCCGGTGCCGCGCGGCCCGATCAGCCGGGACGACGTCGCCCTGGTCATCGCCGAGATCCTGTCCTCCGACGCCGCCACCCGCCGGACCCTGGAACTCGTGGCCGGCGACACCCCCGTCCCCGACGCCGTCCGCGCGCTGCGGCAGGGGTGACGGCGGCGGGCACGCCGTGCCATGATCCGGTCGTCTCCCCCCACGGCAGGAGGTCGGCCGTGCCCGACGATCTCTCGGTCACCCGCCCGCACGACGCCCGGATGGCCGACATGGCGGCGAGGTTCGGAGTTCGCCCCCCGAAGATCAAGTACCGGTCGGTGCCGTCATGGCAGCCCGAAGGCGTGATGGTCTTCTTCTCGGGTCGGCGATCCAAGGTATGGATCGACCCGAGGTTCGATGACCTCCCGCCGCCGGTCCAGGAGGCGGAACTGGCCTACGTGGCAGCCATGATCGCGCTGAGGAAGGGCATCGTGCTGCAGACGGCCGTCTTCGGGGTGCTTGCCGCCATTGGCACTTTGCACGTGCTGGTGAGCCTGCTGGGCCGGGGCCTGCCGTTCCTCCTCGGCCTGCTGCTCGCCTACGTGATTTTCCTGCCGGTGACGCTGGTGGTCTCCGCTTTGAACATCTACCGGGTCGACCGCCTGGTGGCGAAGGTGTGCGGCCTCTCGACGGTGTCCGCCGACCTCGACTACGTCTCGGACAACCCGCCCGGCATCGTCCTCAGGATGCTGGGGCCGGGCCCCGCCCGCCGTGCCGCCCGGCTCGGCCTGGACCGGAGCCGGGAGGACCTGGGCGGCTGACAGGTGCCTAGTGGCGCTTGCTGGAGGACTTCTTCTTTTTCTTCACCTTCGTCTTGCCGTCGGAGTCGGGCTCCCACTCGTACCCCGGAGTGCCCGCCTTGCAGTAGCTGTCGGCGACCTTGGTGTCGGTGGCGTCGAACTCGCACCAGCGGTCGCCCCCGCACGCGGTCAGCCCCGCCCCGGCCACGGTGACGACGACGGCGAACGCCGCGAAACGAGCTTTGGACATCGGTTCCCCACTCTGGATCATCGGGCGGCCCCCGGCCGTTCCCGCCAACGGTGAATGAGACGCCGGCGAGCCCGGAACGGATCCGGAACTTCGTTCGGTGACCACGTCGGCACGCGTTGCAGAGCGCCGCGGCGGGCGGACCGCCCGGGCCGGGCGGCCGGACGCCGCTTCGCACCCCGAACGGGTCGGCAGTTCCAGTGAGCCCCCGGTCCCCCTATCTGGCCATATAAGGACAAAACGCTAAATCGTCACGCTCCTCTGCTTTATTGATCAGGCAGTACCGCCTTTTCGATACGGCCCGATTCACCTGCAAAGGAGATCCATGATCCTGACCCGGCGCCTCGGCCACGGCATCGCCGCCGTGGCGATCGGCCTGACCGTGGTGGGCACCTCGGCCCTGCCCGCCTCGGCCGCCCCACTCACCTGGCGGGTCGTCCAGACCTTCGACCAATCCGAGTACGACCGGATCAACGCCGTCCTCCCGGTGAACCGGCGCGACATCTGGGCGCTGGCCGGCAGCGACCCCGCCCGACCGAACCTGAGCCACCCGGTCACCCACCGCTGGGACGGCTCGGCCTGGCGCGAAGTGCCCACGCCGGCCGGGCTGACGGGCGTGCTCACCGCGGGCGACGCGCCGTCCCCGACCGACGTGTGGGCCATCGGAGGCGAGGACGACGGCGAGTCCTACGCCCTGCGCTGGGACGGCACCCGGTGGAACGTCGCCCGGCGCTGGGAGAGCGGCCAGCTCACCGGCGTCACCGCGATCAGCCCGACGAACGTGTGGGTCTTCGGCGCATCCGGTGGCAGCGCCGGCGCGGGCACCTGGCACTACGACGGCACCACCTGGACGCAGGTCGAGACACCCTTCTCGGTCCGCAGGGCGAGCAAGGTGTCCGCGAACGACATCTGGGGCATCGCCCGCGGCGCCACGGGCGACTCCCGCACCGTCGCGCACTACGACGGCACCGCCTGGCGGGAGATCCCGACCGGGAACGCGCTGCCCCCCGAGATCCCCTTCGACGAAGAGGCCGGGACCTACCAGAGCGTCTTCCTCACCGGCATCGTGGCCCGCTCCGCCCAGGACGTGTGGGTCAGCGGTACCGTCAACCGCCTGGAGAACGAGACTTTCGTCGAGCAACCGGTACTGATCCGCTGGAACGGAACGCGGTGGCGGCGGGTGGGCGCCCCGGAGACGGGCGCGCTCGGCGAGATCACCCCTGACGGCGGGCGCGGCTTCTGGTTCCTCTCCCGCCCGGCGGAGGGACCCGAGACGATCAAGCACCGGTCGGCTGGCGGCGTCTGGAGCACCGCCACGGTCACCGTGCCGGCGGGTCTGACCCCGTCCTTCTCCGACCTGGCCCTGATCCCCGGCACCCGGCAGGCCGTCGGCTCGGGCGAACTGCGCCCGGCCGACCAGGGATCCTCCGACGGGGCGGTCTTCGGCCTCGTCCGCTGATCCGGCAGGGCCGCCCCCGGACGGGGCGGCCCCGTCGCCGGGCGGGTACGGGCGGCCGGGATGTCCGACCCGTGTGCTTCATTGGGTCGGCAAGATCATCTTCTTGCGGTTCCCTCCCCGAAGGAGATCCATGATCCTGACCCGGCAGCTGAGCCGCGGCGCCGTCGCCGTGGCGATCGGCCTCGCCTCGGTGGGCGCCCTGGCCCCTTCCGCCTCGGCCGACGCCCTCACCTGGGAGGTCGTCCACCAGGTGGACCGCCAGGTGATCTACGGCGTCGTCCCGGTGACCCGGCGCGACGTCTGGGCGCTCACCGGCACCAGGCCCCAGCAGGACTACCGGAGCCGCCCGCTCAGCCTCCGCTGGAACGGCTCGGCCTGGCGCAGGGTGGCCACCCCGACCGGCCTGACGGGCGTGCTCACCGCGGGCGACGCGCTGTCCCCGACCGACGTGTGGGCGATCGGCGGGGAGGAGGGCGGCCCCTCCTACGCCCTGCGGTGGGACGGCGCGCAGTGGAACGTCGCCGGCCGCTGGGAGGTCGGTGACGTCACCGGGATCACCGTGCTCGGCCCGTCGGACGTGTGGGTCTTCGGCGCCCACGGCCGGGACTGGGGTGCCGGCACCTGGCACTACGACGGCGCCACCTGGACGAAGATGGAGACGCCCTTCGCGATCATTAAGGCGAGCGACGTGTCACCGACCGACATCTGGGGCATCGCCCGTGGCGCCTCGGGCGACACCAGGACCGTCGTCCACTACGACGGCACCTCCTGGCAGGAGGTACCGACCGGGGACGTGTTGCCACCCGACATCCCCTACAGCGACGCAACCGGCACCTCCCAGAGCGTCTTCCTCAGCGGAATCGTGGCCCGCTCCGCCCAGGACGTGTGGGTCACCGGCACCGTGAGCCGCACCGAGAACGAGGTCTCCACCCAGCAACCGGTGCTGATCCGCTGGAACGGGACTCGGTGGCGGCGGGTGGACGTCCCCGGGGCGGGCGCCATCGACAAGATCACCCCGGACGGGCGGCGTGGCTTCTGGTTCGCCGCCCGCCCGGGACCCGAGGAACCACAGGTGATCAGGCATCGCTCGGGAGGCGGCGTCTGGACCACCGCCGCGGTCACCACACCGGCGGGAACGGTACCGGCCCTCTACGACCTGGCCCTGGTCCCCGGCACCCGGCAGGTCTACGGCGTGGGCCTGCTGCAGGCAGTCGACCCAGTCGTCCACAACACCGGGGCGATCTTCAGGCTCGTCCGCTGACCTCCGGCGGGGCCGTTCCGGACGGAGCGGCCCCGCCGCTCCGCGATACTTGGACCATGGTCGACGACGAGCGCTGGAAGGCCCGGTTCCGGGCGGCCCGGGTGAGCCTGCCCGGCTGGGCGGACGACGCACCGCACCGCTGCGTGTACCGGTCGAACGTCACCGGTACCTGGGAGATCTACGCCTGGGACCGCACCACCGACACCCGGCGGCAGGTCACCGACCGACCCAACGGCACCTGGATGGGCGGTGTCGAACGTTCGGGCCGGTCGATCTGGTGGTTCGCCGACACCGACGGCGACGAGTTCGGCGTCTGGATGCGCCAGCCGTTCGAGGGCGGCGCCGACGAGCCCGCCGTCCCCGCGCTCGCCCCCTCCTACCCGGCCGGGCTGGCCGTCGGCGGCAGCGGGCTGGCGGTGGTCGGGCGCAGCGGCGAGCACGGCACCTCGATCCACCTGTGCCCGCCCGGCGCCGCGCCCGCGACGGTGTACGAGCACGCCGAGGACGCGCACCTGGTCGGCCTGTCCCGGGACGAGACCCTGCTCGCGATCAACCACAGCGAGCACGGCGACAGCCGGCACCTGGCGCTGCGCGTGGTACGGCCGGACGGTTCCCCGGTCGCCGACCTGTGGGACGGCTCGGGCAAGGGCCTCGACGGCCTCGGTTTCGCCCCGGTGGCCGGCGACTCCCGGTTGCTGGTGAGCCACGAGCGGCGCGGCCGTCCCGAGCTGCTGGTCTGGGACCCGGTCGCCGGCACCGAGCAGGAGATCGTCCTCGATCTGCCCGGCGAGGTCGGCGCCGACTGGTACCCCGACGCCACCGCGCTGCTGATCTCCCACTCGCACGAGGCCCGGGACCAGCTGTACCGCCACGACCTGGCCACCGGCGCGCTGACCCGGGTCGACACCCCGCGCGGGGTGCTCGGCGGGGCCACCGCCCGGCCCGACGGGACCATCGAGTACTCCTGGTCCGACGCGGCCTCCCCGCCGGTGATCCGCTCCACCTCCGGTGCCGTGGTGCTGACCCCGCCCGGCCCGGTCGCGCCGCCGTCGGTGCCGGTCGAGGACCTGTGGGTGGACGGCCCCGGCGGCCGGATCCACGCGCTGGTGTCCCGGCCCGCCGGGGACGGCCCGTACCCCACCGTCTTCGACGTCCACGGCGGCCCGACCGCGCAGGACGACGACTCCTTCTCGCCCGTCGTGGCGGCCTGGGTCGACCATGGCTTCGCGGTGGTCCGGGTCAACTACCGGGGCTCCACCGGCTACGGGTCGCACTGGCGCGACGCCATCGAGGGCCGGGTCGGGCTGACCGAGATCGAGGACATCACGGCCGTCCGCGACCACGTGGTGGCCGCGGGGCTGGCCGACCCGGCGCGGCTGGTGCTCACCGGCGGCTCCTGGGGCGGTTTCCTCAGCCTGCTCGGGCTCGGCACCCGGCCCGGTGACTGGACGGTCGGGGTGGCCGCGGTGCCGGTCGCCGACTACGTGGCCGCCTACGAGGACGAGATGGAGGCGCTCCAGGCGTTCGACCGGTCGCTGTTCGGCGGGTCGCCCGCGGAGGTGCCCGACCGGTACCGCGAGTCGTCGCCGATCACCTATGTCGAGCGGGTCAAGGCGCCCGTGCTGGTCCTGGCCGGCGAGAACGACCCGCGCTGCCCGATCCGGCAGATCGACAACTACCTGGCCCGGCTGGCCGAGCTCGGCAAGCCGTACGAGGTCTACCGCTACGACGCCGGCCACGGTTCCCTGGTCGTGGAGGAGCGCATCACCCAGATGGCCGCCGAGATCGACTTCGCCCGACGGCACCTCGGCATGGACTGACCGGCCGGCGCTGCCCGGCGAACCCCACCTTTCTACAATGAGTTATCACTCATCGACGAAGGGTGACATGTCGTGAAGATTACGATCTTGGGGGCGACCGGGCGCACCGGCACCCCGCTGGTGCTCCAGGCCCTGGAACGCGACCACACCGTCACCGCCGTCGTCCGGGACCCGGCGCGGCTCACCGTGGACTCCCACCCCCGGCTGGGGGTGGCCGTCGCCGCCGCCCTGACGGCGGACTCCCTCGGCCCGCTCGTGGCGGGCCGGGACGCGGTGCTCTCCGTGCTCGGCCCGCACGACCTCGGCCCCACCTCAATCTGCTCCGACGCCACGACCGCCGCGATCGCGGCCATGCGGTCCCACGGCGTGCACCGGCTGATCGTGGTCAGCGCGAGCGGCGCCTACCCTGGCCCCGGCGACCCCCCGCTCGTCCGCTGGGTCCTGAAACCGCTCCTCGGCCTCGTGCTGCGGCACCCCTTCGCCGACACCCGGAAAATGGAGGACGCGCTCCGCGCCACCGACCTGGACTGGACGATCGTCCGCCCGCCCCGGCTGACCGGGAAACCCTGCACCGGCCAGTACCGGACCGCCGTGGACCGCAACGTCGGCGGCCGGGCCAGGGTGTCCCGCGCCGACGTCGCCGACTGCATGCTGAACCTCCTGGAGAATCCGGCCTCGGCACGGACGGTCGTCTCGATCGGCTGACCGGCCCCGCGAGAACCGGCCGCACGGGGCTCCGGACGCGCAGGCGGTCCGTCCCGGCACGGGCCGGTTCTCGCCGGGTCTCAGGCGCGCACGTCGCGGATGACGCCGACGAGTTCCCGGGCCACGGACCGGAAGCCGGGCAGGCGGGACATCGACACCATGCGGTCGACCAGCGGCACCGTCCGCTCGACCAGCAGGTAGGTCTTGGCGCAGCCCGGCGAGCTGTCGTGCACCCAGTACAGGACGATGCCCATCGAGTACAGCCAGAGCAGTTCGGGCAGTTCCTTCCGGAACTCGGGTTCGATCTTGAGGTCGGAGCCCTCGACCAGTTCCCGGTAGACCGCCAGCGCCGACTGCCGGGCCGGGCCGGATTCGGCGCTGAACGGGTTGAGCGGGCTGGTCGGCTCGGCGGCGAACTTGAAGAACTTCCCGGCGAACTGGTGGTAGGGCACCATCGTGTCGACCCGGGCGCGCAGCACGCCCAGCAGCCGCGGCGCGAACGCGCGCTCCCGGTCGAGCACCGCCCGGCAGGCGGCGTTGTGCGCCTCCTGCAACTCGTCGTAGTACGCCTGGATCAGCTCTTCCTTGGAGCCGAAGTAGTAGTAGGCGTTGCCGACCGAGACCCCGGCCTCCTTGGCGATCGCCCGCATCGTCGTCGCCTCGTACCCTCGCTCCCGGAACAGCCGCAGCGCCGTATCAACGATCACCGCTCGCGTCTGCTCCGACCGCCCGCCCCTCGGCTCCGTCACACAGCCACCCTAGGCGGTGCGGCAGCCCCGGGCCCGCCTGATCCCGTGGCGGACGGCCGGTACCCCGGACGGGCGTCCGGTCAGCGGTCCACGACGAGTTTCAGGCCCAGGCCGACCAGCAGGAAACCGGTGATCGCGTCGAGGCGCCGCCGTACCGCGGGCCGGGCGAAGAACCGGCGCAGCGCCCCCACCACATTGGCCACCAGGACGAACCACAGGGCGGCGAGCGCCACCGCGACCAGCGACAGCAGCAGGACGTCCGCGAGGCCCGAGGACGCCGGCAGGAACTGCGGCATCAGCGCCACGAAGAAGACCGCTGCCTTGGGGTTGAGCGCGTTGCACAGCAGCCCCTGCCGGAAGCCGGCCCACAGGGTCCGGCCCCGCTCCGGCTCATCCGCCCGCGGGGCCGGGCCGCCGCCGCGCACCGCCGCCAGCACGGCCCGCGCCCCCAGGTAGAGCAGGTAACCGGCGCCCACCAGCTTGACCACCGTGTAGGCGGTCGCCGATGCCGCCAGTAGGGCAGCGACGCCCAGCGCCGCGGCCATCGCCCACACGAACACCCCGGAGGCGATCCCGAACGCGGTCGCCATCCCCACGGTCCGCCCGGACAGCGCCGAGTTCCGCACCATCACCGCGAAGTCCGGGCCGGGCGCCATCACGCCGAGCTGGAAGACTCCCGCGAACGCCAGCAGCTGGACCCCGTCGACCATCAGCCGGTGAACTCGGCCGCGACGAGTTCGGCGATCTGGGCCGTGTTGAGGGCGGCGCCCTTGCGGAGGTTGTCGCCGCACAGGAAGAGGTCGAGGCCCCGGGCGTCGTCCAGCGAGCGGCGCACCCGGCCGACCCAGGTGGGGTCGGTGCCGACCACGTCGGCGGGGGTCGGGAACTCGTGCAGCTCGGGGTTGTCGACCAGGACCACGCCGGCCGCGCCGGCCAGCAGCGCCTGCGCCTCCCGCTGGTCGGTCTCGCGCTCGAACACCGCGTGCACGGCCAGGGAGTGGGTGGTCACCACCGGGACACGGACGCACGTCGCCGAGACCCGCAGGTCGGGCAGGCCGAGGATCTTGCGGGACTCGTTGCGGACCTTGAGTTCCTCCGAGCTCCAGCCGCCGTCCTTCAGCGAACCCGCCCAGGGCACCACGTTCATCGCCAGCGGCGCCGGGAACGGGCCCAGCCCGTCGCCGACCGCGGCCCGGACGTCGCCGGCCCGGTTGCCCAGCTCGCGGTTGCCGCCGACCCGCTCGAGCTGGTCGTACAGCGCGTCGATGCCCTCCTGGCCGGCCCCGGAGGCCGCCTGGTAGGACGCCACGACCAGTTCGCGCAGCCCGTACCGGCGGTGCAGCGCCCCAACCGCGACGATCATCGACAGGGTGGTGCAGTTGGGGTTGGAGATGATGCCCTTCGGCCGGTTGCGGGCCTGCTCGCCGTTCACCTCGGGCACCACCAGCGGCACGTCCGGGTCCATCCGGAACGCACCGGAGTTGTCGACCGCGACCGCACCCCGGGCGGCGGCGACCGGCGCCCACTCCGCGGACACCGCGTCCGGGACGTCGAACATCGCCACGTCGACGCCGTCGAAGACCTCCGGCGCCAGCGCGACGACCTCGACCTCCTCGCCGCGCACCGTCAGCTTCTTACCGGCCGAGCGGGGCGAGGCCACCAGCCGGATCTCGCCGTAGACGTCTTCGCGGGTGGACAGGATGTCGAGCATCACGGTGCCGACGGCGCCGGTGGCGCCGACCACGGCCAGGGTGGGCTTCTTGCTCATCTCACTTCGCTCTCTCGTTGTGCCGCGACCGGGCGGCGCCCGCCCGCGCGGGCGGACCGCACGTCCGCCGGCGGGCCGGCGCACCACCCGGTGGCCGGCGTCTCCCCCTGCGGACGGACTGCATCGCCGGTCAGCGGCCGGTGCCGCCGTAGACCACGGCCTCGACCTGCTCGGCGTCGAGGTCGAACGCGCGGTGCGCGGAGGCGACCGCCGCGTCCACGTCGTCGCCGTCGACCACGACCGAGATCCGGATCTCCGAGGTGGAGATCATCTCGATGTTGACCCCGGCCTCGGCGATCGCCGAGAAGAACTTGGCGGTGACGCCCGGGTGCGAGCGCATGCCCGCGCCGATCAGGGAGACCTTGCCGATCCGGTCGTCGTAGCGCAGCGACTCGAAGCCGATGCGCTCCTTCACCTTGTTCAGCGCCGACATGGCGGTCTGCCCGTCGGTGGCCGGGAGGGTGAAGGAGATGTCGGTGCGCCCGGTGGAGGCGGCCGAGACGTTCTGCACGATCATGTCCAGGTTGATCTCGGCGTCCGCGAGAACCGTGAAGATCGTGGCCGCCTCGCCGACCTTGTCGGGCACCCCGACCACGGTGATCTTGGCTTCGCTCCGGTCGTGCGCCACACCGGAGATGATCGCTTGCTCCATGTCGGTCCCCTCGATGCTCTCGATCACCCGCGTGCCCTCGCGCTGGCTGAACGAGGAACGCACGTGGATCGGGATGGCGTAGCGCCGCGCGTACTCCACGCAGCGCAGGTGCAGGATCTTGGCCCCGCAGGCGGCCATCTCCAGCATCTCCTCGTAGGAGATGCGCGGGATCTGGCGCGCGGTTGGCACGATGCGCGGGTCGGCCGTGAACACCCCGTCGACGTCGGTGTAGATCTCGCAGACGTCCGCGCTGAGGGCGGCGGCCAGGGCCACCGCCGTGGTGTCGGAACCGCCCCGGCCGAGGGTGGTGATGTCCTTGGAGTTCTGCGAGACACCCTGGAAGCCGGCGACGATCGCGATCGCCCCCTCGTCGAGGGCGCTGCGGATGCGTCCCGGGGTGACGTCGATGATCCGGGCCTTGCCGTGGGAACCGTCGGTGATCACGCCGGCCTGGGAGCCGGTGAAGGAACGCGCCTCGTGCCCCAGGTTGGCGATGGCCATGGCCAGCAGCGCCATGGAGATGCGCTCGCCCGCCGTGAGCAGCATGTCCAGCTCACGGCCGGGCGGCAGCGGGCTGACCTGCTCGGCCAGGTCGATCAGCTCGTCCGTCGTGTCGCCCATGGCGGAGACCACGACGACGACGTCGTTGCCGGCCTTCTTCGTCGCGACGATGCGCTGGGCGACCCGCTTGACGCCCTCGGCGTCGGCGACGGATGAGCCACCGTACTTCTGCACGACAAGGGCCACGGGTGGGCGCTCCTCGAAGTCGGGGTCAGGCGTACCGAGCGCCGAGTCTACCGAGGTCGGCACGGTGAACTACGAGCGGTTTATCCCACGGACTGAGACGATGTCCTGTTCCGGGTTCCGCTACGACATCGCGACCGGTTCGGTGACCACGTCGAGCCGGGCGCCGGCGACCACCGCGTGCAGGGCGCGCAGCGCGGCGCCGGCGTGGTTGCCCCAGTGGTTGAAGTAGCTGTACTGCCACCACCACAGGGCCTCCAGCGGCCGGGCCTTCTCGTAGTGGCGCAGCCCGTGGACGAGGTCGCTGGCCACGTCGACCAGGTCGTCCGAGAGGCGGTACGCCGTCGGCTCGGTGTCCTTGTAGGGGTCGAAGACCTCGACGTACTCGTCCAACCCGCCCAGGTGCTCGGCCAGACCCTGCCGGACGGTGTCGAGGTCGGGGTCCTCGCCGATCTCCGGCTCCCAGTTGTCGGGGAGGATCACGTCCGCGCTCGCACCGAGCTGGGCGCCGGCCAGGATGACCTGGGACACCTCCAGCAGGAGCAGGGGGACGGTCTGTCTGCCGCCCTCACCGCGGGACATGGCCTCCAGGCCACTCAGGTAGTTCCGCACGTGGCGGGCCACCCGCTCGGCAAGCGCGTTCCAGTCGTCGGGCGTGTTGAAGTTAGACATCCAGGAGTCTCCGTCCTTCGAAAGCGCGGCCGAGTGTGACCTCGTCGGCGTACTCAAGGTCCCCACCCACCGGCAGTCCACTCGCCAACCGGGTGACGGTTATGTCCATGGGTTTGACCAGCCGGGCGAGGTAGGTCGCGGTGGCCTCGCCCTCCAGATTGGGGTCGGTGGCGAGGATCAGCTCGGTGACCTCGCCGTCGGCCAGCCGCTGCATGAGTTCACGGATGCGGAGGTCCTCCGGGCCGACACCCTCGATCGGGCTGATCGCGCCGCCGAGCACGTGGTAGCGGCCGCGGAACTCGCGCGTCTTCTCGATGGCGACGACGTCCTTGGACTCCTCGACGACGCAGATGACGTGCGGGTCGCGGCGGGCGTCCCGGCAGATGCGGCACTCCTCCTCCTCGGCGACGTTGCCGCACGTCCGGCAGAAGCGGACCTTGTCCTTGACCTCCTTGAGCGCCTTGCCGAGCCGTTCAACGTCGGCCGGGTCGGCGGCGAGCAGGTGGAAGGCGATCCGCTGCGCGCTCTTCGGGCCGACGCCGGGCAGCCTGCCCAGCTCGTCGATGAGGTTCTGAACGACCCCCTCGTACAACGGACCCCTCCTCTCGCTGCTGCGCTCACATGCCGGGCAGGCCCGGCATCCCCGGTGGCATACCGGGCAGGCCGCCCTGGCCGAGCCCGCCCATCAGCGGGCCCATCTTCTCCTGCTGCAGTTCCTCGGCCGCCCGAGCGGCGTTCTGGATCGCCGCCAGGACCAGGTCGGCCAGCGTCTCGGCGGTGTCCGCCGGGTCGCTGGGGTCGATGGCCTTCGGGTCGATGACGAGGCCCGTCACCGCGCCCTGGCCGTTGACGGTGACTTCGACCAGGCCGCCGCCGGCGGTGCCCCGCACCTCGGCCTCGGCGAGTTCCTGCTGGGCGGAGAACATGCGCTGCGCCTGTTCGAGCAGTTCCTGGAAGTTCAGCTGGCCGCCGGGTTCCACGGTGTTCTCCTTCGGACGTCTGTAGTCCCGAGACTACGGGTTTCGGTCGGATAGCGGTACGTGGCTTCCACGGCCCCTCCCGCCTCAGGAGTTGTCGATCTCCCGGATGATCTGGCCGCCGAGCTCTCGCTGGATCAACGCCATGCCGCTGATCTCGGCTTCGGATCCGTTGGCGTCCGCGTATCCCGGCGGGTCCACCTCGTCGCTCTCGTCGATCGGGGTGGGGGCGTCCGGGGGCGGTGGCAGGTCGTCGGGCGGGCGGGGCGGGGCGGGTTGTTCGGCCGGTCGTTCCGGGCGTTGCGGCGGGGCGGCGCTCGGGCGGGCGGCGGGTTGCGGCGGGCGGGCCGGCGGGGGTTGCGGTGCCGGGCGGGGCGGGGTCCTGCCGGCGGGGGGTGCCGAGCCGGCGGGCACGGTGTCGATGCGGAGTTCGACGCCCCACCTGCTTTTGATCACTTCGCGTACCACGGCGTCGCGGCCGCCGCTGGTGAAGCCCTTGCGTTTGCCTTCGTTGTCGAAGGCCAGGGTGAGGAGGTTGCCTTCCAGGGAGGTGACCTGGACGCCTTCCATCAGGACCATCCAGGCGACGCGTTGCCTGCTCTTGACGTCTTCCAGGATGTCCGGCCAGTTGCGCCGCAGCGTCTCCGCGTCCAGCCCTTCGGTCGCCGCCGGCTGGGGGCGGGGGGGTTGGGCCTGGGGTGGCGGGTTGTCCACAGGGCGGCGTTCCACTTCCGGCCAGGCGGGTGTGCGCTGGACACTGGAAGTGGGGTCGCCCCCCTGGGCGGGCGGGGGTTGGGGAGCTTGGGGTCGAGGACGTACCGGCTCCTCGTTCCGGGCCGGCTCGGGCTCCGGATCCCGCACCGGGCGAGGGCGGGCCTCCGCCACCGGCCGCCGCTCCTCGGCGACGGCCGGCCGGGGCCGCTCCGGCGGCAGCGACGGCCCGCCCTGCGGGACTGCGGGGCCCGCCGCCGCCCGACGCTCCAGCCGGTCCAGCCGGGCGTACAGCGACGCCTCGTCCTCGTACGCCCCCGGCAACAGGATCCTGGCGCAGATCAGCTCCAGCAGCAGCCGCGGCGACGTCGCCCCGCGCATCTCCGTCAACCCGCCGTGCAGCAGGTCGGCGGCCCGCGCCAGATCACCGGGGCCCATCGCGGTCGCCTGGCGGCGCAGCGCCTCCATCTCGTCCGGCGGCGCGTCCAGCAGCCCCGACGACGCGGCCTCCGGAACGTTCGCCAGGATCACCAGATCCCGCAGCCGGGTGAGCAGGTCGCCCGCGAACCGGCGAGGGTCCTGCCCGCCCTCCACCACCCGGTCGATGGACGCGAACACCGCCGCACCATCGCGGGCGGCGAAGGCGTCGACGACCTCGTCCAGCAGCGCGGCGTCGGTGTAGCCCAACAGCGAGACGGCCCGCGCGTAGGTGATGCCGGCGTCGTCCGCCCCGGCCAGCAACTGGTCGAGGATCGACAGGGTGTCCCGCGCCGAGCCCGCACCGGCCCGCACCACCAGCGGCAACGCCGCGGGCTCGTACGGGACGTTCTCGGCCCCCAGGATCTCCTCCACGAGCTCGCGGAGCACCCCCGGCGGCACCAGCCGGAACGGGTAGTGGTGGGTCCGGGACCGGATCGTCCCGATGACCTTCTCCGGCTCGGTGGTGGCGAAGACGAACTTCAGGTGCGGCGGCGGCTCCTCGACGAGCTTCAGCAGCGCGTTGAAGCCCTCCCGGGACACCATGTGCGCCTCGTCGATGATGTACACCTTGAAACGCGCCGAAACCGGCGCGAAAAAGGCACGCTCTCGCAGGTCCCGGGCGTCGTCCACCCCACCGTGCGACGCCGCGTCGATCTCGATCACGTCGATGTGTCCGGACCCCGACGGGCCGAGCGCGACACACGAGTCGCACTTGCCGCACGGTTCGGGTGTCGGGCCCAGCTCGCAGTTCAGCGACCGGGCCAGGATGCGGGCGCTGGAGGTCTTCCCGCACCCCCGCGGCCCGCTGAACAGGTATGCGTGATTGATCCGGCCGTTGCGCAACGCCTGCTGGAGGGGTTCGGCGACGTGTTCCTGCCCCTTGAGCTCGGCGAACGTGGCTGGCCGGTACTTGCGGTACAGAGCCAGACTCATCGGGGTCCGTCCTCGTCAGAAACCAAAGGACCCCCCGCGCACCCGCCAGAGCCTGCTTATCCTTGCTGCCTTCCGGCCCTGGGGAGGTTCACAGGATGACGCCGCGCGAGGGGTCTGCCCCCGAGTCTAGGGCATCCCCCCACCGCCCCCGGACCGTACGCTCCAACCATGACGGAGATCTTCCACATCGCCGAGCGGACGGCCTGGGAGGCGGCCCGCACCGCCGGTGTCCCCTACACCGTGTCCACCAGAGGACGCACCCTCGACGAGGAGGGCTTCATCCACTGCTCGGCCGACCTGCAACAGGTCGGTGCGGTGCTGGACCGCTTCTACGCCGGCGTCACGGACCTCATCCTGCTGGTGATCGACACCGATCTGCTGGACGTCCCGGTCCGGCACGAGCCCGCCGACGGCGAGATCTTCCCGCACGTCTACGGCCCGATCCCACCGAGTGCAGTCATCGATGTCCTGGTACCACCCGGAACCCGGTAGGCTCTGGGGCGGAGGATTCGCCTAGTGGCCTAGGGCGCACGCTTGGAAAGCGTGTTGGTGGCAACGCCTCGCGAGTTCGAATCTCGCATCCTCCGCCTTGTAATACACGGCCGGTACTCACCCGAGTACCGGCCGCGCTGCTGTCCGGTTGCAGTTCCCGTTGGCATTCACCTGCAACTGGCACCCTCCGCCGTCCCCTCGCCTGCGCGGGGACGGCCCTGGTTCCGCTCGGACTCGCGCTGCTGGTAGTCGCGCGGAGACAGTCCGTGGAAGCGGGAGAAGGCGGCGCTGAACGTGGGTAGGTGGGCGTACCCGATCCGGCGCGCGACGGCGCTGGGCGGGGCTCCCCCGGCGAGCAGGTCGCGAGCGATGCGCATGCGGGTGGCATAGCGCCAGCGACCCAGTGTCATACCTGTCTCGTCGCGGAAGGCACGGTGGATCTCAGCGCGGACATCGACATCGTGCGTCCCGCCAGGCTCGCCGATACGACGCAAGCACTCCATTGCGACAGCACGCGCGCGCGGATCGGTGGGCATCGGCACCGACAGCGCTCGCTGCGCGGCGACCTGTTCCGTGAACAGGTCGAGGATGTGGCGGGGGTTGTGGTCGTCGGGACGCAGTCCGGACCGGGCGCTGATCGAGCAGAACATCAAGTAGTCGTCCCACGCGGGCGAGAACCGCACCTGCAGCGGCACTGTCAGTTGGAGGTCGCCGGTACTCGCGTTGCCCAGCGGCAGGGAGACGGAGTTCTCGCGGAGGCCGGTGACATGCTCCATTCCTGCGGGGATCCAGGTCGCCACCCCTCGCTCCCGCTCGTAGCGTTGGTCGCCGATGTCCAGGTACCCGCTGCCTCGATACATCCAGCTGAGGACGTGGATGTCGTTGGTGTGCGACGGCGTGCTGGCTGCGGGCAGCATCTCAGGCGCAGCGGGAGTGTCCGTCTTGCGCATCATCCGGATCAGGTCGTCGGTCTGCCGTGCGGCCGCTGCCCGTTGCGTCAGCCCACCGGCGCCAGGTCGGGCGGAAAGCTGCCGCCTGAACTCGTGGGGGGTCAGTCCGAACCGTCCCTTGAAGGCCCGGGTGAGGCCGTTGCGGCTGGCGAAGCCCACTCGAGCGGCCACCTGGTCCACGTCGTAACCGGCGGCGAGGAACTCCACGGCGGCGCCGAGTCGGCAGAGCAGCCGCCACTGCTCGAACGTGAGCCCTGTGTCGGCGAGGAAGTCACGGCGGAGGGTGCGCGCGCTGGAGAGCACCCGCGACGCCCATTGTTCGACCGTGAGGTCGAGCGCGGGGTCGCGAACCAGTTCCTCGGCGGCTGCTCTGGCGCCGCGGGCTCGCGGCATCGCCGGCGAGGCGAATCCCGCTGAGCTCGGATTTCGCTCAACCTCGACGGGCGCCGGCGAGCGCGAGCCAGGACGCCGAAGAAGCTCCTCGATCGCCTCGGGGGAGTACCCGCGGCCGCTGAACGGAGTGACCTGCAGGTTGAAGAGCTGGATCAACCAGTCCTGCCAGCCGCTGGGAACGTCGAACCGCGTCAGTTCCGACAACCCCCGAGCGCCGACGCCGGCGTGGGGCCACAGCGGGAAGGCGACGGTGCCCGGCTCCGTGGTGATCGCCCGCTCTGCCCAGCCGTCTGCGGGAATCCAGGCGCCTTCGCCGGCCTTGAGGTGGAGCGCCGGCCTGCCGTCGAGGCGCACGTGCGCCGTGCCGGCGCGAACCCAGAGCAGCAGCGGTCGAACGGGCGCATCGGCCGGACCCAACCGCGCGCCCGGAATCGGCGGCGGGTCGCTGGCGCCCGCGGCGAACGACGAGGCCACCACCACGTCCTAACCATACGGCAGTTTGCGCACACTATTGTAGGTGAGGTTTGCCTAACCTTACCAGCGCGTGCCCTCCCGATGCCGGCGCGCGGCTCCTGGCCTCGAAGCGACCGGAAAGTTGAGTTCCCCGCATGCCCAAGACCTCGCGCCGGCTCACCGTGCACCCGCCGACCCTGCGTGAGGTCGAGGTGGTCCGGACCGTCGACATCACCCCGGGGATGCGGCGGGTCACGCTGAGCGGCGAACAGTTGCGTGCGTTCACCACTGCGGACGGCTTCGCGCGGCCGGCCTTCAAGTCCTCGGGCTTCGACGACGACCTCGGGCTCTACTTCCCGTACCCAGGCCAGCGTGATCCGGTGCTCCCGGTCCAGGGCGAGGCCAAGTTGATCGTGCCCAAGAATCCTCGACCGCTGTCGCGGGCCTACACGGTTCGCCGGTGGGACCCCGAGGCCGGCGAGCTGGACGTGGACTTCGTCAAGCACGGGGTGGGCGCGGGAACGACGTGGGCCTATCGCGCCCGGCCGGGTGACCGGATCCACCTCAGCGGCCCGAGCACGTCCAAGGCGTTCCCGGCCGGCGCCGACTGGTTGCTCGTGGCAGGCGACGACACCGCGCTCCCCGCAATCAGCCGCCTGCTCGACGAACTCCCGTCCGACGCCCGGGCGCAGGTGTTCATCGAGATCGCCGAGGACGCCCACCGCCAGGAGCTGCGCGAACTACCCGGGGTGGACGTCACGTGGCTGGTCCGCCCCGGCGTGACGGCCGGGACCGTGTCGCTGCTCACCGAGGCCGTCCGCAGTGCGGAGTGGTGGCCGGGCCAAGCGTTCGCGTGGCTGGCCGGCGAGCACACGGCCGTCCGGG
The DNA here is from genome assembly GCF_003289645.1 of Actinomadura craniellae. Lineage (GTDB taxonomy): Bacteria > Actinomycetota > Actinomycetes > Streptosporangiales > Streptosporangiaceae > Actinomadura_D > Actinomadura_D craniellae. The sequence continues at coordinate 311,351 of NZ_QLYX01000005.1, read as the reverse complement.
ACATCCGCCGGCACCTGGTCGAGGACCGTGGCGTGCCCAAGGAGGACATCGACTTCGCCGGCTACTGGCGTCGCTCCGAGGTCGTCGCCCTGGAGACCGACGGGGCGGTGCCCGACCCGGAGAGGACGGTCACCCCGTTCCAGAAGCTCCACGACCTGACCGAGCTTGTCGCGCCGATCGCGATCCGCACCGCCGTCGAGCTGGGCGTTCCCGATCTACTCTCCCGCGGCGTGACCAGCGTGACCGAGCTGGCCGCCAAGGCCGGTGCCGACGAGCGCGCTCTGGGCAAGCTGCTGCGTTACCTGCACGCCCTGGACGTGGTGACCGAGACAGAACCGTGTCACTACGCCCTGACGCCGGTCGGCGATGTCCTCACTCTCGAGTTCATCGCCGACCGGCTCCACTCCGCCGGGGTGGTCGGTCGCGAGATGCTCGGGATCCACGGCCTCACGGAGTCGGTCCGCACCGGCCGGCCCGCCTACGCCTCGGTCACCGGCCAGACCTTTGCCGACGTGCGAGCCGAGCAGGACTACGAGGACCGCCACCTGGAGCGCCTGGCGAAGTTCCAGCCCGCGCTGGCCGAACCGATCGCCACGTCCGACCTGCTCGCCGGAGTCCGGCACCTGGTGATCCACTCCGGTGGTGCCGGGGCCCACGCCCGTGAGTACGTCGCAGCCCACGAGAGCCTGCGCGTGACGATCTGCGCCCTGCCCGCCCAGGCCGACTGGCTGCGCCGCGACCTGCCCGCCACGATTCCCGACGAGCGGCAACGCACACGGGTCAGCGTGCTGGAGCAGTCCGTCTTCGAGCCCAGCCCAGCAGCCGACGCCGTGCTCATCAGCCGCGCCTTCAAGACCCTGCCCGACGCCGACGCTGCTCACGCGCTACGCCGGGCAGCCGAGAACCTCGTCCCCGGCGGACGGGTGCTGCTGGTCGAGGAGGTCTTCGACACCGACGACCTCGACGAGCACGACGGCGAGGAAGACCTGATCGGTCTGGTCTGCCACGGCTCCGGCCTGCGCACCGCAGCGGAGCTGGACGCCGTCATCGCCCGGGCCGGCCTCACGCGCGGGTCGGCGCACACCGTCGGCCTGGGCACCACCGTCCACGAGCTCCTCCGCCCCACCGCCGGCTGAACCCTTCACCCGGAAAGAGAAAGAAGAGAACACCCATGAGTAACTCGCCCCTGATGCGGCGCGGCGCAGCCCTTGCCGCCGCGCTGATGAGCGCGTCGCTCGTCCTCACCGCCTGCGGCGGTGACGGCGGCGACACCGGCGACAAGGCCGCCAAGACCCGCAGCGTCAAGGCCGAGAACGGCACCATCGAGGTTCCCGTCGCCCCCCGGCGGATCGTCACGATCGGCAACACCAGCCTCCCCTTCATCGACCTGGGTGGCAAGCCGGTGGGCGTCACCGAGGTGTCCGACTCCGACATCGACGTGCTGCCGGAGGAACAGAAGTCCGTGTACAAGGCAGCCGAGATCGTCGGCAGCAGCGGCGGTGAGGTGGACCTCGAGAAGCTCGCCGGCCTCAAGCCGGACCTCATCCTGGTCCAGTTCCACTCGAATGACTGGGACAAGGTCGGCAAGCGACTCGAGACAATCGCCCCGACCGTGTTCTGGGGGCTCGACACCGAGTGGAAGGCCTTCGCTGACGCGATCGCGGCGGCCGGCAACGTCACGAATGCGCTCAGCCGGCAGAAGGCGGAGTTCAAGGAAAAGGTCGCCAAGATTCAGAAGACCTACCGCAAGATCATCGACGACACCTCGTTCGTCGACGTCTCCCGCGGAGACTCGAGCGATCCTGGAACGTTCTACATCGCGGACATCGGTTGCTCCGAGATCGCCCGGGACGACGTCGGTCTGGACCTCCCCGAGGCGGCCGAGGGCAAGGACCCCCTGGCCTACGAGGCCCTGCCGTTCGAGCAGATCGGTGAGCTGTCCAAATACGACGTGATCACCTACCCCGTCAACGCCGAGGGCCAGCCGACCGAGCCCTTCGTGCCGGTGGTCAAGACCAACACCTGGAAGGCGCTGCCCGCCGTGAGCTCCGGTCGGGCGCTGGGAGTCTTCTGCCCCGGCAACAACTCCTACGGGCCCGTCCTCCGGTACCTGGACTCGCTCGACAGAGCGCTGGCGACCCTCCCAGCCAAGAAGTGACAACCCTCGCCCTGCGGCAGGACGGTCCGGGCACCGAGCCGGTGCCCGGACCGCGTCGCCGTCTGCTCGGCCTGGTCGTCGCGCTGGTGGTGCTGGTGGTCCTGCTGGTGCTGAGCGTCATGATCGGGTCGACGGCGATCTCGCCGTCAGTGGTGTGGGACGCGCTGTTCCACTCCTCGGCCGGCATCGACCAGTTCGCGATCCGCGACTTCCGGCTGCCGCGCACGATCGTGGGTCTGGTCGTCGGCGTCGCACTCGGTTTGTCGGGCGCGTTGATCCAGGCGCTCACCCGCAATCCCCTGGCCGATCCGGGCATCCTCGGCGTCCATGCCGGTGCGTCCTTCGCGGTGACGGTCGCCGTGGGCTTGCTCGGCATCCACGACGCCCGGGGCTACATGTGGTTCGCGTTCGCGGGGGCACTGATCGTCACGCTCCTGGTGCTCGCCCTCGGGTCGACCCGGCAGGGCTCCTCGCCGGTCGTCATGGTGCTCGCCGGGGTCTGCATCGGCTCCGTGCTCGGCGGCGCCAGGGAGGCGCTCCAGTTGACCGACCCGGACGCCTTCGACGCGATGCGGTACTGGAACGCCGGGTCGATCGTGGGTCGCCCGCTCGAGGTCATGTGGCCGATCCTGCCGTTCTTCGCGGTGGCGCTCATCCTGGCCTTCGCGGTGTCGGGCCCGCTCAACGCCCTGGCTCTGGGTGACGAGCTGGCGGTCGCCCAAGGGGTCCGGTTGGTACGCACCCGTGTGCTTGCGGTGATCGCGCTCACCCTCCTCGCCGGTGGCGCCACCGCGATCGCCGGACCCATCGGATTCGTCGGACTCATGGTGCCGCACGTGGCCCGCTGGATCGTCGGCCCGCACCAACGCTGGATCTTCGTCTACAGCATCCTCCTCGCCCCGAGCCTGCTGCTGGCCTCCGACGTCCTCGGCCGCATCGTGATGAGACCTGTCGAGATCCCCGTGGGCGTCGTCACCGCCTTCGTCGGCGCTCCCGCTCTCGTCGCGCTGGCGCGGCGGAAGAGGGCGAGCGGACTATGAGCACGCACATTCCGCGGGTGGACTTCGGGCGGCGGGTGCTGGTGCTGCGGCGCCGGCGGATCGCGGTACGGCTCCAGTGGCGCTCGGTCGTCGTCTGCGCGGTGCTCGCGGTCGTGGTCGCCGGTACGGCGGTGCTCGCGCTGATGACCGGCTCGTACTCGCTGAGCCCCGGGCAGGTGCTCTCCGCACTGACCGGCCGGGAGACCGGCATCGTCCACGACATCGTGGTCGAGTGGCGGCTGCCCCGGGTGGCCGCGGCGCTGGTGTTCGGCGCGGCTCTGGGGGTGAGCGGGGCGATCTTCCAGTCACTGCTGCGCAACCCTCTCGCCGACCCCGGCATCATCGGGTTCTCCCAGGGCTCCCATACCGGCGCGCTGATCGTGATCCTGGTCATCAACGGCACCTACGTGCAGCTGGTCAGCGGGGCGTTGCTGGGCGGGATGGCCACCGCCGTGGCCGTGTACGTGCTCGCCTACCGGCGAGGGGTGCAGGGGTTCCGGCTGATCGTCGTCGGCATCGGCGTCTCGGCGATGCTCACGTCGCTCAACACCTGGCTGATCCTCAAGGCCGACCTGGACCAGGCGATGTCCGCGGCCGCGTGGGGTGCCGGGTCACTCAACGGCGTGTCCTGGGACCAGGTCGTCATCGGCGGCGCCTGCATCGCCGTACTCCTGCTGCCGGCCGGGATGTTGAGCCGGCCGATGCGGCAGATGGAGCTGGGTGACGACGCGGCCGCCTCGCAAGGGGTACGGGTCTCGCCCGCACGCCTCGGCCTGGTCCTGGTGGGAGTGGCGCTGGCGGCGACGGTCACGGCCGCGTCGGGGCCGATCGCGTTCATCTCCCTGGTCGCCCCGCAGATCGGACGCCGACTCGCCCGCACCGCCGGGATCACCCTGGCCCCCGCGGCCTTCGTCGGCGCGCTGCTATGCCTGGCGTCGGACTACCTCGCCCAGCACGTCGCCCCCACCCCGCTGCCGGTCGGCATCATCACCGTCATGCTCGGCGGCGGCTACCTCGGATACCTGCTGTTCACCGAAGCCAGGAGACGCCTATGAGCGCAACCCCGCCCGACACCGCGCGCCTCCGGGTGGAGTCGGCGACGATCGGCTACGACAAGCGGATCATCTCCGAGCACCTCTCGGTGGCGATCCCCGACGAGTCGTTCACGGTCATCGTCGGCCCGAACGCGTGCGGCAAGTCCACCCTGCTGCGCGGCCTGTCCCGACTGCTGAAGCCGTCGGCCGGGCAGGTCGTCCTCGACGGTGCCGACATCAACTCCTACAAGACCAAAGAGGTGGCGCGGCGGGTCGGACTGCTGCCGCAGACCTCGATCGCCCCGGACGGGATCACCGTCGCCGACCTGGTGGCCCGGGGACGGTACCCCCACCAGGGGTTCATCCGGCAGTGGACCGAGGACGACGAGCAGGCCGTGCTCAGGGCGATGCACCAGACCTCGGTCACCGACCTGTCCGGGCGCCTGGTGGACGAGCTGTCGGGCGGGCAGCGCCAGCGGGTGTGGGTGGCGATGGCGCTCGCGCAGCACACCGGCATCATGCTGCTCGATGAACCGACCACCTTCCTCGACATCACCCACCAGATCGAGCTGATGGAGCTGTTCACCGACCTGCACCACGTCGGCCACACCCTGGTCGCCGTCCTGCACGACCTGAACCACGCCGCCCGCTACGGCACCCACCTGATCGCCATGAAGGACGGCGCCGTGGTCGCCGAGGGCACTCCGGACGAGGTCGTCACGGCCGAGCTGGTCGAGGAGGTGTTCGGTCTGCGCTGCCTGGTGCTGCCCGATCCGGTGGCCGGCAGCCCCCAGGTGGTGCCGCTCGGCCGCGAACGAACCCGACAGAGGTCCGCTGACAACGCCGACGTGGAGAGCGCGAGAAATGGCTGATCCGTCTGTCGAGAAGCTGTCGACCGGTGAGTGGAGCCCGGCAAGGTTCAGACGACATCTCGAGGAGACGGGTGCACCGCTTGTCGAGCGGGTCTCCGCGGACGAGGTGGAGGCGACGTTCGTCGACGAGCCCGGAGACGACACAACGGTCACCCTCTCGGTGGTGATCGGCCCCAGGATCGGCTTCAACCCGATCGACACGGAGTTCGCCTCGGTGGCGGGGACGCCGTTCTGCGTTCTTACCCTGCGGATGCGTTCCGATCTGCGCTTCTCGTACGTGTTCGCACGACGTGGGCCGAGGGGTGGGGGCGAACAGGTTCCGGACCCGTTCAACCCGCCACCGAGGTTCTCGGAGTGCTCGGTGGAGCGGTTCTCCGGGGCCTCGGTGGCAGTGCTGCCCGACGCGGTGCCGTTGCCCTGGCTCGATCAGGCCGAAGCGCGGCCGGCCCCGGCAGTGGAAACCGCCGTGCTGGCGAGCGAGTTCCTGGGAGACGAACGCCGCATCTGGGTCTCGATGCCGCCGGGAGAGTTCTCAGCCGAGAGCGCACTGCCCTTCGTGATCCACCTGGACGGGACGCCGGACCACAGCGCGCCGAGCGTTCGTGACGCCCTGGTCCAGGCGGGACTGGTCCGACCCTGCGTGGTGGTCCTCGTCGGTCAGCCCGCACCGCAGCGCGACAAAGAGCTGCTCTGCAACCCGGCGTTCTCCCAGATGCTGGTCCAGGAACTGCTGCCATGGCTCCACCGCCGCTATCCGCTCTCGCGGGACCCCGGTGACGTCGCGCTGGCCGGCGAGAGCTTCGGCGGTCTGTGCGCCGGCTGGACGGCGCTCCACCACCCGACGACGTTCGGCAACGCCATCCTCCAGTCCCCGTCGTGCGGGTACCACCCTGACCTCACGTGGGGCACCGGATCGGGTGAGCTGCTGCGCCGCACCCCCGTACCGACACTGATCGCCGACTACCTGGCCGCAGAAACGGCACCGATCCGCATCTTCCACGACGTTGGTGAGCTGGAGAGCTCGAACACCCACAGTCGCTGGTTGGACCACGTGCTCACCGGGAAGGGCTACGACACCCGCTACAGAGAGTTCGCCGGCGGGCACGACTACGCATGGTGGCGAGGAATCTTCGCCGATGCCCTGCTCTGGTGCTTCCCGCTCAGGAGCAGGAACCGGAGCCAGGCGTGAAGAACTCCTCGCGTTTCTCGGGCGCCGACGCCGCAGGACTGGGGCGAGGACCGCTGACCCGCTGGCTGCCGGTGCTCCTGCTCGCTCCCGCCGAGCCGCCCGGTGCTCGACCGTTCGAGTCCGGGCCGGGGATCACCCCGGGCCGGTTCCTGCTGCGCGTGATCTTCTCGGTGCGGCGGGTCAGCGTTCCCGCGATGCTGCTGGCGATCGTGTGGCAGGTGGGCGAGTCCGCGGTCCCGGTGGTGATGGGGCTCGCGATCGACCGGGCCCTGGCGACCGGGGACGAGGGACAGCTGGTCCTGTGGCTCGGCGTGCTGGTGGCCCTCTACGTCGCGCTGACGTCGGCGGCGAGGCTCTCGCTGCGGCTGACCGCCTATGCGGTGCAGGTACTGCAGCACCGGCTCCGCGGCACCCTCTCCACGGGCGTGCTGCACCCGGTCGGCGGTACCGCCCGTGCGCTGGACGGCAGCGTGGTCTCGGTGATGACGAACGACGTCGCGCGCCTGTCCAACGCGGTGATCCTGACGATCATCCCGGTCTCGAGGATCACGGCCATCGGATTCATCGCGGCATCGCTGCTGGCGACGCACTGGCTGCTCGGACTCGTGGTGCTGTTCGGGGCGCCTGTCGCGGTCTGGTCGATGGGCGTGCTCAGCGAGCGGCTCTCCCGGGACACCCGCGAGTACCAGGAGCTGCTGTCCTCCACGGTCGGACAGGCCACGGACCTGGTCGCCGGCTACCGGGTGATCAAGGGGGTGCGTGCCGAGGCCGAGGCGATCGGCCGGTACCGGCGGGCAAGCCAGGAGACCCTGGTCGGCGCCAGGCGCAACGCGGGCCTGCTGGGGAAGTTCCTTGCGGGCTCGGGCGTGGTCAGCGGCACGTTCGTCGCCGCGGTGATGGGGCTGGCGGGCTGGTTCGCCGTGGACGGACAGCTCAGCATCGGCGGGCTGATCACCGCCGTCGGCCTCGCCCAGGCACTGCTGCCCCAGATCCAGGCGATCGCGAGCACGTCCATCCCCAACCTCGCCGGCGCCCGCGCCTCGTCCGCGCGTGTCCTCGACGTGCTGCGGAACAACGCCACGTCGACGGCCGGGCCCGATGACGCGACCCGGCGGGAGGTCACCGCGCTGCCGGAGCTGGACGTGGTCGTGCCGAGCATCTCCGGGCCCGGCGTGACGATCCGGGTCGAGCCCGGCGAGCTCGTGGGCGTGCGCGCCGACGACCGGACCGCCGCCCGTGTCGTCGAGGCGCTGCTGGACCCGCAGGCCGAGGGAGGGGTCGAGGCGCGGCTCGACGGGATCGCGGCACGGGAGCTGTCCCCGGTCGAGTACCGCTCCCGGGTCACCGTCGCGCCGCACCGCGCCACGCTGTTCAGCGGCACCCTCCGCGACAACGTCGCCGTGATCGCGGGCCCGCCCGAGCGGGTGGACGCCGCGGTGCGAGCCGCCGCCTGCGACGACTTCGCAGCCGACCTCGACGTCCCGGTCGGCGAGGGCGGCAACCGGCTCTCGGGCGGCCAACGCCAGCGGGTCGCGCTCGCCCGCGCCCTGGCGAGCGACGCGCCGGTGCTCGTGCTGCACGACCCGACCACCGCGGTCGACTCGGTCACCGAGCACACGATCGCAGGCCGGCTGCGCGGTGTCCGGGCAGGCCGCTCGACGCTGCTGATCGCCTCGACCCCGGCGCTGCTCGCTGCCTGCGACCGCGTCGTCGAGTTGCCTGACGACGTACCCGCGCCCGCAAGGACGGCGCGGTGAGCGGCACCTCCGCCGTGCCCGGGACCGCGGCTTCCGATGCCGGGCAGTCCGGGCTGCCGGTCGCGAGCGGCCGCGAGACGGTCAGGGAGGTGTGGCGGCTCAGCCACGGGTACCGGCTCCGGCTCGCCGCGACCGGGGTGCTGGGGCTCGTCAGCACCGGCGTCGACCTGATCGTTCCCGGGGCGATCGGATTCCTCGTCGACCGCGTGCAGGCCGGCACCGCGGACCTTGCCACAGTGCTGACGGTCACGGTCGTCATGGCGCTCTCGGCGGTCCTCGGTGCTGCGGGCACCGCGCTGACGATCGTGCTCGCCACCCGCGTCTACCACTCCATCCTCGCCGCGCTGCGCGAACAGCTCGTGGGCCACGCGATGGCGCTCCCACAGCACCTCGTCGAGCGCGCCGGCACCGGAGACCTGATCTCGCGATCCAGCGACGACGTCACCGCGGTCGCCGACGCCGCCCCCGCCGTGATCCCGGTGCTCACCGTCACTGCCTTCACCATCGTCGTGTCGCTGGGCGGGCTCGCGGCACTGGAACGTCCCTACGCGGCCGCCTTCGCCGTCGTGCTGCCGGTCTACGTGCTGGCCGTGCGGTGGTACCTGCGCATCGGACCAGGGGTCTACCGCGCCGAGCGCACGGCGATGAGCGCGCGTGCCCAGCAGATCCTCGAGTCCCAGCGCGGCTACGCCACCATGCTCGGCTTCGGGCTCGCCGAGCAACGACACCGGGCTGTGATGACGGACTCCTGGCGCGTCGCGAGGCAGTCGCTACGCGCACGCACCGTGCTGAGCATGCTCAATGCCCGGCTCAACCTCGGGGAGTGCCTGAGCCTGGCCGCCGTACTCGTCGTCGGCTTCGTCCTCATCGACCACAACGCATCGACCGTCGGCGGCGCCACCACCGCCATGCTGCTCGTGCTACGCCTGCTCGGACCGGTCAACCAGCTACTGCTGGTCATCGACACCCTCCAGTCCGCCCTCGCATCGCTGAGCCGCATGATCGGGGTCGTCACGATTCCGTTCAGCTCGTCGGACGTCCCGGCGCAGACCACGAGCACCGCCGTACGGCTCGACGAGGTCTCGTTCCGTTACGGCGAGGGGCCACGGGTGCTCGACGGCATCACCCTCGACATCCCGTCCGGTCAGCACGTGGCCGTCGTCGGCGTGTCCGGGGCAGGCAAGACCACGCTCGCCGGCGTGGTCGCCGGCACCCAACTGCCTGAGGCCGGGAGGGTGACTCGCCCCAGCCGTACCGCGATGATCACCCAGGAGGTCCATGTCTTCGCAGGCACCCTGCGCGACAACCTCACCCTCGCCGCCCCCGGGGCCACCGAACGCGACCTCCATGCAGCGCTGGAAGCCACCGGTGCCGCATCGATCCTCGATGTTCTCCCCGACCGGTTGGACACCCCGCTGGGTGTCGGCGGGCACCCGCTCACCGACGCGCAGGCGCAGCAGCTCGCCCTCGCCCGCCTGCTGCTCACCGACGCTGATCTGGTGATCCTCGACGAAGCGACCGCCGAGGCCGGCTCCACCTACGCCGGACAGCTCGACCGCGCTGCTGATGCCGTCCTCGCCGGGCGCACCGCAGTCGTGGTCGCGCACCGCCTCTCCCAGGCAGCGACCTGCGACCGGATCATGGTGATGGAGCACGGCCGGATCATCGAGACCGGCACCCACGGAGAGCTGGTTGATGCCGGTGGTGTGTACGCCGGGTTGTGGACGGCCTGGGAGGCCGCTCAGTGACAACAGCACGGCCAGGCCAGGATTCGCCGCAGTCCGCGGAGCTTGTCGTCACAGGTACGGATCAGACGCCTGCAACTTGTTGCAGACGTGCCAGAGTACGGGTACAAAGGAAGCATGAGCACGACGGAAGCCAAGGAGAAGAACCCCTCCCGCGAGAAGCCGCCCCGCAAGTCCACGACACCGACGCTGGGGTTCACCGTCCTCGACCGTGACCGTGAAGCCCTTGATGCCCTGGTCGCACGGTTCGGCGATGGGAACCGGTCGGAGTTTCTGCGCCAAGCCATCCATGTCATGACCTCGATCATGATCGCCGAGGATCTCCAGGAGTTCCAGGCATACGGGACCAAACAGGCCGAAGCCGCCGGAGTCACCGACATCCAAGACGTGATCGCCTGGCAGAAGGCGAACCGTAAGAACAGGCGGGGCTTGTGAGCCTCACAACCCCCGTGCCGACACCTGTGGTCTTTGACGTCAACGTCTACATCGACGCGGTGATCAAAGGAGGCGGGGGATCGGCCTTCACTCACTGGCCGGTCCTGCCACCCAAAACCACCAACGCCGCGGCCGACTGCATCGGTCTGGCCAACGACGCACGCGAGTACTCGCTCTGGATCTCCGAACACGTCTTCAGCAACATCGAATGGACCCTGACCGATCTCTTCAAATGGTCCACCGACCGCATCGACGGCTACCTGGACACGCTCACCACCATCGCCGAACGCTCCGGGGGAGCCTTCCTGCGGGACGTGCCGCGCAGCGTCCACGACTGCCCTGACTACGAGGACAACATGATCCTCGACCTCGCCGTAGAGGTCGGTGCCCTGATCATCGTCAGCAACGACAGCGATCTGCTGCACATGAACCCCTGGCGCAGCACGCTGATCCTCGATCCGACGAGATTCGCCGCCATCGGCGACGCCCACAGACGGCCAGGGCAACAGCAGCGCTAGTCGCAGGGCCTCAGTAGGGGTAGGGGGTTTCCGGGTGCTCCCAGTTGTAGTCAGCGATGATCGACGGGGCCACCCTGCCGTTCGGGTTGACGTAGCGGCCCGTTCGGCGGGCCCACTCGCGGACGCGTTCGAGATCTGGGTCGTTGCGGCTGGAAGAGGCCGCGGGTTCCTGCGCCGGAGCAGGCGTGGCGGTCGGGGCCGGTTCGGTGAGCACCGCGGGAACGGGAATGGGCATTTCGGGGAGGTCGGGCGTATCGGGTTCCGGCTCGGGACCGGGGGTGATGCCCATGCTGGTGAGGAGTGGCCAGAGGGAGTCCATGGCGGAGGCCGGGTCGCGGTAGAAGACGCTGCCGCGGACGCGCCAGAAGCGCCAGCCCATACGTTCGAGGACGCTCTGCCGGCGGAGGTCGTCCTCCCACTGGTCGGGGCCGTGGAACTTGTCGCCGTCGCATTCGATGGCGAGGCGGCGGCCGTTGCCGCGCACGACGAGGTCGATGCGGAGGTTGCCGACGGGGTGCTGGGGGGTGACGAGGTAGTCGCGGGCCAGGAGCATGCGCAGGACGCGGCGTTCGAAGTCGGAGTCGCAGCGGTCTTCGAGGTCCTTGGTGAGGTCGGCGGAGCGCTGGCCGTCGGTGGCGTAGCGGATGAGCCGACCGCGCTGGTCGTCGGGGTTGAGCCGGTCGGCGGTGACGCTGTGGAAGATCCACATCTGGTCGCGGGCGCGGCTGGCGGCGACGTTGACGCGCTGCTCGTAGGTCTTGCCGGTGAAGGCGTGGCCGCCGGAGTCGATGACGGTGGTGATGAAGACGATGTCGCGTTCGTCGCCCTGGAAGCTGTAGGAGTCGCCGCACCGCAGCCGCCGCTGCTCGTAGGCCTCGGGGCCGAGCTTGGCGAGCAGGGCCTGATCGATCCACTGGGCCTGGCGGCTCCTGCCCAGCAGGGAGATGACGCCCATGGTGCGGCCGTCGTAGGCGGGATCGGCGCAGCACTGCACGACCTTGTCGACGAGGGCGGCGGCCTCGGCCTCGTTGATGTCGCCGAAGCCGGTGACGCGGCGGACCCCGTCGGGCACGTGGACGGCCTCGACCGCCGAGCCCGGCAGTTTCCCCGGGGCCTCCTCGCGCAGGGCCTGGATCTCGCCGCCGTAGTAGTGCTGTGAGGAGAACTCGATGATGCGGGGCAGGCAGCGGAAGTGCTCGCGGAGCCGGACGACACCGGGGAACAGCCGGGCGGACGCGTCGTAGAGGCTGGATCCCAGGTCGAGCAGGAGGGCGTTGGGGAAGGACGGCAGGTGGGTGCGGATCAGCTCGTCCACCCGTTCCTGCCGGACGCCGACCGCGGACGGGCTGATCTGCTTGTCGTCGCCGACGACCACGACCTTGCGGCCGAGCCCGAGCAGCCCGAGCGCGAACACGTCGCACTGGCTGCTCTCATCGACGATGACGACGTCGAACAGCGGCGCGACGGTTGGGTCGAAGGACTCGGCGACCCGGTAGTACGGCATGATCCACACGGGGACCGCACCCATCGCCTGGGGCATCAGCTTCTGGGCCTCGGCCCGCCATTTGGCCGCGCCCCGTCCCGTACCCTTGCCGATCTTGCGGAGGGTCTGGAGCCAGCCGACGAGGGCCTGCCGCTGGGTGTGGCCGAGATTGCGCTTCATCGCCAGCCAGGCCGACCGCCGCGTCAGTTCCAGGGTGACCCGGCGCTGTTCCTCTTGGGCGGTGTCGAGCCTGCGCTGCACCTCGGCGAGGTCGTCGGCGTTGATGATGTCGCGCAACCAGGTCTCGGACTGCCGCCATTCCCACAGCCGCGGAAGATCGCCGGGGTCGCCGCAGACCGACGGGTCGCCCCTCAACTCAAGGATCTTCCGCGTCCAGAGCGGCGTCACGGCGGTGAGCCGCCGGGTCAGCTCGTTCATGCGCTCGACCTGCGGGCGGAGCATGGCCAGCCGGGCCGAGGTGGCGAGCGCGGTGTCCCAGCGGGCGGTGTCGTGCTCGTCGTAGGCGGTGAGGAGTTCACCCCAGAGCAGGCTCGCGCCAGGCCGCTGCCTGGCCTCGGCGACGTTCTGCCGGAACCGCGCCCGGCCGTCCTCGAGCTGCCGCTGACGCGCCCGGGCGCGGAGGGCACCGAGCACTTCGGCGAGCCGGTGCAGGTCGGCGGAGCTCGGCCGGACCGGGACCATGCCGAGCGAGACGACCCCGCCGATCCGCGTTCGAAGGTCGGGCCAGAACCGGCTCTCCCAGGAGAGGGCCGACTCGATCTCCTGGCAGCGGGCGTCGATCCAGGTCTCGGGGGCGGGAACGCCCTCCGGGACGGGCGGCGCGGCGAGCGCCACGACGAGTTCGTCCTGCCACAGGCGGGTGAAGGCGGCACGGAGCCGGCCGAGCTCCACCCAGGCGATCATCTTCTCGATGTCCTCGACCTCGGTGGGACGTTCGCCGTCGATGGAGGTCTGGCCCAGGAACTGGGCGAGGTTCCGCTGGGTCAGGCCTGAGACCTTCCGGCCCTCGCGGAACCGCTGGAGCGCCTGCTGGAGCAGGGCGATGATCTCGCGCGGCGAGCGGCCGGGCGGCAGTTCCACCCGGCAGCCCGACAACCGGGCCCGCAGGTCGGCGGCCATGCGGGCATCCGCCCGCAGCCGGGCGGTGTGGCCCGCCCACAGCTGCATCCAGTGGGTGTCCTGGACGATCTGGGAGCGCAGGCGCGCGAGCCAGTCCTGTTCGAGGGGCTCGATCCAGCGGGCGGTGGAGCTCAGGTGGGTGGCGAGTTCTTCGAGGGCCTCGCCGGTGATCGTGTCGAGCCGGGACGGATCGGCGACGTAGTCGTCGTAACCGCGGAGAATCCCGGCGATCCGGCGCAGCTCCTCCAGTTCGCGCGCAAGGTCGGCGCCGCTCGGCAGCGTGTGCGTGGGCGGCAGGTCGGACGCGCAGGCGGCGGCGTCGGCGGCGTCGATCCGGCCGGCGAGGGAGTACAGCTCACCGAGCTCCCCGGAGGTCAGCGGGCTCGCCGCACCGAGGGGGAGCCGGTCGGGGATCCGGTTGAGCTCGCCGTCGTTGTCGGCCAGCCACTCGGCGAGTTCCGCCGCCCGCCGCTGCCGCCCGTTCAGTTCGAGGACGTCCTGTTCGCGTTCGAGGGCGAGCCGCAGCCGCTTGCGGAGCCGCAGGACCTCGGCCTCGATCTCGTCCAGCCGCCCCCGCAGCCGCTCGGTGGCGGCCGACTCCTTGTGCTCGTCGACGTTGTCGGCGGCTTCGGTGATGGCCTGGACGGAACGCTGGAGGGCCGTCATGTCGGCGGAGGAGGAGCCGAGGACGGCGAGCGACAGGTCGCGCAGCTCGGCGGGGATCTTGTCGCGGAGCACGGCCAGGGCCTGGTCCTTGTGGGCCGTCACCAGGACACGTTTGCCGTGCGCGACGAGGTGGGAGACGAGGTTGGCGATGGTGTGGCTCTTGCCGGTGCCGGGCGGACCCTGGACCGTCACCCCGCTGTGCCTTGCGAGCTTCCTGGCGATCTGCTCCTGCTCGGCATTGGCGGGCAGCGGCATCAGCAGTTGCTCGGCGACCGGGGCCCATGCCCGCTCCTCGGCCTCGCCGTGGACGCCGCGGGCCGCGCCCTCCCCCGCGGCGAGCGCGACGACGGGCGCGGGCAGCCCGTCCTCGTTGCCGAGGGCGTTCTTCAACTGGTCGAAGAACCGCAGGAACATGACGCGTCGTTTCCGCACGAACAGCCGCCACGTCACGCTCATCTCGGGCGAGGCGCCCACCGGCGGCAGCTCGTCCGTCCGCCGGACGTCGGTGTCGAGCCCCAACGGCGCGATGATCTTGCGGTAGACAACGTCCGCCCGTGCGTCCCACGGGTCGAATCCCTCGGCCCGCAGGTCGTTCTGCACCTGGAGGAGTTCCCCCAGGTTGGGCACACCCAGGCCCTGAAGGCAGTCGAGTTCGAGCTCCGGCAGCCCCTCGGGCGTGACGGACAGCTCCCCGTTCTCCTCGTCAAAGACGACCTTCACGCGGCTGACGACCATCGGATGGCAGATCCGCTGCTCGCCGAAGTTCCAGCCGAGGATTCCGTGCCCCCACACCAGCTCGTGCGTGGCCTCATCGGCGCGGACCCGCTGCCGCAGCTGGAACAGCGACTCGTACAGCGTGCGGGCGGCCACCGCCGTCCGGGCGAGCTCCGCCCAGGGTTCCCACACGTCGTCCACCCACCGCGCGAACGCCACCCGGACCGGCCTCACCGGATCGGGTTCCTCCTCCGTCGGCGGCCCCACCCGCACCGCGAGATCCGCGGGCTCGACCGGACGCCGATGCGGGTCCCCGAGGATCACCCCGGCGCAGTGCCGTTTCAGCTCTGGCGGCATCGCGGGCGGGATCGGCTTCGATGTCTTCGCCACCCGCAACCACGCGTCCCCGGCCGCCGCCCCGACCCGCACCGCCTGATGCGCCGGCACCTCGTCGGGCGCACACGCCAGATCATGCTCCCCGATGTGCCGGACCGGCTTCGCGTAGACCTCCTGCGCCAGCGCACTCAGGTAATCGAACAGGTGCTCAACGCGCTCACGGGTCACGGAATCGGTTACCACGCGCACTCCCCAGCCACAGCGGAACTCTCATCGTCTCATCCGCCACTGACAGTTGCTGACCAACCACCTAACAATCCCGACACCGCACCGAATCCGAAACTCTCGCTCCGAAAAGGGCCGGACCCTCAGCGGTAGCAGATCCATGAAGGCGCCGGCCCGCCGGTGGTGGCGAACGGGGCGTGATGAGACCGCCGAGGTGAAGGATCAGCGATCTCGCAACTCAGGGAAGGTCGTCGACGATCACCGACAGGAACGACGCGGAGGTGGGCCGGTCGGCGTCCAGAGAACTGAACAGGCGCCGCAGCGCGTGAGCCAGACACGACTCGTCCAGGTTCTCGAAATCTTCGAGTGTGATGTCGCGTAGATCTATCAGCAGATCCGGGTACGCCGAATTCATTTCCCGCATTTAACGACCCCTCAGGCCCGCTTTACCAGTACAGATCATGTCCGTTCACGTCCTGGGACCTCTTCGCCCGCGCCCGCCATGTCCGGTTTCCCGGCGACCGCGACCATCCTCCGGGTCCACCATCGGTTGGTCACGTAGTGGAGAAGGTTCACGACCAGGATCGCCGGGCCGATGATCGCCACCGCCTCCTCGAAGTCGGGGCGTAGGGTCAGCGCCAAAATGATGGCGGTGATGCCGTTCTGCTGGCCGATCGCAAGGAAGACGCGGTCTCCGCGCGACAGACCCCGGCCCGGCATCACCAGGCTGACGATGGCCTGCCCGGCGAACGCCGCCACGCCGAGGACGACCCCCTTGAGCAGGTCGACCCCCTCCACGAGCAGCAATCCCAGGGCGAACGCCGACAGCAGGAAACACCAGAAGACGAGACGGTCGACGAGATCCCCGATCGCGGGCCGCCAGAACAGGCCGATCAAAGCGAGGCCGAGCATCAGGTAGAAGTGCCCGGCGAGGAACACGAAGCCGAGCAGGGCGACCGCGAACGGCCAGACCGGCAGGGTGCTCTTCCGGTCCGCCGCGCGCCGGTGGACCAGGAACCACCACAACGCTCCGGCCAGCACGGCGAACGCCAGGTTCGCCGAGATCCCGGCGGCGAACGAGCCGAGCCCGTCACCCCCCGCCGTCGGCAGGCCGCTTTCCTCGCCCGACCAGCTCAGGGCGAGGGAGGAGAAGTAGAAGGTCAGCAGAACCGTCATCGGGTCATCGAACGAGGCCCACGCGAACAGCAGCGACTTCGCCCTCGCCGACATCAGCGAGCTCTTCTGCAGGGCGGCCACGGAGAGGGGGTCGATCTGCGCGACCGCGATGCCCAGCACGAGGTAGCGGGGGTCACGGAAAAACAGCAACATCACGCCCGCGATGAAGACCGCCTTGAAAACGACTCCGACGGTCACGACGAGCAGGACCGTCCGCAGGTGCTCGCGTGTTTCGGCGAGGTCGATGGCCGAGGTGCTCGCGTACAGGCCGACTGCGAGCAGCAGGCCGGCCGCCTCCAGGTAGAAGCCGGTTCCGGCGAGGCCCTCGGCCCCGACGGCGAGTGACAGCAGGTAGCCGAGCAGTGCGAAGCCGCAGCCCAGCACGAATGGTGGGACGCCCCACAGCCGCTCGGTCATGGCCGTTCCCATTCCGGCCGGGCGGGAACGCGTCCTCCCGGAAACCGGAACCGCAGGAGTTTCGCGAGGTCGGTGAGGCGTTCTCCGGCCGCCGCGACGCTCGCCTGATCGAGCGTGAGCCCCACGAGCACGGCCTCGTCGTTGACTCGCAGGTGATAGAAGGCTCCCGCCTCGGCCTCCAGCACCGTGCGCACCAGGTCGCTGCCGAGAGCCGGGGCGAGGTCGAACTCGAGCTGCCGCACGACGGCGTGGGCGAGGCCGGCGAACTGCGCGAGGTGCCGGCGTTTGGACGGCGCGTCGATACGGGTGAGGAACCTTCCCATCCGTGGGTGGGCGAAGAGATCCGACGCCAGCAACGGCTCGCTTCCCCGAAACAGCGCCACATGGTGGACGTCATGGGGGTCGAGGACGTTCTCGGCCTGGTCGGCGATGTCCTCGTCCAGCGAACCGATCCACCGCCGGACGAAGCGCCTGACGTCCGGGACGCTGCCGCCGGCACGGGCGAGTTCCTCCCCGGTGACCGTGCTGGTGGCCGCTCCGGAGTACCCCTGGACAAGTCGTGCTGCTTCCGCGAGCGCGCCGAGGACGGGCCCCGCCTCGGCGGCGAGTTTCTCGGCGAGGCAGGCTCCCACGAGATAGTCGTCATCGGCGACGGAGCAGTAGTGGAGCGCGCCGTGACCCGAGTCGAACGCCGCGCGCAGGAGCTTTCCGGCGCACTGCGGCCGCATGGCGTGGTCTAACCTCCCGATGACGAAACGCAGGTGCCGGGAGGTGCGCAGGAGGTGCCGCCTGAGCGCCTCGGCCGTGGCATCCGGCACTTCCAGCCCGCCCAGCCGACGGTCGGCCTCAAGGATGTCGGTGGCGAAATAGCAGTAGCCGTCGACGCTGTAAGAGATGTAGTGCAATGCTCCTTTCCCGAGGGTCACATCACACTGACGCCGGATCGTGTCGTATTGCGGGCCCAACCAGCCATAGCGAGTCTCTTTCACCGCTGGACGGTCCTGGCCGACGGAGAAAGCGGCGCTGGGATCCTCGGCCATCCGGCTCCTTCCCCTGGTACGAGCGGCCGAGAGACCCGTGATCGGAAGGCCGCGCTCCGGTGCCACACCGGCCAAGGCAGAAAGAGGATATCCAAGTTCCCACAACAATGCCATGAAAAGATCTTGGATCGATTCAAAAAGGGATCACCGATTTCGGGCATCCAAAATCCCCGACCGGGGCGTGTGGGAAATCGCCGCAGGCAAAGCGACTTATCGCAGCGACCAGCAGCAAAGCTGGTCTTATAGGATGGTCGCGTAAGGAGCGCCTCCAGCCAGTGCCGCAGGCGCGACACTGAGGTATCACGCCGCGAACATTGTGAGGCGGTATGGAACCTTGCTTTTTCACCAGCAGTGCAGCGGGCGAGGACACCGACTGGGTTCGCCGTTTTCATGACGATCTTGAAATGGTGCTTCGCACCCTCCGTGGGTCCCACATCTTCGGAAGGCGCATCACCACCGGCGAACGGACCGCGACAGTGGCTTCCGTTCCCGCGATGGTCGCCCTGATCTCCGAGAGCTACCTTTCCGACCCGCTCTGTCAACACGACTGGTCGCTGTTCAACAGCCGCATGACATCCCACTCCGGCACAGGCGTTCCGCTCATACCGCTGCGCTGGAAAACCCCCGTTCCCACCCTTCCGCCCGCATTCCACCCCATGCCCGCCCCCTGGACGGCCTTCGACGACCTCCCCTACGCCGACAGCGGCATCTTCCACCTCATGCGCAGGCAGGTGAACGAGGGACCGGGCGGCTACTACGCCACCGTCAGGCGGACGGCGGAACTCGTCTCCGCCGCGATCGCCCAGCCGCTTCCCGCGCTCTCCCCGATTCCCGAGGAGCAACCGCTTCGTCGTCCTACCGGACAGGTGCCCACCACCCCGCCCACCGGCATCAAGAGCGAACCAGGGAGCAAAGGAGCACGGAAGGTCGCGATCAGCTATGTCGGTGCCGACCAGCCCTGGGCGGAATGGATCTCACACCTCCTCCAGAGCGAACCGGCGAACCACGAGGTCTCCCTGATCAGATGGCGGGTCGGAGCGGGCGAGCCGCTGTCGCAGGCCATCGCCCGCGCCGGGCACGGCAGGAAACGCGTCATCGCGGTGCTCTCCGACCAGTACCTCACCGCCCCCACGCGGACACTCGACACCAAGGAGGGCGAGAACATCGAGACCGCCCTCGCGGACGTGCCCGGGGCCACCGCGGGCATCGTCAAAGTGCGGATCGCCGGGTCGGCCCACCTCCCCGAGACCCTGGAGAGAACCTCCATCCGGCTCGACCCCGAAGACCAGCAAACGATCGAGAGACTCCTCGAAGCCGTGCGATGACACACCACACCTTCAGCGGCCGCCCCCTGAGCCGCCCGCCACGACTCCCCTTCGAAGAGCCACCGGTGTGCCGGCGCCCGAGCCGCAACCCCCTCTTCAGCGGGCGCGATGACGAACTCGACGCCCTCAGCGAAATGGTCACGGACGGGCCGGCGGCGATCATCGCCGAACCGGGCCTGGCCCGGGCCGGCCGCACCGAACTCGCCCTGGAGTACACGCACCGGTTCGCGCTCCGCTACGACGTCATCTGGTGGTTCCCCGCCGGAGCCGACCTGGCGGCGGAGTGCGCACGGATCGGCCAGGAGGTCGCCCGGGCAGGTCTCCGGCCCGTACCCTCGCGAGGCTGGCTGTTCGTCTTCGAAGGCCGGTCGCGCTTCGCGGATTTCAACGAGCACCTTCCCTCGTCCGAGGCCCATGTCATTCTCGTCCCCAAGGACGCCGGGGACGCCGGGGACGCCGGAGACAGGGACGGCCAGAACACGGGGAAGATCGTGCTGGGCGCTCTCAAGGAGAACGAGTCGCTGCTCCTCCTTTCCCAGGTCGCCCCGCTGATCAACCCCCAGCAGGCGAAAGAGATCGCAGCCCTGCTGGCCCACCGTCCCGCGCCGCTGACCGAAGTGGGCCGGATCATCGCCGACGGCCCCATGGACCCGCACATCTGCGCCAGGCTCCTACGGCTCGGGGCGGAATCCGGCGGCCCGGCCGTCCCCGTCCCGGCCGTCGCGGATCTGGTGCCGAAACCCCGGGTCAGCGACGGCGAGCCCCAGCGGGTCGAAGACGACCTCGCCCAGACGCTGGACAAACTGCCCATCCTCGATGATCCGCAAGCCCAGACCCAGCTCTCGGAGCGCATCTTCGGAAGGCGCACCATGCCCTGGCAGACGAACCCCTACCCCGCCGTACGGCGAAGGGGCCTGATCATGGCGTGCAAAGACCAGCGCCGTCTCCGCAAGGCGGGAGAAGCCCTTCGGGAACTAGCCCAAGACCCCGCTGCGGACAATGCCAAAATCCTCTTTGAAAGGCTCGCCGACCTCATCGGTGAATAATCGAGCCGGCCAGCGTCTTTTCGGTGTGTCCGGCCCGGGCACCCGCTGTGTCTTTGGTGCAAATTTCACAGACCGGTGGTAAGCGCGGGGGTATCCTGACGCGAAGTCGTGCGCAGATTTCCCGACGTACGTGTTCGCGGCTTTCCCAGTTCTCGCACGGCCAAAGCGGCGAATGCGCGGTACCGGATGATCGAATCAGCAATACCGACCGAATTCGTTGTCAAGGTGCACAGCCGGTGTGATCTGGCCTGTGACCACTGCTACGTGTACACCATGGCCGACCAGGGGTGGCGAAACCAGCCCCGAGCCATCGGCGACGCCGTGGTCGTGGCCATCGCCCGGCGCATCGCCGAGCACGTCCGGGATCACGACCTCCTCCTGGTGCGCCTCATCCTGCACGGAGGCGAGCCGTTGTTGGCCGGGCCGGAACGCCTGGCCTCGATCTCCGACACCGTTCGTACCGAGGTGGCGAGGGTCGCCGGCCCCGCCCCGGACGGTCGGGGCCGGGTCGGGACCGTGGTGCAGACCAACGGTGTGCGGCTGACCGCCGCGGCCCTCGAAACCTTCGACCGGCATGACATCAAGGTCGCCGTGAGCCTCGACGGCACCCCGGCCGCCCACGACCGGCACCGGCGGTTCCGCGACGGTAGGGGCAGTCACGGCGAGGTCACGGCGGCCCTCGCGCTCCTGCGGGAACGTCCGCACCTGTACGCCGGGATCCTGTGCACGATCGACCCGCGCAACGACCCGGTCGAGACCTACGAGGCGCTCCTCGACCACCGGCCGCCCGCAGTCGATTTCCTGCTGCCCCACGGGAACTGGTCGGCCCCACCGCCGGGCCGGCCTCCCGACCGTTCCGCGTCGGTGTACGCGGGCTGGCTCATCGCGGTCTTCGACCGCTGGTTCTCCGCGCCCCGCCGGGAAACGAAGGTGCGGCTCTTCCAGGAGCTGGTGCATCTCCTGCTGGGCGGCGCGACGCGCAGTTCACTGGTCGGGACGGCACCGCCCGGCGTCCTGGTGATCGAGACCAACGGCGCCATCGAGCTGTCCGACACGCTCAAGTCGACCTATCCGGGGGCGGCGGCCACCGGGCGGCACGTGTTCTCCCACACGTTCTCGGCGGTCACCGCGTCGGCCCACGTCAGGGACATGGAGCGCAGGTCCACCGAGTGCCTCGGCTGCCCGCTCCTGCGGGTCTGCGGCGGCGGTTCCCTGGCCCACCGGTACGCGGCCGGATCGGGATTCGTCAACCCGTCCGTCTACTGTGGCGACCTGTCGCGGCTGATCCGCCACGTGCAGGCGGAGGTCGTGGCGGGGCTGGCCGGAATGAGGGCAGCGCCATAGACGTCCGCTACCACCAGGTCCCCGAGCCGGTCGTGCTCGAACTGGCGCGGGGACGGGCCGGCCCGGAGGCCGTCAGGCTGCTCACAGCGGCGCAGCACAGCAAGCGGAAGCTGCTGCTGCGCGGCTTGATCCAGGTGAGCACCCCGGCCGACCGGGTCACCGGCGCCGGTTACGCGCTCCTGCTCGCGGCCGAGCGCGCCGACGCGCGAGCCGTCGCCCGGGTCCTCGACTACCCGGCGGTCGGGGCGTGGCTCTGGCACACGCTGAAGAGCGTCCGCGCAGGCGGGCCGCGCACACCCGTGCGGCACATCGCCGCGGTCGCCGCCGCGGCCGCCCTGCGGGCGCGCGTGGACTTCACGCTGGACATCGCCCCGGGCGGTGACCTGCTCCACCTGCCCTCGCTCGGCGCCGTGCGGCTGCCGGGGCGGACCACCGAGCCGGTGGTGGTGCGGGCCTCCGGCGGGATCGCCCGGATCACCTGGGCGGATCGCGCGATCGACCTGCCCGAGGACCTCACGGAACCGGACGGCGTGTGGCAGCCGGTCCGGAGGCTGTCGCTGCCCGGGGACGGCAGCGGCTGGCACCCCGTGCTCGACGACCTGCACCCGAGCCGGTTCCCCGCGCTGCCGGTCAAGGAGCGCCTCACCGAGGACGCCTTCGCCGCCTGGCGCCGGAGCCTCGGCGCGGCGTGGTCGGTCCTGCGGCGCGACCACCGCGAGCGTGCGGAGGAGATCCAGGCATGGGTGCGGGTGCTGGTGCCCCTCGCTCCGCCCCGGCAGGGCTGGCGGAGCGCCTCGTCGCCGGAGCTCTTCGGATGCATCGGCTGGTCGCGCATGAGCGACCCGGTCACGCTCGCCGCCGCCCTCGTGCACGAGACCCAGCATGTGAAGCTCTCGGCGCTCCTCGACGTCGCCGCACTGGTCCGTGACGATCACACCGACCTCTACTACGCGCCGTGGCGGGAAGATCCCCGCCCTCTCCACGGGCTGATCCAGGGCATCTACGCGCATCTCAGCCTGACGGACTTCTGGCGCCGCCGGCGCGAGTGCCGGCCGGAGTCCCTGCGGGCCCACGCCTCCTTCGCGCGGTGGCGCGAGGACACCCGGCGGGCCTGTGCGGACGCCCTGAACGGTGCCGGGCTCCATCCGCTCGGCAGGGTGTTCGTCGAGGAGGTCGCGCGAACGCTCGGGGAGTGGTCGGCCGAACCGGTTCCCCCCGAGGCCGGTGCGCTCGCCGCCGAGGAGTCACGGCTCCACCTCACCCGGTGGCGGCGGAACCACGCCCCGTGACGGCCGCCCTCACCCCTCGGCGCCGCGCAGCAGGCCGGCCAGCTTCTCCACCTGCTGGTCGGCCGCCGCCACGCTCGACTGGTCCAGGGTCACCCCGATGACGGAGCGGGTGTCGCTGATCCGCAGGTAGTAGAGCGCGCCCGCCTCGACGTCGAGGACCGTTCGGTACAGGCCACCGCCGAGTGACACGCCCAGGTGCGGGCTCAGCTGGGCGATGACCGTGTACAGCAGGCGCCCGATCTGGAGGTAGCGGAGGCGACGGGAGGCGGGGGTGACACGGGTGAAGAACTGTGCAAGGAATTCGTTGTCGAAGATGTCCCCGGCGAAAATCAGGTCAGGGCCTTCGAAGTAAGCGAAATAGTGCAGGTCACGGCGGTCCAGTGCGAGGAGGCACCGCTCCATGAGTGCTCTGTCGGCATGCGGGGCGAACTGCCGGTTGTACCGGGGCTCCTCCGCGGTCATCGAGATGTGACCGAGCGAGAACTCGTCGGCATAGGAGCCGTAGTTGATGGCCCCTCCCCAGCCGCTGTCGATACGCAGCCGCTCACTCAGTTCCGCCATCGCCCGGTCGGCGTCCTCGACGCCGGTGCGGTCCAGTCTCGCGCCGACGAGGTACTCGTCCTCGACGGTCGAGTAGTAGAACAGCGCACCCTCCTGGACCTCGAACACGGCGCGGATGAGGCGTCCCGACCGCAGCGGGCGCAGGGCGTGATCCAGGCGGCCGACCACGAAGTTCAACTCCTGGCCGTTCGTCAGGAGCTGCGCGCGCCGGAGTTCCGCCGCCTCCTGGCTGTCGATCATCTGGTCGCCGTAGCGCTGCTCGGCGGTCAGTACGTCGCAGCAGTAGGCGCACGAACCGTCCACGAAATAGGCGAGGAAATGGACCTTGCGCGAGAGGACGACCTTGCGACACAGCTCCCGCGAACTCTCGCTCTGCGAGATTTCGCCGGACTCCCGCCAGGAACGCAGGGTTCTCCCGAAAGTGCGCTGGTAGAAACCCGCTGGAAGACCCTCCGGTCCGGGTGTGTGGAAATCGGTCATGCTCACTCCGTGGGTAGTTTGGGTCAGATCCCCGGCAGGTCCAGCTCGATTTCCCCACGCGTTTCGTCGCTCTCGCGCCCGGCGAGGAGGCTGCGAGTGTGGTCGAGGTTCCTTCTGGCCACGGCGGCGTGGGGGTGCTCGCCGTCCTGCGGGCGCCCGCGGAGCAGGCTGCCCAGCGCCTCGGCGGCCGCGGAATCGAGCGCTTCCGCCTCATGACGTCGCGCGGAGTCCGTGATGAGGGAGTTGGCCAGCCCGAGGCCGACGATGAGCGTGAACGGATGTGTCCTGCCCAGAGACGAGCTGTCCGCCAACCCCTGGTAGGCGGTCTCGGCCGCCTCCAGGGCCAGGTCCCCCGAGCCGACCGCGCGGGCGTAGACGGCAAGATTCGCGCGGCACAGCGAGATGAAAGGGTGCACCGGCGGGAGAAGACTCTCCATACCGTCCACGTACTTGCGCGCGAGATCCAGGGCTTCGCCGCTGGATCCTTCGGCGTGGAGCGCCGCCGCGAGACTGACCGCGGAGGTCAGCGTGTACAGGTTGTCCGGCCCGTAGATCGCGTCGATTCCCTGGTAGGCGGTCCGCGCAAGGGCGGCCGCATCAGAGTGCCCTAGCCCCCGGAGCGAGATCGACAGCGCGTTCAGCAGCTTGAACCCGTCCGGGCCGTCCATGCTTCTCGTCGTGACCCGCCGCTGCCTGGCCATCTCCAGCAGTTCCCGGGACACCTCGTACTGGCCGAGCTGTCCGTACCGGATCCCGAGGCTGGTGACGGCCCTGATCGTGCGAGGGTGCAGGTCACCGAACACTCCTTGCAGGATGCGGTAGATCTCCTGGTTGAAGGTGAGGGCGCCGTTGATGTCGCCCGTCAGCACCAGGTCCAGCGCGAGGTTGTTCGCGGCTCCCAGCGTGTCAAGGTGCTCGTCGCCGAGGGCGATCCGCATCGTGGTGTGGATGTTCGCGTCGTTGCCCTTGGCGAGAAGGAAGTCGCCTCTGCCCCGGTAGTCCGCGGCGAGACTGCCCTGGGTCTTCAGCACGTGCGGATGGTTCAGCGGGAGCAGGTTCGTCTGACGTTGCAGGACGTCCTGGTCGATCCGCATGCACTCTTCGTAGCGGCTCCTGGCCCGTAGCACGTTGGCCCACTGCACCCGGAGCCGGAGCAGGAGCGGGTCGTCTTTTCCGAACCGGGCGGCCCACTGCTCTATCAGAGCAGGAGCGACCCGTTCCACCTCCGTCAACTGGTTCTGCCTGTAGTGGAACCTCAGGGTGTTGACGATCGCCCTGCGGATCTCCGTGCCCCAGGAGGACGTCTCACGACTTAACATCCCGGCCGGTTCGAGGTGCAGGGCGACCTCCCGGTAGACGCCGTCGTGGCGCGGATCGTCGATCTCGTGGTCCGGCGGCGCGAAGGCGGCGACCAGCTGCTGAATCCGCTCGCGCAGGCTCTCCCTCCGCTCCTCGGACAGCCGGTCGATGACCGCCCGGCAGGTCTTCTGGTGAACCGACAGGCGTCCCGTGCGCTGATCGATCCGGGCGAGCCGGTACTTGCTCAGCAGGCCGAGCAGTTCACCGAAGGTCCGGTCCCCGGACCTGACCGTCTCGTCGGCCTCGGCGATGGCCTCGACCATCGCCCGTGAACCGAGCAGTTCCTGGTTGGCGCCCCGGGCGGCCAGGAACACCGAGCAGTGCAGCAACAGGTCCGCCCCCGGGGACACCCTCGCCAGGTCGGGGAGCACCATGTCGAGGACCCGGGCGAGCGGAGGCGAGGTGTCCTCCCCGGCCTCCAGGCGCTTCAGCAGTTGGATCGCCAGGTCCGTCGAGCCCCGGTAGGTGATCTGGCTCGGGCCGACATCCATGTAACCCTTGAGGTACTGGATCGGCAGCGGCTCGTTCCTGACAGCGTCGCTGAGATCGGTGGCGACGGGCTTCAGGATGTTGTTGCCCTTCGCCCTCCGTGCGAGCAGTTCGCTGGCGTCCGCTCCCGGCAGGTGCTCGACCCTGATGACGTCGGCCCGCTCCGCCCACTGCTCGTCCCGTGACGTCACCAGGACCTGCCCGCCGGGCCCCGGCACCGCGAGCAGGTCGAGGAGGCTGTCGTCCTTGGGCGCGTCGTTGTAGACGAGCAGCCAGCGCAGGGTTTCGGGGGTGTTGTCGGCGCCGCTCCCGTCCGAACGGGTGTTCTGGATGGCCTCCGGAACCTCGCCTCTCTGGAGCTTGCGGAGCATCACGTGGACGGCGTCCTCCGCCTGCTCGCCACCGAGGAAGCCACCGGCCAGCCGTTCCAGCTCCTCACGGGCCGATCCCGCGTTACGGGCCTCGATCCACCAGACGATGTCGAACTGGCTGCGGTAACGCCAGGCGTACTCCAGCGCGATCGCGGACTTGCCCAGGCCGCCGGGAGCGACCAGCGCCATCGGACGCCCGTTCCGTCCCGAGGCGGGGAGTTGCTCGCGCAGCCGCGCGATGATCTCGTTCCGCCCGACGAACTCGCGGTCCTGGGCGGGCAGGCTGTCGAGCGCCGGATACCGCGCGGGGTAGCGCACGGACAGGCGGCCCGCCGGGCTCTCCTGCCCGAGGTCGCCGAAGCGGCGGCCGAGTTCCTGGCGGGCTCCCGCCTCGGGAAGGAAGAGCAGGTCGATCACGTGGGAGGGCAGCACGGCGCCTTCGGAGAGCTCGCTCACCTTGGCGCCCACGACGTCACGGGACGGGGCGGACGCCCCTGGATCCGCCGTGACATGCCAGAGCGCGCCGGCGAGATTGCTCTCCGGTGTCCCCTCGAAACCGGATGACATGACCACGAGCAGCGGGCTGGGGTCTTCGGAGAACCGGAGAACGTCCGGGCTCTCCCCGTCGCCGACGACCTCCACCGACGTCTCGACGCCGAGCCCGTGGAGCACCGCGCCGATCCACTCCCGCCAGACCACGTCGCATGGCGCGCTCAGCAGCCCCACCCGGGGGCGCTGGTTCCGGAGGCTCCGCTGCACGCGGTGGAGTTCCTCTTCCCGGGCGTGTTCCTCCAGCGGTATGACGCGGAACTCCTCCTCGCCCAGCACCGCGGCCGTGATGTTCTCGTAGGGCTTGATCATCGCGTAGAGATGCCGCGGGTCCTCGGCGACCGCGGCCATGGTCTCGGCCCTGCCGTAGGTGGGCCAGGCGGGCACCTCGGTCCCGTTCCAGTACCGGTCACGCGACGCCGGATCGCCCACGGGCAGTCCCTCGTAGGCGGCTCTGATCCGCCTGCGCATGAGGGACTGATCGCGTGGGTCGCGGGCGTCCACGCGCCCGCTCACCGGCAGGACGCGCAGATCGGCCCCCGCTCGTGCGACGAGCTCGTCCAGCTTGGCGCGGCTGGGCCGGAGCCCGTCCTCCGTCCCGGGGAAGTAGTAGACGAGGACGTCGAGAAGTTCCAGGGCCGCGTCGGCGAGGTCGGGCGAGCCCTGGTCGGTGTCGATCAGAATGTGATCGAAATCGGCGTTGCGCAGGCTCGCGCCCATGTCCTTGATGAAGTCGGCCCGCACCGGCTCCGAGAGGAAGCGTTCCCAGGTGAAAGGCTCGTCGCCACCACCGTTGTCCGGTACCCGGTCGCCGCGGGCGAGGAACTCCACAGGGGGCGGGAGAGCCGGATCCCGCCAGTCGAAGTTCATCTTCAAGACCACCGCCTGGTCGGCAAACGGGATCGCGGGGGCCTCCCAGCCGTCGTGGTCCCCGCTACCGGGGAGCCAGGAGCGCTCGTACTGCTCGGCGAGTTGCCGGAGCCCGGAGTCGGGACGGACGTCCATGTAGGGGCCCAGGTGGCGCAGCAGCGTCGGAGATCCCTGGTGGTCCGTCCAGTCGACGATGAGCACCCGGCGGCCGTGGCTGCCGAGGATCCAGGCGATGTTCGCGAGCCCTTTGGACACGCCCAGTCCGGACTGGTAACCGCGGAAACCCACGATCTTGTGAACGATGTCCCCTCTCATCAAACGGACTCTCCGCTCTACATGTGACGATCTGGTGAAGACCTACAACGCTCTGATGACCCCGAATTAGCACTCTAATCGCACGAACGGAAAGTCAAAGGGCCTTACGCCACTAGGAATACCCCGGGAATTTTGTCCACATCCGGCCAATCGGTCACGGGACACATAACGGCGTTTCGGGCATCCACATCAAGGATGATCTATAACGCAGCCTCCATACCATACGATATACCGCGTGAAAATCTTAACGGCGATGCCACTCACCCGGTCGGGAACTCTGGTCATACCGCTAGGGAAGGGGCCCTTGGCGCGCAGATGGATACCCTGAGGAGTTTCACCGTCTACGATGAGCCTTCAGGCGGTGGAACAGGTTCGTCCCGACGGCCCTCATCCACCCCCACCACGCTCTCCGTCGGAAGACCTTTGCGAGGTGGCTCGGGGTTGTACTTCTTGACCAGCAGTGCGACCGGAGAAGACACACCCTGGGTGCGCCGGTTCCAACAGGATTTAGAGCGTGAGCTCCACGCCAGGACGGGCAGGCCCGCCACAGGGCGGTGGGTCGGGCAGGCAGGAGACAGGCTCTCGGCCGTCGCGTCCACCCCAACGATGATCGCTCTTATTTCTGATCGCTACTTCGCGGATCACCGGTGCGGGAGTGACTGGGCGATTTTCTCCCAGCGGACGCGTGAATCACCTCGGGGCTTTCGTTCTCTCATCCCGGTGAGATGGCGACATCTCACCTCGGTCGTTCCCCGATCCATCGAGCCCATGCCACGGTTCTGGAGTTCGTTCGGCGCGGAGCCCTACCGCTCCCTCGGGGTGCAGCATCTGATGCTGCGGCAGATCACGTCGGGGCAGGGCGGGTACCACGGCGTCCTGAAAGCCGTTGCCTCCGAGGTGCTCACCGGCGCCGGCGAGGCGCCGAGCCCGGCGGACCCGGAGCGGGCCGGAGCCGTCCGGCCCGCGTTCGGGGCGGCACCGGACCTCGAAGCGGTGCCGGCCCGCTCCACGAGAACGTCCGAGCCATCGCACGGGTCAACGGAAACCATCGCCATCAGCTACGTCGGGGC
This sequence comes from Actinomadura craniellae, assembly GCF_003289645.1. Classification (GTDB taxonomy): domain Bacteria; phylum Actinomycetota; class Actinomycetes; order Streptosporangiales; family Streptosporangiaceae; genus Actinomadura_D; species Actinomadura_D craniellae. The sequence continues at coordinate 282,338 of NZ_QLYX01000005.1, read as the reverse complement.
CGACCTTCCCCGGGCGGAATGGATCGCCGAGTTACTGATGAGACACGGTCTCCCGGCCCGGCTCGTGAAATGGAACGTGGGGGCGGCCGAGCCGCTCCGCGAGGCGCTCGGCAGGGCTTGGGCGAGCGGCGAACGCGTCGTCGCCCTCCTCTCCCGGGACTATCTGTCGCCGCCGGCCCTCCCGCCCGGCTCCCTGGAGGAGATAACGGCGATTCTGCGTGATGCCGGGGCGCCCCGCTCCGAGGGAGCCCCTCGCCTGATCAAGGTGAGGATCGACGACGGCGACGAGCTTCCGGAGGCACTCGCCGCAACAACGATCTCTCTCTACCGGCTCCGCAGAAGCGCTCTCGGCCGGCTGCTACAGGAATTAGGATCCGCCGCGCAGGAGGTGGCCCCATGAGCCCGGCGAATCCCGCCCCCTTCGTGTTCTTCACCAGCTACGCCAGAAACCGCAACGAGAAGCAGGTGGCACGGTTCCACGAGGACGTGTCGAACTGGGTGCGCTCGGAAATGGGGCGAGGAGTCGGTGAACCGGGCTTCCTCGACCAGCGGAACATCCCCCCTGGCCACGACTGGGAGTACACGCTCCTCCACAACACCGCGACGGCGGGATGCATGGTGGCACTGGTCAGCGAGAGCTACCTGACCAGCGGATGGTGCGGAAGGGAATGGGGCGTGTTCAACGACCGTATCCACCGCTCCGCCCCGCACGGACCCCCCGGGATCCCGGCCATCATCCCCGTCCGCTGGGAGCAGATCCACAGCACGCTGCCCAGCGTGATCAGTCGCAGCCAGTTCTTCAGTCCCGCGACACCAGGGTCCGATCTGAGCCGGCGTCCGATCATCGAACTCCAGGCCCTCTATCCCGAGGTGTACGCCGCACTCTGCCTCGACCTCGCCAAACAGATCGCCGTGGCGGCGCGCCTCGCGCTACCGCCGATCGACTGGAGGGAGGCCGCCGCGGTCCCTCCCGCGTTCGGCGACCCCGCCACGGCCACCCCTCCCGCACCGACTGGCCCCTCCCGCCCCGCCACCCCTGCCACGACCGCACGGACGAGCACGGGAGGCGGCTCGACCGTGTCGAATGAGGATCTGAACCAGGAACTCGTGCGGCTTCTGGCGGGCCTGACGCAGCTATCAGAAAGCGATTTCTTCGAGACGTGGAAGCAGGCGGTGCAGCGGCGAAAGGAACGGCACATCTCGCCCGGCCTCATCGGCCTGCCTGACAGCCGCTACCCGGGGGCGAGACTATGGGGCCTCGTCGACTACTTCGACCGCACCCGGAACGAGCACTTCTTTCGTGGCTCAATCAACGACCTTGGTGACCTGATCGGCCACGAACCCGCCATGGCCGCCATCCTGGCCCAGACAGAAAAGATCATCAATTCGTGGGAATGATCCTTTTCCCTCGGGGGTCTTGTGGTCCGCGGAGGGCGGGGGAGGCCAGCCGGTGCTCCATCTTGCGGACGCCGTAGCGGTGATGTGCGCGGGCAGACGACGCCATCAGCTCTTTAGATCTTGATGATGGTGGCACTTCGACCGCAGAGGTTGGCGATGTCATCGGGGTCGGAGGTGAGAACGGTGACGGGACCGGGAGCGGCGAGCGCCGTGGCCGAGAGCATCGCGTCGATGGCGTACTTGTGTCCATGCAGGCCAGCGTCGGCGAGGAGACCGGCGGCGTGTCTGGCGATCTCAGCGGTGACCGGGGCGATCACCATGCGCGACAGGGTCCATTCCAGCGCGGGCCGATTGATCCGTGGATGGATCACCTCGACCAGGGTCGCCGCGCTTGTGATCACCCGGAGGTCGTCGGCAAGGGCCAGGGCGAGCCAGCCGGTCACCTCACGGTCACGTAGTACCGCTTTCGCAAGTCCCTCACTGTCCAGCACCAATGTCCCCGCGGGAGTGGCGACCGGGCGGTTCACGCCGCACTCGACCCGCCCTGCTGCTCCCGTGCCCGCACCAGCGCATCGCGCCTGGCCTGGATCTCCTCGTCGGTGATCGGGCCGTGTTCGGCCTCTGCCACTCCAACGAGCTCGCGAAGATCGTCTCGCTCGAGCTGGCGTGCCACCGCTGCCGCGACATACGACGACAGCCCGGACGGACCGCCCCGCGCCCGGGCGGCTTCGGCGATGTCCCGGGGAAGCGTGACGGAATACTTCTGCGTAGGCTCATTCATGCCCATCATCCTACTTTGAATGCCACCAGAAGCGGCGCCCATCACCGAACAGGCGTCTATCCGGGTTGAGGTCGTGGGCAGCCGTGCCGCTCAGGTCGCGAGCGTGCGGTCCAGGATGCCGAGTGTGGCGCGCAGGGCGGTTTCGGAGATGACCGGGAAGATGCCCTTGTCCCGGTACGCCTCGTCGATCTCGCTCCAGTCGTAGTAGGAGACGACCCTGGTGCCGGCCTCGACGGGTTCGAGACGGTAGCCGTAGAGGTGCTTGATCTGGGGGCGGATCCGGCCCCGGATGGTCCATTCGAGGAGCCGGTCCTGCTCGTACTTGGTGATGAGGACGGTGACGTCGTACTTGCCCAGGGGCATGTCGTTGAGGGCTTCGCGGTCCATGTGGACGACGAAGCTGTCGCCCACGGCCCTGACCGGCTCCCCCTCCGCCGACTGCAGCATCCCGGAACTGTCGATGGCGACATGGCCCTGAGGGCTGCACAGCAGCGCGAACACACGTTCCGGCGACGCGGGGACGTCCCTGCTCACCTCGAACCGCTCGATATCCATGCCGAGCATCTTCACATAAGTAGTCGCTTGCAGCTTCTCCGGGGCGCACCCAAGCCTCCACGCCCCATCCCGGAGAGCAACCACTCGCTGCACAATGCTGGATGCAGAGAGGGGACTGTGGCGGATTGCCGTGGGTGTCCAATAAGTGCGTTCTGGTTTTTTGGTGGTCGTTGGGTAGATGTCGGGTCGGGATCTGGTGTGGGTAATCAGTGATGCCGTCCGGTCGTTGTACCCGACGTGGTGTTGAACACTTTCGGGTGAGCGGTTACAGCTCCGCGAGGAAGTTATGCAAGATTGATCGGGTGTCCGAGGGAGGGTGGGCGGCTTTCTTTAGGTTGCCCATGATGTGCGTGTAGTCGGCCACGTCGGCAGGGGCGTCCAGGTAGAGGGCGCTGGTGAGCTGCTCCAGGTACACCACGTCGGGCAGGGCCGGTTCGGCGAACCGCAGGATGGTGAACGGGCAGCCGACGGCCATGGGGATGTCCGCGTCGAATGGGACGATCTGCAGCGTGACGTTCGGCAGCGCGCACACCTCGATCAGGTGTTCCAGTTGCGCGCGCAGCACCCGGCGCCCGCCCAGTGGCCGCCGGAGTGCGGCTTCGTCCACGACGCACTGGAGCTGGGGACCGTCCGGCCTGGTGAGCAGCCGCTGCCGTGCCATCCGGAGCGCAACCCGGCGATCGACGTTCTCAGTGGGTTCCTGGGCGAACATGAGCAGGGCGACGGCCCGCGCGTAGTCCTCATGCTGGAGCAGCCCCGGCACGAACTGCACCTCGTAGGTGCGGATCGTGTCGGCCGCCTCCTCCAGCCCCACATAGGTCTCGAACCAGTCCGGCAGCACGTCACCGTACTGGTGCCACCAGCCCGGAACCCCGCCTTGGCGAACCAGGTCCAGGACGGACGCCCGCTCCCGCTCATCGTCGATCCCGTACAGGGTGAGCAGTTCGGACACCTCGCGCCGACCGACCCGCACGTGCCCCAACTCCACCCGCCCGATCTCGGACCGGCTCACCCGGATGGCCTGCCCGGCCTCCTCCCGACTCATGCCCCGCGCCTCCCTCAATCGACGCAACTGCCCGCCCAGCATCACCCGCACCACAGTTGGCCCACCCCTGGAATGACCAGGCGCACCACCACCCGCAGCCCCCCCAGCCCCCGCAGCCCCCGCAGCCCGCTCTGCGATCATCACTTCTCCCTGAAACGACTCGCTGCATTAAGCAGGTCGACAACATAGAAGAACCCGGCGACACTGCCGCGCACCCGATTACCGCCCGTGTCCGAGCAAACTCATCAACCCCGGAAGACGAGCCCAGGCGACGACTCTATCTTCCTGAAGCCCCGTTCCAGCAAACTCTCAACAGATCCCCGAAATCGACCACATCAGGCCACCCACCCCACACACCATTCCCCCTAATCACTCTCTCCCCCACATCAAATACACCCACCTAACACAAAATAACCAACCCAACCGCGCAGACCCCCACAAATCTGCCACATGCATATATACAAACGCTTCCCAACCATCGCCCCCCACCCCTCCACATCCCCTCCCGCACCCCTCCCACCCCCACCCTCACCACGTAGACTCATAGCGTGATCTTCAAGTCGGTGGGCGAAGGCCGCCCCTATCCCGACCACGGCCTGGGCAGCCGCGACTGGGCCAAAATCCCCCCACGCCAGGTCCGCCTAGACCAACTGATCACCACCAAGCGCGAACTGGACCTCCACTCCCTCCTGGCCAAGGACTCCACCTTCTACGGCGACCTCTTCCCCCACGTAGTCCAATGGCAAGGCAACCTCTACCTGGAAGACGGCCTCCACCGAGCCCTACGCGCCGCCCTCCACCAACGCCTCTCCCTACACGCCCGAGTCCTCAACCTGGACACCCCCCGCCCCCACCCCTAGCCCCCTAACCCCCAAGCCCCAAGCACCAAGCACCAAGCACCAAGCACCAAGCACCACAAAACAAGCGGAAACAACCCACCAGGGAACCCAGCCACAGAGCCAAACAGACGCAGAAGACCCCACCCAAGCACAGCCCTAAAGGCCACACACAGCCCAAAAAGCCACACAAGCCCAACCACACCTAGGCACCCAAAGCCCACAAAAAGCGAAAGCCACACACACAACAGCCACCACCAGGTGGAGGCCGCCAGGCCTCCACACCGGGGGGTCCGGGGGGTCGCCCCCCCGGGAAACACGACAAGGGCCCCCCGGCGAGCAAGCACAGCTTGCGAGCAGGGGAGCCCTGGGACCGCGGTGGAGGTGGGATTTGAACCCACGGATGAGTTGCCCCATCACACGCTTTCGAGGCGTGCGCCCTCGGCCACTAGGCGACTCCACCGCGGGAGAGCCTACCCGACTCTGCGGTGGGTGAAGAACTCGGTGAGTAGGGCTCCGCATTCGGGGGCGAGTACTTCTGCGATGACTTCGGGGCGGTGGTTGAGGCGGCGGTCGCGGACGACGTCCCAGAGGGAGCCGATGGCTCCGGCTTTGGGGTCGGTGGCGCCGTAGACGATGGTGTCGATGCGGGCGAGTACGGCGGCGCCGGCGCACATGGTGCAGGGTTCGAGGGTGACGGTGAGGGTGCAGCCGGTGAGCCGCCATTGGCCGCGGTGGGCGGCGGCTCGGCGTAGGGCGAGGATTTCGGCGTGGGCGGTGGGGTCGCCGAGGTGTTCTCGTTCGTTGTGCCCGGTGCCGATGATCTGCCCGTCCTGGTCGGTGATGATGGCTCCGACGGGGACGTCTCCGGTGTCGGCGGCTTGTCGCGCTTGGGTGAGGGCGAGCCGCATTGCGGGTTCGTGTTTGGCGGTGTGGTTCATGCGCCGGGGTTCAGGTGCGGAGGCGGTCGAGTTCTTCGGCGAAGCCGACGCGTTCGGCGACGGTGGCGAGGGCGTCTTCGGGGAGGGCGCGTTCGCCGAGGTGTTCGAGTTCTTCGGCGGCTAGGCCCATGTCGGAGAGGATGTCGGTGGTGGTTTCTCCGGCGGAGAGTTGGTCGATGAGGGTGGCCAGCCCTTCTTCTCCGGTGCCGGATAGGTACACCTGGGGGTCGCCGTCTCCGTCGAGTCGGAGCACGGCGAACCAGTCTTCGTTTTCTTCTACGAGCAGCAGCACGGGTTCGCCGAGGGTTTCGACGGCGGCTTCGCGCATCAGGTCGGTGACGTCGTCGACGGCTTCCACGTCGGCGAGTTCGGCTTCGACGCCCAGCCAGCCCTCGGCGGTACGGGCGAAGATCGCGGCGAAGTTAGACACCTTCTTATTCTCGCGCAGGTTCACCCGAGCGTGTCGAGTGCTCTTTCGAAGGGTTGGGCGAATCCGAGCCGTCCGGCGATGCTGAGGAGCATTTCGTCGGGGTAGAGGTCGAGGTCTCCGGAGATCGCGCCGAGTTCCATCTCGTCCAGCCCCAGATCAGCGAAGATCGACATGTCGCCGACGGGGAGCACTTGGTCGAGGTCCTCGTCGTCGGGGACGGGGATGTCGAGGTAGTCGAGGACTTGCTGGGCGAGCGGCCAGTCGACGGACGCGGTGACGTCCGACAGGAAGACCATTTCCTCGTCGCCGAGCAGCCTGATCGCTACGAAGAAGTCGTCGCCCACCGACACCAGTCCGATGGTGCCGGCGATGCTGGGCTGCTGGCGCAGCGCATGGATCAGTCCCGTCAGGTCTTCGGTCAGCGCGACTGGGAGCACCTCGGTCTCCCAGCTTTCGTCTTCCCGATACACCACGACGGCGAAGTCCGTCGCGCTCAGGTCGGTCATCATCACCCCATCGGCATGGTTCTCGCCTGGGAATGGTCGCAGATGCCGCACCTCCCCGCGCACCGCACCGGCAAACTCGCGGCGGGACGCACGAGCTCGCGGGCGTGTGGGGGTGCCCGGGGTGACGAAGAGCACGTCCGGGGGAGGGGTCAGCCGGAGCGGAAGGTGCGCCGTCGCAGCACGGCGTGGAGCTGCTCGCGCCGGGATCGCCAGGGGGTGACCCGCCGGCGCAGTTCGCGCGCTTCCGCGAGCTCCCGTAGGAAGGCGGCGCGCCTGCGCAGGCGGTCGCGCTGTTCTTCCGGTGTCAGCTCGCCGTCGGAACTCATAGAGCCCATGGTGCCCGGCCTGGTCCCGTGGTATTCACCTGTTCACCCGATTCGCTACGGTGAGCGGCATGCAGACCCTGGCCGTGGACCATCCTCTCGTGGCGCACAAGCTCACCACTCTGCGCGACGTGCGCACCGATTCGCCCACGTTCCGCCGGCTGGCCGACGAGTTGGTCACCCTCCTGGCGTATGAGGCCACCCGGGACGTGCGGGTCGCCCCGGCCACGGTGGAGACGCCGGTGGAGCCCGCCCAGGGTGTGCAGCTCGCCAATCCCAAGCCGCTCGTGGTGCCCATCCTGCGGGCCGGGTTGGGGATGCTCGACGGCATGACGCGGCTGTTGCCGACCGCGGAGGTCGGCTTCCTCGGCATGATCCGGGACGAGGGCACCCTGCAGGCCCAGACGTACGCGACCCGCCTGCCGGACGACCTGTCGGGCCGGCAGTGCTACGTCCTCGATCCCATGCTGGCCACGGGCGGCACCCTGGCGGCGGCGATCAAGTTGTTGCTGGACCGGGGGGCGCGGGACGTGACCGCGCTGTGCCTGCTGGCCGCGCCTGAGGGGCTGCGGTTCCTGGAGGAGACCCTCGATTCCGCGGCGCCGATCAGGGTGGTCACCGCGGCGGTCGACTCGCACCTGAACGAGCACGGGTTCATCGTGCCGGGGCTGGGGGACGCGGGCGACCGGTTGTACGGCGTCGTCTGAACGATCTTTAGTTCTGGCGGATGTTCACCGCCTGGTCACGGAGGGTAGTAGGGGGGCACGGAACGCGTGCGTTCCCCTCCGTCGCCCTGGCCAAGGGGGAGCCAGCGGGGGCGGACGGTCCCGCCCCGCCTCTTGTTCGGCGGGCCGGCCCGTCCACACCTCTAGGGGCGCGTGAGCGAGGTTCGAGGAGCATCATGGCTCACCACGAGCTGCCTGGTTACCACGAGGTCGGCGAACGCCTCATCGCGGAGTTCACGGGGGTGCATTCCGCCGAAACGGTGTCACGCTGCGTGGCCGCGGCCCGGCACGGTGCCGAGGACGTCATCGGTTCGACCACTCCTGATCTGGTGGAACGCATCGCTCGCCGGCACCTCCAGGTGCTGGCGATGGTCGCCGCGGAGCGGCGGCAGCAGATCAAGCTCGGCCACTCGCCCTGACCCTGGGGCGCGACCCGCCTTCCGGTCGCTTTACCGAGGGTAGCCTCTCGTGTAGAACTGTCCTGGGGTCTGTGGACACCGCGCTCCGGGAGGCAGTCGTGCCCACTAAGAAGTACGCCACATGGGCTGCCGAAGCCTTTGTGGCGTTTTATCTGCTGAACTCACCGGACGACGCCGCGCAGACCGGCGGTGCCCTCTCCTTCGCCGGCGGGTCGCCGGCCCGACGTGTCGGTGAGCTCGGATGAGGCTCGTCACCCCTGGCGACTCCGCCCCGGCATCGGTCAACAAGTACCTCCTTCCGGGCGAGAGCCAGGTCATCACGGTCCGGCGACACCCGGCCATCCTGATGCTGCCGGTGGGGCTGGTGCTCGGCGGCCTCATCCTGGCGGGCGTCCTCGCCAACGCGACCGAGGGCGCCGGGAACGTGATCTGGTGGGGTTGGCTGGCGTTGCTGGCCTGGTTCGTGTGGCAGGTCGCCGACTGGTCGGTCGACTACTTCGTCATCACCAACCAGCGCATGATCCTTACCACCGGCATCATCACCCGTAACGTGGCGATGATGCCGCTGGCCAAGGTCACCGACATGAGCTACCAGCGGTCGATCGCGGGCCGGTTGCTGGGCTACGGCGAGTTCGTCCTGGAATCCGCCGGTCAGGACCAGGCATTCCGTACCGTCGACTACCTCCCGTATCCCGACCAGTTGTACGTCGAAGTCTGTGAGATGATCTTTCCGGCCAAGGCGAAGCCGGCGCCGCCCCCGCCCGACCCGGTCGAGGGCGTCAAGGTCCAGCTGGGCGAAGTCCTGGGAGAGCTGCGCGAGATGCAGGGGCGGCTCGACACCGAGTCCGACCCGACGGTCGCCGACCGGCTGCGCACCGAACTTCGTGAGCTGCGTGACGAGATGGAGCGGCTGCGCGGCGAACTCGTGGGCGCCCGCGAGAGCGGGGCCGACGAGGGGCCCGACGGCGCCGATCCGGGACGGAGCCGCCGCGACGACGACTGGGACGTGCTGTAACCGGACGAGCATGGCCTGCGACACCGCCCTGTCCATGTTGGTTGGGTTACTAACGATGTGCTTCGGCCCATCACGTGCAATCATGTCGGCACCTCTGCAGCCTGATTACTTTCGTTAAGTGAGTCCACATGCCGGGTCCAGGCAATGTCGGTGAACGAGTCCGCAACCTGCGGCTCACGAGACGCCTGTCGCAGGCGCAACTCGCCGGCCATGACCTCTCTGACAGCTACATTTCGTTGATCGAGTCCGGTAAGCGCACCCCCACGCCGGCGGTCCTCAGGTTGCTGGCCGAACGGCTGGGCTGTACCCCCGAGTACCTGGCCGAGGGCATCGAGCCCGAGCAGCGCGCGCATCTGGAGGTGCGCGAGCGCCATGCCCGGTTCTCCCTGATCATCGACGATGCGGAGGCCGCGCTGGCCGCCTTCGACGACGTCCTCGCACGCAGCGACGACGCCGAGCTCATCGGCCGCGCCCGGTGGGGCCGGGCCCGGTCGCTGGAGGCGTTGCACCGCACCGAGGCCGCGATCTCGCTCTACGAGGACGTGCGCGAGCAGGCCGAACGCGACCCCACCCGGACCAGTTGGCTTCCCGTGGTGATCGCGCTGGCCCGCTGCTACCACTCGGTCGGCGATCTGGGGCAGTCGATCTCGCTGGCCGAGCGCGCGCTCGACCGGCTGGCGGAGTTCGGGCTGCACATGGGGGCCGAGTACGCCGAGACCGGCCGGATCCTGCTGCTGGCCTACACGGAGCGCTCCGACTCCGAACGCGCCCACGAGCTGGGCCGGCGGCTGTTCCAGGACGACGAGCCCGACTCCGTCACCGTCGCCGCCGCGTACCAGAGCGCCAGCGAGGAGGCCCTGCTGCACGGGGCGGTGGGCGACGCGTTCTTCTTCGCCGACCGGGCCATCTCGGTGGGCTTCCAGGGGCGCAGCACCCGCATCGAGGCCCAGCTTCAGCTGGCTGGTGCCCGGGCGCTGCTGCGCGGCGTTCCCTCCTACACCGCCACCGACTCCCCCGCCGCCGCGCAGGCCCTGGCCCTGCTGCGCAAGGCCGCCCCCGAGCTGACCGGAGCGGACTCCGTCGAATGCGCGCTGGAGACGGCACGCGCCCTGGTGCTGCTGGGCGAACCCGAACAGGCGATCGGTGCCGTGGACGCGCTGAGCGAGCCGAACGGGGCGGGCCCCGGCTCCGACCTGCGGTTCATCCAGGCCCGGCTGGTGCTGGCCCAGGCCCGGCTGGCACAGGACGACCAGGAGGCGGCGCTGACCGTGCTGCGCTCGCTGGCCGGGCGGCTCGACGCCCTGGCCGACAGCCGGTCGGCCGCACACGTCTTCCGTGAGCTCGGCGAGCTGTACGAGGCGGCGGGCGACGGCACGGGGGCGACCGTGGCGTACCGGCGCGCCCTGGAGGCGGCCGGGCTGCGTCCCGCCGCCCGGCCCCGCCGGGCGGCCTGCGACGTCACCGCCTGAGCCGAAGGAGCACGCGAAGCGGCCCGTGCGGGACGAGTGGTCCGCGCGGGCGGACGAGCGAGGCCCAGGCGCCACCGGTGCCGAAGGAATGCACGAAGCGGCCCATGCGGGACGAGTGATTCGTGCGGCGGACGAGCGAGGTGCAGGCGCCACCGGTGCCGTCTGAGCCGAGGGGGTTCGTGGAGCGGTCCGCGCAGGTGCAGGCGGCACGCCTCGGGATGGCTGCGCCCGGCGCGCTGGTCGAGTGATCCGGACGGCCTCGTCGAACGGGATGGAGCAGGGGCCCGGTACGGCCGAGCCGGGCGACGGGCGGCCCGGGTAGCGAGTGCCGTGCGGGGATGGTCACGGCCGGCGTGGCCGGGGCGGTGTGCGGCGCCGGTGGCCGGCGCCCAGCCTTGATCGGGAACATGCCCCGGAGCCAAAGCGTCCTAACATGGAGACATAGGATGATTGGCTCACCCTAGGATCCTCACTCCATAAGGGGCATTTTGACTCTGCACACGGCTCGTCGCGCCTCTCTGGTCGATCAGGTCATCGAGCAGTTGAAGAACGAGATCTCCTCGGGGACCTGGCCCGTGGGCGAAAAGATCCCCGCCGAGCCGGTGCTGTCCGACAGCCTGGGGGTGGGACGCAACACGGTCCGCGAGGCCGTCCGCGCCCTCACCCATGCCGGGCTGCTGGAATGCCGGCAGGGCGACGGCACCTATGTGCGCGCCACAAGCGAGCTGTCCGGAGCGGTCAGGCGGCGGCTGCGCACCGCGGAGTTGCACGAGATCCTGGAGGTGCGCCGCGCGCTGGAGGTGGAGGCCGCCAAGCTGGCCGCCGCCCGACGCACCCCCGAAGACGTCACGGTCATCGACGACGCGCTGCTCCGCCGGCACGAGGCGGGTGACGAGAACGCCTACGTCGAGGCCGATCTGGCCTTCCACGCCGCGATCGTGGCGGCGACGCACAACCGCGTGCTGATCGACCTCTACCACGACTTCAGCGCCGCGCTACGGGCCAGCATCGCCGAGCGGGTGGACCCGGAGCACGCCGACGCCGCCCATGCCGACATCGCCACGGCGATCCGGGCCGGTGACGGCGAAGCCGCGGCGCAGGCCACCCTCGCGTGCCTGGGGGTACGGGAGCCGTCCTCGCCGGACGCGTGACTCCCGTTCTCCTCTTCTTCCCGGCGTCCACCGGCGTCCGGGTCGTGCCCGACGAAAGCGATTCATGAGTTCCGACCAAGCGCGTACCGGTTCTGCCTCCCTGTTCTGGACGGCGGCGGGGCTGGTGCTCCTGGGCCTCAACCTGCGGGCCGCACTGACTTCGATCGCCCCGGTCCTCGAAGACGTGCAGGGCCAGTTCGGCCTGCCGAGCGCCGGGGTCGGCCTGCTGGCCACCCTGCCGGTGCTCTGCCTGGGGGTGTTCGCCCTGATCGCACCGCGCCTGGCCCGGCGGCTGGGCGCCGAAACGGTACTCGCCGGGGCGCTGCTGCTGATCGCGGTGGGGGTCGGGGTGCGGCTGCTTCCGACCGTGCCGGCGCTCTTCGCCGGCACCGCCCTGGCGGGCATCGGCATCGCCGTCGGGAACGTCGTCGCCCCCTACGTCGTCAAGGACGTCTTCCCGCAGCGGATCGGGCTGTTCACCGGGCTGGTGATGATGCTGCTGGCGGTCGGCGCGGCCCTGGCGACGGGGCTGGCGGTACCGCTGGCGGAGCTGGGCACCTGGCGGCTGGCGACGGGGGTGTGGGCGGTCCCGGCGCTGGTCGCCGCCGCGATCTGGGCCCCGCTCGCCGTCCGGTGGCGGCGCGGAGCCACCGTCCCGGCGGCCGCGAGAACGGTACCCGGCGGGTCGCTCCTGCGCACCCCGCTGGCCTGGGCGATCACCGGTTTTATGGGGCTGCAGTCGCTCATGTTCTACTCGCTCATGACCTGGCTGCCGGCGATCATGCAGGACAACGGGCACTCCCCGGCCACCAGCGGGATGATGCTCTCGGTCATCCTGCTGCTCGGCATCCCGGCCGGGATAGTGGTCCCGGTGCTGCTGGCGCGCGTGCAGGACCAGCGCCTGCCGGCGGTCCTCGTCTGCCTGCTGCCGGGCATCGGGCTGGCCGGGATGCTGCTGGCGCCCGGAGCCGGCTGGATCTGGTCGGTGATCGTGGGGGTGGGCACCGGCTGCGCGCTTCCCCTGGTGTTCACGCTGATCTCGCTGCGCTCGGCCACGCCGCTGGCGGCCGCCGGGCTGGCCGGGCTGGCCCAGGGCGTCGGCTACCTGCTGGCCGCGCTCGGGCCGTTCACCTTCGGCGCGCTGCACGACGCCACCGGGGGGTGGGAGGTCCCGCTCGTCGCGCTCGCGGTACTCGTGCTGCCGCAGGCGCTGTGCGGGTGGCGGGCGGGCCGGCCGGGCGAACTGGTGGGTGGTCCCGTGGAGCGCCTCGCCGCCGTCAGCCGGCGGTGACCAGGGCGACTCCGGCGGCCGCCACGGCCAGGCCGATCCGCTGGACGGCGCGCAACCGCTCGCTGAACACCACCCGGGCCAGCAGCACGGTCACCGCGGGGTAGAGCGAGGTGAGGACCGCGGCGAGGCTGAGCATTCCCGCGTGCACCGCGACGAAGTACAGCGCGTTGGCTGTGGCGTCGAGCACCCCGGCACCCAGGGCCAGCAGCAGGACGCCGCCGGTGACGGGACCGCCGCCCAGCCGGCGGCCGCCCAGCCGGATGGCGAGCACGGCCAGCAGGACCGCCGCGAAGCCGGCCGAGCGGGCGGTGACCAGCGGCCAGAGGCCGGTGTCGTCGCCCGCTCGCTCGAGGAGCACGAAGAAGACCCCGAAACCGGCGCCCGACAGCAGGGCCATGACGAACCCGCCGGCCGCGCGGGGGGACGCCTCCTCGCCCGGGCCCTCCATGCTGACCAGCCCGATGGCGACGACGCACAGCACGACTCCGGCGAGTACCCCGGCGTTCAGCCGCTCGCCGTCCAGCGTGCCGACCGCGACGGGGAGCACGGCCGAGGTCAGCGCGGAGACCGGCGCGATCACGCTCATCGGTCCGATCGCCAGCGCCCGGTAGAAGGTGATGAACCCCAGGCCGCCCGCCAGCCCGGCCGCCGCACCCCAGGCCAACCCCTGGGGCGTGGCCCCGCCGCCGGCGGCCAGGGCCGCCAGGAGCAGGGTGAGCAACCCCAGCGGCAGGCTGAGCAGCAGCATGCGGAGCGCGCCGATCCTGCGCGCCCCGGCTCCGCCGAGGAAGTCGGCGACGCCGTAGGAGAGCGCGGCGCCCAGCGCCAAGATCGTCACCATGGGGCGGCCCCTTCCTCTCGGTCATATTAAAGCACCATATAGTTCAATGAAATGACCGACGGTACGGTATGACGGTGAATGAGTCCGATCCGGTGGCCGAGGCGGTGGCCCGGACGGTCCGATCGCTGCGCGCCGCCCACGGTTGGAGCATGGACCAGCTCGCCGGGCGGGCCGGCGTGAGCAAAGGCGTCCTCGTCGCGCTGGAACAGGGCCGCGGCAACCCCAACCTCGGCACGCTCATCCGGATCGCCGACGCGCTGGGCGTAGCGCTGACCCGCCTCGTCCAGGTCGAGGAGGAGCCACCGGTGCGGCTGTTCCCGCCGGCCCGCCACGTAACGCTCTGGCGCGGCCCGGCGGGCGGCACGGGCGTCCTGCTGGCGGGCAGCGACCCGCGCCCTTCGGTGGAGCTGTGGCGGTGGGAACTGCAGCCGGAGGAGGTGCGTGCCAGCGAGGCGCACCTGCCCGGAACCCGCGAGATCGCCCATGTCGAGACGGGAACGCTCACTTTGACCGTGGACGGGCACCGGTACACCGTCGAGCCGGGCACCGCCGCGGCCTTCCACGGTGACCGGCCGCACGCATACTGCAATGAAGGCCCCGAAGTATGCCGATTTGTACTGGCAGTCATGGACCCCTAGGCCCAAAGGGAACGTACGACTCGTACCGATTCGTTAGCCTGACGTGAACCGGCTAGTCATGTTCGCTGAAGCGGGGTGATGATCCGCCGCGATGGAACTCCTACAGAACCAGCGGATCACGGGCGCCGCGATGGTCCTCTCCACTTCCGGCACCGCCCCTGCCGGCTTCCCGGACGCACCGTGGCGGGCCGTCTCGCCCGCCCTCCCCGACGCGCAGTACATACTCAACGGAGTCTCCGCCCGCTCCGCCACCGACGCCTGGGCGGTGGGGCAGCGCCGGAACGCACCGCTGCTGATCCACTGGAACGGTGTCGACTGGACGCCCGGCACCGCAACGCCCGCCCCGCCCGAACTGATCGGCGCCGGGCTCCAGGGCGTGGCCTGCGCCGGGGCCGCCGCCATCGCGGTGGGCGGCGGCTACGACCGGCTCGCCGGCACCGAGACGCCCCTCGTCCGACACTGGGACGGTGCCGGTTGGACCGATCCTGGGCCCGTCGGACCGGGCCGCGGATTCGTGCTCACCGGCGTCGTCCTGCCCGCGGAGACCGAGGCGTGGGCGGTCGGCCACGGAGCACCCGGCGGGAACGGCTCCGCCGGGCCGGTGATCCTGCGCTGGTCGGGCGGAACCTGGGCGGACGCCCGGCCGCCGTCCCTCGTCCCCGCCCGCACCCGGGGCAGCCTGCTCGCCGCCGACGCCGCCGCACCCGACGACGTCTGGGCGGTCGGCGCGCTCGACGGGCCGCGCAGGGGCGCCCGCGGAGCCCTGATCGCCCACTACGACGGGCACGCCTGGCGCCGCGTCCCCTGCCCGACCGCCCGGCCGCTCACCGACGTACTCGCACTGTCGGCCACCGACGCCTGGGCGGTGGGCGGCGACACCGTGCTGCACTGGAACGGCCGCGGCTGGAAGCGCGTCCGGGTACCGATCGGCTCGGCCAACACCGTCACCGGGCTGTCACCCCACGACATATGGGTCGGCGGCGGGCACGGTGAACTCGCCCACTTCGAC
Source organism: Actinomadura craniellae (assembly GCF_003289645.1). Lineage (GTDB taxonomy): Bacteria > Actinomycetota > Actinomycetes > Streptosporangiales > Streptosporangiaceae > Actinomadura_D > Actinomadura_D craniellae. The sequence goes on along the minus strand of NZ_QLYX01000005.1, from coordinate 266,965 downwards.
GGAGCACGCTGGACCCGGGTCCACACCCCACAACCCCTGGACGACAGCACCGTCTGGCTCGCCGGCACCGCCCGCGCGGGCACCACCTGGATGGTCGGCTCCCGCCGGACCACCGGGCACGGCCCCGCCCAGCCGCACCCCACCGGCTCCGGCCGGCCCGGCGAGGCCGGCGGCTGACCCGCCCCGGAGAACACCCACGTCCGGGCGGCCCCCGCCGGTGACTTCGCCGATCCGGCGGGGCCGCGCACCGGCGTCGGCACAATCGCCGGTCCTGCACCCGAAGCATTGACCCAGGTCACAGCACTTTGTGATGGTCCGAACACGGCCCGGTCCCGCGCACCGGGCCCATCGAGGAGGAGCATCATGAAGCTCAGGCGTCTCATGCGCCGAGCGGTGGCCGTGGGGGTCACCGTCGCACTGGCCGGGCTGATCAGCCCGACCACCGCCCAGGCAGCCCCGGGCGGCACCGGACCCTACATCGCGGACTACGAGACGACGATCAGGCTGCGCAACCACACGATCTACCGGCCCAACACGATTCCGGCCGGGGTCACCCTGCCCATCGTGGCCTGGGGCAACGGCGCCTGCCGCGCCGACGGCACCTGGTTCGAGAACTTCCTCAAGGAACTCGCGTCGCACGGCTTCCTGGTGATCGCCAACGGCCGTCCCGGCGGCAGCGGATCGACCGACGCCGACATGCTCGTCGACGCCATCGACTGGGCGATCGCCGAGAACTCCCGCCGGACCAGCAAGTACTACGGCAAGATCGACACCACCAAGGTCGCCGTGATGGGGCAGTCCTGCGGCGGGCTCGAAGCCTACGAGGTCGCCTCCAGCGACGCGCGGATCGACACCACCGTGATCTGGAACAGCGGCATGCTCAGCGACGCCGACAACGCCCAGCTCGCCCGGCTGCGCGCCCCGATCGCCTACTTCACCGGCGGCCCCAGCGACATCGCCTACGCCAACGCCATCGACGACTGGCGCCGGCTGCCCGCCACGCTGCCCGCCTTCATGGGCCACCTGGACGTCGGCCACTTCGGAACCTACGGCCAGCCCAACGGCGGCGAGTACGGCCGAGTCGGCGCGCACTGGCTGAAGTGGCAGCTCAAGGGCGACACCACCTCCCGCGCCCAGTTCGCCGGCCCGGCCTGCGGGCTGTGCGTCGACCCCGACTGGGAGACCGAGCAGAAGAACCTGAACTGACCGGCACACCCGGACCGCGGCCCCGGCGGGCCTCTCCCGCCGGGGCCGCGCCCCGCCGGCTCAGCGGACGACCACGGGGAACATCAGGAAGTCGTTCCCGATGAAGGACGGCCGCCGCTCCGGTTCCGCGGCGCACCGCAGGTCCGGGAACCGGGCGAACAGGGCCGGCAGCGCCACCCGCGCCTCCAGCCGGGCCAGCGGGGCGCCCAGGCAGTAGTGGATGCCGTGGCCGAACGCCAGATGCTGCTTGTCGGCGCGGTCGATGTCGAACCGCTCCCGCCGCTCGTGGATCTCAGGGTCGCGGCCGTGCGCCCCGTACGCGACCAGCAGGAGATCGCCCTTCCGCAGGGTGACGCCCTCGCCGAGGTCGATGTCGGCGGCCGCGTAGTGCAGCGGGAGATGCATGACCGGCGAGTGCAGCCGCAGGGTCTCCTCGATGACGTCGTCCCAGCGGGCCGGATCGGCGTGCACCCGGGCGAACTGGTCGGGGTGCGTCAGCATCGCGTGAACGGCGTGGTCGATCAGCGAGACCGCCGTCTCCGATCCCGCACCGATCATGAGGATCAGGGTGCTGACCAGCTCGTCCTCGCTGAGCCGGTCCCCGCCCTCCTCCCGGGCCGCGAGCAGGACGCTGGTCATGTCGTCGCCGGGCCGGGCACGCTTGACCGCCAGCAGGGCGTTCATCGCCGCGAACAGGCCGTACCGGGTCTCCTCCGCCTGCTCCAGGGTCACGTCGGTGTCCAGCACCGCGTCGATGACGCGGAGCATCTCGGGGCGCTGGTCGTCGGGGACACCGAACAGGTCACAGATCACCCGGGTGGGCACCTGGTAGCTGAACGCGGCCCGCAGATCCACCGGCCGGCCCGGCTGCACGGCCGCCAGCCCGTCGAGCAGGTCGGCGACGATCGCCTCGACCGCCGGCCGCATCGCCTCGATCCGGCGGGCGGTGAACGCCCCGCCGACCAGCTTCTTGAGCCGCTGGTGGTCCTCGCCGTCGGAGGTGAACATGGAGACGACGTCCACCCAGGCCGTCAGCCAGGGATGGGCTCCCGGCCGGTAGCCGGGCCAGCTCTTGCGGGCGTCCTTGGAGATGTCCGGGTGGACGAGAAGCCGCTTGACGACGTCCCCCCGGCTGACCGACCAGGCGGTGAGGCCACCCGGCAGCCGGACGGGGACGGCCGGGCCGCCGGCGCGTAACAGATCGGCCTGCGCGTAGAGCTCGCGGCCGGTGGTGTCGAGGGTCATCGGGGCACTGCTCATGCGCTACCTCCCGGGCCCCTGCCGGCCGTTACGGGAGGCCGTCGCAGGCGGCCTCTTGCATCGTCCTGAGGGGACATGCCGGCAACAAGGGGAGATTCCCGGCCGGGACCGGACAGCCTTGCGACCTTCCCGCATCGCCCCTGGTCAGGGTCAGCCGGGAGCCATGTCGACGAAGCGGCTGTAGTGCCCCTGGAAGGCGACTGTCACCGTCGCGGTCGGCCCGTTCCGGTGCTTGGCCACGATCAGGTCGGCCTCGCCCGCCCGGGGGGACTCCTTCTCGTAGGCGTCCTCCCGGTGCAGCAGGATCACCATGTCGGCATCCTGCTCAATACTTCCGGACTCCCTCAAATCGGACACCATGGGCTTCTTGTCGGTGCGCTGTTCCGGGCCGCGGTTGAGCTGGGAGAGCGCGATGACCGGGACGCCGAGTTCCTTGGCGAGGAGCTTGAGCGAGCGGGAGAACTCCGAGACCTCCACCTGGCGGCTCTCCACCCGCTTGCCGGAGGTCATCAGCTGCAGGTAGTCGATGATGACCAGGCGCAGGTCGTGCTGCTGCTTGAGCCGCCGGCACTTGGCCCGGATCTCCATCATCGACATGTTGGGCGAGTCGTCGATGAACAGCGGCGCGTCGGCGACCTCGCTCATCCGGCGGGCCAACCGGGTCCAGTCTTCGTCGGTCAGCGTGCCCGACCGCATGGCGTGCAGCGCCACCCGGGCCTCGGCCGACAGCAGCCGCATGGTGATCTCGTTACGCCCCATCTCCAGGCTGAAGAACGCCGACGTCAGCCCGTGCTTCACCGCCGCCGTCCGCGCGAAGTCCAAGGCCAACGTAGATTTCCCAATTGCCGGCCTTGCCGCGATGATTACCATTTGTCCGGAATGCAGGCCGTTGGTGAGGGCGTCGAGGTCGGTGAAGCCGGTGGGGACGCCGGTCATCTGGCCGCCGCGGCTGCCGATCGCCTCGATCTCGTCGAGGGCGCCGGGCATGATCTCGCTGAGCGGGACGTAGTCTTCGCCGGTGCGGTTCTCGGCGATCGCGAGGACCTCGGCCTGGGCGCGGTCGAGGACCTCGTCGGCGTCGGCGCCCTCGGCCGCGTAGCCGAGCTGGGCGATGCGGGTGCCGACCTCGACCAGCTTGCGGAGCACGGCCCGCTCACGGACGATCTTGGCGTAGTAGGCCGCGTTGGCCGCGGTGGGCACCGAGGAGATCAGCGTGTGCAGGTAGGGGGCGCCGCCGACCCGGCCGATCTGGCCGCGCTTGGTGAGCTCGGCCGAGATGGTGACGGCGTCGGCCGGCTCGCCCCGCCCGTACAGGTCGAGGATGGCGTCGTAGATGGTCTGGTGGGCCGGCCGGTAGAAGTCGGCGGTCCGCAGCGTCTCGACGACCTCGGCGATGGCGTCCTGGGAGAGCAGCATGCCGCCCAGGACGCACTGCTCCGCCACCATGTCGTGTGGCGGAGTGCGCTCGAACTCCTGCTCGTGCGGCCCGAGCTCGGAAACGCTCACCGCACACCCCAATCTTCGCGTGCCCTTGGTGGTCCGGACCGGCGTACGACCGCCTCGGCTCCCAGGTCTACCTGGGTGGTCTGACATTCTCTGGGCCGTCCCGTCCCCACCGCAAAGCGACCTGTGGACAACCTGTGGATGGGCTGTGCAAACACGCCGATCAGGTTGTGCACGACCTGTGGACAACTCTGTGGACGATGCTGTGAGCACTCGGATCGCACCCCCGCTGACCTGCGATGACTTCGTCCACCGGCTGTGCGGGAAAGAAAGTTCGACCGGTCGCACTTGTGGATCTTCAGTAATGGATGAACTCTGGGAACGTTCATTACTCGGTGGTATCGTCGGGCCCCGTCATGGTCCTCCCCGCCCTGCGGCGACGGGTGCCGGAGCGCAGCCCGTACGACCGCGAGATCCTGCGCCTGGCGGTCCCCGCGCTGGGCGCCCTGCTGGCCGAACCGCTGTTCCTGCTGGCCGACTCGGCGATCGTCGGGCGGCTCGGCACGGCCCCGCTGGGCGGCCTCGGCGTGGCCGGGCAGGCGCTGGCCACCCTGGTCTACGTCTGCGTGTTCCTCGCGTACGGCACCACCGCGGCGGTGGCCCGGCAGGTCGGGGCGGGCGACCTGCGCGCGGCGGTCAGGCAGGGCGTCGACGGCCTCTGGCTGGCACTGGTCATCGGGGCGGGGCTGATCGCGGTGGGCCGCCCGCTCACCCCTTGGATCATCGACCTGTTCGGCGCCTCGGCCACGGTGACGCCGTACGCCGAGACCTATCTGGAGATCAGCCTGTTCGGCGTGCCGGCCATGCTGGTCATCCTCGCCGGCACCGGTGTGCTGCGCGGGTTGCAGGACACCCGCACCCCGCTGTGGGTGACGGCGGGCGCGTTCGCCCTCAACCTGGTGCTCAACGTGGTCTTCGTGCTGCATCTCGGCTGGGGCGTCGCCGGCTCGGCCTGGGGCACGGTCATCGCGCAGAACGCCGGGGCCGCGGTGTACGTGGCGGTGGTGCTGCGCGGTGCCCGGCGGCACCACGCGCTGATCAGACCGGATCTGGCCGGGCTGCGGGCCGCCGCCACGGCGGGAGCGCACCTGCTGGTCCGCACGCTGGCGCTGCGCGTCGTCCTCATCGTCGGGACCGCGCTGGCCGCCCGGATGGGGGACGCGCAGATCGCGGCCTACCAGGTGGGCTTCCTGGTGTGGACGCTGCTGGCGATGGGGCACGACGCCGTCGCGATCGCCGGGCAGGCGATCACCGGCCGGTATCTCGGCGCGGGCGACGCCGCCGGCGCCCGCCGGGTCACCCGGCGGATGGTGCAGTGGGGCGTGGCCGGCGGAGTGCTGTTCGCGCTGCTCCTGCTGGCCGTGCGGCCGTGGCTGCCCGGCCTGTTCACCGAGGACCCCGCGGTGCGCTCGGCGCTGCTCGGCACGCTGCTGGTCGTCGCGGCGCTCCAACCCGTCGCCGGGGTGGTCTTCGTGCTGGACGGGGTACTGATCGGCGCCGGGGACATGCGCTACCTCGCGGTCACCACCCTGCTCGGCACCGGGGTCTTCGTGCCCGCGGCGCTGCTGGCCCACGGGGTGGGCGGTGGGCTGGTCGGCCTGTGGCTGGCGATCGGGCTGTGGATGGTCGTGCGCCTGGTCACGCTGGGGCGCCGCGCCCGGGGCTCGGCCTGGCTCGTCACGGGGGCCGTGCGCGCCTGACCGCCGCCGGTGTTCGGCGGCGGAGACGTGGTCGCATGTGCTGCCAGACACCAGGAGCCCCACAAGGAGATGTTCGAAACTCTGCTCGAATGCTACCCCGACTCCGCTAGGATTCGAACATGTGTTCCACTCATGGTGAGCGGCTGGCCCGGCTGACCCAGGCGATCGACGACCTGGCGGCCGACGGTCTGGTCGGGCTGTCTCCGGAGACGCTGGTGGAACGCGTCGCCGGCATCTGGTCCCTGGTGGAGGGCATCGATCCCGAGATCGCCCGCCGCCGCACCCGCTACTCCCCGCCCGAGTGCTGACATTCCTCCCGCTCACGTCCCCGCCCCGCCGGAGCCGGGCGGGGACGCGTGCCTCCTCCCGGTGTCACTCCTCGGGGTCCGGCTCCTCGGGCAGGTCGGGCTCCGGGGCCTCGATCGGCGGGTAGGGCTCCAGCGGCGGCACCGGCATCCGGGCGGCGACGGCCCGGCGCAGTTCGGGCAGCAGGTCGTAGAGCACGTCACCCGGACAGTTGGTGGCGTTGAAGTCACGGTGCCCGGCGATGGCCCGTTCCGGGTCCAGCCCGTACACGGTGCAGAGCCAGGCGCAGGTGACGACCAGCGAGGACCACAACGGGTCGGGCACCGCCGCCCGCATGTAGGTGCCCTCGGTCTCGATGCCGACCGTGTGGTGGTTGTGGCTGCGGGTGTGCGCCCCCACCACGTGCCGGCGGGTCAAGATGGCCGCGAGGCTGCGCTGGCGGCCCTCCATCACGTACCCGCCCCGGCTGATGGTGAGGTGCTCGCCGATGTCGTCCCAACCCTGCTTGCGCATGTGGAACCGCTGGATCGACCGGGACAGGGCGTAGGCGTGTTCCACCGAGTAGTCCTCGCTGTTGGCCGTCGCGGTGTGATGGACGACGATCCGGTCCGGGCACTCGTCGAGGACCTGCGGCCGGGCGCGCGGGCCCGTCGCCCGCCATTCGTACCGGGCGTGCACCCTGGGCCAGGCGAGCGGCCTGCTCGCCGCCCGCGCCCGCGGCCCGGGAAGGACGGCCGTGCTCAGCCCCGCGCCCAGCGTCCCGCCGAGCAGCGCCCGCCGGGTCAGCCCGCTTCCCCTGTCGGTGATCATGGATCCCCCTCCACTACGGTCAGTTACGGACCGTAGTGTTGAAGGTACGGAACGCCAACGACCCGCGGGCGTTTCATCGCAGGGATTTCCGTGGCCCGGCGCACGCGAAACGGCCGGGCGGCCAGCATGACCTGCTTGAAGAGGGTCACTGCCTGGGATTTCCGTGGCCCAGCAAACGCGAAACGGCCGGGCCCCGTGGGGCCCGGCCGTTTCGGCGCTGAATGCGTCGCCTAGGAGGCGAGCACGTTGAGGTCGATGGTGGCGCTGACCTCGGGGTGCAGCCGCACCGAGACCCGGTGCGAACCGATCGTCTTGATCGGGTTGCCGACCTCGATACGACGCTTGTCGAGGTCGGGGCCGCCCGCGCCCTGCACCGCACCGGCGATGTCGGCGGCGGTGACCGAGCCGAACAGGCGACCGCTGTCACCCGCGCGGGTGCGCAGCGTCACCTTGAGCGACTTGAGCCGGCCCGCGACCTCCTGGGCCTGCTCCAGGGTCGCGATCTCACGCGCGGCCCGGGCCTTCTTGATGGACTCGATCTGCTTCTCGGCGCCGCGGGTCCACTGGATCGCGAACCCCCGGGGAACGAGGTAGTTGCGGCCGTAGCCGTCCTTGACCTCGATCACGTCGCCCGGCTCGCCGAGCCCGGAGACCTGCTGAGTGAGGATGAGCTTCATGATGTCCTTCCCCTCTCTCAGCGCGCGGTGCTCGTGTAGGGCAGCAGGGCCACCTCACGGGCGTTCTTGATCGCGGTCGCGACGTCGCGCTGGTGCTGGGTGCAGTTGCCCGTCACCCGGCGCGCACGGATCTTGCCGCGGTCGGAGATGAACTTCCGCAGCAGCGGGGTGTCCTTGTAGTCGACGTAGGAGATCTTTTCCTGACAGAACAGGCAGACCTTCTTCTTCGGCTTGCGTGCAGCCGGCTTGGCCATCGTGGTGCTCCTCTGTGCGAGAGCCCCGCCTGAGCGGGAATGGTCAGTGGGAAATTAGAAGGGCGGGTCGTCGGAGAATCCGCCGCCGCCACCGGTGGCCCAGGGGTCGTCGGCCGGGGCGCCCCCGCCGGAACCGCCGCCGGACGGGCCGCCGCCGTAGCCGCCGCGCCCCCCGCCGCCGCCTCCGGAGTAGCCGCCGCCGTCTCCGCCGCCGAAGCCACCGCCGCCGCCCCCGCCCTGCCGCTGGGTCTTGTTGACCTTGGCGGTGGCGCTGCGGAGCGACGGGCCGACCTCGTCGACCTCGACCTCGTACACGGTGCGCTTCTCACCCTCGCGGGTCTCGTACGACCGCTGCTTGAGACGCCCCTGGACGATCACCCGCATACCGCGCTGCAGGCTCTCGGCCACGTTCTCGGCCGCCTGCCGCCAGACGTTGCAGGTCAGGAAGAGGGCTTCGCCGTCCTTCCATTCCCCGGCCTGGCGATCGAAGTGCCGCGGCGTGGAGGCCATGCGGAAGCTCGCCACCGCCTGGCCGCTGCTCGTGAAGCGCAGGTTGGGGTCCTCGACGAGGTTGCCGACGAGAGTGATCTGGGTGTCGCCTGCCATGGGGCTCGCTCCGGCTTACTGTCTTCGGCCCGGGATGTGCTCGGGCTCAGTGGACCTCGGGACGGATGACCTTCGTACGCAGCACGGACTCGCTCAGGTTGAGCTGCCGGTCGAGTTCCTTGACCGTGGCGGGCTCAGCCGTGAGATCGACGACCGCGTAGATGCCTTCGCTCTTCTTCTGGATGTCGTACGCCAGGCGCCGGCGGCCCCAGACGTCGACCTTCTCGACACTGCCGCCGTCGCCCTTCACGACCGTCAGGAACTGGTCGAGCGACGGGGTGATGGCGCGCTCCTCGAGTGCGGGATCGAGGATCACCATGACTTCGTAACGACGCATGCTGTGTCCCTACCTCCTCTGGACTGGTGCGGCCACGGTCTCTCCGTGGCAGGAGGGCTTGTGCGTCTCGGCGCGCCCGCCGTCATCGGTTGACAGGGGGCCGCGCGACCGCAACAGGCTACCAAGACTTGACGACATGCGAGTTCGTTGTGTGATTCCGCCGACGGTCGAGCTCTTCGATGATGTCGGACATCCGGGCGCGCATCCGCGCCGTCTGTGTCGTCAGCACCGAGAGCTCCTCGACGAGCTCGGCATCGCCGATGGTCTCGAGCTCACTCGTTCTCATCTCGCCCACCTTCCGCATGGCGCCAGATTTCGAAGCCATGTTCGAAACACTAGCGGCGGGCGCCGACATTCCCCGGCAGGCAGGGGTGGTTGAGGGTGGCGTCACCGGGAAGCACCGCACCAGACGGATCGGGGATAGATCGGGGGATATCGCAATGACTCAGCTGCTCAGGCGCATGCTCGACACCGACGGCAGGCGGCATCCGCTCCAAGACCCGCTCTCCGTCACCACGCTGTGCGTCGGCATGGTCGCCCTGGTGCTCGGCGTCATCCCGGCGACGCACCTCCTCGGCGCCGTCGCCGGGCTGATCGGGATGCCGCTGGCGCTGTACTCCCAGATGGTGTCCGACACCACCGGCGAGCGGTTCTTCAACGTCATCGGGCTGGTGGCCGCGTTCGTCGGATTCGCCTTCGCGCTGAGCAACGGCGGCTTCGTCCCGTAATCTCGACGCATGCGCATCGGAGCCCACGTCGACCAGACCGATCCGCTCGGCGCCGCCCGCGCCCGCGAGGCGGAGGTGGTCCAGTTCTTCCTCGGTGACCCGCAGGGCTGGAAGCAGCCCGTCATCCCGGCGGAGGCCGCGGCGGTGGCCGAGGCCGGGGTGGACGTGTACGTCCACGCCCCCTACGTGATCAACGTGGCGACGTCCAACAACCGGGTCCGCATCCCCAGCCGCAAGATCCTCGCCCAGCAACTGGAGGCCGCCGCGTCGATCGGCGCCAAGGCGCTGATCGTGCACGGCGGGCACGTGCTGAAGAACGACGACCCCGAGGTCGGCTTCGAGAACTGGCGCAAGGTCTTCGAGCGCCTCGACTGCCCGATCCCCGTCTACATCGAGAACACCGCGGGCGGCGACAACGCGATGGCCCGCCGGTTCGACCGCATCGCCCGGCTCTGGGAGACGCTGTCGGAGGTCTCCGACGTCGACCGGAACCTGGGGTTCTGCCTGGACACCTGCCATGCCCACGCGGCCGGCGAGGAACTGATCGACGCCGTCGACCGCATCAAGGCCATCACCGGCCGGATCGACCTGGTGCACTGCAACGACAGCCGCGACGCGTTCGGGTCGGGCGCCGACCGGCACGCCAACCTCGGCTCCGGGCACATCGACCGGGAACTGATCCTGGGGGTGGTCCGCGCCGCGGGCGCACCCGTGGTGGTGGAGACCCCCTCGGACGGCCAGGCCGACGACATCGCCTGGCTGCGGGGGAACCTGGGTTGAGAAGCCGGCGTCATACCCCCTGAGAAACGCCCGGCCGAACGATCGGAAAGCCCATGGCGCAGCCCCCTTACGGGCCGTACGACTCCGACCCCTATGCGGATCCCTACGCCCAGCACCACCACCATTACCACCCGGCCCCGGCGCCCGTCCCCGTGCCCGGGCCCGTCTACGCCCGGCCGACCAACAACATGGCGACCATCGGGCTGATCATGGGGCTGGTCGGGCTGCTGTTCTGCGGGCTGACCTCGCCGCTGGCGATCATCTTCGGGCACATCGCGCACTCCCAGATCAAGCGCACGGGTGAAGAGGGCGGCGGCATGGCCATCGCCGCGATCATCACCGGCTGGCTGGTCACCGCGGGGTGGCTGCTGTTCTGGCTGTTCTGGTTCGGGCTGCTGGCCGCCATCGGTCTCAGCGCCGGCACCACCTCGACCTCGGGCTACTGAGGGCTGCCGAGCGCTCAGCCCGTCCAGCCGCCCGAGGTGAAGGTCACCACCTGGAGCACCAGGAGCGGCACCGACAGGGCCAGCAGTGCCAGGTACGTTCTGGGCCGTCGGACGCCCAGCACTCCGATCGCCAGCCAGAGCGGCCACCACAGCAGGGTGGCGCGGCCGATGGACAGGTAGAAGGCCGAGCCGAGCAGGGCCGCCAGTTGCAGCCCCAGATAGGTCGACTCGGCCCAGCGGCGGCGGGCCAGCAGCCAGCCGGTGAGCAGCACCCCGATGGCCGCGGCCACCAGTTCCACCCGGAAGGCGACGGTGAAGTCGTTGTCGAGGCCGAACGCCGAGTGCCACGTGGTCTGGAACGACTCCCAGGGCGGGACCAGCGAGCGTCCCCAGCCGCGTTCCTGGGCGGTCTGCCAGGCGCGCATGTCGCCGGTCCGCCACCACTGGTAGGCCAGGTAACCGGCCGGGCCGAGGAACGGCACCGCCAGGTGGGGGAGCTTGCGCCAGGCGATCGGCCGCCGGGTGAGGAACAGGACGACCAGGGCGACGGCCAGGAACAGTCCGGTGATGCGCACCAGCCCGGCGGCCAGCCCGCACAGCGCCGCGAGTTCCCAGCGGCCCTGCCGGGCCAGCAGCCAGGCGGGCAGCGCGCAGGCCAGGAACAGGGCCTCGCTGTAACCGGCGAACAGGAACACCGCCATCGGGCTGAGCAGCAGCGCGGCCACCGCCCGGACCCCGGTGCCGGGCGGGCCCTCGTGGTCGCCCAGCCGGGCCAGCGCGACCATCGCCACCGCGCCGGCCACCAGGCTGATCAGCAGCGCCGCGATCCGCCAGTCGGGCACCACCACGTGCACGGCGCGCAGCAGCAACGGGAAGCCGGGGAAGAACGCGGGCAGCCCCGGGTCGGGCCCCTCGCTGGGGTCGCCCTCGTAGCCGAACCGGGCGATCTCGATCAGCAGGTCGACGTCCCACTGCGTCCACCGGTCGAGGAAGGGTTCCTGGAGGTTGCCGCGGACGAGCACCGCCGCGGCCGCCGTCGCGACGACGGCCACCCCCATCCTGGTCAGCAGCCAGAGCTCCAGGGCGGAGCGGTCGGCGGCGGAGAGCCGCCGGGCCCGGCGCACCACCGGCCGGACCGCCAGGGCGAGGCGGTCCCGGACGGGAGGTCTCATCCGGTGACCGCGGCGGGGCGGGGCCGGCGGGCGCGCAGCCGGCCCAGGCTCCACCGGTCGGGCGCCTCGTCGAGGACCCCGCCGGCCGGGTCGTCGGTGCCGTCGGCGCGGACGAGGTCGCCGGCGGGCCGCAGGATGTCGACGACCACCAGGGTCACCAGCAGCAGCACGGTGAGGAAGCGGGCGAACAGCGCCAGGTGGTAGACGTCGACGCTGATCCCGTCGTCCGGCACGTCGAACGAGCGCAGTGCCGACAGCGTCGTCCCGAGGTCGGCGCCGTCGACCTGCTGGGTGACCGACAGCAGGTACCACCAGATGCCGAAGAAGTAGATGACCTCACCGGCCTGCCAGACCAGGAAGGCGGGCAGTTTGGGGCGGGCCAGGACGGCCAGCGGCAGCAGCCACAGCACGTACTGCGGCGACCAGACCTTGTTGGTCAGCATGAAGGCGGCCAGCACCAGGAACAGCAGTTGCGGCAGCCGGGGGCGGCGCGGGGCGGCCAGCGCCAGCACCGCGATCAGGAGGCAGAGCAGCGCGAACGAGCCCTGGCCGATCAGGTTGAGCCGGTCGACGTCCGCCACCGACGGCATCCCGTGGTTCATCAGGTAGAAGAAGACCGAGCCCCAGTCGACGCCGCGTTCCTTGCTGAACTCGTAGAACCGGCCCCAGCCGGTCCAGGCGAAGAGCATCACCGGCAGGTTGATGAGCAGCCAGGTGGCGGCGGTGCCGCCCAGCAGCCGGCCCAGCGCCCGCCACTGCCCGGCGCGGACGCACAGCAGCAGGAACGGGCCGAGGAGGACCACCGGGTAGAACTTGGCCGCGATCGCCAGGCCCAGCAGCGCCCCGGCGAGTGCCGGGCGGCGGCGCGACCAGGCGGCCAGCGCCAGCGCGGTCAGCGCGACGGCGAGCAGGTCCCAGTTGATGTACGCGGCCAGCAGCAGGCCGGGGGAGAGCGCGACCATCAGCCCGGCCCGGCGGCCGTGCCGCCCGGCCGTGTAGACCGTCGCCAGCACCGCCGGGACGGCGAGCAGCGCCAGGATCAGCACGGTGACCAGGTAGAACGCCAGACCCCCGTCGTCGGCGCCGAACGGGCGGATCAGCCAGGCCACGCCTTGCATGAACCAGCCGCTCAGCACGGGGTACTCCACGTACCCCATCGGGTCGGCCAGCCGGTCGAAGTACGGGATCTTGCCCTGGTTCAGCTCCCGCCCGTAGTACAGCGGGTAGATGTCGGTGTAGCAGCCGTGGGTGACCGTCCTGACGAAGTCGAACCGGGCGTTCTGGCAGGGCAGCTTCTGCAGGAAGCCGAGCAGGCCGACCAGCAGGGTCGCTCCCGACAGCGACGCCACCAGCCCCGCCGACCACGGTGACGCGGTGCGGCGGGGACCGGGCTCTTCCAGGACTTTCGCTTCCGGTGACTGCTGTGACATGGGTCGTCAGACTAGACCTTCGTCCGGGCGGGTCGATGCGACACGTCGGGGCCGTCAGTCGTCGTCGAGGCGCCCATAGTCATATGTCTGGACTGTATTGGTTCGGTTGTTGGGGCGTGGTGGCTCGCCCGGGCCCGGGCTCTCCTCGTCCCGGCAGGCCTGGTGGAACGGCCGGAACCGGCACCACTGCTCCAGCGCGTCGGGGTCCGTCGGCGGCAGGTTCGGGTTGCAGTCCTGCTGGTTGGGCCGCTCGCACGGCTTGTTCTGGTTGTCGTCGCCCGGGCGCGGCTCGTCACGGCACTCGGGCGGCTGCGCCCAGTCGGGCCGGTTCGGCCGGCAGTTGGGGGTCTGCGAGGCGGACGGCGTCGGGGTGGGCTTGGGGGTGACCCACTTGGTCTGCTGGCCGACGTTGGCGGGCGGCGGGAACTGCTTGACCTCCATGCCCCGCGTGGCGGGGTCCATGAACGCCTTCCAGATCCGGGCGGGCACCGCACCACCGGTCACCGCGCCGTAGCCGGGCACGAACATCGTCTTCCGATCGACGTTCCACATGCTGACCGTGGCGGACAGCTGCGGTACGTAGCCGGAGAACCAGCTCGCCACGTTGTCGTTGGTGGTACCGGTCTTGCCGGCGACGGGGCGGCCGTCGGCCAGCGCCGCGGCGGCGCCGGTGCCGCCGGGCTTGACGACCGACTGCAGCGCGTAGGTCACGTCGGCGGCGATGTCGGGCGACAGGGCCGCGCGGTTGGTGTACTTGAGCGTCTTGTAGCGGGTCTTGTTGTCGCTCTTGAGCACCTTCTCCAGCACCCGGGGCTGGTAGTACCGGCCGCCCGCCGCGAACCCGGCGTAGCCCGCCGCCTGCTCGACCGGGCGGATGCTCGACTGGCCCAGGGCCAGACCGGCCTTGTCCTTGTCGGGTTCGAGCTGGTCCTCGGCGACGCCCAGCGAGCCGGCCGTCTTGATCACGTCCGGCAGGCCGACCTGGAGGGCCGTCTGCACGTAGGAGGTGTTGATCGACATCTGGGTCGCCTTGACGAGGTCGACCACGCCGTAGTTACCGCCGTTGCGCACCTTGAAGCCCGGTGGCGAGGTCTTGGCCTCGGGACCGAGGAAGTAGCGGGGGGTGCCGCCGTCGGTGAGCGATCTGAGGCTGTGCCCCTCCTTGAGGGCGGTGGCGAGCACGTAGGGCTTGAAGGTCGAACCGGACTGCACCTGGGAAGCCCAGACGTTGTCGAACTGGTCCTTGAGGTAGTCGCGCCCGCCGTAGATGGCGCGCACCTTGCCGGTGCCGGGCTCGACCGCCACCAGACCGAACTCGATCTTCTTGGTGATCTTCTGCGGGTTGAGCGCGGGGATGGTCTTCTCGACCGCGTTCTTCGCCGCGACCATCATCTCGGCGTTGAAGGTGGTGTGGACGCGCAGGCCCATGGTGGAGATGTCCTGCTCCGTGATGCCCTGGCGCTCCAGCTCCAGCACCGCGCGGCGGAGCATGTAGCCCTTCTGGCCGGCGTAGACGTTGTCGGCGCTGCGCTTCCTGAGCTTGGGGAGCTGCTGCTTGTACTGGGCGGCCTCGGTCTCGGTCATCTTGCCCATGGTGACCAGGCCGTTGAGGACGTACTGGTAGCGCTCGGTGGCCCACGCCAGGTTCTTCGGGTCGCCCGGGTCGCGGTTGGGGTTCTGGATGATGCCGGCCAGCAGCGCGGCCTGGTCCTTCTTGATCTTCGAGATGTCGGTGACCCCGAAGTACTCGCGCGCCGCGGCCTGGATGCCGTAGGTGTTCCGGCCGTAGTAGATCGTGTTGAGGTACAGCTCCAGGATCTGGCTCTTGTCCATCTCGTCCTCGAGCTTGACGGAGATGAACAGCTCCTGGAACTTCCGCTTCATCGTGCGGTTGTTGATGTCGGAGTAGTAGTTCTTGGCGAGCTGCTGGGTGATGGTCGAGCCACCCTGCTTGGCGCCGCCGGTCATGTTGTTCCACGCCGCCCGGGTGATGGCCTTGGGCGAGAAGCCGGGGTCGGTGCGGAAGCTGCGGTTCTCCGCGGCGAGCACGGCGTCCTGCGCGTACGGCGGGATCTTCGAGATGTCGACGATCTCGCGCCGCATGCCGATCCGGCCGATCTCCCGCTTGCCGTCGGCGTAGTAGAAGATCGACGCCTGGTCCTGGACGCCCTTGACCGTCGGCTTGTCGGGCACCGGGGTCTGCGCGTAGGCGACGCCGACCAGGGCGAACACGCTGATCAGGCCGAGGCCGAGGACCCCGACGACGATCTTCCAGTTGGGGACGTACTTCCGCCAGCCGGTCTTCTCCGGATCCTCGTCGTCGAGCCTGCGCCGCCCGCCGGGGCCACCGGGCCCACCGGGGCCGCCCGGCCCGCCCGGACCACGCCTACCCGGACCGCCGGGACCCCCTGGGCCGCCGGGCCCGCCCGGGCCACGCCTGCCGGGCACACCGGGGCCGCGGCCGCCGGGGACGCCGCCGCGCGGTGCGCCGCGGTGCCCGCCGGGCCCGCCGGGGGGGAGGCCGGGGCCGCCCGCGCCGCGGGGGCCTCCGGGGCCGCCGGGCCGGCCGGGCACACGTCCTCCGGGCTGACCGGGCATCGCAGATCCACTGGGCACGCCGGATCCCCGGGGCGGGCGCGGGCGTCTGGGGGGCCCGCCCGGTCCCTGGGGTCCGTTCTGGCTTGGGTAACTCACGCGACCTCGTTCAACTGGGGTACGGCGTTGGTCCGTCGTCCGACAGTACTGCGCAGGCGAGTGAGCGGGGAGACCGCCGTGCAGCGTCTGGGACTCGTCCGGGTCTCTCCCCCGCTGGCTGCGAGGCGGTCGTGTCCGTGACCGAGGACGTCTGACACCGTCAAGTGGTTCCAGCCGCAACTCTGACACACTTCGACCGCTAAGACCCCGAATTCGCCATATTCACGCGTCCGCTCGGCGGGCTCGGCGCTGAGCCCGGCGCACCGGCCGGGGCGGGGCCGCTCGGGGGACGGCTCCTACCACGGACGATGGGACGCCTTTGTCCATCGACACGCCATGGTACTCGCCTGCCTCATGTGCCTTACAAGAACGATCGTCAACTTACGTCACGCTTGCAAAGTTGCGTAACACTACGTATCTTTGCGATGTATCGAGCCGATACATTAGCGCGATACATCTGGAGCGAGCGAACGACCGGCGGAGGAACCATGGGCGGCAAGAAGGGCGCGGGCGTGCTGGAGCTCGCCGTGCTCGGCCTGCTGCACGAGGCCCCGCTGCACGGGTACGAGCTGCGCAAGCGGCTCAACACCCAGCTCGGCATGTTCCGCGCGTTCTCGTACGGGTCCCTCTACCCGTGCCTCAAGCAGCTCCTGACCGAGGGGCTGATCGTCGAGGATCGGCCCGAGGAGCCGAACGGGGCGCTGCCGCTGCAGAGCCGCCGGTCGAAGATCGTCTACAAGCTCACCGCCGAGGGCAAGGAGCGGCTGCAGCGGCTGCTCACCGAGGCGGGCCCGGCGGCCTGGGAGGACGAGGGGTTCGGGGTGCACTTCGCCCTCTTCTCGCAAACCCGGGCCGACGTGCGGCTGCGCATCCTCGAGGGCCGGCGCAGCCGGCTGGAGGAGCGGCTGGAGAACGTACGCGCCGCGCTGGCGCGGACCCGGGAACGGGTCGACAGCTACACCCTCGAGCTACAGAACCACGGGCTCGAGTCCGTCGAACGCGAGGTCCGCTGGCTCAACGAGCTGATCGGCCGCGAACGGGCGGAACAAGCTCAAACCTCTGAAAAATCCCCAGACAATCCTGACGACACCCCGCGTTGAAGCGCGGCCGGGTGTCACCCTCGCAACAGAGAAGGAGCAGCCCGATGGGTTCGGTGCGCGTAGCCATCGTCGGTGTGGGTAACTGCGCCGCTTCGCTCGTCCAGGGCGTCGAGTACTACAAGGACGCTGACCCTGCGAGCAAGGTGCCGGGGCTCATGCACGTCCAGTTCGGCGACTACCACGTCCGGGACGTGGAGTTCGTCGCCGCCTTCGACGTGGACGCGAAGAAGGTCGGCATGGACCTGTCCGAGGCCATCGTCGCCAGCGAGAACAACACCATCAAGATCTGCGACGTGCCGCCGACCGGCGTCACCGTCCAGCGGGGCCACACCTTCGACGGCCTCGGCGAGTACTACCGCCTGATGGTCGAGGAGTCGAGCGCGCAGCCCGTCGACGTGGTCCAGGCGCTCAAGGACGCCGAGGTCGACGTCCTGGTGTCCTACCTGCCGGTGGGTTCGGAGGAGGCCGACCGCTTCTACGCCCAGTGCGCCATCGACGCGGGCGTGGCGTTCGTCAACGCCCTCCCGGTCTTCATCGCCACCGACCCCGAGTGGGCGAAGAAGTTCGAGGACGCCGGCGTGCCGATCGTCGGCGACGACATCAAGTCGCAGGTCGGCGCCACCATCACGCACCGTGTGATGACGAAGCTGTTCGAGGACCGCGGGGTCGAGCTGCAGCGCACCTACCAGCTCAACTTCGGCGGCAACATGGACTTCATGAACATGCTGGAGCGCAGCCGGCTCCAGTCCAAGAAGATCTCCAAGACCCAGTCGGTCACCTCCCAGATCCCGCGCGAGATGGCCAAGGGCGACGTGCACATCGGCCCGTCCGACCACGTGCCGTGGCTGGACGACCGCAAGTGGGCGTACGTCCGGCTGGAGGGCAAGTCCTTCGGTGACGTCCCGCTGAACCTGGAGTACAAGCTGGAGGTCTGGGACTCGCCCAACTCGGCCGGCGTCATCATCGACGCGGTCCGCGCGGCGAAGATCGCCAAGGACCGCGGCATCGGCGGCCCGCTCCTGTCGGCGAGCTCCTACTTCATGAAGTCGCCGCCCGAGCAGTACAACGACGACGAGGCCCGCGAGGCCGTGGAGCAGTTCATCCGCGGTCAGATCGAGCGGTAACCGCGTACCCTCCGCGAAAGCGCCCGGCCGGTTCGGCCGGGCGCTTTCGCGTCCCGCCGCTTCGACACATCCAGAACGAAATCGTGCATGGAGCGAGCTCTCGTCACTCTCCGGTTTTACTCTTGCACTTCAGGTGACAGGAGGGGTCGATGAGACGCGGGTTCGGTTGCGGCCTGGTGGCGCTCGGAGTGGCGATGGCGGGCTGTGGCGACGGTGCCCAGGCCGGCCGGCGCGAGGGGGGCGTGCTGCGGGTCATCGGTTCCTCCGACCTGGAGCGGCTCGACACCGCCGCGGCGGCCAGCGTCGGCTCGTACGCGCTGAACCGCACCTACGCGCGGACGTTATTCGGCACCCGGGCGTCCAACGACTTCGCCA
The DNA here is from genome assembly GCF_003289645.1 of Actinomadura craniellae. GTDB lineage: Bacteria > Actinomycetota > Actinomycetes > Streptosporangiales > Streptosporangiaceae > Actinomadura_D > Actinomadura_D craniellae. The sequence continues at coordinate 248,457 of NZ_QLYX01000005.1, read as the reverse complement.
CGAGCGTGGCCCTGCACCCCGACGTGGCGGAACGGCTGCCGAGCCGGGGGAACGGCGACGTCAGCCCCGACGGGAAGACGTACCGCATCAGGTTGCGCCCCGGGGTGCGGTGGGACACCTCGCCGCCCCGCGAGGTCGTCGCCGGCGACTTCGTCCGCGGGCTGAAACGGCTGTGCAACCCGGCCGCGCCGTCCAGCGGCAAGGGCTACTACATCTCCACCGTGCAGGGCATGGCCGAGTACTGCCGGGGCTTCGCCGGGGTCGACGCGACCGACGCCGCGGCCATCGCCGGCTACCAGAACCGCACCCCGCTGCCCGGCCTCGCCGCCCCCGACGACCGCACGCTGGTGGTGCGGCTGGTGCGGCCGGCGGGCGACCTGCTCAACCTGCTGGCCCTGGGGTACGCCGCCGCCGCGCCGCGCGAGTACGACACGTACGTGCCCGACAGCCTGGAGTTCCGGCGCAACACCGTCTCCAACGGCCCCTACCGGATCTCCGCCTACAACCCCGGCCGGTCGTACCTGCTGGGCCACAACCCGGCCTGGCGGCCCGAGACCGACCCGCTGCGCGAGCGGCACGTCGCGAAGATCCAGATCACGCTGGGCCAGGACTCCGCCCACACGGTGCAGCAGCAGCTCGAACAGGGCGCCGCCGACCTCGCCTGGGACCAGCCCGTCCCCACCCCGGCGCTCCCCCGGCTGCGGCGCGATCCGGGCTTCGCGATCCGGCGGACGCCGAGCAGCAGCCCGTACCTGGTGTTCAACACGCTGAGCCCGAACAACAAGGGGTCGCTCGGCCGGCCGGAGGTGCGGCGGGCGATCCAGTACGCGATCGACCGCACCGCGCTGGTGAAGATCTACGGCGGGCCCGAGGTGGCCCGCCCACTGCACACGATCATCCCCCCGGGCAACGCCGGGCACGTCCACTACGACCTCTACCCGACGCCGGGCGACGCGGGCGATCCGGCGAAGTGCCGGGCGCTGCTGGCCGGCGCCGGGTACCCGGGCGGGCTGACCCTGCGGTTCCCGTACCGCACCAACGGCAACCACCGCCGGGTCGCCGAGTCGATCAAGGAGAACCTGCGGGGCTGCGGCATCGACGCCCGGCTGGCCGCCGACACCAACGGCGACTTCTACGGGCGGACGCTCGCCGTCCCCGAGCGGGCGCGGGCGGGCGCCTGGGACATCGCCGCACCCGGCTGGACCCCCGACTGGTACGGCGACAACGGCCGTTCGATCATCCAGCCGCTGTTCGACGGCCGTGACTACGGCCACAACTCGCTCAACTTCGGCGGCTACGACAACCCGCAGGTCAACGGGCTGATCGACAAGGCGCTGGCGGCCACCGACCCGGCCGAGCGGGCCCGGCTCTGGCACCAGACCGACCGGCTGATCATGGAGGACGCCGCGATCGTGCCGCTGCTCGACCGCTCGTACACGATCTACCGTTCCCGGCGGGTGCGGAACGCCCGGTTCCTGCCGGTCGCCATGTCCTACGACTACACCCTGATCTGGCTGGCCGGCGGCCGATGAGACCGGACCGGACGGCCCTGGCCTGCCTCGGCCTGCTGGCGGGCGTGGCCCTGTTCGGGCTGCTGGCGCCCGCCTGGGCGCACTGGACCGGCCACGCCTACCACGAGACGTTCCCGCGCACCGGGCTCGACCCGGCCGGGCAGCCCGTCCCGCCGAACGCGGAGTTCTGGCTGGGCACCGACGACCTCGGCCGGGACGTGCTGGTCCGGGCGGCGTACGGGGCGCGGGTGTCGCTGCTGGTCGGGTTCTCCGCCACCGTGCTGGCCACCGCGGCCGGGGTGGCGGTCGGGCTGGTGTCGGGGTTCTTCGGCGGGCTCGTCGACCTGCTGCTGGCCCGGCTGCTGGACGTGGTGCTGTCGTTCCCGTACGTGCTGGTGGCGATCGCGCTGGCCACCACGCTCGGCGCGCACCTGGGCACGACCATCGCGGTGATCGGTTTCTTCTCGTTCGCCGCGGTGGCCCGGACGGTCCGCGGCCAGACGCTGTCACTGCGGGAACGCGAGTTCGTGCTGGCCGCCCGGGCGCTGGGCGCCGGGCCGTGGCGGCTGATGACCCGGGAGATCCTGCCGCACCTGACGGCCCCGGTGATCATCCTGGCCTCGCTGCTGCTGCCGGCCGCGATCGGGTTCGAGGCGACGCTGTCGTTCCTCGGCGCGGGCGTCGACCCCGGCACGCCGAGCTGGGGGACCATGCTCGGCGGCGCCCAGGAGCACTACCGGTCGGCGTGGTGGCTGGTACTCGTCCCCGGCGGGCTACTGCTGGCCACCACCGTCGCCTGCAACCTGCTCGGCGACGCCCTGAACCGGACCGGCCGGTGAGCGGCGGCGCTGCCGGCCCGGCAGCCGGTGTTCGAGACGCTGGTGCTCGCCCCGGGCGGGCTACTGCCCGGCGACGCCCCGAACCGGGTCGCCCGGTGAGCGCGGCGGCCGACATTCGGAGCGCTGGTGCCCGCCCCCAGCGGGCCGCTGCCCGGCAACACCCCGAACCGGACCGGCCGGTGAGCGCAGCGCTACCGGCCCGGCGACCGGCGCCCAGGACGCTGGTGCCCGGCGACGCCGAACCAGATCGCCCGATGAGCGCGGCGGCCGACATTCGGAGCGCTGGTGCCCGCCCCCAGCGGGCCGCTGCCCGGCAACACCCCGAACCGGACCGGCCGGTGAGCGCAGCGCTACCGGCCCGGCGACCGGCGCCCAGGACGCTGGTGCCCGGCGACGCCGAACCAGATCGCCCGATGAGCGCGGCGGCCGACATTCGGAGCGCTGGTGCCCGCCCCCAGCGGGCCGCTGCCCGGCAACACCCCGAACCGGACCGGCCGGTGAGCGCAGCGCTACCGGCCCGGCGACCGGCGTCCAGGACGCTGTTGCTCCCCCCCGGAGGACTGCTGCCCGGCGACGCCCCGAACCGGGGCGCCCGGTGAGCGCGGCGCTGCTGGTGCGGCGGCTGGCGTTCGGGGCGCTGGTGCTCTGGCTGGTGTCCGGGGCGGTGTTCCTGCTGGTGCATGTCGTCGCGGCCGATCCGGCGCGGGCGCTGGCCGGGCCGCGGGCCGACCCCGAGACGCTGGCGCTGATCCGGCGCAACCTGGGGCTGGACCGGCCGCTGGTGGAGCAGTACGCCCGGTTCGCCGGCCGGCTGCTGCGCGGCGACCTCGGCCACTCCTACGTCAGCGGCGCGCCGGTGACGGAGCTGATCGGCGCCGGGCTGCCCACCACGCTGGTGCTGGTGCTCGGCGGGGCGGTCCTGTGGCTGGCCGGCGGGGTGCTGCTGGGCGTGCTGTCCGCGGTGCGGCCCGCGCTGGACCGCCCGATCACCTTCCTGGTGCTGCTCGCCCTGTCCATGCCGCCGTTCCTGCTCGGCCTGCTGCTGCTGTTCGCGCTGTTCACCGGGCTCGGCGAGGTCGGCGTCCGGCTGTTCGAGCCCGGCCCGCCGTTCGAGGGCGACCTGTGGCGGCGGATGGCCCTGCCCTGGTTCACGCTGGCCCTGCTCCAGCTCGCCGCCTACACCCGGCTGACCCGGGGCGGGCTGCTCGACGTCCTCGGCGACGACTACGTCCGGACCGCGCGGGCCCTGGGGGTGACCGAGCGCCGGGTGGTCTACCGGCACGGGCTGCGGGCGGCACTGACCCCGCTGGTCAGCCAGCTCGGGGTGGACGTGGGCGCCCTGCTCGGCGGGGCCGTAGTGGTCGAGCAGGTGTTCGGATTGCAGGGGGTCGGGCAGCTCGTGGTCCGGTCGGTCACGCTGGGGGACGCGCCGGTGGTGGTCGGCGCGGTGCTGCTCACCGCACTGTGCGTGGTGCTCACCGGCCTGCTCACCGACCTGGGCTACGCGGCCCTCGACCCCCGCGTCCGCCTCACCTGACCGGCCCGACCCGCTGATCCTCCAGCTTCCGGTGCGCCGTAGCCCACCGGATGCTGGAGGATCACGTTCCAGGGGGCGGACGCCCGCTGATCCTTCAGCATCCGGTGCGTTATGGCGCCTCGGATGCTGAAGGATCACCTGGTGAGAGCGTGTGCAGCGATGATCCTTCACCGTTCGGTGCGCCATAGCGCCTCGGATGCTGAAGGATCATGGTGGGGCGAGCGCGGGGGCATTGTCGGACATCGCACTAGGCTGCATCCGTGAAAGGCGCCGATCTCCGTACCGTGCTGCGCGGGCGGGACTTCCGCCGGCTGTACGCGACCCGGCTCGTCTCGCAGCTCACCGACGGCGTCTTCCAGGTGGCCCTGGCCGGGTACGTGTTCTTCTCGCCCGAGCGGCAGACCTCCGCCACCGCGGCGGCGGCCGCGTTCGCCACGCTGCTGCTGCCGTACTCGGTGCTCGGGCCGTTCGTCGGGGTGTTCATCGACCGCTGGTCGCGGCGGCAGATCCTGCTGGTGGCGCCGCTGCTGCGGGCCGCCTGCACGGTCGGGGTGGCGGCGCTGCTGGCCGCCGGGCAGGACGGCGCACCCTTCTACCTGGCCGCGCTGCTGGTGCTGGGGATCAACCGGTTCTTCCTGTCGGCGCTGTCGGCGGCGCTGCCGCACGTGGTGACCCGCGAGCAGTTGGTGCTGGCCAACGCGCTGTCGGTCACCTCCGGAACCATCATCACCTTCGTCGGGGCCGGGATCGGGTACGGGCTGCGCCGCCTGCTGGGCGCCGGGTCGGGCGACACCGCCGCGATCCTGCTCTGCGCCGCCGGGATCTGGCTGCTCACCGCGGTGGTGGCGGCCACCCTCGACCGCCGCGGCCTGGGCCCGGACCTGGACGAGGCGCCACGGCGGACCCGCGAGGCGCTGGGAAACGTGCTGCACGGCCTGCTCGACGGCCTCCGGCACCTGCGGGAACGCCCGCCCGCCGCGCTGGCGCTGGGCGTGATCTCGGTGCACCGGTTCCTGTACGGCATCACGCTGATCATGACGTTGCTGCTGTTCCGCAACCACTTCACCACCGACGCCGAGGCCGGGCTGGCCGGGTTCGCCACCGCGCTCGGGGTGTCCGGGGCCGGGTTCTTCGTGGGCGCGGTGATCACCCCGCCGGTGGTGCGGCGGATCGCCAAGGAGACGTGGATCACCGCGCTGCTGCTCTCCGGCTCGGTGGTACTGCTGGTCTTCGGCCCGCCGTTCGCCGAGCCGCTCTGGCTGGCCGGGGCCTTCGGGCTGGGCGTCGTCTCGCAGGGCGTGAAGCTCTGCGTCGACACGATCCTCCAGGAGTCGGTGGCGGACGCCTACCGGGGCCGGGTCTTCTCCGCCTACGACATGCTCTTCAACGCCACCTTCGTGGCCGCCGCCGCTGCCGCCGCCGCGACGGTCCCTGTTTCGGGCCGTTCCTACCCGGTCCTGCTGGCGGTCGTCGTCGCCTACGCCCTCACGGCCGCCGCCTACCGAACGCTGTCCCGCCGCCGCACCCCGTCCTCCGTCTGAGCTCGTACTTCAACTCTGATCTTCGCAAGCGGGTTGGAACGTCGCGAATCGGCCGGTTGTGATCGTTCATGTTCGGCGGCAGGGCGTGATGGCACGCCGCCGCACTCGCGCGAACACAAGCGGACCACACGCAGGCCGGACGAACCATGAAAGGGCTTCTCCGGTAGTGCCACCGAAGAAGCACGGTGTGACCGACGCCATGACGGAGGCAAAGTCCAACGATCCGCCCAGGCCGAACTTGTAGCGGCGCTGGTTGCCGGGAGGCGCGGGGTCGTGATCGAGCCCGCCAACGGCCGGCCCGGCCAGGACCATCCGGACGGAGTTCCGCCGGGATCCGCCCGTCACTCCACACCGCGCCCGCCCGCGGGCGGGGCGTCGGTCTCGGGTGTCACCAGCACCTGGAAGAGCGATTCGATCCGGCGGGCGAGTTCCGCCGGGTCCTCCTCGGCCAGTGCCGTCGTGCCCAGGATGCTGCGCATCAGCCACACCCCCGCCTGGACGGCGAGTATCAGTTCCGCCCGGGCGCCGGCGCCGGCACCGGGCAGTTCCTCGGTGAGGTGCCGTCCGGGGTGCCGTCCGATCGCCTCGCGCATGATCTTCGCGGCGGCGGGGTTGGCCGCGGACCGCAGCATGAGCAGGAACGGCCCGAGTTCCTCCGCCTCCGGCGCGGTCCGTGCCGCCAGCGTCCGCGCGGTCTCGCCGGCCAGTTCCGCGCCCGTGCCCGTGATCACCGAGCGCGGTGCGAAGGCCGCGTCGGCCGCCTCCGCAAACAGTCCTTCCTTCGAGCCGAAGTAGCGGTTGATGAGCATCGCGGTCACGCCCGCGCGCTGGGCGATGTCGCGTACTCCCACGCCGTCGTAGCCGTACCGGGTGAAGGCGGTGACCGCCGCGTCCAGGATGGCCTGCCGGGTGGCGGCGGCGTCGCGCCGGCGCCTGCCCGGGGCGCGGTCCTCGGGTTCCGGCCGGTCAGGAGAGGTGTGCGGCGCGGGGGTGTCAACCATGTCTACAAGCGTATACTCTGAACTAGGTCTACAACTGTAGACATCGAGTCATCCGATGCGGCTCGGCAACCGAACCGCGATGCGAGGAAACAATGGATCTTCAACTGACGGGTAAGCGCGCGCTGGTCACCGGCTCCAGCTCCGGCCTCGGCGAGGCCATCGCCAGGGCGCTGGCCGCCGAGGGAGCCGACGTCGTCGTCCACGGCCGCGACCGCGCCCGCACCGAGGCCGTCGCCGCCGGCATCCGGGCGGCCGGCGGCAGCGCCCACGTCGCTCTCGGCGACCTGGCCACCGACGCCGGCGCCGACGCCGTGGCCGAGGCGGCGCTGGCCGGGGGGCCGATCGACATCCTGGTCAACAACGCCGGCTCCTACCCCCACCGCTCGTGGCACGAGGCCACCGCCGAGGACTGGCGGCAGACCTACGAGGTCAACGTCATCTCCGGCGTCCGCATGATCCTGCGGGTGGTCCCCCGGATGCGCGAACGCGGCTGGGGGCGCGTCATCCAGATCGGCGGCGGGCTCAGCGTGCAGCCGAGCGCCGACCTGCCCCACTACAACGCCACCCTGGCCGCCCGCCACAACCTCACGGTCTCGCTGGCCCGCCAGCTGAAGGGCACCGGGATCACTTCCAACACGGTCGCCCCCGGCGCGATCCTGGTCGACAGCGTCCAGCGGCTCCTCACCGGCCTCGCCCCGGCCCGCGGCTGGGGCGAGACATGGGAGGACATCGAGCGCAAAGCGATCGAGGAGATGGCGCCCAACGACATCGGCCGGCTGGGCCGGCCCGAGGAGATCGCCGCCGCGGTCCTCTACCTCAGCGGCCCGCTCGCCGACTACGTCACCGGCAGCACGCTACGGGTGGACGGCGGCATCGTCCGCGGCGTCCACTGACCACCCGCCGCGGAACGTGGTCGGCCTCCGCCTTCCTCCGGGGGCCGGCCACCGGCCGCGAGCGTCAGAGGACGTTGCTCGGGGAGTCGAGCCAGACCCGCTGCCCCTCGGACGTCACGGTCAGGCCGAACCGGTCGCGGTCCGGGCGGCCCCAGGAGACCCAGCGCAGGTAGGCGGCCTCGGTCTCGTCCCACAGGCCGCGCTCCCCGGCCTGCCGCACCGGGTACTCGTCCCGGTCCCGCTCGTGGTGGACGACCGCCCACGAGCCGCCGGGGTCGCGCAGGTGCAGCCGGAAGGACCCGTCGCCGGTCTCCTCCTCCACCGAGGTCACCCCGGGCAGCATCCCCGCAATGGCCACGTCGCAGCCGTAGGAGTCCCACGCAACCGTGCGCGGATCCAGCCTCGTGGTGCTCTCCTTCTCGCCGCCTTCGGCGGGTGGTGCGTAGCGGTCGAAACGCTGGGAGCGCAACATCATGTACCCGGCGTTGCCGGGGAACCGGCCGACGGCCTCGCCGGAGCCGGTCACCGTGAGGCATGCCTGATGCCCGAAGGCGAAACCCGGCATCCACGGGAACACCACCCGGCCACCCGGCCGGGTCTGCTCCACCCACTGGTACGGCACCTCCCGCACCCCGCAGGTCACGTGGACCCGGTCGTAAGGTGCCGCCTCCGGCCGGCCCCGTGCGCCGTCCGCGCAGATCAGCGCGGGCCGGTACCCGGACTTCCGGAGATTGCCGGCCGCCTGCGCCGACACCTGCTCGTCCACCTCGATCGTGGTGACGTTCTCCGCACCGACGCGAGCCGACAGCAGCGCGGCGGTCCAGCCGGTGCCCGTGCCGATCTCCAGCACCCGGTGGTACCGCCAGACCTGGAGCAGTTCGAGGAAGACGATGACGATGCCCGGCGCGGAGAGCGACGAGGTGTAGTTGTCGCCGCCCTTCTCCAGCGGGGTGTTCCCGTCATCGAGCTGGGTGACGATCGGGGTGTCGGAGTACACCGCGTCCAGCCACGCGACCTCGTCGTCGGCCCGGTCCACCCGCCGGTCCGGCCCGTCCGCCGAACCGACCCATGCCACCGGCGGGGCGAACAGGTGCCGGGGCACCGCATGCAACGCCTCGCGCCATCTCGGGTCGGTCAGGTGCCCCGACGCGGTGAGCAGGTCGGCCAGCTCGTCGATACGCTCACCGATCTCCTTCACTTGCCGCCCCTCAAAGGACATTGTTCGGGGAGTCGAGCCAGATCTGCTGTCCTTCAGGGGCGACGGTCATGCCGAACCGGTCACGGCCCGGCTCCCCCCAGGAGACCCAGCGGAAGAAGGCGGCCTCCACCTCATCCCACAGGTTCCGGGAGCCGTACTGGCGGACGGTGGACGCCTTGTAGAGCGGCGAGTAGATGACCTGCGCCGCCGAGTCACCGGCATGGAGATACAGCTCGAACGTCCCGTCATCGTGGTGTTTGGGCGCTGACCTGACGTCCGGGCACTGCCCTGCGATGGCGACGTCCGCGGCGTAAGAATCGCGGCAGAGCCGGCGGGGATCGGTCATCGTCGCGGACTCCCGGGGATCACCCGGTGGCTCATCCGTGTTCGCAGGGCGTTGCGAGCGCAGCATCATGTAGCCGCACCCGCCGTGGGCGAACCTGCCGACGGCCCTTCCATCAGGCATGACGGTCAGCCTGGCCTTGTGGCCCGGCTCCCACCCGGACATCCAGGGGAACACGATGACCCCGCCCGGCCGGATCTGTTCCACCCAGCCGTACGGGACGGTGGCCACTCCGCACGTGACGTGCACCCGATCGAACGGACCGCCCTCCGGCCGGATCTCAGCGCCGTCCCCGGTGACCAGTTTCGGGATGACACCCGCGTTCGCCAGGGTGACGGCGGCCTGTTCGGCGAGCGCCGCATCGACCTCAATGCTGATCACGTTCTGCTCACCCACCCGATGCGCCAACAGGCCGGCCGTCCATCCCGTGCCGGTGCCGATCTCCAGGATCTCGTCGGCCTCGTACGGATCGAGCAGGTCCAGGAACGCGAAGACCACATCGGGTGAGGACAGGGAGGAGGTGTAGCGCCCCTCCTCGGCCAGGGGCGTCGCCCCGTCGTCCTTCTGGACGATGATCGCGGCATTGGCATAGGCCGCGTCCATCCACCGCTGCTGATCATGATCACGGTCGACGAGGTAAGCCGGCCCGTCATAGGGATCGACCCACGCCACCGGCGGCACGAACAGATGCCGGGGGACCGCATGCATGGCAGCCCGCCAGGGCGGCGGCACGTCCAGCCGGTCGGCGAGCGCGTCGATCCGGTCGGCCTCGGCGTTCACTTACCGCGGCTTCCCTTCCCGGAGCCCTGCTTGTCCTTGTCATCCGCCCGGGAAGGATCGGGCTCGTAGGGCTTGTCCTTCGGCTGCCCCTCGTGCTTGCCCATACCGCCGCTCCTCGTGTGGGTCAGGTCGTCTCTTCGCCCGCCGTCGCCGACCTGCTCGTGGTGCGCGGCGTACACGAATCGTCACGGTGAGCTTTCGTCACCGGCCGATCCCTGTCAAGGGAATGTGCGGGACCGGTCAGGTGACGGTGGCCGTCAGGAGAGTGCGGAACTCGGTGACCTCAGGGCGTCGGCGGTCATCGGCGGGGACCGCTTGAAGGATGATCTTTCCCATCTCAGTGATCATCGCGCTCTGGGAAGACGCGGGCAACGCGTCCACAACGGTCGCCGCCTGGCTCATTCCACCGGCGACACCACCGTTGACCACCGTGCAGAGGGCTTCGTGCAGTCGCACGTTGGCGTCGTACTGGTAGTCGCCGGCGCGGGCGAGTACCCGTTCCCGGGCCGCGCCCGCTCTGGCCTCGTCGCCCACGCCCGAGTAGACCCAGCTTTCGGCGAAGTCGTACTGGTCTTCGGTCCAGTAGGCAGGCATCAGGTCGTTGGGCGCACCGTCCGGCAGAACGTCCACCAGGATCCGTAGCGTCTGCTTCGCCGCGTCATGCCTGCCGAGCACGCTGAGCGCCTTCGCCCGGGTGCTCAGGATCTTGGCCAGCCCGACGGAGGGCCTGCTCCCCGCGATCCGCTCCGCCCGCTCAGTGAGGTACAGGACCGTCTCCGGATCGCGCTGGCCGTAGAGGCCGAACCCGGCTTCCGAGCCGCGGACCAGCAGGCGCAGGTCGAGATCACCTGAGGCGTCGGCCGCCCGCCGGGCCGTGCACCACCAGCGCAGAGCCGACCCGTGGTCACCCAGCCGGGTGAGCACGTTGGCGTAGAGGGTGGCCAGCGCGGCCGTGGCCCGCTGTAGTTCGGTGACGTCCTCAGCATCCGGTAGGTCGAGTCGCCGGCGGACGGCGAGCAGGTCCAGCAGGAGGTCGTCACCGGCCTGGGCGGCCGGACGCGTCCTGATCGCATGCAGATGATCGGCGCAGACGACTCCCCAGTCCTCCATGTCATGGGAGACGCGGGCCAGGGCCCGGTCGAGAAGCTGGCGCACCGGTTCCCCGGAGGAGCCGAGCGCACCGGCACCCACACCCAGAGCGGCCAGTTGTAACAGTCGCCGACGTTCCATGTCGTCTCCATCGCCCGTGGTGCCCGTTCCCTCCACGCTAACCGCCGGGGTGCCTGCGCATAGGGGCGCCAGGGCTCGATTGCCGTCGCCGAACAGTTCGGTCTCGGTCGTGCCGAACGCCCGGGCGTACAGCGGGCGGTAGCGCGGGCCCGGTGCGTGGTCGCCGGACTCATGGCCGCGGATGCTGCGCTCGATGTCCTTGAGCCCGGGCAGGGAGCGCCGGACGGGTTCGGAGGCGACCTCGCGGAAAAGCCGCGCCAGGTCCTCCACCGTCAGGCCACGGGTCAGCCGCCGGTCACGCAAATGCGCTCCGACCTGGTTTTTCGCTTCGTCGGTCATCGCCGGAAGTCCCTTCGCCGAGCCGCCCCGCGGAAAAGCGCGGAAAAGCTGCGTTTCCGCGCTCACCCGCGCTTACCAGGGTGACATGCGGGGGGTGACGCCACTTGACTTTCCGTAATCGACGCAGGAAATGAGGCGGCCCCGGCCGGTGCGCCAACACCGGGGACCCGGGGCCTTGATCGGAACAGGACCTCCGACCCATGAGCAAAGTAGCCGACAGCACGACGCCGCGGACGGCCGTCCCGTGGACGGCGGCCGACATCGACCCCGATCGCGGCCTCGCCGAACTGCGCCGCCGGTTCCCCGGCGCGTGCGTGTGGTTCGGGGAGTACACCGGAAAGTGGTGGGCGCTGGCCCCGGCGGGGCTGATCAAGGCGTCCGACCCGGCCGGACTGATCGAGGCGGCTGACCCGGCCGAACTGGCCCGCCTGCTGGACGCCGCCACCCGACCGGCGCCGGGCCGCGTCCCGCCACCCCGCGTGGGCGACGGCGCGGCAGGACACGGCCGCGCGCCCCGGACCGGGCGGGCCGATCCTCCGGCACGGCACCCGAAACCCCCGCCCGTGATCACCGGCCCGGACGGGCGATGGATCGGCTGGGCACCCGCACCGGCCCGCACATCCCGCTCGACCGCGTCTCGTGCCCTCGCCCGGCCCGATCGCCCGGGTACGGCTTCCCGCCCCGCCACACCCGCACGCTCGACCGCGTCCCGCAGCTCCACCCCAGCCACTCGTCCCAGCACGCCTTCCCACTCCACCGCCCCGCGCCCGGCTGTGTCCCACAAAGCCGATCGACACGACTCCGCCCCAGCCGCCCACCCTGGTGCGGCTCCCCGCTCCGCCGCCCCGCGTCCGGCCGCGCCCGACGAATCCGGCCGATCTGCTCGTCCTGGCCCGGTCTCCCGACCCAGCGCGCCCTCCGGGCCGTACCACCGTCGACGGCCGAAGGCACCACGGTGGCGGGCGCTGGCGGGGTGGCTGTTCGGCGGCTTCGTGGCGAGGGAGGCTCGATGACGGCGCATCGCCTGTACGCGTGGGACGTGTCCCTGGGGGACGACCACGGCGCCGCCGGCGTCACCGACGACGAGAGCCGGGCCCGTGCCCGGCTGGCCGAGGCCCTGGCCGGGGCGCGGCCCGGGGCGCGCGGCCGGATCCGCGGCGCGTTCCTGTCCCTGGCCGGGCCCCGCTACGTGTACGGGCGGACCCTCGCGGCGGCCGAAGTCACCGACCAGGGGGTGGCCTGGTCATGACAGGGCCACCGTCCCGCATGGCCCACGGTCGGCGATGGTGCGGATCCGATGCGCAGCCGCGCGCCTGTCCAGAAGCGGGTTCAGCAGCCCACCGCAGCACCGGCAACGGCTACGCCCACCCGCTGCCAGCATGATCGTTGAGGGTGGGTGGGGCAGGAGTCCCATCCACCCTCAACGATCACCTACGTAACAGGCCTCAAGGCGTGTTTCGAAGTGGATCGAGTGCCGATGATCCTGGCTCGCTCGCGCAGGACCCGGCCGCCCGCCACCTGGCACAAGCGCCTGCGCCGGTGATCGTTGAGGATGGGTGGGGCCCCAGCCCCACCCATCCTCAACGATCACGCGAGCAAGGGGCCGGAGACGGGCGTCGGTGGTACCGCCAGGGGCTGTCGGCCTCACTTTGAGACAGGCCTTAGGCGCCACCGCCGGGCATGGAACATGCCTCCCTGACCGCCGGGCGAACCGGGCGCAGCCCGGCTTCCGCCGGGACGGCGGCTCCCCGGGAAGGTCGGCGCAGACTTTTCCACAGGCTGTGGATTGTTGGGTGCGGCGAGCGAGCCGCGGTTACTGTCAGAGCGATGCGGCGGCGGCGCGCATGGCGGTGGTGATCTGGTCGATGTCCTCGGGGGTGCAGATGTAAGGAGGCATCGTGTAGATCAGGTCACGGAACGGGCGCAGCCAGACGCCGTGGTCCATGAGGACCTTCTGGACGGCCTGGACGTCCACCGGCCCGGCGGTCTGGATCACGCCGATCGCGCCGAGCACCCGGACGTCCGCCACCCCGGGCAGGTCGCGGGCGGGGGCCAGCCCGGCCGACAGCCGCCGGGAGATGCCGGCGACCTCGGCCCGCCAGTCGCGCGACAGCAGCAGTTCGATCGAGGCGATCGCGGCGGAGGCGGCCAGCGGGTTGGCCATGTACGTCGGGCCGTGCATCAGGGCGGCAGCCTCGCCCCGGCTGATCCCCTCGGCCACCCGGTCGGTGCACAGGGTGGCGGCCATCGTGAGGTAGCCGCCGGTCATCGCCTTGCCGACGCACATGATGTCGGGCACCACCCGGGCGTGGTCGCAGCCGAACAGCTCGCCGGACCGGCCGAAACCGGTGGCGATCTCGTCGGCGATCAGCAGCAGCCCGTGCTCGTCGGCCAGGTCGCGCAGCGCCCGCAGGTAGCCGGGGGAGTAGAAGCGCATCCCGCCCGCGCCCTGCACCACCGGCTCGACGATGATGGCCGCCAGTTCGTGGGCGTGCCGGGCGACCAGGGTGCGCAGTTCGGCGAGGTAGGCCGGATCGGGCGGGGTGTCGTGGCCGGGCGGCGGGGGCGGGGCGAACACGTGCCGGGGCAGCACGTCCGCGAACAGGTGGTGCATGCCGTTCACCGGGTCGCAGACGGCCATGTCGCCGAAGGTGTCGCCGTGGTAGCCGCCGCGCACGGTGAACAGCCGGTTCCGGCCGTCCTCGCCCTGGGAGCGCCAGTACTGCAGCGCCATCTTGATCGCCACCTCGACGGCGACGGAGCCGGAGTCGGCGAAGAACACCTTGGTCAGCGGGGCGGGGGTGATCTGGAGCAGCAGTTCGGCCAGCCGCACCGCGGGCGGGTGGGTCAGCCCGCCGAACATCACGTGCGCCATCCGGCCGAGCTGGTCGGTGATCGCGGCGTCCAGGACGGGGTGCCGGTAGCCGTGGATCGCCGCCCACCACGACGACATGCCGTCCACCAGTTCCCGCCCGTCGGCGAGGGTCAGCCGCACCCCGGACGCGGACACCACCGGCTCGGCGGGCACCGTGCCCGGCATCGGCCCGTAGGGGTGCCAGACGTGCTCCCGGTCGAACTCCCGCAGCCGCTCGATCTCCTCCGGTGTCACGAACTCCCCCTTCGCCTCGCCCGACGCGAGGCTATGTCACCGCGGCCCGGGGCGGTCTTGCCGGACCCCACAAGGTTTCGCCCGCCGGCCCTGACCGGAACCGGCTCTTGACGCGGACACCCACTCCGAACCAGTATGAACGTTGTTCATGAACGAATGTTCATACCGAGGAGGCGGCGATGCGGATCGTGAACGAGGAGCAGGCGACGGCCTGGAACGGCTACGAGGGGCAGCACTGGGCCGACCACCACGAGCGCTACGACGCGGTGAACGGCGGCTTCAACGACCTCCTGCTGGACGCGGCCGCGATCGGGCCGGGCGACCGCGTCCTGGACCTCGGCTGCGGGAGCGGGCAGACCACCCTGCTGGCCAGCCCGGCGGGCACGCGGCGCGCTGGGGATCGACCTCTCCGCACCGATGCTGGCCCGGGCCCGCGCCCGCGCCGCGGAGGAGGGTGTCCCCAACGCGGAGTTCGAGCAGGGGGACGTCCAGGTGCACCCCCTCCCGGCCGCCGGTTTCGACGTCGCCGTGAGCCGGTTCGGGGTGATGTTCTACGCCGACCCGGTGGCCGCGTTCGGCAACGTCGCGCGGGCACTGCGTCCCGATGGCCGGCTCGCCTTCGTCTGCCTGGCGGAACTCGCCGGCACCGACCTGGGCGAGATCCTCGCGGCGACGGCCGAGCACCTGCCCACGCCCACCGGACCCGACGGCACCGGCCCGACCTCGTTCGCCGATCCCGCCCGCGTCCGCCGGGTGCTCGGCGACGCCGGCTTCGGGAACGTCACCTGCACCCGCGTCGAGGCCGACCAGCGCTGGGGCCGGGACGCCGCCGACGCGACCGCGTTCCTCTCGGCCTGGGGCCCGGTCAGGTACCACCTCGGCCTGGTGGACCCGGACACCGCCGCCAAAGCCGTGGCCGCCCTCGGGAGCGCGGTACGCCGGTTCGAGCACCCCGACGGCGTCCGCACCCGGGGCACGGCCTGGCTGGTCACCGCGGCCCGCGGCGCCTGACGGGCCGATCCACCCATCGCACGGACGGATCCGCCCACCGCACGGGCGGCGGATCGGCCCTCGCGGCCGACCGGCGGACCGGCCGAAGGCGCGTGCCCGGCGGCGCCACTAACTACGATGTGCGTGATGTCCCCCAGGAAGGCCGCGGTCCTGCGCGGCGACGACCGCAGCCTGCGCGAGCACCTGATCGCCACGGCCGAGCGCATGCTGGCCGAGCACGGCACGGCCGGCCTCACCGTACGCGCGATCGCCCGGGAGGCCGGCGTCGCCGACGGCGTGCTCTACAACCACTTCGCCGACAAGGAGGAGTTGCTGGCGCACGCGCTGCGCGCCCACGTGCGAGCCGTCGAGCGCGAACTGGGCACGCTGCCCGAACCGGGCTCCGGTGATCTCGCGGCCAACCTGCGCGCGTACATCCGCTACGGGACGGCCCTGCACCGCGCGATCTTCCCGGCGCTCGCGGGGGCCCTCGCCAGCCCCGGCCTCCTGGCCTCCTTCACCCGGGCGGACGGCTCCGGCGACGACTGGCGCGACCGCCTCGTCCACTACCTGCGCGCCGAGCGGGACCTGGGCCGCCTGGCGCCCGACGCCCGGGTGGAGGCCGCCGCCGAGATGATCGTCGGTGTCTGCCACGAGACGGTCCTCACCCTGCTGATCCACGGCGCCTCCCGCGAACACCACCCCGAACAGGTCTCGGCGCAACGCACCGACGACCTCGTCACGGCGGTCCTGAACGGCATCGCTCCCCGCTAAGGCCTGTCTCAAAGTACGGCTGCGCCCGTGCCCACCCCCTGCCAGCGTGATCGTTGAGGATGGACGGGGCTGCAGCCCCGTCCATCCTCAACGATCACCTACACATGCCCCACCAGCGCGGCCGGATCCCGCACGAGGCGGCCAGGACCACCAGCACCCTGCCCACGTCGAAACACGCCTTGGCGCGATGCCCGGTGCAGGTCGCCGGGCATCGCGCCAGGCGATCGACGCCAGGTGCGGGTACGGCCAGACCGTGCCTCCGGCGGTTGCGGCACGGCCGCGCTCACCTTCCGCCCGTGCCCAGCCAGGCGCTGATGCCGGCCAGCGTGCCGGAGCCGTAGTCGGACTCGACGTCGCGGGCCAGGTCGGCCACGGAGACGGAGCGCAGGGCGTCCCGCCAGGTGGCCTCGGCTCCGGCCATGGCGCGGCTGATGGCGCAGGGCACGGTGCAGGACTGCGGCGGGGCGGCCATCGGGCCGCGCTGCCGGATCTCGGTGCAGGAGAAGGCCGGGCCGGGCCCGTCGACGGCCTCGACGACGTCGAGCACCGTGATCAGTTCGGGGGAGCGGGTGAGGACGTATCCGCCCGCGTTGCCCTGGACCGATCGGACCAGCCCGGCCCGCGAGAGGGCCTGGAGCTGCTTGGCCAGATAGCTGGGCGAGACGGCGTGCAGCTGTGCCAGCCGCGCGGCCGGCACCGGTTCCGTCACCGAGGTGAGCACGACGCAGCAGTGCAGAGCCCACTCGACTCCGCCGGACATCTTCACTTCTTCACCCTAGTCCACACCCCACCGACTCGGACATAAAGTGTCCGAGTACTGTTTCGGACAACAGATGTCCGAGTTGTCGGGCGAAGCGTGTGAACCACGGGAAGCCCGGCAACCGGCCAGAGATCACCGAGGAAGGGGCAGAACCTGCCATGAAGTTCGCGATCATCGGCGGAACCGGGCTGATCGGTTCACAGGTCGTCCAGAACCTGAACGCGGCCGGGCACGAAGCGGTACCGCACTCGCTGTCCACCGGAGTCGACATCATCACCGGCCACGGCCTGGACACGGCGCTGGCCGGCGCCGACGTGGTCGTCAACCTGACCAACTCCCCGACCTTCGACGACGCCTCCATCCCCTTCTTCCAGACCTCGATGGACAACCTCCTGGCCGCGGCCCGGCAGGCGGACGTCGGGCACTTCGTCATCCTGTCGATCGTCGGCGTCGACCAGGTCCCCGCGCTCGACTACTACCGCGCCAAGACCCTCCAGGAGGACATCCTCAAGGCCGGCCCCATCCCCTACTCCATCGTCCGCGCCACCCAGTTCATGGAGTTCATCGACGCCGTCCTGTCCTGGACCGCCGACGACGACACCGTCCGCCTGCCCCGCACCCCCATCCAGCCGGTCGCCGCGGCGAACGTCGCCGCCACCGTCGCCGACGTCGCGGCCGGACCGCCCCTGGGCGGCATCCTCGACCTCGGCGGCCCCGACACGTACCCGCTGGACGAGTTGGGCCGCATCACCCTCGCCGCCAAGGACGACAAGCGCTCGGTGACCACCGACGACACCGCCGGCATGTTCGCCGCCGTCCCCGGCGACGTCCTCACCGCGAAAAGCGGCGCCCGCATCGCCCCCACCCGCTACGCCGACTGGCTGAAGTAGACCCCCGGCCGAACCGCCGTCCGGCCGGCCGCACCACGCGAGCATGCTCCCGGGCCGGCCGGACGGCGAGAGCCGGGGCGATGCAACCATCCCGCGGTGAACGCCGCACCGGCTCATCGCCTGAGCACGGTCTCGGCCACTGAGAAGACCGCATCCCGCTCGGGCGAAAACCCGGACTCCCGCGCTGGAGAGGACCGCATCGGCGCGATCGAGCCGGCCCCGGCCCGCCGCTCCACTCGCCGCAGGTCACGTACCGCGGCCACGCCGGTCGAGCCGGCCCAGTGAACGCCCACGGTCACCGCGCTAAGGCCTGTTTCAAAGTGGGTCGAAAGCCTCACCACGGATACCGGTAACGGCCGCGCTAGCCCCTCGGGCCGTTACCGGCGTGATCCTTCGGCATCCGGTGCGCTCCAGCGCCCCGAACCCTGAAGGATCAGCGGGCCAGGCCCCTTGACCTGGTGATCCTTCAGCTTTGAGGGCGCCATAGCGCCCCAGATACTGAAGGATCACGCGGGCAGCGGGGACGCGGTTGTCGCTGGTGCCGTAGCAAGGCTCCTGACCTTGCTTTGAGACAGGCCCTAGGCGGGCGGTTCCAGGCCCTGGGCGCGGGCCCAGGACAGGAGGGCCTCGGTGGCGGCCTCCTCGCCGATGGGGCCGCGGTCCAGCCGCAGGTCGAGCAGGAAGCGGTAGGCCTTGCCGACCAGCGGGCCGGGCGGGATACCGAGGACGCGCTGGATCGCGTTGCCGTCCAGCTCGGGACGGATCTTGGCCAGTTCCTCCTCCTCGGCCAGCCGGGCGATCCGCCGCTCCAGGTCATCGTAGGTACGGCGCAGCCGCTCGGCCTTGCGCTTGTTGCGGGTGGTGCAGTCGGCACGGGTCAGCTTGTGCAACCGGCCGAGCAGGTGGCCGCCGTCGCGGACGTACCGGCGCACCGCGGCGTCCGTCCACTCGCCGGTGCCGTAGCCGTGGAACCGCAGGTGCAGCTCGACCAGCCGGGACACGTCCGCCACCACGTCCTTGGGGTAGCGCAGCGCCATCAGCCGGGACTTGGTCATCTTCGCCCCGACCACCTCGTGGTGGTGGAAGGTGACCCGGCCGCCCGGCTCGAACGAGCGGGTCTTCGGCTTGCCGATGTCGTGCAGCAGCGCGGCCAGCCGCAGCACCAGGTCGGGGCCGTCCTCCTCCTGGGCGATCGCCTGCTCCAGCACGATCAGCGAGTGGTCGTAGACGTCCTTGTGCCGGTGGTGCTCGTCGATCTCCAGCCGCAGCTTGGGCAGCTCGGGCAGAACGTACTCGGCCAGCCCGGTCTCGACCAGCAGGGCCAGCCCCGCGCGGGGGTACCGGCCGCAGACCAGCTTGGACAGCTCGTCGCGGATCCGCTCGGCCGACACGATGTCGATGCGCCCGGCCATGTCCCGCATCGCGGCCACCACCTCGGGCGCGACCGTGAACCCGAGCTGGGAGGCGAACCGGGCCGCGCGCAGCATCCGCAGCGGGTCGTCGCTGAAGGAGTCCTCAGGCCGCCCGGGGGTGCGCAGCCGCTTGTCGCGCAGGTCGGCCAGCCCGCCGAACGGGTCGACGAACTCCGGGCCGGGCAGCCGGGCGGCCATCGCGTTGACCGCGAAGTCGCGCCGGCCCAGGTCGTCGCGGAGCGAGGTGCCGTACGTCACCTCGGGCTTGCGCGACTTGGGGTCGTAGGACTCGCTGCGGTAGGTGGTGATCTCCAGCTGCAGGTCGCCCTTGCGCAGGCCGACCGTGCCGAACTCGATGCCGATCGTCCAGATGGCGTCGGCCCAGCCGTCCACCAGCTCCAGGATCTTGTCCGGGTGGGCGTCGGTGGTGAGGTCGACGTCCTTGCCGGGCCGGCTCAGCAGCGCGTCCCGTACCGGGCCGCCCACCAGCGCCAGTTCGTGGCCGGCCTTGGCGAACCGGTGGCCGAGCTCGTCGACGGCGGGCGGGATGACGCGGCGGAGCAACTCGGTGATGGCCTGGCGCTGCTGCGGTGACAGGTCGCTGGACACGGGCATGATTCCTTGGCTGTGGCTGGCGAAAGCGGGCTGTACAGGGTGCGATCTCCGGGTTACGTTCTGGACACTCGAGGACGAGACCGGGAGGCGTGGCCCCGATGCGGAACCCACTCGCGGCACCAACGGTAGCGCCGACCTGAATGATGCAGCCCACCCCGGCCGGGAGCAACGGCTTTCTGGGGGTATGTGGATGTGACCCATATGGCGCCGCAGGACGGGCCTCGTCAGGACGGAGGCAGTTCAATGAAGGACGCTCTTGCCATCCACCGCATGCTCATCGAACGCGGAACCCGGCACGAGATCGTGCGGCTCTCCCGGACGATCTCCACCGCCGAGGAACTGCCCGCAGCCCTGGGCCTGGCTCCGCGCCGATGCCTGACGACCAAGCTCCATACCGGCGACCGCGCCGGCGACCGCGGCCGGCTGGCCGCCGTGATCTCCGCCGTGGCGGGCCCCGCGCCGGACCTCGACCCGGTGCGCCGCGCGCTCGGCGTCCGGGCGCTCCGGCCCGCTCCCGCGCACCTCGTCAACGCGGCCACCGAGTACGCGGCCGAACTCGTCTGCCCGCTGCTGCTGCCGCGCGACGTGCCGGTCTTCATCGACGGCCGGGTCCTCGACGACCTGCACTTCGACGAGGTCGTCTACACCGCCACCGGGGAGAGCTGCACCGCGCTGGGCATCCGGACCATCGACCTGTACAC
This sequence comes from Actinomadura craniellae, assembly GCF_003289645.1. GTDB lineage: Bacteria > Actinomycetota > Actinomycetes > Streptosporangiales > Streptosporangiaceae > Actinomadura_D > Actinomadura_D craniellae. Next base: position 227,994 of record NZ_QLYX01000005.1, on the reverse strand, counting down.
GCTGAGCCGAGCCGAACCGATCGGACCGGCGGACGCCCTCCACGCAGGACGGAGGTGACGATCTTGGGCAAGTACGGTCTGACCGCCCTGGCGGCGGGACTACGATCGAGGCCGTGACCCGGGGATCCGGCGCCCCCCGCCCACGGGCGGCATTGGCGCGTTCGTCGTGAGGCCCGCCGCTCGGCGGGTCGCCGCACTGGCCGCGGTGCTGTTCTGCCTGCCCGTGGGGCCCGCCCTGGCCGCGGCACCCAAGGCGGCTGAGGTGGCCAAGCCCCGGGCCCACGCCGCCCGCGCCCAGATCCAGCTCACCCTCAACAAGATCAGCCCGCTGACCCGGCCGACCGGCGGCCGGTCCCGGGTGGAGCTGTCCGGGTCCGTCGCCAACCTGACCGGGCAGAACATCGCCGGGCTGTCGGTCCGGCTGCGCTACCGGGCCCAGCCGCTGAACAGCCGGTACGAGCTCGTCCAGCACAACCAGGGCAGCGGGCTGCCGCTGCCCCGCGTGACCGCGTTGCAGCCGGTGGCGTCGGTGTTCGCACTGAACTCCGAGTACCCGTGGAAGATCGCCACCAGTGCGCGCGCGCTGGGCATGGCGCAGTTCGGCGTCTACCCCGTCGCGGTGGACGTGCTGAACGGCTCCCAGCAGGTGATCGCCAGCCAGACCACGTTTCTGAACTTCGTGCCCGCCCAGAAGACCTTCCAGCCAACCAAGATCGCCTGGGTCTGGCCGCTGATCGACCGCCAGCACCGGTCCCACGACTCGGTGTTCTTCGACGACCGGCTGGAACGGGACCTGCGGCTGACGGGGCGGCTCGGCGGGCTGGTGGACGCCGCCAAGACCACGGACACCCCGATCACCTGGGCGATCGACCCCGCACTGCTCGACGACGTCCGCGCCATGACCGACGGCTACTCGCTCAGGAAGTCGGCCACCGCCGACCCGGCCCGCAGGCCGGCCAGCGACACCGCCAAGCACTGGTTGAACGAGCTGCGCACCGCCAGCGCCACCGACCCCTACTTCACGCTGCCCTACGCCGACCCGGACGCGGTGGCGCTGGCCCGCAACGGCCTGGGCGGGCACCTCGGGGTCGGCTACCGGCACTCCGGAGTGGCCGCCGACAAGGACCTGATGAACCGCCAGCCGGCGATGTCCGTCGCCTGGCCCCCGCAGGGCGCCGCCGACCAGCGCACCCTGGACCTGATGGCCCGCTACGGGCGGCAGACGTTCCTGATGACCAGCGACGTGCTGATCCCGCCGAGCCGGATCTTCACCCCGTCCGCCACGACGGCCCTGCACGCCGACGACAAGAACCGCACGACGATCGCCTACGACTCGACCCTGAGCAAGATCGTCAGTGCCGACAGCCGCTCGCCGGGGGCCGCCACGCTCACCGCCCAGCGCTTCCTGGCCGAGACCGCCATGATCACCGCGGAGGTTCCCACCGCCCGCACCCTGGTGGTCGTACCGAACCGCGGCTGGAACCCCGACCCGGCCTTCGCCCGCCAGCTGCTGGAGTACACCGCCCAGGCCGACTGGCTCACCGAGGTGCCGCTCGACCAGATCGTCAGGGCCAAGCAGCAGCCACGGACCTTCATCGGCTACCACCCCGTCTACGAGAACTACGAGCTCGGCGCGACCTACCTGCGGGAGGTGCGGGCGCTCGCCTCGCGCGCCCGGCTGTTCTCCACCGCGCTGCAACCGCCGGTGAACTCCCACGAGCAGGCCATGCTGCGCATCGAGTCCGCCGCCTGGCGCGGCCGGCCGGGCAGCGCCCGCACCGCCCGGCAGCAGCTCGCGACGGAGCTGGACGACGAGATCGAGAACATCCGCCTGGTCACCACCACCCGCTACACCGTCGCGGGCAAGTCCGGGCACCTGCTGATCACGGTCGCCAACGACCTGATCGACCAGACCGCCAAGGTCCGGCTCAGGGTCACCTCGCGGAACCCCGGCCTCAAGATCGGCGACTACCAGACGATCCGCACGCTGCGCCCCGGGGAGAAGGACACGGTCCGTATCGTCGTCCAGGCGTCCGGCAACGTGAACGCCCCCGTCGACCTGGAACTGCTGACGCCCCAGGGCAGAAAGCTGGGAACGCCCGCGTCCATCACGGTGCGTACGACAGGCTATGGACGAGATGCCCTCCTCATCACCGGCGGCGCTCTTGCCGTACTCTTCGTCGGCGTCGGCACCCGCGCGGTGCGGGCCAGGCGGCGGGTCGCGGCGCAATCCGCCGGGCCGGAGGCCGGCGCGGAGGACTGAGAGCGGAGGAGTGGTCCGTTGACGAGTCAGCCGACCGGAGCGGAGCAGGGGTCGACTGACCCGTCCCCGCAGGGGTCCGGGACACAGGGCCGGCCGGCCGGCGCGGAGCCGGTCGCCCCGCGCGGGCCCGGCCCGGCCGAGGGCGAAAAACATCCCCAGGCACCGTCCGGCGGGCGGGCGTCGAGCCTGCTGCGGTCGGGCGCGATGATGGCCGTCGGCACGCTCGCCTCCCGGATCACCGGCTTCCTGCGCAGCGTCATCCTGGTGGCCGCCCTCGGCACCGCCGCGCTGGGTGACGCGTACAACACCGCCAACACGATCCCGTTCATCGTCTACGACCTGCTGCTCGGCGGGATCCTGACCGCGGTGGTGGTGCCGCTGCTGGTCCGCGCCAGGGAGCGCGACCCGGTCTACGGCCGGCAGTACGAGCAGCGGCTGTTCACCCTGGCGCTGACCGGGCTCGCCGTGATGGCCGCCGTGGCCGCCCTGCTGGCCCCACTGCTGATCAACATCTACGGCAGCGACTTCCAGGGCGAGCAGCGCGATCTCGCGGTGCTCTTCGCGCGGCTGTTCGCCGTCCAGATCTTCTTCCTCGGGGTGAGCGCGTTCGCCGGGGCGATCCTCAACACCCGGCAGCGGTTCGTCGCGCCGATGTGGGCGCCGGTGCTCAACAACATCGTGATCTGCGTCACCGGCGTGACCTTCCTGCTGGTCACCACCGGGAAGGTCACCCCCGAGTCCATCACCGGCACCGAGGTGGCGCTGCTGGCCACCGGCACCATCGGCGGCATCGCCGTCCAGACCCTGGCGCTGTGGCCGTCGCTGCGCGGCTCCGGGTTCCGGTGGCGGCCCCGGTTCGACTTCCGCCGCGGCGAGCTGGGACAGATCGGCGGGATGGCGATCTGGACGCTGGCCTACGTCGTGATCACCCAGGCCGGCTTCGCGGTCACCACCAACCTGCTCAACGCCGTGGGCGTCCAGGGCCGGCTGGAAGGTGTCGGCAACGTCGGCTACACCCCCTACTTCAACGCCTACCAGCTCTTCCAGCTGCCGTACGCGATCATCGGCGTCACCGTGATCACCGCGCTGCTGCCCCGGATGAGCGAGCACGCCGCCGAGGGCAAGCGGTCGCTGGTCCGGGACGACTTCTCCGCCGGGCTGCGGCTGGCCACCGTCGTCATCCTGCCGGCCGCCGCGCTGATGTTCGTGCTCGCGCCGGACATCGCGACCGCGCTGTTCGCGCACGGCCAGACGACCCGTCCCGACGCGCTGGTGATCGGCGACGTGATGCGGATGTTCGCCATCGCGCTGGTGCCGTTCTCGGCGTACCAGCTCATGCTCCGGGTCTTCTACGCGCACAGCGACACCCGCACCCCCGCGCTGGTGGCGATCGTCACGGTGTCCACCAACGTCGCGCTCGCCCTGGTGCTGTACAACACGCTGCCGACCGAGCGGGTCGCGATGGGCATCGCCGGCGGCTTCGCGGTGGCCAACCTCACCGGCACGCTGGTCTGCTGGCTGATCCTGCGCCGCAAGCTGGAGGGTGTGGACGGGCGGCGCATCGTGGGCACCAACCTCAAGCTGGCGGTGGCGATCTGGCCGCTGATCGGGTTCGCCTACGCCGCCCACGCGGTCTCCGACGCCGCGATCGGCCCCGGTTTTCCCGCCTCGGTCGTCGCGCTGGTCGTCGGCAGCACGGGCGGTGGCCTGCTCTACCTGGTGTTCGCCCGGCTGCTGCGGGTCGCCGAGGTACAGACGTTGCTCTCCACGGTCACCTCCCGACTGCCCGGCAGAAGTTAAACTCTCCATTACCGGTTGAGGACGCGCAGCAATAAGTCCGACTATGTCTTGAGGCGACCCACTACCATGTTGGGGAACTACGCTTGCCGAGCGATACCCGCGGAACCGCGAAGAGGAGGGCCGGAGGCGTCTGCCCCGCCACTGAAATGGGACGCGACCACCTGCGCAGGACGATGCCGTGAGCACGTCCACCATCGAGCCCGGAACCCGCCTCGCCGGCCGCTACCGTCTTGAGACCCGGGTCAGCGAGGCAGGCGGTTCGACCCTCTGGAAGGCGATCGACGAGATCCTGGCCCGGGCCGTGGCCGTCCGGACCTTCGATCCGACCTTCGCCCGTGCCGGCCAGGTGGTCACCGCCGCCCGTGCCGCGAGCCGGCTCACCGACCCCCGGCTGACCCAGGTCTTCGACGCCGACGACAGCGGCGAGCTGGCGTACGTGGTCAGCGAGTGGGTCACCGGCGAGACCCTGGAGCAGATGCTGCTCGCCAAGGGTCCGCTGGAGCCCGGCCGGGCCGCGACCCTGCTCTACGAGGCCGCCGAGGCGGTCGCCGCTGCGCATGCCGCCGGCCTGGCGCATCTGCGGCTGACCCCCCGGGACCTGCTGTGGACCACCGGCGGCACCGTCAAGCTGCTGGGCATGGCGGTCGACGCGGTGCTCGCCGACGAGACCGCCGCCGACCCCGCGCTGGCCGACACCCAGGGGCTGGGCCGGCTGCTCTACGCCGCGCTCACCGCCCGCTGGCCCGGGGAGCAGCCGAGCTCGCTGCCGGACGCGCCCGCCGCCAACGGCGAGCTGTGGGGCCCCCGCCAGGTCAAGCCGGGCGTACCGCACCTGCTCGACTCGCTGGTCTGCCAGGCGCTGCACGTGCGCACCCAGCAGCCGATGCGCACCCCGGACGAGTTCGTCTCCGCCCTGGGCGGCGTGCCCCGGACCCCGCTGCCGTTGTTCGCCGGCCCCGCCACCGGCCCGCCGCCCGCCGTGGTGCACCGGCCCGTCCGCGAGCCGGCGACCGCCCTGCACACCCCGGCTCCCCCGCCGCCCACCCGGCCGCACCCGCACCCGCATTCACGGACGCGGCCGGCCTCACCCGCGCCGATCCCGGCCGGTGGGGCGCCCAAGTCCGTCAACCGCGCGCTGCTCGGCGTGGCCGCCGCGGCGGTCACCGTCATCGTCGGCCTCGCCGCCTGGTCGCTGACCAGGGGCGACTCCCCGCCGGCCGCGCAGGGCACCCCGACCCCGACGCCGACGGCCACCCGGCCGGCGGTCCAGGCCCTCGACGTCCAGTCCGTCCACGGCTTCGACCCGACCCCGCTGAAGAACCCCGACACCGCCTACCAGACGGGCACCCGCAACGTCATCGACGGCAAGGGGTCCACCGAGTGGCACACCCAGCACTACTTCGCGGCCAACTACGCCGGGCTGAAGCAGGGGCTCGGCCTGGTGCTCGACATGGGTCGTCCGGTGACGGTCGGCAAGGTCAAGGTCGTCATGCCCGGCGGCGTGCCCGGCACGGTCCGGCTGCACATCGGAGACAGCCCCGACCTGACGTCCCGCCAGGCGGCCCGGATGAACTCCGCCATCGGCACCTTCGAACTCGACACCGAGCAGGCCCGCGGCCGGTACGTGCTGGTCTACTTCAGCAAGCTGCCGCAGATCGAGGGCAAGTTCCGGGCCGTGGTCAAGGACGTGGTGGTCTACGGGGCGGGCTGACCCTCCCCACGGTGATCTGTGACGATCGTCGCCACTAGTCGGTATCGTGCCTGTCAGCAGACAGTCAGCCCCCTCCCCCCAGGAACGCGCGTGCCAACTCGATCAAGTACGGCCGGAGTGCGGACGGCGCGGATCGAGGCCGTCCTGCCGCCCAGCAGAGGACCGCTGCCATGGCGTTCGTGAGCGACGTGGTCCCCGACAAGGAACTGCTGGCCCGGCACACCCAGGGAGACCCGCACGCGTTCGGTGAGCTGGTGCAGCGGCACCGCGACCGGATGTGGGCGGTGGCGCTGCGCACCCTCGGCGACCCGGAGGAGGCCTCCGACGCCCTGCAGGACGCCTTCCTGTCCGCATTCCGTGCGGCCGCCCGGTTCCGCGGCGACGCGGCGGTCACCACCTGGCTGCACCGCATCGTGGTCAACGCCTGCCTGGACCGGCTGCGCCGCAAGGCGATCCGTCCCTTCGTGCCGATCGGCGACGACGCCACCTTCGACTCGGTCGCGCCCAAGATGGCCGACCCCACCGACGCGCACGGCGTCTCCCTCGACGTGATCGCGGCGCTTCAGATGCTCTCCCCCGAGCAGCGCTCGGCGCTGATCCTCGTGGACATGATGGGCTACGCCGTCGACGACGCGGCCCGCGTGCTGGAGGTTCCGCCCGGCACGATCAAGAGTCGCTGTGCCCGGGGCCGGGCCCGGCTCGTTCCCCTTCTCGGCCATCTCCGGAACCGGCGAGCCAACGGAATCGTCGGAGATACGGAGGAAGGAGGTGGCGAGTCCACGTGAACCCCGCACACCTGGATTACGACACCCTGGCCGAGCTTGCCGAAGGGCTGCTCGACCATGAGCATGCCGCCTCTGCCAACGAGCATCTCGACGACTGCGCCGAGTGCCGGGAGCGATCCGCCGAGCTTGCGGACGTCTCCCGAATCCTGGCGGAGGCTCCCGCACCCGACATGCCGGCCGATCTGGCGGCCCGGCTGGACGCCGCCATCATGGCCGAGGCGATGTCCTCGAGCACGGTGACGAGTCTCACGCACCGGCGCGCCGGCCGCCGTTGGCAGATCCTGTCGGTCGCCGCGGCATCCGTCGTGGCGATCGGCGGCGGCGTACTGATAGGCGGTGCGGTGCTCAAGGGGGCCGATTCCCCCGAGGGCACCGCGCAGGCCACCCCACCCCGGGTCGCCGACCCCACCGACCGCGGCGCGTCGGAAGGGGCCCTGTCGTCCCGTTCCGACCGCAGCGGTTATCCGGTCCTGCGGAGCGGCACCGACTACCGTTCCGGCACGCTCGCGGAACGGCTGCGCGCCGGGCTGGCGAGCCCGCCCCCACCGGGCGGCGGAGCGGCACCGGCCGAACTCGCCGGCTGCGTCTCCGCGGTCGCCGGGAACCGGCAGCCGTACCTGGTGGAGGTCGCCCGCTACGAGGGGGCTCCCGCCACGCTCGTCCTGCTGCCGGCCGGAGAGGGCCGGTTCGACGTGGTGGTGGCCGGCCCCGGCTGCGCCGCGGGCCGGCCCGACGTGGTGCAGCGCCTGCAGATCAGTCGCTGAGCTCGGCCAGGAAACCCAGCGCGATCGCCCAGGCCCGCTCGGCGGCCTCGGCGTCGTGGTCGGGCAGTTCCGGGTCGGTGAACAGGTGGCCGGCGCCGCGGTAGCGGTAGACCTCGGCCTCCGCACCGGCCCGGCGCATCCGCAGGTACCAGGCGTTCAGCCAGTCGTCGCTCTCGAACGGGTCCGGGTCGGCCACGTGCAGTTGCACCGGGATCTCGGTGGCCGCGTCGTCGGTCATGTCCGAGGTGCCGTGCATCAGCAGCAGCCCCCGGGCGCGCTCGTCGGCCAGCGCCAGGTTCTGGGCCAGCGCCCCGCCCATCGAGAAGCCCGCGTACACCAGGCCGTGTTCCGAGTGCGGTGCGGCGGCCGCCACGGCCCGTTTCAGCAACCCTTCGGTGCCGATCTCGTCCTTGATCGCCATGCCCGCCTTGACGGTGTCGACCACCCGGCCGTCGTACAGGTCCGGAACCTCCACCTCGTGCCCGGCCGCGCGCAGCCGGTCGGCCGCCTCGTGGACGGCGGGCCGCAGCCCGTAAGCCGAGTGCAGCAGCAGTATTCGCGCCATCTCCCCAGGGTATGACTGCCGGGAATCATCGGCCTCTAGGATCGGTTGACGCCACTGGCGATCCGTGTTCCCTCGCCGGAGCGCCACCCAGGTCACTGAACAGGAGAGGCACAGTGAGCGACGTCCGCAATGTGATCATCATCGGCTCCGGGCCGGCGGGCTACACGGCGGCGGTCTACGCCGCGCGCGGCGACCTGAAGCCCCTGGTGTTCGAAGGTTCGGTGAGCTGGGGCGGTGCCCTGATGAACACCACCGAGGTCGAGAACTTCCCCGGCTTCCCGGACGGGATCATGGGCCCGGAGCTGATGGAGAGCCTGCGCAAGCAGGCCGAGCGGTTCGGGGCGGAACTGGTCACCGACGACGTGACCGAGGTCGACCTCACCGCCGACCCCAAGGTCGTCAAGGTGGGCGACGAGGTCCACCTCGCCAGAAGCGTGATCATCGCGACCGGCTCCGGCTACCGCGAGCTGGGCCTGGAGAACGAGAAGCGGCTGTCCGGCCGCGGTGTCTCCTGGTGCGCCACCTGCGACGGGTTCTTCTTCAAGGGGAAGGACATCGTCGTGGTCGGCGGCGGCGACACCGCGATGGAGGAGGCCCTCTTCCTGACCAAGTTCGCCAGCTCGGTGACCGTCGTGCACCGGCGGGACGAGCTCCGCGCCAGCAAGATCATGCAGGACCGGGCGTTCGCCAACGAGAAGATCAAGTTCATCTGGGACAGCGAGGTCACCGAGATCCTGGGCGACGACCGGCTCACCGGCGTGCAGATCCGCAACCGCAAGACGGACGAGAAGACCACGCTGGAGGCCACCGGGCTGTTCATCGCGATCGGCCACGACCCGCGCAGCGAGCTGTTCGCCGGGCAGCTCGACACCGACGCGGACGGCTACCTCCTCGTCGAGGCACCCACCACCCGCACCAAGATCCCCGGAGTTTTCGCGTCCGGCGACGTGGTCGACCACGTCTACCGGCAGGCCATCACCGCGGCCGGCACCGGATGCGCCGCAGCGATCGACGCGGAGCGCTGGCTGCAGGACCAGGGCGCCGCGCAGCTGGTCCACGAAGAAAGGTGACGGCTCCACCAGCCGTCACGACAGTGAAGGAGACAGCATGAAGGCCGTGACCGACGCCGATTTCGCCGCCGAGGTACTCAAGAGAGACAAGCCCGTCGTGGTCGACTTCTGGGCCGAGTGGTGCGCGCCGTGCCGGATGGTGGCGCCGGTCCTGGAGGAGATCGCGAAGGAGCACGGCGACAAGATCGAGATCGTCAAGCTCAACATCGACGAGAACCCTGAGATCGCCCGCCAGTACGACATCATGCAGATCCCGACGATGAACGTCTACCAGGGCGGCGAAGTGGTCAAGCAGATCATGGGCGCCAAGCCCAAGGCCGCGATGCTCCGCGAGCTCGCCGACTTCATCTGAGCCTGACCCGCTCCGAACGGCCCCGCGCCCCGCGCGGGGCCGTTCGCCGTCTACGGAGGCGCTGAGAGGGGCTCAGATGGGACGGAGCGCGCCCTCTGGGGTCATGGAGCCCAGCAGGCGCTCCAGTGCGACCTCGACGTCCTCACGCCACGACAGGGCCGATTTGAGCTCCAGCCGCAGGCGAGGAAACCGGTGATGCGGCCGGACCGTTTTAAAGCCCACCGAGAGCAGGTAGTCGGCGGGCACCATGCAGGCCTTCTCCTCGCCCTGGAGGTCGCCGAACGCCTCGATGGCCCGCACCCCCCGGCGGGTGAGGTCCTTGGCCACGCCCTGGACGAGCATCCGGCCCAGGCCGCCGCCGGCGAACTCGGGCATGATGTGCGCGGTCATCAGCAGCACCGCGTCCGCGCTCACCGGACTAGTGGGGAACGCCACCGACCTCGGGACGTACAGCGGCGGGGCGTACAGCACGAAACCCGCCGGAACCCCGTCGACATAAACGATCTTTCCGCAGCTGCCCCATTCGAGCAGGGTGGAGGAGACCCACGCCTCCTTCTCCAGCTCCGGATCACCCGTCTCCAGGGCGCGATCGCGGTTGACCGGATCGAGCTCCCAGAAGACGCAGCGGCGGCACCGCGAAGGGAGATCTTCGAGATTGTCCAGCGTGACACTGACGAGACGACGCGACACCGGCCGGCACCCTTCTGGTACGGAGCGCCCTTCGTGGAATTCCCCGGCAACTCACCGGGGTCCTCGGGCATCGTATCGGACAGAGGGTCACTACCCAGTTCGGCCGCCCGACTCTCCGGGGGGCCTCAGCCAACTCGTACCGCACATGGCGTAGGTTGCAGGAACCGTCGGCCTCGGAGGGCCTCAGTGACAGAGCATTCGCGTACAGACGCCTACATCGACCGTTACGCCGCCCGTGCCCAAGGCATGGTGGCCTCCGAGATCCGCGCTCTGTTCGCGGTCGCCTCCCGTCCGGAAATCGTGTCGCTGGCCGGTGGAATGCCCTCCGTCTCGGCGCTGCCGCTCGACGTGGTGGGCGAAATGCTCGGTGAGCTGACCGCCCGGCGCGGCTCCGAGGCGCTGCAGTACGGGTCGGCGCAGGGCGATCCGGAACTACGCGAGCGGATCTGCGAGGTGATGGCGCTGGAGGGCGTCCGCGCCTCGGCCGACGACGTGGTGGTGACGGTCGGCTCCCAGCAGGGCCTCGACCTGCTGGCCCGGATCTTCGTCGACCCCGGGGATGTGGTGGTCGCCGAGGCGCCGTCGTACGTGGGGGCGCTCGGCACCTTCGCGGCCTACCAGGCCGAGGTGGCGCACGTGCCGCTGGACGACGCCGGGCTGATCCCCGCGGCGCTGCGCGAGACCCTGGGCCGGCTACGGCGCGAGGGGCGGCGGGTGAAGTTCCTCTACACGGTGCCGAACTTCCACAACCCTGCGGGCGTGACCCTGTCGGCTGCGCGGCGGGCCGAGGTCCTCGACATCTGCGCCGCCCACGACGTGCTCGTGGTCGAGGACAATCCCTACGGGCTGCTCGGCTTCGACGAGGCCCCGCTGCGGGCGCTGCGGGCCGACGACGCCGACCGGGTCATCTATCTCGGCTCCTTCTCCAAGACCTTCGCGCCCGGCTTCCGGATCGGCTGGGTGCTCGCCCCGCACGCGGTGCGCGCCAAGCTGGTGCTGGCCGCCGAGTCCGCGATGCTGAGCCATTCAAACCTCTCCCAGTTCGCGGTCCGCGAGTACCTCGCGACCCAGCCCTGGAAGCAGCAGATCAAGGCGTTCCGGGAGCTCTACCGGGAGCGGCGCGACACCATGCTCGACTCGCTGGCCGACCTGATGCCCGAAGGCTGCGCCTGGACGCGGCCGGCCGGCGGCTTCTACGTGTGGCTGACGCTGCCGGAAGGGCTCGACGCGAAGGCGATGGCGCCGCGTGCGATCGCCGCCCGGGTGGCGTACGTACCGGGCACCGGCTTCTATGCCGACGGCACCGGCCACCGCCATATGCGGCTGTCGTACTGCTACCCCGAGCCCGCCCGGATCCGCGAGGGCGTCCGCCGCCTGGCCGCCGTGGTGGAGCAGGAACTCTCCCTCCAGGCCACCTTCGGCTCGACGACTCCCACCGCCACGCACGGCGTCGACACCCCCGCTCCGAACACTCTCTGATCCCGCCCGTCCCGTCACCCGGCTCAGTGGCCGGGTGACGCCGAGCTCGGCGGGGCTGGGAGGATCCCCCCAGACAGGTACAAGCCGGAGAAGCCGGCGTGCCGTGCGGAGCGTTGACGGGCAGGGAGTCGTGTGACTGATCCGGGACATGTCGTCGTGCTGGCAGGGGGGCTCTCGTACGAGCGAGAGGTGTCCCTGCGCTCGGGGCGTCGAGTCATGGACGCGCTCCGCGCCATGGAAGTCGATGTGGAGATCCGGGACGCCGACGCCTCGCTGCTGGCAGCGCTGACCCACGATCCGCCGGATGTGGTCCTTCCCGTTCTGCACGGTGCCTCGGGTGAGGACGGGGCGATCCGGGACGTCCTCGAACTTCTCGACCTGCGCTACGTGGGGGCACGGCCGGACGCCTGCCGGGTCGCCTGGGACAAGCCCACCGCCAAGGCCGTCGTCCGGCGGGCGGGACTGCGCACTCCCCGATCGGTCGCTCTACCCAAGGAACTCTTCCACGACCTGGGGGCAACGGCCGTGCTCGACCGGGTCGTGGCTCAGTTGGGGCTGCCGCTCTTCGTGAAGCCCGCCCGGGGCGGCTCGGCGCTGGGCACGTCCGTGGTCCGGGAGGCTGCCGCGCTGCCGACCGCAATGATGGGCTGCTTCGCCTACGGCGACACCGCGCTGATTGAGCAATACGTCTCGGGTACCGAACTGGCCATCAGCGTGATCGAACGAGACGGTGTCCCCATCGCGCTTCCCGCTGTCGAGGTCATCCCCGGCGAGAGCGGGATCTACGACTACACCGCTCGCTACGACGCGGGCGACACCGAGTTCATCGCGCCGGCTCGCCTGCCGGCCAAAGCAGCGGAGCAAGCCGCCGACATGGCGTTCACCGCTCACCGTGCGCTTGGGCTGCGCGACATCTCCCGTACGGACCTCATCGTGGACGATGAAGGCCAGGCGCACTTCCTCGAAGTGAATGTGGCACCCGGCATGACGGAGACGAGCCTCTTCCCGCGAGCCCTGAGCGCTGCGCACCTCGACCTGGGGTCGGCCCTTCGTGACCTCATCGCTCGCCGCCGTTTCACGTGAAACCTGCGCGGCGCGATTCGTAGAAGTCGCTTCACGAGCCGCCGGTCCTAAGGCGTGTCTCGAAGAGAGGTCAACAGCCTCCTTACGGCATCGGCACCAACTGCGTCCGCACTCCTGAGGCGCCGAAGGGAGCACAGGCAGTACCGGCACCGCGGGAAGGCGGCTGGCCCCGCTTTGAGACAGGCCCTCGCGCTCGGCAGAGGTTGCAGCCGATCCCGCCCTGTGCCACTTCATCGCTCGCCGCCGTTTCACGTGAAACCAGCGTGGTTCGCTCCTCGGGAGTTGCTTTCCCGGATCACTAGTCCAGCGCCTGGCAGAGGTTGCATGGTTCCGCCCTTGGGCACGCTGGCCGTTCTCTCCAGATCGAAATGATCTACGAACGGATCGCGCCGGAACTCCCCTCAGGCACACGGCGAACCTGTGCGGGTCTGATGCCGGGTGGCCTCGTCAGGTAGGCCGCCCCCGGCGGATGCGGTCCGCTTGTCAGCGGAATGCCCTCCAGTTCGGTGCTGTTGCTTGGCACAGCGAGCGAGATGCTCTGCGATCTGACCATCCGGCGGATTCGAGCGCGTTCTGCTGGCGCCGGCCAACGTGCACATGGCAATGCGGTGCCGTTTGGGGCTTCCAGCGGTCGTAGCTGGCGGAAAAGCGGAGTGCCCCGCGGCCTGGCGGCTACGGGGCACTCGGAAGGTGTTCGGTCAGGGGGCGTCGGGAAGCGCGGTGAGGTCTTCGGGCGCCATGGTCTTGATGATGCGTTCGAGGTCCTCCAGCGAGGCGAACTCCACCACGATCTTGCCCTTGTTGCGGCCGAGGTCGACCCGGACCTTGGTCTCGTAGCGGTCGGAGAGCCGGTCGGCCAGATTCTTGAGCGCGGGGGCGACCGGGCGCTTCCGCCCCTGCCCGGTGGGCGCCTTCTTCGGGTCCACCTCGCGCAGTGCGATGAGTTCTTCAACCGCGCGCACCGACAACCCCTCGGCCACGATCCGACCGGCCAGATGCTCCTGTGCCTCGAAGTCATCGAGGGACAGCAGCGCTCGGGCGTGGCCCGCGCTGATGACGCCCGCAGCCAAGCGCCGCTGCACGGCGGGGGGCAGGTTCAGCAACCGGAGAGTGTTGGTGATGTGGGGCCGGGACCGGCCGATCCGCGTGGCGAGTTGCTCGTGGGTGGCACCGAAGTCATCCAGCAGTTGCTGGTAGGCGGCGGCCTCCTCCAGCGGGTTGAGCTGCTGCCGGTGCAGGTTCTCGATCAGCGCGTCCCGGAGCAGATCGTCATCCCCGGTCTCCCGGATGATGGCCGGGATGGTCTCCTGCTCCGCGCGCTTGGACGCCCGCCACCGGCGCTCGCCCATGATGAGCTCGTAATGTTCTGCCCCCACCCGGCGGACGACCACCGGCTGCAGCAGGCCGACGATTTTGATCGACTCGGCCAGTTCCTCCAGCGCGTCCTCGTCGAAGTGCTGCCGGGGCTGACGCGGGTTGGGCGTGATCGAGTCCAGCGGCAACTCGGCGAAATGCGCTCCCGCCACCGGCTCGATCTCCGGCCCGGCAAGCGTCCCGCCGTCCCCACCCATCGGCCCGGGCCTGCCGGCACCCGGCGGCGGCCCGGTGGGGATGAGCGCTCCCAGCCCCTTGCCGAGCCCACGTCTCTGCTGGCTCACGGCCCCTCCTCGTTCAGCGACCAACACCGCACTTCGTCCGGCCGCTCCATCGAACCACTCACACGCTCTGCTCGTCCGTCGGCATTCCAGCTGTGGACAACCTGCCGGACAGCGCCTCACCCGCAACCGAATTCACCCTCGGGACGACTCGGCCGTGCAAGCATCAGCGGTCACCACCGTACGGCCACTCCGGCAATGAGACGGCCCTCTTGTGCAAGTGGCGTGACGATCATCTCGTTGCCCGCCATCCCTTCCGGGCGGGGGCAGCGTGCCATGAGCGAGTCCCGCTCTCCGTTTCACGTGAAACAAGCCCATCGGGTGCCAAGAAAGTGGTGGCGGCCGGAGGGCTCTCAGCAGAGCCTCAACCTGCCGGCCCGCGTCCCAACCGTCCGGTGTCCCAACCGTCCGGCGCTCCGTCGGCGACGGTGCGGCGAGCGCGAGCGTGCGGCCAGTTGCGTCGCGCCGCCGCATGGGACAGACAGTCCCGACCTGCTGGCCCGGATTTTCATCGCCCCGGGCTCCCGGGCGCCCGCGATGACCGCTCTGGCTGAGTCGGGCTGCGCCCCGCCCGCTCGGCCCTGCGTGGGCGACGATGCGGAGAAGAACGGGCTGTGGTCGTGGGACAGCCCCCGACCGCTCTGCCAGCCTGCCGCAGCGACTCCCTGCGGTGCCGCCACCATTCCGGCCAGGGAGCGGGAATCCAGTCGTCGGTCTGGAGCCGCCGGTGCCGGCGGCACGCCGCCAGCGCATGGCCACTACTGGGCTGGAACCGACGTCGGACTCACCCGTGACACGTACCGGCCCGACGGCGGCGTAGCACAGCTACTCGGCTGCTCCTCGGTGGGCCATCTCCGAGGCGGCTTCGTTGTAGGCCAGCGCACCGCTGGACCCGGGGTCGTACGTCATGACCGACTGCCCGTAGCTAGGTGCCTCCGAGACCCGAACACTTCGGGGGATCACCGTGCTCAGCACGATCTCCCCGAAGTGGCTCCGCACCTCGTCCGCCACCTGGGCGGCGAGCCGGGTCCGGGCGTCGTACATGGTGAGCAGGATGGTGGAAACGTTCAGCCCGGGGTTCAGGTGCGACTTCACCAGATCCACCGTGTTCAGCAGCTGTCCCAGCCCCTCCAGCGCGTAGTACTCGCACTGGATCGGGATGAGCAGCTCGTTGCCACCGACCAGAGCATTGACGGTGAGGAGGCCGAGCGACGGCGGGCTGTCGATGAGCACGTAGTCAAAGCGGGACTTGTCGAAAGCGTCGAGCGCCCGGCGCAGCCGCAGTTCCCGGGCCACCTTGGAGACCAGTTCGATCTCGGCACCGGCCAGGTGCAGCGTGGCCGGAGCGACGTGCAGGTTGGGCAGTTCAGGCGCCGGGACCACGATGTCGGCGAGCGGCATGTCATCAATCAGTACGTCATAGATGGACGGAACGTCCGCATGGTGCTCCACGCCCAACGCGGTGGAGGCATTGCCTTGCGGGTCCAGGTCGATCACCAGAACCTGGGCGCCGTGCATCGCCAGCGAGGCCGCCAGGTTGACCGAGGTGGTGGTCTTGCCGACGCCGCCCTTCTGATTGGCGATCGTCATGACCCGGCACTCGGCGGGGCGCGGCCACTCCCTCTTACGGCTCGCACCGCCGCGGACCTTCAACCCCGTCATGGTCGCAGCCCCGGCCGACGTTGTTTCACGTGGAACAGCGGCCTTCTTCAACGCCTCGCGCACCAGTTCCGACTCCCCCTGAACAGATCCCTTGTGCGGGGCTGAAACCTTCGTGCCGCCGCCGTTCGTCGGCACGTATCCCGTCTCCGCAGGCCCGGATGATGTGTCGCCCCACGCCACATGTCCAGAAGAGGCCCCTGCGGACCGACCGCCCGTGGCGGTCGCGTCCGGCACCGGTTCCCCGCCCGGCCAGCCCAGCCCGGACTGATCGCTCGCGTTCTCGTCCGGCTTCTCTCCGGTCGAACCGTTGTTAAGAGGATCTTCGGCGTCAGGCCAACCCAGCCCCGGTCCCACGTTCATCTGAAACCCTTCCGCCGCTTCGACCCTCTGCTCTTCCGGGGGGCGGCGCGTTCGGCGACCACACGAACAATCGTTGTCGGCGGATCGACTTTACCCTGCCCCACCTGAAGCAGTTCCGCCTTACGCACCCCGAACCGCTTGAGCACCGGCCCGGCGTCCGCAAGCTCACCGGCAGCCCGCTCACCCTTGAGTGCGAGCAATTCCCCACCCGGCCGAAGCAACGGAAGCGCCCATCCGGCCAACCGATCGAGCGGTGCAACCGCACGAGCCGTCACCACATCGACGGAGAACTCGCCGGCGACCTCTTCCGCCCGGGCACGGCGAACCTCGACGTTCTTCAGGCCCAGCATCTCCACGCACTCGTCCAGGAACTTCGTCCGCCGAAGCAGCGGTTCCAGCAGGGTGATGTGCAGATCGGGCCGGATGATCGCGAGCACCAGCCCCGGCAACCCCGCGCCCGACCCGATGTCCACCACCTGGGCGTCCTTGGGAACCGCCTCCGACAGCACGGCGCAGTTGATGAGGTGCCGCTCCCAGAGTCGATCAATCTCACGCGGCCCGATCAGTCCGCGCTGGACCCCGGCGTCCGCAAGGAACTCGGCGTACTGCTCGGCCGTGGCCAGCACACCATCGAAAATCTCCCGCGCTTCAGTCGGCGCCGGCATTGTCACCCCTCACCGAAAGCATCGTTCCACAAACGTTCCCTCATAGGGCAGCGTCCCCGCGGCAGCGCGGATTCCTTCAGCGTGACCCCCGCCATGCCACAGGTATATTTTCGGACCACCGGGTAGACAGGCTCCGACATGAGCCCACCTGCCTGGAAGGAGGCTCTGATCACATGGGAATCGGAGTCAGCCTCGCCTTTATCGCCATCGGTGCGATCCTCACCTTCGCCCTCAACGTCGATCTCAGCGGCGTCAACATTCAGATGGTCGGCCTGATCCTGATGCTGGTGGGCCTGACCAGCCTCGCGTTCACCATGATGTACACGCGTCCCCGCCGCCGCGGCCAGGTCGCCGAGGTGGTGGAGGAGGACCCGGTGTACGTGGTGGAGAACGACGAGCCCGTTCCGCCGCACGTCCACACCGAGCCGGCCGCTGCTCCCCAGCAGCCGACCAGCACCCCGCAGCAGACCCAGCAGCCCGTGGTGTCCACGGAGGACCCGCCGCAGCCGGTCGACGCCAACGGGAACCCGCAGCCCGGACGGCATCTGCGGGAAGCCGCCGTGCGCCGCGACCCCGAAGCCTGAGCCTGCGGGGCCGTCAAACGGTTACGGCCCCGCACCAGGCGGGGCCGTAACCGATGAGCGTCCTCGGATTCAGACCGGGTACACCACCACGTACCGGTCGGGCTCCTCGCCCTCGGACTCGCTGCGCAGCCCGGCACCGGCGACCGCGTCGTGCACGATCTTGCGCTCGAACGGGGTCATCGGTGCCAGCGGCTTGGGCCGGCTCTCCTGCTTCACCTCGGCGGAGATGTCCTCGCCGAGCTTGGTCAGCTCGGCCCGGCGCCGCTCCCGGTAACCGCCGATGTCGAGCATCAACCGGGTGCGGTTGCCGGTCTGGCGGTGCACCGCCAGCCGGGTGAGCTCCTGCAGGGCTTCCAGCACCTCGCCGCGCTTGCCGACCAGCTCGTCCAGGGACGCCCCGACGACCGCGACCATCGCGCGCTCGCCCTCGACGTCCATGTCGATGTCGCCGTCGTAGTCGGCGATGTCGAGCAGTCCCTCGATGTAGTCGGCGGCGATCTCGCCTTCCTGCTCGAGCGCCTGGACGTCGACCTCGGTCGTCACGTCACTCACATGGTCTCCTTCGGAAACTATGGCCGCGACCGGCCACTAACGCTTGGGTGACCCGCTGCGCTTGCTCCGCGACTTGCGCACGGGCTGCTGCCTGACCACCTTTTCCTTGGGTTCGGCAGCAGGTTCGTTCTTCCCCTTGGCCTTGGTGTCGAGGGTCTTGGTACCGGAGCCCTTCCCCTTGGCCGCGGTGGTCTTACCCGTCCCCTTGCCCTGGCCGTTCTGCTCGCCTGGGGTGGTCACCGGGTACTTCCGGTAGATGTAGTTCTGCTGGGCCAGCGACCAGGTGTTGGACGTCACCCAGTACATGAGCACCCCGAGCGGGAAGCCCAGCCCGAACAGGCCGAACAGCGGGGCCATCACGACCATCATCTTCTGCGCGGCGACCATGGGGTTGTTCTCGTCCATGACCGGCTGGCGCTTCATGCTGGACCGGATGGTGAAGAAGGTGGTGGTCGAGCTGATGATCACCGCGATGCCCGTCACCACCAGGGCGCTGATGCTGCGCGGGTCGGCGCTCCAGGCGTTCAGGAAGGTGTCGGGGATCACCGCGCCCAGGATGTCGGCGTGCTGGGCGCTCTGGATCAGCTCGGCAGGGATGCCGTACTTGGACTCGTTCGGCCCCGCCTTGGAGATCCCGTTCAGCACCTGGAACAGGCCGATGAAGATGGGCATCTGGACCAGCAGCGGCAGGCAGCCCGCCAGCGGGTTGGCACCCGCGTCCTGGTAAAGCTTCATCACCTCCTGGTTCATCCGCTGCTTGTCGTTCTTGTACTTCTTGCGCAGCGCCTGAACCTGGGGGTTGAGCTCCTGCATCTTCCGCGACGCATGGATCTGTTTGACGAAGAGGGGGAAGATCAGCAACCGCATCAACACGGTGAGCAGAAAGATCGAGCCACCCCAGGCCCAACCGCTGTTCTCGTCGACGACGGTACTCAGACCACTGTGGATCCACATGATGATCTGAGCGACGATCTCGTACAGCCAATCAAGCACCGGGCAGCTCCTTGGGCTCTGCTGGGGCGGGGCCGCGCTGCTCGCGACCGGGGGAGGAGGGGGCGCTCTCGCGCGGCGGTACCGGATCGAAACCACCCGGATGGAAGGGGTGGCACCGGCCGATCCGGCGGACGGTCAGCCACCCGCCGCGCAGCGCGCCGTATTCCTGCAGAGCCTCAAGGGAGTACGCGCTGCAGGTCGGTTGGAATCGGCACTGTTGGCCGAGGAGCGGGCTGAGGAAGCGGCGGTATCCGCGGACGACGAGGATGAACACCTGGGCAGCAGGTGTCACCCGGCCCGGCTTCGTCATCATGCCCGCCCCTTGGACTGCCGCCGCAGCAGTCGCTCTAGCGCCGACTCGAGGTCCGCGGCCAGCTCGTCATGGCCCGCGGTCGCCGCGCCCGGATTGGCGCGTACCACCAGCAGGCTACCTCGGGGCAGTCGGTCGATGTGCATCGCGACCAGGTGGCGCAATCGCCGCCGGACCCGGTTGCGCACGACGGCATTGCCGACCGTGCGGGCGACGATGAATCCGGCCAGCGGCTCGGAATCGAGATCGCGGCGCTGGAGGTACCCGACGAGGGTGGGCCGGCCGGCGCGACGGCCGCGGCGGACCGCCTGGGTGAAGTCGGCCCGCCGCCGCAGCCGGTTATCGGACGGCAGCATGATGCGACGGCTCCGTCCGTGATGAGCGGTGATGCGCGGCGTCCACAGGGGCGTCCCGGGGCGGAGAGGAGATACGACAACCCACCGCGCGGCAGGAACGGTGTCGGCCGGGCGGTGGGTGTCAGAAGGCGGTCAGACCGCGATCTGCTCGCGGCCCTTGCGGCGCCGCCCGGCGAGGATGGCGCGCCCGGCGCGGGTGCGCATGCGCAGCCGGAAGCCGTGCTTCTTGTGGCGGCGGCGGTTGTTCGGCTGGAAAGTACGCTTGCTCACTCTGGGCTCCAGTGCTGCGGTCGGGATTACCGAGGTCGAGATGTCGAAGGCATCGCCTCGCGGGTCGCGTACGGTCCCCCGCAGCGGGGGCCCGGCGCCGCAAGCGGCACTGCGGGCACGCGTCATCTCCGTCGATGCGACTCGACCGTAGAACGTTACGGGTTACTCGTCTCTTCGGTCAAACGGAGACAGGCTGGCCGCGGGCTCCGTACGCTTGCGGAATGAGTCGTGGCGGGCACCGGTTGGGGCTGCCGGTACCCGTGTTGCCAGGAGCGGAGGGCACGGACTAGCGTCGCCGGACAGGCATCGGCCTCGTTCGGGCTCGGAGTCCGGCCCCTTCCTCGGGTCTCCAGCGAACGCGAGAAGTTATACACAGCCAGGCCACGGACGTACACAGCCTGTGGAAAACTCTGTGGATGAGCCGTGAGAGAGTGGACGAGCCCCCGGGGGCGGGAGTCCATCTCCTGGACGCTGGGTGACTGAGATTGGGGAGGGGTAGTGCGGATGGACGGTTCGGACCTCGCGTCCGTGTGGTCGCGCACCCTTTCCGTCCTGTCCGACGGTGAGCTTCCGCCCAGCTATCGTGCCTGGTTGCCGATGGTTCGCCCGCTGGCGCTGGTCGAGGACACCGCCCTGCTCGCCGCCCCGAACGAGTTCGCCAAGGACGCGCTGGAGACCCGGCTGCGGGCGCTGATCACCCAGGCGCTCTCCCGGGAACTCGGCCGGGAGATCCGGGTGGCCGTCACCGTGCAGCCCGAGCAGATCCCTCCCGAGCCCGAGCAGCACCCCGGATACCCAGCGCCGCACGGAGTTATCCACAGCCCTGTCCCCAACCCGCCGCCCGCCGGTGGATTTCCGCCCCGGCACTACCCCTTCGGCGGTCCCGAGCCGGGGCACGACAACGGGCTGCACTCCGATCACACCCCGGCCTACGGCACCCACCACGACACCGGCTACCCCGGGCAGCCCGCCGGCCCGCCGGCCCCCGGCTCGCACATCAGCGGGCGGACGTTCGGCGGCGGCGGACGGTCCGGCGACTCCGGTCAGCACCTGGCCCCGGAGGCGTTCGCCCCGGCGCCGCGCGACCCCTATGCCGGCGAGCGCGCCCGCGACCAGTTCGCCCCGCCCGAGCGCGAGCCGTTCCCGCCGAGCGCCCCGGTCGAGGGGGAGCGGCCGGCCGCGCCCGAGCCCGAGCAACCCCAGCCCTGGCAGCCGCGCGAGACCGAGCAGCCCAAGCCCGCGGGGTCCGAGCACGCCCGGCTGAATCCCAAGTACACGTTCGAGACGTTCGTCATCGGCTCGTCCAACCGGTTCGCGCACGCCGCCGCGGTCGCGGTGGCCGAGCAGCCGGCCAAGGCGTACAACCCGCTGTTCATCTACGGCGACTCCGGGTTGGGCAAGACGCACCTGCTCCATGCCATCGGCCACTACGCGCAGAGCCTGTTCAACGGCGCCCGGGTCCGTTACGTGAGCTCCGAGGAGTTCACCAACGACTTCATCAACGCCATCCGGGACGGCAAGGCCGACGGGTTCCGCCGGCGCTACCGCGACATGGACATCCTCCTGGTCGACGACATCCAGTTCCTGGAGGGGAAGGAACAGACGCAGGAGGAGTTCTTCCACACGTTCAACACGCTCCACAACGCGAGCAAGCAGATCGTGATCTCCAGTGATCGGCCACCCAAAGAACTGGTGACGCTGGAGGATCGGCTGCGCAACCGGTTCGAGTGGGGGTTGACGACCGACGTGCAGCCGCCCGAGTTGGAGACACGCATCGCGATCCTCCAGAAGAAGGCCCGCCAGGAGGGCCTGGCCGCGCCGCCGGACGTGCTGGAGTTCATCGCCTCCCAGATCGCCACCAACATCCGCGAGCTCGAGGGCGCCCTGATCCGGGTGACCGCGTTCGCCAGCCTCAACCGGCAGTCCGTCGACATGAAGCTGGCCGAGATCGTGCTGAAGGACCTGATCCCCAACGACAGCGGCCCCGAGATCACCGCTGCGATGATCATGGCGCAGACCGTGGAGTACTTCGGTACCACCATCGAGGATCTGTGCGGCCCGTCCCGGTCGCGGATGCTCGTCACCGCCCGGCAGATCGCGATGTACCTGTGCCGGGAGCTGACCGATCTGTCGCTGCCCAAGATCGGCCAGCAGTTCGGCGGCCGGGACCACACCACCGTGATGCACGCCGAGCGCAAGATCCGCTCGCTGATGGCGGAGCGCCGGGCCATCTACAACCAGGTGACCGAATTGACCGGGCGTATCAAGCACCAGGCCCGCAAACGCTGAAGTCGTTATTCACAGGCTGGGGAAAACGCTGTGGAGTCGCGTGGAAAAGCCAGGGGACAACTCGTGGACAACCTGGGGACAACCCGTGGACGAGTTGGGGATGTCCTGGGGACACAGGCTCGTGCACATGCATCGGCACCGTGCAGCAGGTCGGAAGGCTGCGGACAACCGGTGGACAACCCGTGGATAGCCGGGGGACAACCCGTGGACGACCGGTGTGGACAGCCTCGTCATCCTCAGGCCGCCCACCGCCGTCCACCGTCCATGCACAGGGCCGGTGGACAGAAATTCGCGGTCTCACCTGCGAAAACAGCCGTTGTCCACACTATCCACGGCCCCTATGACTATGACTGCTCTTGTTCTCTACCCAAGAAAATCCTCTAACCAACTAAGGGCCTGGGGATTCCGAGCTCCGAGCCCCCAAGACCCCACACCGAGTTCGCGACAAGGAGGCGGATCCCCGTGAAGTTCCGCATCGACCGAGACACACTCGCCGACGCCGTGGCCTGGACCGCCCGCAGCCTCCCGGCCCGCCCGCCCACTCCGGTGCTCGCCGGGATGCACATCGAGGCCGGCGACACCCTCAGGCTGTCGGCGTTCGACTACGAGGTCTCGGCCCAGGTGTCCACGGACATCGACCTCGACGAGGCGGGCACCGCGCTGGTCTCGGGGCGGCTGCTCGCCGAGATCTGCCGCGCCCTTCCCGCACAGCCTGTGGACGTGACCACCGACGGCGCCAAGGTGATGCTGTCGTGCGGCAGCGCGAAGTTCACACTCCTCACCATGCCTGTGGAGGACTACCCGACCCTGCCGGAACTGCCGCCGGTCGCCGGGGCCGTGGGCAGCGACGAGTTCGCCGCCGCCGTCGGCCAGGTGGCGATCGCCGCCGGCCGTGACGACACCATCCCGATGCTCACCGGCGTCCGGGTGGAGATCGAGGGCGAGACCGTCACCCTGGCCTCCACCGACCGCTACCGGCTGGCCGTGCGGGAGATGCACTGGAAGCCCGAGCGCCCCGACTTCTCCGCGGTGGCCCTGGTGCCCGCCAAGACGCTGGCCGACACCGCCAAGTCCCTCACCACCGGGGCCGAGGTCTCCATCGCCCTGGGCGGCACCAAGGGCTCCGGGGACGGCATGATCGGGTTCTCCGGCGGCGGCCGCCGGACGACCTCCCGGCTGCTGGACGGCGACTTCGTCAAGTACCGCTCCCTGCTGCCCAGCGAGTACGCCGGGCTGGCCGAGGTGCAGACCGCCGCGTTCTCCGAGGCCGTCAAGCGCGTCTCGCTGGTGGCCGAGCGGAACACCCCCGTCCGGCTGTCGTTCCGCCAGGGCGAGGTGGTGCTGGAGGCCGGCACCGGCGACGAGGCCCAGGCCGTGGAGGCGCTGGAGGCCACGCTGGAGGGCGACGACATCGACATCGCCTTCAACCCCGGCTTCCTGCTCGACGGGCTCTCGGCGATCGGCTCCGACACCGCGCGGCTGTCGTTCACCACCCCAACCAAGCCCGCCGTGCTCACCGGCAAGCCGCCGGCGGAGGGTGCGGACCCCAACTACCGCTACCTGATCATGCCGGTCCGGCTGTCGGGTTGATCCGATGAGTCTCCCGCCGGTTGCGGGGGAACTAGTGTCGTGATCCACGGGGACTCAGCGACAGAGGGAGCGACCATGCACCTGGGGATGATCGGGCTCGGCCGGATGGGCGGCAACATGGCCGAGCGGCTGCGCCGCGGCGGCCACACGGTCGTCGGCTACGAACGGCATCCCGGCAAGCGGGACGTCGACTCCCTGGAGGAGCTGGTCGAGCGGCTGGAGCACCCCCGGGTGGCGTGGGTGATGGTGCCGGCGGGCGGGCCCACCCGCGAGACGATCCATAGGCTGGGGGAACTGCTCGAACCCGGCGACATCGTGATCGACGGCGGCAACTCCCACTATGTGGAGGACCAGAAGCACGGCGCGGAGCTGGCGGCCAAGGGCATCGGCTTCGTCGACGTCGGGGTCAGCGGTGGGGTCTGGGGGCTGCAGAACGGCTACGCCCTGATGGTCGGCGGCGCGGACGAGTACGTCGCGCAGCTGATGCCGATCTTCGAGACGCTCAAGCCCGAGGGCGACTACGGCTTCGTGCACGCCGGGGCGGCCGGCGCGGGCCACTTCGTGAAGATGGTCCACAACGGCATCGAGTACGGCATGATGCAGGCCTTCGGCGAGGGCTACGAGCTGATCGCGGCCAGCGACCTCGTGACCAACGTGCCCGACACCTTCCGTAGCTGGAAGGAGGGCACGGTGATCCGGTCGTGGCTGCTCGACCTCATGGTGCGGGCGCTCGATGAGGACCCCGAGCTGTCCGAGATCCGCGGCTTCGCCCAGGACTCCGGCGAGGGCCGGTGGACGGTCCAGGCCGCGGTCGACCACGCGGTGCCGATGCCGACGATCAGCGCGGCGCTGTTCGCCCGGTTCGCCTCCCGGCAGGACGACTCGCCGGCCATGAAGGTGGTGGCCGCGCTGCGCAACCAGTTCGGCGGGCACGCGGTGGAGTCCGCCAAGGGCGCCGACTCCCCCGGCGCCGACGTGACTCCTCCCCAGACCTGATCCGGTCGTCCACAGGCTTGTGGACAGTTATCCACAAGCCTGTGGACGACGAGTACGGCGCATGGCGGGGCGACGCCTGCCCTACCCTCGTTTCCGTGCACGTCGCCCACCTCTCGCTCGCCGACTTCCGGTCGTACGCGTCCGCCGAGATCGCGCTCGACCCGGGCGTCAGCACGTTCGTGGGCCCCAACGGCCAGGGCAAGACCAACCTGGTCGAGGCCGTCGGCTACGTGGCCACGCACGGCAGCCACCGGGTGGCCACCGACGCGCCGCTGGTCAGGCAGGGTGCGGCCCGGGCGGTCGTCCGGGCCGGGGTGGTGCGGGACGAGCGCCGGGCGCTGCTCGAACTGGAGATCAACCCGGGGCGGGCCAACCGGGCCCGGCTCAACCGGTCCCCCGTCCCCAAGCCCCGCGAACTGCTGGGGATACTGCGCACGGTGCTGTTCGCGCCGGAGGACCTGATCCTGGTGAAGGGCGACCCGGGCGAGCGCCGCCGGTTCATGGACGAGCTGCTGACCGCCCGCGCGCCCCGGTTCGCCGGCGTCCGGTCCGACTACGACCGGGTGCTCAAGCAGCGCAACGCCCTGCTGAAGTCGGCCGCCGCGCACCGCCGGAAGCCGGGCGCCGAGATGCTGGCCACCCTCGACGTGTGGGACTCGCACCTGGCCCGTACCGGGGCCGAGCTGCTGGCGGCCCGGCTGGAGCTGGTGACGGCGCTCGCCCCGCTGGTGGCGAAGGCGTACACCGCGCTGGCCCCCGGCGGCGTGGCCGATCTGGAGTACCGCAACTCGCTCGACGCCCCGGAGTTGTCCACAGACCGTGGATTGCTGGCGGCCGCCTTGCAGGAGGGGCTGGCCCGCTCGCGCAAGTCCGAACTGGAGCGCGGCGTCAGCCTGGTCGGGCCGCACCGCGACGAGCTGCTGCTGCGGCTGGGGGAGCTGCCGGCCCGCGGCTACGCCAGCCACGGCGAGTCGTGGTCGTTCGCGCTGGCGCTGCGGCTGGCCGCGTTCGAGCTGCTGAGAGCCGACGGCGACGATCCGGTGCTGATCCTCGACGACGTCTTCGCCGAACTGGACACCGGCCGGCGTACCCGGCTGGCCGAGCTGGTCGCGCCCGCCGAGCAGGTGCTGGTGACCGCGGCGGTGCCCGCCGACGTTCCCGAGACGCTGACCGGGGCGGCCTACGACGTGGCCGAGGGGGAGGTCCACCGTGTCCGATGATCCACAACCTGTGGAAAAGTCCGGCGCCGATCTCGCCCGGGAGGCACTGGCCCAGGCGAAGGCGGACGCCCGCAAGCGCGGCGGCGCCCCCGGCGCGGGCGGCAGGCGGAAGACCGCCCGCCCGGCCCGGCCCCGGGACACCGGCCGCGGCGGCGACCCCAGGGCGTTCGGCTCGGCCATCCGCGACCTGATGGCCGACCGGGGCTGGGAGCAGCGCGCCGCGATGGGCGGGGTGTTCGGCAACTGGGCGGGCATCGTCGGGCGGGACCTGGCCGAGCACACCCGGCCGGAGCGGTTCGAGGACGGCGAACTGACCATCACCGCCGACTCCACGGCCTGGGCCACCCAGCTGCGGCTGCTGGCGGCCACGCTGGTCCGCCGGCTGAACGAGGAGCTCGGCGACGGCACCGTGCGCCGGGTGAAGGTGGTCGGCCCCGCCTCCGGGCCCCGGCGGACGGGCGGCTGGCGGGTGCGGTGATGGGTTCGTCACGTTCCGTTTCCCCGCTGTGCGTCCGGCCCCGCGGATAGCGTGTGCATTGGGCACGCGTACAGTGCCCGCAGGGCTGAACATCCGTTCGTATGCCTACTGGCGAGTTCCGCTGCGAGGGCCACGTACGCCAGAGAAGCCCCCGGGCCCTGTAGGGGGACATATCTCAGGGGTTGGCCGCCCGGCACACGCGACTACAGCGCCTGACAGTGCCACTTTTTACTGTCTGACCCGGTAGAATGAGTTCGGGTTCAGGACACTGTGCCGCTATGGGGCGCCGTATAGCCAGGCGCCCTTCAACGTGTTACGGGGCACAGCCGGCGGCCGGTGTCCCCGGCAGGAGGATCTCGTTGTCGTACGACGCTAGTTCGATCACTGTCCTCGAAGGTCTGGAAGCGGTTCGCAAGCGTCCAGGCATGTACATCGGTTCAACGGGCGAGCGCGGGCTCCACCACCTGGTCTACGAGGTTGTGGACAACTCGGTCGACGAAGCCCTGGCCGGTCACGCGACCAGCATCGAAGTCACCCTGCTGGCGGACGGTGGCGTACGGGTCAAGGACGACGGCCGCGGCATCCCCGTGGGCGAGCACCCGGTGGAGAAACGGCCCGCCATCGAGGTCGTCCTCACCGTCCTGCACGCGGGCGGCAAGTTCGACGGCAAGTCCTACGCGGTCTCCGGCGGCCTGCACGGTGTCGGCGTCTCGGTGGTGAACGCGCTGTCGACCCGGCTGGAGGCCGAGGTCCGGGTCGAGGGGCACGTCTGGCGGCAGCGCTACGAGATGAGCCTGCCCACCGCTCCCCTGTCGAAGGACGAGGCCACCGACGAGACCGGCACCCAGATCACCTTCTGGCCGGACGCCTCCATCTTCGAGACCACCGAGTGGAACTTCGAGACGCTGAGCCGCCGGATGCAGGAGATGGCCTTCCTCAACCGCGGGCTGTCGATCACGATCAGCGACGAGCGTCCCGAGCATCTCGACGGCGAGTCGCGCTCCCTGACGTACTGCTACGAGGGCGGCATCTCCGACTTCGTGCGGTACCTCAACGCGAAGAAGGAGTCCGTCCACGACGAGATCATCGCCTTCGACGACGAGGTCGAGGGCATGTCCGTCGAGATCGCGATGCAGTGGAGCGGGTCGTACTCCGAGTCCGTCCACACCTTCGCCAACACGATCAACACGGCCGAGGGCGGCACCCACGAGGAGGGCTTCCGCGCGGCGCTGACGACCCTCGTCAACCGGTACGCCCGCGACAAGGGCCTGCTCCGCGAGAAGGACGACAACCTCGCCGGCGAGGACGTCCGCGAGGGCCTCACCGCGATCATCTCGATCAAGCTGGCCGACCCCCAGTTCGAGGGCCAGACCAAGACCAAGCTCGGCAACACCGAGGCCAAGTCGTTCGTCCAGAAGGTGGTCAACGAGCACCTGCGCGACTGGCTGGAGCGCTTCCCCGGCCAGGCCAAGGAGATCGTCACCAAGGCCAGCCAGGCGGCCCGGGCCCGTATCGCCGCCCGGCAGGCGCGCGACCTCACCCGGCGCAAGAGCCTGCTGGAGTCGACCTCGCTGCCGGGCAAGCTGTCGGACTGCCAGTCCACCGACCCGGCCCGGTCCGAGCTCTACATCGTCGAGGGCGACTCGGCCGGCGGCTCGGCCAAGGGCGGCCGCGACCCGCACTTCCAGGCGATCCTGCCGATCCGCGGCAAGATCCTGAACGTCGAGAAGGCGCGGATCGACAAGATCCTGAAGAACAACGAGGTCCAGGCGATCATCACCGCGCTGGGCACCGGCGTCCACGACGAGTTCGACATCGAGAAGCTGCGGTACCACAAGATCATTTTGATGTCGGACGCCGACATCGACGGCCACCACATCAACACCCTGCTGCTGACCCTGCTGTTCCGCTTCATGCGGCCGCTGATCGAGGCCGGGCACGTCTACCTGTCCCAGCCGCCGCTCTACAAGATCAAGTGGGACCAGCGCGGCCAGGACTCCGACTACGCCTACTCCGACGCCGAGCGCGACGGGCTGATCGAGGCCGGCATCGCGGCGGGCAAGCGCGACCCGCGGCCGCGCGACGGCGTCCAGCGGTTCAAGGGCCTCGGCGAGATGAACGCCCAGGAGCTGTGGGACACCACCATGGACCCCGCCAACCGGGTCCTGCTGCAGGTCACCCTCGACGACGCCGCCCAGGCCGACGAGCTGTTCAGCGTCCTCATGGGCGAGGAGGTCGAGCCGCGCCGGGAGTTCATCCAGCGCAACGCCAAGGACGTGCGGTTCCTCGACATCTAGCGGACGTGCGCAAGCAGCCGCACGACGCCAACACGCAGAAGAGGTCTTTCAGGTGACGGACGTGACCATTGAGGGCGGGGGCCCCGGCGAGCGCATCGAGCCCGTCGACATCCAGGTCGAGATGCAGCGCAGCTATCTCGACTACGCGATGTCGGTCATCGTGGCGCGAGCGCTCCCCGATGTGCGCGACGGCCTCAAGCCCGTGCACCGGCGGGTGCTGTACGCCATGTTCGACGGCGGCTACCGCCCCGACCGCGGGTACTTCAAGTGCGCCCGCGTCGTCGGCGACGTCATGGGTAACTACCACCCACACGGCGACTCGTCGATCTACGACACCGTGGTCCGGCTGGCCCAGCACTGGTCGATGCGGTACCCCCTGGTCGACGGGAACGGCAACTTCGGCTCGCGCGGCAACGACCCCGCCGCCGCGATGCGGTACACCGAGTGCCGGA
The DNA here is from genome assembly GCF_003289645.1 of Actinomadura craniellae. GTDB lineage: Bacteria > Actinomycetota > Actinomycetes > Streptosporangiales > Streptosporangiaceae > Actinomadura_D > Actinomadura_D craniellae. Next base: position 198,703 of record NZ_QLYX01000005.1, on the reverse strand, counting down.
TGGCGCCGCTGGCCATGGAGCTGGTGCGCGACATCGAGAAGGACACCGTCGACTTCTCGCCCAACTACGATGGGCGCTCGCAGGAGCCGGACGTCCTGCCGTCGCGGTTCCCCAACCTGCTGGTGAACGGCTCGGCCGGCATCGCGGTCGGCATGGCCACCAACATCCCGCCGCACAACCTGCGCGAGGTCGCCGCGGGCGTCGCCTGGTACCTGGAGAACTACCAGGCCACCGACGAGGAACTGCTCGACGCGCTGATCGAGCGGATCAAGGGCCCCGACTTCCCCACCTCCGGCCTGATCGTCGGCCGCAAGGGCATCGAGGCCGCGTACCGCACCGGCCGCGGCTCGATCACCATGCGGGCCGTCGTCGAGGTCGAGGAGATCCAGGGCCGCACCTGCCTGGTGGTCACCGAACTGCCGTACCAGGTGAACCCCGACAACCTGGCGCTCAAGATCGCCGAGCTGGTCAAGGACGGCAAGCTCGAAGGCATCGCCGACGTCCGCGACGAGACCTCCGGCCGGACCGGCCAGCGGCTGGTCATCGTGCTCAAGCGGGACGCCGTCGCCAAGGTCGTCCTCAACAACCTCTACAAGCACACCCAGCTCCAGGAGACGTTCGGCGCGAACATGCTCGCGCTGGTCGAGGGCGTGCCGCGGACGCTGCGGCTCGACCAGTTCGTCCGCAACTGGGTGGCGCACCAGATCGACGTCATCATCCGGCGTACCCGGTTCCTGCTGCGCAAGGCCGAGGAGCGGGCGCACATCCTGCGCGCGCTGCTCAAGGCGCTCGACCGGATCGACGAGGTCATCGCGCTGATCCGGCGGTCGCCGTCGGCGTCCGAGGCGCAGCAGGGCCTGATGTCGCTGCTGGAGATCGACGAGATCCAGGCGCAGGCCATCCTCGACATGCAGCTCCGCAAGCTCGCCGCCCTGGAGCGGCAGCAGATCACCGCCGAGTACGACAAGCTCATGGCGGAGATCTCGGACTACAACGACATCCTGGCCTCGCCGGAGCGGCAGCGGACGATCGTCGGCGAGGAACTGACCGCGATCGTGGAGAAGTTCGGCGACGAGCGGCGCACCGAGATCATCCCCTTCGACGGCGACATGTCCATGGAGGACCTGATCGCCGAGGAGGACGTCGTCGTCACGATCACCCGCGGCGGCTACGCCAAGCGCACCAAGACCGACCTCTACCGGGCGCAGCGGCGCGGCGGCAAGGGCGTGCGCGGCGCCCAGCTCAAGCAGGACGACATCGTCGACCAGTTCTTCGTGACCACCACCCACCACTGGATCCTCTTCTTCACCAACAAGGGACGGGTCTACCGGGCGAAGGCCTACGAACTGCCCGAAGCCGCACGGGACGCCCGCGGCCAGCACGTCGCGAACCTGCTCGCCTTCCAACCCGACGAGCGGATCGCCCAAGTCCTCGACCTGCGCGACTACGACGTCGCCCCCTACCTGGTGCTGGCAACCAGGCAGGGCATGGTCAAGAAGACCGCGCTGGGCGACTTCGACTCCCCCCGCAGCAGCGGGCTCATCGCGATCAACCTGCGCGAGGACGACGAGGTGATCGCGGCCCGGCTGGTCCGGCCCGAGGACGACCTGCTGATGGTCAGCACCGGGGCGCAGGCCATCCGGTTCCCCGCCCACGACGACTCGCTCCGGCCGATGGGACGCGCCACCAGCGGCGTGATCGGCATGCGCTTCGACGAGGGACACCACGTCCTCAACATGCTCGTGGTGAACGACGAGGCCCCCAACGTGCTGGTCGCCACCGAGGGCGGCTACGCCAAGCGCACTCCGGTCGACCAATATCCGGTGCAGGGTCGTGGGGGCAAGGGCGTCCTCACCGCTAAGATCGTGCAGACCCGCGGCAGGCTGGTGGGTGCTTTGATGGTCGGTCCGGACGACGAGGTCTTCGCGATGACATCCAACGGTGGTGTGATCAGGACCAGCGCCGCCGAGATCAAGCAGTCCGGCCGGCAGACCATGGGAGTGCGGCTCATGAACCTTGCGGAAGGCGACAGTGTTGTGGCCACCGCGCGGAACGTCGAGTCCATTGAAGACTCCGAAACGGGGGAAGGGACCGACAGTGAATGACGCCGCGACCGACCGGAACCCGGTCAAGGAGGGGACCCGGTGACCTCCCAACCCGGTAAGGGCACGGACTCCGGCGAGACCGCCATACCGGCGTCCGCCGAGGCCAACGGCCCCGCCCCCGTACAGCCGATCCAGGTGCCGGGGACGGGCAAGATCGAGGAGACCAACCCCGACGGGATGCGCCCCGGCGGCCCCGCCGCCGACAGGCCCGAACCCGGCCGGCCGGCCGGCGGCAAGATCGGGCCGGTCAAGGACGACGCCGACCAGACCCCCTCGTGGGCCCGGGCCGCCGAACCCGGCGGCTCGATGGCCGCCGGCCGCGCCGAAACCCCCGCCCTGCGCAAACCCCCACCCCAGCCCGGCCCGCCGCCCGGCCCCACCGCCGGCGGCCCCCAGCCCGCCGGCCCGGCATTCCGCCCCCCAGGCCCCGGTCCTGCCCCCGGCCCCGGCCCCGCCGGAGCGCCGCAGCCCGGCCCGGGCGCGCCCGGGCCGGACGCCGCCGCGAACCGCGACAACGCGCGCAAGGCGCACCTCCAGCTCTTCCGGCTGGAACCCTGGTCGGTGATGAAGTTCAGCTTCGTGATGTCGCTGGTCTGCTTCGTCGTCCTGCTCGTCGCAGTCACCGTGCTCTACGTCATCCTGTCGGGCCTCGGCGTCTTCAACGAGATCAGCACAACCATCAACGACCTCACCCGCAACGACGTATCCACCGGCGGAGACGCCGGCGGGATCGACGCCAGCAGCTGGTTCTCCTTCGCCCGCATCTTCGGCTACACAGTGCTGGTCGGAGCCCTCAACGTCCTGCTCATCACCGCCCTCTCGACCGTCGGCGCGGTCATCTACAACCTCGCCGCGGACCTGGTCGGCGGAGTAGAGGTCACCCTCAAGGAAGCCGAGTGACAACAGCCGCCGGCCAGGGCATAAACGATTTCTCGTTGCCCGACGAGATGGGGTAGTCTCCTGTCTCGTCGCCCCCGATGTCGGCGGCGCACTCCGGGCCTATAGCTCAGTCGGTTAGAGCGCATCCCTGATAAGGATGAGGCCGGTGGTTCAAGTCCACCTAGGCCCACTCAAGACCTGGGACCAGTGTGGTCGCGGCTGGCGCCGCTTCCCTGCTGGTCTTTCGTCATTTTCCGGGGGGACGACCCCCCGGGCCCCCCGGTGTGCGGGCCTGGCGGCCCGCACTCGCTGGGTGCGGCTTTGCTGTGGTGGCTGTGGTGGCTGTGTGGTTGGGGCTTCGGATTGCATCGCTGTGACCTGCGGTGATGCACTACCGTCGGACTGCTGTAAAAATCAGTGCCAAGGTGCGGCTGGGTACCGCCTTGACCTGGGATTTTACCCTCGGGTCGCAGATCATCCCTAGAGGGATCGCAACGGCGCACGCAGGTCCTTCGTGCTGGAGGCGCCCTGGGCGCAGATCATTCCTGGAGGGATTGTGGTGCGGGGTGGTGTGGTGGGGCCGTCGTGGTTGCTGGCTGTGTTGCCGCTATCAGTTTTCGGGGTCGGTCAAGCCGGTTGCTTCTGCGAAGCTTGCTACCCACTTGGCTGGGGCTTCTGAGCGGTTGGTGGTTGCCAGCGAACTCACTTCCGTAACGACGGCGGTTCGTTGTTCCGGAGGGAGATCGGCCAGGACGTGTGCGATGTGTTCCAGCCACTTCACCGCCCAGTCCGGATCCACCTCCTCGTCATCGCACGAGTCCAGGAACCACGTCAGGTCGACGATGAGCTTCACAAGCTGGGCGACCAAGCCTGGTGCGTCATTCACGAGAGCATCCTTGCTGGTTCTCCGGGGTCGAGTGAGAGTGCGGTTCTGGGTTCCGTCATCTCTGGGTGGCTGGACGTGGCCCCGGGTGATTCTGGCCGGGTTGTCATCGGTCTTGACGTCCCGTGCGATCACGAGAGGGTCCAGGTTCGGTTTCCTGTGCCGGTCTTGGTGCTCCGGATGGGCGGACGGGAGGTGGGAGACCGGGATGGGTGTGGTGCTGGTTCAGTTCGACCAGTAGGCCGGGGAGAGGCCGTCGGGGTGGCCGGGCGGCCACTGGACCAGCTCGATCCGGTTGCCGTCCGGGTCGGTGATCCACGAGGTCAGGAAGTCGGCTGAGCCGTCCGGTGAGCCAGGTGCCTCGGCTTCGATGCCCTGGGCGGCGAGTTCGGCGATGGTGGTGTGCATCGACTCCACCTTGATGACGAAGTGGTTGAGGCCGGGGCCGACCTCACCTCGGGCGGGATCGTGGAGGAGTTCGATGGTGACGAACTCATTGCCGGGGAGTTTGAGCATGGTCAGGTGCCCGAACTCCGTCTCGGGGACTTCCCCGACCACCTCGTAGCCGACGGCCGTGTAGAACGCGAGCGACCGCTTGAGATCTGCTACTCGGAGGCCGAAGTGCAAGGTCCTCATCGGGGTCCCTTCTGGCCAGGTCTGGTGGCGGCACCATGCTTGCAGTCCGCCGGCCGGGAACATAGTGCTCTGGTGCGTCCCGAGCCCTGACGGCAACAGTGACGGCAACGTTCGGCCACGCTGGTCGCCGCCGGGTTCGGCCGTGCTGTCTCGGCGGGCCTTTCGATGTCGGTCACGGCGGCCAGGCCGCCGGCCGGGATGCCCAGCACGGTTGCGAAGCCGGCCAGCAGGTCGGGGGTCGGTTCTGTACGGCCGTATCCCATCTTTCCGATCGTGGACGCGGCCAGCAGCAGGCCGGTCATGCTGTGCAGCACCTTGACTGTGGCCCAGGACGACAGGGGTCTTCGGAGGCGTGTTCGTTGGATCGGGTCAAGGGAGTGGACGTGAAAGAGCCGGGTTACGGGTTCAAGCTCGCTGAGGAAGGCGGGACCGAGCGGTACCGGGGGACGGAGTTCGACGTGCGCGCGGTGGTGGCGCGGATACCGCACGAGGTCAAGGACCAGCTGAGGTACGACGAGGTGCCGTGGAGCCGGTTCGGGCACTTCCACGGAGCGGCCGATGACGTTCCCGGGTTGTTGGCGGACGTCCGGTCCGGCGACGTCGGCACCGCGGACCGGGCGCTCGGCGTTCTGTGGAACCGCATGTTCCATCAGGGCTCCGTGTATTCGGCGGTGGCGTTGGCCGTGCCCTTCCTGGTGCGGATCGCCGCCGACCTGCCGGCGTATCGCCGGGTGGAGGTGCTGCAGTTGGTCGCCAAAGCGGGGCGACGCCCTCATGACGGTGACAGTTCGCGTACCGGGCTGCTCCAGACCGCCTACCAGGCGGGTGAGTGGTATTTCGATCCCTGGGCTTATCCGCAGAACTGGTCGGTCGAAGCCGTACAGGACGCCATTGCCGCGGACGCGCAGCTCCTTCTCCCGCTGCTCGATGACCCCGGCTCCGAAGTCCGCCGCACGGCCTGCCATGTCCTTGCCGCCTCCCCTGGGCAGGTGCGGCGGATCTCCGCCGCGTTGCACGGGCGGCTCGGTGCGGAGGACGTTCCCGAGGTGCGCGTGAGCCTGGTGCTGGCGATTGCCGAACTGGCCCGGGGGCACCGTGAAGAACGTCTCGCCGTCGAGTGGGTCCGCGCGATGTGGTCGGATCCGGCGCAGGCCGCCGAGCTTCGCCTGGGGGCGGCGATCGCGTGGCTGTGCCTGGTGGACGGCCCCGTGCCCGGCGAGCTTTCGGCCGTGTTCGACGACACCGTCACCGAGGAGATGTCCGCCGTCATGGAGCGGGTGCCGTGGATCATGACGCGGATTCCGTGGATGCAGGAGACTCCCGACGACGCTCCCGGGCTTGGGTTCTCCCGGTGCCTGGCCCAACTGCTCGGCACGTACACGCCGCAACCGCCCCAGGACGACTTCTGGTGAGCATGTCCGCCGACGTCCCGCGATTCGATCTTCCGGTTGGCGTGGTTCCGTCTTCCTGCCAGCATGGCGGTATGACGAGCACTCGAACGGACCGATGAGCCGCAGACCGCCCGGTCATCTCCGCGCCACGCGGAACGTTGAGCACACCAAGCGATCACCCGCCGTCAACGGCTTGCCCGCCAAGGTCCTGCGCCAGATCACGCACGCCGCACGAGAAGGACGCTGCGGCTCGGTCGGCGACATGGCCCAGGCGCTGGACACCCTCAAGCGTTTCCTCCGCCGGCCCATCCTCGACCCCATGTGCCCGTGCTGCGACCCCCGCGAAGCCCTGGACATCCTCCACGGCATCGTCACCGCACTGCCACCAAGATCAAGACCACCGGTGACCGCCCTCGTGGAACCCCTTGGCGAGCGCTACCGCGCCCGCACCCTCCCGGACCCCCGCCTGCGGCCGGACCAGCCCTGGTGGTGGCGACGCGTCGCCGAGATCTGAATCCACACCACGAACGCTGCGCCGGCGGCACCACACCCCCTGACCAGGTCAAACTCATACACCACCTCCGCGGACGCAACCGAGCCGCATTTTTTGCTCATTGAGCCGATATCGGTAGTGGGCTTCTCGACGATCAAGGGCCAAGACCGTGATTTCGGTTCAGCCGGTGGCGGGTGGGAGTCCGCCCGCCCCGCACGTCTCCTGGTAGGCCTCGACCAGGTCGGCGGTTTCGGGCAGGTCACGGGCCTGGATCGCGGTGATGACCTCTTCGGCCCGCCAGTGGTTCGAGGGGACGAGGACGCCGGACGTCACCGCCGTCATCGCGTGCCGGGCAGCCTCGTCGGGCTTGTCGGCGGCGAGCAGGGCCAGCGCGAGGTCCAAACGAGCGGACGCGGCCCGGCGGGGCCTGGGCGCCCCCATGATCCCTGACTCCATCCGGGCGAGGACCTGCCGGGCGTACGGTTCGGCGGCGGGGTCGCCCACCCATGCCAGGGTGGTGGCGGTGTAGGCGTCGCTCTTGGCCGGGTCGTACCGGTAGTGGTGCTCGGGCCGGTCGGGAGCGGGCATTCCGGCCGCCAGCCGGTTCACCTTTGCCAGCGCGACCCGTGTTTCCGCCACGCCGCCGAGACGGGCCCAGGCCCGGCCTTCCTGGGCGGATGCCTGCACGTAGGCCGATCCGCCCTTGGGCGCGATCTGCTGGGCGCTCTGGGACAGGGTCACGGCATGCCGGTAGTCCCCGCCGGTGATGGCCCGCCATGCCTGCGTTTCCAGGCACCACGCGAGGATTTCGGGGTGGTCGCCCTCCCGCGCCAGATGTTCGGCGGTGCGCAACCGGGTGGTGGCGGCGGGGAACTGGCGGAGGTCGATGTGGCAGGTCGAAGCCAGCAGCGACAGCCATCCGCCGGCCACAAGCAACCGGCGGTGCTCGCTCAGCGTCTTCCGCCCGTCGAGCAACCGGGCGGTGTAGGACAGGTGCCGGCGAACCCGTTCGAGCAGGTCGCCGGGCCGGGCGCGAGGATAGGCCGTTGCGAGATCGTCCACCGCGGTCTCCAGCGCATGCAAGGTCGCCTCGCACACATCGCTGGCGGCGGCCCGCCGCGCCAGCTCCAGTGCCTGGAGCACGTCGTCGGTGTGCGGGACCGGTGGAGTGTTCGTGGCCGGTGCGCGCGCCTTCAAGGTAGGGCCTCGCCCAGCTCGGTGACCTGGGTGTCGGTCGGCCAGCGGGCGGCCAGCCGGGAGTGCAGGCGGTGGAGTCTGCCGGTCATTTCCGGGGAGCGCGTGACCCTGACCACGTCGGCGGCGTCTATGGCCGTCCGGCATGCTTCGGTGCGGTTTCCGGCCAGCATGTGGACCGTTGCGAGCTGGTAGACGAACCAGGCCGCCCATTCCGATCGGCGTGCCTCGCCCAGTTCGGTGAGGCCGTGGGTGAGCAGGTCGACCGATCGGGCCGCGTACGCCGGGGACTGCTCGGCCAGGAACCGGTAGGTCGCGCCACGGCCCAGGGCGTAGAACGCGCTTCCGTGGAAGTACGCCCACGGGGGTGCTTCGGCGCGCTGGGCGTCCGCCGCCTCGGCCATGACGTCCACCTGGTCGAGGGTGCGTTCGGTCGCGGTCTGGTCGCCGACGATGGCGTGCCCGCGGGCTTCCTGGATCGCGGCGAAGGTGAGTTCTGCCGGGTGGGCGCCGGTGACCCGGGCGGCGGCCTGGGACTGTCCGATCATCGGGCCGATGTCGCCTGACCGCCACGCCAGATGCCCGCGGTAGGAATGCACGGACGCGGCCAGTGACGCGCCTACCGGTCCCGGCACCTCGGCCGCCCACTCGGCGGCCCGGTCGAACCAGCCGCGCGCTGTGCCGAAGTCACCGGTCGCGGCGTGCAGCCATCCGGAGAACTGGGCCCACTGGGCGGCGACCGCCATCATCTCCGTCCGGATCGGGCCACGGGCGTCGATCACGAGTGGGCCGATGGCGTCGAGTTGGGCGCGCACGGGGGCGAGTAACGCGGCCGATCCGATGGCGTCTTCGGTCCGCCGCTGGGCGGCCAGGATCGCGGCCAGGGACTCGACCACGCCCATGTCGATGCGGGTCGGCCGCCGCGCGGCCAGGACGAGACGTTCCTCGTCGTCAGGGGTGATCCCCGCACTCTCTGCCGGGAAGCGCCGGGGTGACCGTTCAGCGGGCGGGAACAGGGTGTCCCGGTCGATGCCCAGGACGAGAGCGATGGTGTCGGCCCAGTCGCGCGGGAAGTTTCGTCCGCCTTCCCATGCCCGGATCTGTGCCGTGACGGATTCCAGAGTCCGGTGCGCTCCGCTCTCCCGGAGCAGGCGGCGGCCCAGTTCCGCTTTCGACCAGCCGCGCGCACTGCGCTCGGACTGGAGCCGTAGGGCCCATACAGGGCGGGATTCTTCGGTCATCGCGTGCACCGTTCCGCAGGACCGGATACCCGACGACGCCGGAGTCATCGGGCGCTTCATCGCCAGTGTGCCTCTGCCTGCCCGGCCGCGGCAGCAGTTCGCTTGCCGTAACTGAATCGCTACCCCCTGAGGAGTCGATCGCATGGTGCGCGTGAGCAAGCCCGGGCCGTCTGGTCTGTGGTCCTGGGAGGTCCGGGACGGTGCCGGGCTCGGGGCCGTGGGTGTCACCGACGACCGGAGCCGGGCCCGGGCCCTGCTCGCCCGGGCGCTTGAGGTCGCTCCGGTGGGGGCGACGGGGTACCTGTGCCGGGTCGGGTTGCATCCGGTGCGGTCGCGGTACGAGTACGGGCCGGTTCTGGTGGTCGGTACGGCCACCGGTGGTGGGGTGACCTGGACGTGACCGAGGCGGAGATCCTGGTGGCGCAGCGGGAGTTACGGTGCCGGTTCCGTACGGAGTGGGTCTGGTACGGGTGCATACCCGCCGGTGGTGGGCCTTCGCGGGCGGGCGGTTCGTGGAGGCCGTGTCGCCCGCCGAACTGGCCGTCGCGATCCGCGCCCCCGCGTCCTGGCCCTGGCCGCCGCCGGGGCGGCCTCCATGAGGGGCCGCCTTTGCGCTTCGGAGGGGCAAAGCCTCCGGGTGCTCGGCGCGGTCACCTGCTCGCCGTCGTCAGGTGGCCGCGCCGGGCGCCGGGCCGTGGTGGTCAGGCGCGCTTGGGTTCGAGGTGCAGGGCGGTGATGCCGCACTCGAAGAGGCGGACGTCGACCATGCGGAACCGCGTGTAGTCGCCGGCGGGAAAGACGGGCAGGCCGGTGCCGATCGCGGTGGGGTTGACGAGCAGGTAGAGGTCGTCGAGCAGGTCCCGGGCGATCAGGTCGGAGACGAGCGTGCTGCCGCCGTAGGTGATGATGTCGCCGCCCTCCTGCGCCTTGAGCTCGGTGATGGTTTTGGTCAGGTCGCCGCCGGCGACGGTGGCGTTCTTCCAGGGCGACTCGGTGAGGGAGTTGGAGATCACGACCTTGGGCGTGTTGTTCATCCAGTCGATGGTCTCCTGGGTTTCTCCGGGCGGGCCGGACTCCCAGGCCGGGATGAACCCCTCGGCGAGGTTGCGGCCCAGGACCATGCAGTCGACCGGCGCCTGGAACTCGTTGATGTAGTCGCCGACGTCGTCGGTCCACGGGAAGGTCATCCAGTCCATCTGGCTGTCCGGGCCGGCCATGTAGCCGTCGACGGTGGTCTGGACCTGGAGCTTGAACTTGCGCATGGCTGCTTCCTTCGCGAGGTTCCTGGGATGGCGGTGGGGGCCGATCCGCTGTCTTCCTTGTGCTTGTAGCTTGGCCGACCTCGCTTACGGAATGTTTACGGTCTCCCTCCGGCGTTACCGGCCGGCGGGAGGAAGGCGGGGGAGACGGCCAGGACGTAGTGCGGCAGGGGGCCGTGCCCGCACCAGGAGGAGTGGGACCAGTTGCCCTCCGGGGAGCGGCCCGACCTGTGGTCGTGCCAGGTGGGGCCGTGCGCGCCGCGTGAGCGGCCGGAGCCGTCGGCGGTCTCCCACTGGCTGAAGCAGCCCGCCGCTCCCCCGGCGCCCTCGCCTGTCCGGGCCTGGGCCGGCGGGGCGGGGAGGGCGAGGGCGCCGGCGGCGAGCAGCGTGATGAGCAGTGGTTCGATGAGGTTCCGGCTGATTCCGTGGCGCATGTGCGGGCGGCCCTCCTCATGGTGAGCGAACAGGTGTGAGGTAGGCGTATCCGCAGGTCGGCCAGGGCCAACGGGTGGTTTCCCACCATGTTGCCGCCGGATGTTTTCAGTCCCGGCCGGGTTTCAGAGGTGCCGGCGCAGGAACCCGGCGGTGAGTCCGGCCGCTGGCCGCGATCTGTGACTGGGCGGCGGAGAACGGCTGAGCGTGATCGGCCGTCCACAGGCTGTGGACGGTCACGGAGTGGCGCCCCGGGCTTTCGGTGTGTGCGATGGCAGGATGAGGCCCGCCACGGCCGCCCTTCAGGGGTGCGGGCCGTCGCAGGGGGAGGCAGGTCAGCCGACCAGAGCGAAGTGATGATCGGCCGACCCGGTTCTACGGGGGTCCGGGGGGACGTCCCTCCGGCGAAACCGGTCAGTCGCGGGCACGGCCCGCTCCGAGAACATTTCGAAATGAGTGCCACATGCGTTTTCACCATGCCGTCCGCAGGTCCGCCGCCGTCGCGGGGGTCACCGCTCTCACCGCGCTCGGGACGGGCGGTCCGGCCGCCGCCGACGCGCGCCCGGCCCAGCAGGGCGCCTACACGAAGGTCTCCTTCCGGGTGCCCAACGAGCGGCAGGACGCCGACACGGTCAAGCTGCGGATCGACCTGCCCGCCAAGCATCCGATCACCTCGGCCTCGGTGCGCGCGGTGCCCGGCTGGACGGTCAAGATCACGAAGGCCCGACTCGCCGAGCAGGTCAAGGGGCAGGGTGGCGAGGCCGTCTCCCGCATCGTCTGGAGCGGCGGCAGGATCAAGCCCGGCCAGTACCAGGAGTTCGACGTCTCGCTGGGGCCGCTGCCCAGGGGCGCAGACCGGCTGCTGTTCCCCATGGTGCAGACCTACTCCGGCGGGCAGGTCGTGCGGTGGGACAAGGACCCCGACGTCGGCAACCCCGACCATCCCGCCCCGTCGCTGCGGCTGACCAGGTCCGGTGTCCCGGCCGGGTCCCGGGCCGCCGCCACGGGCACCACGGTGTCGGACGGCGCCGCCCGGACGCTGGGCGCCCTCGGGCTTGCCGCGGGGGTGGCCGGTCTGGTGCTCGGCTGGCTCGGCATGTCGCGGAACCGGACCTGACCACGCTGCGGGCCGGGGCGGCGCCGCTCGCCCCGGCACCGCGCTTCGACAAGATCTGAATTATTTGCCTGCTATGTGTCATATGCCACAGAAGCCGGAGTTCGCCGTGCGCTAGGACATGGTCTTGCCCTGCCGCCGCGTCAGCCACCGCGGGCAGGGCGACCACCATTCGGTGCGGGGGCACAGAGAAGAGTCATCATGGCTTCCAGATGGCGATACCAGGTGATCGTCGTCGTGGACATCGAGGATTCCGGTGGCGATCCCGGTGCGGCCCGGGCGGCGCTCCGCCGGATCGTGCGGGCCGCCCTGACGGCCGCGCACGTCCCGGCGGGGGACGTCCCGGAACCGGAGAACCGCGCCGCCGGCGGGATCTGGGTGCTGCCCGACACGGTGCCGAAGGCCGCGCTGACCGGGCCGTTCGTCGCCGGGTTGCAGGAGAGGCTGCGGGAGCGCGCCGGGCTGCGGCTGCGCGTCTCGCTGCACGCGGGCGAGGTGACCCGCGACGGCCGCGGCCGGGCGGGCGGCGCGCTGGACATCGCCTGCCGGCTCGTCGAGGCCCGGCCGCTGCGCGCCGCGCTCCGGGCCTCCGGCCGGGCCGTCCTCGCCCTGGCGGTCTCCCGCGAGTGGTACGACGCGGTCGCCGGATGCATCGACCCGGCGGCCTGCCGGCAGGTGCCGCTCACCGCGGAGGAACCGGACGAGGTGGCCTGGATCCACCTGCCCGGCGAGGACCTCCCGCCCGAGCCCGGCGAGCCCGTTCCCCCAGGGGAGGAACGGTTGCGGCGGGTCGCCGCCCGGCTGGACGAGTTCGAGACCGTGGAGGTCGCGGCGCGCGGGCACCGCGAGCACGCCGCCGCCTGCTTCACCCGGGTGCCGGACGTCCCGGACCGTGCGACCGCGCTCTGGTCCGCCCTGGAGGACCTGACCGACCGATGGGAGAGCGCCGCCGACCGGGCAGCGCTCGAATCCGGCGTCCACGACCTCGAACGGGCCGCCGAACGGGCGTTACAGCAGGTCCAGCAGGCCGAACGACAGTTCGGTGAGCTGCTGGACGAGCGCGCCGAGTTACGCGGCCGGCTGGCCGTCCTGCACGACGCGGACGTCGCCGGGGACCCCACGCTCGCCGAGCTGTACCGGCGGGCCCGCGAGTCGCTGTGGCGGGCGCCGTGCGACCTGCCCGCCGCCCGGGCCGCGGTCGAGCGCTACGCCCGGCGGCTCCGCGGCGTCCGGTGACCGGTGCTGGGAGGTTCGGTGCCCGGGTGCAGCGGGCGGCGGCGTGCTCGCGCAGCTTCACGCGGCGGCTCTGCGGCGTCCGGTGACCGGTGCTGGGAGGTTCGGCACCCCGGTGCAGCGGGCGGCGGCGTTCACCCGGCGGCCGGCGTGGGGGATGTTCCACGCCCTGGCCCGTCCGCAGACACGGACCGTCCATCCGCGGCGCACGTCAGCGACGGAGGGCCGCTTGGGCGCGGCCGCCGGCGCGGGCGGAAGCGCGGTGACGAGCGCCATGCCACCTGCGGGGGCCCGGGTCAGCCGCCGGGGCGGTTCCGGGGCAGGCCGAGGTGCCGCTGGGCGATGATGTCCCGGAGGATCTCGCTCGTCCCGCCGTAGACCGTGGTGACCACGGCCGCCCGGAAGCCGTGCTCGAACGCGCCGCCGGCGGGGGCGCCGGGCGCCTCCGGTGCCAGCAGCCCCTCGGCGCCCAGGATGTCGAGGGCGTCGCTGAAGTGCCGCTGCTCCGCCTCGGTGAAGAAGAGCTTGCGCATGGACCCCTCGACGCCGGGGATCCCGCCCTTGGCCGCCTGCCAGTTCGTCCAGCGGCCGAGCAGCCGGCCGACCTCCTCGTCCACGGCGATCCGGCCGATCCGCTCGGCGACCAGGGGGTCGTCCAGGACGGTGGTTCCGTCGGGGCGGCGCGCCTCGCGGGCCCAGGAGGCGAGGTCCTCGGCCAGGGTCTTCTCGATCCGCGACGGGCTGGAGACGCCCCGCTCGTAGATGAGGGCCACCCGCATGACGTTCCAGCCGCCGTCCGGCTCGCCGATGAGGGCCGAGCCGGGGACGCGCACATCGGTGAAGAAGGTGGCGTTGGTGACCTGGCCGCCGAGCGTGTGGATCGGCTGGAGGTCGTACCCGGGGGCGCTCGTCGGCACGAGGAACAGCGAGAGCCCCTTGTGCTTGGGGACGTCGGGGTTCGTCCGGGTGAGGACGAAGATGTGGCTGCACACCTGCGCCGTGCTCGTGAACATCTTCTGGCCGTTGATGACCCAGGTGTCACCGTCCCGGACGGCGGTCGTCTTGGCCGCCGCGGCGTCCGAGCCGGAGTCCGGCTCGCTGTACCCGAGTGCGATCAGGATCTCGCCGCGCAGCGCGGCGGGGATGTACTCGTGTTTCTGCGCCTCGGTGCCGGTGTGCGCGATCGTGTGGAGCACCATGGACGTCGTCGTCCACCCGTCCACGTGCAGGTCGCGCTCGGCGCACTCGTCGAAGATGGCCTGGGCGAAGGCGGGGTCGACGTCGCTCCCGCCGTACTCCGCCGGCCAGCCGGCGGCGAGGATCCCGTCGCGGGCGAGCCGCGCGTGCAGCTCCATCGTCTGGTGGCAGCCGGTGCGGTGCTGCTCCTCGGCCCAGTGCGGCTCGATGTTCGCCTCGGCCCAGGCGCGCGCCGTCGCGCGGTGCGCGGCCAGCTCGTCGGCCTCCCAGAAGTCCACGGTCATCCTTCCGTCGCGCCGGACAGGCGGTGGGGCAGTTCCGCGTAGGCGGCCCGGCGGTCGCCGGCCACCATGGGCCAGGCCTTGGCCCGCCGGAAGTAGAGCTGGATGTCGTATTCGAGGGTGTAGCCGTAGCCGCCGTGGAAGTGCAGGCTGTCGGACGCCGTCGTGAACGCGGTCTCCGCGGCGAACAGCAGCGACATCGTGGACAGCGTGCCGGCCGCGGGCAGGTCGACGTCGTGCGCCCACGCCGCCTTGTAGGCGAGCAGCCGGGCCCCTTCGAGGGCGGTGGCGTTGTCGGCCAGGCGGTGCTGGACCGACTGGAACCCGCCGATCAGGGTGTCGAACGCCCGGCGCTGCTTGACGTAGTCGACGCCGATCTCGAGTGCCCGGGACGCGATCCCGACGAGCGCCGCCCCGGTCAGTGACCGCCACTGGTGCACTGCGTCGCGGTGCAGCGCGACGGCCTCCGGCCCCTTGGCCAGGACGGTCGTCTCGCCCGCGTCCAGGGGGCAGTCGGCGACGGGCATCGCGCCGAGGTTGGGCACGGCGACGGCCGGCCGGCCGGGCAGCCGGACCGCGAGGAGTTCCTCGTCGCGGAGCACGAGGACCAGGTCCGCCACCGCGCCGGCCGGGACCAGCCGGGCGACTCCCCCGGCGGCCGGGTGCAGCGCCAGCGTCGCCAGCGACTCGCCGGCGACGGCGGCCGCCACCAGCGCCTCCGGCGCCGCCGCGGCGAGCAGGGCGTTGGCGACCGCCGCCTCGATCAGCGGCACGGGCGCGAGCGACCGGCCGAGGAGTTCGGCGGCGATGGCGAGTTCCACGAATCCGGCGCCGCCGCCGCCCCGGTTCTCGGGGATGGCGATCGAGCCGAGGCCCAGCTCGACCGCCTTGTGCCACAGGACGGCGTCGAACCCGAGGGGTTCGGCGGCCCGGACGGTCTGGGGCGGGGACTCCTTTTGGAAGAACTCGCGCAGGGCGGCGCGCAGCGCTTCTTGGTCGTCGGTGAAGTCCAGGTTCACGAAGGGCCACCTCTGCGACGTCGTCGGGCCGGTGGTCACGGCACCCGGCCGACACGACGATACGTGTCTATGACGGATATGGCAATTATGTTCGCCTATAGAAAGAGCGTCATTCTCACGCCCTGTTCGGCGGTCGTCCGCAGCGGGTCGGGGCGGCTGGATCGGCCCGGTCGCCAGGTGGGGCGGGGTCCGGAACCGCGCTCCCTCGACCTCACCGCTCGGCTCGGTCGCCAGGTGGGGGTGGGGTGTGGGTCGGCGGGTTCCGGAGTCGTGCGGGCGGGCCGGGTCCGGCCCGGGCTTGCGAGGCTAACGGCGTTAGCCTATGCTGTGGCTAACGCTGTTAGCCCTTGGAGGTCGGAAATGCCCGTCGCCCTGATCGTGCTCCTCGTCCTGGTCGTTGCCCTTGCCGGGCTCTACCTCTGGACCCGGATCGCCCCGCGCACCGTCCGCGCCGAGATCGAGATCGACGCCTCCCCCGACCGGGTCTGGGAGGTGCTCGTGGACTTCGCCGCGTACCCCGAGTGGAACCCGTTCATCGTGAGCGCGGCCGGCGAGGCCCGGACGGGTGCGCGGCTGACCAACCGGATGGCCAACGGCGACCGCGTCATGACCTTCACCCCCAAGGTGCTCGTCGCCGAGCCCGGCCGGGAACTGCGGTGGCTCGGCCGGCTCGGGGTGCCGGGACTGACGGACGGCGAGCACTACTTCCGGATCGAACCCGCCGGCGACGGCCGGAGCCGGCTCGTCCAGGGGGAGCGGTTCACCGGCGTGCTCGTCCCCTTCCTCGGCAGGGCGCTCGACGTTGCGGACGGGTTCGCGGCCATGAACGCGGCACTGAAGGCACGGGTTGAGAAGATGCCGGGATGAGCAGAGAGCGGCCGGCGCTCACGCCGCTGACCCCCCGGGCGACCGACATCGTGTCGGCCGCCCGGGCCCTGGTGGAAGACGAGGGGCGGGAGGCCCTGACGATGCGGGTGCTGGCCGGCCGGCTGGGCATCCGCGCGCCGTCCCTGTACAAGCACTTCCCGGACAAGGCCGCGCTGGAGGCCGCGCTGATCGAGCGGAGCCTCGCCGAACTGGGGGAGGTGTTGCACGCCGCGCTGGCGGAGCCCGAACCGGTGGCCGCGGTGCTGCGCCGCTACCGGGAGAGCGCCGTCGCCAGCCCCAACATGTACCGCCTGGCGACGGCCGGGCCGCTCGCCCGCGAACGCCTCGCCCCCGGCCTGGAGGACTGGTCGGGGGAGCCCTTCTTCCTGGCGACGGGCGACCCTTACCGGGCCCAGGCCCTCTGGTCGTTCGCCCACGGCATGGTGATCCTGGAGATCGACGGCCGCTTCCCCGGGGGTTCGGACCTGGACCGCACCTGGGCCGAGGGGGCCCGGGCGTTCTCGTGACCGTCGCCCGTCCACACCCTGTGGACGGCTGAGCTCCCAGGAGGAATCTCGATGATCGTCGCCTTTTCCATCACGCCGCTCGGGGTCGGCGAGGAGGTCGGGGAGATCGTGTCCCACGCGGTGCGGGTCGTCCGGGCCAGCGGCCTGCCCAACCGCACGGACGCGATGTTCACCTCGGTCGAAGGCGAGTGGGACGAGGTGATGGCCGTGGTCAAGGCGGCCGTCGACGCCGTGGCGGAGCACGCGCCCCGGGTCGGCCTGGTGCTCAAGGCCGACATCCGGCCCGGGGTGACCGACGCCCTGACGGCCAAGGTCGAGAGCGTCGAACGCCACCTGGCGGACGGCTGACACCGGCGCGCGAATCCCCCAGGCACTGGGAGCCGCCGGGGCTCATGCCTCCCGGGCCGGGGCGAGCCGGTCGGCGAGCCGATCCAGCCCCGCCCTGATCATCTGCCCGTACCCGTCGTCGCCGAGCGCGTCCACGGCGGCCCGGCCCCGTTCGAGATGGTCGCGCGCCTGGTCGAGCTCGCCGAGCCGGTGGTAGGCGTCGCCCAGGTTGAGGTGCAGGGAGGGGTAGAAACCGCGGACGGAACCGGCGACGCCCGCCTGTCCGGCCCGCTCGTCGGTGACCAGGTCGGCCGCGGCCAGCGCCCGCAGGTCCCAGCGCAGCTCCTCGCGCACATCGTCCTGCACGTCGGCCATGTAGTGCGCGAGCGCGCACCGGTGCAGCGGGTCGCCGCCCTCCCCGAGTTCGTCCCACAACCCGCCGAGCAGCCGCCGGGCGGCCTCCCGCTCCCCGGCGTGCCCCAGCTCGACCCCCCGCCCGATCCTGGCCATCATCTCGTCGGGCTGTACGTCGGTCATGCGCTCTCCTGCGATCGGCGGGCCGCCACGTGCCCGCCGAGGCTAACGACCGGCACCGACAACGCCCGCCGACGAGACCGGCTGGTGTTCGAACCGGCGATTTCCCCGATTTCGGCTTTCGGAATTCCGGCTTGAATCGGCGTAGTCCGATTCCGGAACGATCTTCGGTGATCGGGAGCAAGCCACGGCTTGCGCAACCGACACGACGGCGCGCCGGCGCAGTCCACCGGCGCGGCCAGAAGGGACGTCAGACATGTCTCGCATCAGCGGGCGCCTGCGAAAATTCGGCGTCGTGGCCATCGGCATCATGACCATGGGAGCTGCCGGCGCCATCACGACCCCCGCCTCCGCCGCCACGGTCTACAGTGAGGATTTCTCCAACGGGCTCGGCAGCTTCACCGCCTCCGGCTCCGTCAGGACCGGCACGTACGGCGCCCGGTTGAGCGGTTCGCTGCTCTCCGACCCGTCCATCACGTCCGCGCCCATCGACCTGGCCGGGTACAGCGGCGTGACGGTGTCCTACACCCGGGCGGCGTCCGGGCTGGACGCGGGCGAGACCTTCACCGCGGCCTACTCGGTCGACGGCGGCTCGTTCACCCCGCTGGAGTCGCTGCGCACCGCCACGGGTGCGGCGTCGTTCCGCCTGCCCGCCTCGGTCGACGGCCGCGACCTGCGGCTGCGGTTTTCGCTGGACGCCAGCAGCGCCCTGGAGACGCTGACCGTCGACAACGTGCTTGTCGATGCCACGAACGGCGGGGACCCGGACCCGCCGGGCGGGTCGCTGCCCCCGGTGAGCGACGTCACCAGGCCCGGACCGTACGCGGTGACCATCAACCAGTCGGCCGGCCCTGGCCGGGACGGGTGGCTGGTGTACCCGACGAACGCCGGGCAGAACGGGGTGGACCACCCGGTCTTCGTCTGGGGCCCGGGCGCGGGATCCGACCCCGCCGACTACGAGGACATGCTGCGCCAGTGGGCCTCGCACGGGTTCGTCGTCTACAGCGAGGTCTCGTCCAGCAGCGGTGACTACATGGTCGACGCCCTCGACTGGCTGGAGGACGAGAACGCCAGGTCGAGCAGCCCGCTGTACCAGGACCTCGACCTCTCCGAGGTGGCCTTCGGTGGCCACTCCCGCGGGTCGATCGGGACGTTCGACGTGGCCAACGAGCCGCGGCTGGAGACCACCGTCCACGTGGCCGGCGGCTCCTTCGACGGCAACGGCCCGGACAACCTCCGGAACCCGGCGCTCTACATCGGTGGTGACGACGACTTCGCCACCGGGAACGTGGAGCGCGACTACGGCAACACCGACGTGCCGGTGTGGTTCAACATCCTCGACAACACCGACCACATCATGGCCACCCGCAACGGCCAGCACATCATCACCGCCTGGCTGCGGTGGCACCTGGCCGACGAGGAGTTCCGCCGCACGGAGAACTTCCTGAGCCGTACCTGCACCTTCTGCAACCTCGGCGACGTCCAGTACAAGAACTGGTAACGACTGCGGTGACCGGGTGACGCCGCCCCGCCGGTACGCCGGCGGGGCGGCGCCGCCTTTCGGGACGCTCTGAGGCGTGTTCCGCAGTGGGCCGGGTTCCGATGGCCTTGGTCCGCTCGCGCGGGCCCCGGCCGCCCTGACGTGGCACGCCTTGCCTGCGCCGGTGATCGTTGAGGATCGGTGGTGCTCTGGCACCACCGATCCTCAACGATCATTGGGCAGGGAGCCGGAAGCCGGCGTTGGTGTACCGCGGGGCTGCTGGCCTCACTTTGAACAGGTCCTAGCGGCGGCGGGCCAGCAGGTGGGCGTCGAGGAAGCCCCGCTCGGAGGCCGGGTCGTGGAGCATCTGGGCGAACGTGACGAGCCCGGCTCCGGCCAGCAGCTCGGCGAACCGGTCCACCGGCCAGCTGTAGGCGGGCGTCACCTTGTGGTCGAAGCGGACCGGCTCGGGTCCGTCGGTCGCGGGGAACGCGACCAGGAGCAGGCCCCCCGGTGCCAGGACGCGCACCTGCTCGGCGAGTAGCGCGGGGAGTTCCCCGGGAGGGGTGTGGATCATCGAGTAGTGGGCCAGCACGCCGCCGAGCGTGCCGTCCTCGACCGGCAGGGCCTCCATCCGCGCCTCGCCGAACCGCAGCGCCGGATGGGCTCGCCGGGCATGGTCGATCATGGCCGGGGAGAGGTCGAACCCGAAGGCGTCCAGCCCCAGGTCGTGCAGCATGGCCGTCAGATGTCCGGGCCCGCACCCGACGTCGGCCGTCCGCAGGTTTCCCGTCTCGCGCACCAGCTCGGCGAAGTTGCCGACCATGGCCCGCGCGAACGGGCGCGTCTCCAACCGATCAGCGAACATCGACGCGTACAGCTCGGCGATCCCGTCGTAGGCCGCCCTGGTCTCGTCCTGGTGCTCCGTCACGGGGGAAGAAGCTAACACCCGCCCACGTTCGCAGCCGTGCTCCGGCCCCCTCTCCTGGGGCCGTCCCGTCACATGATCACGGGACTGTCCCTGGGGAGGGCTACCGTGGCTCTGGCTCGTGCAGGCGAGCCGGTAAGGGGAGGTACGTGTGGCTGATCGGAAGCACGGGCGTCCCGCCCCGGAGACGCGGACGACCGTCCGGGCAGCGGACTGGGACGGGCGCGATCTTTCGGGTGAGCGCCACGAGCGGGTCGCGTTCGTCGACGTGGACATGACCGAGGCGGTGAACCATGGCGGTTCCTTCGTGGAGTGTGCCTTTCGCGGGGTGCGGTTCAACGTGTCCGCCCATTCGGATGCCGCGTTCGTCAACTGCACCTTCACCCGCTGCACGTTCTTCGACGCCGCGTTCACCGGGTGCAAGCTCACCGGCAGCATGTTCGACGGCTGCACCTTCGGCCTGGTGAAGGTCACGGGTGGGGACTGGTCATTCGTCGGGCTGCCCGGGGCCGATCTGAGCGGCACCTCGTTCAGCGGGGTGCGGATGCGGGAGGCCGATCTCACCGGGGCGCGGTGCGAGGGAGCGACCTTCGAGCGGGTGGATCTGAGCGGAGCATGGCTGCACCGGGCCGACCTCTCCCGGTGCGACCTGCGCGGGAGCGACCTGTCCGCGCTGGATCCGCTGACCACGGAACTGAAGGGCGCGGTCATCGACCCGTTCCAGGCCGTGGTGCTCGCCACCGCCCTGGGGCTGGACGTGCGGTCCGGCTGAGCCGCCGACCGCCCTGCGAGCGGCTTGTTCCACGGGAAACATCGGGCCGGGGGAGTCCGGCCGATCTCCGGCCGCAGCCGACACCGACGCGTCGAGACCGGGGAAGCCTTGCCAGAGCATGGCAAGGGTGGGGATGTTTCCGGCCTATCGTCGTGAATATGGGTGATGCCGGCGGGAGCGAGCGGAGCGCGGTGTAGAGGATCTTCCGGTGCCTCTCCCCCGAGGCGCCGGGATGGAAGGAGCGCGGCGGTGACTGCTGATCGCCCGACTTCCCCGCTGCCGGGCGAGAGCCCGGCCGAACGGGCTGACCGCAACTTCAGCGAGTTGCTCCAGGGATTCCGTGTCGCGGTGACCGGGGTGCAGGTGCTGTTCGCGTTCCTGCTGACCGTCCCGTTCTCCTCCGGCTTCGCCCGCGCCGCCGACACCAACCGCTGGCTGTTCTACGTGGCGCTCGTCTCGGCCGCCATCGCCTCGATGTTCTTCATCGCCCCGGTTGCCCAGCACCGCATCCTGTTCCGCCGGGGCCAGAAGGAGCTCCTGGTCCGCCGGGCGAACGTGTACGGCTTGATCGGTACCCTGGCGCTCGCGGTCTCGATGACCTCCGCCACCCTGATGGTCCTCAACTACCTCTTCGACGGGATCCTCCCGCTGGTCACCGGCGCGGGCGCGGCACTGCTGGCGGCCTGGCTCTGGTTTGTCGAGCCGTTCCTCCAGCGCATCAACGCCCATGACCACCCGGTAGGGCCGCCGCGCACCGACGACCCTGACGACGACACCCCCGCACACTGACGAGCCACGGCCACTCGTAGGGCTTCCGCGCACCGGATCGGCTTGTGCGTCTCCACCGCGGTGCGCAGGCCACGGCCACCCGCAGGGCCTCCGCGCGCCCGCCCTCGATGACGCTGCCACCGGAGTCGACCGGCCACGGCCACCCGTAAGGCCTCCGCGTGCTCTCGCGCTGAAAGTCTGCCGTGACCTGGACATGCCTGCCACGGCCACCCGTAGGGCCTCCGCGTGCTCGAGCATGGCCATGACGGAACGGGCCCGGGCCACCTTGTAAGGCCTCCGCGTGCCCGAGATCCCGGGCCACTCCTTGCGCGGAAGCCGGGACAGGGCGCGCGCCGAGGACTTACCGTACGAGTACAGCCCGTCACCGTACGGTCACCGATGAAGGAGGCGGCCGTGTCCTCTCCCTGCAGCCCCGACCACGCGCCCGTCGGTGATGTGGGAGCCGCGCTGATGTACATGGACTCCCAGCTCAAGCGCATCCGCACGGGCAGCGCGGCACAGGACGCCGACGACCTGCTGCGGCAGCTGATCGACTCGTTCGACGCCCAGGCGGCCAACGACATGATCGACGGCACCTGCACCCTCATCTACCTGTACATGCAGTGGCTGCGCCAGGCCCACGAGGCGCACGACCAAGACGTCGTCGAGCACGTCGTCCCCTATGTCGTGGGCACCCTGAAGATGATGCGGCGGAGCATCCGGCCCGAGGGCATCCCGACCATGGCGGGCATGCTGATCGCCGCCGCGATCGGCCTGAGCCCCACCCTCTGGCGCAAGCAGTACGGCCCGTGGACCGAGGCCGAGATGACCGCACTGGAGGCCACCGCCTTCCTGCTGGCCGAGCACGTCAACCACCTTGCCGGCGACGACGAGACCGCCACCCGCATGATCGCCGAGATCCTCGCCACCGTCGCGGTCGACGACGGCTCCCTGAACTGACGGGGTCACTGGTCGTAGACGGTGACCGGGATGTCGCGCTCGCACAGCCGCCGCTCGATCAGCGGGGCGACGCGCTCCCACTTTCCCCCGGCCAGCCCGCAGCCGATCCGCGGCATGTGCACCGAGGCGCCCAGCTCCGCGGCATGGTCGCCCAGCGCGGCGAGGCAGCGGTCGAGCGCGTCGTACCGGATCGGCGGGCCCTTGCTGCCGGTCCGGGTACCGCGCTGGGCGACCATGTTGGCCACCCAGATGTACGGGGTGACCTGGACGTGCCGCACGGCGCCCAGCTCGAACCCGTCCCGTGACCGGTACCAGGCGCGGTAGTCCCGCTCGGGCTCCTGCCACCGCTTGGAGATCGCCAGCACGAACCCCTTGCCCCACCCACCACGGTCGTTGCAGACATGAGCGATGACCTTGACGCCCTTGGCCTGGGGCACGGTCGCGTCCCCCCGCACGTAAACGATTTCGCCCATGACCGCACGGTAACCACCGATACCGACAGACTCCGGTCGGCGCGCACTCCGGCCCCCCGCCCCGCGGAACCACCGGTCTGGGAGGTCGGCGAAGGGTCGGCTCCGGTGTCCGGGTCTTTACCAGCGTTCGCCGTCCCTGCGTTTCGACGAGGCGGGTAGGGCCGGGGCGGTCATCTCCTCGTGGTGGCGGACGGTGTCCTCGGCGACGTCGACGAGGTCGGTGAGAGGGCGGTGGACGTAGCCGCCGGCCGGGTTCCGCCACCGGAACGCCCCGGGCGGGCCCGTCCAGATGGTGCGGTTGGGCAGGGAGACCAGCGATGTGCCGTCGCCGTGTTCGCGGCGGAGACCGGGCAGGCCACGGGCGGCGAGTTCGGAGTGCAGCGCCTCGGCGGCCTGGCGGGCGGACCCCGGCCGGGCCGGAGCGTACGGTGGCGGGATCGGGACGGTGAACCATACGGCCTTGCCGGGGACGGCCTGCCGTGCGAGGCGCGACCTGGTCAGGTGCCGCCCCCAGGCCCATGCCAGGGCCTCGACGATCTGCACGCCCCGCCCGTGTTCGGCGTGCGGGCCGGTCTTCCCGGCAGGTTCGCGCCAGCGCGTGTCCGGGTCGTAGACCTTGATCACCAGTTCGCTCACCGGGGTCCACCGGTGGTAGGCCCACAGCTCCAATGGCCCGCCGTTCCGCCGGAAGCGGCCCCGGGCGTCGCGGCCGAGCCCGTGCAGCAGCCCGTTGGTGGCCAGTTCGGACACCGCCAGCGCCACGTCGTGGACGAGGTCGTCGGGCAGGTCGAGCCTGGTCAGCTCGGTCCGGATCAGCCTGCGCCCGGCAGCGGCGCAGCGCTCGTCTTCCGGCAGCCGCCATGCGGAGCATCCTCCGTTGCGCAGGCCGGACGGGAGTTCGGGACCCGGCGGGATCGCCGGACAGGGGGTTTTCACGCTTGCCACCACCCGAGGGAGAGGGGGATATGTCGCCGGTGCGCGGCGATCACCAGTCGGGACGTCTTGGGGTAATCGCCAGCGGACTCTCTGTGCAGTGCTAGATACTGCTGCCAGCGCAGCGGAGTTTCAAGGAGTACGCATTAGATTCTCGAAAATCCGATGTACTGAACTTGGGCAAGTCGGATGAAAGGGGCGAATCATGCGGGAGATCCAGGCCGGTGGCTACAGCCCGACCATCAAGAAGCGGGCGCTGAGCCGAAAACTGGTCGCGCTACGCGAGCAGTGCGGCATGACCACCAGTGAGGTCTGCAAGCGCCTGCACTGGAGCCCGTCCAAGCTCAACTACATCGAGAAGGCCAAGTGGATCGACCCCAACAGCGACTCGGTCGCCGACCTCTGCGAGCTGTACGGCGTGGACGGCGCCGACCGCGACGCCCTGATCAGGCTCACCCGCGAGGCCCGGCAACGCGGCTGGTGGCGCAAGTACAACGACGTGTTCACAAGCGAACTCCCGGGCTTCGAGGCGGGAGCGTCGAGTATCCGGACATTCCAGAACACAGTGGTGCCGGGTTTGCTTCAGGTGCCCGAGTACATCGAAATGATCACTCGCATTGCTGGTATTGAGGAACCGGCAGAGATCAAGCGGCGCACGGACGCACGCTTGGAGCGCCAGAAGATCCTTCTTCGTGATCAGCGTTCATGTCACCTGCACGCTGTGGTTGATGAGCATGTCTTGTTGCGGATCGGCGACAAGGGGGTTCGGAGCGCACAGATCGCCCACTTGTTGAAGTTGGCCCAGCGTCCAAACGTCGAAGTGCAGGTCATACCTCTCGAAAAGGGCCTGTATCCCGGAGCGGGCGAGACGTTCACCTGCCTCATGTTCCCCGACTCCACCGAGCGGGACATCGTGTATCTGGAGACGACCGTGGATGGACGCATGCTTGAGGAACCGGACGAGCTTGAGCGCTATATGGTCAGATTTGACCGGTTGCGCACGGTGGCAATGGATTTCGAGGCCACTCGTGCTTACTTGGCACGACAGATTGAGTGAGCCTGATGAACGTATCCGAGGTCAACTGGCGCAAGAGCAGTCGCTCCCTTGGGGACAAGGAGGAGTGCGTCGAGGTTGCCGCTGTCTGGCGCCGGAGCCGTCGATCTCTTGGCAACAATGACAACTGTGTCGAGGTGGCTGCCCTCGCCGCCGAAGCCGTTGCGATACGAGACAGCAAGGACCCCGCCGGGCCGGTGCACCTCGTCAGTACTGGTGCCTTCGGTGCCCTGCTGACCAGCATCAAGTCCGGCGACCTGGACTTCTGACCGGCAGGGCCACCGCCCCCGGACCACCACTCCACGAGGCCGACTCGGAAGGGGCATGCCCATCGAGTGGCGTCGAGCCGCCGGTCAGGGCTCGTCGGGGTCCGGTGGTGGGACGTCCAGCAGGCGGGTGATCTCGCGGATGACGATCTCGGGCTCGGTGAACATGACGTAGTGGCCGGAGCCGGGGGCCGCCACGAAACGGCCGCGGTCCAGCAGGTCGGCGGTCTTGCGGTGGGCCTGGTTGATCGCGGGGCGCTGGGTGCGGTCGGCGAGGCCGGCCTTGGTTCCGCTGATGACGGCCACCTCCACCCCGTCGAGCCGGTCGGGGTGGTCGCGCAGGTGGCGCATGGCGGGGAGGAACTCGCGTACCTCGGCGCCCATGAGCCGCGCGCCGCGCACGGTGAAGTCCTGGCGCCGGAAGTCGGCGTACACGTCGTCCGGCTGGTGGCGGCCCAGGCGGGCCATCAGCCGGTAGATCCCGGTGCGGGCCAGGAACATGGTGAACGACCCCGCGTGCGCCATCCGGCGCTCGCCCGCGGGCGTGAAGTACTCGGGGGCGTTCTCGTCGGACTGGTCGACCAGCACCAGGCCGCGGACGGGGAACTCGCCCGAGGCGGCGAGCGTGCGGATGATCGGCCCACCCCAGCTCGCGCCGACCAGGACGAACGGGCCGGGCAGGGTGCGCAGGAGCTGGGCGAGGTCGGCGACGATCCGCTCCAGGGTGCGCGGGCCGGGGTCGTCGTCGCTGCCGCCCGCGCCGGCGCGGTCGTAGACGACGGCCGTCGTCTGTGCCGCGATCGCGGGCTGCACCAGACCCCAGATCGACCCGGAGAATCCCATGCCGGATTCGAACACCACGGTCGGCGATCCGCTGCCGCGGATCCGGTAGTGCAGCCGTCGCCCGTCGTCCAGGGTGCGGAACCGTGCCGGGCCGAAGGTGTGCTGGACGGCGGGATCCCGCTCGGCGGTACCGGTCACGATGCCACCTCTCCTCGCCGCCGGCCGCCGGCCGACCTGGACATGATGGTGTTCACGCGCGCCGCCTCCGCTCGGTCCCTCATCGGGTGGGTTGTTCCGGGGCCCTGCAGTTAAGTTAGGCAAACCTAACCTAACTTCATTGCGCGCGCATCAGGGCGAGTCGGCGGTCGAAGCCGGGAAGGGGCGCGACGCCCGGTGGCGCGGATCTCGCCGGCCGGTTCGCCGTGGCGCTCCGGTCGCCGGGTTCATGCCGCTTTTCTGGTGATTCCATGCCTCTTTCCTGGCGAAAAGTTGGGGTTTGTCGTATGGGGCCGCGACACTTCCGTGCGTGGACACCGATGCCTTCTGGACGATGATCGAACGTGTTCGGCTGCGGGCCTCCGACCCCGAGGAACGGCTTGGGATGCTGGCGACGGAACTCTCCCGGCACCCGCTCTCGGAGGTCGTGGAGTTCCAGATCTGCCACGACCGCGTCCGGGAACGGTCGGACACGCACCAGATGTGGGGCGCCGCCCACCGGATCTTCGACGGTCACTGCTCCGGGGACGGGTTCTGGTACTTCCAGGCCTGGCTGATCGGGCTGGGGCGGGCCGCCTTCGAGCGGGCCGTGGCTGACCCCGACACGCTGGCCGAGGTGGCGGAGGTGATCCGCCTGGCCGGCCGGCCGCTCGGGGAGTGGGCGGACGCCGAGTTCCCCGAGTGGGAGTCGTTCAACTACCTGGCCCGCACGACGTACGACGAGGTCGCGGGCACGGTGGAGGGCATCTACGCGGAACTGGCGAAGCGCGGCCACGACACGCCCGAGGACCCGGCGCCGGCCGACGTGCCGTGGGACTTCGACGACCCGGCCGAGGTGGCGGAGCGCCTGCCCCGGCTGGCCACGCTGTTTCCCCTGCCGGGAGGGAACGGGCGCGGGCATTGACGATCGGAGGGCCGAGAACGGGTTTTTCATGGAAATGGCCCTACCGACAGATCCGTAAAAAACCGTCATCTACTCTGTCGGGGTGGTGACTCCGACCGCTGAGCGGCAGCGCGATGCCGTGTCCACGACGACCCGGCTGGGGTGGCTGGACCTGCTGCGCGGCGTCGCCGCGCTGGTGGTGGCGCTGCACCACGCGACGTACTACTTCGTGCCGGCGGCACGGGCCCGGGTGGAGGTCTCCTGGCTGGAACCCGGCAAGTACGGCGTGCTGGTGTTCTTCCTGGTCAGCGGCTATATCGTGCCGGCCTCGCTGGAGCGGCACGGCCGGGTGCGCAACTTCTGGATCAGCCGGCTGTTCCGGATCTACCCGCTGCTGCTGGTGGCCTGCGCGCTGACCCTGCTGCCCTTCCTGCTGGGCGTCCGGGGGCTGCGCGGGGGACTGGAACAGTACAACCCGGTGACCGCGACACTCGCCCACCTGACGATGTTGCAGGACGTCCTCGCGGTGCCCAACGCCATCAACGTGCTGTGGACGCTCTCCTACGAGATGGTCTTCTACCTGCTGGTCGTCGCGCTGTTCGTGACCGGCGCGCACCGCCGGTCGGCACCGGTGGCGCTGCTGTTCGCGGTGGCCGCACTGGCGGTGGGCGCGCTGCTACCGACGACCCTGCTGTCCCGCACGGCGGGCGTCGACCTGGTGGTGGCGGTGAGCACGGTGGTGCTCGTCGCGGCGATCGCCGCCGCCGTGACGGACCGGCCCGTGCTGCGGGTGGCCGGCGGGGTGCTGGGCGGGGTGCTGGCGCTGGGGCTGGTGGTCGTGAACGGTCGGGCCGGCGCCTGGGAGGGGCTGGTCATCCTCGCGGTGATGTTCACCGGGACCGCGCTCTACCGGGCCGAGCACGGCCAGATCTCCCGGCGCGCCGGCGCGCTGGCCGCGGGCGGCGTGCTGGTCGCCGCCATCGCGGCGGGCTGCTGGAACGCGCGCACCCTGCCCGCGGACCAGGCGTCCGCCTTCGCGAGCTACTGGTCCGGTTCGGTGCTGCTGGCCGCGCTGACCTTCGCCGCGGGCTGGGCGCTGCTGCGGCACCGCCGGATCCCCCGCGTGCTGACCGGGCTGGGCACGATCAGCTTCTCGGTCTACCTCCTGCACCCGGTGCTGCTGATGGCCTTCGACCAGTTCGGGTTCATCCCCGAGCGGGAGGACCCGCTCCGGCTGCTCATCTTCGTGGTGATGCTGCTGGTGCTGAGCTGGGCTGCATACCGCTGGATCGAGGCCCCCGCCCAGAATCTCGGCCGCCGCCTGGCCCGCCGCGGCCGGACCTGACCCGCTGCGCGGCCCGGCGGCACCTGACCGGTTCCGGAACTGTTGGGCGAGGCCGACCGGGGGACCTGCTGCGCGGCCCAGCAGCGCCTGACCGGTTCCGGAACTGATGGGCGAGGCCGACCGGGAGGAGCCCGTTGCACGGTCCGGTGGCGTCTGACCGGTTCCGCCCGGCCTGCCACGGCCGGGCCCGACCGGAGAGTCCCGGTGTGGCGTGCCGGATCCGGGGCCGCCTGTGCATAAACATGGTTGTGGACAGTGTCGCTCCGATTGGGGACCGCGCTGGGGACACCTGGTGGAGAAGTTCGCGGTCGCCCAGGTGGGCCCCTGTGCACGAAGTTCTTCCACAGCCTGTGGACAATGTGGAAGGCGCTCGGCCCGTGAGAACCCTTGTGGACAACTCCACGCGCACTTTCCCCAGATCATGAACCTGTGGATAACGTGGCGCGGGCGATCGAACGCAATCCCCAGCCTGTGGATAACTCCGGTCGGTTATCGCCCGATCTGCCGGACCGCGCGGGAAGTGCCCGGCGGTACGGGCCTGGCCTCCCGGCCCTCCCTGGGCGAACTCGGCGGCATGGACATCGCCTTCCGGCCCTCCCGGAACAGTCCGGCGCATCGCCGCGGCCCCGGCACCGAACCGATCGAGTACTACCGCCCCGTCATCCCGGTTCCCCGACCGGCGGCGGGGGTTCGCACAGGACGTTCAGTGCGCCCGGCAGGACCCGGGCGGTCACCGGCAGGGTGCCGCCCACCTCGCCGTCCGCCCCGTAGCGGAGGTCCCGGTCGGCCGCGATCGTGATCTCCCTGCCGCGCAGGGTCTCCACCTGCGGCCGGTTGACGTGCGTCCCCCGCTTGAGCTCGTTCATCACCGCGAAGAACAGCGGCCGGGGGACCGCGCGGATCACGACGACGTCCAGCAGCCCGTCGTCCACCCGTGCGGCGGGGGCGATCCGCCGGCCGAAGCCGTAGTAACCGGAGTTGGCCGCCACCACCGTGTAGGCGCGCCGCTCGTACACCTGCCCGTCCACGGTGATCTGGTAGGCGGCGGGTCGCCAGGTCGCGACGGCGCGCATCCCGCCCACGTAGTAGGAGGCGCCGCCGCGCAGCAGCCGGGACCGGTTGGCGTAGTGGTTGGCCAGCGCGTCGACCCCGGCGTAGACGCTGCCCAGCACCGGCACGCCGGGATGCCGGGCCGAGGTCAGCTCGATCGCATCGATCCGCCGCGGCTCGGCGCCCAGCAGCAGGGCCGCCAGCTCCGCGGGGTGGTCGGGCAGCCCGAGCGCCCGGGCGAAGTCGTTGCCGCGCCCGGCCGGGACGATCCCGAAGACCGCCTCCGTGCCGGCCAGCGCACCGCCCACGCAGCCGACCATGCCGTCCCCGCCGACCCCGAGCACCACCCGCCCCCGCTCGGCCGCCCGCCGCGCCACCTCCCGGGCATGCTCCAGCCCGCGGCTCGGCTCGACCTCGACCTCGGCGCCGGCCGCGCGCAGCAGCCGGGCCAGCGCGTCCACGGTGCCGGTGGAACCGCCCGCCGCCGGGTTGACGACGGCGGTGAAGCGCCGCGTCACCGGTCCGGGGGGACGAGGACGCCCGGGTTGAGGATCCCCGCCGGGTCGAGCGCGCCCTTCACGGCACGCATGATCTTCACGCCGAGCGGGCCGATCTCCTCGGCGTACCAGTCGCGGTGGTCGGTGCCCACCCCGTGGTGGTGGCTGATCGTGCCGCCCGCCGCGATGATCGCGTCGTTGGCGGCCCGCTTGACCGGGGCCCAGTGCGCGACCGGGTCCGCGCCCTGGGCCGAGACGACGGTGAAGTAGAGCGAGGCCCCGGCCGGGTAGACGTGCGAGATGTGGCACATCACCAGCGGCGGGGTGCCCGCCGCGGTGAGGGAGGTGGTGAGCGCCGTGCGGACCGATTCGTACAGCGTGGGGACGCCCGACCAGAAGGCCGCGGTCTCCAGCGTCTCGACGAACGCCCCGGCGTCCAGCAGGGAGTCGCGCAGGTACGGCGCGGTGTACCGGCCGCGCGCCCAGCTCTCCCCCGGCCCGGCGTCGAGGAACTCGCCGCCGTGCTCGCGGAGCGTGGCGTGCGAGCGGAACAGCCGGTCGGCCACCTCGATCTGGGGGCCCTCGAAGCCCACGATCGCCAGGCAGCCGGCCGACCGCGGGCCACTGCCGAGGGAGTCGGGTTTGGCCAGGCCGACCATCGTCTCGGCCTCGTCCGACAGCCGCAGCACGGTCGGCAGCGGGCCGTCCTGGGCGAGCCGGCGCAGCGCCGCCGTCCCCGCCTCGAAGGACGCGAACCGCCAGCCCTCGTAGCTCCTGGTCTCCGGCAGCGGGCGCACCCGCACGGTCACCGAGGTGATCACGCCGAACGCGCCCTCGGAGCCGAGCACGAGCTGGCGCAGGTCGGGGCCGGCCGCCGAGCGCGGCGCGCGGCCCACCTCCAGCGTGCCCTCCGGGGTTGCCACGGTCAGGCAGAGGACCATCTCGTCGAACCGGCCGTAGCCGGCCGACGCCTGGCCGCTGGACCGGGCCGCGGCGAACCCGCCGACGCTGGCCCACTCGTAGGACTGGGGGAAGTGGCCGAGGGTGAAGCCCTGCTCGTTCAGCAGGGCCTCCGCCTGCGGGGCGCGCAGCCCGGGCTGGAGCGTCGCCGTGCGCGACACCGGGTCGAGGGTGATGAGCCGGTTCATCCGGCGCAGGTCCAGGGCGACGAACCGGCCGGCGTGCTGCGGGGCCAGCCCGCCGACCACGGAGGTTCCGCCGCCGAACGGGACGACGGCGACGCCGTACTCGGCGCAGGTCCGCAGCACGGCCAGTACCTCGTCGTGCCGGCCCGGCAGGACGACGGCGTCCGGCGCGTCGGAGACCTCGCCGGTGCGGATGCGCAGCAGGTCGGGGGTGGACTTCCCGCGGGTGTGCCGGATCCGGCTCTCGGCGTCGGTCCGGACGTGGGCCGCGCCGCCCACCGCCAGGGTGATCGCGTTGCGGGCCGCCCCGGTCAGCCGGGACGGGGGGACGGTGATGTCGGCCAGCCCGACCGGCGGGGTGTCGAGGGGCCGTACCCCGAGCAGGTCGCGCAGCAGCCCGACCACCGGCTCGGGCAACGGTGCCGCCCTGGCCGGATCTCCCCAGCCGCTCCACGACATGTCCATGGAATGGCCCCCTTTGGCCGCCGAACCATCAGAGCATGTTGCGCCCTTTGTGCTTTACACTGTGACACATGGCGTCCAATCGACACAACAGGATCGACGCCGACGCCGTGCTCGACGCGGCCCGTGACAGCATCCTGGCCGTGGGCGTCCGCCGCACCACCCTGACCGACGTGGCGCGCCGGGCCGGCGTCTCCCGGATGAGCATTTACCGCCGCTGGCCCGACGTGCGCACCCTGTTCCGCGAGCTGATGACGCGGGAATGGCTCGCCGTCGCGACCGAGACGATGGCCGGCGCCGACGGCACCCGCCCGGTCCGCGACCAGCTGATCGACGGGATCGTGGTCGGGGTGCGCGGGTTCCGCGAGCACCCGCTCTTCCTCAAGATCGTGGACGTCGACCCCGAACTGCTGCTGCCGTACATGCTGAACCGGCTGGGCGCCAGCCAGGAGGGCCTGCTGAAGTTCATCGAGGCCATCCTGCGCAACGGCCACGCCGACGGCTCGGTGCGGGTGGAGCACGCCCCCCGGCAGGCCCGCACGGTGCTGCTCGTCGCGCAGTCCTTCACCTTCTCGCTGCGCACCGTGACCGACGAGGACGACCCCGAACTCACCGCCCGGGCCTTCTACCAGGAACTGCACGACTTCCTGGACCGGGCCCTCGCGCCGTGACCGGCCGCCGGAAGGGGCGCGCGCCATGGACTTCTCGCTGACCGCCGCCCGCCGGGCCGCGGACCTGGACCTGCTGGCCGGCGGTACCACCGTCGACGTGCTCGTCGTCGGCCTCGGCGCGACCGGGGCCGGAGCGGCCCTCGACGCCGCCGCCCGGGGCCTGTCGGTCGCCGCGATCGACGCCCACGACCTCGCCTTCGGCACCTCCCGGTGGAGCTCCAAACTGATCCACGGCGGGCTGCGCTACCTCGCCTCAGGCCAGGTCGGCATCGCCCGCGAGAGCGCGGTCGAGCGCGGGATCCTGATGGAGCGCACCGCCCCGCACCTGGTGCGCGCGCTGCCGTTCGTGCTGCCGCTCACCCCGCGCACCTCCCGCCGCGCGGGCGCCCTGCTGCGGGCCGGGCTCGGCGGCGGCGACCTGCTCCGGGTCTCGGCCGGCACCGCCCACCGGACGCTGCCCGGCCCCCGCCGGCTGTCCGCGGCCGGGGCCCTGCGGCTGTCCCCCGGGCTGCGCGCGGACGGGCTGCGCGGCGGCCTACTGTCCTGGGACGGGCAACTGTCCGACGACGCCCGGCTGGTGATCGCCCTCGCCCGCACCGCCGCCGGGTACGGAGCCCGGATCCTCACCCGGGTCCGCGCCCTGTCCCTCACCGGCTCGGGCGCGACCGCCCAGGACGAACTGACCGGCGAGCGGTTCGACCTCCGGGCCCGCACGGTGATCAACGCTGCCGGGGTGTGGGCCGGCGGCCTGGTGGACGGGGTCACGCTGCGCCCCTCCCGCGGCACCCACCTGGTGCTGCGGGCCGCGGCCCTCGGCGACCCGCTCGCCGGGACGCACCTGCCCATCCCCGGCGAGCCCGGCCGGTTCGCGCTGGTCCTGCCGCAGGGGGACGGCCGGGTGTACGTCGGCCTGACCGACGAGCCGGTGGACGGCCCGATTCCGGACGTCCCCGAGGCGCCCGAGTCCGACATCGGCTTCCTGCTCGACGTCCTCAACGCTGCGCTGGAGACCCCCGTGCGCCGCTCCGACGTGATCGGCGCCTTCGCCGGGCTGCGCCCCCTGCTCGACCGGCCCGGCGGCTCCGACCGCACGGCGGACCTCTCCCGGCGGCACGCCGTGCTGACCTCGGCCGACGGGGTCGTCACGGTCGTCGGCGGCAAGCTCACCACCTACCGCCGGATGGCCCAGGACGCGGTGGACGCGGCCGTCACCGCCCGGAACCTGCCGGCCGGGCCAGGTCGGACCGCCCGGCTCCCGCTTGTCGGGACCGCGCCGCGCCGGGCCCTGGCCTGGATCGACGCCCCGCCCCGGCTGGTCCGCCGGTACGGCGTCGAGGCGCCGGCCGTGCGCGCCCTCGGCGCCGCCGACCCCGCGCTGCGGGAACCGATCGTCCCCGGCCACCCGGTCACCGGCGCCGAACTCGTCTGGGCCGTCCGGCACGAGGGCGCGCTGGACGAGTCGGACCTGCTGGACCGCCGCACCCGGCTCGGCCTGGTCCGCACGGACCGGGAGGCCGCCCTGGACGCCGCCCGTGCCGCGCTGGCCCGCGCGATCCCGTAGCCGCACCCTGGAGCCCCGCCGGCTGTCCGCGGGTCTCGTCGTCCGCTCAGCGGGCAGGGGGATTCCTGGGCCCCGGCCGCCGGTTCCGGGGCGCGCCGAACACGGGGGTCTCGCCATGGAACTGTTTCCGGCCATGCCGTTGGAGGAGTGGGCCGACACCAAGGAGACGCTGCACCGGTTCGCCCAGATCGTGGGCAAGATCAGGCTGGAGAAGAGCCAGCGCCGCAACCACTGGTGGCACGTCCCGTTCCATCTCACCGGGCGGGGCATCACCACCCGGCCGATGGGCGGGCTGGACGGGGACCCGCTGTTCTGCATCGACTTCGACTTCGTGGGCCACCTGCTGGTTGTCTCCGCGCTGGATGGGCGGACCGCCGCCCTGCCACTGGCCGGCCGGTCGGTCGCGGAGTTCCACCGCGACCTGTTCGCCGCGCTGGACTGGCTGGGCGTCGACGTGGAGATCCTCGGCAGGCCGTACGGCCTGCACGACGACATCCCGTTCGCCGAGGACACCGTGCACGCCGGTTATGACCCGGAGCAGGCCGGCCGCTACTGGCAGGTGCTGTCCCAGGTGGCGCAGGTCCTCGACCGCTACGCCGCCGGCTACTGCGGCAAGACCAGCCCGGTGCACCACTTCTGGCACACCCTCGACATCGCGGTCACCCGTTTCTCCGGCCGCGAGGCCGAGGTGGATCCCGGAGCCGACCAGGTCACCCGGGAGGCGTACTCGCGCGAGGTGATCAGCGCCGGGTTCTGGTTCGGCGACACGGCGATGCCGTGGCCGGCCTTCTACTCCTACACCGCCCCCGAGCCCGCGGGCCTGGCCGGGGAGCCGCTGGTCCCGGAGCGGGCCGCCTGGCTGAAGTCCCGGGGCGGCCACCTGGCGGTGCTGCGCTACGACGACGCGCGCTCGGCCGACGACCCCGTCCAGACGGTGGTGTCCTTCCTGGACAGCGCCTTCCTGGCGGGCGCCCGCCTGGCCCGGTGGGATCTGGGCTACCGGCGTTGCCCCGGCGGCGTGACCGACCCCGTGCTGCGGCCCGCCGTGGCCGGGTGAACCCGGCCACTCGGACCGCACCCGGTCCCGGTATCGCGCGGGACGGCGAGCCGGGTCCCGGCGATCATGCCGGCGGGGGCGCCGGATCCGGCCGGTCAGGCCGGCCGTCTTGGCTCCGCGACCGGGGTACGGGCGCTGTTCACCGCGCGCACCGGGGTGCGGGGAGCAGGTGCCGGGGAGGCGCGGCCGTCGTCCGCTGCTCCGCGCATACCGGGGTGCGAGCCTCAGCCCGGGCTATCAGCGGAGTCGCTTGGTGCCCTGTTCCGCGCGTTCCCGGGTGCAGGGGTCCTGGCAGGCCTGGTTGACGCCCGGTAGGGGGTGCGTCCGTACCCGTACGGTGCGGCGGACGGTGAACCAGGAGATCACCCCGCCGAGCGCGCACAGCACCGCGGAGATCATCATGGCCCGCCCGAACCCGTCCCCCAGCGGGCCGCCCCCGTTCATGTCCAGGCCGGCGAGCAGCGGGAGCACGGCCACGGCGAGCAGGTTCGCCAGCCGGGCGACCGCGTTGTTGGCGCCCGACGCCGCCCCCACATGCCCCTCGTCGACCGATGCGAGCACGGTCGACGTCAGCGGCGCCACGGTCAGGGCCATGCCGAGGCCGAAGACCAGCACGCCGGGCAGCACCCCGGCGACGTAGCCCGTCCCGGGGCGGGCGAGCATCATCAGTGCCAGGCCCAGCCCGGCCACCAGCGGCCCGGCGGTCATCAGCGGGCGGGCCCCGATGCGCTGGGCCAGCGCGCCCATCCGGCCGGACAGCGTCATCATGATGACGGTCATCGGCAGCGTGGCGAGCCCGGCCTCCAGCGCCGAGTAGCCCAGCGTGACCTGCAGTTGCAGGGTGAGCAGGAACAGGGCGCCGCCGAGCGCCGAGTACACGGCGAGCGTGGTCAGGTTCACCCCGACGAACTGGACCGAGCGCAGCAGCGCCGGGGGCAGCAGCGGGTTCGGCTGCCGGTGCTCGATCACCGGGAACAGCAGCAGCCCGGCGGCCCCCACGGCGGTCAGCACCACGTTGATCGGCGTCCAGCCGTGGCCGGGAACCTCGATCAGCGCGTAGATCGCGCCGCCCAGGCCGACGGTGGCGGCGAGCGCGCCGGGGTAGTCGAGCCGCCCGGCGGCGCGGGACCGGCTCTCGGGCACGTGCCGCAGGAGTACCAGCAGGGCGACCGCGGCCAGCGGCACGTTGATGTAGAACACCCAGCGCCAGGAGGCGGCGTCCACCAGCCAGCCGCCGATGAACGGGCCGAGTGCCGCGGCCACACCGGACAGCCCGGCCCACATGCCCACCGCGCGTCCCCGGTCCGCGCGGTCGATCGTGGCGTCGATCAGCGCGAGGCTGCCGGGGACCAGCAGTGCGCCGCCGACGCCCTGGAGCAGCCGGGCGGCGATCAGCGTGGCCGCGTTCGGTGCGAGCCCGCAGCCCAGCGACGCCAGCGTGAAGATCACCAGGCCGATCGCGAACACCCGCCGGCGGCCGTACCGGTCGCCGAGCGCCCCGCCGAGCAGGAGCAGCGCGCTCAGCGTCAGCAGGTAGCCGTCGAGCACCCACTGGAGCACCGAGAAGCCGCCGCCGACGCTCCGGCCGATGGCGGGCAGCGCGACGTTGACCACCGAGCTGTCCAGGAAGGCGATCCCCGAACCGAGCACGGTGGCGAGCACCACCCACCGTCCGGTCCTCGACGCCAGCCGTACGGGCACGTCCCCCATGGGCCCTTCCTCGCTGGTCGGCGCACGGCGGGTCGCGCTGTGGCGGGCCGTGCGGCATCGGACGGCGCAGGGACCGCATGTGGTATCGGTCCTGCTTACAAAGGACTTTATGTGGCGAGTTGTGCTGGATGAACCTTTCGGCCTCCGGCCCCGACTGTGCAGGTGAACGGACGAGGAGGCCGGATGGACGATACGGAGGAGACGGCGCTACTGGTGGTCCGCTGCCAGCTGGGCGAGCCCGAGGCGCTGGCCCGGCTGGTGCGGCGGTGGCACGTCCCGCTGTGGAACTACCTGCGGCGCATGGCGGACTCCACCGAGGCCGCCGACGACCTGGCCCAGGAGACCTGGATCGGGGTGATGCGCGGCCTGCCCCGGCTGCGCGAGCCCGACCGGTTCGCGCCGTGGCTGTTCACGATCGCGCGGCGGGCGCTGACGAACCGGCTGCGCGAGCAGTACGCGCGGGACGTCCCGCCGGCGGTGGAACCGGTCGAGACCGGCGCCGACGACCTGGTGATCGACCGGATCCGGTTGCTGGCCGGTCTCGCCGACCTGCCGCTGCTCGAACGGGAGGTCCTGGTCCTGTTCCATCTGGAGGACCTGTCGTTGCAGGAGTGCGCCGACGTCCTCGGGGTGCCGGTGGGCACCGTCAAGTCCCGGCTGTTCCGCGCCCGCCGGATGCTGCGGGCGATCCTGCTGGAGAAGGGATTCCACCCATGACCGATGACCGTTTCGAGGAGCCGACGCTGTCCGCCGAGGAGATGATCGCCCGGCTCGGCCCGACCGGCCGCCAGCGGCTGCGGTACGTGCTGCTGCTGCTCGCCGGCGCGGCGGGGGCGGTGCTCATCGCGTCCCTGTGGGCGACCGAGCCGGGCGGCCTGCCGCCACGCACCCACCTGGCGTTCGCCGCGCTCACCGCCGTCGGCCTCGGCTGGGCCGGCTTCGCCGGCTGGGCGCTGACCCGCCGCGGCCCGCTCTACGCCCGCGACCGGGTGATCGCCGCCCGGCTCGCCCTCGGCTTCGCCGCGGGCACCGCCGCCGGGACGGTCACGATCGCCGCCCAGCGCGGCGACGCCACCGCCGTGCTCACCGCGCTGGCGGCCGGGCTGGTCCTCGTCGCCGCGGCCGCGCTCGCGCTGCTGCACGCCCGAGCCCGCCGCACCGCCCTCCTCCGGCTGCGCGACGACCTGGAGAACCGCCGGAGCTGAACACGGCTCCGGCGGGGCGGCCCGTTTTCGGGCGCCCGTTCACGCCGGTGCGGGGGCGAGATGGTCGCGGATGAGAGCGGCGTGGGAGAGCGGGGTGGAGAGGTCGGCGACGTCGCCGTTGGTGGTGTAGTCGAGCAGGACGACGTCGCCCGCGGCGGCCAGCCGGGCCAACTCGGCGACGAGGTCGGCGACGCGGTGCTCCAGTACCCAGCGGTAGGCGGGCAGGTAGATCTGCCGGCGCGCCTCCTCGTACGGCAGCAGCGCCTCGCCGGCCAGGCCCGCCCGGTGGCCCAGCACCTCGCCATGCTTGCGGACGGTGCGTTTCAGTCCCCGCATCGAGGTGATCTCCAGCCGGGACGGGTCGACTCCGGTGGTCGCGAAGACCTTGAGCGCCTGCCAGACGCCCTCCACCGACTGGGCGGTGACGCCGGGGGAGAGCGGGACGGGGATCCCGCCGTGCGGGTAGAAGGGGCTGAACCGCACCCAGGGCTCGTCGGCCCGCGAGGTGACGTCCAGGATCAGCGCGCCCGGGTGGGCGGTCTCGATCGAGGCCCGCTTCCGCCGCCGACTCGCCACGTGAATCGCCATCTTCCGCCCTTCCGCCGGTAGGGGGCCAGCCTGCCGCAGGGCACCGACAATCCAAGTTGTCCATAAAACCTATTGATTAACTAGGGAATCTGTTGCACCCTGGGTGCCGTGAATCGTTCCGAATCCCTCGTCGCGCGCCTGCACGTCGACCTCCGGCGGCAGGCCAGCGCGCTCTGTCCGCGCTGATCGCGGTCCCCGCCACCGCCCGCCGACCTCCGTAGTAGATCCGATTCACCCCGAAGGACGTACCGTGTCCACCTCCTCCCTCGATCTGGCGCGCCCGCGCGCCCGGATCAGACTCCCCCGACCCCGCCTTCCCCGAGCGGGCGCGCGCCTGCTCAGCCCGCTGGTCCTGCTCGCGGTCTGGCAGCTCGCCGGCAGCACCGGGATCCTCCCCGACCGGCTGCTCGCCGCCCCCGACACGATCGCGGCCACCGCCGTGGAACTGATCCGCGACGGGACGCTGCCCGAGGCGATCGGCGTCTCCCTCCGGCGGGCACTGGTCGGCTTCGCCCTCGGCGCCGCGGTCGGGGTGGGCCTCGCCCTGGTCGCCGGGCTCAGCCGGTTCGGCGAGAACGCCCTCGACCCGCCGATGCAGATGCTGCGCGCGCTGCCGCTGTTCGGCCTGATCCCGCTGTTCATCCTCTGGTTCGGCATCGGCGAGACGCCCAAGGTCGCCATCGTGGCGTTCGGCGTGGCGTTCCCGCTCTACCTCAACACGTTCGCCGGCATCCGCGGGGTGGACGGGAAACTGGCCGAGGTCGGCCAGGTGCTGCGACTCGGCCGGGCCGCGCTGGTCCGCCACATCGTGCTGCCCGGCGCGCTGCCCCAGACGCTCGTCGGGCTACGGCAGAGCCTGGGCATCGCCTGGCTCGCGCTGATCGTGGCCGAGCAGATCAACGCCTCCTCGGGCCTCGGCTTCATGATCAACGACGCCCGCGAGTTCCTCCGCACCGACATCGTCGTGCTCGGCCTGCTGGTGTACGCCCTGCTCGGCCTGGTCACCGAC
Organism: Actinomadura craniellae; assembly: GCF_003289645.1. GTDB lineage: Bacteria > Actinomycetota > Actinomycetes > Streptosporangiales > Streptosporangiaceae > Actinomadura_D > Actinomadura_D craniellae. Next base: position 159,275 of record NZ_QLYX01000005.1, on the reverse strand, counting down.
GCGCTCGTCCGCTCCGCCGAGAGGAGGGCGCTCGCATGGCGACGCGGCTTTCTGGCCCGGTGACCCGGGTCGAGGGACTCACCCGGCGGTTCGGCGACCGCACCGTGCTGGACGGCGTCGACCTGGAGATCCGGCGGGGCGAGTTCGTCGCGCTGCTCGGCCGCAGCGGCTCCGGCAAGTCCACCCTGCTGCGCGCGCTGGCCGGGCTGGACTCCGGCACCGGCGGCCGGCTGGCGGTCGAGGGCACCGTGGCGGTGGCCTTCCAGGAACCCCGGCTGGTGCCCTGGAAGCGGGTCGCCGCCAACGTGGCCCTCGGGCTGGACGTCCCCGACCCGGCCGCCGCGGCCCGTGCCGCCCTGGCCGAGGTCGGGCTGGCCGACCACGGCCGGGCCTGGCCGCTGACCCTGTCCGGCGGGGAGGCCCAGCGCGCCTCGCTCGCCCGGGCCCTGGTCCGCCGGCCCGACCTGCTGCTGCTCGACGAGCCGTTCAGCGCGCTCGACGCGCTGACCCGGATCACCATCCACCGGCTCGTGCTCGAACTGTGGGCCAGGCACCGCCCCGGCATCCTGCTCGTCACCCACGACGTGGACGAGGCCCTGCTGCTGGCCGACCGCGTCCTCGTCCTGGCCGACGGCCGGATCACCCACGACTCCCGGGTGGACGTCGCCCGCCCCCGGCACCGCGACCACCCCGAACTGCTCGCCCTGCGCGCCGCCCTGCTCACCGCGCTCGGCGTCACCCCCGAGGAAACGCCATGATCAAACGCTTGACCGCCCTGCTCGCCGCCCTCACGCTGACCGCCGCCGCGTGCGGTGGGACGGACGGCGCGAGCAACGCGGCGATCGGCCCCGACGGCAAGGTCGACCTGAGCAAGGTGACCCTGCGCATCGGGGACCAGAAGGGCGCCAGCATCCAGGCCCTGCTCGCGGCGGCCGGCCAGCTCGGCGGCACCCAGTACAAGATCAGCTGGTCGCTGTTCACCTCGGGGCCGCCCATCCTGGAGGCGATCAACGCGGGCGCCGTGGACTTCGGCGCGGTGGGCAACACCCCGCCGGTCTTCGCCGCCGCCGCCCGCTCCCGGATCGTCATCGTCGGGGCCACCGAGCAGCGGCTGGACGGGCAGGCCGTCGTCGTCCCCGCCGGCTCCCCGCTCCGCTCGCCCACCGAGCTCAGGGGCAGGAAGGTGGCGGTCGCCAAGGGCAGCTCGGCCCACTACCACCTGCTGACCGTGCTGCAGAAGAACGAGCTGAGCTTCAAGGACATCCAGCCGCAGTTCCTCCAGCCCGCCGACGCCCTCGCCGCACTGACCGAACGGCGGGTGGACGCCTGGGCCGTCTGGGAGCCCTACACCGCCCAGGCCGAGCACCAGGCGAAGGCCCGGGTGCTGGCCGACGGCAACGGCTACACCAACGGCTACGGCTTCCAGGTCACCTCCCGCAAGGCGCTCGACGACCGGGCCCGGCGGGCCGCGCTGGCGGACTTCCTGAACCGCTACCGGCGCGCCCAGCTGTGGGTGAACGGCCACCAGAAGGAGTGGGCCGCGCTCTGGTCGAAGGAGACGGGGCTGCCCGTCCCGGTGGCGGAGCTGGCCGTCCGGCGCCGCCTCGCCAGGATCATCAAGATCGACGACGCCGTGGTCACCGAGGAGCAGCGGGTCGCCGACGCGTTCTCCGCCGCCGGGGTGCTGCCCGGCCGGGTGAGGTTCGCGGACTACTTCGACCGCCGTTTCAACGATTCCGTGCAGTGAGAGGCGCATCGAGATGACGCTCAAGTTCCACTGGTTCCTGCCGACCACCGGCGACGGCCGCACCCTCGTCGGCGGCGGCCACAGCGTCCCCAAGGGGGTGGGGGTGCCCGACGAGCGGCAGGGCAGCGCCAACCGGTTCCGCCCGCCGGACATCGACTACCTTGCGCAGATCGCCCGGTCGGCCGAGCAACTCGGCTTCGAGGCGGTGCTCACCCCGACCGGCACCTGGTGCGAGGACGCCTGGCTGGTCACCGCCGCGCTACTGCGGGAGACGTCCCGGCTGAAGTTTCTGGTCGCCTTCCGGCCCGGGCTGATCTCGCCGACGCTGGCCGCGCAGATGGCCGCCACCTACCAGCGGATCTCCCGCGGCCGGCTGGCGCTCAACGTGGTCACCGGCGGCGAGGCCACCGAGCAGGCCCGGTTCGGCGACCACCTGTCGCACGCCGAGCGGTACGCGCGCACGGACGAGTTCCTGTCCATCGTGCGGGGCGCCTGGGAAGGGCCGCTGGACTTCGCCGGCGACCACTACCAGGTGACGGGCGCCACCGTGGCGACCCCGCCCGAACCCCGGCCGGAACTCTACTTCGGGGGCTCGTCGGAGGCCGCCGGCCCGGTCGCGGCCCGGCACGTCGACGTCTACCTGACTTGGGGCGAGCCGCCGGCCCAGGTCGCCGCGAAGGTCGACTGGATCCGGAAGCTGGCCGAGGAGCGGGGCCGGACGCTGCGGTTCGGCATCCGGCTGCACACGATCAGCCGGGACAGCTCCAAGGCCGCCTGGGCCGAGGCCGGCCGGCTGCTCGACGACCTCGACCCCGCCCACATCGAGACCGCGCAGCGGGCACTGGCCGCCAGCGACTCGGTCGGGCAGCGGCGCATGCGGGCGTTGCACGAGGACTTCCGCGCCGGCGGCTCCTCGCACGACCTGGAGATCTCCCCCAACCTGTGGGCCGGGGTGGGGCTGGTCCGGGGCGGGGCCGGCACCGCCCTGGTGGGCAGCCACACCGAGGTCGCCGACCGGATCGAGGAGTACGCCGCGCTGGGCATCGAGGAGTTCATCCTCTCCGGCTACCCGCACCTGGAGGAGGCGTACTGGTTCGGCGAGGGCGTCCTCCCCGAGCTCCGCCGCCGGGGAACCGCCCCCCTCCTCCGCGCCACCGCCTGAGCCGAGCGAGCGAGCGGAGTGGGCCGTGCGGGACGAGCGGTCCGCCTGGCGAGCGAGGCATCGGTACCGCCTGAGCGAGCGAGGTGAGGTGCGGGCCGCGGGGGTGCGCGGCCCGCACCGCGCCGCCGAGTGGAAGGAGGTGATCGAAGGAACCTGAACGGCATCCTCCTCTGGTCACCCAAGTAGGAAAACGGGCCCCGGGCACATCGCCCGGGGCCCGTCGCGTTCTTCAGGCCGACTGCGCCGACCGGACCGGCCCGGCCAGTGCGGCGGCCACCTGGGGCGCCACCAGGTCGGCCCAGCGGCCGAGGGCCTCGCCGCCCGGGATGTCGGCTTCCAGCAGGGCCAGCCCCGGGGTGGGCACCGTGGCGCCCAGTTCCACCAGCAGGGGCCGGAAGTGCACCTCCACCGCCAGGGCGTGCCGCGCGTCGTGCATCACCAGCACCGGCAGGGCGACCGTGCCGGACAGCGCGCCCCGGGGGAAACCGTCGAAGAACGACTTGATCAGGCCGGTGTAGGTCCCCTTGAAGGTGGGGCTGGCCACCACCAGCAGGGACGCGGAGGTGACGATCTCCAGGGCGCCCTCCCGCTCGGCGGGCGGCGCGGAGAGGTCGACGACCGCACCCACTCCGGCGAGCCCGATCCGGGTCGCGACGGCCTGCGCGGCGTCGATTCCCACCTGCCTGGTCCGGGAGAGGGGCCGGGGGTTGCCCACCAGGGTCACGACGGCGATGGTGCCGCTCCCTTCACTGTGGGGAGGCCGGCGGCCTCCCATGCCTGGAACCCGCCGGCCACGTCGGTGGCCCCGGCCAGCCCGAGGTCCTGGAGCGACGCCGCCGCGAGGCTGGAGGTGTAGCCCTCCGAGCACAGCACGATGACGCGGAGGTCGTAGCCGGTGGCCTGGGGCAGCCGCGCGTCGGAGGCCGGGTCGAGCCGCCACTCCAGCACGTTGCGCTCCACCACCAGCGCCCCCGGGACCTCGCCTTCGGCGGCCCGCTGGGCGGCCGGCCGGATGTCCACGAGCAGCGCCCCCGCCGCGACCTCGGCCGCCGCGGCGGCCGGTTCCAGCCGGGCCAGCCGGTCCCGCGCCGCGGCCAGGATCTCGTCGATCGAGCGTCGTCTCACCACTGTTCGGCCTCTTCCTCGACGAGCTGGATCAGCTCTCCCTCGGTGGTCAGCTCGAACCGCCGCATCGTGCTCAGCGGCGGCGAGTACACGTGCACGCTGACGGCCGGGGCGGCGGAGGTGTTGCGCACCTCGTGCACGTGCTCGGCCCCGAACTCGCGCAGCTCTCCCGGCCCGAGCGTCCGGGACGCGCCCAGGTCCCGTTCCTCCAGGGAGCCCAGGGCGACCGCGAAGGCCCCCCGGGACCCGCCGTGGTCGTGGAGACCGGTCGACTGCCCCGGCAGCCAGCTGATCAGCCAGACCTCGTACTCCTCGTCCCGGTGCAGGCGCTCGTACCAGCGCCCCTCATTGCTCAGCCGCACCCGGGTCACCCATGCGTCGGGGTCGTCGGCCAGTGCCCGGGCGATCTCGCCGGGCCGGACGCGGGTCGGTGCGGACGTGTCGATGGTCATGCAGGTACCTGTTCTGGGTGGATCCGTCAGTTCACGAGCAGACGCGAACTCCCGGACACAGCGCGCTGGCCTGCCGCCGCAGGTCGACGTGCAGGCGGGCATGACGGGGACCGCCGAACCACATGCGAACAGGATGGAGCGAAATACCTACTAAGTCAATCTGAAAAGTTAACTTGACGGGGAGGCCACGATCGCGCGCAGCGAAGCATGGTGGGAACTTGACGCTTAGCCGCCCTTTTCTCCTGCTAAGTCCGGGTAAAAGCAAGGAAGGTGATCAACCCTCAGGGCCGCTCACCCCCCATCGAGGCCGCGCCCCGCAGCTTTGCACCACCGAGGTGCGGCGGGAGACACCGACCGAAAGGGGGAGAGCCACATGGCCACCTCATCGTCCACCCGCCGTCCCACGACCTCGGGCTGGCTCAGCTTCGCCGCCATCATCTTCCTGCTCATCGGCATCTACAACGTGATCAACGGCCTGGTGGGCATCTTCAAGAAGGCCTACTACGTGGTCACGGGCAACGAGGTCCTCATCTTCAACTTCACCGCCTGGGGCTGGACCTGGCTGATCGTCGGCATCATCCAGCTGGTCATCGCCTGGGGTCTCTTCACCGGCCAGACGTGGGCGCGCATGGCGGCCATCGTCCTGGCGGCGCTGGTGGCCATCGGCCACCTGCTGTTCCTGGCCGCCTTCCCGCTGTGGTCCATCGTCACCATCGCCCTGTGCGTCCTGGTCATCTACGCCCTGACGGTCCCGTCCAACCACCACACCGCCGCGGTCTGAGCCCCGCGCGAAGAGGCCGGCGCCGCAGGCGCCGGCCTCGTTCACCCGGAGATCCGATCGCGGCGGGTCACCGCCGGTAGTCGGTGCTTTCAGCCAGTTCGGCGGCCTGCTCGAACAGGGCCGGGACGAGGGGGCCGAACGCCTGCAGCCTGGGGTTGTCGCCGGCGCGCTGGAACCCCTGTTCCAGGACGACGCCGAGTTTCCACGACGCCAGCACGGTGTAGTAGTCGATGTCGTCCACCTGCCGGCCCGACACCTCGGAGTAGCGGGCCAGCAGCTGCGCCGGGGTCGGCATGTGCCGCAGGTCGACGTAGGTCGCGGTGGCCGCGCTGGGCGGGCTGGTGTCCTCGGGCCAGTTCTGTAGCATCCAGGCCAGGTCGAGCTTGGGGTCGCCGATCGTGCCCATCTCCCAGTCGACGATCGCCGCCAGCCGGGCGGGCGCGCCGTGGTGGTACATCACGTTGGCGAACTGGTAGTCGCCATGCATGATCCCCGGAACGTAGTCGAGCGGCCGGTGCTCGGACAGCCAGGCCCGGGCCTCGTCGTAGCCGTCCAGCCTGCGGCCGCCGGCCTTCTCGTAGAAGGACGTCCACCGGGCGACCTGACGCTCGTGGAAGCCGTCCGGGCGGCCCAGGTCGCCCAGGCCCCTGGCCCGCCAGTCGACCTTGGACAGCAGGGCGATGCTCTCGGCGAGCTGGTAGGCCAGCCCCCGCTTCGCCTCGACGTCGCCGGCGAACGGCTGTGGCCAGGCCCGGTCTCGCAGGCCCATCGGTGACCAGCCGTCGACGAAGCCCATCAGGTAGAAGGCGCGGCCGAGGACCGAGGTGTCCTCGCACAGCGCGATGGCCGCGACGTGCGGGACGTCGGTGCCGTCCAGCGCCTCGATGATCCGCCACTCCCGCACGATGCCCTTGTCCCGGGCCTCCGGCGCCCGCTCCGGCGGGATGCGCAGGGCGGCGCGCAGGTCGCCCCGGGAGACCTCGTAGATCTCGTTCTGGGCGCCGCCGGAGATGGCGCGGCACTCGATCGGTTCGCCCTTGCCGGCGAGGCCGGCCCGGTCCATCCAGGGGCCGAGGCGTGCGATGTCGATCACAGGTTTCCGGCCTCCATCTCCAGGTACTCGGCGTACTTGTCCCGGGCGGCCTGCAGGCGCGCCGGGATGTAGTGGTCGGGCCACAGCTCGTCCTTGCTGGGCTGGTGGTCCCGCAGCACCTGCCGGGCCACGGTCACCTTGTGGACCTCGGTCGGCCCGTCGGCGATGGCCATGACCTGCGCGCCCAGCATCATGTGGTGGAAGGGCATCTCGTTGGTGGTGCCCAGCGCGCCGTGGACCTGCATGGCCCGCTGCGCGATGTCGTGCAGGACGGTGGGCATGAGCGCCTTGATGGCCGAGATGTCCTTGCGCACCCTGCGGTAGTCGTTGTACTTGTCGATCTCCCACGCCGTGTACAGCACGAACAGCCTGAACTGCGTGAGCTGGGCGTAGGAGTCCGCGATGTACCCCTGGACGAACTGCTTGTCGGCCAGGAGAGTGCCCTGCGTCTTACGTGACAGCGCCCGCTCGCACATCATGTCGAGGGCCCGCCTGGCCAGGCCGATCGTCCGCATCGCGTGGTGGATGCGCCCGCCGCCCAGCCGGGTCTGCGCGATGACGAACGCCTGGCCCTCGCCGCCGAGCACGGCCTCGTCCGGGACGCGCACGTCCCGGTAGTGGATCAGGGCGTGGAACCCGTCGTCGAGCGGCTGCTCCCCGGCGAGCCCGACGTTGCGCACGATCTCGATGCCCGGCGTGTCGGCCGGCACCAGGAACATCGACATGCCCTGGTAGGCGTTGACGTCCGGGTCCGTCACCGCCATGACGATGAAGAAGGAAGCGGTCTTGGCGTTGGACGAAAAGTACTTCCACCCGTTGATGACCCACTCGTCACCGTCCCTGACGGCCCGGGTGGTGAACTCCTTGGGGTCGGCGCCGGCGTGCGGCTCGGTCATCGAGTAGCAGGAGAAGATCTCACCGTTGAGCAGCGGCTCCAGGTAGCGGTCCTTCTGCCCCTGCGTGCCGTAGTGGGCCAGGATCTCGGCGTTGCCGGTGTCGGGCGCGTGGCAGCCGAAGATGTGCGGCGCCCAGGGCGAGCGCCCGAGGATCTCGTTGAGCAGGGCCAGCTTGAGCTGCCCGTGCCCCCGGCCGCCCAGCTCGGGGCCGAGGTGAGTGGCCCACAACCCACGTGCCCTGACCTGCTCCTTCAGTGGATCGAGGACGGTCTTGAGCGCCTGGCTCGGCGGCACGAACTGCAGGTCGGGGGCGACCAGGTCGAGCGGTTCGATCTCCTCTCGGACGAACTGGTCGGCCCAGTCGAGCTGGGCCTGGTACTCGGGTTCGGTCTCGAAGTCCCACGGCATGGTGCTCCTCCTCCGGTCGTCTGGAGAACCTTCCGGTCGTATGAGAGAATAAGGTTCTGATGAAAAAGAACGCAATTCTTTCGGGTGACATAGCGGACCGGATCGCCCAGCAGGCCCTGTCCCGGCGCGGCGCGAGCTACGCCGCCGAGGTCCGGCGCCTGCTCGACGCCGCGCTGCAGGTCATGAGCGCCTGCGGTACCGCCACACGCCCCCGGGTCACCGACATCGTGACCGCCGCTGGCCTGTCCAACGACGCCTTCTACCGCTACTTCCCGTCGAAGGAAGCCCTGGTCACCGCACTGCTCGAGGACGGGGCCGACAGGCTCGGCAGCTACCTGGCCCACCAGATGGCCAAGGAGCCGGCACCCGAGGAACAGGTCCGGCGCTGGGTGGAAGGCGTGCTGACCCAGACCGACGAGAAGATCGCCACCACCACGCTGGCCGTCCTGTGGAACGCCGGCAGCAGCGGCGAGGGCCTGGCCGCGGGCCGCCACCCCGCCAGCGCCCCGCTGGCCACCCTGCTCCACGGCCCGTTCACCGCCCTGGGCAGCACCACCCCGGCCCTGGACGCGTCCCTGGCGGCCCACGCGGTCCTGGGCAGGCTGTCCGACCACCTCTGGCAGCGCACCACGCCGACCCCCGCCGAAGTCGAGCGCATGGTCACCTTCTGCCTGGCCGCGACGACCGTCCAACACCAGCCCGGCACCAACTGACACCTGGCGAACCGGCCCGCCCGGCCCGCCCGGCCCGGCCCGGCCCGGCCCAGCTCGGCCCGGCCGGCCCCGCTCAGCCCAGCTCGGCTTGGCCCGGCCCAGCTCAGCTCAGCTTGGCCCGGCCCGCCCGGCCCAGCTCTCGGCCCGGCCCAGCTCTCGGCCCGGCTTGGCCCGGCCCGGCCCAGCTCGGCCCGGCCCGCCCGGCCCAGCTCTCGACCCGGCCCGGCCCGCCCAGCTCGGCCCGGCTCGGCTCGCCCGGCCCGGCCCAGCTTGGCCCGGCTTACCGGCCCGCCTTACCGGCGCGCGTCCGGAGGCGGTGGCCGGACCGGCTCGACCGTGCGGGACTCGAACGGGTCAGGCCGTGCGTAGGGCCTCGGTCGGCGAGAGACGGGCGGCGCGCAGCGCGGGCATCAGGCCGGCGACCGCGCCGATGACGATGGCCGAGCCGATACCGCCCGCCCACGCCTCGGTGGGAATGACGACCGTCCAGTCCTTGACGCCGGCGTACACCGCGGTCGCCACCGCCCCGGCGGCCACGCCGACCACGCCACCGAGCACCGACAGCATGATCGCCTCCGCCAGGAACTGGGTGCGGATCTGTCCCCGCGTCGCCCCGAGCGCGCGGCGCAGGCCGATCTCCGAGCGGCGCTCCAGGACGGAGATGATCATGATGTTGGCCACTCCCACCGCCCCCACGATCAGCGCCACCACGCCGAGTCCCAGAAACAGGCTGTTGAACGCTCCCTGCGCCGCGGCACGCGCGGTGAGCGCGTCGGAGGGCTGGCTCACGTTGACCTCGTTCGGCGCCTCCGGGTTCGCGGTCCGCGCGAGCACCGACTGCACCTCGCCGACCGCTTCGGTCTCCGCCCGTACGTAGAGCGTGGTCGGCGGGCCGTCCGCCAGCTCGCCGCGGGCCATGCTGGTGTGGCCGAGATGGCGCCGCGCCGCCGGATATCCGACCAGGGCGCTCGTGTCGACGTCCGGCGCGAGCGTCGCCGGGGTGAGGATCCCGGCGACATAGAACCACTGTCCGCCCAGCCACACCCGCTGCCCGGGATGGACGCGGCCGATCCCCAGCCGCTGCGCGGCCGCCGCACCGAGCACGACGGCGGGCTGCGTCGCCGTCGCCTCGTTGAGCCAGCGGCCGTGGGCGACGCCGGCGCCGGCCACCCGCGGCAGGTTCAGGCTCGCCGCCTGGACCTTCAGCCCGTTGGTGTTGACCGGAGGTATCAACGGGCTCCGGTACACGTTCGCGTCGCGGACTGTGCCGGTGTGCGCCACCTCCTCGACGGACCCGAGCCGCGACACCCGGTCGGGTGCGGTGACCGGCATGACCGCTTCCTCCTGGGTGAAGCTCTGGCCGGTCTTGGCGGTCAGCAGGTTCGTGCCGAGCCGGTCGATCTCCGCCAGCAGACCGGCCTGGGACGACGCCGACAGCCCAAGGACCGCGACGATCGCCGTGGTGCCGATCGCGATCCCGAGCGCGGACAGCACCGCCCGCAGCGGTCGGGCACGCAGCCCGGAGCTCGCCACCCGGGCCTGGTCTCCGGCGCGTAGGCGGGCCGGCACGAGATGGGCTGGGATCCGCATGTCACTCCACCTCTCCCGGCCCGCCGTGCGCGGCCGAGCCGGCGAACGCGCCGGCGCTGTCGTCGGAAATGATCCGGCCATCCAGGACGTGCATCCGGCGAGGCAGCCGCGCGGCCAGGTCAACGTCATGCGTGATCATGATGATCGTCGCGCCCTCGGCGTTGAGCTCTCGCAGCAACTGGAGGATCGAGGCGCCCGTGGTGCTGTCGAGGTTGCCCGTCGGCTCGTCGGCGAGCACGATCGCCGGCCTGCCCACCAGCGCGCGGGCGATGGCCACGCGCTGGCGCTCACCTCCGGACATCCTGGTGGGACGGAACCCGCTGCGATGCGCGAGCCCGACACGATCGAGCGCGGCGGCGGCACGGCGCCGTCGCTCGCCGACCTCGACGCCCGCATACAGGAGGCCATCCGCGACGTTCTCCAGGGCCGTGGAGTGCTCGGCCAGGAAGAACTGCTGGAAGACGAACCCGATGCTGCGGGCGCGCAGGGCCGCGAGCTGCCGGTCGCCGAGCCCCGCCGCGTCGACCCCGTCGATCCGGACCGACCCGTCCGTGGGCCGCTCCAGCGTCCCCATGACGTGCAGGAGGGTCGTCTTCCCCGACCCCGACGGCCCGACGATGGCGACCAGTTCGCCGTGGCGGACGGTGAAACTCACGCCCCGCAGCGCGGGCACGGGCGGCTGCCCTCCGTAGATCTTGGTGACGCCTTCCAGTTCGAGCGCGGGAGCCCGGCCGTTTCGATTGTGAGTCGGGCTCATGAGGCCGGCACCACCACTTGATCACCGACGGACAGGTCCCCGGACACCTGCACGAGCCCGTTGTCGTTGTCGAACATGCCGATCGTCACGGGAACCAGCCGGCGCTGCCGGCCGCCCGCCGGGTCGGCCACCTCGACGACGTAGCCGCCTCCGGCCCTGCCCAGGAGCGCGGTGACCGGGACGATCAGCGCCTTCTCGACCCCGTCGGTCGTGATCTGCACCCGGACCGGGGCCTCGTCCAGTTTCCCCGCGTCCTTCGGCCGGTCGAGCGTGATGTACACCGGGATCGTGGCGCCGGACGAGTCCTTCTCGTCGTCGCCGGATCGCGCGACCGTCCCGATGCGGCTCACCCGGCCCGGGGTCGTCCTGTTGTCGGGAAGCGTGATCCGGGCCCGGTCACCGACCTTGACCTGGGTCTGCTGGCCGGGGGCGAGTTCCACCGTCACCTGGCGCCTGGCCGAGGTGGTCTGGGCCACCTGGGCTCCTGGCGCCGCCCGCGTTCCGGCCCTGGCCGTCGCCTTCGTCACCCGGAGCGGACCGGGCAGGAACACGGCGTCCCCGAGATCCAGGCTCCCGGTCCTGTCGACGCCCAGCTTCTCCTGTAGTTCGGCGACGGCCTCCGCGGTCTCCGCTCCGTAGTAGGCCGAGCCGGGATCGAGCTCGGACCTCTCGGCGTACCCGAGCCGCACGAGGTTCCTGTTGAGGTCGCGCACCTCGCGGCCCTCGTCGCCCACCGACAGGGCGCGGTAGGCCGGTGTGCTGCCGCAGATCAGCACCACCGGTTTCTCGTCCACCCGGTAGAGGGCCCTGCCGCAGCCGATCTCCCCGCCCTCGCCGGGGACCCAGGTGTAGATCCCCGTGGCCTGGTTGACCACGGAGTACGGGGTCCCGTCACCATGGGCCGCGTACGAGAGCGTCCCGCTCTGCGTCACCTGCGTGGACAGCGGTCCTTCCCGCACGGCCGCCAGCGAGGTGCCATCGGTCGAGGACGCGGGCCGGGTGTCCCCGTCATCGAAGGGACCCAGGACGGCGACACCCACCGCGGCCAGCAGCACCAGGACCCCCGTCCCGGCGAGCACCTTCCGCCGTCCGCGCCGGCGCGGTTTCCGGCGGTCCGGAACCGGGATGCCCGGGGCGGTGTCCCCGGTGCCGGGCACACCGGAAGGCGCCGCGTCGACATCGGTGCTCATCCCCCACCACCCGCCGGCCGCAATGACTGGCATTTCTGCTCTGCGGCCTTGAACTGCGGCGAGTCGAGGTCGATGTTGCCGAGGTCCAGTGCTCCGCCCTGGGGGTCGGGGAAGTCGGGCACCCCGTTCTTGCGCATGCACTGGGCGTACTTCAGCATTCCGGCCTGGACGGCCGGGTCCTGCCGGGATTCGCCGCCCCATCCCGGCGGCGCCAGCGGCTTGCATGCCTGCGACGCGGCCTTGAACTCCGGCGAGTTGGGGTCGATCTTCCCCCGCGGCATACGGAACTTCGTCCCGTCAACGGGGTCGGGCCAGTCCGGCACCCCGTTCTGCCGCATACATTGCGCGAACTTCACATACGGGTCGCTGCTCGTACCCGCGGAACCCCCGCCCGCCGCCGCACCCGAAGCGCCGGAAGGGGCGTCCGACCCACCGCAGGCCGCGAGCACCGGCAGGAGGAGCGCGAGCGCCACCAGCGGCAGCGCCGGTGCCCGTTTCGGCTTCGCCTTGGACATGTCGTGGTCTCCTTCGCGTCGGTGGACGGGCGCTGGAGACCATGTCTAGACAACGGGCGGTCACACCGAAGTCAGAGCTCCTGTGACCCGGCTGTGACCGCGGCGGTGGTTAACCTGACCACACGATGAGAGTGCTGGTGGCCGAGGACCACGTCGAGCTCGCGGCGTCCGTGGCCAGGGTTCTGCGCCGTGAGGGAATGGCCGTCGATGTGGTCCACGACGGCGAGGCGGCCATCGAGCGGACCTCGCTGCTGGACTACGACGTCGTCGTGCTCGACCGGGACCTGCCCGTCGTCCACGGCGACGAGGTGTGCCGCTCGCTGGTGAGCCGGACGAGCCGTACCCGTGTCCTGATGCTGACCGCCTCCGGCACGATCGCCGACCGGGTGTCAGGCTTGAGCCTGGGCGCCGACGACTACCTGCCGAAGCCGTTCGCGTACGCCGAACTCGTGGCCCGGATCAGGGCGCTGGGCCGCCGGGCGCAGCCGGCACTGCCACCGGTCCTGGTCCGCGGCGACCTGCGACTGGATCCGGCGCAGCGGATCGCGACCCGTTCGGGAATGCGCCTGGCGCTGAGCCCGAAGGAGTTCGCGGTCCTGGAGTACCTGCTCGGCGCCGACGGCCGTGTCGTGTCCGCCGAGGAACTGCTGGAACGGGTCTGGGACGAGGCGACCGACCCGTTCACGACCACCGTCAAGGCCACGATGAACCGCCTGCGGTCCAAGCTCGGCCCACCACCCCTGATCGAAACCGTCCAGCAGGGCGGCTACCGAATAGGTGATGCCCATGAGCCTTCGTGACCCGCTCCGCCCGCCCGTCGCCGCTTCCGCTCTTTCCCCCCGAACCGTGCGCATGCGTCTCACGGCCCTGTACAGCGCGCTGTTCGCGACCTCCGGCGCGGCCCTTCTCACGATCACGTACCTGCTCGTGCACCGCTCCAAGGCGGGCCTGGTGGTCATTTCCTACGACGGCAACGGCCCGGAGATCCGCGAACACCTGAAACGAATCAGGGAAGCACAACTGCACGACCTGCTGACACAGTCCGCGATAGCCCTCGCGATCATGCTGCTGATCTCGATCGCACTCGGCTGGCTGGTAGCCGGACGCGTCCTGAGGCCACTACGCACGATGACAACCACGATCCAGCAGATCTCCGCCCGCAACGTGCACGAACGCCTAGCCGTAACAGGCCCCCCCGACGAGATGAAGGCCCTGGCCGACACCGTAGACGCCCTGCTGGGCCGCCTGGAAACCGCCCTCAACGCCCACAAACGCTTCGTAGCCAACGCCGCCCACGAACTACGCACCCCCCTGACCCTGGAACGCGCCCTCCTGGAGGAAACACTCACCGACCGAGAGGCCACCCTGGAGTCCTACCGCACAACCTCGAAGCGCCTACTGGAACTCAGCAAGGACCAGGCCCAACTACTGGAAGCCCTACTAACCCTGACCACCAGCGAACGAGGCCTGGACCGCCAGACCCCCTTCGACCTATCAGACCTGGCCCATCAGGCCCTAGCCGCAACCCACCTGGAAGCAACCGCAACCGACATACACATAACAACCCAAATCAACCCCGCCCCCACCAAGGGCCACCCAGCCCTGGCCGCCCGCCTGGTCGCCAACCTCATAGACAACGCCGTACACCACAACATCCCAGGCGGCCACGTAAAAGTAACAACCGAAACCAGAGCCAACCGATCACTAGTCTCAGTGACCAACACCGGCCCCACCATCCCCCCCCACCAAACCCCTCAACTCTTCGAACCCTTCCAACGCCTAGGCGAACGCCCCGCCCGCACCACCGGCCACCACGGCCTGGGCCTCTCAATAGTCCGCGCCATAGCAACAGCCCACAACGCCACCATCACCGCCCACCCCCACCCAGCAGGCGGCCTCCACATAGAAATCAGCTTCCCCACAACCACCCAACCCCAACAACCAGCACGAGCCCACGCCTAAAACCCCACCCCCACACAGCACCCCCACGTCGCCCACGCACCCCACGTCGCCCGCGCACATCCCCCCGCAACACCCGCGACATGAACTTGAGTTCCCCCGTCTGACGGCCGAGCCCAACGAAACGGCAGGCCGGCCCCGGCAAAAGAAGATCAAGCCCGAGATGATCCCCGATCACGAGCCCCCCAGGCGTACCCTCAAGGAACCAGCCCAACGAAGCCACCCCCCAGCCCACCAAGCAGAGCCGCACAGGGGGAGTGGGGGCGGAGCCCCCACACCAGGGGCCCGGGGGTCGCCCCCCGGACAAAACGACGAAGGGCCAGCAGGGAAGGAGCAAAGCTCCGACCATACTGACCCAGACCGAAGTGGGCGAGGAGGGATTTGAACCCTCACGTCCTTTCGGACACACGGACCTGAACCGTGCGCGTCTGCCGTTCCGCCACCCGCCCTCGGGTGCGTGGAAAGGTTAGCACGCCTGCAGCACCAGGTTGGAACACACATACTTCTACCGAACCCCCGCACGGATACGATCGTCTACCAGTGGAGAGAGGAGGTGCCCGTGGGTGTCCTGCAGCGCTTCGAGCGGCGGCTCGAGGGCATGGTGGAGGGGGCCTTCGCCCGTGCTTTCAAGTCTGAGCTCCAGCCTGTCGAGGTGGCCAGCGCGGTTCAGCGTGAGATGGATGACCGAGCGGCGATCGTGGCTCAGGGGCGCACGCTGGTACCGAACGACTTCGTGGTCGAGATCTCGACGGCGGATGGCGAGCGGTTGGCGGTGTATGCCGACAGCCTGAGCCAGGAGCTGGCGAATCTGGCCCGGGAGTATGCGAAGGAGCAGGGATATTCCTTCGTGGGTCCGGTGCGGGTGCGTTTCGACCCGGCGGGTGATCTGGCGACGGGGATGTTCCGTATCCGGTCGGGGGTCATCCGTGGTGCGACGGTCGAGGGCGGCGAGGTTCGGCGGCCGGCCAGTGACATTCCGCAGGGGCGGGCGAACGCGTTCGGGGGACGACCGCGGCTGCTCGTGACGTCCACCGCGGAGGGCAGTGACGGTACTCAGCGGACCTATGAGATCGCCACTCCGGTGACTTTGTTGGGCCGTGGAACGGACTGCGACCTTCGTCTTGTCGACCCTGGCGTATCACGGCATCACGCCGAGATCCGCGTAGAGGGTCCCGAAATCGTCCTCGTGGATCTAGGGTCAACAAACGGTTCATTTGTGAACGGGCAGCAGGAGCGACGTGTCACACTCGTCGATGGCTCGCGGGTCACGATGGGCCGTACGACTCTGGTGTTCCGCCGTGACAGGGAGTAGCCCCGAACTCCGATGACCGAACTGACCCTGACGCTTATCAAGCTGGCGTTCCTCGCGGTGCTTTGGCTCTTTGTCATCGCGGCCGTGGGGGTTATTCGGGCCGACCTGTTCGGCTCGAGGTCCGCCACACGTGCGGCCCGTCAGCCGAAACCGCCCAAGCCCCCCCGGCAGCCGGCGCCACGGCGCAGTGAGCCGAGCAAGCTGGTCGTCACCCAGGGTGATCTGACTGGTACGACCATCGAGCTCACGTCGGGTACGCACATCACCATTGGCCGGGCGAGTGACTCCACGCTCGTGGTGACCGATGACTACGCCTCGAGCCGGCATGCCCGGATCTTCGCGCAGGACGGTCAGTGGATCGTGGAGGACCTCAACTCGACCAACGGCACTTATCTCGGACGTACGAAGGTGACGCGGCCCATGCAGGTGCCCCCAGGCGTTCCGATCCGTATCGGCAAGACCGTTATCGAGCTGCGGAAATGAAAATAGGAATCCGTTATGCCGCGCGCTCCGATGTCGGGATGCTGCGCGAAGGCAACGAGGACTCCGCGTATGCCGGGGCCCACCTGCTGGCTGTCGCCGACGGCATGGGCGGTCATGTCGGTGGCGAGATCGCCAGTGCTGCGGCGATCGAGACGCTGAAGCCGCTCGACACCGACGTGCCTGCCGCTGATCTGTTGGCGGCGCTGGAGCACACGGTCAAGGCCGCCAACGAGAAGTTGCATCACATCGTGGAGTCCGATCCCGCCTTGCAGGGGATGGGGACGACGCTCACCGCGATGCTGTGGGCGGGTAACCAGGTCGCGCTGGTGCACATCGGTGACTCCCGGGCGTACCTGTTGCGCGACGGGAGCCTGTTCCAGATCACCCACGACCACACCCTGGTGCAGTCGCTGGTCGACGAGGGGCGGATCACTCAGGACGAGGCGGCCTCGCACCCGCAGCGCTCGCTGCTGTTGCGCGCGCTGGACGGGCGTGGCGAGGTCGACCCGGACCTGTCGATCCGCGAGGCGAAGGTCGGCGACCGCTACCTGCTGTGTTCGGACGGCCTGTCCGGTGTGGTCACCGCCGAGACCATCTTCCAGGTGCTCAGCGACTACGCCGAGCCGGAGCAGGCGATCAGGCAGCTGATCGACCTGGCCAACCGCGGCGGTGGCCCTGACAACATCACCTGTGTGGTGGCCGACGTCATCGACCTGAGCCAGCAGCCCCCGCTGGCCACCGGCCCCCAGCTCGCGGGTGCCGCGGCGAACGTGGCCAGCCAGCCGGAGGCGCCGGGCGGCCCGCCGCCGACGGACACTCCCGCGCAGCGGGCCCGCGACATGCGCGACACGATGCCGCAGCCCCCGGTGATGGTCGACGAGATGCCGCCACCGGCCCCGGCTCCCGCGGCTGCGTCGCCGGCCGGGGTCGGAGCGCCCCCACCACCCCGGCAGCCTAAGGTCAGGCGTCGCTGGGGCTTTTTGATCGGTGGGGTCGGCCTGTTCGGTGTGCTGGTGATCGGCACTGCCGCGTTCGGTGTGCAGCATCTGCGTAACGACGGTTTCTACGCCCAGGCCGAGAACGGCCGGCTGGTCGTCTACAAGGGGTCCCCCGACAGTGTGCTGGGCCTGTCCATGTCCAGCAAGGTCGCGGGGAAGGACCAGCCGAACCCGCCGATCCTGGTCGAGGAGCTGCCCAAACCGCTGCAGGACAGGCTGAAGACCGAACCCCTCGGCCTGAGCAGCGCGACGGCCTGGCGCGGCTGGAAGCTGTGCCGCTACTCGCTGCTCGACGACGGCGGCAAGGTCGCCATGTTCCGCGGCGCCACCGAGCAGGAGCAGCGCGACGGCTGCGCCCGTACCAAGATCACCACCAGTGATGTCGTGGTGGCCGACCTCCCGACCCCCGAACAGGACTCTCTCAGCCGGCCCCAACCCATTCCGCGGGCGCAGGCCCAGGCCCGGCTGGCACAGCTCAAGACGAAGGCCGAGGCCTGCGCCTCCGGCGATCCGGCAGCCAAGCAGTGCCCAGGGAAGCCCCGATGACTTCACTCCCCACCCAGCTTCCGGCCAAGCCGCGCAAGGCGGCGTCCCTGGTGATGCTCGTCTTCGCGATGGCCGTCACCCTGGCGGCCTTCGCGCAGGTGGGCCTGGCCCGGGACGGGCGTATCCCCGCCGGCCTGGTCGGCTATGGCGGCGGGCTGGCGGTCCTGGCCGGGGCCGCCTACTTCGTGATCATGCGGTTCGCGCCGTACGCCGACCCGCTGCTGCTGCCGCTGGCGGTCGCGCTGAACGGCCTCGGCCTGGCCATGATCTACCGGCTGGACCTCGACACCAGCCGGACCCGGCAGGAGGCGATCGCCGCCGGGAAGAAGATCATCGCGGACGAGGCGTCCGCGCCGACCCAGTTGCAGTGGACGTTCGTCGGCATCTTCCTGTTCGCCCTCGCGGTCGTGATCATGCGTGACATGCAGGAGGGCGACCAGAAGTTCAACCTGACGCCCAAGACGATGCAGCGCTACACCTACACGGTGGGCGCGGTCGCCTTCATGCTCCTGCTGCTGCCGATCGTGCCGGGGCTGGGCGCCGAGATCAACGGTGCCCGGGTCTGGATCCGGGTCGGTGGTTTCTCGGTGCAGCCGGGCGAGTTCGCCAAGCTGGCGCTGGTCGTGTTCTTCGCCGGCTATCTGGTGAACAAGCGGCAGGCGCTGTCGCTGGTCGGTAAGAAGGTCGGCCCGATCAGCCTGCCCCGGGCCCGCGACCTGGGCCCGATCCTGGTGATCTGGGTCATGACGCTGGGCGTGCTGTTCGTCCAGAAGGACCTGGGTACCGCGCTGCTGTACTTCGGGCTGTTCGTGTCGATGCTCTACATCGCGACCCAGCGGGGCTCGTGGGTGGCGATCGGTATCGGGCTGCTCGCGCTGGGCATCTTCATCGCCACGTTCATCCCGTTCCTGAGCCACGTGAACCAGCGGCTCAGCATCTGGCAGGACCCCAAGCCCTACTTCCAGGGTGGCTGCCTGGTCGACGGCAAGGTCGTCAAGACCCCGCCCGACATCGTGGACGGCCAGATCGTCCTGGACGGCATCACCAAGTGCGCCCGGCTGGGCGGCAAGTACTCCGACAGCGAGCAGCTGATGCAGGGCCTGTTCTCGATGGGTGAGGGCGGCGTGCTCGGCAAGGGCCTGGGTCAGGGCGAGCCGTGGCGGACCCCGCTGTCGTTCAGCGACTTCATCTTCACCTCGATGGGTGAGGAGCTGGGGCTGACGGGGTTGATGGTGCTCCTGTTGTTGTACGGGTTGATCGTGCAACGCGGGATGAAGACCGCGGTCGACGCCCGAGATCCGTTCCTGAAGCTCTTCGCCGGCGGGGTCTCGTTCGTCATCGCACTCCAGGTGTTCATCATCGTCGGCGGGGTGACCCGGCTCATTCCGCTGACCGGTCTGACGACGCCGTTCCTCTCCCAGGGCGGGTCCTCGTTGATGGCCAACTGGATCCTGATCGCCATCCTGGTGCGGATGAGCCATGACGCGCGCAAGCCGGCGCCGCAGGCGATCCAGGACGAGGGCATGACCCAGGTGGTGAGCACTCGATGAACATCCGGCGGCCCCGGGCCGTCTCAACGGACGGCCGACCCAAGCGGGGGACGATGGTGGACACTGAGCAGACACCGAGGAGGGCGCGGCCATGAACATGGACAAACCCCTCCGGCGCGTGACGATCTTCGCACTGCTTCTGATCATGGCGTTGATGATCAACGTCAACTACATCCAGGGCAGCCAGGCCGAGAGCCTGCAGACCGACAGGCTCAACAACCGGCAGTTCCTCGACGTCTTCAACCGGCCGCGCGGCAAGATCATCGCCGGTAACCTGACGCTGGCGGAGTCCGAGGAGAGCGGGCTCAGCAACCCCAAGTACGCCCGTAACTACACCAAGGGCCTGATCTACTCCCCGGTCACCGGCTTCTTTGCCGCCACCGGCGGGCAGTCCAAGCTGGAGCTCGCCTACAACTCGCTGCTCGACGGCCGCGACCGGCGCATCACCCACCAGCGCTGGTTCGACGCGTTCATCGGCCGTGCCCCCAAGGGCGCCGACATCTACACGACCATCAAGCCCAAGGCGCAGGAGCGGGCCTACGAGGTGCTCAAGGGCAGCACCTCCCAGCGCGCCGGGGCCGCGGTCATCGACATCAGGACTGGCGCCATCGTGGTGCTGGCCGGCTTCCCCTCCTTCGACCCGCAGAAGGTCGCCCCGCAGACCGGTACCAAGGGCGGACAGCTGCTCAACCAGCTCGACGCCGACAAGAGGCTCAAGCCGCTGCTCGACAAGGCGATGAACGACACGTTCTTCCCGGGCTCGTCGTTCAAGACCGTGGTGGCCGCGCTGGCCATGGAGCAGAAGGGCCTCAACAAGAACAGCAGCGTGTTCACCGGCCAGCTGCTGCTCCCCGAGTCGAACCGCCCGCTGCCCAACTCGCATGACGGTGGTGCATGCGCGGGCCAGGCGCCGCTGATCCAGGCGTTCGCCGAGTCCTGCAACACGACGTTCGCCCAGATGGCGCTCGACATGGGCGTCGACGAGCTGGCCCGGGAGGCCGGGAAGTTCGGTTTCGGCAAGCCGATCGAGGTCGAGCCCGACCTGCTCGGCCAGCAGAGCGACGTGCCCGTCGAGGTCACTGACCCGCAGACCGGTGAGAAGAGGAAGGTCGGCCGCGACGACACCGCCCGCTCCGGCATCGGCCAGGGCAGCGTCCAGGCCACCCCGCTGCAGATGGCGATGACCGCCGCCGCGGTGGCCAACAAGGGCAAGATCATGAAGCCGTACCTGGTGCAGAAGGTCCAGGACGGCGAGGACCAGACGGTCTTCTACGAGGCCCGGCCGCGCGAGTTCGCCCAGCCGATCAAGGAGGACACCGCCGACCAGCTCAAGGACATGATGGCCGCGGTCGTCACCAGCGGAACGGCCACCAATCTCCGGCCGTTCAACATCGCCGGAAAGACGGGCACCGCCGAGACGGGAATCGGGAACACCAACCATCGTTGGTTCGTGGGGTATGCCCCGATGAACAACCCCCGGTACGCTTTCGCAGTCGTCACTGTCGGCCCCGGCTCCGCCGGCGGGACGGCCGGCCCGCTGGCCGGCCAGATCATGCGGGCGGTGCTGGCCGAATGAGGAATTCCCCGGTGTGCGAGTCGGAGGCGACCAGGCTATGAGTGCTGTCGTCCTGAACGACCGGTACCGGCTGGACGACCGGCTGGCGACTGGCGGGATGGGCGAGGTCTGGCGGGCCACGGACACGCTGCTCGACCGCATCGTCGCGGTCAAGCTGCTACGTCAGGAGTACGTCTCCGACGCGGCGGCGCTGGCCCGGTTCCAGGCGGAGGCCCGGTTCGCCGCAGCCGTGCAACACGGCGGCATCGCGCAGATCTACGACTACGGCGAGCACGAGGACCGCGCCTACCTGGTGATGGAACTCGTGCCCGGCGAGCCGCTGTCAAAGATCCTTCGCCGGATCGAACGGCTCGACGCCCAGGCCACGCTCGACCTGATGGCCCAGGTCGCCCGGGCACTGCACGTCGCGCACGAGGCCAACATCGTCCATCGCGACATCAAGCCCGCCAACCTCATGATCACCGAGGGCGAGCAGGTCAAGATCACCGACTTCGGCATCGCCCGGGGGCTGGAGGTCAGCGGGGTCACCCAGACCGGCATGGTCATGGGCACCGCGCACTACGTCGCGCCCGAACAGGCGTCCGGCCAGCCCGTCGGCCCGGCCACCGACCTGTACGCGCTGGGCGTGGTGGCGTACGAGTGCCTGGCCGGTCATCCGCCGTTCCAGGGCGACACCGCCGTGGCCATCGCACTCCAGCACGTGCGCGAACCCCCGCCGGAGCTCCCCGAGATCGTTCCCGAGCCGGTGCGCGACCTCATCCGCGCGTTGCTCGCCAAAGAGCCCGACGACCGCCCCGCCGACGCCCGCGAGGTGGCCGAGCGGGCCTACCTCATTCGCGAATCCCTGGCCCTCGGGGACGACACGATCAACTTGGACCTCGGCCGAGGGACAGATACGCTCCCCAGCGAGAGCGAAGAGGAATCCGGGCAACGACGCTCGGCGCTGATGTACACCTCGGTGGCGGTCGGCATCCTGCTTCTCGGCCTCATTGTGATCGGCTCGCTCTGGCGCGGGCCGGCCACCGCCGGTTTGATGAACGAGGACGACGGTCGCGGGCGACCGCTGCCCGCCGACCCGGCCCAGCCCGACCCCTCGGTCGGTCCGGTGCCGAGCGGCGGCGTGCCTCAGCCCACCCCCCCGACGACGTCACGGAATCCCTACGGCGGGGCGACAACCTCGCCGTCGCCCAGCGCGTCACCCTCAAGGAAGCCGAACAGCCCACCCACCCCGACCGACCCCAGACCACCCGATCCGCCGTCTTCACCGCCGAACTCCGAACCGCCACAGTCTCCGGATCCCGACCCGTCGCCTTCCGATGATCCGGGGGCAGGGGCGAATACGTTCCAGGAGTAGGGAAGACGCACGAGGGAAAGTTGCAGAGGACATGACTCAGCCTCGGCTGCTCGGTGGCCGCTACGAACTCGACGGCGTGATCGGGCGTGGTGGCATGGCCGAGGTCTACCGTGCCAGAGACCTGCGCCTCGATCGCATCGTCGCGGTCAAGACGCTCCGCTCCGACCTGGCCCGAGACCCGACCTTCCAGGCGCGCTTCAGCCGTGAGGCCCAGTCGGCCGCTTCGCTCAACCACCCGTCGGTTATCGCCGTGTACGACACCGGGGAAGACCGCATCGGTGACACTCCCGTTCCCTACATCGTGATGGAGTACGTCGACGGCCACACGCTGCGCGACCTCCTGCGCGAGAACCGCCGGCTGCGGCCGGAACGGGCGATGGAGATCACCGACGGCATTCTGCGGGCCCTGGACTACAGCCACCGCGGTCAGATCATCCACCGCGACATCAAGCCGGCCAACGTGATGCTGACCCGCAATCACGAGGTCAAGGTCATGGACTTCGGGATCGCCCGGGCCATGGACGACTCGGCCGCCACGATGACGCAGACCGCCCAGGTGATCGGCACGGCGCAGTACCTCTCCCCCGAGCAGGCCCGGGGCGAGCGGGTCGACGCCCGCAGCGACCTGTACTCCACCGGATGCGTGCTCTACGAGCTGCTGACCGGCCGGCCGCCGTTCACCGGCGACTCCCCGGTCTCCATCGCGTACCAGCATGTCCGGGAGGAGCCGATCCCCCCGTCCCAGATCGACCACGAGATCCCGCAGTGGCTCGACGCCATCGTGCTCAAGGCGATGGCCAAGGACCCGAACCAGCGCTACCAGAGCGCCACCGAGTTCCGGGCCGACCTGCAGCGGGCGTTGCAGGGCATGCCGGTGTCGGCCACCGCGGCGTCCACCATGATGATGGGCGCCGCTCCGGCGGGCACCCAGGTGATGGGTCAGGTACCGGGCGGTCCCGGCCGTACCCAGATGCACCGCCCGGCCGCCACCGACTACGGCCTGCCGCCCGTCCGCTATGACGACTACGACGACCTGGACGGCCGCGAGGGCAAGGGCCGCCAGGCCGCCATCTGGGTGGCGGTGGCCGCAGCCTTCATCGGCCTCGCCGTGCTGGCCGCGTTCCTGCTGACCAATGGCGGCGACAACCCGGACGAGACCGTGCAGGTCGCGGTGCCCGCCGTGATCGGCACCTCCCAGCAGGAGGCCGAGCAGGCGCTGACCACCGCCGGGCTGAAGGTCGGCGAGGTCACCGAGGAGTACAGCGACGACGTCGCCAAGGGCGACGTCATCAGCACGAACCCCGAGGAGGCCAAGCAGGTCGACAAGGGCACCGAGGTCGCCCTCGTCGTCTCCAAGGGCAAACAGCCGGCCGAACAGGTCGAGGTACCGAGCGTCGAGGGCAAGTCCGCGACGTCGGCCGCCGCGGAGTTGACCGCCGCGGGCTTCCGGGTCTCCACCCGGCAGGAGCCGAGCAACGACGTCCCGAGGGGTCAGGCCATCAAGACCACCCCGTCGGCCGGGAGCAAGGTCGACAAGGGCTCCCGGGTGACGCTCTACGTTTCCGCCGGACCCAACGAGGTGCAGGTGCCGGACGTGAGCAACAGCACCGGCACGGCCGCCTGCAACCGGATCAGGGCGCTCGGCCTACGGTGCCGGCTGGAGGAGCGCCCGCCGGAGGGCGACGTCCCGGACGGCCTGGTGATCGGCACCAACCCGGGCGCGGGCACCACGATGTCCCGGGGCGAGACGGTGACGGTCTTCGTGGCCAAGCGTCCGCAGCAGCCCCCGCCTCCCGGGACGCCGACCGGCCCCGGCGGCCCCGGTGGTTTCCCGCACTTCGGGGACGACTGACGGGAACGGCGCCCGCGCCGTCCTGACCGAGGAGCGGTGAAGATCGCGAGAAACCGAGCGATCTTCACCGCGACGAGGGGGCGGTGTGCCGAGGGCGCTGAGACAGGTGCGTCGACAGTGCGCCCCGACCCCTTGCGGAGGGCCGGGGCGCGGTGCGTTCGGCGACCGGAACGCAAAAGGGGCTTCCGCCACTCGGGGGCAATGGCGGAAGCCCCTCATTACGGATTCGTCTCGCGAGTGTGGTCTGTTACACAGCTGGGTGATATTTCTGGGCGAGGGCACCGGGTCGGCGTCCGGCGGGGGCGCAGCGGGCCAGCCAGTTGTCCAGCAGCGCGTGGCCGTGCTCGCTGAGCACCGACTCCGGGTGGAACTGCACCCCTTCGACGGGCCGGGTCCGGTGCCGCAGCCCCATGACGACGCCGTCCGCGGTGCGGGCGGTCACCTCCAGCGGGGCCGCCACCGTGCCGGGCTCGACCGCCAGCGAGTGGTAGCGGGTGGCGGGGAACGGGCTGGGTAGCCCGGCGAGCAGGCCCGCTCCGGAGTGGTGGATCGCGCTGGTGTACCCGTGCACGACCTCGGGGGCGCGGGACACGGTTGCACCGTACGCCACCGCGATGATCTGGTGCCCGAGGCAGACGCCCAGCAGCGGCCGGTCGGTGCGGCGGACCAGGTCGAGGCAGATCCCCGTGTCCCGGGGATGCCCGGGGCCAGGGCTGAGGAGGACACCGTCCACGGCCTCGGCGTCCGCGAGCGTGACCGCCGAGCGGTCCTTGACCACGCAGTCGGCGCCGAGTTCGAGCAGGTACTGCACGAGGTTGAAGACGAAGCTGTCGCGGTTGTCGACGACCAGGACGCGCATCAGCCCGGCACCGAAGGGGAGGAGGGCGGAGCCGTCACGCCGTTCTCGACCACTCCCCGGTCGAACTGGAGCTTGGGCTCGAGCCAGGGGAAGATCACGTACCACAGGATCGCCACGGCCGCGAGGATCAGCCCGAGCGCGACCAGCGCACGCTGTGGCCCGTGGCCGGGCAACCGGCGCCAGATCCAGGCGTACATCGCTCTCCTAGCCCTGGTCGGTGGCGGTGGCCCGGGGCAGTTCCCGGACCAGTTCGCCGAAGATGATGAGCCGCTGGGCGGCCGAGTACTTGGGGTGGCAGGTGGTGATCGTGAGCAGTCGCCGCTCGGGTTTCCGCCCGGGATGGAACGGTACCGGTGCGGTCACCTCCATCGCCGTGGGCTGGACCACTCTTCTGCTGGTGACTTCGTAGACGTACTGCTTGTCCCGGGTGTCGATGAGGATCTCGTCGCCGGACCGCAACTCGGCGGCGCGGTTGAACGGCGCGGAGTAGGTGGTGCGGTGGCCCGAGACGACGAAGTTGCCGACCTGGCCGGGCAGGGCGGTGCCGGGGTAGTGTCCGGGCCCCTTGCGCAGGTCGCTCAGATCGACGCCCTCGACCACGACATAACGGTACTTCTTCCCGAACCGGGGGATGCGGATCTGCGCGATGCCGCTGCCCAGCGTGATCTTCTCGGTGGTGACCTGGGGTTGCCGCCAGGTCCGCTGGAGCTGGTCGCTGAGCTGTTCCTGCTGCGCGCGGGTGTAGCGGCCGGTGCCCCACAGCGTGTAGGTCACGAACAGCAGCACGACCAACCCGGCGGTGATGCACAGCTCTCCGAAGCCGCGGATCAGAACCCGCACCACCCGTCTCCGTTCCCGTGTCAGATTCTGGCACGACGTCGTCACGATACGTTACGACTGTGCGTCCCCCGTGACCGGCTCCGCATGCTTCATGGTCACGTTGCCGGTGTAGGACGGCAGGGTGACCGAGTCGAGCACTCGCACCGAGAACCCGAGCCCGTACTGCTCCACATGGTTCAGGTAGACACCGATCTCCGGGGAGGCGGCCAGCGTCGCGCGGAGCCGGCCGGGGTCGCCCACCGCCGTGATGTGGAACGGCGGGGAGTAGACGACGCCCTGCAGGATCAGCGTATTGCCCACGCACCGTACCGCGCTGGTGGTGATGACCCGCTGGTCCATGATCTGCATGCCGGTGGCGCCGCCCGCCCACAGCGCGTTCACCACGGCCTGCACGTCGCTCTGGTGCACCACCAGGTCGTCGGGGTTGACGCTGTGCCCGAGCCGGCCGCGCTGCGGGGCGTCGTCGAGCGAGACGCGCAGGCCGCTGCCGCGCAGTGGGGTGAACGCGGCGGATCCGGCGCGGGCGTCGGCGCGGGCCTGGGCCTCCTTGACCCGGGCGTCCCGGCGGCCGGCCTGCCGGGCCATGGTGTCGACCTCGCGGCGCAATCGCCGGTACCGGGCGAGTTCGCGGTCGTTGCGCTGCTGCTCGGCGGTGATGAGTTCGGTGATCCGGGTGCGCCCGCCGTCGCGCAGATCGGTGCCCCGAGCGGTGCTCGAACTGGCCGCGAACAGTGTGCCCGCGGCCAGGGTGAGGGCGGGGATGATGCTTCCCCACGTCCGACGTCGTACGCTGCTCATTCAACGGTTACGCTAGCCCACAAACCACCCACGCGCGGACCGGTGCTGCCGCCCGCCCAAGGAGATCCAACCGTGGCCAAATCCAAAGTGCGCAAGAAGGCGGTCTACACGCCGCCGCAGCGGTCCCAGCAGGTTAAGGTCAGCCCGCGGTGGCTGGTGCCGACCATGCTCGCCTGCTGGCTGGTCGGGCTCGGGTGGATCGCGACGTTCTACGTGACGGCGAGCACCGGTACCCGGGTGCCCCTGCTGACCGACCTGGGGAACTGGAACCTGGGCATCGGCTTCAGCCTGATCATTGTCGGAGTGGTGCTCTCCACCAAGTGGGAGTAACGGGTTACCCACTTTCCACCCGCCCCAATCCACGGAAGTTATCCACAGGCTGGGGATAAGGCGGGTGCGGAGTTTGTCCACAACCGGCCGGGTGTCCCCGCCCGGATGAGCGGGGACACCCTGACCGTCAACCGAGCGCGGTGAGCTGGACCGTCTGTGCGGCCACCAGCGCCACCAGCACCACCAGGGCGCTGCCGATCGCCGCACCGTGCACCATCGAGCGCTGCCGGGCGGGCGCGTAGGCGTACGCCGTTGCGAGCAGCGCTCCCACGACCAGCCCGCCCAGGTGTCCCTGCCAGGAGATGCCCGGAACGGCAAAAGTGATCACCAAGTTGATCACCAGCAGGAACGTGATTCCGCCGGTGGGGGCGCCGAGCTTGCGGCCGATCACGAAGAACGCACCGAACAGCCCGAAGATCGCTCCCGAGGCGCCCACCGCGGGCTGGCTCGGGTCGATCAGGTAGAGCAGTACCGACCCGCCCAGCGCCGACAGCAGGTACAGCGCGGTGAACCTGGCGCGGCCCAGCACCTGCTCCAGCTGCGGGCCGATCATCCACAGCGCCCACATGTTGAACAGGATGTGTCCCACCCCGAACCCGCTGCCCGGCGGCGCGTGCAGGAACGCCGAGGTGAGCAGCCGGTACGGCTCGCCGTTGGCCACCCCCACGAGTTCCATCCCGGGAACGGGCGTGCCGTCCGACACGTACATGTTCCCGTTGCGCGCCAGCAGCGCCTGACCGACCATCTGGAACCGGTCGACCACCGCGGGGTCGGCGATCTCGGCGAGATACGCCAGCACGTTCGCGGCGATCAGGGTGAAGGTGACGACCGGGGTTGCGGAGACCCGGCCGCCGAAAATCGTGCGGGGCTGCCGCACGGTCTTGTTGCCCTCGCGGACGCACTCGTGGCACTGGTGACCGACGGCCGCGTCACGCATGCATTCGGGGCACATGTGACGGTCGCACCGGGTGCACCGGACGTAGGTCTCGCGGTCCGGATGCCAGTGACAGGCGGGGGGCTGCTGCGGTTGTGCGCTCACATCCGTATTACGACTGGCGCCGCTCGATCGTCACCGATTCCACGACGATGTCGGTGGTCGGCCGGTTGCGCATGTCGGTCGGCGCCTTGGAGATCCGGTCGACGACGTCGGCGCCCTCGACGACCTCGCCGAAGATGGTGTGCCGGTTGTTCAGGTGCGGCTGCGGGTCGACGGTGATGAAGAACTGCGAGCCGTTGGTGTTCGGCCCGGCGTTCGCCATGGCCAGCAGGTACGGCCGGTCGAATCGCAGGCCCGACCCGAACTCGTCCTCGAAGTCGTAGCCGGGGCCGCCGGTGCCGGTGCCCAGCGGGTCACCGCCCTGGATCATGAAGTTGCTGATCACCCGGTGGAAGATCGTGCCGTTGTACAGCGGGTCGTTGGACTTCTGCCCGGTGCGCGGGTCGAGCCAGGTCCGGGAGCCCTCGGCGAGGGTCACGAAGTTCTCGACCGTCTTGGGCGCCTGCTCCGGGAAGAGCCGGATCACGACCGTGCCCAGAGTGGTGTTCAGGGTTGCGATGAGCTGTTCAGCCACGAAGGGCCGCCTCCTCGAAATCGATGGTCGCGTGCCGGCCAGGGTCGGGCCGACGCGCCGTCGGGGTCATCTCCTGCCCACCGTAGGGGTACCGCATACTCCCATGGACCCGGGTTTACGGTTCACCCGCAGGGAAGGGTGCAGGCAGGACCTCGCAGACAGGGAGGTTAGCGTGTCCCTAGTGATCAAGTTCCGTCGTAGGCCGCGGATGAACGTTCGGACGCCGCGGCTCGGTCGCGTCCAGGAGACGTACCACAATGGTATGTCGCAAGTGACCGGACGGGTCGTTCCGGCAGCGCAGCAGGCGCGTACGGTCACCGCCGACCGGGTGATGGTCGCCCGGGGGTGGAGCGCCCCGCGGCTGCAACGGGCCGGGCGGTACGTGGAATCGGATCTCGGCCCGCGGGTCGGTTCCTTCCTTTCCAACACCGGCCGGCGGATCGAGCCCGCCAGGCGCTCCCGGCGGCCCGGCCGCAACGCCATGATGGCGATGGCCGCCATGGCGGCGGTCGGTGCGGTGGGGGCCATGGCCAGCCGCCGTCCCGGCCGGCACGCCGCGCAGGACGATGTGATCGAGTCGTTGCGGGAACCCACGCCGGCGGATGCCGAGCGGGTGGACGCCCCTTAACCGACGACCATCGGAGTGCCCGGCGCTACGGCGCCGGGCACTCCGATATGTCCGGGATCGGACGTCGCGCCCAGGCTACTAACAGGTAACGTGTGCGCCATGTCGCTGAAGGACGCGCTGACCGGTCGGATCCGCCGCGGGCTGCACTC
Organism: Actinomadura craniellae; assembly: GCF_003289645.1. Taxonomy (GTDB): domain Bacteria; phylum Actinomycetota; class Actinomycetes; order Streptosporangiales; family Streptosporangiaceae; genus Actinomadura_D; species Actinomadura_D craniellae. The sequence continues at coordinate 130,041 of NZ_QLYX01000005.1, read as the reverse complement.
CCTCGTGCACCGCTGCTGGGAGCAGATCCAACGGCACGGCGAGATCACCCCCGCCACGCCCGGCCGGCGCCGGTTCGCCTACCTCGGTGAGGGCGCATGCATCGGATTCCCGTCCGGGGCGCTGTACGGCGAGCCGTGGATCTCCATTGGGGACCACACGCTGATCGGCACGCACGTCACGATCTCGGCGGGCTTCGTGCCCGGCCTCGACCTGGGGCCCGACGTGATCGTGACGATCGGCCGCAGTTGCTCGATCGGGCGCGGCACCCACATCGTCGGCCACCAGTCCATCTCGATCGGCGACGACGTCTTCACCGGGCCGAACGTCTACATCACCGACCAGAACCACAGCTACGGCGACATCCACATGCCGATCGGCCGGCAGTGGCCGGAGAACCAGCCGGTGGTGATCGGTGACGGCTGCTGGATCGGCACCCAGGCGATCGTCCTGCCCGGCACCCGGCTGGGCAAGAACGTCGCGGTGGCGGGCGGCGCGGTGGTCCGCGGCGAGTTCCCCGACAACTGCGTGATAGCCGGAGTGCCGGCCAAGGTCGTCCGTAGCTACGACCCGGAGGAGGGCTGGCAGCCCCCGCTGCGCGGCCGCCCCCCACTGGTCTCGCTGGACGAACTGGCCCGGCTCTCCGTCAGCGGCCTGGAGGGCCTTCAGATCCTCCAAGACAAGATGCGCGAACAGGCCGGCTGAGACTTCCCCTCGCCCAACGGAACCCCCAAGCCGAACTCACGCCCTCAGCACACGCCGAAGGCGAAGCACGGCTGATCCTTCAGCTTTGAGTGCGCTATGGCGCCCCGAATGCTGAAGGATCACGGCCGTATGCGCTCTCATCAGGTGATCCTTCAGGATCCGAGGCGCCATGGCGCCCTGGAAGCTGAAGGATCAGCCGTGCTTTGCGCCGCCTCCGGCAGGTGGTCCTTCAGGGGCGGTGTGGTGGGTGGGGCGGCGGTGTGGTGCGCCGCCGCCCCGGTGCGGGTTCGTCAGCCGCGGCCCGCGGGGCGGGGCTGGCGGCGGTCGCCGCCGCGCTGGCCGCCCTGGCGGCGGGGCTTGTACGGGCGGTGCTCGCCGTCGCCCTGGCCGCCGCCCCACGAGCCGCGGCGCTCGCCGGTCCCGTGCGCGGGCCGGTCGCCGCCGTCGTGGGAGCCGCGCTCACCGCGGTAGGACCCGCGCTCGCCGTCGTGGGAACCGCCGCGGCGCTCGCCGCCCCAGCCCTTGCCGCCGCCCCGGCGGGGGCCGCCCGGCCGGCCACCGGAACGGCCACCGGGCCGGCCGGAGCGCTTGGGCGTCGGCGGGATGATCGGCTCGGTGATCGGCTCGCCGCTGGGCGTCTTGGCCCCGGTGAGCCTGACCAGCTGCTCGTCACCGGCCATCACCTTGGTGCGGACCGCCTCGACGCCCGCCCGGCGGGTCATCGCCGCGGTGGAGCGCACCTGGTGCGGCAGCACGAGCGTGACGACCGTGCCGCGCTCGCCCGCCCGGGCCGTCCGCCCGGCGCGGTGCATGTAGTCCTTGTGGTCGGTCGGCGGGTCGATGTGCACGACCAGGGAGACGTCGTCGACGTGGATGCCGCGGGCGGCGACGTCCGTGGCGACCAGGACGCCCAGCGAGCCCTCGCGGAACTCGGCGAGCGTCCGGGTGCGCAGGCTCTGGCTCATCCCGCCGTGCAGTGCCGCGGCGCGCACCCCGACCCGGGTGAGCTGCTTGGCGACCCGGTCGGCGCCGTGCTTGGTGCGGGCGAACAGGATCGTCCGGCCGTCACGTCCGGCGATCTCGGCGGTGACGGGGGCCTTCTCCTTGGGCGCGACCAGCAGCAGGTGGTGGTCCATGGTGGCGACCGGCTCGTCGACCGGGCCGATGGCGTGCGTGACCGGCTCCTGCAGGTAGCGCCGGACGAGGACGTCGACGTCGTGGTCCAGGGTGGCCGAGAACAGCAGTCGCTGCCCGCCCGGCCGGGCCTGGTCGAGGATGTCGGTCACATCGGGCAGGAAGCCCATGTCGGCCATGTGGTCGGCCTCGTCGAGCACCACGATCTCGACGTCGCCGAGGTCGCAGGCGCCCTGCCGCATCAGGTCCTTGAGCCGTCCCGGGGTGGCGACCAGCACCTCGACGCCGCGGCGCAGCGCGTCGATCTGCTTGGGCATCGAGGTCTGCCCGATGACGGTCTTGAACCGCAGGCCGAGGGTGCGGCCCAGCGGTTCGAGGTTGGTCTGCACCTGCATGGCGAGCTCGCGGGTGGGGACCAGGATCAGGCCGCGCGGGCGCTTGGGGGCGGCGCGGCGGCCGGCCAGCCGGGCCAGCATCGGCAGCCCGAAGGCGAGGGTCTTGCCGGAGCCGGTCTTGCCCCGGCCCAGCACGTCCCGGCCGGCCAGGACGTCCGGAATGCACGCTTCCTGGATCGGGAAGGGGGACTCGATGCCCTGGCGGGCGAGGGCGGATACGAGCTCGACGGGCAGGCCGAGCTCAGCGAACGTGGGCGTGTCTGACACGTATTACCTTCCGAGAGGGGGGCACGTCTCGGGAGGCACCACTTCGGGATCCGTGGGCTACAAGGACGAGCCAGACGCATCACAGCGTCATAGTTGATTGCTTCAGTCTAACGTCGCCGCCCCGTGTGCTTATGCCCGAGGGGAGATCTTGGTCCTCCGGGAACAGGGTGGCGCTGGTCTCATCCGTGTCCGAACGATGTCCGATCCGTTGTCGACGGACAGCGAAATTCTCAACGGATGGTGAAATTCCCGGCGGAATGTCGGGGCTTGTCTGTACCCTCCGGGGATCTTGATCACCTAGGGAGAAGGATCCCGCCATGCGCCGTGCCCACCTGGCAGTTCTGCCTCTGACGTTGACCCTGATCGCCGGATGTGGGACCGAGGAGCAGCCGGCGGCGATCGCCCCACCCACCTCCTCCGCCCCGACGGCTCCGGCAGCTCCTGCGACCCCGGTGCCCACGCCGAACGGCGTCGAGAACCTGACCGCGGCGCGGATCCTCGCCGCCGCCACGAAGGCGTCGATATCGGCGCCGTCCGTGCGTATCCGGGGCACCATTCAGGACGCGGACGGGGCGATGGCCATCGACATGCGGATCAGCCAGCAGGCGGCGACGGGCGCCGTGAAGATAGCCGGCCTGGGGAAGATGACCCTGGTCAGGGTCGGGGCCGACGCCTACTTCTCGGCCGACCGGCAGTTCCTGAGCGTGGCCAACCCGGGCGCGGTGGCGCAGGCCGGCAAGTACGTCAAGCTCGACGGCAGGCCCGGGCCGTTCGCCGACTTCAGGTCGCTGACCCTCATGCGCGAGGCCTTCACCGATCTGCTGAAGCCCGAGGGCGGCAGGCTCACCAAGGGCCGGCCGGCGGCGATCGGGGGTGTGCCGGTGATCGGCCTGGTCGACGGGACGAAGGGCACGCTCTACGTGGCGACCCAGGGCGAGCCGCGGGCCCTGCGGATGATCGACTCCCGCACGAAGTCACGCCTCGACTTCATCTACGACGTGCCCGTGCAGGCGCAGCTGCCGTCCCCCGGCGACATCGTCACCCCCCAGGGAGGGTGACACCGCAGCCGCAGCCGGCGGGTCGGGCGGGGACGGTCAGCGGGTCGGCCGGCCAGCGGACGGGCGCCCCGGCGCCGACCTCGCCCGGCAGGCGAACCTGACGCCGCGCACCTTCGTCCGGCACTTCTCCCGCCGCACGGGGACGAGCCCGCTGCGATTGGTCGTCGCGCAGCGGATGATGGCCGGCCCGCCGCTGCTCGAATCGGGTGCGCTGCCCGTGGAGGGGGTCGGCGCCGCCGTCGGCTTCGAGAGCCCGGCGACCTTCCGCCACCACTTCGCCCGCGCGACGAAGACCTCGCCTTCGGCCTACCGCCGTACCTTCCGCGCCTCGTGAGCGGGCGTGCCGGAGGCGGCCGTCCCCGGTCCGGGACGGCCGCCGACGGCATGCGGTCAGGAGTGCGGGCAGGAGTTGCGGTACTCCTGGATGGTGCTGCTCGGGCTCGGGGCGGGGCACAGGAAGCGGTCGTAGCGGGTGTCGTCGTCGAGGAACCGCTTCATCCAGGAGATGCTGTACTTCGCGATCGTCGTGTTCGACGACGTGAACGTGAAGTGGTCGGCATTGTTGAGCTCCAGGTACGCCCGGTCCCGGGCGCCCGTCAGGTTGTTGTAGAAGGGCTCGGCGTGCGCGCCGGTGCCGGCGATGGTGTCGTTGTCCGCACCGATGATCATCGTCGGGACGCGGACGGACCGCCAGTTCTGGTTGGTGTGCCAGGGGGCGAGCGGGATCGCGGCCTTGATGCCGGTGCCGCGCTCGGCCGCGCGGAGCGTCCCGCCGCCGCCCATGGACCAGCCCATGACGCCGAGCCGGTTGACGTCGATCCGGCTGCGCACCGAACTGCTCGTGGTCAGGTAGTCCAGCGCGCCCAGCAACTGGTTGGCCCGCTGGTCGGGCTGGTCGAAGCCGGAGGAAGTCTCCAGCGTCATGACCACGAAGCCCTGGGACGCGAGCCGCTGCCCGTACCACGACACGCTCGACTCGGGCGACAGGAAGCCCGGGATCACGGCGATGGCGCCGAACGTGCCCTGGCTGGTGTCGGTCGGGTAGTAGATCGTGCCGCTGTTGAAGCCGGGGTGGCTGTAGGAGCGGACCGACGTGGTGGCCGTGGCGAACGGCCCGCGGCTGGCGGTGACGCTGGCCTCGGTGGGGTCCGGACCCTTGGCGTAGGGGCTGGCGGCGGTGGCCTGGGCCACGGGGGCGGTGGCGAGGCCCGCGGCGAGGGCCACGACCGCCGGGATCAGCTTGAACGTCTTGCGCATCGGCCGAGCCGTCCTCTCTCGGACCGGAAACGCCGCGGCGGAGAGCGCGCGGAACGGCCGGCAGGCCCGCTTCCGGCCCCTGATCAGGGGGGTGGGTGTGCCCCACGAGTGTGGGGCGGCCCGGCGAGCGTGACTTCGTGGCCTGCGGCAATCTTTCGCACCCGATAGTGCGGCCGGACCAGATGTCCGGGGCGCGCGACGGCGCACTCCCCGTCCGGCGACGAACCCACTGGTGGCGGGGACTCAGCCGGGCACGAGATCCCGGACCTGTCAGGGCAGCGGACTAGTCTCGGGCGCCATGACCGCGATCTCCCGGCTGGTGACCCATGCCGTGCCCGGGTCCCTGAACGTCCACGACTTCTCGGCCGCCACTGAGACCGTCGTCGCCTTCCCCCTGCCGGAGGGCGTGAGGCCGCGCAGCCACGCGGCGGCACCGGACCTGAGCCGTGCGACGTACGTGACGGACGACGAGGCGGTGTGCATAGACCGCGGCGGCCGGACGCTGTGGCGGCTCGACTACACCCCCGACCGAACAAGGTCGTACAACTCCTGGGCGAAATGCGCATTCTCCCCGGACGGCACCGTGGTGTGGGTCTACCGGCCCGACGCCATGGCAGGCATGTACCAGGTCCCAGACCGCTGGCTCGCCATCGACGCCGGGACCGGCGACGTCCTCGCGGAAACCGGACTGGACTGCGCCGGGCACGGCGCGTTCCAGTTCGCCCATCCGGACGGAGAGCACATGCTGATCGACGTCGGTGAGGGCCAGGACGGCGCGCGGGTCTACCGCGGCCGGCTCGTCCAGGACACCATCGAACTGACCGCCTATCCGTGGGCTGACCGGTGCTTGATGGGTCTGGCCCCCGACGGCCGCCACTTCATGACCGTTGGTCACGACCAGGAGGACGTCGCCTTCCACACCTATCCCGACGGCGAGGTGACGGTCCGCATCCCGGCGGAGTCCTTCGGCCACGACCTCGACGAGACACGCATGGAGTGGAGTGGCGGCTACCTCGACCTCACGACCGCCGTCGTCACGACGGGCGGCGAGACTGAGGACGAGGAGGAATGGCACACCCACCACCTCGTCGACCCGCGCACCGGAGAGATCAAGGGGACTCTTGACACCCCCTCCCGCCACGCCTACGACCTCGTACCCCTCGGCGACGGAATCTGGATCACTACCGACGACACTGGCCGCCCCCTCCATCACACCCGCTGATCCGGATCCGCGCCCGTCCGGTCCGGCCGACCTTGCGCTGGCGGAATCCGAACTCGACGGGAACGGCCGCCTTCCGGAGAGCGGGCTCCCGGCTGCGGGACCGGACCCCGAGATCCCCGCGCGTGGCCGGCCACCCTGGAGGCTTCCAGGGGCATCGCCGGTGACGGCGCGTGCGCTCGCTGGTCGTCGCCGTGCCGCGGATGGTGCCGTCCGGTAGTGCCTGCACTACTTCGGCCGGGTACCTGGCTGCATTGTTCCGGGCGGGGCGGGCTCCCTAGCGTCGAGGGACGTCGGACGACGACCCCCCGGAAGGCACCCGCCATGTCGATGTACCAGGCCGACGACGCCGTCAGCGTCGAGCGTGTCAGCAAGACGTACGAAGGTGATCAGCCCGTCGTGGCGCTGGCCGAGGTGGACGCCCGGTTCCGGCGGGGGACGATGACGGCGGTGATGGGGCCGTCCGGGTCGGGGAAGAGCACCCTGCTGCACTGCGCGGCGGGCCTGGACCGGCCCACTTCGGGACGGGTCCGGATCGGCGCCACCGACCTGTCGTCGCTGTCGGAGAAGCAGCTGACCAGGCTGCGCCGCGACCGGGTTGGTTTCGTCTTCCAGGCGTTCAACCTGGTGGGCGCGCTCACCGTGGAGCAGAACATCATGCTGCCGTCGCGGCTGTCCGGCCGCCGTCCGGACCGGGCGTGGGTGACCGAGGTGGTCGAGCGGGTCGGGCTGGGCGGCCGGCTCCGGCACCGGCCGTCGGAGCTGTCCGGCGGCCAGCAGCAGCGGGTCGCGATCGCCCGGGCGCTCGTCACCCGGCCCGAGGTGATCTTCTGTGACGAGCCGACCGGGGCGCTCGACACGCAGACGGCGGCGGAGGTGCTGGCGCTGCTGCGGTCGGCGGTCGACCAGACCGGGCAGACCGTCATCATGGTGACCCACGACCCGGTCGCCGCGTCCTACGCCGACCGGGTCGTGGTCTTCGCTGACGGCCGGATCGTGCAGGACATGCCGCAGCCGGGGGTGCAGCGGATCGCCGAACAGCTCGCGCTGCTCGGCCGCCGCCAGCCCGTCGCGGCCCGGGAGGGCTGAACCGTGCTCGGACTGGCCGTGCAGATGCTGCGGTTCCGCAAGGGCGGTTTCGCGGCGACCTTCATCGCGCTCGCTGCCGGCGTCATGGTCCTGACGGTGTGCGGGCTGCTCGTGGAGTCCGGGCTGCGGTACCAGGGGCAGTCGCAGCGGTACGCCGAGGCCGCCGCCGTCGTCGCCCAGCGCGACCTCACGATCGCCGGGCCGAAGATGTTCGGCGAGCAGGAATCCACCACGCTGGTGCTGCCCGAGCCCGGCACCGTCCCGGCCGCGCTGGTGCAGCGGATCGCCGCGCTGCCCGGGGTGGCGGGCGCGGTGGGAGACCGCTCGCTCCCGGTCGTCGCGATGGCGGCGGCGAACACGCCGGCCACGGGTCACGGTTGGGGGAGCGCGGCGCTCGCCCCCTACCGGGTGGTGTCCGGCGCGCCGCCACGGGCTGACGGCGAGATCGCCGTCGACGGCCGGCTGGCCGCGGCCGGGCGGCTGCGTCCCGGCGCCACCGCGGAGATCCTTGTCGGGGGGACGGCCCAGCGGTTCCGGGTGAGCGGCGTCGTCGAAGCGCCCGGCCCGCACGGCGGGAAGGCGGCCCTGTTCTTCACCGACACGCGGGCGGCGCTGCTCGACCCGCGCCCGGGCCGCGTCGACGCGATCGGCGTGCTCGCCGAGCCCGGTGCGGACCGGTCGGAGGTGGCCGCCTCGGTGCGCCGGGCCGTGACCGGCACGGGGGCGAAGACCTACACCGGGGACGAGCTCGGGCTGGCCGAGGACCCCGCGGCGACCGCCGCACGGGAACTGGTCACGCAGGCCGGCGGCGCGTTCGGCGGCTACGCTGCGCTGATCATCGGTTTCGTGGTCGCCGCGACGGTCGGCCTGTCGGTGCGGTACCGCCGCCGCGACCTCGCCCTGCTGCGGGCGATCGCGGCGACCCCGGGCCAGGTGCGGCTGCTGATCCTCGGCGAGGCGGGAATGCTCAGCCTGCTCGCCGCGGTGGTGGGCGTCCCGGCCGGGATCGCCGCCACCGCCTGGATCCGGGGCGAGCTGGTGACCCGCGGGTTCATCCCCGACACCTTCGCCCTGCGCGCCGGTGTCCTGGCCGCCCCGGCGGTGGTCGTGGCGGTGGCGGCCGTCGCGCTGGTCTCCGCGTGGATCGCCGCGCGGCGCGCCACCGGGATCCGGCCCACCGAGGCGCTCGGCGAGGCGGCCGTCGAGGCGTCCCTGGGCGGCCGGGTCCGGGCGGTGTCCGGCCTGGTGCTCCTCGCCGTCGCGGTGTGCCTGATCGCCCTCACCGGCGGCCTCGACGGCGAGGCCGCCCTGGGCGCCGCGGTGAGCATGCTCTACACCTTCGTGCTGGCGATCGCGTTGCTCGCCCCGTGGATCAACATGGCCGCCGCCCGGCTGCTCGCGCCGGTGCTGCGGACCGTGTGGCGTGACAGCGGGTACCTGGCGGCCGCGAACCTGCGGGCGAACGCGCGCGGCATGGTCGCCGTGCTGACGGCGCTGGTCCTGTCCGTGGGGTTCGGCGGCACCGTCTGGTTCCTCCAGGACAACCTGGAGCGCGAGACGGTGGACCAGAGCCGCGCCGGCATCCTCGCCCAGCACGCGCTGGTCGGCGCCGCCGGCCTGCCCGCATCGGCCGCGGACGAGGCCCGCCGAATCCCGGGGGTGGTCGCCGCGACGGGCGTGCGCCGGACATCGGTGATCGTGCCCATGGCGTTCGAGGGCATGGCGGTGGTCGCCCAGGGCATCGACCCGCGGGGCGCGGAGCAGACCATGGACCTGCGGGTGCTGTCGGGGCGCCTCGCCGACCTGGACGGCACCTCCATAGCGGTGTCCGAGTCGCGGGCGCAGTCGTCGGGCTGGAAGCTCGGCGAGAACGCGCGGCTGTGGCTCGGCGACGGCACACCGGTCACCCTGCGGGTCGTCGCGATCTACGACCGGGGTCTCGGGTTCGGTGACGTCACCCTGAGCAACGAGACGCTCGCCGGCCACACCGCGACCGGCCGCGACGACCACGTCCTGATCCGCACCGCACCGGGCGCCGACACCACGGCGGCCCTGACGTCCCTCGCGGGCCGGTACCCGGCGAGCGCCGTGACCGGCACGGACCGGTTCACCGGCGAGCTCGCCCGGGACCTGGCGATCAGCGCCTGGCTGAACAAGCTGCTGATCGCCGTGCTGGTCGGGTACGCGGTGCTCGCGGCGGCCAACACCCTGGTCATGGCGGCGCTGTCCCGGCGGCGGGAACTGTCCCTGCTGCGCCTGGTCGGGGTGACCCGCGGCCAGGTGCGGCGGATGGTCTACGCCGAGCAGTCCGCCCTGCTGGGTGTGGCGCTCTCGATCGGCGTCGCGATCGCGGCCGTCACCCTCTCCTCGATCGTGAACGCCGTCGCCGGGCGGCCCATCCCCTACGTCCCGGCCGCCGGCTGGATCATCATCGTGGGTGGCACCGCCGCGCTCGCGCTGGCCGCCACGATCCTGCCGATCGGCCGGGTCCTGCGCACCCGCCCGGTCGAGGGAATCGGCATCCGCGAGTAGACCGGAGAACCCCCACCGGTGGGGGTCTGCTCCTGTGGGGCCCTGGTAGCCGAGGCGTCCGCGCGTGCCGACGTACTCGATGGCGCCGCCGGACCGCATCACTGCCTCGTTGGCGTCGGCGAGGCCGCGCCGCCAGGGTAGGCGGGCGCGGAGCGGGGGTCCGGCGCCCGGCGGGGTCGAGGTGTGCGTGGTCGGCCCTTCGGGTGTGTGCGGACCGGACCATCGCAGCAACACCCCGCCCCGGGTCGCTCCCGGCAACGGGCCGCGGAATCCGCTCTGGCGTGCTGCCGCCCCGGGGCGGTGCGGCCGGGATTAGCCGCGGGTGTTCTCCATGTAGCGCAGGACCGCGGCGACCCTGCGGTCCGCCCGGTCGGTGGGTGCCAGGTCGAGCTTGGCGAAGATGCTGCGGATGTGTTTGTGCACGGCGCCCTCGGTGACGACGAGCCGTTCGGCGATGGCCGTGTTGCCCAGGCCCTCCGCCATGAGGGCCAGCACGTCGCGTTCCCGGGCGGTCAGCCGGTCCAGCCCGCTGTCGGGGCGGGACCGGGTGAACAGCTGCGCGACGACGTCGGGGTCGATGGCGGTGCCTCCCCCCGCCACCCGGTGCAGCGCGTCCAGGAACTCCTCGACCCGGCCGACCCGCTCCTTGAGCAGGTAGCCGAGCCGGTCGGGCCCGCCGGCGAGCAGTTCGGTGGCGAACGCCTGCTCCACGTACGCGGACAGGACGAGCACGGCCAGGCCGGGCCGGCGGCGCCGGGCCTCCACCGCCGCCTTGATCCCCTCGTCGGTGTGCGTGGGCGGCATCCGGACGTCGACGATGGCGACGTCCGGTTCGTGGGCGTCGACGGCCGCCAGGAAGGCGTCCGGGGAGTCGGTGGTGGCCACCACGTCCAGGGACTCCGCGCGCAGCAGCAATGCGATCCCCTCCCGCAGCAGGGGGTCGTCCTCGGCGATCACGATCCGCATGGCAGCTCCATCTGGAGAACGGTTGGCCCGCCCGGCGGGCTGGTCACGGTGAGCGTGCCGTCGTGCGCTTCGATCCGGCCGCGGATCCCGGCGAGCCCCGAACCCTTGCCGACGTCCGCGCCGCCGACCCCGTCGTCCTCGATCCGCAGGGACAGCAGGTCGCCGTGCCGCCGCAGGGTCACGGCGGCGTTCCGGGCCCGGCTGTGCCGGGAGATGTTGGTGAGCGCCTCGGCGGTCACGAAGTAGGCGGTGGCCTCGACGGAGACGGCGCAGCGTCCGGGCACGTCGATGTCGGTGCGGCAGGGCACCCCGCAGTTCGCCGCGAGCCCGGCGAGCGCCCCGGGGAGCCCGCGGTCGGCGAGGACCGGTGGCAGGATGCCGCGCACCACCGTGCGGAGTTCGGTCAGCGCCTCCTCCGCGGCGTCGTGGGCCTGCCCGAGCAGGGCCGCGGCGACGTCCGGGTCGCGGGCCAGCGCGCGGCGGGTCGCGCCGAGCAGGACGGTGACGGCGACGAGCCGGTTCTGAGTCCCGTCGTGGAGCGAGCGTTCGATGCGCCGCAGCTCCGTCGCGTGGGCGTCCAGCGCCGCGGCGCGGTTGGCGGTGAGCTGGGCGAGCCGCAGGGACAGGTCGACGTCGGGCGGGGGAGCCAGGAGCCGCCGCCCCGGCCACGCCTGGAGCCGGGCCGTCACCGGCCCGAGGACCACGAAGACGGCGGCCAGCAGCACGCCGAAGAACGAGACCGCCAGGGCGTCGCCGTTGTCGCGCACGGTCCAGAACACCAGGCTTGGGCTGGCCTGGTCAGGGGGCAGCATCCGCCACCACAGGGGATAGGTGACGTCCTGAACGGCCTGCACGATCAGGGTTGCGCCGACGGCCCCGAGGAACAGGCCCAGCGTGCCGTGCACGAGCAGCCAGCCCAGTTCCCGCCGGACGACCCGGTCCGCGAACGCTTCGGACACCCGTGCCGGCGCGGGCCCCATCCCGATGATCTCGGGCCCCCACCGGGACAGCCGCGCCCGCTCCCGCTCGGCGACGACCCGCACCACGCGGGGCAGGGTGGACCTCAGCAGCAGCCCGACGCCGACCGCGCACAGCAACCCGGCCAGGACGAGCCACAGCAGCGCGATGAACGCGAGCAGGGCCGTGCCGAGACCGCCGACGAGGTGTTCGAGCGCGTCCAGCACGGTACGCGCATGCGCCAGGACGGTCCTGCGCCAGGCCGGCCGGGCAACGGCCATCCCGGCCCTCCTCCCGCCGCCGGCACTCTCGCACCGGAACCCTAGGACAGCGGAACGATCTCTGTCCGGCGGACGGCGTAGTACAGCCTGCTGTACCAGAAACCGCTCTTGCACCGCGCTTCGTGAGCGCGCCCGAGCAGCCGGGGCGGCAGCGGTTCGCCATGGTCAGCGGCTGAGGACCGGTACCTGCCGATCGATCTCGCGACTGAGAACGACGACCATGTCCTCGAAGGCTCCAGTGCCGTGCTTGCGGATGAGGACACCGTAGAGGTCCTTGCGGCAGGCCTCCCTGAGTATCCAGCTCAGGTCGGCGTGATGAACCCGGCGGCCGGCGGCCAACTTGTCATAAGCGTCGCGCGCGGCCCTCATCAGCTCCGGAAAGGCCGCGGACTCCGCCAAGATCATGCGAGTCGCGTCACTGAGATTCATGCGAGGAGTCTAAGGCGCGCTCCGAAGCCCCAGCCGTAGGCGCATGCGCCGGTGATCGTTGAGGATAGGTGGGGTTGGAGCACCACCTATCCTCAACGATCACACGGGCAAGGCGCCGGACCCCGGCTTGCCCGGAACCAAGAGGACGCCTTCCTGCTTCCCGCAGCGCTGTCCTTCAGCCTCCGGAGCGCCATGGCACACGAGCGTGCAGCCAAGGAGCATTGACTGATGATTTCGCTCCCGCAGACGGAATGCCTTGCCTGCGATCTGTTGTCCGGAGCGCGGCCGCTCCCGGGCGGTCGGCTTCACCAGACTGCTCATTGGGTCGTGGAACACACCGTTGGCCCGCTCGGGGTGGGGACACTCGTGGTCAAGCCGATCCGCCACGTGCTGCACCTCGCCGACCTCAGCAAGGCCGAAAGCGCAGAACTCGGTCCCCTGCTCCATCAGACCGCCGCAGCGGTCACCGAGGTCATGGATCCCGAACAGGTTTACACCTGTCTGTGGTCGCACGCAGGCGCAGTACCTGGGCACATCCACTTCGTGGTCCAACCGATCACGCTGGAGGTGATGACGCGTTTCAGCGCCTTCGGGCCAGGTCTGCAAACAGCGCTGTTCCGCGAGGGCACTCTGCCGGATCCGGATGAGGTCACCCTCATCTGCGCTCGAATCCGGACCGCGTCGGCCTGGAGCAGCAGTAGCTAGATCGATTCCTGGGCACTGGCTTGCAAACCCGGTCCCGACGTTGCGGCCTGGCCTTGATCAGATCGGGTGCCTCTCAAGGCAGGCGGGGCATCGCTCCACGACCACGGTCTCGGGCATGGAGTCTGCCCAGGGCCAACCGTAGGGAAGCCACGCCCGGTGAGTCGCGCCGCATACCGACGTGGTGGCTCCCGGGGGTAACGGTTTTCAAGGGGCCACTGAACCGTGTCATGTCCATGTCACCCCGCGGGCGGTCGCGGTGCCGATCGCGACCGGTTCCCCGTACTCGTACGGCTCGTGCCCGGACCCGGTGTGATAGGCGCGGCGCACCAGGCCCCGGGTCCCGGCCGGTTCACCACGCAGCACCTCGGCCAGCCGCTCGCGCGCCCGCTTCTCGTCGCCGGTGATCCCACCCGCGCCCCGGCCGCCGCCGAGATGGGCGTCCCAGGCGAACAGGCGAGGCGGGCCACCCGCGTAGTACGGCGTCGTCACGACCGCACCTCCCGGACCACGAAGGCGCCCAACACCCGCCGCCACAACGCGGGCCGATCCGGGCGAGCATGTCGCCGTTCCCGGCGAGGCTCCGAGGGCGGCGAGACGGGCCGGCTGGCAGGGACGGTCCACCGTCCAGCCGGGCCAGCGACCACACCCTGCGGCGGAACCGGCCTAGGAGAGCAAAGAAGCGCCTCCAGCCGCCGACCGAGTTCGGCCGGTTCGGCTGCCTCGACGAGTTCTCGCCGGGTCACCGCCCACCACCGACCGGTGAACTCCCCGAACCACACGCACACCCCGGGGAACCGGCGCTGCAACTCCGCCGCCACCCTGTCAGGGTCGAACTCCGTTGCCGCCCATGGGGCGACCACCATCGCGGTCACGACCGACCGCCGATCTCGGATACCTTGCTCATCAGCCAGGACCTCGTTTCCTGGTCAGGCCCCGGAACCACCGGTGTTGCCGCACCGGCCCGGGGCCGCCTGTGTTTCAGTGCTCACGGTCAGTTAAACCGCGCCTGTCACAGACGACCAGGGATGGTCCGTCCGGATGGTCATGGCCGTATCCGGACGTACTCGGACGTGGTGTCCTAGTTGGCTTCGACGGCCCGAGCGAGACGCCGCAGTGGAGCGGATAGACGAGTGGTCTCGCGCACGAGTTCGGCGATCATGGCGCGGGCCGGTCCCTGGTGACGGAACCACTCAGTGGAGATCGCCTCGGCCTCCAGAAGTGTCGTTTCGGCAGTCCTGTGGTGGCGTGCATCGAGGTGCGCTTGGGCGACGTCGACCAGGTGTCGGCCGTACGCGACCGGCGGGAGGTCGTCACGGCGCACCTGCCTGGCGGCCTTCAGCGCCCGTGCGGGCTCGCGCAAGACGGCGCCCGCATGGGTGGCCTGGACCGCCACCTGCGTGGGGCCGAACGTCACCTGGTAGTCGAGCCGGTCGTGGTCGAACCGGCCCGCCGCCGACCGGGCCAACCCGATGTAGTCACCTGCCGGGCCCGAGCGTCCGCCGGCCGCCGCCGCGGCCATCGCGGTTAGCAGCAGCCCGCCCCACACCGTCAGATGCGGTGGCGCCGCTTTACTGATCACCGGTTCGGTCCGCTCGGCCACCCGCACGGCGTGCCGCTCGGCCGCCTCGGTCCGCCCCTGGTGCAGCAAACACCACGCATAGGTGCCGTGCAGGGTGACCCACCGCAGTTCGTCGTCCCCGGCCGCCGCTGCCGCGACGGCTCGCTCAGCGCCGATCACCGCGAGGTCGTCCTTACCGAGGTGCACCAGCAGGCAAGCGGCCAGCTGGTAGGACTGGGCCAGCACCCCGGCCGCAGCCGTCCCGTACGCTCCGATCGCCAGCCGGGACTCACCGATCAACCCGGGCACTGTTGCGGCCAGCCGGGTCAGCCGCCCCGCCCAGTAGTCGCCCCACGCAGCCCCGATCGCTTGCTCAATGGCGTCGAGTGCGGGCGGTTCTCCGTTGTCGAGCGGGTCGAGCCCGGGCAGCGCATCGGGTGATAGGAGGACGTCGCGCACGGCCAGGAAACGTCCGTCCTCGCCGGTGCCGAGACGGGGCCGCTTGCCCACGAGTTCGGACAACTCGACATCCAGCGCGTTCGCCAGCGCGATCAGTGATGTGATCCGAGCGGTTTCCCTCCGCCCCTGCTCCAGCTTCGCCACTAGGTCGACCGACACCCCGGCGGCCTCGGCAAGCTGCTCCTGGGTAAGGGACTGCGCACGCCGTAGCCGCTTCAGCCGGGCGCCGATGGATGTGCTTTCGGGCATGACCCGCCTCCATCCGTGGAAGCCTCAACGATTCCCACGGTAGGCGCAGGACCCCCAGCTTGCCTGGAATCAAGAGAACGTCTTCCTGCTTCCCCGGAGTCGCCCTGGCCGCGCCGGAAGCGCGGGAGCACAGAAGGCGGCATAGCCCTCTGGTCCGGGTTCATCCGACCGATCTGATGCGGTGACCCTGGCGGCGCGGACTCCATGACCACTGCACACCGATCATGGATCAGTGCCGAAACCGCGCCCCTGACCTGGGGAGATGCTGGTGGGCGGAGGGCGTGGGATTCGAACCCACGGAGCCGGGGCTACCGACTCAACGGTTTTCAAGACCGTCGCACTCGTCCACTATGCGAGCCCTCCTGGCTGCGGTCTCGTCGCCCGGACGGTAGAGGTGCGCCGCTCCGGGCCGTGACCGGCCGTGGCGGTGGAGGCCGGGAGGGCCCCTCCGCCGGGCCTAGTTTCTCATGCCCACCAGGCACCGGAGCCACCGGAATTTCGGGTGGGCGGTTCCTGCGGCCGAGGGGACGTGGGCCGGATCGGTGGTTTCCGGGCTCCAGGGCGCCGAGGGGTGGGACCGTGCCCAGGCGGGGCGGTCAGGATCCTTCCACGTCAGGGGTGTGTGGTGGGGCGTTCGCTACGCATGGTGAGCATCATTGCCGTCGTCCGGGCGGGCGGTGCGGAACTCCTCTCAGGTCAACGGGGGTGACAGATTGTCACTTTGCTTTCTGTGATGCGTTGCCTACTGGAACGTGCTCACTCTGGGCAGTTGTGACAGGCCCCATGGAGCCGGTGATTCCGCCGATGCATGAGGTTGAAGATTGAATGAATCTGCAGGGACCCGACCTCCCACCCCCGAAGGAGGGTTCCCGCCATGCGCCGAATTCTCGGCATGCTCACGGCCCTGGTCACCGCACTGCTCGTGTTCGGGCCGGCGCCCAGTGCCAGCGCCGCACCCGGAACGCCCGTGATCTTCGTGCACGGGTTCGGCGGCGGCGCGTCCAACTGGAACACCGCGATGTCGGTGTTCCGCGCGGCCGGCTACCCGAGCAACCAGCTGTTCACCTACAACTACAACTCCTACGGCAGCAACGTCTCCAACGCGCAGGGTCTGGCCAGTTACGTCAGCCAGGTCAAGTCGCGCACCGGCGCGTCCAAGGTCGACATCGTCAACCACTCGATGGGCGGTCTGGTCAGCCAGTACTACCTCAAGGTGCTGAACGGCAACCCCAACGTCGACCACCTGGCCTCGATCGCCGGCGCCAACCACGGCACCACCTACGCGGCGGGCTGCATCATCTACATCACCTGCCAGCAGATGTACCCGGGCTCCAGCTTCATCAGCCAGATCACCTTCGGTGACGAGACCCCGGGCAGCACCAAGTACGGCACCTGGTACTCCGCCTGCGACGGCATCATCATCCCCTACACCAGCACCCGGCTGAGCGGCGCGACGAACAACAACGTGGGCTGCGAGACCCACCTCGGGTTCCTCGGCAACACGTCTGTGCTGAGCAGCATCGCCGCCTTCTTCCGGACCTGACGTCCGGAGCCGTCCGCGTGCCGTCCCCGCCCGGCGGGGACGGCACGTCCGGTCACTGGGGCCAGGCGAAGCCGTCGCCGACCTCGGCGGCGAGCTGGAGGTAGGCGTCCTGGCAGGCGGGGGTGAGCGCGTCGAGTTCGACCTCGGCGCCCTCTTCCAGGTGCGGGTCATAGGGGATGCGCACCACGGCCCGGCAGCGGCCCTCGAAGTGTTGCTGCAACCGGTCCAGGTCCACCGAGCTCTTGCTGCGCGGGCGCACCATCGACAGGACGACCACCCCGTTGCGGACCAGGTCGCCGTGCTCGTGCGCCTCCAGCCAGTCGAGGGTGGCGCTGGCCGAGCGGGCGCCGTCCACCGAGGCCGAGCT
Organism: Actinomadura craniellae; assembly: GCF_003289645.1. GTDB lineage: Bacteria > Actinomycetota > Actinomycetes > Streptosporangiales > Streptosporangiaceae > Actinomadura_D > Actinomadura_D craniellae. The sequence continues at coordinate 112,873 of NZ_QLYX01000005.1, read as the reverse complement.
GACCAGGACGAGCTGGTTGGCGAGGCTGAGCACCCCCGACATCGCCGAGTGCAGCAGGCCGGTGCCGCAGTCGGTCAGGCAGATCGAGTAGTAGTGCTCCAGGACGTCCGCGACCGCGCAGTAGTCGTCCGCGCTGAACGCCTCGGACACCGCCGGGTCGCGGTCCGAGGCGAGCACCTCCAGCCGCGAGGACGACTGCGAGGTGAAGGCCCGCACATCGGCGTACCGCTGGATCTGGTCCTTCTCGTTGAGCAGGTCCCGGACGGTCGCGGCGGTCTCCAGCGGCACCTTGTCGCTGAGCGTGCCCCGGTCGGGGTTGGCGTCGACCGCGATGACCCGGTCGCCGCGGACGGACGCCAGCGTGGCGCCCAGCCCGACCGTGGTGGTGGTCTTGCCGACCCCGCCCTTGAGGGACATCACCGCGACCCGGTGGTGCCCGCCCGCCACGGGGGTGCAGGCCCGCGCGACCAGTTCGCGGCGGCGCAGTTCGGCCGGGGACTCGCCCGGGTGCACCACCCCGCCGGTGGCCTTGTACAGCGCCCGGCGCCAGCCGCTGGCGGGGGCGCGCTGCCGGCCGCGCAGCAGCGTCTCGGCGCTGAGGCTGTCGGCGTTCTGCGGGCGGGCGGGCGGTTGGGGCGGCGGGGCGGTCGGCGGCAGCGGGGCCAGCGGCGGGCCCGCCGCGAGCGGGGCCTCGGCCGGGGGACGGTGCGGCGGAACGGGCGGCGCGCCGGCGGGCTCCGGACCGGCCGGCGGGTGGGCGGGTGCCGGGGCGGCCGGCTGACCGGCGGCTTCCGGACCGGCCGGTGGGCCGGCGGGCGCCGGAGCGGGCGGCGGGCCGGCAGGTGGCGGATTGCCGTAGCCCGGCGGGGGAGGCGCCACTCCGCCGGCCGGGTTGTACGGGGGCGGTACGGGCGCCTGCCCCGGGCCGGGGGCAGCGGGTTCGGCGTACCAGGCCCCGGGCGTTGGGGCGGCCGGAGCGGGGGGAGACCACGACGTGCTCGGGGCCCACGGCCCGGTGGCCGGAGTGGTGTACCCGGAGGGCGGGCCGGGCGCCCCGCCCTCGGCCCCCTGGATGGGACCGTCCTCTCCGGGCCGGCCCTGCTGTCGCCCGCCGGGCGGCCCCGGCGGCGGCCCGCCCTGGCCTGGCACCGGTCCGCCCGGAGCCGGCTGGGCAGGGCCCGGTCCGCCGAAGGCGGGCTGGGCGGGACCCGGCTGCCCGAACGGCGTCGGCGCGGGTGGCCCGAACGGCTGGGCGGGACCGTGCTCACCGGGCGGCCTGGGGCTGGGGACGGACGGCCCGAACGGCTGTGCCGGGCCGGGCCCGCCTTGGTGCCCGAACGGCTGTGCCGGACCAGGCTCGCCTTGCTGTCCGAACGGCTGCGCGGGACCGGGTTCGCCCTGGTGCCCGGACGGTTGCGGGAGAGCAGGCCCACCATGCTGCCCGAACGGTTGTGCGGGACCGGGTTCGCCCTGGTGTCCGAATGACTGTGCGGAACCGGGCTCGCCCTGATGGCCGATCGGCTGTGCCGGGCCGGGCTCGCCTTGGTGCCCGAACGGTTGCGTGGGACCAGGCTCGCCTTGCTGTCCGAACGGTTGTGCGGGGCGGGGTTCGCTCTGCTGGCTGAACGGTTGCGCCGGGCCGGGCTCGCCGCGGCCGGGCTGGGCGGGCGGCGTCGGCCCGGAGGCGGGCTGGTCGGATCCGCCGGACGGCCGGTCGGGTGCGGGCTCGGCGGGCTTGGCGAAGTCGACCGGGCCGCCCTCGCCGGAGCCGGGCCGGCCGAAGGTCTGCGGGGAGCCCGGCTCGCCCTGCCGGGGTGGGGCGGGCGGAAGCCCCATCGGGCCGGTCGGGGGCGGGGTCGGGTCGTAGACCGGTGGCGCGTCGGGTGTGAGCGGGGCGGCCAGCCAGGGGGAGGACGGCAGTTCGGATGCCTGCTCATCGGCCTGGTCGGCCGGGGCCGGGGATTCGCTGCTCAATGCGTCCAGCGAGGCCAGCCGCTCCTCCAGCGAACGCCCGTCGTGTTCGTTCTTCGCCACCGGCTACCCCTCAGAACGCGGCATGTGCTGTTGGTTCATGGGCAAGTCGCCAAAAGCCTAAGGCAAAGGTGAGGGAAACCGACACCTGATGTCCTTTCACCAGCGGAGATCACTCCCCAGTAGCGTGGGGCTTATGTACGCGATCACAATTCAAGAGCCTGGTGGCCCGGATGTCCTGGAGTGGAGCGAAGTTCCCGACCCCGTTCCCGGGCCCGGCGAAGTCGTGATCGAGGTCGCCGCGAGCGCGGTCAACCGGGCCGACGTCATGCAGCGCAAGGGCCTGTACCCGCCGCCGCCGGGCACGCCGCCGTACCCCGGCCTGGAGGCGTCGGGGCGCGTCGCCGAACTCGGCCCGGACGTCACCGGCTGGCAGGTGGGCGACGAGGTGTGCGCGCTGCTGTCCGGCGGCGGGTACGCGGAGCGGGTGGCGGTGCCGGCAGGGCAGCTGCTGCCCGTCCCGCGCGGGGTGGACGTGGTCGAGGCGGCGGCGCTGCCCGAGGTCGCCTGCACCGTGTGGTCCAACGTCTTCATGATCGCCGGGCTGCGGGAGGGCGAGACGTTCCTCGTGCACGGCGGCGGCAGCGGGATCGGCACCATGGCGATCCAGCTCGCCAAGGCCCGCGGCGCCCGGGTGATCTGCACCGTCGGCAGCCCGGAGAAGGCGGCCCGGTGCCGGGAGCTCGGCGCCGACCTGGCGATCGACTACCGCACCGAGGACTTCGTGGCGCGGTCGGGCGAGGTGGACGTCATCCTCGACCACCTGGGCGCCGCGTACCTGTCCCGCAACATCGAGGCGCTGGCCCCCGGCGGCCGGCTGGTGGTGATCGGCCTGCAGGGCGGCGCCCGCGCCGAGATCGACCTGAGCCTGCTGCTGCGCAAGCGCGCCGCGGTGCACGCAACCTCGCTGCGGGCCCGTCCGTTGGAAGAGAAAGCCGGCATCGTGGCGGGCGTGCGCGCCGGGGTCTGGCCGTTGATCGAGGCCGGGCGGGTGCGCCCGGTGGTCGATCGGGCGATCCCCATGCCCGAGGCGGCACAGGCGCATCGGGTGCTCGAGAGTAGCGTTCACGTGGGCAAAATCCTGTTGACCGTGTGAGACTGGGAGGCACTATGAACCTGCCTACGAACGACGATCAGAACCCTCAGGTCGTGGTGGTCGGGCCGAACGGTGTCGCCATGGGCGGCGACGGTGAGGGCGACGAGCGCCCGATCACCGAGATGGTCGAGCAGCCGGCCAAGGTCATGCGCATCGGCGGCATGATCCGGCAGCTGCTGGACGAGGTGAAGGCCGCCCCGCTCGACGAGGCCAGCCGGGCCCGGCTGAAGGAGATCCACTCCTCGTCCATCAAGGAACTCGAAGACGGCCTGGCCCCCGAGCTGATCGAGGAGCTGGAGCGGCTGTCGCTGCCGTTCGCCGAGGACACGGTGCCCAGCGAGGCCGAGCTGCGGATCGCCCAGGCCCAGCTGGTCGGCTGGCTGGAGGGGCTGTTCCACGGCATCCAGACCACGCTGTTCGCCCAGCAGATGGCCGCCCGCGCCCAGCTCGAGCAGATGCGCCGGGCCCTGCCCGCCGGCATCATCCCGCAGAGCGGCGACGAGGACCGGGGCCCACGCCAGTCCGGCCCCTACCTGTAGGCCGGACACGGGTGCCCGCCCGCGGCGGGTCAGGGGAACAGGCGCTCCAGGACCTGGGCGACGCCGTCCTCGTCGTTACGGCCGGTGGTGTGGGTGACCGCGGTGAGCACGTCCGGGTGGGCGTTGCCCACCCCGTAGGAGGTGCCCGCCCAGGTGAGCATCGGCAGGTCGTTGGGCATGTCGCCGAACGCCACGACCTGCGTGGCGTGCACCCCCAGCGCGGTGCAGAACTCCGCCAGCGCGCTGGCCTTGGTCACCCCGTGGGCGCTCATCTCGATCAGCCCGCGCCGGGAGGAGTGGGTCACCGTGACGAGGTCGCCCACGGCCTTCTCGGCGCGCTCGGCGAGCAGGTCGGGGTTGCCGTCGGGGTGGAAGGCCAGCAGCTTGGTGCCGCTGCGGCCGACCAGGGTCACGTCGTCCACCGCCCGGCCGCCGTACGCCTCGGCGTCCCACCGGCCGAGGTCGTAGCGGGTGTCGAACACGAAGCCGGTGGCGTACTCGACGGCGAAGCGGAACTCCGGCTCCATGGCCCGTAGCCGCTGCACCGCCGCCGCGAGCACCTCGGGCCCGATCAGCCGGGTCTGCACGACGGTCTCGGTGTGCAGGTCGTAGACCACCGCGCCGTTGGCGCAGATGGCCGTCCCGTGGTGGTCGACGGCGGCGGCGACGTCGTGCATCCAGCGGGGCGGGCGGCCGGTGACCATGACCAGCGTCGCCCCGGCGCGCTCCACCCGGGCCAGCGCGGCGACCGTCCGGGGGGAGATCGTGCCGTCGGAGCGGACGATGGTGCCGTCGAGGTCGGTGGCGATCACGCGCGGCATGAGTGTGGACATATCGCCCCCAGTATCGCCGCCCGATGATCGCCAGGCCACCCCGGGGACTACCGGATCGGCTCCAGCACCTCGCGCCCCACGAACCGCTGCAACGCCTTGGGCACCCGGACCGAGCCGTCGGCCCGCTGGTGGTTCTCCAGGATCGCCACGATCCACCGGGTGGTGGCGAGGGTGCCGTTGAGCGTGGCCACCGGCCGGGTCCGGCCGCCCTCGTCCCGGTGCCGCACGGCCAGCCGGCGGGCCTGGAAGTCGGTGCAGTTGGAGGTCGAGGTCACCTCGCGGTACGCCTGCTGGCTCGGCACCCACGCCTCGCAGTCGTACTTGCGCGCCGCGCTGGAGCCCAGGTCGCCGGCCGCCACGTCGATCACCCGGTACGGCAGCTCGACCTTGGCCAGCATCTGCTTCTCCCACTCCAGCAGCCGCAGGTGCTCCTCGTGGGAGTCGGCGGGGTCGCAGTAGGAGAACATCTCGACCTTGTCGAACTGGTGCACCCGGATGATGCCGCGGGTGTCCTTGCCGTACGACCCGGCCTCCCGGCGGAAGCAGGACGACCAGGCCACGTACCGCCGCGGCAGATCACCGATGATCTCGTCCATGTGGTAGGCGGCGAGCGGGACCTCGGAGGTGCCGACGAGGTACAGGTCGTCCGCCGGCAGCCGGTAGACCTCGGCCGCGTGCGCGCCGAGGAAGCCGGTGCCCTCCATCGCCTCCGGCTTGACCAGAACCGGCGGGTACATCGCGGTGAAGCCCGCCTCGATGGCCTGCTCCATGGCGAGGTTCAGCAGGGCGAGCTGGAGCTGCGCGCCGACCCCGGTCAGGTAGAAGAACCGGGCGCCCGACACCTTGGCGCCGCGCTCGGTGTCGATGGCGCCCAGCGCCTCGCCGAGCTCCAGGTGGTCGCGGGGCTCGAAGTCGAAGGCGGGCGGCTCGCCCACGTGCTCCAGGACCCGGAAGTCCTGCTCGCCGCCGGGCGGGACGCCGTCCTCGACCAGGTTGGGGACGGTGCGCAGCGCGGCGTCGAGCTCGTCGCCGATCCGGCTCGCCTCGGCCTCGGCCTCCTTGACCTGCTGGGACAGCTCCTTGGCCCGGTCGAGCAGCTGCTGCCGCTCGTCCCCCTGGGCCTTGGACACGGACTTGCCGAAGCTCTTCTGCTCGGCGCGCAGCCGCTCGAACCGGGTGAGCGCGGAACGCCGCCGCTCCTCCAGGTCGAGCAGCGTGTCGACGACGGCGTCGTCTTCGCCGCGGGCGCGCTGGGAGGCGCGCAGCCGGTCGGGGTCCTCTCGGAGAGCTCGCAGGTCGATCACAGACCCGAGGCTACCGGTCCCCCGCCCTCGTCCGCCCGCGAGTATCGGCCGCCCGCGGCGAGCAGCGCGTGCATCGGCAGCGCGACCCGGCCCGGATCCGTGGCGTACGCGGCCATCAGCCGGTCGTACTCGCGCCTGATCCGGCCGGTGGCCGCGGGGTCCTGCCGGGAGATCACGACGCCGGCCGCGCCCACCCCGGCCGCCGAGACGTTCTCCCACCAGTGCTCGGGGTCGGTGTGGTGCGCCCAGTCGAGTTCCGTGACGGCCGGGCCGGCGAACCCGGCCGCGGCGAGCAGGGCGGCGAACGCCGCGGGCTCCCCGTGGGGCGTGAACACCGGGGGCGGCACGTCGTCCGGCCAGGCCACCCCGGCCCGGTCGATGGCCTCGCGGGTGACGGCGAGGCCGCCGGTCGGCGGCAGCCGCCAGCAGGTCAGCGCCAGCCGCCCGCCCGGCCGCAGCACCCGGTGCAGTTCGGCCATCGCCGCCGGCGGGTCGCCCACATGGTTGATCACGAAGTTGCCGGTGACGGCGTCGAACGCCGCGTCGGGGAAGGGCAGCCGGGGCAGCGCGGCCACCCGGACGTCCAGGGACGGCGCGGCGCGCGCGGCGGCCCCGGCCATCCCGGGGTCGGCGTCGACGGCCGTCACCGCGGCGCCCCGGCGCAACGCCGCCACCGCGACCGTGCCCGGCCCGGTGCCCACGTCCAGCAGGGCGGTGCCGGGCCCGGCCGCCACCGCGTCCAGCAGCGGCTCTGCGGTGTACGCGGTGAGCAGGGCGAACCCGCGGCCGTAGGCGTCCGCCCGGCCGGCCCACAGCCGCCGCTCGTAGGCGTCGAAGTCGCTCAAGAGCCGGTGCGCAGGGCGGCGAGCCAGGCGGCGGCCTCGGTGAAGTCGGCGTCGTGGGTGCCGCGGCGCACCTCGGGGCGGACGGCGTCGGCGCGGGCGTAGGAGCCCAGGTAGCGGACGTCGGCGCAGATCCGGCGCAGGCCCATCAGCGTCTCGCCGACCCGGGCGTCGCGGATGTGCCCCTCGAAGTCCATCCAGAACAGGTACGAGCCCAGCCCGGCCCCGGTCGGCCGTGACTGGATCAGGGTCATGTTGATGCCGCGCACGGCGAATTCCTGCAGTATCTCCAGCAGCGCGCCCGGGTGGTCCTCGCCGAGGAACGCGACCACCGTGGTGCGGTCGGCGCCGGTCGGGGCGGGCGGGTGGCCGGGCCGGCGCAGCACCACGAACCGGGTCACCGCGTCGGCGATGTCGTGGATGTTCTCGGCCAGCGCGGTGAGGCCGTACCGGGCGGCGGCGAACGAGCCGGCCAGGGCGGCGTCGTAGTGGCCGTCGGCCACGTGCTGGGCGGCCTCGGCGTTGGAGGTGGCGGCCCGCCATTCGGCGTGCGGGACGTGCTCGGCGAGCCAGCGGCGGCACTGCGGCTGGGCGTGCGGGTGCGAGGCCACGGTCTTGACGTCGGCGAGGGTGGTGCCCGGCCGGACGAGCAGCGCGAACGAGACCGGCAGGTGCACCTCGCCGACGATGTGCAGCGGCACGCCGGTGGCCAGTTCGTCGAGTGTGGTGGGCACCGAGCCCTCCACCGAGTTCTCCAGCGCCACCACGGCGGCGTCGACCTCGCGGCGGCGCAGGGCGTCGAGCGCGGCCGGCACGGTGGCGTACGGCAGGTGCTCGGCCCCGGCGGCGTCCGGGACGGACCGCAGCGCGGCTTCGGTGAAGGTCCCCTGCGGACCCAGGTAGGCGTAGCGCATATGGATGCAGCTCCTCCGCCGGGACGCGCGAGCGACGCCGGCGGCGTGCGGGAAGGGTGGGGTTACCGGGAACGAGTCTACGGGACGGGGTCAGACGTGCGCGGAAGGCGCCGACGAGCCGTTGCCCGTGCCGTAGTCGGGCAGGGGGTCGTCCATGCTGACCACCGGGCCCCGGCCCAGCCGCGCGGCGCGCACCACCTGGTCCTCCTCCGGGGACAGCACCTCGATCCCGCGGCCGGCCCGCACGGCCTTGGCGTAGGTGCGGGTCTCCGTGCGGCCGTTGATCGAGCTCAGCACGATGCCGTCGCCGGCCGAGTTGATCATTGCCAGGGAGAAGGACCGGCGTCCGGCCATCTCCTTGAGCGCGTCGTAGTGCACGATGGCCACGTCGCGCAGTGCCTGGTGGTCGATCTCACCGTCGACGACCTGCATCTGGCGGCGCAGCGCGCTGGTGCACTCCTGGAGGACCTGGTTGGCCCGGTTGTGGGCGATGACCGCGATGGAAAGCCCAGCCACCCCGGACACGAAACCCGCTACGGCCAAAGCTACAAGCATCACGCCTTGAGGGTACCCATCTCGGCCGGTTCGCGAAAAGCAATGCCTTGTTCGCGTTCGGCAAGAATACGCTTTGTCAGCCACAGGCCCAATACCAGCACCAATGTGACAGCAGCTAGTCCGTACCCGTCCTGCACGATCCGCCCCAAAAAGCGCACCACTGCCGGATATTCGGGATCTATCATCCTTGTTCCGTACCAGGGAATGGGAAAGAGAAAGTAGATCCATACCGCCACCGCGGTGAACGCCCGCCGCGGGTCGCGCCCGTCGCCCGCCAGCGCCCCGATCACCAGCACGATCCAGGTCAGGTGGTGGATCCAGCCGATCGGCGACAGCAGCACCGACAGCAGCCCGACGATCGCGACCCCGGCCATCTCCGCGCTGTGGCCGCCGGGGCCCGGGACGTCCAGCAGGGACGCCCGGCGGGCCAGCCGGAAGCCCAGGTAGGCCATGATCGCGACACAGACCAGCCAGAGCGCGGTGGTGATCGTCTCGGGCCAGTAGATCCGCAGCAGCATGCCGTTGATCGACTGGTTGGTGGTGGCCGTGTTCGCCCCGGCCCGCTCGCTGTCGAGCATCGCGCCGAACCAGAAGTCCAGCGAGTCGTGCGGCCGCGCCACGAACCCGATCAGGGTGGCCGCCGCCGCGGTGAGGACCGCGTTGCCCGCGGCCTCCCGGCGACCGGTGATCAGGAAGTAGATCAGGAAGACCCCGGGCACCAGCTTGACCGCGGTGGCCAGCCCGACCAGCAGGCCCCGCGGCCAGCGCGGCGAGGGGGCCGCGCAGTCGGCCACGCACATCGCCACCAGGAACAGGCCGACCTGGCCGAACCTGATCTGGTCGAAGACCGGCATCATCCACGCCATCGCCCCGACCAGGGCGCCGACCGCCACCGGCGACCACCGGCCCGCCCGGCGGATCAGGTCGCGGAAGGCGTAGCAGACCATGATCGTCAGCGCGGCGTACAGCAGCCCCACCGAGACCCACTGCGCCTGCGGCCACGACAGCCAGGTCAGCGGCACGGCCAGTAGCGCGGCGAACGGCGGGTAGGTGAACGGCAGCAGCTGCGGCGGCTGCGTCAGGAAGTCGTACAGCGGCGCGCCGCGCAGCAGCACCTCTCCGCCGGAGCGGTACACGTCGAGGTCGACCAGGCGCTGGTCCGGCGGGTTGGTCAGCCATTTGTGCAGGATCGGGGCCAGCACGGCCGCCGCGACGGCCAGTCCCAGCAACCACGCGACCGGGTACGGCCGCGGGGCCGGTCCCTCGTCGTCGCTCGTGCGTCCACCCATGCCGTCCATCCTGGCCTAAGTCGCCCACTAACCTTGACGGACTCGACAAGGAGGTGCGAGGTGGCCCGACGGGGGGTGGCGCTCACCGCTGTCCTGGCCGTGCTGATGGCGGCGTTCACCCTGCTCACGGCCACTCCCGGCCAGGCCGGATCGGACGGGCGGGCGGGTGAACGGGCCGGCGGGCGGGTGGTCGTCATCGGCATCCCCAGCCTGCTCTGGTCCGACCTCGACCGGACGCGCACGCCGGCCCTGTGGGGACTGGTCGAGCGGGGGTCCGCGGCCGACCTGAGCGTCCGCACCATCACCCCGACCACCTGCCCGGCGGACGGCTGGCTGACCGTGTCGGCGGGGGAACGCTCCCGGCTGATCAACGGCAACTGCGCACTGCCCCCGGCGCCCACCCCCACCGGGCGCGGCGCGACCGCCCCCGGCTGGCTGGCGATCTCCAAGGGCAACGCCGAGACGCGCTACAAGGCCCGGGTGGGGTTGCTCGGCGACGCGGTCCGCCGCAGCGGCGGATGCACCCTGGCGGTCGGCCCCGGCGCGGTGTTCGGCGCGGCCGACTCCGGCGGCGCGGTCGATCTCTACGCGCCCACCCCCGACCGGGTCGCCCCGGCCGACTGGTCGCGCTGCGCGCTGACCACGGTCGACGTCGACGACGTCTTCCGGGCGTACATCACCGCCGGGTTCGACGGCAGCGGCCGCCAGGTCCCGGTGTCCCAGGCGGCGCGGAACCGGGCGGCGGCCGTCGCCGACCGGCACGTCGCCGCCGTGCTGGCCGCCGTCCCCCCGGGCACCACGGTGCTGGTGGCCGGGCTCTCCGACACCGTCGACATCCCGCACCTGCACGTGGCGCTGGCGGCCGGTCCCGGTTACGGCAACGCCTACCTGACCGCCAACTCGACCCGGCGCACCGGGCTGGTGACGATCACCGACGTGACCGCGACCGCGCTGCGGGTGCTCGGCCTCGACCAGCCCGCCGCGGCCGTCGGGTCGCCCTGGCGGGCCGAGCCGACCACCGAGTCCGCCGCGGCCAAGGCGGGCGCGCTGCACGACGGCGAGGTCGCCGCCCAGGCCAACCGGAGCGTCCAGGCGGTGTTCTACATCGCGCTGTTCGCCGCGCAGTTGCTGCTGTACGGCGGCACCGCGCTGGCCCTGCGCCGCAACGGCGGAGTGGAGGGGGACCGGCGCCGCCGCATCCTGAAGATCATGAAGGTGTCCGCGCTGGCGGGCGCCGCGGCCCCGGTATCGACGTTCCTGGCGGGACTGGTGCCCTGGTGGCGCATGCCGTATCCCGCCGTCGCGCTGGTCCTCACCGTGCTGGTGATCACGGGTCTGGTCACCGCGCTCGCGCTGGCCGGGCCCTGGCGCCGCTCGGTCACCGGCTCCGTGCTGGTGATTGCCGGGCTGACGGCCCTGGTCCTCGGCGTGGACGTGATCTTCGGCTCGACGTTGCAGCTCAACACGCTGATGGGCTACACCGCGCTGGTGGCGGGCCGCTACTACGGGTTCGGCAACCAGGCGTTCGCGCTGTTCGCGGTGGCCGGGGTGCTGTCGGCGGCGTGGCTGGCCGAGCACCCGCTGCGGGCCGGCCGCCGGGGGCTCGCGGTGGCGCTGGTCCTGGTCGTCGGCGGGCTGACCGTGGTGATCGACGGCTGGCCGGCCTGGGGCAGCGACTTCGGCGGGGTGCTCGCGATCGTGCCCGCGGTGGCCGTGCTGGCACTGATGATCGCCGGCCGGCGGGTCTCCCCCGTCCTGGTCGCGCTGTGCGCGCTGGCCGGGGCGGCGCTCGTGCTGCTCATCTCCTACCTGGACGCCCGCCGCCCGGTCGGTGACCGGTCCCATCTCGGCCGGTTCTGGGACGACCTGGTGGGCGGCGGCGCCTGGGACGTGGTCGCCCGCAAGGCCCAGTCCATGCTGGGCAGCCTGGGCAACTGGTACTTCACGCTCGCCACGGTGAGCGCCCTGTGCTTCCTGTTCTTCGTGCTGGCCCGGCCGGTGCACTGGCGCGCCGCCGTGCTGGACCAGGCGTACCGGCTCAGCCCGACCCTGCGCCCGGCGCTGTTCGCCGCGCTGATCGTGGCGGTCGGCGGCATGGTGGTGAACGACTCGGGGGTGGCGATCCCCGCGGTGGCGTTCAGCCTGGCGATCCCGCTGACTCTCGCGGCGAGCGCGCGGGCACTGGAGATCGACGGTCCCGGCACGCCACCACCAGCGCCGCCAGAACCGCGGTCAGCGCAACTGGAACGACCGCCGAGCGCACCACGCTGACCAGCCAGTCCAGGTTCCCGGGCAGCTTGATCACCTCGGGGGCCCGGGCGGGCAGGTAGGCCAGGCCGAGCAGGGTCGTCCGGGCCAGCAGCAGCCAGTCGAAACGCGACCAGGGCAGCAGGGCGAGCAGCGCCCAGCCGAGCCCGTCGTACCAGGGCAGCGCGTAGGGGGCGGCGAACAGCCAGGCCAGCGCCAGCGCGGCGGCGACCCGCACCGACTCGTCGCGCGGCTCCACGGCGGGCAGCGCCCGGGCCAGCAACCAGACCAGCCAGACCAGCAGCAGCAGCGAGCCGATCTTGATCACCACCCGGTGGTCGCCGAGCCGCAGCGCGCCGTCGACCAGCCGCCAGGGGGTGGCCCGGGAGACCATGCCGGACGCCTTGTTCACCTGGTCGAGAGCGTTCGGCCCGGCCGCCGCGAAACAGCCGAGCGTCACCGCGCCCGCCGCCCCGAACAGCGCCACCAGGCCGAGCGGTGACCGCCGCGTCCGCCACCAGTCCCGGGCGAGCACCCAGGCGGGCCCCCCGCCGACCAGCCCGGCGGGCAGCTTGATCGCCACCCCGGCGCCGACCAGCGCCCCCGCCGCCAGCGGGTGCCGGACGCCCGTCCGGCCGCCGGCGAAGGCGGTGAGGGCGGCCACCGCGACGGCGATGCCCAGCGTGTCGTTGTGCGCGCCCGCCACCAGGTGGAACAGCAGCAGCGGGTTGCAGGTCCACAGCAGCGCCGCCCGCAGCCGCCGGTCGGGGCCGCCGCGGTTCAGCAGCAGGGCGGTGAGGGCGAACGCCAGCCCGTTGGTGAGCGAGAGCACGAAGACGGTGAGCCGGACCGAGCCGCCGCCGATCCAGGCGGCCAGCGCCTGCTGGCCGGTGGCCAGCGGACCGTACACCGACGGGGTCGTCCGCCACTCCTGTGCCGCGTCGGCGACCGGGTCGCCGGGCAGGTCGGCGGCGCTGGTGGCGTACGGGTCGTGCCCGGTCACCGCCATCCGGCCGTAGGCGGCGTAGTTCAGGTGGTCGGCCGAGCCGACCGGCGGCATCAGCACGAACGCCGCCGCGACCAGCAGCCCCGCGACGACCAGCGGCCGGGCGGAGCACCGCCAGCCGCGGCGCGCCGCGTACAGGCACAGCCCGAGGCCCAGCGAGCCGAGCACCGTGCCGGCCGCCGTCAGCCCGATGACCAGGTACGGCGAAGGGTGTGTGACCAGCGAGTACGGCGGCTGCCCCGGCTCGCCGGCCAGCGCCGGCTGCATGGCCGACGGGCCGAGCGCCGCGACGAGCAGCAGGCACCCCAGCGCCGCCCCGATCGCGCCGAGCCCCCAGCGGCCGGCTCTCACCGGCCGGACTCCGCGGTCATCGGGGGCCGAGCAGGCGGGACAGCCGCGGGTCGCGCGGGGCGAGGGCGCGGGCGACGTCGCGGAACTGGCGGGCGCGGTGCATCTGGGCGCGCCAGTCGGTGCCGGTGGCCCGGTGCGCGAGCGGGACCTCGACCTCGGTCACCCGGAAGCCGCGGCGCAGCAGGTCGATGGTGAGCGCGGTCTCGACGCCGAAGCCGGGCGCCAGGGGGCGGGCGGCCTCGAACGCGGCGCGGGTCAGGCAGCGCTGCCCGTTGAGGGGCTGGGCGGCGGTCCAGCCGGTGGCCCGGCGGATGCCGTCGCGCGAGAGCCGGACCACGAAGCCGTGGCCGCCCAGCTTGACCCTGCTGGAGAACACCGCGATGGTCATGTCGGCCTCGCCGGCGCGGACCGGTTCGAGCAGTGGCGCGGCGTCCCGGGCGGTGTCGGCCAGGTCGGCGTCGAGGAAGAGCAGGTGCCGGGGGGTGTCGCGGCCGTCGTCGAGCAGCCGGACGGCCTCGGCGCCGGTCTCCATGGCCGCGGCCTTGCCCCGGTTGCGGCTGTGCCGGACGACCCTGGCGCCGGCGGCGGCGGCCAGCCGGGCGGTCTCGTCGGTCGAGCCGTCGTCGACCATCACGACGAGGTCGACGCCGGGCAGTTCGGCCGCGGCCTTGACCGTGGCCGCGATGCGCCGCTCTTCGTTCTTGGCCGGGATGACGACCGCCGCGTCCGACTGCATGGGTGCGATGGTAGTGCGCTCACCGGAGGCGCCGGCCACAACAGCGGAAGACCCGCGGGGAACGTCCCCGCGGGTCGCTTCGGTGCGCGGTCAGTTGGCCGGCAGCGTGTCCAGCACGGTGAAGACCGTGTCGAGGCCGGTGACCTGGAGGATGCGCCTGACGGCGGGGCGAGGTGCGACGAGTTCGAACGTGCCGCCTCGCTCCTTTATTCGCTTCATGGCGGAGAGCAGGACGTTCATGCCGGTCGAGTCGCAGAACTCCACCCCGCTCAGGTCGACCACCACGCGGTCGACGTCCGTTCGTAGCAGTCCCGCGAGCGCGGTCTGCAACCGCGGGGCCGTGTAGAGGTCGAGTTCGCCGATCGCCGTGACGACGACGTGACCTCCCTGAGTCGCAGTTGAGACGTTTAGCTCCACAAGAGCGCACACTATCGGGCCGCCACCTATCGAGCCAGGGACCGCTCAACTCCGGGCGTATCCGGGCGTGTCCGGGCCGTGTCGGACAGATAGGGACGAGTGGTTGCCGGAGTCCTCCGCCGGGGTCTGTTTCGGGGGTGTCCGTCCGCTCGCTCGTCCGCCCGTTCATCTGCGCGGTTCCCCTCCCGGCGGCGGTTCGAATGCGGGAAGCTGACCCTGTCACCTGCCCGGGGGAGGCTTCATGACCGGTGTCGCGCGGGGCGACCTACAGCGCATCCGGCTGCGGGAGCGGCTCGAGACGATCCGCACCCGGGCCGAGAAGTCCAGCCCCTGGCGCGCCACCACCCAGTACCTTTCCCGGATGATCGGCCGGGACGGCACCGTGCCGATCAAGACCCGGCTCTCCCGCGAGGACCTCACCTTCCTCGCCGGGGCCCGCGAGGAGGTCGTGGCCTTCGCCGAACTGGGGCTGCGGCTGCTCGAACTGCACCAGCCCCGCGACGCCGGCGGCATCTCCAGCGACCCCACCGACCCCATCCGGCGCTGCCGGGCGTGCATGTGGCGCTGGCCCTGCCCCACCTTCCGCACCATCGACGAACACATCGAGCGCTGACCAGGCGGTCACCCGCCGGCCAGCGGCAACCGGATCACGAAGCGGCAGCCGGGGCCCGTGTTGGCGACGCCGATCTCGCCCGCGTGCGCCTCGACGATGCCGCGGGCGATGGCCAGGCCCAGCCCAGCCCCGCCGCCCGGGGTGCGCGCCGACTCGCCCCGGAACGCCACCTCGAACACCCGGGGCAGGTCGGCCTCGGGGATCCCGCCGCAGGCGTCGGTGACCGACACCCGCGCCATGCCGTCCCCGGCGTCCTCGGCCCGGATCTCCACGGTCCCGTCGCCGGGCGTGTGCCTGATCGCGTTGACGACCAGGTTGCGCAGCGCCCGGCCCAGCTCGGCGGCGTCCACCTCCAGGGGCAGGCCGGGCGCCGCGGCCCCGGTGATCCGCACCCCGCCGGCCCGGGCCAGCGGCTCGACGCCCGCCACCGCGTCGGCGACCAGGTCGTCCAGCCCCACCCGCTGCCGGGACAGCCGCAGCGCCCCGGCGTGGATGCGGGCCAGCTCGAACAGGTCGTCCACCATCCCGGCGAGCCGGTCGGCCTCGATCCGGATCCGGTGGTGGTAGCGGTGCACCGTCTCGGCGTCGGCGACGACCTCGTCCTCCAGCGCCTCCGCCATCGCGCGCAGCCCGGCCAGCGGGGTGCGCAGGTCGTGGCTGACCCAGGCGACGAGTTCCCGGCGGCTGGTCTCCAGCGCCTGCTCCCGCGCCCGCCCGGCGGCCAGCCGATCGTAGGCCGCCGCCAGCTCCCGGGCCAGCTCGGCGAGCTCGGCGGGCAGCCGCCGGTCCGGGACGCGGTAGGGGTCCGCGCGGACCGCCTCGACCAGCACCCGGTTGGCGGCGGTCAGCCGGCGGCCGAGCAGCAGCGACACCCCGAGCCCGACCAGCCCGGCCACCAGGACGACGGTGAGCGCCACGTTCCGGTCGTGCTCGGAGATCATCATCATCAGCGTGATGACCACGACGCCCGCCACCGTGGCCAGCACGGTCGCGCCGGCGACCACGGCGAGCTGGACGGCGACCGGCCGGCCGCGCAGCAGGTGCAGCAGCCCGAGCCCGGCCGCGCCCGCCACGAGCGCGGCGCCCGCCGCGCAGCCGGCCACCACGGCCAGGTCGGCGAGGGGGATCACGAGCCGCCCTCGTACCGGTAGCCGACGCCCCAGACGGTGACGATGCGGTGCGGCGCGGTGGGGTCGTCCTCGATCTTCTCCCGTAGCCGGCGGACGTGCACGGTGACCGTGGAGGAGTCGCCGAACGACCAGCCCCACACCTGCTCCAGCAGTTCCTCCCGGGTGAACGCGCGGCGGGGGTGGCGCATCAGGTGGGCGAGCAGGTCGAACTCGCGGACGGTGAGGGCCAGCTCCCGGCCGGCCAGGACCGCCTCGTGCGCGCCGACGTCGACGGCCAGGTCGCCGTCGCGGAGCACGCCGGACTCCCCGGTCCGCGGCGCGACGGCGGCCCGGCGCAGCACCGACCGGACGCGCAGGGCCAGCTCGCGGGGGCTGAACGGCTTGGTCACGTAGTCGTCGGCGCCGAGTTCGAGGCCGGTCAGCCGGTCGGTCTCCTCGCCGAGCGCGGTGAGCATGACCACCGGCACGTCGCGGTCGCGGCGGATCTGCCGGCAGACCTCCAGGCCGTCCATGCCGGGCAGCATCAGGTCGAGGACGACCAGGTCGGGCGGCGGGTCGGCGAGCGCCCGGCGCAGCGCGGCGGGGCCGTCCGCGGCGCACTCCACCAGGTGGCCGTCGCGCCGCAGGTAGCGGGTGACCACCTCGGCCACGGTGGGGTCGTCGTCGACCACGAGGATGCGGCCGGTGGGGTCGTCCATGCGCCCCACGGTACGGCCCGGGGCCGGTCGCGGGCCGGTTTCGTCAGCGGCTCGTAAGATCGCGATCACCGGGCGCGCAGCTTGGACACTTTTTGTAAGCAATCACTTGTCCAATCCGTCCAGCCAGCGGATGATGCCCCCAAAACCCGGGCGAGAGGGGCATTCCGTGACACTGCTGACCGAGGTGCTGCGCGAGCGGGCGCGGGAGAAGCCCGACCAGATCGCCTTCATCGACGGCGACCGGGAGATCACCTACGCCGAGCTCGACGCGAGCGTCGACCGGGCCGCGCAGGCCCTCGCCGCGGCCGGGGTCGAGGCCGGCGACCGGGTGGCGGTCCTGGACAAGAACTCCGTGGAGTACGTCGAGCAACTCTTCGGCGCCGCCCGGCTGGGCGCGGTGCAGGTCCCCGTCAACTACCGGCTGGCGCCGGCCGAGGTCGCCTACATCGTCAACGACGCCCGCGCCAAGGTCTTCATCGCCGGGCCGGAGTTCGTCCCGGTGCTCGACGAGATCGCCGGGGAGCTGGAGCACACCACCAAGCTGGTGGTGATCAACGGCTCCGGCCACGCGTACGACGACTACGCGGACTGGCAGGCGGCCCACCCCGCCGAGCCCGTCCCGGCACAGGTGGCGAGCTCGGACGTCTTCGTCCAGCTGTACTCCTCGGGCACCACCGGACGGCCCAAGGGCGTGCTGCTCGCGCACGACAACTTCACCGCGGTGCTGCCCAACACCAACCAGCTGTGGGACCTCGACGACGAGACCGTCCTCATGGTCGCCATGCCGATGTACCACGTGGCGGGCAACGCCCTCAGCGTCTGCGTGGTCTGGGACGGCCTGACCGGCGTGATCATGCGCGAGCCCGATCCGGTCGGCATCACCAAGGCGGTCGAACGGCACCGGGTCACGCACCTGTTCCTGGTGCCGGTGCTGCTGCTGTTCATCCAGATGATGCCCGAGGCCCGCGAGGCCGACATGTCCAGCCTCCGGCTCATGCTGTACGGCGCCTCACCGATCAGCGACGACGTGCTGCGCGGCGCCATGGAGATGCTGCCGACCACCCAGTTCATGCAGTTGTACGGGCTGACCGAGACCACCGGGTCCATCACCTACCTGCCGCCGGAGGACCACGACCCCGACGGCCCGAACGCGCACCGGCTGCGCAGTGCGGGCATCCCCAACCCCAGCTGCGAGCTGCGGATCGTCGACCCGGCGACGCTGGAAGAGGTGCCGGTCGGCGAGGTCGGCGAGATCATCTGCCGCACCCCGCAGAACATGCAGGGCTACTGGCAGCTGGCCGAGGCGACCGCGGCGGCGCTGCCGGAGGGCGGCTGGTTCCGCACCGGCGACGCCGGCTACCTGGACGAGGACGGCTACCTCTACATCCACGACCGGGTGAAGGACATGATCATCTCGGGTGGGGAGAACATCTACCCTGCCGAGGTGGAGAACGTCCTGATGAGCCACCCCGCCGTCGCCGACTGCGCGGTGATCGGCGTGCCGCACGAGAAGTGGGGCGAGACGCCCAAGGCGATCGTGGTCGTCCCCGAGGGGAACGCCTCCGACGCCGAGCTGATCGAGTACTGCCGGTCCAAGCTGGCCCACTTCAAGTGCCCCACCTCGGTGGAACGCATCGAGGCCATCCCCCGCAACCCCACCGGCAAGGTCCTCAAGCGCGAGCTGCGCGAGGTCTACTGGGCCGACCAGGACCGCGCCGTCCACTGAACGCACCGCCCCAGGACGCCGCCGGAGCCCGCGCACTCCGGCGGCGTCCCCGAGCTCGGTCCGCTCAGCGCACTCCCTCGGCTCAGGCTGTGCTGGCCTGCGCCTTCGCCTCGCTCGTTCGCTGCGCGGACCACTCGTCCCTCGCGGTCCACTCCGCTCACTCCCTCCGCTCAGGCGGTGTAGGGGCGGGTGGTGCGGGCCTGGTGGAGGGCCCAGGCCCACCAGGTGAGCCGGTCCAGCAGCACCTTGGCCGCCCGCTCGGCGCCGTCCGGGTCAGCGGGGCGGCCCGCGGCGTCGAACCCGTTCCAGGGGCCGTGGAAGCTGATGGTGTCGCGGATGGCGACCGCGTGCAGCTCGGCGAAGACCGCGCGCAGGTGCTCGACGGCCCGCAGCCCGCCGGAGACCCCGCCGTAGCAGACGAACGCGACCGGCTTGGCGTGCCACTCGTCCCGGTGCCGGTCGACGGCCTCCTTCAGCGGCGCCGGGAAGCTGTGGTTGTACTCGGGCGTGACCACGACGAAGGCGTCCGCGGCGGCCAGCCGGGAACCCGGATCCGGCGTCCCGGCCAGGTCGAGGACGTCCACGTCGAGATCGGCCCGCTGCCGGGCCAGGCCGGAGAACCAGCCCGTCACGGCTCGCCCGAACCGCCCGCCACGCCCGCTCCCCGTGATCACCACCAGCCGGAACACCTGCTCGGACATGGCGCACCCTCCACTGCTCACCCGGCGGCCGGCAGCTCCGCCCGCCCTGGGATCACTGTGGATCCTCAATCGAGCTTGAGGTCAACCCGTCGCCGATGCGGCTCGAACCCGTGGAAAGTGGCGGATCGCGGTCTGTCAGGTGTACGGAAGATGAATCGACTCTCATCGGAGCCTCATCCGGAGGCCACCGGGACCGGGGACCGTCAAAAGCGCGACGGTCCGCGGGGGACCGGACACGAGGGGAGGACCGTTGGCCTGGGGTGTGCTGTTCGGGTTGATCACCGATCTCGCCGCGATCGCCGTGCTGGCGTACGTCATCTACTTCCGCCGGTACCGGCGGCGGGACCTGCTGCTGGCCTACGTGGCGGTGAACATCGGGGTCTTCACCGTCGTCGTGCTGCTGCTCGCCCAGCGGGCGGACATCGCGATCGGGTTCGGGCTGTTCGCGGTGCTGTCGATCATCCGGCTGCGATCGAGCGAGCTCACCCAGGAGGAGGTCGGCTACTACTTCGTCGCCCTGGCGCTGGGCCTGGTCAACGGGATCGCCGGGGAGATCCCCTGGCTCTCGCTCACGCTGACCGGCGTCCTGCTCGCCGTGATGTACGGCGCCGACCACCCCGACCTGGCCGCCGGCGTCCGCCGGCAGATCGTCACGCTGGACGTGGTGCACGCCGACCCGGACATGCTCCGCGCCGACCTGGAGCACCGGCTCGGCGGCCGGTTGCTGCGGCACACCGTCGTGGAGACCGACTACGTGCGCGACGTGATGGTGGTGGACGTCCGCTACACCCTGGCGGCATCCCGCGCACCCTGGGCCGCCCGGCTGCCCAAACGGAAAGCGGGGGCCAGGTGAGCCTCCTGGCGCTCTCCCGGATGGTCTGGGGGCTGCCCCCGGTCGGGCTGGACGAGGTGCTCGCCGCCGCGGAACTGCAGACCAGGGTGGACCGCAAGTACCTGCTCCCGGCGGCGGCCCTGCCGGCCCTGGCGGCGGCGGTCGCCGGACGGTACGCGGTGCTGGAGATCGGCGGGCGGCGGTGCTTCGAGTACTCGTCGACCTACTTCGACACCCCGGACCTGCTCACCTTCCGGCAGCACCGGCAGGGCCGCCGGCGCCGCTTCAAAATCAGGACCCGGTCCTACCTGGACAGCGGGGAGTGCATGTTCGAGGTGAAACTCGCCGGGGCACGCGACCGCACCGAGAAACGGCGGATGCCGCACGACATCGCCCGGCGCGGCGAACTGACCCGGGAGGCGCACGCCTTCCTCGCCGACAGCCTGCACGAGGCGTACCGGATGGACCCGCCGGACCGGATCGGCCCCTCCGCCACCACCGGCTACCTGCGCGCCACCCTCGTCCAGACCGCCGGCACGGGCCGGGTGACCTGCGACGTCGGGCTCTCATGCACGGCCGGCGGGCGGACGGTCCGGGCCGCCGCCGGGCAGGTGCTCGTGGAGACGAAGTCGCCCGGCGCGGAGGGCCCGATGGACCGGGCCCTGCGCGGGCTCGGCGTCCGCCCGTTGAGCATCAGCAAGTACTGCCTCGCGGTGGCCGCGCTCCAACCGGGAATGCGCGCCAACCGCTGGCAGCCTGCACTGCGCCGATACTTCGACGAACGGACCGCCGGCCACGCCGAATGGGCCCGCCTGCGATGAGCAGGCCGGCTTATTTCTCGTGCTTTCCCCCGCCGCGCACCGGGCCGTCGTCCTTCTTGTCGGTCGACGGCTTCGGCTCGAACGGCCCCTCGTCCTTCGGCGGACCAGAGTGCTTGCCCATGGTCGCTTCCTCCCTTTGCGCTGGTCACGTACGCGTGGACGGAAGGACGGCGTCACCGCCTCGACAACAGTGATCACCAAGAGAAGCCGAATACCCTCCGGCAGGACCCCCGTCCGCAGCGGGATATTAGCAAGGCTTGTCCCGGGACACCCGTACTACGGGAAAACCTCTCTGTAATGCCCGGATATCAAGCAGGTGCCGCGCCCCCACGCCCATTGAACCGGTCCAGTGAGATTCCCGAGTGCGGACGATGACACAATTAGTTGATTCCCTTCGAAGTGTGAAAGGGACCCCGCGCCGCGGATGGCGCGAGGTCCCTTTCCTCAGCCGAGGAGGTCCGTAACGGTGCCGGCCCCGACGGTCCGGCCGCCCTCCCGGATGGCGAAGCCGAGCCCCTCGGTCATGGCGACCGGCCTGGCCAGGTCGACCGCCATCTCGACGGAGTCGCCGGGCAGGGCCATACCGCCCTCGCCCATGTCGATCCCGCCGACCACGTCCGTTGTCCGGAAGTGGAACTGCGGCCGGTAACCGGTGAAGAACGGCCGGCTGCGCCCGCCCTCGGCCGCGGTCAGCACCCGCACCCGGGCGCGGAACCGGGCGTGCGGCCGGATCGCGCCCGGCGCGCTGACCACCTGGCCCCGGCGGACCTCGGTGCGCTGCACCCCGCGCAGCAGCATCGCGGTGTTGTCCCCGGCCTCGGCGGACTCCATGGCCTGCCCGAAGGTCTCCAGGCCGGTGACGGTCACCCCGGTCATCCCCTCGTCCAGGCCGACGATGTCGACCTGGTCGCGGAGCCGGATCGCGCCCTGCGCCACCACCCCGGTCACCACGGTGCCGCGGCCGGTGATGCTCAGCACGTTCTCGATCGGCATCAGGAACGGCCGGTCGAGGACCCGCTCGGGCACCGGCACGTACGCGTCGATCGCGTCGAGCAGGTCACCGATGCGGGCCACCCAGTACGGGTCGCCCGCCAGCGCCCGCAGCCCCGACACCCGGACCACCGGGATCTCCTCCCCCGGGAAGCCGTACTCCGACAGCAGCTCCCGCAGCTCCAGCTCGACCAGGTCGAGCAGCTCCGGGTCGTCCACGGCGTCGGCCTTGTTCAGCGCCACCACGATGTGGTCGACACCGACCTGCCGGGCCAGCACGACGTGCTCGCGGGTCTGCGGCATCGCACCGTCCTGCGCGGAGACCACCAGCACCGCCCCGTCGATCTGGGCCGCACCCGTGATCATGTTCTTCACGTAATCGGCGTGGCCGGGCATGTCGACGTGGGCGTAGTGCCTGGTCTCGGTCTCGTACTCGACGTGCGCGATGTTGATGGTGATGCCGCGGTCGCGCTCCTCGGGCGCCCGGTCGATACCGTCGAACGGCACGGCCCTGGCCAGCCCCCGGTCGGCGAGCACCCGGGTGATCGCGGCGGTGAGGGTGGTCTTGCCGTGGTCGACGTGACCCATCGTCCCGATGTTGAGATGCGGCTTGCGGCGCTCGTAAAGCTGCTTGGCCATTGGTCTGTCCTCACGTACAGGGGGAACGCGAGAACCGCGCAACGCGTGCGCTTATTTCCACCCCCCTCCGCTGGTTCTCCGGAGGCGGTACGGAGAGGGGTCAGCTTCGCGCGCCGCCGGCTGCTGCGACTGCCGAGAGGACGGCCGACACCGGCAGAGCTGCGAACTCTGCTGCGAAGAGGGTGCCGGCGACGAACATGCCCCCGAGAGTACGGACCCGCCCCCACCACGTCGATCGATTTTCCGGGACGGCTGGAGAAACCTGTCGTCCCGACGACCTTGGCCGATGTGACGCCGGACGACATCGCCGAGCATGAGCGGGAATGGGGTGACCTGGTCCGGGTGATGGTGGCTCGTAGCGTGGTGATACGGCGGGCGAGGGTGGCGAGCGAGCCACTGGCCCCGTTCATCCGCTTCGAGTACGAGGGCACTGGACCGCTCAACCTGGCGTCCAGTGAACAGGTGCGGTGGCTGCCCCGCACGCGTGCCTCCGACCTGCGCCTGCCCGACAACGACTTCTGAGTTTTGGGCGACCGGCTCGTCCAGTTCCACTACTTCGCGGGCGACGGCCGTGGCTGTTCGACGAACTGACGGACGACCCTGCCGTGGCGGTCTCTCCCCCGGACAACACCATCCGGATCTTTGTTGGCCTCCGGCCGCAGGGAGCGGTCGTGGCCATCTGGGACTCCAGCGACCGGATGCCCGAGCACCGGCCGCCACCAGATCTCACGCCGGAGTCCCTCGATCTGGACCCTAGCGGATTCGACCGAAATAGGTGCCGGGGGTTGGGAATCGTTGAAGCGTTCGCTCACAAGTGCTGGATCGAACCGACCAGCCCTGGCAAATGGGTTTGTGTCACAATTGGCCTGTGGCGTGCGTTTATCAATTGATCATCGAGATCATCTTGCTGCTATTCTGGGCTTAGGGCTTTCCCATCTCCCCGAGGTGGATATGGATGTATATGAAATACTGGGCGAAGTTGCCATTTATGCCCGTTCCGGGGCCCATGCTGCTATGTTTGGTATTGAGGCGAGGGGTTGATTCCATGTCCGTTTCAACGCTCATGTCGATTGATCTGCGCTCTAGTCCGGTCGATGAAGTGCTCGGCAGGGTAGAGAGGGCCCTGGACACGTGTCTTGATCGTGAGGGGCTGGTCAGGAAGCGTCGGACTCTGGGGGCCGTGTCCGATCGGGGTACGTGGGTTCGAATCGAGCGTCGGATCACGGCGAAGATCGGCGCTCAGGGATGGAACGGTGCTGAGTGCGCGGCGGTATTGCGAGATGTCGCCATGCCGGTGTGGCGTGCGGGTGCGTCGTGGAGGGAGCCATCTGGGGAGGTGATGTGGCGGGCGGATGAGATGGAGCTCCTACCGGCGCTTCCGGTCAAACCCGCAGGAGTGCTGACCGCGGATCCTGGGTTGCCTGAGGATTGGTGGGCGGGGCTTAATTCCTCCTTGGATGCTCTCGCGGTCCAGGAGACCACTCGGGTCGCGACGCCTGACACGGTCATGATCTCGCGACGGCATGTAGCCGAGACAGTTGAGGCGGTATTCGGGGTCTCTGTTGATGCCTCCATTGACCAGTGGGCGCCTGCGCACGCCGACTTCCATTGGGCGAATATCACCGGTCCAGCCTTCTGCGTGTTCGATTGGGAGGACTGGGGAATGGCCCCTCGGGGATTGGATGCCGCAAATCTGTGGAGCAATTCGTTGGCCGTCCCGGCTCTGGCTGAGCGTGTTCGGCGAGAACGCGAGCGGGATCTGGGCAGTCGTGACGGGAAGGTCATGATGCTGTTCTGTCTGGCGAAGATCGTCGGCCCGCACGCGCATCCTGATGATCCGCGGCTGGGGCCGGCTCGCGAGGACGCGGCGCGGCTCGTCGCGGAGCTTCGGCGGGCGTGATCGCTTCCCGGCGGTGGCGAAGGAACTCCAAGTAGAGCCGGGTCTTCTGGCGGTCTACGGTGTATTGGCGGGCTTCGATGAGGGCCCGCAGGTGGGCAGGATTGTCGGTGCCTACAGCGATCCTGCCGACCGTGGGCAGGTGGTAGGCGACCTGGAAGGCTGCTTGGAGCCGTGAGCAGCCGGTCTGGGCGTCCTCGGCGAGGAACAGTCGGGGGTCGGCGACGCTGAGGGGCAGGTTCTCCACGTCGCCGCCGAAGGGGCTCATGCCCCAAGTCGCACCGGTGCGCAACTCCCAGCGCGCAGAGAGTTCGGCAGCGGTGTCGAGGACGTCGATGCCGGTTAGGAGACCTGCCCGGACCATGAGAACGGCTGGGCGCGGGACCGCGGGGTCGATCAGGTCGGGCAAGGGCGTGGTGTCCCACGAGGCGATTCCCCAGGAATGGCACAGGCCTTTGGCTACTGCATCCTCCAGGAGGACACATGCCGCGTAGAGCCGTTCTCGTGCTCGTGCCGGGTTGGTGCGGAGGGAACGCTCGGGGTTGTGCAGGAAGACCAGATCGGGTTGCCTGCCGAGGTCCTTGTTCGTCTGCCGTAGGGACGCGCTCAGGAGTTTGGGGTCGAGGGAGTGCCGGATGCCGTGCGGGGTCTGGAAGAAACCGATCTTGGTGGAGATGGTGAACCGGTCCAGGAGGTCGGCCGCGATGGTCGAGAGAGTCGTGTGGGAGGTGAAGGACCGGTAGTTGAAGGCGGTGTCGAGGTGTGTGACGCCGAGGTCCAGAGCGCCGGTCAGAGCGCGGCGTTCGTGACGAGATCGGTGTAACCCGAGGACAATTCCGGGGTCAGCCATGTGCACAGATCCTCTTCGATCAGTATCTCCGCCACCCGGTTGACCTTGCTGCCGACGACCATTGCCGCGTCGGCGAGCCGTACTGGATCTCCACTCAGGAGGAGCCGCAGTGAGGGCAGGGCCTTGTGAGTAAAGGTGAGCTTCTTTCCTGCCGCCAGGACCTCGACGGCTTCCTTTTCCGTCCTGATTTGAGGAGGGAAGTCGGTGACGCAGACGACCGAGTGGAGGGTGCCGAGGATCTTCAGGTGGCGTATGTGGCGTGGTGTACCGGTCTCCTGCTCATGTGCAGCGAGGTACGCCCCCGGGTCTCGGGAGCGGATCAGCGCCACGGCCTCTTCGCCGAGTCGTCGGCATTGGAGTTCCTGCTCCCTTGGTTCGGCCCATCGCTTGAGGTCCTGGCGGAAGAGGTCGGTATCGCGGGACCAGTCGGCGAGCCAGGACATCCAGTGCACACCTGTGCGCTGTACGAATCCGAAGGTCACGTGCATGCTGAGGCCGGTGCCGAGTTCCTGGCGGGTGGCCTTGTGCCAGTAGCCGCGCGGGATGTGCATGACATCGCCGGGCCGTAGGGTGCCGGTCCAGACGATGTCTTCGCTTGGGGTGGAGTTCCGCGTTGAGTCGCGGTACATCGGTACTTGCCGGGAGTCGCCGCGGACTTCCCACCGCTTCTCTCCGGCGAGCTGCACGATCAGAACGTCATGGTCGTCCCAATGCAGGTCGAAACCGGCGGCATTGTTGGTGGTCAGGTAGACGTTTGCTTGGACACGTTCTCGGGACCACCATTGCAGTGCTCGGCAGGCGGCTTCCAGGGTCGGGTCGAAGATGTTCACCTGGTCCACAACCAGGGTCGCGCCGTCGTCGAGGAGGTTCGCCAGGCGGCGCATGTCGACCATGCGGATGCTCTGGCCACGGCGGGTCACGCTCTGCGCGATGTAGGCGTTCGGGTGCAGCTCCGTGCCGTCGCGGAAGCAGCGCAGTTGCGGGTCGGCCAAGCTGCGGCGCATCACCAGGTCCAGCAGGCGCGACGGCGTCAGGATGCGCTCGACGAGGTCGGTTCCGTCGGCGTCTCCAACGGCGAACGCGTGACCGAGGTTTCCGGGGCCTGTCCAGCAGAGGGCTTTCTCCACATGCTGGATCAGTCGGTGGGCCATGACGACGATGCCTTTCTGCGCGCTCTTGGGAGAGGGGCCGCGCTGTCAGCGCGGCCCCGTGCGATCAAGCGGGGTGATTCAGGGCGTCGCCTTCGGGCCAGGAGTCGTCGCCGCCCCCGTCAGGAGGGGGATCGGACTGGCCTGTGTCGTAACGGTCGTGGATGGCGCCGAGGGCTTCCACGGCCACCAGCAGGTCGTCGTGCATGGGCTACCGCCTTTCGACAGAGGAGTAGCCCGGCGCCGCAATGTCACCAGCGAGGGTGTCGAGCGCCGGTCGGAGCTTCATGCCTTTTCGAGGGTGAGTCGTCGGCAGCTGTCCGGACAACGAACTTGCGGGTACTTGCGCAAGGGCCTACACGTTGAGGTCGCGGAGAGCTTCGCTGATCAGTGAGGCAGCTGCCTTCCCGTAGACGGCGAGTTCGGATAGCCCGACGAAGGTCTCGGCGTACATGGCGATCTCGGTCGGGGCGGTGACGTTGAGGAAGCCGGACACCAACTCCACGCTGACCTGGGCATCGTCGAACATGAAGAACATCTCCACGCCCCATTGGCGCTCGCTCCGGTTGGTGTCGGAAGGAACGATGCCGAGGGAGACCGCGGGCAGCCGTTGCACTTCGAGGAGGCGGCGTAGCTGGCCGGCCTGGACGGCGGGGCCACCGATCTGCATCCCGAGCGCCGCCTGTTCCAGGATGATGTGGAAGCGGTGTCCGCCCCTGCTGAAGAGCGAGTCCTGCCGATCGACACGTTCGGCGACCGCGGCCTCGACGTCATCGACGGCTATACGGCGGCGTTTTCGGACCGAGGTCAGGATCGCGCGGATGGTGTTCTCGGTCTGCACCGGGCCGGGAACGAAGGTGGGAGAGTAGACGCGGAACAGGCTGGTCCGCTCGTACAGGTCACGGACCTGGACATTCAGGTGTTTGAGGCCGGTTCGCTCCGCTCGCTGCCACTCCAGCCACGTGGAGTCGACCGCACGCATGACCGCGATCAATTCCGGGACGAGGCCGGGCACGCGGCAGGCTTCGCACCAGCGTCGGATGTCCTGCTCCGATGGCGCCTTCTTGGCGTTCTCGATGCGGGAGGTCTTGGCCTCATGCCATCCTGCGGCGGCCGACAACTGCCGCGCGGACAGGTTCGCATCGAGCCTGAGCTCACGTAGCCGGTCGGCGAGCGCCTGCCGTGCCGCTTGGGCGCTGGAGGACGAAGTAGGAGGCATCCGCGGGCGGCGTCAGACCTTGAATTCCTCGTGCGGAATCGCCCGTTCCCAGGCAGTGGAGAACACCTTGACGATCGGACCGATCATGGCCTGGTCGGTCACGGTGTCGGAGCCGACGAGATCACCGTCGCCGGAGAAGTACAGGAACAGGGCGGTCTCGCCGTCCACTATCCAGACGTCTACGGCTGGAATGAGGAGATCGCGGGCATTCGATCGGCTGAGCCAGCGGATCTCCTCCCCGCCGGAGAGGTTGACCGTCGGCGTCATCGCGTGCTCGAACCTTACGTACTCCGAGACGGGCTCGGAGACCACGCGCACGCGGCGCACCCGCACGCCCCGGGCCACGGTTGCGCTCACCAGGCTTGTCCAGTCCTCGTATCCTGCGCTGACCTTCTCGACAGACTCCCCGGCCAGCCAGCCGAGGTAGGCCGGATCGGAGGTCAGGTAAGCATCGCGCAACTCGAACTTCACCGCCTCGGTCTCAGCGGCGCCGAACAGGTCCTCAAACGACACTTCAGGCATCACATGTCTCCACGATCTCGACGGTCGCGGACTCCGGCAGCCACACAACCAGCTCGTCGGCGAGGATCGGACTGTCCGCCGCGATCTTCGCCAGTATCTCCGGATCCGACACGATCACGCCCTGAACATGGAAACCGTCATTCGTACGCGCGACACGCCTGACCTTGGTCATTTCCAAGTCGGCGTGTACGTCGACGGCAGGGTGGACACGGCACGCCTCCCGGATGATCTCCGTCATCGACTCCGGCAACCAGACGAGCGCCTGGCCGTTGGGAACCTGGCGTCGTTCCACGATCTTGCCCTGGAAGTAGTAGCCGCCCCCGGGCTCTGCAGAACGAAACACTGCGGGGCAAGCGCCGCCGGGGTTATCGGGCATGATCCCTACGAAGATTATGGACATGCTCTCCTCCGGGGCTGCGATTTGCGGATACTTGCAGCCCCTGAAAACCTACGCCGCTGAACCTGTGAGCGAACGCCTCTGGCCTGGAGCGGACAGGCATTCTCTCGAAGCTGACGGGCCGCCGCCGACCACGCACGGATCTCTTTGGGTTAGGCCCTGAGCGTTGAGAGCACTACCGACCGGTTTTGGGAGGCCGGTCAGGTGCGGCGGGTCATGGAGTAGCGGAGGCGGCGCATCGGGTTTTCGGCCGTCGGTTCGATGCCCGACTCCTTGAACAGTTCGCCGACGCGGTCGGTGAAGTCGGCGGGGTTCCAGCGGCCGGCGGGGTTCTCGATCGCGGCGGCCGACTCGATCGGGCGGTACAGCTCGACCGTGTTGCCCTGGACGCCGAAGACCTTGCCGCTGATCTCGCCCGCGGCCTCGCTGCACAGGAAGGCGACGAACGGCGCCACGTTGTCGGGGTGCCAGAAGTCGAAGTCGTCGCCGGAGCCCTCGATGGTGCCGTAGGCGCCTTCGGTCATCCGGGTGCGGGCGGCGGGCGCGATGGCGTTGCAGGTCACCCCGTGCCGTTTCATTTCCAGCGCGACGATGGTGGAGAACGCGGCGATGCCGGCCTTGGCCGCGCCGTAGTTGGCCTGGCCGAAGTTGCCCAGCAACCCGGAGGTGGAGGCGGTGCAGACGATCCGGCCGGGCACCCCGGCGGACTTCCAGTACGCGCAGGCGAAGTGGGTCGGCGCGTAGTGGCCGCGCAGGTGCACCCGGACGACGTCGTCCCACTCCTCGGCGGTCATCTTGACGAGCGTGCGGTCGCGCAGCACCCCGGCGTTGTTGACCAGCGCGTCGAGTTGCCCGTAGGTGTCGAGCGCCGCCCGGATCAGCGCTTCGGCGTCGCCGAGGTCGCTGGCGTCGCCGGCGTGCGGGACGGCCCGGCCGCCCAGCGCGACGATCTCGTCGGCGACCGCCGCGCAGGCGTCGCCGTCGTAGTCGTTCACGACCACGCAGGCACCCTGGCGGGCCAGTTCGATGGCTTCGCCGCGGCCGATGCCGCGGCCCGCGCCGGTGACGACCGCGACCTTTCCGTCCAGGAGTGCACTCATAACCGAACCCTAGTCATCGTCCCACCGGCTTCATAAGTAGCTTCTAGAATCATATTCGGTAGACTGTGCCGGCGCACAACCCCTCACCGGCGGGCGATGCGCAGCAGGATCACCCCGAGCAGCGCGCCGCCCAGTTGCGCCCCGCCCATGCCCAGCAGTACCCCGGTCGCCCCGGCGTGGTCCGCCAGGGCCGCCACCAGCACCGCGCCCACCGCGCCGGCCGTCAGCTTCAGGCTGCCGCCGGTGGTGTTGACCTGGCCGAGCCGGTCGGCGGGGGCCTCGCGCTGGCGCAGCGTCAGGGTGGCCGCCAGCACCGGGCCGTCACAAAGGCCGGCCAGCGCGAAGCAGACCATGGCCAGTGGCAGTGAAGGCATCGCACCGGCCGCGGCCAGCGAGAGCCCCACCCCCACCAGCCCGGCCAGGATCACCGCCTCGGCGTGCCGGGGCCGCAGCCAGCGCGCGGCCGACAGCGAACCGGCCAGCGCCCCCACCGCGAACGCCGACACCAGCTGCCCGCCCGCGGTCTCCGCCGCTCCCACGTGCCCGGCGAGCAGGACCGCGGCGACCGGCACCCCGGCCAGCCCGACGAACGCCAGCGTGGTCGCCACCGTGCTCGACCGCAGCACGGGATGCCCCAGCAGGACGACGATCCCGCCGGTGACCACGTCCAGTGGCCGCCGGGCCGGTGGCCGCACCTCGGGCGGGCCCGCCGGGACCAGCGGCATGACCGCCGCGCCGAGCACCGCCATGCCGACCACGGCGAGCGCGGCGGCCTGCGGGCTCGCCACCGCGGCCAGCCCCGCGCCGAGGCCGGGGCCGACGATCCCGGCGACGTTGTAGCTGGCGGACTCCAGCCCGTACGCCCTGGTCAGCCGCGCGGGCGGGACCAGCCGGGGCAGCAGGCTGGACACCGCCACGACGACCGGCTCGGTGCAGCCGAGCAGCACCGCGGCGACCACGATGACCACCGCCGGGACCGTCCCGGCCAGGGCCAGCACCAGGGCCAGCCCGGCGGTGAAGGCGACGGCCAGCCCGGTGGCCAGCAGCCGGGGCCGGCGGACCCGGTCGAGGGCGTCCCCGATCACCGGCCCGGCCAGCACCTGGGGCAGCAGGACGGCGGCGACGATGAAGCCTGCGTCGGCGGCCCGCCCGGTCCGGTCGGCCACGAGCAGCACGAGGACGGTCGAGAACGCTTCGACGGCCATGCGCAGCAACGTCGCCGCGGTGAGGTGCGCGGCGTGCGGGAAGGTCTTGATCCCCGCATGGTACAGAGCGGACTATCGTGCCTTATGTGGTGGATACGCTCCCGAGAGTCGACAGTGAGGTCGGCCGGCTGCGCTCCGTGCTGCTGCACCGGCCGGGCCCCGAGCTGAGCCGGCTGACGCCGCGCAACAACGACCAGCTGCTGTTCGACGGCATCCCCTGGGTGGGCCGGGCACAGGAGGAGCACGACGCCTTCGCCGCGGCGCTGCGCGACCGCGGTGTCGAGGTGCTGTACGTGGCCGAACTGCTGCAGGAGACCCTGGAGTACGCGGACGCCCGCCAGGCGGCGATCGCGACGGTGCTCGACGACCGGCGGCTGGGCGACCGCCTCCGCCGGGCGGTGGCCGGCCACCTCGGGGATCTCGACACCGAGACGCTCGCCCGCACCCTGATCTCCGGGCTGGCGCACGAGGAGCTGGCGACCGGCGCGGGCCTGGTCTACCGGCTGATGGACCGGTACGACTTCGTCATCGACCCGCTGCCCAACCTGCTGTTCACCCGCGACTCCAGCACCTGGATCGGCGACCGGGTGGCGGTGACCAGCCTGGCCATGCCGGCCCGGCGCCGGGAGACCGCGCTGACCGGCCTGATCTACGACCACCACCCCCGGTTCGCGGCGGCGCGGCCCGTCTACGGCCCCGGCCTGGAGTCCCTGGAGGGCGGCGACGTGATGCTGCTGGCCCCGGGCGTGCTGGCGGTGGGCACCGGCGAGCGGACCACCCCCGCCGGGGTGGAGCGGCTGGCCCGGCGGGTGCTGGCGGCGGGCCTGGCGCGCACGGTGCTCGCGGTCCCGATCGCGCAGGAGCGGGCCACCATGCACCTGGACACGATCTGCACCATGGTCGACGTCGACACCGTGGTCATGTATCCGGCGGTGGCCTACTCCCTCACCGCGTACGTGGTGACGGCCACCGACGACGGCGACCTCGAGGTCTCCCCGCCGCGGCCGTTCCTGACGGCGGCGGCCGAGGCGATGGGCGTCGACCGGCTCAAGGTGATCGACACCGGGCTCGACCCGGTGACCGCCGAGCGCGAGCAGTGGGACGACGGCAACAACACCCTGGCCCTGGCCCCCCGGCTGGCGGTGGCCTACGAGCGGAACGTCGGGACCAACGCGCAGCTGGAGGCGGCGGGCATCGAGGTGATCAGGATCGGCGGCAGCGAGCTGGGCAGTGGCCGGGGCGGGCCCCGCTGCATGTCGTGCCCGTTGCACCGCGAACCGGTGTGAGTTTGGAGGCTCGGGCGGTGTCGACGGGGGCACGACAGCGCCCGAGCTGCGTTGACCTTACAAGGCGGATGATCGCCCCCGCCATGGGGCGTGGATCACACTCCGCAGGGTGATCACCAGGTTCCGTTGAGCAGGTCCTCGGCCAGGGCCGGGTGGATGGCGGGGGTCACCATCGAGGTGCTCTCCCCGTCCGCCCGGCGGTAGGTGCGGAGCACGGCCCAGACCGTGGTGGCGCCGTCCTCGTGCCGGACGCCCCAGCACTCGGCCAGCGTCTCCACGATGCCGAGGCCCCGGCCGCCCAGCGAGGAGAGGGCGGGCCGGTTGCGGCGCGGCTCGGTCATGGCCCCGCCGTCGCTGACGGCGAGTTCGAGGGTCTCGCGGTTACAGGACCAGGTGACCCGGAGCTGCCCGGAGGGCAGCGGCCGGGCGTGCCGGAGGGCGTTGCTCAGCAGCTCGCTGACGATCACGGCCGCGTCGTCGATGACGGAGTCGAAGACACCGCAGCCGCGGAGTTCGGTGCTGAGGCGCTTGCGGGCGATCGACACGCTGGACGGGGCGTGGGGCAGCAGTACGACGCTCGACGTCCTCACCTCCCAGCGGCCCGCAGTGCGTGGTTGACGCTTCCACCAGATCTAGTACGACCGAAATGCCCAGGTATGGGGGGCCGGAAACCTGGACGAAATCTACCATCCACCAGGTCAGAGGCGGTTGACCCCTCATCCAAGGCCAATCACCCCCGTGGCGGAGCGAAGCGGACAGGTGCCTACGTTGCGGAAGAATCAACTAAGACCTATCCATCCGCGCCAACCATTACTCCTCTTCCGAGCGTTTCGTCCGTCACACCGTTGTCACATGAGCGGTCGTGCACGTGCACAAAACGATCATTCGGCGATCTTCAGCACCAGGCGCATACAGGTCCCTCCACACGTGCGGCTATGTGCGGAGATGTCGCCATGCTGGGCCTGCGCCAGCCGCTTCACGATGTACAACCCCAACCCGATCCCGCCGAACCGGCGCCGGTCGCCCGCCTCCCCCTGCACGAACCGATCGAAGATCCGCTCATGGTCGCCGGGCGCGATGCCGACCCCCTCGTCCTCCACCGTCACCACCAGCCGCGCCCCCTCGACCCCGGCCCGCACCGTCACCGTGCCGCCGTCGGGCGAGTACTTGAACGCGTTCTCCAGCAACTGCCCCAGGATGATGTCGGTGGCCATCGCGTCGCCCGCCGCGGCCGGCAACCCCGGCGCCACCTCCAGCTCCACCCGGTGCAGCTCCGACAGCGACCGGAACCCGGTCACCACCCCGGTCAGCAGCCCGGTCAGGTCGAAGCGCTCGACCGTCACCTGCAGCTCGTCGGCGCCCGCCCGCGAACCGAGCAACAGGTGCTCCACCAGCCGGCCCAGCGACTGCGCGCGCTCGGCGATCGTCGCCACCGCCCCGCGCCGGTCGTCGTCCGACAGCTTGTCCCACCGGTTGACCAGGGTGCTGGCGAAGCCCTGCACGACCGTGATCGGGGTGCGCAGCTCGTGGCTGGTGGTGGCCAGGAACAGGTCCTTGGCCTCCTCCAGCGCCTTGGTCTCCGAGACGTCGCGGAAGTCGACCACCAGCTCGCCGGTCTCCTCGATCTCCGCGCACAGCACGTTCAGC
Organism: Actinomadura craniellae; assembly: GCF_003289645.1. Lineage (GTDB taxonomy): Bacteria > Actinomycetota > Actinomycetes > Streptosporangiales > Streptosporangiaceae > Actinomadura_D > Actinomadura_D craniellae. The sequence continues at coordinate 79,292 of NZ_QLYX01000005.1, read as the reverse complement.
CAGATCCCCGAGTCGAGCTGGAAGGTCGCCATCTCCCCCGGCTCGGGCGGCTCGAACGGCAGCCGGTCACCGATCGCCTTCGCGGCGGGCACCCCGGTGAGCAGGTGCGCCGCCGGGTTCCACTGCCGGACGACGCCCTCCCGGTCGAGTACCGCGATGCCGTCCGCGCTGGAGTCGATGACCGCCCGCTCATGCGCCCGCTGCCGGACGACCTCGGCGTACGCCACCGCGTTGCCCACCGCGACCCCCGCGTGCCCGGCCAGCAGTTCCAGCAGTTCCAGCTCGATGTGGCCGACCCGGTGCCCGGAGAACAGCGCGTACAGCGCCCCGTAGGGCCGGTTCTGCATGTACGACAGGCCGAGCGCCACGGCGTGCAGGCCGGGCAGCTCCGACCAGATCAGGTCGCCCAGCCGCTCCTCGCCGTGCGCGAGCATCACCGTTTTGCCCGACCGCAGCAGCTCGCCGACCAGGCTGCTGCGCAGGTCGGCCGTCCGGTTCCGCAGGTGCTCGGGCAGCCCCTGCATGTTGATCAGCCGGAGCCGGTCGTCCTCGATCCGGACGTAACCGCCGGCGTCCGCGCCGGTCAGCTCGATCAGCGCGGCGGTGATGCGGTCGAGCACCGTGCCCAGGTCGAGCTCGGCGTTGAGGTCGGCCACGATGTCGTTGAGGCGGCGCACCAGCCGGGCGCGCTCGGCCACGTGGTGCTGGGCGGCGTCGTCCTCCTCCACCGGGTGGTAGACGCCCACCCAGCCGAGCAGTTCGCCGCCGGGGGAGCGCAGGGCGCTGGTGTCGATGCGGACGTCGACCAGCCGCCCGTGGCGGTGGAACCGGCGGGTCGCGATGGAGATCTGGCCGCCCTCGCGGACGCGCTCCAGCACCGCGTTCTGCTCGGCCTGGAGCTCGTCCGGCACGATCGGCGGCACCTTGCCGAGCATCTCCTCGGCCGTCCAGCCGAACATCCGCTCCGCCGCCGGGTTCCACACCGTCACCGCGAACCGGTCGTCGACGGCCACGATCGCGTCGGCCGCGCACTCGATCACGGCGCGGACGGTCGGGTCGTGGGGATCCTGCTGCACGCCTGACATGGTGCCACCCGGCGGCCTACCGCGTCCGGGCACCTCCCAGACGACCGATGAGGTAGGCCGCCACGCCGGCTACCGCGAACGACAGCAGGGACGCGCTCATCCAGTCCGCCGGGGTGAAACCCAGGGCCGATCGGAGATCCGTCCAGAAACCGGCCCACCAGCTCACCCAGCCGGGGTTGATCAGCTGGTAGGTCACGAAGCCCAGCGCCCAGGCGGCGATCATCCCCCAGCGGGCCGGCGCCGTCCGCGACAGGTCCCAGGAGCGGCCACGGCCCAGGAAGAAGTCGACCGCCAGCACGCCGAGCATGGGCACGAACACCGAGCCGATCAGCGACAGGAAGCTGGAGTAGTCGCCCATGTCGATCAGCAGCGCCAGCACGGTGATCACCGTGCCGAGGGCGACGGCGAGCACCCGGCGGTCGGCCCGCGGCACGATGTTCTGGATCGAGATTGCGGTGGAGTAGACGTTGGCGAACGACTGGTCGGCCTCGCGCAGCACGAACACCGCGAAGAACCAGGCGCCGAGGGCGACGCCCAGGAACGGGGTGTAGACCTGCTCGGAATCCCCGGCCACCAGGGCGAGGGCCAGCAGCCCGAGGGTGTAGGCGATGATCTGGGTGACGCCGTAGCCGACCGTGGCGGCGCCGAACGCGCCGCGCGCGCTGCGGGCGTGCCGGGTGTAGTCGGCGGCCAGCGGCACCCACGAGATCGACACCGCCAGCGCGGCGTCGGCGCCCACCCAGAACTTCGCCCACGACCCGTCGTCCCCGCCCGGCACCAGCCCCAGGTCGGGCAGCGGCTCGCGCAGCAGTTGGACGTAGAAGTAGACCAGCGCGACCGCCACCGCGGCCGTGACGTACCGGCGCAGCACCCGCACCGAGCCCAGCGGCCACAGCGCCAGGACGGTGGTCAGCAGGCCCGCCGCCACCACGTACGTCCACCTCGGGATCCCGTCGTGCAGCGCCCGCGCCGCGTCGGCGATCACGATCAGCTCGAACGTCCCCCAGCCGATGAGCTGCGCGATGTTGAGCGCGGTTGGCGCGTACGACGGCCGGGCGCCGAAGAGGCCACGCAGCAGCACCATCGACGGCTGGCCGGTGCGCTGGCCCGGGACCGCCGCCAGGCCGAGCATCAGCCCGCCGAGCACGGTGCCGACGACCATCGCCGCGATCCCGGCGGTGATCGGCAGGTGCAGGCCGCCCGCGTCGTCCGGGGCGAGCAGGGTGTAGGCGCCGGAGAAGGCGAAGAGGCTGACCCCGAGGTTCGCCCAGAAGGCGCCCTGGTCCCAGAAGCTGAGGACCTTGGGGGCGGGCTCGTCGAGGGTGTACGGGGCCTCGTGACGTTCGCGCACGTCGGACCGCATGGCGGTGCACTCTCCCTACGCCGGCATTATCCGGACAGGTTCATGCGGTCGGCGGCGCGTCTGCCGCCCTCTCAGCCCGGTCCCGCCCGAGCTCCCGCGGTGGATTTTCGGACGAATCGTACATCCAGCTCACTACGGGGTGAAGGGCGGTACGGTCGTGGCCGGTTGTGGCGAGTGCTACATCCCCGTCGCCACTGGTTCCTGGGGGTCGGTGCGGTTTACGCTGCCCGCGTGAAACCCCTCGGAAGCGCGGCCCTGATGCTCGCCGCCCTGCTCGCCCTCACCGGATGCTCCGAGGTCAAGTCGGGCTTCGAGCAGGGTAAACGGGAAGGGATGATCGAGGTCCTCGGCGCAGCGGCGATCGCGGAGGCCGCCGGGATACCCGTCTCCGGTGACCTCACCTGCACCGTGCAGCCCCCCACCGGCGGTGACGACACCCCGGTGAGCTGCACCGGGCGCACCACCAACGGCAAGGTGATCACCCTCACCGGCACCATCACCGAGGCGGCGGAGGTGACCAGGTCCGACTGGATGCGCGGGGACTTCACCGCCACCGTCGCCGGTGCCGAACTGTTCCGCCGGAACTGCATCGGCGCCTGCTGAGATTCACGCCACGTACGGTTCGGCCCCGTGGTCGGTGGCCATGGGACGGCCCGCGGCGGCCCAGCCCATCATCCCGCCGTCCACGTTGCGCGCCTGCCAGCCGGCGTTGTTGAGCGCCACGGTGACCTGGGCCGAGCGCATGCCCGACCGGCAGATGACGTAGACGTCCTGGTCGCGCGGGATCTCGGCGGCGCGGTCGCTGAGCTCCCCCATGGGGATGTGCACGGCGTCCGGGACGTGCCCGGCCTGCCATTCGTCGGGCTCGCGCACGTCGAGAAGGTATGCCTGCTGCGGTACCTGGGCCGCGTCCACCGCCGGGACGTCTTCCCCGAAAATCATCACGAGTCCCATGGAACCCGCTCGGACCCGCCCGCGTCGAATCCGCATGCGGTACCTCTTGTTCGCTCTCACCGCGTCGGCGCTGGTACTGACCGGCTGCGGGGGCGACGACGAGGCCGGCACCAGCCCCACCGCCGTCTCGCCGACCCCCGCCGGCGCCTCGAAGCTCACCGTCCAGGTACGCGAGTCGGCTTCGGCGAAGCCACGGACCTGGACCCTCACCTGCGACCCGGCGGGCGGAGACCATCCCGCCGCAGCCCAGTCGTGTGCGGCGCTGGCCCGGGCCGGGCGGTGGTACGAGCCCGTGCCCCCCAGCCAGATGTGCACGGAGATCTACGGCGGCCCGCAGTCGGCCACCGTGACCGGCACCTGGCGGGGCGAGACCGTCAACGCCTCCTTCAACCGCAAGAACGGCTGCGAGATCAGCCGCTGGTCGAAGATCGCCCCCACGCTGGGCGCCACCTGACCGCAGGACGGGGCCGACGTCACTTGAGCAGGCGTGACATCCGGCGGTCGGCGAGCGGCTTGCCGCCGGTCTGGCAGGTGGGGCAGTACTGCAGGGCGCGGTCGGCGTAGGACACCTCGCGGACGGTGTCGCCGCAGACCGGGCATTTCTGACCGGCCCGGCCGTGCACCCGCAGGCCGATCTTCTTCTCGGCCTTGAGGTCGCCCGCGGCCAGCCCGTGCGAGCGCCCCACCGCGTCGCGCAGGGTCGTCACGATCGCCTGGTGCAGGCCCTCGACCTCGTCCCCGGTCAGAGTGGCGGCGATCTTGAAGGGGGACATCCGGGCGGCGTGCAGCACCTCGTCGGAGTAGGCGTTGCCGATGCCCGCGATCACGCGCTGGTCGCGGAGCAGCCCCTTGATCTGGGTGCGGGCGCCCGCGACGATCTCGGCGAGTGCCGCGGCGGTGAACTCCTCCGACAGCGGGTCGGGGCCCAGCGCGGCGATGCCCGGCACCTCGGCCGGGTCGCGCACCGCGTAGACCGCGAGCCCCTTGCGGGTGCCGGCCTCGGTCAGGTCGAAGCCCGAACCGTCGTCGAGGTGCAGCCGCAGCGCGAGCGGCCCCTTGCGGGGCCGGGCCGGGCCGGTCGGGGGGCCGTCGCGCCAGCGCAGCCAGCCTGCCCGCGCCAGGTGGACGACCAGGTGCAGCCCGTCGGCGTCGAGGTCGAGGAACTTGCCGTGCCGGGCGACGCCGGTCACGGTGAGCCCGCCGAGCGCGGTGATCGGCGGGTCGTAGGTTTTGAGCACGGAGACGGCGATGACATCGAGACCGGCGATGGCGCGGCCGACGGCGCGCTCGCGGAGGAAACCGGCCAGCGCCTCGACTTCGGGAAGCTCGGGCATGCCCCCAGTATCAGCCATCCACACCCCTGTGGATGGCTGTGGAAAACTTTGTGGATGACGGCCTGCGGGCTCGGAAATCCGGGCTGTTCAGGGGGCATATCCCGACAGAAGTGGACAGAATTCCAGTCGTGGATGGCCACACAGCCCTGTGGATAACTTCTTGGCAACAGCCTGATCAAACAGCCCCCGCCACGGCCGTCCCAGGGTCTGCTGATGCGCAGGTTTCCGCAACGACCAGAGCGCCTTCGGAGCGAGGGAGAACTCCACCAGGCCTGACCGTTCGGCCCCTTCGGCACAATCCCCCGGCAACCCGCTCGGATCATCCGACGCCCCCTGGGGGCGGCGGTCCGGCTCGTGGCCCGCTCCGGTCCGGGTGCCCGCCGTGGTTCGGTCGAGCCACCCGGACCGGACCGGTCAGGCCACCGTAGGGCCGGTCGCCGGAACGGAGTGCGTCACCCGGCACCGGTTCCGTCAGGGCGTGGTGAAGTACTGGTGCGGCTGGAAGATGCAGATGTTGGTCTCGCTCTGCACGTTGCTGTCGGTGGTCTCGACGAAGTACGCGTAGTTCTGCCCCGGCTTGAGCTCGGCCTCGATGGTGACCTCGCCCCGGTTCAGCCCGGCGGTCAGGTCCTTGCCGATGTTGCGCTGGACGAAGATGTTGTCCCACCACACGAGCCGCTGGGTGTTGAACTCGGCGATCGAGCCGCCCTCGGAGAGCCGGTAGATGTAGTAGGCGTCGACGTCCTCGAGTTCCTTGAGCGTGGTCCACCCGCTCTTCACGTCCCGCAGCGGGGCGCCCGGCTCCGGCGGGGCGGCCTTCGTCGGATGGTAGGAGTCGAGGATCTTCTGCTTGCCGGCCCGGTAGGCGGACACCAGGGTGCGGGTCGGCTCGTCCCGCTGGGTGCGCGACCGGCTCGCCACCGAGCCGTCCCTGGCGGTGACCTCGATGGTGTAGACGCCCTCCGGCATGAAGCCGGTGGACAGGTTGACCATGTACCAGTACGAGTCGAACACCCGGTCGTGGATCCAGCCGTTGAGGTTGCCCCCGTGGAACTTCTGGTTGGCGAACTCGACCTCGTACCCGCCGGGGCCGCGCGCGACGATCTTCTCGATCAGGTCCGGGGTCGGGGCGCCGGGCGTCGGGAAGAACGAGACCAGGAACTTGTGCTGCTCCTGGGGCAGTCCGCCCTCGAAGTCCCAGAAGACGTTGCAGGCCATGATGTCGTAGATCTTCACTTCGGGCTTGCTCATTGTGACCCTCCCGCAGCTACTGGTTGGACGTTCAGTAAGTACACCGTCCGCTGCGAGCCCCTGCCAGGTCATCGGGTGGATCACCGGTCTCGGCACCCGGCGGCACCGACCTTTTCGGCAACCCCTGCCAACCGGCCTCATACTCCAGAGCCAGCCGGGAAGCCCGCTCCACAGCGGGATGCCCGGCGGCCCGCGGCGTTCCTAACGTGCTCCCCGAACGGAGAGGGGACACGATGATCGAGGTCACGGACCTCACCAAGCGGTACGGGAACACGCTCGCGGTGGACGCGCTGTCGTTCCGGGTCCGGCCGGGCAGCGTGACCGGCTTCCTGGGCCCCAACGGCGCGGGAAAATCCACCACCATCCGAATGATCGTCGGGCTGGACGCGCCGACCACCGGAACCGCCACGGTCGGCGGCCGGGACTACCGCACGCTCCCCGAGCCGCTGCGCGCCGTCGGCACGCTACTGGACGCCGGAGCGATGCACGGCGGCCGGCGGGCCCGCGACCACCTGCGCTGGCTGGCGCACTCCAACGGCATCCCGGCGCGCCGGGTCGGCGAGGTCCTGGACCTGACCGGCCTCACCGCCGCCGCGGGCCGCCGGGCCGGGGAGTTCTCCCTCGGCATGCGGCAGCGGCTGGGCATCGCGGCGGCACTGCTCGGCGACCCCGCGGTGCTGATCCTGGACGAACCGGTGAACGGCCTGGACACCGAGGGCATCCGCTGGGTCCGCGGCCTGCTCCGGGACCTGGCCGCCGAGGGCCGGACGGTCTTCCTGTCAAGCCACCTGATGAGCGAGATGGAGCAGACCGCCGACCGGCTGATCGTGATCGGCCGGGGCCGGCTGCTCGCCGACACGGGGATGCGGGAGTTCATCGAACGCCACTCGGGCGAGCGGTGCCGCGTCCGCAGCCCCGAACAGGTACGGCTCGGCGGCCTGCTCGCCGCCCGGGGCGCCGACGTCCGGCCCGACACCGGCGGGCTCCGGGCGGGCGGCCTGCCCGCCGCGGAGATCGGCGCAATCGCCGCCGCGCACGGAATCGTGCTGCACGAGCTGACGCCGCTGCTGTCCTCCCTGGAGGAGGTCTACACGCGGATGACGGAGACCGCGGTCGAGTACCGGGGGAGGGCCGCATGAGGAAGGTGCTGCACGCCGAGTGGACCAAGGCCCGCACGGTGCGGTCCACGACGCTGACCCCGCTGGTGATGGCGCTGCTCACCCCGGCCCTGGCGGTGTTCGTCGGACTCACCGGCAGCCTGCACCCCACCGACAGCGTGTTCGCCGGCAGCCTGACCGGTTCCGTCCCCGCCCAGATCACCGCGGGGATCTTCGGGGTGCTGGTCGTCTCGGGCGAGTACGGCACCCGGATGATCGACGTCACCTTCGCCGCCTGCCCGCGGCGCGGCCGGGTCCTGCTGGCCAAGGCCCTGCTCGCGGCGGCGGTGACCTTCGTGATCGGCCTGGCCTCCTGCGCGGCCGCCTACGGGCTGGGCACGCTGCTCCTGGCCGACCGGCCCCAGGGGGAGCCGATGCCCGCCCTGGCCGGCGTCGCGCTGTGCTTCGCCGCCGCCACGCTGCTGGGGCTGGCGCTGGGCGCCCTGCTGCGCCACTCGGCCGGGGCGATCACCGCGGTCATCGGGCTGATGCTGGTGCCGTCCCTGTTCGGCCCGCTCTTCGGCGACCTCCAGCGGTGGATCACGGGAGCCGCCCCACCGGCCCCGCTGCAGAAGCTGATCGGGATCTCCGACGCCTCCGCGGCGGCCACCGGCAGCCTGGGCGGATGGCCATCCCTGGCTCTGCTGCTGGCTTACAGCCTGCTCGCGCTGGCCGCCGCCGTCCTGGTGGTGCGCCGGCGTGATGCTTGAGCCTGTGGCGAAGGCCGGGCCGGTGCCTGGACCTGGAACAGAGGTCTGGAACGGAGGTTCCGCGCCGCTGGACGGATGGGGCTGGTGCGACGCCGAGACCGATGGCTGGGGGTGCGCCGGTGCGGCAACCGAGTCCGCGGCGGATGTTTCGTGCGGCGAGGCGCGATGGTGCGGCGGCCCAGCGGGTGCGCCAGTACGGCGTCCGAGTCCGCGGCGGAGGTTCCGTGCGGCGAGGCGCGATGGTGCGGCGGCCCGGCGTCCGAGTCCGCGGCGGAGGTTCCGTGCGGCTGGGTGTGGTGGGACCTGGCGGGTGCGCCGGTACGGCGGCCGGGCCCGAGACGGGGGCTCCGTGCGGTGGGACGGCGGTGGACCTGGTGGGTGCGTCCGCGTGACGTCCGAGCCCACAATGGGGGTGCACGGCCCGGACCCGGCGGATCGGTCCGGGTGGGCGGCAGGGACGCCCGAGGCTCTGCCGGAGGCGCACGGCGCCGGGGGTGATCTTTGAACATGGACCGGAGCTGGATGCGGCGGATCCGCGCCGACCTGGCGCCCGGTGCGGGCACCCCGCTGCTGCCGACCCGGCTGGGCTGGCTGCCGCACGCGCTGGCCGGGCTGTACGGGGTGTTCCTGGCCGGGTTCTCCTGGCACACGCTGATCGAGGACTTCGGCGTGCCCAACCCGCTGGCCGGGGCGCTGAGCGTCGCCCAGGCGCTGGCGCTGCCGCTCTGCCTGTACTGGCCGATGTCCGGCTGGTGGTTGTCGCTGGCGGTGGGCATGGCGATCTCGCTGGCCGGCGGGACGCTCTGGCCCGGCCCGGCGTTCGCCGTGCACCTCAACGTCCTCGCGCTGGCCGGCGCCCGGGTCCGGCCGCGGGTGCTGGTGGAGATGTGGGTGCTGACCCTGGCGACCGGGTTCGGGGTGGCGTTCGTGGTGCCCGGCCGCGAGGCCATCGTGACGATGCCGCTGCTGGCCGGGGCGGTGCTGGCGGTGGTCGGAGCGCTGCGCGGGCGGAGCGAGGCGCTGCGCCGGCTGGCCCGGGCCGAGCGGCTGCGCGGCGAGGAACGCGACCGCCTCGTCCTGCTGGAGGAGCGCGCCCGGATCGCCCGCGAGCTGCACGACGTGGTGGCGCACCACATGTCCGTGATCGCCGTCCAGGCCGAGGCGGCGCCGTACCGGGTGGCCGACCCTCCCCCGGAACTCGTCCGCGGCTTCGAGACCATCCGGGGTGGCGCGCTGGCGGCGATGACCGAGCTGCACCGGGTGCTGGGCCTGCTGCGCGACGAGTCGGGGACGGCGGAGCCGGTACCGCAACCCACCCTGGACCACCTGCCCGAGCTGGTGACGGGGGTGCGGGAGGCCGGGCTGCCGGTGGCGCTCGCGGTCTCGGGCGACCCCCGCCCGCTGCCGCCGGGGGTGGCCCTGTCGGCGTACCGGATCGTCCAGGAGGCGCTGAGCAACGTGCTGCGGCACGCGCCGGGCGCCGAGGTCCGCGTCGAGATCGACCATCTCGGTGACCGGCTGGAGCTGCGGGTGGCCAACGGGCCGTCCCCCGCCGGAGCCCCCGGCTCCCCGCCCGGCCACGGCCTGCTGGGGATGCGGGAGCGGGCCGCGATGCTGGGCGGCTCGCTGCGCACCGGTCCCCTGCCGGACGGCGGCTACGAGGTCGCCGCCGTGCTCCCCGGCGCCGGGGAGGAGGCACCATGACGGCGACACCCCGGGTGGGGCCACCCCATCCGCCCTTCGGGGAGCGGAGGGAAATCAACGCCGTCCGGGTAGCGGCGGCGCCACCCGGACGGCGTGCGTTCAGCGGCCGAGGCCCTTGTCCAGCCCGGCCCGGCGCAGGGCGGCGGGAGGCGGCATCATGACAGCGGCACCCTGGGCAGAGCCACCTCATCCGCCTTTCAGGGGCCTGGCGGGAGGCGGCTTCATGACGGTGGGCCCATCCCGCGAACGGCCCGATCAGGAAGGCGGGGCACGGTGACCGTCCGGGTGCTGCTCGCCGACGACCAGGAGATGGTGCGGGAGGGCTTCTCCGTCCTGCTGAACGCCCAGCCCGACATCGACGTGGTGGGGGAGGCCGCCGACGGGCGGGAGGCGGTGGACCTGGTCGACTCGCTCGCCCCGGACGTGGTGCTGATGGACGTCCGGATGCCGGTGCTCGACGGGCTCGCGGCCACCCGGCTGGTCGCCGACCGGACCAAGGTGGTGGTGCTCACCACCTTCGACCTGGACGAGTACGTGTACGAGGCGCTGCGGGCGGGGGCGTCGGGGTTCCTGCTCAAGAGCGCTTCGGCCCGGGCGCTGGCCGAGGCCGTCCGGGTGGTGGCGGCCGGCGAGGCCCTGCTGGCGCCCTCGGTGACCCGGCGGCTGATCGCCGAGTTCGCCCGGCAGGGCTCGGCCGGGCGTCCGACCGGGCGGCGGGTCGCGCAGCTCACCGAGCGGGAGACCGAGGTGATCGTCCTGGTCGCCAGGGGCCTGTCCAACACGGAGATCGCCGCCGAGCTGGTGATCGCCGAGCAGACGGTGAAGACCCACGTGAGCAGCATCCTCACCAAGCTCGGCCTGCGCGACCGCACCCAGGCCGCGGTCTTCGCCTACGAGAACGCCCTCATCCGTCCCGGCAGTTGACCTCAAGCCGGGTCGAGGTTGCAGCCTGGGCTCAGCCGTTCAAGAGGAGTGGGCATGCACGCCATCAGGCAGTACGAGTTCGGGCCGGCCGAGAACCTGCGGTACGAGAAGGTCGAGGACCCCGCCCCCGGGCCGGGGCAGGTGCGGATCGAGGTGCGCGCGGCCGGGATCCACCTGCTGGACACGTTCATCCGGGCGGGCGAGCAGGGCGGGCCGTTCCCGCGGCCGGACCTGCCGATGACCCCCGGCCGCGAGGTCGCCGGGGTGGTGGACGCGGTCGGCGACGGCGTGTCCGGGGACTGGCTGGGGCGGCGGGTGGTCGCCCACCTGGGCGCGGCCAGCGGCGGGTACGCCGAACTGGCGGTGGCGAACGAGTCCGCGCTGCACGCCCTGCCGGACGGGCTGGCCGAGGACGCCGCCGTCGCGATGATCGGCACCGGGCGCACCACGGCGGCCATCATGGCCCTGTCCCGGATCGAGCCGTCGGACGTGGTGCTGGTGACCGCGGCGGCCGGTGGGATCGGCAGCCTGGCCGTCCAGGAGAGCCGCGCGATCGGCGCCACCGTCGTCGGGCTGGCCGGCGGCGCCGCCAAGGTCGAGGCCGTCCGGGCGCTGGGCGCCGACGTGGCCGTCGACTACACCCAGGCCGGCTGGCCCGAGGCCGTCCGGGACGCGCTCGGCGACCGCACGCCGACCGTGGCGCTGGACGGGGTGGGCGGCGCGGCCGGGCACGCCGCCATGAAGCTGCTCGGGCCGGGCGGCAGGCTGATGATCTTCGGCTGGTCCTCGGGGGAGGCCACGGAGGTCACCACCGCCGACCTCCTCGCCGGCGGCCTCACCGCCTCGGTCATCGTCGGGCCGCAGATCCTCAAGCTGCTGGGCGGCCTGCGCCCGCTGGAGGAGCGGGCGCTGGCGGCGGCGGCCGAGGGCCGCTGGATCCCGCAGGTGGCGTCGCGCTTCCCGCTCGCCGAGGCCGCCGCGGCCCACCTCGCCCTGGAGAACCGGGCCACCACCGGCAAGGTCATCCTCATTCCCTGATCTTTGGTTCCACGTGGAACTTCCCCGGCCGAGGCCACGACCGTCTCACTCGCAGGGCAAGATGGGCCCCGCCCTGCCGGGCGGCGCGACAAGCGGGCCAGGTCCCGCGACAATGCAGCCCGTTGGCCCATCGAGAAGGCGGAAGATCGTGACGACGTCCATTCAGCAGCGGATCGCCGAGGAGATCGGCGTACGGGAACGGCAGGTCCAGGCGGCCGTCGACCTGCTCGACGGTGGCGCGACGGTGCCGTTCATCGCCCGGTACCGCAAGGAGGTGACCGGCACGCTCGACGACGCCCAGCTGCGCACGATCGAGGACCGGCTGCGCTACCTGCGGGAGCTGGAGGAACGCCGCACGGCGGTCCTGGAGTCGATCGAGTCGCAGGGCAAGCTCGACGACGCGCTGCGCGAGCAGATCATGGCGGCCGACTCCAAGGCCCGGCTGGAGGACATCTACCTCCCCTACAAGCCCAAGCGTCGCACCAAGGCGCAGATCGCCCGGGAGGCGGGGCTGGAGCCGCTGGCCGACGCGCTGCTCGCCGACCCCGGGCTCGTCCCGGAGACCGCCGCGGCCGGCTACGTCGGCGAGGGAGTCGCCGACGCGGCCGCGGCGCTGGCCGGGGCACGGGCGATCCTGGTCGAGCGGTTCGCCGAGGACGCCGACCTGATCGGGACGCTGCGCGAGCAGATGTGGTCGCGCGGCCGCCTGGTCGCCCGGGTCCGCGAGGGCAAGGAGGCCGACGGCGCCAAGTTCTCCGACTACTTCGACTTCGCCGAGCCGTTCACCAAGCTGCCCTCGCACCGCGTCCTGGCGATGTTCCGCGGCGAGAAGGAGGAGATCCTCGACCTCACCATGGAGCCGGACGCGGAGCCCGTCGAGGGTCCCACCGACTACGAGGCGCGCATCGCCCGGCGGTTCGACATCGCCGACCGGGGCCGTCCGGGCGACCGCTGGCTGGCCGACACCGTGCGGTGGGCCTGGCGCACCCGGGTCCTGGTGCACCTGGGCATCGACCTGCGGATGCGGCTGTGGCAGGCGGCCGAGGACGAGGCCGTGCGGGTCTTCGCCGCCAACCTGCGCGACCTGCTGCTCGCCGCGCCGGCCGGCACCCGCTCCACCATGGGCTTGGACCCGGGGCTGCGCACCGGGGTCAAGGTCGCGGTGGTGGACGCGACCGGCAAAGTGGTCGCCACCGACACCATCTACCCGCATGAGCCCCGGCGGAAGTGGGACGAGTCCATCGCCACGCTGGAGAAGCTGGCCCGCACGCACGGCGTGGAACTGGTCGCCATCGGCAACGGCACCGCCTCGCGCGAGACCGACAAGCTCGCCGGCGACCTGATCAAACGCCACCCCGACCTCGGCCTCACCAAGATCGTCGTCTCCGAGGCGGGCGCCTCGGTCTACTCCGCCTCGCCGTACGCGTCCCAGGAACTGCCCGGCCTGGACGTCTCGCTGCGCGGCGCGGTGTCCATCGCCCGGCGGCTCCAGGACCCGCTGGCCGAACTGGTCAAGATCGACCCCAAGTCCATCGGGGTCGGCCAGTACCAGCACGACCTGGCCGAGACCAAGCTGTCGCGCTCGCTGGACGCCGTGGTCGAAGACTGTGTGAACGCGGTCGGCGTCGACGTGAACACCGCCTCCGCGCCGCTGCTCACCCGGGTGTCGGGCATCGGCGAAGGGCTGGCCGAGAACATCGTGGCGCACCGCGACGCGCACGGCCCGTTCCGCACCCGCAGAGCGCTGCGCGAGGTGTCCCGGCTGGGCCCGAAGGCGTTCGAGCAGTGCGCCGGCTTCCTGCGCATCCCGGGCGGCGACGACCCGCTGGACTCCTCCAGCGTGCACCCGGAGGCGTACCCGGTGGTGCACCGCATCCTCAAGGCCACCGGCACGGAGATCAAGTCGCTGATCGGCAACGGTTCGATGCTGCGCGGGCTGCGGCCCGCCGACTTCGTCGACGACACCTTCGGGCTGCCGACCGTCACCGACATCCTGAGCGAACTCGACAAGCCCGGTCGCGACCCCCGGCCCGCGTTCAAGACCGCCACCTTCGCGGACGGGGTGGAGAAGCTGTCCGACCTGCTGCCCGGCATGGTCCTCGAAGGCGTCGTCACCAACGTCGCGGCGTTCGGTGCCTTCGTGGACGTGGGCGTCCACCAGGACGGGCTGGTGCACGTCTCGGCGATGTCCAAGAACTTCGTGAAGGACCCCCGCGACGTGGTCAAGCCCGGCGACATCGTGAAGGTGAAGGTGCTGGACGTCGACATCCCGCGCAAACGCATCTCGCTGACGCTGCGGCTCGACGACGAGGCCGACCGCAAGCAGCCCGACACCGGACGCGAGCGGCGGCCCCGGGATGGTGGCGGTGGCGGCGGCGGTCGGGGGCGGCCCCGCCCCGAGCGGTCCGCACCGTCCGGCGGCGGCGCGATGGCCGACGCCCTGCGCCGGGCCGGGCTGGACAAGGGCCTCGGCCGCTGAACGCACGCCGTCCGGGTGGCGCCGGCGCTACCCGGACGGCGTTAATTTCCCTGCTGGGATAGGTATCCGGTCGGTATGTACTGACTCCGGGCGGCCGGTTGCTAGGCTGCGGAAGGGCCCGGGAAGGGGGCGCGCGGCGCCGCATCCCGGGTAGGAGACTGCACAGTCGAGGTGAAGGGGTTCCAGCATGAAGAAGCTGCTTGTTCTCGGAGTCGTGGCGCTCGGCGGCTTCATGGTCTGGCGCCGGCTGCAGCAGGACCGGGCCGAGCTCGACCTGTGGACCGAGGCCACCTCCTCCGACAGCTGACACGCCGGTAACGCGCGGAGGCGAGAGCGGATCGAGGGAGGCCTCGGCGTGACCGAAGCGGAGCGAATCACGCTCGCCTGCCTCGATCTCGCCGGCACCACCGTCTCCGATTCCGACCTCGCCGAAACGGCGTTCAACGAGGCACTCGGCTCCCTCGGCATCGTCGCGGGCACCGCCGCCCACGATCGCGCGATGGCCCACATCCGCGAATCGCGCGGCCACTCGAAGATCGAGGTCTTCCGGCGGCTCTTCCCCGCGGACGAGGCCCGGGCCAGAGCCGCGAACCTGTCGTTCGAGCAGTCCTACGACGCGGCCGTCGACCGGTTCGGCCTCACTCCCGTCCCCGGCGCCGAGAGCACCCTGGAAAGGCTCGCCGGTGCCGGGGTACGCGTGTGCGTGATCACCGGTCTGAGCCGCCGCAACCTCGGCCGGGTGCTCGACACCCTCGACTGGTGGGACCGCGTCGATCTCGCCCTGTGCCCGGAGGACGGCGGCCGCGGCCGCCCCTGGCCCGACCTCGTCCTGACCGCCGCCCTCAAGTTCCGGGTCGACGACGTGCGGCACATCGCCGTCTGCGGCGACACCGCCGCCGACATGCTGGCCGGCCGCCGCGCCGGCGCCTCCCTGGTCGTCGGCGTCCTCACCGGCGCCCACCCCCGCGACCTCCTCCACCAGGCCGGCGCCACCCACGTCGTCGACAGCATCGCCGACCTGCCCCTGCCGACCCCCGCCCTACCCCACTGACCCCCCACCGCCGGTAGGCTGTCCACGCAACGCCCACATCGGGCGAGGGGCCTTAGCTCAGTTGGCAGAGCACCGGCTTTGCAAGCCGGGTGTCGGGGGTTCGAATCCCCCAGGCTCCACCCACCCGAAACCCAGGTCGGGAACCGGTTTCTGACCTGGGCATTCAGCGCCTGAGACCCCTGACCGTGCTGAGGAGTTCGCGAGTCGGCAGGCCCGGAGGGTCATTCGGTGATGAGCGTCAGGCCCTCGTGTTCGGCGAAGTCGGTGAAGTCCTTGACGTTGCGGGTCGCCAGCGGGAGCCCGTACGACAGGGCGCACGCAGCGATCCACGAATCGTTGGCCGGACGGGGACGGCCACGGCGGATGGCGGCGGCCGACATGCGGCCTCAGGTGGTCGCCACGTCGTCGGTGTAGGGCAGGACGATCACGCCATCTAGCCAGTAGCCGAGTGCTTCACGGTTGCGCCGACCCCACTGGCGGAGTTCGGCCCACTGGGTCAGCTCTCCCAACGTCACGAACGTGATACACGGCTGCTTGCCGATCAGCTTCGCCAGAATCGCCGGAGGCAGCCGGCGCTTGAGGCTCAGCGACGCGAAATCGGTGTCGAGGACAACGCGTTCCATCAGAGTTCAGGCTAGATCAGCCCGACGCGAGGCGGCGACATGAGCAAGAAAAGCGTCAAGTTCTTCGTCAGTGTCGAAGACGCCATCTTGCGCCAGGTCGTCAGCTGATCTGATCGGCTGGACGCTCTTACGTCGGGCCAACTCGTCCAGTGATACTGGGCCGTCCGCTGGGGGTTCCATCGCATAGTGTGCACTGCTCGTTGTCATCGTCACCCCCGTAGCTGTCCTCGATCAACATCTCCAAATATACCTAGGTGTACCTGGGTTGACCTAGCTGTAGGACTCAAGTGGACTGGAGTCAGGGCCAGACATGAAGGACGCCTCGGGCCGCGCGTACGTTGCGTGCCCGTTGGCACTTCAGCGTCCTGAAGTTGCTCTCGCTGTAGGGGTTGTCGTTGGAGACGTGCGGACGGGATGCGATTCCCAAGCTGATAGCGCGGGTTCGATTCCCGTCACCCGCTCCACACCGAAGGCCCAGGCTAGGACACGATCTCAACCCGGGCCTTGATCATTTCTGGGATGCTCGTGCCGTTGGGCCATTAGCGGGCGATCTCGGCTGCCCAGGCTTTGAAGCGCTGGCGGAGTTCGTGAGTGCGGATTGGTGAGAGGCCGTGAACTGTGAACGCCTGGTCGGGAAGCCGGTCGAGGGCGTTGAGGGCGAGCAGGAACATGTCCGGCTCGAAACCCGGGTCCGCAGTGGTGGCGAGACGCAGTAGATCCTGGGTGGTGTAGCGGCCGCTGCGGAGGATCGCCTCGACGTCGACGAAGTCACGTACCTCTGCCCTGCCGTACAGGGCGGCGACCTTGTTGCCCACCGCGTCGTCAGGATGGAGAACGGGGCCGACTGCCAGCGTGACGGGAGCATGTGCGCGCCAGTCGATGCCCAGTTCCACCTTCACCGACCGGCCATCCGGCGAGGTGAGCAGCAACCGGACGAAACCGTCTCCTGCCAGGGCCGTCTCAACGCCGAACCCCTCCCTGCGGTAGGCGTCGATCGCAGCGGTGACCGCCTCTTGGAACTGGGTTCTGGCCTCGTTCACGGTGAAGAGGTCGACGTCCTCGGACATCCGGTCGAGGAAGCCGTGCGCTTGGACGGCGTACCCGCCGGCGAGCGCGAACCCGTACTCACCGGTCGCGGCGAGACCGATGCGCGTCACCCGTTCGTGGAGAGGGTCCATCCCGGCTACGCGGCTGCGGCGAGGACCGGGAAACGACTCTCCCAGAGTCGACGCACCTGCACCGGCAGATAGAGCCGACCCCAGCAGGCGGCGAGGACCCGGGCATTGAGGTAGGTGGCGAGATCTTCCTGCGAGGACGCCTCACGGATCACCCGCTCATACATCAAACCCAACTGAGCCGGATCGTCCAGGTCATAGACATGCTGCTCCGACCAGTCGAGACGACGAGGCAACTCGACGACACCGGAGACCGGCCCCACCAACAGGGCCAGGTCCTCCGGCAACGCGTAAGTCCGGCTGTCCGCGTACCGCATACACCCAGTGTGCCCCACCCCTCAGCTCCACACAGCTACGCCAAGCCCGGTCCTCACCTGCCTCGGTAACAGCAGCCCCGGACGAGCGTGGACGGATCTGGACGGCATCAGTGGGCCGACGGCAGGTCAGCGGACGGATGCGCCGGACGAGGACGACGAAGGCTCATTCGTTCTGACCGCTTGAGGTCGCCCATCGCTGGATGCGTCCCAGATGGCGGGTGGCGCGCCTGATGCCGAACACGCCGATGGCCACGGCCAGGGCCCCGAACGTGAGCATGTACGGTGCCTGTTCCGCTCGGTCGTGTCGCTCTCGCACGAGGTCGTCGTAGTCGCGGGGGCCGTAACCGGTGAAGCACGTGTACGGGCCGTCCTGGGACATCACCTTGTCACCGCACTTGATCGGGCGGTGGGCCGCATGGAGGTTCTGGGCACCGACGAACATCACGATCGGCCCGACCGCGATCAGCGCGCCGAAGATCGGCCACAGCAGCAATGCCGCGATCGCTCGCGGGCGGCCGCCGGGGGGTGCGGGAGGGCGGGACACGATCACACCCCCTGGCGGGCAACGTCGGTTACCGGGACGCTACCGGTGTCAGGCCGGCCGGCCGTAGGTCTCCAGGAGTCTCAGCCAGATCTCGCTGATGGTGGGGTACGCGGGGACGGCGTGCCAGAGCCGGTCGATCGTGACCTCACCGACGATCGCGATGGTCGCCGCGTGCAGGAGTTCGGCGACGTCCTGGCCGACGAAGGTCGCGCCGACGATCACACCCCGGTCCTCGTCGACGACGAGCTTGGCGTGACCGGTGTACCCGTCGGCGTGGAGCTGGGCTCCGGCGACCTGGCCGAGGTCGTACTCGACGGCCCGGATGTTGAGTCCCCTGTCGCGGGCGCGGGATTCGGTGAGCCCGACGCTGGCGATCTCCGGGTCGGTGAACACCACGTGGGGCACGGCCAGGTGGTCCGCTGAGGCCGCGTGCCGGCCCCACGGCCCGGCGGAGACGGGTGATCCGTGCAGTCGCGCGGCGATCGCCTCGCCCGCGGCGCGCGCCTGGTACTTGCCCTGGTGGGTGAGCAGCGCGCGGCCGTTGACGTCCCCTACGGCGTAGAGCCAGTCGGTGCCGTCGACGAGCATCGTCTCGTCCACCCGCAGTTCCGCGGCGGGGTCGAGGCCGATCGTCTCGAGGCCGAGGTCGCCGGTGTTCGGCCGGCGCCCGGTGGAGACCAGGAGTTCTTCGGCCCGGAGCGTGGTGCCGTCGGCCAGGACGACGCTGACGATCCGGTCGGCGTCGCGGTCGATCCGTGCGGGTGTGACGCCCAGGCGCACGTCGACCCCCTCGCCGGTCAGGGCGGCGGCGAGGTGCTCTCCGACGAAGGGCTCCTCGTGGCTGAGCAGTCCGGCGCGGGACAGCAGGGTGACGCGCGAGCCGAGGGACGCGAACGCGAGGGCGAGTTCGGTGCCGGCGACCCCGCCGCCGATGACGATGAGCCGCGGCGGGACGTGCCCGGCGGCGGTCGCCTCGCGGGTGCCCCAGGGCTCGGCGGCCGCGAGGCCGGGGACCTTGGGCAGGGTCGGAACGGAGCCTGTCGCCAGGGCGACCGCCCGCGCCGAGTAGGCACGGTCACCGACCTGGATCTCGCCCGGGCCGGAGAGGCGACCGTGGCCGCGGATCAGGTCGATGCCCGCGGAGTCGAGCCAGGAGACCTGCCCGTCGTCCTTCCACTGAGAGGTGAACGACGATCGCCGGGCGAGGACCGCGGAGGCGTCGATGGTCCCCTCGACCGCCTCGCGGGCGCCGGCGACCCGGCGGGCCGCCTGGATCGCGTGTCCGCTGCGCAGGAGTGCCTTGGAGGGCATGCACGCCCAGTACGAGCATTCGCCGCCGACGAGCTCGGATTCGACGATCGCCGCGCGTACCCCGCGTTTGGCCGCGTAGTCGGCGACGTTCTCGCCGGCCGGGCCGGCGCCCACCACGATCAGGTCATAGTCGAACTCGCGTTCCTCGGTGCCCGTCATGATGCCTTTCGCAGCAGCACACTCAACCGGATGGCGGAGATCAGGAAGAATATCCCGCCGAGGAGGGCGTAACCGCCGACTCCGGCGATGTCGTCGGCGCCCCGGAGCCCCTGGGCCAGGAACGCGGCCCCGGCCAGGGCCGACATGCCGCCGCTCAGCATCTGCGGCACCTGGCCGCCGGAACGCCGCTGCCGCACGGCGGCGAGGAGCTGGGGAATCCCGGAACCCACGGCCCACGCGCCCCAGACCGCGAGAGCGGCGGCGATGGAGACCGTCGATGCCCAGCCGAGTGCGATGGCCACGACGACGCTGACCACCACGTTGATCCGCTCCGCGACCTGTGCGCCGGGTGCGCGCTGTTTCGACCGTAGCTGCCAGAAGACGGCGGCCGCGTCGAAGAGCGGATAGCTGACGAGGAGGGCGGTCAGCAGCGGCCCCTCGGTGGTCGAGGCCGGGAACAGGAGCGCCGCCCAGACGGCGGCGAAGGCGAAGCGGACGAAGTACAGGCGGCGCAGTGCCGCGCTGAACGGCGCCGGCGAACTCGAGGTCGAGACAGCGGCGTACCGGGTTTCGGTCATCACTATTCCCTTCATGTGTTGCGAAGTAGAGTTACTAGTTCGTCTACATCAGCGACTCTAGACTGATCGCAGTGCTGGTGCAACCAGCCCGACCAGGACGGGAGCAGGACATGCACGCCGAGATCACCGAACCGGTGACGCGCACCTCATCGGGGTCCGCCACGAGAGCGCGCATTCTCGCCGCCGCGAACGAGCTGTTCTACGCCCAGGGCATACGCGCCACGAGCGCCGACCGCATCATCGAGCAGGTCGGCATCACGAAGGTCACCTTCTACCGCCACTTCCGCACCAAGAGCGAGCTCGTGGTCGCGTACCTGGCGGAGCAGGCGGTCGCGGAGCGGGAGTGGATGGAGAGCGTGCGTCGCCAGGGCGACCCCATGGGGTCACTTCGCGCGCTCGCCACCGACATAGGCTCCGCGAGTTGCCGTCCGGGATTCCGGGGGTGCGCGTTCATCAACGCGGCGGCGGAGTTCACCGATCCCGACGACCCGGTCCGGGGGGCCGTCGACGCGCACCGCCGGTGGATGCTCGACGAATTCGCCGACATCGCCACTGAGGCTGGGGCGAACGATGCCGATTCCACCGCGAGGCAGCTGATGATCCTGCGAGACGGCGCGATGGTGAACGGCTACCTCGGCGAACCGTCGTCCCTGGCCGACTCCCTCGCAGCCGCGTTCACCTCGATCATCACGACGGCGGCGTCCGCGCCAGGACGGAGAGGCTGACGGTGGCCACGCGGTTCGCGCCGCCGCCCTGCCGTCAGCGTGCGAGTGCGACGATCTCATCCACCGTGGCCAGCGGGACCATCAGCGCGATGTCCCAGGTCTCGTCATCAGATCCGATCAAGATCGCTACTTGCTCGTCTTCGGCGATGGCCCAGAACACCGGAGCGCCCGCGCAGAGCCCCGCCTTCAGCGACATCCGCTCATCCCAGTCCGCGGCCCGGATCCCGCTCAACCGGGCGAGGTCGGCCAGGGAGGCCCAGATGTTCAACTCCCACGCATCGGCTTGCAGCTTCAGGACGGGGACCGGATCCGCATCCTTTTCCAGCGACACATCGATCATCCGGGGATACTCGCACACAGCACGCGATCAAGGGCGGTGTGCGGCCCGCTCGCAGCACCGCCACGAAGCCCACGTCCCGCGGCGTTTTCTTGGTATATGCGTAACGTCGCCATAGCCGGTGGCTGAATCTTCGCCGGATAGCTTAGAAGTTTGATAGCCGAGTTCGATCAGGCGCTGACCAGGCGCTGGGGCAGTGCCCTCTTGGCCCATCGGGACATTGGCCGCCCCCGACACCAGCGAGGCGTATCCCATGTCTAATTTCTGGGATCTCAAGCACAAGCTTGGCGAGGCGATTAACGCTCATGACATTCAAGGAGTGCTCGACTGCTACAGCCCGGATGCCGTCTATGTGGCGCCGACAGGCATAGCGGAAGGGCACGAGCAGATCGCCTGGTTCTACGAACAGTGGTTCCAG
Source organism: Actinomadura craniellae (assembly GCF_003289645.1). Lineage (GTDB taxonomy): Bacteria > Actinomycetota > Actinomycetes > Streptosporangiales > Streptosporangiaceae > Actinomadura_D > Actinomadura_D craniellae. Next base: position 58,055 of record NZ_QLYX01000005.1, on the reverse strand, counting down.
GGCTTCCCGGACCTTCACTTCACGCCATGGTTCGAGCTCGGCGACGTGGACAACCCCGCGGTCACGGAATGGACGACGACCGGGACACACACCGGACCCTTCCTGCTCCCGGACGGGCGTGTTCTCGAAGGCACGGGTCGTCGTATTACCTTTCGCTCCACCTGCTCCACTTTCGTCGAGGACGGCAAAATCAAAACGCACCGGGAATACTTCGACCAGCTGGAGGTGTACAGCCAGCTCGGTTTCGGCTTGAAGGAACTCGATCCCGGTGAGGCGCTGTCGTCGGCCTGAGCGCCCGGCGGCCGGCCTGGATCCCTCGGATGAACCTCACCGACGCGACCGCCGCCGACGGCGACGAGGGCGAGTACCGGCGTGCCGGGCGGCCACCGGATTGAAGTGCCTCTGACAATTAATTGACGGATATATGATTGATTTAACGAATGCTCGATTGTGTCGGGCGTTCCGGGCTGGTTACGGTGCGATGGATTGCGGAATGGGCCGCATTGATCGTGCTGAAAGGAGTTCACCATGCCCGGGACGCGCGCCGACGAGCTGCGCTACCGCCTGACGCAGGTCGACCTGGCCGAGGAAGCCCTCCGGGGGGCGAAATGACCGGCCACCGCGAATCTCCCGGCGAAGTCGCGTCCGCCACCGCGGTCGTGGGCTTCGATCCGATCGAACGCAGCTGGGTCACGGAGGCGGCGCCGGCCCCGTCGTTCGCCGACGCGCCCGCGCTAGACGGTGAGCTCGCGGTCGACGAGGCGTCCCGGGAGGCGGTCGCCACCGACCTGGGCAACATCGCCCACCACAGGCCGGGCGCGGTGCTCCGCCCGCGCTCGGCGCGCGACATCGCCGCGATGATCCGCTTCTGCGGGGCGCACCGCATCGCGGTGTCGACCCGAGGCCAGGCGCACACCACCCACGGCCAGGGGCTCTCCGGCGGGCTGGTCATCGAGAACCGGCACCTCGATCGCATCCACTCGCTCGGCCCGGACGCCGCCGAAGTGGACGCCGGGATCAGCTGGATGGACCTGACCAGGGCCGCCTACGAGCGGTCGCCCAGGCTGACCCCGCCGGTGCTCACCGGCTACACCGGCCTGACCGTGGGCGGGACGCTCTCCGTGGGCGGCATCGGCGGCCTGGTCGGCGGCCTGGACACCGGGCTGCAGGTCGACCACGTGCGCGAACTGGAGGTGGTCACCGGGACCGGGGCCATCGAGCGCTGCTCCCGCGACGACAAGCCCGACCTGTTCGAGGCGGTGCTCGGCGGGCTCGGCCAGTGCGGCGTCATCACCAGGGCGACCATCGAGCTCGTCCCCGCCAGGCAGCGCGCCCGCACCTACGCGCTGCTGCACACCGACAACGCCGCGTTCTTCCGCGACTTCCGCACGCTCGTCGACCGCCCTGGCGTCGATCACGTCTACGCCGAGCTGTTCCCGCCCGACGCCACGCAGACCTACAAGCTGTACGCGACGGCCTTCTACGACCCGCCCGCACCCCCCGACGACCTGGCGATCACCGGTGGCCTGGCCGTCGAGCCGACCATCGAGGACACCCCCTACCTGGACTACGTGTTCTCGATCGACGAGGGCATCGACACGCTGCGGGAGACGGTGAACTGGGATCGGCTCGTCAAGCCGTGGTTCGACGTGTGGCTGCCGGGCTCCACCATCGAGGACTACCTCGCCGAGATCGTGCCGACGCTGACTCCGCGCGACATCGGGTCCTACGGGGCCAGCCTGATCTACCCGCAACGGCGCGAACACCTCACCAGGCCCTGCCCCCGGTTGCCCGAACCGGACGGGTCACCGTGGGCGTTCGTCCTGGACATCAACACCGTTTCCGAGACCCCGGGCCCCGCCCCGGAGTTCGTCGCGGAGATGCTCGCCCGCAACGAGCGGATGTTCGCCCGCGTCCGCGAGTCCTACGGCGGGGTGCTCTACCCGATCGGTTCGGTGCCGTTCACGGCGCGGGACTGGCGGGCCCACTACGGCGACAGGTGGCCGGCCTTCCGAGCGGCGAAGGACCGCTACGACCCCGACGCCGTGCTCACGCCCGGCCCCGGCGTCTTCGACCCGGGGTGACCTCGATCGCTCTTCTCCGCGCGATGACCGGCGGGCCGCAGCACACGGCATTTCCGGACCTATCACCACAAAATAGATACCCTAGGTAACGAATAAGAAACTTCGAGTAACCATCCCCTGGTGGGGCGCGTCTACCTCACGAGCACACCAACGAAAGGCGCGCCCATGACCCTCGTCTGCATCGCCGCACTCGCCCTCGTCTCCGCTCTCGCCCTCACCGGCTGCCAGCCCGTCGCCGACAACGCCGCCGGGGGACAGTCCGGCAAGGCCACCACCAGGCCCGCCAAGAAGACCGCCGGGATCGGCGACAGGGTCAAGGACGGCAAGTTCACGTTCGTCGTCACCAAGGTCGCCGCCGGCCCCCGGCGGATCGGCGACCAGTACCTGGGCAAGACCGCGCAGGGCAAGTTCATCCTGGTGCACGTCACCGTCACCAACCACGGCGACGAGGCGCAGTCCTTCATGGGGGACGCGCAGAAGTTGCTGGCCGGCGGCAAGGAGTACTCCGCCGACAGCGAGGCCGGGATCTACCTGAAGTCCTCGCAGTCGCTGTACGAGGAGATCAACCCGGGCAACAGGGTGCGGGGCATCGTCGTGTTCGACGTACCGAAGCCGGTGGTGCCGAGCGTGATCCGGCTGCACGACTCGCCGTTCTCCGGCGGGGTGCGGGTCGACGTGAAGGAGTGAGCGGCGGCGCGCCGGGGCCGGACCGGCCCTGGTCAGCGCAGTGCCCAGAGGCGGACGGTGCGGTCGGTGGCGGCGCTGGCCAGGAGGCGGCCGTCGGAGCTGAGCGAGAGGCCGTAGACCACGTCGGTGTGCCCGGTGAGGGTCGCGACGGGCCGGTGGGTGACGGCGTTCCAGAGCATGATCCGGTCGCCGCCGGCGGCCACGATGTGCCGCCCGCCGGCGGCGACGGCGGTCAGCGTCCGGTCCGAGCCGGTCAGGGTGGCGGCCCGCCGTTCCCGGAGGTTCCACACCCGCACCGTCCCGTCGAACCCGGCCGCCGCCAGCGTCTCCCCGGTGGGGTCGAAGGCCAGCCCGGCCACCGTGGAGTCGACCCGGTCCAGCGTCGCGACCCGGCGGCGCGGCCCGGGCGGCAGCAGCCGGACGGCGGAGTCCCCGGCCACGGCCAGCGTCCCCTGGGGGCTGAACGCGGCGGTGTAGGAACTCTCGTCGGCGGCGCGCAGCGTCCTGGTCCACTTCCGGGTGCGGACGTCCCACAGCCGCACGCCGCCGCTCTCGGCGCAGGCCAGCACCCGGCCGTCGGGGCTGAAGGCGACGGTGCCCACCCGCTCGCCCAGGTCGATCACCGCGATCCGGCGCCGCCGGGGGACGTCCCACAGCAGCACCTTGCCGTCGTACCCGCCGGTGGCCAGGGTCCGGCCGTCGGGGCTGAACGCCGCGGCGAAGACGGTGTGCTCGTGCCCGGACAGCGTGGCGGTCGGGCGGCGCGCGGCGACGTCCCACAACCGGACGGTCCGGTCCTCGCCGCCGGCCGCCAGGGTCCGGCCGTCGGGGCTGAGCGCCACGGTGTAGAGCCGCACCCGGTCGGTGAGGACGCCCAGCGACCGCGGGCCGGGCATGGTCGTGCGCAGCGCGGAGCGCGCCGGCTCGTCGGACGCCAGCAGGGACCCGGGCAGCAGGCCGGCGGTGACCGCGGCGAGCACCCCGAGCGCGATCCGGCCGGGGCGCCGCGCCCGCCGGGGGGCCGGGACGGCCATGGGCGGGACGGGGCGTTCCAGGATCGCCGCGATCAGGGCGGCGGCCTGCGGGGCGGTGAGCCGGGCCGCCGCGTCCTTGCGCAGCAGCCCGGCGATGACGGGCGCGAGCGGCCCCGCGTGCGGCGCCTCGGGCGGCTCCTGCTCCAGCACGGCGTGCAGCACGGCGTTGGGGTTGCTGCCCGGGTAGGGGCGGCGGCCCTCCACGGCGAAGAACAGGGTGGTGCCCAGCGACCACAGGTCCGAGGCCGGGACGGCGGGCTCCCCGCGGGCCCGTTCGGGCGCGGTGTACGCGGGCGCCCCCATCATGAAGCCGGAGTGGGTGAGCGCGGGATCACCCTCGATGATTGCGATGCCGAAGTCGGTGAGCACCGCGCCCCGCTCGGCGATCAGCACGTTGGCGGGTTTGACGTCCCGGTGGATCACCCCGGCGGTGTGCGCGGCGTGCAGCGCGCCCAGGATGTCCAGCGCGATCTCGGCGGTGCGCAGCGGTGGTAGCGGCCCGTCAGTCCGGACGATGGAGTGCAGCGGGCGTCCCTCGATCAGTTCCATGATGATCCACGGGCCGCCGTCGTGCTCGACGACGTCGTGGACGGTGACGGCCGCGGGGTGGTCGATCCGGGCCGCCGACCGGGCCTCGCGCAGGCTCCGCCGGTGCCGTTCCTGCCGCTGGTCGGTGTGCAGGTAGGAGGGGAGGAAGAGTTCCTTGACGGCGACGTCGCGGTGGATGCGCTCGTCGCGGGCCCGCCAGACGACGCCGAAGCCGCCACGGCCGATCTCCGCGACGAGGCGGTACTGCCCCGCGATCAGTTGACCGGCCTCGTGGGTCATAGCGGAAGGATACGTTCGGAACGGCGCGGAATGCCGTTACCGGATTCCCTTCCCGGGGCGGACCCGGTACAGGAGCAGGGCGAGCAGGCCGAGTGCCACCACGCCCGCCAGCGGGGCGCCGCCCGCGGCACCGCCGGACCCGGCCGCGACCCCGCCGCGCGGCGGTTCCTCCTGACGGGGCGGCACGGTGTCGCGCAGGTGCAGCAGCCGGGGGCCGCCGGTGCCGTCGAGCACGACCACCGTGCCGAGCGAGCCGGGGGCGAGCCGCACGTCCGACGCGGCCGCCGTGCCGCGCACCCGCACCGTCGTGGTCCCGGCGGGCAGGGAGCGGTACGGGGTGGTGTCGGGGAAGCGCAGCCCGCGGGCGAGCATCCGGTCGCCGGCGACGACGTCCACGGCGGGCCGCTTGAGGGAGGCGGCGATCACCCGCAGCCCGGCGTTCCCGCCGGCCGGGCCGAAGGAGTCGTCGAGCACCTGCAGCCGCACGCTCTTGTAGGGGCCCATGCCCGCCACCGTGTAGGCGGCGCCGGACCGCACCCGCACGTCGGCCGACAGCACCGGCGGGCTGGACGCGGCGGCGTCGGCCGGCCGCATCGCCACCGTGTAGGCGCCGACCGGCAGCCGCTGGTACGGCGACGCGGCGCCGTAGCCGACGTGTTTCAGCACCAGCCGCGGTGACTTCCTGCCCTGCTCGTAGAGGTAGACGTCCACCGCCGGGGTGTCGGGCGACAGGTGGGCGAGCCGCACGTGCCCGGGGTCGGCGAGGGCGAGCGGCGCCGCTCCCAGCGACAGCGTCGCGGCGGTGAGGGCGGCGAGGACGACCGACATGGGGGTGCCTTCCCAGCGGCGGTGGCGGACAGGGTGCGCCCAATTCCAGCATGATCCGGGGAATTCCGCCCACGAAATGAAAGAGGGGACACGGCCAATGGCATGATCGCCAGGTCGGGAAATTCGGGGCCGACGGATATCGGGTGACAGATCGTGCCGAAAGGCATAGCCTCCGGCTCATGCCGACGCTCTCGACGCTCGCCCTGTACACCGTGGCGGCCACGCTCATCCTGATCATCCCCGGCCCGGCGGTGGTCTACATCGTGTCGCAGGGGGTCCGGCACGGGCCGCGGGCCGCGGCGACGGCGGTGGCCGGGGTGCACGCCGGGACGCTGGTGCAGGTGGCCGCGGCGGCGGCCGGGCTGTCGTGGCTGCTGGCGTCGTCCGCGCTGGCGTTCACCGTGGTCAAGTACGCCGGCGCCGCCTACCTGATCTACCTCGGGGTCAGGGCGCTGCTCAGCCGGGCCGAGCCGGCGCCCGAACTGCCGGCCGGCGGCCGGTCGGCGCGGCGGCTGTTCGGCGAGGGCCTGATGGTGAACGTCCTCAACCCCAAGCTGGCGCTGTTCTTCCTGGCGTTCCTGCCGCAGTTCGTCGATCCGGCGCGCGGGTCCGTCCCGCTGCAGGTCGTGGTGCTGGGGCTGGTCTTCGTGGTGCTCGGGTGCTGCACGGACGGCGCGTACGCGCTGCTCTCCGGAGCGGTCGGCCCGTGGCTGCGGCGCGGGGGCCGCCTGCTGAAGGGCGAGCGGTATGTCGTCGGGGGCACTTTCATCGGGCTCGGCGTGCTGACCGCGCTGACCCCCGCTCGGGCACAACAGTGACTTTCGGGACAAAAAAGATCATCGGTTACAGTCTGCGCCATGTCTGAGAAAGAGAAGGATCCGTCCGCGACAACTCACCAATTCCAGGCCTTCGCGAACCGCCAGCCGGCCGAGCCGGTGCAGACCCCGCGAGGCAACACCGGCCTGATCCTCGGCGTGACCGCGGTGGCGGCCGTCATCGTGCTCGCGGTGATCGGCTACCTGATGGTCGGCTGACCTCCCGGCCCGACCCGCCCGACGGAGACCGGCCCGCTCCCGGCGGACCCCGCGCCGGTCACCGCCCGGACGACGAGAAGTGCTGGTAGTCCTTGGTGCCGCTCCACGTGCCGCCCCAGTTCCAGCCGATGGACGCGAACGCGCGCACCACCTTGTCGCCGGGCTTGATCAGGGCCGGGTGGTCGAGGTTGCGGTTGCGGTACTTCACGCAGTGCTTGTGCGCCACGTACCCGGACGCCGTCACGTACGGGTTCTGGCAGGGGTTGATGTCGACGGCCAGCCCGTAGGCGTGCTGTGACCAGTTCCCCGAGCCGGTGGCCTGGCGGCAGTTGAACGCCGAGGTGTTGTTGGCCTCGATCGAGTCGAAGTCGCTGCCCTTGTAGACGTCGACCGGCTCCATCCGCTGGATCGGATACCGCTGCTCGTACAGCCGCCGGAACACCTTGACCAGGTCGCCGGCGGAGCCGGCGTTCACCACCAGGTGCCCGGTATGCGGCTTCTTGTCGAAACCCCAGTACGTCATCTCGATCCGGCGCAGGCTGGACAGCGGGACGGGGCAGCCCGGCCGCCAGGAGTACCGCAGCATCGACCGCGAGACGTTCTCGATCTTCGAGGTGAACTCGGCCGGCCGCTGGGCGGAGGTCGGGGTCGGCGGTGCCCCGGCGGACGTGGGCGGGGCCGTCGGCGGCGACTCGGTGCGGGTGGTACCGCCCTCACCGCCGCATCCGGCCGCCGTGACCAGGACGGCCGCGGTCAGCACCGTGCCAAACAGCGTTGTCGCAGACACCCTTTCAGCATGGCACGGTCACCGGAGTGCTGTGACCTGCGACACCCTGTCAGCGCACCTCGCCGATCCGGCGGGTCACCGCGGTGAAGGCGCGGCCGATCGCCTCCAGGTCGGCGGGGTCGATCACGTCGATGAAGAAGTCGCGGGCGACCTCCACGTGGTCGACGGCGGCGCGCTGGAGGGCGCTGTACCCCTCGTCGGTGAGGTGGGCGTAGACCCCGCGCTTGTCGCCGGGGCAGGTGGCGCGGCGGACCAGGCCCTTGCTTTCCAGCCGGGAGCAGGTGTGGGAGAGGCGGCTGCGCGACTGGCTGGCGGACTCGGCCAGTTCGGCCATCCGCAGGCGCATCTCCGGAGCCTCGGAGAGGCGCACCAGGATCTCGTACTCCGACTCGGAGAGGCCGTGCTTGGCCTTGAGATCGCGGTCCATCAGGTCGTGCAGCCGGACGCTGCCTTCCACGAAGGCCCTCCAGTGGCGCTGCTGGGAGGAGTCGAGCCAGCGTGGTTCCTTCATGGCCCCCAGCATAGTTCACATGTTGAACATTCAACTACCTTGAAACGTGCAGTTCAGGAGCAAGCGGAATAGTTTAACTTTAAACCATGTTGCGTCCGGAGACAGTCGCACCACCCATAGGAGGCCCCCGATGCCCGCCGTGACCGCGGACACCCTGACCCTGCCCCGCCTGCCCCGGCTCGCGCCGGACGCCCGCCCCCGCCGCGTCGCCCGGGTCGTCACCGCCGAACGCCACCTGGAGGGCGAGGGCTTCCAGGTACGTCGCCCCTTCCCCGCCGCCGACCTCCCGCTGGCCGACCCCTTCCTGATGCTCGACCACATGGGCGCGGTGGAGTACGCCCCAGGCGAGGCGAAAGGTACCCCCTGGCACCCGCACCGCGGCTTCGAGACCGTCACCTACGTCATCGACGGCGCCTTCCAGCACCAGGACACCACCGGCGGAGGCGGCCTGATCGCCGACGGCGCCACCCAGTGGATGACCGCCGGGGCGGGCATCCAGCACATCGAGCAGCCCACACCCGAGCTGGTGGCCAAGGGCGGCCTCTTCCACGGCGTCCAGCTCTGGGTGAACCTGCCCCGCTCGGCCAAGTGGAACCCGGCCCGCTACCAGGACATCGAGGCGCGCGACGTGGTCCTGCTGGCCGGTGACGACGGCGCCTCCCTGGTCCGCCTCATCGCCGGGTCGCTGGCCGGGTACGAGGGGCCGGGCGTGACGCACACGCCCATCACCTACCTGCACGCGACGGTCGCCCCCGGCGCCCGGCTCGACCTGCCCTGGCCGGCCGACTTCAACGCGCTGGTGTACGTGCTCTCCGGCCGCGGCGTCGTGGGCGCCGAGGAGCGCCCGCTGGACGAGGGGCAGCTGGCGGTCTTCGGCGGCAACGGCGCGGCGCTGACCCTGCGGGCCGGGGACGTCCAGCCCCTGGCGAGCAAGCAGGGCTGGGAGGTGCTGGTCCTGGGCGGGCGGCCGATCCGGGAGCCGATCGCCCGGTACGGGCCCTTCGTCATGAACACGCGCGAAGAGATCGTCCAGGCGTTCGAGGACTTCCAGGCCGGCCGGATGGGCACCGTCCCGGCCGAGCGGATGCCGCACCGTTCCGGGGTCGACGAGCAGGTGGGCTGACCTTCCGGACCGGGATCCCGGCGGCGGGGGAGGGGGCCGCCGGGATTCCTTCGAAGAAACTTTCGACTCCGAGCTGACGCGCCCCGCCGGTGCCCGCTAGTGTGTTCGAATCATCGAACACCGGTTCGAGGTGAGGGGGTGGCCGGTGACGCTCGTACTGGAGGCCCGCCGCCCTCGTGCGACACGCCGTACGACTTTCTATCCAAATCTACGGCCACAGCTATATCAGCTCATACAGTCCGAGAGCGTGGACCCCGTGCGGAATCCCTACGCCCCCGGCGCCGGCCAGCGTCCGCCCGAGCTCGCCGGCCGCGACCGCGAGCTGCAGCAGTTCGAGGTGGTGCTGGAGCGGGTCGCCCGCGGCCGGCCCGAGCGCAGCATGATCCTCACCGGGCTGCGCGGGGTGGGCAAGACCGTGCTGCTCAACACCTTCCGGTCGATGGCGATCCAGCGGCTGTGGGGCACCGGCAAGATCGAGGCCCGGCCCGAGCAGTCCATCCGGCGGCCGGTCGCCGCCGCCCTGCACATGGCCGTGCGCGAGCTCGCCCCCCGGCACCGGGCGCCCGACCGCATCGAGGGCTTCCTGGGCGTGCTCAAGGCGTTCGCCCAGGCCGGTGAGGAGCCGGGCGGCAAGGGGCGGAGCCGGGTGCACCGCTGGCAGCCCGGCATCGACGTGCCCGCCGCGCGCGGGCGCGCCGACTCCGGCGACCTGGAGATCGACCTGACCGAGCTGTTCGTCGACGCGGCCTCGGTCGCCACCGACCTCGGGGTGGGCATCGGCCTGTTCGTCGACGAGATGCAGGACATCCCGGCCGACGACGTCTCCGCGCTCTGCGCCGCCTGCCACGAGCTGTCGCAGAGTGGCGGGCCGCTGATCGTGGTGGGGGCCGGGCTGCCGCACCTGCCCGCGGTGCTGTCGGCGAGCAAGTCCTACTCCGAGCGGCTGTTCCGGTACGCCCGGATCGACCGGCTCGACCGCGGCTCCGCTGACCAGGCCCTGCTCGCCCCCGCCGAGCGCGAAGAGGTCACCTTCACCCAGGACGCCCTCGACGCGCTGTACGAGGCCGCCGACGGCTACCCCTACTTCGTGCAGGCGTACGGCAAGGTGGCGTGGGACGTCGCCCCCGGTTCACCGATCACCGCCGACGACATCAAGGTCGCCGCCCCCGAGGCCGAGAGCGAGCTGGCGGTGGGCTTCTTCGGCAGCCGCTACGAGCGCGCCACCCCGGCCGAACGCGACTACATGCGCGCGATGGCCGCCCTCGGCGACGAGCCGGTCCCGACCTCGGCGGTCGCCGACGAGCTGGGGCGCAAGCCCTCCAGCCTCTCCCCGGCCCGGGACGGCCTGATCAAGAAGGGCCTGATCTACAGCGCCGAACGCGGCCTGGTCGCCTTCACCGTGCCCCATTTCGGGAAGTTCCTCCGCGCCCAGCCCACCTGACCCCAGCCCGAGCACAGGAAGATCTACAGCTTTCTACGGTGAGCACTAGATATTCGTAGATTCACCAAGGTTCGTTCATCGCGCTCTCTACCGAAATCTAGCCCTGCTCCGAGAAAGCCGTAGATTCCCGCAGACGGCCCGCGGCCAGGCCCCGCGGTCAGGCGAGGACGGGACGGAAGGGGGTGGGGCCGGAGTCCTCGGTCTCGGATTCCACGAGGGCGACGCGAACGGCGCGGTGGCGCTGCTCGGTGGAGACGGCGAAGACGATCTCCAGCTCCTCGTCACCGATCCGGGCCGGGTAGGCGAGCAGCCGCCAGCAGCCCTCGCGCCACACGTCCACCGGTTCGGTCGAACGCAGCGCGGAGCGGTGCTCACGCCAGTCGGAACTGGCGTGCAGCGTCTGGTAGGTCTCCGCCAGCGGGCTGGGCCGCGCCTCGCACGGCACGATCGCGCGGTACCGGTCCAGCAGCGCCCCGAGTTCCGGCGAGAGCATGACCAGCAGCGCCAGTTCGGTCGCCACCAGCAACCCGGTCATCGCCGGTGCGCCGGCCGCGATCGCCAGGCCGTCACCGGAGGCGTGCAACGAAGCGATCGCCGCGACCGTGCACCCCGCCGCCCGCAGCAGGCCGCGCCGGCCGACCCGGGCCGTGCTCAACCCGCCGAAGCACCCGCAGCCGGCGTCCGGGCGGCGGTTCAGCAACTCGCCGACCACCCAGGTCGCCGCGGCGAACCACGCCGCCACCGCGATCCGCACCGCCGGATGGGCGGAGACCAGCAGGGCCAGGCCCAGCCCGCCCTCGGCCAGCGCCACCGCGACGGCCAGCCGGCGGTTCCGCCGCAATTTCAGCAGCCATTCGTCGCCCGCCGGGGCGGGCTCCTCGCGGACGACCAGTTTGGCCGCGCACGCGGTGAGCAGCACGGCGGTGAGGAAGAGCACCTGGGCGCCGGACACGATCTCGATCACCGGCTCACCTCCAGGGTCACGTTGAAGCACCCGGTGTCCAGGTCGCCGCCCAGGTCCGCGTAGTCGGCGGGGCTCAGCTCGACGAGCCTGCCGCGCGGGGACGTGCCGCACTCGACGCAGCGGTCGCAGAACCGGGCGGCGACGCACCCGCACTGGACCACCGGTACGGCGGCGGCGCGCTCGGTGCAGGAGTTGCGGACGATGAGGTCGTGGCCCAGCGACAGGTAGGGCAGCGCGACACATCCCGCCCGGGCGTCCGGGCAGCCGCCGGAGTCCCCCTCGGGGTCGACGGCGGGGTAGGCGGCGCCGCGCCGGTGGCCGAGGTCGGACCAGGTGGCGGTGCCGTGCAGTGGTCCGGCCGCCTGCACCGTGGCGGCCGGGTGCCAGGGCTGCGCGGTGCCCGGCCGGGCGGCGAGCGTTCCGTCGGGTGAGCGGGTGCCGATCACGTCGATCAGGTGTCCGGGCTCCAGTTGGGGGTGCCGGACGAGTACCCGTTCCAGCGCCTGGCGGGGGAGGAGCACCTGGGTGTGCGCGCGGTGCGGACCGGCGTCCACCTCGATGGCGTCCTGGCCACGGCTGAGGATGGTGCCGGTGACCCGGGTGATGTCCACCCAGATCCGGTCCACCCCGGGGCCGTCGTCGCGGGGCCGCACGATGGCCTCGCGGCCGGGTCGCAGTGCCTCCAGCCCGGTCCGGCCGCCGTACCAGACCCTGGTGTCCGGGGTCAGCTCCAGCCGTATCTCGTCCGTGCCGCTCTGCAGCACCAGCCGGTGCCGGTCGGCGCCAAGGATGATCCCGGTGCACGACCGCAGTGGGGGCAGCGCGGGGCCGGGCGCCCGGAACGGGCCGAGGACGGCCTGCCGGTGGCGGCGCCGGGACCGGATCAGCCGCGCGGGCGGCGGGCCGGCCGCACCCCCGCGGGACGGTCCGGACCGGCGGGACATCGGCATGGGAACTCCCGTGGTCATGGGTGTAAGGACGACTGTCAGCAGCGTGGCCCGCCTGCGCCCCGGCTGTCGACGTATATGTGGCAATAAGTCAGAGATACCTGGGGCGGTTTATGTACTTGGTACATGATTCGACTACTCGGTTGACCCGAATATCGCATTTATGTTGGGCCTGAATTACGATCTTCGTGCGATCGTCGGACCCATGGCGCCTCCGACAACGCACGGCGCCGGGTAACCCTCAATCCCCTGGGGTCGGTGGTCATGTGAGCCAGGCACCGCACGACGAGTTCCGTGACTACGTGGCGGCCCGCCGCCCCGCCCTGCTCCGGGCGGCGATGATACTCACCGGTGACCGGGTCGAGGCCGAGGACCTACTCCAGGCCGCGCTCGCCAACACCTACCGGGCCTGGGGCCGGATCAAGGACCGCACCGCCATGGACGGCTACGTCCGCCGCGCCATGGTCAACACCCAGATCTCGTGGTGGCGGCGGCGCAAGTTCGAGATCTACCCCACCGACGAACTGCCCGACCAGCCCGTTGACGACCACACCCGGCGCAGCGAGATGCACGACGCGCTCGGCCGCGCGCTCGCCCGGCTACCCGAACGGCAACGCGCCGCGGTGATCCTGCGCTACTACGAGGACATGTCCGAAACGGAGATCGCCGAGGTGCTCGGCGTGAGCGTCGGCACCGTGAAGAGCACGGTCTCCCGGGCGGTGGCCAAGCTCCGCGACGATGACGCTCTCGATCTGGACTTCCCTGATACACCCTGAATCAGCGTGATATTCGCCGTTGCGTAGCTGATTCCAGCGTCCGGACCCGGGTCTTCTACCGGAGATGGGGCACAGGGCCGCTACCATCGACATCTCGTCCAATTCCTGACCCTTCGGTGCCGGGAGCCCCGCATGCCTAGGTGGTCACCGCTGGATCCGGAGATCGACCGGCGGTTCGTCCAGGATCTGAACGAGGGCGGCGAGGAAGCCCTGGCCGCCCTCTACGACCGGTACGCCGAACGGCTCTACGACTACTGCCTGACCCTGACCTGGGAGTCCAAGGCAGCAGCCGATCTCGTGCACGACACGTTCATCGACGCGTACCGCCGGGCGCCCCGGATGCGCGACCGCACGCAGTTGCGGGCCTGGCTGTACGGCGCGGCCCGCCGGCGCTGCCTGCAACGCGGCCGGGCCCGCGGCCTGTACTGGGACTGGATGGACCAGCCCGGTGTCGTGATCGACTCCGAGACCGGGCTCACCGTGCCCGGGCTGAGCGAGCTGTTCGAATCGGCACTGTCCCGGCTCGACTTCGCCGACCAGGAGGTGCTGCTGCTGGCGCTCCGGCACGGCCTGTCCGGCCTCGGCCTCGCCGCCGTGCTGGGGGTTCCCGCCCGGCGGGCGGCCACCCGGCTGGCCCAGGCCCGCGCCCGGGGCGAGGCGGTGGTGGCGGAGGAGGCGCAGGCCCTGTCGCGGCAGTGCGCGGACCGGGCGATCGTCCGGGCGCGGGAACCCGCCGAGGCCGGGGCGGAGATGGACGCCTTCGAGGCCGACGAGCACGGCGAGAACTGCCTCGACTGCCGGCGCCGGGCCCGGGTGGCGATCGGCCCGCTCTACGCGCTGGCCCCGGCGCCCGTGCTGCCGGTGGCGCTGCGGCACCGGGTGCTGCACACCGCCACCGATCCCGAACTGGCCGGCCACCGGGCCGACATCGCCGCCCGGGGCGGTGGCCTGACCCCCGACGGCATGCCGCACCAGCCGGACGTGCCCTCGCACACCGCCCGGCGCTGGCTGTTCGCGGGGGGCGGCGCGGCCGGTGCCCTGGTCACCGCGCTGGTGGCGGTGCTGGTGATGGGCCCCGGCATCACGGTGGCGCCGAACCTCGAATGGCCCTTCCAGCCCCAGCCGCGCCCGACCGCGAGCCCGGCGGCCCCCGACACCGAGGAGCCGGTCGCCCTCCCGCCGGGTGGCGCACCCCCGGCGGGCGGCCGGCCCGGTGACGCGGGCCCGCCCGGGCCGCGGAACGAGGAGCCCACCCCGGCCCCCGGCCGGGGGCCGCAGACGCCGGTGCCGCCGCGGCCGGGCCAGCTGGTCGTGGGCCCGGATGTGCTGACGCTGCGGCCGGGGCAGTCCGTCGGGCACCTGACGCTGACCGCGGTCCAGGGGCCGGTGCTGTGGAACGCCACGTCGTCCTCGGTACTGGTGTCGCTGTCGGAGTCGACCGGTACCGTCCCGCTCGGCAGCGAGGTGAAGGTCGACGTGAAGCTGGCCCGCGGGCTGCTCCGGCTGCCCGGGGAGGCGACGGTGACGTTCGCCGCCGAGACCGGGGCCGAGCAGCAGATCAAGGTGACCTGGGGGCTGTCCCTGTTGTGAGGCCGCGCAGGTGCTCCAGGACCTGCTCCAGCTGGTCGCCCAGGGCGTGCTGGATCTGGGTCTCCATGGCCCGGGCGATGAACGGTTCGACGGCCATCTGCACCAGCGGGCGCATCCGCCGCACCACCGCGGCGCGCTCGCTGATGTCGGCGTCGTCCAGTTCGGGGTTCAGCAGGTCGAACACGTGCGTCCGGACGAGCTGGACGAAGCGGCCGGCGATCATTTCGCAGTCCCGCCGGATCTCCTCGGCGATGTCGAGCACCGCGGGCAGCGGGACCCCCGCCGCCACCAGTTCCGCGCCGACGTGCAGCAACCGCGGGCTGGGCACCTTGAACCGGTCGCCTGCGGGCTCCAGCAGGCCGAGCTCGACGGCGCGCTCGATCGCACCGGGGATCTCGGTCTCGGCGACGCCGCCGAAGGAGCCGATCAGTTCCTCGCGGGTCACGTAGCCGGGGATCTCGTCGGACCAGGGGTCGGTGAGGACCTTCTCCATGCCGAGCACTTCGCTGACGTCCCGGCCCTGCTCCCAGGCGGCGAGCAGATCCTTGATCACGGCGAAGGTGTAGCCGCGGCCCAGCAGCTTGCCGATCAGCCGGAGCCGGGCGAGGTGGGAGTCGTCGTAGTAGCCGACCCGGCCGGCCAGCCGCGGGGGAGGCAGCAGGCCGCGGTCCTGGTACGCGCGGATGTTGCGCACGGTCGTCCCGGCCACCTGCGCCAACTCGTCGATTCGGTATTCGGCCATGCCACCCAACTCGTCGGATCGTTCGAGCCCGGACCAGCCAGATCTTACGATGCCATTGTTACATTGGTTGATGGCCCATAGGATGATGGTCAATTCGGCTCGGTGCGGGGAGGTCGCTGGTGTCCACATCCGACCAGGACGTGGTGGAGATCCTGCTGGGCGGCCCGCCCCGCCACACCCGCGCCGAGGTCGAGCAGCTGTCGGGCATCTCGCAGGAATTCGGGCTGCGCATCTGGCGGGCCCTCGGCTTCCCCGCACCAGGCGAGGACGAGATCGCCTTCACCGACCACGACGTCGAGGCGCTGCGCGAGATCCGGGAACTGCTGGGCAGCGACCTGATCGACGAGGAGATGGTGCTCACCCTGTCCCGCGCCGTGGGCACCACCATGGGACGGCTGGCGAACTGGCTGGGCGGGGTCTGGCTGCAACGGATGGCCGAGGCCGTCCCGGACGGCGAACCGGTCGACGAGACCCTGGTCGCCGCGGCCCTCACCGCCACCGCCGAGCTGCGCCCCTCCTTCGAACGGCTGCTGATGCACGGCTGGCGCAGGCAACTCGCCGCGGCCGGGCTGCGGACGATGTCCACCGCCGCCGCGGCGACCGCCGACCCGGGCGCCGGCACCGCGCTGCTCACGGTGGGCTTCGCCGACGTGGTCTCCTTCACCCGGCTCAGCCGCCAGATGGACGGCGACGAACTCGCCGGCTTCGTGGAACGGTTCGAGGCGGTCGCCGCGGAGATCATCGCCGAGCTGGGCGGGCGGCTGGTGAAGACGCTCGGCGACGAGGTGCTGTTCACCGCGGACGACCCCGCGCGGGCCGCCGAGATCGGGTTGCTGATCGCCGAACGCTGCGACGCCGACGCCGCCTTCCCCCGGGTCAGGGTCGGCCTGGCCTACGGCGAGGTCATCCTCCGGCTCGGCGACGTGTTCGGCACCCCGGTCAACCTGGCCGCCCGGCTCACCGCGATCGCCTACTCGGGGTCGGTGCTGGTCGACTCCGCCCTGGCGCTGACCCTGGCGAACACGGCGCCGTACGCCACCTCCGGGTTGCGTCCCCGCCACCTCCAGGGGCTGGGGAAAGTCCGTCCCTACACCCTGCGGCGCGGCTGACCTCAGTCCCGGTGCAGCCTGGCACAGGCCTCGGGGAGCGGCAGGACGGGCAGCCGGGCCGGCAGCGCCGGGCCGCCGGGCGGGACGGTGACCGCCCCGTCCTCCGCGACCTCCACCGGCGGGTACGCGCCGGGGGTCAGGGCGACGATCGTGGCCTGCCGGACATCGGCCAGGTCGGCGCCGTCACCGCTGGTGATGACGAGACGGTACGGGCCGGGAGTCTCCAGGTAGGAGCGCGTCTGCGCCGGCCCGGCCGTGATCACCAGATAGGGGAACCGGTCTTCGGCCTCCGGGCCCGCTTCGAGCAGGTGCTCGGCGTCGGCCTGGTCGATGATGACCTCGATGTGCTCGTCGGTGCGGACGAGCGCGTCGATCACCATGTGGCGGGCGGCGTCCTCGCCTCCCGGGCCGGCCAGCACGAGGCCGGGCAGTGCATGCAAATCCATCACAGATGAGTCCTCGTGGTCGGCGGGGCGCAGCAGGCCGAGCCGGCGACGCCCGACGAACGCCGTCCCGGCGAACAGCAGGAACAGCGCGGGCAGGCCGCCGCCCAGCAGCCAGGGCATCCCGGTCCGCCGCGGCGCCACCTCGGCCGGGGCCGGCGAAGGCAGGTCCGGGCCGGTCCGGTCCTCCTCCCGTGCGGTCCGCCGGACGGATTCGGCCTGGACGGTCCAGTCCGGCTCCGCCCAGGTCCGCCGGACGCTTTCCCGCTGGGCCGGCTCGTGCCGTGGTTCCGCCTTCCGGACGGGCTTCGCGGGGCGCGCCGTCCGCGGGTCGCCGGGCAGGGGCCGTTCCGCGACCCACCCGGCGGTGCGGTCCGGCACGACGCCGTGCAGCACGTCCTCGCAGAGGGCCGTGCCGCTCAGGATCCGCAGGGAGGACCGGCACGGGTTCTCGGCGGCGGACGCCGGGCCCTGGAACAGGGCCGTGCCCAGCACGGTCCCCGCCACGACTGAGCCGAGCCTTCTTCGCCGAACCGATCGATCCGTGTCCCGGCCGCCGAGTTCCGCCACGGCGGACCACCTCCCCCGAAGAGACCTGTACCGATGGGCCGATGCAACCAGTCACCGACCGGCCCGGTCCGGCGCTCGCCGCGGGATTTGTCGATCCCTGAGAGTGCGCATAACCGCACGTGCCCCCACCGGCCTCGCGGGGAGGTACCGATCGGGAGGCACCGCGGGTCCCGGTCCGCGTCCGGTTCCCGCCCTGCGGCATCATCGACCGTCGGCGCCGCCCCGGCCGCCGGCGGAGAAGGGAACCCGTACATGGCCGTGATCGACATCCCCGAGGGGTCGCTCTTCGGGCTCGCCAACCTGCCCTACGGCGTGTTCTCCACCCCGGGGACCGCGCCCCGGGTCGGCGTTCGCGTCGCGGACTCCGTCGTGGACCTGGCCGTCGCCCTGGGCGACGAGGTGTTCGCCCGCCCCGCGCTCAACGCCTTCATGGCGCAGGGGCCCGAGCGCTGGGCGCAGGTACGGGAGCGGATCGCCGAACTGGTCTCGGCCGGAGTGCCCGACGCCGCGGTGCACCCGGTCGGCGAGGTGCGGTTGCACCTGCCCGTGGAGGTCGCCGACTACGTGGACTTCTACGCGTCCGAGCACCACGCCACCAACCTCGGCCGGATCTTCCGCCCTGACGCCGCGCCGCTGCTGCCCAACTGGAAGCACCTGCCGGTCGGCTACCACGGCCGCGCCGGCACGGTCGTGGTGTCGGGGACGGACATCGTGCGCCCCCTCGGCCAGCGGCGGCCGGCCGACGGTGCGGGCGGGCCCGGCTTCGGCCCGTCCCGCAAGCTCGACATCGAGGCAGAACTGGGGTTCGTCGTCGGTGTCGGCTCGCCCCTGGGCACCCAGGTGACCTGCGAGGAGTTCCCCGAGCGGGTGTTCGGTGCGGTGCTCGTCAACGACTGGTCGGCCCGCGACATCCAGGCCTGGGAGTACGCGCCGCTGGGCCCCTTCCTCGGCAAGAGCTTCGCCACGTCCGTCGCGCCGTGGGTCGTCCCGCTCCCCGCGCTGGCGGCGGCCCGGGTGAACACCCCCGTCCAGGACCCGGAACCGCTGCCCTACCTGCGGGAACACCAGCCGTGGGGGCTGGACGTGGACCTTTCCGTCGGATGGAACGGCCAGGAGGTGGCCCGGCCGCCGTACCGGCAGATGTACTGGTCGCCCGCGCAGATGCTCGCCCACATGACCGTCAACGGCGCCGCGACCCGCACCGGCGACCTCTACGCCTCGGGCACGATCTCCGGACCCGAGCGGGACCAGCGCGGCGCGTTCATCGAACTGACCTGGGACGGCCGGGAACCGGTCACGGTGAACGGGAACGAGCGCACCTTCCTGCTCGACGGCGACGAGGTCGCGATCTCGGCCACCGCACCCGGCACGGGCGGCGGCCGGATCGGCTTCGGCGAGGTACGTGGCCGCATCGTCCCGGCGCCGGGACGATGAGCCCGACAGGGAGGACGGAAGGGCAATTCGGCTGCCCTTTCGGAACGGGCTCCTGTGCCGTTGCCCAGACCCGCAAGTGATCCGGTGTGAATCCGGATCGCGTCCTTGGTGAGGTGGGACGTCATCCGATTCGGGGCGTTCGAGGAATGCCGCCAGCGGATTCATGGAGTCGCCTATCCTGGCTGTTCAGAGGCTTTTCTGGGCCGGCGTCCATCGGAAATCCACCGTTCCCGGCATGGGCGTCCCGATGTACGGTGTCAGATCCTCCTGTGCACAATTAAGGGTGCGATCAGCGCCAGGTCGTAACGGCCTTGGAGCGCAGACCGGCTGCTGCGGTGCGTCGAAAGCAGGGAGCCATGCCGATAAGTACGTTGAGTGACGTCGTTCTCTATTCGATGGACCTGCTGGGCATTTTCGCGTTCGCCCTTTCAGGTGCGTTCCTCGCCGTCCGCAAGGACTTCGACATCTTCGGGACGATCATCATGGCCGAGGCGGCGGGCCTGGGCGGAGGCCTGTTCCGGGACCTGGTCATCGGGGTCACACCGGTCGCCTTCACCGACCTCGGCTACCACCTGGTGCCCGTCACCGCGGCCCTGGCCGTCTTCTTCAGCTCCCGCATCCACCGCCACGACCGGTTGCCCGAGGTGGTCGACCTGCTGGACGTGGCGGCCCTGGGCCTCTTCAGCGTCACCGGGACGATCAAGGCGCTCACCCACGGCTTCGGCCTGACCGCGGCCATCCCGCTGGGCATGGCCGGAGCCGTGGGCGGCGGGGTGCTGAGCAGCGTGCTCGCGGCCGAGGTCCCGGCCCTGCTGCGGTGGAGCCGCGACCTCTACATCCTGCCCGCCCTGGTGGGCGCGAGCCTGGTGGCCGTGCTCGACGCCCTCGGGGCGCTGAACGCCTTCACCGCCGTGGTCACCGCCATGTTCGCCATCGGCCTGCGGCTACTCGGCCTGCACTACGGCTGGCACACACCCCGCGCGTTCGTCTGGCGCAACCCCTTCGCGGGCATGCGCGAGCAACCACCGCCACCCGGCCACGACCACCCGACCGTGCCCCTGCAGAGCCACCCGCCGGTCAGCGCCCGCGAAACCCTCCGCGACGTGCCCGTCGCCGGGCACACCCCCGCCGGCATCCTCGCCCCGGCTCCGCCCACCCCCTGGTACGGCCCTCGACCGGGTGCCGTCGAGGGCGGACCTGGACGGCTTCTGGGCCCTCCGCCCCGCTGAGCGGGGACAGGCGCACCCTATCCGGGACCAGGCACACCGCCGCTGATCCCCTCGTCACCGCACGGTCTGGTCCGGCCTGTCGGCCGCCGGCTCGACGGCGATGAGTTCCACCGGTGGGACCCCGAGCGCCCGGGCGAGCTGGCCGATCAAGATCAGTGAGACGGGTCTGCCGCGCTCGGCGTTCTGGATGGTGGTGACATGGCGGCGGAGCTTGCGGGCGAGTTCGGCGGCGCTCAGGCCAGTGCCCTCCCGCAGTTCCCTGATGCGCACCCCGTTGGGGACGGCCGTGGGTGTAGGAGGCATACGGAGACAGTAGGACTCAGTTGGATTGTGGGCAAGCCCGCTCCCGGGCCGGTCGAGTCCTACTTTCAGCACTGTGAGCTGCAAGGAGTCGGGCTCTGCTCTCATGACCAGGATGGTTCGATGAAATGTCCGTTACTCTCTTAGAGTCTTACTGAGTACATCTCGATTCACGCGATGCCTGGAGGGGGCTGTCCTATGCCGACAGACTCGGCAGACGACCCGTGGCGGCGCCTGAGCCACCTGCTTGTCGAGCGCCGGGTGCACCTCGGCTCGGAATACGACGATCGCAAGAAGTTCTGCGCGGCCACCGGCTTGAACTACAAGCTGGTCCAGGACATCGAGAAGGTCAGGCGGCGAAACTTCGCCCCGCCCACCCTGGCGAAGATCGAGAAGGGTTACCGGTGGCGACCCGGCTCCATCCGGGACGTGCTCGCCGGCGGCGAACCGACACCCGACGGCTCTCCCATCGACATCGCGGCCAGGCCGGCTGACATCGAACTCCAGCCAGGCCACACCGGCTACCCCCGCTGGGTCGGCGACGACCCCTTCCTCCGCCATATCTGGGACTTCGACGATGCCCCGGAAGCGGAGCGGCGCTTCGCCGGCCATGCGGTGCTCCTGCTCAGGAGTGTCGCCGAGTAGGCGGGCGACGCTCCCGCCGACCCTGCCGCCCAGGCCTGGATGAGGGCTGGTTCTCGCCACCCCTCATCCAGGCCCGGGCGGGATCCACCGGGCCGTGTGGCCTGGTGCCGTGGCGAGCCAGGGCGAGTTCCGGGCCCAGCGATCCGCCGGCCCGCGCAGCCCGGCGTCCGTCCGGCCGGCCGGAAGCCTTGCGAAAGCCATTGCGCTGAGTGGCCAGCCTGCTACTGTGTGAACATATGTTCGAATCCTGCGGAGGTGGGTCAGGTGCTCTCGGAGGTGGTTCCCCAGGGTGGTGCCGTCCTGCCCGAAGCGCTGGCGGAGTTACCGCCAGGCCCGGAGCTGGCCGCGGCACTGGCCTTGGTGGACGTGACCCGGCTGTCGGGGTACGACACGGTGGTGATGCTGCGGGCCAGGGCCCGGCAGGTCGCCCACGAGCAGGCCGGGCTGTACGCGGTTCTGGTAGCGGTGGCCGACCGGGTGGGCGATGAGATCGCCGGCCTCCCAGGGGTGTGCGACACCGACCTCACGAAGTTCGCGACCGCCGAGGTCGCCGCCGCGTTGACGATGCCGAAATCAACGGCGGGCGGCGTACTGGAGGACGCATGGCTGATCGTCGAGCGCCTTCCCGCCGTCCATTCGGCACTGCTCGACGGTTTGATCGACGTGCCCCGGGCGAAGGTGTTCGTGCGGGAGACCAGGACGCTGCCCGAGCCCACCGCCCGACAGGTCACGGCCCAGGTGCTGCCGGACGCTCCGGCACTGACGACCGGGCAACTGGCGTACCGGCTGCGCCGGCTGGCCATGGAAGCCGACCCCGAGGTGCGCAGGTGTAACTACGAGCAGGGCGTGGCCGAATGCAAGGTGACGGCCGGCACATCCTGGGACGGTACCGCGTACCTGACCGGGTCCGGGCTGCCGGTCGGCCCTGCCGCGGCCGCCTACGAGCGGGTCGACGCGATCGCCCGCGCGACCAAGCGGTCCGGTGACACCCGCCCGATGGACCAGATCCGCGCCGACGTCTACCTCGGCCTGCTCGACGGTACCTGGAACGGCCCCGGTCCAGTAGCCCGGCGCGGAGTGGTGGAACTGACCGCCGACCTGCCCACCCTGCTCGGCCTGGCCGACCGCGTCGCGGACCTCGACGGGTGGGGCCCGGTCATCGCCGACATCGCCCGCCAGATCACCACTCAGGCCGCACGCACCCCCGACACGACCTGGACATACTCGGTCACCGACCCGATCACCGGACGGCTTCTCCACCACGGCACCACCCGCCAACGCCCCACTGGCCCCGGTGGCACCACCAGCTCCGCTACCCCCTGGCTAGAGGGAGATGCTCCACGGTCGGAGGCAGGTGCCCTCCGGTCGGAGGGAGGCGCCGCCAGGCCAGAGGCAGGTGCCCTCCGGTCGGAGGGAGGTGCCGTCCGGCCAGCGGGAGGCGTCACCCAGACGGAGGGTGGCGTCAGTCAGCCAGAGGGAGGCGCCAGTCAGCCGGGGGTTGGTGTCACTCGGTCGGAGGGGGATGCGAGCTGCCCGGAAGGCGGTGCCATTCGGCCGACGACCGCCTCCGCGCCGTACGTCACCGGGCCAGCCATCCGGCCCAGGTCCACCGATCCCATCCGAGCAATGGACTCATGCGAACCAGCGGAGCAGTCCACCCCTGGAACAGAGGATCCGCACCGCGACTTCCACGGCACCTCCACCGGTCCCGCACGGGCGGTGAACCCCCCAGTACCGGCGAAACCGTCAGAGCCGGTGACGGCCGGCGACCTCGATGAGCGGGCGGCACCGCCCTGGCGTGACCCCCGCCGCTTCCTCACCCCTCGTGACCGGGCCTACGTCATCGCCCGTGACCGCACCTGCCGAGGACCGGGCTGCCGCGTCCCCGCCCGCCGCGCCGAAATCGACCACATCGTCCCGCACGCCCACGGCGGACCCACCACTCCCGACAACACCGACGCCAAATGCCCCTGGTGCCACGACCTCAAGGACGCCGGCTGGACGGTGACCCGTGACGCCCGCGGCTGGACCACCTGGATCAGCCCTCTCGGCCACCTCTACCGCAGGCCCCCCGAATCCATCACCCCACCTGCCGACCTCAGCCCCGCCGAACGATGTCTCGCCACGATCCTCGACCGGCGATCATGACCTGAACACGAACACCACGGAGGCCCGCCGCGGCGGACGCTGCACGGAAGGAGGGCTCGGACGCATACGGCCCTGCCGCATGGTTGTTATGGCGTGCCTTCTCGCTTCTTCACCGGTTCTCAGCCACCTCGAACGGTCGGAGGCGGGCACCACCGGACCGCCCTGGGCAGCCGTCCGTCGCCATGCGGAACGCGGCAACGAGGCGATCGACCCACACGGTTCGACTTGTGCTCGGAGTGAAACACCCCGGTTGGCGCACCATCATGGAAACCAAAACGGCAGCAGCGCGGGCGTCGTCGGCGGCCACCTCCTGCTCGGCGTCGGGCTGACCTTGCTGGCGAAGGCCGTGCTGTGCGTGCTGGCGGTGGCCACGGAGATGGCGGTCAAGCGCTCAAGCACCACCTGCCGGCTTCGCCTCGGGTCATGGGCTGAACCGAGGTCAGGGCGAACCAAGGTCAGGGCGAACCGAGCGGCGGCGCGGAACATCAGCCGACCAGGCGTACCCGGGCGCGCAGCCCGATGTGGTCCGACAGGTGGGACGGCCCGCTGGGCAGTGGTTCCTGGTCGGTGAAGAGGGTTGCGGTGCTTTCGATCTCGATCGAATCCGTGGTCAGGATGAAATCGATGCAGTGCGGGGTCCGGCCCGGGCTCAGATAGGCGGCGTGGAAGGTCGGGGGGCACCGGCCCGCAAAGGCGTCGACCAGCCCGCTGGCGGCCATGAAGTCGCAGTGGAGGGTGCTGTTGTGGGCGACGTTGAAGTCGCCGCACACGATCGTCGGGACCGGGTCTTCCCGGACCAACTGGGCCAGGTCGGTGAGCTGCCCTTGCTGCAGGTCGTGGAAGCGGTTGGACTCCGACCAGTCGCCGTCCTCGTTGGCCACGGGGTGAGTATTGATCACACGCAGCCGGTACCGGGCCAGGGCCGTGGTCAGCGACCCTTTCAGTGCCGCTTTCAACCGCGTGAGTCGAGGCAAGGCGGGGTCGGGCTGCGGTAGGGGGAAGCGCTGGTACCCGCACCTGGTGATGGGCAGCCGGGACAGGGTCGCCAGTCCTGCAGCCGGTCCGACCGGAGAAGGCTGGTAGCCGAGATGGCGGAACGAGGGCATGCCTGCCGTCAGGCGCCGCAGGTGGCAGTAAGTGAACACCTCTTGGAAGGCAACGACGTCAACGTCGGAGGACTCGAAGGCCGCCGCGATCGCGCGGTACCGTTCGGTGAGATTCGAGCCGACGACCGGTACTCCACGCGTGTTGAAGGACGCAACAACCACACACTGACCGGCAGGACGGCTCACCTGTGCCCCCACTCCGCTCGCCCGGCAGGATCTTCGGATCATGTTCCTGAGCACATAACGATGATCAGCCTGCCACGGGCCTCATGCTTTCCTGGGTGAAGCTCCCGGTCAGCTCACCGTGTCGGTGAACTTGGTCGATCTGGGCTTCCCCTGGCCACACCAGTGGACAAAAAGACGCTCCCGCCGGGGTCGGTGACCCTGGCGGGAGCGTTCTGAGCTGCGGAGGCTCGGGGATTTGAACCCCGGATGGGCGGTAAACCCAAACCGCATTAGCAGTGCGGCGCCATAGACCGGACTAGGCGAAGCCTCCTGAGGCCCTACAGGCCGCACACAGATTATCGGTAGGTGGACCCACCGGCAAAGCGTGGCCTGGAGCCGTGATGTACCAGGATAGCCGGGACGGAGCGGGAAACAGACCCGAACCGGCGTTCCGCTCCCCGGAGCAGGAGCGGCCCGGCGGAACGTTACGAGCAGGCCGCGTCCACCTGCTTGGCGGCGTTGATGTAGGCGGTGGTGTTCGGCATCCGCGGGGTGCCGGAGGAGGCGGCCCGCAGGGTGTTGGCGAGGTTGTCCAACTCGGTGGCGAGCTTGTTCGCCGCGGTCTCCACGTCGCCCCCGGCCTTCTTGCCGTGGTCACGGACCTTGGTCGCCGTGTCGGAGTACGCCGTGGCGGCGGCCGCCGGGTTGCTGACCAGAGTGGACGCCGAGGAGCTCAGCGACTGCACCTCCTTCTTGATGTCGTTGCACGCGGCGGTATTGCTGGCGAAACCGCAGGCGGTGGCGGAGACGAACAGCGCGCTTCCCACCGCGATGACGCCAAGCAGCCGGGTGTTCGGGATGCGGATCAAGGGTTCTCCTCAGATGGGACCCGCCGGGAGGCCTCTCGATGGTTCCGGTCGGGCCGCTTTCGGTGTCCGTACCGTTGCACATCGGCTGAAATCCCCGCCACCGATTTGACAAGACCTCCGCCGGTATCGACGCCGCGCAGTAAATCTCCACGAGGCCACCCGCTCCGGACGCTGCCGCGGCGGGGGCTCCGGGGCGGTCGAGGTGACCGCGGTCGGGCGGAAGCGAGAGGTTCCGCCGTGGCGGCGGTGGTCGGGATCGAACGCGGCGACGTTGGGCATGAGGGGTCCTACTGGTTCGTGCAACGGCCGCGCGTGCCCTAGACTGGGGCACTGACCGGGCCGGAATCATATGCTCTTTGACTAATGTGCGAAGGTGCTAAGATTCCGTCCGACAATAAAACCCCAGGTCATAGGCCCGGGACCGGCAGCCGTAGCTCAACGGATAGAGCATCTGACTACGGATCAGAAGGTTAGGGGTTCGAATCCCTTCGGCTGCGCTTCTCTGACCAGTCACAACGCCCTCAGCGGGAGACCGCCGGGGGCGTTTTCCATTGCCGTGGGAGCCACGGCCGCCTCAGGACCCGAAGAGCGCGCTGCTCATGGACTTGGCCTACGCGGCACCGTCGATCCGCCGGGCGAAGATGTCGGCCGTATCGGTCGGGCGGTGGGCCCTGCTCAGTGGTAGCGGGCCAGTTCCCACGGGTCGTGCGCGGAGAACACCTCGACCTCGTCGCCGTGGTCACGCACCAGTTCCCGCAGCCGGGCCTGGGTGCCGAGCCGCAGGTCGCGGTGCACCTCCGAACTGGTCTGGACGAGATCCATCAGCGGGTGGGGTTCCTTGGATTCCTGGAGTTCGCGGTGGTAGTAGTAAGCGTCGCCGCAGTGCAGGAGCCACCGGTCGTCGTCGTGCACGGCGACTCCGGTGTGACCGGCGGTGTGGCCGCCGAGCGGGACCAGTTTGATCTGTGGTGGCAGTTCCCGGGGCTGGATCGCGGTGAAGCCGAACCACTGCTCCTGCGGCGCGGTGGAGTAGGTGACCCAGCGGGGTCCGTGGGCCCAGTGGGCGGGGCGGTAACGGAAACTGGGCGCTTGGGTCGACGCGGCCTCGAGTTCGGCGGCCAGCACGTGAACCTGGGCGTCGGGGAAGTCGGGCAGGCCGCCGCAGTGGTCCACGTCCAGGTGGGTGACGATGATGTGGCGCACGTCCGAGGGGTCGTAGCCGAGCCGGGCGACCTGGCGGACGGCCGTCTCCTGCTCGTGGAGCGCGGGCTGTGCCATCTCGACCCAGTCGGTGCCGAGCGTGCCGCCCGGGTCACGGACGTTGTCCAGGCCGAGCCCGGTTTCGATCAGAACCAGGTCGCCGGCGTCGGTTTCGACCAGCAGGCAGTGGTTCACCGCTGGGGCGGGTGGTGGGCCGTTGTAGGTGGCCTCGATCGTCCGGACGGATCCGCAGTTGAGGTGATGGATCTTCATGGCGCCTACACTGCTACTTGAAGTGCGGTTCAAGTCAAGGAGGCCTTGATGGATCCGGCGTTGCTGGACATCGCCGAGGTGGCGCGGCGGTCCGGGCTGGCGCCCTCGGCGCTGCGGTTCTATGAGAAGAAGGGCCTGATCACCGCCACGGCACGCAACGGGCTGCGCCGCACCTATCACCCGGACGTACTGGAGCGCTTGGGGCTGGTCACGTGTGCGCGTAGCGCCGGGTTCTCGGTCGCCGAGATCGGCCGGTTCCTCTCGGCCCGGGCCGACGATCCAGAGTTGCGCGTCCGCATGGCCGCGAAAGCCCGTGCCCTCGATGAACAGATCGACCAGCTCACCCGATTGCGCGACGGTCTTCGGCACGTCGCCGTCTGTGACCATGAGCCGATCGTCGAATGCCCGGACTTCAAGGGGGCCATCGGCAATGTGTCCGCAGCCAAGCCGGTCCCCGACGGCTCCTCCTAGCGGACCTTCGGTCCCAGGGTCCTGTTCGGCCTGTAGGTCACACCCGGCCTTCCCACTGCGGCGGCGCGTAGTGTCGGCATACGTGACGGACGAGCACGTGTTGCAGGACGCGCCGCATCGCAGGGTGGTGCGTCTCGGGGACACCGTCCGCAGGCCCGTTCACCCCTGGACGCCGGCCGTCCATGAGCTGCTTCGCCACCTGGAGGATGTCGGCTTCCCGTACTCGCCGCGGGTGCTGGGGATCGACGAGGAGGGGCGCGAGATCCTCACCTATCTGGACGGTGAGTCAGGTCCCGAGGGCTGGGCCCGGGTGGTCGGCGCCGCGGGTCTGACGGCCTTCGCCCGCCTGCTGCGCGACTACCACGACGCGGTGGCCGGTTTCCGGCCGTCCGGTGGGTTCAGGTGGTACACCGGCGGGACCGGGCCGGCGGAGGGCGAAGTGATCTGCCACGGCGACTTCGGTCCGTGGAACATCGTCTGGCGAGGCGAGCGGCCGGCCGGGATGCTCGACTGGGACTACGCCCGGCCGGCGGGCCGCCTGCACGACGTCGCCTACGCGCTGGAGTACGTCGCGCCGTTCCGGGACGACGCCGAGTGCCTGCGCTGGCTGCGCTACCCGGAGCCGCCCGACCGGCGCCGGCGGCTGGAACTGTTCGCCGGCGCCTACGGCCTCACCGCCACCCCGGGTCTGGTGGACGCGGTCATCGACGTTCAGCGGGACGGGATCGAGCAGGTCCGCAGGCTGGCTGAGGCGGGGCACCAGCCCCAGGTCCGCTGGGTCGCCGAGGGGTCGCTTGGCGAACTGCACCGGCGGGTTACCTGGAGCCGGGCCAACCGGCACCTGTTCGAGTGACCGTCGCGGGGCGATCTCGGGATCTCCTGCCAGGTGGACGGGGTTGTGCGGGTATCGCTCCAGCGACGCCAGGTCCTCGATTCCACCCTGCTCGATTCCCACCATGTAGCCCTGGGCGGGATCGCCGAGAGGCAGAGAACGACACTGAGCTGACGGCTGCCGTAACAGTCGAGGGTGCCGGGGGTTACGTCGTGGAGAGCGCGGTGGTGGCTAGTTCAGGAGGAGGGGTAGGGCGGCGAGTCGCCTGACGACGAGGCTGGGGTGGTAGCGCAGGGGTTGCTGGGCGGGGTCGAGGCGGAAGCGCGGAGTGTGCGCGAGGAGGGCTTCGATCGCCACCTTGGCTTCCATGCGTGCCAGTGGTGCTCCGACGCACAGGTGGATGCCCCAGCCGAAGCCGACGTGCTGGCGGGGCCTGGGCCGGTCCAGGCGGATCTGGTCGGCGTCGGGGTAGGTCGCGTCGTCACGGTTGGCCGCGGGCCATGCCAGCAGGAGGTGGGATCCGGCGGGGATCTCGGTGCCACCGAGTTCGGTGTCGCGGGTGGCGACCCGGTAGTGGCCCCGGAACGGAGGGTCGTGGCGGAGGGCTTCCTCGACGAAGGTGGGAACGAGATCAGGTTCGCGGCGGAGTCGCTGTTGCAGGTCGGTCCGTTCGGCCAGGATCCGGGCGGCGGTGCCGATCAGGCTGGTGGTGGACTCGCCGCCGGCCGCGATGATGACGCTGAGGATGCCGAAGGCTTCCAGATCGCTGATCTCCTGGTCGTCGACCGCCCGCTTGACGATGCCGATCAGCCCGTTCGCATCGTCGATCGTGCCTTCCTTGGCCTGGGTGTACGCCTCGATGACGGGTACGAGGCCACCGACTCCCGCGTCTTCCAGCGGCTGGATGCGCTCTTCGGGCACGAACCCGCTGATCCGTTCCACCATCGCGTAGCCCTGCTGTTTCAGCTCGGGGGCCAGCGCGTCGGGGAGGCCGAGAACGCGGGCCACCATGACCATCGGGAGGGGCTCGGCGACGCGGCTCATCCACTCGAGACGGCCGTCCGCGCCGGCCTCCGACAGCGCGTCGGTGAACAGTGTGCGGAACTCGCCCTCCATGCGCTGGACGTTGCCCGCCGCGAGCCTGCGGACGACCACCTTGCGCAGCCGCGTGTGGTCGGGAGGGTCGGTCGTCGCGACCGAGACCCTGGCGTCGCCGTCGGACAGCCCGGACATGGCGGGCCGTAGCGCCGGTTCGGGCCACTCGCCCAGGTGCAGGAACCTGCTGGAGATGTTGGAGAACGTCTCGGGGTCGCCCACGACCTGGTGGATGAGGGCCATCGGGGTCACCACGAAAGTGCCGGTCCCGGCCACCTCGTGGACGGGATCGGTCTGGCGGAGCCGCCGGTAGTAGTTGTGGGGGTTCTCGACCACTTCCTGGCCGAACAGCGGGTCGAGCCCTGCGTCGTTCGTCATGCCGCACGCCCTCCAGCCACAGTCATCCTGGTCATACACAAGTTGGATGAGATGTATGATGAGACTGTATATCGGCTCCAGCGCCCTGGGAAGGCGCGGTCGTGCCAGGGGCCCGGCACGCCAGAATGGGGAACATGCGAAATCGGGGATGGCGGGGAGAGCCTCCCTCGGACGACGACGAAGCGCGGGAACGGATCATCGCGGCGGCCATGCGTTGCATCGACCGGCACGGGGCGGCGAAGACCGGCCTCGCCGACGTCGCCGCGGAACTCGGTGTGACGCGGCAGACGGTTTACCGCCTCTTCCCCAGTGCGGAGGACCTCTTCCAGGCCATGGCCGTGAGCGCGGCCGACACCTTCATCGACCGCATGGCCGCGCGCGTGAGCGGTTTCACCGAACCGGCGGAGATGCTGGTCGAGTGCCTGGCGTTCACCCTGGAACGGCTTCACCAGGAGCGGCACCTGTCGGCGCTCTTCGTGCGCGAGCAGGCGCACATCACCCGGCAGTTCACCTCCGCCACCCCGTCCGAACTCACCCGCACGCTCATGGCCCGGCTCCCCGTGGACTGGCACGCCCTGGGGATCGACCGGCGCCGGCAGGACCAGATCGTGGAGATCTACCTGCGCACCCTTCAGTCCTTCGTGATCGACCCCGGCCCGCCCCGGTCACCCGACGAACTACGCGCCTTCCTGCGCCTGTGGCTGGCACCCGCCATCCGGGTCCCCGGCCCCGACCGCCTCGGGGGCGAGGCGGGAGATCCAGGCGATGCGTCATCTGGACCGCATGAACGCCGGGCGTCCGGGCGTCCGGGCCAGTGACCAGGTTGGACCTGCCCGAACCACCCACCGTCCCGGGCGGGCGAGGGTCAGTTAGCGTCGGCGTCGCGGGGAGAGACCGCGATGATCAGCATGAGCAGGACGCTGACCAGGCTGACCCCGAGGAACAGTGGCAGCAGGAAGTCCAGCGCGGTGGCGCCCGAGGGAGCGCCGAGGGCGGGGTCGGCGTGCACCTCCATGGCCAGCATGCCGGTGTAGTGCATGCCGCTGATCGCCACGGCCATGATCGCGGCGGCTCCGGTGGTCGTCCAGCCGCCGCTGAGCCGGGCGGAGAACCAGAGGGCGGCGGTCGCCGCCACGAGGGCGATCAGGACCGACGCGACCACCAGGAGCGGGTTGTACTCGACGTGGCCGGACATGTTCATCGCGGCCATGCCCAGGTAGTGCATGCTCGCCACGCCGGCCCCGGTGAGCGCCCCGCCGCCGAGCAGCGGCCTGGGCCGGAAACCGCCGAAACCGACGATGAACAGGCCCGCCCCGACGACCAGTACCGCGACCAGGGCGCTGAGCAGGGTCAGGAACGCGTCGTAGCGGATCTCCATCCCCCGCACCTCGAACCCGAGCATGGCGATGAAGTGCATCACCCAGATTCCGGTGCCGCCGATGGCCACCGCGCCCAGCGCCAGCCAGCCGGCCCTGGCCCGCCCCTCGACGTCCCGCGCGCGCACGGTGCAGCGCAGGCCGAGCAGGGAGCCGGCGAACGACAGCAGCAAGGCGAGTACGGGCGTCAGCGGCCCATAGGAGAAGTGATGGATCTCTGCCATGTGTGACCCCCGGCCCCGTTGAACTGAGCCGAATTCTAGGCGCCAGGGGACGAAATGCTTGAAAACAGCCCAACTACGCTGTCGTAACGAAAAGGGAAAGCTGGGAACGCTCCGTGCGGCTCATGCGGTCGGAGGGGCAGCAGGTAGGTTTCTGGTGGTTCGCCCGCAGGGGTGAGAAAAGCCTGGGTCGGTGGCGGGTAAGGTCGTGCGCCGTCACCGGGTCGAGCGGATCGGCCGTCCGGTCATCGAGAACGAAGGGGAAACGCGTCGTGGATGTCGAACGGACCGCTCTGCCCGGGATAGGACTCCAGCACGTGCTCACCACCTCCCGCGGCCGCCGGATCGGGATCGTCTCCCACCGGACCGGCCGCCGGGACCTGGTGATCTACGACCGTGACGACCCCGACAGCGCGGCCGTGACGGTCAAGCTGACACCCGACGAAGCCAGCGGCATAGCCGAACTGCTCGACACCGCCCGCATCGTGGAGTACCAGGCCGACCTGAGCCGGCAGGTCGAGGGCCTGGTCACCCGCCAGATCCCGCTCGCCCCGGGCTCCCCCTTCGACGGCCGGACGCTGGGCGACACCCAGGCACGCAGCCGCACCGGAGCCTCGATCGTGGCCGTCGTGCGGGTGGGAGAGGTGATCGCCAGCCCCCGGCCGGACTTCGACTTCCACGCGGACGACATCGTCGTGGTGGTCGGGACGGCCGAGGGCACCGAGGCCGTCGCCGAGATCCTGGCAACGGGATAGCCGCGCATGCACGGAGCCATGCAACTGATCGAACTCGGTGCGATCATCCTGGGCCTCGGCCTGCTCGGCGCGATCTCGACCAGGTTCTCCATCTCCCCCATCCCGCTCTACCTGCTCGCCGGCCTGGCCTTCGGCGCCGGCGGCATCGTCGACCTGGAGGCCAGCGAGGACTTCGTCGCCACCGGCGCCGAGGTCGGCGTGATCCTGCTGCTGTTCACCCTGGGCCTGGAGTACACCGCCGGCGAACTGGTCGGGAACCTGCGTGCCTCGGCCCCGGCCGGCCTGTTCGACCTGGTCGTCAACGCCGCCCCGGGGGTGGCCGCCGCGCTGCTGCTCGGCTGGGGGCCGGTCGCGGCGGTGGCGATGGGCGGCATCACCTACGTCACGTCCTCCGGCATCACCGCCAAGGTGATCGGCGACCTGGGCTGGCTGGGCAACCGGGAGACCCCGGCGGTGCTGTCCATCCTGGTCTTCGAGGACCTGATGATGGCCGCCTACCTGCCGATCCTGACGACGCTGCTGGCCGGTGCCGGGCTGATCGGCGGGGCGACCTCGCTAGGCATCGCCGCCGCGACGATCACGATCATCCTGCTGGTGGCGCTGCGCCACGGCGACAAGGTCGAGCGCCTGGTGGCCAGCCCCAGCCAGGAGGTGCTGCTGCTCAAGGTGCTCGGGCTGGTGCTGCTGGTCGCGGGCATCGCGCAGCAGCTCCAGGTGTCGGCCGCGGTCGGCGCGTTCCTGGTGGGCATCGCGCTGTCCGGGCCGCTGGCGCACCAGGCGCGCGAGCTGCTGATCCCGCTGCGGGACCTGTTCGCCGCGGTGTTCTTCGTCTTCTTCGGGCTGCACACCGACCCGGCGGACCTGCCGCCGGTGCTCGGGGTCGCCGCCCTGCTGGCGGTGATCGGGGTGGCCACCAAGCTCGGCAGCGGGTGGGTGGCGGCCAAGCGCGCCGGCGTGGCCACGACCGGACGGCTCCGGGCGGGCAGCGCGCTGATCCCGCGCGGCGAGTTCAACATCGTCATCGCCGGGCTCGCCGTCGCCGCCGGGACGAACCCCAAGCTGGGGCCGCTCGCCGCGGCGTACGTGCTGATGCTCGCGGTGATCGGCCCCCTGCTGGCCCGGGCCGCCGAACCGCTGGCCCGGGCCGCCAGGGCGCGGAAGGGGAAGCCGACCAAGCTCGTCTCCGACTCCGACTGATCGAGACGCGGACCCCGGGCGCGTCACCTTGTTTTCGAACTCGCGTTCGATAAGCTCGGGGTCCGTGAGCCAGTTGTACGACGAACCGATCAGCGCCGAGACCCGGGTCGGCGGGCATCCCGCCGCCATCACCTGGCGGGGGCGCAGGATGCACGTCCGGCAGGTGCTGTCGGTCTGGCAGATGCCGGGCGACGCGCGGCTCTACCGGGTCGGCGTCACCACCGCCGACGGCGCCGCGGGCATGGCCGAGATCGTGGCCTCCCCGGACACCTGGCGGCTGCGCCGCTACTGGGCCTGAGCCCGGGCCACCTCCTCGCCGTCAGGCGACGGTCTGGTCGACGGCGGTGGGGGCCAGGACGTGTTCGATGACCATGACGGCCGCGCCCGTCACGCCGGCCCGGTCGCCGAGTTCGCTGGCGCGGATGTCGAGGTGCTGGGTGGCCAGTGGCAGCGAGCGGCTGTAGATCACCTCGCGCATCCCGGCGAGGACGTGCTCGCCGGCCTCGGCGATGTCGCCGCCGATCACGATCACGGCGGGGTTGAAGAAGTTCACGATCGAGGTCAGCACCTCGCCGACCTCCCGGCCCGCCTGCCGGATCAGCCGGACGGCGTGCGGGTTACCGGCGCGCACCAGGCGGACCACACCCCGGCTGTCGGCAGCATCCTCGCCCGCCTCGCGCAGCCGGCCGGCCAGCGCGCCGCCACCGGCCACCGCCTCCAGGCAGCCGATGTTGCCGCACCGGCAGACCACGTCGTCGGTGGACGGCACCCGGATGTGGCCGATGTCGCCCGCCGCGCCCTGGGCGCCCCGGTGCAGGCGGCGCTCGGTGATGATGCCGCAGCCGATCCCGGTGCCGATCTTGACGAAGATGAGGTGGTCGGCCTCGGGCCGGGCGGCCCAGTGCTCGCCCAGCGCCATGATGTTGACGTCGTTGTCGGCGAGCACCGGCACGCCCAGCCGCTCGCTGAGCCAGGCGGGCACCGGGAAGGCGTCCCAGCCCGGCATGATCGGCGGGTTGATCGGGCGTCCGGTGCCGTGCTCGACCGGGCCGGGTAGCCCGACCCCCACCCCGCACACCTCGTCCAGGCCGTGCCCGGCCTCGGCGAGCAGGTCGGTGAAGGTTTCGACGAGCCAGCCCAGGGTGGCTTCGGGGCCGCGCTCTATGGGCAGGTCGGCGGTGCGCTCGGCGAGGATGCCGGCGGCCAGGTCGGTGACGGCGACCCGGGTGTGCGTGGCGCCGAGGTCAGCGGTGAGCACGACCCGCGCGCCCTGGTTGAAGGCGAAGGCGACCGCGGGTCTGCCGCCCGAGGAGATTGCGTCCTGGGCCGGGATGATCCACCGCTGGTCCAGCAGGGCGTCCAGCCGCTGTGAGACCGTCGACCGGGCGAGCCCGGTGAGCTGCATCAGCTCGGCCCGGGTGCGGGCCTGGCCGTCGCGGAGTATCGACAGCAGTGCGCCCGCTCCGGTTCCGCCCGGTTCGCCCAGCATCCCCCGCGTCAATGCGGCTCCTTTCGCCTGTCCGACCTCTTCCGATGATCCCAGATCTCATTATGGCGCGCGTTCGCCAACTTTTGCTTGACCGCCGTCATAAGTCGGTTCTAGCATCCCGAAACATGCGGGAAACAGTGCGGGCAGGCATCATCGGTACCGGCTTCATGGGCCGCGTGCACGCCCGTGCCGCGCGGCTGGCCGGGGCCCGCGTCACCGGCGTCGCCGGCTCCGGCCTGGCCAAGGCCCAGCAGGCGGCTCCCCTGCTGGGCGCCGACCAGGCCTACGCCACCGGCGCGGAACTGATCGAGTCGGGCGACGTCGACGTCGTCCACATCTGCACCCCCAACCACCTTCATGCCCCGCTGGCCCTCGCCGCCCTCGACCGGGGGCTCGCGGTCGTCTGTGAGAAGCCGCTGGCCACCGACGCGGCGACCGCCGCGCTCCTGGCCGACCGGGCGGCGGGCGCGGTCGCCACGGTGCCCTTCGTGTACCGCTTCCACGCGATGGTCCGCGAAGCCCGGCAGCGGGTCGCGGCCGGCGACATCGGCCGCATCAGCGTGATCCAGGGCAGCTACCTGCAGGACTGGCTGCTGCGCCCCGAGGACGACAACTGGCGGGCCGACCCCGCGGTCGGCGGCCCGAGCCGGACGTTCGCCGACATCGGGTCGCACTGGTGCGACCTGGCCGAGTTCGTCACCGGCGACCGGATCACCGCGGTCAGCGCGCAGACCGCGGTGGTCATCGACGAGCGCGCGAGCAACGCGCCGGTGCTCACCGAGGACGTGGCCATCGTCCAGTTCCGCACCGCGGCGGGCGCGGTCGGCACGGTCACCACCAGCCAGGTCGCGCCGGGCCGCAAGAACCGCCTGTTCCTGGAGATCTCCGGCGCCGCGGCCAGCCTCGCCTTCGACCAGGAGCAGCCCGAACTGCTCTGGCTGGGCCGGCGCGAGGGCTCCAGCACCCTGGTCCGCGACCCCGAGACCCTGTCGGCGGCGGCCCGGCCCTACTCCCCGCTGCCCGCCGGCCACGCGCAGGGCTACCACGACTGCTTCGACGCCTTCGTGGCCGACACCTACACGGCGCTGCGCGGCGAGCGCCCCGACGGCCTGCCCACCTTCGCGGACGGCGCCCGCGCCGCACTGATCTGCGACGCCGTGCTGGCCTCGGCGGGCACCGGCCGCTGGACGGAGGTGTGACGTGCTGACCATGACGGGGATCGGCAAGAGCTTCCTGGGCGTGCGCGTGCTGCGCGACGTGGACCTCAGCGTGGCGGCGGGCGAGGTACACGCCGTGGTCGGCGAGAACGGGGCGGGCAAGTCCACCCTGATGAAGATCCTCGCCGGGGTGCACGCCCCCGACGAGGGCCGCATCGAGATCGACGGCGGCCCGGTCTCCTTCGGCCACCCGCTCGACGCCCAGCGCGGCGGGGTGGCGATCATCTACCAGGAGTTCAACCTGCTGCCCGAGCGCAGCGTGGCCGAGAACGTGTTCCTGGGCCGCGAACCCGTCCGGCGCGGCCTGGTCGACCGGTCGGCGATGGAGAAGGCCACCGCCGAACTGCTGGACGGGCTCGGCGTGCACTCCTTCCGCCCCCGCGACCTCGTCCGCCGGCTGTCGGTCGCCCAGCAGCAGGTCGTCGAGATCGTCAAGGCGCTGTCGCAGAACGCCCGGATCGTCGTCATGGACGAGCCCACCGCGGCGCTGGCCGAGCACGAGGTGGAACTGCTCTACCGGCTGGTCCGCCGGTTGCAGGAGCGCGGCATCGCCATCCTCTACATCTCGCACCGGCTGCGCGAGGTGTTCGACCTGGCCGACCGGGTCACCGTCCTCAAGGACGGCGCCCGCGTCACCACCGTCCCGACCGCCGAGGTCGACACCGACGAACTGGTCCGGCTGATGGTCGGCCGGGAACTGCGCGACTACTACCCGCCGCGGGCCGAGCCCGGCTCGGCGGGGGAGGCGCTGCTGAGCCTGCGCAAGGCCGGCAACGACCGGCTGCGCGACATCGACCTCGACCTGCGCGCCGGCGAGATCGTCGGGATCGCCGGGTTGCAGGGCTCCGGGCGCACCGAACTGGCCAAGGCGATCTTCGGGGCGGAGCCGTTCACCCACGGCGAGATGACCCCGCTGCGGCCCCGCTCGGTCCGGGCGGCCGTCCGGGCGGGCATCGGGCTGGTCACCGAGGACCGCAAGGCCGAGGGGCTGGCGCTGCGCCAGTCGGTGCGCGACAACGCGCTGCTGGTCACCCGGGCCACCGGCCGCGGCGGCGGCCGGAGCGTCAAGGACCTGCTGGCCGCCGTCCGGATCTCCCCGCCCCGCCCGGACCAGGAGGTCCGCTACCTGTCGGGCGGCAACCAGCAGAAGGTCGTGCTGGCCAAGTGGATGACGGTGGCCCCGAAGGTGCTGCTGTTCGACGAGCCGACGAGAGGTGTGGACGTGGGGGCCAAGGCGGCGATCCACGAGCTGATGCGCGGCCTGGCCGCGGACGGGATGGCGATCATGATGATCTCCTCCGAACTGCCCGAGCTGATCGGCATGAGCGACCGGGTCGTGGTGCTGCGCGACGGCGCGATCGCGGGCGAGCTGCCCGCCGGTCCGACCGAGGAGGCCGTGATGCGGCTGGCCGCGGGCGAGGTGGCCGCGTGAAGGCCCGGCCGCAGGCCGTCCAGCTGCGGGGCGGCCGCGTGATCGCGCACCTGCGCGACCCCGCGCAGGCCATCTACCTGGCCCTGTTCGCCGTACTGATCATCGGCTGGGTGCTGGTCACCATCGACGGCGGCCAGTTCGTCACCACCGAGAACATCGTCGGCATCCAGCAGCGCTCGGCGGCGCTCGGCATCGTCGCGGTCGGGCAGACGCTGGCGATCCTGGCCGGCTCGCTCGACCTGTCGGTGGCGTACCTGATCAGCCTGACCTCGCTGGTGGCCGCCGAGGCGATGACCGGCGGCGGCATGGTCCCGGCGATCGCCGTGGTGCTGGCGGTCAGCGCGCTGGTCGGCATGGTCAACGGGCTCGTCATCACCAAGTTGAAGGTGCACGCGTTCATCGCCACCCTCGGCGTTGCGCTGATCATCAAGGGTGTGGTGGAGCACCGCTACGACGGCCCCGCGGGGGACGTGACCGACTCCTTCCAGCGGCTGGGCTACGACCGGATCGGGCCGGTCCCGGTCTCCGCCCTGCTCTGGGCGGGCGTCGCGGTGGCGGTCTGGTTCCTGCTCCGCCGCACCCGGCTGGGCTACCGGATCTACGCGGTCGGCGGCGACGAGGAGGTCGCCCGGCTGTCGGGGGTGCGCACCGACCGGGTGGTGATCTCCGCGCACGTGCTGTGCTCGATCTGCGCCGGCATCGCCGGGCTGCTGCTGGCCGCCCGGCTCGGCGCGGGGTCGCCCACGGTCGGCACCGACGGCGGCTACGACCTGGAGTCGATCGCCGCGGTGGTGCTCGGCGGCACCGCGCTGGCCGGCGGCCGGGGCGGGGTGGCCGGCACGGTCGGCGGGGTGCTGCTGCTGGCGGTCCTCGACAGCATCTTCAACCAGCTCGAAGTCAACTCCTTCTTCAAGGACGTCGTCCGGGGCGTGGTCATCGTGGTTGCGGTGGCGGTCTACGCCCGCCGCGCCCGGGAGAGGCGGACCACGGCATGAAGCGCGCGCTGCCCATCTTCACCGTCCTGCTCGTGCTGCTGATCGCCATCGCGGCGAGCAACCCCTACTTCCTGGAACCCCCGGGCTTCCTGGCGTTCCTCAAGCGCGCCGCGCCGCTGGCGATCCTCGCGGCCGGCCAGTACTTCGTCATCGTGGCCGGCGAGTTCGACCTGTCGGTCGGTTCGCTGGTGACGGTGGAGGTGGTCGTCGCCGCCCGTCTGATCGACGGCGACGACTCGGCCACCTGGCCCGTCCTCGCCCTGCTGATCGTGATCGGTCTGCTGGTGGGGCTGGCCAACGGAGTGATCACCACCGCGCTCGCCGTGCCGTCGTTCATCACGACGCTCGGCATGATGCTCATCCTGTCGGGCGCGGTGTTCCTGTGGACGGGCGGAGCCCCGCGCGGGGCGCTCTCCGAGGGGTTCCGCGCCTTCGGCCGGGAGGAGCTCGGGCCGATCCCCTGGTCGGTACTGATCCTGCTGGTCGTGGGCGCGGTCGCGATCCTGCTCATGCGCGCGGACTTCGGCCGCACCCTGATCGCCGCGGGCGACAACCGGCGCGCGGCGTCGCTGTCGGGGGTCCGGGTACACCGGGCCACGATCTTCGCCTTCGCGATCTCCGGCCTGTCCGCGGCGATCGCGGGGATCCTCCTCGGCGGTTTCGCCGGGGTTTCCGCCCAGATCGGTCAGGGCCTGGAGTTCCAGGCCATCACCGCCGTCGTCCTCGGCGGGGTGGTGCTCGGCGGCGGTCGCGGCTCGGTCGTGGCCGCGATGGCCGGCGCGCTCACCCTGGAGGCGCTGTTCACCCTGCTCAACCTGCACGGGATCTCGGGGGCACTGGAGTTCACCGTGCAGGGCGTCATCATCATCGCCGCGGTGGCGGTGGGAGCCGTCCGGCTGCCGTTCCGTCCCGGGGCGAGCATCAGCCCCCCGATGTTGAAAACGAAGGAGACGCCATGAAGCGTCGTCGGTCCGCCGCGGCCATCGTCGCCCTGACGCCCGCCATCCTGTTCCTCGGAGCCTGTACCAGCGACCAGCCCACCGGCAAGGCGGGCGGCACGGCCTCCCCGTCGGCCCAGTCCAAGTTCTTCGACCAGGCCGAGTACGAGGCGCAGCTGGCCATGCGGACCAAGACCCCGCAGGGCCCGGCCGACAAGCCGTGGGAGCAGATGATCGACCCGAAGATGGTCGACACCGCCAAGTACAAGAAGAACGGGCCGTACCACCTGTGCTTCTCCAACGCGGCGGTCAACAACCCCTGGCGGCAGGTCGGCTTCAAGACCATGCAGGCCGAGGTCGCGCTGCACAAGGAGATCACCAAGTTCACGGTGCTGGACGCCGAGGGCAAGGACGACAAGCAGATCTCCGACATCGCCGAGCTCACCGGCAAGGGCTGTGACGCGCTGATCGTTTCGCCCAACACCACCGCCACGCTCACCCCCGCGGTGAACGGGGCGTGCCCGAAGGTGCCCGTGATCGTGTTCGACCGGGGCGTGCAGACCGAGTGCCCGGTCACCTTCATCAAGCCCATCGGCGGTTACGCGTTCGGCGCCGACGGCGCCGAGTTCCTGATCGAGAAGGTGCCCGCCGGCGGCAAGATCCTGGCGCTGCGCATCCTGCCCGGCGTGGACGTCCTGGAGACCCGCTGGTCGGCGGCGCAGGCCGCGTTCGCCAAGAGCAAGCTGAACGTGGTGGGCGCCGAGTTCACCGACGGCGACGCCGCCAAGACCAAGAGCATCGTCAGCGACTACATCCAGCGGCACGGCAAGATCGACGGCATCTGGATGGACGCCGGCGCCACCGCCGTGGCGGCGATCGAGGCGTTCGAGGACGCCGGGGTGCCGGTGCCCCCGTTCGTCGGCGAGGACCAGCAGGACTTCCTCAAGAAGTGGAAGGACGAGAAGCTCACCGCCGTCGCGCCGACCTACCCCACCTACCAGTGGCGCACCCCGGTGATCGCCGCGCTGCGCATCCTCAACGGCGAGCAGGTCCCGCAGGATTGGAACCTGCCCCAGCCCAAGGTGACCGAGGCCAACCTCGACACCTACCTCCAGCCGAACATGCCGCCGCTGCACTACGCGCTGTGCGGCTGCGACAAGATGCCCGGCTTCCCGCAGAAGTGGGGCGGCAAGTAAGGAACGATGACGGGCGGCCCGCACCGGGCCGCCCGTCCTGATCGAGGAGTGCGATGCGTCCCATCGGGGTCAACACCTGGGTCTGGGTGTCGCCGCTGACCGACGCGGACCTGGCCGAACTCGCGCCGCGGATCGCGGGCTGGGGGTTCGACGCGATCGAGCTCCCGATCGAGAACCCCGGCGACTGGGACCCGGGCCGGGCGGCCGACCTGCTGGCCGGCCTGGGCCTGGCCGCCTCGGTGGCGCTGGTGATGCCGCCCGGCCGGGAACTGGTGGCGGCGCCCGCCGGCACCGTCGCCGAGACGCAGCGGTACCTGCGGCACTGCGTCGACGTGGCGGCACGGGTGGGGGCGCCGGCGGTCGGCGGGCCGGCGTACGCCTCGGTCGGCCGCACCTGGCGGCTGACCGGTGACGAGCGCCGGGCGATCTACGCCGAGCTGCGCCGCAACCTGCTCCCGGTGGTCGAGTACGCCGCCGAGCGCGGGGTGCGGATCGCGGTCGAGCCGCTCAACCGGTACGAGACCAGCCTGCTCAACACCGTCGAGCAGGCGCTCGACGCCCTCGACGGGCTGCCCGCGCAGGGCTGCGGGCTGGCCTTGGACACCTACCACCTGAACATCGAGGAGAAGGACCCCGCGGGTGCCGTGCGGGCGGCCGGGAGCATGCTGGCGCACCTGCAGGTGTGCGGCACCGACCGGGGCGCTCCCGGCGCCGACCACTTCGACTGGCCCGCGTTCGCCGCCGCGGTCCGCGCGGTGGGCCACACCGGACCGCTGGTCATCGAGTCGTTCACCGCCGCCAACCAGACGATCGCCACCGCGGCGTCGATCTGGCGCCCCCTCGCCCGTAGCCAGGACGCGCTGGCCACCGACGGCCTCGCCTTCCTCAGAACGCTGGAGGAGTAGCCATGCCCCGACCCATCACCCTCTTCACCGGCCAGTGGGCCGACCTGCCGTTCGAGGAGGTCTGCCGGCTGGCGGCGGGCTGGGGTTACGACGGGCTGGAGGTGGCCTGCTGGGGCGACCATTTCGAGGTGGACCGGGCGCTGGCCGAGGACGACTACGTTGCGGGCCGGCGGGAGATCCTCGACCGGCACGGCCTGAAGGTCTGGGCGATCTCCAACCACCTGCTCGGGCAGGCGATCTGCGACCACCCGATCGACGAGCGGCACCAGGCGATCCTGCCCGACCGGATCTGGGCGGACGGCGACCCCGAGGGGGTGCGCCGGCGGGCGGCGGCGGAGATGGCCGACACCGCCCGGGCCGCCGCGAAGCTGGGCGTCGACACGGTCGTCGGCTTCACCGGCTCGTCGATCTGGCACACGGTGGCGATGTTCCCGCCGGTCCCGCCGGAGATGATCGACCGCGGCTACGCCGACTTCGCGGCGCGCTGGAACCCGATCCTGGACGTCTTCGACGAGGTCGGGGTGCGGTTCGCGCACGAGGTGCACCCGAGCGAGATCGCCTACGACCACTACTCGACCGTGCGCACCCTGGAGGCGATCGGGCACCGGCCCGCGTTCGGGCTGAACTGGGACCCCTCGCACATGATCTGGCAGGACATCGACCCGGTGAACTTCCTGCTCGACTTCCACGACCGGATCTACCACGTCGACTGCAAGGACACCCGGCTGCGCCGCACGGACGGGCGGCGCGGCCGGCTGGGCTCGCACCTGCCCTGGGCCGACCCGCGCCGCGGCTGGGACTTCATCTCCACCGGCCGGGGCGACGTGCCCTGGGAGGACTGCTTCCGCGCGATCAACACGATCGGCTACACCGGCCCGATCTCCATCGAGTGGGAGGACGCCGGGATGGACCGGTTGCAGGGCGCCCCGGAGGCGCTGTCCTTCGTCCGGGCGCTGAACGCGATCGAGCCGCCGGCCGCGGCCTTCGACAGCGCCTTCGGATCAGGTTCCGACTGAGGGCAGCCGGAAGTACAGGCGGGTGGTGGTGCCCGCCGGCGAGGTCCGGGTGCGGACCAGGTCGGCGAGGTGGTTGGCCAGCAGCACGCCGCGCCCGCCCTCGGTGCCCAGGCCGGCCGGCCGCCGGCCGGTCAGCGGGTCGCGCAGGTGTCCCGCGTCGCTCACCTCGCAGACCAGGTG
The DNA here is from genome assembly GCF_003289645.1 of Actinomadura craniellae. Lineage (GTDB taxonomy): Bacteria > Actinomycetota > Actinomycetes > Streptosporangiales > Streptosporangiaceae > Actinomadura_D > Actinomadura_D craniellae. Next base: position 15,495 of record NZ_QLYX01000005.1, on the reverse strand, counting down.
CCCGGCCGCGGCCCACAGGTGCAGGACGCCCGTGCCGCCGCCGTGCAGCACGGAGTTGGCCGCCAGCTCGTAGGCGGCGATCTCCAGCGCGTCGCCCCGCTCGCCGGTCAGGCCCAGGCGGGCGGCCCGCCCGACGGTGAACCCGCGTACCCCGGGCAGGCCAGCGCCGTCGAAGCGGAGTTCGGCGGCGCCGGGTGGGGCCGGGTCGAGCCGGTTGTGTGCGGCGACGGCGCCCTCGGGGTCGTAGGCGTCGCTGGGCCGCTCGCCGTCCCGGTCGATGATCGTCGGATGGGTGACGGCGGCGTCGGCCAGCACCTCGGGGGAGTGCCTGAGGGCGTCGTACGGGCACAGGATGGTCGCCGGGCGCCCGGCGAAGGCCAGGTTGATCAGCGCCTCGTGCTGGACGCAGGCCGGGTACTCGGCCGCCGACCGGCCGGGCCAGATGGGCTCGCCGATGATGCGGACGCGTCCCCGCGGATGGGCGTCGGCGAAGGCGCGCAGCACGCCGGGGATGATGCGCCCGGGGTTGCGTCCCGCCACGGTCATGTCGATCAGCCGGACCCGGGCGGCCTGGTCGCCGAGGGCGGTGCGCAGCAGGCGCAACCGGGACGGCGGTACCGCCACCGCCACCGGTTCCCCGGCGGCCAGGCCGCCCCGGATGAACGGCAGGGTTCCGGCCAGGTACTCACGGTCGCCGCGGTACAGCAGTGCGGGATGGGTGAACGACATGTCAGCCCTCGTGCGGCCGCGCCGGAAGACCCCGGCAGGTGCCGGGGGCAGGGGGCGTCGTGGGTTTCCGCACCTGTCCAGGCTAACCGGGAATCACCGTGGAACGATCCGGATCCGGGTTCGTGCCCCGGTTTTCGGCTCGGACACAGATCCGAGGGATAGTGGTCCGGAAATAAGCTCGTTCTCGGACTTGACAATTTCCGTACTCGGTACGGAATGCCACCCGCTCGTCCGCGCACCGCGGAGATTCGGGGCGATCCGGCAAATGTGACGAGGAACACAATGTCGGGTTCGGGTGGTAACTGAAGGCGGGCCGGATGGGTCCGTAATTACGGCCGGGGGTGCCGCTGCCGGCAACCTGATGATCTTTCCTGTCGGTGGGAGGAGGGTCTGTGCTGCGCCTATGCCGCTTCGCACGGTTTTGTGAAACAAAATTCCGTTCTAGGGAAGCGTCATGTTGCTTAAGTATGAGCAGAAAGTATCCACAATGTCCGGATCGGGGCATTGCCATGTTTCTTGTGTGTTTCGTATTTCGGCTGTGTTTATGTTTGGGGGGTTGTGTGAACGCATTGCGAATAGCGGGTGATCTCGGAGTTCCGCCTCTGGTGTATGTGCGCTATGTAGCTAATATTGCGCCTTGCCGGGAAGTCGCCTGATTTAACGGTGTTCCAGGGGTGGCGTCGCGATTACGCGGCGTACGGGGAGGGTGTGCATTGCCATGGGGTTCTTCGAGGACGCCTATGCGAAGATCGTCGCTTCGGGGGGGAGCTGGCGGGACCTGATACCGCTGGGCCTCGCCGGCCTGCTGGTGTGGTCCCTGTGGATCTACCGGGTGTTTTTGTCGCGGATCGCCAAGCCGATCGTGACCGGCTACCGGACCACCGTCTCCGTGGTGGTCCCGTCCTACCGTGAAGACGCCGACATCCTGCTCCGCTGCCTGGACAGCTGGCTGAGCCAGGACCCCGACGAGGTCATCATCGTCGTGGACGTCGCCGACACCGAGTGCCAGCGGCAACTGGCCGAAGTCGAGGACCCCCGGCTCCGGGTGCTGGTCTACGAGCACTCGGGCAAGCGCTCGGCCCTCGGCGTCGGCATCCGGGCCGCGCACAGCGAGATCGTGGTCTTCGCCGACTCCGACACCTGGTGGCAGCCGGGCCTGCTGGAGGCCGTGCAGATGCCGTTCGAGGACCCCACCGTAGGCGGCGTCGGCACCCAGCAGAACGTCTACCAGCGCACCACCAGCGTGTGGCGGCGGATCGCCGACTGGCTGGTCAACCTGCGCTACTACGACTACGTCCCGGCGATGGGCTCCAAGGGCGGGGTGGCCTGCCTGTCCGGGCGCACCGCCGCCTACCGCCGGTCGGTCATCGAACCGGTGGTGCAGAACCTGGAGAACGAGTTCTTCCTGGGCCGCCGCTGCATCGCCGGCGACGACGGCCGGCTCACCTGGCTGGTGCTCGCCCAGGGCTACAAGACGGTGCACCAGTCGTCCGCCCGGGCGATCTCGATGTTCCCCGACTCGTTCCGCGCCTTCGTCAAGCAGCGGATCCGGTGGAGCCGCAACTCCTACCGCTGCTACCTGACCGCGCTGTGGAAGGGCTGGCTCTGGAAGACGCCCTTCGTCACCAAGGTCACCGTGCTGCAGATCCTGCTGACGCCGGTCACCATGGGCATCACGATGGCCTACCTGCTGTTCAGCCGGCTGTCGCTCACCCCGCTGGGCATCGGGCTGGCCATCGGCTGGGTGCTGCTCGGCCGGGGCATCCGGGGCTGGTCGCACCTCAAGCGGCACCCCAAGGAGATCCTGCTGCTGCCACTGCTCACCCTGGTCGTGATCATGATCGCGCTGCCGATCAAGCTGTACGCCTTCCTCACCATGAACAAGCAGGGCTGGCTCACCCGGACCAGCGACCAGATCGGCGGCGAGGGCCAGAACGCCACCTCGCTCAAGGCGGGGGTGGCCTGACATGGCGGGTGAGCGAGCGAAGCCACGGCGCGGCCGGGCCCGGTGGATCACGGCGGTCGTGGTGCTGCTGGCCACCGGCGGCGGGTCCTTCGCCTACGCGCAGTACTTCTCCGGCGGGCCGGCCAAGATGCCGGGCGTCAACGACGTCCGCTTCGAGAACGCCGAGCACCAGGCCGCCCTGGTGGACGCCGAGGACGACCGGCTGATGCAGGTCCGGGCGGTCGCCGCGATCGCCCCCCGGGGCGGGCTGGAGGCGGCCCAGTGGCGCCAGCCCTACCGCCTCAACACCGGCTCGGCCTACACCCTGGTGCTGACCTCGCGCAGCGCCCCCTACACCATCGCCGACCTGATCAAGCTCGCGCCGCAGACCTTCACCCGGCTGCGGGACGGCTCCTACCTGCTGACCGAGCACATCTACGTCAACACCGGCGCCAAGCTGCTGCTGCAGAACCCGGGCGGGCTGACCATCCGGCTGGCGAGCGGCCCCAACGGCTTCGTGTCGATCGTCTCGTTCGGCGGCACGCTGACCCTCCAGGGCACCGCGCAGGTGCCGATGCGGGTCGTCAGCTGGGACCCCAAGACCAACAAGGTCGATCAGAACGTCAACGACGGCCGGGCGTACGTCCGGGCGATCGGCGGCCAGTTCGACATGAACCACACCCACGCCGGCTACCTCGGCTTCTGGAGCGGCCGCACCGGCGGCATCGCGCCGACCGGCACCGACCGGCCCAACGTGGGGTCGGCCAAGCAGGGCGGCCCGACCCGGCTGACCAAGGACCAGCGGCACGACGCCAAGCAGCGGCGGCTGGAGAGCGGCGGCGTCGAGGGGGGCCAGCCGCCCCGTTCCGGGAACATCATCGCCCAGCCGCCCGGCAAGCTCCAGGTGCCCAGCGGCACCGAGTTCGAGGTGCCCACCGAGTCGTACGTCTCGGTCAACATCAAGAACTCCCGGATCATCGGGAACGCCTACGGCGTCTTCGTCTCCGCCGCCAACGGGATCGAGATCGCCGACACCCGGATCGAGCAGAGCCTGATCCACGGCGTGGTGATGCACCGGTTCGCCAAGAACGGCTCGATCGAGCGCACCGTCTCGGTGCGCAACCGGGGCGACGGGTTCGTGCTGGCCCGGGCGACCGAGCAGATCCGGGTGGACGGCTCGACCGCCGAGGGCAACGGCGGCAACGGGTTCACCCTCAACGGGCAGCCGCTGGCGCACGGGCCGTCCGCGTCCGGGGAGTCGGTGGCCAGCTACGGCAACAACTCGGTGGCCAGCAGCGTCGCCCGGGCCAACGGCCGGTACGGCATCGAGATCCTCGGCGGCGCCAACGTGGGCGTCAACAACAACCGGGTCGAGGGCGGCGACATGGGCATCGTCGTCCGCCAGGGCGCCGGCCAGGTCAAGGTCGTCGGCAACCAGCTCACCGGGCAGCGCCGGCAGGGCGTCTCCATCCGGGACGGGGTCACCGGCACCGCGGTGACCGGGAACATCATCAGGAACGTCCGGACCGGCGTCTACGTCCGCGGCTCGGTCGTGGCCGTCCAGGGCAACACCGTGCAGGGCAGCACCAGCCACGGCGTGACGTTCGTGGGCGCCGTCGGCGGCTCCGAGGCGACGCGCAACACGATCGCCGGGGCCGGCCCGAGCGCGGTGGACCGGGCCCGCTCCACCGGCGACGTGATCCGCAAGGACAACCAGACCGGCGGCTGGAAGGACACCAGCTCGCTGTGGATCAGGATCAAGCGCTTCCTCAAGCCGATGAACCTGATCTGGGCCGGCGTCTTCCTGCTGGTGATCACCTCGGCCATCCGCTCGCGCGGCACCGGGCCCAAGATCGGCCGGCGGGCGAACCGGCACCCCTACGACCGGCAGCGGCTGATGGAGGAGCGTCCGGTGCAGGTGCTCAAGCGGCGTCCGCCGAGCACCTCGCCGAACGGCTCGGGTCCGGAGCGGCCGGAGGTGCTGGCGCGGTGAAGAAGATCGACCTTCGCTTCGTGGTCGGGGTCGTCGTCGGAGCGCTGGTGGTCGGCCTGATCGGCTGGTTCGCCGGCGGCGGCGACGCCGAGGAGGGGAAGCCGACCGGCGCGGTCGAGGAGCCCGACTGGACGCGCATCCAGCCCACCCCGGGGACCGCCGCGCCGCCCAGCGCCGCCGCGCCGCCGTCCGGCCCGCCGCCGGAACGGGGGAACGTCGACTGCCCGCCGGCCACCAAGACGGTGAGCGACGCCGACCAGCTGCACGAGGCGCTGGCGCAGGCCAAACCGGGGGACAGCATCTTCATGGCGCCGGGCGTCTACGTGGGCCAGTTCATGACCCAGATCACCGGCACCAAGGAGGACCCGATCTTCCTGTGCGGCACGGCCGCGGCGGTGATCGACGGTGAGGGCATCAAGAAGGGCTACGCCTTCCACCTCAACGGCGCGAGCTACTGGCGGCTGGTCGGGTTCACGGTGCGCAACAGCCAGAAGGGCGTGATGGCCGACGGGACCACGCACTCGGTCTTCCAGGGGCTGCGCATCCACGAGATCGGCGACGAGGCCCTGCATCTGCGCACCTTCAGCAGCGACAACCTGGTGGTCGGCAACACGATCTGGAACACCGGCCGGCGCCGCGAGAAGTTCGGTGAGGGCGTCTACCTGGGCTCGGCGGTGTCGAACTGGCGGAACCACACCAATAACAAGCCCGACAAAAGCGACCGTAACATCGTTCGTGGCAACCGGATCCGGGCCACGGCAGAGGCGGTCGACATCAAGGAGGGCACCAGTGGCGGTCAGATCATCGGCAACATCTTCGACGGCTCGGCGCTGTCCGGCGACGTCAACGACTCGTGGGTCGACGTCAAGGGCAACGGCTACCTGATCGAGGGCAACGTCGGGCGCAAGACGCCGGAGGACGGCTTCCAGACGCACCAGATCCTCAAGGGCTGGGGCATCAACAACACGTTCCGCCGCAACACGGCCCACCTCGACGGGGGCCGCGGCGTCGGGATCAAGCTCACCTCCAAGCCCAACCGGGTGACCTGCGACAACAAGATCAGTGGCGGGCGGCTGACCAACGGCGGCTGTTCCTAGCCGCGACACGTACCATCCACCATCCGTTCACCGACATCCACCACGATCCTTCGCCCATCCACCGGCCGGCCGGGTGCCGCGTCCACGACGGCCGCGATTCGAACGACCCTCCATCTCGCACAGGGAGACCCAGATGAACGAGTTGCCCCGGCTCACCGTCCTCGGCACCGGATACCTCGGCGCCACTCACGCGATCTGCATGGCCGTACTGGGCTACGAGGTCCTGGGCGTGGACGTCGACGAGCGGAAGATCGAGCGGCTGAGCTCCGGCGAGGTGCCGTTCTTCGAGCCCGGCCTGCCGGAACTGCTGACCAAGGCGCTCGACTCGGGGCGGCTGCGCTTCACCACCTCCTTCGAGGAGGCCGCCGAGTTCGGCGACGTGCACTTCCTGTGCGTCGGCACCCCGCAGCAGCCGGGGTCGGACGCCTGCGACCTCACCTACGTGGACGGCGCGATCCGGTCGCTGGCCCCGCACCTGACCCGCAAGGCGCTGATCGCCGGCAAGTCCACCGTCCCGGTCGGCACGGCCGCCCGGCTCACCCACCTGGTCCGGGAGCTGGCCCCCGCCGGGGACGAGGTCGAACTGGCCTGGAACCCGGAGTTCCTGCGCGAGGGCTTCGCGGTCGACGACACCATGCGGCCCAACCGGCTGGTCTTCGGCGTCACCTCCGACTGGGCCCGCGAGCAGCTGCACGCGGCGTTCCGCCCGGTGATCGACATCGGCACGCCGGTCGTCGTCACCGACCTGCCCACCGCCGAGCTGGTCAAGGTGGCGGCCAACTCGTTCCTGGCCACCAAGATCTCCTACATCAACGCGATGGCGGAGGTCTGCGAGGCCACCGGTGCGGACGTGCGCGACCTGGCCACCGCGCTGGCCCACGACGACCGGATCGGCGGCAAGTTCCTCCAGCCCGGCCTGGGCTTCGGCGGCGGCTGCCTGCCCAAGGACATCCGGGCGTTCGCGCACCGGGCTGAGGAGATCGGTGTCGGCCAGGCGGTGTCGTTCCTGCGCGAGGTCGATGCCATCAACCGGCGCCGCCGCTCCCGCACCGTCGACCTGGTCCGCCAGCTGCTGGGCGGCCGGCTGGACGGGGCCCGCATCGCCTGCCTGGGCGCCGCCTTCAAGCCCAACTCCGACGACATCCGTGACGCCCCGGCGCTGGACGTGGCGCGCACCATGCACGGCCTGGGGGCGCATGTGCGGGTGTACGACCCGGCGGCGCTCGACAACGCCCGCCGCGCCTACCCGGAACTGCGCTACGGCACCAGTGCCCTGGACGTCGCCGCCGACGCCGACGTGGTGGTGCTGCTGACCGAGTGGGCGGAGTTCCGCGAGATCGAGCCGGACGTGATGGCCGGGGTCGTCGCCAAGAAGCGGATCGTCGACGGCCGGCACGCCCTGGACGCCGACCGCTGGCGCGGCGCGGGCTGGGAGTACCGCGCGCTCGGGCGTTCCTGATCCGATCCGGCGGCCGGCCCCGGGTGCCGGCCGCCGGATCGGAAATGGCAGGCGGTTACTAAAGAGTAAGAAATAGCGGAACTCGGGTTACTTGTTGGTATTGAGCTTTTTCGTCAGTTCGACCATAGATGAAAGTGTTCAATCTCACTCAAATCTGCCTTGAACTGCGGTGACGTGGTCTGATCTCAGCCCCGATGAAGCAAGATCACCTGTCCGGCGGTTAGAGTGAGCGTGCAGAATTACCGGGAGGCTTGGTGTTCTACACGTTCATGTCGCGGGTGGTCGCTCCCATCCTCCGGCTGCTTTTTCGTTCTCGCGTCGAGGGAGTCGAGAACGTCCCCTCCGGCGGCCCGCTGATCGTCGCCAGCAACCACCTGTCGTTCATCGACAGCTTCATCATCCCGCTCGCCCTGCCCCGGAAGGTGACCTACATCGCCAAGGCCGACTACTTCGGCCAGCCCGGCATCAAGGGCCGGTTCGTGCACTGGTTCCTCACCACGCTCGGGCACGTCCCCGTCAAGCGCGGCGCCCGCCGGGCCGCGATGGGCGCGCTGGAGCAGGGCCTGGAGATCCTCGCCGAGGACGACAGCGCCTTCGCGATCTACCCCGAGGGCACCCGGTCGCTGGACGGCCGGCTGTACCGGGGCCGCACGGGCATCGGCTGGCTGGTGCTGGCCTCCGGCGCGAAGGTGCTGCCGATCGGCCTGGAGGGCACCGACCGGATCCAGCCGATCGGCAGTTCCTGGCCGCGGATCGGCCCGCGCGCCACGGTCCGGATCGGCGAGCCGATGGACTTCTCGCACTACCGGGGCCTGCCGCCGGCCAAGGCCCGCCGGGCGATCACCGACGAGATCATCGAGACCATCCAGAAGCTCTCCGGCCAGGACTACACCGGCACCTACAACGACGGCGCCGACGCCGGCTGAGTGAACCCGCGTGTCGTGGCGGCGGCCCGGCCGGGGCCCGGCCTAGGGTCGCCCGCATGCTGAGGATCCCTCCCCGGCCGCTGCTCGTGGCCCTGCCCGCCCTGCTGGCGACCGGCTGTGGCGGGGGCCCCGGCCGGCCGGCCGAGCAGGCGGCCACCCGCCGTGCCGCCCCCGCCGGCATCGTCTACACCTCCGACCAGCTCGAACAGGCGCTGCTTCCCGAACTCGTCGGCTACCAGCGGTCGGGCGAGCCCGACTCCGGGGAGTACGGCGCCCTCAAGTCCGTGCAGAGCTACGACCGGATCAGAGGCCAGGTCAAGCTGGACAAGCCGCGCTGCGCGGACGGCGCGGTGGGGCTGGTCTCCGCCGAGCGGACCGCGCCGACCGCGACCGTCTCGTTCGGCCGGGGGGACGCGCACACCGTCACCCAGGTGCTGATGGCGCTGCCCGCAGCCACGGCCGACCGGCAGGTCAAGCTGAGCGTTCCGGCGCAGTGCCGGCGGTTCCGCAGCCAGGTGGGCCGGCAACTGTCGGAGCACCAGGTCGCCGAGTACCCCGGCGGCGACATCGGTCTGGGCTCCCGGACGGTGGGGGTGGCGACCGTCACCGGCGCCGCCCGGGTGAAGACCTGGTACGTGGTGACCCGCGGCCAGGGCTACCTGTCCACCGTCAGCCTGTACGGCGCGTCCGCCACCCGGGCCCAGGCCGAGCTGCTGGCCCGCCGGGCGTACGAGCAGGCGGAGCGCATCCTGCCCTGAGGGGTTCGCCCTCGCGGTGCTCCGCGGGATAGCGTTTGGCCCTACAACGGCCGGCGCGGGTGCTCCGGTGGCCGGCGACGAGGTGAGTGGACGGTGCGATGATCGGGCGGCAGGGCCGGGTGACCGGCCGGATCGGGCCGGGCCTGGTCGGCGAGGTGATGATCCCGATCCGCGGTGGCGTGGAGGCTTTCTACGCGCACCCGGTCGATCCCCGGGACGAGATCACGGTCGGGTCGATCGTGGTGGTGGTGGAGTACCACCCGCCCCGCACCGTTTATGTGGCACCGGCTTTCGGATAAAGCTGAACCAATCACCATTTCTCAGCGTCTAGTGAATGCTTGCAGCCACTCGATGCTGAGGAGTAGTGATGCCGATGACCGCAGCCGCGTTGCTCGGCGCGATCGGCGGGTTGATCGCGCTGGTTGTGATCTTCAAGATGGTCTGGCGGGTCGCGGAGCCCAACGAGGCTCTGATCATCTCCGGTCTGGGCGCCCGGTCCCACAACAAGGACACCGCCGACAGCCTCGGTTTCAAGATCGTCACGGGTAAGGGCACCGTCGTGCTGCCCGGCTTCCAGACCTCCCGGCGGCTGCGGCTCGACAGCCGCGCGGCGAACCTCGAGGTCTCCTGCGTCACCCAGCAGGGCATCCCGGTGCACGTCCGGGGCGTGGTGATCTACAAGGTCGGCGACGACCTGGTCTCCATCGCCAACGCGGCGCGGCGCTTCCTGGAGCAGCAGAAGTCGATGGACGGCGCCATCCACGAGCTATTCACCGGCCACCTGCGCTCCATCATCGGCAACCTCACCGTCGAGGACCTCATCCTCAACCGCGAGCGGCTGACCAGCGAGGCGCGCGGCTCCGCGGCCGACGAGATGAGCAAGCTCGGCCTGATCGTGGACTCCCTGCAGATCCAGGAGATCGACGACTCGACCGGTTACATCAGCAACATCGGCCGGCCGCACGCGGCCAAGGTCGCCGCCGCCGCCCGGATCGCCGAGGCCGAGCGCGACCAGGAGGCCACCCAGCGCGAGCAGGAGGCCGCCGCGCTCAACGCCGCCGCGATCCGCGACAGCCGCATCAAGCAGGCCGCCGCGCAGGCCGAGATCGACGCCGCCACCGCCCGGCAGGGGCAGGCCGGCCCGCTCGCCGAGGCCGAGGCCAAGCAGCAGGTGGTGGTCCAGGAGACCCGGGCCGCCGAGCTGGAGGCCGAGCGCGCCGAGAAGCAACTGCTCACCACGGTCCGCAAGCCCGCCGACGCCAAGGCGTACGAGACCGTCACGCTGGCCGAGGCCGAGCGCGAGGCCCAGATCAAGCGGGCCCAGGCCGAGGCCGAGGCGATCAGGGTGAGCGGTGAGGCGGAGGCCTCCGCGGTCCGCGCCAAGGGCCTGGCCGAGGCCGAGTCCATCAAGGCCCGGGCCGAGGCGCTGGCGCAGAACCAGGAGGCGGTCATCGCCCAGCAGCTCGCCGAGAACTGGGCCGAGATCGTCATGGCCGGCGCCGAGGCGTTCAACAACATCGACAACATGGTCGTGCTGAACGGCACCGACGGCATCCAGGACATGCTCGCCAAGGCGCTGACCATGGGCGGCACCGGCCTCGGAGTCGCCCGGCAGCTGCTGGCCTCGATGGGGCCGCAGCCCCCGGCGCCCGCGCCGCTGGCGGCCAACGGGTCCGACGCTCCGCCCCCGCCGATCGAGCGGGCCGAGTGACCGGAACCGCCCCCGGACCGACCACCGCGTAGTGACCGCCGGAAGCGATCACAACCAGTAACGTGCAGGGCATGACCGTTCCCCGGGTCGCGCTCACCGTCGATCTCGTCGTCCTCACCGTGCGTGAGCAGCGGCTCAGCGCGCTGACCTGGCGACGTGACCGCGACCCCTACGACGGTTGCTGGTCGCTTCCCGGCGGGTTCATCCAGCTCGACGAGGACCTGCCCGTGGCGGCGTCCCGGCTGATGGCCGAGCGGGCCGGGCTGGCCGACGTCCGCATCCACCTCGAACAGCTCGCCACCTACGGTTACCCCGACCGCGACCCCCGGCAGCGGGTGGTCAGCGTGGCCTACCTGGGCCTGGCTCCGGACCTGCCCGCCTCCAGCCGGGCCCAGGTGCTGTGGCGGGCGGTGGCGGAGCTGACGGCCGAGCGGGCGGCCTTCGACCACCGGCGGATCCTGCGGGATGGGGTGGAGCGGGCCCGGGCCAAGCTGGAGTACACCTCGCTGGCGGCGGCGTTCTGCCCGGCCGAGTTCACCGTGGCCGAGTTGCGCCGGGTGTACGAGATCGTCTGGGGCACCCCGCTCGACCCGCGGAACTTTCATCGAAAAGTTACCGGCGCCGACCGGTTCCTGGTGGCCACGGGGCGGACGACCACCCGCGACGGCGGGAGACCCGCCCAGCTCTACCGCCGCGGCGACGCCGAGCAGCTCAGGCCGCCCATGCTGCGTCCTCGCAGTTGACACACCCTACTTCTCAATTCGGTCAAAGCAGTGTCATGTGGTTGCTAGCTTCTCTGGGCATGACTGGTGAGTTCGCCGACGAACTGCATGCCATCATTCACGACATCGGCGTCGCCGGAGTCGCCAAGATGGCCGAGACACCCGGGCTGGCAGCCGAGGTCGACCAACATGCCGCGGCCGTGCGCGACATCGTCGTCGCCTCGGGCGAGCGCCTGAACGAGGCGTCGTTGCTCGACTACCTGCACGGCTTCGCCGAGGCGGCGGTCGAGCGCGGCTGGTGGCCGGGTTCGGGGGGCCCCGACTGGGAGTTCATCCGGGTCGTGGCCGTCTGCTGGCTGCTGAGCAAGGTGGGCGAGGACGCGCCTGCCGACACGCCCCCGCCGCCGGCCTTCGAAGGCTGACCGGCCTCACTTCTCCCTGCCCCGCCGGAACGCCTCCCCGCTCTCGGTCGCGCCGCTCTCGGACGCGCCGCCCGGCCGCTCGGCCGTGGTCGTGCTCGGGGTGGTCCGGTCGCCGGGCCGCTCGGCGCCGGGCTCGGCCGGAACCGGACCGCCGCGGGCCGCGTCCTCCCTCCCGCGCTCGTAGGCGCCGCCCCGCGGGACGGTGCGGGCCTCCTGCTCGATCTGTTCGAGCCAGCGGTTCCACCGCGCCTCCATCGGCCGGATCATGCCGCCGCCGACACCGATGGCGAGGATGGCGCCGATGGTGGCGAGCACGGCGATCAGGAGGGGCCCGGTGATGGCCGTCGCGATTCCCACCTGGGCGAGCGCCGCGATGATGCCCAGGGCCAGGATGAAGACCGCCGCGGCGTTGGCCACGAACCGTCCGTACGACCGGGTGGACAGGGCGGTGCTGATCAGGTCGCGCACCGCGCCGGCGATGGCGGCGGCCACCACGATGATCACGATCGCCACGATGAGCAGCGGCAGCCAGGCGACGACCGAGGACAGCAGCGTGCTGACCGGGTTGGGGCCGAAGGCGCTGAAGGCCAGTTGCAGGGCGATCAGCAGGATGAGATAGAAAACGATCTTGGCGACGATGCTGCTCGCGTCGTACTTGCTCCGGCGCAGAGTGTCGCCGACCACCCCGCGCTCGACCATGCGGTCGAAGCCCACCCGTTCGAGGACGACGTCGACGAGCTTCTGGAGCAGCCGGGCGATGATCCACCCGATCGCCAGGATGGCGATGAAGGCGACCAGTTTCGGCACCACATCGCCGAGTGCGTTCCCCCAGTTGCGAAGAGTCTGCTGGAAGTCCATGGGCTTTTATCCCCCGATACATGGACTTGGAGATGTGCTCTGTGTGATCGGAAGTACCCGAACCGTCCGATCTCATGCAGTGCGCCGTTTCCGCTGGAAGGCGTAGGGTTGGTCACCGCGCGGGCGACCGCGCAGTGATCACTTTGAGTGTCAGGGCAGGTTGCCCGGGAGGAAGCCCAGTGTCCGAGCCAGCCACCCCGCGTTTCCGCTCGGTGCTCGACCGTTTCGTCGCGTACAAGCCGGGCCGGACGGCGACCGCGCCCGACGGCCGGTCGTTCAAGCTCTCCTCCAACGAGTCCCCGCACGGCCCGCTGCCCTCGGTGCTGGCGGCGATCGGCGAGGCCGGGCGGGGCGTCAACCGCTACCCCGACAACGCGGCCGCCGGGCTGATCACGGCCCTGGCCGAGCGGTTCGGGGTGCCCGAGGACCACCTGGCAGTCGGCTGCGGGTCGGTCGGACTCACCCAGATGCTGCTGTCGGCGGTCGCCGAACCGGGCGCGGAGGTGCTGTACGCCTGGCGGTCGTTCGAGGCGTACCCGGTGCTGGTCTCCCTGTCGGGGGCGGAGTCGGTGCAGGTCCCGCTGCGCGCGGAGACCCACGACCTCGCCGCGCTGGCCGACGCGATCACCGAGCGCACCAGGCTGGTCTTCGTCTGCAACCCCAACAACCCCACCGGGACGGTCGTCCACCGGCCCGAACTGGAGGAGTTCCTGGACCGGGTGCCCGCCGACTGCCTGGTGGTGCTCGACGAGGCCTACCGCGAGTACGTGCGCGACCCCCGGGTGCCCGACGGCCTCGACCTGTACGGCGACCGGCCCAACCTGGCCGTGCTGCGCACCTTCTCCAAGGCGTACGGGCTGGCCGGGCTGCGGGTCGGTTTCCTGGCCGCGCACCCGGTGGTGGCCGGTGCGGTGCGCAAGACGCTCCTGCCGTTCAGCGTCAACTCCATCGCGCAGGCCGCGGCGGTGGCCTCGCTGCGCGCCGAGGAGGAACTGCTGGAACGGGTGGAGCACACGGTCAAGGAGCGCGACCGGGTCCGCGGCGCGCTGCTCGGCCAGGGCTGGACGGTCCCGCAGACCGAGGCCAACTTCGTCTGGCTGCGGCTGGGTGAGGCCACCGCGGACTTCGCGGCGGCCTGCGTCGCCCAGGGGGTGAGCGTGCGCCCGTTCCCCGGCGAGGGCGCCCGGATCTCGATCGGCACGCCGGAGGAGAACGACGCCTTCCTCGCCGTCGCCGAGTCCTACCCGCACCGCGCCTGAGACACCCGCAGGGAAAGACACCTTCGTCCCGGGCTGCGCGCCCGCCCACGGGCGTCTGAGACGCGTACGGAGGCCGTCAGGCCGGGGCCTTGGGCCCCAGTTTCTCCACGATCAGCCGGTAGAGCTGCCGGGGCCGTCCCGGCTGCGGGGTGCGGTTGGGCGGCAGCGGCCAGGCCAGGCCCTCCTCGACCAGGGTGCGCAGCAGCCGCCGGGCGGTGCGCGGCGTGACGCCGAGCATCTTGCCCGCGTTCTCGGCATCGACGATCAGCGGCTGGTCCTGGTCGCTGAGCTTGTCGGCCAGGCGGGCCAGGATCTCCAGCCCCTTGGGCTTGGCCTGCGGCTGGGCGCGCGGCGGGGTGCGCGGCGCGGGCACCAGCGCCCGGCCGTCGCGGTCGAGCGCGAAGCCCTGCGCCCGCTGCGAGGTCTGGGAGCGGGCCAGCGCGGCCCGGGCGTGCGCCTCGGCCTCGTGCGCGGTGCGGCCCATCCCGATGCCGACCTCCACGGCCAGCCCCAGCTCCTCGCGGATCCGCTCGACGAACGGCGGGGTGCGGAACCCCTCGGTGGCCCCGGCCACCGAGCCGCGGGTGGCCGTCACCAGGTAGCTGTGGTCGTCCAGCGGCCACACCGAGGCGTTCATCCGGTGCGACTCCTGCAGCAGCACCCGGTGCAGCGCCAGCTTGAGCTCGTCGCGCCAGTAGCGCGGGGTGACCCGGCGCGGCGTCTCGCGCAGCGTCGGGACGTCGATCAGCACCACCACCAGCTGCGACTCCTCCAGCCGGTGGTGCGCGCCGAGCAGCGCCGCGGTCTGCAGCGACGAGCGGATCGCGGCCCCGGTCGGGCGGACCCGGATGGTCGGCACCCCGGCCAGCTCCATCCGCTCCGCGGTGGCGTGCACGCAGGTCATCGCCACGGTGGTCGCCCCCCGCCGCCACAGCCGCTCGTGGAACGCCGCCAGCGTTCCCGGCCCGGCGGCCTCCTCGCGCAGGTGGACGTGCTCGGTGCCCAGCCCGATCTCGCCGTAAGCCTCCTCGACCTCGGCCCGCCCCAGCACGTCGATGCTCACCTTGGCCGGATCGAAGCGCTCGTCCAGCGATGCCCGCAGCAGCGCGCCCTGCAGCGCGGCGCCGTTCAGCGGCACGTAGGTGGCGGGCATGGTGAGCACCCCCGCCTTGCGCGCGAAGTCGTAGGGGACGGGACTGGCGAACAGGCACACGTCCACCCCCGACCCCAGCCGCACGACCTTGTCGGCGGCTTCCTGCTCGTCGCGGTAGGCCGCGGCCACCAGCCGGCTCGGTACCGGCGTGGGGCCGTGCCCCATGAGCATGACCCGCTCCACCAGATCATGTGGCCCGACGACCCCGATCGTCAGGTCGGGCGCCACCGCGCCCGCTCGTGCCGCGGTCATCTCACGCCGCCCGCGTTCGTTACGGCCCCCGGATGAGCGCCCACCCACGCCCACGCTCCGCCCAACGGTTGACTCATGGCTAGCTGTTCTGTCCTGACAGGTTGGTGACGCGGCTGGCGGGTGGTTGGCCGTCCAGGGCGGTGTGGCCGCGGTGGTGGTTGTAGGTGTGGAGCCAGGTGGGGAGTGCTTGGCGGCGTTGGGTTTCTGAGGT
>NZ_QLYX01000041.1 GCF_003289645.1 Actinomadura craniellae | reverse complement strand
TGTTCTGTCCTGACAGGTTGGTGACGCGGCTGGCGGGTGGTTGGCCGTCCAGGGCGGTGTGGCCGCGGTGGTGGTTGTAGGTGTGGAGCCAGGTGGGGAGTGCTTGGCGGCGTTGGGTTTCTGAGGTGTAGGGGTGGGCGTAGGCCCATTCGGTGAGCAGGGTGCGGTGGAAGCGTTCGACTTTGCCGTTGGTTTGGGGTCGGTAGGGGCGGGTGCGTTTGTGGGTGATGCCGGCGGTGTGCAGGGTGTGGGCCCATAGCCGGGAGCGGTAGCAGGATCCGTTGTCGGTCAGGACCCGTTGGATGGTGATGCCGGCGTTGGTGAAGTAGGCGTGGGCGCGTTTCCAGAACGCGGTGGCGGTTTCCTTGGTTTCGTCGGGCAGGATTTCGGTGTAGGCCAGGCGGGAGTGGTCGTCGATGGCGGTGTGCAGGTAGGCGTAGCCCAGGTTGGGGCGGCCGCCGGTGGTGCGGGGGCGTGCGGGGTCGCGGTGGGCGGCGCTGTTGTGCCGGCCGGTTTGGCGGCCGTGCACCTTGTGGCCGCCGCCGTCGGGGATGTTGCCGAGTTTTTTGATGTCGATGTGGATCAGGTCGCCGGGGGCGGGGTGCTCGTAGCGGCGCACCCGGCGGCCGGTGGCCCGGTCCAGGTGCGCCAGGGGCGGGCAGCCGTAGCGGCGTAGTACCGCGTGGACCGTGGAGGGTGCCAGGCCCAGGCGGGCGCCGATGCGGGCCGGGCCCATCTTGCGGGTGATGCGGATCTTGATGATCCGCCGCTCCAGACGCTCGGGAGTACGGGCGGGGCTGTGGTGCGGGCGGCTGGAGCGGTCGGCCATGCCCGCCGCGCCCTCGGCCTGGTAGCGGGCCGCCCACCGGGCCGCGGTGGTGTGGGAGACCTGGAACCGCTCGGCCGCCCGCCGCAGCGACCATCCCTCCTCCACGACACAACGGGCCAAACGCAACCGGCCCAGCTCCGTCAACGGCGCGTTACGGTGGGGCACGAGGACCTCCTACGGGTGCGGAGTGGCTGTGTGGTAGCTCCACACCACACCTGGGAGGTCCTCCCTATTTCAACAACATCCGGCCCGTGTCGCCGTCACCAACGTCCATGAGCAGTACA
>NZ_QLYX01000040.1 GCF_003289645.1 Actinomadura craniellae | reverse complement strand
CGACCACCTAGCCAACTCCCGCACCCTCGACTTCGAACACCAATTCCTCACAGCCACCACCAAGAGCAAGAACAGCGGCAGCAGCACCGGCATCGGCGCCGAAAGCACCAACGACGCCAGCACCAGCAACGCCAGCACCGGCACCGCCGGCAGCGGTGATCACGAAAGCAACAGCGGTGATCACGAAAGCAACAGCGGTGATCACGCCGACAGCACCGGCGGTGGTGATCACAGCACCAGCGGCGATGCCACCGGCCATGACAGCGGTGCCAGCCATGACAGCGGTGCCAGCCATGACAGCGGTGCCAGCCATGACAGCAGTGGCAGCGGTGTTGGCGCCGGTAGCGGCACCGGCACCGGCGTCGGCAGTGGCGCCGGTAGCGGCGATGCCAGCGGTGGTGGTGCCGGTGGTGGTGTGGGGATGGATGTGGTGCTCAACGCGTTGGCCGGGGAGTTCACCGACGCCTCACTACGCCTGCTCCCCCGCGGGGGCCGGTTCATCGAGATGGGTAAGACCGACCCCCGTGACCCCGACCAGATCGCCGCCACCCACCCCGGGGTGCACTACGAGGCGTTCGACCTCAACGCCCTCCCGGTCGAGCAGATCCAGCGCATGCTCACTCACCTCACCGCCCTGTTCGCGAACGGGGAACTCACCCTGCCACCGATCACCGTGCGCCCCATCGCGCATGCCCGGCAGGTGTTCCGCAACCTGCAACAAGGCCGCCACATCGGCAAACACGTCCTCACCCTCCCAGTTCCCTGGAACCGGGACGGGACCGTCCTGATCACCGGCGGCACCGGCACCCTGGCCGCACTCACCGCCCACCACCTCACCACCCACCACCACACCCGCCACTTCCTCCTAGCCAGCCGCCAAGGACCCACAGCCCCAAACGCCGACGCCCTACGCGAGGAACTCACCGCCCTAGGGGCACACGTCACCGTGGCGGCCTGCGACATCACCGACCCCCACGCCGTGGCCGACCTCATCGCCACCATCCCCACCGCCCACCCGCTCACCGCGGTCATCCACACCGCCGGGATCCTGGACGACGCCGCCCTCCACACCCTCACCCCCCACCAACTCCACACCGTGCTCGCACCCAAAGTCGACGGCACCTGGAACCTGCACCACCACACCCACCACCACGACCTGGCCGCATTCGTCCTCTACTCCTCCCTCACCGCCACCCTCGGCACCCCCGGACAAGCCAACTACGCCGCCGCCAACACCTTCCAAGACACCCTCGCCCACCACCGCCACCACCACGGCCAACCCGCAC
>NZ_QLYX01000004.1 GCF_003289645.1 Actinomadura craniellae | reverse complement strand
TATAATCCCTACAGGCGTCATTCCAGTATCGGGATGCACAGCCCCGTCACGTTCGAAGGGCTCAACCTGCCCTCAGACACCGCCGAGTGACCTCACCGCAGGTGTCCGTGCAACGGGGGGAACCTCAGATCTTGCAAGGTGCCCTTCGCCAGCCTTCAGCAGGCCGAAGCCGGGGGCATCTCAGTACCGGCAAGCGCTGCCCGTATCGCTTCGCTACCGAACGGTTGACCGTGCCCAAGCGGGAGCGCGAGGACAAGTACAGCCCTTCCCGGTTCGACTTGGTCGCCCTTGATTACCTGGTCGTCGGCTGCAACGCGCTGACGCCCTCACCGCCCGTGGGTGAGCCGGACATCTTCGAGTTCGCCGCCGAACGCGGAGCCGGCGTTCTGATCAACAAGCCACTGGCGCGGGGCTGCTGACCGGCAAGCACTGGCCAGGGCGCCCCGTGGAGGTCGGGCCAGGCAACCATCACCTGCGCAAATCCTGATTCACGGGCGAGGCGCTGCGCACCGTCGATGAAGGGTTGGGGCCGCTGCGGGATCGCTCTGACGACGAGCTGAGCGCCTGTTGTTTCGCGGACGGCAAACCACGCACTTCCCGGCGGCGACGCCTGCGCCGTGGTGGAGGTGCTGTGGCGCACCGGCGTCCTAGGCTGTGTCGATGAGCGAACCGCGTCCCGAATGGGCCGATGACTGCTGTGTGGTGTGCCCGGCACAGCAGCTTGGCCCCGGCCGGTTCGACGTGGCGCCGCGCCCTCTTCCTCACCACGCCTTCGAGAGCGGGCAGCGGGTGGATACGTATACCGGGGTGCCGGTGTGCGTGCACCCCTTCCGGGTCGGCCTGCCGCCTGGCGCGTACGCCTCCGCCGGTGAACCCGTCCCCGGCCCGCCAACCGAGACCGCTGAGCCGGTGCGGCGGCCGCCGGCCGACGGTGGTTGGCGGCTGCACGTGCCGCGTGAGGTGTTCATCCCGGCCCCTGAGCATTTGGAGCTCCCTGACCGGGCCGAGGACCTGGAGGGGTGGATGGTCGCCCTGTTGCGCACGGCCCCGGACGCGGCGATGGCCTCCGCCTTGCGGCAGGCGGAGACCATCGCGGCGGAACGGTTCCCGGGCGGGCAGGTCGTCGCTGCGTTGCGCCGGGTCCTGGCGACCGAGCTACGCCGGTAGCGCCGTGTCGAAGGCGATGGTGTGGCTGCGCCCCAGGTCGTGCACACCGACACCGGACAGCAGAGCGTCCAGGACGGCGGCGCGGCGGGCGTGCTCGTCGGCGTCGAGCCAGTACCGGGCAGGCGGCTGACCCCACGCCTTGGTGTAGGCGGTATGGGTGTAGCCCCCGGCCCGGTAGGGCGGCGCCTCCTGTTCGGTGTCGGTCATGTGGATGAAGGCGATCCCGGCCCGGCAGGCGATGCATTCGGTGACGTACCGCTGCGCAAGGACGGCATGGGTGACCTCGTCGACGGGTCGGGCGATCGGCAGCTCGGCGGCGGCCACGTCGCCGGTGAGCTTGTAGACGGCGCCTTTGAGTGCCAGGGCACGCAGCGCCTCTTCGATCAGCGGGGCCGCGTCGGCTCGCACGTTCCACCGGCTGATGGTCCAGACACCGGCGGCGCACTGCCAGTCGTTGTCGTAGCGGACGCATCCCTCCAGCAGCCGCTGGTACTCGGGGTCGCCGTGAATGGCGTCCAGGATGCGGGCCGCTTCCTCGGCAACCTGTTCGGGGGTGGGCAGGGCGGGGGTGGGCATCGGGTTCCTCCTGATCGGTGGGTTGGGGGATGGGTGGCGGTGGCCTCCCGGGATTCCCCGGCGCCGTCTCCGCACCTGGTGCGGCGCTGGGATGCGTCCGGGAGGCCACGCCGGTCCACGGGCCCGCAGCGCGCCGCGGGCCGTCATGCCTTTGCGAAGGTGAATTCCGCAACGACGGGCCGGTGATCAGAGCAGTCATCAAGGTCTGTGACCACCTGATAGCCGGTGATCGCTGCCGGGGGCAGCGTGGTACAGATCCGGTCACACCGATAAGCGAGCTTGGATCCGGGGGCGTGGCCCACGGTCGGGGTCGTGTCCTCCAGGTGTGCGCCGACGTCGGTGAACCCGGCTTCCGCGATGACCGCAGCCGGGGTCCGGTCCAGCTTGCGTCGCACACTCCTGTAGGAAGCGTCCGTGCGCGGCGGGTTGGGGTCGCCGGCCGGGAGCGCGTTGAAATCACCCAGCAGGATCACCGGGGCGCGCTTGGTCAGCAGGTGGAACGTCTCGGCCTCGGCGAGGCGGGTGGTGGGGGAGGAGGGGGCCAGGTGTGTGTTGTACAGGTCGATCCGGTCGAACAGGTGCTCATCGAGCACGATCTCCAGCCCGCAGAGGGCGTGCCAGTACGGGGCGGCGCGGTCGTGGCGTTCGCGGAGCACTCGGACCTTTGGTTCTCGGACGAACAGGACCAGGTGGCAGCCGTGGTGGTTGGAGGGCACGGGGAACCCGCGCATCCCCAACAGGATCTCGGCCTCGTGCAGTTGGGCCCAGCCATCGCGGTCCCAGTGCTTGGCCTCCTGGATGCCGAGTACGTCCAGGCCGAGTTCGGCGAGCCGGGTGAACTGGTGCTCCCGCTGGTCGGCGGTCGCGGCTGCGTCGATGTTGTAGGAGGCGACCCTCACGGCTGGTCTCCTCCTGTGGCAGAGCTGCGCGCGCTAGGTCTTGACTTGTAGCCGCGGGAGCGGAGCTCCACGCCTTGCTCGACCAACTGGGCGCGAACCCATCCGTAGGAGGCCCCCGACAGCCCTTTCAGTTCTTTGAGCGTCGCCCCCTGGATGTAGAGGGCCGCCAGGCGTTCGGCCGACAGGCCGGAGGGTGGGGGCTGCTTCTTCGCGCGCATCTGAACCCCTTGCCGGTGCAGGCGCCTGCGGACCGTCTCCTTGCTGCTGGTGGCGGCCTGCGCCAGGGTGCGCAGCGATTCTCCCTCCCGGTACCTGCGGGCCAGGTGCTGGTCGGAGAGCAGGCCCGCGCGGACCGTGCGCTTCAGTTGACCGACCGCGCACAGGATCCGGCACACCGGGACGCGTGCGGGGTCCTCCGGGAGAGGCGGTGGCCGCCAGTCGGGGAGCGGCACCACACCCGGGTCCAGGAGCAGGTCATACCCGGCGAGGAGATCGGCGACCTCATCGGCGGATCGTGGGGAGCAGACGCCGAACGCGTCCCGGTACACCTGGGCCACCTCGGCGGTGTCCTCGTGCTGTTCCAGGTGCGTGATCATGATGCGACTCCCGTCAGGCAAGGCGTCCGCCCAACGGTCGAGTACCGCGGCCGGGTCGGACAGGAAATGCGCTGCTGGGAGCAGCACGTCGATGGGCTGGGCCAGGTCGAGCACGGCGCGGGCCTCGGGGGCGTTCAGGACCTGGGCCGGGTCGTCTGGGCCCGCTTCGATGACCTTGGCCAGGACGTCGGTCTCTACGCAGGTGCCGTGGTCATCGCCGCGGGTGGGGATTTTGGTGACTTCGGCCTCGGCCGTCAGCGCCCGGCCGTAGGTCGCGAACGTCGCGTCCGGGTCGGCGTACAGCACGCGGGCCCGAGGGTCTTCCCGGCGGGCGATGTGGTGGAGCTGGTCACCGCAGCGCCAGTTCGGTTCGGGCAGGCCGCACCCCAGGTAGATGAGCTGGGTGGTTCCCCTGCGGTAGGTGGCGTTGCCGTGGGCCAGGTAACCGACGATGTGGTGCAGGAAGGCGCGTTCCTGCCATGCCCAGGTGGCCGCGTCGGGAGCGACGGCCAGGGCACGTTGGGCGACATCCAGGTCGGCGGGGTAGTAGTCCTTGCTGTTGCCCAGCAGGAGCTGCCGGACGAAACCCCACCGGGCGGGCACCCCATCTGTGGAGAACGGGTCCGCTGGGCCTTCCATGGCGGTCATGGCTCTTCTCCCAGCAGGGGGAGCAGCCCGGAGAAGTGGGTGACCAGCCGGGCACCGTCGGGGAGTTCCTCTCCGGTGGCCAGGCCGTGGGGGCGGATCAGGACGGCCTGCATGCCGTGTTCCAGCGGGCCGGCCACGTCGTGGCGAAGGTTGTTGCCGACGAACAGGATCTGGCCGGCCGCGCACCGCGCGGCCTGGACCACCGCGGCGTAGAACTCGCGGGCGGGTTTGGCGAAGCCCAACCGGTCCGATTGCAGGACCTCGCTGAACAGGTCGGCGATCCCGGCCGCTTCCAGGGCAGGGCGCCGGTCTTGGCCGGGCAGGGTGTTGGAGGCCAGGACGAGCCGTAGCCCGCGAGCGTGCAGCGTGCGCACGGTGACCGCGGCCAGCTCGTCAACGGGCTTCATGCCGATGATCTCGTCATGGGCGGGGCCGGTGAGGGTGCCGCCGTAGTCGGCAGCGATGCATCTAATGATCATGGTGGTGGTGGGGTCGGGCTGCACCCGGCCTCCCACGAACGGCCGGGCACAGCGAAACAGAACGGTTGATTACGTGACGGAGGTGCGGTCGGGACGGGAAGCGTTGGAGCCCATGCCTCGAGCGAGGGCTTGAGCCAGCGCCTCCGGGCTGTTCGCGGCCAGAGCCCCCGCGCTGAACAGCAGGCGGGCGATGCCACGGAATCTGCTGCGCACCTCCGGCGGCCACCGCGGCGAGGGGAGGGCGGCCAGGCGCTCCAACGACCATCCCGCTGCGCGGGCCGTTTCCCGGGCGTGGGCGGCGGCTTTCTTTAGGACGGGCGGGACGTGGCCGCGTGGGCGTAGCCCGAGCCCCCGCTTGGCCAGCTCGGCGGCGAGTCGCTGGTGGGTGGTTCCGTAGGACGCTCCGGCCCGGACGGCGATGGCGCGTACCGGCAGGAACTGGTGGGCGTACAGGTCACCCATCTGCGCGTCGGTCAGGTCCAGTACGCGCCGGGGTGCTCCGCCGCCCATCACGTGGCCATGGCCACGCCGCCGAGCACCGGCAGGGCGGACGGTGGCTCGGCCGGGGTCGGCCACTGCTGCACCGGCACCAGGCGCGGGTGCAGGAGAGCGAACCCGTCGAAGAAGCTGCTGATCTCCGCCCGGGTGCGGAATCGCCCAGGCGAACTGGACCCCGCGTAGACGGCCTCGATCTGCTGCACCACGTGCGGGGGAGCATCGTCGGAGCAGACGTGGGAGATGACCAGGAGACTGCCGCGGGCCATGCGTTCCCCGAACGCGTCCAGGATCGCGTGGACGTCGTGGTCGTCGGGGATGAAGTGCAGGACGGCGACCAGCAGGACAGCGACGCGTTGCTCCCAGTCGATGTGTTCGACCAGCTCGGGGTGGTCCAGGACCTGAGTGATGTCGCGGATATCTGCCTCGATGAGATGGTGTCTGGGCAGCAGGGCCCGGTCGTGGGCCGCCACCACGGGGTCGTTGTCGATGCCGACGACCGTGGGGCCCAGGCAGTACCGGCGCGCCACGTCGAGCACGGGCGGGTAGAACAGCGCATCGCCCTGGAGCGAGGGCGGGCAGGTCGGGATACCGGTACCCACGTCGATGAACTGGGAGATGCCGGTCTTGGCCGCGAAGGTCACCGCCCGCTCCAGGAACCGGCGGTTGTCGCGGGCGGCCTGCGGCAACGATGGCGCCACCTGCTGGAGCCGTTCGGCGGCTTCCCGATCAGCCGGGTAGTGGGTCTTGCCGCCCAGCCAGAAGTCGTAGATACGAGCCGCGCTCGGAACCCGCGGGTCGAACGCGAGCTCCGGTGCAGGAGTGTCGGAGTGAGAGGACACGAGAAGTGCCTTTCAAAGGGGTCGGTCCGGTGGGGAGACTGCTCACGTGGCGCGCAGGGGCTTGTCCAAGAGGCCGTCCTCGTCGAGCCGTCGCTCCAGCGCGGTCTGCTGGGCGAGCTGCTGCTCCAAGTCGCCGGGAGTGTTGGAGAAGAGGGTCTCCTCCAAGCCGTTCTTGTTGTCACGGGCGGTCAGGGGCCGGCCGAGCCGGGTGGCCGCCCAACCGGGCGCCTGACCGTCGAACATCCGGGGCCGCCAGATCTTCCAGCCGGGGAACCGCTCGCTCAGCTCACGCAGGGCCTGCGCGGGGTCGAGCGTCAAACTGCTGGTGGGAGGAGGGGACATTGCTCGGCTCCTTCAGGAACTCGTCGGGGATGAGGTGGGAGCGGGGTCGTTGGCGTGGTCGTCTGGCGGCACGTCGGGGTCGGGCGGAGACGGCGGGGTCTGCCGCATCAACAGGGGCTGCTCCATGACGCCCTCGTCGATGAGCACCCGTTCCACGGCGACCTGACCCTTGATCAGCTCTTCCAGGGCGTCGGCGGTGTCGGCGTGCACCCCTGAGCGGAGACCTCGGCGGTGTTCCGCGCGGGTGGGGAGCCGGTTGATGCCGCCCCGCGTCGCGTACCAGGGGACGGTGTCTCCGTCGAAGATGCGGGGCTGCCAGAACCTCCAGGCAGGCCACCGCTCGGCCAGGCCATGCAGGAGCTGTTCGTCGCCCGTGGGCAGGTCGGGGGCGGGCGGGGATGCGTCCGGACCTTTTTCGGCAAGGTCTGCGAGCAATGACTCGTAGTGTTCGACCAGCGCGGCGACCGCTCTGGCCGCGCTGGTGCAGGGCCAGGGCTCGCCGTCGTGCCTGCACGAGGGCTCCTTCAGCGCCTTGTAGGGGGCGTGGGGCCGGAGCAGGTCGTGCAGTGTCGCGGCCAGCGCCGCCGGCAAGGCAGGCGCCGATGCGGAAATAACGGACAGCCAATCCAGCAGCGCCACGTAACTGGGATCGATCTTCACCATGGAGGCGAGGTCGATTTTGTCGGGCCGGCTCACGTTCACCTCTCGTGCCTGGCGTTCCACCGGCACCAAAGGCTGCCGGAGCAGCCGATTCACATGAATTCCGAGGTGTTAT
The DNA here is from genome assembly GCF_003289645.1 of Actinomadura craniellae. Lineage (GTDB taxonomy): Bacteria > Actinomycetota > Actinomycetes > Streptosporangiales > Streptosporangiaceae > Actinomadura_D > Actinomadura_D craniellae. The sequence goes on along the minus strand of NZ_QLYX01000004.1, from coordinate 530,741 downwards.
CGCTGGTTGCGACGAGGTGATGACAGGTCGTTGTACGGTGCTATTGACCTGCTGGGTAGGGTGCGTGGGCGCAGCGAGCAGCACGGAACATGAATAAAGGACACGGCGACAGCCGCGGAAGGGTATCCGGAATGCAGGCCACGGGATCAGGGGAACGAGTCTGTCTGGCGTGCAAATCCACACGATTGAGCAGATACAACCCCGAATCGTTGTGCTCTTCATGCCAAAGCGCGGCCCGAGACTCCGTCGGGATCGCCGCTACGTGGGTGTGGGACAGCCGGCCGATGCGCGAGGCTCTGGCTCGCGCCGACATGCCCGCCGTGGTGGCGTTGATGCGCGCAGCCGCAGGACTCTCCCAGCGGGGTCTCGGCGAACTGGTCGGCTGGTCACAAGGCGCCGTGTCACTGCTGGAACGCGGCCGACGGGACACCTTGTACGACATCCGCAAACTGCTGGAATTTGCCGACATGGTGGGAATGCCACGTACGGCGCTTGCACCGCTCATCCTGGGCCGACCCAATGCGATCCTGGAAGAAGACGGCATTCCCCACCTCGTAGGAGGAATCATGGACCGCCGGGACTTCCACGGCATGGCCGCAGGGCTGCTGCTCTCTGCGCTCATGCCGCACATCCGAATACCTGATCGAGTCGGTGCCACGGACGTCCGGTACTTGCAGGCGGCCCTCGACCACATCGCCACCCGCGACCAAAGCACTGGCGGTGGGGCCGTGCTGGACCAAGCACTCCGCCAGTTCGCTCGGGCCCGCCGGATGCTCGACGAGGCGGACTACACCGAGGCGGTCGGCCAAGACCTGCTCGTCGTCACCGCCAACCTGGGGACCCTCTGCGGCTGGGTGGCCTACGACTCCGGCAACCAGCCACTCGCACGCAGCCTCTACACCGAGGTCCAGCCTCTGGCCAACAGCAGCGGTTCAGCCGAGGTCCAAGCCGACGTCTGGTTGCTCATGTCGATGCAAGCCGCGGGCCAGGCGCGCGCCACCGGCCAACGCGGCTACGCCCGCGAGGCCCTGCGCCTGGCCAACCTCGCTTCTACCGTTGCGAGAAACGAAACCTCACCCAAGCTGCATGCACTTATTGCGCTGCGCCAGGCGAAAGCATATGCAAGCCTCGGTGATTCCTCGGCCTTCCGCAACGCGATCCTTCGTGCGCGACGAGAAATCGACCGTGGATCGGATCCCACTGATCCTGCGTGGTGCGATTTTGTCTCTGCGGGAGAAGTCGATGGTCAAGAGGCCACCAGTTACATGTTGCTAGGGGATCATGACCGTGCAGTCAGCCTTCGGCAGCTCAGCTTGAACGACTCATCCTTGAGCCCGCGTAACCGTATCTGCGCGCAAGCCCAGTTCGCACGCGCCCTGTTCGAAGCCGGGGACCAGACCGAGGCTGTAAAGATCGGTTACGAAGTTCTCCCCGCTTTCATGAAGGGGGGGATGACCTCGGCTCGTCCGTTGAACTGGCTCACAGGCGTGCGGAAGGCCGCCGAGCAGTCCGGCGACATGGACTTCTGTCAGATGTTCGACGCCGCGCGACGTTCGGTGGCCGCCTGAGCCGGGCGAGGAAGTTCTGTGTCCGCTCGCTTCGAGTTTAATTTCCAGCGCTTCGGCACTGCCTTCAGGCCGTCAGGTAACCAGCGAACCACTCGTCGGGATTGCTTGGCTGGATCGGATGGAAGGCGCGCGACTCGTTGGGCGACCTGAGGCGGGAGACACGCAGGCCTCAGGTCACCGGCAGGGTTCTGCTGCCGGGTCGCTTACCGGAATATCGGACTGCCCGAACCGCGGTGGTCCGATGAATCGAAACAGACGACAGAGAGGACACCGTATGAGCGTTGGCACCGTGGGCAGCGAGGATTTACGAAACGAGATGGTCGACCGGCTTGCAGCCGATCATCGGGGAAAGGGCCTGACGTTGCGCCCGGAGGTGGAGGCGGCGCTACGGACGGTCCCCCGAGAGCTGTACACGCCGGGTGTTCCCCTGAAGGAGGCGTACGAGAACACCGCGGTCGTCACCAAACGGCGCGGGGAAGAGAGCATCAGCTCGGTCTCGGCCCCGTTCCTCATCGCCGAGATGCTCGGCCAGGCCGCGAACGCGCTCGGCGACCTGCGGGGCCGTCACGCCCTTGAGATCGGTAGCGGCGGCTACAACGCCTCCCTGCTTCGCGAGCTGGTTGGCCCGTCGGGGTCGGTCACGACCGTCGACATTGACCCTGAGGTGACCGACCGGGCGGCGTCCTGCTTGGCGGCGGCGGGCTACAACGACGTCACGGTGGTGTGCGCGGACGCCGAGCACCCGATCGAGGCAGGCCGCCGCTACGACCTGATCATCGTCACGGCCGGGGCGTGGGACATCCCGCCGGCGTGGCGCGATCAGCTCACCGACAGCGGTGTGCTCGTCGTGCCGTTGCGGATGTTCGGGACGACCAGGTCGTGGGCGCTGCGACACTCCGGTGATCGGCTGATCAGCCACAGCCGTCGGCTGTGCGGATTCGTCCCCGTGCAAGGCGACGGGGCGAGCGCCATCCGGTATCTCGATATCGCCGACGGCGTCCACCTGCGGCTCGACGAAGGCGAGCAGATCGCCCCGGCCTGTGTCGAGGGCATCCTGGCCCGGCCCCGGCAGGAGGCGTGGGCGGGGGTGAGCCTGCCGCCCCGTACCGCTCTGCCGGACCTGGACATGTGGCTGGCCACCCGCCTGCGGGAGGAGTCGGTGACACTGTCCGCGCAGGAGGAGGCCGTCGCCTCCGGCATTGTCGCGCCGGCATGGCGGTTCGGCACTCCCGCCACGCTCCACGACGGCACGTTCGCCTACCGGTCGGAGCTGCGCTGGACCGACCGGCGCTTCGATCTCGGCGCCTACGCCCACGGGCCCGCCGCCGCGGCCGCGGCCGGGCGGATGGTCGAGCACATGCGCGCCTGGGTCGATGCGGGCTGCCCCGCCCCGGCCCTGGAAGTCGTTCCCGCACGGACCCCGGACGGTGACCTGCCCGATGGGGCGGTCCTGGACAAGCGACACAGCCGCCTGATCCTGACCTTCAACGCCACGAGCATCGAGAAGAAGGGAACCCCCTGATGGAGACCGCGAGGATGGGCACCGCAACGGACGACCTGAAGGAGTACGAGCTGGATCTGCGCCTGGTCGATGCCGGGCCCGCTACCAGCGCCTATCGTCGCTGGCAAGATCTCTAACGCCGTGTTCGCCGCACCCACCCGTACCTGATCGGCAACCGCTGGTCCGATCGAGTCCCGGCCGCCGGTGCCCTCGCTATCGGGGCGGCGCGGTGTGCGGGCTCCGCGCGTCTCCTCGACGATCCGGCAGGCGCTGGCCGGTACCGGGCCCTGGCGGAACCAGGTCGACTGGAGTAAGTGGAGCGTCGTCTTGTGCGAACCCGGGCTGCGCTTGGATGGGGGCGATGCCCTCGTCGTCTTCTTCCAGCGCGCAGGCCGCGCGGCAGCGGCTGGCTGATCAGCTTCGCGAACTCCGCGCCACGGCGGGGATCTCTGGTGTGGAGTTCGCGCGCAGGGCCGGGTGGCGGGATTCCACGAACGTGTCGAAGATCGAGCGAGCGGTTCGTCCGGCGTCGGCCGAGCATGTGCGCCTGTGGTGCTCGATCTGCGGGGCGTCCGAGCGGCGTGCGAACGAGTTGCTGGCCGAGCAGGCCGCGGTCGAGCGGATGTGGCTGACCTACCGGCAGCTCAACCAGGCGGGTCTCAAGGGTGCTCAGGAGTCGGTGCGGGACCGTTACGAGCGGGTCAAGCTCATGCGGGTGTACTGCGCGCATGTGATCCCGGGGTTGCTGCAGACGCGGGCGTACACCGCTGCGGCGTTGGAGTCGATCCGGGTCGAGCAGCACGTCGAGGTGGACGATGTGGCCGAGGCCGTCGATGAGCGGATGGATCGGCAACGGGTGTTGCGGCGGCCGGACGCGCGGTTCGTGTTCGTGCTGGAGGAACAGGTCCTGCACCACCGTGTCGTTTCGGCCGGGGTGCATGCCGAGCAGTTGCGGCATCTGCTGGCGTTGGCGCGGTGGCCGTCGGTGTCGTTGGGGGTCATTCCGCTGGCCGCCGGCCGTGTTCATGGCGGGCATCGGGTGTGGCCGGAGCACACCTTCGTCATCAGCGACACCGAGCTGGTCACCGTGGAGTTGGTGTCGGGGTTCTTGTCGGTGTCCCAGCCGGGGGAGATCGCGGACTATCTGGCGGCGTGGAAGCGGCTGATGTCGTTGGCCGTCACCGGCGAGAAGGCCCGGCAGATCATCACTGGCGTGCACGATGGGCTTGACGCCTGAAGCCGGGGCGGGCGAGGGTCGTAGGGAACCTTCCAGGACGTGGTGCCGAATGGAGGATCGTGATGCCGCTGGATCTGGTCGGTGAGGATCCCGACTCGCCCGAGGGGCGTTGCCCCGCCGTGTACGTCGATCCCGGCACCGGGGACTTCTACTTCCAGGGCCTGCTGATCACTGATCCGCTGGTGCTCGCCGAGATCGCCAGGCATGGCACCCTGCACACTGATGAGGCGGTGGTGCGGCTCCCGGCCCGCATGGCCTCGATCATCGCCGAGGCCGCCGCCGGGACCTACGAGCCAGGCCGCCTCGGGCACGGTCCGGCCGACAGCACCGAGGTGCTCAAGGTCGCCAAGCACACCGCGCTGCACCTGGAGATGCGCGACGCCTATGACCCCTCTCACCCCGCCTACCGGGACTTCCTGTCGGGCGGGTCGGGCTGGTACGAGATGAAGAACTGGCGTCAGATCGTCCAGGACGCGGTGGGGCGCGGGGTGACGATCCGCCGTGTGCGGGTGGTCTCCGAGCCGCTGTCGGACTACATCCGGTGGGAGCACATGCTCACCGCCCAGAACGTGGCCGCCGGGGAGGACGTGCGGTGGCTGCCGCGTGAGCGGGCCTGGGACCTGATGCTGCCCGGCGCGGACTTCTGGTTGTTCGACCACAAGCTGGTGATGTTCAACTTCTGCGCAGGAGACGGCACCGAGATCCCCGAGGAGAAGAGCAGCAACGACCCGGCCGTGGTCGCCCGCTGCCTGACCGCGTTCGAGCAGGTGTGGGAACGGGCGATACCCCACGAGCAGTACAAGCTCCCTTGAACTGCGCTGAACCGGTGTGCTCCTAGAACCTGCCCGTGGGGTCAGGGGCCAAAGTCCGCCAAATTCCTTCCTCGGGGTGATCCTGGCCGGTCAAGCTCGTTGCCGAGACCACTCCTTGCCCGAGGGGAGCCAGCATGGCCGGCTTCTTGCTGGAACCAGCTACTGGAAAGGCCGTGGCGCCCTTGTGCGATCGGCCGGGTGGCCAGGCCGGATCAGCCTCATGGCCCCGCGCTTTCCCGTGATCGGCGGCGGGCCATGCCAGGCTTCCCACCGGGCATGGCCGCGCCCGGCAGCGCAGGTCAGGGCCGTTGGCCGGGTCCGAGTAGCTACGACCATCAAGGGGGAACCACGTGATCCAGGCGGTGGACATGACCGATGGCTCTGGCCGGGCGGCGCGGTTGCGCGACGAGCTGACCGACAAGCTGCTCGCTGGCGGCCAGATCGTCTCCCCGGTGGTGGAGCAGGCGTTCCGCACGGTCCGGCGTGAGATGTTCGTCCCTCCAGGTACCGCCCTGGACGCGGTCTACAGCGTCGATCACTCGGTGGTGACCAAGACCGACGAGCACGGCGTCGGCCTGTCCTCGGTCAGCGCGGCCTACATCCAGGCCCGCATGATCGAGATGGCCGACCTGCGCCCCGACATGACCGTGCTGGAGATCGGGTCGGGTGGTTACAACGCCGCGCTGCTGGCCGAGGTCGTCGGCCCCGGCGGGCAGGTGGTCAGCATCGACATCGATGCCGAGATCGCCGACCGTGCCCGCGATCTGCTGGGGCGCGCCGGATACGGCGGGCGGGTCACCGTCGTGCAGGCCGACGCCGAACATCACGTGCCCGGTCTCGGCCCGTTCGACCGGACCCTCGTCACGGTCGGTGCCTGGGACATCCCGCCCGCCTGGCCGGACCAGCTCACCGCCGACGGCGTCCTGGTGGTGCCGCTGCGGATGAACGGCATCACCAGGACCATCGCCTTCCGCCGCCACGGCGATCACCTGGCGAGCAGTGACGTCGAAGTGGCCGGGTTCGTGCCGATGCAAGGTGCGGGAGCGCACGCAGAGCGGGCGTTCCTGCTGCCGGACCGCCGCGGCAAGCACGTCCGGTTGCAGTTCGACTCCGACGTTCCGGAGGCGACCGACCTGCTGGACGGGGTGCTGGCGACCGAACCGGTGTCGGTGTGGTCCGGCGTCACCGTCGGGAACGGGATCTCCTTCGCCGACCTGCACCTGTGGCTGGCGGTGCTCCTGCCCGGCTTCTGCCAGGTCACCGCCGAGGCGGGCACCGACCTGGCCGCCGGGTTCTGCAAGACCTGGTTCCCCTTCGGGGCCGTGCACGGGGGCTCCTTCGCCTACCTGGCGGTGCGGCGTACGACGGAAAGCGCCGGCGTCGAGTTCGGCGCGACCGCCCATGGCCCGCACGGCCGGGCCGTGGCCGGCGCGCTTGTCGAGCAGATCCGGGCATGGGACCGCACCGGACGCCACCATGAGCCCGCGTTCGGATTCTGGCCGACCGGCAGCGGTGTTTCCCGGCTCCCCGACCCTTCGGCCGTACTGAAGAAGCGCCACGGCGCCGTCTCGATCTCCTGGCCTCAGCCGAGCTGATCATCACCGTCCGGTGAGCCAGGAAGCACGACCCCTATCCCCGGTATGTGCAAGGAGTGAGCCGATGGCCTTACCGCTGACCCTGGACGCCACCGAACCCCTCGACGGCTCGATGGTCGTCGGCGAGGAGGAGTTCGTCCTGGACATGAAGGTGGTGGAATCCACCACCCCGCTGGTGACCATGATGTGCTCCACCAGCGACGGCTGCGGCAGCACGTGCAGCACCAGCGCGTGCAGCACCAGTTCCAACGACCCGTTCTGAGACGACCCACCGCCCCCGGGGCGGCGTCCGCTGGTGGCGTCGCCTCGGGGAGACGTACTCGGCGCGAAGGAGAAAGCCGTGGCGGTTGCCCGTCGTTTCCGGCACGCAGGACTGGTACTGGTGCGCGCGACCACCTGCCCTCCGGAGGTTGTGCCACCCGGCGGTTTGGATCTGGCCGACCTCACCGCCGTGGACCGGGAGGGGGCAACGTGGCTGGCTCGGGTGTGGGCGCACCGCGAGGTATACGAGGCCGTGGAGATGGCCTCCCCCGCCTTGGCCGCCCGCATTGACCACCTCTTGGCCGTGGACCGTCCTTCCGAGCGGAAACTCCGCCGCGCAGCTGAATCGGTGGCGTCCTACCTGCTGCGGTGGGAGCGGCGCGCCACCCCCTTCGGGATGTTCGCCGGGGTCACCACCGGCGCTCTCGGCCCGGCGGCGGCGAAGATCGGAGCGGATCACCGGCTCGTCGTCCGTGCCGACGCCGAATGGCTCGCCGATCTCATCGACCAGGTTGAATCCGACCGCGCTCTGCGGGAGCGGCTGACGGTGGTCGCCGACAACACCGGAACCGTCCGCGACGGCTGCCTCCTCGTCTCCCGGCGGGCCAAGTCAGGAGCACGTTCGCCGGGACCGCTGCGGGAGGCCTCAGTACGTCTGACCACCCCCATCGGCTACGCCCTCGACCAGGCGACCACGCCCCTGCGGTTCGACGTCCTGGCCGAACGCGTGTCCCGGCGTTTCCCGGGCGTCACCACCGACCGGATCCACCGGTTGCTGCACGGCCTGGTCGATGGCGGATTCCTCATCACGAACCTGCGCCCGCCCTCGACCGTCGAGGACCCGCTGGACCACCTCATCCAGGCGCTCCGTGCCGCGGGCGTCCACGAGACCGGAACGCGGGAACTCGCCAGGACGCTTGACCGATTGGAGGAGATCGGTGCCCGGCTCGTCCAGCACAACACCACCGCCGACCGGGCTCGGGCGGCGACGCTGCGCGCAGCGGCCGCCGATGCGATGCGAAGCATGGCCGCCGGTACGGGGCATGTGCTGGCGGCTGATCTGCGGCTCGACGCCCGCATCGTGCTCCCCGAGCAGGTGATGGAAGAGGCCGAACGCGCGGCCGACGTCCTGCTGCGGCTGTCGGCGCAGCCGTTCGGCACGGCGGCATGGATGGATTACCACGCCCGGTTTCGCGCCCGCTACGGCCTCGGTGCGCTGGTCCCGGTCCGGGACTTGCTCGCCGACTCGGGGTTGGGGTACCCCCACGGCTACCTGGGCGCGCCCCGGGCCCGCCCCGCGTGGCGGATGCTGACCGAGCGCGACGCCGCCCTGCTGTCGATGATCCAGCGGGCCGTCGTGGACGGGGCCGAGGAGATCACGCTCACCGACGCCGACGTGCGGGCACTGACGGTCGGCGACCACACCCGCGTGGTGGTGCCACCGCGCGTCGAACTCGGCGTCGCGCTCCACGCCACCTCGCCGGAGGCGATCGACCGCGGCGACTTCGAACTCCAGGTGGTGGCCGCGCCGCGCGCCCACACCAGCATGATCGGCCGGTTCGCCCACCTGCTGGACGAAGCCGACCGCGCCCGCCTCGCCCGCACCTACGCGCCCGGCGACGGCGAGGTCGTGGCGGCGCAGTTGTCGTTTTCGCCGCGCCGCCCGCACAACGACAACGTCGTGCGCGTCCCCCCGCACGCCGGAACGGTCGCGCTGTCGCTGGCCGAACACCCCGGCGGCCATGGTCACGGCGGGATCGACCTGGAGGACCTCGCGGTCACCGCCGACGCCGACCAGCTGTACCTGGTCCAGCGTTCCACCGGACGGCGCGTGGTCGCCCACTCCCCGCACGCCCTGGACACCACGGTGCAGACGCCGCCGCTGGCGCGGTTTTTGGCCGAGGTCGCCGACGCGCGCAGCGTCGTGTTCGGCCCGGTCGATCTGGGGGCCGCCCGTACCCTGCCCTACGTCCCCCGCCTCCGGTACCGGCGCACGGTGCTGTCCCCCGCCCGGTGGCTCCTCACCAGCGGCGACCTGGCGACCGTCCACGGCGATCAGGACGCGGGCCTGCGCGGATGGCGTGACCGGTGGAAGGTGCCCGCCCGCCTCGTGCTGTGTCAGGCGGAACTGCGCCTGCCGGTGAACCTGGACCAGCCCCTGGATCGCCGGTTGCTGTGCGCCCACCTGGAGAAGGCCGGGCAGATCGAGCTGCGCGAGGACGCGCCGCCCGGCGGCCTGGGCTGGGTGGGCCGCGCGGCCGAACTGGTGATCCCCATGGTCGCGACCGCCGCACCGCCACGGCGACCTCCGATCACCGCGCCGCCCGGCCCCGTCCACCAACCGGGCGACGCCGTGCTGCTGCGGGCGCACCTGGTGGGCAACCCCGCCTGGTTCGACGCCATCCTCACCCGCCACCTGCCCACGCTCGTGGGCGAACTCGGCGCACCGATCCGGCGGTGGTGGGCGGGCAGGCACCGCGACCTGATCCGCCTCGAAGCCGACCAGTACCTGGTGGTGCTGCTGCGGCTCACCGACCGGTGCCGGTACGGGCCGGTGGCCGCACGGCTGGCCGCCTTCACCGACGACCTGCGGGCACGCGGCCTGACCGAGCAGCTCATGCTGGCCCCCGCCGCGGAACACCCCGGCCGCTACGGGCACGGCCCGGCCCTGGAAGCCGCCGAGGAGGTCTTCGCCACCGACACCGCGGCCGCCATCGCCCAGATCACGATGGTGGAGGTCGCCGGGGTACCGGGGCAGGCCGTCGCGGCGGCCTCGATGGCGCAACTGGCCGCGGCGTTCGCCGCCGACCCCGCGTCCGGCCACCGGGCGCTGACCCGCCACCTGGAACAGGGCTCCGGACCGCTGGACCGGGAGGTGCGTGACCAGGCACTCCACCTGGCCGACCCCACAAGCGACTTTGCCGCCGTCCGTGCTCTTCCCGGCGGAGAGGCGGTCGCCGCCGCATGGCGGAGCAGAGCCACCGCGTTGGCCACCTATCACCGCCTCCTCGCGCGACAGCGCGACCCCGCGGAACTGCTGGCGACACTGCTGCACGAACACCATGTGCGGGCCCTCGGCCCCGACCCCGCCCACGAGGTCACCACGGGCCGGCTCGCCCGCGCCGCCGCCCTCCGCACCCTGGCCACCGCACCGGCCCCGGCGGCCGCGGAAGGTGCCCGGTGACCTCGCCGACACCGGTCACCTTCACCACCGGCCCGGTACCCAGCCAATCCCTGGCGAGCGGGGCGGCGGGAATTGCGCTCCTGCACATCGAACGCGCCCTGGCCGGGCGCGGCTCCTGGGCGGACGCGCACACGCTGATCCGGCAGGCGGCCACCGGCGCCATCGACGGAGGCGATCACGCTGGCCTGTACCACGGGGTTCCCGCCGTCGCGTTCACGCTGCACACCGCCGACGCCGACGGTCGGTCACGGTACGCGCAGGCACTCGCCACGTTGGACCAGCATGTGACGCGACTGGCCCTCCGTCGCCTGACCGCCGCCAACGACAGGATCGACGCCGGTGAATACGCCCGGTTCAGCGAGTACGACCTGTTCTACGGGCTGGTCGGCATCGGTGCCCTCCTACGGGTACGCCACCCCGGCAGCGACACCTTCGCCGACGTGCTGCGGTACCTGGTGCGGCTCACCCTCCCGCTTCGACACGACGGAGTGGAACTGCCGGGCTGGTGGGTGCCGCACGACCCCGACCCGGCCCTGCCGACCCCCGGCGGGCACGCCAACCTCGGAATGGCGCACGGCGCGGCCGGAATCCTCGCGCTCCTGGCCCTGGCCGCTCGCGACGGCCATGCCGTCGAAGGGCAGGACGAGGCGATCAGACGGCTGATCGGCTGGTTCGAGACCTGGCGGCAGGACTCACCGGACGGCCCCTGGTGGCCGCAATGGCTCACCCGCTCCATGCTGCGCACCGGCCGCCCCACCCAGCAGGCCCCCGGACGGCCATCGTGGTGCTACGGGAGCACCGGAATCGTCCGCGCACTCCAGTTGGCCGCTCTGGCCACCGGCGACACCGCGCGCCAACGCACCGCCGAGCAGGCGCTGCCGGCGCTCTTGACCGGCCGGAACCTGGCTCGGATCAGCGAAGCAGGACTCTGCCACGGCATGGCCGGGCTCTACCAGACCGTCTCCCGCGTCGCTCTCGACAGCACCGACCCGGCACTTCACCGGCGGCTGCCCGAACTGGCCGCCGCGCTCGCTCACCACGACGAGCAGAGCGAGCTTTCAGACGAGGGGCTGCTGACCGGCAGGGCCGGGGTCCGACTGGCTCTGGAAAGCACCCGGCACGCCGCACCGCCGCACTCGGGATGGGACACATGCTTGCTGATCACCTGACCGAAGCCACCCCTGCCCAACTCGCCGCCAGCGTGCTCTCCGTCCTCGCGGGCACCCCACCGGAGGCGGCCGCCGCCGGTCACGGCCTGCGACCGGAAGAACTCGCCGAAGCCGTCCAGGCGTACCTGGCCGCCGGGTACGCCGCGCTGGAACGCCGCACCGAGCAACGCTGGCACCAGGTGCTCGTCGAGTTCCCCGCCTGGGAGCAGGCCGAGACGATCGCCGCCGCCCGACTCGGCCCACGCCTGGACGACCTCCACCACCACGGGACCATCAGCGGGTGGTGGTTCCTGCGCAAACACCCCTGCTGGCGGCTACGGCTGCGCAGCCCCGGTCCCGACCCGGACACCGGTGAGGGCGCAGTCACCGAGGCATTGACCGAGCTGACCGACCTGGGAGTGATCGCCGGGTGGCGACGTTCGATCTACGAACCGGAGCACGCCGCGTTCGGCGGCCCCACAGCCACGACGACCGTCCACGACCTGTTCTGCGCCGACAGCCGCGGCGTCCTGGACTACGCCCGCGCGCGGTCTCCCCGTATCGGCCGCCGCGAAATGTCGATCATGCTGGTTCACGCTCTCCTGCACGGCGCGGGACTGGACTGGTTCGAAAGCGGAGACGTCTTCCACCGGGTCGCGCAACTGCGCCCCGCTGGACCGGGCTCCGCCCGCCCGGAGGCGATGGACGCACTGGCCGGCAAGGTGCGGACCCTCGTGCACGCCGCCGAGAACACCGACCCGATATTCGGCCCCAGCGGCCCGGCCGCGTTCGCCGCAACCTGGCGGGACGCCTTCCGGACAGCGGGGAAGCAACTCGGGACCGCGGCAGCCGACGGCCGCCTCGACCGAGGGCTGCGGGCACTGCTGACCCATGTAGTGATCTTCCACTGGAACCGGCTCGGCCTGTCGGCCACCACGCAAGGCGTCCTCGCCCGCGCCGCCACCGCCGCGTTCCTGCCCCGCACCTGACCTGTCCCCCCGGCCACCCGGAGCGCACGCCGTGGACCACACCGCTCTGACGGCCGCTGTTCGGTACTTCCCCCTCCTGGGCCGCCCGCGCCCGGTGTGCCGGGCACTGCCCACCCGCGTCCAGGAGATCACCGACCTCGCGCACGCCGCTCACACCGCACGGCAGCAGGGTGCCGATGCGGTGCACGATGCGGCTCACGCGTTGAACAAGGCCGCGTTACTGGTCAGCGACTGCGGCCTGATCGACGACGCCCGCCGCTTGTGCCGGCAGCACATCGACCTCTACCGCGCGGCCGGCTCCCGGCTCACCGTGTCGCAGGCCCGCCACATGCTCGAACCCGTCGTCAACCTGGCCCGACTCCACATCCGCGACGACGCCCCTCGGACGGCGCTGCGCGTTCTGGAGGCAACGCACCACGCGGCCACTGCCGGCACCGACCTGACGGTCGATGATCGGGTGCTGCCGCTGGCGCACCTGACCGGAACCCGTCGGGAGCGGAACAAGCTGCGTGAATGGGTGTGGTTGCAACTCCTCACCGACGGCATCCGGGCACTGGCCCGCGCCGGGGACTGGAACGACGCGGTCGCCTTGGCCGAAGCCCACCGAGGCATCGGCGCACATCTGATGGAAGGACGACAGGCCGCGATCCTTGCCGCCCGCTTGGACGGCAAGTCGGACGAGGCCCGAAGACTGCTCCACGCCGGCACCCTGACCCAGCCGTGGGAACACCAGGTCGCGTCCTGCCTGGAGGTGATGTGCGGCGGATCCGACCGGCCGCATTGTCACCGTGCGGCCACTGAGATGATCCACAGGTTTCGACACGGCGAACCGGTCACCGGGTACGCGGTCTTCCGCGCGCGTCTCGGCCTGGCCGTCGCCGCCCTTGCTCATCCCCATGTCCCCGCCGCCGTCCCGTCCCTGCTCGCTCAAGCGGCGGCCGAAGCGATCGCGGCAGAGGACGGGTACGCCGCGCGCGAGGTCCTCCACCACCGCACCCCCGACGCCGACCTGTCCGCCGGGCAGCGCCACGCACTGCACGGCCTGGTCACCGCCGGCGGTCTGGGCGTGGGGCCGCTACCACCGCCACTACAGGACGCGTTCACCGATGCCACCGGCGCGGCGGTCAAGGCGCTGGCCGCGTCGCTCCAGGAGAACTCGACTTGAGCTCCCCGCAGCACGGACATCGGCAGTGTGGTGGCGGCTGGGTGCGTCTGGCTGAGAGCGCTTCGGCGACGTCGGAGCAGTGCTACGGGGGAAATCCCAACGACCGTTTGAACATCAGGTGGGGTAGCCCTGTACATCTTTCCGGCGAAGTAGTGCACCGGTATCTGAGTCGGATCGTGCAGCGGTCGAATAGAAGTCCATGCCGTCTGCTTCGGCATGCGTGTGATTGGTTTTCCGCGCGACTTGACGTGCTCGAACGAGTCGATCCTTGATGGGTTTTCAGGCTGCCCCGATTTCCCCGGCCATGGGGTGGGCGGCATCGAATTTCGGGAGGTGATCGGGACCATGAGTGAATGGGCGGAGCTGTGCACCCCGTCTGATCGGTGGTTGTACCAGAGCGCTTTGACCTGGCGGTGTGTCTACCCGGGCCGGGCCGACCAGGTGGCGCATGCGCGGCGGTTCGTGCGTTCCATGCTCGCCGGGACCGGGCGGTGTGAGGACGGGGAGTTCATCGTCTCGGAACTGGCCTCCAACGCGCTCCTGCACACCCTGTCGGGCGAGCGGCGTGGCTGGTTCGGCGTCGAGGTCGGCCTCGCGATGCACGCCTGGATCAGCGTCCGTGACCTGGGCGGTAGGAGGACCCCGTCTGTAGGGACGGCCGAATGCTCGGCCGGGGGGCTGCGCGGGAACGGGCGCGGCCTGCTGGCCGTCGCCGAGCTGGCGGTGGCCTCGGGGTACAACGGGGACCCGGTCAGCGGTCACACGGTCTGGGCGCAACTGGCCCTCAACCCGGAGCCCCACCTGGAAGTGTCGTAGCCCGCTGAAGGCGGGCGGGACCAGCCCGATCACAGCAGGCTGGTCCCGGAGGTCAGGGTAGAGGACTTCTGGTCAGCGGTCCTGCCCGCCGCCGACTCGGTGGTGGGCAGGACCTCGGCCATCACGGATGCCGACCGGGGGGCCGATCGGGGGACCGCTTATGACCGGTACCCCTTGGGCAGGGTGCTTGCGCAGCTCAGGAGGCGTTTCGGGGTGCCGCTGATGGGCCCGACATGCCCCCCGAGGGCGTTCGAAATACGTGCGGGTGCCTGGCTGTCGGGTGGCCTGTTCCGTGGCTGGAGAGGTGTTCAAGTCCCTGTCCCTGTCGGCTTCGTGCTGTCCTCTGGGCAGGTGCCGGCCGTCTCCGGCCGTGAGCCGCCCAGCAGCTGGTCCGGATGCGGAAGTCGGGCTCACCGCCGGGCCGAAGAAAGCAACGCAATTCGACAAGGCGATTTCCCGAGCTTTCCGCGCGAGGCGATTCCGCTACCGGACGCGAATTGCCAGTCGCTGGAAGTCAAGTCACAGGCGTGCGATAGGCGCAAAATTTGATTTACCTGGTTGGGGAGAGGTAAGCCTCTCCAGCCGTTGTGGCTATACGGAAAACCGGGCGGTCGGCTTGCTTGTGGCCCCGCGTCGAGAAATGGTGGTCATGCGTGAACGAAATGCGGCGGTGAAAATGCCGCCGCCGACCACCGGGAAAAGGAGAAGTGAAATGGCGAAGACCGTCACAGCGAAGACCACCGCGAAGCCCGCCGCGAAGCCCGCCAAGTCCGCCGTTCCGGCCGCCGAGGAAGCCGCCGCGACCGGCACCGCCGAGGCGGCCTTGTCCCCGGCCGATTCCACCCCGGCCGATTCCACCCCGGCGGTGAGCGCGCAGACCGTTCAGGACGCGATGCGGATCCTGACTGAGGAGGCCGACCGGCGCGCCACGGCGGAGGCGCAGTTGCAGCGGGCGCAGGCCGAGGAGGAGGCCCGCCGGGCGCAGGCGGCGGCCGAGCTGAAGAAGGCCCGGATGGTGGAGGACACCCGGCAGGCGCTGGCGGACCTGCTGGGCGCGGTCACCACCGCGTACGCGGCGGTGGTCGCCGGGGACACCCAGACCATGACCGCCGGGCTGGAGGCGATCTACACGGAGGTGGCCGCCGTCCGCCGGGCCTCCAAGGTCGCTCCCGCCCGCACCGGCACCGGTACGGGCGGGACGGTCGGCGGGTCGCAGCGCAACGCGCCCCGGCCGTTGCGCCCCGAGGTCACCGCGCACCTGAACGCCCACGCGGGCAAGGAGTTCACCGCCGGGGAGATCGCCAAGGTTCTGGGCCGCTCCTCCGGGGCGGTCGCCAACGCCCTGGACACCCTGGTCAAGAACGGCGAGGCCGAACTGACCGGCGAGAAGCCCCACCGCTACCGCGCCACCGCCCCGGCGACCGGCACCGTCGCCGACGGCGCCTGACGGGCGCCTGCCGGGGCCCGGCCGGTCCGGGCCCCGGCAGGACCCTGCCCCCGACGGCGGACGTGGGCGCCGGAACCACCGGGGGCCACCGCACGGCCTCACCCCTTCACCACAAGGAGATCGCCAATGTCACATGAGATGTTCACCCTGCTGGGCTGGTCCTGGGATGTGGACACCGCCGCCCGGCTGGCCAAACGCCACCCGGTCCAGCAGGCCGACATCGGCCCCTGGACGGCCCTGCTCGGCTGGATCCGCACCGATCCCGACCACGCCGCGACCGCCGACCTGACCCGGCCCCTGCTGGCCGTCCCCCTGCCCAACACCTCGGCCCCGGGCAACCACCTGGTGATCGACGGCTGGCACCGCATCCGCCGCGCCGTCACCGAGGGCGTCGCCCAACTGCCCGCCGTCTTCCTGGACGAGGGCGACGAACGCGCCTGCCGCATCCACGGCGGCGGCCTGTGACCCCATCTCGACGAGCGGCCCGCCCGTGCCCGGTCGTCCCGAGCCGATGAACACCCAGGAAGGGAAGAACCCGATGCCCATCTATGACACCTACGTGCGCAACCGCCTCGAGGACGCCAGGAACGAGTGCGCCGAAGCGGAGGTGAACCTGGTCAGAGCCATGGAGAACGGTGACGAACTCGCCGACGCCGTCGCCGAGGTGGCCTGGACGCGGGCTCTGGCGTCCTGGTGGGATGCCGCCGTCACCGCGATCGACCATGAGGGAACCGATCCGGTCGACGCTCTGGCGCAGGCCCGTGAGGCCGCTCACCGGACCCTGACCGACCGGGCCGTCCCGCGCGCCGAGTCCCCGATCGCCCACGGGCTCACCCTCGCCCGGATCGAGGCGGCCCGGTCCTTCTACCAGGGCACCAAGCACCTGGACGAGATCACCACAGGGAGCCCCTCATGATCATCTGGACGCCGGACATGGGAGGCGGATACGGCTCCGGGACGGACGCGCCCAGGGAGGTTTCGCTGATCAACGGACTGATACGGCTCGCCGAGACCATGGTCCGGTTGGACGCCACCGACCCGGAGACCGACTCCATCGGCTTCGACGTCGCCACCGATCGGGTGATCACCGCCGCCCGCCATGTGGTGACCGCCGCCAAGCCGGTCACGGATCACCCGGGCGGGTTGGAGGCGGCCGTCCGGGACGCCGTGACCGCCCGCCGGGACCGAGCCCGGCATTGCCGGGACTGCGGCCGTGCCGGGGCCTGCGGTGATCACGCCGCGAACCATGGCTGGGCCGAGCTTTACCGGACGCTCCTGCCCACCGTCCGCTACGAGGAGGAGCCCGAGCCGCCCACGGCCCGGTAGGAGCGCGAGCACTGGTGATGCCCCATCCGCGCGGATGGGGCATCACCAGTGCTCGCGCTCACGGATCTACCGGCGGCCGGGACGGGCATAGCCGAGGAGGTCCGACCGGTTCCGGACCGTGCTCACCCGGACGGGCAGCCCGGTGCGGGGAGCCTCGACCATCCGGCCGCCTCCGATGACGAGCCCGACATGCCCGGGCCTGCTGGCCGAGCCCGAAGCGCCTTTGAAGAAGACCAGGTCACCGGGCTGCTCCCGGCCGGGAGGGACGTGTGGGAAGGCGCGCCACTGGTTCTCGGCCACCCGGGGAAGGGTGATCCCGGCCTGGTGCCAGGCGTAGCGGGTGAGGCCGGAGCAGTCGAACCCGACGACGCCCCTGCCCCGGCCGAACCCTTCGGTCGGCCCGTTGAGCCCGCCACCGCCCCAGGAGTAGGGGGTGCCGACCCAGCGGAGTGCCGCCCGGACGGCGACCGCCCCCTGCCCGGTTCCGGCGGGGGACACGTCGGCGCACGCGCCGTCGTCCACACCCTGTGCGTAAGTTCCCGCGAGGTGGAGGACCTTCTTCACGTACCAGTCGGCGTCGTTGTAGCGGCGCAGCGCCCGCTCCATGTGCCGGGGAGCTCCGTTGTGCCTGAGGTAGGCGGCGGCGGCGGGAACGGCGTCGGCCGGATCGTAGATGTCCTTCCTGGTGTCGCCGTTGCCGTCCACGCCGAAGGCCCGCCACGTGCCGGGCAGGAACTGCATCGGCCCGGCGGCTCCGGCCCGGTTGGTGCCGGAGCGGATGCCGGGACCGGTGCCCCGGCCGTGGTCGGACTCGACCTTGCCGACGGCGGCCAGGATCTGCCACGGGACGCCGTACCGCGCCCCGGCCCCGGCGTACAGGGCCAGGTAGGCGCGTGGGATGTCGGCCGTGTTCGACCCCTGCCCGGCCGGGCACGGGCCGTCCCCGCCGCCCTGTCCCCGCAGGGCCGAGCCGAGCACCGCGCCGAAGACGACCACGAGGAACAGCACGGCGACGCCCATCCCCCCGATCGCCAGGGGCATCAATCCGTCCCCGCACCGGGGGGCGTGTGCGGGCCGGTGGCGGGCCATATGTCGGCCAGCGCGGCCAACGTCCGCCGGGCGCCCGTCGGCCCGGCAGGCAGCCATACGGGCCCGGCGGGGCCGTCCGGGTGGGCGGCGGGTGTGCGGGCGGCGGTGGCGACGGGCACCTCGGGCGTGCCGATGACCTCGCGGAGGTTGGCCTCCCGAGCCTGGCTGGGCAGCCAGAACAGCACCGGCGTGGAGATGCCCGTGGACTCGGCCAGAGCGGCGTAGCCGGTGAGCTTGCCGGCCACGCGGGCGAGGGGTTCGCTTCCGGTGTCGTGCTCGAGGAAGAAGTCCACCTCGGCCGGTGAACCGTCCGGCCGGACGGTCCTCCAGCACCCGAAGGCGTCGGGGCGGGCCAGGTCTCCCCACAGGGCGGTGCAGCGCCGTTCGGGCCACCATTGTGTAAGCGCGCTCAGGGCGTCCGGCCGCCGGGCGTGGGCGTGCAGGCGGGCGAAGAAGTCGTTGACGCCGACCTGGTGGGCGAGCTTCGGCGAATGGGAGATCGACAGGACGGCGTCGAGCCGGTACCCCAGCTCGCGCACGGCGATCCCGCGCTGCGCGGCCAGGACGTGCGCGCCCGCCGGTCCCAGCACCCAGTGCAGCGGCCGGGTGCCGACCGGGGTCCAGGGCTGGAACCGCTCCAGCACCGCCAGCCGGTAGAGATCCAGGAGGCGATGCCGCGCCTTGCTGATGCTCGGGTAGAAGATCGCGCTGAGCTGCTCGGTGGTGAGCACGCGATGCTCCCAGAGCAGGTCCAGCAGCGCCCGGTCCCGCCCGGTGAGCCGGTGCGCCAGGCCCGCGATCAGAGCCGGTGACACCCTCGGCCGCTGGCCGGGGACGGAGCGCTTGCGGATGGCGGTGGACTTGGCGTCGCGGGTCATCGACGGTCCTTTCCTTGACGGGCATCGGCGGAACGATTCCGGGGATCGGACGAGGTGCCCGATCGCCTGGCCGGGCGCGGCCGGGACGTGGTGGCGAAGCTCTGCCGGGAGGACGCGCGCACCTGCTTCCGGCGCCCGGGGACGGCGCCGGGCAGGGGGCGGGTGCGGAAGGTGAACGCCGGAGCCTGCTCGTTGCCGGTGATGACCCGCCCGGCCGCCTGGTAGGCGCCCAGGTGGGACAGGTCGTGCGGGGTGAGCAGCGGTGCGACGTGCCGGGCCAGGTCGGCGGCGTCCTCGGGGGAGACGGTGAAGTAGACCTTGTTGCGCGCGTCGGCCGAGACGGCGTCCCGCAGGTCCTTGGGCAGCTGGGACAGGTGCTGGTGGGCGATCACCAGGGAGAACCGGTAGGCACGGGCCTCGGCGAGCATGTCGCCGATCGAGCCCGGCAGGTTGAGGAAGTTGTGGGCCTCGTCGACGTAGGCGGCGGCGTCGGGCCGGTCGGCCTCGGCGAGCCGGGCGCGCGGGGTGATCGCCTGCCAGGCGTGCGCGAGCAGCAGCGACCCCAACAGGCGCGCGGCGTCCTCGCCGAGCACCCCCTTGGGCAGCCGGGCCAGCACCAGCCCGCCGTCGTCGAGGAGCCGCCGCAGGTCGAAGGTCGATTCGGCGCCCGACAACGCGTCGCGCACGAACGGCCGCAGCAGCACCGACCGCAGCTTGCTCGTCACGGGCCCGGCCATCGCCGACCGGGCGGCCGGAGACAGCTCGTCGTAGGCCGCCCAGAACCCGCGCAGCAACTCGTCGTCGAGCCGCATGACGACGCGGGCCCGGTAGGGCGAGTCCGACAGCAGCCGGGGCACCTGGGCCAGCGTCGCCCTGCCCCCGTGCACCCGGACCAGGGTCAGGCACGCCGAGCGCATCAGGTCCTCCAGCCGCGGACCCCACGAGGAGGAGAAGCACCGCCGGAAGATGGTGACGACCGAGTCGACCGCGAAGGCCGGGTCGGCTCCGGCGAGCACGTTGAAGCACGGCGGCGGTCCCGCCTCCTCCGGATCGAAGAGCACCGTCCGGCCGACCGCCCGCTCGGGCAGCCGGTCCAGCACGTCGGTTACCAGGTCGCCCTTGGGGTCGATGACCAGCACCCCGCGCCCGGCACGGGCGTCGCCCAGCACCAGGTTGGCCAGGAAGGTGGACTTGCCGACGCCGGTCTGCCCCAGCACGTGTAGATGCTGGCGCGCCCCGGCGACATGCAGCGCGACGGACCGGGCGGCCCCGGCCTCGGCGTCGCCCAGGACCTTCACCCCCGCCACGGCGGCGGTCGGGACGGCCGGGGACGGCGCGACCGGCCGGGCGCCCGCACGGGCGATGCCGGGCGCACCGACGTCATGGGGCAGGTGCGCCAGCGCGGCGAGCTCGGGCACCGACAGCAGGTAGCCGCGGCCCAGGCGGCGGGCGTTCAACACGGCGACCGGAGAACGCAGGCGCCTGCGCCGCAGGAACTGGGGACCGCAGGAGTAGAGCGCGAACGTCGAGGCGATCTCGTGGGCGTGCCCGCGCGCCCACGCCTCGGCGGCCTCGCCGCGGCGCGTGGTCGTGACCGCGTACCCGATCTGCACCTCGTAGCGAGGTCGGCCGGCCTTGGCGAGGATCGCGCGCACCTGCTCGGCGCGCTCGGGGAACAGCCGGGCCAGCTCACCCGGATGAGCGCGCCCCGACATACCCGGGGTGATCAGATCGAACAGGCGGCCCTGGGATGTGGCGGACAGGCCGCCGCGCAGCGCCGAGGCCGCCCGGTGCGCCCGGCCGAGGCGGCGGCCGGTGACCGGGCGGGCCAGGATCTGCACCACCCCGTGCTCGCCCCGGCCCAGGCCCGACATCGCGCCGAGCAGCCCGCGCAGCGGGTCGGCGTCATGGTCGGTGGCCAGCGGGTGGTGATCCGCGCGGGCCAGTACGAGCCGTCCCCCGGCCGAGGTCGCCTCCGGCGGCAGCGCCGGGTCCGCGGGCCGGGTGGCGAGGGTGGCGCCGGGCCACGCCGACCGGATCGCCCTGGCGACCAGAGCGGGCGAGACGGCGCCCGGAACCCAGATCTGCACCCGGATCCCGCAGGCGTCGGCGACGTACTCGAACCCCAGGTGCGGTTGCCCGAACAGGGCGCGCTTCCATGCCGGGCCGGTCAAGCCGACCAGGTGGCCCCACCAGGCGATGGCGCTGACCGCGTCCACCTGCGGCGGGACCGCGACCTCGATCAGGTGGGCGCCCGCGGCGAAGCGGTGATTGCGCCACCGCCACACCAGCGACCGGGCGCAGGAGAACGCTCCTGCCGCGCCCAGCCCGGCCGTGACCAGCGCCGCCGTCTGGCAGGTGAGGCGTTGCGGGTCGTCGAGCAGGTGCCACCAAGGTGCGGGATTCACTGCGGGTCACCTCCGTTCCGGCGGGTTCCGGACATGCCCCGCCGAGGCATCGCCGGTTTCACAGCGGGTCGCCTTCGGTCTCCGCGAGCTCCGCGGGGTCGGTCGTGGCCAGGTGGTGCTCGAACGGGCTGGCCACGGCGCAGAACGTGGCGCGGTCACCGCCCGAGGCGCCGGCGCACAGCAGCCCCTCGCCCCGGTCGGCGGACAGCAGGAACGCCTTCTCCCCGGCGGTCAGGGCGAACGCCTCGGCGATCTCGTCGGCGACCTGAGGGGCCTGGCGCAGCAGCACCTGCGTGGCCGCGTTGGAGATCACCGCCCGGCCCAGATCCGAGCCGAGCAGGTCGGCGGCGTCCTGGGTGACGACTGCGAGTCCCGTCCAGTGCTTGCGGGCCGACTTGGCCAGCCGGTACAGGAACCTGGCGCCCTCGCTTTCGCGCATCAGCGTCCAGGCCTCGTCCACGACCACCAGGCGGCGGCGCCGGTCGCGCGGATTGGCTACCCGCCGCCAGATCGCGTCCAGGGCCAGCAGCATCCCCGTGGCCCGGGTCTCCTCGGGCAGGTCCCGCAGCGAGAACACGATCAGGTGCCCGTCCGGGCGGGTCGTCGTCGCCCCGGCGAACAACCCCTTGTAGGAGCCGGTCACATACGGGGCGAGCCGGGCGGCCAGGGCGGCGGCCTCGGGAGAACCGGCCTGGTCGAGTTGCGCGGTCACGTCGGCCAGCAGCGGCGCCGGGCGCTTCCAGGTCCGGCGGTCGAAGGTGATGCCGCGCTCGGCGTACGCGGCGACCACGGCCCGGTCCAGGGCGGCGCGCGCCATCGGGTCCACCGGTTCGCCGAGCATCGCGGCGACCAGCGTCTGGACGAACAGCGCCCGGCGGGTCAGCGCCTCCTCGTCCTGGTCGGACGGGATGTCGAAGGGGTTGAAGCACGTCCCCGGGGTGCCGAGGCCGATGTGGGTGCCGCCGACGGCCCCGGCCAGCCGCCGGTACTCGTCCTCGGGGTCGATCACGGCGACCTCCACGCCGTGGTACAGCAGCCGCAGCACCTCCAGCTTGGTGAAGTACGACTTGCCGGCTCCCGACCGGGCGATGGTCACGGAGTTGTAGTTGTCGGCCGCGAACCGGTCCCACAGGACGACGCCGGAGGAGTGGGCGTTCAGCCCGTACAGCACCGGCGCGTCACTGCGGGGCGGCTCCAGGTCCGGGGAGGTGAACGGGAACGACGCGGCGAGCGCGTCGGTGTCGAACGTCCGCCGCGACCGCACGGCGTCGGTGGCCAGGGGCAGCGTGGTCACCCATCCCTGCAACGCCCGGAACGTCGTCGGCTGCGCGTCCAGCAGCAGGGAGGCGGCCAGCGCCCGCACCCGCTGCACCTCCGACTCCAACTCTTCGGCGTCGGCGGCGTGCACCGTCAGGTAGAGCCCCACCCGGAACAGCCGCCCATGCCCCCGGGCCAGGGAGGCGGCGAGGTCGGCCGCGTCGTCGGCGGCGGCTTCGGCCGCGTAGTCGACCAGCCGTCCCCGGTCGGCGTCGGCGCGAGAGGAGGACTCCAGCCGGGCAAGCCGGCGGCGGAGCCGCTGCGCCGCGACCAGCGGCGGGATCGGCTCGACGTGCAGGGCGACGTCCAGCCGTCCCGGATAGGTGGTCAGCGGCTCCAGCCAGCCCGCGCCGACCTCGCGCGGGTAGCCGGCGACGGCGAAGGAGGCGCACACCCCCGCGGGCAGCTCCACCGACGTCGCGCCGATGCGGAGGGCGGACGGGCCGGTGACCTCCTCGGCGCGGGCCGCGGGGTCGGTGCTCTCGCGCGAGCGGGGAATCGGAAGCCTCATCGCGCGACCTCCCGCACGGTGATCGGCTCCTCCGGCCCGGCCACCTCGGGCAACCGCACGTCCCCTGGTGACAGGGACTCGGCCAGCAGCGCCGTGCATGCGGCGGCGTCCAGGACTCCGGCGCGGACGCCGAGCGCGGTCAGGGAGCGGACGGCCTCCTCCGCGCGCCGCAGCACCACGCACGCGTCGGCCTCGCGGAGATCCTTGCGACCTCGCGGGCGGGCGTCCTCGCCACGGATGACGATGAGGACGTGGCGGGTGAGCAGGTCGCGCGAGGCGTTCAGGTCGGCCATGAACGCGGCATGGTCGTGGGCGGCATGCTCCAGCGCCGGGTCCGCCAGCTGCGGGGCGGCCTGGGTCAACCGCCGGACCAGGCCGGACAGGTCCACGGGACGGGCCTGGACGAGGATCTGAACGGGGGCGTCCAGGGAGTTGAGCCACCGCCCGAACACCGAGACCAACCCCGCCTGCTCGTCGGCCGTGCGCAACGCGAAGGTGACGGTACCGGCGCCGACGATGACGGCCGTGTCACCGTCGGCCAGCTCCATCACCCCGTCGTCGCGGACCGCCCGCACCGGCAGCCGCAGCGGAGCCGGAAGCCGCCCGCGCACCCGGCACCACCCGGGCGGGGCCTGCACTCCCTCCGGCGCGTGCACTCTCGTCTTCGCCGTCCGCAGGTGCGCCACCGCCGCGAGCAGGAAACGGTCCAGGCTCATCCCGTCACGTCGTGCGACGGCCAGCACGACTCCCGCCGCGATGATCGGGAGCACCAGCGCCGCGACCGCCGGGACCGGCAGCCGACCGGCGGCCAGATAGGCCCACGAGGCCAGCAACCCCGTTCCGGCCATGATGGCGAGCTGACGCCCGGTCAGTCCGTACAGGATCTTGTCGGGCCGTTCGACGTCCGCGGGGATCTTCGCGGCCAACGGCTCCTGGTCGGTGACCATCTCATCTCCTCCTGCCGGTAGGGCGGCGTGGATGGGGCTCCAGCCGCAAGGCGATCGCTTGGCGGGGCCGGGGCGGCTCGGCCCTTGCATGCCGCTGAGCCCGGGGAACGGGACGGGTACGAGAAGCCGGCAAGCTCACGCCCGACGGCGCTGGGGAACGTGGGCGAGATCCGCCAGGCATGGCCCCGCTCGCCTGCCGGTGACCGCCGGATGGTGACGGACCGCCGTTCGGCAGAGGTCCAGGGCGTGCCCCCGAACGGCCATCCGCCCGGCTCCCCCTCGGCGAGGGACCATTGGGCCCGCTGTCGCCGGAATCGCTGGAACCAGGGCCGGAGCCGTGGCCGCCGGGATTACCGCTACCACCGGGGCTCCGGCCACCGGAGTTGCCGTTCCTGGGCCCCGGACCGGAACCACTGCGGCCACCGCCGCCCGGCCGGGGGCCGCGAGATCTGCCGCCGCCCGGGCCAGTGCCGCCTCCGCCCCTTCCGCGGCGCGGGCGGTGCCGCCTCGTACGGGCGGACCTCAGCACGGCGGAGGTGCCTCGATAGATCAGGAGTGTCTTCAGGACCTGAGTCGGCAGGCGGGGGATGGCCTGCCGCCAGATGGTCCGCGCCACCCAGGACGGGATGCGGATCAGCATGTACAGCAGGCAGATCAGCAGGAGCAGGTCCAGGCCGTCCTTCTTGGTGGTGGGGGCGTAGGAGAAGAACGTGTTGTACTTGGCGTCGGGATCCGTCGAGAGCAGGATCTGGAGGGTGCTGACGAAGACCAGCGCCTGGCACACCTGGATCGCGAGGACTCCGGTGATGGCCCGCCACCACAGCAGCGCGATCTGCTCGGTGGCCGGCAGGGCGTGGAACATCAACGCCAAAGGAGCCGCGGCGATGAGAACCATCGTGATCATCAGCCGGGCGATGTAGATCACCACGACGACGAGCGCCAGGACCACCACCACGAGCGCCACGAGGATCAGGAAGACCGGACCGCCGTTGACGGCCGACTCGACCGAACGCCCCATGACCTCGGCCGCCTGCTCGGGGTCGATCTTGTGCTGACCGATGACGAGGAAGCCACCCGAGAGACCGTTGGCGAAGCGGATTCCCTGGCTGATCAGGAACTGGCTGAGATTGACCGCCAGGAACGCCAGCACGACCCGCGGCAGCAACTCCCGAAGGCCCGTTTCCCGGGGCAGGCTGGTCCCGGCCATCAACATCAGACCCGCGATGCTGATCAGCAGCACGAAGCACGCGTTCGCGATGATCAAAGAGGTGTTCCAGATCTCGCGGGTCCGCTCCATCTCCGCGGAATCGAAATCCGGGGTGCCGAAGACGCTCCCGCCCAGGAACGCGAACGTCGGCCCGATCGAGGACTTCACCAGGTTCCGGAACCACCCCGTCACCGCCTGACCGGTGTGACAGCCGACGTTGAAGGGACCGCACTCCTCCGAGTCGTCCGAAGTCCGCTCCCCGGAACTCGGGGTGGGCGTCGGCCGACCCGGTGAAGGCGAGACCGCCGGAGGAGAGGACGCCCTCGGCGACGGCGACGGCGACGGCGTCTGGGCGTCGGGTGTGCGCACCGGCGGGGTCGGTTCCGCCACGGACGCACCGGCCGGTCCGCCTGACATGAGCAAGAACGCGACCAGGAGCAACGTCCCCGCGGCCCTGGCGGTCCGCATGTTCACGGAGTCCCCACGATGCGCTGGAGCAGTTGCACCAGCACGGGAGCCAGAACCGCGATGCCGTAACCGACGGCGGCGTACTTGAGAGTCTTCTTGGCCGCCTCGACCTCGCTCGGATCGCCACCGGCCAGGATGTAGCGGACCCCGCCGATGGTGGCGAACAACGTCGCCAGCCCGACCAGCAACCCGACGATGACATCCCGCATGTTCTTGATGACCTGGTCGAGCGAGGCGGGCGCGGCCAGATTCGTCGCGGCCTGCGCAAGATCTGGCATCGCCAGCGAGGTGGCAGTGACGACACCGGCGCACCACAGGCAGAGAGCGGAGCAGAGTCGGATCCGCCCGGGTCGGCGGGGCGGTCGTGGAAGCAGATGGTGAGCGCGCATGACGGCAGACCTCCGAAAGCTGCAAGGCGTTCAGGGATTCGGCTGCCACGGCAACTCGCGGCCGGAGACGGCCCGAGCCCTGGGGTGTCCTCCTCGAAGGAACTCGCGGGACGGTGGATGCGGTGGGGACCGGGCGACCGCCCTGCTCGAACCGCCTCGGCCGCGAACTGCCGTGGACCCCTGAAGAACCGCGCCAGGGACCGAAATCGGAAACCAGCAGGCGAGGGTTGTCGAAACTTGACCCGTGGTGAGCGTGGTGGCTGAGGCTCCAGGATCGGCGGGAAACTGATCCAAGCCGCCAAGATCCAGCTCATGCCGTGCGCACAGGCGGGTTTCGCCACAGTGAATTATTGATGACTTCCATAGCAAATTCATTGGAAGCTCGATCGCTCACACTGGGTCATTAGGCGGTGGTGGCGACGACTCGTCTTTTGTGCAAGAGGGTCGCACCCAACTGGGTAAAACTGGCGACCTTAAGTAGAGAAACAGATGATGTCAAGTTTTCTGACTGAAATTAGGTGGCTACATAGTGTCGCCGTTCGGGCCTTGGCCAGCAGTAGTAAGCAGCAAAGGTTGCAGTCCGCAGATTTGATGCCACATCCGGACTGGACGAAAGGCTTGTCGGGGACGGTTATGGCCCAAATGATGATCGGGTACCTGCCTGGCCTGACGGTCCGCTCCCAGCAGGCTGGCGCACTCCCGACCCAAGGAGGAGGGGCATGCGCCCCATCAGGGCCATCACCCGCACCGCCATCGCTCGCACCGCAGTGACCTGTGCTGTTGTCATTTCAGTGGGTGCTGCCATGTCCACCACCGCGCACGCCGGCACACCCGACGGGGAGGTGCAGCGCCAGGTCGCCACTCAGATTGCCGCCCATGGCGGCACTCAGACCGGACCGGGGGAAATCACCTACCGCAACGGCGCCGTAAAGCTGATCATCCCATCGGCAAGACAAGCCGCCACCTGTCCCGGCGGCTGGTACTGCTTCTTCCAGTACTCCAACTACCGCGGCCGGATGCTGCAATTTCAGGACTGTGGCGGGGACCAGTTCCTCGGCGATTACGGATTCCGGAACTACACCACGTCCTGGCAGAACCACACCGGTCACACCGTCGAGGTCTTCGACGAAGACGTACAGCCGTGGAAATTGCTGTGGACAGAGCATCCCACCACCGAGGCGGTCAGCGTCGGCACCGAGGCCGACAACAGGGCCGACTTCTTCACCACCTACTGCGCTTAACCACTTGCTGCCCCACGCCCCCACCCCGGAAGGGACAGTGTGAAGCTCTCGAAATCTCGAGTCGTCGTCGGCGCGGCCGTTGTGGTCCTGCTGGCCTTCCTCGCCCTCATCCCGACGCCCGCCACCGCTCAGGACGATAGGTTCGCTGCGTTCCGAGGAGCAAAACCCACTCCGCCGCCCTCACTGGCGGACCTGCGGGCCCGCGAGAAGCGGCACACCTACGAAGTCGACATGAGCCAGGTCACCACCGGGAGAACGATGGCGCCCTCGGTTGCGACATGGCGAGATGAGTGCCTCGCCCACGAGATCGAGGACACCGATGTCGGCTGGGTCCGAGATCGAGCCCACTTCTGCAACCACAAAAACAACCTCATGCTCTCGGTGATGGATAACGGGACCGGACGTCCCGGCGTCGTCTGGTTCGACTGGCTGGTCTACGCCACCGGCAGCGTCGGCAGCGGCAGCCAGCGGACGCTCACCATCCACCAGGAGTTGCTGAACGTCGAGGTCGACGACGAATTCCCGATATCAGAATCCACGCCCGTGACCGTGCAGGTGATTTGCTCGGTGCAGACCCCACAACCGGTCAAGCCGGGTGCGTGCAATGCCGCCGACCCCGTCACCAAGACCATAGACGACTGGGAAGACGAGCCCTACGTGACGCAGGCCCTGTGGTCGCAGGAACTCAGCCCCGAAGACCAGACGCCCACCGGTGAGGGACAAGAGAACGTCGTCATGGTGGGCTTCACACCGCAGGTCACCCTGTTCAGCCCCGCCATCGCCAAAAACAAGCGGCAAACCCCGACTACCAGCGCCGACCCCCCGTTCATCGGGGTGCAGTCCTTCAATGCCTACGGGCGGTTCGACTCGGCGCAGTACCTCAGCACCCACAGAGGCGCGATCTTCCGGGGGGTCGTGCCGCACCTCAGCTACGACCCCACTAAACCCCGGGTCAAGGAACTGGCCGAGCACATCGCGGAAGCATGTGACCTCGACCGGGTCAACAACACCTTCCCGCCGTACACCGGCGGGGACAAGTTCATCCCCGGGTGCGACATCAACAACCTGCTGCACCGTCTCACACCCGCCAAGGGCGGTAAGAACACCGAACGTTACGACGCCAACAGCAACGCCAAGGACCGCAACTGCAACGCCGGTACCCCCTCGACCCCGTCAACGGGAAGCAAGGATTGCGACGAGTTCCCCTTCGCCTCCACCTACGAGGGCGCCGCCGCATCGGAGCGGCCCGCCAGCGAGTTCTACGGAGGCGTCGAACCCAACCAGTTCTCGATCAAGAGAATCAACTCGACGCAGAACCAGAACGGCGGACGGGACCTGAACACCTGGTACAACAACGACCGGATCCTGGACTGGGCGTCAGGCGGCAGCTGCCCGGTCTGCGCTGATGGGAGATTGCGCGACGGCTTCTGGGTCCGCATCGGCCCGACCAGCTGACACGCCCGCCGACTACGCCCGCCGGGTCCCGTGCTGGGGCCCGGCGGGCACTGCCTCGTGGTGTCATGACAATGAACCGACCAGAGCCCGCCTCGTGAGAAGAAGATCCACATGAGCTCCCTGCTGGATGCGGCGACGCGGTACGTCCGCCCCGACCACCGGATGGTCGGGATCGCCGATGCCGTCGCCGCAACCGCCCAGGAATCCGTCGTGCCCGGAGAGGATTTCCTCGGAGTCAACCCCAACGAGATCCTCATCGCCACGGGCCAGGACGGGATGGACGTCCACCTCCGGCTGGAAGCCTGGGACGGCCCGCCCCCACCGCCCCGAGACCACGAACTCAGCGAGACGACCGGCATCGACCTGCCCACCGGACAGGTCTGCATCGACCTGACCCTGCGCGGCTGGATCCCCGAGGTCCTGGAGTTGCCTCCCGGCCATTACCAGGCCCGGATCACGGCATGGGACCGCACACGGATCAAGGACCTCTACTGGGAGGTCGGCAGCCGCACCGGATTCGACCCCGGCAACACCGAGTTCGCAGCCCTGCGCGCCGGCTCCCACGGACACCAGCGGTACCTGGTCCAGCTGTGGAAACTCGGTGACATCAACCCCGAGCCCGCCCAGCCGGAAGAACCCGAAGCCGAAGACACCATGGGCACCACCACAGCCCCCGCCCCCAGAAGAAGGTCGGCCACACGACCCCAGCAACCCCTCCCAGCACCCCCGCCTTCACTGGACGACATGCTGGAACGCGAACGCAAGCACCCCCGGCAGTGACCCTCAGATCAGCCGCCCGTACGGGCCTGCACGGTCTTCACCACCGGATTCGTGCCAGAGCCGCCGGCTGAACAAACCCGCCCATGCCGCGGGGGGGAAGCCCACATTCTCGGGACCGTGCTGCTTACCGCGTTCGACTGAATCTTTGCACCCGCCCACGTTCCAGATCTTGGAGGTCGAGCGGTGTTTTACGGGTGCATGGGGATCGGGTGGCCGTCTCGGGTTCACCCAGTCGATGAACACACCTTCCTGTCCGGACGCTCCTGGTCCGGGTCGTCGCGGTCCTGGTACCGGTGCGAAGGTCCGGCGGTTGCTGCCGCTGACCGTGTGGCTGTGCTCGGACACGGCCGACGAGAGTGGGCCGGAGAAGAGCAGCCGGGTTTGCTCACGTCACCGGCATGCCGTGGGCGCGGAGTTGGCCCGGCATCTGATCACGTCCTGTACCGGCGAAGGGGACTTGGTCGTTGAGGCGTTCACCACCGGTGAGGCGACCTTGCGTGCGGCTGCCGAACTGGGTCGGCAGGCGATCGCCTGTGTGCCCAGCCATCCCCTCGTGCGGCACATCCTCGTCCGCTTGGGCGCGGCCCTGCCCAAGGAGAAGCTGACTGGGTTGGCGATGCGGCCCTGCCGCCCGGACCAGATGGTCCGTGGGCTGTCCGACCGGCTCGGGGAAGTGAGCCTCGTCGTGGCCGAGCCACCGCGGTACGAGATCGGCGGACGGGCGGCCCAGGACGTCACCAACGGCCGGTGCCCGGCGTGCGAGGTCAGTGCGGGGATGTTGACCGACGAGCGGCTGGCCGGGTTCTTGGCCGCCTCGTGGCGGGTGCTGCGCCCCGGAGGGCATCTGGCGGTCATCACGACGGCGCGGTACGAGAACGGCCGTCTGGTCAACCCGTCTCCCCGCATCGTTCAGCGGGCCAGCGCCCTGGGGTTCCGCTACGTCCAGCACGTCATCGCCCTGCGGGTACCGGTCGAAGGCGACGTGCTGGTCGTCCAGGCCGGTCCGGAGGGGATGGGGCAGCTGCGCGATGTCCGCTCCCGGGCGGTCCCACCGGCCGCCCGGGTGCACGCTGATGTGTGCCTGTTCACCAAACCCGGTGCACGTCCTGGCCGGGACGGTGGCCGGTGAACCCCATCACGCCGGCCGAGGTGCCGGTATCGGTGTGGGCGACGGGGCAGAAGCCCTCGCAGGTGCAGCGCAGGGGCCGGTATCTGCCGGAGTCGATGAAGCACCCGGGCAAGATGCTGCCCGCCATCGCCGCACGGACGATCGCCACCTACACCCGGACCGGGGAGTACGTGCTCGATCCGATGTGCGGGATCGGCACCACCCTGGTCGAGGCCGCCCACCTGGGCCGCAACGGCATCGGCGTGGAGTACGAGCGGCGCTGGGCGCAGATGGCCGCCGCGAACCTGCACCTGGCCCATCGTCAGGGTGCTACCGGGTCCGGGCTGGTCATCGGCGGGGACTCCCGCCGCATCATCCGCCTGGTGCCCGAGCAGGTCCGTGGCCGGATCGCGCTGGTGCTCACCTCTCCGCCGTACGGGTCCTCCACCCATGGGCACGTGTGCTCCACCCGTGACTCCGGTGAAGACGGTGTGACCAAGCAGAACAACCGCTACTCCACCGACCGCGACAATCTCGCCCACCGGCGGCTGCCCGACTTGCTGGAGGGTTTCGGGCAGATCCTCGACGGGTGCGCCGAACTGCTGGTACCGGGAGGCGTCGTCGCCGTCACGGTGCGCCCGATCCGGGTGAAGGGCGAACTGATCGACCTGCCCGGCCAGGTGGTCCAGACGGCCGAAAGATCCGGGCTGGTGCTCGTTGATCAGCTGGTCGCTTTGCTGTGCGGGCTGCGGGATGGGCGGCTGGTCAACCGGGCCTCGTTCTTCCAGAAGCTCGAGGCCCGCCGCGCCCGCGACAGGGGCGTTCCCGCCTGCGCCACCGCCCATGAAGATCTGCTGATCTTCCACCGGGCGTGCGACCTGCCGGGGAGCCCGCGATGAACCACCATCCCACCGGCCGCCGGACCTGGCCCCCCTGCTCGCCGACCGCGGGCAGAGTCGCCGAGCTGCTGGCCTGGTTGCAACTCGACACCTGCCCGGCATGCGGACTCATCCGGTACTTCAGCCGCCGCGAAGCCCGCCATGCCGCCTGGCTGCGCCCCCACCGATGCGCGAGGTTCTGGCACCTGGACGGCCCAGGCGGTCACCGGCGAGGCGTCAGTGTGCTCATCGGAGCTGTAGAGGCCCGGTTCGGTGAGGGCCGTGGCCTTGACTGGACAGCCCGAGTCGAGCGTGCATATGGCGACCGTTGGTACCCGGCCGCACAACACGTCCGGCCGGATGACCGGCGGCGGTGGGGTGCCGTCCCACCTCGGAGCCAGAGGTGATCGCAAGGCGCAGGAAGCTGCGCCTGGTCGTACCGGAGGAGCCGCCCCTGCTCACTCCCGGTGTGGCCAGAGCGCTGCTGACCATCCTGCTCAAAGCAGCCGCCGGCCCTGCCAAGGCCATCGACCAGACAACAGAAGGGATCACGAAGTGAGCGATTTCAAGGCTCTCTTCCATGACCGGGTCACATGGGATCCGGGGCTGAAGTACCCGGCATCGACCGGCTCCTGGTTGCGAGGTTCAGGCCCTCAGCCGCAGACGATCGCCGGGGACGACCACTGGCAGCGGGGAGGGCGGCGATGACGCGTTTCGCCTTCTACGGGCGGGTGTCCACCGAGGACAACCAGGACCCGGAGGCTTCCCGGTCATGGCAGCTTCGGCGGGCCCGAGCGCTGATCGAGTCGCGCGGCGGCGAGATTGTGGCCGAGTTCTTCGACGTCGACAAGTCACGGTCGATTCCCTGGGCGCGCCGGCCATATGCCTCGGCGTTGATCGAGGAGCTCAAGAACCCGGGCCGGGACTTCGACGCGGTGGTGATCGGGGAGCCGCACCGGGCCTTCTACGGCAACCAGTACTCCCTGACGTTCCCGCTGTTCGAACATTTCGCCGTACCGCTGTGGGTGCCCGAGGTCGGCGGGCCGATCGATCCGGCCAACGAGGCCCACGACATGATCATGGGCGTGTTCGGCGGCCTCTCCAAGGGAGAACGTAACCGGGTCAAGATCCGGGTCCGTGCCGCTATGAGCGCCATCACCGCGACCGAAGGCCGCTACCTCGGCGGTCGGCCGCCCTACGGATACGAACTGCAAGACGTCGGACCGCACCCCAACCCCGCCAAGGCCGCCGACGGTAAACGCCTGCGCCGTCTGGTCGCCCACCCGGTCCACTCGCTGGTAGTCCAGTGGATCTTCGCCCAGTTCATCGGCGGCCGGGGCCTGTTCGACATCGCCGAAGACCTCACCCGCCAAGGCATCCCCTCCCCATCGGCCAGCGACCCCACCCGTAACCGGCACCGCTGCCAGATCGCCTGGTCCAAGAGCGCCGTGCGGGTCATCATCACCAACCCGCGCTATACCGGCCACCAGGTGTGGAACAAACAGCGCAAGGACGAGGTCCTGCTGGACGTCAACGACGTCGCCCTCGGCCACACGACCAAGATGCGCTGGAACGACCGCGACTCGTGGATCTGGTCCGAAGACAAGGTCCACGACGGGCTGGTGAGCACCGAGGACTTCGAACGCACGCAACAGACCCTGGCCTCTCGCGGACGAGGCCCGGCCGCCCACAAACCGCATCGCACCCGCCGCCCGTACGCCTTCCGAGGCTGCCTGTACTGCGGCTACTGCGAACGCAAGATGCAAGGGAACTGGAACAACCGGCAGGCCTACTACCGGTGCCGGTTCCCCGAGGAGTACGCCCTCGCCAACAAGATCGACCACCCCAAGGTCGTCTACCTACGCGAAGCCGAGATCATCCAGGACATCGACGCCTGGCTACTGACGGCCTTCGGCCCCGGCCGCATCGACGCGACCCTCCAAGCGTTGGCCGCCCAAGCACCGGCCTTCGCGGACACCGCCACGGCCGACCTGCGCAAGCAACTCACCCAGTGCGACCACAAACTCAACCAGTACCGGGCCGCCCTCGACGCCGGAGCCGACCCAAAGGAAGTCACCACCTGGATCAACGACATCAAGCAAAAACGCGCCCAAATCGAAGACAACCTGCGCACCGCCGCCCCACGCGGCCAACAACCGTCCCACCAGGACATCGCCGACCTGCTGCACCAGATCGGCGACCTCACGGCAGCGATCGCCGGAGCCGATCCCGACGACAAGGCCGACCTGTACCGGCAAATCGGCCTGAAAATGACCTACTACCCGCAAAAACAACTAGTGGAGGCCCGGGTGATCCCCGACCCCCACATGTGCAAATGGTTTGTGTCCGAGGGGGGACTTGAACCCCCATGCCCTTAACGGGCACTAGCACCTCAAGCTAGCGCGTCTGCCTATTCCGCCACCCGGACTTGCGTGCGCGCTTCAGCGCGCTGCGGCGGCCCCACCATACCAAAGCTGCCGACTCGCGGCGAAGTCGATCGCACGGCACGATGGTGCAGGTACGGGCGGGCGAGGCCGCCCCGGGAGCAAGGGTGATCACCATGGCCGACCGGATCACGGCAGAGGACGAGGTCGTACGGCTCTGCCAGGAGCTCATCCGCATCGATACGAGCAACCCTGGAGATCATTCGGGACCGGGCGAGCGGGTGGCGGCCGAGTACGTCGCCGAGCAGTTGGCCGAAGTCGGCCTGGAGGCGCGGCTCTTCGAGTCCCACCCCGGCCGCACCAGCCTGGTCGCCCGGATCGAGGGTGAGGACCGGAGCCGGGACGCCCTCCTGCTGCACGGCCACCTCGACGTCGTCCCGGCCCGGGCCGCCGACTGGGCGCACGACCCGTTCGGCGGCGAGATCGCCGACGGTTGTGTGTGGGGGCGCGGTGCCGTCGACATGAAGGACATGGACGCGATGATCCTCGCGGTCGTCCGCCAGCGGCTGCGGGAGGGGCGCCGGCCGCCGCGGGACGTCGTCCTGGCCTTCCTCGCGGATGAGGAGGCCGGTGGTTACTGGGGCGCGCAGTGGCTGGTCGCCGAGCACCCCGAGCTGTTCGAGGGCTGCACCGAGGCGGTCGGTGAGGTGGGCGGCTTCAGTCTGACCGTCCCGGGCGACCGGCGGCTGTACCTGATCGAGACCGCGGAGAAGGGCATCGCCTGGATGAACCTGACCGCGAGCGGCACCGCCGGCCACGGCTCCATGGTGCACCCGGACAACGCGGTCACGGCGCTGGCGGAGGCCGTTGCCCGGCTGGGCCGGCACGAGTTCCCGATCCGGCTGACCAAGACCGTGCGCGCCTTCCTGGAGCGGGCCTGCGAGGCGTACGGCGTCGAGTTCGACCCGGACGACCCGGAGCGGTGCCTGACGGAGCTGGGCCCGCTCGCCCGCATGATCGGCGCCACCCTGCGCAACACCCTCAACCCCACCCGGCTGGACGCCGGCTACAAGACCAACGTGATCCCGCAGGAGGCCACCGCGCAGGTCGACGGCAGGTTCCTGCCGGGCTACGGGGAGGAGTTCCTGGCGACCGTCGACGAACTGCTCGGCCCGGATGTCACCCGCGACTTCGTCCACCACGACGACGCGATCGAGTACGACTACGAGGGCGCGCTGGTGGACGCCATGGAGCAGTCCCTGGCCGCCGAGGACCCGGGCGCGCTGCCGGTGCCGTACTGCCTGTCGGGCGGCACGGACGCCAAGGCGTTCGCCCGGCTGGGCATGCGCTGCTACGGCTTCGCGCCGCTGCGGTTGCCCGCGGACCTGGACTTCTCCGGCATGTTCCATGGCGTGGACGAGCGGGTCCCGGTGGACGGCCTCCGCTTCGGCGCGCGGGTGCTCGACCGCTTCCTCGACCTGGCCTGAAACGGTCGTTCCGGGAACGGCGACCCGGCGTCCTCCAGCGCCCGGACGGCCTGCGTGCGCGGCTCTCGGGCCGTCCCGGGCGCCGGGCGCGGCGGATCG
The DNA here is from genome assembly GCF_003289645.1 of Actinomadura craniellae. Lineage (GTDB taxonomy): Bacteria > Actinomycetota > Actinomycetes > Streptosporangiales > Streptosporangiaceae > Actinomadura_D > Actinomadura_D craniellae. The sequence goes on along the minus strand of NZ_QLYX01000004.1, from coordinate 495,046 downwards.
ACGGGTGCCGGGCCGCTGCTACCATCCGGCTCAGAAGGTGCGCCGCTGCCTGATGATCCTCTTGCGCAGCTGGATTCTCCGGCTACCGTCGGGGAAGAGACGCAGCCGGTGTAGTTCCCAGCCGCCGTACTCGGCATGCTCGGTCATGACCTGTCGGGCGACGTCCCGGGTCGTGCCGCGGGGGAGCCGCAGAACCATGTAGGTGTACTCCGCCATTACAAGCCATTATGTCCTGGTTAACGCGGCAGGGGGAGACCTAGCTGTATGCCCGTCGTCCACGAGAACCGCGGGGACGTGTCATCCTGTCGGGGGTTCGGGAACACGGGGCACGAGAACGGCGTCCTAAAAGCTTGGAGTACGACGGCGCGCAGCGCGCCCTGACGGGTCATGTGAGCGAGTAGAGACAGCGAGGTTGGAGCGACCGTGGCGGCCAACAACGGCACCCGCCTGGTGATCGTCGAGTCGCCAGCGAAGGCGAAGACGATCGCCGGCTACCTGGGGCGCGGCTACGTGGTGGAATCCAGTATCGGCCACATCCGGGATCTGCCCGGCAGCGCCAGCGAGGTTCCCGCCAAGTTCAAGGGCGAGGCGTGGGCCAAGCTCGGTGTGAACGTCGACCGCGGTTTCGAGCCGTTGTACGTCGTCAACAGCGACAAGAAGCAGCAGGTCGCCAAGCTCAAGAAGCTCCTCGCCGAGGCCGACGAGCTGTACCTCGCGACGGACGAGGACCGCGAGGGCGAGGCGATCGCCTGGCATCTGCGCGAGGTCCTCAAGCCCCAGGTCCCGGTCAAGCGGATGGTCTTCAACGAGATCACCCGCGACGCCATCCGGGCCGCCGCCGAGAACCCGCGCGAGCTCAACCTGCGGCTGGTCGACGCCCAGGAGACCCGGCGCATCCTCGACCGGCTGTACGGCTACGAGGTCAGCCCGGTGCTGTGGAAGAAGGTCATGCCGAAGCTGTCGGCGGGCCGCGTCCAGTCGGTGGCCACCCGGCTGGTCGTCGAGCGCGAGCGTGAGCGCATCGCGTTCGTCGTCGCGCACTACTGGGACATCGAGGCCGACTTCGACACCGGCAAGGCCGACGGCGTCTTCACCGCGAACCTGGTCGGGGTGGACGGCAAGCGGGTGGCGCAGGGCCGTGACTTCGCCTCCGACGGCACGCTGAAGACCAAGGGCGCGCTGCACCTGGACGAGACGGCCGCCCGGGAACTCGCCGCCCGGCTGGAGAACCGCCCGTACGCGGTCAAGTCGGTCGAGCGCAAGCCCTACACCCGCAAGCCGTACCCGCCGTTCCGCACCACCACGCTGCAGCAGGAGGCCAGCCGCAAGCTGGGCTACTCCGCCAAGTACACGATGAGCGTGGCGCAGAAGCTGTACGAGAACGGCTTCATCACCTACATGCGAACCGACAGCATCACCCTGTCGGAGACCGCGATCGCCGCCGCCCGCGCCCAGGCCACCACCCTGTACGGCGCCCAGTACGTCCCGGACAAGCCGCGGGTGTACACCAGCAAGGTGAAGAACGCCCAGGAGGCGCACGAGGCGATCCGTCCCGCCGGTGACAGTTTCCGCACCCCGGGTGAGACCGGCCTGCGGGGCGACCAGTTCAAGCTGTACGAGCTGATCTGGAAGCGCACGATCGCCAGCCAGATGAAGGACGCCACCGGCCAGTCGGTCTCGGTCCGGGTGACCGGCACGTCCACCCGGGGAGAGGAGGCCGAGTTCGCCGCCTCCGGCAAGACGATCACCTTCTACGGCTTCCTCAAGGCGTACGTCGAGGGCGCCGACGACCCGGCGACCGACCGCGACGACCAGGAGCGGCGGCTGCCCGCGCTGGAGGAGGACGACGCGCTGGCCGCGCTGCGCGTCGAGGCGCAGGGCCACTCCACCCGCCCACCGGCCCGCTACACCGAGGCCAGCCTGGTCAAGGAGCTCGAAGACCGCGAGATCGGCCGCCCGTCCACCTACGCGTCGATCATCGGCACGATCCTCGACCGGGGGTACGTGTTCAAGAAGGGCACCGCGCTGGTGCCGTCCTTCCTGGCGTTCGCCGTGGTCAACCTGCTGGAGCAGCACTTCGGCAACCTGGTCGACTACGACTTCACCTCCCAGATGGAGGACGGGCTCGACGGCATCGCCCGGGGTGAGGCCGAGCGGGTGCGCTGGCTGCACCGCTTCTACTTCGGCGACGAGGGCGAGGAGGGCCTGAAGGACCTGGTCGGCGACCTCGGCGACATCGACGCCAAGGAGATCAGCTCGTTCCCGGTCAAGGGCACCGACATCGTGATCCGGGTCGGCCGCTACGGCACCTACCTGGACCGGGACGGCGCGCGGGTCAACGTCCCCGAGAACCTCGCCCCGGACGAGCTGACCGCCGAGAAGGCCGAGGAGCTGTTCGCGCAGCCCAGCGGCGACCGCGAGCTGGGCCGCGACCCGGAGACCGGCCACCTGATCGTGGCGAAGTCGGGCCGGTTCGGGCCGTACGTGACCGAGGTGCTGCCCGAGCCGCCCGAGGGCGAGAAGAAGACACGGAAGAAGCCCGCCGCGCCCAAGCCGCGCACCGGCTCGCTGTTCAAGTCGATGTCGCTGGACACGATCACGCTGGAGGACGCGCTCAAGCTGCTGTCGCTGCCGCGCACCCTCGGCGAGCTCGACGGCCAGCCGGTGACCGCACAGAACGGCCGGTTCGGCCCGTACGTGAAGAAGGGCACCGACAGCCGCTCGCTCGGCGCGGAGGAGGAGCTCTTCACGGTCACCCTGGAGCAGGCCAAGGAGCTGCTGGCCCAGCCCAAGCAGCGCGGCCGGGGCCGGGCCGCCGCCGCCCCGCCGCTGCGTGAGCTGGGCGAGGACCCCGCCAGCGGCAAGCCGGTGGTGGTCAAGGAGGGCCGGTTCGGGCCGTACGTCACCGACGGTGAGACCAATGCCAGTCTGCGCAAGGGCGACGAGGTGGAGTCCATAACGATTCAGCGCGCGGCCGAGCTGCTGGCCGAGCGCCGCGAGAAGGTCGCCGCAGGTGGCGGTAAGAAAAAGGCCACCACCACGCGACGGCGGACTGCCAAGTCGGGTTCATGATGGGGAACTCCGCTCTGTGAGGACACCAGCGCCGATACTCTGACCAACATGACGAGAACGGGCACGGCGGAACCGCCTGGTGTGCTGTCGATCAAACCGTTCAGGCGACTGTGGATCGCTCTCTCGCTGTCCAGCCTGGGCGACTGGCTGAGCATCCTCGCGCTCACCGCGCTGGCCAGCTCGATCACCATGGGCTCCGGCTTCCAGGCGCAGTCCTACGCGGTCGGCGGCGTCCTCATCGTCAAGATGCTGCCCGCGGTGCTCCTCGGGCCGCTGGCGGGAGCGGTGGCCGACCGGTTCGACCGGCGGCTGACCATGGTGATCGTCGACCTGGTGCGGTTCGGGCTGTTCGTGTCCATCCCGCTGGTGGGCACGCTGCCATGGCTGTTCGTGGCGACGTTCCTGGTCGAGTGCGTCACCCTGTTCTGGCTGCCGGCCAAGGACGCCACGGTGCCCAACCTGGTGCCCCGGGAGCGGCTGGAGCGGGCCAACCAGCTCAGCCTGCTCAGCACCTACGGGTCCGCGCCGGTCGCGGCCGGGCTGTTCTCGGTGCTGGCGCTGATCTCCAACGCGCTGCTGGCGCAGGACCACCGGGCCGACCTGGCGCTGTACTTCAACGCGGTGACCTTCCTGATCTCAGCGATCACGATCTACACGCTGAAGGAGATCCCCAGGCACGACCGGCAGCACGTCTCGGTGCCGTCGGTGTTCCGGCAGATCACCGAGGGCTGGCGGTTCGTCGGCCGCACCCGGCTGGTCCGCGGCCTGGTCATCGGCATGATCGGCGCGTTCGCCGCGGGCGGCGCCGTGATCGGCGTGGCCCGGATGTACGTCGAGGCGCTACGCGGCGGCGACGCCGCCTACGGGGCGGTCTTCGGCGCGGTCTTCCTCGGCATGGCCGTCGGCATCTTCCTCGGCCCGCGGATGCTGCGCGGGTTCAGCCGCAGCCGGCTGTTCGGCCTGTCGATCATCGGCGCGGCGTTCGCGCTGGTCCTGATCGCGGTGATCACCAACCTGCCCGTCGTGGTCGTCCTCACCACCTTCCTCGGCGCCGGCGCCGGCATCGCCTGGGTCACCGGCTACACCCTGGTCGGCAGCGAGGTCGAGGACGAGGTCCGCGGCCGGACCTTCGCCTTCCTCCAGTCGCTCGTCCGGATAGTGTTGCTGGTGGTGCTGGCGGTGACGCCGCTGGCGGCCGGGGTGATCGGCGCGCACGAGTTCGATCTCGGCGAGGTGTCGTACCGGTTCGACGGCATCAACGTGGTGCTGCTGGCCGCCGCACTGGTGGCCCTGATCACCGGCGTGATCGCATACCGGCAGATGGACGACCGCCGTGGCGTCCCCCTGAGCCGCGACCTGATGGGAGCGCTGACAGGGGTGCCCTACGAGCCCGAACCGCCGGCGCGGCCCCGCTCCCCCGGCCTGTTCCTGGCCTTCGAGGGCGGCGAGGGCGCCGGCAAGACCACCCAGGCCCGGCTGGCCGCGATCTGGCTGCGCGACCAGGGCTTCGACGTGGTGTCCACCAACGAACCCGGGGCCACCAAGGTCGGGATGCGGCTGCGCGCGATCCTCCTCGACCGGGAGAGCGCCGGCCTGTCCGCCCGCGCCGAGACCATGCTGTACGCGGCGGACCGCGCCGACCACGTCGCCAACGTGATCCGGCCCGCCCTGGAACGCGGCGCGATCGTGGTCACCGACCGCTACATCGACTCCTCACTGGCCTACCAGGGATACGGGCGGCAACTGCCCGTCGAGGAGATCGCCAAGGTGAACGAGTGGGCCACCGCGAACCTCGTGCCCGACCTGACGATCCTGCTGGACATCCCGCCGGAGGCCGGGTTCGACCGGTTCGCCTACCCCGCCGACCGGATGGAGTCCGAGCCGCGCGACTTCCACGACCGGGTACGGCGCGGCTTCCGCACCCTCGCGGCGGCCGAACCCGACCGCTACCTGGTGGTGGACGCGAGCCGCTCCCAGACCGACATCAGCCGCGAGATCCAGGACCGCATCCGCCAGATCCTCCCCGACCCCGTCCCGGCCCAGTCCGAGGACGTGACGAGCACCTTCCCCGCCATCAGAGACGCGTAGTTTGCTGTGTTTGCTTGGCGCTCGTTCCTCGCGCTTGTCGCGGCGCCTTCGGCGCGCCGTCTTCCCTCGTCGCGGTGAAGATCGCTCGTTCCTCACGATCTTCACCGCTCCTCAGTCCAGACGGCGCGGGCGCCGCTCCCTTTTCGCCTCGCTTCGCATCGGCACCTGAGCTCTGACCGCCTCGCTTCGCATCGGCGGCGAGCCAAGCCCACAGGCCCTAGCCTGGTCGGCATGGGTGTGTACGACGAGCTGGTGGGGCAGAGGCCGGTCGTCGCGCAGTTGCGGACGGCCACCGAGGCTGCTGCGGCGGCGTTGGCGGGTGGGTCGGGCGGGGGGATGACCCACGCGTGGCTGTTCACCGGGCCGCCCGGGTCGGGGCGGTCGGCGGCCGCTCGGGCGTTCGCCGCCGCGCTCCAGTGCCGTGAGACGCCCGCGGGGTGCGGGCACTGTGCGGACTGCCATCAGGTGTTGCAGGGGACGCATGCCGATCTGGAGGTGGTGCGGCCGTCAGGGTTGTCGTACTCGGTGCGGGCCACCCGTGAGCTGATCCTGCGGGCGGCGTCCTCGCCGAGTGGTGGGCGGTGGCAGGTCGTGCTGTTCGAGGACGCCGACCGGGCCACCGAGGCCGCCGCCAACGCCCTGCTCAAGGCGATCGAGGAGCCCCCGCCGCGCACCGTCTGGCTGCTGTGCGCGCCGTCCCCGGACGACCTGGTGATGACCATCCGGTCCCGCTGCCGGCTGGTCACGTTGCGCACCCCGCCCGCGGGGGCGATCGCCGAGGTGCTCACGGCCCGGGACGGTGTCGAACCCGAGGCCGCCGTGGCGGCGGCCCGCGCCGCGCAGGGGCACATCGGGCGGGCCCGCCGGCTGGCCACCGACGCGGAGGCGCGGCGGCGCCGGGCCGAGGTGCTCGGCGTGCCGGGCCGGGTCGGCACGGTCGGGGCCGCGGTGGCCGCCGCGGCGGCGCTGGTCGCGACGGCCGACGCGGACGCCAAGGCGACCACCGAGGAACTGGACGAGCCCGAGACCGCCGCGCTGCGCCAGGCGCTGGGCGAGAACGCCAAGGGGCGGATGCCGCGCGGCACGGCCGGCGCGCTCAAGGAGTTGGAGAGCCAGCAGAAGTCGCGGGCCACCCGGGTCAAGCGTGACTCCCTCGACCTGGCGTTGCTGGACCTGGCCTCGTACTACCGCGACGTGCTGACCCTGCAACTCGGCGCGCCCGTCGACCTGGTCAACGGCGACCGGGGCGCCGAACTGCGCACCGCCGCGGCGGCCGGCCCGCCCGAGGCCACCCTGCGCCGGCTGGAGGCGATCATGCAGTGCCGCGAGCGCCTCAACGCCAACGTGAACCCGCTGCTGGCGGTGGAGGCCCTCGCGGTGGCCCTCGGCGCCCGCTGAGGCAGGATGGGCGGCATGCCGTACCGCATCACGTTCGTCTGCACCGGCAACATCTGCCGGTCGCCCATGGCCGAGTGGGTGCTGCGCCACCACATCGAGGAGGCGGGGCTGGACGCCGAGGTCGACAGCTCCGGCACCGAGGGGTGGCATGTGGGCGCCGACGCCGACCGGCGCACCGTGCGGGCACTGCGGGAGGGCGGTTACCGGTCGGCGCACGCCGCCCGCCAGTTCGACCCGTCCTGGTTCGCGCACTACGACCTGATCCTCGCGCTGGACGGCGGGCACCTGCGCGAACTGCGCCGGCTGGCCCCCGACGCGGCGGCCCGGCACCGGGTCCGGCTGCTGCGCGAGTTCGACCCGGCCGCGGGCGACGACCTCGACGTACCCGACCCCTACTACGGCGACGAGACCGACTTCACCACCGTCCTGGCGATGATCGAGGCCGCCGTCCCCGCCCTGCTCGCCGAGATCCGCACCGGTTCCACCGCCCGGCGGGGGTGACGCCGGCCCGGATCCGGGCGGGAGCGGCGCCCGCGTCGTCTGGACTGAGGAGTGGTGAAGATCGTGAGGTACGAGCGATCTTCACCGCGACGAGGGAAGACGGCGCGCCGAGGGCGCCGTGACCAGCGAGCGAAGCGAGCCAGGCCGGCAGGGAGCGGCGCCCGCGTCGTCTGGACTGAGGAGTGGTGAAGATCGTGAGGTACGAGCGATCTTCACCGCGACGAGGGAAGACGGCGCGCCGAAGGCGCCGCGACAAGCGAGCGAAGCGAGCCAAGCAAACAGAGCGGGGGTGACACCGGTATGGACGACCGGGCGCGGCTCGCCGACCTGGTGGGAGCGCGGGTGCGCGACTGGGCTGGCCTGGGGCGCAGGCATGCCTGGCGGCTTTACCGGGCGGGGCTGGATGACGGCCGGGAGGTTTTCGTCAAGGCCACCGCCGAGCGGTCCGCGGTGTTCGCGGCCGAGGCGGCCGGTCTGCGCTGGCTGGCCGCGCCTTTCCCGGACGGGGCGCCGGTGGCCGAGGTGGTCGCGGTGGACGAGCGGATGCTGGTGCTGCCCTGGCTGCCGCCGCAGCGTCCGGACGCCGCGGCGGCCGAGCGGTTCGGCCGGGACCTGGCCGTGCTGCACACCGCGGGGGCGCCGGGCCACGGGGCGCCCTGGCCGGGCTTCATCGCCGAGCTGCCGATGGACAACACTCCCGGCTCGCGGGAGTGGCCGCGTTGGTACGCCGAGCGGCGGCTGGCCCCTTACCTGGAGCGGGCCGCCGGGGTGCTGGGCGCCGCGGGCGTGCGGCTGGTCGAGCGGGTGATCGAGTGCGTCGAGGATCTGGCCGGCCCGCCGGAGCCGCCCAGCCGGGTGCATGGGGATCTGTGGTCGGGCAACGTCGTGTGGTCGGGTGGGCGTGGTGTGCTCGTCGATCCGGCGGCCTACGGCGGGCACCGGGAGACCGATCTGGCGATGCTGGAACTGTTCGGCGCCCCGTACCTTGATCGCATCCTGGCGGCGTACCGGGAGGTGGCGCCGCTGTCACCCGGCCATCGCGGGCGGGTGCCCTTGTATCAGCTGTATCCGCTGCTCGTCCATGTCGTCCTGTTCGGCGGCGGTTACCGGGAGGACACCGTGCGGGCGGCTCGGGCGGCCCTGGCCCCGCAGGATTGACCGGCATATCAGGATATGCCGACCGGGCGCGCTGGTTCGGGGAAAGAAGTTGATCATCTGGTGGCCGATCTCGGCCACCCACTAGGGTGAGCCTTCGCGCATCTCGATGGTGAGACGGAGAGGTTGGCTCGGCGCCCGCTATGAACGGTACGGACACGGACGGTCGCTCGATCTGGAAGCCGATGCGGCGGGGCAGCGGCCCGCTGGCTGCGGCGGTGATCGTCGCGCTGGGCGTCGCGGCCTCCATCGACTTCGTCAACGGGCGGCGCGACGACGGGCCGAAACAGGGGGCGGCCAAGCGGACCACCCTGTCGGCCCGCGAGGCCCGGCCCCCGTCCCTGGTGGCGGCCGTGCGCCGGGACGGGACCGCGGTCGTCGTCCGAGACCTGCGGACCGGCGCCGACGCGGGCGTGACGGTCGCCGCACCGGCCGGTGCCCGCTTCCACCAGATCGCCCGGGAACCCGGCGGCGGCTACCTCGTCTCCGCCTACGCCGCCGGTGAGGTGACCTTCCACCGGCTCCGCCTGGACTCCGCCGGCCGGCCGCGCGACCTGACCGCACTGCCCCGGGTCCGGCTGCGCGGGGAGTCGAGCGCCGCGTCCGACATGGCGGTGGCGGGCGACGGCCGGATCGCGTACGTGACGTACTCCCGGGGACGTCCCCGGATCGAGGTCCTCCCCGTCGGGAACGGCGTCCCGCGGACCTGGACCACCCCGGCGACCGGCCGGATCGGCGGCCTGTCCTGGTCCGGCGACACGCTGTCCTACGTGTGGCGGCAGCGCTCGGTACGGACCCTCGACACCGCGTCCCGCGAGGACGACCTGCGCACCGGCGAGGCCGTCCTCACGCTGCCCACCGGCGCCACTGAGGCGCTGTTCGGCCGGAACGCCCAGACGTTCGTCACGGCCGTGGGGAGCCAGACGGGGCTGTCGGTGGAGGAGTACACGGCGGCCACCGGTCAGCGGGCCGGGACGCGCTGGCAGCAGCGCCTGGACGTGCGGGCCCGGATCGACCGCCTGGCCCGCGACCGCACCGGCACGCACCTGCTGGTGGGAACGGCGGACGGGCGGCTGTTCGCGGGCCTCCCGGGCGGCACCCGCGAACTGGCGGCCCCGGACCTCGGCGACCTCGCCTGGTAAATCCGGACATGCTTCACTCTCCCGGACGACGTAGGTTGAACGTTACGTAGCCGGCGGACGGGAGCGGGACGCATGGGCATGATGATGGCCGTCAGCTTCACCCGGTACGGGCGGCTCTACTACCTCGACCCCGGGCCGCACACCCCCCAGGTGGGCGACCGGGTGCTGGTGCCGACCGACGCGGGCCCGGAAGTGGCCGAATGCGTCTGGGCGCCGCAATGGGTCTCGGAGGACATCGGCGGGCTGCCGGTCTGCGCGGGCCTCGCCGGCGAGGAACACCTCGCCCGGGACGAGGCCAACCGCCGCCACCGGGCCGAGGGGCGGAGCACCGCCAAACGCCTGATCCGCAAGCACGAACTGCCGATGAAGGTGATCGGCATCGACTACCTCGACGCCGACAACGTCTACAAGGTGTACTTCTCGGCGCCGCACCGGGTCGACTTCCGCGCCCTGGTCCGCGACCTCGCCCGCGCTATGAAGGCCCGGGTCGAACTGCGGCAGGTCGGCCCGCGCGACGAGGCCCGGCTCCAGGGCGGGATCGGCCCATGCGGGCGCGACCTGTGCTGCGCCACCTTCCTCAAGGACTTCGAGCCGGTCTCAGTGCGGATGGCCAAGGAACAAGACCTGCCGGTCAACCCGCTGCGCATCGCCGGCGCGTGCGGCCGGCTGATGTGCTGCCTGAAGTACGAGCACCCGCTGTACCAGGAGTTCAAGGAACGTGCCCCCCGGCTGGGCTCGACCGTGGACACCCCCGAAGGCCAGGGCGTGGTGGTCGGCTACAACGTCCCGGGCGACCAGGTGAACGTCAAGGTCGCCGGGCGCCGCTGCGCCTGCCCGTCAGCCTCGGTCTGCGCCCCGCGCCGCGCCCACGACGAGACCTACGGCCCGTGAGCTGTGTTTGCTTGGCGCTCGTTCCTCGCGCTTGTCGCGGCGCCTTCGGCGCGCCGTCTTCCCTCGTCGCGGTGAAGATCGCTCGTACCTCACGATCTTCACCGCTCCTCAGTCCAGACGGCGCGGGCGCCGCTCCCTGCCGGCCTGGCTCGCTTCGCTCGCTGGTCACGGCGCCCTTGGTGCGCCGTCTTCCCTCGTCGTGGTGAAGATCGCTCGTTCCTCACGATCTTCACCGCTCCTCAGTCCAGACGGCGCGGGCGCCGCTCCCGCGGGTCACTGGTACGGGAGCACCTCCCGGCCGAGGCCGACAGAGCCCGTTAGGACTCAGGTCGGTCAGTTGCTGGGTCAGGCCCCGGCGGGAGGTGCTCACCTGGATCGTCTCTGTCAGTCGCCGTCGTCGCCGCCGTCGTCGCCACCATCGTCGTCGCCGTCGTCATCGCCGTCGCCCTCGACGGCGCAGCCCGCGGTGATGGCGATGGTGCCGCCGAGTGCGGCGACGGTCGCCACGGCGGGGACGGAGGCAGGGATCAGTGCCGTTGCGACGGCGAGCGCGCTCTTGACCAGGTTGAGCAACATCTTGACCAGCAAGACGACCTCCCAGTAGCCGATGATCGGTACCCACCCTAGATTCGGCGGGGGGAAGGCGGACATGCCCGTCCGGTGAATTTTCAACCCGCGGTGCCGAGGAGGAACGCGTCCACGTCCTCGATGGGCCGGTCCGGGGTGGCGCGGCGGAGGTCGCCGCGGAAGGAGCGCAGTTCCAGCCAGGCGTCCGGGCCGGCGTCGGCGGGCATGTCCAGCACCCGGTCGAGGCGTTGCCGGGACACGGCCTTGAACGTTCGCTGGTGGCACTCGCCGATCTCGTAGCGCAGGTCGATCACCGGGTGCGGGGCGCGGTCCCAGTCGCTGTAGGGCAGCGGCGCGGTGCCGCGCAGCCGTGCGTCGACGAACGCCTCGGTGTCGGCGTCGCCGATCTCGCAGTCGAAGACGGGGAAGGCCTTGGCGACGCTGTTCTCGATCTCCGGGTAGGCCCGGTGCGTCCCGCCGAGGGACGGCGAGCAGAACAGGGCGTGGCCGAACCGCCCGACCGGCCGGGGCAGCGGCTCCTTGTGGTGGGAGAGCCCGTCGAACGCCAGGTCCCGGTGCTCGCCGAGGAACTCCAGGAAGGCTGTCACGGTCAGCAGGTCGAACGAGGAGTCGCGGACCGAGAACCACACGGCCGAACGCCCCTCGTCGCGCAGCACCAGGTACTCCCGGAACGAGCGGGGGTGGCCGGGGGCCTGCTGCCTGTGCCAGATGCCGTCGAACCCGCGGACCGGCGCGTAGCCGCCGGGCACCACGTCCAGTACCTTCGGCCCGCCGCCGGCGCTCACGTCGTTCTCGGATCGGTCGAGCCGTTGCTGCATGTACTTCGTCTTCCCGTTCGCATCCGACGCTTCCACGATAGGTGGACGGTGGTCTCCGCTTCACCCATATGAGCGGCAAAGTGACGGAATTTGTCACAGTGCACCGGCCAACCGGAAGATTTTCGGCGATGCGCCGGGGGAGATGCTGGGTAGAGAAGGGGACATGTCCTTGATCCCTGTCGATGACACCGTCGTCATCCGGGCCGCCGACGCGGAGATCCTCGGCGGGTCGCCCCACACCCTGCGGCTGCTCGCCGACGGCGGAGCCACCGCGGGCGCGCTCAGCGCGCTGCGGGTGACCCTGGAGGACGGCGCGGACGGTGCGGTGCCGCACCACCACACCGGCGCCACCGAACTGCTCTACGTGCTCGGCGGGACCGCCCACCTGCTGTCCGGCGACGACGTGCTGACCGCCCGCGAGGGGGATCTGGTGATCGTCCCGCCGTACACGCCGCACGCCATCGCCGCCGCGTTCGGCCACGACGCCGACCTGCTGGTCGTCAGCACCCCCGGCACCGCCGGCCTCGGCTACTTCCGCCTGCTCGACCGGCTGCGCGACGGCCTGGCCACCATCGAGGAACTGATCGACTCGCAGGAACGCTTCGACACGCACTTCCTCGACAGCCCCATCTGGCGGGTCGCCCGGGCCTGAGGTCCTACTGCCGCACGCCGTCCACGAAGACGGTGACCTTCTCGTCGTAGAAGCAGACCAGCCCGGCGACCTGCTGGCTCTCGGCCAGCGGCGCCCGGTACGACCAGGCCAGGTCGGGGTGCGTCCGGCCTTCGACGTTGATCGACCAGTACTCGGCCTGCCCCTTGTAGGGGCACCGGGTGACCGTGTCGGACGGTTCCAGCAGGTCCATCCGGACGTGCGTCTTCGGCAGGTAGTACCGCACCGGCAGCCCCGTCTCGAACAGCAGCCGGGGGTGGTGCGACTCGGCGACCGTCACCCCGTCGACCTCGATCCGGACGTGCCGCGAACTGCTCAGCACGTCCACCCGGACGTACGGGGAGCGCGGGTGGACGAAGACCTCCTCGTCCTCCTCGAACCACGCGTCCATCGCGTTCCAGTCGAGCCGGACCAGGTCGCGTAGTTCCTCGACCGGCGAGTCGGAGTAGCGCAGCGCGGCGGCCCGCGACCCGCCCGCCGAGATCGTGAAGCCGTGGCCGTCGCCCAGGCCGGGCGTGCTGGTGACGGTGCCGTCGGGTACCAGCCCCTGGACGTCGTCCACCGGGAAGTAGTAGGCCGGGTAGTACGGGTGCTCCCAGACCAGCATCGGCCGGGTGCTGTCGGCCACCGCCTGGCCGCCCAGGTAGGCCCGGACCCGCTTAGCGCTCGGTTCGATCCGCGGTTTCTCCATGGAGGCGACAACCCCGCTCGCGGGCGAGCGATTCCGGTCACCTATGCCCAAAGCGGGCGGGTTGATGCTGAGCGGCGGCACAGCAACGCGAGGTCCCGGCCCAGGCGACTAACGGGCAGCGGAACGCGGAGGCCCGACCGGTCTCCGTCCCCCCTCGTTCCGCGGGAAAGGAACTCCGATGCGCAGGAGCCTGATCGCCGTCGCGGCGCTCGGCGCGACCGTGCTGGGCGGTGGCGGCCTCGCCGCGTCCGCCGGCGCCGCCGCGGCCCCCGAGGGCACGTACACGCTCGTCAACGCGGGCAGCGGTCTCTGCCTGGACGTGCTGTCCTACAGCCAGGAGGAGAACGCCCAGCTCATCCAGTGGAACTGCCACGGCGACGTGAACCAGCAGTTCCGGGTGTCCGGCTCCGGGACCGGGCAGACGCTGACCGCCGTGCACAGCGGCAAGGTGGCCGGGGTGCGGGCCAAGTCCCTGTCCGGCAACGTCCAGATCCAGCAGCAGACCCCCACCGGGGAGGCGCACCAGCGGTGGGAGTTGCGCTCGCTGGGCGGTTCCGACTACCACCTCGTCAACAACCGCAGCGGCAAGTGCGCCACGATCCAGGGCAACTCCACCGCGCCGGCGGCGATCGTCCAGCAGAACACCTGTGACGGGTCCCGGGCCAAGGTCTGGACGCTCCGGCCGGTCTCCGGCGGCCCGCCGCCCACCGAGCCGCCGCCGACCAACCCGCCGCCCGGCTCCTGGCCCGCGCCGCGCGGCCAGCAGGCGGTCGGCGCCACGATCGCCGTCTCCGGCAGCTACGACGGGGGACTGCGGCGCTTCTACGGCACCGGAGACCTCGGCGACGGCGGCCAGAACGAGGGCCAGGACCCGATCTTCCGGCTCGCCGACGGCGCGGTGCTGCGGAACGTGATCCTCGGCGCGCCCGCCGCCGACGGCATCCACTGCGCCGGCTCCTGCACCCTCCAGAACGTCTGGTGGGAGGACGTCGGCGAGGACGCGGCGACCTTCCGGAGCTCGTCCTCCTCGGCGACGTTCCTGGTCGACGGCGGCGGCGCCCGGAAGGCCGGAGACAAGGTCTTCCAGCACAACGGCGCCGGCACCCTGACCGTCCGCAACTTCCAGGCGCAGGACTTCGGCAAGCTCTACCGCTCGTGCGGCAACTGCTCGACCCAGTACCGGCGCAACCTCGTCCTGCAGAACATCACGGTGACCGCGCCGGGCAAGGCGCTGGCCGGCGTCAACACCAACTACGGCGACACGGCCCGCTTCTCCGGCATCACGATCGTCGGGGACTCCAGCCGGAAGATCGTCATCTGCGAGCGCTACACCGGCAACAGCAGCGGTGACGAACCGGTCAAGACGGGCACCGGCGCGGACGGCAGGCACTGCCTGTACGGCACGTCCGACATCACCTACCGGTGATCAGAAGCGGCCCCGCACGGTCGTCGCGGGGCCGCTGCCCGACCGGGCGACCACCGAGAAGCTCGCCGCCCGGCGCCCGTCGCGGTCACGGCCGCGGTCCTGCAGGTAGTGGGCCGTGAACGTGTGGGTGCCGGGCTGGAGCGTGCGTCCCCGCTCCAGCACGAACCGGTAGATCAGCTCGCCGCGGGACTCCCGGACGTCCACGTCGAAGTCCTGCTGCGGCGCGGACGTCCACGCGCCGGCCGCCCGGGACCCCGACACCCTGATCGTCACGGTCAGCGCGGTGACCGGGCGCCGCGCCGTCACGACGACGTTGCATTGGCTTCCCCAGAATCGGCCGCCGTGCGCGCCGCCGGTGCCGCGCACGGTGATCAGGGGGCCGCTCGGCGGCCGGGGGGCGCGGCGCTTGGCGGTCGGCGAGGCCTTGGGCCGCAGCACCTCGTGGGCGGGCGTGCTCGACGGGTCGGGCGACGGGGTGCCCGTGGGGGAGCCCGGTGTGACGGAGTTCGCCCCGGCGATCGGCTGCGCCGGCCGCTCGCCCATCCGCGGGCCGACCAGGTTCCAGCCGGTGAGCGCGAGGGCCGCGAGCACGGCGGCGGCGATCAGCGGCGCACCCCAGCGCCGGATCTCCGCGCTCCGGGCCGAGTCGGCCATGGCGGCCTCGACCCGTCCCCACATCCGGTCCCGGTCGGGGGCGTGGCGCTCGGCTTCCGCGCGCAGCCGGTCCGGGATCGGGTCGTCGTCGGTCACCCTTCGCCCTCCAGCAGTGCCGCCGCGGAGAGCACCTCCGCGGGCCGGAGCATCTTCTCCAGCTCGGCCACGCCACGCGAGGTCTGACTCTTCACGGTGCCGACGGAGATGCCCAGGGTACGGGCGGTCTCCTGCTCGGAGAGGTCGAAGGCGAGCCGGAGCACCACACAGGCGCGCTTGCGCTCGGGCAACTGGCGCAACGCTGCGCGCACGTCGACCACGGCCGGAATGTCGGGACCCGGGGCGTGTTCCTGGACGGTACCGCCCAGCGCGACCAGCCGCCGGCGTTCCCGGACCAGTGACCGGATCCGGCTGTTGCAGAGATTGATCACCATCCGGCGGACGTACGCGACGGGCTGCTCGGTCCCGCGGACGTGCTCCCACCGGTGCCAGGCGGCGACGAAGGCGTCGGCCGCGAGGTCGTCGGCGGTGTCCGGGTCTCCGATCAGCACGTACGCCAGCCGGGCCAGACCGCGATGGTGCTGCTCGAAGAACCGGTGGAACTCGGACTCGTCGTCATCGCACAAGGTCGTCGACCGCTCACGCGCCATCGTTCACAACGCCTCTCGCAGTTGTGAAATATCCCCGGTGGGCCGATTGCCGAGATTAGCAGCAGACTCCCGAAATTTTCTTTGGGAAGGCGGCAACCTTTCGCCCCGCCCGGACGACTAGGGGACGGAGCGTGCGCCCCTTGCCGCGTTCCCGGCCGCCCGACGTCCTTCCCCCGGGACCGGGCCGCCCGGCCGCCCGTCCTTACCCCGGGGACGGGCGGCCCCTCTCTTTTCTCCTGGCCGGGCATGTCCGGACAGGTCATCAGTTGTCGACCGGGCACGGAATCCGCCCCGGCGAGGCGGGGAGTGACACGCCCGCACGTGCGGTAAGGATGGCGTGTATCCAGCAGGGAGGGCGGGGCGAAGTGAGGGCATTGCGAGCGGCTGCCGTGGTAACGGCGCTGATCATGGTCGCCAGCTGTACGGACTCGGCACAGGCCCCCGGACAGAAGTCGATCCCGCCCGGCCTCGGCGCGTTCTACAACCAGCAGGTCGCCTGGGCCGGCTGCGGCGACGGCTTCGAGTGCGCCCACGTCGAGGTGCCGCTCGACTACGCCGCCCCCTCGAAGAGCCGGCTGAAGCTGGCCGTCATCCGGATGCGCGCCCGGGGCTCCGACCGGATCGGCTCGCTGCTGATCAACCCCGGCGGCCCCGGCGGCTCCGGGGTCGACTGGGTCCGGGGCGCCGCCCAGGGCTTCAACGACCGGCTGCGGGAGCGGTTCGACATCGTCGGCTTCGACCCGCGCGGCGTCGGGAAGAGCAACCCCGTCCACTGCCTGGACGGCGAGCAACTCGACACCTTCTTCGCCACCGACGCCACCCCCGACTCGCAGGACGAGATCGACGACCTCGCCGACGTCGGCCGCGGCTTCGCCGACGGCTGCAAGGAACGCTCCGGCTCGGTCCTCCCGCACGTCGGCACCCAGGACGCCGCCCGCGACATGGACGTGCTGCGCGCGGCACTGGGCGACGAGAAGCTCACCTACATGGGCCTGTCCTACGGGACGTACCTCGGGGCCTACTACGCCGAACGGTTCCCCCGGCAGGTCCGCGCCCTGGTGCTGGACGGCGCGGTCGACCCGACCCTGTCGGCCACCGACGTCCTGCAACACCAGGCCAAGGGATTCGAGGAGGCCCTGCGCTCCTTCGCTGCCGACTGCGTCACACAGTCCGGCTGCCCGCTGGGCCGCACTGTCGACGGCGCCCTGAACCGGATCGCCGCGCTGCAGAAGCGCGCCGACGGGAAGCCGCTGCGCAACACCTCCGGCGACGGCCGCAAGGTCCAGGAGAGCCTGGTCACCTCCGGCATCGCCCAGGCCCTCTACACCAAGCAGCTCTGGCCTGCGCTGCGCGCCGCCCTGGCGACGGCCCTGACGGGCGACGGCACCGCCCTGCTCAGGCTCGCCGACCAGATGGTCGAGCGCCGCCCCGACGGCTCCTACGGGAACCTGATGGAGGCCAACATGGCCATCAACTGCGTGGACAAGCCCCACCCCGCCGACGTGCCCGCCTTCAAGAAGGAGGTCGCCAAGGCCGAGAAGGCGTCCTCCCGCTTCGGCGCCTTCGTCGTGTGGGGCGGCCTGCCCTGCGTCCACTGGCCCGTCAAGCCGGCCGCCGAACCCGCACCGCCCACCGCCGCCGGCGCGCCACCCATCGTCGTCATCGGCACCACCCGCGACCCCGCCACCCCCTACGCCTGGTCGCGGGCTCTGGCCGGCCAGCTCACCTCCGGCCGCCTGGTCACCCTGGACGGCGACGGCCACACCGCCTACTTCCAGGCCAACGCCTGCATCACCCAGGCCGTCGACGCCTACCTGGTGAACGGCACCCCACCGGCCGACGGGACCACCTGCCGCTGAGAAAACGGGTGCACGCCCACCCACCCGGACCTTGTAGACTCTTCCGAGCACCGACCGGCCGCCTTAGCTCAGTCGGCAGAGCGATTCACTCGTAATGAATAGGTCATCGGTTCGATTCCGATAGGCGGCTCCAGGTCAAAGGCCCCTTCCGATCCCCGGAAGGGGCCTTTTGCTAACACTCCTGCTCATCGAGCAGCAGTCCACGCAAGCCCCGACAAGTCCTGGACCGTCTCGCCCACGACGAACACGGCACCGTTCAGTGGTACGCCCTGAGAAACCCCCGGATGCCTGAAACGGGACTGCGCCAGCTCGCAGCACAGGAGAGCCGAGAATTCGGCTCCAGAAACTTCATCCACCGCGAGTACATCGCCCACCACCCCAACGCCTCAGACTCCCTGCGCACCGAGCTGATCGACCAAGGGACCTGCCGCAACCCCATTAACTGCACCACTGCGCAGGCGAACCTAGGCCAGACCGCCACCCCTGGATGAGAACGTCGTATGCCACAATCAGGCAGATGATCACTTCACGAAAGGCCGATGCCGCGTAGACGGCCGGCGGATGTCCGGGCCGGCGGTGCCCGCTGCACGTCCCACGATCCAGCTCTTCATCGTGTTCATGGAGTCCCGGCACGGGTTTTGATCGCCCTTGTGGTGGTCGAACACCGCAGGCTGCCTCCCGGTACCGTCCGCCGAGCGCTACGCGACTGGGAGCAACTGGCCAGATCGGGACTCGCCAAGCCGGCTGACCACTGCGGAGAGCGGGCCTGCTGCGGGGACTACCCCCGCGAACTGCTGGAGGAAGCGATCACATGCCTTCCTCCTTTGGCCAAAAGGCACCTACGCCGTCTCGTCCGGCGTATCGATCGGATCTACCTCGCCCGTACATGGCCAGACCCTGACTCCGCAGACGAGCTGCCAGGCTGAGCCACCAGATCCTCAGCGCCACGAGATTGCGAACGCCAGTGCTGACAACGGCCGAGGCGGTCGGCCAGGCCTGCATGAGTGCATGGTTTACCCCTATCGACTGCGGAAAGTAGTTAATTAGCTACATAGCGTATCGATATTGCCGGCTCGGCGCGGATGCCGCCGGCCGGCTCCGCTCATCGGTTGCGGTGCTCCGGCACGGGCTCCGGGGTGAGCCCTGCCGGGCGCTCATGAAAGGACGGCTCATGGACCAGACGCAGGTGTGCTTCTACGAGGGCACGAACTACACCGGTAAGGAGCACCACTACAAGGAGGGTGACGAGGTCGTCTTCCAGTACCCGGAGGACCTCAACGACAAGTTCAAGTCGGTCAAGGTCGGCTCCCTGGTGAAGGTGCTGGCCTGGCAGCACAGCGACGGGGGCGGCAAGCACGAGGTCTGGGAGGCCGACAACGCCGACATCGGCTCCATCGACGGCCTGTCGAAGTTCAGGATCATCGCGCACGCCACGCAGGCCGTCGCGGTGCGGTTCGAGGACAACGCCGACAACGGGCACCAGCACTGCCTGTACGTGCAGGCCGCGGGCGTTTCCGACGGCAAGGTCAAGTCCTGCGCCGGCGACCCGGCCTTCAAACTGATCGGGATCATGCCTGCCGGCGGGCCGCCCGTGACGACCGCCATCTTCGTCCGCGACGAGACCACCGGCCAGTACCTGGACCCCAACGGGGCCCTGCACCTGCGGTGGAACGACGAGACCAAGCAGGTCGACGTCGCTGACAGCACCAACTTCCCCGGCCACCTCAAGTGGACCCGGGCGGAGGGCAACCGGTTCGTCATCTCCCTGGAGAAGATCCCGGCCCCTGCCTGACCTGGTCCCGGAGGGCCCCGCCGGATGCGTCCGGCGGGGCCCTCCGGTGAGCCCGGCCCACGGGCCTTCGCCGAGCCGGCCAGGGCCGCGTACCCGGCGGCGTCGTAGACCCCGCCGCAGATCAGCAGCAGGACGGGGGCGGAGCCGCGGACTTCGTAGTACAGGTTCGCGCCGGGCGGTCGATCCTTCGGATTTCAGATGTCGTGGAGCCTCGAAGGAGGGCGGTCAGTCGGTGGGGGCGGGCGTGCGGGGGTGGCCGGAGGTGATCACCCATACCTCCGGTTCGACTTCCTGGGAGCGGGCGTGCATGCACCCGGCCTGCTCGTCCGGCCAGCGGGTGGTGGGGGACCAGCAGGCCGCCGCCAGGCGTGTTCCGGCCAGCTTGGCGCCGGTGAGGTCCGCGCCGCTGAGGTCGGTGTCGACCAGGGTCGCGCCGGTGAGGTTCACGCCGGTGAGGTCCGCGCCGATCAGGGTGGCGCGGGTCAGGTCGGCGTCGGTCAGGTCCGCTCCGGTCAGGTCCGCGCGGGCCAGGTTCGCGCCGATCAGGGTCGTACCGGCCAGGATCGTGCGGTTCAGGGTCGCGTCGGAGAGGTCGGCGTGGCACAGGTTCGCGCCGAAGGGGGCCGCGCCGGACAGGTCGGCGCCGCCTAGGGTCGCCTCGGCCAGGTCGGCGCCGAGCAGGAGGGCGCGGTGCAGCGTCGCCTCGGTCAGGTCGGCGCGGCGCAGGTCCGCGCGGGTCAGGTTCGTCCCGGTCAGGTTCGCGCGGTACAGGTCGGCGCGGGTGAGGTCCGCGTCGGGAAGGGACGTCTCGGTCAGGTTCGCGCCGATCAGGGCACTGCGGGCCAGGTTCGCACCGCTGAGGTTCGCTCTGGTCAGGTCGGCGCGGCTCAGGTTCGCCCGGGCGAGGTCCGCGCCGGGGAGGGATGTCTCGCCCAGGACGGCGTCGGCCAGGGTGCTGCGGGTCAGGTCGGCGCGGGTGAGGTCCGCGCGGTGCAGGTCTGTCCCGGATAAGTCGACACCGGACAGGCACACCTCGGGGCCGACGGCGAGCCGGGAGCGGACGGGCGGGGCTGCACCCGGCGGCCGGCCCCCGGTGGCCGCGGCGTGGGCACCGGCGGCGATCAGGGCGTCGGCCCACCAGGTCGAGACGGTCAGCCGCAGCCACGGCCGGGCCGGGCGGCTCGCCGTGATCAGCCGGGCGAGCCTGCTGTCGGGGACCATCAACATGGGCGGTCTCCTCCCGCGCGGCCCGATCGGGTTCCCTGCCGGGCGGTGGGGGGACTGTCGCGTTCGCTGACCTCGACTCCGGACAGCAGGCCCCGCATCGCCGCGGGAGCCCCCACCCCGATCACGAACGCGGGCCACGCCCCGCTCATCGACGCATGCATCGCCGCGGCGGCCAGCGCGCCCAGCGCCAGCCCGCTCGCGAACACCAGTAACCGCGGGCCGACCAGCCCGGGGTGGCCTCGCCACGGCCGGGCGAACCCGGCCGTGGCGATCGCCATCATCAACGACATCAGCCCGGCCGCCATCCCGCCGGCCAGTTCCCAACCCGCTGCCTGCCACCACGCCATGCATCGAAATTAACCCCGCGTTCCCGTCTGGCAACGTCCCTTCCTGGCAACCCAGTAGTAACCGGACGTGACAATATCGGTGTTATTTGTGACGAAACCACCGATAAGCAGCGCCGAAGCGGCAAGGCAGGACGCTGTCCGGCAATGATCGTTGAGGATCCGAGGGGTAATAGCACCTCGGATCCTCAACGATCATGGCGGCAAGTGGCCGAGGGCCACAGGCCCTTGCCGGGCAGCGAGGTGCGCTCGCGTTCACCGAACGGGCGGCCGGCGAGGAGGGGACCCCACCCGGCCATGGAGCAGGGCGGCGAGTTCGGCTGGGATACGCGCCTTGTACAGCCGTCCCGGGCCGCGCTGGTGATCGACCGTCGCCCACCAGCGCCCGGTGGCCCGTCCGTACCAGATCACGGCGCTCGGGAACCGTGCCCGCAACTCGCGCTGCGCCGCCCGGATCCCCGCCAGCCTTCCCGGGTCCTCCCGGCCCGTCCCGGCGGGCACGGACGGACTCGGGGCCGCGAAACCGCTGAGCCACATCACAGCCACCGCACCCCGGCTTCCGTCACCTCGGCCGTCGCGACCGGACGCCCGTACTCGTACTGCGGTTTCGCGGGATGCAGCCCGATCCGGTGCACGGAGCCGGTCGTGCCGGCAGGAGCTGCTTGGAGGGCGTCTCCGAGACGCTGCTCGGCGCGGCCCTGGTCGTCGGTGACGCCCGTGGCGCCGAGACCATCGTTGCCGCGGACCTCCCAGGACCACATCCTTGGCGGAGGGGCAGATACAGACATGGCGGACCCTTCTCGCCGACCCTTGAACATCGCTGGCGATGACAGATTGCAGTGGGTGAATAACCCACCGCGATGACACGAGAAGACATCTAGGAACATCTATCTGTCTGTCATCTGTCGGGAGCTGTCAGTTGGTGGAAGCATCTCCAGGCATGAACGAACGTCTCAGGCGGGCGATGCTCCGCCGCGGCCTCGACCTGGAGGGGCTGGCCGAGGCCGCTGAGGTCAGTGGAAAGAGCGTCGAGCGGTGGATCCGCGGGGACGTCGTCCCCTATCCCAGAACCCGCTATCGGGTCGCCACGCTCCTTCAGGAGGACGAGTCGTACCTGTGGCCCGGTGCGGTCGACAAGGCTTCGCTGACCGGGGCCGAACTGGTGTCAGCCTGGCCGAGGCGAACGGACGTCCCCAAGCACCTGTGGACCGACCTGCTTCGGCAAGCCCAGCGGAGCGTCGACTATCTCGCGTTCGCCGGACTTTTCCTCACCGAGGAGCACCCTGAATGGCTTCCGCTACTGCGCGAGCGGGCGGAGGCCGGAGCCCGGGTACGGCTGCTCGTCGGTGATCCGGACGGTGCCCAACTCGCCGCCCGGGACACGGAGAAGGAGATCGGCGGGGGCGTCGCCGGCCGGGTCGCCGCGGTGCTGTCGTACTACCGGCCGCTTGCCGGGGCGATACAGATCCGCCTGCACGACACCCCGCTGTACAACTCCATCTACCGGTTCGACGACGAGATGCTCGTCAACGCCCACGTGTACGGGATCCTCGCCGCCTACACCCCGGTCATGCGCCTGCGACGGGTGGACGGCGCATACTTCAACACCTACCTCGAAAGCTTCGAACGGGTCTGGGCTTCGGCCCGCCCCCTGGACGGAGCCGGGTGATGGGCAAGAAGGGCCGGCGCATCGACCACTGGCGGGATCCGGACGCTCCGCCGCCGACCACCCGGAAACCTTCGGCGTCGGTACTGGTCCGTGATGAGAACGGCCAGGTGCTGTTGCTGCGGCGGACCGACAACGGACTGTGGACGATTCCCACGGGCGGGCTCAAGAAGGGCGAGACGATCAGGCAGTGCGCTGTACGGGAGTGCAAGGAGGAGACCGGAGTCGACATTGAGATCACCGGCTTGGTCGGGGTGTTCACCACTCCGGACCATGTGATCGAGTACCGCAAGGGCGGGAAGGTGACCGAGGTCCGCCAACCGGTGAACATCTGTTTGCACGCCCGCCCGGTCGGTGGGGAGACGACCACTACCGACGAGGCATCGGCGGTTCGGTGGGTATCGCCAGACGATCTCTCCCGATACGACATTCACCCGGCACTGCGCCGGCGCATCGACCACGGGTTGACCGGCTCCGAGCCGTACGTCGATTGACCGTTCCGGGACGGGTTCCGCTCCTGGATCGGCCGGGCCGCCAGGTCGTCATGCATGGCCGGTGGGCGGTGCGCCGGCTGCCATGGTTTCCCTGATGTCCACCCGGCCAGGGTAGGTCGCGGGGGCTGCGCGTTCCCAGGCTTCGCCCGATACCGGGGCGCGGCCGGCCGGTGCTCGCGCCGTGTCAGGGACGGCCGGTGCGCGGGGGCAGGCCGTGGCGGTGGCGCCAGCCGTCGGGGTCGGGGAAGGTGCGCAGCCACTGCGCCGTGTGGGTGAGGGCCTCGTCCAGCGCGGCCAGCGTGGCGGCCGGGGCGGCGGTGGTCCATTCGGCGGTGCGCACCCGGTGGTAGCCGTGGTCGGGGTGCTCCAGCGGGCACCAGCACTGCACGTTCAACGCCAGGATCACCGTCCAGCCGGGGGGCTCCGGCGGGTTCCCATGGGCCACCAGTTCCAGGCCGATCTCCAGGGAGTCGCGGGCGTGCTCGCCGCCGGGGCGTTCGCATTCCACGGTGCGGACGAGTTCGGTGCTGAGGACGCCGGTCGCCCAGGTCCACCGGCCGCCCTTCCAACGGTCGGCGAACGCGAGGAACCGGGTGCGGACGTCGGCGCGTCCCCATGCGGGACCCAGCGTCGCGGCGAGGGGCAGCGAGGCCGCCCGGGCCGGGGGGTCACCGGGGTGTTCCATGCCCCGATGCTGGCACGGCGGGCCCGCCGGGACGATGCCCACGGCCGACAGGTCCTCCGCTCCCGGCGGACACACGCGCCCGCCGTGGGATTCGGTACGCCGAGCCACCAGGAAACGGCCGTTCGCCGATTCCGCGGGCCGCAGGGGAAACGGGTCGCCGACCGGCGCATGGCGGCACTGCGGGACCGGCTCCCCCGAGGTCCCTGGCGGCGGTCTCGCACGCCGGTTCCACCGGCGCCGACCCGGCCGCGGTCGGGCAGCTCCCGGCGGTCTACTCCCGGTCGCCCGCTTCCGGGCGGTTCCGTACCGAGGAGGAGATCCGCGGGCTGGATCCGGTGGAACCCGGGGCCGTGCCGGTGCAGCGGTGGCGACCTGACGGCACCGGGCGGCCCGCCGGTATTCCGGGGTCGGGCGGGTGCCGGGCTAACCGGCGGGACGGTAGGACAGCAGGACGTTCCCTGATTTGAAGGCCCTGGCCTCCAGCAGCTCCAGCGAGGTGGGCCCGGCCTCGTTCCGGAACGCGGACTGACCGGCGCCGAGGGCGAGCGGGCTGACCATGATCCGCAGCTCGTCCACCAGGCCCGCTTCGAGGAGGCTCACCGTCAGGGCGGAGCTGCCGAGGATCATGATGTCGCCGCCGGGCTCCCCCTTGAGCCGGGCGAGTTCCCCGGTGTCCCGGACCAGGCGGGTGCCGGACCAGCCGGCCGTGCCGAGCGTCCGGGAGACCACGATTTTAGGGGTGGAGTTCATCCGGCCCGCGACCTCGGGATCGCGTTCCGTCGCCTCCGGAGTCGGCCAGTACGCGGCCATCATCTCGTAGGTGACCCGTCCGAACAGCAGGGTGTCGGCCTCGTCCAGCTGTTCCGCCGCGAACTCGCCGAACTCCGCGTCGACGGTGTGCCAGCCGGTCGTCCCGGCCGTGTCCGCGTGGTAGCCGTCCACGGTCACCATCATGAAGGCGAGGATCTTCCGCATCGGAGCTCCGTTCGGGAGGGGTCGTCCCCCGGGCATTGCGGCAGAGCCTGGCGGTCGCCTCGGGGACGGCGTTCGTGGTCGGGCCGTTCCCGGGCATTGTGGCGGAGCCCTACGACAGTCCGCGCCGGTCGGAGTGCCGGGGGTTGTAGTCACGCCGGGAGCTGTAGCGGACCAGCAGCACGCCGACGAAGATGAGCGCCGCGCTCAACGCCACCAGCAACAGGTGAGCGGTGGTCAACTCGGCGGCGGCCCGGCTGCCGCCCTCCGCGAGCGATCCGTAGCGCATCGATGCTCCCCTGCGTCCGAGACGGGCGTCGTCCCGCCGATCATCACCCTCGGTGGGCAATGGACGCCCCAAGGCGACCCCGGGGCGAGGTCAAGGAGCCGTCGGGCGGCGAAGAGGCGGGCTCACAGCGGGGCAGGGGGCGCCTGGGTGATGCGGGATTAGACCGCCGGCGCGGTCGCGGGAGAGCGCGTACCGGAAAAACCACCTGTGGTACCGGGGCTTGGTATATTTTCGTCGGCCAGTTCGAACTGTGCGTGATATTTATTTCTCGCTGCTCGGCGAGGCGCGATCTTCCGTTCGAAGACCGCTCCGGAGGGCCATTCCTCCTTGGTGGCGCGAATATCGACACGCTTTTTGCGAACAATGTCGGTCATTTTGCGTCGGGCCGGACGGAAGCCGAGTCTCCGGTAGTAGGCATGCAAAGCCTCGTTGTCCTGCCACACATCGATGCGGACGATGTCTGCCCCGTATGCTCGGCTGCCATAGTCGGCGGCCCAGTCGAGCAGGGACGCTCCCAGCCCCCTTCCGGCGTAATCCTGATTGATCACCAGTCGGTGCAGGTAGACAGCGCGTTCTTCCAGCTCACCGGGGCGGTTCCAGAGGATCGGGTTGCCCTGATCGGTGATCGATACCGTGGCGACGGGCGTCTCGCCGTCGAACGCAAGCCAGGTAAAACCGGTGCCAAGGCCGTCCAGGATGCGCTGTTCTCGGCCTCTTTCGTCCGGCCACGGCCGGGCCCACTGGTCGGTGTCCTTGGCTGCCAACCACTGGGCCGCGCTGTCGATAAGGCCGATGATGACGCAGAGGTCCTCATCCTTGGCGCAACGTAGAGAAAAAGGCACGATGGTCACTGCTCCGTGGAGTGCGGAATGCCCCTTGACCGCATTGTCTAGGTAAGGGCGGTGCCCACGTCGAATGGGACCGTAGACCTTGGGATGGTAGACCATGGCGGGGCCGGGAAGTCCGCCGCCCCTACTTGTCCGTAAAATGCTCGCTGTTCCGGATATGCGGGGCCGTGGGGACGTCTCCTACCTCGATGTAAAGATGGTTGCGGTCTGCCGGGTAAACGGTATTAGTAAGTCGAATGGGCTTTTTGTCGCGGTCGTAGGCGATGCGGTCCGTCACGATGACGACGCTGCCGCTATCCGGCAGGTTGAAGAAGTTGGCCTCGGCTTGGGTGGGCACTCGGGCGGTGATCTTGTCTCGATAGCCCACCTGCTCGATGTCAAGGGTCGTGCGGAGATAGCTGATGACCCCTTCCTCGATGTCCTCGGCATCGATCAGCCGATCGGCGCCCTGGCCCACGAAGGTCATCGGGTAGAAGCTCGTCTGCAGAGACCAGGGGCGGCCGTCGATGCGGCGTTCCTGATGGCGGCTGACCACTCTGCCGCCAGGGGCCATGTCGAGCGCTTCCGCGACCTCCGGAGAGGCACGCTGGATTTCCACTCTGGGACTGTCGGATTTGGCCTCCCGCCCCTGCAGTTGTGCCTCAAACCGGTACATGTCGCCCTCGCCGCCGCCCGGGCTGCCAGGGCTGACCGCGGACAAGGTGAGCGCGAAAGGCTCGACCTCCTTGAGTACGAACGTTCCCCGTCCGGGAGATGTCGCTACCTTGCCCCGGCCGATGAGTAGCTTGACCGCGTCTCGGATGGTGTTGCGAGACGCGCTGTACTCGTTCATCAGCTCGACCTCGGTGGGGAGTTGTGCCCCCTCCGGGAACTCGCCACTGTCGATCCGGCGGGTGAGCTCCTCGGCGATCTGCCGGAAGCGCGATGGAGCCATCGCCGTCTCCTCTCGTGCGCGGCCATGTCGTACGTACCACACATCCGGCCCTGACATCAGTTCTGTGCAACCGGGTCTAGGGAAAGAACCGGCACTTGTCGTGTTTATCAGTCTAAGGGTGGGTATGTATGGGACATCGAAACGTTGGTATGAATCGGATGATCCAAAGGCCGGTAAGGCCGCCGGACTGGATGAGGCGAAGTTCCAGACAGTGGGGATGGTGCTAGCCAAAGGGGCAGGTCAAGTAGCCAAGATGCCTGATCGCGCCACCGTGCCAGTCGTGTAAGAGACCAGCGGCCGTTCGCCGGCCGGACGCCAAGGAGTCCCGATGGGCTCTCTGCTCGCCCTCACCGTCATCTCATTCGCCGTCCTCGTCTTCCTGCTCTTCCTGGTGTTCCTCGCGCAGTTCGTGCTCGCTAGTCATGGTGACAAGTTCCACCGGTCGGCCGGCACGCTGTCCCGGAACCTCGCCCGTCGCGCCGTCCACCTCTACGTGCGCAGCCCAAGGCCGGTGCTGGAGGAGCCCGACCAGGAGGCCGACGGGCGGCTCGCCTAACCCACCTGGACGGGGGCTGTGAGATCACCGGCCACGGCCGACCGTGGCCGGTGATCTCACACATCGCCGGGAACACCTGTGAGAGGTGAATTCCCATTCGCCACTGCAGCCTCACCGATCACAGGGCGAGAGGAGGAATGCCTGGTAGGCGCATGAACAACAAGATAAATGTGTCACTCGACGCATTTTAAAAATGGACGAGGTTGACCCTTTCGATGCATAATGCTTTCGCTGCCTGCAGAAAGGGGAAGTAGTCGTGCGCCACAGCAGCCGCCTACAACCGCATCCAGACCCTTGGGTGAACCTCCCTCGGCCCTATGTCGCAGCGCTGGTGGAAGCCCTGCTCGGCCACGGCTTCGAGGTTCCGGCCGGGTGGATGGACCCGAGCGGCCCCCGTGACGCCACCATCCTGTACCGCCGTCCCGGCCAACCCCTCCAGGCGGTGGTGTGGGATGAGGAGAGCGGGGCGCGCACCGGCATCTTCGTCGCCGGTCGCCAGGGAGAACGCACCAGGCTGGGGAACCCGTCCCACCTTGGCGGCGGGTTGCTGCCCGCCCCCATGGAGACAGCCAAGCGACTTGTTCTCGGAGTGCGGGAACCACAGGTCAAGTACCGCTCACATGCCGACTTCCGCGACGGTGCGGATGATCGGATCAGGATCTTCAACTGAACTCGACCCGCCGGAGCGCAACAGCGCTGTTAATGACAGTGACCGACTGAGCTGAATTGCCATATCAGGCTCCGCATAAGCCGGTCGCCCACAGACCGAACGGGACGGGTTGCTGCGGCATGGTCGTGCTTGCCGCCGGCCGAGGGCGCCGTGACCGCTGGAGGACCGGGCCCGGGCACCACCGGCCAACACGGGTTGCGTCCAGCCAGGGCTACTTCTTCTGGTTGTGCTACCTCTCCTGGTCAGGGGCGGCGCTTCCAGAAGGGCTGCAAAGCGGGGGGCTGCTCTGGCGAGGGGTTCGTGAAGTCGGTGAGGACCCGGGTGGTACGGCTCCACAGGGCGGGGAGGTCGGTGGCCCAGCGGGCGTTGTCGTCGGCGACCGCCAGTTCCGCTGCGAGGGCGGTGAGGGGGGCGTATCGCTCGGCGGGCACGCCCGCGCCGGCCAGTTCGGTGACCATTGCGGTGAGGCGGGTGCGCAGGTCGGACAGTTCACGCCAGCGTTCGCCGACGCTCGCTGACGTGGACTCGGCCAGCCGGTCGAGTTCGTCGCGCAGCCGTCGGTGGATCTCGGCGAGTGCGCGCTCCTGGGGTGAGGGCCCGGCGGGGACGCCTCCGGACTGCGGAGGCGGCGCGGTGCCGCCGAGCGCGGGTGCCTGCTCCGCGGCACGGCGGCTCCGGGAGCCCCCGCCGCCGGGGCGGGAACGAGGCGGTGGGCCGCCGGGAGCCGGGGGCGCCATAGGGGGCGGCGCCATGGCGGGCGGGGGGCCGGCCGGAGCGGGCATGGCGGGGGTAGGCGGCATTCCACCCGGAGCGGGCATGGGAGGAATGGGCGGTATTCCGGCGGGGACCGGGGGCGGGCCGCCGGACTGGCTCATGGGCATCGCCCCGCCGTAGGAGGCGGGAACGGCCATCGGCATGGCGCCGGCGCTCTCGGGCCCGGCCCAGCCGGAGGGGTACTCGACCGGCTGGATCACCTGGTGCGGGCCGGTTCCGTCGGTGACCACCCGGCTGTCGACCGCCACGAAGGCGGTGAACCGGCACAGCACGCCGAACCGCAGCGAGATGTCGACGATCTGCCGCTCCAGGTCGGGCCCGCCACCGATCGCGTACCGGTCTTCGAGTTCGCGCAGGTGCGCCCGGGCCCAGAGCCGCCCGGCGGAGGCCGAGCCGGGTGCGGGGTTCCCGGAACGGCACTCCCAGGGGGTGCCGTCGGCGGTGCGGCCGCGGACGGAGACCCGGGCGCCGCCGGTACCGCCCCGGTAGCGGCCGGAGATCACCAGGGGGACTCCGGGGAAGAGGGCGTTCAGCCGGTTCGGCTCCACGGTCTCGTCGAGCACCTGCATTCCGGACCAGTCGAGGGACAGGTCGGTGACCAGCGGCGCGCCGATTCGGTCGTGGATGTGCTCCATCGCCTGGTCGAGCCGGTCTTCGGACTCGACCAGCTCGAACCGGCCCCGGCCGATCGAGGCGAGCCGGCCGAGGAAGCCCGCGTTGACCGCCCGGTCGATGCCGACCGCATGGATACGGACGCCGCCCAGCGCGGGCTCGATGGCTGCCAGGATCTGGTCTTCGTTGCCGACCTGCCCGTCGGTGATGAGCACTAGCACCCGGTCGCGGCCGGGCGAGTCGCCGAGCAGCCCCACCGCCTGCTGGAGCGGCTCCAGCAGCACGGTGCCGCCACGGGCCGTCAGCGCGGCCAGGTGTTCCACCGCCCGGAACCGGTTGCGGTCGGTCGCCTCGACCAGGCCGCCGCCCAGCTCGCGAGGGCGCTCGACCACATGGTCGAAGGAGAACACCGCGAGCCGGTCGGCGGAGGTCAGGGTGTCGACGATCCGCGCGGCGGCGCGGCGGGCGGCGATCATCTTCCAGCCGCCCATGCTGCCGGAGCGGTCGAGCAGCAGCACCACGTCGCGCGGGCGCGGCGCGGCCGCCTCGGCCCCGGGCAGCACGGTGAGCGTGAAGGTGCCTTCGGTCGTGTTCCCGTCGGCACCGTCGCCGGCCGGGGATTCGTCCGGTAGCAGGGCCAGGGCCACGGTCTCCTCGGGTGCGCCGAAGTCGATCCGGAGGATGAAGTCACGGTCGAGCCGCTCGCCGGGCTGCAACCGCAGCGTCGTCCGGCCACCGCCGGAGTCGGCGGTCACCAGATGCAGGCTGGAGCGCGTTCCGGCCAGCGGCAGGCCCGCCGGGTCGATCTCGACCGACAGCGACAGCCGGACGGGGTTGGGGAAGCCGGGGAGCAGCACCGGCGGGCTGATGCGGGAGGCGTCGGGAACGGCGTCGGTGTCGGCGACGACGCCGTCGCCCGCCGCCCCGCCCGGCAGCGGGGTGCCGGGGACGTAGCGAGGGGCCACCACCAGCGGGAAGCGGAAGGTCGCCGAGCCGTCCTCGTAGGGCAGCGGCTGGTCGAGCCCGAGGCGCACGGTGACCCGCTCGCCGGGCAGGATGTTGCCCACCCGCATGGTGAAGACGTCGGGCCGGTCCTCCTCGGCGATGGCGGCCCGCTGCCCGGCCGCGATCGCGGCGGTGTACTCGGCGCGCGCCTCGCCACGCTCCTTGAGCGTGCCGTCGACGACCCGGTCGGCGGCCTCCAGGCGCAGTGCGGTGACGGCCGCCCGGTCGGGCAGCGGGAAGACGTAGGTGGCCTCCAGCGGCACGTCGAAGGGGTTGCGGAAGCCCTGCGTGACCTCGACTCCGGCGGCCAGGCCGGTGACGGTGGCGCGGACGTCGACGCTGTCGAGCGGCAGGTTGCCGCGCTCGGTGTGCAGCGCGCCGAACCCCGCGTCGGGCATCGGCGGCACGTCGTCGGTGATCGGGGCGATGGGGACGGTCACGGATGCCTCCCGGGCACGTCGTCGGCGGAGTGGGGGATCAGGCCGCGGTCGAGCAGCGCGTCGATCAGCGGCCGGGCCGCGGCCCCGATCGCGGCGAGGTCGGTGGGGGTGAGCGCGAGGCCGTCCAGTACCAGCGTCACCCCGGGGGCGAGCCGGAGGGCGGGCACCGTGACCGGTGCCGTCACCTCCGCCACGACGGCCGGGCGGAAGGCGATGTCGGCCGCCGGGCGGGCGGCCCAGAACCGGTCGTCGCGCTCTTCGGAACCGGGCCCGGGCAGCCCGGCGATCTCGCCGAGCGCGGTGTCGGGCGCGCCGGCCAGTTCGAGCTGGATCTCGGCGATGCTGCGGCCGGCGGCCTGCCGCCGTTTGATCGCCACCAGTTGCAGCAGGTGCCGCCGCCCGTAGAGGGCCACCCGGCCGCGCCGCCCCAGGGGTGGATCGACCAGCCCGATCGTGGTGTACCAGCGGATCAGCCGCTCATTCGGCAGGTCGCGCACCCGGCCGTTCACCTCGGCCGGCTCGTCGGCCAGTACCGCGCCGGCCCGCTCGGCCAGCTCGGTGATCGTCCAGGTCTCGCTCTCCACGCTGCCATGATGTCACTGTAATCGTTGCAGTGTCAATATGGATCTTTCCCTGAACCGCTCTCTCCGGCGAATTCGCCGGTCCGGCCGATGTGCGAGGAGAAATGATCAGATGGCTACGGAAAGTAAGATTCGCTGCTCTGAACAGAGGTGGAGCAAGTTAATCAAATGGTGAAAAAGGTGCGAACCGTGACTGTTCCGGATGTATGAAACTCTTTTCTTATGACTGCTCAACAAAACCTCGAATTTCGAGGAAGTGCGTCCAGAAAGGCTCTAACTTTTAGGCATGAGCGACGACGCCCTGGTCGAAGCCCTCCGGTCCCGGGACCCCGGCGCACCCGCGGCGCTGTACGCCGGTTACGCCGACGGTCTGTACGCGTACTGCTGGTTCCTGCTGCGCGGGCGCGAGGCCGCCCACGTGGCGCTGCGCGACACCCTCATCGCGGCCGAGGCGCACATCGGCCGCCTGCGCGACCCTGCCCGGCTGCGTTCCTGGCTGTACGCGCTGGCCCGGCTGGAGTGCGCGCGGCACGAGCCCGCCGACCAGCCGGACGTCACGCTCGCCGACCCGGGGCGGGCCGACAGCGCCCGGCGCATCATGGCCTGGCACGCGGTCGCCGGGCTGCCGCGGCCCAGCCGCGAGATCCTGGAGCTGCGGCTGCGGCACGGGCTGCCGGAGGCCGAGCTCGGCACGGTGCTCGGCCGGCCGGCCAGGGACGCCCGCGCCCTCCTGGCCGCCGCCCGCGTCGAACTGGCCGCCGCGCTCACCGCGGAGCTCCTCACCCGGCAGGGCCCATCCGGCTGCGCGGGCCGGAAGGAGGCGCTGGACGGGCACCGGGGGCCGCTCAGCCCCGAGGTCCGCGCCCGCCTGCTGCGGCACGCCGGCCAGTGCCCGATCTGCGGGACGCTCCGGCCGCAGACGGTGTCGGCGGCGAAGGTGTACGCGCTGCTGCCCCGGCTGTGGCCGGACGAGACGGTCCAGTGGGCGGTACTGGCCGGCATCACCGACCCGGCGCACGCCGACCACCGGCTGCGCGTCGCTACCCGGCCCCGCGACTTCGGGCCGGACGGGTTCCCCCGGCAGCGATCCGGTGCGGCTCCCGCGGGGCGTTCGGGCACCGTCCGGGCGCTGGTCGGGGCGGCCGCGGCCGTCCTGCTCCTGGGCCTGACGGCCGGCGGCGTGGCGCGCCTGCTCGATTTCGACGAGCGCGAAGGCGCCCCCATCGCCGCGGGGAACCCGCCGCCGCGGCCCAGCACGCTCCCGCAGCCCGAGGGCTTCCGGGCGCTGCGGGGCAAGGGCGTCGTGGAGGGCTCGCCGATCTCGGCGACGTTCCCGCTGGGCGCCCGGGCCTCGGCCGCACCGCCGACCGCGCTGCCCTCGCCGCCGCCCCGGCCGGAGCGCGAGCACCTGTCCGCGCCGGACCTGCCCGAGGTCGGGCTGTCGCTCGTCTCGCCGCTCTTCCTCGACCTGGGCACCGGCCCGGCGGGCTCGGTCACGTTCGCCGCGCGCAACCGGCCGGTCGAGTGGCGGGCCGGCACCAAGGGGCCGATCCGGCTCGACCGGTACTCCGGGCGGCTCGCTCCGGGCGAGTCGGTCACGATCAGGGTGTGGGTCGACCGGGCCGCCCAGGCGAAGGGGGAGGGGTGCATCTCGTTCCGGCCCGGCGGTGACACCGTCACGGTCACCTGGCGGCCCGGATCCTCCGGCGCCCCCCAGCAGCCCACGCCGTCCGGCCCGGCGCCCACCCCGACCCGCCCGTCCGGGGGCGGGACGCCCACCCGCGACACCCCGTCGTCACCGGCCGGGCAGCGCTCCGATCCGCCCCCGAGCGACCCGGCCCCCGGGCCGGAGACGCCGCCCCCACCCAGCGATCAGGGGGCTTCGCCCTCGGCGGGCTGATTCGCGACACTCCTGTGACTCACGTGACGAAAATTCACAGAGTGGCGTGAGTGAATTACCCTCGGTCACGATTGCCTGGTGCCGGCAGATCGAGGGGGGAGATCGTGCCACTGCACCCACAAGCATCGCTTCGTCCTGTCGCGGCGTCGATGGGGGCCGCGCTCGCGCTGACCGTTCTCGGCGTGCCCGCACCGCGCGCCGCCGCCGATCCTGTCCCGAGCGCGCGCGACGTCGCCGAGGGAAAGCGCAAGGTCCGGGCGCGGGCCGAGGAGGTCGGCCGGGCCAAGGGGCGGCTGGCCCGGGCGGACGGCGAGCTCGACCAGCTGTCGGTGCAGGCCGCGGCGGCGGTCGAGCGCTACCACGGCGAGATGGTCCACCTCGCCCGGGCCGGCCGCGCGTACGAGGACGCGCGGCGCCGGCTCGCCGAGGCCGAGCAGCGGTACGAGCGTGAACGAGCCGACATGGCCGCGTTCGCCGCGTCCGCCTACCGGACGGGCACCGGGACCAGTTCCTGGGGCGTGGCCGTGCCCGGCGGCCCGCAGCACTTCCTGGACCGGGCCGGCATGGTCGAGATCATGGCCCGCCGGCAGGCCGGGATGATCGACCGCGTCGAGGCCGCCCGCACGGTCGCCGACCTGTTCCGCCGCCGCGCGTGGAACGCGCTGGTCGAGCAGCGGTCCGCGGCGGCCCGCGCCGACCGGGCACGCCGCGCGGCCGAGACCGCGGTGGCCCGGCAGCGCGCCGCGACCCTGCGGATCGAGCAGGAGAAACGGGAGCTCGAACGGCAGTTGTACGGGGCGCGGGCACATGCCGCCGCGCTGGCCCGGCGGCGCGCCGAGGGGCTGGCGGCCGCCCGGCGGGCCCGGCTGGCGGCGGCGCGGGCGGCCGCGCGCCGCGATCCGGCGGGCAGCGGCCGGTCACTGGCCAAGCTGCACGGCTCGGCCCGCGGCATGACCGTCGTGCGGGCCGCGCTGCGCTGGCTCGGCACCCCGTACTCCTGGGGCGGCGGCACGGCGGCGGGCCCGAGCTACGGCATCGCGCACGGCCGGCACATCAGGGGCTTCGACTGCTCCGGGCTCGCGCTGTACGCCTGGGACAAGGTCGGGGTCCGCCTCGACCACTGGACGGGCACCCAGTGGACGGCCGGGCCGCGCGTCCCGACCGGCATGCTGCGCCCCGGTGACCTGGTGTTCTTCGCCTACGACACCGGCGACCCGGACACGATCCACCACGTCGGCATCTACATCGGCGGGGGCAAGATGGTCGAGGCCCCCTACACCGGGGCGCACGTCAGGATCTCCAGCATCTGGCGGAACGGTCTGATCGGCGCCGTCAGGCCGGTGACGTGAGGGTTTTTCCGCCCAGCACCGCCGCAAGGCCACACCCCTCCGAGAGGAATGTGACCTTGCGGCGATGACGGGGAGCGTGCTTCGTCAGTGCCCGAACTCGATGAGGCGCTTGCGCGAGCGCTCGATCTCGATCTCGGCATCGACCCGGCCGACCCAGGTCGCGCCCTCGACCGACTTGCCGGGCTCCAGGTCCTTGTAGACCTCGAAGAAGTGCTGGATCTCCAGCCGGTCGAACTCCGGCACGTGGTGGATGTCACGCAGGTGCTCGCTGCGCGGGTCGGTGGCCGGCACGCACAGCACCTTGTCGTCACCCCCGGCCTCGTCGGTCATCCGGAACATCCCGACCGCGCGGCAGCGGATCAGGCAACCCGGGAAGGTCGGCTCCTGGAGCAGGACCAGCGCGTCGAGCGGGTCGCCGTCCTCACCGAGGGTCTCCTCGATGAAGCCGTAGTCGGCCGGGTACTGCGTCGAGGTGAACAGCATCCGGTCGAGCCGGATGCGCCCCGTCTTGTGGTCCATCTCGTACTTGTTGCGCTGACCCTTAGGGATCTCGATGGTGACGTCGAATTCCAACTTGTCCTCCGCTCCCCGTGCGGTCGATGTGTCTAATCTTCGGGGGGACCCGTGCCGGCTCAGCCGCCCCGGGTCGCACTTGCCGTATACAAGGATGTCGCACATCGGCTAGTGACGGGTGGGCGGGAGGGGTGGTCGCGTGCCGAGGCGAGACCGCATCATGGCAGTGATCACACTCTTTCTCCTTCATTTTTTCACTGTTGCGACCGGGATCGCAGTGGTTAACGTCACACCGGCCCCCCAGTTGGTGCTCTCGCCCCCGTCCGTGGCGGCCCGTCCCGTCGTCCAGGCCGCCGCGCAGCCGTTGCCGTCCGCCGACCCCGCCGCCCGGATCCCCGGCGCCGCGGGACTGTCCGCCCGGCTGAACGCGGTGCTGGCCGGCTCCGACACCAAGATCAGCGGTGCGGTGATCGACGCCGCCGCCCGGCGCGTCCTGTACGGGCGGAACCCCGATCGGCCCGCCACCCCGGCGTCCACCACCAAGCTGGTGACGTCGGTCGCGGTGCTGGCGACGCGCGGCCCCGAGTACCGCCTCACCACGAAAACGGTGCAGGGTGCGCCCGGGCGCGTCGTGCTGGTCGGCGGGGGCGATCCCACGCTCGCCGTCCGGCCCCCGGCGAGCCTGCCGGGGTCGGCCTCGCTGACCGAACTGGCCCGCCAGACCGCCGCCGCGCTCCGGGCGTCCGGGACGGCCAGGGTGAAGGTGGACTTCGACGACACGCTGTACACCGGGCCCCGCTCCGCTCCGGGCTGGAAGCCCAACTACATCCCCGACGGAGAGGTCGCCCCGGTCACCGCGCTGATGGTCGACCAGGGCCGGGTCGCCGCCGGGAAGCGGACCCGGGTGGCCGACCCGCCGGCCACCGCCGCCGCGGTCTTCGCCGGGCTGCTCCGCCGCCAGGGGGTCGCCGCGACGAGGGGCGCCCGGGTCCGGGCGCACCCCTCCGCCGCCGCGCTGGGCTCGGTGCGGTCGCCGCCGGTCTCCGCGATGGTCGAGCACCTGATGACCGAGAGCGACAACGACATGGCCGAGGCGATGGTCCGCCAGGCGGCGCTGGCCCGCGGCCGTCCCGCCTCCTTCGCCGGGGGCGCGCAGGCCGTCCAGGAGGTGCTGGCGGGGCTGCGGGCGGCCGGCGGGGTGACGGTGTTCGACGGCAGCGGGCTGTCGACCCGCAACAGGATCACTCCGCTGGCCCTGGCCCGGCTGGCGGCGCTGGCCGCGGCCCCGGACCATCCCGGACTGCGCGCCGCGATCACCGGGATGCCGGTGGCCGGGTTCTCCGGCACGCTGGCCGACCGTTATGCCGGCCCCGCCACCCGGATCGGCGCGGGGTACGTCCGGGCCAAGACCGGCACCCTGGACGGGGTGAGCACGCTGGCGGGCATGGCCTACGACGTGGACGGCCGGTTGCTGGCGTTCGCGTTCATGGCCGGCGACGGCAAGGGCGCCGTCGATCCGGGCCGGCTCGACCTGCTCGCCGCGGCCGTGGCCGGATGCGGGTGCGGGTGATCTGCCGGGTGTGGGGGGCCACCTGCGGGAGATAAACCAGGACATCAATTCGTTAGAGACATCAAAGGGGCGCCACGGCGTCATGTCGTGCAAGGGAAGCGGTGAGCTAGTGGGCACCTCGATGATCGACTGGAATTTCGCCGTGCAGACGGGCACCCGGCTCGTCCGGCCGGGCCCGCAGATCGGCCAGGACGAGGCCCGCGCGGTGGTCACGGAACTCCGCGAGCTGTCGCGGCTGGCGCAGGGGCACGTGCGCGAGTTCACCGGCATGGACGCCGAACTCAACCCAGGCCCCGCCACGATCGTCGACCGGCCCGGCTGGATCAAGGCCAACGTCGACGGCTTCCGGGTGGTCCTGGAACCGCTCATGGACCGGCTCGCGGAGCGCCGGCCGGCGAGCCCGTTCGGCGGGCCCGGCGGCGTGGTCGTCCAGGCGCTGGGCGCCCGGGTCACCGGCGTGCAGGTCGGCGCCATCCTGGCGTACATGGCCAGCCGGGTGCTCGGGCAGTACGAGCTGTTCCTGCCGCCGGACCCGTCCGGCCGGACGCCGACCGGGCGGCTCACCC
This sequence comes from Actinomadura craniellae, assembly GCF_003289645.1. Lineage (GTDB taxonomy): Bacteria > Actinomycetota > Actinomycetes > Streptosporangiales > Streptosporangiaceae > Actinomadura_D > Actinomadura_D craniellae. The sequence continues at coordinate 457,659 of NZ_QLYX01000004.1, read as the reverse complement.
TGGTCGCGCCGAACATCGTGCAGATCGAGAACGACCTCGGCGTGCACACCCGGGACTTCCGGCTGTGGGTGTGCCTGCACGAGGAGACCCACCGGGCGCAGTTCACCGGCGTGCCGTGGCTGCGGGCGTACGTGCAGGAGCAGATGACGGAGTTCCTGCTGGCCTCCGACCTCGACCCCGGCGCCATGCTCGACCGGATGCGCGAGGCCGCCGAGGCGATCGCGGACGCGGTGCGCGGCGGCGAGTCCAGCCTGATCGACGCCATCCAGTCGCCCGAGCAGCGGGTGATCCTCGACCGGCTCACCGCGGTGATGACCCTGGTCGAGGGGCACGGCGACTTCGTGATGGACGCGGTCGGGCCCGAGGTCGTCCCGTCGGTCAAGGAGATCCGCGCCCGGTTCCAGGGCCGCCGCGACGGCGGGTCCCGGCTGGACAAGACCATCCGCCGGCTGCTCGGCATCGACCTCAAGATGAAGCAGTACGCCGAGGGGTCGAAGTTCGTCCGCCGGGTGGTCGCCGAGGTGGGGATGGACGGTTTCAACAAGGTGTGGGCGTCGGCCGAGTCGCTGCCCACCATCGACGAGATCCAGGAGCCGACCGCCTGGATCGCCCGGGTCGTCGGCACCCGCTCCCTCGGCCCGGCCGCGGAGGCCGACCAGGCCTGACCCCGCCGTCCTGTCCGGGTTCCGCCACGCCCCCGCATGCGGGAGGATCACGGGCGGGAACAGGGAGGAACCGATGGGGCCCGATCCGGCGGTCGCGACCGTGCGGGTGGCGGTGCGGCACGCGCTGGCCGAGGTGCCGTCCGGCATGCCGGTGCTCGTCGCGTGCAGCGGCGGGGCCGACTCGCTGGCGCTGGCCGCCGCGCTGGCCTTCGAGGCGCCCCGGGCCGGCCGCCCGGCGGGGGGCGTCACGATCGACCACGGGTTGCAGGAGGGGTCGGCGGCCCGCGCCGACGCGGTCGTCCGGCTGATGTACGGGCTGGGCCTGGACCCGGCCGGTTCGGTGGCGGTCACGGTGGGCCGCGCGGGCGGGCCGGAGGCCGCCGCCCGGGACGCCCGCTACGCCGCCCTGGACGACGCCGCGGCCCGGCTGGGCGCCGCGGTGCTGCTCGGCCACACCCGGGACGACCAGGCCGAGACCGTCCTGCTGGGCCTGGCGCGCGGCTCGGGCGCCCGTTCCCTGGCCGGGATGCCGGTCGAGTTCGTCCGGAGTGATGTTCGTTACTTTCGTCCCCTGCTGGACCTCGACCGTGCGACCACCCGCCGGGCGTGCGCGGCGCAGGGTCTGGAGCCCTGGGACGACCCCCACAACGAGGACCCCGCCTATGCCCGGGTACGGGTCCGCCGCGACGCGCTGCCGGCGCTGGAAACCGCGGTGGGGCCGGGGGTCGCGGCCGCTCTCGCCCGGACCGCCCGGATGCTCCGCGAGGACACCGCCGCCCTCGACGAGTGGGCGGCCCGGGCACACGCGCAGGCCGGCGGCACCGACCTCGACCTGGAGGTTCTCGCCGCCCTGCCGCGGGCCGTGCGGACCCGGGTGCTGCGCCGGGCGGCGGTCGAGGCGGGCTGTCCTGCGGGTACGCTCGCGGCCGGCCACGTCGACGAGGTCGACCGGCTGGTGACGGCCTGGCACGGCCAGCGGCACGTCGATCTGCCCGGACGGGTCCGGGCCGGGAGACGGTGTGGCAGGCTGATCTTCGGTCCGGCCTGACGGCCGAACGGGCCTGGTGGAAGGGGCGGCCGAGCGCCGCACGAGCTGAGACGGTGGGATTGTGGACGAGAAGGATCTGGGCGCCGATCTCGCAGACGTGCTGATCCCCGAGGACGCCCTGCAGGAGAAGATCCGCGAACTGGCCGCGCAGGTCGACGCGGACTACGCCGGCCGGGATCTGCTGCTCGTGGGCGTGCTCAAGGGCGCGGTCATGGTCATGGCCGACCTGGCCCGCGCGCTGAGCTCCCCGGTCTCGATGGACTGGATGGCTGTGTCGTCGTACGGGTCGGGCACCACGTCGTCCGGGGTGGTGCGCATCCTCAAGGACCTCGACACCGACATCATGGGCCGCGACGTGCTGATCGTCGAGGACATCGTCGACTCGGGCCTGACGCTGTCGTGGCTGGTCAGCAACCTGCGCTCGCGCAAGCCCGCGTCGCTGGAGATCTGCGCGTTGCTGCGCAAGCCCGAGGCGGTCAAGGCCGAACTCGACGTGCGGTACATCGGGTTCGACATCCCCAACGAGTTCGTCATCGGCTACGGGCTCGACTACGCGGAGAAGTACCGTAACCTCCCGTTCGTGGGCACCCTGGCGCCGCACGTGTACGGCGGCGGAGGGTCCTGAGAAGGGCCCACCCGGGGAACAACCGGACGGCGCGACTCGTTGAGCACAACGAATCATCGGACCGACGTCGACGAGCGCACATCATGGACACAGGTCGCGGGCATGCCGCCGGGAACGACGGCACGGCGGCGGCTGCGTCGTCCGCGCCGGCCGGTGTACCGTCGGTGTTCTCGGCCCCGTTGCCGGGGAACCGCTTTGAGGGAGGCCGCCTCGACGGACCGGGCGCACGCGCCACGGCCGGGCGAGGTATTCACAGACGCTGGTCAGGAGGGACGGGACCTCTGCATGAGGTTGCCGGATAAATGGACGTGAAGCGCTATTTCCGCGGGCCGCTGCTGTGGATCCTGCTGTTCGGCCTGGTAGTCCTCCTTTTCACGTGGGGGGCCGGCTCCAACGGGTCCAGCAAGGACCAGGACACCTCCAAGGTGATCCAGGCGATCCAGACCGGGCAGGTCAAGTCCGCCAAGATCATCGACAAGGATCAGCGGATCGAGGTCACCCTCAAGAACAACCAGGAGTGGCAGTCGTCCTGGGTCAGCGGCCAGGGCCTGGATCTGCAGAAGCAGCTCCAGGCGCAGGCGCAGGCCGGCCAGCTGTCCGGCGGCTACAACGTCGAGGTGCCCAAGCAGAACCTCCTGCTGAGCCTGCTGTTCAGCCTGCTGCCGATCGTCGTGATCGTGCTGATCTTCCTGTTCCTGATGAACCAGATGCAGGGCGGCGGCTCGCGGGTGATGAACTTCGGCAAGTCCAAGGCGAAGTTGATCTCCAAGGACACCCCGAAGACCACCTTCTCGGACGTGGCGGGAGCCGACGAGGCCATCGAGGAACTGCAGGAGATCAAGGACTTCCTGCAGAACCCGGCCAAGTTCCAGGCCATCGGCGCCAAGATCCCCAAGGGCGTCCTGCTGTACGGCCCGCCCGGCACCGGTAAGACGCTGCTGGCCCGCGCGGTGGCCGGCGAGGCCGGGGTGCCGTTCTACTCGATCTCCGGTTCCGACTTCGTCGAGATGTTCGTCGGCGTCGGCGCCTCCCGGGTGCGCGACCTGTTCGAGCAGGCCAAGGCCAACGCACCCGCCATCATCTTCATCGACGAGATCGACGCCGTCGGCCGGCACCGCGGCGCCGGCCTGGGCGGCGGCCACGACGAGCGCGAGCAGACCCTCAACCAGCTGCTGGTCGAGATGGACGGCTTCGACGTCAAGGGCGGCGTGATCCTGATCGCGGCCACCAACCGGCCCGACATCCTCGACCCGGCGCTGCTGCGCCCGGGCCGCTTCGACCGCCAGGTCACCGTCGACCGGCCCGACCTGGAGGGCCGCAAGGGCATCCTCCGGGTGCACGGCCGGGGCAAGCCGTTCGCCCCCGACGTCGACCTCGACGTGATCGCCCGGCGCACCCCCGGCTTCACCGGCGCCGACCTGGCCAACGTGATCAACGAGGCGGCGCTGCTGACCGCCCGCTTCGACCGCAAGCTGATCGACATGGCCACGCTGGAGGAGTCGATCGACCGGGTGATGGCCGGGCCCGAGCGCAAGACCCGGGTCATGTCCGAGTCCGAGAAGAAGATCATCGCCTACCACGAGGGCGGTCACGCGCTGGTGGCGCACGCGCTGCCCAACGCCGACCCCGTGCACAAGGTGACGATCCTGCCGCGCGGCCGGGCCCTGGGCTACACGATGACCCTCCCGATGGAGGACAAGTTCCTCACCACCCGCTCGGAGATGAACGACCAGCTCGCGATGCTGCTGGGCGGCCGGACGGCCGAGGAACTGGTGTTCCACGAGCCGACCACCGGCGCGGCCAACGACATCGAGAAGGCCACCGCGATCGCCCGCAACATGGTCACCGAGTACGGCATGAGCGAGCGGCTGGGCGCCCGCAAGTTCGGCACCGGCGCCGGCGAGGTGTTCCTCGGCCGTGACGTGGGCCACGAGCGCGACTACTCCGAGGACATCGCCTCCGCGATCGACGACGAGGTCCGCCGCTACATCGAGTCGGCCCACGACGTGGCCTGGGAGATCCTGGTCCAGTACCGCGACGTCCTCGACGATCTGGTGCTCCAGCTCATGGACAAGGAGACGCTGTCCAAGGACCAGGTGCTGGAGATCTTCGCCCCCATCCAGAAGCGGCCGAAGCAGAACTCCTACACTGGCTACGGCAAGCGCACCCCGTCCGACCGGCCGCCGGTGCTGACCCCCAAGGAGCTCGCTTTGCTCGGCCCGAAGGATGTCCAGGACCTCACCCAGGGCAATGGCCAGGGTAGTTCCGTGGAGCTCGACAAACCCGGCGGAGAAGGCTGATCCGCTTGGCGAGCACGAACGAACGACCCGGCTTCGACCATGCGCGGATCGAGCGGGCGGTGCGCGAGATCCTGCTCGCGATCGGTGAGGACCCCGATCGCGACGGGCTCCGCGACACCCCCGCCCGGGTCGCCCGGGCGTACGCGGAGCAGTTCGCCGGCCTGCGGCAGCGGCCCGAGGACGCGCTCACCACGGTGTTCGACGCCGACCACGACGAGCTGGTCCTGGTGAAGGACATCGAGGTCTACAGCGTCTGCGAGCACCACCTGGTGCCCTTCCACGGGGTGGCGCACGTGGGCTACGTCCCCAACAAGAAGGGGCAGATCACCGGGCTGTCGAAGCTGGCCCGCCTGGTCGACGTGTACGCCCGCCGGCCGCAGGTCCAGGAGCGGATGACCAGCCAGATCGCCGACGCGATGATGGACGTGCTGGAGCCCCGCGGGGTCATCGTGGTGGTCGAGGCCGAGCACCTGTGCATGACGATGCGGGGCGTCCGCAAGCCGGGGGCCAAGACGGTCACCTCCGCGGTCCGCGGCGACTTCCGCGAGCACGCCGAGACCCGCGCGGAGGCGATGAGCCTGATCCTCGACCGCCGGTGACGCCCCGACGTCTCCTGGTGGCGAGACCCTGACGTTCCGGTGGACGCGGGGCATAGGGTTGATCTCATGACCAGTGCCGTACCAGGGCTGCCCGAGCCGGGGCGCTGCCTCGTCATGGGCGTGGTCAACGTGACCCCCGACTCGTTCTCCGACGGCGGCGAGTGGTTCGACCACGACGCCGCGGTCCGGCACGGCCTGGAGCTGGTGGCCGAGGGCGCCGACATCGTCGACGTGGGCGGCGAGTCCACCCGGCCCGGCGCGCAGCGGGTCTCGCTGGCCGAGGAACTGCGCCGGGTGGTGCCCGTGATCGAGGCGTTGACGGCCGAGGGCGTGCCGGTCAGCGTCGACACGATGCGTGCCGAGGTGGCCGAGGCCGCCCTCACGGCCGGGGCCCGGCTGGTGAACGACGTCAGCGGCGGGCTGGCCGACCCGCAGATGCCGCAGGTGGTGGGCCGGGCCGGGGTGCCGTACGTGGTCATGCACTGGCGCGGTCACAGCAGCGACATGCAGAACCGGGCGCACTACGACGACGTCGTCCGCGAGGTCTCCGAGGAGCTGCGCAAGCGCGTCGACAGCGTCGTCGCCGAGGGTGTCGACCCCGGCCTGCTGGTGCTCGACCCCGGGCTGGGCTTCGCCAAGCGGCCCGAGCACAACTGGGGGCTGCTGCGGCGGATGGACGAGCTGGTCGGGCTGGGTGTGCCGGTGCTGATCGGGGCGTCCCGCAAGCGTTTCCTCGGCCGGTTGCTGGCCGCCCCCGACGGAACCCCCCGTTCGTTCGCCGAATCCGACGACGCCACCCTGGCGATCACCGCGCTGGCCGCCACGGCCGGCGTCTGGTGCGTCCGGGTGCATCGGGTCCGGCCCAACGCCGACGCGGTCCGCGTCGTCGCCGCGATGGAGGCCGCCGGTGGCTGACCTGACCGATCTGGAGGCGGCGAACGAGGAGTTCTTCGCCGCCTTCGAGGGCGCCGACCTCGACCGGATGGAGGCGCTGTGGGCCGACGGCCCCGACGTGGCGTGCGTCCATCCCGGCTGGGCCATGCTGCGCGGCCGGGAGGAGGTGATGCGGTCATGGGCGCTGATCATGGCGAACACCCCCTACATCCAGTTCGTGCTGACCGACGTCCGGGCCGAGATCTTCGGCGACCGGGGGGTGGTGACCTGCTCGGAGCACATCCTGACCGCCGAGGAGGGCTCCGACGTGGGTTTCGTCGCCGGCGGCAGCCTGGTGACCACCAACGTGTTCGTTCGCGTCGGGGACGAGTGGCGGCTCTGCCTGCACCACGGGTCCCCCGTGCTCAACCAGATCGAGGAAGAGTGACCGCCGACCGGATCGCGATCCGCGGGCTGCGCGCCCGCGGCCGGCACGGCGTGCTGGCAGCCGAGCGGGAGCTGGGCCAGGAGTTCGTGGTCGACGTCGTGCTCGGGCTGGACACCCGGCCGGCCGCCGCGACCGACGACCTCTCCCTGACGGTCGACTACGGCGCGCTGTCCGGCCTGCTGGTGGACGTGGTGACCGGGGAACCCGTCGACCTGATCGAGACGCTCGCGGAGCGGCTGGCCGGGGTCTGCCTGGCCCAGCCGGTCGTGACGGAGGTCGAGGTCACCGTGCACAAACCCGCCGCCCCGGTGCCGCATCCGTTCACGGACGTCGCCGTGACCATTCTCCGCACCCGCACGTAGGGAGGGCCCATGACGGACCGCACCGCCACCGGCGGGCACATGCTCGTCCAGCACCGCGCCGTGCTCTCGCTGGGCAGCAACCTCGGCGACCGGCTGGACAACCTCCAGGAGGCCATCGACGCGCTGTTCGACGCCCCCGGGCTGTCCTTCGTGGCGCTGTCGCCCGTCTACGAGACCGACCCGGTCGGCGGGCCCGAACAGGACGACTTCCTCAACATCATTCTCGTCGCCGACACCAGGCTCACCCCCGAGACGCTGCTGGAACGGGTGCTCAACATCGAGAACTCCATGGACCGGATCCGCGAGGTCCGCTGGGGGCCGCGCACGCTCGACATCGACATCGTGCTGTTCGGCGGCACCGTCTCCACCGACCCCGAGCTGACGCTGCCGCACCCCCGGGCGCACGAGCGGGCGTTCGTGCTGGTCCCCTGGGCCGACGTCGATCCGGACGCGGAACTGCCCGGCCACGGCCGGGTGGCCGACCTGGCGGCGGCGCTCGGCACGGCCGGGGTGCGCCGCCGGGACGACCTGACCCTCCAGCCACCCGCGTGAGGGCCACCCGTCCCGGGCTGCTGCTCGCCCTTGCGGCCGTCCTCGCGGGACTCACCTGGCTGCTCCTGCGGCTGCTGTACGTGTCGCTGCCGCCGTTGCCCTGGACGGCGGTGCCGACCCTGGGGCTGCTGGCACTCGGCGAGGCGTTCACCGCCGTCAACCTGCGGGCCCGGATCCGCCACAAGCCCGGCACCCGGCCGGTGGAGCCGATGATGGTGGCCCGGATGGCGGCGCTGGCCAAGGCGAGCGCCCACGCCGCGGCGGTGCTGGGCGGGGTCTTCGCCGGGTTCGCGCTCTACCTGGCGTCCTCCCTCGACAAGACCGTCCCCCGGCAGGACTTCTTCGTCAGCGTCGGCAGTTTCGTGGCGGCGCTGCTGCTCGTCGGCGCGGCGCTCTTCCTGGAGTACGCGTGCCGCGTGCCCAAGGGCCCCGAGGACGAGGACGACCGGGACCGTCCCCGCCCGGTCTGAACGTGACCGGTGTCCCGTGCGCGCGGGACACCCCGGCGGGCAGCCTTGGCCGCGGGGTCCGGAAGTGGCGGAGGGGCGGCATGTACGGGGTGGACGAGGGGTTGCGGTCGGCGGCGTCGCCCGCGGGGACGGCAGTGTTTCCGGCACTGCTGCGGGCACCCGCCGACCGGCGGGACGACCTGCTGGAAGAGGCTCTGGACCGGGACGTGCCCGGGCTGGTCCGGCAGGCGCTGGCGGTCTGCGCGGGCGAGCCCGCCGAGGGGGTGCTGCTGGCGCTGCGGGCGCTGGACCGGGCCCCGATCACGGTGGACCACCCCGAGTTGCGGCCGGAGGTCGCCGCGGCGCTGGTGCGGCTGTGCCGGCCCGACCAGGATCCGGCCGTGCTCGCCGCGGCGCTGCCGCTGTTCGGGGTGTACGTGCCCGGCCCGGAGGCGGCCGGCCTGCTGCTGGGCATGACGGAGCACCCGGCCGCGGCGGTGCGGGCCGGGGCGGTGGACGGCATCGAGTACTTTGCGGACGAGCGGCACCACCCGCCCTCGGTGCTGCGGCTGGCCGAGCGGGTGACGCACCTGGCGGTGGCGGACCCCGACGTGTCCGTGCGCGCGGCGGCGGTCGCCGCGTTCGTCCTGATGGACCTGTGGCCCGGGTTCGAGCAGGACTGGACCCCGCACCTGGTCGAGGCGCTGGGCCGGGCGCTGCGCGACGAGCCGGACCGGGAGGTCCGCGGGGCGGCGGCGGAGAACCTGGCCAGGCTGCACCGGGCCGGGGGAGAGTACCGGGGCCTGGTCGGCGAGACGCTGCGCCCCTACATCGAGGACGGGAACGTCGTGGTGGCGGCCTGGTCGCTGGCCCGGACGGCGAGCCTCGGCGACCCGTACGCGCTGGACCGGCTGCGCGCCGTGCTGGCGACACCGGACGTGCACCGCGAGTACCTGTCGGCGGCCACCGAGGCGTTCGTCTCCTACGGCGGCGCCCCGGCCAAGGTCCGCCGCGAGATCCGCAAGACCCTCAAACGCCTGCGCAAGCAGGGCTGGGCCGCCCTCCCGACGGACGAGCCCAACTGGACCCCGGCGGCCCGCGCGAACTACCTCGACGTCCTCATCTCCCGCCTGTGACGCGCTGATCCGCGCCCCTCACGACCAGGTCACCCCCTCATCGGTGGTCTCGGCCGCCGCGACCGGGGAGCCGTACCGGTAGCCGTCCGGGAACGCGCCCAACCGCGCCTGGCGGACGACGCCTCGGGTCCCGGCCGGCGCGCCCGCCAGAGCCTCGGCCAGCCGGGCACGGGCCTGGTCCTCGTCGTCGGTGACCCCGGCCGCGCCCTGGTGGTCGCCCAGGACGTCCCAGGTGAACAGGAGCGGCGGGTCGAAGGCGCGGCGGACCGGCGTGCTCATCGCGCCTCCACGGCGACGAGACCGCCCAGGACCCGCTGCCAGAACCCGCGCCGCCGCGCCACCGCCCGCTCCCGCCGGGGGCTCGCGGGCGGACCGGCCCGGTACGGCTCGCCGGTCATCCGCCCGTCCGGGCCGGTGCGGACGCCCCGCGGCGGAACCGGGAGAGAACGCCTCCGCCATGCTTCGCCCTCCAGCCGCCTGACGAGCTCCGCCGGGCCGGGGGCTTCGATCAGCCCCCACCGGGTCAGCGCCCACCACTGCCCGGTGTACTCCCCGAACCAGGCGCACACCCCCGGAAAGCGGTCCTGTATCCGGGCCGCCACCTGTTCGGGGTCGAACTCCGGCACGCCCCACGGGAGCGTCCTCGCCGCCGTCATGGTCTCGGCTACCTTGCTCATGGGTCGGACCTCCTACGTCCGATCAAGGCCCCGGGAGACGGCGTTGGTGGCGCCGCCCCGGGGCCGCCTGCGCTTCATGGATTACAGCCAGTCAAACCGCGTCACCCGGCGAGCAGGAGGGGGCATTATGGATTGCGCCCCGGGGGTAATCCGGGATGTAGATCCGAAGGTGTGCGGCATATGACCAAGAACGCCCACGAACTGCGCATAATCGGCGACCGGCTGGCCGCCGAGCGTTGCCGCCGCGGCTGGTCGAAACGGGAAATGGCCCGCCGTCTGTTCGGCGCCGACCCCCAGCCCTACCCGAGCGCGGAAACGTTGCTGTCCTACGTCAAGCGCTGGGAAGCGGGCAAGGGAGGCGTGAGCAAGCGTTACCGGGTTGCTTATGCCACTGTGTTCGGTATGGACCGAGATGATCTATTCGCCGGAGAGGGAGGTCCCCCGTCGGTGTGGCGCCTGCCGGGCATCGGCGAGGATTTCACCCCGGACGACGAAGAACGGCTGAACCTCGCCATTGCCAGACCGGCACGGCTGGACCTGGCGGTCGTCGAGTCGTTGGCGACGATCCTTGCTGCTCAGCGCCGGTTGGACGACTCGCTGGGACCTACCGCCATCCTGTCCGCCACGGCCACCCAGGCCGCCACCGCGACCCAGCTTCTCAGCGAGGCCCGAGGCGCGATCCGCGCCGCGCTGGCTCCGGTCGCGGCCGAATGGGTGCAGTTCCACGGGTGGCTGTACGCGGAGATGAACGACGGCGCTCCGGCCATGCGGCTGCTGACCGAAGCGGAGGAAATGGCCGACGACGCCAAGGACGGAACCCTTGCCGCACAGGCCGCCAACTTCAAGGGCTATCTGTCGCGCCATCAGAAACGCCCGCGGGGCGCGATCCGTCATTTCATGATCGCTTATCACACGCCTGGAGCACATCCCGCTCAACGTCTCGGCGACGCGGTCCAGGCGGCGCAGGCGCACGCCATGCTTGGAGATCATGCCACCGCCCGGGAACTGCTCGACGAGGCCGCCGCACTGACAGACCGGGCCGCCCGCGCATTGCCGCCCGGCACCGCCTACTGGCTGACCCCCGACTACCACCATCTGAACTTCGGCATAGCCCTGCTGGCCCTTGGTGAGCCCACCGCGGCGGCCGAACGCATCGCCGCCGGCCTCTCGACCCTGCCGCCCGACCAGCAGGACTCCGAGTGGGCGCAGGAGTACCACGAGGCCCTGACTCAGGCACGCGGACTTTCGAGTTAGCGATCTTCCGCTGGAATGAGTCCATCACGTGACCGCATCGGAGGTGTCCGTGCCATGGAACCGTATGTAGGTCATCTGCAACGAGCGGGGATCATCGACGCCTACCCCTACACCGGCGAGGAGTCCCAACAGGACCTGCTCGACCGGATCAAGGCCGCCCGGCAGCGCATCAACATGTTCGGCCTGACCCGCAACTACTACGCCCGCGACGAAGTACTGCCCGTCTTCGAGGAGAAGGCCGCCGCGGGCGTCCCGGTCCAGTTGTTCATCATGGATCCCTACTGCGACTCACGCCGCGACCGGTACCGCATCGAACCGGCCGAGGCCGCCATGGAAGACCCCGACCGCTACGTCCGCGAAATCCTCCGCCCCCTGCACGCCCTCAGCACCAAGCACCCCGCGTTCAAGATCTTCCTGTTCAACTTCCCCTGCTCGTTCGCGATCGAAGAAGTCGATGACGCCTGCCGGATGATGCTCTACGGCCACGGCAAACGCGGCACCCAGGGCCCCATCATCACCGTCACCGAGGGCAGCCCCACCCACATCTACTGCGTGGACCAGATCCGCTGGCTCGAACGCCTCGCCCAGGGCGACACCCCCGAACCCTGGGCGTCCAAGGGCATCAGGGTCTGGCCACTGCAACTCGCCTGACCAAACCGCGTGCCTCTATGGGAAACCCCTGTATTCGGGTTTCCCCTTTGCCCCGGGCGGGGGTCGGTGGACTCAGATGAGGTTGTCCGGGCTGTCCAGCCAGATCCGTTGGCCGGCGGGGGTGACGGTCATGCCGAAGCGGTCGCGGCCCGGTTCACCTCGGGTCACCCACCGGAAGTAGGCGGTCTCGGTCTCTTCCCACAGGCGCCGGTCCCCGGCCTGCCGGATCTCGTACTCCTGCTGGTCCGGCCGGTGGATGGCCGTGGCCCAGGACCCGGAGGGCGACCACAGCCACAGCGTGTAGACGCCGTCCTCCTCGTGCCCCTGGGAGAAGACGTCCCCCAGGGCGGCCGACATCGCCAGGTCGGCTCCGGGTGAGGCGTAGCCGATGGTGCGCGGGTCGGTCCGGGTCACGGAACGGGACGCCTCCGCGTCCCCGAAGTCGAGATCGGGTTTCCGCTGGGAGCGGAGCATCATGTACGAGGCGTGCCCGGGGAAACGGCCCAGGGCGGTGCCGTCTGGCATCACCACGAGCCGTAGTTCGTGGCTGTAGCCGAATCCGGGGCTGTAGGGCAGCACGGCCACCCCGCCGGGCCGCGTCTGCTCCACCCAGGCGTACGGGACCTCCCGCACCCCGCAGGTGACGTGAACGCGGTCGTAGGGAGCCCCCTCGGGGGAGCCCTTGACGCCGTCGCCCACCACCAGCCGGGGCGATCGCCCGGCCTCGCGCAGGTTCCGGGCGGCCCGGTCCGCGACCTGCGGGTCGATCTCGACGCTGGTGACGTACTTCTCGCCGACCAGTTCGCACAGCAGGCCGGCCGTCCATCCGGTCCCGGTCCCGATCTCCAGAACCCGGTGGCCGCGCTCGGCCTGGAGCAGTTCCAGCAACGCCACGACCGTGCTGGGCGCCGAACACGAGGAGGTGAAGTCGCCCTTGCCGCCCTCCAGCGGGACGGCCCCGTCCTCGATCTGCGTCACGATCGGGTCGTCGGAGTAGGCGGCGTCCAGCCAGGCGGCCGGATCACGCCCCTCGTCGATCAGATAGTCCTCTCCCAGCGGGCTGACCAGCGCTACCGGAGGTACGAACATCTGCCGGGGGACGGCGTGCAACGCCTTCCGTATCTCCGGGCTCTTGAGCCAGCCGACCGTTGCCAGCCGATCGATCAGCGCCTCAAGGCGCCGCGCACCGGTCATTTGCCGCGCGTCCCGCCACCGTCGGGCTTCTTGTCGGGGTTCGGCGGCGGCGGAGGCTTGGGGTTCGGCGGCTCGGGCGCACTGTGCTTGCCCATCGGGCGGCTCCTTTCGTCCTGACAGCGGAGGGGCACCCTCCGGAGAGCGCTCACGGTGATCTCCCTCGGGGCGGGCCCGCCTGCATTCTCAGCGTTGAGTGGTGCCCACTCTCAGTAATCCATCTCGGAAGGCCCAAGGGCAAGGGCATGATGGGGAGCGATCCGGAGCACGGCGACCGGAAAGGAAGATGATGACCACCGCTGGGGAGCGGCGAAGGCTCGGCGCCCGGCTCCGTTCCGAACGCGGACGCCGCGCCTGGTCCAACCGCGAGCCTGAACACGCCGCTCGTTCGTGATCCTCAAGGATCACGAACGAGAGCTCAGAAAGGGTAGGGGCCGAAGCGGCCCCAGGCGACGGCGGCGCAGAGCGCCAGCAGCACGATGTTGAACGCGACCCCCTGGAACTCCTTGCGGCGGGCGTGGACGACCGTGGCGAGGACCATGATGATCGCCAGGCCGGTGGCGGCCAGCGGGGTGAGCGCCGGGATGATGCCGGTGGCGGCGGGCAGGATCAGCCCGAGCGCGGCGAGGAACTCCACGGCGCCGATGAACCTGACGGTGGTGGCGGAGTAGTCCTCGACCCAGGGGATCCTGGGCGCCAGCTCCTCCTTGGGCTGAGTGGTCTTCATGAAACCGACCATGGCGAACATGCCCGCGAGCAGGCTCTGCAGGACCCAGAGGAAGACGTTCATGTCGGTCTCTTTCGGGAGATCGTCGCGAATGACGGATCAAGCGATGATCTCACCCACCCGGCGCGCCCACCACGGCTGCGTCGAGCCCATCGAGTACGCAGTGTCCTTGGTGGTCAGTAGGGTGCAGCCGCTTGTCCGCGAGCCGAGGATCTGGAGGAGCGGTATGGGAGCGAAGACGGCACTGCTGGCGTTCGCCGACGGTGACATCCGTCCCGCACTGCTGGGTGCGACGCGCTCGCAGCGGGACGAGACCGAGATGCTGGTGCGTCGGATTCACCCGGGTTACCGCGTCGAGCCTGTCGAGGACGGCACGCTGTGGGACTACGTCTACCCACCGGACGACATCACCTACGCCACGAAGCTGGCCGGGGCGGAGGTGTTCTGCGACCGGCGGCTCGTGCTCGACCGTCCGTCCGAGCTCCCCGAGCATCTGCGTGCGGTCGGCGCGGGCAGGCGGATCATCATGCACGGGATGCACTCGGTCTCGGACTGGTGCTGTTTCGCGGTCTGGGAGGACGGCGAGCTGATCCGGTCGCTGAGCCTGTCACCCAACGGGGGCATTGCGGAGAACATCGGCGAGCCGTACGAGTTCGAGCTGCCGTACTGGGCGGGGGAGTATCCCGTTGTGCCCGTGTCGGGCTGGCCCGACCGGGGGCCGTACCCGTTGCCGTTCCATCCGCTGGAACTGGGTGATGAGGCGTTGTGCGCGCTGTTCGGCTTCGCCGTGGAAGGCCATCCCGACGAGATCGACCCGGAAGGCGTCCACCTGCACGGCTTCCGGGTGACCGATCCGTCCGGCGAGGAACAGGCAGCGCGCGAAGCCGCGTACGCGGCGGTGCTGCAGAGGATGGGAAAGCCGCGGCGTTTCCGCAGGGGGTCGGACGGGGTGATGCACGAGGTCGACTCCGATGATCTCTGATCACCGGCACACCGGCCGCTCCTCCGCGGCGCGGAAGGGATCCGCCATGTGCGGTCTGGGAGCACTCAAGCCTGTCGCTCATGCCAGGACTCCGCCCTCACCAGACGACCATTCATGGGTGGGGCGCCTACTTGTCGATGTCGCCGACGACGAAGAACATGGAGCCGAGGATGGCGATCATGTCGGCGACGAGGGTGCCGGGGAGCATTTCGGACAGGACCTGGATGTTGTTGAAGGACGCGGAGCGGAGTTTGAGGCGCCAGGGTGTCTTCTCGCCGCGGGAGACCAGGTAGTAGCCGTTGATGCCGAGCGGGTTCTCGGTCCAGGCGTAGGTGTGGCCCTGGGGGACCTTCAGGACCTTGGGGAGGCGCTGGTTGATCGGGCCGGGGGGCAGGTCGGCCAGGCGGGTCAGGCAGGTGTCGGCCAGGTCCAGGGAGGCGTGCACCTGGTCCAGGAGGCACTCGAAGCGGGCCAGGCAGTCGCCCTCGGTGCGCGTCACCACCCGGACGTCGAGGTCGCCGTAGGCCAGGTACGGTTCGTCCCGGCGCAGGTCGAAGTCGACACCGGAGGCGCGGGCGATCGGGCCGGACACGCCGTACTGCTGGATCTGCTCGGGGGTGAGCACGCCGACGCCCCGGGTGCGGGCGCGGAAGATCTCGTTGCCCATGATCAGGTCGTCGATGTCGGACATCCGGGACCGGACGGACGCCACGGCCGCGCGGGTCCGGCCGAGCCAGCCGGCGGGCAGGTCCTCCTTCAGGCCGCCCACCCGGTTGAACATGTAGTGCATCCGGCCGCCGGAGATCTCCTCCATCACCCGCTGCAACTCCTCGCGCTCGCGGAAGGAGTAGAAGATCGGCGTTATCGCGCCGACCTCCAGCGGGTAGGAGCCCAGGAACATCAGGTGGTTGAGCACCCGGTTCAGCTCGGCCAGCAGGGTGCGGGCCCAGACGGCGCGCTCGGGCACCTCCATGCCGAGCATCCGCTCGACCGCGATGACCACGCCCAGCTCGTTGGCGAACGCCGACAGCCAGTCGTGCCGGTTGGCCAGCACGATGATCTGCCGGAAATCGCGGACCTCGAACAGCTTCTCCGCGCCCCGGTGCATGTAGCCGACGATGGGTTCGGCGGCGGAGATGCGCTCGCCGTCCAGGGTCAGCCGGAGCCGAAGCACGCCGTGGGTGGACGGGTGCTGCGGCCCGATGTTGAGCACCATGTCCTCGGTGGCGAGCTCCTTGGCACCCGCCCCGATTCCCACGGTCCGCGTCTCCATGAACCAATCGTGCCACGGCGGGGCTCGCGGGACGCCGGTGGTTCCGGTTGACTGGCTTCACCATGAACGCCAGCCAGCCACCGCCCGGGGACGGCGCACCCGGGGAGCAGCCACCGCCGCCGCCCGGGGCCGCAGGCCCGCCCGCACCGCCGAACGGCGCGGCCCGCGAGGACGCCGCGCCCGCGGACGGCGGAGCCGGAGCGGAACCCGGGGGGTCGTACCCGCCCGAGGGTGAGGGGGCGGCCGGCCCGCCGCGTCCGGACAACGGGGCCGGGCCGGAACCTGGGCGGCCGTACCCGCCCGAGGATGGAGGGGCGGCCGGCCCGCCGCGTCCGGGCAACGGAGCCGGGCCGGGACCCGCGCGACCGCACCTGTCCAAGGGGCGTCCGGGCGGTGAGGCCGGGGAAGAGACCGCCGCGCGGCCGCACCCGCCCGCGGAGCGTTCGGGTGGCGACATGGAGGAGGGTTCGCCGGTTCCATCGGAGGGGCCCGCGCGGCCGTACCCGCCTGCGGGGCAGCCGGGCGGCGGGGCCGAGGGGGGACAGGCACAGCCGTACCCGTTCGGTGGAGAGGGCTCGGCTCCTCCGCCGCAGCCGGGCAGTGGGGGAGCGTACCCGCCCGCCGGGGAGGGGCCGGCCGTCCAGTACCCTGCCGGGCGCCCGCATCCGGCCGGGCCGCCGCAGATGTACCCGCCCGAGGACGGGGCGGCCCCGCGCCCGGCGCGGCCGGTCGCCGCCCCGGCGTATCCGGCGGACCGGGCGTTCTCGTCGCCGGACGGGATGACCTGGGTCGGGGTCTCGTCCCGGTTCACCTGGCACCGCCGGGTGAGCGCGCTGCTGTGGGGGCTGCCGGTCGCGCTGTTCGGTGGGCTGGTGGTGCTGTGGGTGGCCGGGGGGCTGCCCGCGCTGCTGTGGGTGGTCGCGGTGGTCGTCGCGTGCGGTCTGGGCTGGATCGTGGCGGAGCTCGCCTACCGGTCGTGGGGTTACGCCGAGCGGTCCGACGACCTGGTGGTGTCGTACGGGGTGTTCGTCAAGCGCCTGGTGGTGGTCCCGTACGGGCGGATGCAGTACGTCGACGTGACCGCCGGGCCGGTGGAGCAGATGCTGGGGATCGCGACCGTCCGGCTGCACACCGCGGCGGCGACCACCGACGCCCGGATCCCGGGCCTGCCCAAGGGGGAGGCCGCGCAGCTGCGCGACCGCTTGGCCCAGCGCGGCGAGGAACGGAGCATGGGGCTGTGACCGGCCCTTACGGGCCCGGCGGGTACCAGCCGCACCTCGGGTACGGGCCGTACGGTGCATCGGGGCACGGAGGTCCGCCGCCGGACCCGTACGGGCCGCCGTACGGGAGTCCGCAGCCGGGGCCGCACGGACCGTCCGGAGGTCCGGGACCGTACGGGAGTCCGCAGTCGGGGCCGCACGGTCCGTATGGAAGTCCGGGGCCGTACGGCGGTCCGCCGCGGGGGTCCTACGGGGCAGGGCCGTATCCGCCGTATTCGGGTTATCCGCCTGGTCAGCCCTACGGGCCGCCGCCGGTGCGGTTCTCCGAGGGCACGCACCGGCTGCACTGGGCCACCGCGCCGCTGCGCGCGGCGATCATCATGATCATCTACTTTGTGTTGATCGGGTTCTCGTTGCTGCTCACGCAGACCGAGGACGGGGTGGTGCTGGTGCTCGGCCCGGCGGTGGTCGCCCGGTTCGCGATCGTCACCATCCCCTTCGCGGTGATCGCTGCGGTGGCGGGGCTGTGGACCTGGCTGGCGCTGCGCTTCCGCATCGAACACGACGACCTGGTGGTGGAGACCGGCCTGCTGCGCCGCCGCAAGCGGCTGATCCCGCTGTCGCGGATCCAGGCCATCGACGTCGTCCGGCCCCTGATCACCCGGCTGTTCGGGCTGACCGAGATCAGGGTGGAGCTGGCCGGCGGCGACCGCAGCGAGATCGCGTTGCGTTACCTCGGCCGGTCCGCCGGCCAGCAGTTGCGGGCCGAACTGCTGGCCCGCGCCGCGGGGCTGCCCGGCCACACCCCGGAGGCGCCGGAGCGGCCGCTGTGGCGGGTGCCGTTCGGCACCCTGCTCGGCTCGCTGCTGTTCAAGCTGCCGGTGCTCGGCACCATCGTGCTCTTCCTGTTCCTGGTCGGGTTCGGCATCGCGCGGGGCGAGGCCGGCGTGCTCGCCGGGGCGATCCCCGCGCTGCTCGGGTTGCTGGGCGCCGTCACCGCGCCGCTGATCATGTACGGCGGTTTCACCGCGGCGGCCTCGCCCGACGGGCTGCGGCTGCGGTACGGCCTGCTGGAGACGCGGATGCAGACCGTCCCGCCGGGCCGGGTGCAGGCGGTACGGATCGTCGAGCCGCTGCTGTGGCGCGGGCCGGGCTGGGCCCGGGTGGACGTGACGGTGGCGGGCTACACGGGCGAGCGGCAGGCGCTGTCGTCGGTGCTGCTGCCGGCCGCCCCCCGGCAGGTGGCGCTCGCCCTGGTCGCCCAGGTCTTCCCGGGGGCGACCGTGGACGCGGTGCCGCTGCTGCCGGCCGCGCGCGGCGGGCGGGTGGCCGCGGCGGGTACCGACGACGTGGTGTTCGTGACCCGGCGCGGGCTGCTCTGCCACCGCACGGAGGTGATCGCGCACGCGCGGGCGCAGTCCGTCCGGCTGACGGCGAACCCGGTGCAGCGGCTGCTCGGGCTGGGGACGGTGCACGTGGACGCGCCAACAGGTCCGGTGGAGGTGACCGCGATCGACCGCGACCTCGGCGAGGCGCGGGCGATCGTCGAGGCCACCGCGGAGCGCGCCCGGGTGGCCCGGGCACGCAGCGGGAACACCGCGCGCTGGGCCCGGTAGGGGCCCATTAAGGTCAGGGCCATGGGAAACATCCCCTATGACCCCTGGTCACCGGATTTCGTGGCGGACCCGTACCCCGCCTACGCCGCGCTGCGCGCCGAGCGTCCCGTGTTCTTCCACGAACCCACCGGGCAGTGGGTGGTCACCCGGTACGCGGACGTGGACGCGCTGCTGCGCGACCGCCGGCTGGGCCGCTCCTACCTGCACCTGGCCACCCACGAGGAGTTCGGGCAACCGGCCGAAGCCGACTTCCTCACGCCGTTCTGGGACCTGATCCGGGCGGGGATGCTCGACGTCGAGCCGCCCGCGCACACCCGGCTGCGCCGGCTGGTCTCCCGCGCCTTCACCGCCCGCATGGTGGAGGGGCTGCGGCCGACGGTCCGGCGGCTGGCCGAGGAACTGGCGGGAGCGTTCGTCGCCGAGGGCGGGGGCGACCTGCTGACGCGGGTGGCCGAGCCGCTGCCGGTCACGGTGATCGCCGAGATGCTCGGCATCCCCGAGTCCGACCGGCCGCTGCTGCGCCCCTGGTCGGCCGACATCTGCGGGATGTACGAGCTCAACCCGTCCGCGCAGACGCAGCGGACGGCGGTGGCCGCCGCGGTGGAGTTCTCCGGCTACCTGCGCGAGCTGGCCCGGGCCCGCCGCCGCGACCCCCGCGTCGACCTGATCAGTTCCCTGGCCCAGGTCGCCGACGAGGGCGACCGGCTCAGCGAGGACGAGCTGATCGGCACCTGCGTGCTGCTGCTCAACGCGGGGCACGAGGCCACGGTGAACGCCACCGGCAACGGCTGGTGGTCGCTGCTGCGGAACCCGGGCGAGCTGGCCCGGCTGCGCGCCGACCACACGCTGGTCCCGAGCGCCGTGGAGGAACTGCTGCGGTACGACACGGCGGCGCCGATGTTCGAGCGGTGGGTGCTGGAGGACGTCACGGTCGGCGGGGTGACCATCCCCCGGGGCGCTGAGGTGGCCCTCCAGTTCGCCGGCGCCAACCGGGACCCGGCGGTCTTCGCCGACCCCGACCGGCTCGACCTGGGCCGCGACCCCAACCCGCACATCACCTTCGGGCTGGGCATCCACTACTGCCTCGGCGCGCCGCTGGCCCGGATCGAGCTGGCCGAGTCCTTCGGCGCGCTGCTGCGCCTGGCCCCCGGGCTGGCACTGGTGGAGGAACCGAAGTGGAAGCCCGGCTTCGTGCTGCGCGGCCTGGAGGAGCTTCAAGTGACGGTCTGAGGCCGGGCGGGTCACTCCGGCCGGAGGGCCGCCAGGTCCCGCGGCAGCGGGACGTCCACGGCTTGGACCAGCCAGCCGAAGCCGCCGAGGCCGGCGGGGTCGATCAGCTCGGCGTCCTCGCCGGCCGCGCACAGCTCCCGCACGTACGCCCGCGGGTCGCGGTGGGCCAGCTCGATCGGCGGGCGGGCGCCCGACAGGCCCAGCGCCCGGAGCGCGGCGCGCTGGGTGGTGCGCAGCGTCGCGGTGGCGCCGGCCCGGGTGCCGGCCGCGGCGCAGGAGTCCAGCGCCACGTGCGCGGTGATGTCGCACGACCCGTCCGGTACCGGGGGCACCCCGTGGCCGTCCCGGTAACCGGTCAGCGTGCCGTGCGGCGGGCGGGCCGTGCGGTCGTGGCCGTAGTCGACGGCGATCGCCAGCCCGCGGCGTAGCCGGCCGAGGATCCCGGCCCACATCTCGTCGCGGCGGCGCCCCACCTCGGCCCGGTCGCCCGGCTCGCGCAGCGGCCACCACTCGGCCAGCCAGGCGCGGTCGGCGGGATCGGGCCGCCCGCCCGGCCGTTCGGATCCGGCGGCGGGGTCGACGAGGACGGTCCGCGGGCCGTCCGGGGTGAGCTCGACGACGTCGAGCGGCACGTTGTCCAGCCACTCGTTGGCGATGACCAGTCCGGTGATCGCGGCGGGCGGTTCGGTTCGCCACTCGATCGGCTCCGGGACGCCGGGCGGGCGCGGCGCCACCTCGACCGCGACCGGGGCCAGCCGGGCGGCCAGGTGTGGCGGGGCGGCGGCGAGGATGTCGGCGAGTAAACGGCCGCAGCCGGCGCCCATGTCGACCAGGTCCAGCCGGGCGGGGTGGCCGAGCGCGGCGTCGACCTCGGCCAGCAGCGCGGCGAACGCGGCGGCGTACCGCTGCGACGCGTGCACCGAGGTGCGGAAGTGCGCGGCGGGCCGCTCGCCCCGCCGGTAGAAGCCGCCCTTCCCGTACAGCGCCTGGTCCATCGCGTCCCGCCAGGTCAGCCAGCCCAAGGTCCCAACCTTTTCTCCGCCGGTGTGGTGGTGACGCTACCGGCTTTCGCGAGGGGACGACCGGAGGCGTACGGCGGGTCAGCCTCAGGGGCGATCCGCCCGGTTCGGAGGTTCCGTACGCTGCCGGGCATGGTGCGAAGAGCGTGGGAATGGTGGCGGGGCCAGCGGATCCTGGTCGACTTCGCCTTCATGCTGCCGCTGCTGGGCATCTCGCTGCTGATGATCCCGCAGATCACCGGGCCGTCGCCGCTGGGCGAGCCGGCGCCGGGCATGCCGACGCCGCCGAACGAGTGGGCCTGCCTGGCGCTGACGCTGATGCTGTGCCTGCCGCTGGCCCTGCGGCGGCGATGGCCGAGAGGCGTCTTCGCGTTCGTCGCGCTGGTCTCGTTCGTGCAGTGGCTGGTCGGGATCCAGGCGCTCCCCGCCAACCTGGCGGTGCTGGTCGCCATGTACACGATGGCGGCCGAGCTGAGCCTGCGGTGGGCCGTCGCGGCCTGGGCGGTGGTCGAGCTGGGCGCCCTGCTGGAGGTGCTCCGCGAGGTCGACAGCAGGGACTGGGACGCCCACCGGGACATGTTCCTGTCCTGGTCGTTCTTCGTCGCCGCGTGGTGGATCCTCGGGGTCTACATCCGGACCCGGCGGGCGTACTACAGCTCGGTGGAGGAGCGGGCCGAGCGGGCGGAGCGCGAGCGCGACACCCAGGTGCAGATCGCGATGGCGGCCGAGCGGGCCCGGATCGCCCGGGAGCTGCACGACGTCGTCGCGCACAACGTCAGCGTGATGGTGGTGCAGGCCGACGGCGCCTCCTTCGCCATCGAGACGGACGTCGAGCGGGCGCGGCGGGCGCTGGAGACGATCGGGGACACCGGCCGGCACGCCCTGGCGGAGATGCGGCGGCTGCTCGGGGTGCTCCGGGAGGACGACGACGCCGGGTCCTACGCGCCGCAGCCGGGCGTCGAGCAGCTCGCCGACCTGGTGGAGCAGATCCGCTCGGCCGGCCTGCCGCTGGAGTTCGAGGTGGCGGGGGTGCCGCTGGAGCTGTCGGAGGGCCGGCAGCTCACCGTCTTCCGGGTGGTGCAGGAGGCGCTGACCAACACGCTGAAGCACGGCGGTCCCCGGGCCAGCGCCCAGGTGCGGCTGCACTACGGTGATGACGCCCTGGAGGTGCGGGTCACCGACGACGGCCGGGGCGCGGCGGCGCCCGGTGACGGCGCCGGGCACGGCCTGGTCGGGATGCGCGAGCGCGTCGCGGTCTACGGCGGCTCGGTGCGCGCCGGCCCGCGTCCCGGCGGCGGGTACGAGGTCGTGGCGCTGATCCCGGTGCGTGAGGAGACACGGGTGTGACCGACAACATCAGGGTGGTCCTGGTCGACGACCAGGAGCTGGTCCGGGCCGGCTTCAAGATGGTGCTGGACGCGCAGCCCGGGATCGAGGTGGTGGGCGAGGCGGGCGACGGCGCGCGGGCGGTGGAG
Organism: Actinomadura craniellae; assembly: GCF_003289645.1. Lineage (GTDB taxonomy): Bacteria > Actinomycetota > Actinomycetes > Streptosporangiales > Streptosporangiaceae > Actinomadura_D > Actinomadura_D craniellae. The sequence goes on along the minus strand of NZ_QLYX01000004.1, from coordinate 435,287 downwards.
CTGCTGCGCACCACCCCGGCCGACGTGGTGCTGATGGACGTGCGGATGCCGCGGCTGGACGGCATCGAGGCCACCCGGCGGATCGGCTCGGACGGCCCCAAGGTGATCATCCTGACCACCTTCGACCTGGACGAGTACGCCTTCGCCGCGATCAAGGCCGGGGCGGCCGGCTTCCTGCTCAAGGACGCCGGCCCGGCCCATCTGGTCGAGGCGATCAGGGCGGTGCACTCGGGTGACGCGGTGGTGGCGCCGAGCACCACCCGCCGGCTGCTCGACCGGTTCGCGATGCACCTGCCCGAGGGCGACGCCCCCCGGGAGACCGCGCTGGCCTCGCTCACCGCTCGCGAGGTCGAGGTGCTGCTGCTGGTGGCGCGCGGGCTCTCCAACGGTGAGGTCGCGCAGCGGCTCTACGTCTCGGAGGCCACCGTCAAGACGCACATGGGCCGGATCCTCGCCAAGCTCGATCTCCGTGACCGGGTGCAGGCCGTGGTGTTCGCATATGAGACGGGCATGGTGAAAAGCGGTCAAGCTAGTCACGAAGAGTAACGGCTAGATCACTGAGCGGTGAACGTTTGGGGACGGCCCCGGGATTCTCTTTCCCTTACCTTTGGGTAGCTGACTGACTACAACATGTGACGCCGATTTCATGGATCGGCGGCATCAGATGTGACATCAGTCGGTTCGATGGAGGACCCCCCATGCTCAAGAAGCTCACGCTCACCGGTGCCGTCGCGGCCGCCGCCTACGGCATGACGCTCGGCGGCACCCCGGCCGCCGCGGACATCAACATCCTCAACGGCAGCCTGAACCGTAACCAGGTCGTCGCCCCGGTTTCGGTTCCGGTGAACGTCTGCGGTGTCGCCGTCAACGCCGTCACGGTGGTCGGCCTGTCGGGCGCGCACTGCAAGGGCGGGGCCGGCACGGTCACCCCGTTCAAGGTGAAGCAGTACCACTGATCCACCCCTGTTGAAGCGCCGGAGGCCCGCCTCCGGCGCTTCAGCGTTTCCGGGGACTCCGAGGTACGACTCCGATCTACGACTCAGGTCGTACCGGCCGGCGCGGGGTAGCCCGGAACGCGCACGGAACCGCAGCTTTCAGGCCGATGGCCGGGGCGCCCGTCCTTCCTAGCGTGGGGCACGTCGAAGCGACCCACCGAGGAGCCTCCATGACCAGCCCCCCGACCGCGCCGCTCAGGGCGACGGAAACGGCCGTCCAGGCCAGTGACGTGACCAAGGTGTACGGCTCCGGCGACGCCGCCGTCCACGCCCTGCGCGGCGTGAGTGTCGGCTTCGCCCGCGGGGCGTTCACCGCGATCATGGGCCCCTCCGGGTCCGGGAAGTCCACCCTGATGCACTGCCTGGCCGGGCTCGACACCGTCTCCGGCGGCCGGGTGACGCTCGGCGACACCGAGATCACCGGGCTCGACGACCGGCGGCTGACGCTGCTGCGCCGGGAACGGGTCGGCTTCGTCTTCCAGGCGTTCAACCTGCTGCCCACGCTCACCGCCGAGCAGAACATCCTGCTGCCGCTCAAGCTCGCCGGGCGCGCGCCCGACCCGCGGTGGCGCGACCACGTGATCGAGACCGTCGGGCTGCGCGACCGGCTGGGCCACCGGCCGAGCGAGCTGTCGGGCGGGCAGCAGCAGCGCGTCGCCTGCGCCCGCGCCCTGGTCTCCCGGCCCGAGGTGATCTTCGCCGACGAGCCCACCGGCAACCTCGACTCCCGGTCGGGTGCCGAGGTGCTGGGCTTCCTGCGGTCGTCCGTCCGCGAGCTGGGCCAGACGATCATCATGGTCACGCACGACCCGGTGGCGGCGTCGTACGCGGACCGCGTGGTCTTCCTGCGCGACGGCCTGACTGTCGCCGAGCTCCGCGACCCGACCCCCGAGACCGTGCTCGACCGGCTCAAGCGGCTGGAGGGCTGATGCTCGGGATCACGCTGGCCGGGCTGCGCGCGCACCGGCTGCGGCTGCTGCTCACCACGGTTGCGATCATGCTCGGTGTCGGGTTCATCGCCGGCACGTTCGTCCTCACCGACACCATGCAGGCCGGGATCGACCGGGAGTTCGCCGGGTCCGCCGGCAAGGCGGACCTGGTCGCGCTGTCCCCGGAGTTCGACGGCGAGAGCCAGCTGGCCGCCGGCCACCTCGCCCGGGTCAGGGCGCTGCCCGGGGTCGCCGACGCGCAGGGCCTCGTCCGCGGCGAGGCCGCCCTGATCGGCAAGGACGGCAAGGCGCACGGCGCCATGCCGACGCTCGGCCTGTCGGTGCCCGCCGGCCGCCTGCTGCGCTACGAGTTCCGGCAGGGCCGGGCCCCGGCGGCGCCGAACGAGGCGGTGCTGGACGAGCAGACCGCCGAGAAGACCGGCTTCGAGCCCGGCGCCACGCTGCGGGTGCTGGACCACCGGGGGACCGTCCACACCTTCGCCCTGGTCGGGGTGGCCGACTTCGGTATCGACCAGGGCGTGGCCGTCCAGGGCGCGGTGGGCTTCGACACCGCCACCGCCCTGCGGATGACCGGCGAGCAGAGCTTCCACGAGATCGACATAGCCGCCGCCGAGGGCGCCGCCGGGCTCCACGCCGCCGTGGCGGGCGCGGTCGGCAAGGAGTTCGAGGTGCTGACCGGGGAGGAGCTCGGCGAGCGGCTGGCCAGGAGCGCCGGTGCCGACACCCGGATGATCGGCGTCGGGCTGCTGATGTTCGGCCTGGTGTCGTTGCTGGTGTCCGCCCTGGTCATCTACAACACGTTCACCATCCTGATCGCCCAGCGGATGCGCGAGCTGGCGCTGCTGCGCTGTGTCGGGGCGTCCCGCCGGCAGGTGTTCGGCGGGGTGCTGGTCGAGTCCGCGGTGGTCGGCCTGGTCGGCTCGCTGCTCGGCCTGGCCCTGGGCTACGGGCTGGGCGTCGGCCTGCTGGCCCTCGTCGGCCTGATGGACACCGGCCTGCCCACCGGAGCCGGCGGGATCGCGCTGCACCCGCGCACGGTGGTCCTCGGCCTGGCGGTCGGGGTGGTCGTCACGGTGCTGGCCGCGCTGGTGCCCGCCCGCACCGCCACCCGGGTCGCGCCGGTCGCCGCGCTGCGGTCCGAGTCCGAGCCCGGCACCGGGCGGTTCCGCCTCGGCCGGGTGCGGCTCGCGCTCGCCGTGGTGTTCGGCGCGGCGGGGGTGGCGATCGGCGCGCTCGGCTCGCTGGGCATGGAGAAGGGCGAGTCCGCGATGTTCGTCGTCGCGTTCGGCGGGGTGCCGGCCTTCCTCGCGGTGATCATGATCATGCCGCTGCTCGTCCGGCCGCTCAGCCGGGCGATCGGCGCGGTGTTCGCCCGCCCGGCCGGGATGCCCGGGGAACTGGCCGTCGAGAACGCCCGCCGCGCGCCCCGGCGGACCGCCACCACGACGATCGCGCTGACCGTCGGGGTCGGGCTGATGAGCCTGTTCTCGGTGGTGGCCGGCAGCGTCGAGGCGACCACCGAGCGGCAGCTCGCCGAGCAGTTCCCGGTGGACTACCAGCTGGGCCCCCAGATCGGCACCGACCACCTGATCCCGCGCGCGCTGGCGGCGGAACTGCGCCGCAAGCCCGAACTGGCCTCGGTCACCGAGGTGCGGGAGAAGCCGACCAAGGTGGACGGGACCGACTTCGCCGTGGCCGCGGTGAGCGCCGCGGCGCTCGGCCGCCAGATCCGGCCGGAGGTCGAGCAGGGCTCGCTGGCCGCGCTGACCGGCGACACCGTGGCGGTCCACCAGACCATGGCCGGGCACGCGGGCAAGCGGCTCGGCGACGAGGTCAAGGTGCGGACCGCCCGCGGGGTGGTCCAGCTCGAGATCGTCGCGATCCTCGCCGGGGACCTCCCGCTGCCGCCGTACCTGGTGTCGGAGGCGGACTTCGACCGGCACTTCGGCCCGCTCGACGACAGCTCGGTCTACGTCGTGATCAAGGACGGCGTGCCGGAGCCGGCGGCGCGGGCGGTGGTCGACGCCGCGGCGCGCCCCTACCCGACGGTCAAGGTCTACTCCACCGTCGAGTTCCAGGAGGAGCTCGGCGGCGCCGTGAACACGCTGATGCTGGTCTTCGGCGGGCTGCTCGGGCTGGCGATCGTGATCGCGCTGTTCGGCATCGCCAACACCATGACCCTGTCGGTGGTGGAGCGGACCCGGGAGTCGGCGCTGCTGCGGGCGCTCGGTCTCACCCGCCGCCAGCTGCGCCGGATGCTCACGGTGGAGGCGCTGATCATGGGCGTGATCGGGGCGCTGACAGGGGTGGTGCTGGGGGTCGTGTTCGGCTGGGCGTCCACCAACGCGATCTCCAAGAACTTCGTCTTCGCGCCGCCGTACCTGTGGATCGCCGGCTTCGTGGTGCTGGCCGGGCTGGCCGGGATGCTCGCCGGAGTGCTGCCCGCCCGGCGGGCGTCCCGGGCGTCGATCGTGGAGTCGCTCGCCCACGAGTAGGCGCGGGTGGCGGGAACCTGGCTGTCGGCCGGAGGGAGCTACAGGTCGCTCGCCCACGAGTAGGCGCGGGTGACGGGAACCTGGCTGTCGGCCGGAGGGAGCTACAGGTCGCTCGCCCACGAGTAGGGCGGGGACGGCGGAAGGGCCTGGCCGGCGGCCGGGAGGGATGGACGAGTGGGGCGGGAGCGGCCCGGGTGACACCCGGGCCGCTTCGCGCGGGTACGCTGTGCAGCGCAACGTCCGGTACCCCTGACGAGGACTGGAACGAAGTATGAAAGCACACGGCGTGCCGTCGCCCGACGTGCCCGCGGACCGCCCCGGCCGGCTGGCCGTCGGCGTGGTCGGCGCGGGGCGCGTCGGCACCGCGCTCGGCGCCGCCCTCACCCTCGCCGGGCACCGAGTGGTCGCTGCCGCGGCGGTCTCGCAGCCCTCCCGCGACCGGGCCGCCGAGCGGCTGCCCGGCGCCGCGCTGCTGCCGCTCCCCGAGGTGGTCGAGGCGGCCGACCTGGTCCTGCTCACCGTGCCCGACGACGTCCTGCCGGACCTGGTCGCCGGGCTCGCCGCCACCGGGGTGCCGGTGGAGGGCCGGCTGTTCGCGCACACCGGCGGCCGGTACGGCATCGGCGTGCTCGATCCGGTCACCCGGGCGGGCGGGTTGCCGTTGGCCCTGCACCCGGTGATGACCTTCACCGGACGTCCCGACGACGTCGACCGGCTGGCCGGGATCTCGTTCGGGGTGACCTCCCCCGAGCCGCTGCGGCCGGTGGCCGAGGCGCTGGTGGTGGAGATGGGCGGCGAGCCCGTCTGGATCCCCGAGGAGCGCCGCCCGCTCTACCACGCGGCCCTGGCGGGCGGGGCCAACCACCTGGTCACCCTGGTGGCCGAGTCGATGGACCTGCTGCGGATCGCCGGGGTGGAGAACCCGGCGGGGCTGCTCGGCCCGCTGCTCGGCGCGGCCCTGGACAACGCGCTGCGGCTGGAGATGAACGGGCTGACCGGCCCGGTCGCCCGGGGTGACGCGGGCACCGTGGCCGACCACGTCACCGAACTGGGCCGGGTGTCGCCGGAGAGCCGCCGGGCCTACATCGCGCTGGCCCGGCTGACCGCCGACCGGGCGCTGGCCGCCGGGCTGCTCAAGCCCGAGGACGCCGAGCGCCTCCTCGAAGTCCTCGCCGACTGAGAAACCCCCGCAGTGGAGGATCGCCCATGACCACCATCGCCCGCACGCGCGCCGAACTGGCCGCGCGGACCGACCCGTTGCCCGGCACGGTCGCCCTGGTGCCGACCATGGGCGCCCTGCACGAGGGGCACCGCGCGCTGATCCGGCACGCCCGCGAGATCGCCGCACATGTCGTGGTGAGCATCTTCGTCAACCCGCTGCAGTTCGGGGCGGGGGAGGACCTCGACCGCTACCCCCGCACCCTCGACGCCGACCTGGAGGTCTGCGCGGCCGAGCGGGTGGACGCCGTTTTCGCGCCCGCGGTGGGCGAGATGTACCCGGTGTCCAACGAGATCACGGTCGGCGCCGGGCGGATGGGTGCGATCGCGGAGGGCGCCAGCCGGCCCGGGCACTTCGACGGGATGCTCACCGTGGTCATGAAGCTGTTCCAGATCGTGACGCCGGACGTCGCCGTCTTCGGCGAGAAGGACGCCCAGCAACTGGCGCTGATCCGGCGCATGGTGAGCGACCTGAACCTGCGCGTCGAGGTGATCGGTTTCCCGACCGTGCGGGAGCCCGACGGCCTGGCCCTGTCCAGCCGTAACCGCTACCTCTCCGCCGCGGAGCGGGGGACCGCGCTCGCCCTGTCGCGGGCGCTGCGGGCCGGCGCCGGGCGGGCCGGCGCGGGCTCGGCGGCGGTGCTGGCGGCGGCGCGCACGGTGCTCGACGAGGCGATGAAGGCCGAACCGCCGCTCGACCCCGACTACCTCGTCCTGGTCGACCCGGCCACCTTCGAGGAGGTGGCCGGGGAGTACGCCGGACCGGCCGTGCTCGCCGTGGCGGGCCGGGTCGGCGCCACCCGACTGATCGACAACCAGCCCCTCGTCCTCACCGTCCCCCAGGAGGTCTGATGTTCCGGAACATGTTCAAGTCGAAGATCCACCGGGCCACCGTGACGCAGGCCGACCTGCACTACGTGGGTTCGGTGACCATCGACCAGGATCTGCTGGACGCCGCCGACATCCTGCCCGGAGAGCAGGTGCACATCGTCGACATCGACAACGGCGCCCGGCTGGAGACGTACACGATCGCCGGGCCGCGCGGCACCGGGGTGATCGGGATCAACGGCGCGGCGGCCCGGCTGGTCTCGCCCGGCGACCTGGTGATCATCATCAGCTATGCCGCGATGAGCGACGCCGAGGCGCGCGCCTTCCGGCCGAAGGTGGTGCACGTCGACCGGTCCAACTCGATCATCTCGCTCGGGGACGACCCGGCCGAGCCGGTGCCCGGCACGGTCGGCGCCCGGGGTGACCTGGTCCACTAGGCACCCCGGGAATCGTGGCCGGACCTCCGCCAGTTATGGTCATAATGACGAGAACTGAGGAGGGTCGTCCATGATCTCCCACCCCTGCCTGGATCGTGCCGAAACCCTGGTCCCGCCCCCCACCCGGTCACCGGACCCGTCCCTCGCCCGGCGCCTCGCCGCTCCGCCCCCCGGATGGACTGTCGACACCGACGTGGTGGTGATCGGCTCCGGCATCGCCGGGCTGGTCACGGCGCTGGGCGCGCGGGCGCACGGCCGGGTGCTGCTCGTCACCAAGGCGCTGCTGGACGAGGGCTCCACCCGCTGGGCGCAGGGCGGGATCGCCGCCGCCCTGGCCGCCGACGACAGCCCCGAGGAGCACCTGCGCGACACCCTCGTCGCCGGGGCCGGCCGGTGCGACGAGGAGGCCGTGCGCGTCCTGGTCACCGAGGGGCCCGCCGCCGTCCGCCGGCTGATCGCGCTCGGCGCCGAGTTCGACCGGACGGCCGACGGCGCGATCGCGCTGACCCGGGAGGGCGGCCACCACCGCCGCCGGATCGCGCACGCCGGCGGCGACGCCACCGGCGCCGAGATCAGCCGGGCGCTCCTGGCCGGGCTCAAGGAGAGCGAGATCGAGGTGATCGAGCACGCCCTGGTGCTCGACCTGCTCACCGACGCGGCCGGCCGGGCCGCCGGCGTCACCCTGCACGTGATGGGCGAGGGGCGCCGCGACGGGGTGGGCGCCGTGCGCGCCCGCGCGGTGGTGCTCGCCACCGGCGGCCTCGGCCAGGTCTTCTCCGCCACCACCAACCCGGGCGTCTCCACCGGCGACGGCGTCGCGCTCGCGCTGCGGGCCGGCGCCGAGGTCGCCGACCTGGAGTTCGTCCAGTTCCACCCCACCGTGCTCTGGCTGGGCGAGGGCGCCAGCGGCCAGCAGCCGCTGATCTCCGAGGCGGTGCGCGGCGAGGGCGCGCACCTGATCGACGCGACCGGCCGGCGGTTCATGGTCGGCCGGCACGAGCTCGCCGAACTCGCCCCGCGCGACGTGGTCGCCAAGGCGATCATGAACCGGATGCGCGAGACCGGCGCCGCCCACATGTACCTGGACGGCCGGCACCTGGGCGCCCGCGGCTGGGAGAACCGCTTCCCCACCATCCTGGCGAGCTGCCGGCACCACGGCGTGGACCCGGTCACCGAGCCGATCCCGGTGGTGCCCGCCGCGCACTACGCCAGCGGCGGCGTCCGGACCGACCTGTCCGGCCGGACCTCGGTGCCCGGCCTGTACGCCTGCGGCGAGGTCGCCTGCACCGGAGTACACGGCGCCAACCGGCTGGCCTCCAACTCGCTGCTGGAGGGCCTGGTCTTCGCCGAGCGCATCGCCGCCGCCCTGGCCGACCCGGTCGCGCCCGGCGAGCCGGTCGCGACCGCCGCGCCGGCCGGGCTGCTCGACCCCTCGGTCCGCGCGCAGGTGCAGCAGATCATGACCGAGCACGCGAGCGTGCTGCGCGGCGCGGACGGGCTGGCCGAGGCGGCCCGGCGGCTGGCCGGGCTCGGCGGGCACCGGTCCGCCGAGCCGTGCGTGGCCGCGTGGGAGGCCACCAACCTGCACACCGCGGCCACGGCGATCGTGGCGGCCGCCCGGCGCCGCGAGGAGACCCGTGGCAGCCACTGGCGCGAGGACTTCCCCGACCGCGACGACGCCCGCTGGCAGGGCCGGCTGACCGGCCGGCTCGGCGCCGCCGGGATCACCACCCAGTACGAGGAGACGCGATGACCCCCGAGCTCGCCCGGCGACTGACCGAGGCCGGCCTCGACCCGCGGGCCGTGGCGGCCCTGGTCGAAACCGCCCTGGCCGAGGACGGGGCGGTCGACGTCACCAGCGAGCCGGTCTTCGGCCCGGACGAGACCGCCGCCGCCGACTTCACCGCCCGCGCTGATGGGGTGGTGGCCGGGCTGCCGGTCGCCGAGGCCGTCTGCGCGGCGCTCGGCGTCGCGACCACCCCCCGCGCCGCCGACGGAGACCGGGTCACCGCCGGGCAGGTGCTGCTGAGCGCGACCGGGCCGACCCGGGCGCTGCTGCGCGCCGAGCGCACCGCGCTGAACTTCCTGACCCACCTGTCGGGCATCGCCACCCTGACCCGGCGCTGGACGGACGCGATCGAGGGCACCGGGGCGCGCGTCCGCGACACCCGCAAGACCCTGCCGGGGCTGCGCGCGCTGGAGAAGTACGCCGTCCGGCAGGGCGGCGGCGTCAACCACCGGATGGGTTTGCACGACGCCGCGCTGGTCAAGGACAACCACATCGCGGCGGCCGGATCGGTCACCCGGGCCTACGCCCGGATCCGGGCGACCTACCCCGCGCTGCACGTCCAGGTGGAGTGCGACACCCTCGACCAGGTCGCCGAGGCGCTGTCCGCCGGGGCCGGGTCGATCCTGCTCGACAACATGAGCCCCGCCACGATGGCCGAGGCGGTGCGGCTGGTGGCGGGCCGGGCCGAGCTGGAGGCCAGCGGTGGGCTCACCTTGGCCGGGGCCCGAGACGCCGCCGTGACCGGTGTGGACTACCTTGCGGTTGGCGGGCTCACCCATTCGGCGCCCGCCTTTGACATCGGCCTTGACTTCACCTGATAGAGCGGGGACCTGATGCTGCTCACGATCGACGTCGGCAACACCCATACCGTGCTGGGCCTCTTCGAGGGCGAGGAGGTGATTGAGCACTGGCGCATCAACACCGACGCCCGGCGCACCGCCGACGAGATCGCGGTGGTCCTCCAGGGGCTGGTGCAGCAGAGCCCGCTGCTGGCCGACACCGACATCGCCGGGATCGCGCTGTGCTCCACGGTGCCGTCCGTGCTGCACGAGATGCGGGAGATGTGCCGGCGCTACTACGGCGACGTCCCCGCGGTGATCGTGGAGCCGGGGGTGAAGACCGGGGTGCCGGTCCGGATGGACAACCCCAAGGAGGTCGGCTCCGACCGCATCGTCAACGCGCTCGCCGCCATCCACCTGTACGGCGGGCCGGCGATCGTGGTGGACTTCGGTACCGCCACCACCTTCGACGCGGTCTCCGCCCGGGGCGAGTACGTCGGCGGGGCGATCGCCCCCGGCATCGAGATCTCGGTGGACGCGCTGTCCTCGCGCGGCGCGCAACTGCACAAGATCGAGCTGGTCCGTCCCCGCAGCGTGATCGCCAAGAACACCGTTGAGGCGCTGCAGTCGGGCATCATCTTCGGCTTCGCCGGCCAGGTGGACGGCATCGTCGAGCGCATGTCGCGGGAACTGGCCCCGGACGCCGCGGACGTCACCGTCGTCGCGACCGGTGGGCTGGCCCCCCTGGTGCTGGACGAGGCGAGCAGCATCGACGTCTTCGAGCCGTGGCTCACCCTGATCGGCCTGCGCATCATCTACGAGCGCAACATCGGCGGCTCCTGACCGGGGCAAGTCGTTCGCGGCGGGCCGGAGACGGTCGGTAGCCTGGCGGGCGTGAGTGACCAGCAGCAGACGGCCTACGACGACCTTCCGGAGCAGATGCGGGTGCGCCGGGAGAAGCTCGACCGGCTCCGCGAGAGCGGCGTCGATCCCTACCCGGTGACCTTCCCCCGCACCGCGACGATCGCCGAGGTGCGCGGGAAATACCCCGACCTGGAGCCGGGCACCGAGACGGGCGAGCGGGTGGGCGTCGCCGGCCGGGTGATGTTGGTCCGCAACACCGGCAAGCTGTGCTTCGCCACGATCCGCGACGGCTCCGGCGACGTCCAGGTCATGCTGTCGCTGGCCAAGGTGGGCCAGGAGGCGCTGGACGCCTGGAAGCGCGACGTCGACCTTGGCGACCACATCGGCGTGGAGGGCGAGATCATCACCTCCCGCCGGGGCGAGCTGTCGATCATGGCAGACCGGTACGCGATCACGTCCAAGTGCCTGCGCCCGCTGCCGGAGAAGCACGCCGGGCTGACCGACCCCGAGCAGCGGGTCCGGCTGCGCTACGTCGACCTGATCGTCAACGACGAGGCCCGGCGGATGGCCCGGCTGCGCAGCGACACCGTGCGCGCGGTCCGCGACTTCTGGCACGAGGAGGGCTACCTCGAGGTCGAGACGCCCATGCTCCAGCCGATCCACGGCGGCGCCGCCGCGCGCCCGTTCAAGACGCACATCAACGCGTACGGCATGGACCTGTACCTGCGGATCGCGATCGAGCTCTACCTCAAGCGGCTGGTCGTCGGCGGCATCGACAAGGTCTTCGAGATCAACCGCAACTTCCGCAACGAGGGCGCCGACGCCACCCACAACCCCGAGTTCACCATGCTCGAGGCGTACGGCACCTACCTCGACTACAACGACATGGCCGACCTCACCCAGCGGATGTACCAGCGCGCGGTCGTCGCCGCGCTGGGCACCACCGTGGTGGTCAACGACGGCCGCGAGGTCGACCTGGGGCTGGCCGAGTGGCCCCGGATCACGCTGTACGGGGCGGTGTCGGAGGCACTGGGCGAGGAGGTCACCCCGCACACCCCGCTGGAGCGGGTGCGCAAGCACGCCGACTCCCGCGAGCTGCACTGGGACCCCAAGTGGGGCCAGGGCCGGCTGGTCCAGGAGATCTTCGAGGAGCTGGTCGAGCACACCCTGATCCAGCCCACGTTCGTCATGGACTACCCGCTGGAGACCTCCCCGCTGACCCGGCAGCACCGCACCGAGCCGCTGCTGACCGAGAAGTGGGACCTGATCGGGTTCGGCACCGAGCTGGGCACCGCCTACTCCGAGCTGGTCGACCCGATCGAGCAGCGCCGCCGGCTGACCGAGCAGTCGCTGCTGGCCGCGGGCGGCGACCCCGAGGCGATGCAGCTCGACGAGGACTTCCTGCGCGCGCTGGAGTACGCCATGCCGCCCACCGGCGGGATGGGCGCCGGCATCGACCGGATGATCATGGCCTTCACCGGCCGGAACATCCGCGAGACGATCCTGTTCCCGCTGGTCAAGCCAGAGTGACCGGTAGCGCGGCCAGCCCGCGCAGGATCAGGTTGTCGCGGTAGGCCAGCTCCGACCAGGCCGGCGTGACCTCGCGCTCCATCAGCCGTGACAGCGCGATCCGGCCCTCCAGCCGGGCCAGCGGCGCGCCCAGGCAGAAGTGGATGCCGTGCCCGAACGCCAGGTGCCCGGGTGCCGGGCGGTCGCCGGTGTACCGGGTCAGGTCGAGCCGGTCGGGGTCGGCGAAGAACGCCGGGTCGCGGTTGGCCGCGCCGATCAGCATCAGGACCGGCTGGCCGCGCTGGACCAGCGTCCCCGCCAGCGGGACGTCCTCCAGCGCCGACCGCATGGTGAGCTGGACCGGCGGGTCGTACCGCAGCAGTTCCTCGACCGCGGCCGCGGCGTGCTCGGGGTGCGACCGGAACCACTTCAGCTCGGCCGGGTGGCGGAGCAACGCCAGGGTGCCGCCCGCGATCAGGTTGACGGTCGTCTCGTGCCCGGCGATCAGCAGCAGGATGCAGGTGGCCACCAGCTCCTCCTCCGACAGCGCGTCGCCGTCGGCGGACACCGCGACCAGCGCGCTGAGCAGGTCGTCGGCGGGCTCGGCCCGGCGGCGCTCGATCAGCTCGCGGAAGTAGCCGGCGAACTCCACCCGGGCGGCGTCCCGGGCGGCGATCTCCCGGTCGGGCAGCAGGAACTCCGGGTCCAGGCTGCGGGCGAGCGCCGCCGACCAGGCCCCGAACCGCGCGTAGTCCTCCGGCGGGACGCCCAGCAGCTCACTGATCATGATCACCGGTAGCGGTAGGCCAGCGTTTCGAGCAGGTCCACCTCGCCGCGGACATCGGCGAGCAGCTCGTCGACGACGGCCTCCACCCGGGGCCGGAGCCGCTCGACCATCCGCGCGGTGAACGCCTTGCCCACCAGCCGGCGCAGCCGGGTGTGGTCGGGCGGGTCCAGGGTCAGGAACGACCGCCGCCGGGGCACCTGGGCGATCCCCTCGGGGTGGTGCCCGAACCGGGCGTCGCGCAGCACGTGCCCGCACAGCTCGTAGGAGGTCGTCACCCAGAGCCCGCCGGGCGTGCGGCGCAGCGCCTCGGCCGCGTCGAGCCGCCGGTAGTGCGCGTAGGGGTCGGCCAGGAATCCAGGATCGGCGGGGTCGAAACCGAGGATCGAGGGGACGTCGACGGTGGCCTTCACGGGGCCTCCTCCGGGGGCGGGAATTCAGGTCGAGTCGCGCACGACGAGCTCCGGTGCGAGCACGACATGCCGATGAACATGATCGGACGCCGTGCCGCTCTCGGCCAGTGCCAGTTCCGCCGCGATCTGTCCGAGTTCGTTGCGGGGCTGGCGCACGGTGGTGAGCGGCACGGCCGCGGTGGCGGCCAGTTCGATGTCGTCGTAGCCGATCACCGCGATGTCCTCCGGCACCCGGACCCCCTGCCGGAGCAACTCGTTGACCACCCCGATGGCCAGCAGGTCGTTGGCGCAGAAGACACCGGTCGGCGGCCGGGGCAGGGCGAGCAACCGCCGGGCCGCCTCCTGCCCGAGGGTGGGGGTCATGTCGCCCTGCGGCAGGGTGAGCAGCGGCTCGTGACCGTCCCGGGCCAGTTCCCGGACCGCGCCGGCCTGCCGCTGCCGGCAGGGCGGGGAGTTGGGCGCGCCGGTGACGAAGGCCAGCCGGGTACGCCCCCGGTCGATCAGGTGCCGGGCGGCGAGCGCGCCGCCCGCGCCGTGGTCGGCCCGGGCCGTGCAGCCGTCGGCGCGGGGAAGCTCGCGGTCGAGCGTCACCACGCCCATCCCGTGGGCGCGCGCCCGGGCGACGCTCTCCGCCCCCTGGCCCACAGGCATGATCAGCACCGCCGCGGCGCCGTGCTCGTGGAGGAAGTCCAGGCAGCGCAGTTCCTTGTCGCGGGAGCCCTCGCTGGTGCACCAGAGCGCGTCGATCCCGTGCGCGCTGAGCACGGCCTCGGTGCCGCGGGCGACGTCAGTGAAATAGGGGTTGGCGACGTCCCGGATGAGCACTCCGACGACGCCGCCGCCGGGGGCGGGCGGGCCCTGCCGCAGCCGGCGGGCCGACTCGTTACGGACGAAACCGAGCTCGGCTATGGCGGCCTGGACCCGGACACGGGTGGCTTCGGCCACGAGATCTGGCCGGTTTAGGACATTCGAAACGGTCCCAACTGAGACTCCCGCATGCCTTGCGACCTCGCGGATGCTGCTCTGTGGCACTTGACTCCTCGCCGTGACCGACGTGGTTTTCGCAGGTAAACACGGTCAGTGAACAAAGCCCGACAATGCCTGGTAGCCGAATGCCATAACGCGTGCACTTGCCGTCATCTTTGTGCGCTTGACGGTAAGGATCAGGCCGCCTAGCGTTCCGAGCCGAAGCGTAGCTTGAAACGATTCACGATCAAGGTCGGGGTTCAGGCGTGCAGAGACGGGTGGAAGAGGCTGCTGCCATGGCCCGTCCCGGCTGCGCCCGGACCGGCCGGAACCCGTCGTACGCCCACGGCGACGACCGGGGGGAGCCCTCCCCTCTGGAGACCGTGCCCGCTACTTCCGGGACCGGCGCTCGGTTCGGTGACCCAACGAGTGAATCGTTAACCGGAGTTCCCCCGCCGCGGCCTGAAATTGCATCATCGGCCGACTCCGGCCAACCGTCGTCCATCGGATCGGCCGGCTCCGGACCCCGCATCACTGCGCGAACCGATGCAGGCCCGACCATGCCTGCGCTGTCGTCACCACAGATGAGGGAGGACGGAGTGGAACAGGCCACACTCGCACGTAGTCGTGGCGCTGAAGAACCAGGCTTGAGTGAGGAGGACCTCCGACTGCTCGCCGAGATCGCGAGTGGTGTCACCGCCGACGTCGCCGCGCGCAAGCTGGAGCTCAGCGCCCGGACCCTGCGGCGCCGGCTCCGGTCCATCTGCGACCGCCTCGAGGTGAACACACCGATCGAGGCGGTGGTCTGGGCGGCCCGCAGGCAGCTCATCTGAAGCGTGCTCCGGGACGGGGCGCGGCCGAGCATCGGTCCGCTCCGCTCGGGGAGCGTCTCGGCGGAGATCAGGCCACCCGGACGGCGCCGGCGTAGGGGCGTCCCGCAATCGGGGCGATCTTGACCACGTCACCGGTCTGCGGGGCGTGGAGCATCTTGCCGTTGCCGATGTACAGGCCCACGTGGTGCAGGTCGTTGTAGAAGAACACCAGGTCACCGGGCTGGAGCTGGCTGCGGGAGATGTGCGTGCCCGCGTTCCACTGGCTGCCGGTGTAGTGCGGCAGGTTGACGCCGACCTGCCGGTACGCCCACATGACCAGCCCCGAGCAGTCGAACGAGTTGGGACCCTCGGCGCCCCACACGTACGGCCGGCCCAGCTTGCCCATCGCCAGGCGCAGCGCCTGGGCGGCCTTGCCGCCGCCCAGCACGGGCAGGGTGGCCAGGGCCGAGGGGTCGCGCTTGACGATCCGGCCGCGCAGCTTCTCGTAGAGCTCGGCGACCTTCTTGCGCTTGGCGTCGAGGTCGGTGCGCAGCTTCTCGACCTCGTCGGCACGCTCGTCGGCGGCCTTGCGGGCGCGCTGCGCGGCCTGCATCGCCTGCACCAGGCCCAGCACCTTGGTGCCGTTCTGGGTGGCGAAGTAGTTCAGGGTGGCGGCCTGGTCGAGCAGCGCCTGGGGGTCGTTCGCGGTGGCGAGGGCGACCGTCGGGTCGATGCCGCTGCTCATGTAGCGGCTGGCGGCCATGCCGCTCACCTGGTCCTGCACGCCCTGGAGCGCCCGCTGCTGGCGGTCGGCGTTGCCGGCGGCGACCCGGGCCGCCCGCTGCGCCTGCTGGAGCCGGACCCGGAGCCCGTTGTACTGCTCGGTCAGCTGCTCCATCTGGTCGGCGAGCTTCTCGGCCTGGGTGCGGAGGTCCTTGAGCGGCGGCTCCGGCTCCGCCCGGCCGACGCCGCCCGGCAGGACGACGGCGATCGTCACGAAGGCGGCGGTGAAGGCGCTGATCCGTCGGGCCGGCCGGCGCCGGGGGGGCGACACCCGTTTGGACCGCATGGGCTGCACTCGGACTCCTCTCCTCGGCCGCCTACCGGGTTAGCTGACGGGTTCGGGCCAGGAGTAGCCCTACCGCGGCGCGGGGGACGCGGATTCACCCCGGGAAGTGTGGGTCCCCGGTTCGCAAGGACACGGGCGTGTCTGTGGACTCGGCGGTTCGACGGCCACGAGCATGGCGTCGATATCAGCGAGGGACACTAACGGAGTCAGCGCCGGATGCCAACCAGAACGGCGAAACTTGCAGGTCGCAACGGTGTGGTGACTCTCTGGCGGTCGATTCGTCATCCGTTCGTGATGGGGAAGGTTCCGGGATTCGCCCTACTGCCGGGGTGGGGAATCGGGGGCCGCTAGTGTGACTCCGTTGTGGAGATCCTGATCAGGCGTGCCCGGACCGGTGACGTCCCGGAGATCCGGCGGCTCGTCGATCTGTACGCCGGAGCGGGCCGCCGTTTGCTCGAAAAGACGACGGTTACCCTCTATGAGGACATCCAGGAGTTCTGGGTGGCCGAGGATCTCCAGTACGACCGGATAGCCGGCTGCGGCGCCTTGCATGTGATGTGGGAGGACCTGGCCGAAGTCCGGTCGGTCGCGGTCGATCCCGACTGCGCCGGCCGCGGGATCGGTCACCGTATCGTGGCCCGGCTACTGGAAACCGCGCGGGAACTGGGTGTCCGCAGGGTTTTCTGCCTCACCTTCGAGGTGGAGTTCTTCGGCCGCCACGGCTTCCGCCAGATCCTGGGAACTCCGGTGTCGCCGGAGGTGTATGAGGAGCTGCTGCGTTCCTATGACGAAGGAGTCGCCGAGTTCCTCGATCTGGATCGGGTGAAGCCGAATACCTTGGGGAACACCCGGATGCTGCTCCGCCTGGAGGACTGAGCCACCATGAGCGAACCCCCCTACGACCCGCGGACCCGCGAGGCGTCCTACTCCGAATACGCGGGTCCTTCCTACGGCAGTCCCGAAGAACTGCCGCTGGCCCCGTTGCTGCGGCGCGCGGGGGCGCGGGCGATGGACACCATTTTGGTCGCGGTCTTCGGATTCGCGCTGGTGCTGCCGATCGCGTTCGGCGCCATGGGACTGGACGCCCCCGGCAGCAAGACCAGTACCGAGGGCGGCGTCTGGAACTGGCCCATCATCATCACCCTGTTCATCGTGCTGTCGGTGCTGCCGTTCATCTACGAGGCGGTGCAGCTGGCGATGTGGGGGCAGACGCTGGGCAAGCGGGTGCTCCACCTGCGCGTGGTCCAGGTCAACCCGCCGGGTGACCCGCTGCCGCAGGTCCAGGCCGTCTGGCGGGCCGGGGTGAACAACGTCGGCTACCAGATCGGGTTCTTCTTCTTCCTGGTCGTGACGGTGTTCGTCTGGGACTACGCGGCCTACGGGATCCTGCTGGTGAGCGTCGGCATGGTGATGGCCTACGTGTGGGCCGTCTGGGACCGGCCGCTGAACCAGGCCATGCACGACCGGTTCGCCCGAACGGTCGTCATCGACGACCGTGCCGCCTACTGAGGCCGCCGAGCCCGGGCCCCGGCTGGTGGCCCGGCTGATCGACACGTTGGTGGTCGGCCTGCCCGTGGTGGCCGTCGTGCAGGGCGCCGGCCTTTCGGCCGAACTCGTGCTGCCCCTGGCGCTGCCGGGGCTCCTGCTGGTCTATGAGGCCGTCCAGCTCGCGTTGTGGGGGCGGACGCTGGGCAAGCGCCTGACCGGGCTCGCGGTGGTCCCCCAGCCGGACGCCGGGCGGTCCCGGCTCGATCCGGCACGGGCGGCACTGCGCGCCGCGACGTACGCGCTGCCGCTGGCGGCCCAGCCCGTTCCGGTGCTCGACGTTCTCGCGGGGCTGTTCTGGGTCGGTAACGCCGCCTTCGCCCTTGAGGAACCGCGGCGGCAGGCGTTGCACGACAGGCTCGCCGGTACTCGGGTGATCGCGGTGACGGCGTCTTCCGGATAGCGCGAGGGCCATTTTTCCCTTATGCCAAGGGGGTTGTGGCGTTCAGCACCCGTTCAGTTCAGTGAGAGTTGCACTGGGATCCGGGAGATGCGGTGGATCCCAGTGGGAACTACCCACCCCGAGGGGGACTGGGTGGGTAAGTCCTGATACATCGGCTTAATCGGGCCAGACCGCCCACGAGCCCGGCGGTTTAGGCCATCTGAGCCACGTATTTCCTGCCCCGGCGCCAGGGTGAAAGCCCCTCCGTCGCCCTGGTGGCTATCTCCACCCCCTGCTGGCCGACGGACAATTCCATACAGGTGACCACCCTCCCGGCGGTGTGCCAAGAAGGATGGCTCCCGCCAGTAAGCCGGGCGTGGCCGATTGGGCAGCCCGATTACGATGGGTTACCGCAGGGGGAGGGAAAGTAGATCCTGAGTGTTGAATTGTCATGAGCAAGCGAAGCGGTATATCTTTGTGAACCGAATACAGTTTGCTCCGGCGGAAAGGTCTGTCCCCATGGCACAGAAGGTTCAGGTGCTTCTCGTCGACGACCTCGACGGTGGCGAGGCGGCCGAGACCGTAGCGTTCTCGCTCGATGGCGCCACCTATGAGATCGATCTCAGCGATGCCAACGCGAAGAAGCTGCGGGAATCGCTGCAGCCGTTCGTGGAGCACGCGCGCAAGGCAGGAGCCGCTCGGGGGCGTCGTCGTCCTCGGGGCGCGTCCAGCCGTGAGCGCAGCGCCGAGATCCGGGCGTGGGCGAAGGCACGGGGTAAGAAGGTCAATGAGCGCGGCCGCATTCCGGCCTCGATCGTCGAAGAGTTCGAGGCTTCCGGGGGCCGCTGATTGCGCGCCGTCCGCGCGGCCCGTCACCCGTCGAGGGGGTGACGGGCCGTTCGCTTCTGGCGTAGCGCGCATTCGAGGGCGCTCGGACGTGGTGGGCTCGGGTACGGCAAGCTGCGAAAAGGCCCCGTTCGCTTGGGGCGTAGCGGGAACATGCCACCCCAAGGCGGTAGTTGGATGAGGATGAACAGCGCATAGCTGGGGAACGTCTCCTGGTGGGAGTGCACCGGGCGGCCTCCTCGGGGCGGGCTAGCATGCGGAAGGACAGGCCCGGACATACCGGTTCCTGCCCAACCGCTCTGTGAGGAGCGACGAGATGTTCGAGAGGTTTACCGACCGCGCGCGGCGCGTTGTCGTCCTGGCCCAGGAAGAGGCCAGGATGCTCAACCACAACTACATCGGCACCGAGCACATCCTCCTGGGTCTGATCCACGAGGGTGAAGGTGTCGCGGCCAAGGCGTTGGAGAGTCTGGGTATCAGCCTGGAGGCCGTGCGTCAGCAGGTCGAAGAGATCATTGGTCAGGGGCAGCAGGCGCCCTCGGGACACATCCCGTTCACTCCCCGGGCCAAGAAGGTGCTGGAGCTGTCGCTGCGTGAGGCGCTGCAGCTCGGCCACAACTACATCGGCACCGAGCACATCCTCCTGGGGTTGATCCGTGAGGGCGAGGGCGTGGCCGCCCAGGTGTTGGTGAAGTTGGGCGCCGACCTGAACCGGGTCCGCCAGCAGGTCATCCAGTTGCTCCACGGTTACCAGGGCAAGGAGCCGGCCGCGTCGGGTGGGCCGTCGGAGTCCGCTCCCTCCACGTCCCTCGTGCTCGACCAGTTCGGCCGCAACCTGACCCAGGCCGCCCGCGAAGGCAAGCTCGACCCGGTCATCGGCCGGGACAAGGAGATCGAGCGGGTCATGCAGGTCCTGTCGCGGCGGACCAAGAACAACCCGGTGCTGGTCGGAGAGCCCGGCGTCGGTAAAACCGCCGTGGTGGAGGGGCTGTCCCAGAAGATCGTCAAGGGCGAGGTGCCCGAGACGCTCAAGGACAAGCAGCTGTACACCCTCGACCTGGGCGCGCTGGTCGCCGGTTCCCGGTACCGCGGTGACTTCGAGGAACGGCTGAAGAAGGTCCTCAAGGAGATCCGCACCCGCGGCGACATCATCCTGTTCATCGACGAGCTGCACACGCTGGTCGGAGCGGGCGCCGCCGAGGGCGCGATCGACGCCGCCAGCATCCTCAAGCCGATGCTGGCCCGCGGCGAGCTGCAGACCATCGGCGCGACCACGCTCGACGAGTACCGCAAGCACCTGGAGAAGGACGCCGCGCTGGAGCGCCGCTTCCAGCCGATCCAGGTGGCCGAGCCGTCGCTGTCGCACACCATCGAGATCCTCAAGGGCCTGCGCGACCGGTACGAGGCGCACCACCGGGTCTCGATCACCGACGGCGCGCTGGTGGCCGCGGCGCAGCTGGCCGACCGGTACATCAGCGACCGGTTCCTGCCGGACAAGGCGATCGACCTGATCGACGAGGCCGGTTCCCGGATGCGCATCCGCCGGATGACCGCGCCGCCGGACCTGCGCGAGTACGACGAGCGCATCGCCGACGTGCGGCGTGAAAAGGAGTCCGCGATCGACGCGCAGGACTTCGAGAAGGCCGCCGCGCTGCGCGACAAGGAAAAGCAGCTGCTGGCCCAGAAGGCGCAGCGGGAGAAGGAATGGAAGGCCGGCGACATGGATGTCGTCGCCGAGGTCACCGAAGAGCTGATCGCCGAGGTTCTGGCGACGGCCACCGGCATTCCGGTCTTCAAGCTGACCGAGGAGGAGACCACGCGTCTGCTCCGTATGGAGGACGAGCTCCACAAGCGGGTCATCGGTCAGGAAGACGCCATCAAGGCGCTGTCGCAGTCCATTCGGCGCACCCGCGCCGGGTTGAAGGACCCCAAGCGGCCCGGTGGTTCGTTCATCTTTGCCGGCCCGTCCGGTGTCGGAAAGACCGAACTGTCCAAGACGCTGGCGGAGTTCCTGTTCGGTGACGAGGACGCGCTGATCCAACTCGACATGAGCGAGTTCATGGAGAAGCACACCGTCTCGCGGCTGTTCGGTTCCCCGCCCGGATACGTCGGCTACGAAGAAGGCGGGCAGCTGACCGAGAAGGTGCGCCGTAAGCCTTTCTCGGTGGTGCTGTTCGACGAGATCGAGAAGGCGCACCCGGACATCTTCAACTCGCTGCTGCAGATCCTGGAAGACGGTCGGCTGACCGACGCCCAGGGCCGGGTGGTCGACTTCAAGAACACCGTCATCATCATGACCACGAACCTGGGCACCCGGGACATCTCCAAGGGCCTGTCGCTGGGCTTCGCCCGGCAGAACGACACCCAGGGTGACTATGACCGGATGAAGGCCAAGGTCCAGGAAGAGCTCAAGCAGCACTTCCGGCCCGAGTTCCTCAACCGCGTCGACGACACCGTCGTCTTCCACCAGCTCACCCCCAAGGAGATCATCCAGATCGTCGACCTGATGATCGCCCGCGTCGACGAGCGGCTGCGCGACCGCGACATGGGCCTCGAGCTCCGCCAGGAGGCCAAGGACCTGCTGGCCGAGCGCGGCTACGACCCGGTGCTCGGCGCCCGGCCGCTGCGCCGGACGATCCAGCGGGAGATCGAGGACAACCTGTCCGAGAAGATCCTCTACAGCGAGCTGCGGGCCGGCCAGATCGTCATCGTCGGAGTCGAGGGCACCGGCGAGACGGCCAAGTTCACCTTCACCGGTGAGCCCAAGCCGTCCACCGTCCCCGACGCCCTTCCGGTCGAGGGCGCCGTCAAGTTCAACAAGGACTGACGGGCCCGTACGGAGCACGACCGAGGACCCGCACCGGATTTCCACCGGTGCGGGTCCTCGCGTTTCCGGGACCGCCAGGGTTCATGCGCGCGGGCCGGTCCACGGGGCATCCTGGCGGCATGGACGAGCTGTACGAGGCCCTGGACGGGGCGCTGGCGGACGGCGGCCGGCGCTGGCTCGACGAGGCGCTGACCTTCCTGTCCCTCGACCCCGGAGCGATCACCGAGCTGTTCCCGGCGACCGGGCTCAACTGCGGCCGGGCCCCGCTGGCCGGACCTCCCGGCTGGACGGCCGACGAGGCCGCCCGGACGGTCCTGCTGTGCGCGCTTCCCACCGACCGGCTGCGGCCGGCCGAGCTGTACCTGCGCGGCGGGACCGCCGAACGCCGGGCGATCCTCAAGGCGCTGCCCCACCTGATCGACCGCACGGCGGAGGGCGACGCCCGCACCGTGCTGGCGGGAATCGGCGCGGACCTGGTCGCGGCCGCCCTCGGCGACCCCGCGCTGGCGCCCGTGGCGCTCGGCGCCGTGGACGCGCTGGACGGCGCCGCGTACCGCCGGGCCGTCCTGGCCTGCGTCCGGGCCGGGGTGCCGCTGTCGGCCGTCCAGGGCCTGGAGCGGCGCGACGACCCCTTACTGGCCCGGGAGTTGGCCGCCCGCGCCCGCGACCTGGTCGTGGCGGGCCGCCGGGTGCCCCGGGAGCTGTGGTGCTTCGTCCAGCGGCATCCCGACGTCCTCCGCGACATCGCCGCGCTGCTGGCGCCCGGCCCGCCGGTCGAGGGTCGCCGGATGGCCTGGATAGCCCTCACCGAACGCATTGCGGTTCTCTCCACCAGGCGCGTTTGACCGTCCGGACTTGCCTGGTGTTGGCCGCAGATCTTTCCCCCTTTGACCTCCTCCCTTCGTGTCGGTGATTGACGGGTACGTTTCCGACGTTCTCCACATGCGGTGAGTGGCCGTGTGACGACCCGCTGAGCAGGGAAGACGAACTACCGAGCCCCCTGCCGGCCCGAGGAGAGTTACAGAGTGTCGATCGAGGCGCCCTCCATGCCGCTCAAGCGCGTCCGACTGCGCAACCGCCCGCAGGCGGCGTCCGTCGCCCGGCGCGACGCCGTCCTGACCGCCAGGGACTGGGGCGTGCCCGAGGACGTGATCGAACGGCTGGAAGTTTGCGTCAGCGAGATCGTCACCAACGCCCACCGGCACGCCGCACCACCGGACGGGTGCGTCTCCCACCCGCCCGCCGGCCGCGAGGAACCCGTCCCGGTCGGGCCCTGCCCCTGCGAGGGCGCCGACTACGGCGGCGCGCCGCTGGTGGAGTCGAAGCAGGCGTTCCCGGGCGGCGACCCCGGGCCGGCCCTGTGGGCGGAACGCGCGCTGCCGGACGGTCCCCTTCCGGCGGCGGTCCTCGACGAGCCGGCCGACGAGCGCCGCTGGGAGATCCCCGCCACCCGCGCCCTCACGGTGCGGGGCCGCGAGAACGGTGGCGAGCCACCCATCGTGATGGTCCTGGACCGGCGCGGCGACCGGCTGCGCGTCGAGGTGCGGGACGGCAGCCCCGTCCTGCCGCCCGGCCGGGTCGTCGGGGACGCGTACGGCGAGTCCGGCCGGGGCCTGTTCATCGTCGCGCACCTCGCCGACGGCCACGGCGTCCACCGCATCCCCACCGGCAAGAGCGTCTGGTTCGAACTCGTCGCCTGGTGAAACACGCTCAGGGAAAGCTCAGCAGGTCCGGGGGGATACCGGCGGCACGCAGGTACTCCAGTGCGATGGCGTTCATGGCCTGCGGGAGCACGTCCGACGGGCAGTGACCGAGCACCGCGACGGCCAGCGCGGGTGGCACCGGATCTCGCAGGATCGCGCGGGCGGCGTCGGGGAACAGGAAGTTGCCGTGGGCGGCGCGTAGCAGCACCTGGTACTTCTTCACCTGGGCTTCGACGTCGTCGGGGAACAGGGACTCGATCACCCAGCTCAGGTGTCCGTGCTCGGCCAGCGCCTCCCGGACGGCCTTCTGGTTCTCCCGGTTTGCCTTGTTTGCTTCGTCCGCCGAGGCCCGGATCTCGCCGAGGAGGAACTCGGCGAGCGCGAGGTCGGCGGGATGGCAGGTGGCGGCGGCCGCCAGCAGGTCGGTGAGGGGAACGCCGTCGAACGCGCCGTGCAACGCGCTCCACCGCACGCCCTGGTGCAACGCGGCCCGTCCCAGCGCCAGCCTGGCCGGCAGGCCCTCGGCGAGATCGGCCAGCGTGCGCCACGGCGGCTCGGCCATGGCCGAGCCCAGTTCCTCGACGGCGGCGTCCATCTCGCCGGCGGGGAGCCGGTCGTAGCCCAGCCGGAGAGCCGTTTCGAGCCACTCGGACCCGGCCGGGGGATACCGGTCCAGCGAGGAGAGCAGACCGGTGGCCAGCAGTACCTCCCGGTAGCGCGACCGCTCCCCGGCGGAAAGGGTACGGCGGCCCAGCGCCAGAAAGCAGGAGCCGACCACGCCCGGCAGGTCGGCGCACTGCTCGACGGCGCGCAGGATCTCGTGTGCGGGACCGCCCGCCAGCACGCGATCCATGAACCGGTCGTCCCGGAGCAGCCCGAGGGGGAGCGCCGAGCGGAGGACCCCGGCCGTCCCCGGCGCGCGTACCTCCCAGGGCCACTCCGCCCACCTGTCGAACGCGGCGCGCATGTCGTCGTCGTCCGGGGGGCCCAGGGAGCGGGCGATGTCGGAGGTCGGGGACGGTCCGCCGGCCATGCCCCTGGCGAGGACTTCACGCCTGAGGGCGCGGATGAGCTCCGGGACCCCGGGACGGCGGGCGAACTCGGCGGCGAGCTCGGCCACCTGCTGATCGGTGGCGTCGCGGAACCGTTCCCGGAGTTCCTGCGCGGTATGCGAGGCGAAGGAACGGGCGGCGAGTCGTTCCCCGGGCTTGTCGGAAAGAAGCGTTTCGCCGCCGGCCGGCTCGTGGTGCTCCGCGGCCGCCCAAGCCAGGAACTCTTGCCTGGACGAGAGGGGTGCCTGCGGCGGAGTGCGCCCGCCCTCCAGCAAGGCGACGATGACCGGGGCCGCCTCGCGAACGGCCGGGCCGGCCGTGGATGCGGTCAGTTCACGGCGTGCGTGCCCGGCCAACTGCAGGAGAAGCGCAGATGCTCCTTCCCTCTCAGTGGAGACGAGCAGGCGGGGTTCGTCAGGGGAGTGCAGCACCCGACCGTTGACGAGCAGGCTCCACGGTTCCCGGCCGGCCGTTCCGGCGAGCAGCGAGACCAGGCCGTGCACGAGCACCAGAGGATCGTCCACGGAGCTCAGGTCGGCGGAGAACAGCGCGTCGGGGTCTTCCAGGACTTCGGCGACGAAGCGGATCAGCGTCTCCCTGTACTCGGGCAGCCTCGCGGTGAGACGAGCGTTCCCGTCCTGGGCGAACTGGTGGAGCATCCTGACGTCGACGGCGGGCAGTAACTCGGCGGGGACTGGAACGCCAGGGGGCACCCACGCAGACCAGTCGGCCAGTCCTGTCGCCAACCATGCGGCGGAACACTCGATGGGCGACTGCGCGGGCAGCAGCAGTACATGGAGAAGCCAGGAGGGCCGGCCGGAGTAATCGGGTTCTTCCACGCATCGGAGGACGATGTCCCGGGCGCCGGGCTCGTTTCCCGTGGGCAACCCGCCGAGGGCGGGCCCGGTACCGGATGAAGAGCCGTAGCCCAGCGGCGCGACGAAGTCACCGCTTCTCAACCGGATGGACCAGGCCAACGTCTCCTGCGGGGTGAGGGAGGAGGCGACCGGGCCCATGCCTCCCCGGCCGGGGCCGCCCAGGGACTCCAACGACGAGCGGAACACGATCTGGTCGACCCTGCGCTCCGGACCGACCCTGGGGCCGGAAGGCCCGCTCATCGAGGAGCGCCCGGGCCGCGGAAGCAGATCACCTCGGTGCCGGTGTCGGCCAGCAGGTGCCCGTCGGGGGTGACGGCGAGGGCCCGGACCGGTCCGGGCAGCGGGAGCGCGTCGAGTTGCCGGCGGTCGGCGGGGTCCCAGATCCGGATGGTCGCGTCCTCGCCTCCGCTGAACACCAGTGGCCGGCCGCCGGGCGCGGCCGCGGTGACGGCGGTGACGGCGCCCTGGTGCCGATGGCCGGGATCGGCGGTGAGGTCCCCGGCGGGGGCGCGCCAGCGCAGCGTGCCACCGTCGCCGGGAACGACCTGCACGACCATCTCGCCGCCGCGCACCAGGACCGGTGGTTCCGCGCGGTCGAAGGCGGCGGTCTGAACGGGCGGGCCCTGCTCCGGTTCCCACAGCCAGCCGGTGCCGTCGCTCGCGAGCAGGACCGTGCGCCCGGCGCCCGGGGCGGTCCTGCACTCCACCACCCGGCGGCCGGCCGGTAGTTCCGCCGAGTACCGGATCTCTCCCGACCGGGTGTCGCGGGCGACCACCTCGCCGTCGGAGTGCGCCAGCAGGGCGAGGGACGGCCCGAGCGGTCCGAGCAGGGCCGGCCGGGCGGGCCCCGGGGACGATCGGGTGACCCGCCCCCCGTAGTCGCCGCCGACCACCACCGAGCGGCCCGCGACCTCGGCGAGGGCCACCGCGGGGACGGAGGCGGGCCCGGGGGCGTGCCGGGCGATCTCCCGGCGGGTGTCGAGGTCCCAGACGCGCACGGTTCCGTCCCCGCCGCCGGCCACGATGACGGGACGCCCGTCGAGGTGCCCGGCCGCCAGGGACATGACGGGCCGGGGACCGGGCAGCGGCAGGCCGGCCGGGGCGCCGGTGGCGAGGTCCCACAGCCGTACCGCCCCGTCCGCGCCGCCGGCCACGATGATCGGGCGCCCGCCCGGAGCCGCCACGGTGACGGCGAACACCGGTGCGGGGGTGCGCAGCGGCTCGCCCAGTGGTTCCTTGGCGGCCAGATCCCAGCGCCGCACCGTGCCGTCGCCGCCCCCGGTGACGGCCACCGGCAGGTCCTGGATCCAGTGGACCGCCACCCCGAACACCGGCCCCGAGTGCCCGACCTGGAACCCGGGTGACACCACGGTCGGCGGGACGAGGAATCCCGGGTTCCAGAACTGGGTGGTCCGGACGAGGGAGTCGGCCCCGACCGAGAGGGCGATCAGCGCGTTGGCGAACAGTTCGTCGGCGGCCTTCGTGCAGGCGACCCCGTAGGCGGGCCCCTCGTGGACGGTATAGGCGGGCCCCATCTGGTCGCGGGCCGCCAGGTCCAGGGCCCGTACCGTGCCGTCGGCCTCGCCGGTCACGGCGATGGGACGCCCCCGGTGGAGGCGCAGGGCCACCGCGTACACCGGTGCCCTGGCGGTGTGCAGGGGTGGACCGAGCTGCTGCAGGGTGGCCAGGTCGTGGATGCGCACGGTGTGGTCGGCGCCGCCGGTGACCGCGATCGGCCGGTCGTCGAGCGAGCCGACGGCCAGCGCGTACACCGGCCCGTCGTGCCCCGGCACGCCCTGGGTCGGCGGCGCGGCGGTCGGGAGCGCGGCAGGGCGCCGCCACACGTGGCGCGGCTGCCAGGGGAGCGGCCGGCCGCCCGGCGGGTTGGCGACGCGTTCGGCCAGCCGGACGTCCCCGGCTCGGGCGGCGCGCAGCGCGAGGTGGTGGCGCGGGTCCCCGGCGGGGCCGGCGTCGGCCACGGCGCGGCGGTGGGCGCGCAGCATCGGCCACGAGTCGGGCCGGTCGGCGTGGCAGGCGGGGTCGGCGTGCAGCAGGAACTCCGGGTCGTCGAGCAGGGCGCCCGGGTCGCCGGCGGCGTCGGCGTGGTGCAGGGCGTGCCGCAGCAGGTACGGTTCGGCGGCGCTCCAGTCGCGGGCGCCGGGCGGGCCGAGCGCCGCCAGCAGCGCGGGCAGGACCGCTCCGGCGTCGTCCCGCTCCGCGAGATGGTCGGCCAGGCCCTGGTGGAAGAGCCGGTAGAGGACGGTCCCGTCGGTGTCGACGGCCCGGCGCAGGTAGAACCGGCCGGCGTCCAGCGCGTCCCGCACCTGCGCACCGGACAGGGGCCGACCCGGGCGAGGGCGCTGCCCGTCCCGTGCCTGCGAGCCGGCCCGGACCACGTTCCCTCCGGTGCCAGGCGAACGCGGGGGAAGGCGCTGTCCGTCCTGTGCCTGCGGGTCGGGTAGGGAGTTCCCGGCCAGCGCTCCGGCCACCCGGGCGATCACCGAGACGGGCATGCCCTGCCCCTGGGCGAACGCCAGTGCTGTCAGGACGGGCCGTAGCGGGCGGTCGCCGGCCTGGGCGTCCAGGTCGAGTTCGAACACCTCGGGCAGGCTCCGCGGCACCGCGGCGCCGAGCCGTTCGGCCTCCGCCGGGTCGTCCAGCGGCGGGTCGGTGTGCGTGGTCACGAAGTGCCGGGTGTACAGGCCGGCCACCAGGAAGCCGCCCCACTCGCGTTCCCGGGCCAGCACCTGGGCCGACTCGTGGGCGAAGGCGCCCTGCACGGCGCCGCGCGGCCGGTACAGGGGCGTGGCCCGGAGCAGTTCCAGGACGTACCGGTTGAGGTCGTCCTCCAGCACGTCCGTCGGGATGTCGTCGAGGTCGGTGATCGCGGCGGCCGCGAGCAGGGGCGCGTACTCGGGATAGCGGCGGGTGCCGACCAGCAGCCGGGCGGTGGCGCCCCGCTCCGTGCGGTCCGCGGCCAGCGGCAACAGCAGGTGATTCATCAGGGCCGTCCCGTCCTCGGCCTCGTCGAGCGCGTCGAGCACCAGGACGGGGGGCACGGGGAGATCGCGCATCGCGGCGATCAGCCTGGCCGGGTCACCGGGGGGCGGCAGGCCGAGCTGGCGGGCGATCGACGCGGTGACCTCGTCCAGGGTCCGGCGCCGGGCGTGGATGGCGGCGAGCTGCCCGGGGTGCAGGGGGTCGGGCAGGTGGGTGGCGCGGTTCCAGAGCGGCTTGGTGGGCGCGTGCAGCCGGGGATGGGCCGCGCAGACGAGGACGCCGAGCAGGGCGGACTTGCCCGCACCGGGGCTGCCGGTGAGCACCGCCAGCGTGCCCCGGTCGAAGAAGTTGATCCACCGCGACAGCTGCTGGAGTTGCCGGTCACGGCCGGTGAAGCAGCCGGCGATCAGGTCCGGCTCGGACTCGGGGGCACCGACTCCCGTCATCCAGTGGATGAAGCGCCGGGCGCTCAGCCGGGCGGGATCGAACTCGCCGAGCACCCCGGTGCCCGCCGCCCGGTCGATGAAGTGCCGGGCGTCCAGGCCCTCGTCCAGGTCGTCGAGGAAGGGCAGTACCCCGGGGTCGAGCCCGCGGCGCAGCTCCGCGCGGGGCAACCCGGCGCGGTACGCCGGGTTGGGGAAGAACGGCAGGTCGGAGTCGGCGGAGATGTCCACCAGGCTGCCGGTCACCTGCTGCCCGAAACCGTCGGCCTCGGTCGCCAGCCGGTTGACCTCGCGGCGCACCGCCTGCGCGACCGTCGCCAGCGGGACGTGCTCCAGGGCCGGATCGACGGCCAGCCCGCGCAGGTCGCGCAGCACGTTGATCAGCGCCCGGGTGAACCGGCCGTCGTAGGCGGCCTCGTCGCCCTGGCAGGCGGCCAGTACCCGGCTCCTGCCGCTCCCGCCCGACTGCCAGGGCAGCCGGGCCAACCGGCCGGCGTGACACAGGTCGAGGAGGAAGAGGGTGGGCGGGCCGTCGGCCCGGTCTTCGATCTCCTTGAGCCAGCTCTCCACGTCGTTCTCGCGGGAGACGGCGCCGTCCGCGCCGAGCAGGTAGACGCCGTCGCTGCGGCCGCGGTGCCCATGGCTGATCACGTGCACCACCGCCACGTCCGCCGGCGCGGCGAGCCCGCCGAGCACGGCCCGGCCGAGCTCGGCGGAGGGCAGGTCACGGTGGCCGCCGGGGGCGGGGTCGAAGCCCAGCGCCTCGAACGTCGCGGTCAGCTCGCGGACGAGTTCGGGCACGAACGGCAACTCCACCAGCCCCCCGGCGAAGGTCCGCACCCCATGACTGGCCGCCCGCCGCCGGACCGCGGGTCTTTCCTCCGCCACCGGCCCCTCCTCGCCGTCCGCGATCGCCCCTGCCGCCGAGTAAACCCGATCCGTCCCGGACGGCTGCGGCGTTTTCCGCTATCGGACAGCCGGGTGCGGGCAGCCCGGGGGTGAGCGGGTGGCGGAGCGGCGCGACCTCCCGTCCCGGAGGCCGTTCGCCGGGACCAGGTGCGGGTCCGCCGGGACGGGCGTCCAGGCGTCCGCGGGCCGGAACAGCCGGCCGGGATCAGGAGGGTAGGGCGTAGCGGCCGTCGTCCAGGGGGTCCACGAGGCCGTCCGCGATCAGGGCGTCGAGGGCGCGTTCGCGCTGGACGGGTTCGGACCAGACGACGTCGAGGGCCGCCTTCTCGACCGGGCCGTCGGCGTGCCGGAGCACGGCGAGCAGGCGCCCCCGGCACTGCCGGTCGGTGCCCGCGTAGCGCTGGCCGCGCCGGGCCGGGCCCGCGTACGCCGGGCGGCCGGCCGCCTGCCAGGCGCAGCCGGCGAGCACCGGGCAGTCGACGCAGCGCGGGGCGCGGGCCGTGCAGACCAGGGCGCCCAGTTCCATCACCGCGACGGACCAGGTGGCGGCCGTCGGCGGGTCGAGGGGCAGCAGCGACTCGGCGAGCGTGACCTCGCCGACCGTCTGGGACCGGGGCGGGTACTCCTCGGCCGAGACCAGCCGGGCCAGTACCCGGCGCACGTTGGTGTCCAGCACCGCGTGCCGCTGCCGGAAGGCGAAGCTCGCCACCGCGGCGGCCGTGTACGCCCCGATCCCGGGCAGTTCCAGCAGCGCGGCGTGGGAGGAGGGGACCTCACCGTCGTGCCGCTCCACGATCGCGCAGGCCGAGGCGTGCAACCGTAGCGCCCGGCGCGGGTAGCCCAGCCGGTCCCAGGCGCGGACGGCCTCGCCGGACGGTTCGGCGGCGAGCGCGGCGGGCGTCGGCCAGCGCTCCAGCCAGCGCTCCCAGGCCGGCAGCACCCGGACGACGGGGGTCTGCTGCAGCATGATCTCGCTGACCAGCACTCCCCAGGGGGTCGCCTCCGGGCGCCGCCACGGGAGGTCGCGGGCGTGTTCGGCGTACCAGTCGAGGATCGGCTCGGCGAAACGGTTCATCGGTGCCCACTATTCCACGGCGGGTCTCGAGGCCCCGAGAAGATCCAAAAAGCATACTGTCTGCATGCATTCGGACGCGGAGGGTGACGACGAGGGGATCGGGCTGGACGCCTACTGGCGCCGCCGGGTCCTCGTCCTGGGCGGGGTGCTGGCCGGCGTGGGGGTGCTGGCCTGGGCGTGCTCCCACGGCGAGGACCGCAGGCCGGTGAGCGGCGCGGCCGCGTCGGCCTCCCCGGCCGCGAGCGCTTCGGCCGTGCCCACCGCGATGCCCACCATCACCGCCACCGTCACCGCCCGGGTCACCGTGACCCCGGCGGCGCCGCGGCGGAACGGCGACGCCTGCGACCCCAAGGACGTGGTGGTCGGTCTGGCGCCCACCAAGGGCTCCTACGGCGGCAAGGACCGGCCCGTCTTCCGGCTCACCGTCGTGAACACCGGCGCCCGCTCCTGCACCTACGGGGTCGGGCCCCGGGAACTGGAGCTGCGGGTGACCTCGGGATCGGACCGGGTGTGGTCGTCCGCGCACTGCGCCGGCGGGCCGGCCTCGACGCTCCAGCTGCTGCGCCGCGGCATACCGCACATCACCGAGACGACCTGGGACCGCCGCCGCTCCTCGGACGGCTGCCCCGGCGGCCGTTCCACCGCCCGGCCCGGCACGTACGTCGTCACGGTCAAGGGCGCCAAGGTCCCCAAGCAGGTCTTCCGCCTCACCTGAGCCGTGCTTCGGCGCGGGCCGGGTTCCGACGGTTTTGGTTCGCTCGGGCGGGGCCCGGCCGCCCTGACGGGGCATGCCTTGCCTGCGCCGGTGTTCGTGGAGGATCAGTGGTGCTCTGGCACCACTGATCCTCCACGAACACCGGGCACGGGGCCGGAAGCCGGCGTTGGTGTACCGCGGGGCTTGTGGCCTCACCTTGAGACAGGCCCTGGCGCAAGGAGCGGATACAAGCTGCTCCTTCAGCATCCGTGGCGCCATGGCGCCACGGATGCTGAAGGATCACCCGCTGAGAGCGCATGCAGCCGTGATCCTTCAGCTTTCGCGGCGCTCTAACGCCCTGGATACTGAAGGATCATGGTGTCGGGGTGGAGGCAGGTGGGCGTGCCGGGCGTCGGAAGGGCGCCCGGTGGCGGTCAGACGTAGCGTTCGAGGATCGAGGACTCGGCAAGGCGGGACAGGCCCTCGCGGACGCTGCGGGCACGGGACTCGCCGACGCCGCCGACCGCCTGCAAGTCGTCGATGCCGGCGGCGAGCAACTTCTGCAGCCCGCCGAAATGCTCGACCAGCCGCTCGACCACCAGCGCGGGCAGCCGCGGCACCTTGGCCAGCAGCCGGTAACCCTTGGGACTGACCGGCAGGTCGAGGGCGTCCGGGCCGGCGAAACCCAGCACGTCGGCCACGGTGGGCAGGTCGAGCAACTCGGTGGCCGACAACCCGTCCAGCGCGGTCAGCACCTCCTCGACGCCGTGCCGCCGCGCGTCACCGGGCCAGTAGTCGCGGACGATCAGCTCCCGGTCGCGGTCGACGCCCGAGACCAACTCGTCCAGTTGCAGCGACAGCAGCCGCCCATCGGTACCCAGTTCGACGACGTACCCCTCGATCTCGTCGTCGATCCGGCGCACCATCTCCAGCCGCTGCGCCACCGCGCTGACGTCGCGGACCGTGACCAGGTCCTCGATCTCCAGCGCCGACAGCGTGCCGGAGACCTCGTCCAGCCGCAGCTTGTAGCGTTCTAGCGTGGCCAGGGCCTGGTTGGCCTTGGACAGGATCGTCGCGGAGTCCTCCAGCACGTAGCGGACGCCGTCCAGATACAGCGCGATGATGCGCATCGACTGGCTGACCGAGATCACCGGGCAGCCGGTCTGCCGGGCCACCCGCTCCGCGGTGCGGTGCCGGGTGCCGGACTCCTCGGTGGGAATGGTGGAGTCGGGCACCAGGTGCACGGCCGCCCGGACGATCCGCGTGTGGGTGCTGTCGAGGACGATCGCGCCGTCCATCTTGGCCAGCTCCCGCAACCGCGTCGCGGAGAATTCCACGTCGAGCTCGAAGCCCCCGCTGCAGAGCTCCTCGACGGCCTTGTCGTGGCCGAGCACGATCAGCCCGCCGGTGTGCCCCCGCAGAATGCGCTCCAGGCCATCGCGAATCGCGGTGCCCGGAGCCACCGCTGCCAGGGTGGCGCGGCGACGTTCGTCATGACCCTTTTCCTGTACTGGCACGAGACCCCCGGAGGTCGCTGGACGGCGCTCAGTTTACCGAGGAGCCCTTTCAGCAGGCTCCGCTGCGGACCTAAGGGCGGCTTAAGGGCGGCTTGCCCCGGCCGGTCGGGTGCTCAGGAAGCCGTGAAGGCCACCTGCAACGCTTGATTCAAACTGTCCACCTCACGCACTGTCATCCCCTCGAACGAGACCGGGCCACGCGCCCCGTTGCGCTTCAGCGCGGTCGTCTCACCCAGCTCCAGCGAACCCCGCGGCACCACCGCGTAGTCGAAGCCCAACCGGGACGCCTCGGCCAGCCGCCGCTGCACCCCCGGCACGGTGCGCACCTCGCCCGCCAGGCCCACCTCGCCCAGCGCGATCACGTTGCCCGACATGGACTGCTCCACCGTCGAACCCGCCACCGCCAGTGCCACCGCCAGGTCGACCGAGGTCTCGGTCAGCCGCACCCCGCCCACCGTGGAGACATAGACGTCCTGCTCGTGCATCGAGATCTTGCAGCGCTGGGCCAGCACCGCCAGCACCATCGACACCCGGGGCGAATCCAGGCCCGACGTGGCCCGGCGCGGGCTCGGCAGGAACGACTTCGCCACCAGCGCCTGCACCTCGGCCACCAGCGGACGGCGCCCCTCCAGGGTCACCGTCACGCACGTGCCCGGCACCGGCTCCTCCCGGCGGCTGAGGAACAACCCGCTCGGGTCGGGCAGCCCCACGATGCCGACCTCCGACAGGTCGAAACAGCCCAGCTCGTCCGTCGGCCCGTACCGGTTCTTCACCGCGCGAATCATGCGGAGCCGGCTGTGCCGGTCACCTTCAAAGTACAAGACCACGTCCACCAGGTGCTCCAGCAGCCGCGGCCCCGCGATCGCCCCCTCCTTGGTGACATGGCCGACCAGCACCGTCGTGATGCCGCGCTCCTTGGACACCCGGATCAGGTTCGCGGTGACCTCGCGGATCTGGGTCACCCCGCCCGGCGCCCCGTCCACCTCGGCCGTGCCGATCGTCTGGATCGAATCGACCACCAGCAACTTCGGCTCGACCGCGTCGACATGCCCCAACAACGCCGACAACTCGGTCTCGGCGGCGAGATACAGGCCCTCGGTCACCGCGCCCACCCGGTCGGCGCGCAACCGCACCTGCTCGGCCGACTCCTCACCCGTGACGTACAGCACCGAGCCGCCCCGCTCACCCGACCGGGCCGCCGACGCCAGCGCCGCCACCTCCAGCAACAGGGTCGACTTGCCGATGCCCGGCTCGCCCGCCAGCAGCACCACCGCGCCCGGCACCAGCCCGCCGCCCAGCACCCGGTCGAGCTCGTCCAGCCCCGTCGGCCGGGTCTGCGCCGACCGCACGTCCACCTGGCCGATCGGCCGCGCCGGGGTGCTCACCGGCCCGGCCGAGACCACCCGGGGCGGGGCCGCGGCACCGGCCTCGGCGACGGTGCCCCAGGTCTGGCACTCGCCGCAGCGACCCACCCACTTGGAGGTCTGCCACCCGCACTCGGAGCAGCGGTAGGCGGTCTTCGTCTTAGCCATAGGAAGGAGAGTAGGGGGAGGGTCGGACAGTGCTGGCTTGGCTCGCTTCGCTCGCTTGTCGCGGCGCCTTCGGCGCGCCGTCTTCCCTCGTCGCGGTGAAGATCGTTCGTTCCTCACGATCTTCACCGCTCCTCAGTCCAGACGGCGCGGGCGCCGCTCCCTTTTCGCCTCGCTTCGCATCGGCACCCATC
Organism: Actinomadura craniellae; assembly: GCF_003289645.1. Lineage (GTDB taxonomy): Bacteria > Actinomycetota > Actinomycetes > Streptosporangiales > Streptosporangiaceae > Actinomadura_D > Actinomadura_D craniellae. Next base: position 400,785 of record NZ_QLYX01000004.1, on the reverse strand, counting down.
TCGTCCTTTTCGAATGGGCGTGAGGGTGTGGGGGGTGTGGGAGGCGGAGTGTGGGGCGGGGGCGTGCGGAGGCGGGGTGTGGGGTGGGGGCGTGGTGGGGCTTGTGGTGTCAGTGTGACGTTCGGTAAGGGAAGTGTGGCCTGCGGTGGTGGGCCTTTTCGTTGACGGGGGCCCGGGTGGGGGCCTGTGCTTGGGGGGCCGCGGGCGGGGTTTCGCGGGTGGGTGGAGAGGGAGCGGGCGGATGAGGCGTGCCGTCTGGGTGGCCGGGGTTGTGCTGGCGGCGGTGTTCGGGCCGGTGGGGGCGACGAGTGCCGAGGCCGAGGGGGTGGTGGGTGAGTACGTGGCGATGGGGGATTCGTTCACGGCGGGGCCGTTGATCCCCGAGCAGCGGGGGGCGCCGGTGGGGTGTCTGCGGTCCAGCGGGAACTATCCGTCGCTGGTCGCGCGGGAACTGCGGGTGGGGCGGCTGGTCGACGTGAGTTGTAGCGGGGCGCGGACGTCGCACATGACGCAGCCGCAGAGCGTGCTGTTCGGGCGGAACCGGCCGCAACTGGACGCACTCGGCCCGGGGACCTCGCTCGTCACGGTGGGGATCGGGGGGAACGACGTGGGGTTCAGCGATCTCGCCGTGGGGTGCGGGGTGCTGAGCCTGCGGAATCCGGCGGGGGCTCCCTGCGCGGCCCAGTACGGTGCGGGGCTGGAGCAGCGGGTGACACAGACCGCGCCGAAGGTCGCGGCGGTGCTCGGGGAGATCCGGCGCCGCGCGCCGCGGGCCCGGGTACTCGTGGTGGGTTACCTGCGGCTGCTGCCTCCCGAACGGGGATGCTGGCCGTTCGTCCCGGTAGCCCGGGGTGACGTGCCCTACCTGGAGGGGCTGCACCGATCCTTGAACCGGATGCTCGCCGAGCAGGCACGCGCGCACGGCGCCGGGTTCGTGGACGTCTACACCGACGGGAAGGGCCGCGACATGTGCGCCCCGGCCGGACAGCGGTGGGTGGAGGGCATCCTGCTGAACTCCCGGGCCGCCCCGATCCACCCCAACGCCCGAGGGATGCAAGCCGTCGCAACCCGCGTCACCACCGCCGTCCGGGAACCGACCACCGTCACACGTTGACCGGCCAGGCGAGTTGAACGGGCCGGCAAAAGGACGAGATGGGCGCCGATGCGCAGCGAGGCGAAAAGGGAGCGGCGCCCGCGTCGTCTGGACTGAGGAGTGGTGAAGATCGTGAGGTACGAGCGATCTTCACCACGACGAGGGAAGACGGCGCGCCGAAGGCGCCGCGACAAGCGCGAGGAACGAGCGCCAAGCTAACAGAGCTCTTTGCGGGTGTGTTCTACGAGGTCGGTGAGGTGGGTGGAGACTGCGCCGGGGCGTTCCATCATGGCCATGTGGCCGGAGCCGGGGATGGTCTCGAACCGGGCCGATGGTAGGCAGTCGGCGATTCGGGCGCTGTGTGAGAGGGGGGTGAGGGCGTCCTTCTCGGCACCGATGATCAGCACGTCGGCGGCGCTGAGGGCCGTGCAGTCGCTGATCGACTCGTTCGTGATCATTGAGCGGAAGAAGTCGAGCAGCGCTTCCATCCGGGTCTCGGCCATCATCTCCTCGGCGAATCGCACGGCGGTGGGGCTGGCCTCGGGGCCGAATGCGATCAGGTCTTCCACCAGCACGGCGCCGTCCCGGCCGAGGTGCCGGACCCGCTCGATGAGGCCGGCTCCGGCGCCGGCCGCGCGCAGCGTGCGGGGGAGGAGCCGCTGGGTGAGCCGGGCCAGCAGGGCGGGCATGCCCAGGGTCACCTGGTTCAGCCCGCCCGACGAGGTGCATACCAGTGCGGCCGCGCGCACCCGGCGGCCGATCTCCGCGGGGTACAGGTCGGCGTACTTCATGATCGTCATTCCGCCCATGGAGTGGCCGACCAGGATCACGGGTGTCCCCTTGGGCACGGTCTGCTCGATCACCGCGGCGAGGTCGTGGCCGAGTAGCGGGACGTCGTTGCCGAGCCGGTCGCCGGGGTCGGAGCGGCCGTGGCCGCGCTGGTCCCAGAACACTAGCCGGCCGAGGCCGCGCAGTGCCCGGCGCTGGAAGTGCCAGGAGTCCTGGGTGAGCGTCCAGCCGTGCGAGAAGACGATGGCGAGGTCGGTGCGGTCGGGGTCGTCGATCTCGGCGTACAGCCGGGTGCCGTCGGTGGCGCGGACCTGGACCGGCTGCCCGCGCAGCGAGCCGAACGGTTCGCCGGCGTACGGGTCGGGTCGTAGCCGGAGCCGGTGGACGGCGTTGCGCTGGAGCGCCAGGCCGGCGCCCGCGGCGCCGGCGGCTCCCGCCCCGACGGCGGTGGCGGTGAGGATTCTGCGACCCGTGCCCATGACGCGACCTCCGAAGTCCCAATTCGACGGGGCGTACAGTATGCCGCTCGCTACCGATCGGTAATAGAGACGAACTCAATAGTTCCGGTGCCAGAGATTGATCGCGTAGTCCACTTCCAGACCGGGGTGCTCGGCCAGGAACGCCTCGGCCAGTTCGGCGGGGAACTCGATGCGGAGCACGGCGGCCAGGTCGGCCCGGCGCTCGAACAGCCAGCGGATCAGCAGCGGCTCGCGGGTGAAGCCGTGCCGGGCCCAGAACCGCTCCACCTTGCCGGGGTTGTAGTCGGGCAGCCAGCGCCGGAACCATCCGCCGAACGTCGACCGGGTGGCGTCGTTGTCGATCAGGAACGCGGTACCGCCCCGCCGCAGCACCCGGGCGAGTTCGGCCAGCCCGGGCTCGCAGCCGGGACCGAAGAAGTAGGCCCAGCGGGCGTGCACCACGTCGACCGAGGCGTCCGGCAGGGGCAGCGCCTGCGCGGCGCCGTCCCGGACGGTCACGTTCGTGAGATGCGCCACTCTGCGCCGCGCTGCCGCGGCCAGGCCGGAATGCGGCTCGACCCCGACCACCCGGGTCGCCTCCCGGGCGAAGAGCGGCAGGTGGAAGCCGGTTCCGCAGCCCAGGTCGAGCACGTTCGCACCCGCCCAGGGGTGGAGCCGGCGCATGGTCGCCTCGATCAGCCCGTCGGGGTCGACGGCCCGGTTCTCCACCTCGTACACCTGCGGGGAGTTCCAGATGTTGGGGCTCGGCACGGCCCCGCGCACGACATCGGCCACGGTGGCCGATGGTAGCCGGAGTGCTCGTAAGCTGGAGGGATGTCCCAACCGGGCATCACTTTCGGCTAATACCGCATAGGCTTTCAGACATCAAGTAACCGCCCGGCGACACTATGGCGAGGGAGCCTTGACCGCGCAGTACAACGGCACCGTTCCACCGGGGCTCCGGTTGCCGGACGCCTCGGTCACCCTCTCGACGGCGTCGGTTTATCCCGAGAAGGTGCCGAGCGCCTTCGAGATGGCGGCCCTGCTGGGGTACGACGGCATCGAGGTGATGGTCGCGACCGATGCCGGTTCCCAGGACCTGAACGTCCTCCGGCGGCTCTCCGAGTACCACCAGGTGCCGATCAAGTCGATCCACGCGCCCTGCCTGCTGCTCACCCAGCGGGTCTGGGGCCGCGACCCCTGGGGCAAGCTGGTGCGTTCCAAGGAGGTCGCGGAGGAACTGGGCGCCGAGGTGGTCGTGGTGCACCCGCCGTTCCGCTGGCAGCGCGACTACGCCCGCGAGTTCACCAAGGGCCTGGCCCGCATGCAGGAGGAGACCGACGTCATGTTCGCGGTGGAGAACATGTTCCCGGTCAAGGCCCGCGCCGCCGAGGTGGGCATGTACGCCCCCGACTGGAACCCGGTCGACCAGGACTTCCCGTACGTCACGCTCGACACCTCGCACACCGCGGTGTCGGGCTCGGACCCGCTGGAGATGGCCACGCAACTGGGCGACCGGCTGCGGCACATCCACCTCGCCGACGGCGTTGGCGTCCCCAACAAGGACGAGCATCTCGTGCCGGGCCGGGGCAACCAGCCCTGCGCCGAGATGCTGGAGCGGCTGGCCGTCGAGGGATTCGGCGGCCACGTCGTGCTGGAGGTCAACACCCGCCGGGCGGCCGACCGGTCCGACCGGATGGCCGACCTCGCCGAGGCGCTGGCCTTCACCCGGCTGCACCTGGCCGCGCCCGACCACACGTGGGAGGTCACTCCGGGCGGTGAGGTGTCGCGGCGGAGTGCCCGCCGATGAAGTCTGAGCCGGACGTCCGGCAGACCCGCCGCCCGGGCCGCCGGCCCGGGCCCACCGAGACCCGCGCGGCGATCCTGGCGGCGGCGCGCGAGCTGTTCGCCGAGAAGGGGTACGACGGCACCTCGCTGCGCGCGATCGCCCGCGCCGCGGGCTGCGACCCCGCGCTGGTGCATCACTTCTTCGGCAACAAGGAGGGCGTCTTCACCACCGCCATGCAGTTCCCGGTGACGCCCGCCGACGTCCTGCCGCGCCTGCTGGAGGCGCCGCCCGACCAACTGGGCGAGACGCTGGTGCGGATCTTCCTGGAGATCTGGCGGGACGAGGAGCGCCGGGCACCGGTCATCGCCATGGTGCGCTCGGCCATGACCAACGAGCAGGCCGCGACGCTGATGCGCGAGTTCATCACCACCGCGTTGCTCCGCCGGGTCGCCGCGGCGCGCGGAACCTCGCTGCTGCGGGCCGAGGCGGCGGTGGGCCAGATGGTCGGCGTGGCCATCCTGCGCTATGTGATCAAGACGGAGCCGGTCGCGTCCGCCAGTGAGGAGGAGCTGGTCGAGCTCCTGGCCCCGGTGATCCAGCACTATCTGGGCTGAACTCCCATGAGATCCCCTTGACGGGGTCTTTGCGTCCACTTAAATTCAACACATGATGAGTTCTGCTCCGGCGGTGAGCGTACGAGGGCTGCGCGTCGACCGCGGCGGACGGCCGGTGCTCCGGGGGCTGGACTTCGACGTCCCCCGCGGTGCCGTGCTGGGGCTGCTGGGTCCGAGCGGCTGCGGCAAGACGACCCTGATCAGGTCCATCGTGGGCGTCCAGATGGTCCGCGGCGGCACGGTGACCGTGCTGGGCCGGCCGGCAGGCGACCCCGAACTGCGCCGGCTGGTCGGCTACGCCACGCAGCAGCCCGCCGTCTACACCGACCTGACCGTCGCCGAGAACCTGCGCTACTTCGGCTCGGTGCTGGGCGCCTCCCGGCACGACGCCGACCGGGTGATCGCCCAGGTGGGGCTGGCCGACCAGCGCGGGCAGCTCGTCGGCACCCTGTCGGGCGGCCAGTTGTCCCGGGCCAGCCTCGCCGTGGCGCTGCTCGGCGGTCCCGAGCTGGTGGTGCTGGACGAGCCCACGGTCGGGCTCGACCCGCTGCTCCGGCAGGAGCTGTGGGGGCTGTTCCACGAGCTGGCGGCCGGCGGCGTCACCCTGATCGTCTCCAGCCACGTGATGGACGAGGCGAGCCGGTGCGACCGGCTGCTGCTGATGCGCGAGGGCGACATCCTGGCCGACGCCGCCCCTGCCGCGCTGCGCGCCCGCACCGGCCGCCAGGACCTCGAACAGGCCTTCCTGCACCTGATCTCCGAGCGCGAGGGAGCACCCGCGTGAACCTGCGGATCACCCTGGCGACGACGCGGCGCATCCTGACGCAGCTGCGGCACGACCACCGTACGGTCGGCCTGCTGGTCGGCGTGCCCACCGTGCTGATGGTCCTGCTGCGATACGTGATCGAGCAGCCCGCGATCTTCGATCGGCTCGGCCCGCTGCTGCTGGGCGTCTTCCCGTTCGTCGTGATGTTCATCGTGACGAGCGTCGGCACGCTGCGGGAACGCACCGGCGGCACCCTGGAGCGGCTGATGACCATGCCGCTCGGCAAGCTCGACCTGCTGCTGGGGTACGCGCTGGCCTTCGGGCTGCTGGCGGTGGTCCAGGTCGCGGTGGCCGCCACGATCTCGATGATCTGGCTCGGCCTGGACCTGGCCGGCCCGGTGGGGATGCTGCTCCTGGTGGCCGTGCTCAACGCGCTGCTCGGCATGGCCCTCGGGCTGTTCGCCAGCGCGTTCGCCCGGACGGAGTTCCAGGCCGTGCAGTTCATGCCCGCCTTCATCCTGCCGCAGGTGCTGCTGTGCGGGCTGTTCGTGCCGCGCGAGCAGATGGCGCCCGTGCTGGAGCAGATCTCGGTGGTGCTCCCGCTGACCTACGCGGTCGACGCCATGGTCGAGCTCACGCGCACCGCCGAGGTCACCGGCACGCTCGCGCGCGACATGTCGGTCGTCGCGGGTTGCACGCTCCTGGCCCTCGTGCTGGGTGCCGCCACGCTGCGCCGCCGCACGCCCTGACCGCGGGGGATCCAGCACCGGGGCTGGTAATTTGTTGCGCTATGAGCAAGCAGGACCTGCCGGCCAAGGCCGGTGCATCGGAAGGTCCCGCTGAGCCCACGGAGGCTGCGGAAGCCACCGAGGCCGCGCAGGCCGCCGACTCCGTAGAGCCCACCGAGCGCACAGAGGCCGTCGCGCCCACTGAGGCCGCAGAGGTCACGGAACCTGCTGAGGCCGGGGCGGGCACAGGGCCCGCCGAGCTCAAGGAGGCCAAAGAGGTCGCCGGGCCTGCTGAGGCCGCAGAGGTCACAGAACCTGCTGGGATCGGGGCGGGCACAGGGCCCGCCGAGCTCAAGGAGGCCAAAGAGGTCGCCGGGCCTGCTGAGGCCGCAGAGGTCACAGAACCTGCTGAGGCCGGGGCGGGCACAGGGCCCGCCGAGCCCCGCCCGGCGGAGGAGCCTCCCGCGGAGGCCGGCGAGGACGCCGCCGCGGCGGCCGATCCCGGCGAGGCCCCGGCCAGGAAGAAGACGCGCAGGCGGGGGCGGCGGGTGCTGCTCACCGTGCTGGCCGTCCTCCTGCTGGCGGTGATCGGGGCGGGCGCGCTGGTGTACGAGCGGCAGGCGTCCTACGACAGGAACGTCGACCGCATTCCCGGCGTGATGCCCACCAACACCGACCGGCCGAAGCCGAGCGCCGCCGGCTCGGAGAACTGGCTGCTGGTCGGTTTCGACGACGGGGCGGTGGAGGTCGGCCAGGGCGCCGACATCTCGAAGGTGCGGGGCCACCGCTCCGACACGCTGATCCTGCTGCACCTGCCCGCCGACCGGGAGAACGCCTACATCGTCTCGATTCCCCGCGACTCGTGGGTCGAGGTGCCCGGCCGCGGCCACCAGAAGATCAACGCGGCCTTCTCGTTCGGCGGTCCCGCGCTGCTCATCCGGACCGTCGAGAAGCTGACCGGCATCCGCGTCGACCACTACGGCGCGGTCGACTTCGGCGGTTTCCAGGCGATGACCGACGCGCTGGGCGGGGTGGACGTCACCATCGCCAAGACCGTGTACGACCCGGCCAACAACGTCACCTGGCGGGCCGGCCGGCAACATCTGAACGGGGAGCGGGCGCTGCTGTTCGTCCGGCAGCGGCAGAACCTGCCCAACGGCGACTTCGACCGCATCAAGCGGCAGCAGGCGTTCCTGCGCGCGCTGGCCAAGAAGGCGTCCGACGGCGGCACGATCTCCAACCCGATCAAGCTCAACCGGTTCCTCCGGGCGTTCACCAAGTCGATCAGCGTGGACGACTCCATGTCGTCCGGCGACCTGCGCTCCCTGGCGCTCGGCCTGCGCGGGCTGCGCCCGCAGGACGTGCAGTTCCTGACCGTGCCGAACAAGGGCCCGGCCATGCGCGGAGTGCAGAGCGTGGTCCTGCTCGACGAGGTCAGGGCCAGGGAGCTCTACACCGCCGTCCGCGGCGACGAGATGGCGGGTTATGTGCGGCGGAACGGCGGTACCAACAGCGTGGGCACCGTCTCTTAGCGGCCCCGGGCGACCGCGGGAAAACGGAGGGAACATTGCTGCGTCAGGTCCTGTTGGCAGCCGCGCGGAGCGACGGCGTCCGCAGGGCGGTGGAGACGGCGCCCTACACCCGGGGAGTGGTGCGCCGGTTCGTGGCCGGCGAGACGCTGAACGACGCCCTGGACGTCACCCGGACGCTGACCGGCGACCGGCTGCTCGTCACCCTCGACCACCTGGGCGAGGGCACCCGGGACCCCGGCCAGGCCGAGACGGTCGTCAAGGGCTACACGGACCTGCTGGAACGGCTGGCGGCGGCCGGCCAGAGCGCGCGGGCCGAGGTGTCGGTCAAGCTGACCGCGCTCGGCCAGGCGCTCGACGAGGACCTCGCCACGGCGAACGCCCGCCGGATCTGCGCCGCGGCCCGCGCGGCGGGCACCACGGTCACGCTGGACATGGAGGACCACACCACGGTCGCGTCCACCCTGCGCGTGCTGGCCGCCCTGCGCCGGGACCACCCGGAGACCGGCGCGGTCGTCCAGGCGTACCTGCGCCGGGCCGAGGAGTACTGCGGCGAGCTGGCCGGCGCCGGATCCCGGGTGCGGCTGTGCAAGGGCGCCTACGCCGCCCCGGAGTCCGTGGCCTTCACCGACCGCGCCGAGATCGACAAGTCGTTCGTGCGCTGCACCCGGGTGCTGATGGCCGGCCGGGGCTACCCGATGCTGGCCACGCACGACCCGCGGCTGATCGAGATCGGTGGCGCGCTGGCCCTGCTCAACGACCGGGGCCCGGACGACTTCGAGTACCAGATGCTGTACGGCGTCCGCCCGGTCGAGCAGCGCAGGCTGGCGGCCGGCGGTGCCCGGGTGCGGGTCTACGTGCCCTACGGTCGGGAATGGTACGGCTACCTGATGCGCAGGCTGGCCGAGCGTCCCGCCAACCTGGCGTTCTTCCTGCGCGCCCTGGCCGGCCGGTCCTGACATCCGCGGGCCCGCCACTAGGGTGGGTGCGCTGTCCGTATCCCGCTCCGAGGTGTTGTCGATGATCGCGATTCTGGGTGCCGGCAAGATGGGTGAGGCGCTGCTGTCCGGGGTGCTCCGGGCCGGCCGCCGCCCGGCCGAACTGCTGGTGACCGCCCGCCGTGCGGAGCGCGCGGCGCTGCTGCACGAGCGGTACGGGGTGGCGGCGGTGGGCACCGCCGAGGCCGCCAAGACCGCCGACACCCTGGTCCTGGCGGTGAAGCCGCAGGACATGGCCGCGCTGCTGGACGAGCTGCGCCCGTCCGTCCCGCCCGGCAAGCTGGTGATCTCCATGGCGGCGGGCATCACCACCGGGTTCATCGAGGACCGGCTGCCGTCCGGTGTGCCGGTGGTCCGGGTGATGTCCAACACCCCGGTCCACGTCGACGAGGCGATGAGCGTGATCTCGGCGGGCTCGCACGCCGGCGAGGAGCACCTGCGGCTGGCCGAGGAACTGCTCGAGCCGGTCGGCAAGGTGCTGCGCATCCCCGAGTCGCTGCAGGACGGTGCCACCGCGCTGTCGGGCAGCGGCCCCGCGTACTTCTACTACCTCGTCGAGGCGATGGTCGACGCGGGGATCCTGCTGGGCATGCCGCGGGCCGCGGCACTGGAAATGGTGATCCAGTCGGCGGTCGGCGCGGCCGTGATGCTCCGCGACAGCGGCGAGCACCCCGTGCTGCTGCGCGAGGCGGTCACCTCCCCGGGCGGGACGACCATCGCCGCCATCCGGGAGCTGGAGCGGCACGGCGTCCGTGCCGCCGTCCTGGAGGCGATCGAGGCGGCCCGCAACCGCGGCCGGGAACTGGCCACCGGCGGCTGACCCCTCCTGTTCGGTCCCCGCCCACCACTTGACACACAGAGAAGCGTCACGAGTGGGGGGATTTTTCCGCCGGCGCTTGAACCTGGTGGGGGTGCTGGACGATAAACAGGTATGGGAATCGTGCTCCGCCTGCTCGTGGCAGCAGGTCTCGCCGTTGACGCCTACGTGCACTGGATCTTCGCCCCCGACATGGCCAACCCCGATGCCACCGGCATCGGCGGCGACACCCTCTTCCGGGGCCAGGCGGTGGTCGCGGCCCTGGCCGCGGTGCTGGTGCTGGTGCTGGAACGCTGGTGGACGTACGCCGTCGCCTTCCTGGTGGCGGGCAGTGCGGTCGGCGCGCTGCTGTTCTACCACTACTTCGACCCCGGGGCGCTGGGCCCGATCCCGAACATGCACGACACGACCTGGTACAGCGAGAAGGTCTGGTGTGTCGTCGGTGAGGGCATAGCCACGGTCGCCGCCCTGGTCGGGATGCTGACCGTCCGGGCCTCTCGCCGGGACCCCGCGCCAGCCGGGCTCTGACGGGGTCTGTCGGGCCGGGGTGATCGCTCCTACGATGGCCGGGTGGCTTTGCGGAGGTATGTCCCCCCGGCTCTGGCCGCGCTGACGGCCCTCGGCCTGGCCGGTGCGTGCACCGGCGACGACGAGCGCCCCCGGGTCCGGATCGGGACGGTGGGCACGTCCGACGTGGCCGAGGTCGTCGAGGTTCCGGCCACGGTGGCGGCCCGCCGCACGTCCTCGCTGCGCGCCCCGGCCGAGGGCGTGATCCGGCGGCTGCACGTGGCGGACGGCGACCGGGTGCGGCGCGGCCAGGTGCTCGCCCGGCTCGACTCGCCGACGGCCCGGGAGCAACTCGCCGAGGCCCGGGCCGCCGACCGCGCGGCCGGCGGCTCCGTCCCCGCCGCCCCGGCCGGGGTCGACCTCGGCTCCTTCCAGCGGCACACCGACCGCACCGCCCGGCGGGGCTTCACCGAGGCACGCCGGATCGCCCGGGAGGTCCCCGACCCGGGGCAGCGCGCCCGGGTGCTCGCCGAGATCACCCGGGCCGAGGCCGACTACGCCGCCGCGGCCGCGGCGGCCCGCGCCGCGGTGGCCCGGCTGAACGCCGGGCTGGGCGGTGTCGGCGCGGCCCTCTCGTCGATCACCGCCGCGCAGCGGGTGCAGACCAGGGCTGCGGTGCTCGCGGCGGAGCGCACCGTCGAGGCGCTGACGATCCGGGCGCCGTTCGCCGGGGTGGCGAGCCTGGGCGGCCCGGCCGGGAGCCCGGGCGGCCTGCCGAGCCCGCCGCCCGGGGCCGCCGGGGCCGCCGGGGCGCTGAGCGGGCTGGCCGGGCTGGGCGGAGCGCCCCGGGACGCCGCGTCCATCGCCGAGGGCGCTCCGGTCACCGCCGGCGACGCCGTCGTGACCGTCACCGACGTCTCCCGGCTGACCCTGTCGGCCGACGTGGACGAGACGGACGTGCTCCGGGTGGACCAGGGCACCCCGGCGGACGTCGAACTCGACGCCCTGCCCGGCGTCCGGTACACCGCCGTGGTCACCGGGGTCGGGGTCACCCCCCAGCAGCAGTCGGCCGGCGGCGTCACCTACCGGGTCACGCTCTCCCTCGGGGCCGGCACCGGATCCGGCGGTGCGGCCGCCCCCCGGCCCAAGCCGGGCATGAGCGCCGTGGCCGACCTGCGGGTCCGGGAGGCGCGCGGGGTGCTGTCGGTGCCGTCCGCGGCGGTCGTCACCAGCGGGCGCGAGACGACGGTCTGGGTGGTGACGGACGGGCGGGCGCGGCGGCGCGCGGTCCGCCTGGGCGCGCAGGGCGACTCCCTCGTCCAGGTGCTGGGCGGCCTGGCCCCGGGCGAGCGCATCGTCACTTCCAGGGTGGACACGGTCGAGCAGGGCCAGGAGGTGCCGTGACCGGGCCGCCGGCGCTGGAGGCCGCCGGTGTCGGCCGGACGTACCGGATGGGCGGCGTGTCCGTCGAGGCGCTGCGCGGGGTGGATCTGCGGATCGCCCCGGGCGAGTTCGCCGCCATCGTCGGCCCGTCGGGTTCGGGGAAGTCCACGCTGATGCACCTGCTGGGCTGCCTTGACCGGCCCACCGCGGGCTCGTTGCGGATCGGCGGGCGCGAGGTCGCGGCGCTCTCCGACGCCGAACTGGCCGAGTTGCGCAACGCCACCATCGGCTTCGTGTTCCAGTCGTTCCAGCTGCTCGCCCGGACCAGTGCCCGCGACAACGTGGCGCTGCCGCTGGTCTACCGGGGTGTGGGCCGGGCCGAGCGGCGCCGCCTCGCGGCCGAGGCGCTGGCCACCGTGGGGCTGGGGCACCGGCTGGACCACCGGCCGAACCAGCTCTCCGGGGGCGAGCAGCAGCGGGTGGCGATCGCCCGGGCGCTGGTCGGGGAGCCGCGGGTGGTGCTGGCCGACGAGCCCACCGGCAACCTCGACACCCGGACCGGTCACGAGGTGATGGACCTGCTCGCCCGGCTGAACACCGAGCGCGGCGTCGCCGTCGTCCTCGTCACGCACGAGCACGACGTGGCGGCCCGCGCCCGCCGGCAGATCCGGATCCGGGACGGGCGGGTCGAGCACGACACCGGGGCGTCCGGGTGAGGCTCGCCGAATCGGTCCGGGTGGCCTGGGACGCGCTCCGGGTGAACCGGCTGCGCAGCGGGCTGACCATGTTCGGGGTGGTGGTCGGGGTCGCCGCCGTGGTGGTGCTGGTGGCGATCGGCTCCGGGGCGCGGAACATGGTGGAACGGGAGATCGAGGGACTCGGCTCCAACCTGATCTTCGTGGCGCCCGGGGAACTGTCCTTCGGCGCCGCGCCCACGCTGAGCCGGATGCGGCTGGAGGACGTCGCCCCCCTCGCCCGGGTGGTGGGCGACGAGCGGCGGATCGCGGTGTCGCTGGCCTCCGGGGAGCGGGTGCGCGCGGGCGGCAGCGAGACGTTCTCGACCGTGGTCGGGGCCAACGAGCACCTGCAGCAGGTGTTCAACCGGCCGCTGAGCCGGGGCCGCTACCTCAGCCGCACGGATGTGGAGACCCGGCGCCGGGTTGCGGTGCTGGGCTCGGAGACCGCCCGGCGGATCTTCGGCGAGGCCGATCCGGTGGGCCGCCAGGTGGCGGTCGCCGGCGGCGCCCGGTTCCGGGTGATCGGCGTGTTCGATGAGGTCGGTCAGACCTTCGGTCAGCCGCGTGACGCCGAGCTGCACATCCCGGTGACCACCGCGCAGCGGCTGTTCGGGGTCGACCGGATCGACTTCCTCGCCATCCGCGCCCCGACCACCGACGCCATCCCGGACCTGCAACGGCGGGTGGTGGCCGAGCTGGAGCGCAGGTATCCGGGGGAGCGGTTCTCGGCGATCACCCAGACCCAGCTGCTGGGCACGATCGGCACCGTGCTGGGCGCGCTGACCGGGGTGCTGGCCGCGATCGCCGCGATCTCACTGCTGGTCGGCGGGGTGGGCGTCTCGAACATCATGCTGGTCAGCGTGCGGGAGCGGACCCGGGAGATCGGCCTGCGCAAGGCGCTCGGCGCCCGGCAGCGCGACATCCTGGCCCAGTTCCTGGTGGAGGCGGTGCTGCTCACCACGATCGGCGGTCTGGCGGGCATCGCGCTGGGGGTCGGCGGCGCGCTGGCCATCTCCCGGGCGTCACCCGTCCCGGCGGAGGTCGCCTGGTGGTCTCCGGCGCTGGCGTTCGCGGTCTCGGCGGCGGTAGGCGTGATCTTCGGCGTGCTGCCGGCCCGCCGGGCGGGCCGGCTCGATCCGGTGGTGGCCCTCCGCACGGAGTGACCGCTACGCGGCGTCGGCGGCGCCGGCGGCCGAGGGGTGCAGCACCGAGCCGATGAAGCGGGCGGCCTCGCGCAGCGCGGTGCGGGCCTCGGGCAGCAGCCGGTCGAGGATCTGGAAGACGTGCATCTGGCCGGGCCAGACCTGGAGTTCGCAGGCGTCGCCCAGGGCCTTGGCCAGCCGTTCGGCCTCCGGCCGCAGTACCTCGTTCCCGCCGACCTGGATCAGGAACGGCGGCATGTCCGTCCACGCGCGGTGGAGCAGCGCCAGCCGGGGGTCGCGGGGGTCGGCGTCGCCGATCACCAGCCGGGCGACCCGCTGCGCCGCGTGCGCGCTGATGTAGGCGTCCCGGGCGTCGCTGCCCAGGGACAGCTCGCACTCGAGGTCCACCCAGGGGGACAGGAGCACCACCCCGGCCGGGGCGGGCAGGCCGATGCGGCAGATCTCCCCGGTCAGCGAGGCCGCCAGGTGCCCGCCCGCGGAGTCGCCGGCCACGATGATCCGGCCGGCGGGGACGCCCCGGGAGAGCAGCCAGCGGTACGCGGCCAGCGCGTCGTTCAGGGCGGCTGGAAAGGGGTGCTCGGGCGCCAGGCGGTAGCGCGGGACGAGCACCGGCAGCCCGGACTCCACCGCCAGCCGGGAGGTGATCGAGCGGTGCGTGCGCGGCGAGCACATCACGTAGCCGCCGCCGTGCAGGTACAGGACGGCTCCCTCGGCGACCGGCCCGGCCGGTGCCACCCACTCGCCGGCGACGGGCGGCTCGCCGGTCTCGACGCGGGGGTCGGCCAGCGGCTCGATGCGCACCCCGGGGCTGACCGGCAGTAGCCGGGCGGCGGCGTCGACGGTGGCCCGGAACGCCTGGAGCGAGCCGGGCGGCCCCGGCGCGCGGTTGAGGAGGGGCCACAGGCTCAGCCGGAGCGCCTGCGCGATGACGCGACTCTGCCGGCTTGACTGCAGCGGGTCGCCGGGTAGGAGCTGATCCATCGGCACCCCACTTCCGGATACATTTCCGTCGTGTTAACTCTGCTCTCAAGGGAGAGTAATCCACCTCACAAGTTTTCACCAGTGTGAGCTGCGTTGACTCCTGTCAGTGCACGTCCGGTGGCTGTTTGTTGTGATGAGCGCCACGGGGAGTTCCGCCGTGCAGGAGCGATAACGTGAGCTCATGAACGAGCCGGAGGCGTGCGGGCTGGAAGTCCTCTGGGACGAGAAACTCATCTCCTACGACTTCGGCTCCGGCCATCCGCTCAACCCCGTCCGGGTCGAGCTGACGATGGAACTGGCCCGGCAGTACGGGGTCCTCGACCACCCGAACGTGCGCCTGGCGGAGTTCGCCCCCGCCGGCGACGACCTGCTCGAACTGGTACACGAGCCGGGCTACATCGCGGCGGTCAAGCACTCCGGCGCCACCGGGCTCGCGGAACCGGGCCGCGGGCTGGGCAGCCCCGACAACCCGGTCTTCGCGGGCATGCACGACGCCTCGGCCCTGGTGGCCGGCGCCTCGGTCGCCGCCGCCCGGGCGGTGTGGACGGGCGGGTCGGAGCACGCCGCCAACATCGCCGGCGGGCTGCACCACGCGCTGCCGGGCGCGGCGTCCGGCTTCTGCGTGTACAACGACCCCGCCATCGCGATCGCCTGGCTGCTGGAGCAGGGCGCCGAGCGGGTGGCGTACGTCGACATCGACGTGCACCACGGGGACGGCGTGCAGGCCGTCTTCTACGACGACCCCCGGGTGCTCACGATCAGCCTGCACGAGACACCGCGCACGCTCTTCCCCGGCACCGGCTTCCCCGACGAGACCGGCGCCGACGGCACCGCCGTCAACGTCGCGCTGCCGCCGGGCACCGGCGACGCGCCCTGGCTGCGCGCCTTCCACGCCGTGGTGCCGCACCTGCTGCGGGCGTTCCGGCCCCAGGTCCTGCTCACCCAGCACGGCTGCGACAGCCACGCGCTCGACCCGCTGGCCCACCTGATCCTGACGGTGGACGGCCAGCGCGCCGCGTACGCGGCACTGCACCGGCTGGCGCACGAGACGGCGGGCGGCCGCTGGATCGTCACCGGCGGCGGGGGCTACGAGCTGGTCCAGGTGGTCCCGCGGGCGTGGACGCACCTGCTGGCCGAGGCCGCCGGCCGCCCCATCGCCCCGGAGACGCCCACCCCCGACGACTGGCGCGAGTTCGTCCGGCAGCGGACGGCGGAGATCGCGCCCCGCCGGATGACCGACGGCGGCCGGACCGAGGGGCCCTCCTGGGCGGGCGGGTACGACCCGGCCAGCCCCCTCGACCAGGCGATCCTGGCGACCCGGCGCGCGGTGTTCCCCGAACACGGCCTCGACCCGATGACCGACGCATGACCTGAGGAGCGAGCTTTTGAACACGCCTTCTCCGTCCCGGGCGCCGTCCCGGGCGGAGCTGCGGGAGCACCTGGTCCGTACGATGATCGCCGGCGAGGTCGCGACCCCCAGACAGAACAACCTGCTGCACTACCGGCGGATGGCCGCGGGCAACCCCTACTACCTGTTCGGGCTGGACCTCAAGCGGCAGTGGTCGGAGGCCGACGTCCTGGCGATGATGGCCGAGCGGTGCGGGGTCAGCCCCGATCCGCGGCACGTCTACGGGGACGACACCATCGACCCCGACCGCACGCTGGACGCGCTGGAGGCGATGGCCGAACGCATCCGGCACGCCGCCGACAGCCGCGCCCGGGTGGTGCTGGCGACCGGCCACCCCCAGGCGCTGCCGCCGATCTACCAGGCGCTGGGCCGGGCACTGCGGGCCCGCGGCTGCCGGCTGCTGACCCCGGCCGAGGGCTGGTGGTACGAGGCCGAGCTCGCCTACGGCACGGAGGTCCGCCGGCTGCGCTACGTCGAGGACGTGGCGATGCTCCAGAGCGAGGACGGCCGGATGCAGCACACCCACGATCCGCAGCCGATGGAGGCGATACTGGCCGAGCTCGCAGCAGAATCCGATGATTGGCCGGATCTGGCCATCGCCGACCACGGCTGGGCGGGAGCCGCCGGCGAGGCCGGGATCGTCACCGTCGGATTCGCCGACTGCAACGATCCAGCCCTGTTCGCGGGGGAGGCCGAGGGGAAGGTCGCGGCCGTGGTGCCCCTGGACGACGGCGTTCCGGCCCACCAGTACGCGCCGTTGACTGCTTACCTTCTGGAGCTATCTGGCTTGTCTGCCTGAACTTCCCTCTTGCGACTGTGGATGCACGATTTACGCTGGGGGAAGTACACGTGCGTGTTCAAAGTCACCCAAAGGGCCGGTGCGCGGCACGTGTGGAAGAGGGCGTCCGATGGGCTCAGGCGAGCGACCTCTGAGTGAGGTCAGGTTCCTGACTGTGGCCGAAGTGGCGGCGGTGATGCGGGTGTCCAAGATGACCGTCTACCGCCTTGTCCATTCAGGCGAGCTGCCGGCGATACGCGTAGGCCGCTCGTTCAGAGTTCCCGAGCAGGCCGTTCACGACTACCTCCGCGACGCGTACATCGAAGCGGGGTAGCCGGGGGTCGCGGGTGCCGTGAGCAGGCGCCCGCGGCGGCGGCGAGGGAGAGCGTGGCCGGCGGCCCGCGGGGCCGTCGGCCGGTACGCGGTGGCCGAACGAGGGTCACCGCGGTGACCGGCTGCGGCGTGGGCGCCGGTCCAGCGGTACCCTTGGGCTCCGGGCCTGTACGCCCGGGTGGGGGCGCGCGGTCTGCTCGCCCCCTGCACTCCATCCGGCATGTCGAGTGAGGTTTCGTGGGTTCCGTCATCAAGAAGCGCCGTAAGAGGATGGCCAAGAAGAAGCACCGCAAGCTGCTGAAGAAGACGCGGGTCCAGCGGCGCAACAAGAAGTAGCCGGACGGGGCCGGGAAGGGTGGGGCGCACGGTGTCCGCTAAGCCCTCAGCCGCGGCCCGTGTGGTCCTCGTGACGGGTGTCTCCCGTTTCCTGGGCGCACGGGTCGCGAACGCCCTGCAGGCCGATCCGTCCGTCGAGCGGGTCATCGGGGTCGACACCGTCCCGCCCACGCTGCCGCTCGGCCGCACCGAGTTCGTCACGGTCGACATCCGCACACCGAACATCGCCAAGGTGATCACCTCGGCGCGGGTCGACACCGTGGTCCACCTGAACCTGGTGACCGTCCCGCAGCTCGGGCCGCGGCTGAAGATGAAGGAAATCAACGTCATCGGCACGATGCAGCTGCTGGCGGCGTGCCAGCGGTCGCCCGACATGCGCAGGCTCGTGGTCCGCTCGTCGGCCGCCGTCTACGGCTCCTCCCCGCGCGACCCCGCGGTCTTCTCCGAGCTCGACGAGCCGGCGGAGCCCCCCGCGTCCGGCTACGCCAGGGACGCGGTCGAGGTCGAGGGCTACGTGCGGGGGCTGCAGCGGCGCCGCCCCGACCTCGTGGTGTCGCTGCTGCGCTTCGCCAACTTCCTCGGCCCCGACGTCGACACACCGCTGACCCGGTACCTGCGGATGCCGGTGGTGCCCACGGTGCTGGGCTTCGACCCGCGGCTGCAGTTCATGCACGAGGACGACGGCGTGGAGGTGCTGCGGCGGATGACGCTGGAAGACCACCCCGGCACGTTCAACGCGGCCGGTGACGGAGTGCTGCTGCTGTCGCAGGCGCTGCGCCGGGCGGGCCGTCCCCATGTCCCGGTGCCCGCGCAGTCGATGCAGGTGCTGGGCGATCTGGGACGCCGCTTCGCCGGGCTGTCGGGGTTCTCACCGGAACTGCTGCGCTGGCTGATGTACGGCCGGGTGGTCGACTCCTCCCGGCTGGCGGCCGAGCTCGGCTGGCGGCCCGGGTACGACTCGGCCACGGCGTTCGACGAGTTCGTGCGCGCCCAGGGAATGGGCGGCAACCCGCCGGCCGAACTGCTCGACCGCCTCGCCGGGGCGCTGGGCGGAACCCGATGAGCGCCGCCCCGGAGCCCGACGAGGGGGCACGGATCATCCCGCTCGGCAACGGCTACCGCCCCCCGCCGGAGCCGGAACCGGACGACCGCGGCTCGTTCGAACGCGGCGTCGCGGCCGGCCTGTCCTTCCTGCGCCGCCGGATGTCCGGCGACTACCCCGTGGACGAGTTCGGCTACGACCCCGAGTTCAACCGCACCGTGGTGCTGCCGCCCGCCCGGCTGCTGTTCGAGCGCTGGTTCCGGGTGGAACTGGACGGGGTGGAGAACATCCCCGACAAGGGCGGCGCGCTGATCGTCGCCAACCACTCGGGCACCCTCCCGCTGGACGGCATCATGCTCACGGTCGCCGCCCACGACCACGCCCACCGCGACCTGCGCCTGCTCGGCGCCGACCTGGTCTACCAGGTGCCGCTGCTGGGCCACCTGTCCCGCAAGGCCGGCCACACCCTGGCCTGCCAGGCCGACGCCGCCCGCCTGCTGGACAAGGGCGAACTGGTCGGCGTGTTCCCCGAAGGCTTCAAGGGCGTCGGCAAGCCCTTCGGTGACCGCTACAAGCTGCAACGCTTCGGCCGCGGCGGCTTCGTCGAGACCGCACTACGCGCCCGCACCCCGATCATCCCCTGCGCCATCGTCGGCGCCGAGGAGATCTACCCCAAGATCGCCGACTTCTGGCCCCTGGCCCGCCTCCTGGGCCTCCCCTACTTCCCGATCACCCCCACGTTCCCCCTGCTGGGCGCCCTGGGCCTGGTCCCCCTCCCGTCCAAATGGATGATCCAGTTCGGCGAGCCGGTACCCCTGGACGAGTACGAGGCCACCGCCGCCGACGACCCCATGACGGTCTTCAACCTCACCGACCACGTCCGCGAAACCATCCAGCACATGCTCTACGACCTCCTCCTCCGCCGCGGCACCGCTTTCCTCTGACAGCCCCGGCCTCTGACAGCCCCGGCCTCTAACAGCACCGGCTTCGCCGGTAGGTGCGCCCCCTGACCCGACCGCGCTTCCCGCCAGCGCAGGATTCACCGTCGGGCACGCCCGAACTGATCCGTCCGCGAAAGGACGAGATCGGACGCCGATGCGAAGCGAGGCGGCCCGGGAGCGGCGCCCGCGCCGTCTGGACTGAGGAGCGGTGAAGATCGTGAGGAACGAGCGATCTTCACCGCGACGAGGGAAGACGGCGCGCCGAAGGCGCCGCGACAAGCGCGAGGAACGAGCGCCAAGCAAACTACGCGCGGTAGTGCTTCCTCAGCGCCATCCCCGCGGCGACGCCGCCGGCCAGGGCGCCGGCGCCCGCGGCGGCGGGCAGCGCGATCATGGTGACCTTGCGCCCGGTGCGGAAGTCGTGCACGGGCCAGTTCTCGGCCTTGGCGTGCGCGCGCAGTTCGGTGTCGGGGTTGACGGCGTGGGGGTACCCGACGACGGTCAGCATCGGCATGTCGTTGTGGGAGTCGCTGTAGGCGGAGCAGCGGGACAGGTCGAGCCCCTCGCGCAGTGCCAGCGCCCGGACGGCTTCGGCCTTGTTGGGTCCGTGCAGCAGGTTGCCGACGAGCCTGCCGGTGTAGACGCCGTCCTCGGTCTCGGCGACGGTGCCGAGCGCGCCGGTGAGGCCCAGCCGGTGGGCGATGACCCGGGCGACCTCGACGGGGGTGGCGGTGACGAGCCAGACCTGCTGCCCGGCGTCGAGGTGCTGGAGGGCGAGCGCCCGGGTGCCGGCCCAGATCCGGTCGGCCATGACCTCGTCGTAGATCTCCTCGCAGAGCCGGACGAGGTCTTCGACCTTCTGCCCGGCGACGAAGGCGAGCGCGGCCTCTTTGGCGGTGGAGATGTGCTCGGCGTTCTCGGCGCCGCGCAGCCGGAAGGCGGCCTGCCCGACCGCGAACAGGGCGAGGTCGCGCAGGGTGAAGAGTTTGCGCGCGGCGAGGCCGCGGGCGAAGTAGTAGATCGACGCGCCGCGCATCATGGTGTTGTCGACGTCGAAGAACGCGGCCGCGGTCAGGTCGGGCTCGGACGGGATCGTGTCGGTGGTCTCGGCGGCGGCGGCCGCGACCTTCCCCGCGCGAGCGGGGTCGTCATCGCCCCGCCGGTGCCAGATTCGGCGCATGCTCCCGAGCCTAATGCGTGCCGGACGGATGCACGGTGAATGATTGCCGCGCGCAGGGTGGGTCCAGGCCGGTTCTAGGGCGGTTCCGGCGGTGTTGGCTGCTGCCTGCGCCTCGTCGTTCGCTGCGCGGGCCGCTCGTTCCTCACGGCCCACTCCGCTCACTCCTCGGCTCCGGCAGGGCTCGGGTGCGTTCGATGATTTCGTTCACCAGGGCCAGCGAGTCGTGTCCGGCGGGTGGCAGCCGGGGCAGTAGAGCGCTCAGCCGGCCGCGCTGGTCGAGGGTGAACTCGGTCAGCGCGGTGACGAGGGCGCGGTCGCCGCTGTGCAGGTACGCCCGGTGCAGCAGTTCGGCGGCGGTCCGGGTGTGGTCGTCCATGTCGCGGAGCGTGTCGCGGATGGCGCCGGAGTCGGGCCGGGGCCGGTCGACGAGCCGGGCCAGTTCCCGGGTGCGGGTGCGGGCGGTGGCGAGTTCGCGCCGGCCGCGGGCGGCGTCGCTGCCGGCCAGGCTGAGCCGGGCGCTTTCGCCCGCGCGTTTGACCACGTGGAACTGGTCGCCGGGCAGGGACCGCTGGGCGTTGAACACGGTGGTGCCGCCGAGCCCGGCGGCCAGCAGCAGCGCGGCGGCCACGGCGAGCCCGGGCCGCCGGCGCCGGGGTGCCGCGCGGACCGCCGCGGGCCGCTGGGTCACCGGGCGCTCGGCGGCGGCCATGAGCTGTTCGCGCAGCAGTTCCCGGAAGAGCGGGTCGGGGCCGGGGCCGGTCTCGCCGATCTCACGCAGCTTCGACAGCGGGTCGTCCTTGCCCCGCCTCGTCGTCATAGAGATTCCCCTGAGCTCGCCGTCCACTTCCCAACGATCGGGAGTATGCAGGAGTTACGGCCGGCCCCGTACCGGCCCCTGCGGGCGCTCAGGTGCGCAGGTCGGTGGGCAGCATCCGGCCCAGCGTCCGGACGGCGCGGTACTGGAGCGCCTTGATGGCGCCGGTCTTCTTGCCCATGATGAGCGCGGTCTCGGCCACCGAGAGGCCGTGCAGGAAGCGCAGCACGATGCATTCCTGCTGCTCGGAGTTGAGCCGCCGGATGGCGTTCAGCAGCACGCCGGTGGTCATGGATTCGAGGACGGCCCGCTCGGGCCCCTCCTCCAGCCGGTCGCCTTCGAGCGTTTCGGCCGTGCAGATTTCCAGCCGGTACCGGCTGGACTTGAAGTGGTCGGCCACCAGGTTGCGGGCGATGGTCACCAGCCAGGCGCCGAAGTCCTTGCCCTGCCAGTTGAAGTCGGACATCCGGCGCAGCGCCCGCAGGAAGGTGTCGCTGGTGAGGTCCTCGGCGAGGGCGTGGGTGCCGACCCGGTAGTAGATGTACTTGTAGACCAGTTCCAGGTAGTGGTCGTACAGCTGGCCGAAGGCCTCGGTCTCGCCGTCGCGGGCCCGCAGGACCAGGCGCTTGATCTCGTCGCTTTCGGGGACGCGCGCGGTTCGGCGCGCGCCGGCCCGGGGCTCCCGGGTTCCGACCTGCGGGGACGGCGGGACGATCACCGATTCCCGGTCTTCGAGGGTCAGGCTGCGCATGCAGTCCTCCTCGGGCTGATGCGGTCGTGGCCGAGCGAAAACCGCGGCGGGCGCGACCTCCGGCGTGGAAAGCCACTGTAGATACTGTCAAGTATTGCCGCAATGGCTAGTTGAGACGGATCTGTTATACAGCTGCCCAATCTTCTGAGATGTCCAGCGATCTCGGCACAGGGTTACGCGAACAGGTCCGTCATCGGGCACCATGGGGCGCGATGGTCGTAGGAATACTCGCGCTCGCAGCGACCCTGGCCGCCCTGGTGGCCCTGGGGACGCTCCTCATGCGCGCCAACAGCGAACGCCGGCCCTTCCTGGCCGGCTGGTCCCTCACCCTTCTCGGGATCTCCATCGCGCTGGGCGCCATGGGGCTGGGCTTCATCGCGGGCTTCGGCGGCGGGACGTTCCGCGCGATCGAGCTGGGCGGCGCGCTGCTGGCGCCGATCTGGCTGGCGCTCGGCATGGTCGAGCTGATGGCCCGCCTCGTGCAGGTGCGCTTCGCGGCCTGGCTGTTCGCGGTCTCGTACACGGTGGTCGCCGCGGTGATCGTGCTGCTGGACCCGCTGAAGGGCGACTTCGACAAGAGCCTGCCCAAGCCGGGCGAGCACTACGGGGGCCTGCCCCTGCTGCTCATCGACGTGGCGCACGTCATCGCGGTTCTCGCGCTGGTCGCGTGCGCCGGGGTGATCGCGGTGCGGGCCGGCAAGGAGGACCGCGAGGCGTACGACCTGCTCATGCCGGTGGCGTTCGTCGCGCTGGCCGGGGTGCTGGTGGTGGGCGGCACCCGCGGTTTCCTGCCCGGCCTGCTGGCGGTGCTGGCGCTGGCCGGGGCCGCGGCGCTGGTCTGGTTCGGCGCGCGCCGCACCGAGCCGCCCCTGGACGACGACGACTACGACGACTACGACGACCGGTACGACGGCGCCGACAACGTCCGCACCGGCTACGAGGCGCAGGCGACCTTCGCGGCGCCCACCATGCAGCCGCCGCCCGCGCCGATGGTCGAGGTGCCGCCCGGCGGCGCCCCGGCGGGGGTGCGGTTCCCGCCGGGCGAGCCGGGGACCGTGGGCGCCGACCTGTTCGCCGGCCCGCCCCCGCCGCCCGCGCCGATGCGCGGGCTGATCACCGTCTACACGCTGCTCGACGGCCGCGAGGAGGCGTTCGACCGGCTGGTCGCCGAGGCGGTCCGGGCCGCCCGCGCCGGAGATCCCGAGACGCTGATCTTCACCTGCCACGAGGTGGTGAACGCGCCCACCCAGCGCATCGTCTACCAGCTCTTCCGGGACGAGGCCGCGTTCGCCGACCACCAGCGCCGGCCGCACATGGCGCGCTTCCTCGCCGAGAGCCGCACGCACGTGATCGCCACCAACGTGATCGAGCTGAACCTCGGCGCCGCCAAGGTCGTTCCGCCGCCGGCGCTGGCCCCCGACTACTAGGAGGAGCGAGCCGTTGACGACCGTGACCTTGCTCGGGAAGCCCGGCTGCCATCTGTGCGAGGACGCGCGGGCGGTGATCACAACGGTGCTGGCCGACTACGCCGGCCGCGGGGTGGTGCTGGAGGAGCGCGACATCACCCTGTCGGAGGAGGACACCCGGGAGTACTGGGAGCAGATCCCGGTGACCTTGATCGACGGGGTGCAGCACGACTTCTGGCGGGTGGACGAGGGGCGGTTGCGGGCGGCGCTCGACGCGGCCGTCCGGTCCTCCCGCGGTGTCTGATACGTCACACCGCGGGCCGGCCGGGCGGCCTCGCGGGCCTCTCCCGCCATGCTCCGATCAGGGGTTTGCCGTCGTTGTAGGGATTTGCCGGTACGAAGCCCCTCGCGTAGGCGACTTTGTGCACTCGTTCACAAGGCCTTAACCTGGAGGAAGCCTGGGCGGCCGGGCTGAACGGGCTTCCGGCCCGGCCGACGGCCCTCGCGGACAGCCACGAGCGTCGATCCGAAGAGCAGGCCGTGACACGACGACAGAATCGCAGCCGCGCCGAGCGCGGCATCCCCGAGGCGACGGTGGCGCGGTTGCCGGTCTACCTGCGCGCGCTGCACAGCCTCCAGGACCGGGGAATCGCCACGGTGTCCTCGGAGGAACTGGCGGCCGCGGCCGGGGTGAACTCCGCGAAGCTGCGCAAGGACCTGTCCCACCTCGGCTCCTACGGCACCCGGGGCGTCGGCTACGAGGTCGAGTACCTGATCTACCAGATCTCCCGCGAGCTGGGCCTGACGCAGGACTGGGTCGTGGCGATCATCGGGGTCGGCAACCTCGGCCGGGCGCTGGCCGGCTACGGCGGGTTCGCCTCCCGGGGGTTCCGCATGGCGAGCCTGCTCGACGCGGACCCGCGGTTGGTCGGCGAGCGCATCGCCGGCATCGACGTCGAGCACATCGACCGGCTGGAGACGGTCATCGCGGAGCACGGGGTGTCGATCGCGGTGATCGCCACCCCGGCGGTGGCCGCCCAAGAAGTGTGCGATCGGGTAGTCGCGTCCGGCGTGACCAGTGTGCTGAACTTTGCTCCGATCGTGCTGTCTGTACCGGACGGCGTGGACGTGCGTAAGGTCGATTTGTCGATCGAGTTGCAGATTCTGGCCTTCCACGAGCAACGCAAGGCAGGCGGCCCGATGGGTGAGCAGGTAGAACGCGAATACGTCGAGGCGGTCGAACTGTGAGTCAGCACAAGCTCGGGGGAGTCGAGAGAAGGGCCATCAGATGAGCGTGCTGGTGGTGGGCCTGAGCCACCGGAGCGCCCCGGTGCCGCTGCTGGAACGCACCGCGGCGACGGGCGACGACCTGGTCAAGCTGCTGAACGATGTGGCGGGCTCCCCGTACGTGGCCGAAGTAATGATCGTTTCAACCTGTAACCGGGTCGAGGTCTACGCGGCGGTGGAGAAGTTCCACGGCGGGGTCTCGGCGATCACCGAGATGCTCTCCCGGCATTCCGGTGTCCCCCTCGACGAGCTGGCCCGGCACCTCTACGTGCACTACGAGGACCGGGCCGTCCAGCACATGTTCGCGGTGGCGTGCGGGCTGGACTCGATGGTCGTCGGCGAGAGCCAGATACTCGGCCAGCTGCGCGCCGCGTTCAAGCTCGCCCAGCAGGAGGAGGCCGTCGGCAGGGAACTGCACGAGGTCGTCCAGCGGTCGCTGCGGGTGGGCAAGCGGGCGCACGCCGAGACCGGCATCGACCGGGCCGGGGCCTCGCTGGTCAGCGTGGGCCTGGAAGTGGCGACCCGGCACCTCGGCCCGCTGGACGGGACGCGCGCGCTGGTGGTGGGCGCCGGCTCGATGAGCGCGCTGGCGGTGGCCACGCTGAGCCGGGCGGGCGTCCGCGAGATCGTGGTGGCCAACCGCACCCACGACCGCGCGGTCCGGCTGGCCGGGCAGTACGAGCGGACCCGGGCGATCGAGCTGTCCGGGCTGGACGCCGCGCTGGCCGACGCCGACCTGGTGATCTCCTGCACCGGCGCCCCCGGGCTGGTGGTGCACGCCGACCGGCTCGCCCCCGCGGACCGGCCCCGGTTCTTCCTGGACCTGGCGCTGCCGCACGACATCGACCCCCGGGTGCGCGAGCTGCCTGGAGCGGCCCTGGCCGGCCTGGAGGAGCTGCGCACCGCCGAGGAGGCGGCCCGCGCGATCGGCCCGGAGGCGACCGAGGCGGTCCGCCGGATCGTCGCCGAGGAGGTCGCGGACTTCCTGAATGCCGCCCGGGCCGCGGCCGTGGCCCCTACCGTGGTGGCCCTGCGCAGCAAGGCAGCCCAGGTCGTCGAGGCCGAGCTGAACCGGCTCGGCGGCAGGCTGCCCGAGCTGGACGACCGGGCCCGCGCCGAGGTGGCACAGACCGTCCGGCGGGTGGTCGACAAATTGCTGCACGCGCCGACCGTGCGGGTCAAGGAACTCGCGTCGGCACCCGGCGGCGACGCGTACGCGACCGCGCTGCGCGAGCTGTTCGACCTCGACCCCCAGGCGCCCGAGGCCGTCGCCCGCGCCGATATCGAAGGAACCGACCCATGAGCGCGAGAACGCTGAGGCTGGGCACCCGCAAGAGCCTGCTGGCCGTCACCCAGGCGCAGCTCGTCGCCGACGAGCTGTCGCGCCGTACCGGGTATGCGGTGGAACTGGTCGGGGTAACGACCGAGGGTGACGTTTCGAAGGCGCTGCTGGCGCAGATCGGCGGCACCGGGGTCTTCGTCAACGCGCTCCGAGAGCGGCTGCTGTCGGGTGGGGTGGACTTCGCGGTGCATTCGCTGAAGGACCTGCCGACCGCCCCGGGCGTGGGTATCACGCTGGCCGCCGTCCCGCAGCGCGAGGATCCCCGCGACGCCCTGTGCGGGTCGGCCAAGCTCGCCGATCTGCCGCGGGGGGCGCGGGTGGGCACCGGGTCGCCGCGCCGGATGGCCCAGCTGCGGGCGCTCCGCCACGACCTGGAGGTGGTGCCGATCCGCGGCAACGCCGACACCCGCCTGCGCAAGGTGACCGAGGGGGAGCTGGACGCCGTGGTGCTCGCCTGCGCCGGGCTGAGCAGGATCGACCGGCTGGACGAGGCGGCCGAGATCTTCGACCCGGACCAGATGCTGCCGGCCCCCGGCCAGGGAGCGCTGGCCGTCGAGTGCGCCGCGGACCGGCCGGATCTGGCCGAGTTGCTGGCCGCGGTCGACGACCCGGCGACCCGGGCCGCCGTCACCGCGGAACGGACGGTCCTGGCGGCGCTGGAGGCGGGATGTTCCGCGCCCGTGGGAGCATACGCTGCCGAAGTAGAACAAAAGTTGCATTTGACGGCCAACGTCGTCGCCCTGGACGGCACCCGCCAGGTGCGGCTATCCGCAAGCGGCCACCCGCAGGACGCGGCGCGGCTGGGCGGCGATCTCGCCGCCCGCCTCTTCGCCGAGGGGGCCGACCAGTTGATGGGGGAGCGGCACATTGAGCCCCGCTAGCAAGAAGACCGAGACCGACCAGGCCACGGACCCCACGACCGGCCCCGGGACGGGCACGGTCGCGTTCGTCGGGATGGGCCCGGGCGACCCCGGGCTGCTCACCCTGCGGGCGGCCGACGAGCTGAGCCGGGCCGACACCGTCGTCGTGAACCAGGCCCGCTGCCACCCCGACCTGCTGGCGCGCTGCCGCGACGGCGTCGAGATCCTCGACACCGCCGAGGACGACCCGGTACGGCTGGTCGCCGGGGCCGCCGAGGCGGGCCGGCGGGTCGTCCGGCTGTTCGCCGGCGACCCCGGGGTGTCCTGCGACAGCGCCCGCGAGGCGGCCGCCTGCACCCGGGCCGGCATCCCCTTCGAGTTCGTGCCCGGCGTCTCCTCGATCACCGCGGTGCCCGGCTACGCCGGCATCCCGCTCACCGACGCGCGGACCCGCGAGATCCGGGTGATCGACGTCGCCGAGGGCGGGGTGGACTGGGAGCGGTTCTCCGTGCCCGACGCGACCCTGGTGATCCTGGGCGCCGAGAGCTCGGTCGCCGACGTCGCCAAGGGCCTGATGGCCGCGGGCCGGCCCGACTCCACCCCCGTCGCGATGACCAGCATGGGCACCACCACCGAGCAGGAGACGGTGGTCACCACGCTCAACCGGCTGGTCGCCGAGACCAAGGGCATGGAAGCGCCCGCCATGATCATCGTGGGCGACGTGGTCACCCGGCAGGCCGAGCTCTCCTGGTTCGAGACCAAGCCGCTGTTCGGCTGGCGGGTGCTCGTCCCGCGGACCAAGGAGCAGGCCGCCTCGCTGTCGGAACAACTGCACTCCTACGGGGCGGTGCCCGAGGAGGTCCCGACCATCTCGGTCGAGCCGCCGCGCACCCCGCAGCAGATGGACCGGGCGGTCAAGGGCCTGGTCACCGGCCGGTACGAGTGGGTGGTCTTCACCTCCACCAACGCGGTCCGCGCGATCCGCGAGAAGTTCATCGAGTACGGTCTCGACGCGCGGGCCTTCGCCGGCCTCAAGGTCGCGGCCGTGGGCGAGCAGACCGCGGCGGCGCTGGTCGAGTTCGGCGTCCACCCCGACCTGCTGCCCACCGGCCAGGAGTCCAGCGAGGGGCTGCTGGAGGTCTGGCCGCCCTACGACCCCGACCTCGACCCGATCAACCGGGTGCTGCTGCCGCGCGCCGACATCGCCACCGACACCCTGCTCGCCGGGCTGACCGAGCTGGGCTGGGAGTGCGACGACGTCACCGCGTACCGCACCGTGCGGGCCGCGCCGCCGCCGCAGCCGATCCGCGAAGCGATCAAGGGCGGCGGCTTCGACGCGGTACTGTTCACCTCGTCCTCGACGGTCCGCAACCTGATCGGGATCGCCGGCAAGCCGCACAACGTGACCGTGATCGCGGTGATCGGCCCGCAGACCGCCAAGACGGCCCAGGAGTACGGGCTGCGCGTCGACGTGATGGCCGAGAAGGCTTCCGTGGCGGCGCTGGCCGAGGCGCTGGCGGAGTTCGGCGCCCGGCGCAGGGCCGCGCAGGTCGAGGCCGGCGACCCGCTCCGCAAGCCCAGCCAGATGCGCCGCGGCGCCCGGCGCCGCAGGTAGGAGACAACCGAGATGTCCCCCGGCTTCCCCGTCGTCCGACCCCGCCGGCTGCGCCGCACCCCGGCGCTGCGCAGGCTGGTCGCCGAGACGCGGCTCGCCCCGGCCGACCTGATCCTGCCGATGTTCGTCAAGGAGGGCATCTCCGCGCCGCACCCGATCGGCTCGATGCCCGGCGTGGTCCAGCACACCCGGGACACGCTGCGCAAGGCCGCGCACGAGGCGGCCGAGGCGGGCGTCGGCGGGCTGATCCTGTTCGGCGTCCCCGCGGAGAAGGACGGCACGGGCTCGGCCGCCGACGACCCCGACGGCGTCGTGCAGCGGGCGCTGCGCGACCTGTCCGCCGACCTCGGCGACGCCACCGTGCTGATGGCCGACCTGTGCCTGGACGAGTACACCGACCACGGGCACTGCGGCATCCTCACCGGGTCCGGCGAGGTCGACAACGACGCGACGCTGCAGCGGTACGCCTCGATCGCGGTGGCCCAGGCCGAGGCCGGGGTCGCGGTGGTGGCCCCCAGCGGCATGATGGACGGCCAGGTCGGCACCATCCGGACCGCGCTCGACGAGGCCGGCCACTCCAGCGTGTCGATCATGGCCTACTCGGCCAAGTACGCCTCGGCGTTCTACGGCCCGTTCCGGGAGGCCGCCGAGTGCGCGCCGCAGTTCGGCGACCGGTCGGCCTACCAGCAGGACCCGGCCAACGCCGACGAGTCGCTGCGCGAGGTGCTGCTCGACCTCGACGAGGGCGCCGACATCGTCATGGTCAAGCCCGCCGGGCCCTACCTCGACGTCGTCCGCCGGGTCCGCGACACGGTGGACGTTCCGGTGGCGGCGTACCAGGTGAGCGGCGAGTACTCGATGATCGAGGCCGCCGCGGCCAACGGCTGGCTCGACCGCGACCGCACGATCATGGAGTCGCTGACCGGCATCCGGCGGGCCGGGGCCGACATCGTCCTGACCTACTGGGCGACCGAGGTCGCCCGCCGGCTGGCGTGACCGGAGGATCATCGGCCCCGTAGTCAATTGGGGCCGTTTCCGGGGGTTGGATGAATGCCGCGGCGGGGCGTTCGCCATCATCGGGGGTAGCGAGCGGACCTGGGCCGACGTGCCCGCGGGGGGGAGCGAACATGTTGGCAGTCACAGGGGGCAGGCGGCAACGGGCTCGGCACCGGATGATCGCCGCCGCACGCGATTACGCGGACCGGGGGTGGGCCTGCGTACCGGCGGCGTCCCCGATGGCCGGGGGCGACCGGGCGTGTTCCTGCGACCGGGTCGGCTGCCCGTCGCCCGCCGCGCACCCCCTGTCGGCCGCCTGGGCGCTCCAGGCCACCGTCGACCAGGCGGTGCTGAAACGCTGGTGGGCCGACCAGCCGCAGGCCAACATCGTCCTTCCCACGGGGCGGGTCTTCGACGTCTTCGACGTCCCCGCCGCCGTCGGCGCCGCGGCGCTGGCCCGGATCGAGGCCGAGGACCTGCCGGTCGGCCCGGTGGCCTCGGTCGGCGGCGAGCGGCACCTGTTCTTCGTGGCGACCCGGGGCGCCCCGGTGGACGAGGACGAGTGGTGGTCGTCCAACCTCGACTGCCTGCCCGAGACCGTCGCAGACATGCCCGGGATGCGCTGGCACTGCCGCGACAGCTACGTGGTGGCCCCGCCGTCGGTGCTCCCGTACGGCCGTGAGGCGGCCTGGCTCCGCGCCCCGGGCCGGGACCCCCTGCCCGACCCGCTGCGCCTGCTGGAAGTCCTCGCGGACGTCTCCTAGCCGCTCCTAGCGGGGCCGGGCGATCGCCACCCGGCGCCCCCAGTTCGCGTAGTGGGTGCGGTAGGTCTGCGCGCGGCCGTCCGGCCCGGTCACCGAGTACTGCACCTTCAGCGGCAGGCCGGTGCGGTCCAGCTCGATCACGAAGCTCGCCTGGCCGCTTCCGGCCAGACGGGTGAACAGCGGCCCGGCGACCGGCGTCCCGCCCAGCCCCGCCAGGGGGGTGGTGCCCCGGTAGACGGGGTTGCCGGGCTGCCCCGCCGCCCCGCCGGTCTGCTGGATCGACGTGCTCGACTGCAGCAGCGCGATGACGCCCCGCACCGAACCGCCCTCCCGGGCCCGGGCGGCGAGGCCGGCGTACGCGCCGGTGGCCTGGGCGACCGGCACGGGCCGCCAGGCGGAACCCACCCGGACGTACACGACCGTCCCGAGGACGATCGCGCGGGCGGGCCGGCGCAGCGCGGCCTGGGCACCGGACACGGTCATGTCGTAGGCGTCGAGCTGGAGCGCGCCGCGGGCGCTGACGCCGGGCCCGCGGTGCACGAAGGACGCGCTGCGCCGGGCGGTCACCGCGGTGGTGACCTGCCGGGCGAGGTCGGCGCCGGCGACGGCCCCGGGCGCCGGGGTGGTCGGCTGTGCGGCGGCGGGCTGGGACGAGGCGGGCGGGGAAGGTGGCGGCCCGTCCGACCCGCCGGACGAGCCGGTGAGGGCGTACGCCCCGCCGGCGGCCGCGGCGACGGCGAGCACGGCGGCCCCGACCGCCCACGGCCACCGGCGGCGCCCGCCCTTCTCGCCGCCCACGGTGCGGTGGGAACCGGACCCGCGGGAGCGGTCAGCGGCCCGCTGCTGGGCCGGATCGGGCGGGGGGAGGGCGGCGGTCGCGGCGGCCATCTCCGTCAGCCTGCTGCGCCCCTGGGCCTCCCAGGCGGGTCCGTACGCGGACCGGGCGGCCTCCTCCAGCGCCTCGGCGAAGTCGGCCGCGGAGGCCGGCCGGTCGGCCGGGTCCTTGGCCAGGCCCCGGGAGATCAGCTCGCGCAGCGGGCCGGGCACCTCCTCCACCGGGATGGGGCCCTCGCGGTGCGCCTTGGCCAGCGCGGAGTTGTTCCGCCCGGTGAACGGGCGATGCCCGGTCAGGCACTCGAAGAAGACCACGGTCGCCGCGTACAGGTCGCCGGCCTCACTCGGCGGGGAGCCGCTCCACAGCTCGGGCGCCAGGTAGTCGGCGGTGCCGGGCGGCTCGCCGGGGCTGAGACCGAAGTCGGTGAGCCGGACGTTGCCGGCCTCGTCGATCAGGATCTCGGCGGGCCGCAGGTTGCGGTGCAGGACGCCGGCGGAGTGCACGGCGGCCAGGCCCAGCAGGGTGCCGCCCAGCACCGACAGGGCGGCCAGCGGGCCGGTCGCCCCCTGGGCGGCCAGCATCCGGGCCAGGCTGACGCCCTGGACGAGCTCCATCACCACCGCGGAGCCCTCGGGCAGTTCGAGGAAGTCGTAGAGATCGACGACGTTGGGATCCTCGAGCTGGGACAGCCGCCGCGCGTCCGCCCGGTACCGCTCGAGGAAGCGGCCGTCCTGCCGCAGATCCTCGTTCAGGTACTTGATCGCCACCGCGGTCTGGGACTCGTCGTCCACGGCCAGCACCACCCGCCCGCAGGCGCCTCGCCCGAGCTCCTGCCGGTGCGTGAAACCAGGGGCCGTCCAGCCGTCCACCACGTTGTGCTTCCCTCCGGTCGCCCGGCCCGGCGGGGTCCCCGGGCCTCCGCTCATGGGCATGTTCGTGGGATATCGGCCGGTTATACGTCGGGTCAAGGGCCGTCATCAAACCGGAACTGAGAGACTGGTCCGGTGACTGGCATCGATCACTCCGAGCAATGGTTCAACCGCGCACAGGAAGTCACCCCCGGCGGTGTCAACTCCCCGGTCCGCGCCTTCCGCGCGGTGGGCGGCCGGCCGGCGTTCATGGCCTCCGCCCGGGGCCCGTACCTCACGGACGTGGACGGTACGGAGTACGTCGACCTCGTCTGCTCCTGGGGGCCGATGATCCTCGGGCACGCCCATCCCGCCGTCGTCGAGGCCGTCCGGGCGGCGGCCGGGCGGGGCACTTCCTACGGCGCGCCCACCCCCGGCGAGGTCGAGCTCGCCGAGGAGATCGCGGCCCGCACCCCGGTGGACCGGGTGCGGCTGGTCAGCTCCGGCACCGAGGCGACGATGTCGGCGATCCGGCTCGCCCGCGGCTTCACCGGCCGGGCCAAGGTGGTGAAGTTCGCCGGCTGCTACCACGGCCACGTGGACGCGCTGCTGGCCGCCGCCGGCTCGGGCGTGGCGACGTTCGCGCTGCCCGACACCCCCGGGGTCACCGGGGCCGCCGCCGGCGACACGCTCGTGCTGCCCTACAACGACGTCGGCGCCGTGGAGGAGGCGTTCGCCGAGTACGGCGGGCAGATCGCCTGCGTGATCACCGAGGCGTGCCCGGCCAACATGGGCGTGGTGCCGCCGATCCCCGACTTCAACCGGCTGCTCAAGTCGCTCTGCGAGCGGTACGGCGCGCTGCTGGTGATCGACGAGGTGCTGACCGGGTTCCGGGTGAGCCGGTCGGGCTGGTACGGGCTGGAGGGGGTCGCCGGCGACCTGGTGACCTTCGGCAAGGTGATGGGCGGCGGGCTGCCCGCGGCGGCGTTCGGCGGCCGGGCCGAGGTGATGGACCAGCTCGCGCCGGTCGGTCCCGTCTACCAGGCGGGCACCCTGTCGGGCAATCCGCTGGCCACCGCGGCCGGGCTGGCCACCCTGCGCAACGCCACCGAGGACGTCTACGCCACCATCGACCAGGCCGCCGCGACCGTCGCCCGGGCGGCGACGGAGGCGCTGGCCAAGGAGGGCGTGCCGCACCGGCTCCAGGTCGCGGGCAACCTGTTCTCGGTCTTCTTCACCGACGCGGCGGTGGGCGACTTCGCCGCGGCGCAGCGGCAGGACACCCGGGCGTTCGCCGCGTTCTTCCACGAGGCGCTGCGGCGGGGCGTCTACCTGCCGCCGTCGGCGTACGAGGCGTGGTTCCTGTCGGCCGCGCACGACGACGCGGCGCTGGAGCGGGTGGTCGAGGCGCTGCCGCACGCGGCCCGGGCGGCGGCGGCCGTCCAGGGTTGACCAGGTCTGGATGATCGGGGCGGACGGTTTTAGTATCGCTTCATGCTCGACCTCGATCGGCTGCGCGCGCTGCACGCCGTCTCCGTCCACGGTTCGGTCGGCGCCGCGGCCGACGTCCTGCACGTCACCACCTCGGCCGTCTCCCAGCAGCTCGCCAAGCTGGAGCGGGAGACCGGCCAGAAGCTGCTGGAGCGGCACGGCCGCGGGGTGCGCCTGACCGACGCCGCCGAACTGCTCGTCTCGCACGCCGAGCGCATCCTGTCGCTGGTGGAGCAGGCCCAGGCCGACCTGGAGGCGCATCGCGGCAAGGTGGTCGGGGAGCTGTCGATGGCGGCCTTCCCGACCGCGACCCGCGGGCTGGCCCCCGCCGCGCTGGCCGCGCTGCGCGCCGGGCACCCGGGGCTGCGGGTGGTGCTCAACGAGAAGGATCCGGTCGTCAGCGTCCCGATGGTGGCCCGCGGTGACCTCGATCTGGCCATCGTCCAGGACTGGGGCAACCGGCCGCTGTCCATCCCCGACGGCCTGCTCCGGGGCGGCATCTGCGAGGACGTGGCGGACGTCGCGCTGCCCGCCGACCACCCGCTGGCCGACCGGGACGTCGTGGAACTCAAGGAGCTCTCCGGCGACCCGTGGATCTGCGACGCCCCGGGCACGATCTGCCATGACTGGCTGACCCACACGCTGCGCACCATCGGGGGCGAGCCGCACATCGACCACATGGCACAGGAGCTCTCCAGCCAGTTGGCCCTGGCCGCGGCCGGGCTGGGTGCGGTGGTCCTGCCCCGGCTGGGCCGCTGCGACGTGCCCGCCGGGGTGCGCCTGGTGGAGCTGCGGCCGGTGCCGTCCCGCAGCGTCTACGCCGTCTGGCGGGAGCAGGCCACCCGCCGGCCGGCCATCCGCGCCGCCCTCCAGGCGTTCCGCGCCGCCGCGTGACACCGCCGGACCAGCGGGGACGGCCCCCGGCGGGTACGGTTCCGCGGCGCGGGTAGTCTGGCGAGGCCATGAGTGAGAAGACGATCGTTCACCTGCTGAGGCACGGCGAGGTGCACAACCCAGAAGGCATCCTTTACGGGCGACTGCCGGGCTACCAGCTCAGTGAGAACGGGGTTCTCATGGCGCAGGCGGCGGCCAAGTGGTTCGCCTCCCGAGACGTCAAGGCGCTGCTGTCGTCGCCCATGGAGCGGGCGCAGCAGACCGCCGAGCCGCTGGCCGAGATGATCGGGCTGCCGGTGCTGCTCGACGACCGGCTGATCGAGGCGGGCAACCGGTTCGAGGGGCTGACCTTCGGGGTGGGCCGGGGCTCGCTGCGCCGCCCCCACCACTGGCCGCACCTGATCAACCCGGTCAGGCCGTCCTGGGGCGAGCCCTACGAGGAGATCGCCGCGCGGATGGTCGCCGCGGTGAAGCGCGCCCGCGCGGAGGCCCGCGGGCATGAGGCGGTCTGCGTGAGCCACCAGCTGCCGATCTGGATCCTCCGCCGCAAGGCCGAGAAGCAGCGCCTGTGGCACCACCCGGCCCGCCGCCAGTGCGAGCTGGCCAGCGTCACCAGCCTGACCTTCGACGGCGACCGCCTGGTCTCGGTGGACTACGCCGAACCGGCCGGGGGCCTGGTCAAGCGCCCCACCGTCCCCGGCGCCTGACCCAGGCACTACAGTGAAGTACTACATCTTGTAGTAGTAGGAGAGTCGGTTGATTCCCCGAGCCTTCCGCGCCCTGGCAGTAGCCACTTTGGGGCTCGCCCTGCTGCCCGTGCTGCTCGCCGGCTGCGCGGGCGGTCAGACCGGCGCGACCACCGGCGACTCGCGGTTCGTCGCCGGCGACGGCAGCGCCCAGGTGATCACCCCCGCCGACCGCAAGGCCGGCCCCCAGGTCTCGGGCAGCACCCTGGAGGACCGCCCGCTGAACCTGGCCGACCTGCGCGGCAAGGTCGTGGTCGTCAACTTCTGGGCCTCCTGGTGCGCCCCCTGCCGGGGCGAGGCGCCCACCCTGGAGAAGATCTACGCCGAGCAGAAGCCGCGCGGCGTGGAGTTCGTCGGCATCGACATCAAGGACGGCAAGGAGCCCGCCCGGGCCTTCCAGCGCGGCTTCAAGGTCACCTACCCCAGCCTGTTCGACCCCGATGGCCGACTCACCCTGGCTTTCCGCGACGTCCCCCCCAACGCCGTCCCCAGCACCCTGGTCCTCGACCGCCAGGGCCGCGTCGCCGTCCGCATCATCGGCCCCACCACCTACTCCGCCCTCACCCCCCTGCTCACGCGGGTCACAGCGGAGAAGTGACATGGCAGTCCCAGTCGATGCGCAGCGAGGCGGTCCGGGAGCGGCGCCCGCGCCGTCTGGACTGAGGAGCGGTGAAGATCGTGAGGAACGAGCGATCTTCACCGCGACGAGGGAAGACGGCGCGCCGAAGGCGCCGCGACAAGCGCGAGGAACGAGCGCCAAGTGAGCACAGTCATTCTGGGCGGGTCTCTGGTGCTGGCCATGCCGCTGGCGATGCTGGCCGGGCTGGTGTCGTTCGTGTCGCCGTGCGTGTTGCCGCTGGTGCCCGGCTACCTGTCGTACGTGACCGGCATGTCGGGGGTGGACCTCGCCGAGCAGCGGCGCGGCCGGCTGCTGGCCGGGGCGGTGCTGTTCATCGCGGGCTTCTCGGTGGTGTTCGTCGGCGCCGGGCTGGCGTTCGGCGGGCTGGGGCGGTGGCTGCTGGAGTACGCGGACCCGCTCACCCGGGTGCTGGGCGTGCTGACGATCGTGTTCGGCCTGGCGTTCATGGGCTTCCTCCCGGGCCTGCAGCGCACGGTGAAGTCCGGGCGGCTGCCCGCGGCGGGGCTGGCGGGGGCGCCGCTGCTGGGCGTGCTGTTCGGGCTGGGCTGGACGCCGTGCATCGGGCCGACGCTGGCGGCCGTCCAGTCGCTGGCGTTCAGCGAGGCGAGCGCGGTCCGGGGGGCGGTACTGTCGCTGGCGTACTGCCTGGGCCTGGGCCTGCCGTTCGTGATCACGGCGCTGGCCTACCGCCGGGCGCTGGGCGCCTTCGGGTGGGTGAAGCGGCACTACGGGGCGGTCACCCGGGTCGGCGGCGGCATGCTCGTCGCCCTCGGCGTGCTGCTGGTGACCGGCCTGTGGGGTGACCTGACCATCTGGCTGCGGTCGTGGATCGGCGGCTTCGAGACGGTGATTTGAGATGACGGAAACGACGGCGGCCGACCCCGTGACCGAGCCCGCCCCGCCGCCGCGGCCCGGGGGGATGGGCCCGCTGGGCTGGCTGCGCTGGGGCTGGCGGCAGCTCACCTCCATGCGCACCGCGCTGGTCCTGCTGTTCCTGGTGGCGCTGGGCTCGGTGCCGGGCTCGGTGCTGCCGCAGCGCGGGCAGGCCCCCGAGAAGGTCGCCGAGTTCTTCACCGACCACCCGACGCTGGCGCCCTGGCTGGACCGGCTGTCGATGTTCGACGTCTTCGCCGCGCCCTGGTTCGCCGCCGTCTACATCCTGCTGTTCGTGTCGCTGGCGGGCTGCGTCATCCCGCGCGGGCGCAAGCACCTGAAGGCGATGCGGGCCCGGCCGCCGGCGGCGCCGCGGCGGTTGGACCGGCTGCCGCAGTCGGCGTCGTTCGAGACGGACCGGGACGCCGCCGAGGTGCTGGCCGAGGCCCGGCAGGCGCTGCGGCGGCGCAGGTACCGGGTGGACGGCGATGACGGCTCGGTGGCCGCGGAGAAGGGCCACCTGGGCGAGACCGGGAACCTGGTCTTCCACCTGGCGCTGCTGGCGCTGCTGTTCGCGGTGGGGTTCGGCTCGGCGTTCGGCTACCGGGGCAACATGCTGGTCACCGAGGGCACCGGCTTCTCCAACTCGCTGGCCTGGTACGACCGGTTCGAGCCGGGCAGCCGGTTCTCGCCGGAGCGGATGGCGCCCTTCTCGTTCACCCTGAACGAGTTCACCGGCACCTACGTGCGGGAGGGCGAGCGGCGCGGCCGGCCGACCCACTTCTCCGCCGACGTCCGCTACCGGGAGACCCCCTCGGGCCCCGAGCGCCGCTACGACCTGCGGGTCAACCACCCGCTCGAGGTGGGCGGGGCCAAGGTGTACCTGCTCGGCCACGGCTACGCGCCGGTCTTCACGGTGCGGGACGGCAAGGGCCAGATCGCCTACCAGGGCGCGGTGCCCTTCCTGCCGCTGGAGGAGCGCAACTTCACGTCCGAGGGCGTCATCAAGGCGGGTGACGCGCAGCCCGAGCAGCTGGGCTTCTACGGGGTGTTCTGGCCCACCGCGGTGCCGGACGCGTCGGGCCGGCAGATCGTCTCCGGTTTCCCGGAGGCGCTGCAGCCCCGGGTGTCGATCATGTCGTTCAAGGGCGATCTGGGGCTGAACTCGGGCATCCCGCAGTCGGTCTACAAGCTCGAAGGCATCGGCAAGAAGCTCCAGCCGATCCGGGGCGGGCAGAAGATCCTCGCGCCGGGCGAGACGTTCACGCTGCCCGACGGGGCCGGGTCGATCACCTTCGACGGCAGCCGCGAGTGGATCACCCTCGCGATCAACCGTGACCCGGGCCGGCTGCCCGCCCTGGCCGCCGCGATCGCCGCGATCCTGGGGCTCGTGGTGTCCTTCATGGTCCGCCGGCGCCGGGTGTGGGTCCGCGCGAGTGGCGCCCCGGGCGGAAGTACCGTGGTCGAGATCGGCGGGCTGACCCTCGGCCACCCCACCGCCGAGTTCGACGAGATCGTCGCGGCCCTGCGCGGCCCCGAGGGCGTCCAGGACGCCGAGAGCACCGAAGAACCTAAGGAGTGACGAGCATGGTCGACCCCGAGCTCGCGAAACTGAGCGATCAGCTCATGCTGGGCACGGTGCTGGCCTACGTGGCCGCCATGCTCGGCTACGCGGCCGATCTGGCGTTCGGGCACCGGCGGGCCGCCGCCGCGGCCGAGCGGAAGGTCCTGGTCGGCGCCGCGGGTTCCGCCGAGGCCGAGACCAAAGCCGAGATCGAGGCTGAGGTTGAGACCGGTACGGAGCCGGGGACCGGTCGCGGCGAGGTCGACTGGGGCCGGTTCGCGGTGCTGTTCACCGTGCTGGGCTGGGGCCTGCACACGGGCTCCCTGGTCACCCGCGGGCTGGCCGTGCAGCGCTGGCCGTGGGCCAACATGTACGAGTTCCTGGCCGCGATCGCGCTGGCCGCGGTGACCGCCTACCTGGTGGTGCTCTGGCGGGAGAAGGCGCGCTTCCTCGGCGCGTTCGTGATGGTGCTGGCGATCGTCGCCCTCGGGGTCGACGTCATCTGGTTCTATACCGACGCGGGCCCGGTGGACCCGGCGCTGAAGTCGTACTGGATCGCGATCCACGTGACCGCGGCGATCGTCTCCACCGGCGGGTTCGCCGTTGCGGGCGTCGCCACCCTGCTCTACCTGCCGGTGGCGAAGCGGGAGGCCCGGGACGCCGTCACCGGCCTGTGGAGCCGGCTGCCGAGCGGCGAGGCGCTGGACCGGCTGGCCAACCGGGTGACCATGTTCGTCTTCCCGATCTGGACCTTCGCCATCATCGCCGGCGCGATCTGGGCCGACGAGGCGTGGGGCCGCTACTGGGGCTGGGACCCCAAGGAGATCTGGTCGTTCGTGACCTGGGTGCTGTACGCGGCGTACCTCCACGCCCGGGCCACCGCCGGCTGGAACCGCCGCGCGCAGATCATTTCTCTGCTGGCCTTCGCGGCCTTGCTGTTCAACTTCTTCGGGGTGAACTACTTGTTCTCGGGACTGCACTCGTACGCCGGCGGCTGATCGTTATCTGTGGCATTCATGAGTCCGTCATGAGTGTCGAGTTATCACGGAGCTGACAATTTCCCGGCCTTTCGGCTCTAGGGAATTGGGCTCAGTCCTCGTCCTGAATTCGGCGATCAAGGGAACGCAGGAAGTCGGGGTCGTCATCGGGGCCGCGCGGCGCCTCCGGAGGCGGCCCCGACGGCCGTTCCACGACCTCGCGCCGCGGCCGGCCGAACAGCAGCCAGGCCGCGGAACCGATGTGCAGGCCGAGCAGCACGACCAGGAGCCAGCCGAACTTCGGCAGCAGCCGAACCTCCCGCTCATCGGTGGTCATCACGTCGAACAGGCAGTACAGCCAGGTGGCGAGCACGATCAGGGCGAGGAGGGCATACAGCATGCTACGCAGGGTAGCTCGCGATTTCCGGGGATGACGCCGTGTCGGCGAGGGGCATACCCTGCCAGTGGGCCTTGAGCGGAGGCCGAGCCGACCATGGCAGTCAGAGGGAGCCAGATGCGGTACAGGGGCATGAGACGAAAGTCCCGCACGCCGCTGGAGACGGTCAGGGAGGCGGGCCTGGAGACGATCCCGGCCTCGTCCCCGGCACCGCCTCCCTCCGAGCACCAGGGGGCCCGGTCACGTGCCGCGCAGCCCCGCGACCGGGTGGGCCGCTTCCGCCGGGCCGGGCGCGACGGCGCCCAGCAGGGCGACGCTCCGGCCGTCCTCGACGCCGAGGGCCGGCGCGGCCGGCGGCCCGCCGAACGGCCCCGCTGGGATGATTTCGAGCTCGACGACGACCTGTCGGGGGTGGCGCCGCGTCCACCTGACTCGCCGGCCCGCGCTGACGGCCGGCGGCACTGCGGGATGCTGGAGAGCGTCCTGATCCGGCAGTGGGACGTCGAGGAGCTGCCGCCGCCCGAGGTGGTCCGCGCCGTCGACAGCCTCGCCGAACTGCCCGACCGGCTCAAGGGCCGGCTGGCGGCCGAACTGGACGGCATCTACGTCGGGCCGGGCGGCGTCCCCGACCTGGACCACATGGGGCATCTCAAGGACCGCCCGCTGCCGTCGGGCCGGGCCACCTGGGACATCTGCGCCGGCGCGTACGGCGACCGCAAGATCGTGGTGGGTGACCGCCCGTCCCCGACCCCGGACGTGATGATGCACGAGGTCGGGCACGCGCTGGACGACATCGACGGCCCCGACAAGGGCTGGCAGTCCGACAGCCCCGCCTTCCGGGCGCTGTACGAGGAGTGCCTGCCCCACTTTGCCAGCGACTTCCACCAGCAGCCGGGCGACCTGGGCCGCCGCGAGTTCTTCGCGGACGCCTTCGCCGCCATCGCCGCCCGCCAGCGGCCCGCCCTGGTGGACATGCTCGGTGGGAACATCCGGGTGGCGCTGAACGTGATGCTCTTCTTCAACCGCCGCTACGGGCTGTGAGGTTGATCGATGTACGTGATCAGACTTCCCAACGGCAAGCTGCGGGTTCCGCACAGCGCCACCAGCGAGGACGGGCGTGTGATCGGCCAGGCCTACGTGGACATCGGGCCGGACGACCCCGACTACACCCGGCTCCTCGACCAGGCGGTGACCGAAGAGGAACTGGAAGAGAAACGACGCCGGTGGCGGGAGGACGACGAGGCTCTACGCCGGCAGTTCGAAGAGTGGAAGGAGGCCGAACACCCCGAGGCCCCGTGAGTTGTCTTCGAACCCGCGCGAGAGTTCAGCGGCCGGAGTGCTCCGGTACGGGCTCTTCTCCGCGCAGCAGCGCGTGCACTTCCGACTCGCGGAACCGGCGGTGTCCCCCGGGCGTGCGGATGCTGCTGATCCGACCCGCCGCGGCCCACCGGGTCACGGTCTTCGGATCGACCCGAAAGAGCGCGGCGACCTCTCCGGGAGTCAGCAGGCGCTCGCTCGTACTCTCCACGTTCTCTCCCCCTTTGTCCCGCTTCCGATGCGGGTGGACAGATTCTTAGTGTGCCGGGTCAAGACCGATTTCTCCCTTGTTTTCGGAAAACATCACCGTCCGTAGTTTTCCGAGCTGCACACATGACTTCAAGTGAACAGGATTTAGGGACCAACCGTCTCACAGAAGTCCATACACCCGGTGTGTATCGCCGGGGACCGGGGGTCACCGGTGCAATGGCGACGACATAGGCTCTTCGTATGTCGGTTGGAACAACCCGTGATGAAGGTGCGCGAGAGCGACAACGAGGACTGGTCGGACTCGAAGCCATCGAGCGGGCGGCCCGCCGATTGCAGGGGGTCGTGGTGCGCACCCCGCTCGTCCCGTTCCC
Source organism: Actinomadura craniellae (assembly GCF_003289645.1). Taxonomy (GTDB): domain Bacteria; phylum Actinomycetota; class Actinomycetes; order Streptosporangiales; family Streptosporangiaceae; genus Actinomadura_D; species Actinomadura_D craniellae. Next base: position 359,417 of record NZ_QLYX01000004.1, on the reverse strand, counting down.
GATGGCCGACCCGCCCCTGCTGATCAAGCCCGAGTCGCTCCAGCCGACCGGGGCCTTCAAGCTGCGGGGCGCGTACTCGGCCCTCGCCGCGCTGCCCGAGGAGGCCCGCGCGGCCGGGGTGATCACCCATTCCAGTGGCAACCACGCGCAGGCCGTGGCGTACGCGGCCCGGGCGATGGGCGTCCCGGCGGTCCTGGTCGTCCCGCACACCACCCCGCAGGTGAAGGTGACCGCCTGCCAGGCCCTCGGCGCCGAGATCGTCTTCGTCGAGCCGACGATGGAGGCCCGCACCGGCACGGCCGAGCGGCTGGCGCAGGCGCACGGCTTCGCGCTGATCCCGCCGTTCGACGACGCCCAGGTGATCGCCGGCCAGGGCACCGTGGGGCTGGAGATCGTCGAGGACGCCCCCGACGTCGAGGTCGTGCTCGTACCGGTCGGCGGTGGCGGGCTGATCTCGGGAATCGCCGCCGCGATCCGGGCGCTGCGCCCCGCCGCCCAGGTGATCGGGGTGGAACCCACGCTGGCCGCCGACGCGCGGGACTCGCTGCGCGCCGGCCACCCGGTGGAGTGGGCCGCCGAGCGGACCTCCCGCACGATCGCCGACGCGCTGCGCGTCCAGCGGGTGGGCGACCTGCCGTTCGCGCACATCCGCGAGTACGTCGACGACATCGTCACGGTCGGCGAAAACGAGATCAGCACGGCGATGCGGCGGCTGGCCGGCGAGGCCCGCCTGGTCGCCGAGCCCGGCGGCGCGGTCGCCGTCGCCGCCTACCTGTTCCACCGCGACCGCCTGCCGGTGGCCAGCGCCTACGTCGCGGTCCTGTCGGGCGGCAACGTGGACCCCGCGCTGCTCGCCGGGGTCCTCGCCCCACAGGCTGACCCGCTCCGCCCCCTCGGCTAACCTCGGAACCGCCATGAAACCAGTACTCGCCTACACGGCGGCCCGGGTGGTCCTGTTCGTGGCCACCCTCGGCGTGCTCTACCTGTTCGGCGCCCGGGGCGTCCTGCTGCTCCTGCTCGCCCTGGTGGTCAGCGGCCTCGTCAGCTTCGTCCTGCTGTCGGCCCGCCGCGACGCCATGTCCGCCACCGTCACCGACACCCTGCGCACCCGCAAGCGCCTGTTCGACGAAGCCCCCGGCAAAGAGGACGCCTGAGGGACCGCGCGTCTGGCTGGACTCGCCCGCTAAGTAAGGTCGGCGGAGGAGGTGCCGGGTGGCCGTTCAGGTGTCGGTCTGCGGGCCGCGTGACTGTACGGAGGACGATCGGCGGCACGCCCGGGAGCTGGGCCGGTTGCTGGCCGAGCGGGGAGCCGTGGTGATCTGCGGTGGTTACACCGGGGTGATGGCCGAGGTGGCGGCCGGGGCGCGGGCGGCGGGCGGGACCGTGGTGGGCATCCTGTCCCGGGCCGACCGGGAGGGCGCCAACCCCGACCTGACCATCGCCATCCCCACCGGGGTCGGCGAGGCCCGCAACAACATCATCGTCAACTCGGGCGACGCCGTGATCGTGGTCGGTGGCTCCTGGGGGACGCTGTCCGAACTGGCCCTGGCGATGCGCCGGGGCCGCGCCCCGGTCGTCCAGCTCGGCGGCTGGCGACTCCACGACCAGGACGGGAACCCCGTTCCGGGGATCAGGCACGCCACCACGCCGGAAGAGGCCATCCGCCGCACCGGGCTGTGGTCTTGACCACCTGCGCGACCCCTGCCGATGCGGGACCGGTGGGAAGCTCCGTTCCGTGACGGCCGTCGTTCCTCCGGATTCCCGCGGGCGGTGCCGGCCTGAGGGTCTTCCGGTCGCGGGTTCCCGGGCGTCGATGGCGGGCCGGGCACGCCCTAGGCTGGCGGGCATGACCCGCGCCTCCCTGGACAAGCAGCCCGCCGACGTGGCGGCGATGTTCGACCGCACCGCCGAGAAGTACGACCTGCTGAACACCCTGATGACGGGCGGCAGCGACCGGCGGTGGCGGCGTGCGGTGGTCCGGGCGGTGGACGCGCGGGCCGGTGAGCGGGTGCTCGACCTGGCGGCCGGCACGGGCACCTCGGCGGTGCCGTTCGCCGAAGTCGGGGCCCGTACCGTGGCGTGTGACTTCTCGCTGGGGATGCTCCGGGTCGGGACGCGCCGCCAGGCGGGCACGCCGGGGCTGCGGTTCGTGGCGGGGGACGCGCTGCGGCTGCCGTTCGCCGACGGGGCTTTCGACGCGGTGACAATCTCGTTTGGATTGCGCAACGTGGCCGACACGGTGGCGGCGCTGCGCGAGATGTACCGGGTCACCCGGCCGGGGGGCCGGATCGTGGTGTGCGAGGTCAGTCACCCGTCCAACGCCCTGCTGGGGTTCGGGCACCGGATGCACCTGAGGTACGGGCTGCCGCTGCTGGCCAGGGTCAGCTCCAACCCAGACTCTTATAACTATTTGGCAGAGTCGACCCTCGCCTGGCCCGACCAGGCGACGCTGGCGACGCGCCTCCAGGAGGCGGGCTGGGCGTCGGTGCGCTGGCGCGACCTGACGTTCGGCGTGGCGGCCCTCCACCACGGGCGCCGGCCCGATACGTGAAAAACGGATAGACCGGTCCAAACCAAGTACGGGGTCGCTTGCTCGTAAACCCCGAAGTAGGCATAGACTCGCGACGAGTCCTTGTGAAGTGCTTCACAAGCGAACTAGGCCAGAGGAAGACGCAGTGACCGACTCCGCCCGAGAAGCCGACGTCATCGTCGTCGGGGCAGGCCCCGCCGGCTCGACTACCGCGTATTACCTCGCGCAGGCCGGCCTGGACGTGCTGCTGCTGGAAAAGGCGACCTTCCCGCGGGACAAGATCTGCGGAGATGGCCTGACCCCGCGAGCCGTCCGCCAGCTCATCGCGATGGGCATCGACATCGACGCCCCCGGCTGGATCCGCAACAAGGGCCTGCGCATCTACGGCGGCGGCGTCAAGGTCGAGCTGCCCTGGCCCGAACTCGCCAGCTTCCCCGACTTCGGCCTGGTCCGCGCCCGGACGGACCTCGACGAGATCCTCGCCGAGCGGGCCGTGACCGCCGGGGCCGAACTGCTCCAGGGCACCAACGTCCAGGCGCCGATCATCGACGAGCGCCTCGACCGCATCGTGGGCGTCACCGCCAAGCGGGACGGCGCGGAGGTCGAGTACCGCGCCCCGCTGGTGGTCGCGGCCGACGGGAACTCCACCCGGCTCTCCCTGGCCATGGGCCTGCGCAAGCGCGAGGACCGGCCGATGGGCGTGGCCGTGCGCCGCTACTACACCACCCCCCGGCACGACGACGACTTCCTCGAATCCTGGCTGGAACTGTGGGACGGCGACCGGCTGCTGCCCGGCTACGGCTGGGTGTTCGGCGTCGGCAACGGCACCTCCAACGTCGGGCTGGGCCTGCTGAACACCAGCGGCTCGTTCCAGAACACCGACTACCGGGCCATGCTCCGGCGCTGGACCGCCGGGATGCCCCCGGAGTGGCAGTTCACCGAGGAGTTCGCCACCGGCCCGATCCGCGGGGCGGCGCTGCCGATGGGCTTCAACCGGCAGCCGCACTACACCCGGGGCATGCTGCTCGTCGGCGACGCCGGCGGCATGATCAACCCGTTCAACGGTGAGGGCATCGACTACGCCATGGAGTCGGGGCACCTGGCCGCCGACATCATCGTCCAGGCGCTGGCCCGGCCCACCGCGGCGCAGCGGGAGCGGGCGCTGTACCAGTACCCGCGCATCCTCAAGGAGGAGCACGGCGGGTACTTCACCATCGGCCGCCTCTTCGTGCAGATGATCGGCAACCCTCGGATCATGAGTTTCCTGACCCGGCACGGCCTGCCGCACCCCACCCTGATGCGGTTCACCCTCAAGCTGCTCGCCAACCTCACCGACCCGCGGGACGGCGACGCGGCGGACCGGGTCATCAACGCGATGACGAAGGTGGCGCCCGCAGCATGAGCCCGCATCCCGAAATGACGTGGTCGCGCGCCGTGACTATGGTTGCTACCCGCGACCTGGACAACGGCGGCTCGATGGCGGCCGTTCCCACCCTGACCGAGAAGGAGGTGTAGAGGCGATGGACCTCTACGTCCCGATCGTCGTGCTGGGAGTGCTCGCGTTCCTGTTCGCCGCCGGCTCGGTCGTGATGGCGGCCTTCACCGGCCCCAAGCGGTGGAACAAGGCCAAGCTGGAGGCCTACGAGTGCGGCATCGAGCCGACTCCGCAGCCGGTCGGCGGTGGGCGCTTCCCGGTGAAGTACTACCTGACGGCGATGCTCTTCATCGTCTTCGACATCGAGATCATCTTCCTCTACCCGTGGGCCGTGGCCTTCGACAGCCTGGGGATCTTCGGTCTGGTCGAGATGGCGCTGTTCATCGCCACGGTTCTGGTCGCCTACGCCTACGTCTGGCGGCGCGGCGGCCTGGAGTGGGACTAGGGGGCTAGAAACATGGGACTGGAAGAGAAACTTCCCAGCGGCTTCCTGCTGAGCACGGTCGAGCAGGTCGCGGGCTGGGCACGGAAGAGTTCGGTGTGGCCGGCGACGTTCGGTCTCGCCTGCTGCGCGATCGAGATGATGGCGGCCGGTGACCCGCGGCACGACTTCTCCCGGTGGGGGATGGAGCGGGCGTCCGCGACGCCGCGGCAGGCCGACCTGATGATCGTCGCGGGCCGGGTGAGTCAGAAGATGGCCCCGGTGCTGCGGCAGATCTACGACCAGATGTCCGAACCCAAGTGGGTCATCGCGATGGGCGTGTGCGCCTCCAGCGGCGGCATGTTCAACAACTACGCGATCGTGCAGGGCGTCGACCACATCGTCCCGGTGGACATCTACCTGCCCGGCTGCCCGCCGCGGCCCGAGATGCTGCTGGACGCGATCCTCAAGCTGCACGACAAGATCCAGAACACCAAGCTGGGCCCGCACCGGGCCAAGCAGATCCAGGAGATCGAGGAGTCCCGGCGCCGGGCGCTGCCGCTCCTCGGACAGCAGGGGGCACTGTGAGCTCGCAGCATCCCGAGCAGCAGGCCGAGCAGGCCGCCGACCAGCTCCCGGCGCAGGCCGCGGAGGACCGCCGCGAGCAGCCCGTCGCGCGGATGGGCATGTTCGGCGCCAAGGACACCGGCGACACCTCCGGCTACGGCCGGCTGGTCGTCCGGCAGTCGCCCAAGGTGTGGGCGGAGCGGCCGTACGGCGGTCCTGGTGGCGCGGTCGAGCCGGGCGAGTTCGACACGGTGGCCGACGAACTGGAACGCGCCTTTCCTGACTTCGGCGACGCGATCGAGCGGATCGTCGTCGACCGCGGCGAGATGACCTTCTTCGTGCGGCGCGAGCACCTGCCCGCGGTGGCGCAGACCATGCGCGACGACGCCACGCTGCGCTTCGAGCTGTGCACCGGGGTGTCCGGCACGCACTACCCGCAGGAGACCGGGGCCGAGCTGCACGCGGTCTACCACCTGCTGTCGATGACGCACAACCGGCGGGTCCGGCTGGAGGTCACCTGCCCGGACGCCGACCCGCACATCCCGTCGATCGTGTCGATCTACCCGACCAACGACTGGCACGAGCGCGAGACCTACGACTTCTTCGGCATCGTCTTCGACGGGCATCCGGCGCTGACCCGCATCCAGATGCCCGACGACTGGGTGGGCCACCCGCAGCGCAAGGACTACCCGCTGGGCGGCATCCCCGTCGAATACCGAGGCGCGGAGATCCCGCCCCCCGACCAGCGGAGGTCGTACACATGAGCTCCTCGACCAAGTACACCGAGTACGACGCCTACGCCGCCGACGCCGCCGAGGGCAAGGTCTTCAACGTCGCCGGCCAGGACTGGGACCAGGTCACCACCGGAGCCCACGACGCGGGCGACGAGCGGATGGTCATCAACATGGGCCCGCAGCACCCGTCCACGCACGGGGTGCTCCGGCTGGTGCTGACCCTCGACGGCGAGACGGTGACCGAGGCCCGGGTGGGCATCGGCTACCTGCACACCGGCATCGAGAAGAACATGGAGTACCGGACGTGGACCCAGGGGTCCACGTTCTGCACCCGCATGGACTACCTCGCGCCGATCTTCAACGAGGCGGCGTACAGCCTCGGTGTGGAGAAGCTGCTCGGCATCACCGACCAGATCCCCGAGCGGGCCCAGATCATCCGCGTGATGATGATGGAGCTCAACCGGATCTCCTCGCACCTGGTGGCGATCGCCACCTTCGGCCTGGAGCTGGGCGCCACCACGGTCATGCTCAACGGGTTCATCGAGCGCGAGTACACCCTCGACATCTTCGAGCTGGTGACCGGCCTGCGGATGAACATGGCGTACGTGCGGCCCGGCGGGGTCGCGCAGGACCTGCCGCCCGGGGCGATCGACCGGATCACCGAGTACCTGAAGCGGATGCCCGTCCGCATCCAGCAGATGCGCAAGCTGATGGACTCCAACCCGGTGTACCTGGCACGCACCAAGGACATCGCCTACCTCGACCTGACCGGGTGCATGGCGCTGGGCATCACCGGCCCGGTGCTGCGCGCGACCGGGCTGCCGTGGGACCTCCGCAAGACGCAGCCGTACTGCGGTTACGAGACCTACGACTTCGACGTGCACACCCAGGACACCAGCGACGTGTACGGCCGCTACCTCGTCCGGATGGCCGAGATGGAGGAGTCGCTGAAGATCATCGAGCAGTGCGTGCAGCGGCTCCAGGCCGTCAAGGGCCCGGTGATGATCGAGGACAAGAAGATCGGCTGGCCCGCGCAGCTCGCCCTCGGCGCCGACGGGCTGGGCAACTCGCCCAAGCACATCGCGCACATCATGGGCACCTCGATGGAGGCCCTGATCCACCACTTCAAGCTGGTCACCGAGGGGTTCCGGGTGCCGGCCGGGCAGGTCTACAGCGCGGTCGAGTCGCCGCGCGGCGAGCTCGGCGTGCACCTGGTCAGCGACGGCGGCACCCGCCCGTACCGGGCGCACTTCCGCGACCCGTCCTTCACCAACCTGCAGGCCACCGCCGCGATGTGCGAGGGCGGCATGGTCGCGGACGTGATCGCCGCCGTGGCCAGCATCGATCCCGTGATGGGGGGCGTCGACCGATGAGGGGCGCGAGCGAGAAGGGGGGCGCGACCGATGGCCGCTGAACCTGTGGAGATCGGGCTGGGCACGACCTACGTGGCCTACGAGCCCGAGGTGCGCGAGCGCCTGGAGCGGGACGCCAAGGAGATCGTCGCCCGCTACCCCCAGCCGCGCTCGGCGCTGCTGCCGCTGCTGCACCTGGTGCAGTCGGTGGACGGCCACATCACCCCGGCGGGCGTGGAGTTCTGCGCCGAGACCCTGGGCATCACACCCGCCCAGGTCACCGGCGTCTACACCTTCTACACCCAGTACAAGCGCGCGCCGGTGGGCGAGTACCACGTGGGCGTCTGCATCAACACGCTCTGCGCGATCATGGGCGGCGACCAGATCTGGCGGGAGCTCAGCGAGCACGTCGGGGTCGGTCACGACGAGGCCACCCCCGACGGCAAGGTCTCGCTGGAGCGGATCGAGTGCAACGCCGCCTGCGACTTCGCCCCGGTGATGACGGTCAACTGGGAGTTCTTCGACAACATGACTCCCGAGAAGGCCAAGCGGCTGGTCGACGACCTGCGCGCCGGCGAGCAGGTCGCGCCGACCCGCGGCGCCGACACCGTGTGCACCTGGAAGGACGCCTCCCGGGTGCTGGCCGGCTTCAACGACGGCCGGGCCGGTGAGGGCACGCAGGCCGGGCCCGAGTCGCTGGTCGGCCTGAAGCTCGCCAAGGAACGCGGCTGGACGGCGCCGCCGGCCGAGGCCGACCGCCCGCAGCCGCACGAGCCGGCCAAGGGCCCGATGGCCCCGGGCAACCGGGAGGACATCAACAAATGACCACGCTGACCCCCATCCTCACCAGGAACTGGGACCAGGCCGACTCCTTCACCCTCGCCGCCTACGAGCGCGAGGGCGGGTACGGCGCGCTGCGCACGGCGCTGGGCATGGAGCCCGACACGATCGTCTCGGCGGTCAAGGACTCCGGCCTGCGCGGCCGGGGCGGCGCCGGCTTCCCCACCGGCATGAAGTGGGGCTTCCTGCCGCCGAGCAGCGACAAGCCGCGCTACCTGGTGGTCAACGCGGACGAGTCCGAGCCGGGCACGTGCAAGGACATCCCGCTGATGATGGCCAACCCGCACGTGCTGGTCGAGGGCGTCGTGATCAGTGCGTACGCGATCCGCTCCAACCACGCGTTCATCTACGTGCGCGGCGAGGTGCTGCACGTGATCCGCCGGTTGCAGCAGGCGGTCGCCGAGGCGTACGAGGCCGGCTACCTCGGCAAGAACATCCTCGGCTCCGGCTACGACCTGGAACTGGTCGTGCACAGCGGCGCCGGCGCGTACATCTGCGGCGAGGAGACGGCGCTCCTGGACTCGCTGGAAGGGTTCCGCGGCCAACCTCGGCTGAAGCCTCCCTTCCCGGCGGTGGCCGGCCTCTACGGCGGCCCCACTGTGATCAACAACGTCGAGTCGATCGCCTCGGTTCCCTCGATCGTCGAGAACGGGGCCGACTGGTTCGCCGCGATGGGCACCGAGAAGTCCAAGGGCTACGGCATCTTCTCGCTGTCCGGGCACGTCACCCGGCCGGGCCAGTACGAGGCGCCGCTGGGCATCACGCTGCGCGAACTGCTCGACATGGCCGGCGGTATCCGGGAGGGGCACCGGCTGAAGTTCTGGACGCCCGGCGGGTCGTCCACCCCGATCTTCACCGACGAGCACCTGGACGTGCCGCTGGACTTCGAGAGCGTCGGCGCCGCGGGCTCCATGCTCGGCACCCGGGCGCTGCAGATCTTCGACGAGACCACCTGCGTGGTCCGGGCGGTGCTGCGCTGGTCGGAGTTCTACGCGCACGAGTCGTGCGGCAAGTGCACCCCGTGCCGCGAGGGCACCTACTGGTACAAGCTGACGCTGGCCCGGCTGGAGCGCGGCCAGGGCTCCGAGGAGGATCTGGAGACCCTCCTGGACCTGTCCGAGAACATCCTGGGCCGGTCGTTCTGCGCGCTGGGCGACGGCGCGACCAGCCCCGTGGTCTCGTCCATCCAGCTGTTCCGCGACGAGTACCTCCAGCACTTCGAGCAGGGCGGCTGTCCCTTCGACCCCGCCGCCTCCACCCTCTGGGCAGGTGCGAAATGACCCTGACTGACGAGAACGCGGTCGAGAAGGCCGTGACGATGGTGCCGGTCACCATCGACGGCTTCGAGATCGAGGTGCCCGAGGGCACCCTGATCATCCGGGCCGCCGAGCTGCTCGGCATCCAGATCCCCAGGTTCTGCGACCACCCGCTGCTCGACCCGATCGGTGCCTGCCGCCAGTGCCTGGTGGAGATCCCCGACGCGGGCAACGGGCGGGGGATGCCCAAGCCCGCCGCGTCCTGCACCACCACCGTGATGCCGGGGATGGTGGTCAAGACCCAGCTCACCTCGCCGGTGGCCGACAAGGCCCAGCACGGCGTGATGGAGCTGCTGCTGATCAACCACCCGCTGGACTGCCCGGTCTGCGACAAGGGCGGCGAGTGCCCGCTGCAGAATCAGGCGATGTCCAACGGCCGGGGCGAGACGCGGTTCGCCGAGCGCAAGCGCACCTTCCCCAAGCCGATCCCGCTGTCCACCGAGGTGCTGCTGGACCGGGAGCGGTGCATCCAGTGCGCCCGCTGCACCCGGTTCTCCGACCAGATCGCCGGCGACGCCTTCATCGACCTGTTCGAGCGCGGCGCCAAGGAGCAGGTCGGGGTGGCCGAGGACAAGCCGTTCCAGTCCTACTTCTCCGGCAACACCGTGCAGATCTGCCCGGTCGGCGCGCTGACCGGCGCCGCCTACCGGTTCCGGTCCCGCCCATTCGACCTGATCTCCACGCCCAGCACCTGCGAGCACTGCGCGGGCGGTTGCGCGCTGCGCACCGACCACCGGCGCGGCAAGGTCACCCGGCGGCTGGCCGGCGACGACCCCGAGGTCAACGAGGAGTGGAACTGCGACAAGGGCCGGTGGGCGTTCACCTACGCCACCCAGCCCGACCGGCTGGCCACGCCGCTGGTCCGCAACGAGCGGGGTGAACTGGAGCCGGCGAGCTGGCCTGAGGCGCTGACCGTCGCGGCCCGCGGCCTGGCCGCCGCCCGCGGCCGGACCGGCGTGCTCGCCGGGGGCCGGCTCACCCTGGAGGACTCCTACGCGTACGCCAAGTTCGCCCGGGTCGCGCTCGGCACCAACGACGTCGACTTCCGCGCCCGGGCCCACTCGGCCGAGGAGGCCGAGTTCCTGGCGGCGGCGGTCGCCGGCCACGACATCGACGTGACCTACACGGACCTGGAGCGGGCGCCCGTGGTGCTGCTCGCCGGCTTCGAGCCGGAGGAGGAGTCCCCGAGCGTCTTCCTGCGGCTGCGCAAGGCGCACCGCAAGACGGGGCTGCGCGTCCTGTCGATCGCCCCGTACACCAGCAACGGGCTGCGGAAGGTCGGCGGCACGCTGATCCCGACCGTGCCCGGCGGCGAGGCCACCGCGCTCGACGCGCTGGACGCCGAGCCGCTGCGCGCCGCCGGTTCGATCATCATGGTCGGCGAGCGGCTGGCCACCGCGCCGGGCGCGCTGTCGGCCGCGCTGCGGCTGGCCCGCGCGACCGGGGCCCGGCTGGCCTGGGTGCCGCGCCGGGCCGGGGAGCGGGGCGCGCTGGAGGCCGGCGCGCTGCCCGGCCTGCTGCCGATCGGCCGCCCGGTGACCGACACCGCGGCCCGCGCCGAGGTCGCCCGGGCCTGGGACGTCACCGACCTGCCCGCCACGCCGGGCCGGGACACCGCCGGCATCCTGGCGGCCGTCACCGGCGGCGAGCTGGACGCGCTGCTGGTCGGCGGGGTGGACCCCTACGACCTGCCCGACCCGGAGGCCGCGCTGGCCGCGATCGAGGCGGCCTCGTTCGTGGTCAGCCTGGAGCAGCGGGTGAGCGCCGTCACCGACCGGGCCGACGTGGTGCTGCCGGTGGCCGCGGTCGCCGAGAAGGCCGGCACGTTCGTGAACTGGGAGGGCCGGGGCCGCCCGTTCGAGGCGGCGCTGAAGGTCTCCAGCGTCATGCCGGACCTGCGGGTGCTCAACGCGCTGGCCGGTGAGCTGGACGTCCACCTGGGCCTGCCCGGACCCGAGGCGGCCCGCCGCGAGCTGGCCGGCCTGGGCACCTACCGCGGGTCCCGCCCGGCCGGGCCGAGTACCGCCGCGCCGATGCCGCCGAAACCGCGGCCGGGCGAGGCGCTGCTGGCCACCTGGCGGCAGCTGCTGGACCTGGGCCGGATGCAGGACGGCGAGCCCTTCCTGGCCGGCACGGCCAAGCCCACGGTGGCCCGGCTGGCGCCCGGCACGGCCGCGGGGATCGGCGCGTCCGGTGCGGTCAGGGTCTCCACCGAGCGGGGCGAGGTGGTCCTGCCGCTGGAGCTCACTCCAGATCTGCCCGAGGGGGTGGTCTGGCTGCCGACCAACTCGGCGGGCAGCACCCTCCACCGCGACCTCGGCGTGTCCGCCGGGGCGGTCGTGCGGATCGCGAACACCGATGGGAGCGTGGCATGAGTCCCTACGCGGCCCCGGCGGACCCGACGCTGGAGACTTTCGGCCGGGACCCGTGGTGGCTGATCGGCGGCAAGGTCCTGGCCATCTTCGTGTTCCTGGTGCTGACCGTCCTGCTGTCGATGTGGGTCGAGCGCCGGGTGATCGGGCGGATGCAGCTGCGTGTCGGCCCCAACCGGGCCGGCCCGTTCGGCCTGCTCCAGGGGCTGGCCGACGGCGTCAAGCTGGCGCTCAAGGAGGACATCGTCCCCCGCCAGGTCGACAAGCTCGTCTTCATTCTGGCGCCGATCGTCTCGGCCACCCCGGCGTTCGTGGCCTTCAGCATCATCCCGTTCGGGCCGACCGTGTCGATCTTCGGTCACCAGACGGCGCTGCAGGGCACCGACCTGCCGGTGGCGGTGCTGCTGGTGCTGGCCATGGCCTCCATCGGCGCGTACGGGATCGTGCTGGCGGGCTGGGCGTCGATGTCGCCCTACTCGCTGCTGGGCGGGCTGCGCTCGGCCGCGCAGATCATCTCCTACGAGATCGCGATGGGCCTGTCGTTCGTCGCGGTCTTCCTGTTCGCCGGGACGATGTCCACCACGGGCATCGTCAACGCGCAGGCCGACCGGTGGTTCGTGGTCCTGCTGCTGCCGTCGTTCCTGATCTACGTCGTGACGATGATGGGCGAGTCCAACCGGATCCCGTTCGACCTGCCCGAGGGCGAGGGCGAGCTGGTCGGTGGCTTCCACACCGAGTACTCGTCGCTGAAGTTCGCGATGTTCTTCCTGGCCGAGTACATCAACCTGGCCACCCTGTCGGCCCTGGCCACCACCCTGTTCCTGGGCGGCTGGCGGGCCCCGGCCCCGATCTCCACGGTCTGGGCGGGCGCCAACGAGGGCTGGTGGCCGGTGCTGTGGTTCCTGGCCAAGCTCTGGCTGTTCATCTTCTTCTTCATCTGGCTGCGCGGTTCGCTGCCCCGGGTCCGGTACGACCAGCTGATGAAGCTGGGCTGGAAGGTCCTGATGCCGGTCTCGCTCGGCTGGATCATGCTGGTCGCCACCGTCCGGGCGCTGCGCAACGACGGCCAGGACACCCGGGAGCTGGTCGTCTACGGCGGGGTCGCGGTGGTCGTGATCCTGCTGGCGATGTTCGTCTGGGAGGCGATGTCCGGCCGGGCGGAGGGCGAGGAGCCCGACACGGCCGAACCCGCCGAACCGGCGGCGGACGCGGGCGGCTTCCCGGTGCCCCCGATGGACGCCCCGCACTACCACGGGGTCGGCGTCCCGGCGCAGGCCCGCCGCGACAACACCACGCGTAAGGAGGTCACCAGTGGGCTTCACTGACTTCCTGAACCCGGTCAAGGGGTTCGGCGTCGCCTTCCACCAGCTCTTCACCAAGAGCGAGACCGTCCAGTATCCCGAGGTGAAGAAGCCGACCGCGCCGCGCTTCCACGGCCGGCACCAGCTGAACCGCTGGCCGGACGGGCTGGAGAAGTGCGTCGGGTGCGAGCTGTGCGCCTGGGCCTGCCCGGCCGACGCGATCTACGTGGAGGGCGCCGACAACACCGAGGAGGAGCGGTACTCCCCGGGTGAGCGGTACGGCCGCGTCTACCAGATCAACTACCTGCGCTGCATCCTGTGCGGGCTGTGCATCGAGGCGTGCCCGACCCGGGCGCTCACGATGACCAACGAGTACGAACTGGCCGACGACAGCCGCGAGAGCCTGATCTACACCAAGGACATGCTGCTGGCGCCGCTGCGCGAGGGCATGGAGACGCCGCCGCACCCGATGCGGCTCGGCGACGACGAGACGGACTACTACCGCCTCGGGCTCCAGACGGAGGAAAGCGGAGAGTCCAAATGAACCCGACCCTCCTCGCCGAGGCGCAGACGCACGCGGCCGAGCCGTTCGTGTTCTGGCTGCTGGCGATCGTCTCGGTGAGCGCCGCGCTCGGCATGATCCTGATGCGCAAGGCGGTGCACGCAGCGCTGCTGCTGGCCGTCGTGATGCTCTCGCTGGCGGTGCTGTACGCCGTGCTGGAGGCGCCCTTCCTGGCCTTCGTCCAGGTGATCGTCTACACCGGCGCGGTGCTGATGCTCTTCCTGTTCGTGCTGATGCTCGTCGGGGTGAGCTCGACCGACTCGCTGGTCGAGACGATCCGCGGGCAGCGGCTGTGGGCGGCGCTCGCCGGCCTGGGCTTCGTCGGCCTGCTGGCCGCCGGGGTCGCCGGCGCGGCGCTGCCGACGACGGCGGGCCTGGCCCGGGCCAACGCGGAGGGCAACGTGGTCGGGCTGGCCCGGCTGCTGTTCACCAAGTACGTCTTCGCCTTCGAGGTGGCCAGCGCGCTGCTGATCACCGCGGCGCTGGGCGCGATGGTGCTCGCGCACCGCGAGCGGCTGGCGCCGAAGGCCACCCAGCGGGCGCTGTCCAAGGCGCGCTTCCTGGGCGACCACCCGACCCCGCTGCCCGGGCCCGGCACCTACGCCCGGCACAACGCGGTGGACATGCCGGCGCTGCTGCCCGACGGCACCACCTCCGAGCTGTCGGTCAACCCGATCATCGCCCGCCGCACCGCCACCGCGGGGATGCACACCGACCTCGAAGGCCGCACCGAGGAGCAGGCGGCCGGGGACGACATCGCCGCGGTCCGCGCGGCCACCGACACGGCCGCCGACGCGGACGCCCAGGACCGCGAGGTCAAGGCCGGCGTTCCGACGGCCGGCAACAAGGAGGCGGGGAAGTGAGCCCCACCCATTACCTGGTGCTCTCGGCGATCCTGTTCACCATCGGCGGGATCGGCGTGCTGGTGCGCCGCAACGCCATCGTGGTGTTCATGTGCGTTGAGCTGATGCTCAACGCCACGAACCTGGCGTTCGTGTCGTTCGCCCGCATGCACGGGAACCTCGACGGCCAGATCATCGCCTTCTTCGTGATGGTCGTGGCCGCGGCCGAGGTCGTGGTGGGCCTCGCGATCCTCATGACGATCTTCCGGACCCGCAGGTCGTCGTCGGTCGACGACGCGAACCTGCTGAAGTACTGAGAGGCCGGGCATGAAAGCGGAAGGCATCCAGGCACTGGCCTGGCTCCTCATCGCGCTGCCGCTGGCGAGCGCGGCCGTCCTGCTGCTGGGCGGGCGGCGCACCGACCGCTGGGGGCATCTGCTCGGCACGCTGGCGCCGGTGCTGTCGTTCGTCCTCGGGCTGGCGATGTTCGTCCAGATGCTGGGCTACTCCGGTGCGGAGCGGCGCCGGGCGGTGCACCTGTACGAGTTCTTCTCGGTCGGCGGCTTCAAGGTCGACGCCGGGCTGCTGCTCGACCCGCTGTCGATGACCTTCGTGTTGCTGATCACCGGGGTGGGCTCGCTCATCCACGTGTACTCGATCGGCTACATGTCGCACGACGCGAACCGGCGCCGGTTCTTCGCGTACCTGAACCTGTTCGTCGCGGCGATGCTGCTGCTGGTGCTGGCCGACAACTATGTCGGCGTGTACTTCGGCTGGGAGGGCGTCGGTCTCGCCTCCTACCTGCTGATCGGCTTCTGGCAGCACAAGCCGTCGGCCGCGGTGGCGGCCAAGAAGGCGTTCGTGGTCAACCGGGTCGGCGACATGGGCCTGGCCATCGCGATCATGCTGATGTTCGCGACCTTCGGCACCGTCGGGTTCGAGCAGGTCCTCGGCACCGGCGCGCACCACGAGGGCCTGGCGACGCAGCTCAGCACCGGCACGGCCACCGCGATCGGCCTGCTGCTCCTGCTCGGGGCGTGCGGCAAGTCCGCCCAGCTCCCGCTGCAGTCCTGGCTGCTGGACGCGATGGAGGGCCCGACCCCGGTGTCGGCGCTGATCCACGCGGCCACCATGGTCACCGCGGGCGTCTACCTGATCGTCCGGTCGGCCCCGATCTTCGAGATGTCGCCGGACGCGCAGCTCGTCGTCACGATCGTCGGCGCGGCCACGCTGCTCGCCGGTGCGATCATCGGTTGCGCCAAGGACGACATCAAGAAGGCGCTGGCCGGCTCGACCATGTCGCAGATCGGCTACATGGTGCTGGCGGCCGGGCTGGGCCCGGCGGGCTACGCCATCGCCATCGCGCACCTGGTCGTGCACGGCTTCTTCAAGGCCGGGATGTTCCTCGGTGCCGGGTCGGTCATGCACGCCATGAACGACGAGGTGAACATGCGCCGCTACGGCGGCCTGGCCAAGATCATGCCGATCACCTTCGTGACGTTCGGCCTGGGCTACCTGGCGATCATCGGCTTCCCGGGCTTCGCCGGGTACTTCACCAAGGACCTGATCATCGAGGCGTCCTGGGCGCACAACCCGGTGCTCGGCGCGTGCGCGATCCTCGGCGCCGCCATCACCGCGTTCTACATGTCCCGGCTGATGTTCATGACCTTCTTCGGTGAGAAGCGCTGGGCCGAGGACGCCCACCCGCACGAGTCGCCGCCGGTGATGACCTGGCCGCTCGTCCTGCTGGCGGTCGGGTCCGTGTTCGGCGGCGCGTTCATGATCCTGGGCGACCGGTTCATGCACTTCCTGGAGCCGGTGGTCGGCGCCCCCGAGCACCACCACGGGTTCGACCCGCTCGCCCCGGTGGGCCTGCTCACCCTGGCGGTCGTCGCCGCGGGCGTCGCGCTGGCCTGGGCGATGTACGGGCGCCGGCCGGTGCCGGTGGAGGCCCCGCGCGGCGGGGTCCTCACCAAGGCCGCCCGCCGCGACCTGTACGGCGACGCGCTGAACGAGTCGCTGCTGATGCGGCCCGGCCAGTGGCTCACCCGGCTGACCGTCTTCTTCGACAACAAGGGCGTGGACGGCCTCGTGAACGGCCTGGCGGCCGGGATCGGCGGCACGTCCGGCCGGGTCCGGCGGGTGCAGACCGGCTTCGTCCGCTCCTACGCGCTGTCAATGTTCCTGGGCGCCGCGCTCGTGGTGGCGGCCCTCCTGGTGGTGAGGGTCTGATATGGACGACTTCCCGTGGCTGAGCCTCCTCATCGCGCTGCCCGCGGTGGGCGCGCTGGCCCTCGCGCTGCTGCCCAAGGGGAGCGACGCGCTGGCCAAGCGGCTCGCACTGGCGATCTCGCTGGTGGTGGCCGCGCTGACCGTGGTGCTCGCGTTCCGGTTCGAGGTCGGCGGTCCCCGCTTCCAGTTCGCCGAGAAGTACTGGTGGATCAAGCAGTTCGGGGTGCACTGGGGGCTCGGCGTCGACGGCCTCGCGCTGGCGATGATCGTGCTGTCGGCGATCCTCGTCCCGCTGGTGCTGCTGGCGTCGTGGAACGCGGCCGACCGGTACGGCGGGGCGGGCGAACCCCCGGCCAGTGCCGGTGACGGCACGCCCGCGCGGACCCGCTCGGCCAAGGCGTACTTCGCGCTGATCCTGGCGCTGGAAGCGATGATGATCGGCGTCTTCGCGGCGACCGACGTCTTCCTCTTCTACGTCTTCTTCGAAGCCATGCTCATCCCGGTGTACTTCATCATCGGCTACTACGGCGGGCCGCAGCGCTCGTACGCCGCGGTGAAGTTCCTGCTCTACTCGCTGTTCGGCGGGCTGCTCATGCTCGTCGCGGTGATCGGGCTGTACGTGCTGTCGGCCCGGCCGCCCGCGCAGGGCGGGCTCGGCGAGGGCACGTTCATGGTGGACCAGCTGGCCCGCCTGGACCTGGACCCGACCACCGCCAAGTGGCTGTTCCTGGGCTTCTTCATCGCGTTCGCGATCAAGGCGCCGCTGGTGCCGTTCCACACCTGGCTGCCGGACGCCGCCGGGCAGGCCCCGGCCGGCGCCCTGGTGCTGATCGTCGGCGTGCTCGACAAGGTCGGCACCTACGGAATGCTGCGGTTCTGCCTGGAGCTGTTCCCGGGCGCCGCCAAGTGGGCCACCCCGGTGGTGCTCACCCTGGCGGTGATCGGGATCGTCTACGGCGCGATCCTGGCCATCGGGCAGATCGACCTCAAGCGCCTGATCGCCTACACCTCGATCTCGCACTTCGGCTTCATCGCGCTGGGCATCTTCGCGATGACCTCGCAGGGCCAGGCGGGCGCGATGCTCTACATGGTCAACCACGGCTTCGCCACCGGGGCGCTGTTCCTGGTCGCCGGGTTCATGATCGTGCGGCGTGGTTCGGCCCGCATCGACGCCTACGGCGGGGTGCAGAAGGTGGCGCCGCTGCTGGCCGGGGCCTTCCTGATCTCCGGCCTGGCCAGCCTGTCGCTGCCCGGGCTGGCGCCGTTCGTCTCCGAACTGCTGGTCCTGGTCGGGACGTTCTCCCAGTACCAGGTCGCCGCGGTGGTCGCGACGACCGGTCTGGTGCTGTCGGCCATCTACATCCTGTGGGCGTACCAGCGGACCATGAACGGCCCGACCGCCGACGCGGTCAAGGGCATGCCGGACCTGAGCCGCCGCGAGGTGGCCGTGGTCGCTCCCATCCTGGCGATCATCGTGGCCCTGGGCTTCTACCCCAGGCCGGTGCTCGACATGGTCAATCCAACGGTGAAGCAGACGATGAGCCGCGTCCAGACGCAGGACCCGGCCCCCACCGTCGCTGAGAAGGGAGCGCGCCCGTGAACGTCACCGGCGTTCTCGCGCAGAACGACATCCCGGCGCCGCACATCGAGTACGGCGACGTCGCCCCCCTGCTCGTGGTGTTCGGCGTGGCCGTGCTCGGCGTGCTCGTCGAGGCGTTCGTGGGCCGGGGCTGGCGCTACCGGGTGCAGGTGCCGCTCGCCTTCCTCGGCCTGGTCGCGGCGTTCGGCTGGACGATCGCGCTGGCTGCCCGCGAGCGGCCGCCGCACCTGGTGGCGGCCGAGGGCGCGCTCGGGGTGGACGGCCCGACCCTGTTCCTGTGGGGCACCATCGCGGTGCTCGCCCTGGTCAGCCTGCTGCTGATCGCGGAGCGGGACCAGTCGCACTTCACCGCCCAGGCCTCGGCGCTGCCCGGCAGCGAGGCCGAGCAGGAGACCATGGCGGCCGGCTTCGTGCAGACCGAGGTCTACCCGCTGATGATGTTCGCGGTCGGCGGGATGATGATGTTCCCCGCGTCCAACGACCTGCTGACGATGTTCGTGGCCCTGGAGGTCCTGTCACTGCCGCTGTACCTGCTGTGCGGCCTGGCCCGCCGGCGGCGCCTGCTCTCGCAGGAGGCGGCGGTCAAGTACTTCCTGCTGGGCGCGTTCTCCTCGGCGTTCTTCCTGTACGGTGCGGCGCTGCTGTACGGCTTCGCCGGCTCGGTGCGGCTGTCGGACATCGCCACCGCGATCAGCCGGAACACCGGTGACGAGACCCTGCTGCTGGCCGGGGTGGCGCTGCTGTCGGTCGGCCTGCTGTTCAAGCTCGGCGCGGTGCCGTTCCACATGTGGAAGCCGGACGTGTACCAGGGCGCCCCCACGCCGATCACCGCGCTGATGGCGTCCTGCACGCTGGTGTCGGCGTTCGGTGCGATGCTGCGGGTGTTCTACGTGGCGCTGGAGAACCTGCGCTGGGACTGGCGGCCCGCGATCTGGGCCGTGGCGATTCTCACCATGGTCGTCGGCGCGGTGATCGCGATCACCCAGACCGACGTCAAGCGGATGCTGGCGTACTCCTCGATCGCGCACGCGGGCTTCCTGCTCACCGGCCTGGTCGCCACCACGACAGCGGGCCTTTCGGGCACATTGTTCTACCTGGCCGCGTACGGGTTCACCACCATCGGGGCGTTCGCCGTGATCACCATGGTGCGCGACGCGGGCGGCGAGGCGGCGCACTTGAGCCGCTGGGCCGGGCTGGGCAAGCGCTCCCCGCTGGTGGCCGGGACGTTCGCCTTCTTCCTGCTGGCGTTCGCCGGTATCCCGCTGACCAGCGGCTTCACCGGCAAGTTCGCGGTGTTCTCGGCGGCGGTCGAGGGTGGCGCGACGCCG
This sequence comes from Actinomadura craniellae, assembly GCF_003289645.1. Classification (GTDB taxonomy): domain Bacteria; phylum Actinomycetota; class Actinomycetes; order Streptosporangiales; family Streptosporangiaceae; genus Actinomadura_D; species Actinomadura_D craniellae. Next base: position 339,985 of record NZ_QLYX01000004.1, on the reverse strand, counting down.
CTGGTGGTGGTCGGCGTGCTGGCCTCGGCGGTGGCGGCGTTCTTCTACGTCCGCGTCATCGTGGTGATGTTCTTCAGTGACCCGGAGCCCGACGGTCCCGCGGTGGTGGTCGCGCCGACGACGGTGGCGGCGGTGGCGCTGGGACTGGCGGCTACTGTGGTACTCGGCGTGCTGCCGCAGCCGGTGCTGGATCTGGCCGGGCAGGCCGCCGGTCAGCTCTTCGTCAGGTAGTAGACGGGCTCAGCCCGTTCGGCTAGGGGGTCCTTCGGTGTCTGATGTTCCGTTCGGGTTGCGGGTCGACGAGGACCTGGCGGCGGACATGCAACAGCGGCTCACCGCGGTGGAGGATCATCTGCTCGACACGGTCCGCAGCGAGGACACGCTGCTGACCGAGGCGTCCCGGCACCTGGTCGAGGCGGGCGGCAAGCGGTTCCGGCCGATGCTGGTGCTGCTGGCGGCCCACTTCGGCGACCCGGCCGCGCCCGGGGTGATCCCGTCCGCGGTGGTGGTCGAGCTGACGCACCTGGCGACGCTCTACCACGACGACGTGATGGACGAGGCGCCGCTGCGCCGTGGCGAGCTGTCGGCCAACTCCCGGTGGACGAACACGGTCGCGATCCTGACCGGCGACTACCTGTTCGCCCGGGCGTCCGACCTGCTGGCCGACCTGGGCCCGGAGAGCGTGCGCATCCAGGCACGCACCTTCGCCCGGCTGGTCCGCGGCCAGATCCAGGAGACGGTCGGGCCGGGCCCGGACGCCGACCCGCTCAAGCACTACCTCCAGGTGGTGGCCGACAAGACGGCCTCGCTGATCGCCACCTCCGGGCAGTTCGGCGCCATGCTGGCGGGCGCCCCGCCGCATGTGGTGGACACGGTCACCTCGGCGTGCGAGAAGATCGGGGTGGCCTTCCAGCTGTCCGACGACATCCTCGACATCGCCTCGGAGTCCGACCAGTCGGGCAAGACGCCCGGCACCGACCTGCGCGAGGGCATCCGCACCCTGCCGGTCCACCACGTGCTGGCCGGCACCGACCCGGCGGACGCCCGGCTGCGCGACCTGCTGCGCGCCGACCTGTCCGACGACGACGCGCTGCACGCCGAGGCGCTGACGCTGCTGCGCGCCCACCCGGCGATGGCCCGGGCCCGGGCCGACCTGGCCCAGTGGGCCGAGGACGCCCGTACGGAGCTGCGCACCCTGCCGGACGTCCCGGCCCGGTCGGCCTTCGAGTCCCTCTGCGACTACGTGGTCTCGCGTACCGGCTGAGCCGGGACCGGCAGGACGGGCAGCCGGAGCCGGTTCCGGCGGGCGGTGCGCAGGCCGTCGGTGGTGAAGACCAGCAGGGCGGCCCAGACCAGGACGAAGCCGATCCACCGGCTGGCGGGCATCGGCTCGCGCAGCACGAGCAGGCCGATCAGGAACTGCAGGACCGGGGCGAGGTACTGCAGCATGCCCATGGTGCTCATCGGGATGCGGATGGCCGCGGCGTTGAAGAGCATCAGCGGCACGGCCGTGATCACTCCCGCGGCCGCCAGCAGGAGGACGTGTCCCGCCCCGTGGTGGCCGAAGCTGGCGGTGCCCCCCGCCTGCAGGGAGATCGCGAAGATCAGGGCGGGGACGAACAGCACGGTGGTCTCGACGGTGAGGCTCTCCGCGGAGGGCATGCTCACGTACTTCTTGACCAGGCTGTAGGTCCCGAACGAGGCGGCGAGGGTCAGCGCGATCCAGGGCGGCCGGCCGTAGTCGGCGGTCAGCACCACCACGGCCAGGGCACCCAGCCCGATCGCGGTCCACTGCGCCGGCCGCATCCGCTCGCGGAACAGCAGGACGCCGAACATCACGTTGATCAGCGGGGTGATGAAGTAGCCGAGCGCGGTCTCGATGGTGTGACCGCTGTTGACGCCGTAGATGTAGGTGCCCCAGTTGACGGAGATGACCGTCGCGGCCAGGGCGAGCAGGCCGGCCTGTTTGAGGGTGAGGGTCCGGAGCCAGCCCCAGTGCCGGCGGACGGCGAGGATGGCGAGTACGGCCACCAGGGACCACATGATCCGGTGGGCCAGGATTTCGAGGGGTTGGGCGGGCTTCAGCAGCGGCCAGTAGAGGGGGAACAACCCCCAGATACCGTAAGCCGCGACGCCAAACGCGATGCCGCGACGGTTTTGCACCGACGAAGACTATCAGCGCGTAATCAGCAAAACCATGTGATGGTCATGACTCTTGCCGGTTCGGGACGGTACACCGCGGGCCGGGGGAGGTAGCCTGAGGACGTGTTCGGTTTCGCGAAGACGCAGATGGTGTCCCCCGAGAAGGCGCTCCCCGGCCGCGACGTGCCGCTTCCCGTGGCGCCCCGCCACACGGTGCTCGACGGCCCGCTCGCGCCCCCCTACCCCGACGGCGCCGAGATCGCCGAGTTCGCGCTCGGCTGCTTCTGGGGCGCCGAACGCAAGTTCTGGGAGACCCCCGGGGTCCTCTCCACCGCGGTCGGCTACCAGGGCGGCCACACCCCCAACCCCACCTACGAGGAGGTGTGCTCCGGCCAGACCGGCCACACCGAATCCGTCCGCGTGGTCTACGACCCCGCCAAGGTCTCCTACGAGGACCTGCTCCGCGTCTTCTGGGAGTCCCACGACCCCACCCAGGGCATGCGCCAGGGCAACGACGTCGGCACCCAGTACCGCTCCGCCATCTTCACCCACGGTGCAGCCCAGGCGGCCACCGCCGAGGCGTCCCGTCAGGCCTACCAGCAGGTCCTCAAGGCCAACGGCTACGGCGACATCACCACCGAGATCGTCCCGGCCCCCGAGTTCTTCTTTGCTGAGGACTACCACCAGCAGTACCTCTCGGACAGCAAGAACCCCAACGGCTACTGCGGCATCGGCGGCACCGGCGTGAGCTGCCCGGTGGGCCTCACCGGCAACTCGTAGGCACTGGCGTGCCGCGGGCTGGACGATCTTCGACTCGGGCGGTGCGGGGCTCGACGAGGACGGGCCGAGGACGGTCGATCATTTCGGTGTCGCCGGACAGTGGCCGGGTGACCGAAGACATAGGTATATACCGATTCACGAGTTGGATATACGGGGGTGGGTCGTGGCCAAGAGGCTAATTGACATCGACGAGGATGCTCTCGCCGCCGCGGCCGAGGTGTACGGCACCGACACCATGAAGGACACCGTCAACATGGCGCTCGCCGAGGCCGCCGCCGTACTGCACCGCCGCCAGGCGCTTTCGCGGCTCCGCCGACGTGCCCTGGCGGGGCAGTTCGACGACCTGTACGACAAGGACGGCTACCGTCCCAGGCCTTCCATCGCCGATGCTGACGCCGGAGCCGCCGTCCGTTGACCGCCCCTGGCTCGCTGACACCTTCGCCGTCGTTCGGCTGCTCCGTGACGAGCAGGCGTACGCCCAATGGGAGGACATGCCGGCGCCCCGTCTCGTCGCCATCTGCCCGATCACCGAACTGGAGATCCTCTACAGCGCCCGGTCGCCCGCTGACCGTGCCGATCTGCTCGACGAGTTGGGTGAGGTGTTCGGCTGGCTTGCCGTCCCCGATCGGGCGTACGAGCGTGCTCTGGCGGTCCAGGCGGAACTGACGGCACACGGGCGGCACCGCGCCCCGGGCCCCGTTGACCTGCTCGTCGCCGCAACTGCCGACCTGCACGGCGTCACACTGCTGCACTATGACCGTGACTTTGACCAGATCACCAACGTGTCCGGCCAGGCCACGCAGTGGCTCGCCGAACCCGGCGCCCTCGACCGGCCCAAAGGATGAACCGGCCGTTGTCCGCCGGGCTGTCCCTACGGGTCACATGGGAGCACAGACCAGGCGGTACCGGCGTGAGCTGCCCGGTGGGCATCGCGCCTGCGGTCGGCTGACGGTCGCTTCGGTTCGATTGGTGAAAGTCCGGTTGGGCCCGTCGCCTGCTCTATAGCATCGATGCTATGAGCTGGGGTACTGTGGAGCTTGAGCCGGAGGTGCGTGAATGGTTGGAGCGTCTGCCGGCCACGCAGTTCGCCGCTGCGGCGTTCTACATCGATCTGTTGGCCGGTCAAGGGGTGCTGCTGGGCGAGCCGTACACGCGGCAGCTCGACGGCAAGCTGCGGGAGTTGCGGTTCCATCTCGACAGCGAGGCCGTGCGCGTGACGTACTGGATAGCTTCGGGCAGGCGGATCATCCTGCTCACGGTGTTCCACAAGACGCGCATGCGGGAAGATCGAGAGGTTGAGCGGGCTCGCCGAGCGCTGCGGCTGTGCGTGGCAGAGGCGCATACGGTGGACGCTGAAGAAGGGTGAGACCGATGAGTGAGCGGTCCGACTGGAGCGCGTTGCGTGAGCGTCGTATGGCCGAGCCTGGAGCGGCCGAGGCCTACGCTGCCACCCGCCTGGCCTACGAGCTGGGGTGCACCGTCCGGGCTCTGCGCGAGGAGCGCGGGTGGAGCCAGCGCCGGCTGGCGGAGGCTGCCGAGATGACGCAGTCGGCCGTGGCCAGGTTCGAGGCCGGCGGCACGGTTCCGACCCTGCCCGTCCTCGAACGCCTCGCCAACGCCCTCGGCGCCGAACTCGTCGTCCAACTCCGGACTCCGGCCGCATGAATCAGACGCCGACAGGCCGGCGGATAAGATTGCGCTCCTGTTGACGGTCTTCGCCCGCTACGTGGTGGCCCCGACGGATTAGGCTTCCTTGCCGTGGCTGATGGCGGTGGGCGGCGGATCCTCTACGTCGTGGTCTGTGCCGCTCCGGCGGCGGCCGATGTCGAGGTGTTCGTTCGGCTGGCACAGTCCGCGGGGTGGCGGGTGTTCGTGATCTCGTCCCCGTTGGGGCGGCGGTTCGTGGACGTGCATTCGCTGGCCTCGCTGACTGGTGAGGCGGTGCGGAGCGAGTTCCGGATGCCGGGGGAATCGAAGGGGATGCCGTCCGCCGATGCGGTGGTGGCTCCGGCGACGTTCAACACGGTCAACAAGTGGGCGACGGGGATCACCGACACGTTCGCGGTCGGGTTGCTGTGCGAGCTGATGGGGTTCGGCGTGCCGATCCTGGCCGTGCCGCAACTCAAGGACGCGCTGGCCCGGCATGTGGCGTTCGAGCGGAACCTGGAGGTATTGCGGTCGATGGGGGTGCGGGTGCTGTTCGATCCCGCTGCGCCCCCGCATGCGCGCATGCCACGCTGGGAACCGATCCTGGAGGAGCTGCACTCCATCCTCGACGGTTGACCCCCGGCGGAGAGGACTACGGGCCTTGAACGCGCACGCGGAGATCGGACAGCGAATCGCCTGGAACCGGGGCCGCTCGCAGGTGGTGGTCACCGGGCCGGAGCGCCCCGGCCGGTGTGCGACCCCTACACGGACCGCGGTGCCGGACGTAGCCTGAGGGTGCGATGGCTGGGAGGTACCGCGCATGGCCGAGGTGAACGCTTCGCTTGACCCGGCGCTGCCGTTCGAGGCGCGTCTTCGGTACTTCCGGGAGCGGGCGGGGATGTCCCGCACGGTTCTCGGCGGGCTGGTGGGACGGTCGGCCGAGTGGGTCAAGGGGCTGGAGACCGGGCGGTTGTTGCAGCCCCGGTTGCCGATGCTGCTGCGGCTGGCCGAGGTACTGGAGATCACCGACCTGGCCGACCTGACCGGCGAGCAGAAGCTGTCCGTGGCGACCTACGGGAAAGCCTCACATGAGGCTCTGTCGGCGGTGTCGGACGCGGTCACCGACTACCCGCTCATCCCGCGGGACGCCGAACCCGAAGGCGTCGCGGCGCTGGCCGCCCGGGTGGGGCAGGCCTGGGAGTTGTGGCACGGCGCCCGGCGGCAGCGGACGGCGGTGTCCGTGGTACTTCCGGGACTGATCCGCGATCTCGGCTCGGCCGTCCGGCTCCACGACGGGGCCGACCGGCGGGCGGCTCTCGCGCTGCTCGCGCAGGTCTACCACCTGACACAGCTCTACCTGGCCTTCCAGCCGGCCCCCGAACTGGTGCACCTGGTCGGCGACCGGGCGATGATGGCGGCCCAGGACGCCGACGACCCGCTGGCCATCGCGGCGGCGGCCTGGTACATGAACCACATCTTCCGCGATGCCGGGGACCGTGACGCGGCCCGGATCGAACTGGCCACCCGCGCCGCCGGCCTGCTGCGCCCGGCCGACGGCGGCGAGCACCTGGCGCTGTGGGGCCTGCTGAATCTCGCGATCGCCCTGTCGCATGCCAGGTCGGGCCGCGAAGGTGACGCCCTGCGGTACTGGGACAAGGCCGGCGAGGCCGCCCGCGGTCTGGGCGGCGACTACAGCCACCCTTGGCTGATCTTCGGCTCCGGCATGGTCGACGCCTACGCCGTGACGATCCAGGCCGACCTGACCCACGGCGGTGAGGCGACCCGGCAGGCCGACCGGCTGGACCTGGACGCCATGCCCTCGGCCACCCGCCGCAGCTTCCACCTCATGGAGACCGCCCGCGGCTATCTGATGCGGCGCGAACACGTGGCGACCGTCCACCTGCTGAAAAAGGCGTGGAACGAGTCACCGGACACGGCCCGGTTCAGCCTGTTCGCCCGCTCGGCGGTCCTCGAACTCACCGACAAGGGCGGCAGCACGATTCGCGACGACGTGACCGAACTACGCGGCCACCTCGGTCTCGCCGTGGCCTGATCGCCGAAGGGGTACGACCTGTACCCTTCAACGCTGGGTGACAACACCGACCCGGACGGTGTGCGGATCGCTCCTACGGTCGTCGCATGCCCAACCACGACACCACCGCGGACCATCCCCCCGCACGCCGAGAACGCCAGGCTCTCCCCAGAACCATCACGAGTGAGGAACGAGCGTACGTTGACGCGCTGGTGACGGCGCTGACCCGGCGGGGCCTGTCGGCCCGTGCTCTGCGGGGCGGGGTGGTGCGGGCGGAGAACCGCACGGCGCTGCCCGCGGAGGGGAACCGGATGGGGCGGGCGCTGCATCCGGGCCTGCGCCAGGAGGTGGTCTGCCGCCCGGCGGACGGGGACGGGTCGTTGTGGTGGCACTGGGTGTGGTCGGGGCCGACCCGGGACGCTCCCGATGAGTTGGAGCCGCTGGGTCCGGCCGGAGAGTTGACGGCGGCGGCCGACAAGATCACGGCTGTTCTGGCGCTGCGCCCGGAGGACGGCTCGTGACGGTGGCGCTGGACCGGCAGGCACCTGATCCCCGGGTGGTGGCCGCGCGCCTGGAGAGCCGGCGGGCAGGGGCGGTGGTCTGGTGGGGTGGGCACACCGGGGCGTGGTGGGCGATGGTGTGGGTGCGGGGCCGCTGGCGGTTGCTGGAGACGATCACCGCTGAGGTGATGGAGCAGGCGCTGAGGGACCCGGCGACTTGGCCGTGGCCTGTTACCAAGACCACACGACCCGACCGGTAACCCCTGGAGGGGCGGGTGGATTCGCCCGAGGTAGACAACCCGCACCCGATGAGTTCCCAGCCTGTTCACCGCTCACCACGTGCCCGACCGCCTCGCGGCCTGGACAGGCTGCTCCTACGATGGCAGGAGCCTTGCCTGGACCGGCCAAATAGCCTTCACCCTGGCCGTCGATCGGCGGGAGGTTGGCGCACACCCCTGAAAGGACGCCTGACCTGCATGAACACCGCCAATGAAGATCAATATCGAGAGCCATCCAAGATCGCCCACCTGAGGTTGGCGCATGATCTTGCAAATCCGCAGGTCACAGGCTCATAATCGGGGGTACTGTCGCAGACCGCGACAAAACCGCATCGGATTGAAACGCCGAGACGAGTGGGTGGGTGTTCGCCAGGTCCCAGAGTCGCAGGCCGAGATAAAACCGCATCGGATTGAAGCGCAGGATGAGCGCGACCGACTGGTCCCATTGCTCCAGGGCGCGGGTCCCCAGTAAAAAGCCCCGCCAGTCCCGGAGGACGGCGGGGAGTAATAGCTGAAGGTTACGAAAATGGAGCGGCCGGTGTCAATCTGCCGCGTCACCGGGTCGCGGCGGGCTTACTGCAGGCTGAGGGTGTATCTGCAGATTCGTTGAGCGATGCCGCTGGTGGGCTGTACGCGTGGCAAGTTGCGGGAGCGCCGGATGGTCGAGCCCGAGGTGGCCGAGGCACACACGGCCACCCGGCTGGCCTGCGTAGTTGGGGGTACTGTCCGGGCCCTGCGCGAGGAACGCGGGTGGGGCCAGAGCCGGCTGGCGGAAGTCGCGGAGATGACGCAGTTGGCCGTGGTCAGGTTCGAGGCCGGTGGCACTGTCCCGACCCTGCCCGTCCTCGAACGCCTCGGCGCCGAACTCGTTCAGCTTCGAACCCCGGCCGCGTGAATCGAGTCGCGGTCTGCGCCCAGACTGGGGTAAGCAACCAACATGTGTGCGGGCTCCCTGCAAGCACAGCCCTATTTTCGTCCGACTCCTGCGATCCAGGCCACGTGTCCGCAGGCTAGGGGAGGGTAAGCTAAGTCCGTGCTGATCAGGTTCGAGGTGAGCAACTACCGTTCCATCCGGGAGACCGCCGAGCTCTCGATGGTCGCAATCGATCAGGATCGTGAGGCGGCGCGGCCCGCCCCGCATCTCGGTGAGAGCCTTCTCCCGGTCGCCGCCATCTATGGGCCGAACGCGTCCGGCAAGACCAACGTTCTCGGGGCGCTGGCATGGGTTCGCGACGCGGTCCAGCTGTCACTCCGCTTCTGGGAAGACGAAGTTCCGATCGAACCATTCGTTTTCTCTGACGGGCCTGCTTCGCCTAGCGAATTCATTGTTGAGCTTGAGATCGGTGGAATTCGGTTCGAATATATTCTGGAGCTGAACCGCGAGGGCGTGATGTATGAGGCCCTGTTCCACTATCCCGAGAAAAAGCGTAGGCGGATTTTCGAGCGGGAAGAGGCTGAGCTCAAGCTGCAACGCGGGCTGGGCGAACTGTCCGGAACCCGCGATCTCATGACACCGAGAGTGCTGGCGCTCTCAATTGCGAGAAGGTTCAATGAGCCGCTTGTGTCGGATTTTGCCAATGCGCTCCTGCGTATACAGACCCTTGGGCATCGCCTACCAAACCGAACTCCGGGCAACCTCGTAGTGGCGCCTCGCTCCTTTCACGCTCGCCCGACGGCGCGATGGTTCGACGAGGACCACGGTGATCAGCTTTCCCTGTTCTCCGGGGAGGAATTTGATGGCGCAGAAACAAGAGGGCGTAAGCGAGCGCTCGCCCTGCTGCGCATGGCAGACCTCGGCATCGAAGACGTGGTGATCGATAATCAGGAGATCACTTACCCGGACTCGTCGGACGTGCGTACTCGGCGGAGGGTGCGCTTGCTGCACAAAACCTCTGAAGAAAGTATTCCGTTCGACCTTGGTGCAGAATCCGAAGGGACGAGGACCTGGTTTAATCTCATTGGTCCGGTCCTGGGGGCACTACAGTTCGGGTCGGTCATCATCTTTGATGAGCTGGATGGTAGCTTGCATCCCACCCTCTCGGCGGAACTGATTCGCATCTTTCACAGTCCGACTACGAACCCAAACGGAGCCCAGCTCATTTTCTCTTCACACGATACCAGCCTACTCAATCATCTAAACCGAGATGAGGTGTGGTTGACTGAGAAGCGCGGCGACGGTTCAACACGTCTTGGCGCGCTGGCTGATTTTGCTGGAGAGCGTGTACGCAAGTCCCAGAACCTTGAAAACGCATATCTCCACGGAAGATTCGGTGCCCTGCCCCAGGTTGATCAGACCGACCTGTTGCGGGCGCTCGGGTTGATCGGCTGATGGCCCCACGCGGAGGCAGGCGAGGCGGCCGATCTCTCAAGAGAACCACTGGAAAGCGGCCCGAACTTCGTACCATTGTGGTCTTCTGCGAAGGTGTGAATTCAGAACCTGACTACATTAGGGGTTTGAAGAAGCTGCCCCATGTGGCAGCGAATACCGCGCTGGACCTGCGCATCCATCCGAAGCAGGGGGTTCCCCTTACCCTGGTCAAGATGGCCAAAGAGCATAAATGGGATCCTGAGGTGGATGAATGCTGGTGCATATTTGATGTAGAGTGGCCGCGAAACCATCCACACCTACCCGAAGCCGTGGAGTTGGCTCGGGCAAATGGGATAAACCTTGCCATCTCAAACCCGTGCTTTGAGCTTTGGCTGATTCTGCACTACCGCAATCACTCTTCTTTTGTTGACACGGATCCCGCCGAACGACTGTCCCGGTCGATGGATAATCGGTCCGGGAAAAGTATCGACGCGGACGCTTACATGCCCCTACGAAAAGAAGCTGCTCAACGAGCACAGCTCCTCGATGCGCGACATGAGCAGGACGGTACTCGATTCCCCCACAACAACCCCTCATCCGGCATGTACAAGCTTTTGCGGGAGATCGAGGGCGAGTGAGGCTCGATGTAAATCGAGCCCATGACCACTGAGCCACCTGAATTCGCCACCGGCTCCGCCGTTCAGGAAGTCACAGGGGCTGGAGTTCCTGCCGGAGTTGGAAGAGCACGTCCCATTGCGCGTTGTCGTTGGTCGGCCGGGGGAAGCCGCCGTTGTGGAAGACCCAGGTGAGGTAGTCGACCAGGGGCATGCCGACCTCGCCGACGAAGTGGGCGTCGGCGCACCCGTCGGGGAGGAGGATTCCGTAGGGGCCGCCGCCGCTGACGTTGGCCTTGTGGAGATGGTCCGGTGCCACGGGGAGGACGAAGGGGCCGGGTTGCTCGTCCTCCTGCCAGTACTCGATCTCTTCCTTGGCGTACTCGCGGATGCCTCCGGCCGGGTGGCGGGTGCCTTCCACTTCGAAGACGAGCGGGTCGGCGTCCGCCGAGTTCCGCCACTGGGGGTGGGTTCCGACCAGCCACACGTCCCCGACGATGCGCACCCATGAGGAGAGGGTCATCGGCAGCGGGCCGAGCCGCTCCTCCAGCCAGCGGAGATGGGTTTCGGCCTCGGGGCCGGGAGGCGCGAAGGGTTCGGTCGGGGTCTGGTCGTCGTTGTTCTCGTGGAACCGGTAGCCCTGCTCGTCCAGCCGGCCGATGATCATCTCGATGTTCCTGCGGGCACGGTGAGCCATCTCGTCGCACACCGCCTGCGCCTCCTCGGCGAGGCCGGGGGCGCGCATCCGGTCGCCCAGTTGCCGCAGCTCATGCCATACCTGCGCTCGCTCACCGGCGAGGTAGCGGTTCAACCAGTCCGGGCGCACGCTCACGCTGACATCCTGTTCGGCTGTGACGGCATCCCGCGTCCTGGTGCGTCCGCGGGACGAAGACTCCTGCTGATCATGCCGTAACCAGCCGCCCGGAAGCACCGCCGAACCGGCGTGTACGGCGGGAGTCCGGCCTTCCGTCGTAGGCTGAATTCCACGCGTGACGGACGGGAGGCCGCGGTGGCCGGGACGACGCTGACCGAGACGATGGTGGCCGAAGTCATGGCCGAGCTGGCCGGGCTCGAGGACCCGAAGATACGCGAGGTGAACGAGCGGCACGGTGACGACCACGGGGTGAACCTCGGCAAGCTGCGCGCCCTCGCGAAGCGGCTGAAGACGCAGCAGGAACTCGCGGGCCGGCTCTGGGAGACCGGTGACACCGCGGCGCGGCTGCTGGCGATCCTGATCTGCCGCCCGAAGGCGTTCGGGCGTGCCGAGCTGGACGGCATGGTGCGCGACGCCCGCACCCCCAAGGTGCACGACTGGCTCGTGAACTACGTGGTGAAGAAGAACCCGCACTCCGAGGAGCTGCGCCTGGCCTGGTCCGCCGACCCCGATCCGGCGGTCGCGAGCGCCGGCTGGGCGTTGACCACCGAACGCGTGGCGAAGCGGCCCGAGGTCCTGGACCTCGCCGGGCTGCTCGACGTCATCGAGGCGGGGATGCGGGACGCCCCGGACCGCCTGCAGTGGGCGATGAACCACTGCCTGGCCCAGATCGGGATCGAGCACGCCGAGCACCGCGCCCGCGCCATCGACATCGGTGAACGCCTGGAGGTGCTCAAGGACTACCCGACCTCCCCGGGCTGCACGTCCCCGTTCGCACCCGTCTGGATCACCGAGATGGTGCGCCGGCGGGACGGGTAGGGGCCCGAACCCCCGACTTCGGCCTGGTCCGCGCCCGGACGGACCTGCCGGCGGGACGAGTGGGAAGGCCCGGAACCCTAGAAGGATCGGTACGCGGCGCCCGCATGTACCGGTGGTGAGCCGGCGTCCGGGCAGGCCGGCGGCGGGTTTCCGCCCGGCCGATGTCAAGGGCTGGTGAGGATGACGAGTCGCTGGGTCGCCCGGGTCATCGCCACGTAGCGGTCGACCGCCCCCTCGATGCCCTGGCCGAACGTCTCCGGGTCGATGAGGACGACCAGGTCGAACTCCAGACCCTTCGCCAGCTCCGGGGTCAGCGACCGGACGCGGGGCGCCGGCCGGAACGTGGGGTCGCCGATGACGCAGGCGGTCCCGTCGGCGTTCGCGGCGAGCCAGGTGTCGAGGACCGAGCCGAGTTCCGCGGTGGATCCGTGGACGACGGGGACGCCGCCGCTGCGGATGGAGGTCGGCACGTTGGCGTCGGGGAGCGCCGCCCGGATGACCGGCTCGGCCTCCGCCATGATCTCTTCCGGTGTCCGGTAGTTGATGCTCAGGGAGGCCAGCCCGATCTGGTCGAGCCCGATCCGCTTGAGCCGTTCCCGCCACGACTCGGTGAACCCGTGCCTGGCCTGGGCGCGGTCCCCGACGATGGTGAAGCTGCGGGACGGGCAGCGGAGCAGCAGCATCTGCCACTGCGCGTCGGTGAGTTCCTGGGCTTCGTCCACGACGATGTGCGCGAACGGGCCGGCGAGCAGGTCCGGTTCGGTGCCGGGGGCCGCGGTGCCGTCGACCAGGGCGTCCTGGAAGTCCTCGCCGCTCAGCATCGTCACCAGGCCCACGCCGTATTCGTCGTCGGCGGCCTCGGCCAGGTTGTCGAGGACCTGGGCCCGCTGCTCCCGTTCGGCGGCGATCGCGGCCTCGTGCCGGCGCCTGCGGCGGGACGCCTCCGGGTCGCCGAGACGCTGCCGGGCCGCGTCCAGGAGCGGCAGGTCGGACACCGTCCACGCCTGGGCGTCCGCGCGTTGCAGCGCCCGGATGTCGGCGGGGCTGAGCCACGGGGCGCACATCCGCAGGTAGGCGGGTACCGACCACAGGTCCCCGACGAGGTCGGCCGCCTCGATCAGCGGCCACGCCCGGTTGAAGGTGGTGCGCAGTTCCCGGTCCTGCGCCAGCGACTTGCGGAGCAGGTCGGCCGAGACGTCGCCGTCGTGCTTGTCCGCCAGGATCGTGAGCAGTTCCGCCCAGATCTGGTCGCGCGCCTCGTTGTGCGGGGTGCCGGGTTCCGGTGCCTGGAACGCCTCGGCCCAGTCGTCGGCGCCCAGCCAGACGTCGGACCAGTGGGTCGTGACCGTCATCCCCTCGGTGGGCGGGTTCTCGTAGAACCTGACGGCCGGCTCGATCGCCTGCACCAGTTCGGCGGACGACTTCAGGCGGGCCACGTCCGGGTCGGTCTCGGCCGCCGCCGCGGCTCCCTCGGCGACGAGGTCCCGCAGCGTGCAGGTCTGCACGCCCTCCTCACCGAGGCTGGGCAGGACGTCGGAGACGTAGGCCAGGTAGGGCTGGTGCGGGCCGACGAACAGCACACCGCCCCGGTGGTGACCGAGGCGGGGGTCGGAGTAGAGGAGGTAGGCGGAGCGGTGCAGGGCGACGACGGTCTTGCCCGTGCCCGGCCCGCCGTCCACGACGAGGGCGCCGCGGGATCCCGCGCGGATGATGGCGTCCTGGTCGGCCTGGATGGTGCCGAGCACGTCCCGCATCCGGGCCGACCGGTTGGTGCCCAGGCTGGCGATGAAGGCGGACTGGTCGTCGAGGGCGGCGTGCCCGTCGAAGCCGTCCGAGGTGAACACCTCGTCCCAGTAGTCGCTGATCCGGCCGCGGGTCCAGCGGTACCTGCGGCGGCTCGCCAGGCCCATCGGGTTGGCGTGGGTCGCGCCGAAGAACGGTTCGGCCGCGGTGGAGCGCCAGTCGACCAGCAGCCGGCGCCCCGTGCTGTCCTTGAGGCCGAGCCGTCCGACGTACACGGGTTCGGTGCCGTCCGCGCCGACCATGCGGCCGAGGCACAGGTCCAGGCCGAAGCGGCGCAGCGCGCGCAGGCGGGCGGTCAGCCGGTGGATCTCCATGTCCCGGTCCATCGCCTGCTGGCCGATGCCGCCGGGGGCCCTGCGCTCGGCGTCGAGGCGGTCGGACAGGTCGGCGATCGACTGGGCGAGGCTCTCCGCGATGGCCGCGAAGTGTCGCTCGTCGTCGGCGATCAGCGCCGGGTCGGCCTTGGCGGAGAGGCGGTCGGGAAGGTCGAACGCGCTGGTGGGCAGGGGGTTCATGGCGTCAGCTCCAAGGTGAGGTCTGTGCGTGCGGCAGGGCGTCCGGGCCGGGGGCCGGGACGGGACGTGGACCATGGCCGGTCCAGAGCGCCGGGCCCGCAGGTTCGGGTCCCGGTCCGGTGTTCACACGGACACCGGCGGCCTTCCCCGGCTGATCGCGTCGGCCAGCAGCTTCGCGGCCACTGTCGCCCCGTCGGTGCGGAGCGTGCCGGCCACGGCGGTCGCCCGCGCGCGGGTCTCGGCGGCCAGGGCCGTCCCGAGCGCGGCCGACAGGGACTCGGTGGTCGGGACCGGGCCGTCGTGCGCCGCGCCGATGCCCAGGTCGGCCACCCGGCCGGCCCAGTACGGCTGGTCCGTCGCCTGGGGCACCACCACCTGGGCCGCGCCGGCCCGGGCGGCCGTCATGGTGGTGCCCGCGCCGCCGTGGTGCACGACGGCGGCCACCCGGGCGAACAGTGCCTGCTGGTTGACCTCGCCGACGACGAAGCAGTCGTCCCGGCCGTCGACCGGGGCCAGATCGGCCCAGCCGCGGGACATGACCGCGCGGCGGCCCTGCGCCTGGATCGCCTCGACGGCCACCCGGGCGACGTCCGGCGCGGCGTGCATGGGCATGCTGCCGAAGCCCACGTACACCGGTGGTGTGCCGGCGTCCAGGAACGCCGTCAGCTCGTCCGGGAGCGGGCGGACGTCGGGCAGGACCCACGCGCCGGTCTGGACGACGTCGAGGTCCGGCGTCTCCCGCCACGGATCCAGGACGGGGTCCGTCGCCAGCAACGGCCGGTCGCCGATGGCGTAGCCGCGGACGTCGTCCACCGGTGGCAGGCCGATCGACGCCCGGTTGGTGTTGAGCGCCGCGCCGAACAGCGCGTTGATGCTCTGGGCGTCCAGGTCCCACAGCACCCGGTTGTCGGTCACCTCCGGCGGGAACGGCCGGCCTGGATACGCCAGCGGCGGGTGGTGCGGCGACGGCAGGGTGAGTTGCTGGAAGGTCACGGACACGGAGCGGATGCCCAGTTTCTCGGCCACCGACCGCGCGCCGGCCACGGCCGGTAGCACGCCGGTCGCCACCAGCGCGTCGCATCCCTCGGCGGCCGCGGTGACCGCGTCGAGCTGGCCGGCGATCAATTCGGCCGCGCGCTGCGGCAGGGACGACGGTGGCGGCGCCCCGGTCGTCAGCGCGCGCGCCGACCGGCCGACCGGCACCAGCGGCACGCCGACACCGGCCAGCCGCTGGGCGAAGTCCTCGTCCGGCGGCGCGCACATCCGCACCTCCGCGCCGAGTTCCCGCAACCGCACCGCGAGTCCCACCAGTGGCTCGACGTCCCCGCGCGACCCGTACGTCGACAACAACACCCGCACTTCGCATCCCCCGTTTCCGCAGGCTCCGGCCCTAGGCCGACGATTCTGCGGCACGACGGGGGTCTTGCCGCAAGCCCCCCGGTGCGCTATAAGTTAAGAGTGGAAAGGAGCGAGTACGCCCCTTTCCCTTTTTTATTGTCCGCTGTGCGCGGGCGACCTCCTCGCGAAACCGGCGCCGCCGGTGGGCTCCGCCTAGTCCAAGGCGGCGGAGGAAGCAGCCCCCTGGACGGTGGCCGTCTCCGCCAGGTGCATCGTCCCGCCGCCGACGACGCGGAACCCGTACGGCCCGCTCGGCCGCCACAGTTCGGTGACGGCGCAGTTGGGGATGTCGCACGTGCCGTTGAACCGGCGGAAGCCGCGCATCGCCGCGGTGTCGGGGTCGGTGGCCCCGGCGAACAGCGACCAGATCACGGCCTTCATGAAGATGCCGTGCGTGAACACCGCGATCAGGCCGTCCTCGGGGCGGTCGGCGAGCCGGTCCAGGAAGGCGTGGACGCGGGTGACGAGCGCGGCGAAGGTCTCGCCGTCGCCGCCGTTGACATAGGTGGGATCGGTCCGTTCCCAGTAGGCCTCGGCGAGGGGC
Organism: Actinomadura craniellae; assembly: GCF_003289645.1. Lineage (GTDB taxonomy): Bacteria > Actinomycetota > Actinomycetes > Streptosporangiales > Streptosporangiaceae > Actinomadura_D > Actinomadura_D craniellae. The sequence continues at coordinate 323,731 of NZ_QLYX01000004.1, read as the reverse complement.
CGCCGCTGCTGCGTCGTGGTCTGCGGCCCGTGCAGCCTGCCCAGGTAGGTGAACTCCTGCACGGGCCACTCCTCGTACGGCACCTCGGGAAACCGCTGGACGGTCGCCTCGGCGGTCTGCCGCGCGCGGACGAACGGCGAGCCGACGATGAGGTCGGGCGGTGCGGTGAAGGCCGCGGCCGTCCGTGCCGCCTGCTCCCGTCCGAGCGCCGTGAGCGGGGACGCCCCCGGCCCGTTCGTCGGCAGCCCCGCGTTCGACTCGCTCTGCCCGTGCCGGATCAGCCACACCCGCCGCACCTTGATCATGCCGACAGGCTGGCACGCGGGAACCGCGTCGCGGAAGCCCGTCGCGCCCTTGGAGTGCCGGGTCCCGTTCACCTATCAGGATGAATGGTGTCTACGCTCTTGGCGTGGCAGACGACGAGGCTCGGCGGGTCCTCTACGTCATCGTGTGCGCCGCGCCGGCGGCCGCCGAGGTGGCGGGGTTCATCCGGCTGGCGCAGTCCGCGGGCTGGCGGGTGTTCGCGGTCGTGTCCCCGCTGGGACGGCGGTTCGTGGACGTCAACTCGCTGGCCTCGCTGACCGGCGGGCCGGTGCGCAGCGAGTTCCGGTTGCCGTGGCAGCCGAAGGAACTGCCGCCCGCCGACGCGGTGGTGGTGGCTCCGGCGACGTTCAACACGGTCAACAAGTGGGCGGCGGGGATCGCCGACACGTTCGCGACCGCGCTGCTGTGTGAGCAGACGGGCCTCGGTGTGCCGGTCCTGGCCGTACCCCAGACCAATGACGGGCTGGCCCGGCATGTGGCCTTCGGCCGGAACCTGGACGTGCTGCGGTCGATGGGCGTGCGGGTGCTGTTCGACCCCGCCGGGCCGCAGGGGCGCGTGCCGCCCTGGGAGCAGGTGCTCGCGGAACTGCGCGATCTCACCACGTGAACCCGGTCGCGCGCCGACCGGATGCGGGGATGTGCGCTTCGGCGTCCGTCCCTCCTGTTTTCGGCCGGCCGTTACGTCAGGGATGCCGGGTGTTCGGCGCGGGCCGGTCATCTGGCGGCCATGACTGTGAACTTCCCTGGCCGGTCCGGCCTGGACCGCCGCCGCTTCCTCGGCGGCATCGGAACGGTGGCCGGGCTGGCGGCCCTCAGCCAGGTGCCCCTGGAGGGCGACGCCCTGGCGGCACCGCGCGTCCGGGGCGGCGAGTACCCCTTCAAGCTCGGTGTCGCCTCGGGTGACCCGACGCCCGGGGGCGTGGTGCTGTGGACCCGGCTCGTGCCCGAACTGTTCAGCCCGGACGGCGGTATGCCGAGCCGTCCGGTACCGGTCGACTGGCAGGTCGCGCTGGACCCGGGCATGCGGCGGGTCGTCAGGCGCGGCACGGTGTCGGCCCTGCCCGAACTGGCGCACTCGGTGCATGTTGAGGTCGAGGGCCTGGAACCGGGCCGGGAGTACCATTACCGGTTCCGCTACCGCGGCGACGTCTCGACCGTGGGACGCACCCGGACCGCGCCGCGCGAGCACGGCCCGCTCGGGTCGCTCAGCTTCGCGTTCGCCTCCTGCCAGGACTGGTCGCACGGTTTCTACTCGGCCTACCGCAACATGGCCGAGGAGGACCTCGACCTCGTCGTCCACCTCGGCGACTACGTGTACGAGTACGGCATCCCGGCGGACGGCGGCCTGCGCAGGACCCCGACGCCGGACGTGCTGCGCGAGGGCCCGCTGGACCTCGACCGCTGGCGGATGCAGTACGCGCTGTACAAGTCCGACCCGGACCTGCAGCGCGTGCACGCCCGCTTCCCGTGGCTGGTCACCTGGGACGACCACGAGGTCCAGAACGACTACGCGGGAGCGAACGGCGGCGCGACCGCGAACCGGGTGGCGGCGTACAAGGCGTGGTACGAGCACCAGCCCGTGAGCCGCCGGTCACTGCCCCGCAAGGATGGCTCGCTGCTGCTCTACCGCCGGTCCGCCTGGGGCCGCCTGGCCCAGCTCGACGTCCTGGACACCCGGCAGTACCGGACCGCGCCGCCGTGCGGCTGGGGCGAGGCGCCGGCGTGCGAGGCCGGGAACGACCCGACCAAGGGCAGCATGCTCGGCGCCACGCAGGAGAGGTGGCTGCTCGACGGGCTGCGCCGGTCGGAGGCCCGCTGGAACGTCATCGCCACGAGCGTGATGATGGCCCGCCTGGACCACGACGGCCCGACCGGCGACATCATCTGGCACGACGCGTGGGACGGCTACCCGGCCTCGCGCAGGGCCATCACCGACACGTTCACCTCGGCCAGGGTGCGCAACCCCGTGCTGGTCGCCGGCGACTGGCACTCGACCTTCGTCAACGACATCAAGAGCGACTTCGACGACCCCGACTCCCGGGTCGTGGCCACGGAGTTCGTCGGCACCTCCATCAGCACCAACGGCGACGGGGAGGTCTACGGCCCCTACTACGGGCCGATGATCAAGTGGAACCCGCACATCAAGTTCTTCGACGGCGACCGCCGCGGTTACGTCACCTGCAAGCTGGACCAGCACCGGTGGCGGACGGACCTGCGGATGGTGCCGACGGTCAGCCGCGCCGACGCGCGCGCCACGACGTTCGCCTCGTTCGTGGTCGAAGACCGCCGGCCGGGGGCCGTCAGGCTCTGACGGGGCGGCGAGCCCGCGGGCGAAGTTCGCGAACGTGCGGTGCCCGGAGTCCCGGCCGCGGGGTTCCGGGCACCAGCCAGGTAGTAGCTCGTTCCCGAAAATTCCGACTTAGTAATGCAAGCGCAAATCTTATTGCTTGTCGGTTTTTTGGGGGAAAGGCATGGGGACGAGTCGATGCGGGGGGAGAAGATCCGTCTATTCGGAATTCTCTAATTCTTGGCTTCGTGACGAAGGGGAAACCATGCGGGCGGAGGACCAACTGCCGAAGGAATTCGTGGAACTGGCCAACATCCAGTACCGCGAACAGGAGAAGCTGCTGGCCAGGCAACGCGTCGTCGGCGTTGCGCTCGGATACAAACACACCAGCGGGGAAAGCACCGGTAAGAAGGCGGTCACCGTTCTGGTGGACGTCAAAATGCCCAAGGACGCCCTCACCTCAGAGGAGCGAATCCCGGCGAAGATCGGCGACGCCATCACCGACGTCCAGGAGGTGGGCGTCCTGCAGGCCGGCGCCCCGCTCACCACCACCGGGGCCGGGCAACTGGTCGCCCCGCCCACCTTCCAGGGAGTATCTCAGCTACCGCAGGGGCCGCTGGTCACCTCGGGCGACCTGGGGATGACCGTCGTCCAGAACGGCGCCGTCCACGCGGTACGGGTCGACGACAGGTCACTGCCGGCGCTGGAGCACGTGGGGCCCTTCCGGCTGACCAAGCGGATCCGGCCGGCCCACGGCGGCGTCAGCGTCGGGCACGTCAACATCACCGCCGGGACCCTCGGCACCTGCGTCTACGACGCGGCGGCCTCACCCGGCATCCCGCAGCGCTACTACATGCTCAGCAACAACCACGTGCTGGCGAACTCCAACAACGCGTCCATCGGCGACCCGATCCTGCAGCCGGGGCCGGCGGACGGCGGGACCTTCCCCGGCGACGTCGTCGCCCGGCTCAGCCGGTTCGTGCCGATCAGGTTCATCCAGTCCGGCCAGCCCGTGCCGCTGAACCTGGTGGACGCCGCGGTGGCCGAGGGCGACTTCGAGGACCTCGACCGCAGGGTCTACTGGGTCGGGAACCTCAAGGGGCTGAACACCACGCCCGCCGTCGGCCTCACCCTGCAGAAGTGCGGCCGGACCACGAACTACACCACCGGCACCGTGATGAACATCAACGCGACCGTCGACGTCAACTACGGCGGCGGCCGGGTCGCCCGGTTCACCGGGCAGATCCAGGCCGGCAACATGAGCGCGCCCGGCGACTCCGGCAGCATCGTCGCCGACCTGGACGAGCGCGCGGTCGGCCTGCTCTTCGCCGGCTCGCCCGCCGCGACGATCATCAACCCGATCGTGCCGGTCCAGGAACTCCTGGGAATCAAGGTGGCGGAGTAGCCGCGCGCCGATGTCCGGAAGCGAGAAGGACGTGGACAGGGCGCTCGCCGAGGCGACCCGGTGGATGGACGAGATCTCCGAGGTCGTCTCGGTCGGCCAGGGCGAGAGCGGCGGAGAGCCGACGGTCGATGTCTGGGTGACCGGCACGGCGGGCGCGGTGCGGCTGCCGGAACGGCTCCACGGCGTCGCCGTCCGGGTCCGCGAGTCGGGCGGCCCGGTCGACGCCTACTCCGAGGAGGACCGGCCGCCACCGTGAAAGCGCGTCACCGGCCGGGAGGACGCCCCGACCGGCCGGTGACGTGGACGGTTCGCGGGATCGCCCGGTCACCCACCCGCGATACGCGCCTTCCACGGACCGGGAGCGATCAGCCAGTGCGGGACGATCGCGATCGGGAAGGGGACGTCGGTCTCGAACACGTCCTGGCCGAAGACCTGGGCGGACTCGCGGTACCCGCCGTCGTCCAGCCGCATTTCGAGCAGGCCCGGCTTCTCCGCGGACGGGTTGATGATCCAGTAGGACGGGATGCCGAACTCGGCGTACTCCCGCGCCTTGACGTGGTGGTCGCGGAAGACGCTCTCGGGCGAGACCACCTCGACCGCCAGCAGCGGCGGCCGGGTGAGATAGGGAGGCTCCCCGTCTTCGGTGCGGATCACGGCGACGTCGGGTATGCGGTGGTGCGTCCGGTCGGCGTTGAAGTTGATCCCCGGCCCGGTGAGGACCGTGAACTCCTCGGGGGCGGAGACGCCCAGATGGATCATCAGCCGGGACTCGATGAGCGTATGCGGGTACATCGGGGCCGGGGACACGTCAAGCCGCCCGTCCACGAGTTCGTAGCGCTTCCCGTCGTCCGGCGTCCGCGCCAGATCGTCCACGGTCAGCGGATGCCGCCGAGACTCGGCCTGCCCGATGGTCATGGTTCCCATCCTGCCCCCTCTTCCTCATGGGGGCCAGCTTGGCGGAGGGCTTGGTGGTTACGGACCGGTACTTTCTGGAAACTGACTGTCGATACCGGGGGGGGGAGATGTGGAACGTTGCCAGCCTGGGGCGCGACGTCCGAGGTGGGGCTGTTGTTCGCCGCACTTCCCTCGCGGGACCCGTTCGGTCAGGCGGCGAGGGTGGCGTGCATTTCCCAGACCAGGATCTCGGCGGGGTCGGTGGCGGTGACGCGGTGGCCGCCGGTGCCGGTGAAGCGGACCGCGTCGCCCTCGTGCAGCGTGCCGGCGCCCTCCAGGTCGGCCGCGCCCCGCGGGACGAACAGGTGCAGGAGGGGCGCGTCGGGCAGCGTGACGCTCTGGCCGGGCTGGAGCCGGGCCACGTGCAGCGCGGCGTACCTGTTCTTGATCCGGATGGCGGTGGCGTTCCGGTGCTCGGGCATCCCGGAGGCGACGGTGACCAGGCCGCCGCCGAGGAGTTCGGCGTCGATCTCCAGTTGCTCGTAGCCGGGCTCGATCCCGGCCTCGTCCGGCACCACCCACATCTGGACGAAGTGCACGGGGTCGGTGTGCTCCTCGCCCTGGAGCCGCCACGAGTCGTTCTTCTCCGAGTGCAGGATGCCGGTGCCGGCGCTCATCCGCTGGGCCAGCCCGGGGTAGATCACGCCGTTGTGCCCCGCGGAGTCCTGGTGCACCAGCGATCCGCGCAGCACCCAGGTGACGATCTCCATGTCCTGGTGCGGGTGCGTGTCGAAGCCGGTGCCGGGTGCCACGGTGTCGTCGTTGTTGACCAGCAGCAGCCCGTGGTGGACGTTGCGTGGGTCGTGGTGCCGCCCGAACGAGAACGAGTGTTTGGAGTCCAGCCATCCGATCTTCGTGGTGAACCGCTCGTCCGCCCGCCGGATGTCGATCCCGTTCATGCCGTCCTCCCGAGGATGAGTAGTTGAACTTTAAACCATCATCCGCGGTCGGGCATTCCCGGCTCAGATCCCGCGGACGATCCGGGCCGGGTTGCCCACGGCCACGACGTTCGGGGGCAGGTCCGCGGTGACGACCGCACCGGCGCCGACGACGGTGTTCTCCCCGATGGTCACCCCCGGGCAGACGATGACGCCGCCGCCCAGCCAGACGTTGTCCGCAAGGGTGATCGGCCGGGCCGACTCGTACTTGGCGCGCCGCGGTTCCGGCTCCACCGGGTGGGTGGGGGTCAGCAACTGGACGTTGGGGCCGATCTGGACGTCGGCGCCGATGGTGATCCGGGCGACGTCCAGCAGGACCGCCCCGAAGTTGAGGAACGTCCGGGGGCCGATGGTGATCTGGTAGCCGTAGTCCACCCGCAGTGGCGGCCGGATCTCGACGCCCTCCCCGATCTCGCCCAGCAGCTCGGCCAGCAGTTCCCGCCGGGCCAGGGGCTCCGCGGCGCTGCGGGAGTTGAAGCGCTCGCACAGGAGGGCCGCACGCAGCGCGTCCGTGGCGAGTTCGAGGTCGTCGGCGATGTAGGGCTCACCGGCGAGCATCCGTTCCTTCTGGGTGGCCACGGCGGCTCCCTCCTGGGGACGGCGGTCCTGGGCTGTCCCGGTGATCCTGCCCCGCGGAGGCGCCCGTGATCGCGCCGGGCGGTCAGGGCCGCACCGGCTCCGTCCCGGGCCAGCGGAAGGTGAGGGAACCACCGACCGGCAGGGCGTTCCAGAGCGGGGCGATCCGGTCCAGGCGGTCCAGGATCCGCCCGAGCGCCGGATCTTCCTCGGGCCGCGGGATCTCGGGGTTCAGCCAGGCCGCGGCCTCTCCCCGGTACCCGTGCCGGCGCTTCCAGGCGATGAGGCAGAACCCGGCATACGTCTCCGAGGTCGCCATGTCGGCCTGGCCCGCGTGGTCCTCCCGGCGCAGGCGGTCCTCGCGCCTGCGCTGCCTGCGCGCCTGCCGGCGGCGTTCCCGATGGTCCCGGACGTCATCGTCGATCTGGAAGAGGCCACCACCGCCCCCGGCGATCCGGCCGAAGACGCCGCCCGCCAACCCGAGCTCGGCCTCCACGACGTAGTGGACCAGGTCGTGCGGGATGTGGTCGTCGTAACCGGGCGCCGGGTCCTTCTGCCGGGTGCCCTGCCCGGGTGCGGTGACGATGAGCCCGTAGCGGCGTTCGCCGGTGCGTTTGAAGGTCACGTCCACGGGACCACGGTAGAGCGGTCTCCCGTTCCGGGCAGCCGATTATCCGGGGGGCTCCGCCAGGGCCAGGTAGAGCAGGGCGGCCAGCGTGGTGCCGCTGACGATCTGCCGCCCGGCGACCAGGTCACGGACCCGGGCGAGCGGAACCCACTCGATGCGTTCGGACTCCCAGTCCTCGGCCGGGGAGCCCACATAGGACGCACCGTCGGCGCGGAAGATGTGGTGCCGGCTGTCGCTGATGCCGGGGGTGGGCTCGGTGGTCAGCAGCGGGCGCAGCGGCCCGGCCCGCCAGCCGGTCTCCTCCTCGAACTCGCGGGCCGCCGCCTCGGCGGGGCCCTCACCCGGCTCGATCCTGCCGATCGGGATCTCCCACCCCCACGAGTCGGTGATGAAACGATGTCTCCACAGCAGGAGAACGCGCCGCCGGTCGTCGACGGCGACGACCCCCGCGCCCGGCGGGGTGCGGATCAGCCGGTGGTCGAGCGTGCGCCCCGCGCCGATGTCCACCCGGGCCATCCGGATGTCCAGCCATTCGTCGCGGTAGAGGGGCTCTTCGGAGTTGACGGTCCAGCGCATCCCCCAACCCTCCCAGGCGAACCCGGCCAGGTCGAAACGGCGGGACGCGCGTTCGCCGCCGGACCGGGCGGATCAGGCACCGACCTGGAAACCGGCCCGGGCCACCCGCCCCGACCGCACTCCGTAGGCGGTGACCCGGTAGCGGCCCGCATGCGGCTGGCCGGAGAAGATCGGCCATGCCTGGCCGGACGGCGGCGGGTGGACCAGCCGGTAGCGGATCACCGAGCTGGAGAAGAAGATCCGGAACTGCACGCTCTCCCCGGGCAGGAATCCCGAGGCCCGCAGGCTGTAGGACTGGCCGACGAGCAACCGCGAACTGGGCATGACGGTCAGCGCGGGCCCGCTGATGGGCAGGTCGACGGGCGGGTCCGGCGGCCCGCCGCCCCCTCTGCGAGGTGGCTGCCCGGGAATTTGGCGCCTGGGTGGAGGGCGACGGCAACCGGCGGAGCCCGCGGCAAGGAGGGACACCACGGCCAGGAACGACCTGCGAGATGGTGGCTGTCGTAAGGGCGGCTGCGTGAACGTGGGCATCTTTTCTCCCGTGGCAGCGCAGGGGATGTACGGTGACTCGGACGTTCGGAATGCCCGCCGAGTTTCAATCCACGGAGATGCCGTCGAATAATTCGAGCCGTGTTGAACGGCGGGACGAGTTCTGGTCGTTGCGGCGGGAAAATAAGGACTGGCATTGCAGCCACCGCACCGTCGGAGGGCGCTCTGACGCGGCCGTCACCGATGCCGGGGTTCAAGATCGGAACAGCGTTGTTCAGGTATTTCTCCTTGCCTGATCGGTGTGGTGCGGCAGATGAAAGCGGCCAGCCGTCAATCTCCCTCCGGTCATTACGGCCATCGGGGAAGGCGCATCTCTTCTTTGCGGGTATTCCGGTGGAATTTTCGATCTTGCTTTTGTGTCGGGCGTGAACCACCGCAAGGGGCAATGCGGAATCCACTGTGAAGAGGTCGCGAGTGGAAGCCTTCGAGAACCCCGCCGTCCGCCCCGCCCGGGACGGCTCAGAGGCGCCGGCCGGCGACCTCGGCGGGGCGGGCGCCGGCGGGGAGGTCGTAGACGTAGACGACCGTGGTGGCGGCACCGGGGTTGACGTCGTTGAACGTGCCGCGGCGGGCGAGGACGGTCTGCCCGAACGTCGGCTCCCACGCGGGCGCGAACTCCCTGCCGTCGGCCGTCCGCAGCGGCAGGTTCGACGGGGGATGGGCCGGGCGGTCGGTGCGGTTGCGCAGCGAGAGGCGGACGAGGGTGAACCGGCTTCGCGGGCGATGTGTCCCGTAGAGCGAGTCGGAGAGCGATTTCGCCGTCGACACCTTGACGACCTTGACGGCGAAGTCGTCGATCGGAGACTGGCGCGGCCAGCCGGTCGGTGTGGGGCCGGCCGGTGTGGGACTGGGCGGCGGGGACGCCGGTGCCGGCGTGCCGCCGGGCACGGCCGCCGGTACGGCGACGGCCGGGGTCGTCCGGTCGCCCGCGAGGTAGCCGAGGGAGAAGACCACGGCGGTGTGGAGGACGGCCACGGCGATCCAGCCGGTGCGCTTCGAGGGGGTCGTCACCTGGCCTCCGGCTGGTGGGATCGCCCGAGTCTCGCACCTTTCGACGATCTTGGCCAGGGCGCGTCGCGCCGGCTGTCCACAGGCTGTGGATGGCGGCGTGAGGCGCCGGCCGGCCGCGCTCTGGGGGCGCGCGGCCGGCCGGCGCCGTCATTCGGGCGGGCGGGCCCGCGGTGCGGCCGGGACTCAGTCGATGGAGGCGGAGAGGGCCTCGTCGAGGGTGTCGTAGATCGTGAAGTGGCGGTCCAGGCCGGTGACCTCGATGACCCGGCGCACCGCCGGGGCCGGCGCGGCGAGCGCCAGGGTGCCCTGCTGGGCGGTGGTCTGGCGCTGGGCCTGGAGCAGTACTCGCAATCCCGTGGAGTCCATGAAGGTCAGCCCGGTCAGGTCGAGGACCAGGTGCGGGCTGTGGTCCGAGCGGGCGGACCGGATGGTCCGCTCGGCGGTGGACACGCCCGTCATATCGAGTTCACCGGCGAGCGCGACGACCGCGAACGGGCCGTGGGCGCGCGCCGAGGCAGTCAACAGTTCCACTGCGTTCTCCCGCTTAGAGAGCCGAGGTGCAGGGATGATATTTGCACACCGGCAATGACTTCCCCAACCTGCCGGGTCGCGGCGGAGGGGAGTCGGGCTCCTGGACGGTGCCGGGGCGAAGCGGGAGCGAAGGGGTCAGTAAGGGAGGACGCGGCCGGAAGGGGTGCGAAGGTCGATCGGAGCAGGCTGCCGAGGGGGTCTCGGTCGCTTGACGAGTTGCTGCCGTGACATGGTGATCATCTCCCCCTTTCCGCTGCCCGCTAATCCGGGCCGCGGAAGTGATCTCATGCTCATTTAGCGTGCGACGCGGGGCGCTCACGTCAGTTTCGCCGAGCCTATGCGACATGAACGACAGGTTCGACCGATTTTCGCCGAGCAAAAAATAACAAAGAGTATCCATGCTGCTACTCTTGGCCGATATCGAAGATCCCGTGCGATACGCGGACGGTCGCCTGCCCCCAGGACAGACGCTCCTGCACACCTGGCAGTGCCAGGGCGACGTGCCTTACGGTCGAAGAATCCCCCATGACCGTAGGATGCCGCGTCATGCCCCACATAGTCATCGACCCACGACGGACAGCGTTGATCGCGATCGATCTCCAGGTCCGGATCGTGGGCATGGAGACCAAGCCGTACGGCGGTGCGGACGTCGTCCGGCAGTCCATGCGGCTGGCCGACGCGTTCCGGGAGCACCAGGCGCAGGTCGTGATCGTGCAGCACGACTGGGGCGGTGAGCGCCCGCCGGCCGCCAGCGAACTGGTCGACGAGATGCTTCCCCGGGGAACGGACCTGCTCGTCGCCAAGAAGTCCCAGGACGCTTTCGAGCGCACCGGGCTGCACGGCGACCTGCGCGAGCGCGGCGTCACCGCGCTGGTGCTCGCCGGCATCGCCACCGACGGCGCCGTCGAGATCACCGCGCGGACGGCGGCCGGCACGTACGGCTACGAGCTGTTCCTGGTCGAAGACGCCATGACCGCGTTCGACCCGGTGGCCCACGACCTGACGGTCGGCAAGAGCTTCCCCGCGCTGGGCACGGTCTGCACCACCGACGAGGTGGTCGAAGCCCTCTAGGAGACGATGTCCTTGGCGCGGAACCGCCGGAACGCCAGCGCCAGCAGGATCACCGAGTAGGCGAGCGAGATCGCCGTCCCCTTGATCATGCCGTTCCACTGGACGGTCGGCTGGAGGGCGTCCATCCAGGCGTACATCCAGTGCGAGGGCAGGAACTCCCGCCAGCTGCCCAGCGCGGTCACCGCGTCCAGGATGTTGCTCACGATCACCAGCCCGACCGCACCGCCCACCGCGCCCAGCGGTGAGTCGGTGGTGACCGACAGCAGGAACGCCAGAGCGGCCACCACGAACTGGCTGACCAGCGCGTACCCGACGACGATGCCGATCCGGCCGAGCGCCGTGCTCGCCGAGACGGTCCCGCCGGTGGGCAACTCCACGTCCCCCCAGCCGAACGCCACCGTGCCCGCCAGCAGCGCCATCAGCGGCAGGCTGACCACGGCGGTCGTGGCGAAGCCGAGCGCCACCACCAGCTTCTGCCGCAGCAGCCGGGCGCGCGGCACCGGGGCGGCCAGCAGGTAGCGCAGCGACGACCAGCCGGCCTCGCTGGCCACGGTGTCGCCGCAGAACAGCGCCACCGCCACCACCAGCAGGAAGCCCACCGAGACGAACAGCGTGAACAGCGCGAAGTTCAGCGCGCTGGAGGTGGCCACGTCGACCAGGCTGGGGAAACCGTCGGGCCCGTCGGGGTCGCCGCCGATCTGGAACGCCACGACCAGCACCCAGGGCAGCACCAGCAGGATCGCGAACGCCACCGAGGTGCGGCGCCGCCGCAACTGGCGGACGAACTCCACCCGCAGCGGCAGGGTGCGGCGCACCGCGTACCCGGCGGAGGGATCAGACGCTGTTGTCACTCGCCGCCTCCTCGATGAGCTCCAGGAACGCGTCCTCCAGCCGGCGCTGGGAGCCGACGATCTCGGCCACCGGCCCGGCCGCCACCCACCGCCCGCGCGACATGACGACCACGTGCGTGCAGGTCTGCTCGACCTCGGCGAGCAGATGGCTGGAGACGATGACCGTGCGGCCCGCGGCGGCGTACCGGACGAGCACGTCGCGCATCTCCCGGATCTGCGGCGGGTCGAGCCCGTTGGCGGGCTCGTCGAGCACGAGCAGGTCCGGCAGGCCCAGCATGGCCTGGGCGATGGCGAGTCGCTGCCGCATGCCCTGGGAGTAGGTCCGCACCGGCCGGTCGAGGGCGGCCCCGAGGTCGGCGATGGCCAGCGCCTCTTCCAGGTGCGCCTCGCCGGGCGGCCGGCCGGTGGCCCGCCAGTAGAGGTCGAGGTTGTCGCGGCCGGACAGGTGGGGGAGGAACCCGGGCCCCTCCACGAACGAGCCCAGCCGGGCCAGGACGGGCGCGCCCGGCGCGACGGCGTGCCCGAAGATGCGGATCTCCCCGGCGTCCGGGTGGATCAGCCCCATCAGCATCCGCAGGGTGGTGGTCTTGCCCGCGCCGTTCGGGCCGAGCAGCCCCAGCACCTGGCCCTTCTCCACCCGGAACGACAGGTCGTCCACCGCCCGGTACCCGTCTGCGTACGCCTTGGTGAGGCCGGTGATCTCCAGCGGGACGCCGGCGAGCTCGGGGTCCGGGGCGGTGCGGCGCCGGGGCCGGGCGAACACGATCGCCAGCGCCGCCGCCAGCGCGGCCGCCGGCAGGCCCCAGACCCACCAGGGCAGCGTCGGCGGGGCGGAGTCCAGCGCGGGGACGGTCGGCACGGCCAGGCCGGAGACGACCGACACCCGGTAGGCGGCGGGCTCGGGCGCGGTGGCGTACCCCATGTCGGTGGTGGCCAGCACCAGCCGCAGCCGGTGGCCGCGGTCGAATTCGTAGTCCATCGCGGGCAGTGTGACGTCGATCTCGCCCGGCTTCTCCACCCGCACCGGGGCGGCGATCAGCCGGGCCGGCGCGGCCCGGTCACCCGGCGCCACGTCGTACAGCTTGGCGAACAGGGTGGCCGGCCGGTCGACCTTGACGCGCACCTTCGCGGCACCGGTCAGCCGCAGCGGCGCGCCGAGCGGGGCGGAGTCGAACCGGGCGGACTGGCCGGGCATGTCCAGGGCGGGCGCGCCGGGGATCCCGCCACCGCCCAACTGGCCCAGGTTGCCCAGCGCGCCGAGTCCGGGCAGCGCCGAGATCGACGCGGGGACGCCGCCCGCGGGGTGGAACACGGTCTGCTCCCGGCCGGTCAGCGCGACCGTGCGGGGACGCGCCGACAGCCCCGGGTAGGACGCCGTCTCGGCGGTGTGCACGACCACTTCGCCGCTGCCGGAGTCGATGCCGCCCGGCCGGGTCACGGTGAAGCCGGGTGTGGCGTCGCCGGTGCCGCGCAGCCAGCGGTCGAACCAGCCGGTGACCAGCCCGCGGATCCGTTCGGTCTCCGGCTCGCCGCCGTCGTGGCCGCCCTGGAACCAGACGACGGAGACCGGCGTGCCGGCCGCGGCGATGGCGCGGGCGTTGGCGTCGGCGTGGTCCAGCGGGAACAGCGAGTCGGCCTGCCCCTGGACCAGCAGCGCCGGTGCCTTGATCCGGCCGGCCACGGCCGCGGGGCTCGACCGGCGCAGCGTCGCGACGGCCTCCGCGGTGGGGCGGCCGGTGACGGCGATCTGCTGGTACATCCGGCACAGTTCCGGCCGGAAGCGCCCGCAGGCGGTGTCGCCCTCGCCGCCGGCGGTGAAGAAGATGCCCGCCCACAGCTTCTTGAGCGTGCCGTGCTCGGGGTCCGCGCCGGTGGCCTGGGGGAACAGCGCGTCGGCGAGGTCGTGCCAGGTGATCTGCGGGGCGATCGCGTCCACCCGGGGGTCGTGGCCGGCGGTGAGCAGCGCGATGGCCCCGCCGTAGGACTCGCCGGCGATGCCCACCCGGGGGTCGCCCGGCCGGTCGAGCCGCACCTCGGGACGCCTGGCCAGCCAGTCGATCAGTTGCCGGGTGTCCTTGACCTCGTAGTCGGGGGAGTTCAGCGCGATCTCCCCGGTGGACCGGCCGAAGCCCCGGGCCGACCAGGTCAGCACGGCGTACCCGGCGCGGGCCAGTTCCTCGGCCTCCGCGCGGACCCCGTCTTTGGAGCCGCCGAACCCGTGGGCGAGCATGATCGCCGGGGCCTTCCCGCCGCCCGCCGGGGGGAAGAAGGTGGTGTCGAGGGTGACCTTCTGGTCGTCGCCCGGGCCGTCGACGACCTGGATCCGCTGCTGGTGCGCGGTGACCGGCGACCCGTCCCCGGCGGCCAGCCCCCAGGCGGTACCACCCAGCACGAGCGCGGCCGCGAGGACGAGCGCGGCGCGGCGCCGCGGGATTCCCCGGAGGTGCATGCCCTTGAGCCTAGGGGTGCCGGGCACCCTGATCGTCCGCCGTCGGACCGTTTCCCGGTACGTCGTCGGGCGTACCGCCGGGGCGGGTTCTACTCTGCGCGGCGTACCGCCTCCGCCGGGACGGGGGCGAGGGCGGCCTCGTACATGGCGGTGAGCCGCTCGAGGAGGACCGCCGGGCCGAGGGCCCGCAGTTCGGCGAGGCCGATCATCCGGCGGACGGACCCGCCGCCCAGGATGATCGTCGCGGCGAGGGCGGCGCGGGCCCGGGCGTCGTCGCCGCCGTCCTCCGCCAGCCGGGCGGTCAGCGGCTCGGCCAGCACGGTCTCGATGTGCTGCCGCAGGATCGGCTGGACCTCCTCGCTGCCGATCGAGCGGTCGAGGAGGCGTGACGTCAGGTTCAGCTGCCCGGACTCGATCTGCCGGACGAACCGCTCGGCCAGCCGGCGGGGGAGCCCGGCCCGGTCGCCCTCCTCGATGATCCGGCGCAGCTCCGTCTCTTCGGCGAGCACCTCGCCGAAGAGGGCGGCCTTCGTCCCGAAGTAGCGGTTGATCAGGGCGACGTTCGCTCCCGCCGCCCCGGCGATCATCCGCACGGAGACGTGGTCGTAGCCGTGTTCGGCGAACAGCGCCCGGGCGGTGTCCAGCAACCGTCGCCGGGTGGCCGCGCGGTCACGGCGCGGTCGCTCGTGGACCTGCATCCGGCAAGTATCCCCCGACTTGACAAGTAAACAGGCGTCTACATAATTGTGTGCTAAGTGCAGGTAATGTTTCTGGCAGGTTCGCAGGGGGCACGGGGTGGTTCAGACGGTTGACGGCGGCCGGGTGCGGTACACGCCGCGGCAAATTCGCGAGATCCTGATCGGCCTGCTCCTGGCCCTGTTCACCTCGATGGTCTCCACCTCGGTGGTGGCCACCGCGCTGCCCACCATCGTGGGCGAGCTCGGCGGGCAGGAACAGTTCGCCTGGGTGGCCAGCGCCGCGCTGCTCACCATGACGGCCTCCACCCCGCTGTGGGGCAAGCTCTCCGACCTGTACGGCCGGAAGCTGATGTTCCAGAGCGCCCTGGCGATCTTCGTGCTGGGCTCGATGGCCGCCGGGCTCTCCCAGGGCATCGGGATGCTCATCGCCGCCCGCGCCATCCAGGGCCTGGGCGCCGGCGGCATCTCCGCCCTGGTCCAGGTGGTCCTCGGCGACGTGGTCGAGCCCCGCGAGCGCGGCCGCTACGCCGGGGTGGTCGGCGGGGTCTTCGGCGTCGCCACGGTGGCCGGCCCGCTGCTCGGCGGCTTCATCGTGGACGCCTCCTGGCTGGGCTGGCGCTGGTGCTTCTACGTCTGCGTGCCGCTGGCCGCGATCGCCTTCGTGGTGATCCAGAAGGTGCTCAACCTGCCCCGGAACACCCGCGACGCCCGGATCGACTGGCTCGGCGCGTTCGCCATCACCGGCGGGGCAAGCACGCTCATGCTGCTGCTCTCCCTGGGCGGCAAGGAGTTCGCCTGGAACTCCGGGTGGACCTACGGGCTGGCCGTGCTGGTCGCCGCGCTGGTCGCGCTGGCGATCGGCGCCGAGCGCCGCGTCCGGGAACCGATCCTGCCGCCCCGGCTGTTCCGCAACCGGACGTTCGTGCTGGCGTCACTGAGCTCGCTGTTCCTGGGCGTCGCGATGTTCGGGGCGATGATCTTCCTGCCGCAGTACCTCCAGATCGTCCGGGGGATGCGGCCCACCGCCTCAGGGCTGATGACGCTGCCCATGGTGCTGGGCATGTTCCTGGCGTCCCTGGTCACCGGGCGGCTGGTGAGCCGCACCGGCCGCTGGAAGATCTACCCCATGGTGGGGCTGGCGCTGGTCGCCAGCGCCCTCTTCCTGCTCTCCCACCTGCACGTCGACACCCCCTACGCCGTCATCGGCGTCGACATCGCCCTGCTCGGCTCCGGGCTCGGCATGTCGATGCAGAACCTGATCCTGGCCGCGCAGAACGCCGCCGCGCTACCGGACATGGCCGTCACCACCTCCGGGGTCTCCTTCTTCCGCAGCCTCGGCGGGTCGATGGGCGTCGCCGGGTTCGGCGCGCTCATGACCGACCGGCTGAGCTCCGGCCTCGCCGAACGGCTGAGCGCCGCGCGGCTCCCGCTACCCGCGGGCGGGGTGGCCCTGGGCTCGCCCGACCAGATCAACGGGCTGGGGGAACCGCTGCGGCACATGGTGCTGGAGTCCTTCACCGAAGCCATGCAGACCGTGTTCCTGGTCGGCGTGCCGATCGCGTTGCTCGGCCTCGTCATGGTGTTCGCCCTCAAGGAGCTTCCGCTCCGGTCGGCCCGCCAGGTCCCCGAGCCCAAGGCGGTCGGCGTCGAGCCGGTGCCCGAGCCGCTGCCGGCCGTCTCGCCCCGGCACCACCGCTCCCACGGCCCCGGCCGGCACCGCCGGGCCCCGGCCGGCAGGTTCCGGCGGCACCGCCACACCACGGCGGCCGGGGTCAGGCAGAGCCGGTGATCTGCGCGGCCAGCCGGTAGGCCTCGTCCCGGGTGAAGGTGCCGGAGATCTGGACGTCGCCGCTGGTGAGCACCGACGTCACCGAGGGGGCCGAGACGACCCCGTCGCCGACGAGGATCGCCAGCCGGTTCGCGGGCGTGCCGGCCGGCGCGGTGGAGACCCGCCGGGTCAGGTCGGCGAACGGCTGCACGTCGGCCGGGCGCAGCTTGATGAGCAGCGCCCAGGACGCGTCACCCTGCTGGAGGCCGGGCTGCGTCACCTTGAGATCGGCGACCTGCCGGACCGTCATGCCGTTGCCCAGCACGTAGCACTGGCCGTCGTCGGCCGAGGCGGCGGCGCCGCCCGTGCAGGGAGGCGGATTCACCGCGCTGACCTGCCTGAGCTGGATCGGCTGCCGGAGCGTCGCGGGCCCGAACTCCGGCTCGTCGTCTCCCACCTGGACGGCCAGCAGCACGCCGAGCACGACCACCGCCAGCAGGACCGGTACGCCGAAGACCAGCCCGATGACCAGCCCGTTCCGGTTGCGGGGAGCCGGCTCATATCCGATCATCGGCCCCTCAGCTCACGGATCAGGTTCACCGCGTCGGTCCGGGTGAACTGCCCGGCGATCACCACCGTGCCGCTGGTCACCGGGGTCTCCACCCGGGGCGCCGTGATCAGCTGGTCGCGCACCACGAAGGCCACCTCCCGGCCGACGGTTCGCCGGGTGAGGTCGGCGAAGGCCCGCCGGTCGGCCGACAGCAGGCTGATCGACACCTCGGGACGGGCATTGCGCCCGTCCTGGACCCGCAGACCGGTCACCTCGTAGATGGCGATCCCCTGGGAGAGCCGGTAGCAATGCACGCCGGCGGCGGTCTGGCCGGTGAGCCCCGGGGTGCCGGCCACGCAGGATCCCGGGACGACCTGCTCCACGGGGTAGACGCGCAGCGGCGCGGCCAGCCGCTCGGGCCGCTCCAGCATGGAGGCCGCGATCAGCCCGCCGCTGACCGCCACGGCCGCGATCAGCACACCAAGAGTGATCACCATGGTCAGCAGGCCCGCCCGGCGCCGGCCCGCCGTCTGCCGGCGCTCGGCCACCATCCGGCGCTGCCGGCGCCGGGCCACGGCCTGCGCATGCCGGGACCGCTTGCGCTCCACGGCCTGCCGTTGCGCCTCGATCCGGCGCGTCCGTTGCAGCATCTCCTGCTGGGCCGGATCCAGCGGGCCGGTCATGACCGGACGCACGGCCGGGGCCGGCCGGCGCCCGCGGCCCCGCCACCAGCCGCGCCGGTCCGGCCTGCGCCGTCTGCCGCCGCCGCGGGAGTGCTCGTCCCGGACGGGAGACGGGTCCGGCACGGGTGCGGGCCGTCGCTCCGAAGCCGCCTGCCTGCGGCGCCGTACCCCCGACATCGTCACCTCTCCCGCTCGGTCTCTTTTTCAGTCTGGCAGTTGGCCAACACGATGTGGAGGCTTTACCCGGCAGGGGAATCGTCACCCGTCCACGCCGCGATCGAACCCCGCGCAGGAAACGTGCGGGCGGCCAGGATGTTAACAGCGAGCCGGAGGCCCGGCACCTACCGTAGGTACCGGGCCTCCGATGAACTCCCTCGGTCGGCTCAGGCGTGCCTGTTATCGGCTGAGCCTCCTCGGTCGCTGCGCGGGCCGCTCGTTCCTCACGGCCCACTCCGCTCCCTCGGTCGGCTCAGCCGATGCGCCAGGTGTCGCCGCTGCCGAGCAGCGCGGCCAGGTCGCCCGGGCCCTGCTGCTCCACCGCCTCCTCCATCTGCTCGCGCATCAACTGGTCGTACGACGGCCGCGCCACCTGCCGGAAGATCCCGATCGGGGTGTGCTCGAAGGCCGGCGAGTCGAGCCGCGACAGCGCGAACGCCTGCGACGGGTCGGGGTTGTGCGCGTCGTGCACCACGATCGACGCGGGGTCGACGTCGGCCGCCTCCGCCACCTCGAACCCGCCGTTCGCGCCGCGCACCAGGGCCTTCTGCCGCTCGGCGCCGAACAGGATCGGCTCGCCGTGCTCCAGCCGGACGGTGACGTCGTCGCGGACCGCGGCGTCCTTGAGCGGGTCGAAGGCGCCGTCGTTGAAGATGTTGCAGTTCTGGTAGATCTCCACCAGCGCGGTGCCCTCGTGCTGGGCCGCCGCCCGCAGCACCGACTGCAGGTGCTTGCGGTCGGAGTCGATCGTGCGGGCCACGAACGTGCCCTCCGCGCCGATCGCCAGCGAGATCGGGTTGAACGGCGAGTCCAGCGACCCCATCGGTGTCGACTTGGTGATCTTGCCGACCTCGGAGGTGGGCGAGTACTGGCCCTTGGTCAGCCCGTAGATCCGGTTGTTGAACAGCAGGATCTTCAGGTTCACGTTGCGGCGCAGCGCGTGGATCAGGTGGTTGCCGCCGATCGACAGCGCGTCACCGTCACCCGTCACCACCCACACCGACAGGTCGGGCCGGGAGGCGGCCAGCCCGGTCGCGATCGCCGGCGCCCGGCCGTGGATCGAGTGGAACCCGTAGGTGTTCATGTAGTACGGGAACCGCGACGAGCAGCCGATGCCCGAGACGAACGTGATGTTCTCGCGGCGCAGCCCCAGCTCCGGCAGGAAGCCCTGCACGGCGGCCAGGATGGCGTAGTCACCGCACCCGGGGCACCAGCGCACCTCCTGGTCGGTCTTGAAGTCCTTGGCGGTCTGCTTGACGTCGGTCTTGGGCACCAGCGACAGCGCGCCGTCACCGTTGAGCAGTTCAGTCACTGTCGATCACATCCTGGATGACGCCCGCGAGCTCCTCCGCCTTGAACGGCAGGCCACGCATGCGGTTGTAGCTGATCACGTCGACGAGGTACTTGCCCCGCAGCAGCAGGGCGAGCTGGCCGAGGTTGATCTCCGGCACCACGACCTTGTCGTAGGACCGGAGCACCTCGGCGAGGTTGGCCGGGAACGGGTTCAGGTGCCGCAGGTGGGCCTGGGCGATCTGCCCGCCCGCCCGGCGCACCCGGCGGACGGCCGCCGAGATGGACCCGTAGGTGCACCCCCAGCCGAGCACCAGAACCCGGGCCCCGTCCGGGTCGTCGACCCGCAACGGCGCGATGTCGTTGGCGATTCCGTCGATCTTGGCCTGGCGGAGCCGGGTCATCAGATCGTGGTTGTCGGGGTCGTAGGAGATGTTGCCCGAGCCGTCGGCCTTCTCCAGGCCGCCGATCCGGTGCTCCAGCCCCGGGGTGCCGGGCACGGCCCACGGCCGGGCCAGCGTCTCGGGATCCCGCTTGAACGGCTGGAAGTCCTCCTGGCCCGCCGCGGCGAACTCGGGGTCGATCCGCGGCAGCGACTCGACGTCGGGGAGCAGCCACGGCTCGGAGCCGTTGGCCAGGTACCCGTCCGACAGCAGGACCACCGGAGTGCGGTACTTCACCGCGATCCGGGCGGCCTCCAGGGCGGCGTCGAAGCAGTCGGACGGCGACTGCGGGGCGACTACCGGAACGGGCGCCTCGCCGTTGCGGCCGTACAGCACCTGGAGCAGGTCGGCCTGCTCGGTCTTGGTGGGCAGCCCGGTGGACGGCCCGGCCCGCTGCACGTCGATCACGATCATCGGCAGCTCGGTGGCGACCGCCAGGCCGATGGTCTCGCTCTTCAGCGCGATCCCGGGCCCGGAGGTGGTGGTCACCCCCAGCGAGCCGCCGAACGACGCGCCCAGCGCCGCGCCGGCCGCCGCGATCTCGTCCTCGGCCTGGAACGTCCGCACGCCGAACCGCTTGTGCTTGGACAGCTCGTGCAGGATGTCGGAGGCCGGGGTGATCGGGTACGAGCCCAGGAAGACCGGCAGCCCGCTCCGCTGCCCGGCGGCGACCAGCCCGTAGGCCAGCGCCACGTTGCCGGTGATGTTGCGGTAGAGCCCCGGCTCCTGCTCGGCCGGCCGGACCTCGTACTGCACCGAGAACGCCTCGGTGGTCTCGCCGTAGCTCCAGCCGGCCTGGAAGGCCGCGATGTTGGCCTTCATGATCTCGGGCTTCTTGGCGAACTTCCGTTCCAGGAAGTTCAGGGTGCCCTCGGTCGGCCGGTTGTACATCCACGACAGCAGGCCGAGAGCGAACATGTTCTTGGCCCGCTCGGCGTCCTTCTTGGAGATGTCGAAGTCACCCAGCGCGCCGACCGTCATCGAGGTCAGCGGCAGGGCGTGCACCCGGTACTCGGCGAGCACCTCGCCCTCCAGCGGGTTCGCCGCGTACCCGACCTTGGCCAGGTTGCGCTTGGTGAACTCGTCGGTGTTGACGATCAGTCCGGCGCCGCGCGGCAGGTCACCGAGGTTGGCCTTGAGCGCGGCCGGGTTCATGGCGACCAGCACGTCGGGGGCGTCGCCGGGCGTCAGGATGTCGTGGTCGGCGAAGTGCAGTTGGAAGCTGGAGACGCCGGGAAGCGTGCCTGCGGGTGCACGGATCTCGGCGGGGAAGTTCGGCAGCGTGGAGAGGTCGTTGCCGAACGACGCGGTTTCCTGGGTGAAGCGATCGCCGGTCAGTTGCATGCCGTCGCCTGAGTCGCCGGCGAAGCGGATGATGACCCGGTCGAGTTGCTGGACCTGTTTGGTCACATTGGTCACAGAGGAAGACCTCCTCGACACGCAGCACCGACCCGGGGGAGGTGCCCGGGTCTGGGCGCTACTTAGGCTTACCTTTGATGTTATGTCCGGTACGTAAGGAGAGTTCCGGTTTCCGGTGTGGGCTGGATCATGCGGCCGGGCGTTCCGTGCGAGCCCTTGCGGTGGCTCACGGTCGGTTCTCCCGGCGCCCGATCACGCCGAACACGGAATACCGGCTCCTGAGGCCGACCCTGCCGGGCCGGGGGTTCAGGACGCCGGGCGAGGGGTCAACACAGGGCGCTCGCCAGCCGACAGAGATCCACGTGCAGCCGACGGCTGAGCAGGGGCATCACCACCTGGCGGTGCCGGGAGGCGGGCGCTTCTCCCCGATCTCCCGGAGACGTGGCGGCAGTCACGTCCCGCACTATAGTTCGCGCGCCCTCAGCCCTGACCGGCCGGGGCCGTTACCGCTCAGTACGCGGACAGGACCGAATAAGTTCACCCTAACCGACCCACATCATCCACCGTACGGCTCGCTCGCCGCGCGGGCCGGACCCACTCCGCTCGCTCGTCGGGTCAGCTGTGCTTGCCTGCGGCTGACCTTTCCTCGCTCGCTGCGCGGCCCGCTCGTCCCTCACGGCTCGCTCCGCTCGCTCGTCGGGTCAGCCGCCACGCTCTTCGCGGTCGATGCGGGCCAGCAGGGCCGCTACGTCGGCGGCCGACACGGCCTCGGCCACCACCCGGGCCTGGGCGGCATAGCGGTGCGTGCCCGGTGTGGTGCGCGCCCGCTGCATCCACGTCTGCCAGCCCTGGCTGCGCACGGTGCAGCTCAGATCGACGGTGGTGGACGTGAGCGGCTTGCCCGCGGTGCAGGTGCCGAGGGCGCGCCGCCCGACGGTGATCGTCCCGATCATGACGGCGCGCACCCTGCCCTCGGCGCCGGGCGACAGGCTGGCCGCGGTCATCTTCAGGGTGCAGCCGCTGACGTTGTTGTTGCAGTTGCTGAACTGGAGCTTCCCCTGGGCCTGGAAGCGCACGGCGGGGTCGCGGGCGCCGGAGAGCCGCCGGATCCGGTCGCGCAACTCGGGGAAGACTGCGCTCATGTCGGTGGCCGGGTCGGCGTCGACCCGGAGGGTACCGCTGCGGATGCGCAGCAGCCGGTGCGGGGCGGCGGCCGCGAAATAGTGGTCGCCGCGGGCCGTGGGCACCCGGAACGCCGGGACCCCGTTGATGTTCTCGGTCCGGGCCGCGGGCCGCGCGGGCCGCAGCCGCCGGCCGATCTCGGCGGGGGCCAGGGCGTCCTCGAGGTCGAAGCCGAGGGCGCTCGCGGGGGCCTTGGTCCACCGGCCGGCGAAATCCCCCGGGGTGGCGGCGGTGCCGGGCCGCGCCCGCCAGAACGCGCTGTCGGCTCGCAGGTAGGTGGCGCCGTCCGCGACGAGCACGTCGATCCGCCGGCCGGACGCCGTCAGCGTGCCCGTTCCCGACCCGCCCTTGGTCATCGAGAGCCGCACCTGCATGTCGTCCCCGGCGGAGGAGAGGGTGCCGGTGTAGTTCATGCCGGGGGTGGCGTTCAGGGTGCGGACGGCCCGGCTCACCCGCCGGTCACCGCCGGAACCGGCCGCCGGGCCGGTGCCGTTCCGGTTCGCGCCCCCGGGGTCGCCGTCGTCGTCCGCGCGGAGCGAGATCACCAGCACGGTGGTCGCCACGAGCAGCAGTATTCCGCCGCCGATCGCCCCCACCAGCAGCGGGACGTTGCGCTCGCGCCGCCGGCGCGGGCCCTCCGGGCCGCCCCGCGGTGCCCCGAACCCCGGCGGCGGCCCCTGCCGTGAACGCCCGGGAGCCGCGACCGCCTGGTACCCGTTTCCGGCCGGGTGTTCCCGGGCGGCACCGGGAGGTGGCCCGTACCCGCCCCCGGCCGCCCGCCCCGGCATACCGGGTGCCTGCGCCGGCGGGCCGTACGGTCCACCTCGCGGCGGTCCCCCGTGTTCACTGCTCATCGCTGCTCCGCCGTCCGGCCGTTCACTCGACTCGCCTGACCTTACGGTTGCTCACGGCGGGCCGCCAACAAGAACGCCGCCGACCCCGATCCGGGGCCGGCGGCGTCTCGCCACCAGGGTCACTCGCGGTCGAGCGCGTTCTGCATGGTCGTGATATCGCCCTCGGAGGCGCCGGCCGCGGTGAGGTCGGCGTGCTTCCACCACGTCTTGGTGCCGCTGCCGGCGTTGAACCAGCTCGTCCAGGCGCTGCTGGTGACCCGGCACTCGGCCCACACGCCGTCGATGCCGGTGATGGTCACCGAGGTGGTGCAGTCGCCCAGGTGCCGGCCGGTCCGGGTGTCGGCGGTGATCGTGAAGTGCACGTTCACCAGCACCGAGGACGAGGAACCGCGCACGGTCCAGACCTTGGCGCGCACCGGGCAGCCCGAGGCGTTGCAGCCGCCCTTGCTCCACTCCTGGACCCGCGGGTTCTTGGTCGGGTCGAAGGAGTCCTTGAGCTCGCCGATGCGGGAGCGGATCTCGCTGATCGTACCCGCGCCGTCGCTGGAGCCCTGGACCTTGACGTCGGCCGAGATGGTCGGGGAGGAGGTGCTCTCGATCCGGACCAGCTGCGGCTCGTCGTCGGTGGTCAGGTAGTAGGTGGCGCTGAAGGTCGTGATCTTGTCGACGTCCTCGCCCTTGAGCGTCGTCCGCTCCGACGAGCGGATGCTGTAGCGGGTGAGCTGGCGCATCCGGTTGACGATCGCGGTCGTGGTCAGGTTGTCCTTGAAGCCGATCGGCATCGAGAACGACTCGAGCCGGCCCCAGTGCTCGCCGGTGTTCAGGAACTCGGCGTCACCGGTGTAGCGGCCCTTGTCGGTCCAGAACGCCCGGTTGCCCTTGGCGAAGAAGTTGCCGTCCGCCTGCAGGATCGTCACCCGGTGGCTGCCCCAGGTGACCTGGCCGGTCTGGCGACCGCCCGAGGTGACCTTCAGCTCGCCGGTGAACTGGTTGGAGGCGGAACCGAACGTGCCGTTCAGCGTCATCGCCTTGGCCGTGGACAGGTTCCGGGCGGCGGCGGTGAGCTTCTCGGTGTCGGACATCTGGTTGGTGTTGAAGACCGTGAAGGCCAGTACCACCACGATGATGACGATGATGATGAAACCGCCGCCGAGCAGAGCCAGGACGAGCGGAGCACTGCTGGAACGCCGCGGCGGGGGCGGCGGCATTCCCGGGCCGAAGCCGGGCTGGCCGGGCATGCCACCCGGCATGCCGCCGGGCGGACCGGGGGGCATGCCGCCCGGACCTGCGGGCGGCCAAGGCTGGCCGGACGGAGGGGTCCAGCCGGGCGGGGGTGGTGGGCTACTCATGCAGCACGTACCTTCCAGGCGAACTAGCCGTAATACGTCCCTAGTGTGGCGCATAGGGCAGGCAATGTGGTCTAACGGCTTGGACGTTCATCTGTGCCGAACGGATCCGCCTTCGGTAGAACTCCGCAGAACTCCCCGGAATACTGGTCAGAGCATGATCCGGGGAGGCGTGCGTGGATGACTACTTCGGTTCGTACATAATCGTTGTCGTTTTGATATTGGTGGGCGGCTTGATCGTCGGCGGAGGGCTGGCCGCCAACCGCCTGCTGCGCCCGCACCGGCCGACACCGGAGAAACTGACCACCTACGAGTGCGGGGTCGACCCCGTCGGCGAGGGCTGGGCGCAGTCCTACGTGCGCTACTACGTCTTCGCCTACCTGTACGTGGTGTTCGCGGTCGACGCGGTCTTCCTGTTCCCCTGGGCGACGGTGTTCGCGGCTCCCGGGTACGGATTCACCACCCTGGGCGAGATGTTCGTGTTCCTCGGATTCCTGGCGACCGGGCTGGTGTACGCGTGGAAGAAGGGCGTCCTCTCCTGGGTTTGACGCGGGGCACAGAGTCGATCATGGTTCCGGCGCGCAAGAATGCTTGTTGTGGGTACCGTCGATCTGCCTGAGCCGAGCGTCGGGCCGCTGTCGCGGCTGGCGCCCAAGCCGGTCAAGTTCGTGCTCAACTGGGGCCGGCGTTACTCGCTCTGGGTCTTCAACTTCGGGCTCGCCTGCTGCGCGATCGAGTTCATCGCCACCTCGATGAGCCGGCACGACTTCATCCGGCTCGGGGTCATCCCGTTCGCCCCTGGCCCCCGGCAGGCCGACCTGATGGTCGTCTCTGGGACGGTCAGCGACAAGATGGCTCCGGCGATCAAACGGCTGTACGAGCAGATGCCCGAGCCGAAGTACGTGATCTCGTTCGGCGCCTGCTCCAACTGCGGCGGCCCGTACTGGGACTCCTACTGCGTGACCAAGGGCGTCGACCAGATCATCCCGGTGGACGTGTACGTCCCCGGCTGCCCGCCCCGCCCCGAGGCGCTGCTGCACGGCATCGTCCACCTCCAGGAGAAGATCGCGGCGGAGTCGCTGGGGGAGCGCTACGGCCGGTCCGGCGAACCGGTCAGCCCGCCGCCCCCGCCGCGGCCGATGCCGGCCACCGTGCTGCGCCGCCCGCCGCTCCCCCCGCCGCCGCTCCCGGAGGCGCCCGAGCCGGGCAGCGAGATGACGGCGGCCGACCCCCTCCTCGACGGGCTGGACCTCTTCGGCCCCGACCCCGCCGAGGACGCCCGGCACACCGAGGAACTCACGATCGTCCCGGACCCGGACTCCCGGCTCACCGAGGAACTGACGGTCGTCCCGAACCCGGACGACCAGCGCACCCAGGACCTGCGCCCCCTCCGGGACGAGGAACCCGTGGCCGCGCCGGACGACCAGCGCACGCAGGACCTGACACCGCTCCCGGACGGCCAGGGTGAGCAAGACCTGCGACCGCCTCCCGACGAGCAACGCACCCAGGACCTGCGGCCGCTTCCGGGCGACCAGCGCACCCAGGATCTGACGCCGCTCCCCGACGACCAGGGCGCGCAGGACTCGCGACCGTCTCCGGCGGACCGAAGTGGCGGGGACGAGCCCGGGGCGTACACTCCGCCGGACCTGATGGCGACCGACCGGCTCCCCGTCGTCCCGGCCGAAGGAGAGCCGCCGCGGCAGGAGAAGGGGTCCAGGCGGAAGCGGCCCGGACACGACCCCACGATCATCCCGGGACTGGCGGACGACGAGGACGGGCGGTGACCCGGTGGATCTGCGCACCGCGTGGACGGAAAGGTTCGGCGGAGAGGCGACCCTGGAGGAGAGCTTCGGCGGGCTGACCGTGGACGTCCCGCCCGGCGACTGGCCGGCGGCGCTGGAGTTCGCCCGCGACGAGCTGGGCTGCGGCTACTTCGACTGGCTGACCGGCGTCGACGAGCTGGCCGAGGGCTTCTCGGTGGTCGCCCACGTGCACTCCCTGGAACACGGCCACCACCTGCTGGTCCGCACCCGGGTACCCCGGGAGGACCCCCGGCTGGCCACCGCCACGGGCGTCTACCGGGGCGCGAACTGGCACGAGCGCGAGACGCACGAGATGTTCGGCGTGGTCTTCGACGGGCACCCGGGACTGCGGCCGCTGCTGCTCCCCGACGGGTTCGAGGGGCACCCGCTGCGCAAGGAGTTCGTGCTGGCCGCCCGGGTCGCCAAGCCGTGGCCCGGCGCCAAGGAGCCCGGCGAGTCCGGCCACGGCGCCCCCAGCCGGCGCCGCATGCTCCCGCCGGGCGTCCCGGAGGACTGGGGTCCGCGGCGGCCCGCCCGCCCCGACGCGGAAGACGAGGGTGCCTGAGGTGCTGGAGGTCGTGCTCAAGCTGCTGGGGCTGGCGGCCGCGTTCGCCGTGCTGCCGCTGCTCGTCGGCCAGGCCGAGCACAAGGTCATGGCGCACATGCAGGGCCGGCTCGGCCCGATGTACGCGGGCGGGTTCCACGGCTGGGCGCAGCTCGTCGCCGACGGCGTCAAGTTCGCCCAGAAGGAGGACGTCGTCCCGCGGGACGCGGACCGGCGGATCTTCAAGCTGGCCCCCGCGGTGGCGCTGGTCCCGTACCTGGTGGCGCTGGCGGTGATACCGGTCGGCCCGGACGGCCAGGTGGTGCTGGACCTCGGGCTGGGCCTGTTCTTCGCCCTCGCCGTGATGGGCGTCGGCGTGATCGGCGCGATCATGGCCGGCTGGGCGAGCGCCAACAAGTACTCGCTGCTCGGCGGCATGCGGGTGGCCGCCCAGCTGATGTCGTACGAGCTGCCGATGGTCTTCGCGGCGTCCTCGGTGGCGATGGCGGCGGGCACCCTGTCGCTGTCCGGCGTGGTCGAGGAGTGGCGCTGGTGGTGGCTGCCCTGGCAGGCGGTCGGCGCGGTGGTGTTCTTCGTCGCGGGCCTGGCCGAGCTGCGCCGCCCGCCGTTCGACATGCCGGTGGCCGACTCCGAGATCATCTTCGGCCCGTACACCGAGTACGGCGGCCTGCGCTTCGCGTTCTTCCTGCTGGCCGAGTACGCGGGCATCGTGGTGCTGTCGGCGCTGACCGCGGTGCTGTTCCTGGGCGGCTGGAAGGGCCCGTTCCTGGACGCCGAGCTGGGCTGGCTGTGGACGCTGACCAAGGTCTTCGCGCTGTCCTTCGTGGTGATCTGGCTCCGCGTCAGCTATCCCCGGATGCGCGAGGACCAGCTCCAGAGGCTCGCCTGGGGGGTCCTCGTCCCGCTGTCGCTGGCCCAGCTCGCCCTCACCGGCGTCGTCAAGGTCGCGATCTCCGGCTAGCTCAGGTAGATCGTCTGCTCGGCCAGCCGGGGCGTGAGCCGCGGCGGCAACTCGGCCAGCACCGACAACTCCTCCACCGAGACGAACCCGCCACACTCCTCCCGGGCCCGGACGACCCGCTCGACCAGCTCCGGCGTCAGCCCCGGCAGGGTCGCCAGCACCTCCGGCGGGCAGTGGTTGACGTCCACCAGCCCGCCGTCGTCGTAGCCGCGCGGCAGGTCGGGCCGACCGATCCCCAGTTCGCGGGCCAGGGCCGGATCGGACGCCGCCAGCGCCCGCGCCTCCGCCCGGGCGTCCAGCCGTCGGCGGGCCTGTTCGGCCGCGACCTGGAGGGACGACGGCTCCGCCGGCGCGGGCACGAGGTGCGGCGGAGGGCGCCGTAGGGCCGTCGTGTCCTTAGGGGACGGCGATCCCACGGACGGGGACGGGACCGGGTGGAAGAACACCCGCCTCCGGATCACGTACGCGTGGAGCGACCCGCCGAACATCATCGCGGCGAGGGCTCCCGAGAACAGGTGGTCCCGGGTGGTCCCGTCCGCGGCGTCGGAGAGCGCCACCAGCGCCGCGAACAGCGCCACGTAACCGCCCACGGAGACCCACTGCCAGACGGATCGCAGCCGGCCGGCCGCGATCACGTGGACCACGAACGTCAGGAAGCCGCCCGACAGGATGGGGGTGAGCGCCCAGAGGTGGCTCAAGATCACCCGGGGCAGCGTCTTCGCGAGGCTCACGGTGCAGTCCGCCCCTTTCCGGTGCCGGACAACCCTGCTAGGGAAGGAAGATCGCGTACTCGCCGAGGCGCTGGACCAGTTCGGGCGGCAGGTCGGCGTCGAGCGCGAGCTCCTCGACCGAGACGAAGCCGCCTTGCTCCGTGCGCTTCTGGACGATCCGTTCGACCAGTTCAGGGGTCAGCCCCGGCAGCATCGCCAGCGTCGCGGCCGGGGCGTGGTTGACGTCGATCAGCCCGCCGTCGTCGTAGCCGCGGGGCAGGTCGGGCCGGCCGATCCGCAGCTCGTGCGCCAGGGCGGGGTCGTCGCGGACCAGGGTGCGGGCCTCCTGGCGGAGCATCATGCGGTACTTCGCCACGCCGATCGCCTGCTTGTTGCGCCAGTTGCCGGACTGCTCCCGCGGGAACACCGAACCGCGCACCACGAAGGAGTGCACGGTCCCGGTGACGCACAGGAACGTCATCAGCAGGAGGGCGAGGAAGATCGCCCCCGGATGCCCCACGGACATCAGCGCGATCGCCCCGACCGTGCCGAGGCCGTACCCCCCGGCGGCCACGCCCAGCCCGGCCGAGCGGCGCCGCAGCGCGGCGTACCCGAACGAGAAGGGAGTACCGAAGCCGTAGCTCAGGAACGGGACCAGCGCCCACAGCACCCCGCTCGTCTCACCGGGTGGCGGCGGAGGCACGGAAGGCACCGGTGGGGGGTGGATCGGCGGTGGCATCGGCGGCCGGGGGACCGGCGGCCCGGCGTGCGGGGGCCGCCACACTCGGGGCGGCCGCCCCGGGGGCTGTCCCGACCAGGCCATACCAGGATGGTACGGCCCCTTGTGCCAATGCATCACGTCTCTTCAGACGAGTGAACGGCTTTTTCCGTTCCGGCACGCGCGTCCGTGACGGCCTCGCGCCCCGTGTTTCATCGGGCCGCGAGGTGCGCAATCATGGTGCGCGTGGCACGGCTACCAGGAGGCGGACTGGCCAAGGGGCTGGCCGTCACGTTGCGGACGATGGCGCGTCCCTCCATCACGCGCCAGTACCCCGAGGTGCAGCCCGACCTGCCCCCGCGCAGCCGCGGAGTGATCGCGCTGCTGGAGGAGAACTGCACCGTCTGCATGCTGTGCGCCCGCGAGTGCCCCGACTGGTGCATCTACATCGACTCCCACAAGGAGACGCTGCCCGCCGAGGGCCGGGGCCGCCCGCGCTCCCGCAACGTGCTCGACCGGTTCGCCATCGACTTCTCGCTGTGCATGTACTGCGGCATCTGCATCGAGGTCTGTCCCTTCGACGCGCTGTTCTGGTCGCCGGAGTTCGAATACGCCGAGTACGACATCGCCGAGCTGACGCACGAGAAGGAACGCCTTCGCGAGTGGATGTGGACGGTGCCCCCGCCGCCCGCGCACGACCCGGGAGCGGAGCCGCCCAAGGAGGTCACGGCGGCGGCCAGGGCCGCCGAGCGGGGCCGCCCATGACCGGCGCAGAGATCGTCTTCACCCTGCTCGGCGTCGTCGCCGTCGGCTCCGGGCTGCTCGTCGTCTCCAGCCGGCAACTGGTGCACGCCGCGCTGTGGCTGGTGGTGTCGTTCGGCGCGCTGGCGGGCTGCTACCTGGTGCTGACCGCCGAGTTCGTGGCCTGGGTGCAGGTGCTCATCTACGTCGGCGCGGTGGTCGTCCTGCTGCTGTTCGGCATCATGCTCACCCGGGCGCCGATCGGCCGGTCCGCCGACCTCGACTCGGGCAACCGGTGGCCCGCCCTGGCGGTGGCGCTGGCCACCGCCGGGGTGCTGGTGACCCTGCTGGTCCGCGGCTTCCGCGACGCCTTCATCGACCTGGACCCCGGCCCGGGCTCGGCCGAGGGCCTGGGCGCGGCGATCTTCCGCACCTGGGTGCTGCCCTTCGAGGTGCTGTCGGTGCTGCTGCTGGCCGCGCTGATCGGCGCCATCGTGCTGTCGCGCGGCGACGTCGGGGAGCCGGTCGGGGAGCCCGCCGGGGAGCCCGAGGACGGGGACGGCTGATGCACGTCGCCTATCCCGCGGTGGTGGCCGCGCTGCTGTTCTCCCTCGGCGTCTACGGGGTGCTCGCCCGGCGCAACGCGATCCTCGTGCTGATGTCGGTCGAGCTGATGCTCAACGCGGTCAACCTCAACCTGGTCGCCTTCGACGTCTGGCTGCGCGACCGGCTGCACGGCGGGCAGGTACTCGCGCTGTTCACCATCGTGATCGCCGCCGCCGAGATCGGGCTGGGCCTGGCCATCGTGCTGCTGGTCTACCGCACCCGCCGGACGGTCGACGTCGACCGGCTGCGCGACCTCGCCGACCGCGACCCCGTCCCCGGCGAGGACGGTGCGGACCGGCCGCCCGCCACGGTCGCCGGCGGCCGGGACGGGGAGGGCACGCCGTGATCGCGCTCGTCTCCGCGATGATCCTGCTGCCGTTTTTGGCCGCGTTCGCGGGGTTCCTGGCCGGGCCGCGGCTGACCCGGGCGCTCGGCGGCCCCGGCCCCGCGCCGGGCGGAGTCTGGGTGCCGGGCGGCGGGCCCCGGGCGTCCGCGCGGTCGTGGGCGGTGGCCGCCGGGACGGCCGCGCGGGTGCCGCTGCGCAACGGCCCCGCGCTGCTCGCCTGCGTGCCGACCGGGCTGGCCGCCCTGCTGTCGCTGGTCACGCTGATCGTCCACTGGGCCGATCCGGGCGTTCGGAGCGGCGTGCTCACCCGGGTGCCCACCGGCGGCGTCGACATCGTGATCGGCGTCCAGACGACCGGCCCGGCCGTCGCGGTCGGGCTGATGGTCTGCTGCGTGGCGCTGGCGGTGCAGGTCTACTCGATCGCCTACATGGCCGAGGACCCGCGCTACTCCTCCTACGCGGCGTTCGTCTCGCTGTTCACCGCGGCGATGCTGCTGGTGGTGTTCGCCGGCGACCTGCTGCTGCTGTACGTCGGCTGGGAGGTCATGGGCGTCTGCTCGTACTTCCTGATCGGCCACCACTGGGAGGAGCGGGCCAACTCGCGGGCGGCGGTCAAGGCGTTCCTGGTGACCCGGCTCGGCGACGTCGGGTTCCTGCTCGGGATCCTCGTCCTGGGGGCCGGCGCCGGGACGTTCTGGATCGACGACGTGCTGGCCCGAGTACCCCAGTTGCCGGACGGCACCGTCCTTGCGGCCGCGCTGCTGCTGCTCGCCGGGGTGGCGGGCAAGAGCGCGCAGTTCCCGCTGCACACCTGGCTGCCCGACGCGATGGCCGGCCCCACCCCGATCAGCGCGCTGATCCACGCCGCCACGATGGTCGCGGCGGGGATCTACGTCGTCGTCCGGCTGTACCCGGTGTTTTCGGCCGCGCCCGCCGCGCTGGCCGTGCTCGGCGTGCTGGCGGCGATCTCCATGCTGGGCGCGGCGCTGGCCGCCCTCGCCCAAGACGACCTCAAACGGGTGCTGGCCTACTCCACGATCAGCCAACTCGCGTACATGGCGGCCGGGCTGGCGGTCGGGGCGCGCGAGGCCGCGACGTTCCACCTGCTGACCCACGGGGCGTTCAAGGCGCTGCTGTTCCTCGCCGCCGGCTGCGTGATCCTGGTGACCGGCTCGAACCTGCTCCGCGACCACGGCGGCCTGCGCCGGGCCATGCCGATCACCTTCTGGTCGATGACCGTCGGCTTCGCCGCACTGGCCGGGCTGCCCCCCGCCAGCGGGTTCTTCAGCAAGGACGCGATCATCGAGGCGGCCCAGCACGCGGCCCTGCATCCCGCCGACGCCTCCCCTGGCGCAGGAGTGGTGCTGTCGGAGCCGTATCCGGCCGTCGCCGTCGCCCAGCATTCCGTGGACGTCCCCGGCTGGGTCGCCTGGGTCGTCTACCTGAGCCTGCTGGCCACGGTGGCGGTGACGGCCGCGTACGCGACCCGGGCCTGGCTGATGACGTTCTTCGGCGAGCCGCGGTCGGACTTCCGGCCGCGCGAGGCGCCGGTGCTGATGTCCTGGCCGGTGGCGGCCTGCGCGGTGCCCGCCGCGCTGCTGGGGCTGCTCGGGCTGGGCGACGCGGCGCTGCGCCCGCACCTCGGCTCGGCCCTGCTGTCGCTGCTGCTGGTCGCGGCCGGGGCCGGGGCGGTGTACCTGCTGTGGAACCGCGACCCCGCGCTCGACCCGGCCCGGGCGCTGGGCCCGCTGCGCGCCCCGTTCGCCCGCGCGTTCTACCTGGACGAACTGTACGCCCTGGTGATCGTCCGGCCGGTCCGGGCACTGGCCGGGCTGGTGGTCGAGACCGACGACCGGGTGATCGACTCCGCGGTGCGGGGCGCCGCCCCCGCGAGCCGCGGCCTGGGCGGCCTGCTCCGCCGCCCGCAGGACGGCAACCCGCAGACCTACCTCACCGGCCTACTGGCCGGGGTGGTGGTCATCGCGGTGACCGTGGCGGTCCTCCAATGAGCCGCCCGGCCGTGCCCGCCGGGTGGCGGCGCTCCGGAGGGCGGGGCGCACGGCTGATCCTGATGGTCATGCCCCTGGCCGGGCGGCCGGATGGCGGTGCTCCGTGGGCGAGGTGGCGCGGATGATCCTGGCGATCATGCTGGCGGTCCCGCTGGCGGGGGCGTTGGCGCTGCTGGTCCCCGCCGGGCGGTTCCTGCCCGGGGACGCGGCGGTGCGCCGGTACGGGGTGGGCGTCTCGGGTCTCACGCTGCTGCTCGCCATGGCGGCGGCGGTCGGGTTCCGGCCCGGAACCGCCGGTATGCGGCACGAGATCGACCTGGCCTGGGCGCCCGCGATCGGCCTGCGCTTCCACCTCGGTGTCGACGGGGTCTCGCTGCCGCTGGTGCTGCTCACCGCGCTGCTGACGTTCCTGTGCTTCGTCCATCTGGTGCGGCGTCCGCAGGCGGGCGGGCACGCCCGGCTGCTCACCGCGCTGCTGCTGACGCTCGAAGTCGGGATGCTCGGCACCTTCGTCGCCCTCGACCTGCTGCTGTTCTTCGTCCTCTTCGAGGTCGTGCTGATCCCCATGTACGCGGTGATCGCGATCTGGGGCGGGCCGGGCCGGCGGCGGGCGGCGTACAAGTTCATCCTCTACACGCTGCTGGGCTCCGGCGCCCTGCTGGTGGGCCTGCTGCTGATCGGGGTGAACGCGGGCACCCTCGACATGGTCGAGCTGGCCGACCGGCACGGCGCGGGGCTGTCCCGCGGCGTGCAGGTCACCGCGTTCCTGCTGGTCGGGCTGGGGCTGGCGGTCAAGGCGCCGATGTGGCCGCTGCACACCTGGCTGCCGGACGCGCACACCGAGGCCCCGACCGTCGGATCGGTGCTGCTCGCCGGGGTGCTGCTCAAGATGGGCACCTACGGCTTCGTCCGGATCGCCCTGCCGATGGCCCCCGAGGGCGCCGAGGTGTGGGCGCCCGGGCTGGGCCTGCTCGCGGTGGTCGGCATCGTGTACGGGGCGCTGGCCTGCCTGGCCCAGCGTGACCTCAAGCGCCTGATCGCGTACTCCTCGGTGGGGCACATGGGCTTCGTCCTGCTGGGCATCGCCACGCTGACCCCGGTCGGGGTGAACGCGGCGCTGTTCGGCAACGTCGCGCACGGCCTGATCACCGGGCTGCTGTTCTTCCTGGCCGGGACGGTCAAGGAGCGGTACGGCACCGGCGACCTCGACGCGCTGGGCGGCGGAATGCTCGCCCGCGCCCCCCGCCTGGCATCGTTCCTGACGTTCGCCGCGGTGGCGAGCCTGGGGCTGCCCGGGCTGGCCGGTTTCTGGGGCGAGATGCTGGCACTGCTCGGCGCGTACCGCCCCGATCCGGAGCTGCCGCGCACCGCGTTCCTGATCTACATGGTCGTGGGCGGGCTCGGCGCGGTGCTCACCGCGGCGTACTTCCTGCGGCTGCTCGCCAAGGTCACCCACGGCCGCCCGTCCGCGGGCCTGGAGGGCGGGCCGGAGCGGGAGGACGCGGTTCCCGCGTCGCCCGTGGACGGCGATGGTGGCCCGGGGGGGAGGGAGGACGAGGCCGGCTTGCCCGCATCCCTTGTGAACGGTGGCGGTGGCCCCGAGGCACGAGAGGACGAGGCCGGCTTGCCCGCATCCCCTGCGAGCGGTGGCGGTGGCCCGGAGGCACGAGAGGACGAGGCCGGCCTGGCCTCCTCGGTCGCGGGCGGTGAGGGCGGCCCGGACGCGCGGGAGGACGCGGTTCCCGCGTCACCCGCGGGTGGTGATGGAAGGCCGGACGCGCGGGAGGGCGCAGCGCATTTTCCTGCGTCACCTGCGGGCGGTGCAGACGTGCGAGAGGACGTGGCCGGCCTTCCCTCCTCGGCTGCGGGCGGTGACGGTGGCCTGGGCGCGCGGGAGGACGCGGTTCCCGCATCACTCGCGGGCGGTGACGGTGGGCCAGAGGCACCGGAGGGCGCGGCTCGCCTTCCCGCGTCACCTGCGGGCGGTGCGGAAGCGCGGGAGGGCGTGGCTCGCCTGCCCGCACCAGGTGCGGACGCGGAGCGGGCCGAGTACGCGGTCTGGACGCCGCTCGTCGCGCTGATCCTGCTGGTCGGGCTCTGGCCCAAGCTGCTGCTGGACCTCACCGCCGCCCCCGTCCGGGCGCTGCTGGGGGGTGGGTGATGATCCAGGGCATCGACTACGCGGCGATCGCGCCGCCGCTGATCGTGGCCGTCGCCGCCGTCGCGTTGCTGCTCGCGGACGCGTTCGACGTGCCGGGCCGGCTGCTGGGCTGGCTCGCCTCGGGCGCGCTGCTCGTCGCGCTGGGCGCGGTGGTCGTGCTGGCGGCCGGTGATCGGCGGGCCACCTTCTGCCTGCCCGCCGGCCTGCGCGGTCAGGGGCCGTCCTCCTGCTCGTACGTGGCCGACGGGTTCACCCTGCTGTTCCAGGGCCTGGTCCTGGCCGCGGCGGTGATCGTTGTGCTGCTGTCGGTGGCGGAGGTCGCCGAGTCCCGGCTGCCGGTGGGGGAGTACCACTTCCTGCTGCTCGCCGCGATCGCGGGGGCGCTCGTCCTGGTCGCCGCCCGCGACCTGGTCACCCTGGTGGTGGCGCTGGAGACCCTGTCGCTGCCGGTCTTCGCGCTGGTGGCGTTGCGCCGGTACGACGGGCGGGCGGGCGAGGCCGCGCTGAAGCTGTTCCTGGTCTCGGTGGTCTCGGCCGCGGTCATGCTGTTCGGGATCAGCCTGGTGTACGGGTCCACCGGGGCGATGCACCTCGACCGGATCGCCGTCGCCCGGCCCGGCCCGGACCTGGCGCCGGTGGCGGCCGTCGGTGTGGTGCTCGTCCTGGCCGGGTTCGCGTTCAAGGTCGCCGCGGTGCCGTTCCACTTCTGGGCGCCGGACGTCTACCAGGGCGCGCCGCTGCCCGTGGCCGCGTTCCTGTCGGTGGTGTCGAAGGCCGCGGGGTTCGCCGGGCTGGCGATCGTGCTGGTGCTGGGTTTTCCCCGGTACGGGCACGTCTGGGGGCCGCTGATCGCGGTGCTCGCCGCGGTCACGATGACCGTCGGCAACCTGGTGGCGCTGCGCCAGCGGCACGCGGTGCGGCTGCTGGCCTGGTCGTCGGTGGCCCAGTCGGGCTACATGCTGGCCCCGCTCGCCGTCGGAACGGACCGGCTGCCCGAGGCGGTGGCGGCGACCGTCGCCTATGTGGCGATCTATTCGGTGATGAACCTGGGCGCGTTCGCCGTGGTCATCGCCGTCAAGATCACGGATCTGGGCGGCTACCGGGGGCTGGCCCGGTCGAATCCGGTGACCGCGGCGGCGCTGGCGTTCTTCCTGATCTGCCTGGCCGGGCTGCCGCCCGGGGTGATCGGCATGATCGCCAAGATCGTGGTCTTCCGGGCGACCGTGGCCGGAGGCGTGACCTGGCTGGCGGTGGTGATGGCCGTCAACACCGCGATCGGGCTGTACTACTACCTGGCCTGGGCGGCCCGGCTGTTCGCCCCCGCCGAGGAGGCGGTCCAGGCCCGGCCTATCGGTCGGCCGCTGCGCCCGGCCCTCGCCGCCACCCTGGCCGGCGTCGTGGTGCTTTCGGCCGCCCCGCAACTGGTGCTCCAGGCGGTCACCCTGGCCACCTGACGTCTGGAACGTCCGTCCTGGCCATGCCGTTTTTCATAGTGGACGGGGTAGTCGAGTGGTCTAGGGGAGGTGACGAACGGTGGGATTCAACGGATTGAAGACCGCGGCGCTGCTCGGTGCGCTCTCCGCGCTGGTGCTGGTGATCGGCTGGGGGCTGGGCGGCCGCGGCGGGCTGGCCGTCGCTCTCGTGATCGCGCTGGTCACCAACGGGATCGCGTACTTCTTCAGCGACCGGATCGCGCTGCGCACCATGCGCGCCCATCCGGTCAGCGAGGTCGAGGTGCCGGTGCTGTACCGCCTGGTGCGCGAGCTGTCGAACTCGGCGCGGCAGCCGATGCCCCGGCTGTACGTCTCGGAGACGATGCAGCCCAACGCGTTCGCCACCGGGCGCAACCCGCGCAACGCCGCGGTGTGCTGCACCCGGGGCATCCTGCAGATGCTGGACGAGCGGGAACTGCGGGCGGTGCTCGGCCACGAGCTCTCACACGTCTACAACCGGGACGTCCTGACCGCGTCGGTGGCCGCCGCGCTGGCCACGGTGATCACCTACCTGTCCTATCTGGCGATCTTCCTGCCGGTGGGGCGGTCCGAGGACGAGGAGGGGCCCGGGATGCTGGGCGCCCTGCTGATGCTGATCCTCGGGCCGGTGGCGGCGACCATCGTGCAGTTGGCGATCAGCCGGACCCGGGAGTACCAGGCGGACGTGGCGGGGGCCCGGCTCACCGGCGACCCGCTGGCGCTGGCCAGCGCGCTGCACAAGATCGAGGCGGGCACCAAGGCGATGCCGCTGCCGGCCGACGGGCCGCTGGCGTCCACCGGTTCGCTGATGATCGCCAACCCCTTCCGCAACCAGGGGCTGGTCAAGCTGTTCTCCACGCACCCGCCGACCGCGGAGCGGATCGCCCGCCTCCAGGACATGGCCCGCCGGACCGACCCCTGGTGAAATTGCTGAGAATTCGTCCGAACTCATGGCGGTCTGTCCGCGTCACACACATATGGACGGGGTCGGACCGCCTTTGAGCGGGAAGGCGGCCGGCACCGTCCCCGGACGTTCCGGCCGTCGGGGCCGGATCGCGGCGGGGCCGCCCTCACTGGCGCGGGTGTGGTCTCCGCCGGTCGCGCGGCCGGCTGAGCTTAGGGGAGGGCTCGGCCGGCCGCGTCCGTCCACCTACCGGTAGTTGACGAACTGGAGGGCGACGTCGAGGTCCTTGCCCTTCAGCAGGGTCATGACCGCCTGGAGGTCGTCCTTCTTCTTGGAGCTCACCCGCAGCTCGTCGCCCTGGATCTGGGCCTTGACGCCCTTCGGCCCCTCATCCCGGACGATCTTGCCGATCTTCTTGGCGTCCTCCTGGGAGATGCCCTCCTTGAGGGCCACCCCCAGCTTGTAGATCTTGCCGGAGATGCGCGGCTCGCCGGCGTCGATGGCCTTGAGTGAGATCTTGCGTTTGACCAGCTTGTCCTTGAACACGTCGAGGACCGCGTTGGCCCGCTCCTCGCTGTTGGCCTGGACCTCGATCGCCTCGCCGGACCATTTGATCCCCGCGTCGACGTTCCTGAAGTCGAAGCGGGTGCCGATCTCCTTGGCGGCCTGGTTCAGCGCGTTGTCGACCTCTTGCCGGTCGAGCTTGCTCACGATGTCGAACGATGACTCCGAAGCCACGGGTTCAAGTCCTTCACGGGTCGTCTCGGTCAGGGTGCGCCCGGAGCGGCCCCGCCCCGGCGAACCCCCAGTCTCGCACCACGTCCCGGCGCCCTCGTCCCGATGTCACTATGGCCCCGGGAGTCCGCTATCCTTTCCGATGTCATCGCGGAAGCGGTGCCACCACGGCGGGTTGCCCGAGTGGCCAAAGGGAGCAGACTGTAAATCTGTCGGCTTAGCCTACCCAGGTTCGAACCCTGGACCCGCCACACTCTGCGAAGCGGCGTCTGACCTCGTCGAACGGGGCCCGGCGCCGCTTTCGCGTTCTCCCCGTGAGTCCCCGTGGTTCCCCCTTGATCACCGCCCTGTGGGGCACGCGTGGGGCACGGCATCCGGGGTCCGGCGCACCGCAGGGTCTTGGCGATTCGAGGGCAACCCCGACCCGTACCGCAGGGCCGGCTACGGCCCGAGGAACGGAAGCGGGGGCGGCAGCGGGAGCCCCCAACCCCAAACAGTGCCCGACCACCCACGGCGACCGTCCTGAACATCAGCTTGGGAAATCACAACCTGTGTTCGTCCTTAACCTGCGGTGGGACGGGGACGGGGGGCAGCAGCCAGGAGCTTCCAGCCCTGAATGGCGGCCGGTGGCCGGCGGTGCGCGGGGGCCGGGGGCTATGGGGCGCTTGCTTTGTGCTTGATCGGCTTGCCGGTGTGGGGCTGGATTTGTCACGGTCTGGCTTCGTTGGGTGTTTGCGGTCGGCTGCTTCGCTCGGGTGGGTGATGGTGGGGGGATGGGTGGTCGTGGGGTCCGGCCGGTGGGTTGGTTGTTGCTGTTGGTGGTCGCGGGTGGGGCGGCGGCTGCTGGGGCGTGGGTTCCTGAGAACTGGTCGTTGGGTTGGCGGGTGGTCTCGGCTGTGGGGGTTGCGGTTGCTGCGGGGGCTGCTGGTTCGTTTGTGAGTGAGGGGTTGGGTGCTCGTCGCCTTCGGCGTGCGGCGGTGGAGGCACTGGCGGGTGTCTCGGTATTGCCAGTGGGGGCGGGGGGTCCGGCGGGGTTGCTGGTGCCCTCTCGTGAGGTGGTGGACTTCGTCGGCCGCGGTGAGGAGTTGGCGGGTCTGGTCGGTTGGTGTGAGGGTGCGGCCGGTGGGCGGGTGCGGTTGGTGACGGGGCCTGGTGGGGTGGGCAAGACCCGGCTGGGGGTGGAGTTGTGTGCGCGCCTGTCACAGGTCGGGTGGCGGTGTGTGCAGGTCGCTGATGGCGGTGAGGGTTCGGCGGTCGAGGCGGTGCGGGCGGTATGGGAGGGCCGGGTTCTGCTGGTGGTGGATTACGCAGAGGTCCGTACCGGGCTGGTGGGGATGTTGCGTCAGGTCGCGGCCGATGACGGTGAGATCCGGGTGTTGTTGCTGGCCCGGAGCGCGGGTGAGTGGTGGGAACGGTTGAAGGGGGCCGAACGGGCCGTGCGGGGCCTGATGGCTGGCGCTTATGCGGGTGAGGATCTGCCGACGGTGGTGGAGGCCGATGTTACTGATGAGGAGTTGGTGAATGCCGCGGCGGTGGTGTTCGCTGCCGAGGTCGGGGTTCAGGTGATGCCGCGGGTGCTGGTGGAGGCGGGTCCGGGGCGGGCTCGGGTGCTGGATCTGCACGCGGCGGCTTTGGTGGCGGTGCTGCGGACGGCTGAGGGGGAAGCCGCCGGGCGGGCTCCGGTGCCGGAGGTGCGGGTCGGGGTCGCTGATGTGCTCGGTGAGCTGCTGGAACACGAGGAGCGTTTTTGGATCGGCACCGCCGGGCGGGCGGGCCTGCTGGAGGGGACGACCGGGGTCGGGGTCGGGACGCTGCGACGCATGGTCGCTGCGGCGTGCCTGCTAGGGGCTGTGGACGAGGCTGCCGCGGTCGCTTTAGCAAAACGTGTTCGGGAGGTGGGGGGCGCAGACCGGTTGGCGGCATGGTTGCGGGAGCTGTATCCACCCGCTGATGGGGAGTGGCTGGGGTCGCTGCAACCGGACCGTCTCGCCGAACACCACGTGATCGCCCAACTCGACGCCTCTCCCGGGCTCGCTGACCTCTTGTTGTCTGATCTGGATGACCGGCAGGTGCTGCGCGCGGTGACCCTGCTCGGCCGCGCATCAACCGACCAGCCCACCGCGACACCGCTGCTGGAACGGCTCCTACCCCTGCTGGAACGGGTCATCACCGACCTGCCCGAGGACCTGCCGTTGCTCTCGGCGATCTCCAACGCCATCCCCTACCCCTCCCTGGCTCTCGCAGAAGCCGACCTGGCCATCACCCGCCGCATCCTCGATGCCCTCGGCCCCGGCCGAACCGCTGAACACGCCCGATGGCTCACCTGGCACGGCACCACCCTCGCCCAGACAGGCCGCCCAGCTGAGACGTTGTCGGTCACTGAGGAAGCCGTCGAGACCTACCGGGAGTTGGCCGTTGCCTACCCCGACCGTTACCGCCCTGACCTCGCCGGTTCCCTGCATAACCTCGGCGTCGTGTTCTCGGAGTTGGGTCGTTCGGCTGAGGCGTTGTCGGTCACTGAGGAAGCCGTCGAGATCCGGCGGGAGTTGGCCGTTGCCTACCCCGACCGTTACCGCCCTGACCTCGCCCGTTCCCTGAACAGCCTCGGCGTCGTGTTCTCGGAGTTGGGTCGTTCGGCTGAGGCGTTGTCGGTCATCGAGGAAGCCGTCGAGATCCGGCGGGAGTTGGCCGTTGCCTACCCCGGCCGTTACCGCCCTGACCTCGCCAGTTCCCTGCATAACCTCGGCGTCAGGTTCTCGGAGTTGGGTCGTTCGGCTGAGGCGTTGTCGGTCACTGAGGAAGCCGTCGAGACCTACCGGGAGTTGGCCGTTGCCTACCCCGACCGTTACCGCCCTGACCTCGCCAGTTCCCTGCATAACCTCGGCATCTTGTTCTCGGAGTTGGGTCGTTCGGCTGAGGCGTTGTCGGTCACTGAGGAAGCCGTCGAGACCTACCGGGAGTTGGCCGTTGCCTACCCCGACCGTTACCGCCCTGACCTCGCCAATTCCCTGAACAGCCTCGGCGTCGTGTTCTCGGAGTTGGGTCGTTCGGCTGAGGCGTTGTCGGTCACTGAGGAAGCCGTCGAGATCCGGCGGGAGTTGGCCGTTGCCTACCCCGACCGTTACCGCCCTGACCTCGCCAATTCCCTGAACAGCCTCGGCGTCGTGTTCTCGGAGTTGGGTCGTTCGGCTGAGGCGTTGTCGGTCACTGAGGAAGCCGTCGAGATCCGGCGGGAGTTGGCCGTTGCCTACCCCGACCGTTACCGCCCTGACCTCGCCAGTTCCCTGCATAACCTCGGCATCTTGTTCTCGGAGTTGGGTCGTTCGGCTGAGGCGTTGTCGGTCACTGAGGAAGCCGTCGAGACCTACCGGGAGTTGGCCGTTGCCTACCCCGACCGTTACCGCCCTGACCTCGCCGGTTCCCTGAACAGCCTCGGCGTCGTGTTCTCGGAGTTGGGTCGCCTGGCTGACGCGCAGTCGGCGCATGACGAAGCGGCGGAACTACGCTCGCAGGCTGAATAAACCGTCGAAGCGGCCGGGCGGCCGGGCCGGGACCGGCCGGAACAGGCCGCATGCCCGGCTCGGACGAACCGGCCGGCGGCCCGCTTTAGCGGGGCGCCCTTGAACCCGTGAAGAAAGTTCTCATCCGGGGATCGAGAAGTTGCTGTCGTGTGCCTCATGCCGCAAGCGCTGGGCTCGGCTGGTGGCAGCATGGCCTTGTGCTTGATGATTCGATCAGACTCGCGGGGCTGGGGCCGGTTCTGCGGGAGGCCAGGCGTGTGCTGGAGTCGGGGGAGTGGGAGCCGACGCCTCAGGAAGCTCATCTGGCTCGTGAGGTCATGAAAGGGATGTGGCGGGACGCTCAGCATCCGCCGCCGCATCGCGATGAAGGACTAGAGGTCCGTCTGGGGCGGTTGTGGTCTACTGCGCCGTTGCTGCGCTTGGCTTTGGCGGTGGACCGGTCGGCTTTTGATGATCGGCTGGTCGAGTTGCTCGCTGGATACCTGGTCGTGGCCGAGTGGGCAGAGCAGATGAATCAAGAACACTCCAGTGCTGTCAGCCCTCATGGGCCACTGTCCTATGCGGACGGGCATCAGCAGTTCCTTGCCGATCGACCGGAGCTCATGGAGCAGCTGGATGGAGCAGAGCGCGCCCGACGCCTCTTTATCAGCGTGCTGCGCCGCGTCAGCGGAGTGGTGGGTTAGCTGGCGCTGCGCGTTCATCGCGGCGAGAGCGAGCCAGCAAG
This sequence comes from Actinomadura craniellae, assembly GCF_003289645.1. GTDB lineage: Bacteria > Actinomycetota > Actinomycetes > Streptosporangiales > Streptosporangiaceae > Actinomadura_D > Actinomadura_D craniellae. The sequence goes on along the minus strand of NZ_QLYX01000004.1, from coordinate 281,217 downwards.
CAGAGAAGCCCTTGTCGAGGATTGGGCGGGATGGCTCCTGCCTGTAGGGCTTAGGGAACCCGGGTCTAGCTGGCCTGTTCCTGGTTCTGGCGGGCTTCGTGGCGTTGGCGCCATGCTGCGCAGCGGTCGACGTAGGCCGGGAGGTGCTGCGCGGTGAAGATCTCTAGCGACCAGTCCTCATCGAGGGTGTCTGCTTCGGGGTTGCAGACGTAGGCCCATCCGTGGCGGTTGTCGGTGAGGTGTAGGCGGCGCAGCTCGTACACCGGATCTTCGAACGCATCCAAGACGCGCCATTCCTCGGGGCTGAGTCCGGTGAGCAGGTAGCCGGCGGCGGTCTGTTGTCCGGGGACCAGTCCGGGGTAGACGCGTTCGGGGAGGGCGGTGACTCTCCAGCCTGGGGCTTGGGCGGGGGTGTGGGCCGGTACCCGGTCGATGAGGGCGTGGAGGACTTCAGGGAATTGGAGTGTGCCGTAGACGAACAGGGCGTCCGGGTCCACCGATAGGCGGTCCTGCGGGCCAGAGGTCCGCGAGGTCGGTAGGGGTGAGTGGGGCCCGGTATGCGGCATGGAGTACCTCCCGGATCACCCTAGCGTCGGCCTCGGCGAGAGCGGCGAACCAGTCGATACCCGCGGGGTAGGCCCACAGGTAGGACCGTAGTTCGGGGTTGGTGCTGCGGTCGGTGAGCGCATCGGCGATGGCGGCGTCGCTCCACCAAGGGATACGGCGGCGGGCGTGCTGGGCGCATTCGGTGATGGGGGCGCCGTCGTTGATGGCTAGATGGAGTTCGGCGCGGACGAGTTGGGTGTAGTGGTCGAGGCGTACCCGGGCGGTCAGGATCTCCTCGTCGGGGGTGATGAGTAGGGGCATGGCCTGGGCCAGTCCCTCCAACATCACCTGTTGGGGGGCGTGCACCGATAGCAGGCGGACCCACGGGACGTCTTGGGCGGTGGCCTGGGCGGAGAGGCTGGCGCTTTGCAACCCGTGGCCGAGTACTTCGTGTAGGGCGAACTGGCGGGCGCTGACCTTGGTGAAGCGGGAGTTACGGGTGTTGAGGCGTAGCCGCACCTGGTCGCCTGCCCCGTCCAGCCAGTACGCCCAGTAGGCGTCAACGTCGGCGTTCTCGATCTTTAGCGTGTACGGGGCGTCTGAGCCGGTGGCCTGGCGGACGGCGGGTTCGTACTCGGCGGCGGCCTGGCGGATCGCCTCGGGCGCCTCTTCTGCGTCGATCGGCCCTTCGGCCTGCTCCAATGCCGTGGCCGTGTCGGCGTCCCATCCGATGCCCAAGCCGTCCAGGGCGGTGCGGGCCTGGTCGGCGCGGTGGGTCACGTACTCCTGTGGCCATCCGGCGGTGTCGCATCCCTGGGTCGCGCGCACGTAGCCGGCCAGCGGGGCGCGTTCGCCCAGCAGGGCGCCGAGGTAGGCGATATCGGCGTCAAGCCGGACGGCGACCGGGCCGTCTGCGATGGCGCGTAGTTCGGTCAGGCGCCGGTAGACCTCCAACCGGTCGGCGGCGGGCTCGGCCTCGTCTCCGGTGGGGTGGCAGTCGAAGTCGATGACCGGTGACCCGGTGCGGCGCGTCTCGTAGGCGTTCCATGCCCGGATGATCTGCTCGGCCTCATCGCGGACGTTCACCGCGGCACGTCCCAACGCAAGGTGATGGCCTGGTTGGGGCGCAGGTATTCACGGGTGAGGGTGATCACCGCGTCTCCGTCCTCGTAGTCCCAGATCAGTCCGGCGTCGGCCGAGTGCTCTGCGCCGTCGGGGTGTTCTTCGATGGCCGAGCAGTTGAGCAGGTGGCCGGCTCCGCGCTGGCGGACGCGCATGGTGAACTGCCGGACGTGGCGTGAGATGCCCTGGCGCCAGTAGTGGTCGTCAACGAACTGCCCGTCCTCACAGGAGAAGGCTAGGACGGCCGATTCCCCTGGTTGGAGCGGCGGGGAGATCTGGCAGGCGAATTTGGCCAGGTTCGCCGTGTCGTGCAGGCGGCGGATCATCATCCGGCGCTCACAGTCGTCGGTCGGGGTGATGGCCAGCGGGCCGCGCGTGTTCTCAAACCACAACTCTCGGGACACCCGGGTCAACGGGGTGTCGCTGAGGTTCAGCAGTTCATGGCGGTTGACCAACCGGGCCCACCCGTCCGGGGCGATGTCGATATCAAGCCGGATCGACAGCTCGACGATATGGCCGCGGATGCTGTCACCCCAAGTACCCGCGGCCGGGTCGGCCGGGGCCCGGCGGGTCGCCTCGGCCGGTGCCGGGGGTTCGGGGCCGGGCTCGGCGGCCTGGCCCTCTTCCTCCTCGGCGGCGGGCTCGAACAACTGCGCGGCCGTCCAGCCGGGGAACATCTTCTCCAGCACCCGGCAGTGATCGGGGTAGGGCAGGCCCTTCAGCTCACCGGAGGTCCAGCGGTGAAGCTGGGCGCGGCTGGGGCCGGCGCCGACCAACACGGGGTCGATCTTCCGGGCGGCCTTGTCGTATTCGGCGGTGAAGGTCCGGTGGGTCTGCCAATGGCGCTCGCGCAGCAGGACTTTCAGCCGGACGGTGGTCGGGGTCTTCTCCGGGGAGTCCATCGCGGCGAACGTAACACGAGACGCGACACAGACGAGACGAAATGAGCGCAAGACGCCCGGGACGCGATACCGGCGGTAACGCGGCGTGACACCCCTTCGGAGCACTCTCGAAGTGTGACCGGCGGCGCGGTGCGGGCGGGCCCTTCGAATGGTGGAGGAAGTGGCCGTGACCCCGCGCCGCCGGTCCACAGCCGGACGAGAGGCAAGGCAGTGGAGGTGAGCATGTCGCTGGAATTGGAGTTGCTGGCCGAGTTGCGCGGGGCTCTGGTCGAACACGAGATCCGGGCCGAGATCCGCGAGGATGTGATGGCGCTGGCCGTCTTGACCGATACCCCGGACGTCTTCTTCTGGGTCTTCGTCGCCTTCAACATGCGCTACTTCTCCTGGAACCGGGGCAATCACCAGCACCCGGTCAACGACGTTGCGGGGGCGGCCCGACGGCTGGCCGACCACATCACCGGGCTACGCCTCGTGGGTGATGGCCAGTGATGAGCGAGGTGACGTCGGAAGAGGCGGCGCTGATCAAGCGGCGGAAGATCGCGATACAGACGGAGTTCCCGGACTGGCGGATCTCCCGAGAAACCTCCGGCCGGTGGAGCGCGACCCAACCTGGCTGGGGCGCCCTGTACGGGCAGAGCGCTTCGGAACTGCTGCGGCGGCTGCGCAACTACACCGGCGCGGGTGATGTCCGGTGACCGATCTCGACGGCTTCCGGGCGCTGGGCCCTGCCGAACAGCTCGCCGTCACCAAACGGGTCACGCACGCGATCGACGCGCACCTTGCCGGGGACGAGTTGCGAACGAAGGTGCTGGTGGGTGCGCTGTTCGGCGAGTTCGGGCGGCCTGGGCTCCTCGATGGTGTGGACGTGTGCGTCCGGATCATCTCGGCCGTCACGCCTGGGTCGCTGCGGGACGCGTCCGGCTGTCCCGACCTTGACCGGCTCGCCGATCCGGGCGCCGGTACCGACGAGACGCGACAGGTCGCCCGGCTGCTGGTGCGGGCCGCGCACACCCGACAGGGGGCGGGGTTGCCGCCGTTCGCTGACCCGGTCCGGCTGTTCAGGCTGCTGGATGTGCTGCTCCCGGCCGCCGCTTTGGCGACCACGTTCGATCATGCGCCCCCTGCCGGTGAACCGGGGTGTTCTCCGGCCTGGGGGACGGGTCAGCAGGTCATCGACTCCATGCGGGTCGTCCAGCTCGACCTCATGCGGGAAGTGACCAGAATCAGGAAGTGGGCGATGGGCCTGTCAGAGGAAGAGCGCGCGATCCTGCTGGAGATGCTGGCGGAGGTCTCGGCGGAACTCGATGAACTTCACGGCCGGGTGGCGGAGATCGCCGAGCGGGTCAAAGGTCCCGAGTCCGCTCGTCTAGCTCGTCCAGCCTAGAACCCAACTGCCGAAGCTGGCCCCGGATCTCCTGGAGCTGGGAGAAGAGGACTTCGAACTCCTCGCTCCGCTCCGCCGGGGCCGCTTCGGCGTTCTGGGCGTCGGGCACGGCGATGACCGTGCTTCGGGCGCCCTGCTTGGTGGTGATCAACCCCTCGTCGCGCAAGACCGCCATGGCGTTGCCGACGGTCATGCTCGCGACCCCGTACCGCTCGGCCAGTTCGCCGACCGCCGGCAGCTTCTCGCCGATCGGGTACCTGCCCGCCGCGATGTCACGGCGTAGGTCGTCGGCGATGCGCACGAACGGCTTGCGGTGGTCGGTGGGGCGACGATTTCCCATGTCAGAGAGTGTAAGCCTCCTCCTAGGTCTCTAGGTACCTGAGGAAATATTCGGTCTATCAGTTGACTTCTCTACTTTGCTAGGTATCTTTGTAGGTAGTGAAGTCAGTGTCTGAGTCTAGGAGGGCTCCATGCGCAACATCCCGGTCGACACGAACGGATTGGCGTTCGTGTGCGTGTCGGCTCCGCGTCCCAAGCTGGTCGACCAGGACACCGGAGAGGTGAAGATGGACCGTCATGGGGCGATGGTCTACCAGGTGGGCCTGTCGGTGGCCGATGAGGCGACCGGGCGGGCCGAACTGATCAACGTCAACGTCTCCGGGGACCCCGGGATCGGCCTGGGGGAGATCGTTCGCCCGGTGGGGCTGGTGGGGTTCCCCTGGGAGCAGACCCGTGACGGCCGGTTGCGGTGGGGGATCGCCTACCGGGCCGAGCGGATCGTCTCCGCCGCTGCGGCGGTCGAGTCGGGTCCGGCTTCGCCGTCGGCTGCGGCGGCCTGAGGGGCGCCCGATCATGAGTGACACGCTGGTTTACGTGCTCGGGGCCCTGGTCGCTGCGGCGGCCGGGCTCTGGGCCTGGCGTCGCCATCACCCGGCGTCGTTCTGGTACGGGGTCGGGTTCCCGGCCCGTGCGGTGTGGGTGTATCTGACGTGGTCGCATGTGGCGGGTGGGTGCAAGCTCACCCGCCGTCGTCGGGCCTGGCGGTTGACCCTGGACGCGTTGCCGGTGGTGGGTCCGGCGGCGCGGTCGGCGGCGTCGGTGGTGGAGTACAAGCGGCGGATGCGCCGGGTCGACATCGACCGCGCTCCCCGGCTGGGCCTGATCCGGCCCACTCCGATCGGGTGGCGCCTGCCGGTGCGGCTGCATGACGGGCAGATCCCGGCGGACTACGCGGCGGTGGCCGAACGGTTGGCGCACGCCTGGCGGGTGCACGCGGTGCGGGTCCTGGAGACCCGCCCGGGCCGGCTGGTCCTGGTCGCTACCCGCACGGACCCGCTGGCCGAGGTCGCTGCGGTCGCCGAGTCGGCGGACCTGCTGACCGTGCGGCCGGGCCGCCTGGAGGACGGGCGGGCGTGGGTGATGGACCTGCGGACGGTGCCGCACTGGATGATCGTGGGCGCCACACAGTCGGGGAAGTCGAACCTGGCCAACGCGATCATCGCCGGCCTGTCCCCGCAACCGGTCGCCCTGGTCGGCTTCGATCTCAAGGGCGGGGTCGAGTTCACCCCCTACGCCCCACGGCTGTCGGCGCTGGGCACCACCCGCACCGAATGCGTGGCCCTGCTCTCGGACCTGGTGGCCGAACTGGAAAACCGCATGGCCCTGTGCCGGGCCCATGGTGCCCGCAACGTCTGGACGCTCCCGGAGAGCGTGCGGCCGGTGCCGGTGGTGCTGCTGGTGGACGAGGTGGCCGAACTGTTCCTCATGGCCGACCGCACCGAAAAAGACGAGGTCACCCGGACCGGGGTCGCGCTGCTGCGGGTCGCCCAGCTCGGCCGGGCCTTCGCCGTCCACCTGATCGTCTGCGGGCAGCGCATCGGCTCCGACCTCGGCCCCGGCGTCACCGCGCTGCGCTCCCAACTCTCCGGCCGGGTGTGCCACCGGGTCAACGACCCCGAAACCGCCACGATGGCGTTGGGGGACCTGGACCCGGACGCGTTGGATGCCGCGCGGGTGATCGCGGCGGAGACTCCGGGGGTGTGCGTGGTGGCTGGCCAAGACGGCTCTTGGCACCGCGCCCGCTCGGCCTACCTCCCCGAACAAGCCGCCGAACACGCCGCGACCACCTACGCGCACCTGACCCCGCCGTGGGAGCAGGTCACCTCGACCACCACCCCGGCCGCGCTCCCTGACCGGCCGTCCTGGACCGGCGAGCAAGCCGCCTAACCTCTCTCCCTCTCTCCCTCTCTCCTTCGGCTCGGCGCGGGCCCTGCGCGCCACGTCCCTACCCGACCCATGCCCGGAACCGTTTGAGGAGTTCTCGTGAACGCCCGAGTGATCATCCTTCGTCCCCGTACTGCCCGTTCGGCCGGTCCCTCGTCCTCGTCCCCGGCCGTCCCGCCCCGTCCCCGCTCGTCCCGGCGGCGGGGGCCGGTCGACCCGGTGGCGGTGGAGTGGAGCGATGAGCGCGGCGCCTACGTCGCCTGCTGCTCCCGCTGCACCGACACGGTTCTTCCGGCCACCCTGACCGACGCGCACACCTGGGCCGAGGAACACCGGTGTGACCTGGAGTTCGTCGCGCTGCTGGATGCGGTCACCGGTAGGGGCGTGGCGTGAACCGGCGGCTGGGCTCGGCGGTGGTCGACTCCGGGCCGGTCCTGGTGCTGGCAGGGATCGCGGCGGCCGGGTCCTTCACCCACATCCGCGACACCGCTGCCGAGCACGGCCAGCACGGGTGGATGGCCTGGGCCATCGCCGTGTGCATCGACCTGACCTGCGTCATGGCGGCGCGTGAACGCCAGCGCGACAAGCGCACCGGCCGTGCTGTCCGGGCGGTGTCGTGGCCCACCTGCGTCCTGGTCGGCGGGATCCTGCTGTCCCTGGCCGCCAACCTCGCCCAAGCCCACCCGTCGGCGTGGGGGTGGGTGACGGCGGCGACTCCGGCGGTGGCGTTCCTGGTCGCGGTCTCGATGCTGGAGCGCCGTGCCTCCGGGGCCGCTCGTCCCGCGGGCCGGTCGGCCGTCCCGTCCTCATCGGGTGGGGCCGTCCCACCGTCCTTCGGCAACCCCTCCCCGCCCCCGGTCGCCTCGCCCGTTTCGTCCGCTGCCTCCTCCTCGGGGGCGGTGGCGGACGAGGCCCGGCCCGAACTCGCCCCGGCCGCCCCCACCCGGCCCCCGGCTGCCGGGGACGAGAAGCAAACCGCACTCCCACTCCCCACCGACCCAGTACCCGCCCCGGCCACTGCGGGCCCATCTTCCTCGGCGGGTCCGTCTTCGTCGGCGGGGCCGGCGGGGCCGCTGGTGGAGTTCGCCCGCCGCGTCGCCGACGAGCACCACACCCGGCACGGCAAACCGATCACCCGCGACGCCCTACGCGCCCGGCTGGGGGTCTCCAACCAGCTCGCCTCCGAACTGCTGCGCCACCTGCGCGCCACCACCGACACCGCCGCCTGATCGCTGTTGCAAGGGAGAACACCCATGACCACCCGCCACACCCACACCGTCCACACCGTTCGCCCAGACGCTCTGGCGCCGATCGTGCCCGGGGACCTGCTGGCCCGCCACCAGACCATCACCGGCCTGCGCGCCCTGGCGGACTTCCTGGAGACCCACCCGGCCGTGCCGGTGGAGGAGTACGGGCGCGACTACCCCATCTACACCGACCGTGACCACACCGAGGAAAGCGGACGCGCCGAGATCGACCGCATCGCCGCCCTGCTGGGCGCCCAGGTCATCGACGACACCGCCGACGGCGGCCACTACACCACCTCCCGCACCTTCGGCCGCATCACCTACCGCGCCGTGCACATCCCCGACCACTCCGGCGCCCGTTACGCCGCGCTGATGACCTACGCCGACAACGTCACCCCCGACACCACCCCGACCACCACCCCGGCCGCCGACACCACCCACGACCCGGCGGCCTGATGAACACCGACCGCCCCGGCCCACTCGACCCGACCCCACACGGCGGCCTGGTCGAGCGGGCCCGCCCCACCGACAACCCCGACCCGGCCGAGAACTCCAAGCCCCTCACCCCGCTCGTGCCGGTAGTCCGCGGCTGGGCGTGCGACCAGTGCGGCGGGGGCGGCCTGAACTCAGCCGGCCACACCTGCCCCGGCTGCGACGGAGCCGGCCACACCTGACCTGCTTACCTCTCGCCCGGCTTCCGACCGAACGGAGACCCCACCGATGTTCGTGCGCCGCTGCTGCTTCGCCCTCTTCTGGATCGTCCTGGCCCTGTACGTGCTGCGCCACCCCGCCGCAGCAGCCGACACCGCAACCGCCCTCGCCCACGGCCTGGGCACCCTGGCCGATGCGCTGGCGGTGTTCGCCTCCGTCTTCTGACCCGACCGCACCCGGCGGGGCTGGCCTTACCGCTCCGCCGGCGCCTCGCTCCTCCTGCTCCTGGCCCTCGTTCTGTTCCCGTCTTCGTGTCTTCTGGGAGGTCCGCCCGCCGTGCCGCACACCGCGCCCGCTGTGAGTCCGCATCGGATCACGCCGTTGGTCGCCCGGGACCTGGCCGACAAAGCCAACCGGCCCGACTTTCCCCGGTGGGCCGCTCGTGCCCGGGCGACCGGCGGGTGTGCTCAGCCGATCCACCTCAAAGGCCGGGTCGACTACCGGGACCCGGCCACGGGACAACTGCTGCACCGCTACTCCACCGCCCACGAACCCGGCGGGGTGCTGCGGGTGGCGTGCAAGACCCGGCGGGCTTCCCGCTGCCCAGCGTGCGCCGAGACCTACCGGGCCGATACCTACCAGCTCATCCGCGCCGGGTTGGCCGGCGGCAAAGGTGTTCCGGCGTCGGTGGCCGCCCATCCGGCGGCGTTCGTCACCTTGACCGCGCCGTCGTTCGGGGTGGTGCATTCGCGGCGGGAGACCCCCGGCGGGTCGGTGGCACCCTGCCACCCTCGGCGGAACGCAGTCCCGTGCCCGCATGGGCGGGTGCTTTCCTGCACCACCCGGCACGGCGCCGATGATTCCCGGCTTGGGCAGCCGTTGTGCCCGGACTGCTACGACCATGCCGGGTCCGTGCTGTTCAACGCCCTGGCCCCGGAACTGTGGCGGCGCTTCACCCTGGCCCTGCGGCGGCGTATCGCCAAAGCCGCCGGGCTGACGGTCCGCGAACTGCGCGACGTGCTCACCGTGTCGTTCGCCAAGGTCGCCGAATACCAGCGGCGCGGGGTCGTGCACTTCCACGCCGTCATCCGCCTGGACGGGCCCGACGGCCCGGCCTCGACCCCGCCTGGCTGGGCCACCTACGCACTCCTTGCCGATGCGGTCAATGAGGCGGCCGGGGTCGTCACGGTGTCGACTCCGACGGCGCCGGACCTGCCCGCCCGGTCGCTGGCCTGGGGGGATCAGGTCGACGTTCGACCCATCACCACGAGTGGGGAACTCACTGACAAGGCGGTGGCCGGCTACGTGGCTAAGTACGCCACCAAAGCCGCTGAGTGCGTCGGCACCCTGGACCGCCGTATTCGGCCCACTGACGATCCGGCCGAGTTGCCGGTGTCGGCGCACGCCCGGCGGCTGATCACCGAGTGCCTGCGCCTGGGCGCCATGGAGGAGTTGGCGGGCCTGCGGTTGGCCGAGTGGGCGCACATGCTCGGCTTCCGCGGCCACTTCTCCACCAAATCCCGCGACTACTCCACCACCCTCGGCACGTTGCGCGCCGACCGCATCGACCACAACCGGCGAGAGGCCGAGATCACTACCGGGCGGCTGCCCTTCCCCGACGAGGAACCCGTGATCGTCCTCGCTGACTGGCGCTACGTCGGACAGGGCCTCACCCCCGGTGAAGCGCTGCTGACTGCCGCGCTGACCGGCCAACCGCTACCACCACTCAGCCCTCAGCAAGGGGGCTCATCGACATGACCACCACTCGAAAGGGGCCAGCGCTGGAACGGTTCTTGACCGCTGCTGAGGCTGCGGAGCTGCTGAACACGAAAGAACGGTTTGTCCGGCGGCTGATCGAAGAACGCCGGATCGCCTTCCACCACTTCGGCCGACACGTACGCATCGCTGAGAGTGCGCTCCTGGAGTTCATCGCGGCCGGTCGGGTCGAGCCGGTCACCTTGCACGGCGGTAGGGAAAGGGCGGCGGCCTGATGGTCAAGCGGCACTTCGGGAGTGCGCGGGAACTGCCGTCCGGGCGCTGGCAGGCCCGTTACCGGGACCCTGAGGGGCGTCGGCGTACCGCGCCGATGACGTTCAAGAACAAGCGGGACGCGGTCCGCTGGCTGACCCTGAAGGAAGCGGAGATCGCACGAGGGGAGTGGCTGGATCCGGACGCAGGAAAGACCATGGTCAAGGACTGGAGCGCGCGATGGCTGGCGTCCGCGGGGCCGAGCTTGAAGCCCAAGACCCGGGCGCTGTACGCCTCGCTGATCAAGACGCAGATCGAACCGGCCTTCGGCGTTCTCCAGGTCGCCGAGGTACGGCCGATCGCGGTCAGTGAGTGGGTGGCGCGCATGGTCGGACGGGGGTTGAGCCCGTCCCGGATCCGACAGGCGTACATCGTCCTCTCGCAGATCATGACATCGGCCGTCGACAACGACCTGATCAAGGCGTCCCCGTGCAGGGGCGTGAAGCTGCCTCGGCTACCGCAGACCGAACCCCGCATCCTGACCCCCGAAGAGGTCGATCGGCTCGTGTCCAGCGCGCGGCGACCCCATGACCTCCTCGTGCAACTCCTCGCCTTCGGCGGGCTGCGGGTGGGGGAGGCGTTCGCGCTGCGCCGCGCTCACCTCGACCTGGACAACGGGCGGCTCCGGGTCGCTGAGGCCGTGGTGGAGATCGCGGGAAAGCACGTGTTCGGCTCGCCCAAGTCCCACCAGCGCAGGGAGATCACCCTTCCGGCCTTCCTGGTCGACCGGCTCCGCGCGCACCTGGCCGACCTCGACCAGGCGCCCGAGACGCTGCTGTTCACCGGCCGTACCGGCAAGGCGTTCCACTACAACTCCTGGCGCCGGTGGTACTTCGACCCGGCGGCGGAGAAGGCGGGCCTGGTCGACGTCACCCCGCATGACCTGAGGGCCACCCACGCGACCTGGGTGGCCGACCGGCACGGCGTCATGGCGGCGGCCCGCCGGCTGGGCCACTCCAACGCGAGCGTCACGACCCGCCACTACGCTCGGGCGGTGGAAGCCCGTGACGCCGAGATCGCCGATGCGCTCGACCGCAAGCCGCCGGGGGCACGGAAAGAGGGCGCGGGCGGCCCTGGGGCACGAGTGGGGCACGGCGGCGACGAGGAAGCCCAACCGACCGGAGAAACAACCGCCTGACCTGCGGCGGAGCCGGGAGCGATCAAGAATCGTCCGGACATCTGTAAATCTGTCGGCTTAGCCTACCCAGGTTCGAACCCTGGACCCGCCACACTCTGCGAAGCGGCGTCTGACCTCGTCGAACGGGGCCCGGCGCCGCTTTCGCGTTCTTCCCGTGGCCCCCCTTGATCACCGCCCGGTGAGGCACGCGTGGGGCACGGGATCCCGGGCCTGGCGCACCACGGAGCCTCGGTGTTCGAGGGCAACCTCGACCTGTACCGCAGGGCCGGCCACGGCCCGAGGAACGGAAGCGGGGCGGTCCGAATGCCACACCCCGGTCGGTGCCGCCCGGGGCGTGGCCGGGAACGCGGCCGATGGGCGCCCGCCCGCTCTCAGGCGCGCTGGCGTTCCGCTCGCTGCCGGATCAGCTCCTCGACCGCGCTCGGCAGGGTCGTCTCGAAGTCGATCAGCTTCACCCAGGTCGGGGTCACGACGATCCGGACCATGCCGTCGTGGTAGAGCGAACGCACCTCCGCCTCCCACTCGACCCGTTGCTCGGGACTCATCTCGTAGGTGCTGGTCGCCTGGAGGTACTCGTCCGGGATGTCATCGACGTAGTCCAGCTCGGCCCGGCCCCGGATGAGCAGGATCTTGGGCGGGTGCACCTCGGTGTCGATCGTCAGGGCGACCATCGGGTTCTCGCGCAGGGCCCGGAGCTTCGGAGCGTTCTTCGGAGTGCACACGACGATCTCCGAGCCGTTCCAGGCGAAGATGATCGGGATGTTGCGAGGCGTGCCGTCCATGGCGACGTAGGCCAGGCGGGTCATGTCGCGAGCCAGCAGTTCCTGACTGATCGGCCGGTTCAGAACCTCGACGATCTCGTTCGGTTGCACGGTTCCTCCTGTTGTCGTTTTCGGCCCGTACAGTGGGCCGTTCTCGCAGGTCGGCCGCGACGGGCCGTCAGCCGAGCTCCTCGGCCAGCGCGACGACGATGCCCTCGGGGCCGCGGAGGTAGCAGAGCCGGTAGCTGTCCTCGTACTGCGTCACGTCGCCGACGAGTTCGGCGCCGTGGGCGAGCAGGCGGGCGATGGCGTCGTCGATGTCGTCGACCGCGAACATGATGCGGCGGATGCCCAGCGTGTTCGCCGGGGCGTCCCTCGGCACGCCGCTGATCGGCTTCGGCGTGTGGTACTTCGCCAGCTCGATCCGCCCGTGGCCGTCCGGGGTCCGCATCATCGCGATGTCGACTCGCTGGTCGTCGAGCCCGACGAGCCGTGCCGCCCAAGGCCCCTCGACCAGCGCCCTGCCCTCCAGTTCCAGGCCCAGTTCGATGAAGAACGCGATGACGGCCTCAAGGTCGTCGACGGTGATGCCGATGTTGTCCATTCGCTGAATCGTCATGCCGGCCCTCGTTCTTTCGGGGTGCTCATTCGGTGGCTTCGGTCGGGAGATCATAGAAACGGCGGACGCTGGAGCCGACGCGGCGCAGGTCGGTTCCGTAGATGTGCAGGGAGACGGCGGTGTCGTCGCCGATGTTGCGGACGCGGTGGATGTCGCCGGGCGGGGCGAAGCCGCTGACCTCGCCGGCCCGGTTCGCCTTGCCGCCGATCTCGGTCAGTGTGGTGCCGTCCTCGGAGAGCGCGTACAGATCCTCGTGTTCCACGCCGGCCAGGACGCCGAACACGCACCAGGTCACGTGGTCGTGGACCCGGGTCAGCGCGCCGGGACGGCGGGCGCGGAACTGGCCGTGGCGGCGGGCCTGCCCGACGCCACGGACCTGCTGGCGGCCGCCACCCCGCTCGCTGAGGAGAACGCCTGGACGGCGGCCTGCCTCGCCCGGGCCCGCGGGCGCCTCCACGAGGACGGTTCCGAGCTGGCCCGCTCCATCGAGGCGTGGGAACGCCTGGACGCCCGAGCCGAACGAGCCGATACGGAAACCCTGCGAGCCCAACTCTGATGATCTTGGTCAGCGAGCCGGAACCGCACGGAGGCGGAGACCGGCGTCGGCCGGCCGGTCAGCGGGCGTCGACTGCCTCCGGTGCGGCGAGGACGGTGGCCTTGGGAAGAGGGCTGGCCTGCGAGGACTCTGCTGGAGAAGGTCAACGACGGGTGGTGTTCAAGATCGTTCGACGGGGGTCGGCGCATGATCTTGCAACGCTGCAGGTCACGGACTCATAATCGAGGCTACTGTCGCAGACCGCGACAAACCGCATCGGATTGAAACTTGTCGTCAGGGTCCTTGGGGTTGCACTTCGGCCCGTCCTGTCGTAGGTCGCGACAGGACCGCTTCGGTGCTTCTCCGGATTTGTTGTGTGGGGCGGTCGCGCGGCGGGCCGGATGCGAGTTCACCCGGCGCCGCCGCGCGGTTCCTCACGGCTGCCGCTCGTCCGGTTCGCACTCCTGGTCGGCGACGGCCTGCGGCGCGTTGCGCTCGGCGAGGGCCTGCATGACGTCGAGTGCCGGTGCGGCCTCGGCGGGTGCGGTGATCGTCACCTTCAGGTCGTCGTCGGTCTGCGCGTAGGTGAAGGTCAGGAAGGCGCAGCACTGCTGTTCGGCGTCGAACAGTTCGCGGATCCGGGCCCGTCCCGCGGTGTCGGCGCCGGCGAACGTCAGCAGCAGCCGCAGCGGTTCCCGCTCCAGGGCGGTCAGCCGGGCCGCGTACAGCGCTTCGAAGTCGGCCAGCCGGTCGATCATCTTGTCCGGCGACAGCGTGCACGTGATCGGTACGTCAGGCCCGGTCATCGTCGGCTCCTTTTCCGGCCCGGCTCGGTGGCGGGCTCATTCCGGCGGTAACCCCGTACCTGGGCACAGGGGGCGAGCTTTCACCTGGGCCGATCCCCGCTGGCGGCCCTCCGGCGCGTCCGGGCGGAGGCCACTGTGCTTGCCGGGGCATCGCGTTCCTCCCGCGCGGGCTCAGCCGGCCGGGGCGCAGCAGGGGGAGTCCGCCGTCCTGGTCAGGGTGTCGGCGTCGGCTTTGACCACGTAGACCTCCCAGGGTTCCTCGCCCGGGCCGTGCACCCAGACCTTGTCCTGGACGGCGTAGCAGCAGGCGGTGTCCTGTTCCACGGTGGTGTCGAGACCCGCGCCGGCCAGCCGGGTGGTGGCGGCGGTGACCTGGTCGCCGGTCTCGACCTCGATGCCGAGATGGTCCAGGCGGGTCGGGGCGGTGGGGTCGCCCTCGATGAGGACGAGCTTGAGCGGCGGTTCGGCGATCGCGAAGTTGGCGTAGCCGGGGCGGAGCTTGGCGGGCTCGGTGCCGAAGAGCCGGGTGTAGAAGTCGATCGAGGCTTGCAGGTCGGCGACGCGCAGGGCGAGTTGGACGCGGGACACGGCGGGCCCTCCGTACTGATTCGATGGCTGTCTAAGCAGTCCCGAGTTTGCGCTTCTATCTAGATGTCTGTCAAATTAGACCTATGTCGAATCAAGGGCTGCCGGTCGTCTCCGCGGAATGCTGCACACCGCTGGTCGCCGAACCCCTCGGCGCGGGCGAGGCGGCCGAGCTGGCGCGGGTGTTCAAAGCGCTGTCCGACCCGGTCCGGCTGCGGCTGCTGACGCTGATCGGCGCACACGCGGGTGGCCGCGAGGTCGGCCAGGGGGTGTGCGTGTGCGAGCTGACCGGGGCGTTCGAGGTGACCGCACCGACGATCTCCCACCATCTGAAGGTGCTGCGCGAGGCCGGGCTGATCGCGTCCGAACGCCGGGGGACCTGGGTGTACTACTGGCTGCTGCCCGCCACGCTGGAGCGCCTGGCCGCGCTGCTCAAGCCGGAGCCCGCCGCACTGTGACCGGGCTGCCACTGGCGCGGCGGGCTCTCGCTGAGTTCCTGGGCACCGGCCTGCTGGTGGCCGTGGTGGTCGGGTCGGGGATCATGGCCGCCGAGCTGTCGCGGGACGACGGGATCCGGCTGCTGGCCAACAGCCTGGCCACGGCCGGCGGGCTGGGCGTCCTGATCCTGCTGTTCGGGCCGGTGAGCGGCGCGCACCTCAACCCGGTGGTCTCCCTGGCGGCCTGGGCACTGGGCCGCCGGGACGGGACCGGGCTGGCGCTCGGGGAGGTCCTGGTCTACGTGCCCGTCCAGCTCGCGGGCGGGCTCGGTGGGACGGTGCTGGCGCATCTGATGTTCGCCCGGCCCGCGCTACAGACCGCCGCGCACGACCGGTCGGCGGGGCACCTGCTGCTCGGGGAACTGGTGGCCACCGCCGGGCTGGTCGCGCTGGTCTTCGCCCTGTCCCGGCAGGGGCGCGCCCATCTGGCGCCCGCCGCGGTCGGCGCCTACATCGGCGCCGCCTACTGGTTCACCTCCTCGACCAGCTTCGCCAACCCCGCCGTCACCCTCGCCCGGTCCCGCACCGACACGTTCGCCGGGATCGCGCCCGGCTCGGTGCCCGGCTTCGTTGCCGCCCAGTTCGCCGGAGCCGTGCTCGGCTGCCTGCTCGTCGCCGCCCTGTACCCGCGGGCGGCGCGGTCGGCCGCCCCGGAAACGCCGAAACGAACCGTCGGCGCGTGACCCCGCACCGATTCGCAGCAAGGAGGAACCTGGTGTCCGACATCCCCGAGGTCCTGTTCGTGTGCGTCCACAACGCGGGACGGTCCCAGATGGCCGCCGCGCTCCTGGACCACCACGCCGCCGGGCGCGTCCGCGTGCGGTCGGCCGGGTCCGCGCCTGCCGAGACCGTCAACCCGGCGGTCGTCGCCGTCATGGCGGAACTCGGCCTGGACCTGGCCAGGGAGTTCCCCAAACCGCTGACCGACGACGCCGTCCGGGCATCCGACGTCGTCGTCACCATGGGGTGCGGGGACACCTGCCCGTTCTATCCCGGTAAGCGCTACCTGAACTGGGAACTCGACGACCCCGCCGGCAGGAGCGCCGAGGAGATCCGGCCCATCCGGGACGCCATCGACGCCCACGTCCGCCGGTTGCTGGCGGAACTGCTTCCCTGACACCAGCTTCATCGTTTATCGTCGATGAACGATGAATAGGGTAGAACCGCTCGACCGGCCCACGGCCGCGGAGTACGCCTCGTGGTTCAAGGCGCTCGCCGACGCCACCAGGATCCAGATCGTCTCGCTGCTCGCCCGGCACGGCGGGGCACTGACCGTCGGAGAGATCGTCGAGGCCGTCGCGGTCGGCCAGTCGACCGTCTCCGCGCACCTCAAGGTCCTCGCCGAGGTCCGGTTCGTGCTCGTGGAACGCCGGGGCACCGCGGCCTTCTACCGGATCAACGACGCCTGTGTCGCCTGTTTCCCCACCGCCGCCGACGTCGTCATGGGCCGTCCCGTGCCCGCCCCGCCCACCTGCGAGCCCACCCCGGGAGACCAGCGATGACCGACTCCGACGCGCGCCGGGACTTGACCGTCCAGCGCTACTCCGGCCTCGCCCGGCTCGCCATAGCGGGCGGCACCCCGCTGGACGGCGAGGCCGGGTCCGGTGCGGAGGGCTGTTTCGGCCCCGCCGCCTACACCGGCGCCGAAGCGCCCGAGGCCGCGCTGCGCGCCAGCCTCGGCTGCGGCAACCCCCTCGCCGTCGCCGACCCGGCCCCCGGGGAGACCGTGCTCGACCTCGGCTCCGGCGGCGGCCTCGACGTCCTGCTGTCGGCCCGCCGCGTTGGCCCCGCCGGCCGCGTCTACGGGCTGGACGCCAGCCCCGACATGCTCGCCCTTGCCCGCGCCAACGCCGCCCAGGCCGGTGCCGCCAACGTCGAGTTCCTGCACGGCCACATCGAGGACGTCCCCCTGCCCGACGCGACGGTCGACGTCGTCATCTCCAACTGCGTCGTCAACCTGTCCACCGACAAGGCCCGCGTCCTCGCCGAGGCCCTCCGGGTCCTGCGCCCCGGCGGACGCCTCGGCATCAGCGACGTCATCGCCGATCCGGACCTCGACCCCGCCCGACGTGCCGCCGCCGAACAGCAAGTCGGCTGCGCCAACGGCACCCTCACGGCCGACGAGTACCGGCACCTCCTCACCACCACCGGTTTCACCGATATCCGGATCACCCCCACCGCCGACGCCGGCCAGGGCCTGCGCTCGGCCATCGTGCAAGCCACCAAACCCGCCCGCCCCGCGGCCCGCCGCTGACACCGATGCCGCCGCCCCTCGGCCGGGTGCCGTTCGGACCTCCTGCCGAGGTGCCCGTATGGCCGCTGAGGCCGGTGGTCGTGTTCGAGGATTAGGCCATGCTCTGTGATGTGTGCGACCACGAAATGCGGCAGGTGCCGACAGATCCGGCTCTCCAGCGGGAGCAGGTGTGGTTGTGCTCTTGGTGCTATGCGTTGACCTTTCTGGGGATCGGCCCGCAGGAGGTCTCGCGACCGACGTACGAGCCCATGCGCCTGCGCTGGGAACGGGCCACCGGTACGGGATTGCCCGCCGGTGTTTCCCATGCTTACGGGTACTTCGGCACGACTCTTTGTGGTGTCCGGCAAGATGCCGTGTCCGCCTCGCCCTACCCGTGGGTGCCGCACTGGGACGACGCCTGCCAAGCCTGCAAGGAGGCCGCGGCCGTCATCGACCGGCGTTGGCCGGTGGAGAAGCGAGGCTCGAACCACCGGGTTCAGGGCAGGCCTTCCCCGGACTCGGACTGGCCGCCCTTCTAGCGCCTGTCTCAACGTGAGGCCGGCAGCCCCCGCGGCACCACCGACGTCGGTCTCCGACCCCTTGC
Organism: Actinomadura craniellae; assembly: GCF_003289645.1. GTDB lineage: Bacteria > Actinomycetota > Actinomycetes > Streptosporangiales > Streptosporangiaceae > Actinomadura_D > Actinomadura_D craniellae. Next base: position 263,336 of record NZ_QLYX01000004.1, on the reverse strand, counting down.
CCGCGTGATCGTTGAGGATGGGCGGTGCCCTGGCACCGCCCATCCTCAACGATCACCGGTGCAGGCTTTTGGGCAGGGCGGCCCGGTCCTGCGCGAGCGAACCAGCACCATCGGCACCTGGCCCACTTCGATACACGCCTTGGAACCGGCGCGATGGCGTGAGCCGCTTCCGGCAGTTCACGGTGCGGTGTCGGTTCGCCGGCGTCAGGGCCTGGCCAGTGGATCGCCGTGCTTGAGCCGGGTGATCAGGGTTGCGAAGGCGGAGGCGGGGAGGGTGAGCGTGGGGCCGCCGGGGTCTTTGCTGTCGCGGATGGCGATGGCCGTGGTGAGGTTGGCGACTTCGATGCAGTTGCCGTTTCCGCCGCTGCGGCTGCTCTTGCGCCATGCCGCGCTTGACAGTTCCGGGATGTGCATCTTGTGGCCCTCTCGTTAAGGAGGCCGCGGCTGTCATCGACCGGCGCTGGCCGTTGGAGATACGGAGCCGGAAACTGGGCCAGGGCACACCTCCTCCGACTCGGACTGGCCGCCCTTTTAAGGCATGTCTCAAAGTGAGGCCAGAAGCCTCCCCGAGGCATCGGTACCGGCCGCGCCCCCTCTCGGGGAAGGATCATTGTGCGGTGCCGGTTCGCCGTCGTTAGGGCCTGGCCAGTGGATCGTTGTGCTTGAGCCGGGTGATCAGGGTTGCGAAGGCGGGGGCGGGGAGGGTGAGCGTGGGGCCGTCGGGGTCTTTGCTGTCGCGGATGGCGATGGCCTTGGTCAGGTCGGCGACTTCGACGCAGGCGCCGTTTCCGCTGCTGCGGGTGCTTTTACGCCATACAGCATCAGGCAGGTCGGAGATGTGCATTCTGTGCCCCTTTCACTCAGGCATCCCTGGCCAGGGTGGCAAGGATCTTGTGCGTGGCTGCCGGACTGGAGGCGATGGCCCGGAGGTGCTCAAAAGCTCTGATGTAACGCGCGATACTGGGAGCATCATCCACGAACAAGTCTCCAGCAAGGCCATCGATATAGACGATATCGGGCGCGATGGCCCCCTCGAACTTGAGGATGATGAACTCTCCGAGCATCGCCGGGTGGGGCCCTGCCTCGAAGGGGAGTACCTGGAGCGTCACCTCCGGCCGGTCCATGGATTCCCGGAGATGGGCGATCTGCGCATTCATGGCTTGGGGGCTGCCTACCTGACGTCGAAGCGCGGCCTCGTCCACGATGGCCCAAAGTCGCAGAGGGTTTTCCCTGTCCAGAATCGTTTGCCGTCGCATGCGAGCTTCGACTCGTTGTTCCACCTCTTCTGAGGTGATCTCCGGGAGAAGGCCTCTGATGACGGCGCGGGCGTAGTCCTCGGTTTGAAGCAGCCCTGGGACGAGGGTTGCTCCGAAGGTCAGGGATGTGTGGGCTTCGGACTCGAATGAGATGTAGGTGCTGTACCGCTCGGGCAGGTCCGCGGGGTAGGACAGGAGCCAGTTCCGCTGTCCGGACTCGCGGAACAGGAGCGTCAGCGCGTCCCGCCTGTCCTGGTCGACCTCGTACAGGTCCAGCAGCGTCTTGAGCGTCCTGGCCTGGGGGCGGGACCTCGCCACCTCGATGCGGTAGAGGGTCGCCGGGTTGATGCCCGAGCGCTCGTTGACGTCGTCCCTGCTCAGGCCCGCGTGCTGGCGGAGTGCGAGTAGTTCGCCCGCCAGCCTGCGCAGGCGTGCCGTGGGTGGACGGGTCTGCTTCGCCATCTGCTCTCCTCGGAGGGGATCACCGGCTGCCCAGAGAAAATCCTACTAGTGATTTGCAATCCTTGTGTTTCACTAGCGGGTTGATGCAGCCCTGTGTAAGTATCCGGGAGTAGTGGCGCGGTTACGAGCGAATACGCGAACTGTGGATAACCACCCGCGCGGAAGCCGCCGCGCGACCGGGTTTCGGATTGACGGCCTGGCCCGGTCGCGCGGCTCCACCCCTCCAGGGAGAGGCAGTGACGACGATACTGCGAGCGACCCCACCCGAACACTCCGTTCCCCCCGAGAAGCCCCGTCCCGGACGCCGGGCGGTGGTCTCGTGACCTCCACCGAGGCCAAGAGCCCGGACGAGTTGCGGATGCCGATGGCGGCGTCCCCGGCCAGCGCGGGGCTGGCCTGGAGCCTGGTCGAGCAGCGGCTGATCTGCTGGGGGCTGGGCGAGGACGCCCGCTACGACGCCCGGCTGATCCTGAGCGAGCTGGTCGCGAACGCGGTGGCGGTCAGTCCCCGGGGCGGATGCATCACCGTGCTCTGCCGACGGGACGAGATCGGCCTGGCGGTGGGGGTCGCCGACACCGATCCGGGCCTCCCGCGAGAGCCCGCGCCGGTCACCGAGCTGCGGCCCGAGGACCTGGACCTGCGGGAGGAGAACTTCGACGACAACGGGGGGCGCGGGCTGGTCATCGTCAAGGCCCTGTCCACGTGCTGCGGCGTCACCCCGCTGCCGTCCGGGGGCAAGATCGTTTGGGCGAGGTTAAGGGCGTGAGCCCGGGGCGGCGGAGCGGTGCCACCACAGGGAGTAGACGGTGAGGGCGAGGGCGGCGGTGGCGACGGTGGACAGGACGCCGTTGACCACGGCGATGTAGAGGGTGCTCGCCGGGCTCTGCTCGGCGGGGTCGACCAGGGTGACCGCGCCGAGCAGGCCGCCGAGGGCGGTGGCCGCGGCCGACCAGGCCAGGACGCGGCGCCGGGTGGTGGGGGAGAGGCCGGGCGGGGCGTCGGCGCGGGGCGGGGTGGTGCGCGCCCAGCGGGCCAGCCACCAGCAGATGAACAGCGCGCCGCCCGCCCCGCTCCCGTACTGGAGCCACTTGTGCACCGGCAGGCCCGCGTAGGAGTGGGTGACGAGCCAGGGCAGCAGGCCGGTGAAGCCGTGCGCGCTGTGCGTGAAGGCGTCCCAGAACAGGTGGGTGGCCGTCCCGAACAGCAGGGACGGGAGCACCCACCGGGTGAAGGCGGGGCCGGGGGCGGGTAGCCGCCGCCGCAGCCAGGACGGGGACAGCGCGATCAGCGGGCGCTTCCAGCACAGGTGGAACACGGCGTACGCGGCCAGCCCGATGCCGAGGGCGGCGGGGAAGGCCCAGGGCTGCCGGTGCGTCACCCCGCGGTACTCCATCAGGAAGGCGAAGTAGGGGAGGTCGGGCGCCATCGCCCCGATCACCAGCGCGGACGGCACCAGCGGGCCGCGGGCGAACGGGAGGACGGCGGCGGGGTGGCTCAGGGTGAACGGCACGGCGCCTTCCGGTCGTCGAGCAAGATCGTCACCTGGATGGACGGCCGAACCCGCGGCCGGGTTCACCCCGGATCAGAAGGTGAGGCGCTGCTCCTCCTGGGTGCGCCACTCGACCATCAGCACGGTGGCGTCGTCCTGGAGCCGCTCGTGCTGGTACTCCAGGATGGTCAGGACCAGCCGGCGCAGCGTCTCCGGGGCGGGCAGCCCGTCGGCCTCCCGGCGGAGGACGAAGTCGATGAACCGCTCCAGGCCGAAGCGCTCCCCGGCGGGGTTCTGCGCGTCGATGATCCCGTCGGTGTAGAACAGCACCCGGTCGCCGGGTTCGAGCTGGTACCGGATCGTGGTGGGGGTCTGCGGCAACCCGAGCCCCATCGGCGGCTCCACCTGCTCCTCCGGCAGCGGGACCCGGCGCCCGCGGCGCAGCAGCAGCGGCGGGTGGTGGCCGCGGTTGACCCAGGCCAGTTCGCCGGCCCCGACGTCCAGCACGCCGAGGACGCCGGTGGCGAACCGCTCGCCGGCGAACTGCCCGGCGATGGCGTGGTCGACGGACTCGGCGGTCGAGGTCAGGTCCATGCCCAGCCGGCGGCCGTTGCGGCAGGCGCCCATGGCGATGCTGGCGGTCAGCCCGGCGGCCGTGTCGTGCCCCATCGCGTCGAAGATCGCCAGGTGCAGCGTGTCGCCCCGCATGGCGTAGTCGTAGGCGTCCCCGCCGACGGCGTAGGCCGGCTCCAGGGCGGCGCTGACCACCACCCGGTCGTTGGCGAAGGTGCCGATCGGCATCAGGTTCCACAGCACCTCGGCGGAGAGGGTCATCGGCTCGGTCCGCACCAGGCTCTGGTAGGTGTCGCTGTAGTTGCGCTTGCTGGTCACCAGCAGGGCGATGAGGGAGGCCAGGTACGCGGCCCGGCAGAGCGCCTCCTCGTCGTCGGCGGGCACGGTCACCCCGAGCACCCCGAGCCGTTCGGTGCCGTCCAGCAGCGGCACCCACAGCCGTGCCGAGCCGGGGGCGTCGTCGTCGCGGACCCGGACGATCTCCACGTTGCGGAAGGCCCGTCCCGCCATGGTGACGTCGATGGAGATCTCCCGCAGTGGCTTCCCGTCCCGGCCGCACTGGCCGGGCAGCGGGACCAGGAACTTCTTCTGCAGGTCGGCCACATGGATCGTGGGGTCGGCGAGGCCGGCCGGTGCCGCGTGCCCGGCGGCCAGGCGCGGCAGGTCCTCCATGGCGGCCAGGTGACAGTCCTCCAGCAGTCCGCCGAGCATCCGCTCGCCCGTGCTCTCCACCGCTCGTCCCATCGAGGCAGGTTCTCCGATCCAGGCTTCCCTACCCCGATCGACCTGCTGAGACCATTTCCGGCATGGAGGGAATGCTGATCGTCCAGGCCAGCGAGCCCACCCCGGGCCGCCGCAACGAGGACTACGCGGTGACCGGCCCGGGCTGGGCGGTCGTGCTCGATGGGGCGACCCCCCGGCCGGGGGTGGACGGGGGGTGCGCGCACGGGCCGGGCTGGCTGGTGCGCCGGCTGGCCGGGGCGCTGGCCGGCGGCCTGGCCGCCGAGCGGCACGAGCCGCTGCCCGACCTGCTGGCCGGCGCCATCGAGGCCGTCCGCGCCGCCCACCCGGAGTGCGACCTGGACGACCCCGACAGCCCGTCCGCCGCCGTGGCGATCCTGCGGCACCGGGACGGGGAGGCCGGGGAGTTCGACTGGCTGGTGCTCGCCGACTCCCCGATCGTCCTCGACCTCGGCGCGGCGGAGCCTGCGGTGATCCGGGACGACCGGGTCGACCGGCTGCCCGCCTACACCGCCGAGGCCGTCCGCGCGGCCCGCAACGCACCTGGCGGCTTCTGGGTGGCGAGCACCCGCCCGGAGGCCGCCCACCAGGCGGTCACCGGGTCCGCCACCGGCGTCCGGCGGGCCGCGCTGCTGTCGGACGGCGCGGCCCGGCTGGTCGAGCGTTTCGGGCTGCTCGGCTGGCGCGACCTGCTCGACCTGCTCGACCGGTACGGGCCGGCGGAGGTGATCCGGCGCACCCGGGCCGCGGAGGCGGAGCTGCCGCCGGGGCCGCGGGGGAAGCGGTACGACGACGCGACGGCGGTCCTGCTCACCCGCCGGTGAGGGGTCAGCCGGAGCGCCCGGGAGACCGTGCGGGGGCGATGTGCGGCCACCAGCCGGCCAGCTCGTCGGCGGTGTAGGTGCCGTTCACCGTGAGCGAGCCGGGCATCAGCGGGAACCGCCGGCCCGGGCTCCACACCCGCTCGTAGGCCGGCGGGTCGAGCACCACCACCCGGACGCCGTTGACCTCCGGGATGTCCGCGGGCACGCCCTCGTTCCAGATCCATCCGCCGCGCGCGTCCACCAGGTTCCACCAGCCGACCACCGACGGGGTGTCGGGCTGGAGGTCGCCGTCGCCGGAGGCGGCGACCCAGCGCGGGTCGGGGGCCCGGCCGGGCACGCCCTGCGGGCGGTCCACCAGCGCGGCGGCCAGCAGGGTGTGCAGCTGGAAGTTGTCGCCGATCCCGCTGATCGTGACCATCCAGCCGCGCCGGGTCTGCCGGTCCAGGACCAGCAGCGGGTGGTCGTCCAGCACCTGGAGCAGGTCCTTCACGTAGTCCATCTGGCCCCAGTACCGCGCGGACCGCTCGGCCGCGAGGATCTTCAACGGCCGGTCGGTCACCGCGGCCCGGACTCGCGGCCCCCGGGCGAGCACCGTGCAGGCGCCCATGGCGAACTGCGGCAGCGAGAACCACGCCATCATCGCGGGGACGCCGCCCTCGCCGAGTGTGGGCGAGACCACGTTGAGCGCGTGCTGGGAGGGCTGCTCCTCCTGCATGTGCGGGGGCTTGTCGCCGGTGGCCGCCTCCCAGGCGTCGGCGAAGGCCAGCGCGGCGGCCGCCACCTCGGTCAGCCGGTCGACGATCGCGGTGCCGACGGGGTCGGGGTCGGCGCCGTTCTCGACCCAGGCTCCCGCGCAGACCGCCAGCCAGCCGCCCAGGTTCGGCGGCGCCTCCGCGACGCCCTGCGCCAGCCGGGGCAGCGCCGCGGAGAGGACGGGGGCGGGGACGTGCCGCGCCTCGTCGATGAGGCGTGGCAGGACGCTGCCGAAGGACTGATCCTCGACCAGCGCGGCCTGGACTGTTTCTTCGCACAGCTGGTGGAAGACCTGACTCATGACGGCCAAGCCTGACATAAGGGACGAGTCCCGACACACTAGAAAATGATTCTAGAATTCGACCTGCTTCGGATAGCCGGCCAGGGAGGGACCGATGGACGCCCAGGACTTCGCCGATGTGATCAGCGCGGTACGCGCCTTCGTCAGGGAGCAGGTGATCCCGCTCGAGGAGGAAATCGAGGAGACCGACGAGATCCCCGAGTCGCTGCGCCAGACCTCCCGGGAGATGGGCCTGTTCGGCTACGCCCTGCCCGAGGAGTACGGCGGGCTCGGCCTGTCGCTGGGCGAAGAGGTCCGGCTGGCCTTCGAACTGGGTTACGTGAGCCCGGCCTTCCGGTCGATGTTCGGCACCAGCAACGGCATCGCCGGTCAGGTCATCGTCAACGCCGGCACGCCGGAGCAGCGGGAGCACTGGCTGCCCCGGCTGGCCGCCGGCGAGGTGATCGGCGCGTTCGCGCTGACCGAGGCCGAGGCCGGCTCCGACCCCAGCACCCTCACCACCACCGCGGTCAAGGACGGCGACGCGTACGTCGTCAACGGCGCCAAGCGCTTCATCACCAACGCCCCCGAGGCCGACGTCTTCATGGTCTTCGCCCGCACCGGCGGCCCCGGCTCCCGGGGCATCTCCACCTTCCTGGTGGAGAAGGGCACCCCCGGCCTGTCGGTCGGGCCCAAGGACGTGAAGATGGGCCAGCGCGGCACGCACACCGCCGAGGTCTTCTTCTCCGACGTCCGGGTGCCGGCGAGCATGATGGTCGGCGCCGAGGGCACCGGCTTCCGCACCGCCATGGCCTCCCTCGCGCACGGCCGGCTGCACATCGCCGCCGTCTGCGTGGGCCTGGCCCAGCGCATCCTGGACGACACCGTGGAGTACGCCCGCGAGCGGAGCCAGGGCGGGCAGAAGATCACCGAGTACCAGCTCATCCAGGGACTGATCGCGGACTCCCAGACCGAGCTGTACGCGGGGCGCGCGATGGTGCTGGAGGCCGCCCGCGCCTTCGACGCCGGCGAGGACACCAAGCTCGGCCCCTCCTGCGCCAAGTACTTCTGTTCGGAGATGGTGGGGCGGGTCGCCGACCGCGCGGTGCAGATCTTCGGTGGCATGGGGTACATGCGCGGGGTCTCCGTGGAGCGGTTCTACCGCGACGTCCGGCTGTTCCGGATCTACGAGGGGACCAGCCAGATCCAGCAGGTCGTGATCGCCCGCCGGGTGCTCGCCAACTGATTTCACATCGGGGTCTAAGGGCGTGTATGGTTACACCGCGCGCACGACGCAGGCCCCTTTAGCTCAGTCGGCAGAGCGTCTCCATGGTAAGGAGAAGGTCTACGGTTCGATTCCGTAAAGGGGCTCTCGCAGGATGGCAGGCCGTTTCCCGGGTAATGGGGGAGCGGCCTTTCCTCTTCCCGATGGCGCAGTGGTCGAATCGCGCTCATCCGGGGCCTGTGATACCCTCTGACCGGCCCTGATGGGCGAGCTATGGCGGCTCACCACCCCTGACGGGGCTCAAGGAACCGAGACCCCCGGGTTCTCTCGTTCCTGAGTCGGGTGGAGGTCCGGTATCCTTGCTAGCCGGGCGCCCCCGGCCGCTCTCGGCGGAGTAGCTCAGTCAGGCAGAGCAAGCGGCTCATAATCGCTGTGTCGCCGGTTCAAGTCCGGCCTCCGCTACTACCTTGTCCGATCCGCCTTCCGGCGGCGGGCAGGTGTTGTTGGTCCATTTCCCTAGTCCAGAAAGGCACTCCATCGTGGCTGCCACCGACGTACGGCCGAAGATCACGCTGGCCTGCCAGGAGTGCAAGCACCGCAACTACATCACGCGGAAGAACCGGCGGAACGACCCTGACCGCCTGGAGATCAAGAAGTACTGCCCCAACTGCCGCACGCACCGGCCGCACCGCGAGACGCGCTGAAATCACCGCGTTCGCCGCGAGACCGTTTTCACGTTTTCAGCCCGCCCCCGCGTAGACCCGCGAGGACGGGCTGAACGTCATTCTGTTACGGTCGCGCTCTAGACCGCGGAGTGCGCCGGAGGGACGGAAACTGCATGGCACTGAACCGTGATTTCATCGGGCGGACCTTCCCGCCCAGCGAGCCCTACGAGGTGAGCCGGGTCAAGATCCGGGAGTTCGCGACCGCCATCGGCGACGCCAACCCGATCTACCGCGACAGCGAGGCCGCCAAGGCCGCCGGGCACCCCGATGTGATCGCCCCGCCGACCTTCCCGATCGTGGTCTCGCTCGGCGGCCCGGCGCTGCTCGACCCCGCGCTCGGCCTGAACTACGCGATGGTGGTCCACGGCGAGGAGCGGTTCGAGTACCAGCGCCCGCTGCGCGCCGGCGACGTGATCGTCTGCTCGACCACCATCACCGACATCAAGTCGGCCGGCAACAACGAGATGATGAAGATCGAGACCGAGGTCAAGACCGTCGAGGGCGAACTGGTCTGCACGGCCTACAACACGATCGTGGAGCGGGGGGCCTGATGGCGGCGCAGGTCAAGTACGACGACGTCGAGGTCGGCACCGAACTCCCCGCGCAGACGTACCACGTCGACCGGGCCAACCTGGTGATGTACGCCGGTGCGTCCGGCGACTTCAACCCGATCCACTGGCGCGAGAGCGTCGCCAAGGCGGTCGGTCTCCCCGACGTGATCGCGCACGGCATGTACACCATGGCCCAGGGCGGCCGGTACGTCACCGACTGGGTCGGCGACCCCGGCGCGGTGGTGAGCTACGGCGTGCGCTTCTCCGCGCCCGTCGTGGTGCCCGACGAGGGCGGCGCCGACATCGAGATCAGCGGCAAAGTCGAGGAGAAGCGCGACGACAACCAGGTCGTCGTGGCGCTGACGGCCCGGTCCGCCGGCGCCAAGGTCCTCACCCGCGCCAAGGCCGTCGTCCGGCTCGCCTGAGCCGCGGAGCGTCCGGGAGCGGGGAGGAAGACCGATGTCCGTCCTGTGCGAGCAGGTCCATCTGTCCGGATACACCACCCTGCGCCTGGGCGGCCCGGCTCGGCGGTTCGTCGAGGCGGTGAGCGAGGACGATCTCGTCGCCACGGTCGGCAAGGCCGACACCGACGGAGAGCCGGTGCTCGTGCTGGGCGGCGGCAGCAATCTGGTCGTCTCCGACATCGGCTTCGACGGCATCGTCGTGCACGTGGCGACCCGCGGGGTGGAGCGGCTGCCGGCGGTCGGCGGCGACGCCCCGCGGGTGCTCGTCCGGGCCCGGGCGGGCGAGGACTGGGAGCCCTTCGTGGCCCGCTGCGCCGACGAGGGACTGGCCGGGGTCGAGTGCCTGTCGGGCATTCCCGGCCGGATCGGCGCCACCCCGATCCAGAACGTGGGCGCCTACGGCCAGGACGTCTCCGAGACCATCACCGAGGTCCGGGCCTACGACCGGCACACCCGCGGCATCGTCTCCCTCGACCGCGCCGCCTGCGAGTTCACCTACCGCAACAGCGTCTTCAAGGGCTCCGACCGGTACGTGGTGCTGGACGTCACGTTCGCGCTGGAGGAGACGGGGGAGTCGGGCCCGATCGTCTACGCCGAGCTCGCCCGTACCCTCGGCGTGGAGATCGGCGCGCGGGTGCCGCTCAAGGACGCCCGCCAGGCCGTCCTCGAACTGCGCCGGCGCAAGGGCATGGTGCTGGACCCGGCCGACCCCGACACCCGCAGCGCCGGGTCGTTCTTCACCAACCCGATCCTCGACGCCGCCGCGCTGGCCGAGCTCGAACACCGGGCCGGCCCCGACTTCCCCCGCTACCCCGAGTCCGGCGGGCGCGCCAAGACCTCCGCCGCCTGGCTGATCGACCGCGCCGGCTTCCGCAAGGGCCACGCCCGCGGCCCGGTGCGCATCTCCACCAAGCACACCCTCGCGCTCACCCACCCGGGCGGCGGCAGCACCGCGGAGTTGCTGGAGCTGGCCCGCGAGGTCCGCGACGGCGTCCACGCCGCGTTCGGCGTCGAGCTCGTCAACGAGCCGGTCCTGGTCGGCGTCGAGCTTTAGGGGTTTGTTACCCTGATCCGCGTCGAGGGGGAGTAGTCCCAATCGCGCGGTCGACATACTGGCGCATTCCGCCCGGTCGCGCGGGCCCCGTTCCGCGGGGCGGACGAGACCTTCGGCCTGGCAGCCATGCCGGGCCGAGGTCGCGCACCGCCCGCCCTCCGCTCGGCCGAGCGGAAAGGGAAGCGGTGTCCGCCTTCATCCTCAGTCTTGTCGTGATCTTCATTGCCGAGCTGGGCGACAAGAGCCAGCTCATGGCCATGACCTTCGCCACCCGGTTCCGCACCCTCCCCGTGCTGATCGGCATCACGGTGGCCACCTCCGTGGTGCACCTGGCCAGCGTGCTCCTCGGCGCCGCGCTGGGCGTCGCCCTGCCGACCGGGCCGATCTCCATCCTCGCCGGGCTGGCCTTCCTCGGCTTCGCGCTCTGGACCTGGCGGGGCGACGAACTCGACGAGGAGGAGGAGAACAAGGCCGCCAGGGCCACCGGTTCGGCGATCCTCGCCGTCGGCACCGCCTTCTTCCTGGCCGAGCTGGGCGACAAGACCATGCTCGCCACCGTCACCCTGGCCGCCGACGGGACGGGGTTCTGGGCCCTGGCCGGGGTGTGGGCCGGCTCCACCGTCGGCATGGTCGCCGCCGACGCGCTGGCCATCGTCGCCGGGCGGCAACTCGGCCGGCGGCTGCCCGAGCAGGCGATCAGGATCGGCGCCGCCGCCGCGTTCGCGGTCTTCGGCATCCTGCTCCTGGCGGAGGGCCTGACGGTCGTGCTCTGACGGTTCCCGGCGGCCGGCCCGCTCAGGAGCAGCGTGCCGGAGCGCGGTGCCGCGGGCGGGACGGCTCGACCGGGGACAGCCAGTGGTCGACGCCGGCGAGCAGCCGCTTGCGGACGTCCGGCGGGGCGGCCGAGCCGCGGATCGAGGCGCGGGCCAGCTCGGCCAGCTCCGCGTCGGTGCAGCCGTACTCGGTGCGGGCCAACTCGTACTGCCGGGCCAGGCGGGAGCCGAACAGCAGCGGGTCGTCGGCGCCCAGCGCGATGCGCGCCCCCGCCGCCAGCAGCGCCCGCACCGGCACGTCGGCCGCGGTGGGCGCGACCCCCAGCCCCACGTTGGACGAGGGGCAGACCTCCAGCGTCACCCCGCGCCGGACGATCTGCTCCAGCAACGCGGGGTCCTCCACCGCGCGCACCCCGTGCCCGATCCGGTCGGCGCCTAGCGTCTCCAGGCACTCGCGCACGCTGGCCGGGCCGAGCAGCTCGCCCCCGTGCGGGACGGACAGCAGCCCGCCCCGCCGGGCGATCCGGAACGCCCCCTCGAAGTCGTAGGCCCGGCCGCGCCGCTCGTCGTTGGACAGCCCGAACCCCACCACCCGCCGGTCCCGGTGGCGCACCGCCAGCCGGGCCAGGGTCTTGGCGTCCAGCGGGTGTTTCGTACGGTTGGCGGCGATGACCAGGCCGATCCCCACCCCGGTGGCGGCCTCGGCCACGTCGGCGGCGTCCAGGACCAGCTCGATGGTGGGGGTCAGCCCGCCGAACCGCGCCGCGTACCCGCTCGGATCAACCTGGATCTCCAGCCAGCCCGACCCCTCGGCGGCCTCGTCCTCGGCGGCCTCGCGCAGCAGCCGGTACATGTCCTCGGGCCGGCGCAGCACCGACCGGGCGATGTCGTACAGCCGCTGGAACCGGAACCAGCCCCGCTCGTCGGTGGCGCGCAGTCGCGGCGGCCAGTCCTCGACCAGCGCCTCGGGCAGGTGCACCCCGTGCTCGGCGGCCAGCTCCACCAGGGTCGAGTGCCGCATCGAACCGGTGAAGTGCAGGTGGAGGTGGGCCTTGGGAAGTGCGAAAACAGAACGGGGCTCCATGAACCAATGTTGCCGGATCGCCCGCGCCCCCCGGACGCCGACCGGCGCGAACCACCCGCCCGGACCAGGCCGGATGACCCGGACGGCCCATCACCGCCTAGTTGATCTCCCCCAACGTGATCCTTCGGTTTTCGAGGCGCTACAGCGCACCGAACGCTGAAGGATCATCGCCGCACACGCTCTCACCAGGTGATCCTTCAGGTTCCGGTGCGCTATGACGCCCCGGAACCTGAAGGATCACGCTTGGAGTTTCGTCGCGGGCCGGTTCAGGAGGCTTCGGAGAGGAGCTTGGCGACCCGGGCGACGCCCTCGGTCAGGTCCTCGTCGCCCAGCGCGTACGACAGGCGGAAGTAGCCCGGGGTGCCGAACGCTTCGCCCGGCACCAGCGCGACGTCGGCCTCTTCGAGGATCAGCTCGGCCAGCTCCAGGCTGGTCTGCGGCCGCCGGCCGCGCAGCTCCTTGCCCAGCACCCCCTTGACGGAGGGGTAGGCGTAGAACGCGCCCTCGGGCACCGGGCAGACCACGCCGGGGATGTCGTTGAGCATCCGCACCATGGTCTGCCGCCGCCGGTCGAACGCGGTGCGCATCTCGGCCACCGCGGACAGGTCGCCGGTCACCGCGGCCAGCGCCGCCGCCTGGGCCACGTTGCAGACGTTGGAGGTGGCGTGCGACTGGAGGTTCTGCGCGGCCTTGACGACGTCCTTCGGGCCGATCAGCCAGCCCACCCGCCAGCCGGTCATCGCGTAGGTCTTGGCCACCCCGTTGAGGACCAGGGTGCGGTCGGCCAGCTCGGGGACCGCGACCGGCATCGAGCTGAACTCGGCGTCGCCGTAGACCAGGTGCTCGTAGATCTCGTCGGTGACCACCCACAGCCCGTGCTCGGCGGCCCACTGCCCGATCGCCTCGACCTCGGCCCGCGAGTACACGGCGCCGGTCGGGTTGGACGGCGAGACGAACAGCAGCACCTTGGTGCGGTCGGTGCGGGCCGCCTCCAGCTGCTCGACGCTGGTCCGGTAGCCGGTGGACTCGTCGGACACGACCTCGACGGGCACGCCCCCGGCCAGCTTGATCGACTCGGGGTAGGTGGTCCAGTACGGCGCCGGCAGCAGCACCTCGTCGCCCGGGTCGAGCAGCGCGGCGAACGCCTCGTACACGGCCTGCTTGCCGCCGTTGGTCACCAGCACCTGGGCGGCGTCCACCTTCAGGCCGGAGTCGCGCTCGGTCTTCTCGGCGATCGCGGTGCGCAGCTCGGGCAGCCCGCCGGCCGGCGTGTACTTGTGGAAACGCGGCACCCGGCAGGCGGTCACCGCCGCCTCGACGATGTAGTCGGGCGTGGGGAAGTCGGGCTCGCCCGCGCCGAACCCGATGACCGGGCGGCCCGCGGCCTTCAGCGCCTTGGCCTTGGCGTCGACGGCCAGCGTGGCCGACTCGGAGATCGCGGCGATCCGCGCGGAGATTCGAGGACGGTCGATGCTCATGCCTCCCATGCTTCCAGACCCGTGACACGACGTTCAGCCGGATGTACCTGCCCGGTTCGACGCGGAGGCCCTCGGCCACGTACACTCACCTACCTAGCGGTGCCTTTGGCGTACGGTCGTGTCCAGCGACGCTCCGTGCGGCGGGGTTCCGCAGCGAAGGGCAGTAGCTCAATTGGCCAGAGTCCCGGTCTCCAAAACCGGTGGTTGGGGGTTCGAGTCCCTCCTGCCCTGCGGAGTGCGGTGTGCGTACGTGGTCACACCTCTCACAGGTGGCATACGCTGAGCCAACCATGGCGTAGTACATGACCGATGAGGTGAACGGCGACACTATGGCGACTGACACGCGCGGCGACGCCGCGACCGAAGACAAGGGCAAGCCGGCGGGCAAGCGCACTGCGCCCGCCCTCTTCGTCCGTCAGGTGGCCGCCGAGCTGCGCAAGGTCATCTGGCCGACCCGTAGCCAGCTGATCAACTACACACTGATCTCCCTGGTCTTCGTGCTGATCATGATCGGCATCGTCTCGGGCCTCGACTGGGGGCTGCAGAAGGCCGTCTTCGCGGTCTTCGGCTGAGCGAGCCGCATCACAGCCGCGGACCGCCCTGTTCCACCATCACAGTCGTACGAGAGAAAGAGTCAGCGTGTCCGAGTCCCCGATGCCCCACGACGAGGCCGTCGAGCAGGCCGAGTCGGCGGAGGCCGCCGCCGCGGAGACCCCTGAGGAGGTCTCCGCCGGGCTCAGCGGCGGCACCGAGGCGGATGGCGACGACCACGAGGCCGCCGAGCCCGCGCCCGACCCGTACGCCGACTTCAAGCGTGAACTGCGGCTGCAGCCGGGTGACTGGTACGTCGTCCACTCCTACGCGGGCTACGAGAACCGGGTCAAGACCAATATCGAGACCCGCACGCAGTCGCTCAACATGGAGGACTACATCTTCCAGGTCGAGGTGCCCCAGCACGAGGTCACCGAGATCAAGGGCGGCAAGCGGCAGAAGGTCAACGAGAAGGTGCTGCCCGGCTACATCCTGGTCCGGATGGAGCTGACCGACGAGTCCTGGGCCGCGGTCCGCAACACCCCGGGCGTCACCGGGTTCGTGGGCCTGTCCAGCAAGCCGTCCCCGCTGAACCTGGACGAGGTCGCCAACCTGCTCGCGCCCGAGCCGGCCGAGCCGGTCAAGCGCGCCGGTGGCGCCGAGCCCGGCAAGGTCACCGCCACCGTCGACTTCGAGGTGGGCGAGTCGGTCACCGTCATGGACGGCCCCTTCGCCACCCTGCCCGCGACGGTCAACGAGATCAACGCCGAGCAGCAGAAGCTCAAGGTGCTGGTGTCGATCTTCGGTCGCGAGACCCCGGTCGAGCTGTCCTTCAACCAGGTCTCCAAGATCTGACCGGTCCGGCCTCGGGCCGGTCCGCATACATGGTCCCAACGCGGCGGTTGTGTTCCGCCCGCCGCGTTGCCCGCGAAGCGGGAGTCGGGGCCGACGTCGAACGGAACACGAAGGGTGAGGCATGCCTCCCAAGAAGAAGAAGATCTCCGCGATCGTCAAGGTGCAGCTGAACGCCGGTGCGGCGACGCCCGCGCCGCCGGTCGGTACCGCGCTCGGTCCGCACGGCGTCAACATCATGGACTTCTGCAAGCAGTACAACGCTGCCACGGAGTCCCAGCGCGGCAACGTCATCCCCGTAGAGATCACCATCTACGAGGACCGCTCCTTCTCCTTCATCACCAAGACCCCGCCGGCGGCGCAGCTCATCCTCAAGGCCGCCGGGGTGGAGAAGGGCAGCGGCGAGCCGCACAAGACCAAGGTCGGCTCGGTCACCCGCGACCAGATCCGCGAGATCGCGCAGACCAAGCTGCCCGACCTCAACGCCAACGACCTCGACGCCGCCGAGAAGATCGTCGCCGGCACCGCCCGCTCCATGGGCATCGAAGTCAAGTAACACCCGCAACGGAACACCAGTGGGACGGGCTCGCGCAGCCCTTCGACCACGAACTCTCACCGAGCGAGTAGGAGAGCAGCATGAAGCGCAGCAAGGGCTACCGCCAGGGGGCGGAGCTGATCGACCGGGAGCGGCTCTACACGCCGGCCGAGGCCGTGCAGCTGGCCAAGAAGACCTCCGTCACCAAGTTCGACGCGACCGTTGAGGTCGCCCTGCGGCTGGGCGTCGACCCGCGCAAGGCCGACCAGATGGTCCGCGGCACGGTCAACCTGCCGAACGGCACGGGTAAGACCGCGCGGGTGCTGGTCTTCGCCGGCGGCGCGAAGGCCGAGGAGGCCCGCGAGGCCGGGGCCGACTACGTGGGCTCCGACGACATGATCGAGAAGATCCAGGGCGGTTTCCTGGACTTCGACGCGGTCGTCGCCACCCCCGACATGATGGGCAAGGTCGGCCGGCTGGGCCGGGTGCTCGGTCCGCGTGGTCTGATGCCGAACCCCAAGACCGGCACCGTGACCATGGACGTGGCGAAGGCCGTCACCGACATCAAGGGCGGGAAGATCGAGTTCCGGGTCGACCGGCACGCGAACCTGCACTTCATCATCGGCAAGGCGTCCTTCACCGACGCCCAGCTCATCGAGAACTACTCGGCGGCGCTGGAGGAGATCCTGCGGCTCAAGCCGTCGGCGGCCAAGGGCCGGTACGTCAAGAAGGCGGTGCTGACCACCTCGATGGGGCCGAGCATCCCGGTCGACCCCAACGTGACCCGCAACCTCACGGCCGAGCTCGAGGGCACCGCGGGCTGATCGCACCCGAGCACGACGCCGTAGCGGGGCGTCCCCGGACACCGGGGGCGCCCCGCTTCGCATGTCCGCTCAGCGTGCCCCGCCGAGTGGATTACGCCTTCAGGGGTACCGAATCCGGCGGTATTCGTACCACCGGGGGATGCCGCCCATCGGTGGACGAACAAGACTCGGTATGGCAGCGTCCAACCTCTCGATGACCGAGTGGGTCGGACCACGACCGAGCAGGCGATCAGAGAGGATCCGAACATGAGGCTGCGATTCGCCGCAGCGGCCGCGGTGGGCACGACTCTCACCCTCTTTCTGACCGGGTGCCAGGGCGAGGCGGGAAACCAGGGCACCACCGGGGACATCAAGCTGACCGCCGCGCAGGCCCTGACCCAGACCTCCAAGAAGGCCGGGCAGACCGACACGTTCCGCGCCGAGCTCACGGTGAGCACCACCGCGGCCGGCGCGACGACCAAGATCCGCGCCAGCGGGCAGTTCCGGCTCCGGCCCGAGCTGGCGTTCAGCGCCCGGCTGGACGAGCTGGCCAGGGGCGGCCAGTCGCTGACCGGGGCGGGTGCCCAGGCGGTGTTCACCGACCGGGTGCTGTACGCGAAGCTGCCGGCGGGGCTCACCCAGTTCACCGGCGGCAAGCCCTGGCTCAAGGTGAACGTGAACCAGGCTGACCAGCGGACCGGCGTGGACCTGGGCGGCCTGATTGACCAGATCCAGAAGGTCAACCCGGCCGAGCAGACCAAGATGCTGACGGCGTCCAAGAACGTCCGGAAGGTGGGCACCGAGAAGATCGACGGGGTGCAGACCACGCACTACCAGGGCTCGGTGACCCTCAAGGAGGCGCTGGCGCAGCTCGACCCGCAGGCCCGGCAGAAGCTGCAGAAGGCCTACCCGCAGGGGGACGGCAAGCTGAACTTCGACCTGTGGGTGGACGGGCAGCACCTGCCCCGCAAGCTGACCACCAAGGGCGCGGAGAGCGGTGGGGGGAGCGCGGCGCTCACCGTCCTCTACAGCGACTACGGCAAGTCGGTGACCGTCTCGGCGCCGCCGGCCGACCAGGTCGGCGAGCTCAGCGGCCTGTTCGGCAACTGATCGCGGCACGCTGTCCCACGGCCGCCTCCGGATCCGTTCCGGAGGCGGCCGGCGCGGATCGTTGCTCAATACCCGCACGGCCGCGTTCGCGGCCCGGGAGTCCGACCGGCTCGTGGTGCGGACCATCGCTCAATACCTGTACAGTTTGACTTGCCGAAGACCGTCGGTCGTCACCCACCCGGGTGACCGAAGGTCCGCAGCGAATGCGGACGGCCCACGCAGGTGAGACGAGAGCTCGCACGAGATCAATGGTGATCGCGTGTTCCGCCCCGTGCGCCTGCGCCCGGGGCGTTCGTGTTTCCTGCGGATCTCACGCCGGCGGCTTCCCCTAGGTAATTCGGAAGGAGGCCCATGGCGAAGGCCGAAAAGGCGGCTGCGGTTGCCGAGCTCACCGACGAGTTCAACAACTCCAGCGGCGCCGTCCTGACCGAGTACCGCGGGCTCACCGTGGCGCAGCTCGGCGAGCTGCGCCGGAACCTCGGCGACAACGCGAGGTTCGCCGTGGTGAAGAACACGCTGACCAAGATCGCCGCGAGCGAGGCCGGGGTCGACGAGCAGTTCAGGCAGCTGCTCGAAGGCCCGTCGGCGATCGCCTTCGTGAAGGGCGACGTGGTCGAGGCCGCCAAGGGCCTGCGTGACTTCGCCAAGGCCAACCCGCTGCTGGTGATCAAGGGCGGGGTCGTCGACGGCAAGTCGATGGACGCCACCGAGATCACCAAGCTGGCCGACCTCGAGTCGCGCGAGGTGCTCCTCGCGAAGCTCGCGGGTGCGATGAAGGCGTCGATGGGCAATGCCGCCGCGACGTTCAACGCCCTGCCGACGCAGCTCGCGCTGCTCGCCGACGCCCTGCGCACCAAGCGCGAGGAGGCCGGCGAGACCAGCGAGGCGCCTGCCGAGGAAACCCAGCCCGCCGAGGGCTGAGCCCCGCGGTCCCAAGAACGAACTTGGTTCAGTAGCAATACCGGAGGAACACACCATGGCGAAGCTCAGCAACGACGAGCTGCTCGACGTCTTCAAGGAGATGACCCTCCTTGAGCTGTCGGAGTTCGTGAAGGAGTTCGAAAAGGTCTTCGACGTCAAGGCCGCCGCGCCGGTCGCGGTCGCGGGCCCCGCCGGCCCGGCCGCCCCGGCCGAGGAAGCCCCCGTCCAGGACGAGTTCGACGTCATCCTCGAGGGTGCCGGCGACAAGAAGATCCAGGTCATCAAGGAGGTGCGCGCGCTCACCAGCCTGGGCCTGAAGGAGGCCAAGGACCTGGTCGACGGCGCGCCGAAGGCGCTCCTGGAGAAGGTCAACAAGGAGACGGCCGACAAGGCCAAGGAGGCCCTCGAGAAGGCCGGCGCCTCCGTCACCGTCAAGTAACGACGGCGGCCGCTTAGCACTGCGGCGGTCACTCCACTGACAAGTGGAGTGGCCGCCTTTTGCATTTTTGTCACTTGTCCGCGGGTATGTCCCGGCTCTAGCTTCGGCAACTGATCCCTGAGCTCCGAGATCGCCGGTCCGGTGCGGTGGGGGTGAACCGGGCGATCGTGTCCCGTTCGTCACCCTCGTCGCACAAGTAACGATTTGCTTACATGGCCCGGTTCGCGTGAATCGTCGGGTGGAACCCCCTTCCATTTCTCCGATTCGTCGCTAACGTGGTGCTCCCGTCACGCCTACCGATCGGTAGTGAACGGGACGTCACGACGGGTGCCCGGGTTCGGGGTCACTCGCTCAGTGGCCGGGGAGTCCGCCTGGCCTGGACGAAAGGTGACGAGTGGGCGTCGAAATCAGGGTCGAGGGCCTCACCAAACGCTTCGGCCGCCAGGTCATCTGGGAAGACGTATCGCTAACGCTGCCCGCCGGAGAGATCTCCGTTCTCCTCGGGCCCTCCGGTACGGGCAAGTCGGTGTTCCTCAAGACGCTCATCGGCCTGCTGCGGCCCGAGCGCGGCCACGTGTGGGTCGGGGACCAGGACGTGCCGCGGCTGTCGGAGTCCAAGCTCTACGAGACCCGCAAGCTGTTCGGCGTGCTGTTCCAGGACGGCGCCCTGTTCGGCTCCATGAACCTCTTCGACAACATCGCCTTCCCGCTGCGCGAGCACACCAAGAAGAAGGAAGGCGAGATCAAGCGGATCGTCATGGAGAAGATGGAGCTGGTCGGCCTCGTCGGGGCCGAGGGCAAGCTCCCCGGAGAGATCTCCGGCGGGATGCGCAAGCGCGCCGGGCTGGCCCGGGCGCTGGTGCTCGACCCCGAGATCATCCTCTGTGACGAGCCGGACTCCGGCCTGGACCCGGTCCGCACCTCCTACCTCAACCAGCTGATCGTCGACCTGAACGCGCAGATCGGCGCCACCATCCTCATCGTCACCCACGACATCAACACCGCCCGGACGGTGCCCGACAACATCGGGCTGCTGTTCCGCCGGCAGCTGGTGATGTGCGGGCCGCGCGAGATGCTGCTGTCGAGCGAGGAGCCGGTGGTCCGGCAGTTCCTCAACGCCCGCCGGGTCGGCCCGATCGGCATGTCGGAGGAGAAGGACGTCTCCGAGCTGGAGGCCGAGGCCAAGATGGGCCACGACCCCGGCCGGCTGCCGCCCATCCCGCCGCAGCTGCTGCCCAGCAACGGGCGGGTCCGCCCGACCCAGTCGCCCCCCGGCGCCTGGCTGCGCGCGAACGGCGTCACGCCGCCGGCCGGCTCGTTCATCGACGAGCTCGGCCGCAACTGGCTGGAGGAGTGGCCGCGCTACGTCGCGACCATGTCCGTCGGGGCCGGCGCCCCGACCCGGCCCGGGCCGGTGACCCAGCCCGGTCCGGGCAAGACGCCACCACCCCCGGGAGGCGTCCGGGCATGACCCGTGCTGGTGAAGGCGCGAACCAGCCAGGGAAGTTCGGCAGGAACCGGAACGGCGGTCCGGGCGCTGTGCTGCGCCCGGCCGCCGGCGGCCTCGCGAACGTGGCCGTCCGGGAGCCGGGGCGCTTCTTCGCGCTCTGCCTCGACACCTTCCGGGCGATGTTCCAGCGGCCCCTGCAGTGGCGGGAGTTCATCCAACAGGCCTGGTTCATCGTCAGCGTGACGGTGGTCCCCACGGCGCTGGTCGCCATCCCGTTCGGGGCCATCCTCTCCCTCCAGGTCGGCGGTCTCATCCGGCAGCTCGGCGCGCAGTCCTACACGGGCGCGACGGCCGTGACGGCGATCGTCCGCGAGGCGAGCCCGATCGTCACCGCGCTGCTGATCGCGGGCGCGGCGGGCTCGGCCATCTGCGCCGACCTCGGCTCGCGCAAGATCCGCGAGGAGATCGACGCGATGGAGGTGCTGGGCATCAACCCGCTGCACCGCCTGGTCGTGCCGCGGATGCTCGCCTGCGCCTTCGTCGGCCTGTTCCTCAACGGCCTGGTCTCCGTCGTCGGCATCGTCGGCGGCTACGTCTTCAACGTGATGGTGCAGGGCGGCACCCCGGGCGCCTACCTGGCGTCGTTCAACGCGATGGCCCAGCTGCCCGACCTGTACCAGGCGGAGATCAAGGCGTTCGTGTTCGGCATCACCGCCGGCCTGGTGGCGGCCTACAAGGGCCTGAACGCCGCGGGCGGTCCGAAGGGCGTCGGTGACGCGGTCAACCAGACCGTGGTGATCACCTTCATGTTGCTGTTCGTGGAGAACTTCCTGATCAGCGCCCTGTACTTCCAGTTCGTCCCGCAGAAGGGGATGTGATGGAGACCCCGGGCAAGGCGGGCAGGACCGCCAAGGTCATGACGCGCCCGCTCGACCGGCTGGACGACCTGGGCCACCAGCTCACGTTCTACGCCCGGGCGTTCGCCTGGACGTTCCGGGTGCTGCGCCGCTACCGCTCCGAGGTGATGCGGCTGCTCGCCGAGGTCAGCCTGGGCACCGGCGGGCTCGCCGTGATCGGCGGCAGCGTGGTGATCGTCGGCTTCATGACGTTCTTCACCGGCAGCCAGGTGGGCCTGCAGGGCTACAACGCGCTGAACCAGATCGGCACGGCGGCGTTCACCGGGTTCGTGTCGTCCTACTTCAACACGCGGGAACTGGCGCCCCTGGTCTCCGCGCTGGCGCTGTCGGCCACGGTCGGCTGCGGGTTCACCGCCCAGCTCGGCGCGATGCGGATCTCCGACGAGATCGACGCGCTGGAGGTCATGGCCGTCCCCTCGCTGCCGTTCCTGGTGACCACCCGGCTGGTGGCCGGGATGATCGCGGTCATCCCGCTGTACGTGATCGGGCTGCTGTCCTCGTACTTCGCCACCCGGCTGATCGTCACCACGTTCTACGGGCAGTCGCCGGGAACCTACGACCACTACTTCAATCTCTTCCTACCGCCGTACGACATCCTCTGGTCGTTCGGCAAGGTGATCGTCTTCGCCGTGATCGTCATGCTGATCCACTGCTACTACGGCTACCACGCCAGCGGCGGCCCGGCGGGCGTCGGCGTGGCGGTCGGCCGGGCGGTGCGGACCAGCATCGTGGTGATCAACATCGCCGACCTGCTGATGGGCCTGGCGATCTGGGGACCCACCACGACCGTGCGGATCGCGGGGTGACGGGGCGATGACGCACGCTGCGGTGACCTCCTCGGGGCTGGCCGAGAAGACGCGCTTCCGGATCGCCGGGCTGGCGTTCATCCTGGTGGTGCTGCTGCTGGTCGCGCTGACCGTGGCGCTGTTCCAGAAGGTGTTCGTCCCGGTCGTCCGGGCCGAGGTGCGGGCCGACCGGGCGGGGCTGCAACTGCTGCCCCGCTCCGACGTCAAGGTGCGCGGGCTGATCGTCGGCGAGGTGCGAGGGACGCGGGCGACCGCGAACGGCGCGGTGCTCGACCTGGCGATCGACCCCGACAAGGCCGAGCTGATCCCGACCAACGTGCAGGCCCGGCTGCTGCCCAAGACGCTGTTCGGCGAGAAGTACGTCGACCTGATGGTGCCGCCGCAGCCAGCCGCCCTGGGCCTCCGGAACGGCGCGGTCATCCAGCAGGACCGCTCGCAGGCCGCCGTCGAGATCGACCGGGTGCTGAACAACCTGCTGCCGCTGCTGCAGGCGGTCCGGCCGGAGCAGCTGAACGCCACGCTCAACGCGCTGGCCACCGCGCTCCAGGGCCGCGGCGACCAGCTCGGGCACAACCTGGAGCAGGCCGACGCGCTGCTGAAGAAGCTCAACCCCAAGGTCCCGACGCTGCTGTACGACCTGCGCGCGCTGGCGGACGTCTCCGACATCTACACCGCGGCGGCGCCCGATCTCATGCAGGCGCTGCGGAACCTCAACGTCACCAACCGGACGATCGTGGACCGGCGCGCCACGATCGAGGACCTCATCCCCGGGGTGACCCGCACCGCGCGGAACGGCGACCGGTTCGTCCAGAACAACGGCAACAAGATCATTGGCTTCAACATCGCCAACAAGGAGGGGCTGGCACTGCTCGCCCGGTACTCCCCGTCGCTGCCCTGCGTCTTCGAGGGCCTGGCCAAGCTCGCGCCCCGGGCCATCGAGGCGGGTGGCGGCAACGGCTCCACCTTCAACGTCACGATCGAGATCGTGAAGCCCCGGCCGGCGTACAAGAACCCGCTGGAACTGCCGGAGGCCAGGGACCACCGCAACCCGCGCTGCTACGGCCTGCCCAACCCGCAGGTCCCGTTCCCCGACTACCTCGCCCTCGACGGCACCGAGGACAACCTGTGGTGGCGGGACCCGGACCCGCCGAACGAGCAGCCGCGCGGCCGGGCCGCCGCCGGGGTCTTCGTCGACCCGGGGGACATGCCCGAACAGGAAAAGATCAAGAACGTGGTCGGACCGATGATCCACACCCCGGCCGACCAGGTGTCCGACGTGGCGACGCTGCTGTTCGGGCCGCTCATGCAGGGATCGGTGGTGACGATCGAGTGAAGACCACGACTGCGGCGATCAAGCTCACCGTCTTCGTCCTGGTCACCTCGCTGCTGACCGGAATCCTGGCGATCACGATCGCCAACACCCGGTTCATCGACTCCCGCCGGTACAAGGCGATCTTCACCGACGTCGCGGGACTGCTGGTCAAGGACGACGTCCGGGTGGCCGGCGTGCGGGTCGGCCAGATCGAGGAGATCAGGCTGCACGGGGGCCGGCAGGCCGAGGTGACGTTCTCGCTGCAGAAGCAGGGCGTCTTCGCCACTGGCCTGCCCCGCTCGACCCGGGCCCAGCTGCGCTACCGGAACCTGATCGGCCAGCGCTACCTCGCGCTGGAGGAGGGGCCGGGCGCGGTCGACGACCACCTGCCGCCGGGCGGCACGATCCCGGTCGGGCAGACCAGGCCGGCGCTCGACCTCACCGTGCTGTTCAACGGCTTCCGCCCGCTGTTCCGCGCGCTGGAGCCCGACGACGTCAACAAGCTCGCCTTCCAGATCGTGCAGACCCTCCAGGGCGAGGGCGGCACGGTCAACAGCCTGCTGGCGCACGTGGCCTCGCTGACCAACACGCTGGCCGACCGCGACCAGGTGATCGGCCGCGTGATCGAGAACCTGAACACCGTGCTGGGCACCATCGACCGGCGGCACACCCAGGTCGACCTGCTCATCCGGCAGCTGCGGAGCTTCGTCAGCGGGGTGTCCGCCGACCGGGCCGCGATCTTCGACTCGCTGGACGCGATCAACCAGCTCACCGGCGTCACCGCCGACCTGGTCAAGGACGTCCGGCCGTCGGTGCGCACCGACATCGCGGGCCTGAACCGGCTCACCAGGACGCTGGCCGACGAGCGCACCACCCTGGACAAGGCGCTGGAGCGCACCCCTGACCGGCTCGACAAGCTCGTGCACGCCTCGTCCTACGGCTCGTGGTTCAACTTCTACCTCTGCGGCCTCGACGCCAGGATCGTGCTGCCCGACGGACCGGTGATGCAGACGCCGAGCATCATCAACGAGAACGCGAGGTGCAAGCCGCAGTGAGGGTTCCGTTCCGCGAACGCGACCCCGTTCCGATCGGGCTCGCGGCAATCGCGATCATCGTGGTCCTGATGGTGCTGGCCATGAACCTGCAGCGCATCCCGCTGATCTCCGGGGGCGCCGAGCACCAGGCGGCGTTCGCCGAGGCGGCCGGGCTGAAGGAGGGCGAGGAGGTGCGGATCGCCGGCGTCAAGGTCGGCCAGGTCACCTCCCTCGACCTCGACGACCGCGGTTACGTGCGGGTCGCCTTCCGGGTCGACGACGGCGTCCGGCTGGGCGAGCTGACCCGGGCCGAGATCAAGATCAAGACCCTGCTCGGCTCGCACTACCTGGCCCTGGACCCCCGCGGGCCGGGGACGCTGCGCCGGCAGATCCCGCTGGAGCGCACGGTCACCCCGTTCGAGGTGGTTCCCGCGATCAACGAGCTCAGCCAGCGGGTCGACAAGATCGACACCGTCCAGGTGGCGAAGTCGTTCCAGGTCCTCTCGGACACCTTCGAGAACTCCCCGGAGGAGATCCAGGCGTCGCTGCGCGGGCTGCGCCGGCTCTCGGCGACCATCTCCTCGCGCGACGAGCAACTGCACGAGCTCGCCGGGCGGGCCAAGGACGTGACCCAGCTGCTGGCCGACCGCAACCAGGACTTCGTCCGGCTGATCGAGGACGGTGACAAGATCCTCCAGGCCGTCCAGGCCCGCCGGGCGGTGATCCACCAGTTGCTGGTCAACACCGTGATCCTCAGCCAGCAGGTCAACGCCCTGATCGCGGAGAACGAAGCGCAGCTCAAGCCGATGCTGAGCAACCTGCAGAAGGTCAACAAGGTGCTGCTGGACAACCAGGCCAACCTCGACCGCACGATCCAGTTGCTCGCCCCGTTCGCCCGCCAGTTCGCGGACGCCACGGGCACCGGCCGCTGGTTCGACGCCTACATCCAGAACCTGCTGCCGCTCCCGATGAGCATCCGCGACAACCCGCAGCCCAACCCGAACCCGTCCGGCGGCCCGGGGAGCGGCAACCCGCTGCCCTTCCTCCCGTGAGCAGCCAGGCAGAGGTGAGCAGAGTGCCTTCCCCTTCCCGCCGTGGCGGGACCGTCCTGAAGCTCGGCGTCGCCGCCCTCGCCGTCGCGCTGGTCGCGGCCCTGGTCGTGCTCCGCCTGGGCGGAGAGCCGCAGCACCGGCTGACGGCCTACTTCACCAGCACGGTCGGCCTGTACCCGGGCGCGGACGTGCGCATCCTCGGCATCAAGGTCGGCGAGGTCACCGAGGTGACCCCGGCCGGCGACAAGGTGCGGGTCGAGATGCGCTACGAGGCCCGCCGCAAGGTCCCGGCCGGCGCGCAGGCGATCATCATCAACCAGACGCTGGTGTCCGACCGCTACGTCCAGCTGACCCCGGTCTACAAGGGCTCGGGCCCGCTGCTGGCCGACGGCGCGACGCTGCACACCGGCCGTACCGCGGTGCCGGTCGAGTACGACCAGATCGGCGGCAGCCTGAACGAGCTGAGCAAGGCGCTCGGCCCCGACGGGGCCAACAGCCAGGGCGCGCTGTCCCGGCTGCTCCAGGTCGGCGCGACCACCCTGGACGGGCAGGGCACCGACATCCGCACCACGATCGGCGACGTCTCGACCATGCTGAGCACGCTCAGCGAGGACCGCGGGGACGTGGCGCAGACCATCGAGAACCTGCGGGTCATCACCGGCGCGATGGCCGCCAACGACCAGCAGATCAAGCAGTTCACCGAGCACCTCCAGGCCGTGTCCGGGCAGCTCGCCGGGGAGAAGGAGGAGCTGAGCGCGGCGCTGAACAGCCTCGGCCCGACGCTCCGCAACGTGACCCGGTTCGTCAAGGGCAACCGCACCCAGCTGGCCGCCAACATCCGCCAGCTCGCCCAGATCACCGCGGTGCTGGTCAAGGAGAAGGACGCGCTCAGCGAGTTCATGGGCGTGGCGCCGCTGGCCGTCAACAACCTGGCCCGGGCCTACGACCCGATCAGCGGCACCGTCGGCAACCGGGCCAACCTGGGGCTGAACTTCAAGAACCTGGGCGACTGGATCTGCTCGCTGGCCTACTCGGTGGGCACCCCGGCCAAGCAGTGCCTGGACTTCATGCGGCCCTACGCCGGGATCGGCACGGCGCTGTCCGGGCTGCACCTGGACCTGTCGTGGCTGACCGCGCTGACCACCCACTACGACCCGGTGCCGATCCCGCCGGACGCGTACGGGCCGAACGACCCCCGCCGGCCCGGCGGGAACGCCGCCGCGAACCGGCGGAACACCGGGGCCGGAGCCCAGGCCCGGCCCCGGGACGTGACCGCGCTGCTGCCGGGAGGCGGTGCCCCGTGACGAACCGTCCGCTGCTGAGACTGTGCGCCGTCGCGCTCGCCGGCGCGGCGGTCCTGTCGGGCTGCTCGTTCCGCGGGGTCGACGCGGTCCCGCTGCCCGGCGGGCCGGACCTGGGCGCCGACCCGTACGAGGTCAGGATCGAGTTCCAGAACGTCCTCGACCTGGTCCCGCAGTCGGCGGTCAAGGTCAACGACGTGTCCGTCGGCAAGGTGACCAAGATCGAGCTGGACGGCTGGCGGGCCCGGGTGACCGTCAAGGTCCGCAAGGACGTCCGGCTCCCCGACAACGCGCGCGCCGGCATCGGCCAGACCAGCCTGCTGGGCGAGAAGTTCATCTCGCTGGCGGCGCCGACCACCGAGGCCCCGCAGGGCGCGCTGGGCCAGGGCGACCTGATCCCGCTGCGCAACACCACCCGCAACACCGAGGTCGAGGAAGTGCTCTCGGCGATGTCGCTGCTGCTCAACGGCGGCGGCATCGAGCAGATCGCGACGATCACCCACGAGCTGCGCACCGCGATGGACGGCCGCGAGCAGACCATCAAGTCGGTGCTCCACCAGGTCGACACCTTCGTGGGCACGCTGGACCGGCACCGCGGCGCGATCGTCCGGGCGCTCGACAGCATCGACCGGTTGTCGGGCAAGCTGGCCGCCGAGCGGCGGACGATCGAGGACACGATCGACCGGGCCGGCCCGGCCATCAAGGTCCTCGACCAGAACCGCGCCGACCTCACCAAGATGCTGGTCGCCCTCGACGAGCTGAGCAAGACCACCACCCGCGTGGTCAACGCCTCCAAGGCCGACCTGCTGGTCAACCTGAAGGCCCTGGAGCCGATCCTGGCCAACCTCAACAAGGCCGGGACGCACCTGCCCCGGCAGCTCGAAGCGATGATCACGTTCCCGTTCCCGCACACCTTCTCCAACGTGCTGCGGGGCGACTACGGCAACGTGCACATGACGCTCGACCTGGACATGAAGTCGCTGGCGCGGAACCTGCTGGGCGGCACCGAACTGGACGCGCTGACCAAGCAGGGCGCCGCGGCGCGCAACCTGCTCCGGCCGCCGGACATCACGCTGCCGCAGCAGCCGCCCGGCGTGCTGCCGCAGCGATCCGCCGGAGCGCCCCAGCCGGGTCCGGGCCTGCCGACCCTGCCCGCCCTGCCGACGCTCCTCCCGTCGCCGCCGGCCGCCCGGCCGCGCGCGGCGAGCCCCGTCCTGACCCGGGAGGAACTGGCCCAGCAGCAGGATCTGTACACGCTCCTGATGGGAGGGCTCTCATGATCATCAAGCGTGGTGTCAAGATCCAGTTGCTGGTCTTCGCCCTGATCACCGCGCTCGGCGTGAGCTACACCCTCGTCCGCTACCTCGGGGTGGGCAGCGACGCGCTGGGCCGGACCTACACCACCTACGTGGACCTGACCGACTCCGGCGGCGTCTTCACCAACGCCGAGGTGACCTACCGGGGCGTGGCGGTCGGCCGGGTGGGGCCGATCGAGCTGACCCGGGACGGCATCAAGGTCAGGCTCGAACTCCGGCGCGGGCACCGCATCCCGCGGCAGGGCACGGTCGCGGTGGTGGCCAACCGGTCGGCGGTCGGCGAGCAGTACATCGACCTCCAGCCGGTCCGTGCCGCCGGGCCGTACCTCGACGAGGGCAGGGCGTACACGATCCCGCGGTCCGACACCCGGCTGCCGGTGTCCACGCACGAGCTGCTGGCCAACACCGACAAGCTCATTTCGTCGGTGAACCCGCAGCATCTGGGCACGATCGTGGACGAGCTGAACAAGGCGTTCTCCGGCTCCGCGGCCGACCTTCAGGCGATCCTGGACGCCAGCGACCGGCTGCTGAAGACGGCCGAGGAGGCCTATCCGGCGACCGCCGAGCTGATCGACAACAGCAGGATCGTGCTCGACACCCAGCGCTCGCAGGGCGGCAACATCCGGCAGTTCGCCCGGAACCTGAACGTCCTCACGGACCAGCTCCGCAAGGACGACCCGGCGCTGCGGGCCACGCTGGACGCCGCCCCGCCGGCCGCGAAGGAACTCGACGCGACCATCGCGGACCTGGCGCCGACACTGCCGGTGCTGCTGGCCAACATGACCACCGTGGGCCAGATCGTGCACACCCGGGTCGACGGGCTGCGGTCGCTGTTCATCCTCTACCCGCTGGCGGTCGGCGGCGCGTTCACGGTGACCCCCGGCGACGGCACCCAGCACCTCGGCCTGGTGCTCAACCTGGACTCGCCGCCGCCGTGCACCAGGGGGTACGAGAAGGTCAAGAAGCGCTGGCCGCAGGACACCAGGGACCGCCCGAACCCGCTCGACGTCGGCTGCAAGGAGCCCAAGACGTCCCCGCAGGTGCCGCGCGGCGCCCGCAACGCCCCGCCGCCGCGCCCGGCGCCGGCGCTGCCGCCGGGTGCCACCGCGGGGGCCGGGGCCCCGCCCGGCGGGGTGAACGGTTCCCCGGCCGCGAGCGGCGGCCCGGGCCAGGCGGCCGGGCAGGGCGAGCCCACCGTTGCTTACGTACCGCTTTCGGCGGAACCAGTGGCTTTGGCTGGATACGATCCAGCGACCGGAGCCGTCTACGGCCCCGACGGGAAGCGCTACCAGATGGGCTCGACAGGCGGGCAGCGGCGGCTGCTCGGGGACGCCTCGTGGAAGTGGCTGCTGCTCGGCCCGCTTTCGCGGTGACTGATGGGTGACGACGCTATGGCAAGGAATCTCGGGGCGGCGCTGAGCCGGCGTCCGGGACGGGTTCTCGCGGCCTCCCTGCTGGCCGCGGTGGTGGCGCTGACGGTGGTGGCGGGCCTCCTCGGGACGCAGGTGTGGCGGGCCCGGGACCGGGCCGCCGACCGGGAGGCGGCGCTTCAGGCCGCCCGGCAGACCGCGGTCAACATGGGCAGTCTCGACTACCGCAACATCCAGAAGAACATCGACCAGGTGCTCACCGGCCTGACCGGTGAGGCCAAGAACCAGTGGGGCACCCAGTCCCGCACCGTGATCGCCGCCGCCACCCAGGCGCAGGCGCGCTGGACGGTGCAGTCGGTCAAGGGCGGTGTGGTGTCGCTGGACGGCGACTCCGCCGAGGTGGCCGTGGCGGTCACCGTCCTCATCGTCAGCAAGCAGGCGCCCAACGGCACGACCGTCAACAACCGTTGGGTGCTGGAACTGACCCGGACCGACGGGCGCTGGCTCGTCTCCAAGACAGGACTGGTGCCATGACGGACGCCGACCGGCGCGGGAGCGCCGCGACCGACAGCGCGGAGCGGGCCGCGGAGACCGAGGACGTCGAGCCGGCCGAGGCCGCCCGGGACGAGCTCACCCGCACCGAGGAGGACCAGGCAACGGTCGAAGAGGGCCCGGAGACCGCTCCGGAGACCGCTGAGGACGGCGACGAGACCACCACGGCGGGCCCGGAGGACGGCGAGGACGGCGACGAGACCACCGCAGCAGGCCCGGAGGACGGCGACGAGACCGCTGTGGCGCCCACGAAGAAGAAGGCCGTCAAGAAGGCGAGGACCGTCCGGAAGAAGGCCGAGCCGGCGTCCAGCCCGCGAGCCGGCGTCCAGGTCCTGGTGGTGCTGGGCCTGGTGACCGCGGCCCTGGCCGCGGCCGTGGTCTGGCTCTTCCTCCAGCAGCGGGAACTGGCCGCGACCGAGAAGTCGGTACGCCAGGCGTCCTACGCGGCCTCCAGGGCCGCCGAGGACCTGTCCTCCTACGACTACCGCACCATCGACTCCGACCTGCGCAGGGCCACGGGACACACCACCGGCTCGTTCCGCAGGCAGTTCGAGGCCCTGGTGCCGCGCACGAAGGCCTCGGCGGTGCAGCAGCAGGCCCAGGTCAAGGGCACCGCCATCCGGGCCGCCGTCGAGGACGCCGCGCCCGGGCGGATGGTCGCCCTGGTCTTCCTCAACCAGCAGACGGTCAAGGCCGCCAGCACCAAGACGGACCAGATGCTCCCCGATCAGCACACGCTGCGGCTGACCATGATCAAGGTCGGCGACAGGTGGCTGGTGTCGAAGCTGGAAGTGCTCTGAAGCC
This sequence comes from Actinomadura craniellae, assembly GCF_003289645.1. GTDB lineage: Bacteria > Actinomycetota > Actinomycetes > Streptosporangiales > Streptosporangiaceae > Actinomadura_D > Actinomadura_D craniellae. The sequence goes on along the minus strand of NZ_QLYX01000004.1, from coordinate 232,499 downwards.
CGTACCGCAGGTGGACCCGGCACTAGCACGTCGTCGGTGCTCAGGGGAGGGCGCTCCCTAAACTATGGCCTTCCTCACCCCTGGCGAGCGGGTCAATGTCCATGTCCGGTCTTGACTCAACGCTGATGACGAGCAATGCTGCGAGGCAACTGTGATGCATACAGAGGCGCTAGAGTTGCGTGCGGTGTGCCGGTCGGCTACACTGCCCCTTTGCGCTGCCCATTGACTATCCACGCCCGGATGCCCTGAAATCTTCTTGATCATTTGGCGTCTGAAAGCGAGGATGGCTTGGCGTGCGCGCCATCAGTCCGCCGCGAGCCCTCGGAAGGACCACTCTTGGCAGCCTCGCGCAACGCCTCGAATACCGCAACCGGTCCGAACCGCGTTTCATTCGCACGCATCAAGGAACCGCTCGAAGTCCCGGACCTCCTCGCCCTGCAGACCGAGTCCTTTGACTGGCTGCTCGGCAACGAGAGGTGGAAGTCCCGCGTCGAGGCGGCCCAGCAGGCCGGTAGCAAGAGCGTCCCGACCCAGTCGGGACTGGAGGAGATCTTCGAGGAGATCAGTCCCATCGAGGACTTCTCCGGGACCATGTCGCTCTCGTTCCGTGACCACCGGTTCGAGCCGCCCAAGTACTCCGTCGAGGAGTGCAAGGACAAGGACATGACCTACTCCGCGCCGATGTTCGTCACCGCGGAGTTCATCAACAACCAGACCGGAGAGATCAAGAGCCAGACGGTGTTCATGGGCGACTTCCCGCTCATGACCCCGAAGGGCACTTTCATCATCAACGGCACCGAGCGCGTCGTCGTGTCGCAGCTCGTCCGTTCGCCCGGCGTCTACTTCGACCGCTCGCTCGACAAGGCCTCAGACAAGGACATCTACGGCTGCAAGGTGATCCCCAGCCGCGGTGCCTGGCTGGAGTTCGAGATCGACAAGCGCGACAACGTGGGCGTCCGGATCGACCGTAAGCGCAAGCAGCCCGTCACCGTGCTGCTCAAGGCGCTCGGTTGGGACGAGGCGCGCATCCGCGAGCGCTTCGGCTCCTACGAGTCGATCAACATCACCCTGGAGAAGGACCACACCACCGGCCAGGATGACGCGCTGCTCGACATCTACCGCAAGCTCCGCCCGGGCGAGCCGCCGACCAAGGAGTCCGCGCAGACCCTGCTGGAGAATCTCTACTTCAACCCGAAGCGTTACGACCTCGCGAAGGTCGGCCGCTACAAGGTGAACAAGAAGCTCGGGCTCGACCTGGAGATGAACCAGGGCACGCTGACCGAGGACGACATCGTCGCCACCATCGAGTACATGGTCCGGCTGCACGCCGGCGAGACCGAGGGCACCGTCGGCGCCGTCGAGGTGCCGATCGAGGTCGACGACATCGACCACTTCGGCAACCGGCGGCTGCGCACGGTGGGCGAGCTGATCCAGAACCAGGTCCGGCTGGGCCTGGCCCGGATGGAGCGGGTCGTCCGCGAGCGGATGACCACGCAGGACGTCGAGGCCATCACGCCGCAGACCCTGATCAACATCCGGCCGGTCGTCGCCTCCATCAAGGAGTTCTTCGGCACCAGCCAGCTGTCCCAGTTCATGGACCAGACCAACCCGCTGGCGGGCCTGACCCACAAGCGGCGGTTGTCGGCGCTGGGCCCCGGCGGCCTGTCCCGGGAGCGGGCGGGATTCGAGGTCCGCGACGTGCACCCGTCCCACTACGGCCGGATGTGCCCGATCGAGACGCCCGAAGGGCCGAACATCGGCCTGATCGGGTCGCTCAGCTCCTACGGCCGGGTCAACCCGTTCGGCTTCGTCGAGACGCCCTACCGCAAGGTCGTCGACGGCGTGGTCACCGAGCAGATCGACTACCTCACCGCCGACGAGGAAGACCGCTACGTCAAGGCGCAGGCCAACTCGCCGCTGAACGAGGACGGCTCCTTCGCCGAGGCCCGGGTGCTGGTCCGCACCAAGGGCGGTGAGATCGAGTACCTGCCGCCGACCGACGTGCACTACATGGACGTCTCGGCCCGGCAGATGGTCTCCGTCGCGACCGCGATGATCCCGTTCCTGGAGCACGACGACGCCAACCGCGCGCTGATGGGCTCCAACATGCAGCGGCAGTCCGTGCCGCTGCTGCGCAGCGAGGCGCCGCTGGTCGGCACGGGCATGGAGTACCGCGCCGCGACCGACGCCGGCGACGTCATCACCGCCGAGAAGGCCGGTGTGGTGGAGGAGGTGTCGGCCGACTACATCACCGTGATGAACGACGACGCCACCCGCACCACCTACCGGGTGGCCAAGTTCAAGCGGTCCAACCAGGGCACCTGCTTCAACCAGAAGCCGATCGTCGAAGAGGGCGCCCGGGTCGAGGTCGGGCAGGTCATCGCCGACGGTCCCTGCACCGACAACGGCGAGATGGCCCTGGGCAAGAACCTGCTCGTGGCGTTCATGCCGTGGGAGGGCCACAACTACGAAGACGCGATCATCCTCAGCCAGCGGCTGGTGCAGGACGACGTCCTCTCCTCGATCCACATCGAGGAGCACGAGGTCGACGCCCGCGACACCAAGCTGGGCCCCGAGGAGATCACCCGGGACATCCCGAACGTCTCCGAAGAGGTGCTGGCTGACCTCGACGAGCGCGGCATCATCCGGATCGGCGCCGAGGTCGTCCCCGGCGACATCCTGGTCGGCAAGGTCACCCCGAAGGGCGAGACCGAGCTGACCCCGGAGGAGCGGCTGCTGCGCGCGATCTTCGGTGAGAAGGCGCGCGAGGTCCGCGACACCTCGCTGAAGGTGCCGCACGGCGAGCAGGGCAAGGTCATCGGCGTCCGGGTGTTCAGCCGCGACGAGGGCGACGAGCTTCCGCCGGGGGTCAACGAGCTGGTCCGCGTCTACGTGGCCCAGAAGCGCAAGATCACCGACGGTGACAAGCTCGCCGGCCGGCACGGCAACAAGGGCGTCATCTCCAAGGTGCTGCCGGTCGAGGACATGCCGTTCCTGGAGGACGGCACCCCGGTCGACATCGTCCTGAACCCGCTCGGCGTGCCCGGTCGAATGAACGTCGGCCAGGTGCTCGAGACCCACCTGGGCTGGGTGGCCAGCCGGGGCTGGAAGGTCGACGGCGACGACGCCGACTGGAAGCGCGCCCTCAAGTCGATCGGCGCCGACTCGGCCGAGCCGTGGACCAACACGGCCACGCCGGTGTTCGACGGCGCTCGCGAGCAGGAGATCACCGGGCTGATCGAGAGCACCCTGCCCAACCGTGACGGCCAGCGCATGGTCGGTTCGGGCGGGAAGGCCAAGCTCTTCGACGGTCGCACCGGCGAGCCGTTCAAGGACCCGATCTCGGTCGGTTACATCTACATTCTGAAGCTGCTCCACCTGGTCGACGACAAGATCCACGCTCGCTCGACCGGCCCGTACTCCATGATCACCCAGCAGCCGCTCGGCGGTAAGGCCCAGTTCGGTGGCCAGCGCTTCGGTGAGATGGAGGTCTGGGCGCTGGAGGCGTACGGCGCGGCCTACGCCCTCCAGGAGCTGCTCACCATCAAGTCCGACGACGTCCTGGGCCGGGTCAAGGTCTACGAGGCGATCGTCAAGGGCGAGAACATCCCGGAGCCGGGCATCCCTGAGTCCTTCAAGGTGCTCATCAAGGAGATGCAGTCGCTGTGCCTCAACGTCGAGGTGCTCTCCAGCGACGGCATGTCCATCGAGATGCGCGACACCGACGAGGACGTCTTCCGCGCGGCGGAGGAGCTCGGCATCGACCTGTCCCGGCGTGAGCCGAGCAGTGTCGAAGAGGTCTGAACCTAGGCGAGGGATAGAAAATAGTGCTCGACGTCAACTTCTTCGACGAGCTGCGGATCGGTCTGGCCACGGCAGACGACATCCGGCAGTGGTCGCACGGCGAGGTCAAGAAGCCCGAGACCATCAACTACCGGACCCTGAAGCCGGAAAAGGACGGACTCTTCTGCGAGAAGATCTTCGGTCCCACCAGGGACTGGGAGTGCTACTGCGGTAAGTACAAGCGGGTCCGGTTCAAGGGCATCATCTGTGAACGCTGCGGCGTCGAGGTGACCCGGGCCAAGGTGCGGCGTGAGCGGATGGGCCACATCGAGCTGGCCGCTCCGGTCACCCACATCTGGTACTTCAAGGGCGTCCCGTCCCGGTTGGGTTATCTACTCGACCTGGCCCCGAAGGATCTCGAAAAGATCATCTACTTCGCGGCCTACATGATCACGAGTGTCGACGCCGAGAAGCGCGACCGCGACCTGCCCACGCTGGAAGCGCACATCTCGGTGGAGCGGCAGCAGATCGAGCAGCGGCGTGACGCGGACATCGAGGCCCGCCAGCAGAAGCTGGAGGCCGACCTGGCGGAGCTGGAGGAGGCCGGCGCCAAGGCCGACCAGCGCCGCAAGGTCCGCGAGGGCGCGGAGCGCGAGATGAAGCAGCTCCGCGACCGTGCGCAGCGCGAGATCGATCGCCTGGAGGAGGTCTGGACCCGCTTCAAGGGGCTCAAGGTCCAGGACCTCGAGGGCGACGAGATGCTCTACCGCGAGATGCGCGACCGCTTCGGCCGCTACTTCGAGGGCGGCATGGGCGCGCGCGCCATCCAGGCGCGGCTGGAGAACTTCGACCTCGACGCCGAGGCCGAGAAGCTGCGCGAGATCATCCGCACCGGCAAGGGCCAGAAGAAGGCCCGCGCCCTCAAGCGGCTGAAGGTGGTCTCCGCGTTCCTCAACACGCGGAACTCCCCGCTCGGCATGGTGCTCGACTGCATCCCGGTCATCCCGCCGGACCTGCGCCCGATGGTGCAGCTCGACGGTGGCCGGTTCGCCACGTCCGACCTGAACGACCTGTACCGCCGGGTCATCAACCGGAACAACCGGCTCAAGCGCCTGCTCGACCTGGGCGCGCCCGAGATCATCGTCAACAACGAGAAGCGGATGCTCCAGGAGGCCGTCGACGCGCTGTTCGACAACGGCCGCCGGGGCCGCCCGGTCACCGGGCCGGGCAACCGTCCGCTCAAGTCGCTGTCCGACATGCTCAAGGGCAAGCAGGGCCGGTTCCGGCAGAACCTGCTGGGCAAGCGGGTCGACTACTCCGGCCGTTCGGTCATCGTCGTCGGTCCGCAGCTCAAGCTGCACCAGTGCGGCCTGCCCAAGCAGATGGCCCTGGAACTGTTCAAGCCGTTCGTGATGAAGCGGCTGGTCGACCTCAACCACGCGCAGAACATCAAGAGCGCCAAGCGCATGGTCGAGCGCGCCCGCCCGGTGGTGTGGGACGTGCTCGAAGAGGTCATCACCGAGCACCCGGTGCTGCTGAACCGGGCGCCGACCCTGCACCGCCTGGGCATCCAGGCGTTCGAGCCGCAGCTGGTCGAGGGCAAGGCCATCCAGATCCACCCGCTCGTCTGCACCGCGTTCAACGCGGACTTCGACGGTGACCAGATGGCCGTGCACCTGCCGCTGTCGGCTGAGGCGCAGGCCGAGGCCCGCATCCTGATGCTCTCGACCAACAACATCCTCAAGCCGTCGGACGGCAAGCCCGTCACCATGCCCACCCAGGACATGGTGATCGGCCTCTACTGGCTGACGTCGGAGAAGGAGGCGGCCGAGGGCGAGGGCCGGGCGTTCTCCTCGGTGCCGGAGGCCGTGATGGCCTACGACCGGGGTGAGCTCGACCTCCAGGCGAAGATCCACGTCCGGCTCAAGGACGTTCCGCCGCCCCGCGGGTGGCAGGCGCCCGAGGGCTACGAGGCGGGCCAGCCGTACCGGCTGGAGACCACCCTGGGCCGCTGCCTGTTCAACGAGACGCTGCCGGCCGACTTCCCGTTCGTGAACTACGAGGTCGGCAAGCGGCAGCTCTCGGCGATCGTCAACGAGCTGGCCGAGCGCTACCCCAAGGTCGAGGTCGCGGCCTCGCTGGACGCGCTCAAGGACCGCGGGTTCCACTGGGCCACCCGGTCCGGTGTGACCATCTCGATCGAGGACGTGATCGCTCCGCCGAACAAGGCGGAGATCCTGGGGTCGCACGAGCGTCGCGCCGACAAGGTGCAGCGCGAGTTCGACCGCGGTCTGATCACCGACGACGAGCGCCGGTCCGAGCTCATCGAGATCTGGAACCAGGCGACCGCGGACGTGGCCAAGGACATGGAGGACTCGTTCCCCAAGACCAACCCCGTCTGGATGATGGTCCAGTCGGGTGCCCGCGGTAACCCGCTGCAGATCCGGCAGATCGCCGGTATGCGCGGTCTGGTCTCCAACCCCAAGGGCGAGACCATCCCGCGGCCGATCAAGTCCTCGTTCCGCGAGGGCCTGTCGGTGGTCGAGTACTTCATCTCCACGCACGGCGCCCGTAAGGGTCTGGCCGACACCGCGCTGCGGACCGCCGACTCGGGTTACCTGACCCGGCGGCTGGTCGACGTGGCGCAGGACGTCATCGTGCGCGAGGAGGACTGCGGCACCGACCGGACGATCCCGTTCCAGGTGGCCGACCGGCAGCCCGACGGCACCCTGACCAAGCCGACCACCACGGAGACCGGACTGGTCGGCCGGACCATCGCCGAGGACGTCGTGGTCGACGGCACGGTGATCTTCCCGGCCGACACGGACCTGGCCGACACGGTCGTCGAGCGCCTCGTCGAGGCGGGTGTCGAGGAGGTCCGGACCCGCAGCGCCCTGGTCTGCGAGGCCAAGATCGGTGTCTGCGCCGCCTGCTACGGCCGCTCGCTGGCCACCGGCAAGCGGGTGGACGTCGGCGAGGCCGTCGGCATCATCGCCGCGCAGTCGATCGGTGAGCCCGGCACCCAGCTGACGATGCGGACCTTCCACACCGGTGGTGTGGCCGGGGCCGACATCACGCACGGTCTGCCGCGTGTCCAGGAGCTGTTCGAGGCGCGCATCCCCAAGGGTGTCGCCCCGATCAGCGAGGTCGCCGGCCGGATCAAGATCGAGGAGACCGAGAAGACCCGGAAGGTCGTCGTCATCCCCGACGACGGCGCCGAGGAGATCGGCTACCCGGTCGGTATGCGTTCCCGGCTGGAGGTCAAGGAGGGCGAGCACGTCGACGTCGGCCAGAAGCTCGTCGCGGGTGCGATCAACCCGCACGAGGTGCTGCGCATCCTCGGCCCGCGTGCCGTCCAGCTCCACCTGGTCCAGGAGGTCCAGGAGGTGTACCGGTCGCAGGGTGTGTCGATCCACGACAAGCACATCGAGATCATCGTCCGCCAGATGCTCAAGCGGGTGAACATCCTCGAGTCGGGTGACACCGACCTGCTGCCCGGTGACCTGATCGAGCGGCCGATCTTCGAGGAGCGCAACCGTACCGTGGTCGCCGAGGGCGGCACCCCCGCGGCGGGGCGCCCGGTCCTCATGGGGATCACCAAGGCCTCGCTGGCCACCGAGTCGTGGCTGTCGGCGGCGTCCTTCCAGGAGACCACCCGGGTGCTCACCGAGGCGGCGATGCACGCCAAGAGCGACCCGCTGCTGGGCCTCAAGGAGAACGTCATCATCGGAAAGCTCATCCCGGCCGGTACGGGCATGCCGCAGTACCGCAACATCCGGGTCGAGCCCACCGAGGAGGCCAAGGCCGCGGTCTACTCCGTCGGCTCCTACGACGACGGCGCCGAGTACGCCTTCGGTCAGGGCTCCGGCGAAGCCGTCCCGCTGGAGGAGTACGACTTCGGTCAGTACAACCGCTGACGGGTGCGGGGCCGCGCCCCTCACCCACCGGCCGGAGGCCGTCTCCCCTGGGGAGGCGGCCTCTCGCCGTGTTCACCGGCCCCACCGGTCCCGCCCGTCACGGGACGCTCCGAAAACGGCATGGAAGATCTCGTTTGAACGCCTTCGAAAGCGTGGTGATTTGCGATAGGGAGGGCGATCGCGGCAGGCTGTTCGGTGATGGAACCCCCAGCGAGTGCCCACGCCGCACCGAGACCGCAGCGGAAGCCCGGCCATCGCGCCGCCCGCGGCGCGTTTCCGGGCGGGGTCGGTGCGGGGCCGGGCACGGGAAATGTCCGGAGCGACGGCGCTGAAGGAGCCCGACGATGACCGAACGAGACGGTACGCAGGGACCGCAGACACCGTCACCTGACGACCAAGACCCGCGCTACGGCGGTGCCGAGGAGACCGGCGCCCCGCCGGAGCCGCCCGCCCGCCCGATGGGCGACCGCACGGTGGTGTTCGGCATGCCGCAGCGCGGCGCCCAGCCGCCCGCCGAGCAGGCCCCGCCGGAGCCGCCGCCGGCCCCGCAGCCGCCGCCCGCACCGCCGACCATCGTGGAGCCGATCGCCTCGTTCGGCGGGCAGCCCGAGCAGCAGCGTCCCCCGGAGCCGCCGGCCCGGCCGCAGCAGCCCTACGACCAGCCGGTCGCGGGCCAGCAGCTGTACAACCCGCCGCCGCAGCCCGAGCAGCAGGCCCCGTACGGTGGCCGGCAGCCGGGGTACGGCCAGGAGCAGTCCTACGGGCAGCAGCAGCCCGGGCCGGCGTCGTCGGGCGGCTATCCGCAGCAGCCCGTGTACGGCTCTCCGTCCGACCAGTACGGCGCGCCCGCCGAGCAGCAGGGTCGCCCGGCCCAGCCGTACGGCGGGCAGGAGCCCTCCTACGGGCAGCAGCAGCAGCCCTCCTACGGCGCGCCGCAGGAGCCCTACCAGCAGCCGTCCTACGGTCAGGAGCCGCCCGCCGACCAGGGCGGCGAGCGCACGGTGATCGTTCCGGGCCCGGGGGAGACCCCCGGCCCGTACGACCCGCCGGCCTCCGTCGAGCGGCGGCCCGCCGACGACCAGGCGACGATGGCCTGGTCGCCCGATCGCCAGGAGCCCGCACAGGACCCGTGGAGCACGCCCGCGGACCAGCCTCGTGGCGCCGACGCCGGGCTCGACCGCACCATGATGGTGCCGCCGCCGGAGCCCGGTGCCGGTGCCGGCCCGGTCGCGGAGGAGCCGCCCGCCTACGGCGCCCAGCAGGAACGGCAGCCCTGGCAGGGGTCCGACCAGCAGCAGTACGGCCAGCAGCCGGCCCAGGGGTACGGCTCGCAGCCCGGCTACGGGCAGCAGGACCCGTACGCCCCGCCGGCCCAGCAGGGTTACGGCCAGCCGCAGCAGGGTCAGCAGCAGGACGACTCCACCCAGGCGTTCAACCCCGCCGACCAGCAGCAGTACGGCGGTCAGGCGGAAGGCCAGCAGGGTTACGGTCAGGGCCAGCAGCAGTATGGCCAGCAGGGCTATGGCCAGGGCCATCAGGCGTACGGCGGTCAGCCTGAGAGCCAGCAGCAGTACGGCGGCCAGGCGGAGGGTCAGCAGCAGTACGGCCAGCAGGGTTACGGCCAGGGTCAGGGCCAGCAGCAGGCGTACGGCGGTCAGCCCGAGGGTCAGCAAGGTTACGGCCAGGGTCAGGGCCAGCAGCAGGCGTACGGCGGTCAGCCCGAGGGTCAGCAAGGTTACGGCCAGGGTCAGGGCCAGCAGCAGGCGTACGGCGGTCAGCCCGAGGGTCAGCAGGGCTACGGCCAGGGTCAGGGCCAGCAGCAGTACGGCGGTCAGGCGGAAGGCCAGCAGGGCTACGGTCAGGGCCAGCAGCAGTACGGCCAGCAGTACGGCGGTCAGCCCGAGGGCCAGCAGCAGTATGGCCAGCAGACCTACGGTCAGCAGCAGCAGTACGGCGGGAGCGGTCAGGCCGACAAGTCCTCCAAGAAGGGCATGATGATCGGGATCGCCGCGATTCTGATCGTGGTCGTCGTGGTGGTCGCCATCGTTGCGTTCGTCCTGTGAGCCTGGGACGAACGAACGGGGAATGGCCGGGGAAGCGGGGAACACCCCTTCCCCAAGAGTGAGCAACTAGGACAGAATGCCGAGGGGAACCTCCCTCGGCATTCTGTCGTTGTGATCGACACGAGGCCCTGCCGCAGGCGTACGACGCTTGCGCGAAGCGGGGTGCGCGCTGTAGAGGCGTTCGCTTTGACCTTTGCTGCGGGGGTAGGTAGTCTCTTCCTTCGTGCCCGCGCTTGCGGGCCACTCTGCGTATGCGTCTGCCAGGCCTCAGATGCTAGGCGACGCCGCGCAATCGACTCCTCGGCTTGATTCGGCCTTGACGGGCCGGTGCGGGCGGTGCGACACGCCCGACCGCGTGGGTCGGAAGAGTGGATAAACCGGCAGGTCACAGCCTTGGAATAGGCCGTGATCACGGGTCTCGCGCGAGCGAGATTCGGCCAGACCAAGGCTTGACTCAGATTACGGCTCGGTACGAAGAAGACGGAGACGCGGTGCCCACGATCCAGCAGCTGGTCCGAAAGGGCCGCCAGGACAAGGTGACCAAGAACAAGACGCCTGCGCTCAAGGGCAGCCCCCAGCGCCGGGGCGTCTGCACGCGCGTCTACACGACGACGCCCAAGAAGCCGAACTCCGCGCTTCGCAAGGTCGCCCGTGTCCGGCTGTCCAGCGGGATCGAGGTCACGGCCTACATCCCCGGCGTCGGACACAACCTGCAGGAGCACTCCATCGTGCTCGTGCGCGGCGGTCGAGTGAAGGACCTCCCGGGTGTTCGCTACAAGATCGTTCGCGGCACGCTCGACACGCAGGGCGTGCGCAACCGCAAGCAGGCGCGCAGCCGCTACGGCGCGAAGAAGGAGAAGAGCTAATGCCGCGTAAGGGCCCCGCCGGGAAGCGCCAGCTGATCGCCGACCCGGTGTACAACTCGCCGCTGGTCACCGCGCTGATCAACAAGGTGCTGCTCGACGGCAAGCGCTCGATCGCGCAGAGCATCGTCTACGACGCCCTGGAGGGCGCCCGGGAGAAGACCGGCAACGACCCGGTCGTCACCCTCAAGCGCGCGCTCGACAACGTCAAGCCGACCCTTGAGGTCCGCAGCCGCCGCGTGGGTGGCGCGACCTACCAGGTGCCGGTCGAGGTGCGCCCCGCGCGGAGCACCACCCTGGCGCTGCGCTGGCTCGTGGTCTTCGCCCGGGCCCGCCGCGAGAAGACCATGACCGAGCGCCTGATGAACGAGCTGCTCGACGCGAGCAACGGTCTGGGCGCCTCGGTGAAGAAGCGCGAAGACACCCACAAGATGGCGGAGTCCAACAAGGCCTTCGCCCACTACCGCTGGTAACAGCGGACCGAAGACCGCACGAGACACGAGGACGCAGCACAGTGGCTACTCAGACCGGTGTAGACCTGGCCAAGGTCCGCAACATCGGGATCATGGCCCATATCGACGCGGGCAAGACCACGACGACCGAGCGCATCCTGTACTACACCGGGATGAGCTACAAGATCGGCGAGGTCCACGACGGCGCTGCCACCACCGACTGGATGGAGCAGGAGCAGGAGCGGGGCATCACGATCACCTCGGCCGCGGTCACCTGCAAGTGGCCCGTCGACAAGGTCGAGCACACGATCAACATCATCGACACCCCCGGGCACGTCGACTTCACCATTGAGGTCGAACGGTCGCTGCGGGTGCTCGACGGTGCGGTCGCGGTGTTCGACGGTGTGGCCGGTGTCGAGCCGCAGTCCGAGACCGTGTGGCGTCAGGCCGACCGGTACGGCGTGCCGCGCATCTGCTTCGTCAACAAGCTCGACCGGGTCGGCGCGGAGTTCCACCGCTGCGTGGACATGATCGTGAACCGCCTCAGCGCGGTGCCGCTGGTCATGCAGCTGCCGATCGGCGCCGAGGCCGACTTCAAGGGCGTCATCGACCTGGTCAAGATGAAGGCCCTGGTCTGGAACGCCGAGGCCAAGCTGGGCGAGATGTACGACGAGGTCGACATCCCCGACAGCCACGCCGACGCCGCCCGCGAGTGGCACGACAAGCTGGTCGAGACGCTGGCCGAGGCCGACGACGAGATCATGGAGCTGTACCTGGAGGGCGACGAGCCCACCGTGGACCAGCTGATCCCGGCGATCCGGCGGGCGACCATCGGCAGCAAGCTCACCCCGGTGCTGTGCGGCACGGCCTTCAAGAACAAGGGCGTGCAGCCGCTGCTGGACGCGATCATCCGCTACCTCCCGTCGCCGCTGGACGTCGAGGCCGTCGAGGGCCACGACGTGCGCGACGAGGAGAAGGTGATCATTCGCAAGCCGAGCGAGGACGAGCCCTTCTCGGCGCTCGCGTTCAAGATCATGAGCGACCCGCACCTCGGCAAGCTCACCTTCGTGCGCATCTACTCGGGTGTGCTGACGTCCGGCTCGTCGGTGCTCAACTCCGTCAAGGAGCGCAAAGAGCGCATCGGCAAGATCTACCGCATGCACGCGAACAAGCGTGAGGAGATCGAGCAGGTGGGCGCCGGCGACATCGTCGCGGTGATGGGCCTCAAGCAGACCACCACCGGCGAGACGCTGAGCGACGAGAAGAACCCCGTCGTGCTGGAGTCGATGACCTTCCCGGCGCCGGTCATCAATGTGGCGATCGAGCCCAAGACCAAGGCCGACCAGCAGAAGCTGGGCACCGCGATCCAGCGGCTGGCCGAGGAGGACCCGTCGTTCCAGGTCCGCACGGACGAGGAGACCGGGCAGACCATCATCTGGGGGATGGGCGAGCTCCACCTGGAGATCCTCGTCGACCGGATGAAGCGCGAGTTCAAGGTCGAGGCCAACGTGGGCCGCCCGCAGGTGGCGTACCGCGAGACGATCACCCGGGCCGTCGAGAAGGTCGAGTACACCCACAAGAAGCAGACGGGTGGCTCGGGCCAGTTCGGTCGAGTGATCATCAACCTGGAGCCCATCGGCGGCGGCAGCGACGGCTACGAGTTCGAGAACAAGGTGACCGGTGGCCGCATCCCGCGGGAGTACATCCCGTCGGTGGACGCGGGCTGCCAGGAGGCCGCCGAGTTCGGTGTGCTCGCCGGCTACCCGATGGTCGGCATCAAGGTGACCCTGCTCGACGGCGCCTACCACGAGGTCGACTCCTCGGAAATGGCGTTCAAGGTCGCCGGTTCGATGGCGTTCAAGGAGGCCGCCCGCCGGGCGGCGCCCACGCTGCTCGAGCCGATGATGGCCGTCGAGGTCACCACTCCCGAGGACTACATGGGCGATGTCATCGGCGACCTGAACAGCCGCCGCGGCATGATCCAGGCCATGGACGAGACGCACGGCGCGCGCGTCGTCCGGGCCACCGTTCCGCTTTCCGAGATGTTCGGCTACGTGGGCGATCTGCGCAGCAAGACCCAGGGCCGGGCTGTTTTCAGCATGCAGTTCGATTCCTACGCCGAGGTTCCCTCGAATGTGGCGCAGGAGATCATCGCCAAGGCCCGGGGCGAGTAAGAGCACCCTGAGCCCGCCAGACCGAACAACCACAAGCCGACAGCGACGCAGTCGAACGTCCTGAGATTTACAAGGAGACACCCAAGTGGCCAAGGCCAAGTTCGAGCGGACGAAGCCGCACGTCAACATCGGCACCATTGGGCACATCGACCACGGTAAGACCACGCTTACCGCGGCGATCACCAAGGTGCTCCACGACAAGTACCCGGACATCAACCCCTTCACGCCGTTCGAGGACATCGACAAGGCACCGGAGGAGCGCGAGCGCGGGATCACCATCTCCATCGCGCACGTTGAGTACCAGACCGAGTCGCGGCACTACGCGCACGTGGACTGCCCGGGTCACGCCGACTACATCAAGAACATGATCACCGGTGCCGCGCAGATGGACGGCGCGATCCTGGTGGTCGCCGCCACCGACGGCCCGATGCCGCAGACCAAGGAGCACGTGCTCCTGGCCCGCCAGGTCGGCGTTCCGTACATCGTCGTCGCCCTGAACAAGTGCGACATGGTCGACGACGAGGAGATCCTGGAGCTCGTCGAGCTCGAGGTCCGCGAGCTGCTGAGCGAGTACGAGTTCCCGGGCGACGACGTCCCGGTCGTGCGCGTCTCCGCCTACCAGGCGCTGCAGGGCGACGAGAAGTGGGCCGAGTCGATCGTCGAGCTCATGACCGCCGTGGACGAGAACGTCCCCGAGCCGGTGCGTGAGACCGACAAGCCGTTCCTGATGCCGATCGAGGACGTCTTCTCGATCACCGGCCGCGGCACCGTCGTGACCGGCCGCATCGAGCGCGGTGTGGTCAACGTGAACGAGACCGTCGACATCATCGGCATCAAGGAGACCGCGACCAGCACCACGGTCACCGGTGTCGAGATGTTCCGCAAGCTGCTCGACCAGGGCCAGGCGGGCGACAACGTCGGCCTGCTCCTGCGCGGCATCAAGCGCGAGGACGTCGAGCGCGGCCAGTGTGTCATCAAGCCGGGCACGAACACCCCGCACACCGAGTTCGAGGCGCAGGTCTACATCCTGTCCAAGGACGAGGGCGGCCGGCACACGCCGTTCTTCAACAACTACCGCCCGCAGTTCTACTTCCGTACCACGGACGTCACCGGCGTGGTGCACCTCCCCGAGGGCACCGAGATGGTCATGCCGGGCGACAACACCGAGATGCGGGTCGAGCTCATCCAGCCGATCGCGATGGAGGAAGGCCTCAAGTTCGCGATCCGCGAGGGCGGCCGTACCGTCGGCGCCGGTCGCGTCACCAAGATCATCAAGTAGTAGAGATCGTCGGAGCGGCGGTCCGGCTCCCGAGGGGGCTGGGCCGCCGCACCGCGACACCGAAGTCATTCAGCGGCACTACCAGCAAAGGACACCGAGGCCACCATGGCGGGACAGAAGATCCGCATCCGGCTCAAGGCCTACGACCATGAGGTCATCGACTCCTCGGCGAAGAAGATCGTCGAGACGGTGACGCGGACGGGCGCCAAGGTCGCGGGCCCGGTGCCGCTGCCGACCGAGAAGAACGTGTACTGCGTCATCCGCTCGCCGCACAAGTACAAGGACTCGCGCGAGCACTTCGAGATGCGCACGCACAAGCGGCTGATCGACATCATCGACCCGACGCCGAAGACGGTTGACTCGCTCATGCGGCTCGACCTTCCCGCCGGCGTCGACATCGAGATCAAGCTCTGAGGGACGCACCGAGATGAGTAAGCAGAGGAAGGGCGTCCTGGGCGAGAAGCTCGGCATGACCCAGGTCTTCGACGATGAGGGCCGGATGGTTCCGGTAACCGTCGTCCAGGCCGGGCCGTGCGTCGTCACCCAGGTCCGTGACTCCGAGCGGGACGGCTACGCCGCCGTCCAGATCGGGTACGGCCAGATCAACCCGCGCAAGGTGAACAAGCCGAGCACGGGGCACTTCGACAAGGCCGGCGTGACCCCACGCCGCTTCCTGGTCGAGCTGCGCACCGACGACGCCTCCGAGTACACCCTCGGCCAGGAGATCACCGTTGAGGTCTTCGAGGCCGGCCAGAAGATCGACGTGACCGGCACCAGCAAGGGCAAGGGCACCGCCGGTGTCATGAAGCGCCACGGCTTCAAGGGCCTCGGCGCCTCGCACGGCACCCAGCGCAAGCACCGCTCGCCGGGTTCGATCGGCGGCTGTGCGACCCCGGGTCGCGTCTTCAAGGGCCTCCGCATGGCCGGGCGGCACGGCAACGCCCGCACCACCGTGCAGAACCTGACCGTTCACGCCATCGACGTGGAGAAGGGCCTGCTGCTCATCAAGGGCGCGGTCCCCGGTCCCAACGGCGGCCTGGTGCTGGTTCGCGACGCCGTGAAGGGGGCAGGCAAGTGACCGCCAAAATCGACGTCGAGCTGGCGCCCGAGATCTTCGAGGCCAAGACCAGCGTCCCGCTGATCCACCAGGTCGTGGTGGCGCAGCTGGCGGCGGCCCGGCAGGGCACCCACTCCACCAAGACCCGCGGTGACGTCCGCGGTGGTGGCAAGAAGCCGTACCGGCAGAAGGGCACCGGCCGCGCCCGCCAGGGTTCGACCCGCGCCCCGCAGTTCGCCGGCGGCGGCATCGTCCACGGCCCGCAGCCGCGCGACTACTCCCAGAAGACGCCCAAGAAGATGAAGGCCGCCGCGCTGCGCGGCGCCCTCTCCGACCGGGCGCGGCACGGGATGGTCCACGTCGTCGACCAGCTGATCGAGGGCGAGACGCCCAAGACCAAGACGGCCCTCAAGGCGCTGCGCGAGGTCACCGACGCGCGCCGCGTCCTCGTGGTGCTCGACCGGTCCGAGCAGGTCGCCTGGCTCAGCCTGCGCAACGAGCCGAGCGTGCACCTGCTGGCGGCCGACCAGCTCAACACCTACGACGTCATGGTCAACGACGACGTGGTCTTCACCGAGAAGGCCTACGAGGCCTTCGTGGCCCAAGCGACGAAGAGCAAGAAGGAGGGTGGCGACAAGTGAGCAGGATCGCCGACCCCCGCGACATCATCCTCGCGCCGGTCGTCTCGGAGAAGAGCTACGGGCTGCTGGACGAGAACAAGTACACGTTCGTGGTCCGGCCCGACGCCAACAAGACGCAGATCAAGCAGGCGGTCGAGGCGGTGTTCAACGTCAAGGTGACGAACGTGAACACCATCAACCGCCAGGGCAAGCGCAAGCGGACCAAGTTCGGCTACGGCAAGCGCAAGGACACCAAGCGCGCCATCGTCAGCCTGGCCGAGGGCGAGCGGATCGACATCTTCGGCGGCCCGACCTCCTAGGCCGGGTGCGGAAGAGCGAAACAAGGGATGAACGAAAAAGATGGGCATCCGTAAGTACAAGCCGACGACTCCGGGTCGTCGCGGGTCCAGCGTGGCCGACTTCGTCGAGGTCACGCGCCGCGAGCCCGAGAAGTCGCTGCTGCGTCCGCTCCCCAAGAAGGGCGGCCGCAACAACCACGGCCGTATCACCACCCGGCACCAGGGCGGTGGCCACAAGCGCGCCTACCGGCTGATCGACTTCCGCCGGGCCGACAAGGACGGCGTGCCGGCCAAGGTCGCGCACATCGAGTACGACCCGAACCGCACCGCGCGGATCGCGCTGCTGCACTACGTGGACGGCGAGAAGCGCTACATCCTCGCCCCGCAGGGCCTCAAGCAGGGCGACCGGGTGGAGAACGGCCCGGGCTCGGACATCAAGCCGGGCAACTGCCTGCCGCTGCGCAACATCCCCACGGGTACGGTCGTGCACGCGATCGAGCTCAAGCCGGGGGGCGGCGCCAAGCTGGCCCGCTCCGCCGGTGCCGGCGCCCAGCTGCTGGCCAAGGAGGGCAAGTACGCCACCCTGCGCATGCCTTCGGGTGAAATGCGCATGGTCGACGTGCGGTGCCGGGCCACGGTGGGCGAGGTCGGCAACGCCGAGCAGTCGAACATCAACTGGGGCAAGGCCGGCCGGATGCGCTGGAAGGGCAAGCGCCCGACCGTCCGCGGTGTGGCCATGAACCCGATCGACCACCCGCACGGTGGTGGTGAGGGCAAGACCTCCGGTGGTCGGCACCCGGTGAACCCGAAGGGTAAGAAGGAAGGCCGCACCCGCCAGGCCAACAAGGCCAGCGACCGGCTGATCGTCCGTCGGCGCAGCAAGAAGAAGCGGTAGGAGCCGTCATGCCACGTAGCCTGAAGAAGGGCCCCTTCGTGGACGACCACCTGATGAAGAAGGTGGACGACCAGAACGAGAAGGGCACCAAGAACGTCATCAAGACGTGGTCGCGACGCTCCATGATCGTGCCCGAGATGATCGGTCACACGATCGCCGTGCACGACGGCCGCAAGCACGTGCCGGTGTTCGTCACGGACGCCATGGTCGGCCACAAGCTGGGAGAGTTCGCCCCGACGCGCACCTTCCGCAGCCACGTCAAGGAAGACCGCCGCAGCCGTCGAGGCTGAGCGAGCCAGTCTGTAGGAGAGAGGGAACAGCGATGGAAGCCAGGGCCCAGGCGCGGTTCATCCGTGTCACGCCCAGGAAGGCCCGCCGCGTGGTGGACCTCATCCGCGGCCTGCCGGCCGAGGAGGCTCAGGCGGTGCTGCGGTTCGCCCCCCAGTCTGCGAGCGAGCCGGTGGGCAAGGTGCTCGCGAGCGCCATCGCCAACGCCGAGCACAACTTCAAGCTCGACGCCGACACGCTGGTCGTGAGCCGGGCCTGGGTCGACGAGGGGCCGACGCTCAAGCGGTTCCGGCCGCGCGCCCAGGGACGGGCTTACCGCATCAACAAGCGCACGAGCCACATCACGGTGATCGTGGAGTCGCGCGACGAGAGCGTCGTCGCGGCCGGCGGTAAGAAGACGAGGAGGGCCCGCTAGTGGGTCAGAAGATCAACCCGCACGGGTTCCGGCTCGGCATCACCACCGACTTCAAGAGCCGCTGGTACGCCGACAAGCTCTACAAGGACTACGTCAAGGAAGACGTCGCGATCCGCCGCATGCTGCAGAAGGGCATGGAGCGGGCCGGCATCTCCAAGGTGGAGATCGAGCGCACCCGCGACCGCGTCCGCGTCGACATCCACACCGCCCGGCCGGGCATCGTCATCGGCCGGCGCGGCGCGGAGGCCGACCGCATCCGCGGTGACCTGGAGAAGCTGACCGGCAAGCAGGTCCAGCTGAACATCCTCGAGGTCAAGAACCCCGAGGTCGACGCCCAGCTCGTCGCGCAGGCCGTGGCCGAGCAGCTGTCGAGCCGGGTGGCCTTCCGCCGGGCGATGCGCAAGGGCATCCAGAGCGCGATGAAGAGCGGCGCCAAGGGCATCAAGGTCCAGTGCGGCGGCCGGCTCGGTGGCGCGGAGATGTCGCGGTCGGAGTTCTACCGCGAGGGCCAGGTCCCGCTGCACACGCTGCGCGCCGACATCGACTACGGCTTCTACGAGGCCCGTACGACGTTCGGCCGGATCGGCGTCAAGGTGTGGATCTACAAGGGCGAGGCGCCGCAGACGCGGGCCGAGCGCGAGGCCAAGGCCGCTGCGGCCCGGGCCGGCGCCGGTGGCGGCGGTGGCGGCGGTCGCCGGGAGCGTCCGCAGCGCCGCGGTGGCGGCGGTGGCGGCGGCGGACGGCGTGGCGAGCGCGGTGGCGACCGCGGCGGCGCGCCGAAGCAGAGTGCAGAGCAGCAGGCGCCCGAGTCGGCGGCGCCCGCTGCGAGTGGTGAGGGGAGCTGACCGACCAATGCTGATCCCTCGCAAGGTCAAGCACCGCAAGCAGCACCACCCGAAGCGGCGCGGCATGGCCAAGGGCGGGACGAAGGTGACCTTCGGCGAGTACGGCATCCAGGCCGTCGAGGGCCACTACGTGACCAACCGGCAGATCGAGGCCGCGCGTATCGCGATGACCCGGCACATCCGCCGTGGTGGCAAGGTCTGGATCAACATCTTCCCGGACCGTCCGCTGACCAAGAAGCCGGCCGAGACCCGGATGGGTTCCGGTAAGGGTTCGCCGGAGTGGTGGATCGCGAACGTCAAGCCTGGCCGGGTGATGTTCGAGCTCTCGTACCCCAACGAGACGGTGGCCCGGGAGGCGCTCACCCGCGCCATCCACAAGCTGCCGATGAAGTGCAAGATCGTTAAGCGTGAGGTGGCTGAGTAATGGCCAAGGGACTGACCGCTGACGAATTGCGGACCCAGCCTGAGGATGAGCTGGTGACCAAGCTGAAGGAAGCCAAGGAGGAGCTGTTCAACCTCCGCTTCCAGGCGGCGACCGGCCAGCTTGAGAGCCACGGGCGGCTGCGTACCGTCAAGCGCGAGATCGCTCGCATCTACACCGTGATGCGGGAGCGGGAGCTCGGCATCGTCACGGTCGTCGAGGAGCCCGTGGAGGACAAGAACGATGACTGAGCAGACGACCGAGAAGACCCGCGGTAACCGCAAGGTCCGCGAGGGCATCGTGGTCAGCGACAAGATGGACAAGACCGTTGTGGTCGCCGTCGAGGACCGCGTGAAGCACCCCCTGTACGGCAAGATCATCCGCCGTACGACCAAGTACAAGGCGCACGACGAGGCCAACGAGTACGGCGTCGGCGACCGGGTCCGCCTGATGGAGACCCGGCCGCTGTCGGCCACCAAGCGCTGGCGCGTCGTGGAGCTGCTCGAGAAGGCCAAGTAATTACTGGTTCCACCAGGCTCTCCGCGAACTCGCAGGAGTTCGCGGGGAGAACCGGTGTGACGAACAGGAGTTGACGTGATCCAGCAGGAGTCGCGACTCAAGGTCGCCGACAACACGGGAGCGAAGGAGATCCTTTGCATCCGTGTGCTCGGCGGCTCGGGTCGGCGCTACGCGGGAGTCGGCGACATCATCGTCGCGACGGTGAAGGACGCCCTTCCCGGCGCCGGCGTGAAGAAGGGTGACGTCGTCAAGGCCGTCGTCGTGCGCACCCGCAAGGAGCGCCGCCGTGCCGACGGCTCCTACATCCGCTTCGACGAGAACGCGGCGGTGCTCATCAAGGACGGCGGAGACCCGCGCGGCACGCGCATCTTCGGCCCGGTGGGCCGGGAGCTTCGCGAGAAGAAGTTTATGCGCATCATCTCGCTCGCGCCGGAGGTGCTGTGATGAAGATCAAGAAGGGCGACGAGGTCATCGTCCTCGCCGGTAAGGACAAGGGCAAAACGGGCAAGATCATCAAGGTCTTCCCGGAGCGCAACCGCGTCATCGTCGAGGGCGTCAACTTCGTCAAGAAGCACATCAAGGCCGACGCCCAGCGGGCCGGCCGGGAGAGCGGCATCGTCACGGTCGAGGCCGCCCTGCACGCCAGCAACGTGGCCCTGGTCGAGGACGGCAAGCCCACCCGCGTCGGCTACAAGATCAACGACGACGGCACGAAGGTCCGGATCTCGCGCCGTTCCGGCAAGGAGATCTGATTCCGATGACCGAGACGACCACCGAGCGTCCCGTTCCGCAGCCCCGGCTCAAGCTCCGCTACCGCGAGGAGACCGCGAAGGCGATGCAGGAGCAGTTCGGCTACGCCAACGTGATGCAGATCCCCGGGCTGACCAAGATCGTGGTCAACATGGGGGTCGGCGAGGCGGCCAAGGACGCCAAGCTGATCGAGGGCGCCGTACGCGACCTAACGCTGATCACGGGTCAGAAGCCCATGGTCAACCGTGCCAAGAAGTCGATCGCCCAGTTCAAGCTGCGCGAGGGCATGCCGATCGGCGCGCACGTCACGCTGCGCGGCGACCGGATGTGGGAGTTCCTCGACCGGCTGCTGTCGACCGCGCTTCCCCGGATCCGTGACTTCCGCGGCCTGTCGCCCAAGCAGTTCGACGGCCACGGCAACTACACCTTCGGTCTGACCGAGCAGGTGATGTTCCACGAGGTCGACCCCGACAAGGTCGACCGGCAGCGTGGCATGGACATCACGGTCGTGACGACCGCGAAGACCAACGACGAGGGCCGGGCGCTCCTGAAGCTGCTGGGCTTCCCGTTCAAGGAAGCCTAGGCCGCCGCGAGCGGTCCCGAGAATCGCAACAGGGAGTACTGACCTATGGCGAAGAAGTCGCTGATCTCCAAGGCGGCGCGCAAGCCCAAGTTCGGGGTGCGCGGCTACACCCGCTGCTCGCGCTGCGGACGCCCTCGCTCCGTCTACCGTAAGTTCGGCCTCTGCCGGGTCTGCTTCCGGGAGATGGCGCACCGGGGCGAGCTGCCCGGCATCACCAAGTCGAGCTGGTAGCGGACGCGACCGGCCACCTCGGCCGGAAGCGCAGATAACCTGATAAGCCGGGTGCCCGGCCGCCCCATCCGGGAGGGGCCGGCGCCCATGACCGCGTCGAAGGTCCGCATGGTGCGGAAACCGCGGCGAGGGAGGGCCAGTAGGCCATGACGATGACCGACCCGATCGCAGACATGTTGACGCGTCTGCGGAACGCCAACTCGGCCTACCACGATGCCGTGGCGATGCCCTACTCGAAGATCAAGGCGCACATCGCCGAGATCCTCCAGCAGGAGGGCTACATCTCCGCGTGGCACGTGGAGGACGCCGAGGTCGGCAAGAAGCTCGTGATCGACCTGAAGTTCGGCCCCACCCGTGAGCGTTCGATCGCCGGGATCAAGCGGGTCTCGAAGCCGGGTCTGCGGGTGTACGCGAAGAAGGACAACCTGCCGAAGGTCCTGGGCGGTCTCGGCGTCGCGATCATCTCGACGTCGTCCGGTCTCATGACTGACAAGCAGGCCGGCAAGCGTGGCGTGGGCGGCGAAGTCCTCGCCTACGTCTGGTGAGGGGAGGGCACTCAACATGTCTCGTATTGGACGTCTGCCCGTTCCCGTTCCGGGCGGAGTCGACATCAAGGTCGACGGCCAGGCGGTCACCGTCAAGGGGCCGAAGGGCGAGCTGAAGCACACCGTTGCCGAGCCGATCAAGGTCGAGCTCACCGACGGCGAGGTCAAGGTCTTGCGCCCGAGCGACGAGAACACCGTGCGCGCGCTGCACGGCCTCACCCGCTCGCTGATCAACAACATGGTCGTCGGGGTGACCGAGGGCTACAGCAAGACGCTGGAGATCCAGGGCGTCGGCTACCGGGTCCAGGCCAAGGGCAAGAACCTGGAGTTCTCCCTGGGCTACAGCCACCCGATCACCGTCGAGCCGCCCGAGGGCATCACCTTCACCGTCGAGCGGCCCACGATCCTCAAGGTCGAGGGCATCGACAAGCAGAAGGTCGGCGAGGTCGCCGCCAACATCCGCAAGCTGCGCAAGCCCGACCCGTACAAGGGCAAGGGCGTGCGTTACCAAGGCGAGCAGATCCGCCGCAAGGTCGGAAAGGCTGGTAAGTAGTCATGCCTGGCACCAAGACCCTGGCCCGGAAGGGCACGGCGGCGCGGGCGCTGTCCCGCAAGCGCCGGCATCTGCGGGTCCGCAAGAAGGTCGTCGGCACCGCCGCACGGCCGCGGCTGGTCGTGACCCGCTCCACCCGCCACGTGTTCGCCCAGATCATCGACGACACCGTCGGGCACACCCTGGTGTCGGCGTCGACCATGGAGGCCGACCTGCGGGCCGACTCCGGCGACAAGACCGCCAAGTCCCGCAAGGTGGGCGAGCTCCTCGGCGAGCGCGCCCGGGCGGCGGGCATCGAGCAGGTCGTCTTCGACCGCGCCGGCAACAAGTACCACGGTCGCATCGCCGCGCTGGCGGACGGTGCCCGCGAGAACGGGCTGGAGTTCTGATGCCGGCCCGGCCCACGCACGTCAACGAGAAGAGGAACCACTGATGGCAGCGCAGAGGCGTGGCGGCGGTCAGGGTGGCGACCGTCGCGACCGCCGCGACGACCGCCGCGGTGGCGCCGACAAGGGTCAGTCGTACATCGAGCGCGTCGTGGCGATCAACCGCGTCGCCAAGGTCGTCAAGGGCGGTCGGCGCTTCAGCTTCACCGCCCTGGTCGTCGTCGGTGACGGCAACGGCACCGTCGGCGTCGGCTACGGCAAGGCCAAGGAGGTGCCCGCGGCGATCGCCAAGGGCGTCGAGGAGGCCAAGAAGCACTTCTTCAAGGTGCCGCGGATCCAGGGCACCATCCCGCACACCACCCAGGGCGAGCGAGCCGCGGGCGTCGTGTTGCTGAAGCCGGCCAGCCCCGGTACCGGTGTCATCGCCGGCGGCCCGGTGCGCGCCGTGCTGGAGTGTGCAGGCATCCACGATGTTCTGTCGAAGTCGCTGGGCACGTCCAACGCGATCAACATCGTGCACGCCACGGTGACCGCGTTGAAGCAGCTCAACCGGCCCGAGGAGATCGCGGCCAAGCGCGGCCTGCCGATCGAGGACGTGGCTCCGGCCGCGATGCTCCGGGCGCGGGCCGCCGGCTCCGAGCCACGGGCGGAGGTGGCCTCATGAGCGACCTGAAGATCACGCAGACCAAGTCCGTGATCAGCGAGAAGCGCAACCAGCGTGAGACGTTGCGTACCCTGGGCCTGCGGCGGATCGGTCAGAGCACGGTCCGCCCGGACAACCCCCAGGTGCGCGGCATGATCCGGACGGTGGCCCACCTGGTCGCCGTCGAGGAGGTCGACTGACAATGGCGGAGTCCACCCAAGGAACTCCCCTGAAGGTGCACCACCTGCGCCCGGCCCCCGGAGCCAACAAGGCCAAGACCCGTAAGGGTCGCGGCGAGGCCTCCAAGGGGAAGACCGCAGGCCGCGGCACCAAGGGCACCAAGGCCCGCAGCACCGTGCCCGTCGGATTCGAGGGCGGCCAGATGCCGCTGATCCGCCGGGTGCCGAAGCTGAAGGGCTTCAAGAACCCCTTCCGCGTCGAGTACCAGGTCGTCAACCTGGACAAGCTGACCGAGCTCTACCCGCAGGGCGGCGAGGTCACGGCGGAAGAACTGGCGGCGAAGGGCGCGGTGCGCCGGAACCGTCCCGTCAAGATCCTCGGTAGCGGCGAGATCTCCGTCGCGGTGCAGGTGAAGGTGCACGCCTTCTCCGCCTCCGCGAAAGAGAAGATCGCGGCGGCCGGCGGAAGCACCGAAGAGCTGTAACCAAGATGCCGGGGTTGCGCCGGTTCGGCGCCCGGGGCGGGACGCCCCGGGCGCTCGACCGGCAGGCCCCGGCATCTTGTGCTGTTAGAGTGCGACGGTCAGCGTGCGCTATCGTGCGGCACGCCGTCGCTTATGCCCCGGGCCCCGTCGGCGGCCAGAGATCGGGAATCGCCCAGGAGGATTGGTGCTGACCGCGTTCACTCGGGTATTCCGTACGCCGGACCTGCGTAAGAAGCTGCTGTTCACGCTTTTCATCATTGCGATCTTCCGGGTCGGCTCGCTGTTGCCGACGCCGGGGGTGAACACCGCGGTGCTGCGCGAGAGCGCGGAGGCGGCGAAGGAAGGCGGCTCCGCCCAGGTCTTCCAACTTGTCGACCTGTTCAGCGGTGGCGCGCTGCTGCGGCTTTCGGTGTTCGCGCTCGGCATCATGCCGTACATCACCGCGAGCATCATCCTTCAGTTGCTGACCGTGGTGATTCCGCGGTTGGAGGCACTGAAGAAGGAGGGCCAGGCCGGCACCACCAAGATCACACAGTACACCCGCTACTTGACCATCGGCCTGGCGATCCTGCAGGCGACGGGCATCGTCGCGATGGCGAGCACCGGCAACCTGTTCCAGGGGCAGGCGTCGGGTGACCTGCTGTACGACAACAGCCTGTTCACGGTCATCACCATGGTGATCGTGATGACCGCCGGCACCGCCGTGATCATGTGGCTGGGCGAGCTGATCACCGACCGCGGCGTCGGCAACGGCATGTCGATCCTGATCTTCACCCAGGTCGTCGCGATCTTCCCGGCCCAGTTCTGGGCCATCTACCAGGCCAAGGGCGGCTTCACCTTCGCCATCGTCATGCTCGTCGGCCTCGCGATCATGATGGCCGTGGTCTTCGTCGAGCAGGCCCAGCGGCGCATCCCGGTGCAGTACGCCAAGCGGATGGTCGGCCGCCGGATGTACGGCGGGACCTCCACCTACATCCCGCTCAAGGTCAACCAGGCCGGCATCATCCCGATCATCTTCGCCTCGTCGCTGCTGTACCTGCCGGTGCTGGCGCAGGGGCTCTGGCCGGAGAACAAGTTCCTCAACCAGACCCTGGGCAAGTACCTCCAGCCGACCGACCCGGTGCACATGGCCGTCTTCTTCGGGCTGATCGTTTTCTTCACGTACTTCTACGTGGCGATCACGTTCAACCCCACTGAAGTCGCCGACAACATGAAGAAGTATGGTGGGTTCATCCCAGGCATCCGTCCGGGTCGGCCGACCGCCGAGTACCTCGACTACGTGCTGACCCGGATCACCACACCCGGTGCGCTGTACCTGGGGCTCGTCGCTCTGATCCCGATGGTGGCCCTCGCGATCCTGGGGGTCGGGGATGAGTTCCCCTTCGGAGGGACGAGCATCCTCATTGTCGTCGGCGTTGGACTGGACACCGTGAAGCAGATCGAGAGCCAACTGCAGCAGCGTCACTACGAGGGCTTCCTCCGGTAGTGCGTATCGTGCTCGTGGGCCCCCCGGGAGCGGGCAAGGGGACGCAGGCCCAATTCATCGCCTCCCATCTGTCGATCCCGAAAATCTCGACAGGTGACATCTTCCGCGCCAACGTGAGCGGCGGCACCGAGCTCGGCCGGAAGGCCAAGCAGTACATGGACCGCGGTGACCTCGTCCCCGACGAGGTCACCATAGCGATGGTCCGCGACCGGCTCGCCGAGAAGGATGCGAGGGAGGGGTTCCTGCTCGACGGTTTCCCGCGGAACGTGCCCCAGGCCGAGACCCTGAAGAAGATCCTCGCCGAGTGGGATCAGCGGCTCGATCTGGTGCTCGAACTCGTGGTCGATGAGGACGAGGTGGTCCGCCGGCTCTCCGGGCGGCGGACCTGCGGCCAGTGCGGCAAGATCTGGCACGTCGACTTCGACGACAAGCAGGACGACATCTGCGACGACTGCGGGGGCGCCCTGTTCCAGCGGGACGACGACAAGGAAGAGGTCGTCCGGCACCGGCTGGAGGTCTACCAGGAACAGACCGCGCCCCTCGTGTCGTTCTATGCCGATGAGGAGATCCTGCGCGGCATCGACGCGACCGGTCCGGTCGAAGAGGTCACCGAGCGCGCGCTCGCCGTGGTGCGACAGTTCGACAAGTAACGGACCTCCTGCACGAGTACGGGAGGGGACATGTGGAAGAGGCGTAAGCCTGCGATCCAGGTGAAGAGCGCCGAGCAGGTCGAGTTGATGCGTGCCGCCGGGCTGTTGGTCGGGCAGACCCTGGAGCTGCTGCGCGAGGCCGTCAAGCCCGGCATCACCACCGCCGATCTCGACGCACTGGCCGAAGAGTCGATCAGGGCGGGCGGTGGCGTCCCCTCCTTCAAGGGCTACCACGGCTTTCCCGCGACGATCTGCGCCTCGGTGAACGAGGAGATCGTGCACGGCATCCCCGACCCCGGCAAGGTGCTGCGGGACGGCGACGTCATCTCCATCGACTGCGGTGCCATCGTCGCGGGCTGGCACGGCGATGCGGCCATCACCGTCCCGGTCGGCGAGATCTCCGCGGAGCTGCGGCGGCTGCTGGAGGTCACCGAGAACTCGCTGTGGCACGGCCTGGCGGCCGGAGTCGCGGGCGCCCGGCTGACCGACATCTCGCACGCCATCGAGCGGTACATCCGCGACCAGGGGCCGTACGGGATCGTCGAGGGCTACGGCGGGCACGGCATCGGCACCGAGATGCACATGGACCCGCTGGTGGCCAACCACGGCGCGCCGGGGCACGGCCCGGAACTGCTGCCCGGCATGTGCTTCGCGATCGAGCCGATGGTCAACCTCGGCACCAAGGACACCTACGAACTCGCCGACGGCTGGACGGTGGTCACCGCCGACGGCCGCCGGTCCGCGCACTTCGAGCACACCTTCGCGGTGACCGAGGACGGCCCCCGGGTGCTCACGGCGCTCGACGAGGGACGCGAGCGCCTCACCGCACTCGGCGGACGGGTCGCCGCTTCCTGACCCAGAAGGACTGGCCATGCAGCCGAACCCCGAGATGCGGGCCTCGGACCGGGACCGCGACCAGGTGGCGGAGGCGCTCCGCGAGCACTGCGCGCAGGGCCGGATCACCCTGGACGAGCTCCAGGAACGGCTGGAGTCGACCTATGCCGCCCGGACGCTGGGTCAGCTCCAGGAGATCACGGCCGACCTGCCCGAGGAGGACCTCTACGCGCTGCCGGTACCGGCCGCCCGGCGGGCGAGCTCGGTTCCGGAGCGGCGGGCGGGCGGTGCGCTGACCCATCGGGACGCGATCGCGGCCTGGGGGACCTGGGCCGGGGTGAGCCTGCTCTGCTTCACCATCTGGCTGGCCGTGGGGGTCACCACGGGCGCGTTCTACCCCTGGTGGCTCTGGGTCGCCGGCCCGTGGGGCCTGGTGCTGCTGGCCACCTGGCTGCGCGGCCAGGGCCGCCGCCCGCCGGGCTAGCCGGGTTCAGGCCACGTGCGGGAAGACCGCGGACAGGGCCTCGGTCAGCTCGTGCGGGGCGGGGGCCACGTCCGGTACCACCTCGCGCAGCGCCAGCCAGCCGTTGACGGCTTGGCTGGTGGGGCCGGCCTCCAGGATCTGCGGGTCCTGGATGCCGTACCAGTCGGCCACGTGCGACCAGCGCCAGAGCCGGTGCCGGGGGGTGGAGGTCTCGGCGGCCGGGAAGTGTCCCGGCCCGCGGGCGCCCTTGATGCAGAGCCGCACCGACTCGACGCTGCGGCCCACCCGCTCGGCGATCTCGTGCATCGACAGCAGCGGGTCGGCCTCGACCCGGAGCACGCGCAGCCCGGGTGCGCTGGCCTCGATGTGCGCGATGACGTCCATCATCGCCACCGCCAGCGAGGGGGCCTGCCAGTCGGCGCCGGCCTGGCCGGGACGTCCGGCCTGCTGGCCCTCGCGGACGAACCCCACGGTCACCGCGCCGTGCGTGCGCTGGAACAGGGGGTCGAGCTCGGCCTCGTAGAAGGGACGGCTGAGGATCAGCTCGAAGTCGTACCCCGGCATGCCGATCCTCCTTCGGATCCTCCTGGGCGGGCGGCCCCGCCGCATCGGCCCGCGCGACATACGTGCCCGTGTGGAAAAAGGTACAACCCGCGGTGCCGAGGGGAAACGACGTAGGGGTTCGTTCGGCGAGGCGTTAAGCTGGTGGCAGCCGTACGACCTCCCGGGCCGAGCCGGTCACCGGTGTGTGGGCGTGGCCACGATTTCACATTCTCCGCTCCGGTGACGTAGACTCCTTTGACGGTCCACCCCTTGACTGTTCCGCGTGCGCCGATGCGCCTGGCGGAGTGGGGGATGGCAGGTCCCGCTGCACCTCTTCCGGTGAGATGAGTCCTGCATGGGCCGATCCCAGATGAGCCGAGCAGCAAAGCGCGGAGGATATGCCCAAGAAAGAGGGGGCCATCGAAATCGAGGGCACCGTCGTCGAGTCCCTTCCGAACGCCATGTTCCGGGTGGAGCTGGACAACGGGCACAAGGTGCTCGCCCACATCAGCGGCAAGATGCGGATGCACTACATCCGTATCCTGCCGGACGACCGCGTCGTCGTGGAGTTGAGCCCCTACGACCTCACGCGCGGTCGGATCGTCTACCGGTACAAGTAGTCCACTGGGGTTGCCTTCCCCTCGTCCCGGCGGCGTGGGGGTGACCCTTTGTGGTGGCGGCCGACCGGCCGCGAATCGCAATGGAGACCCAGTGAAGGTCAAGCCGAGCGTCAAGAAGATCTGCAACAAGTGCCGGGTCATCCGGCGCCACGGTCGGGTCATGGTGATCTGCTCCGACCCGCGGCACAAGCAGCGGCAGGGCTGACACCCCGCCGCAGGCAATACAGCGCGTCGCGATCCCCGGAACGGCACGAGCCGGCCGGGGAGACCCCCGGACGGAGGCCGGGGCCGCACTCGGGCAGGGTGCGGAGCGTCGTGCAGGACCTCCGCGACATGAAGGGAACTGCCCGACGATGGCACGCCTCGTTGGCGTCGACCTCCCGCGCGATAAGCGCCTGGAGGTCGCTCTCACTTACATCTACGGCGTTGGCCGTACCCGTGCCCTGGAGACCCTGCGGGAGACCGGCATCAGCGGTGACCTGCGGGTGCACCAGCTCGGCGACGAGGAGCTGGTGAAGCTCCGCGACTGGATCGACACGAACTACAAGGTCGAGGGTGACCTGCGGCGTGAGGTCCAGGCCGACATCCGACGCAAGATCGAGATCGGGTGCTACCAGGGCATCCGGCACCGCCGTGGTCTTCCCGTCCACGGCCAGCGCACGCAGACCAACGCGCGCACCCGCAAGGGCAAGAAGAAGACCGTGGCCGGCAAGAAGAAGGCCGGCAAGAAGTAGTCCGGCCGCCGCCCTGCGGCGCTCCGGATCGACGACCTCAGGAGTAAAGAGAGCAGATGCCTCCCAAGAGCCGTGTCGGCGCCAAAAAGGTGCGCCGCAAGGAAAAGAAGAACGTCGCTCACGGGCACGCCCACATCAAGAGCACGTTCAACAACACGATCGTCACGATCACCGACCCGAACGGGAACGTGATCGCCTGGGCCTCCTCCGGCCACGTGGGCTTCAAGGGTTCGCGCAAGTCCACGCCGTTCGCCGCCCAGCAGGCCGCCGAGGCGTGCGCCCGCCGGGCCATGGAGCACGGCATGCGCAAGGTCGACGTCTTCGTGAAGGGCCCGGGCTCGGGCCGCGAGACCGCCATCCGGTCGCTGCAGGCGACCGGCCTTGAGGTGGGCTCGATCCAGGACGTCACGCCAGTGCCGCACAACGGCTGCCGCCCGCCGAAGCGCCGCCGGGTCTGAGGAGAGATAAAGAGATGGCTCGTTACACCGGCGCCGACTGCAAGCTCTGCCGTCGCGAGAAGATGAAGCTGTTCCTCAAGGGCAGCAAGTGCGAAAGTCCCAAGTGCCCGATCGAGAACCGGCCCTACCCTCCGGGTGAGCACGGCCGCGGTCGGCCCAAGGAGACCGAGTACCTGCTCCAGCTTCGGGAGAAGCAGAAGGCCCGCCGCATCTACGGCGTGCTGGAGCGGCAGTTCCGCAACTACTACGACGAGGCCAACCGCCGGCAGGGCAAGACGGGTGAGAACCTGCTGACCCTGCTGGAGCGCCGCCTCGACAACGTGGTCTACCGCGCGGGCTTCGCGAAGTCCCGCGACATGGCCCGTCAGCTCATCCGCCACGGCCACTTCCGGGTCAACGGCAGGAAGGTCGACATCCCGTCCTTCCTGGTGAGCGAGGCCGACATCATCGAGGTTCGGCAGAAGTCCCTGGAGGACACCCCGTTCGTGGTGGCCCGGGCCGAGGCCGGCGAGCGTCCCGTGCCGGCGTGGCTGGAGGTCATCGCCGACCGGATGCGCGTCCTCGTGCACGCCCTCCCGGTCCGGCAGCAGATCGACACGCCGGTCCAGGAGCAGCTGATCGTCGAGCTCTACTCCAAGTAAGGGCTCACGACCCTCCCCATCTGAATACGTAGGTTTCAGATGGGGAGGGGTACGTAATCTCCAGCGGCGTCATATGGCGGGCGTCGCGGAATGTGAGGAATTCACATGCTCATCGCTCAGCGTCCCACTCTCTCCGAAGAGCAGGTCGACGAGTACCGGTCGCGGTTCACCATCGAGCCGCTGGAGCCGGGCTTCGGCTACACGATCGGCAACTCGCTGCGTCGTACCCTGCTCTCCTCGATTCCCGGTGCGGCTGTGACCAGCATCCGGATCGAGGGCGTCCTGCACGAGTTCTCCACCGTGCCGGGCGTCAAGGAGGACGTCACCGACATCATCCTGAACCTCAAGGAACTCGTCGTCTCCTCCGAGCACGACGAGCCCGTCGTGATGTACCTGCGCAAGCAGGGCCCCGGTGAGGTCACCGCGGCCGACATCGCGCCGCCGGCCGGCGTCGAGGTGCACAACCCCGACCTGCGCATCGCCACCCTGAACAACAAGGCGAAGCTGGAGATGGAGCTGACGGTCGAGCGCGGCCGCGGTTACGTCTCCGCCGCGCAGAACAAGCAGCCCGGCCAGGAGATCGGCCGGATTCCGATCGACTCGATCTACTCGCCCGTTCTCAAGGTCACCTACAAGGTCGAGGCGACCCGAGTCGAGCAGCGCACCGACTTCGACCGGCTCATCCTGGACGTCGAGACCAAGCAGTCGATGCTGCCCCGCGACTCGGTGGCCAGCGCCGGTAAGACCCTGGTCGAGCTGTTCGGGCTGGCCCGCGAGCTCAACGTCGAGGCCGAGGGCATCGACATGGGCCCGTCCCCGACGGACGCCGCCCTGGCGGCCGACCTGGCGTTGCCGATCGAGGAGCTGAACCTCACGGTCCGCTCCTACAACTGCCTCAAGCGCGAGGGCATCCACTCCGTGGGTGAGCTGGTGGCCCGCAGCGAGCAGGACCTCCTCGATATAAGGAATTTCGGCGCCAAGTCGATCGAAGAGGTCAAGCAGAAGCTCAACGACATGGGCCTGTCGCTGAAGGACTCCCCGCCCGGGTTCGACCCGAGCGCGGCGGCCGACAACTACGGCGACGACGACCAGAGCTACGCCGAGACCGAGCAGTACTGACCCCGGCCGCATGGCCATGAACTGATCCGGTACCTGATACGGCCGGACCAGGAAGGAACGACGATGCCCAAGCCCACCAAGGGCGCCCGCCTCGGCGGTAGCCCGGCGCACGAGCGGCTGATCCTGGCGAACCTCGCCACGTCGCTGTTCGAGCACGGCCGGATCACGACCACCGAGGCCAAGGCCCGGCGGCTTCGTCCGTACGCGGAGAAGCTGATCACCAAGGCCAAGAAGGGCGATCTGCACAACCGCCGCCAGGTCGCGGCGGTCATCCGGGACAAGGGCGTCGTGCACGGCCTCTTCACCGAGATCGCGGAGCGGTTCGAGAACCGTCCCGGGGGCTACACCCGGATCACCAAGATCGGTCCGCGCCGGGGCGACAACGCTCCGATGGCCGTGATCGAGCTGGTGGAGGCGCTGACCGTGTCCACCACCAAGGCCGCCCCCAAGGCCGAGCCGGCGCCCGAGTCGAAGCCGGCCGAGCCGGAGGCGACGGAGGCCGAGAGCGCGGAGGTCGAGGAGACCGAAGCGGCCGAGGCGAAGTCCGCCGAGGGCACCGAGAAGTAACCGGCGCGCTCGCGCCGCGAACAGGGCCCGCCGTTCCCGCTACGGGACGGCGGGCCCGATGTTTGGGAGACTGACGAGATGACCGCCCTGGTACGCCTCCGCCTCGACATCGGCTACGACGGGTCGGATTTCGCCGGCTGGGCCCGCCAGCCCGAGCAGCGCACCGTCCAGGGCGTGATCGAGGACGCGCTGGGCCGGCTGCTGCGGCTCGACCCCCCGCCCGTGCTCACCGTGGCGGGCCGGACGGACGCCGGGGTGCACGCCCGCGGCCAGGTGGCGCACGTCGTCGTCCCGATGGCCGCCTACACCACCGTCAACGACACCATGCCGCGCCGGCTGGCCCGGTTGCTGCCGCCGGACGTGCGGGTCCGCCGGGTCGCGGTGGCGCCCGACGGCTTCGACGCCCGGTTCTCCGCGCTGTCGCGCCGCTACGCGTACCGGGTGGGGGACGACCCGATGGGCGTCGATCCGCTGCGCCGGCACGACGTGCTGTGGCACCCTCGCCCGCTCGACCTGGGCCGGATGAACGCCGCCGCGGCCCGGCTGGTCGGCGAGCACGACTTCGCCGCCTTCTGCCGGCGGCGCGAGGGCGCCACCTCCATCAGGCGGCTACTGCGGTTCGAGTGGGCCCGGGAGGAGCCCGCCGCCGGGGCCGACAGCCGGGGGCGGGGCATCGTGACCGCCACGGTGGAGGCCGACGCGTTCTGCCACTCGATGGTGCGGGCCCTGGTGGGCGCGCTGCTGGTGGTCGGCGACGGGCGGCGCGACATCGACTGGCCCGCCGAGGTGCTGTCCGCCCAGGTCCGCGATTCGGCGGTCAACGTGGCTCCGGCGCACGGGCTGTCGCTGGAGGAGATCCGCTATCCGGGCGACGAGGACCTCGCCCGGCGAGCCCAGGAGACCCGCCGGGTCCGTACCCTCCCCGTGCCCTGAGGCGCCGGCCTAGGCCGCGCGCTGGTCGATGGGACGGGAGAAGTGGGGGATGAACTCCCGGGCGATGGCTCGCAGCGCGGTGTCGCGGGCGGTGAGCCTGGTGCCGTCGGCGTACTGCGCGTAGGAGTAGATCAGGTACCGTCCGCGGACGGTGCTGGCGGCGAAGCCGCCGGCCTGGTCCATCTTCCTGGCGACGGCGCCGGGCATGCCCCGGAACCACTCGTAGCGGCTGGGGTCGCCGGCCTGGTTGACCCGCAGCGCGGCGGCGTGGGTGGGCAGCACCGCGACGCCGGTGGTGACGGCGTACCGCCTGCTGGAGTCGATGTAGGTGGCGCGCACCACCTTGCGGCAGCCGTTGCGCTGGAGCGCCGCGGCCATCGCGCCCCGGGAGGCCAGCGAGCACTGGTGGTTCACGGACGTCTTGTCCTGGGTGTAGGTGCGTCCGCCCAGGATGATCCGTCCCGGTGGGAAGACCTCCTGGAGGGTGAGCGGCTGGCGGTCGGTGCGCTCGTTGTTGATGTCGACGACGGGGGCCGGGACGTCGGACGGCGAGGCGGGCGGGGCCGCGGGGGCCGCTGCGGAGGGCTCCGGCGTCACCTGGGCGCCGGCCTGCCGCTGCCGGCCCTTCTCGTCGTCTCCGCCGCCGAGCCCGACGAAGGCGAACACCGCGACCAGCAGCCCGGCCAGCACCGCGCCGCCGATCAGCAGGGGACGGCGGTTCACCGCCGGTGCGGCGGCCGGCCGGGACGGCGCCCCGGCAGGGACGATCAAGGCCGGCTTCCCGCCGCCGGGACCGGGCCGGTTCCCACCACCCGAACCGGGCCGGCGCGGCAGCACGATCGCGTCCGGGGTCAGCGGATCGCTGGATTCGGAACTGAGCCTGGACGATCGCGATTCGGCCGCCTGCGCGGCGATCCAGGACGCCGGCGGCTCCGCGGCGGGCTCGGGGAAGGGCGCGCCGACCTGCTGCACGGGCTCGGTCTCCGCGGAGTCGGCGTCGTCGCTCCGCACGGTCCCGGCCACGGGTTCGCCGGCGGGCTCGGCCGGGGCCTCTTCGGCGGGCTCCGGCGCGGGTGGTGCGGGGGCCTTGGGGAGCCCCCAGATGCTCTCGGGGCCGGACTTGGGGCCGCCCTGCGGAGGCGCGGCGGATTCGTCGGCGGTGCCCGTCTCGGGCACGGGGGAGGCGGGGAACGCGGGAGGCTCCGGGGAGGGTTCGGCGGGCGGGTTCGAGGTGTCGACGACGGGGATGCCGTCGGGGTCGGTGTCGGGGTAGGCCGACGGCGGCGGCTCGACGAGAGGTTCGGCGGGCACGGCGCCGCGGCTGTCGACGCTGGGCACCCCGATGCCCGCCACCAGGGTTCCGGGGGGCGGGCCGGCGGCGTTCTCGTTCTCGTCCTCGGAAGCGGCCCACCAGGGGGTGTTGGGACCGCCGAGGGGCGGTACCTCTAGTGGGCCGGGGCCCGGCTGCTGCGCCCCGCTCGGGGACTCCGCGTCGACCGGCGCTCCGGACTGGCCGAAGCCGGGGGGCGCCGTGAACTCGGGAGCCGGGTGGTCGCCCGAGGTCTCCTCACGACCAGACATAGGTAGACAGGGTATTCATCGTCGCTACTTCCCGTAGGGCTTGCCTTCGATTCCGCGGTAGTGCAGCGCCTTGGTGAGGTTGCTGCCCCAGGTCACGTGCTGACCGAAGGTCGAGACGGCCTTGTGCTGGGCGGCCGGGACGGCCTTGCCGTCGGGGCGCTGCACCCAGGTCATCACCAGGTAGTGACCGCGGACGGAGATCGTGCCGAGCGCGGCGCCTTTGCCGATCTTCCTGGTCACCCCGCCGCCGGGCAGCGGCTGGAGGTAGGTGTCCTTGCCGCCGCCCGCCCGCTGCGCGAGCTTGGCGGCGTTCTCGGTGCTCAGGTTGAACACCCCGACCGTGCCGACCAGGGCGCCGTCGCTCCGGGCGAAGGTGGCGCGCAGCACCTGGGAGCAGCCGCCCCGGGTGATCGCGGTGGCCAGGGCGGTGCCGTTCACGGCGCGGGCGCAGGAGCGCTCTGCCCGCCGGGCCGTCATGACGTAGCGGGTCCGGCTCACGGTGAACCGGGAGCGGTTGAAGATCTCGGTGAAGGTGAGCGCCTGCGGGTCGGTGGTCCGGGTCTTGATCTTGGTGTTGAGCGGGACCTGTGGCGACGTGGTGGGGGTCGGCGCGGCGGTGGGCGTGGCGGGCGGGGCGGAGGCCGCCGCGGGCGCGGGCTCCGGGTCGTCCTTCAACACCGCGGACAGCCCGAACCCGCCGGCGATGAGGACGACGCCGGCCAGCGCGGCACCGCCGATGACCAGCGGCATGCGGTTGCGCTCGCGCCGTGGCGGGGTGGAGCGGTGCCTGGTGTACTCCTCGGGCTCGTCGCCGGGGCCGGTGAAGTACCGCTCGCCGGTCGTCCCGTAGAGCTCGTCCGGCGGCTCCTGGGCGAGCCCCTGCGGGTGGCCGGTGCCGTACCGGCCGGGAGGATCGCCGTAGGGGTCGGAACCGTACGGGTCCGACCCGTAACCTGGGGAATCGTAGGAGGAACCGTACTGCTGGGTCGGCGGATCCTGCGCCCAGGGCGACGGGGTCGCCGCGGTGCCTTCACCGCCGAGCCGCGGCGAGAAGGGGTGTGTCGGCCCCGAGTCGGGCCGCTGCGGCTCGCCGCCGTAGGGCGGCTGCTCACCGGGCCAGCCGCCGGGCCCGTCTCTATCACCCGGGTAACCCATGCGTGGGAGCCTATCCTTGCCTTTACGTTGCTCTGGACGACGCGGACTCCACCTTGACACGCGATCCGGCCGCCCGTCCGCCGGTCATGACGAACCGCGGGCACGGGCGGCCCAGGTCAGCGGGTGGTCAGGGCGCGATCACTGCCAGCCGAAATTCTGGGTCCAGTAGGGGCCTCTTCCACCGGTTGCGACTCCGGTGCCGATCGCCCGCAGCTTGCAGTTGAGGATGTTGGCGCGGTGGCCGGGACTGTTCATCCAGCCCTTCATCACGGCCGCCGGGGTCGGGTAGCCCATCGCGATGTTCTCGGCGCCCGGGCTGGGGTAGCCGGCGGCCCTGATCCGCGCCGCGAAGTCGGTTCCGTTGGGCGAGGTGTGCGAGAAGTAGTTCCGGGCCTTCATGTCGGCCGAGTGGCGCCGGGCGGACGTGGTGAGCCGCGCGTCGACGCGCAGCGCCGGGCAGCCCGCCTTGGCCCGCTCGGCGTTGGTGAGGCGCACGACCTGGCCCTCCGGCCCGGCCGCGCCCGCCGGGGCGCCCGCGCTCCCGCCGGTGGACGGGTTCTGGGGCGTGCCGGCGTTCCCGGTGTTCCCGGCGGTGTCCTCGCGGGGCCGGACGCGCAGGCTCTTGAGCGGCGGCGTCGGTTCGGCCTCGATGCCGGGCGGGGCGGGGGCCGGGCCGGCGGGGCCGGCGGCGGGGTCGGCAGCGGGGGAGGCGTCCGAGAGGGGGTCGGCCGCGGGCCGGTCGCCGGCGACCACCCGGGTGGTCGCCGCGGCGTTCCCGCCGGTGTCGACGACTCGTTCCAGGCCGAAGCCCGAGGCGACGGCGAGGGTGGCGCCGAGGCCGATGACCATGGCGCGTCCAGTGCGGGGCCTGCTCACGAAACCTCCAGGATTCGACCGGACATGGAGGCACGTTACCTGCACAGACGGCACAGAGTGCTCACTATCCTCAGAACTAGGCCGTCTATCCCCGGAACTATGACGGTGCACACTCGCCGACGGGCCGGGAGACCTTCCCTGGTAGGGCATACTGGGGAAAGGCTGGGAGCCTGCCATGGACGACCCGCTTTGACCCATGCCCGTGCGGCTGGGTATCCTGCCAGTTCGTTGTATGTGCCGGCGTGCCCCAGGGTGCCCGGCCGTCCGGGTCGCCCTGCGGGATCAATGACCGCCCAGCGCGACCAAGAGATTCCGCAGTCGTCGAAAGAAATGAAGGCTACGACCGTGCGCACGTACACCCCTAAGCCCGCTGACGTGCAGCGTCAGTGGTACGTCATCGACGCGACCGATGTCGTGCTGGGTCGCCTTGCCAGCCAGGTCGCGATCCTGCTGCGGGGGAAGCACAAGCCGATCTACGCCCCGCACGCCGACACGGGTGACTTCGTCATCATCGTGAACGCCGACAAGGTGGCGCTGACCGGCAAGAAGCTGGAGCAGAAGCGCGCCTACCGCCACTCGGGCTACCCGGGCGGGCTCCGCTCCGTGGCCTACTCCGACCTGCTCGCCACGCGCCCCGAGCGCGCGGTGGAGAAGGCGATCAGGGGCATGCTCCCCAAGAACTCGCTGGGCCGGAAGATGCTCGGCAAGGTGAAGATCTACTCCGGTCCCGAGCACCCGCACCAGGCGCAGCAGCCGGTGCCGTTCGAGATCACCCAGATCGCGCAGTAACCGCACCGGCGGCGCGTCCCCCAGGGGCGCGCCGTTTCCCAACAGAGGCCGCCGGGGTGCCCGTCCACCGGGTCCGCCGCCCTGGCTAGAAGACCCCTAGGAGAACAGTGGCCGAGAACAGCGGCATCGAGACGCCCGTCGAGGGCGAGGGCGAGGAGTACGACACGTACTCCGAAGAGGTGCCCTCGGAGTACACCACCGAGAGCCCCGAGGTCGCCGAGGAGTACGTCCCGCAGCCGGTCGCCGCCGGCCCCGCCGCGGGCACCGGCCGCCGCAAGCAGGCCATCGCGCGCGTCCGCATCGTGCCGGGCACGGGCAACTGGACGATCAACGGGCAGTCGCTCGACCAGTACTTCCCGAACAAGGTGCACCAGCAGATCGTCAACGAGCCGTTCGTGCTGCTCGGCACCGAGGGCCAGTGGGACGTCATCGCCCGCATCCACGGCGGCGGCGTGACGGGCCAGGCCGGTGCGCTGCGGCTGGGCATCGCCCGGGCGCTGCAGTTCTCCGACATCGAGCACCGCCCCGCGCTCAAGAAGGCCGGCTTCCTCACCCGCGACGCGCGGGTGAAGGAGCGGAAGAAGGCCGGTCTCAAGAAGGCGCGTAAGGCTCCGCAGTACAGCAAGCGCTGACGAAACGAACCTTTCCGCCGAACGGGCCGTCGCACCATGCGACGGTCCGTTCGCATGTACACACCCGTTTTCGGGGTTAGTGTGACTGCGCAAACGGAACGTTCCGGACTGTAGTCATTGACCTGTACATCTGGAGTGAGTTGTGGGTCGTCTCTTCGGCACCGATGGCATCCGCGGGGTCGCCAACCGTGATCTCACCGCGTCGCTCGCGATGGATCTGTCCGTCGCCGCGGCCCGGGTCCTGGGGGAGGCCGGGGCCTTCGCGGGGCACCGGCCGGTGGCCGTGGTGGGACGCGACCCGCGGGCCTCGGGTGAGTTCCTGGAGGCGGCCGTGGTCGCCGGGCTGGCCAGCGCGGGGGTGGACGTGCTGCGCGTCGGGGTGGCGCCGACCCCGGCGGTGGCGTACCTGACCAGGGCGCTGGACGCCGACCTCGGGGTGATGCTGTCGGCGTCGCACAACGCCGCGCCCGACAACGGCATCAAGTTCTTCGACCGCAGCGGCTACAAGCTCGCCGACGAGATCGAGGACAGCATCGAGGCGCACCTGGGCGAGGCCTGGGAGCCGCCGACCGGTGCCGGGGTCGGCCGGGTGCGCGACGCGTTCGGCGCGGTCGAGCAGTACGCGGCGCACCTGGTGTCCACGCTGCCCGGGTCGCTCGACGGTGTGCGGGTGGTGGTCGACTGCGCCCACGGGGCCGCGTCCGCCGTCGCGCCGGAGGCGCTGCGCCGGGCCGGGGCCGACGTGGTCGCCATCGGAGTCGCGCCTGACGGCCTCAACATCAACGCGGGCTGCGGCTCCACCCACCTGGCCGCGCTGCAGGCCGCGGTGGTCGAGCACGGCGCGCACGCGGGGATCGCCTACGACGGCGACGCCGACCGCTGCCTGGCGGTGACCGCCGCCGGCGAGACGGTCGACGGCGACCAGATCATGGCGATCCTGGCGCTGGAACTGCGCGAGGCGGGCCGGCTGGCCGACGACACCGTGGTGGCCACGGTGATGTCGAACCTCGGTTTCAAGATCGCCATGCGGGAGGCGGGGATCGCCGTGATCGAGACCGCGGTCGGCGACCGCTACGTGCTGGAGGCGATGAAGGAGGGCGGCTTCGGCTTCGGCGGCGAGCAGTCGGGCCACGTCATCATGCTGGACCACGCCACCACCGGCGACGGCGTGCTGACCGGCCTGCACCTGCTGGCGGCGGTGGCCCGGCGGGGCCGCCCGCTGGACGAGCTGGCCAAGGTCATGACCCGGCTGCCGCAGGTGCTGGTCAACGTCCGGGGCGTCGACAAAGCGCGGGCCGCGACCGACCCCGTGCTGGCCGAGGCGATCTCGGCGGCCGAGGCGGAGCTGGGCGACACCGGCCGGGTGCTGATCCGGCCCAGCGGCACCGAGCCGATGGTCCGCGTCATGGTGGAGGCGGCGAGCCAGGAGCAGGCCCAGACGGTCGCTGAGCGGCTCGCTGACGTGGTCCGCGCGGAGCTCGCCTCCGGGTGACCCGGGCGGGCTCAGCAGCGGTCGAGGAAGCCGTCCAGGGCGGTGCGGTCGGTGCGGGTGACGGGGAGGGCGTACTCGTCGGCCACGGCGATGTACCTGATCGCGTAGGTGCACTGGAAGTCGCGCTGCGGCTTCCACTCGCCGGGGCCCGAGTCGCTTTTCTGCCGGTTCGGGACGCCCCAGACGGCCAGCAGGTTGTCGTGGTCGTTGGCGAACCGCTCGCGCCGGTCGGCGGGCCAGTCGTCGGCGCCCATCCGCCAGGCCAGTGCCAGCGGGTAGAGGTGGTCGATCTGCACCTCGTCGGCGTCCGACTTGCTGAACGTGATGTCCTTGCCGCTGTAGGGGTCGTGCAGCAGGCCGCTCACCACGACGCAGTCGCCGCGCTTCTCGATCTTCTCCAGGTCGCGGGCCAGGACGTCGTTGCGCTGGTCGCAGCCGTTGCGGTCGATGTCCTTCCAGCGCACCCCGAACCGCTCGCGCTCGTATCCGGAGCCGCTGCCCTCGGCCGCGGTGCGCAGGTCCTTCAGGTCGGCCCGGGCGGCCGCCGCGCCGCGCCGGTCGGGCGTCCGGTCGGTGCCGCCGCCCGTGCCCTCCACCTCGACCGCGCAGCCGGTGAGGGCCGCCGCCAGTGCCGTTCCCGCGGCCAGTGCGGGGAGCCACCGAGTCATTTTCTGCCTTTCTTGGCCCGAAGCTACGTCGGATATGCCCAGCATGTCCGGACGAAACTCGCGCAGCTCGGGAACCCTCCCGCGGCCCGTCCCGTCCTGGCACCATGGGCGCCGTGCTGCGCTTGCAGGCCATCGTGCCCAAGGACCGGACCGAACAGGTGTGCACGGTCCTCGCCGGGAATCCCGGCGCGACCCATATCGCGGTGTTCTCCGGGGCGGCCCGGGACCCCGCGGGCGACGTCGTCACCGCCGACATCGCCCGGGAGTCCGCCAACGAGATCCTGGCCGCGCTGCGCAGCCTGCGGCTGGACCGCGACGGCTCGCTGACGCTGGAACACATCGACATCTCGCTGTCGAAGGCCGCCGAGGACGCCGAACGGCGCGCCCCGGGCGCCCCCGACGACGCGGTGGTCTGGGCCGACCTCGACCAGCGGACCGCCGACGCGGCCGATCTGACCTGGTCGTTCATCGCGTTCCTGACGCTGGCGACCCTGCTCGCCGGGATCGCCGCGCTGCTCGACTCGCCGATCCTCATCGTGGGCGCCATGGTGCTCGGCCCGGAGTTCGGCGCGGTGGCGGCGATCGCGTTCGGGCTGGTCTTCTGGAAGCCGGGCCGGGTCGCGGGCGCGCTGCGCACGCTGGCCGTGGGCTTCGCGGTGGCGATCGCGATCACCTATGTCTGCGCGCTGCTCGGCCGGTGGACCGGCGTGATCGAACTGGCCGAGCTGCCGGACGCCCGCCCGCTGACCGGGTTCGTGTACGAACCGGACCGCTGGTCGTTCATCGTGGCGGTGCTGGCCGGGGCGGCCGGGGTGCTGGCCCTGACGGCGGACAAGTCGTCGTCGCTGGTCGGGGTGTTCATCTCGGTCACGACCGTCCCCGCGGCGGGCAACATCGCCGTGGCCGTCGCGTTGCGGCACTGGTCGGAGGTGGCGGGCTCGGCGGTGCAACTGCTGGTGAACCTGGTCGGCATGGTCATTGCCGGGGTCGCGACCATGGTCGTCCAACGGGCGGCATGGGGGTTTGCCCAAAGGCGAACGAAAATGCGTCCGAAGGACGGTACCGGCTAGTCCTTCCGGGTGACGACGGGAGCGGTACGTTCCCACTAGGTTCGGGGCATGCCGATCATCGCCACCCAGAACCTCACGATGAGGTTCGGGGGGTTCACCGCACTGAACGACCTGAGCCTCGCCGTGGAACCCGGGGTCGTCGGGCTCGTCGGGGCCAACGGCGCGGGCAAGTCCACACTGATCAAGATCCTGCTCGGGCTGCTACCGCCGACCTCCGGCCAGGCCGCCGTGCTCGATCTCGACGTGGCCGGGCAGGGGCCGCTGATCCGGGAACGGGTCGGCTACATGCCCGAGTACGACTGCCTGCCGCCCGACGTCTCCGCCACCGAACTGGTGGTGCACCTGGCCCGGATGTGCGGCCTGCCCCCCACCGCGGCCCGTGAGCGGGCCGCCGACACGCTGCGCCACGTGGGCCTGTACGAGGAGCGCTACCGGCCCATCGGGGGCTACTCCACCGGGATGCGGCAGCGGGTCAAGCTGGCCCAGGCCCTGGTGCACGACCCCCAGCTGGTCTTCCTCGACGAGCCGACCAACGGGCTCGACCCGGCCGGCCGGGACGAGATGCTGGCGCTGATCCGCCGGGTCGGCACCGAGTTCGGGATCAGCGTGCTCGTCACCTCGCACCTGCTCGGCGAGCTGGAACGCATCTGCGACCACGTGGTCGTCATCGACGGCGGCCGGCTGCTGCGCTCCTCGGCGGTCGACTCGTTCACCGAGGTCAGCGGCGTGCTGGTGGTCGAGGTGGAGGAGGAGCGCGACGCGCTCGGGCAGCGGCTCGCCACCGCCGGGCTGGCCGTCCGCCCCGAGGGCCGGCACCTGCTGGTCGACATCGCCGACGAGGGCACCTACGACCTGATCCGGGACGGCGTCGCCGAGCTCGGGGTGGGCCTGATCCGGCTGGAGCAGCGCCGCCACCACATCGAGGAGGTGTTCCGGTGACGCTGGGCGCGATCCACGACATCGGCTACCGGCACTACGAGGGCCGACGGCTGGGCCGGGCCTACATCATCCGGTCGCTGTACGTGCACAACCTGCGGGCCGCCTACGGGCTGGGCCGGCCGGCGCGGGCCAAGGTGATGCCGTTCCTGCTGGCGGCGATGATGCTGCTGCCGGCGGCCGGCAGCGTGGCGGTGCTGGCCATCACCAAGGAGCCGAACACCCTGATCGTGTACTCCCAGTACGCGACGATCATGCAGGTGGTGGTGGCGATCTTCCTGGCCACCCAGGCACCGGTGATCGCCTCCCGGGAGCTGCGTTTCCGCGTGGTGCCGCTGTACTTCTCCCGGCCGGTCGTCCCGCCGGACTTCACGCTGGCCAAGGTCGGCGCGTTCGCCACGGCGTTGTTCGTGCTGCTGGCCGTCCCGGTGACGGTGCTCTTCGTCGGGGCGCTGGTCACCCGGGCCGACAAGATGAAGCCGCTCGTCATGCCGGACGGCGAGGTCGCCCGGGCGATGCCGCTGGGCGATCACGTGCTGCACTACCTCGGCGCCCTGCTGGGATGCGTGCTCTTCGCCCTGGTGCTGGCCGCCATCGCGCTGGTGATCGCGGCCTTCACGCCGCGCCGCGGCTTCGGGGTGGCCGCGGTGATCGCCGTCTACATGGTGAGCAGCACGATGGTGCTCATCGTGCAGGGCATCGCCGAGGCGCGCACCAACTTCGAACTGGCCGGCTGGGCGGGGCTGTTCGCCCCGTTCAACCTCGTTGACGCCGTGCAGGTGCGGCTGCTGGGTGCGGAGAAGGCGGCCGTCGCGGTGCCGCCCGGGCCCTGGGGCGGCCCGGTGGCGCTGGCGCTCTGCGCGCTCCTGGTGGCCGGTGCGGTCGCCGTCCTGTCCCTGCGCTTCCGGAAGGCCGGTCTCTCATGAGCGAGTTGCGGCTCGACCAGGTGTCCCGCTGGTACGGGAACGTGGTCGCGGTGAACGGGATCTCCATGACCATCGGGCCCGGGGTGACCGGGCTGCTCGGCCCCAACGGGGCGGGCAAGTCCACGCTGATCCACATGATGGGCGGCTTCCTGCCGCCGTCCACCGGCACGATC
Organism: Actinomadura craniellae; assembly: GCF_003289645.1. Classification (GTDB taxonomy): domain Bacteria; phylum Actinomycetota; class Actinomycetes; order Streptosporangiales; family Streptosporangiaceae; genus Actinomadura_D; species Actinomadura_D craniellae. The sequence continues at coordinate 188,887 of NZ_QLYX01000004.1, read as the reverse complement.
GAGCTGGACGGCGCGACCATCTGGAAGAACCCGCAGATCTACCGGCATGTCGGGCTGGTCCCCGAGCGCGAGAGCGCCTACGACTTCCTGACCGGCCGGCAGTTCGTGCTGGCCATGGCCAAGCTGCACAAGCTGCCCGATCCCGGCGCCGCGGCGCAGCGGGCGCTGGCCATGGTCGAGATGGAGCCCGCCCAGGACCGCGAGATCGGCAAGTACTCCAAGGGCATGAAACAGCGGGTCAAGATGGCCTCGGCGCTGGTCCACGACCCGCCGGTGCTGCTGCTCGACGAACCCTTCAACGGGATGGACCCCCGGCAGCGGCTCCAGCTGATGGACCTGATCCGGCGGATGGCCGCCGAAGGCCGCACCGTGCTGTTCAGCTCGCACATCCTGGAGGAGGTGGAGCGGCTGGCCACGCACATCGAGGTGATCGTGGCGGGCCGGCACGCGGCCTCCGGCGACTTCCGGGCGATCCGGCGGTTGATGACCGACCGGCCGCACGTCTTCCTGGTGCGGTCCGCCGACGACCGGCGGCTGGCCGCCGCGATCATCGCGGACGGCTCGGCGCGCAGCGTGGAACTGAGCGGCCAGGGGCTGCGGGTGGAGGCGACCGACTTCCGGCGGTTCACCTGGCTGCTGCCGCAGGTCGCCCGTAAGGAGGGCGTCCGGCTGCTGGAGGTCTCGCCCGCCGACGAATCCCTGGAGAGCGTCTTCTCCTACCTGGTCGGAGGTGCCGGATGAACGCCACGATCGCCGCCATCACGCTGCGGGCCATGCTCGGCCGGCGGCGGGCGCTGCTGCTGTTCGCGCTGCCCGCGCTGCCGATCCTGCTGGCCGTCATACTGCGGATGACCGGGGACAACGACCTCGGCACCTCGGCCGGGGTGCTGCAGAGCCTGGTGCTGGGAACGCTGCTGCCCCTGCTCTGCCTGATCGCGGGGACCGGGGTGATCGGGCCGGAGATCGACGACGGTCAGATCATGTACATCCTGACCAAGCCGATCCCGCGGCCCGTCATCACCACGACGAAACTGGTCGTGGCGTTCGGCCTGGCGGTCGTGTTCGCGGTGATCCCCACCCTGCTGACCGGGCTACTGCTCACCGGCACCTTCAGCGGGCTCACCGCGGGCTTCACCGCCGGGGCGCTGGTGGGCGCGGCCGCCTACTGCGCGATCTTCGTGGCGCTGGCCGTGATCAGCCGCAACGCCGTGACGATCGGGCTGATCTACGCCCTGGTCTGGGAGTCGCTGATCGGCAACCTGGCCTCCGGGGCGCGCTCGGCGTCCGTCCAGCAGTGGGCCCTGTCGGTGGCCGACGCCGTCGCCGACACCGACCGGATCACCCCCGCGGTGAGCCTGCCGGTGGCGGTCGTCCTGCTGGTCGTGGTCGTCGCCGGCGGCGCGTTCCTGGCCGGAGGCCGGCTCGGCACCCTGACGGCGGCGACCGCCGACTGAGGCCCCGGCCTCCCGGCCAGGGTCACCTGTCGGCGAGCGCCGTCGGGCCGAGGAGGACCTTGAGGTCACCGACGAAGGCTCCGTTGGCGAGGTTGACCTTGTGGTCGGGAAGGTTCACGAGGACCTTGCGGCGGTTGAGGCGTTCGACCATGAGGTGGACGGGGGTGTCGCCGCGATGGGTGCGGAACATCTGCTTCAGCTCGGCGAGGAGTTCCCGGTTGACGTTCGCCTCACGGAGCGCGATGACGACGGGTTCGTGTTCCCCGGCCTGGGGGACGTTGGAGATGTCGAGGAACTCGATGGCGACGGCGTTGAAACTGACACTGGCGTCTTCGCCGCTGTCACGGATGCGGATCTTGCCGACGACCGAGACGACGAGGTCGGGAGCCAGGTTCTCGCCGTAGAGCTGGTAGGTGGCCGGGAAACAGGGGACTTCGAGCGAGCCGTCGTGGTCTTCGATCTTGAGGATGGCCCAGACGTTGCCCTGCTTGGTGACCTTCTTGTCGACGCCGGAGATGATTCCGGCGACGCGGATCTCGCCACGTTCGCGATCGGCGTCCCGGTTGAGGATCTGCGCGATGCTGTAGTCGCGGTTGCGTTCCAGTACGCGCTCGGCTCCGTTGAGCGGATGGTCGGAGACGTAGAGGCCGAGCATTTCCCGCTCGAAGGCGAGCTTGGTCCTCTTGTCCCATTCGGCTGAGGGGACGGTGATGGCGAAGGCCTCGGTCGCGGCGTCACTGTCCTCGAAGGCGCCGAACAGCGAGTCCTGGCCCATCGCCTCCTTCTTCTTGATGTCGATGACGGAGTCGATGGCCTGGTCGTGGATCTGGACCAGGCCCATGCGGGCGTGCCCGAGGCCGTCGAAGGCGCCGGCCTTGATGAGCGATTCGATGGTCCGCTTGTTGCAGACGACCGCGGGGACCTTGGTGAGGAAATCATTGAAATCGGTGTACTTGCCGTGTTCCTTACGGGCACCGATGATCCCGTTGATCGGGCCGTCGCCGACGTTCTGGACCGCGCCCAGGCCGAAGCGGACGTCGTCACCGACGGCGGCGAACCGGAGGCTGGACTCGTTGACGCACGGCGGCAGCACCTGGACCTTCATCCGGCGGCATTCGGCCAGGTAAACCGCCATCTTGTCCTTGTTGGTACCGACCGAGGTGAGCAGCGCCGCCATGTACTCGGCCGGGTAGTTGGCCTTGAGGTACGCGGTCCAGTAGGAGACGAGCCCGTATCCGGCGGTGTGGGACTTGTTGAAGCCATAGCTGGAGAAGGGTTCGAGGACGTCCCAGACGGCCTTGGCCATCTCCTCGGTGTAACCCTTGTCGACCATGCCGGAGGAGAAGGTGGCCCACTGCTTGTCCATCTCCTCCTTCTTCTTCTTGCCCATCGCGCGGCGGAGGATGTCGGCGCCGCCCAGCGTGTAGCCCGCGAGCTGCTGGGCGATGGCCATGACCTGCTCCTGGTAGACGACCAGGTGGAAGGTCGTGCCGAGGATCGGCTCCAGGGCGTCCTTCAGGCCGGGGTGGATCGGCGCGATGGCCTGCTTGCCCTCCTTGCGGAGGGCGTAGTTGATGTGGGCGTTCGCGCCCATCGGACCCGGACGGCCGAGCGCGAGGATCGACGAGACGTCTTCGAACCGGGTCGGTGCGATGAGCTTGGTGAGGTCCCGCATCATCGAGGAGTCGAGCTGGAACACGCCCAGGGTCTCGCCGCGGGCCAGGAGCTCGTAGGTCTTCTTGTCGTCCAGGGGGACCTTGAGCATGTCCAGTTCGAGCCCGCGGTTGGTCTTGATGTTCTCGACCGCGTCGCCCAGGACGGTGAGGTTGCGCAGGCCCAGGAAGTCCATCTTGAGCGCGCCCATGTTCTCGCTGGACGGCCCGTCGAAACCGGTGATGCGCGCGCCGTCGTCGGGCCGCATGAAGATCGGCATGACGTCGACGAGGGGCTGCGAGGAAAGGATGACACCGGCGGCGTGGACACCGGTGCCGCGGGTGAGGCCTTCCAGGCCGAGCGCGGTGTCGATGACCTTCTTGACGTCGACGTCTTCTTCGTAGAGCTTGCGGAGCTCGGTGGCCTCGGCATAACGCTCGTGCTCGGGGTCGAAGATGCCGGTGAGCGGGATCTCCTTGCCCATGACGGCCGGCGGGAACGCCTTGGTGATCTTCTCGCCGACCACGAAGGGGTAGCCGAGGACGCGCCCGGCGTCCTTCACGGCCGCCTTCGACTTGATCGTCATATAGGTGATGATCAAGCTGACGTTGTCCTCGCCGTACTTCTCGGTGACGTAGCGGATCATGTCACCGCGACGACGCTCGTCGAAGTCCAGGTCGACATCGGGCATGGAGATGCGTTCGGGGTTGAGGAACCGCTCGAACAGCAGGCTGTGCTCGATCGGGTCGAGCTCGGTGATCCCGGTGACGTAGGCGACCATGGAACCGGTGGCGCTGCCCCGGCCCGGACCGACCCAGATGCTGTTGTCGCGGGCGTACTGGCAGATGTCGGCGACGACGAGGAAGTAGCCGGGGAAGCCCATCCCCTCGATGACCGACAGCTCGTACTCGATGCGCTCCTGGACTTCGGCGGGCACCGGGTCCCCGTAGCGGTGGACGGCGCCGCGCCGGCACTCCTTGCGCAGCCAGCTCATCTCGGTCTCCCCGTCGGGGACCGGGAACTTGGCCGCCAGGTCACGGTGGGCGAAGACCTCGTCGTAGGACTCGACCCGCTCGGCGATCACCAGCGTGTTGTTGCAGCCCTCGCGCCAGAGGTCGTCGTGGTCGAGGCCGCGCATCTCCTCGGCGGAGCGGATGTAGTAGCCCTGGCCGCTGAACCGGAACCGGTCGGGGTTGTCCAGCCGGGAGTTGGTGCCCACGCACAGCAACGCGTCGTGGGCGGTGGCCTGGTCCTCGGTGACGTAGTGGGAGTCGTTGGTGACCAGCGGCGGGATACCGAGCCTCCTGCCGATCTCCAGCAGCTGATCGCGGACCGCGGTCTCGATCAGGACGTTCCCGTGGTCCATCAGTTCCAGGAAGTAGTTCTCCTTGCCGAAGATCTCCTGGTACTTGGCGGCGTGCTCCAGGGCCTTGTCGAACTGGCCGAGCCGGAGCCGGGTCTGGACCGCGCCGGACGGGCATCCGGTGGTGGCGATGATCCCCTCGTGGTACTGCTCGAACAGCTCGTCGTCCATCCGGGGGTACTTCTTCATGTGGCCTTCGAGCGAGGCCAGGGAACTGATCTTGAAGAGGTTCTTCAGGCCCTGGGCGGTGTAGGCCCACATGGTCTTGTGCAGATAGGTGCCGCTCGCCGACACGTCACCGCCGGCGCCGGTCTGCTCGTTGAACTTCCGCTGATGCGGCTCTCCCCAGAAGACCGGCTTCTTGTGGAACCGCGACTGGGGGCTGACGTAGCCCTCCACGCCGATGATCGGTTTGAGTCCTGCGCCTTTGATCTTTTTGTGGAACTCGTAGGAGCCGAACAGGTTTCCGTGGTCGGACATGGCGATCGCGGGCATCCCCAGCTGGGAGACCCGGTCGGCCATCTTTCCGATCTTCGCCGCGCCGTCCAGCATGGAGTACTCCGTATGAACATGCAGGTGCACGAACGAGTCAGCCACGGGTGATCTTGGCCTTTCGGGGTCGGGCGGTCGGTGTCCCAACTCTATCGACGCGACCCCTCAGGGCGCCGTGGTCACACCGGACGGGCATGATCTTTTCGGCGCTGGGTGCCGCGCTAGATACGGCGCAAGCGCAGGCGTTGGACGCTGTGGTCGCGGGCCTTGTGCAGCACCAGGGTGGCGCGGGCGCGGGTGGGCAGGATGTTGGAGACGAGGTTGACCTCGTTGATCTCGCGCCAGACGCGTCGGGCGAACGCCGCGGTCTCGTCCTCGTCGAGCTGGGTGGCGAACTGGTGGAAGTACGACCGGGGGTCGGTGAAGGCGGTGCGGCGCAACGCGAACAGCCGGTCCACGAACCACTGCTGGATGTCCTCGACCCGGGCGTCCACGTAGATGGAGAAGTCGAGGTGGTCGGCGACGGAGAGCGTGCCCGGCTCGGCGGACTCCAGCACGTGCAGCCCCTCGACGATCAGGATGTCCGGCCGCCGGACGGTCTGCCGGGCCCCGGGCACCAGGTCGTACTGCAGATGGGAGTAGACCGGGATCTCCACCTCGGCCGCCCCCGCCTTGAGCGCCCCGACCGTGGAGACCAGCGCCCGCCGGTCATAGGTCTCGGGGAAGCCCTTGCGCTCGCTCAGCCCGAGCCGGGTCAGCTCCGCGTTGGCGTACAGGAAGCTGTCGGTCGTGATCAGCTCCACGGTCGGGTGCTCCGGCCGGCGGGCCAGCAGGGTGCGCAGCAACCGGGCGGTGGTCGACTTGCCGACGGCCACGCTGCCGGTCACCCCGATGACGAACGGGGTGGGCCGCATCGGCTCGGCCAGGAACGCGCCGATCGCGTCGCGCAGCGGGCCGCGGGCGGTGGCGTACAGGTTGAGCAGCCGCGACAGCGGCAGGTACACCTCCTCCACCTCGGCGATGTCGATGGGGTCGCGTACCCCGCGGAGGGCGTCCAGTTCGTCCCGGCCCAGCGGGAGGGGGGTGCTGGCCCGGAGGGCGCGCCAGGCGTCCCGTGACAGCTCGACATAAGGGCTCGGCACGCCGGCTTTTTCCCTGGTCATGGGAGCAGCCTAGGGCGCGGGTCCGGCGGGCCCCCGAACGGCCTTCGGCAGCGTGCGCGGTACTCCCCGCCGGCCACACCGGCTAGTGTGACCGCCATGTGCGGAATCGTGGGCTACGTGGGGTCGAAGCCGGCGCTCGATGTGGTGATCGAAGGTCTGGCCAGGCTGGAATACCGGGGGTACGACTCGGCGGGGGTGGCGGTGCTCGCCGAGGGCGGGCTGGCCGTCACCAAGCGCGCGGGCAAGCTGGTGAACCTCCGCGAGGCGCTGGCCGAGCGGGAACTGCCGCCCGGCACGGCGGGCATGGGGCACACCCGCTGGGCCACCCATGGCGCGCCCACCGACCGGAACGCGCACCCGCACGTCGACTGCTCCGGGTCGATCGCCGTGATCCACAACGGGATCATCGAGAACTTCGCGGCGCTGCGGGCCGAACTGGCCGAGCGCGGGCACACGCTGCAGTCCGACACCGACACCGAGACCGTCACCCACCTGCTGGAGGAGGAGTTCGCGGCCGCCGGCGGGCTGGCCGAGGCGATGCGCCGGGTCTGCCGGAAGCTGGAGGGCGCCTTCACGCTGGTGGCCGTCCATGCCGCCGACCCGGACGTGGTGGTCGGCGCCCGGCGCAACTCCCCGCTGGTGGTCGGCCGGGGCGACGGCGAGAACTTCCTGGCCAGCGATGTGGCCGCGTTCATCGCGCACACCCGCCAGGCGATCGAGCTGGGCCAGGACCAGGTCGTGGAGCTGCGCCGGGACGGGGTGACCGTCACCGACTTCGAGGGCAAGCCCGGCGAGGTGACCGAGTACCACGTCGACTGGGACGTCTCGGCCGCCGAGAAGGGCGGCTACGACTACTTCATGCTCAAGGAGATCGCCGAGCAGCCCCGGGCGGTGGCCGACACCCTGCTCGGCCGGATCGGCACCGACGGGCGGCTCACGCTCGACGAGATGCGCATCTCCGACCAGGCCCTCCGCGAGATCGACAAGATCATCATCGTGGCCTGCGGCACCTCCTACCACGCGGGGATGATCGCCAAGTACGCCATCGAGCACTGGGCCGGGCTGCCCTGCGAGGTGGAGCTGGCCAGCGAGTTCCGCTACCGCGACCCGATCCTGACCCGGTCCACCCTGGTCATCGCGATCTCCCAGTCGGGCGAGACGATGGACGCGCTGATGGCCGTCCGGCACGCCCGCGAGCAGCACGCCCGGGTGCTCGGCATCTGCAACGTCAACGGCTCCACGCTGCCGCGCGAGTGCGACGGCGTGCTCTACACCCACGCCGGGCCGGAGATCGCGGTCGCCTCGACCAAGGCGTTCCTCACCCAGCTCGTCGCCGTCTACCTGATCGCGCTGTACCTCGCCCAGGTGCGCGGCACCAAGTGGGGCGACGAGGTCTTCGCCATGGTGCAACTGCTGAGCGGCATGCCCGACAAGGTGGAGAAGGTCCTGGAGACCATGGGGCCGGTGCGCGAGCTGGCCCGGTCGCTGGCCGACGAGCACTGCGTGCTCTTCCTGGGCCGGCACGTCGGCTACCCCGTGGCCATGGAGGGCGCGCTCAAGCTCAAGGAGCTCGCCTACATGCACGCCGAGGGCTTCGCCGCGGGCGAGCTCAAGCACGGCCCGATCGCGCTGATCGAGGACGGCCTGCCGGTGGTGGTCGTGGTGCCGCCGCGGGCCCGCGCCGTCCTGCACGACAAGATCGTCTCCAATATCCAGGAGATCCGCGCCCGGGGCGCCCGGACGATCGTCATCGCCGAGGAGGGCGACACCTCGGTCCAGCCGTACGCGGACACGCTGATCGAGGTCCCGGCGGTGCCGACGCTGCTCCAGCCGCTGGTGACCACCGTCCCGCTGCAGGTCTTCGCCTGCGAGTTGGCCACCGCCAAGGGCCACGACGTGGACCAGCCCCGCAACCTCGCCAAGTCCGTCACGGTGGAGTAGCGAGACCCGGGCTCCTACGATCGTGGCTGTGATCGTGGGAGTGGGTATCGACGTGGTCGACATCGCCCGGTTCGAGGCGTCCCTGGAACGCACTCCCGGGCTGCGGACCAGGCTGTTCACCGAGGGCGAGCGCGGGCTGCCGGCGCGCTCGCTGGCCGCCCGGTTCGCGGCCAAGGAGGCGCTGGCCAAGGCGCTGGGCGCGCCGGGCGGGCTGCGGTGGACCGACGCGGAGGTGCGCCGCGCCCCGGGCGGCCGGCCCGAACTGCACGTCGCGGGGACCGTCGCTGCGGCGGCCGCCGGGCTGGGCGTGACGGACTGGCACGTTTCGCTCAGCCATGACGGTGGCATCGCCACGGCGATCGTCATCGCCGAAACGCGGGGTAGGGCATGAGATACGCGCACGAGGTCGACAAGGTCCGGGCGGCGGAGGCCGCGCTGCTGGCGCGGCTGCCCGAGGGCACCCTGATGCAGCGGGCGGCGGCCGGGCTGGCCGCGGTCTGCGCGTCGCTGCTGCCGCGGGTGTACGGCGCGGACGTGGTGCTGCTCGTCGGCGGCGGCGACAACGGCGGCGACGCCCTCTACGCGGGCGAGCGGCTGGCCCGGCGCGGAGCCCGGGTGGTGGCGGTGCCCGCCGGGTCCAGGACGCACCCGGCGGGGCTGGCGGCCCTGCTGGCCGCGGGTGGCCGGCTGGGCGACGCGGCCGAGATCGACACCGCCGACCTGGTGATCGACGGCCTGACCGGCATCGGCGGTGGCGGGGCGCTGCGCGAGCCGTACGCCGCGCTGGCCCGGCGGGCGAACGAGACCCCCGGCCTGGTGGTGGCCTGCGACGTCCCCAGCGGCGTGGACGCGAACTCCGGCCGGGTCGAGGGCGAGGCCGTGCGGGCCGATGTGACCGTCACCTTCGGCACCCACAAGCCGGGCCTGTTCATCGACCCCGGCGCCGCGCGCTGCGGGGTGGTCGAACTGGTCGACATCGGGCTGGGCCCCGAGCTGCCGGACCCCGACGTGACGGTCACCGGCCCGGACGACGTGGACCCCCCGCTCCCCGGCCCCGAGTCGGACAAGTACCGGCGCGGGGTGGTCGGCATCGTCGCGGGCGGCGAGCAGTTCACCGGGGCGGCGGTGCTGAGCACCGGCGGAGCCGTGCACGGTGGGGCGGGGATGGTGCGGTTCGTCTCGGTCGCCCCGGCCGTGGCGGTGGTCCGGCGGCGCTGGCCCGAGGCCGTCACCACGGTGATCGAGCCGGGGGACGCGGCCGGCCTCGCCGCGGCGGGCCGGGTGCAGGCCTGGGTGGTGGGCCCGGGGCTGGGCACCGGCGACGCCGCCGCGGCGCTGGTCGCCGCGGCGCTCGGCACCGACGTGCCCGTGCTGGTGGACGCCGACGGGCTCACCGTGCTGGCCCGCCACCGCGACCTGCTCCCCGGCCGGACCGCGCCCACCGTGCTGACCCCGCACGCCGGGGAGTTGGCCCGGCTGCTGGACGCCGACCGCGCCGACATCGAGGCCCGGCGGCTGGAGCACGTCCGCCGGGCGGCGGCCGAACTCCGGGCCACCGTGCTGCTCAAGGGCTCCACCACGCTGATCGCGGCGGCCGGCCGGCCGGTGCGGGTGAACCCCACCGGCACCTCGTGGCTGGCCACCGCGGGCACCGGCGACGTGCTGTCGGGGCTGATCGGTGCGCTGCTGGCCGGTGGCATGGCGGCGCTCGACGCGGCCGCCGCCGGGGCCTACCTGCACGGCATGGCGGCCCGCCTGGCGGCTGACGGGGCCCCGCTCGCCGCCGGCGACGTGATCGGCGCGCTGCCCGCCGCCTTCCGGACGCTGGCCGGGACGTGAACATCCGGGTCAGCGCGGGCATCCGATCAGATGCGCGACACTGGTGACCGGCCCGGACGCGCGCTGAGAGGGAGGGACGGAAGAACATGACGATCCCGGCACGGGCGCTGATCGACCTGGGCGCCATCAGCGCCAACGTGGCGCTGCTGCGCGAGCGGGCGGGCGGCGTCCCGGCGATGGCCATGGTCAAGGCCGACGGGTACGGCCACGGCATCGCCGAGGTCGCGCGGGCGGCGCTGGCGGGCGGCGCGACCTGGCTGGGGGTGGCCCGGCTGGCCGAGGCGCTGCACCTGCGCGAGGCCGGGCTGACCGCGCCGATCCTGGTCTGCCTGTGCGGGCCGGGGGAGCCCTACGACCGGGCCGTCGCCGCCGATGTGGACCTCGCCGCCGGATCCGCCGGGCTGCTCGCGGAGATCGCGGCGGCGGCCGACCGGGCGGGCCGGCCGGCGCGGGTGCATCTCAAGGCCGACACCGGGATGTCCCGGGGCGGTGCGGGGCCGTCCGACTGGCCGTCCCTGGTGGACGCGGCGCTGGCCGGGCAGGCCGCCGGGCGGCTGCGGGCGGTCGGCCTGATGTCCCACCTGGCGTGCGCCGACGAGCCGGACCACCCGGCGAACGCCGCGCAGCTGCGGGCGTTCGCCGAGGCGGCGGACTACGCGGAGAAGGCCGGGATCCACCCCGAGGTGCGGCATCTGGCGAACTCGGCCGCGCTGCTGACGATCCCCGCGGCCCGCTACGACCTGGTCCGGCCGGGCATCGCGATGTACGGGCTGTCGCCCCTCCCGGAGCGGGGCGCCTTCGGGCTGCGCCCCGCGATGACGCTGAGCGCCGCGGTGGCGCTGGTCAAGCGGGTCCCGGCGGGCAGCGGCGTCTCCTACGGCATGACCTACACGACCGGGCGGGAGACCACCCTGGCGGTGGTGCCGGCCGGGTACGGCGACGGCGTCCCCCGGCACGGCTCGAACCTGCTGGAGGTGCTGGCGGGCGGCCGCCGCCGGCGGATCGCCGGGCGGGTCTGCATGGACCAGTTCGTGATCGACCTGGGCGACGACCCGATCGCCGCGGGCGACGAGGTGGTCCTGTTCGGCCCGGGCGACCGCGGCGAGCCCACGGCGCAGGACTGGGCCGGCGCGCTGGGAACGATCTCCTATGAGATCGTCACCCGGATCGGGGCCCGGGTGCCGCGGGTGTACGAGGGGAGGCCCGATGGGCGAGCAACGTCCTAGGCGGCGGCCGGGCTGGGTGGGCGTCGCGGGGACCGTCGCCGGGCTGGGCGCCGCGGGGATCGGCACCGCCGTGGGCGTCCGCCGGTTCGTCGTCGGACGGGAGCGGTTCCGGCCCGACCACGACGCGAGCGAGCCCTTCGGCGAGTTGCGCGGCCGGCCGCTGACCGTCCCGGCCGACGACGGGCTGCCGCTGTACGTGGAGGTCGACGGCCCCGACGACGCGGCGCTGACCGTGCTGTTCTGCCACGGCTACACGCTCAACCAGGACTCCTGGCACTACCAGCGGCGCGATCTGGCCGGCACCGGGGCCCGGCTGGTGTTCTGGGACCAGCGCAGCCATGGCCGCTCCGGCCGCGGCAACCCGACCCGGGCCACCATCGACCAGCTCGGCTCGGACCTGTACGAGGTGCTGCGGGCGACGGTCCCGGCGGGGAGTTCGGTGGTGCTGGTCGGGCACTCGATGGGCGGTATGGCGATCATGGCGCTGGCCGAGCTGCGCCCCGAGCTGTTCGGCGACCAGGTCGTCGGGGTGGCGCTGATCAACACCTCGTGCGGGAACCTCGCCGAGATGACCCTGGGCCTGCCGATCCTCCTGGCCAAGCTGGTGCGCCCGCTGGCCCCGGGCGTGGTCCGCGGGCTGGGCCGGCGGCCGGAGCTGGTCGACCGCACCCGCCATCTCGGCGCCGACCTGGCCTTCATGGTCACCCGGCGGATGGCGTTCGCGGACAAGTACGTGAGCCCGACCGTGGTGGGCTTCCTGGAGGAGATGATCCGATCGACCCCGATCGACGTGATCGCGGAGTTCTATCCTTCCCTGATGGCGCATGACAAGCGGCTGGCGCTGGACCCGATCGCCCGGGTGCCCGCGGTGGTGCTGGTGGGCGGGCGCGACCGGCTCACCCCGCCCGAGCACGGCCGGGCGATCGCGGCGGCGCTGCCGAACGCGGAGGTGATCGAGGTGGTGGAGGCCGGTCATGTCCTGCCGCTGGAGCATCCGGGGGTGGTCACCGGCGCGCTGCGGCGGCTGATCACCCGGTCCCGCTCCCGGCCCCGGAACCGGAAGCGGCCGGCATGAGCGGGACGGTGCATGTCACGGTGCCGACCGCGGCGGCGATGTACGAGCTGGGGACACGGCTGGCCGGGCTGCTGCGGGCGGGGGACCTGCTGGTGCTCTCGGGCGAGCTGGGTGCGGGCAAGACGACGCTGACCCAGGGGATCGGCGCGGGGCTGCGGGTGCGCGGGCCGATCACGTCCCCGACGTTCGTGATCGCCCGGGTGCACCCCTCGCTGGCGGGCGGCCCGCCGCTGGTGCACGTCGACGCCTACCGGCTGGGGGGCGTCACGGAACTCGACGATCTCGATCTCGACGCCACCGTGGCCGAATCGGTGACCGTTGTCGAATGGGGCGAAGGCGTGGCGGAGGGGCTCGCGGAGGAACGGTTGGAGATCATTCTCGACCGTTCGGACGACTCCGAGGAGCGGGTCGCGAATCTTACCGGCGTGGGCGAACGTTGGAAGGACCTCGCGAAGTTGCTTGCATACTCACAGTCGAGATAGATCCGTTCGCGTTTTTTTCCCAAACCTCAGCTGCCCACCTTACGAACAGATGTCGTACGCTTTGCCGGAAAGAAACCTCACCTGCGCGAACAAGACAGGCTTTCAAATACAGGGGTGAGCCGGTGAGCGGTAGTCATCGCAGTACGAACGGGGGGCATCGGGTCGTCCGGACCCAGAGCGGCAATCATCGCGTTGTCCGCTCGGGCCGCACCGCCTCCTCGTGGCGGCTGCCGGTGGTATTGGCGGGGGTCGTGGCGGGCGTCGCCGCCTGCGCGCTCGCCGGCTTCATCGTGCTGACAGGGGCCCAGGACAGGGAGGGCGGCGGCGGTCAGGTGAGCGCCAGCGGCTCCTCCGCCGAGGCCGGGGCGGCCGGCGACCGCGTCGTCGTCCCCGACACGTGCACGCTGATCAGCGACGACCTGAGCGACCGCCTGGTGCCCGGCGGCGACCGCACGCAGGGCGACGCCTACCAGGGCGGCGACTCGCAGAACCAGTGCGTGTGGAGCAACTACACCGCCACCAAGCGGCGCCAGCTCACCGTGGAACTGCGCATCGTCGACGGCGGCGCCACCACGGCGGGCCAGCGGTTCCAGACCGAACGCCAGGCGGACGAGAGCGGCAAGAGCCTGCTGGACGGGCAGCGGGTCGCCGCGCGCAAGGCCGTCGACGGCGTGGGCGATGAGGGCTACGCGGTCTACATCGTCGATGAAGGCCGCGACAACGGCGAGGCGATCGTCAACGTCCGGGTGCGCAACGTGCTCGTCACCATCCACTTCTCCGGTGGCGGCGGCAAGAAGCCGATCGGCGAGGGCACCGCCTTCGACGGGGCGCTGGACGCCCTGCAGGAAGCCGTCAAGGGCCTGAACACCGCCAAGTGACGCGCCGATCCTGACCCTCGGCTGCACTACGCTTGCGAGTCGTGCTGGTCCTGGCTTTCGACACCGCCACCGCCGCGGTCACCGTGGCACTGTACGAGTGGGCCCCCGGCGAGGCCGTACGCTCCCGTGCCCTGACCGAGAGCGTCGACCGCCGCCACGCCGAACTGCTCACCCCCTCGGTCGCCGCCGTGCTGGCCGAGGCGGGCACGGCCCCGGCCGAGCTGAGCGCCATCGCGGTGGGCGTCGGCCCCGGCCCCTACACCGGGCTGCGGGTGGGCGTCATGACCGCCCGCGCGCTGGGCGAGGCGCTGCGCGTGCCGGTGCACGGCATCTGCACGCTGGACGCGATCGCCTGGGCGTCCGGCCGGGAACACCCGTTCGTGGTGGCGAGCGACGCCCGGCGCAAGGAGGTCTACTGGGCCCGGTACGACTCGGCGCGCGAGCGGGCCACCGAACCCGCGGTCGGCCCGCCGGCCGAGGCCGCCGAACCCGGCCTGCCGGTGATCGGGGAGGGCGCGGCACTGTATCCCGAGGTGCTGGGCGCGGCCGGCGATCCGGCCCCCCTGCTGCCCACCGCCGCCGCCCTGGCCGAACTGGCGGTGGCCCGGCTGTCCGGCGCCCCGGGCCCGCCGCTGCTGCCGCCCGAGCCGCTGTACCTGCGCCGTCCCGACGCCCGGCTGCCCGGCCCGCGCAAGAAGGTGACCCCGGCATGACACCGCGCGGGAGGGACGGCTCCGGCGTGCGGCTGCGGAGCATGACGGCCACCGACCTGCCCGCCGTGCTGATGCTGGAGCGGGAACTGTTCCCCGAGGACGCCTGGAGCGAGGGGATGCTGCGCGCCGAGCTGGCCGACCAGCCGCGCACCCGGCACTACGTGGTGGCCGAGGACGGCGGCCGGCTGGTGGGGTACGCGGGCCTGGCCGCCGCGGGCGACCAGGGCGACGTGCAGACCATCGGCGTGCGGGCCGGGCACCAGGGCCGCGGGGTGGGTGCCGCGCTGCTGGCGGAGCTGCTCGACGAGGCGGGCCGGCGCGGCTGTGCCGCGGTGTTCCTGGAGGTCCGGGCCGACAACGACCGGGCCCGGGCGCTGTACGAGCGGTTCGGCTTCACCCGGGTGGGCGTCCGCAAGAACTACTACCAGCCGTCCGGCATGGACGCGATCGTGATGCGCCGCCGGGCCGGTGCGGCGACGGTCGGCTTCACCCGAGAGGAGGACTTCTCATGAGCAGCGGCGGGCCGCTGGTGCTGGGAATCGAAACGTCGTGCGACGAGACCGGGGTGGGGGTCGTCCAGGGGCACACGCTGCTGGCCAACTCCATCGCCTCCAGCGTCGAGGAGCACGCCCGGTTCGGCGGGGTGGTGCCCGAGGTGGCCTCCCGGGCGCACCTGCAGGCGATGACGCCCACGGTCGAGCGGGCGCTGGCGGACGCCGGGGTGACGTTCAACGACATCGACGCGATCGCGGTCACCGCCGGCCCGGGGCTGGCCGGGGCGCTGATGGTCGGGGTGGCGGCGGCCAAGGCGTACGCGCTGGCGCTCGGCAAGCCGCTGTACGGGGTGAACCACCTGGCCGCGCACGTGGCCGTGGACCAGCTCGAACACGGCCCGCTGCCGCGGCCCTGCGTGGCGCTGCTGGTGTCGGGCGGGCACTCCTCGCTGCTGCTGGTGCCGGACGTGGCGACCGACGTGCGGCCGCTGGGCTCCACCGTGGACGACGCCGCGGGCGAGGCCTTCGACAAGGTCGCCCGGGTGCTGGACCTGGGCTTCCCGGGCGGCCCGTACATCGACCGGGCGGCGCGGGAGGGCGACCCCGCCGCGATCGGCTTCCCGCGCGGGAAGTACGACGACGGCACCTACGACTTCTCGTTCTCCGGGCTGAAGACGGCGGTGGCCCGGTGGGTGGAGGCCCGGGAACGGGCGGGCGAGCCGGTGCCGGTGGCCGATGTCGCCGCCTCGTTCCAGGAGGCCGTGGTCGACGTGCTCACCCGCAAGGCGCTGGCGGTCTGCCGCGAGCAGGGGGTGGAGGACCTGCTGATCGGCGGCGGGGTGGCGGCCAACTCCCGGCTGCGGGCGCTGGCCCGGGAGCGGTGCGAGGCGGCCGGGGTGCGGCTGCGGGTTCCCCGGCCCGGGCTGTGCACCGACAACGGGGCGATGGTGGCGGCGCTGGGCGCGGAGCTGGTGGCGGCGGGGGCCGACCCCTCGGCGCTCGACCTGCCGGCCGACTCGTCGCTGCCGGTCACCACGGTGACGTTGTGATCTGCGCGATGCGTGAGATCAGGTACTCCTCCAGCACGGGGATGCGGCAGTCGGAGATGGCGCGGACGCAGGTCTCGGGCAGCAGGTCGACGACGCACCGCACGTCCCAGTAGGGGTCGTGCGTGTAGCCGCCGGAGACCTGGTCGAAGGTGTCCAGGAAGCGGTCGGCGGCGCCCACTCCGTACTGGAGGGTGAGGTCGCGCCGCATGTGCGCGATGTCGACCGCGGCGGGGCCGTAGGAGGCGCTGGACCAGTCGACGATGCCGGTCAGCCGCCCGTTGGACCACAGCGTGTTGTCGGGGTGGTAGTCGCGGTGGATGAAGTGTGCGTCGGCGGCCGGAGCCGGCCCGGCGGCGATCTCGAACGCCCGGTCCCAGAGCTGCGGGCGTAGCGCGGCCCTGGGTGGCAGCCGCGAGTCGAGCCGGTTGTGCGGGATGTAGGGCGGCATGGTGGCGCCGCCCTTGACCGCGTGCACCGCCAGCAGCGCGGCGGCGAGCTGGATCAGGTATTCGGGCAGTTCCTCGCTGGACGGGCGGGGCGGGTGCCCGATCAGCCTGGTGATCAGCAGCGCGGGCGCGTCGCAGTGCACTCCGGAGGGGTCGGCCGCGACCAGGCACGGGGTGGGGATCTCGCAGCCCGCCAGCAGGGCCAGTGCCGCGATCTCGCGCTCGGGTGAGAACTCGTGGTGGTCGAGGGCCGCCTCGCCGGGGTGCGCCCAGCGGCGCAGCACCAGCCGGTGCCCGATGCCGCTGCGGGTCTCGACCAGCAGCGCGTGGTTGACGTGGGAGTCGCCGCCGAGTAGCGGCCGGACCATTTTGACCACGCTGCCGGAGCCCAGGCACTCCTCCACCCAGCGCAGGGTGGCGGCGCACGGAGGCTCGGCAGTGGTCAAGCTGGACGTCCGGGTTTCGGTCACGGCATCCATGTAAACGGATTCCGGCCAGTATGAGGAGTGATTCGCTGAGAACAGAACGTAATCCTTTGCACGTCATCGACGTGTCTTGATCGGGCCGGGCCTACCTTCATATCGGCTTTACGGCCTATATGCCGATATTAACGAGCATGGTGGGGTACCTCCCGAAATCACCAAGGAGGCACCCCACCCCGCACCACAAGATCAGCGCTGGCCCGTCTCCCGGCCCTCGCGCCGTGGCCGCAGCAGCGCCTCGGCCAGGGCCAGCATCGTCTCCTCCAGCGTGGCGAGCCGCTTGAGCACGTCGGTGTGCGCCGCGGACACCTGCTGGCCGACGCTGTCCTGCACCGCGCCGACCTGGCGGCCGACCTCGTGCTGGACGCCCTCGAACCGCCGGCTGACCTCGGCCTGCACCGCCTCGGCCCGCTCGGCCACCTCGTCCTGCACCACCTCGACGCGCCGGGAGAACTCCTCCTGGACGCTCTCGACCCGCCGGGCGACGTTCTCCCGGAACCCGTCGATCCGGGTGGCCATGTCGTCGTGGATGCCGTTCACCTGGCGGCTGAACTCGTGATGCATCGAATCGACCTGTTTGGTCACGTCGTTGTTCACCGACTCGACCCGCCGGGAGACGATGTCGACCTGGGTGGTGAACTCCTCCAGCGCGGAGTCGACCTTTTTGGTGACCTCGTCGTGGATGCCCTCGATGCGCTTCCGTACGTCCTCGTGGACGTTCTCGAAACGGCGGGAGAATTCGTCCATCCGCTTGGTGACGTCGCCGTAGGCCGCTTCTGCGATCTTGGCCATGACGGTCCTGACCTCGTCCCGGTCGGGGCGGGCGCGCAACTCGTCGAACAGCGGGTCGATCGCGTCGGCCAGCCGCTTCTCCAGGGCGTCGAAGCGGTCGGTGTGGTCGATCGCCGGGCGCTGGGTCAGGTCGGTCAGCTTGCGGTGCAGCTCGTTGGAGCCCAGGGAGGCGGGGAGTTGCGCGATGCGGTCGTTGACCGAGCCGATCCGGTCGTCGAGGCCCTCGAACCGGCCGTCCATCCCGTCCAGCTTGCCGGAGAGGCCGGCCAGCCGCCCGTCGAGCCCGTCCAGCCGGCCGCTCACGCCCTCGACCCGGCCGTTGACCGCGTGCAGCCCCTGCTCGACCCGCTCGGCCGCCTCGCCCAGCGACTGGTCGATCCGGGCGCCGACCTCGTGGATCGAACGTTCGAGCTGCTCCGTGCGGTGTCCCTGCTCGGCCAGCGACTTGTCGAGGCGGTTGAACCGGACGGAGGCGGCCTCCATGCTGCCCTGGAGCTTGTCCAGGCGCCGGCCCATCTCCTCCATCCGCTGGTTGACCTGGTCGGTCGCGTCCGTGATGTGCCGCGCGGAGTCGAGGACGGCCTGGATTCGCGTCAGGCTCTCGTCGATGTTCTCGGCGACGACCCCGACGTCCGCCCAGAGCGCGGGGAGTTCGGCGACGGGCCTGACCCGCTCGCCCATCGCCTCGATGTGCTCGGCCAGCCCCACCGCCCACTCGGGGACAGTGCTGGAAAGGCCGTCGACCTGACCCCGTACGCTGTCCAGCTGTCCCGTCAGACCGCTGAGCTCGCGCTCGCGCACCTCACGAAGCAGCCACTCCATCCCCTCCAGGCGCTGGCGTATCTCGTCCAGTACCTGCCCTTGGGAGCGCTCTTCGTAGACGTGGTCCTGCGCCGCACGGGCGAGCAACTCCCGCATCCGGTCCGAGACCGGTTGACCCCCTGTCTGCAGGAAGTTGTGATTCGTTTCCACCCGATGCCCCTTCGTGTGCCGGATCGCTCGGTAAAAAGCGGCGGCAGTGAATCTTGAAAGGCTCACTGTAGTGCTTGATCACCATGGCGATTAAGGCCAGAAGTAAAAGGCCTGGTAATACGGAATACGGCTGCGGGTCCGGTGAAAACTGCGGTGTTTGCCATTTCATGGCGTGCCGCACGGCACCGCTTGGCGTTCCCGCCCGAGGGGAGATCGTTGCTGATCGGCTATCGGACGTTTCGCCCAGAGACCGGCTGGGCGAGCAGCGCGACGGGAGCCTCGCCGACCCGGGTCAGCACCACCGTCATCTCGGCGTCACCGGGCCTGCGCCGGCCGCCGAAGCCGAGATCGCGGCGGAGCCGTTCGATGTCGACCGCCGATCCGCGCTTCTTGATCGTCAGCACGCTCGTGCCGCGCCGGCGCAGTTCCCCGCGCAGCCGCTTGACCGAGAACGGCAGCACGTCCTCGATCTCGTAGGCGGCGGCGAACGGCGTGGCGGCGAGGGCGTCACCCGTGACGTACGCGATCCGGGGGTCGGCCAGCCCGCCGTCCACCGCCGCGGCCACCTCGGCGACCAGCCCCGCCCGGATCACCGCGCCGTCCGGCTCGTACAGGTAGCGCCCCCACCCGCGCACCGGCGGCGGCTCCGCCGTGGCGGGGACGAGCGTGGCCGGCGCACCGCCCGGCGCGCCGGGCAACAGGGTGGCCCGCCGGGCGACCGGCCCGGCCAGCCCGCCCAGCCAGAGGGCGGCCTCCTTGACCTCGCCGCCCACCGAGATCCACTCGGCCTCGGCGCCCTCCGGGACGGCCTCGTGCGGCAGGCCGGGGGCGACCTTGACGCAACCGGCCGGGGCGCGCCCGGCCAGTGCCAGCACCACGTCCAGTGGCGGCTCGTAGGCCCGGGGGTCGAACACCCGGCCGCGGGCGGTGCGGCGGCCCGGGTCGGCGAACACCGCCGCGTACCCGGCCGGGTCCGCCGCGGTCGCGTCGCCCTCGCGGACGGACGCCGGCGCGGCCGGCGCCAGGGCGGCCACGTTGGCCCGGGCGACCGCCGCGGTCAGCGGATCGCGCTCGATCCCCGTGCCGGGCAGCCCGGCCCGGGCGCGGGCGACGAGGTCGGCGCCGATCCCGCAGCACAGCTCCAGCACGGCCGCACCGGCTCCCAGCCGGGCCGCGAACCGGGCGGCCCGGTGGTCGGCGACGACGGCCCGGGTCGCCTGCTCGAGCCCCGCCGGGGTGAAGTACATTCGATCTGCGTCGGCGCCGAACTTGGCCCGCGCCCGTACCCGCAGCCGGACCTGGGTCAGCGCCGCCGCGACCAGTTCGGGTGGATGCCGCTCGCGCAGCCGGGTCGCCGTCGCGAGCAGCGCTCCCTCGCCGGTGTCGGCCGTGGCGGCCTCGGCGAGGACGGCCCGTCCCCGGTCGGTCAGCAGTGCCTCGAACCCCCCCACGTCCACCTGCAAACCGTATCTGCCGTTCATCCGGGTCGTTCGTGTTGACGGGTTCCGGGAGACCGGCATAGTCTCCATGACTGGCACTCTCCTGTCGAGAGTGCCAATAAAAGCGACAAGGTCGGTCTGGCACCCGCGACGACAGGCCGGTCCAGGGTCGCCTTCTCTGTCACATGTGCGGCCGGCTCGGACGAGCCGGCCGAAGATCGCAATCGAAGGGGAGGTCCGATCGTGACGACCGCCACCAAGGTTGTTCTCAAGCCGCTCGAGGACCGCATCGTCGTCCAGCCGCTTGAGGCCGAGCAGACCACCGCGTCTGGGCTCGTCATTCCCGACACGGCCAAGGAGAAGCCCCAGGAGGGCACCGTCCTGGCCGTGGGCCCGGGGCGGGTCGACGACAAGGGGGCGCGGATCCCGCTCGACGTCGCCGTCGGCGACGTCGTGCTGTACAGCAAGTACGGCGGCACCGAGGTGAAGTACAACAACGAGGAGTACCTCGTTCTCTCGGCGCGCGACGTTCTCGCGGTCATCGAGAAGTAATCACCCGTACGTGATGCACCGCCCCGGTCCGGCTCCCCTGGTGGGGCATGGCCGGGGCGGTCGCGCTCGCGGGACCCGCGAGCCCTGCGTCATCCCAACCCGAGAGGACTCTCATGGCGAAGATCCTGGAGTTCGACGAGGACGCTCGCCGGGCTCTTGAGCGCGGCGTCAACGCCCTCGCGGACGCCGTGAAGGTGACGATCGGCCCGCGCGGCCGCAACGTCGTCATCGACAAGAAGTTCGGTGCTCCCACCATCACCAACGACGGCGTGACGATCGCCCGCGAGGTGGAGCTGGAGGACCCGTACGAGAACCTGGGCGCCCAGCTCGCCAAGGAGGTGGCGACCAAGACCAACGACATCGCGGGTGACGGCACCACCACCGCGACGGTGCTGGCCCAGGCGCTGGTCCGCGAGGGGCTGCGCAACGTCGCCGCCGGCGCGTCGCCGCTCAGCCTCAAGCGCGGCATCGACACGGCCGCCCGGTACGTCTCCGACCAGCTCCTCAAGTCGGCCCGCGAGGTCGAGGAGAAGGCCGAGATCGCGCACGTGGCGACCATCTCGGCCCAGGACGCCAAGATCGGCGAGCTGATCGCCGAGGCGTTCGAGAAGGTCGGCAAGGACGGCGTCATCACCGTCGAGGAGGCCCACACCATGGGCCTGGAGCTGGAGTTCACCGAGGGGCTCCAGTTCGACAAGGGTTACCTGTCCCCGCACATGGTGACCGACCACGACCGCATGGAGGCGGTCCTCGAAGACGCCTACGTGCTGATCGTCGAGGGCAAGATCTCCAACGTCTCCGAGTTCCTGCCGCTGGCCGAGAAGGTCGCGCAGACCAAGAAGCCGCTGCTCGTGGTGGCCGAGGACGTCGAGGGCGAGGCCCTGGCGCTGCTGATCGCCAACAAGATCCGCGGCACGTTCCTGTCGGTGGCGGTCAAGGCCCCCGGCTTCGGCGACCGCCGCAAGGCGATGCTGGGCGACATGGCGGCCCTGACCGGCGGCGAGGTCGTCAGCGAGGCCATCGGCCTCAAGCTCGACAGCGTGGGCGTGGAGGTGCTGGGCCAGGCCCGCCGGATCACCGTCACCAAGGACACGACCACGATCGTGGACGGTGCCGGCGACGCCGCCGACATCGAGGGCCGGGTCAACCAGATCAAGGTCGAGATCGCCAACAGCGACTCCGACTGGGACCGCGAGAAGCTGCAGGAGCGGCTGGCCAAGCTGTCCGGCGGCGTCTGCGTGCTGCGCGTCGGCGCGGCCACCGAGGTGGAACTCAAGGAGAAGAAGCACCGCCTTGAGGACGCCATCTCCGCGACCCGGGCCGCGATCGAGGAGGGCATCGTCTCCGGCGGCGGCAGCGCCCTGGTGCACGTCTCCAAGGAGGGCTTCGAGGCCCTCGGGCTGAGCGGCGACGAGGCCACCGGGGCCGAGGCCGTCCGGCGCGCGCTGGTCGAGCCGGCCCGCTGGATCGCCGAGAACGCGGGCCAGGAGGGCTACGTCGTCACCTCCAAGATCCAGGACCTGTCTCCGGGTCACGGCTACAACGCCGCGACCGGCGAGTACGGCGACCTGATCGCCCAGGGCGTCATCGACCCGGTGAAGGTGACCCGCTCGGCGGTCACCAACGCCGCCTCCATCGCGGGCATGCTGCTGACCACCGAGGCGCTGGTGGTCGACAAGCCCGAGGAGGAGGAGCCCGCCGCGGCCGGCGGTCACGGCCACGGTCACGGCCACTGACCGAATTCGCCGATCCGGGCGCGGTCAGGGGATCCAGCAGCCCCTGACACATTGCCTGAAGGTAAGCCCTCCGTTCCGTTCCGGGACGGGGGGCTTACCCTTTTCCGGCCGTTTTCGGTCACGCCCTGCCGCGGAAACCGGCGATCGGGTACATATCGTGACCTGCCCGTGCACTGTGACCATTCCGTTGTCATTAACCATGGAGACAGGCCCGATATTGCTGGGCATCATGCTGAACGTGACCGAGGGAAGCATCGCCGGGGCCATGACAGCGTCCACCGCCGTCCCGGTGCGGCGGCCGAGGGCGGTCCGGGGGCCGAGGCCGGATGACGGGGACCTCCGGGAGCTGACGAGCCGTGCGGTTCAGGGGGATTCCGACGCGATCGAGGTATTGATCGCAGAAGTGCGTCCGATGGTGGTGCGCTACTGCCGGGCGCGGCTGGGCCGGATCTCCGGCCAGTACCACATCGCCGACGACGTGGCGCAGGAGGTCTGCATCGCCGTCCTGTCGGCGCTGCCCCGCTACCGGGACATGGGCCGTCCGTTCGCGTCGTTCGTGTTCGGCATCGCCTCACACAAGATCGCGGACGCGCTGCGCAGCTCGATCCGGGCCGCCGTGCCCACCGAGGACCTGCCCGACGGGCCGGACGACCGGCCGGGGCCCGAAGAGACCGTCGTCCGCTACATCGAGGCCGAGCGGGCCCGTGACCTGCTCGACCGGTTGCCGGACCACCAGCGTGAGCTGGTTCTCCTCCGGGTGGTGGCCGGACTGTCGGCTGAGGAGACCGGTAATGTGCTGGGCATGACCGCAGGCGCGGTACGGGTCGCGCAGCACAGGGCTCTCGCCCGACTCCGGGTGATGGCGCGAGAGGAGTCGATCGCTTGACGCCAGTACGCCGGGTTCCGCCCCCTGGCGTGGCGTGCCAACGCCGCCGCAGCGCCGCGCCATGAGCATCGACGACGCCGGGCCAGCCGACCTGAACGCCGTCCGCGAGACGGACGCGCTCATCGAAGCGCTCTCGACACGGCGCGGCGGCGCCCTGGCCGACTCCCTGGCCGATTCCGACTCCTCGCTCCGGCTGCTCGTCGCGCTGGCCTCCGACGTCGATGAGGGCGCTCCCGCCCTGCCCGAAACCCGCCTGTCCCCGCCGGCCCCGCGTGGGCCGCGCCGCCGCGGCGCGCGCACGGTGGTGGCGATCAGTGTGGTGACCGTCATGCTGACCAGCACCGGGGTGGCCGCCGCCGGCGGCGGTCTGGTCGAGCGCCTGGTGACCGGGCCGCGGGCCGAGGAACCGCCGGACGGCTCCGCCGTCCGCTCCCGGGCGGAGCTGACGGTTCCGGCCCCGCTGGAGGACCCCCTCCCGATCCGGCCGCCGGCCCGGACCGAGCCCGTCCGGCCGGCCGCGGCCCTGGAGCCGGAGAAGACGTCGCCCCCGCCTGCGAGCCCGCGCCGGCCGGCGCCCCGCCCGGTCACGCCGTCCGTGCCGGTGAGTTCGCCGTCCCCCGATCCCGTGGACCCGCCGCCGGGGACGGACGAGCCGAAGGAACCCGACCAGACCTACGGCGGCGAGGAGCCGCCCCCGACGGAGCCGCCGCCGGGTTCTGGTGGTGCGGAACCCCCGCCGACCGAGCCGGACGCCCCGCCGCAGACCCTCGTCGGCCCGGCCGAGCCGCCGGAGCCGGCCCCCACGGACCCGCCGCCGGCGGAGTGAACCTCAGGAGGGGTCGGAACCGTCCTCGCTGTCGATGACCCCGTCGACGTAGCCCCGCGCGTACTCCCAGCTCACGTAGTCGACGGGATCGGGGGCCAGGGCGGGCTCGTGCACCCGGGGCAGCCCCTCGTCGAGCAGCTGGCGCAGGTTGCCGTGCAGTAGGTCCCAGTCGATGTAGTGCAGCTTGCCGCAGTCGCCGCAGTCGACGGTCAGCCCGCGCACCCCGAGCGGTTCGAGCAGCGCCCGGAAGACCTCCAGGTCGGCGAGGTCGGCGAGCACGTCCTCGCGCTCGGCCACGCTCAGCGGGGCGATCTCCTCGTCGGGATCGCCGAGCGCGGCGGCCGGGTCATCCGGGTCGCCGGCGAACGGGTCGAGCGGGGCGTCATCGTGCACACCCCCACGCTACTGCTCTAGCCGAGTGGGGACGCAAGCCCATCGCCGAGAGGGCCGTCCGGAGCCGTGAACGGCGTTCCGCGCGTGCCGGCGGAGTGTTGGCAGCGCCACGTCCCGGCGGTGAGCAAAGCCGACGTCGAGGCGCTGAGCACCGCCTACCATGAAACCAGGCTCCCGTGACCAGGCCGAATGCCGATCACTCACCCAACGGAAGGCACCTAACCGTGAAGTTCGCACCACAGGGCCTCACCTTTGACGACGTGCTGCTGCTGCCGGCCTACTCGGACCTGCAGCCGGGCGAGGCCGACACCGCGACCCGGCTCACCCGGGGCATCTCGCTGCGGATGCCGCTGGTGTCGTCGGCCATGGACACGGTCACCGAGGCCCGGATGGCGGTGGCGATGGCGCGCCTGGGCGGCATCGGAGTGCTGCACCGCAACCTGCCGATCGAGGACCAGGCGCAGCAGGCCGACATGGTCAAGCGATCCGAGGCCGGCATGATCACCAATCCGGTGACCTGCGGGCCCGACGCCACCCTGGGCGAGGTCGAGGAGCTGTGCGCGCGGTACCGGATCTCCGGGGTGCCGGTGATCGACGAGGCCGGGGTGCTGCTGGGCATCGTGACCAACCGCGACACCCGGTTCGAGACCGACCCCGCCCGCCCGGTGCGCGCGGTCATGACGCCGATGCCGCTGGTGACCGCGCCGGTGGACGTGTCGCGCGACGAGGCGTTCCGGCTGCTGGCCCAGCACAAGATCGAGAAGCTGCCGCTGATCGACGGTTCCGGCCGGCTGCGCGGTCTGATCACCGTCAAGGACTTCACCAAGAGCGAGCAGTACCCCGACGCCACCAAGGACGCCGACGGCCGGCTGGTGGTCGCGGCGGCCGTGGGCGTCGGCGCGGACGCCATCGAGCGGGCGCGGGCGCTGGTCGAGGCCGGCACCGACGTGATCGTGGTCGACACCGCGCACGGCCACTCCAAGGGCGTCGCCGACACCATCGCCGCGATCAAGGCCGGCTCCCGGGTCGAGGTCGTGGGCGGCAACGTCGCGACCTACGAGGGCGCGCTGTCCCTGGTCGAGGCCGGGGCCGACGCGGTGAAGGTCGGGGTGGGCCCCGGCTCGATATGCACCACCCGGGTGGTGGCCGGGGTCGGCGTGCCGCAGGTCACCGCGATCAACGAGGCGGCCCGGGCGGCCCGCCCGGCCGGGGTGCCGGTGATCGGTGACGGTGGCCTGAAGTACTCCGGCGACATCGCCAAGGCCATCGCGGCCGGTGCCGACACGGTCATGCTGGGCAGCCTGCTGGCCGGCGTCGAGGAGAGCCCCGGCGAGCTGATCTTCGTGCACGGCAAGCAGTACAAGTCGTACCGGGGAATGGGCTCGCTGGGCGCGATGCGCAACCGGGAGCGCGGCGGCTCGTTCTCCAAGGACCGCTACTCGCAGGCCGACGTGACCAGCGAGGAGAAGCTGATCCCCGAGGGCGTGGAGGGCCAGGTGCCCTACCGCGGCCCGCTGTCCAACGTGGCCCACCAGCTCGTCGGCGGGCTGCGGCAGGCGATGTGGTACTCCGGCGCCCGGACGGTCCCGGAGCTCCAGGAGAACGGCACGCTGATGCAGATCACCGGGGCGGGCCTGGTCGAGAGCCACCCGCACGACATCCAGATGACCGTCGAGGCCCCCAACTACCAGGGGCGGTGACACCGCGTTTGCCGGCGCGGGTCCCGGAGCAACTACCAGGGCGGTGATGGTTCCGGGCCGGATGGCAGTGCACCATGTTCGCGTACCGCCGTGTCGCGTTCGTGCCTGCGCGCCGCCGGGCGGTTTCTAGATCGAGAGGAAGACCGTTGGCTGAGGTGGAGATCGGGCGGGGCAAGAGCGGCCGCCGGGCGTACGCGTTCGACGACATCGGCATCGTCCCGTCCCGGCGGACGCGCGACCCCGAGGAGGTCAGCGTCGCCTGGCAGATCGACGCCTACCGGTTCGAGATCCCGCTGCTGGTCGCCCCGATGGACAGCGTGGTCAGCCCGGCCCTCGCCATCCAGATGGGCAGGCTGGGCGGGCTGGCGGTGCTCGACCTGGAAGGGCTGTGGACCCGGTACGAGGACCCCGAGCCGCTGCTGGCCGAGATCGCCACGCTGGACGAGGGCACCGCGACCCGCCGGTTGCAGGAGGTCTACACCCGGCCGATCCAGGAGGAGCTGATCGGCCGCCGGATCCAGGAGGTCCGCGACGCGGGGGTGACGGTGGCGGCGCGGCTGTCGCCGCAGCGCACCGCCCAGTTCCACAAGACGGTGATCGACGCCGGGGTCGACCTGTTCGTGATCCGTGGTACGACCGTCTCGGCCGAGCACGTCTCCGGCCGGGCCGAGCCGCTCAACCTCAAGCAGTTCATCTACGACCTCGACGTGCCGGTGATCGTCGGCGGCTGCTCGACATACACTGCGGCGCTGCACCTGATGCGGACCGGTGCGGCCGGGGTGCTGGTCGGGTTCGGCGGCGGCTCGGGGCACACCACCCGCACCGTCCTGGGCGTGGCGGTGCCGATGGCGACCGCGGTCGCCGACGTGGCCGCGGCCCGGCGTGACTACATGGACGAGTCGGGCGGCCGGTACGTGCACGTGATCGCCGACGGTGGCATGACCAACAGCGGTGACGTCGCGAAGGCGTTCGCCTGCGGCTCCGACGCGGTGATGGTGGGCTCGCCGTTCGCCCGCGCGGCCGAGGCGCCCGGCCGCGGCTTCCACTGGGGGAGCGAGGCGCACCACGGTGAGGTGCCCCGGGGCGCCCGGGTGGACCTGGGCACGATCGGCGGGCTGGAGCAGATCCTGCACGGCCCCTCGCACGTCCCGGACGGGTCGATGAACCTGATCGGGGCGCTGCGCCGGGCGATGGCCACCGCGGGTTACAGCGACCTCAAGGAGTTCCAGCGCGTCCAGGTCGTGGTGGCGCCCTAGTCGCGCGAAGGAACAGTGGATCACGTGCGTACGCTGTCCCTACTGTTGGGTAAGTAACGGTCGGATCCAGCCGTATCCGGGGGAGGCGACGCGTATGACCGGACTGGGAACCTCGCGCCTGGGGCCCGCCGAACGGGCGGCCGCACTGGAGGCGATGGAGCGGCAGGAGTTCGACGTCGTGGTCGTGGGCGGCGGGATCGTGGGCGCGGGCGCGGCCCTCGACGCCGCGACCCGCGGCCTGACGGTGGCCGTGGTGGAGGCGCGCGACTTCGCCTCGGGCACGTCGTCGCGCTCGTCCAAACTGATCCACGGCGGGCTGCGCTACCTGGAGCAGTTCAACTTCGACCTGGTGCGCGAGGCGCTGACCGAGCGGGGGCTGCTGCTCCAGCGGATCGCGCCGCACCTGGTCCGCCCGGTGCCGTTCCTGTTCCCGATGACCCACCGGGTCTGGGAGCGGGGGTACGTCGGGGCCGGGGTGGCGCTGTACGACGCGCTGGCCTTCCAGATGGGCAACGCCCGGGGCCTGCCGCACCACCGGCACCTCACCCGGCGGCGCGCGCTGCGGCTGGCGCCGGCGCTCCGCAAGGACAGCTTCACCGGGGCGGTGCAGTACTGGGACGCCCAGGTCGACGACGCGCGCTTCGTGATGATGGCGCTGCGCACGGCCGCCGAGTACGGCGCCCGGGTGGCGTCGCGCTGCCAGTGCGTGGGTTTCCTGCGGGAGGGCGAGCGGGTCACCGGGGTGCGGATCCGGGATCTGGAGACCGGCACCGACGCCGCGGTGCGCGCCAAGCAGGTGGTGAACGCCACCGGGGTGTGGACCGACGACATCCAGGAGCTGGTGGGCGGGCGCGGGCAGATCCACGTCCGGGCGTCCAAGGGCGTGCACCTGGTGGTGCCCCGGGACCGGATCCACTCGGCCACCGGGATCATCCTGCGCACCGAGAAGTCGGTGCTGTTCGTGATCCCGTGGGGCCGGCACTGGATCATCGGCACCACCGACACCCCGTGGGACCTGGACAAGGTGCACCCGGCCGCGTCCAAGGTCGACATCGACTACGTGCTGGCGCACGTGAACTCCGTGCTGAACGTCCCGCTCACCCCGGACGACGTGGAGGGGGTGTACGCGGGGCTGCGCCCGCTGCTGTCGGGCGAGTCGGCCGAGACGTCCGCGCTCTCGCGGGAGCACGTGGTGGCGCACCCGGTGCCGGGCCTGGTGCTGGTGGCCGGCGGGAAGTACACCACCTACCGGGTGATGGCCAAGGACGCCATCGACGCGGTGGCGCATGGCTTGGACGGCAAGGTCGCCGAGTCGTGCACCGACCGGATCGCGCTGGTCGGCGGCGAGGGCTTCCAGGCGCTGTGGAACGGCCGGCAGCGGCTGGCGGCGTCCTCGGGGCTGCACGTGGCCCGGATCGAGCACCTGCTGTACCGGTACGGCACCCTGGTCGATGATCTGCTCGACCTGATCGCCGAGCGGCCCGACCTGGGCCGGCCGCTGGGCGGGGCCGACGACTACCTGCGCGCCGAGATCGTGTACGCGGCCTCGCACGAGGGCGCGCGGCACCTCAACGACGTGCTCGCCCGCCGGACCCGGATCTCGATCGAGGCCTGGGACCGGGGGGTCGGCGTGGCGCGAGAGACCGCGGAGCTGATCGCGCCGGTGCTCGGCTGGTCGAAGAAGCAGACCGACCGGGAGGTCGAGTACTACCTCAAGCGGGTCGAGGCCGAGCGCGCTTCGCAGAGCCAGAGCGGCGACCAGGAGGCCGACGCCCGCCGCCGGGGCGCGCCCGACATCGTCCCCACCACGTCTCCCGCCTGAGCCACGGCGGGATCAGTGCCCCGTCACCGCCCCCGTCACCGCCCCGTCACCGCATCGCCGGCCCGAGGATGAGGCGCAGGCCGGCGGAGTACAGGTCGGCGGGCACCCGCTCGGGGTCGAGCAGGTGCTGGAGCGCCAGCCCGAGGTCCACCGCCAGGGCCAGGGTCGCCCGCTCCTCGGGGAGCAGGCCGTCGACCTCCTCCAGCCCCTCGGCCAGGCCGTCGCGCCGTCCCTCGTACCAGTCGGCGAGCCGCCGGCCCGGTGCGCGGTGGCGCATCCCGTACAGCCAGAGCTCTCCCATCAGCAGGGAGAGCAGCCGGGCCTCGTCGCTGCCGAGGTGCCGGGAGTAGGCCTCGCCCGCCTGCTCCAGCCGCTCCTGCGGCGGCGTACCGTCGGCGTGCAGCGCGCCGTAGATCTCGGCCTCGACACCCACCATGGCCTGGATCCGCTGTTCGAGGAGCGCCAGCAGCAGGTCGGTCTTGCCGGAGAAGTTGCTGTAGACGGCGCCCTTGGTCAGGCCGGCGGCCGCGGCGACGTCGTCGAGCGACGCGCCGTGGATGCCCCGCTCGGCCCACAGCCGCCGGGCGGCGGCCAGCAGCGCGGTGCGGGTCTGTTCGCGCCGTTCGGGGCGCCCGGCAGGCGTACGTGGTGGCCCCCCCGGCCCCACGTCCGCCTGCCCGTCCGCCAGATCCAGCGACCCCCCCTGGACGTTGATCATGTGCGTTCCCCTCTCACCCCGATCGCCGTCGGGGCGGCGATCCTCCCTCAACGGATACACCGCAATTGCATGATCATGATGAGAGTTGCAGAGGAAGTCATCCCTTGGAACGGTGCAACTCGGTTTAGAGAGGGAGATGTCACCAAGAATCCTCAGTTACTTGTGGGTAGCCACAGCTTTCCGGCGGCCCTAGAGTGCGTTCATGGCAATCCCCACTGCCGACGAGCGGATATTTTCCCCCACGATCGCCGAGCGGCTGGCCGCCCGAGTCACCGCCGATGGAGATGCCTCCGCGGCCATTTCCGCGCCCGCCACCGGTGAACCGCTGGCCACCCTTCCCATTTCCGGCCCCGACGACGTGCACGCCGCGTACGCCCGGGCCAGGGAGGCGCAGCGCGCCTGGGCCGAGGTGCCCGTGTCGGAGCGGGCCCGGCCGTTCCTGCGGATGGTCGACGAACTCGTCGACCGCCGCGACGAGATCCTCGACATCATCCAGCTCGAAACGGGCAAAGCCCGCCGGCACGCCTACGAGGAGTTCCTCGACGTGGCGTTGTGCTCGCTGTACTACGCGCGCCGGGCACGCCGGCTACTGCGGCCCCGCCGCCGGCAGGGCGCCTTCCCGCTGGCCACCCGGACCCGCGAGCTGCGCCGGCCCAAGGGCGTGATCGGCCTGATCTCGCCGTGGAACTACCCGTTCAGCCTCGGGGTCAGCGACATCGTCCCGGCGCTGCTGGCCGGCAACGCGGTGGTGCACAAGCCCGACACCCAGACCGCGCTGTCCAGCCTGTGGGCGCTCGACCTGCTGGTCTCCCTGGGCATGCCCGCCGACATCTGGCAGATCGTGCTCGGCGAGCCCGCCGAGATCGGCGACCCGCTGCTGGACAACGCCGACTACGTCGCGTTCACCGGCTCCACCCGGGGCGGCCGGGCCGTCGCCGAGAAGGCCGCACCCCGGCTGGTCGGCTACTCGCTGGAGCTGGGCGGCAAGAACCCGATGATCGTGCTGCCGGACGCCGACATCGACCGCACCGTGCGCGGCGCCGTCCGGGCGTGCTTCACCAACTCCGGCCAGCTCTGCATCTCGATCGAGCGGCTGTACGTCCACGAGGACGTCTACGACACGTTCGTACCGAAGTTCGCCGAGCGGGTCGGGAAGATGAAACTCGGCACCGGGTTCGGCTACGACGTCGAGATGGGGTCGATGACCTACCAGCGCCAGCTCGACGCCGTCGCCGCCCAGGTGGACCAGGCGGTGGAGCGGGGAGCCACCCTGCTGGCCGGCGGCAAGCCCCGGCCCGACATCGGCCCGCTGTTCTTCGAACCCACCGTGCTCGCCGACGTGACCGGCGAAATGGACCTGTGCGCGGGCGAGACCTTCGGCCCGGTGGTGAGCGTCTACCGGTACCGGGACGAGGAGGAGGCGATCGCCCTGGCCAACGACACCGCCTACGGCCTGAACGCCTCCATCTGGACCAAGGACGTGGCCCGGGGCCGCCGGGTCGCCGCCCGCATCCAGGCCGGGACGGTCAACGTCAACGAGGGGTACGGGGCGGCGTTCGCCTCCTACGACGCCCCGATGGGCGGCATGAAGCAGTCGGGCGTCGGCCGCCGGCACGGCGCCGAGGGACTGCTGAAGTACACCGAGGCGCAGACGGTCTCCAGCCAGCACCTCGTGGAACTGGAGCCGCCCGCCCGCATCGAGTACGGCAAGTACGCCAACGGCCTGGCCATGGCCATCAAGCTCATGAAGCGGCTCCACATCAAGTAGGGACATGCCTCATGTACGACTACGACGTTCTGGTGGTGGGCTCGGGATTCGGCGGCAGCGTGTCCGCGCTGCGGCTGACCGAGAAGGGGTACAAGGTCGCGGTGGCCGAGGCCGGCCGCCGGTTCGACGACCCCGGCGGCGCGCCCGGTGCGCGGCACCACGACCTGCCCAAGACGTCCTGGCGGACCTTCCGCTACCTGTGGGCGCCCGCCCTGGGGATGACCGGAATCCAGCGGATCCACCTGCTGCGCGGCCAGAAAGGCAGCCGGGTGCTGATCCTGGCCGGCGCCGGGGTGGGCGGCGGTTCCCTGGTGTACGCCAACACGCTGTACGAGCCGCTGCAGCCGTTCTACGACGACCCGCAGTGGAGCGGCATCACCGACTGGCGATCCGAGCTGGCCCCCTACTACGACCAGGCCAAGCGGATGCTGGGCGTGGTGACCAACCCCACCATGACCCCCGCCGACCAGGCGATGCGGCGGATAGCCGAGCGGATGGACCGCGGCGACACCTTCCACCTGACCCCGGTCGGGGTGTACTTCGGCGGCGGGCCCGGCGAGGAGGCCGCCGACCCCTACTTCGGCGGGGTCGGGCCGCGGCGCCGGGGCTGCGACGAGTGCGGCTCGTGCATGACGGGCTGCCGCCGCGGCTCCAAGAACATGCTCACCGAGAACTACCTCTACCTGGCCGAGAAGGCCGGAGCCGAGGTGCTGCCGCTGACCCGGGTCGTCTCGGTGCGGCCCCGCGCCGCGGGCGGCTACGAGGTGCGGCTCGTCCGGACGGGTTCGTTCGGCCGGCGCCGGCGCACCCTGATCGTCGAGCAGGTGGTCTTCTCGGCGGGCACCTACGGCACCCAGAAGCTGCTGCACCGGCTCAAGGCGACCGGCGAGCTGCCCGGGATCTCCGACCGGCTGGGCGTGCTCACCCGGACCAACTCCGAGGCGATCCTGGGCGCCGAGCGGATGCGCCGCAAGGGCGACGACCACTCCCGGGGCCTGGCCATCACCTCCTCGTTCCACCCGGACGAGCACACCCATGTCGAGCCGGTCCGCTACGGCAAGGGCTCCAACGCGATGGGGCTGATCCGCACGTTGCTGATCGACGGTCCCGGCGAGGACGGCTCGGGACGGGCGCCGCGCTGGCTGAAGTTTCTCGGCGAGGCCGCCCGGCAGCCGTGGCGGCTGCCCCAGCTGTTCAACCTGCGGCGCTGGTCCGAGCGGACCGTCATCGCGCTGGTCATGCAGGTGCGGGACAACTCGATCACCGTCCGCATGCGCCGGGGCCCGTTCGGCCGGGGGCTGCGCGCCCGGCGGGGGCACGGCGAGCCCAGCCCGACCTGGATCCCGCAGGGGCACCGCGCCACCCGGCTGCTCGCCGAGGAGATCGGCGGGCTGGCGGGCGGTTCCTGGCTCGACCTGTTCAACATCCCCACCACCGCGCACTTCATCGGCGGCTGCGCGATCGGCGCGTCTCCCGGGGAGGGCGTGATCGACCCCTACCACCGGCTCTACGGCCACCCCGGCCTGCACGTGGTGGACGGTTCCACCATCTCGGCGAACCTGGGCGTCAACCCGTCCCTCACCATCACCGCCCAGGCCGAGCGCGCCATGGCGTTCTGGCCCAACCGGGGCGACACCGACTCCCGCCCCACCCTGGGCACGCCCTACCGGCGCATTCCCGCGGTGGCCCCCAAGAACCCGATGGTTCCCGAGGCGGCCCCCGCCGCCCTCCGCCTGCCGATCGTCGGCATCACCTGACCCGCCCCGGGGATCAGAAGACGTCCTTGTACATCATCCAGATCAGGGCGATGACGTGGGTGACGATGACGATGAACAGGGTGCCGAAGAAGACGTAGGCCGCGGTGCGGTGCTCGAAGTGGTTTCCCGGGTCCTTGGCGGGCTTGGCGGCCACCTCGGCCTGGCGTTCCGCGATCTGCTGTTCGAGCGGTTTGAACCCGCGGAGCATGGTCGATTTGAGCCCGCGTGCCATGGCGCCCCCTTTGTCGGATTACTTACCTTTGTACCTTCCGCGGGGAAGAGCGGGTGACCGGGGCGGCATCGGCGCAGGCCGGGGGCGCCTAGACTGGGGGCGCCCGGCGAGCGGCCCCGTGCGCGGCGCTCCCGGTGCCCGTCCCACGCACTCGAAAGGCGTTGCCGGTGTCCGTCGAGCAGTCCCAGCGAACCCCCCACCACGGTGACACCGTGCTGGTCGTCGACTTCGGCGCGCAGTACGCGCAGTTGATCGCGCGGCGGGTGCGCGAGTGCCAGGTGTACAGCGAGATCGTCCCCTCGACCATGTCGGTCGCGGAGATGCTGGCCAAGAACCCCAAGGCGATCATCCTGTCCGGCGGCCCGGCGTCGGTCTACGCCGAGGGCGCCCCCGCCGCCCCGGCCGGGCTGTTCGAGACCGGGGTGCCGACCCTCGGCATCTGCTACGGCCACCAGGTGATGGCGCGGGCGCTGGGCGGGACGGTCGAGAACTCCGACGTCGCCGAGTACGGCGGCACCACCGTCTCGGTGCTGGCGCCGGGCACGCTGCTGGCCGGCCTGCCCGCGACCCAGGCGGTGTGGATGTCCCACCGCGACCACACCAGCGCCGCCCCGGCCGGGTTCACGGTGACCGCCCGCACGGACGTCATCCCGGTCGCGGCGATGGAGGACGCCGAGCGCGGCCTGTACGGGGTGCAGTTCCACCCCGAGGTGCTGCACACCGAGCACGGCATGGACGTACTGCGGCACTTCCTGTACGACGCCGCGGGCTGCCGTCCGGGCTGGACGATGGTCAACATTGCTGAGGAGGCGATCGAGGCCGTCCGCGCCCGGGTCGGCGAGACCGGGCGGGCGATCTGCGGGCTGAGCGGCGGCGTCGACTCGGCGGTCGCCGCGGCGCTCGTCCAGCGGGCCATCGGCGACCGGCTGACCTGCGTGTTCGTCGACCACGGGCTGCTGCGCAAGGGCGAGGCCGAACAGGTCGAGAAGGACTTCGTGGCCGCCACCGGGGTGGACCTGGTGGTGGTGGACGCCGCCGACCGGTTCCTGGCGGAGCTCGCCGGGGTCACCGACCCGGAGACCAAGCGGAAGATCATCGGTCGGGAGTTCATCCGGGCCTTCGAGTCGGCCGCCCGCGACATCGTCGCCGAGCGCGAGGGCCCGGTCGAGTTCCTGGTCCAGGGCACCCTCTACCCGGACGTGGTCGAGTCCGGCGGCGGCACCGGCGCCGCCAACATCAAGTCGCACCACAACGTCGGCGGCCTCCCCGAGGACCTGCAGTTCGGCCTGGTCGAGCCGCTGCGCACCCTCTTCAAGGACGAGGTGCGCGCCCTGGGCGAGCAACTCGGCCTGCCCGCCGAGATCGTCTGGCGGCACCCGTTCCCCGGCCCTGGCCTGGCCATCCGCATCATCGGCGCGGTCGACCGCGACCGCCTCGCCATCCTGCGCGAGGCCGACGCCATCGCCCGGGAAGAGTTGACCGCCGCCGGTCTCGACCGCGACATCTGGCAGTTCCCGGTGGTCCTGCTGGCCGACGTCCGTTCGGTCGGCGTCCAGGGCGACGGCCGCACCTACGGCCACCCGGTCGTCCTTCGCCCCGTCACCAGCGAGGACGCGATGACCGCCGACTGGGCCCGGCTGCCCTACGACGTCCTGCAGAAGATCTCCACCCGCATTACCAACGAGGTCCGCGAGATCAACCGCGTGGTGGTCGACGTCACCAGCAAGCCCCCCGGCACCATCGAGTGGGAGTGACCTCCAGGTGACTCCATGCACCGAAACGCCTGCGATGCGTGCGCATCGGCGTCTACGGTTCCGCATGTGACGATCTGGCGCCCTGAGAGCACGCTCGACGAGTACACGAGCCTGTGGAATCACCCCGGTGAGTGGACGGAGCAGGACTTCTTCGCCCTGCCCGCCGGAGCGCCGAAGATCGAACTCATCGACGGGCGGCTCGTCGTGAGCGGATCGCCCGGACAGGGGCATCAGCGGCTGCTGCGGCGGCTGGCCGAGGAACTGGAGGCCGGGGCTCCTGACCGGCTCGCCGTCTGCGTGCAGCTCAACGTGCGCGTCGACGCCAGCAAGATCCTCATACCGGATGTGGTGGCGACCTACGAAGTGGACGACGTGCTGGTCCACGACCCGGCGCAGGTGCCGCTGGTCGCGGAGATCCCACCCGCGGCGGAGTGGGAGTACAAACGCGAACTGTACGCCCGGGCGGGGATCCCCTGGTACCTCCTCGTTCAGCAAGACGGAGAGGGCCGCCCGAGCTTGGCGCTCCACCGGCTCGACAGCGGGAGTTACGAGCGGCACGCCGAAGCCACCTGCGGGGAGGTTCTGGAACTTCCCGAACCGCTCGGCTCGATCGATCCGGCGGATCTGTTGAAGCGCCGGCCCCGAGATGCCGAAAGGCCCGGCTGAGCAGGGCCCCCGTCCTTCACCGTGAGGATCGATCCGTAGCGGCCACGCGGTTCGCTCGTCCCCGCGGGTGGCTGAGTTCGGGCCGCGTGACCGGCGGGTAGATCGTAACCGTTCCGGGGGTCAAGTCTCCGTCAGCAGGGCGCGGTACGCGCTCGCTCCGGTGCGGCGGGTGCTCATGCTAGGGCGCATGACACGTGACGGCTGGTGGTCGGCGCGGGCCATCGACCCGCTCGCCGGGCCGCTCGCCCGGGCCGTGGTCGACCGCACCCCGGTCACCCCCGCCCAGCTCACCGCGGTGGCGGCGCTGCTCTGCATGGCCGCCGCGGGCGGCTTCCTGCAGGCCGGCCGGCTCTGGTGGGCGATCGGGGCGGTGCTGTACCTGGCCGGCGGTGTGGCCGACCGGGCGGCGCTGGCTGTGGCGGAGCTGCGGGCCGACCGGGACGGCCGCTTCTACCGCTGGCTGCGCGAGGCGCTGACCCGCTGCTGCTTCCTGGGCTGCGCGCTGGGTGCGCTGCTCGGCCAGTTCGCCCGCACCGAGGATCCGGTCTACCCGCTGCTGGCGGTGCTCGTGGTCGGCGCCGACTTGGTCTTCCGGGCGCTGACCGAAGGGTTGCCCGCCAGCGTGCCGGTCCGGTTCGGGCTCGCCGACCTGGCCTTCGCCGCCTGCATCGCCGGTCCGCTGACCGGCCTGTACCTGCCCGTCATCGTCGTGGCCGCCGTCGCGGTGCTCTGCTCGGGGCTGTCCACCGTGCACCGGGCCTGGACCTTCGCGGCGGAACCGGCCACCCGGACCTAGGGAGCCGAGCATGTCGCCGAAGCTCAGTGTCGTCGTCCCCCTGCACAACGCCGAACCCCGGCTGGCGCGCTGCCTGGACGCGCTGGCCGCCCAGACCCTGGACGACCTGGAAGTGATCGTGGTGGACGACGGGTCCACCGACGACGGAGCGGTGCTCGCCGACGCGTACGTCCGCCGCGACCCGAGGTTCAGGCTCGTCCGGCAGGACCACCGGGGCCCGGGGCCGGCCCGCAACGCCGGCGTCCTGGAGGCCACCGGGGAGTACCTCGCCTTCGCCGAGGTGGACGACGTCATGGCCCGCCGCGCCTACGACCTGCTGGCCGGCTCGCTGGAACTGACGGGCTCCGACCTGGCCGTCGGCGCGCCGTCCGGCCCGGTGGCCGAGGGCACCCGCCTGGAGCGCCACCCCTGCCTGCTGCGCGACCGCACGCTGGGCACCAAGGTCTTCCGCCGGGCGTTCTGGGACTCCTGCGGGTTGGAGTTCCCCGCCGGCCCGTGCCCGGACCCGCCGGTCACCGTGACGGCCCTGCTGCGGGCCACCGCCGTGGACGTCCTGCCCGACGCGGTCCGGAGCCGGCGGCCGGGCCCGGACACCGGGCTGGTGCCCCGGCTGGCGGGCGCCCGGTCGGTGCGGCGGCTGGTCGCCGCGCACGCCCCCCGGCTGCTGCCCGACTACGACGAGCTGGTCCTCATCGACATCGAGCTGCGCGCCCTGCTGGCGGCGCTGCCGGACCGGCTCCCCGACAGCCCCGACGCCGTCCTGCTCACCCGGCTGGGCGCCGAGCTGCTGGCGGAGATCGACCCGGCGCTGATCCGGCGGTTCCCGTCGATCGACCGGCTGCGGCTGCACCTGCTGGGCCGCCGGATGCTGCCGGAACTGCTGGTGGCGCTGCGGTACGACCCGCGCGACGGGACGCCGGTGGTGCGGCGCGGCCGGCGCGGCCGGCGGTACGCGGAGCACCCCTTCTTCGAGGACGCCGCCCTGGACGTCCCCCGGAGCGTCTACGACGTGACCGACGAGCTCGTCCCCGAGGCCCGGATCGACCGGGCGTCCTGGACCCGGGAGGGCCGGTTGCGGATCGAGGGCCACGCTTACATCCCCTACCTGGACGCCGACGGTTCGCGGCTGCGGCTCTGGCTGACCGGTGGCCGGTGGCGCCGCCCGATCCGGGTACCGGTGCGGCGCGTCCTGCGGCCCGATGTGACCGCGGCCTCGGGGCAGTCGGTGGCCTCCTACGACCATTCGGGCTTCACGGCCGAGATCGACCCGGCCCGGCTGGGGGCGGCGACCGAATGGCGGCTGTACGCCGCGGTCGCCAACCAGGGGCTGCGCCGCCGCCGGATGGTGGGCGCCGGCGGGCTGCGGGCGACCGGCCGTGAGCTGGCCGGAGGGGTGCGGGTCCAGGCGCTCCCGGACGAGTGGGGCCTGCTGCTGCGGGTCCGCCCGGTCGAGGTGGAGCTCACCGGCCACCGGCGGGCCGGCGACCAGCTGGAGCTGTCCGGCCGGCTGGCACGCGACCCCGGGCTGCTGGCCCGGGTCACCGCCACCACCGGGCGTGGCGGCCGGTGGGTCCGCGGCCCGATCGAGGCGTCCCGGCGCACCGACGGGTGGTTCGACTTCCGGGCCCGGCTGCCGCTGGCCGAACTGATCCGTGATCCGGGGGAGAGCGGGGACGTCGGCTGGGAGATCACCCTGGCCGGCGGGATCGAGGTACCGCTGCCCGACGACTTCGCCGAGACCGACTACCGGCTGCCCGACGGCAGCGAGTTCGTCCTCACCCGCACCCGCACCGGCCTGCTGCACGGAGTCGGCCGAGTCCCCCTCCACGCCCTCGCCTGAACCGGTCGGGGGCGGATCGGGGCCGCAGGGAGCGCGTGGTTCGCGGGGGCTTGCCTGGACGGGCCGAGGGCCGGAGCGAGGCGGCTGCCCAGTGCGGGAGTGCGTGGTTCAGGTGACACAGGTTCGGCCGAACCTGTCGAGGGGCGAAGCAGGGCGAGTGCTCCGTGGAGCGAGCCTGCGGGCCGGGCGGCATGGACTCAGCCAAGCCGGTCGGGAGGCAGCGCGGGTTGCACGGCCCGCCGGTGGGTGGGGCTCGGCTGGAACGAGCACATGCCCGGTGGGCGGGGGCCGGTCATCAGGTCGGTGAGCCCCGGCGGAGAGCGGTGCTCACGGTATGGGGCGGTGGGCGCGGGCGAACAGCGCGGCGCCGGGGCGGTCCTTGATCGGCAGTCGGCGTTCGGCCGCCAGGGTGGCCCGGTGCAGCAGGTCGGTGAACCTGCCCGGCTCCGCGAGGACGTGCCCGGTGGGCCGGTGCCGGGACCGCCGCAGCCAGGGGCGGAGCAGGATGTTCCAGCTCCACATCCGGTCGGTCAGCAGCCCGGCGCCGGTCAGCAGGTCGGCGAGTTCCGGGCGGGTGTACCGGCGGACGTGGCCCAGCAGCAGGTCCTCCACCGACCACAGGCCCGGGTCGCAGGGTACGCAGATCAGTGCGGTTCCGCCCGGCCGCAGTACCCGGGTGATCTCCGCGGCGGCGGCCCGGTCGTCCTCGACGCGCGCCAGCACGTCGAAGGCCACCGCGAGGTCGAAGTCGGCCTCGGGGAACGGCAGGTGGCGGGCGTCGCCCTGACAGGCCTCGACACCCTGGGCGAGGGCGAGTTCCACCGCGTCCGCGGACTCATCCACGGCCATCACCGCCCAACCGCGGTCGAGTAGCGTCCGGCCCGTGCGGCAGCCCGCCGGACCGATGTCGATCGCGTGCCCCGGTCCGCCCAGCCCGCGCAGTTCCCGAGCGAGGACCGACCGGCGTTCCCGGTACCACCGGCTGGTGTCCTGAACCCCGGAGATCCGTCGCAGCTCGGCAGTGTCCACGTCCCCGCCCCCTCTCGCCGCCGACTCGCGGAAGGTAGCAGCCCGCCACGCTCGGTGATGATCGACGCTCGGGGGCTGGCCCAGGGCTTTGCCGATCCGACGGAGCGGCGTGGCCTTGTCCAGCCGATTTGGGGGGAATCACCCAAACGGGAAACTCGAGAAGGGAGGCGGATCCGTTGGCTCGTCCCGGATTCCGCCGGCGGCTCGCCCGCCGCGGCGGCACGTTGATCGTCCTCGGCACGGTGGCCTATATGGCACCGTTGTTCATGCTCGCCGTGGCCGTGCTGGCCTTCAGTCTCGGCGCATACGCAGTCGTCCGCCAGGGCTGACCGCCACCCACTCGACCTGCCTGAAAGCCACCTGAACTACCCGTATAACCCTACAGAGTCCAGCCCTCCTAAAAAGACGAAGGGCCCTCAATTCGGATATTCCATCCACAGTTCTTCGGTCTTAGGCGGCGCAGTAACACACCAAATGCTGAAAGGCCGTCCTGCCCTTTGCCTTCGGCGCGTGATCCTTCAGGATTCGGTGCGCCATGGCGCCTCGAAAGCTGAAGGATCACCAGAGACGGCAACCACAACTCACAGATCCTTCAGCTTGTGGTGTGCCATAGCGCACTGGATGCTGAAGGAGCACGGGCGGTGGTTGCCCGCCCGCCCGGTGCGGTGGGGGCGGGGAGCCCGGCGGCGCTCAGGGCGGGGCCGTGGGTGGCTCAGCGGTGGTGGCGGCCCCTGCGGCGGCGGAACAGGTAGCGGACGGTGAGCAGGGCCGCGACGCCCGCCACCAGCGGGGCGGTGCGTTTGGCGACCGCCGACACCTTCTCCGCGGGTTCCTCTCCGTCTTCGGCGTCCCGTGCGGTGAGAGCGGCCTCGGCGGCGCCCTGCTGGTCCACGACGCCCTGTGGCTCGGGGTCGATCGGCTGCCGGGCGGTGCTCGTTCCCCGGTCCGCGGCGTTCTGGGCGGCGGGCTCGGCCGGTGGCTCGGCCGCGGCTCGCTGCTGGTCCACGACGTCCCGGGGCTCGGCTGCGGGTGGCCGGTCCGCGGTGCGGCTTTCGGGTTCGGTCGGCGGAGCCTTGGCGTGCCGGGGTTCGGGTGCGCGGTCGGCGGTAGCCGGCGGCCGGTCCGCGGCGTGGCTTTCGGGTTCGGTCGGCGGGACCTCGGTGTTCCGGGGTTCGGGTGCGCGGTCGGCGGGGGCCGGTGGCTGGTCCGCGGCGGTCCGGTCCGCGGGCTCGGGCGGCTGGTCCGCGGCGGCCCGGGGCTCGGGTGAGGGGCCTGGGGTGGTCGGCGGCTGGTCCGTGGCGGGGCGGTCTTCGGGGCCGGCCGGCTGGTTCGCGCCGTGCGGGGGTTCGGCTGCGGCTGCGGGGGTTTCCCGCTGTTCGGCGGTTGGCTCCGGTGCAGCGGCGAGGCCCTGCGCGGCGGGCTGCTGGCCCAGGGAGTCCTGGCCGGAGGGCCGGTCGGAGGACCGGTGGTCTTCGGCGGGCGGTCCGGCGGTGCGGTCGGTGACGTTCTGGTCCAGGACGTCTCGCGGGGCGGGCTCGCCCGGCTTCTCGGCAGCGGGGTCGACGACGCCTCGGATGGGCGTGGGAGCGGGGCGGGGGGCCGACTCCAGCGCCGTGGCGAGGGCCTTGGCGAAACGGCCCAGCAGCCGGGCGGCCGAGTCGGTGAGGACCTCGCGGTCGAGTTGGGTGGGGCGCCCCGTGACGTTGAGCTTGGCGTGCAGGACGACCCGGGTGGCGTCGCCGGCCTCGTGCAGCCGGATCTGGACGGTGACGCTCGCGGTGCCGGAGCCCCGGGCCTCCCGGCCGGTGGCCTCGATCGTGACGGTGCGCGTGCCGGCGTCGGCCGCCGCGATCCGTGCGGTACCCCGGTAGGTGATGGTCGTCGTGCCGAGCCGGACCTTGAGCCGGGCGGAGTCCTCGCCCGAGCCGGGGACCGCCCCGGGCACGCTGGCCGTCAGGTGTTCCGCGTCCAGCAGGACCGGCCAGGCGCGCTCCACCGGTACCGGAACGGTGAATTCATGATCGAACTCCATGAGCGCCCCCTCCATCCGGTAAATGGTCTTTGCGACCCTACGGGCGTAACGCCGTACCTGACCAGAGGGCTTCCCCGGGAAGGGGCGACCGAAAAGAGGCCGCGGGCGTCCCCGAGCCGTATCAGGGGACGCCCGCGGCGAGATCAGCGCCGGGGGCGCAGGGTGGTGCTGTAGAGCGACTTCCCGTCCAGGTCGCGCAGGTGGACGGTCAGCTCCCGGCTACGCCCGTCGATCGAGACCTGGCCGAAGAACTGGAACCCCTCGGCCGGGGAGGTGTTCGCCCGCGGCGGAGCCGCCTGGAAGCGCAGCTGGGGGCCGAACGTGGACTCCAGCTGGTTCGGGCCGAAGGCCCCGGCGTTCAGCGGGCCCGCGACGAACTCCCAGAACGGGTCGAAGTCGGAGAAGGCCGCCTTGTTCGGGTCGTAGTAGTGCGCCGCCGTGTAGTGCACGTCGGCGGTCAGCCACACCATGTTCTCGACGTCGTGCCGCCGGGCGTAGGAGAGCAGGTCCGCGATCTCCCGCTCCCGGCCCAGCGGCGCCCCGCCGTCGCCCTGGGCGATGCCCTCCTGGGCGGTCCCGTCCGGCACGATGAGGCCGATCGGCAGGTCGGCGGCCATCACCTTCCAGGTCGCGTCCGACCGGCGCAGCTCCCGCTTCAGCCAGGCGAGCTGCTCGGCGCCCAGCACCCCGGAGCGGGAGTCCGGCTCGCGGTTCGCGGTGTTGGGGTTCTTGTGGGTGCGCATGTCGAGCACGAAGACGTCCAGCGAGGGCCCGTAGGAGATCTTCCGGTAGATCCGGTCGCCGCGGATCGGGTTGTACTCGTGCAGCGCCTGGCGGGCCCGCGCGGTCAGCACGTCCACCCGCTTCTCGGTGTACCGGGCGTCCTCCAGGATCTCGCCGGGGTACCAGTTGTTGGTGACCTCGTGGTCGTCCCACTGGTAGATCATCGGCACCCGGGCGTTGAACGCGCGCAGCGCGGCGTCCTGCAGGTTGTACCGGAACTGGCCGCGGTACTCGGCCAGCGTCTCGGCGACCTTCTCCTTCTCCGGGATCACCAGGTTGCGCCAGGTGCGGCCGTCCGGCAGCGCCACGGTCGGGGTCAGCGGCCCGTCCGCGTACACCCAGTCGCCGCTGCACAGGAAGAAGTCGGGGCGGACGGCGGCCATCGCGTTGAAGATCCGGTAACCGCCCAGGTCCGGGTTGATGCCCCAGCCCTGCCCGGCCAGGTCGCCGCCCCAGACCAGGCTCACGTCCCGCCGGTCCCGGGGCGCCGTGCCGAACGAGCCCGCGACGGGGGCGGACTCCACCCACGACCGGTCGAGGCCGGCCAGCCGGACCCGGTAGTGGACGTCCTGGCCCGGCGGCAGCCCGCGCAGCAGGGCCTTGCCGGTCAGGTCGGTGCCCGGGGTCAGCAGCGGGCCGCGGACCGTCCGGGCGCCGCGGAAGTCGGGGCGGTGGCTCACGTCGACGTACATCCGGGCCGGCCGGTCGGCGCGCGCCCACACCACCGCCTCGGTCGCGGTCACGTCACCGCTCTGCACACCGTGGGTGATGGCCGGCCGGTCCCGGCGCAGCAGCGCAGGCGCCGCGAGGGCCGGTTCGGCCACGCCGAGGAGGGCGGCGCCGCCCCCGGCGGCGAGCCCGGTCCGCAAGAAGTCGCGCCGGTCGAGCGCCATGGTCACTCCCTTGATCAAATGCCACGTACTCGGCGCATGTTTCAGCTCCCGGCAGTACGCGGCTTGCCCGGAACGTGACCGGATGGTGAATCCGGCGCGATCGTCTGGCGCCGAAATCAGCCGTTCGACTTGACAACGGAGAGTGACACGTGTGTCCTTGTCGGCATGCCAGCGCGCGTCTCCCACCTCAGCCGCCCGGGTCGTCCCGTGGCCGCCGCGCTGTGTCCTGCGTGTTGTTGTCGCTGACCCGTTTCCAGCGTTCCGACGACAGCCGCAGACCGAGGACTTTCTCCGTGGACATCGACGTCTTTCCCGACATCACCATGCGTGGCCAGGACGACCCGCACGCCCGCACCCTGACCCCGCGCCCGCCCACCGTCGGGCAGCTCGCCGCCCGCGTCGGGCGGCTGGCCGGACGGCCCGCCGACTGGTGGCGGCTGGCCCGGTTCGAGCCCGACCGGACCGGCCGGGTGCTGGTCGAGCGGGCCGGCGGGGTGGAGCTGTGGCTGACCACCTGGCCGCCCGGCCACCGCACCGGCGTCCACGACCATGCCTCCACCGGGGTGACCATGGTGGTCGCGGGGGAGCTGACCGAGGTCGCGATCACCGCCGACGGGGTGACCGAGCGGGCGTTGCGCGCCAACCGGGTCCGGGTGCACGGCGGTGCCCACCCCCACCAGCTCGTCAACCCGGGCCCCGCCTACGCGATCAGCCTGCACGCCCGCCGCGAACCCTGACCAGGGGCGCCCGCGGTTCGTGGCCGTCGGGGTCGAGCCTGGTGGCCCACCGCCAGATCTGCCGCGCCCGCGGCGACCTCGCCGGGTTTTTTGTCACGACTCGACGTAGTGGCGCCCGCACCGCCGCCCGTACGGTTCGACGATGCCGATATCGATCGAAGCGACCGCGACCTCGACGGCCTCCCCCGAAGCGATCTTCCGGCACGTGGCGGTGGCCGAGGCGTGGAACGTGTGGGGGCGCCTCCCCGGCAAGGCCCGGCGGGAACGCCCCGGTGTCGGCGAGCCCGACGGGGTCGGCGCGGTCCGGGCCATCTGGCCGGCCCGCGAGGAGGTCGTGGCCTACGACCCGCCCCGGCACTACGCGTACCGGCTGCTGCGCGGGCTGCCC
The DNA here is from genome assembly GCF_003289645.1 of Actinomadura craniellae. Classification (GTDB taxonomy): domain Bacteria; phylum Actinomycetota; class Actinomycetes; order Streptosporangiales; family Streptosporangiaceae; genus Actinomadura_D; species Actinomadura_D craniellae. The sequence goes on along the minus strand of NZ_QLYX01000004.1, from coordinate 144,370 downwards.
GTCCGGGAGTACCGGGCCGACGTGCGCCTGGAGTCACGGGACGGCGGCGGCACGCTCGTCCGCTGGCAGGGCCGGGTCGAGCCGCTGATCCCCGGCACCGCCCCGCTGATCCGCCGGCTCTTCACCCGGGTGCTCACCAGGCTGGCCACCGGCGTGGCCGCCCACTCCACCACCTGCGGCCCCGACTGCCCGGCCTACTCCGCGCCCTGACCGGGTCAGACGAGGCGGCGGGCGGCGGCCCAGCGGGAGAGTTCGTGGCGGTTGGAGAGCTGGAGCTTGCGCAGGACGGATGAGACGTGGGTCTCGACGGTCTTGACGGAGATGAACAGTTCCTTGGCGATCTCCTTGTAGGCGTAGCCGCGGGCGATCAGCCGCAGCACCTCGCGCTCGCGGGCGGTGAGCTGGTCCAGTTCGGAGTCGGCGGCGGGGAGGTCGGAGGCGGCGAACGCGTCCAGCACGAAACCGGCCAGCCGGGGGGAGAAGACCGCGTCGCCCTCGGCGACCCGGCCGATCGCGTCGGTCAGCTCCGGGCCGGAGATCGTCTTGGTGACGTAGCCGCGCGCGCCGCCGCGGACGACGCCGATCACGTCCTCGGCGGCGTCCGACACCGACAGCGCCAGGAACCGGGCCGGGACCGTGCCGTGCAGCCGGCGCAGCACCTCGATGCCGCCGCCGCCCGGCAGGTGCACGTCCAGCAGCACCACCTCGGGCTTCGCCGCCGTGATCACCGAGACGGCCTCGTCCACGTCGCCGGCCTCGCCGACCACCTCGATGTCGGTGCCGAGTTCGGCCTTCACCCCGGTCCGGAACATCTGGTGGTCGTCGACCAGCACGATCCTCGTCATCGGCGCACTCCGCTCGCGGTTCGCGGCCGCCGGTGCGCGGCGGCCTCCCACCCGGTCACTTTTTCATCTCCAGCCGGACTTCGGTGCCTTCGCCCGGGGACGTCCGGACGGTCGCCGTGCCGCCGTGGCGTTCCATCCGCCCGATGATGGACCCCCGGACGCCCATCCGGTCGTCCGGGACGGCGTCGAGGTCGAAGCCCGCGCCCCGGTCCCGGACGAAGATCGTGACCTGCTCGCCGCCCGGGTCGCCCTCGACCTCCGCGTACACCGAGACAGCCCCGGTCCCGGCGTATTTCGCCGCGTTGACCATGGCTTCCCGGGTGGCCTGGAGCATCGCGCCGAGCCGCTCGTCCAGCGGGCAGTCGCCCACGCACACCACCTCGATCGCCACCCCGTGGTCGTCCTCCACCTCCCCGGCCGCCTCCCGGACGGCGGCGGCGAGGGTCTGGTCGGGGTCGGACCGGGGCTGGTAGAGCCAGTTGCGCAGGGTGCGCTCCTGGGAGCGGGCCAGCCGCTGCACCTCACGGGGGTCGTGTGCGCTGCGCTGGATCAGCGTCAGCGTGTGCAGTACCGAGTCGTGGATGTGCGCGGCCAGCTCGGCGCGCTCCTGGGAGCGGATCCGCTCGTGCCGCTCGCTCTCCAGGTCCTGCCAGAGCCGGAGCAGCCACGGGGTGGCGATCATCGCCACCCCGCTCAGGATCACGCCCGTGGCGATCAGCACCTCGCGGGCCTGGGCGGTGTCGACCTGCTGCACCAGGAAGCCGCCGATCCCGCAGACCACCAGCGCCAGCCCGAACAGGCTGCGCAGCCACATCCGGCGCAGCGGGCCGGTGGTGGTGCGCACCCAGCGCTGCCGCCGGTCGCCGTCGGCCTGCTGCCAAAGGATCGCCGCCCCCGCGCCGACCACCAGCAGCGGCAGGACCGCGGCGCTCGTCGCCTGGTTGCCCCAGGACAGGTAGGCCAGACCCAGCGTCACCGCCAGGTAGGCCAGCGTCTGGCCCCAGTCGCGCCGCCCGGCAGGCTCCTCCCGCCGGGGCACCAGCAGCCAGAACGCGCAGTACGCGGCGATGCCGGCCCAGCCGCTCACCACCAGCACCACGAAGACCAGCCGGACGACCACCACGTCCAGGCCGAGGTGGTCGGCCAGCCCGCGGCAGACCCCGGCCAGCAGCCGGCCGTCGGCCCGCCGGTCGAGCCGGGGCGCGGAAGAAGGAGCGGACGTCGTCATAACCCTCAGATCGTCACACGTCCCAGCAAACCGCGCATCAGGGATCAACCCTGGTCTCCCACCTCAGGGACGTCGCCCGGCCCCTGCCTGGGCCGAGAGGGCGGCGTCTCCGGCCCGGACCCTGAGGGCGGGTCGGGGACGAATCAGGGGCGTCCCGGATGTCCCGGCCATCCGGGGAGGTCCAGGATTGTGGCCATGAAAGAGCAGACCGGAACCGGGCCGGACCAGTACCACCGGCTGCCCCGGGTCAAAGAGGGGCGCATGATCGTCGGCGTGTGCGGCGGGCTGGGCCGGTACACGGGGATCGACCCGGTGGTGTACCGGGTCGGGTTCGCGCTGCTGTGCATCATGGGCGGGCTGGGCGTGCCGCTGTACGTGGTCGCGGCGCTGATGATGCCGCCGGCGTCCGGCGGCGACTCGCCGGCCGAGCAGGTGCTGCGGCGCCGCTTCGACGCCGGGGGAGTGCTCGTGGTCCTGGGCGGCCTGCTCGCCTTCGGGGCGCTGCTGGGCCTCACCGGCAGCGGCCTGCTGGGGCTCGGCCTGTCGGGCAACGTGCTGACCGCGATCACGGTGTTCACGGTGGCGCTGCTGGTCGCGCACGCCCGCGGGGTCGACCTGCGGGAGGTGGCCCGGACGCTGCCCGAGCGGTTGCAGGGGCACCCGCCCGTCCCCGCCACCGGGAAGGCGGCGCCCTCGGGCTGGACGCTGCCGGACTGGGTGCGGGGGCACCCGCCCGCGTCCGGCGCGGCGGCCACGGAGGAGAAGGCGTCCCCGCCGCTGCCGCCCGGCATGATCGACCTGGCCCGGCTCGGCGAGCCCGGCGGGAACTCTGGGATCGCCCTCGGGATCTCGCTGGGGAAGCCCGACCAGCCCCTGAAGCCCCCGCAGCCCCCGAAACCCGTGCCGCCCAAGCCGAAATCGGTGCTCGCCCCCGTCACGCTGCTGCTGGCGATGATCGCGGCCGCCGCGGTGGTCCCGGTGGCCTCCGGGTACGCCGGCCTCGCGTCGGGGCAGATCATCACCGCCACCGGCCTGCTCGTCGTCGGGCTGGGGCTGGTGGTCGCCACCCTGTACGGGCGGAGCACCGGGCTGGTCGCCGTCGGCACGGTGCTCTCGCTGGGGCTGGTGACCTCGGCGGCGGCCGCCGGCGTCGAGCACGGCGGCCGGGTGGGCGAGGTCGAGTGGCGGCCGGTGGACGCCACGAAACTCGAACCCACCTACCGGCTGGCGCTGGGCGCCGCCCGGCTGGACCTCACCGCGCTGCCGCTGCGGCCGGGCCAGCGGGTCCGGGTCCAGGCCGAGCTGACGGCCGGCGAGCTGATCGTCACGCTGCCGCCCGGGGCCCGGGTGGAGGCCGACCTGCGGGCGGGGCTGGGCGATCTGGAAGTGGAGAAACGCGTGGTCAGCGGCCCGAAAGCCCGGTTTGAGGGAGTGCTCGAACCCGAAGGACGGCCGGTCGCCGACCCGCCGGTGATCGAGCTGCACGTCCGCGGCAAGCTCGGGAACGTGGAGGTCCGTCGTGCGTAGGCACCGGTTCGACCCCGGGGCGCTGGCCGCGGGCGTGTACTTCCTGGCCATGGGCGGGATCTTCCTCGCCACCGGCCTCACCGAGGAGAACGTCGTGGAGCCGGGAATCCTCGCTCCCACCGCGGTGATCGGCATCGGTGTGGTCGGCCTGGTCCGGGTGCTGTCCCGGTCCCGCCGCCGCGATTCCTGACCGCGTCCCCCGCGCGGGGGACGCGGCCCGCCCGGATCCCGCGGTGCGGGCCCGGGTGTCGGTGGGCGGCCGTAGACTCGCCCTGATGTCTCCCACGCACCCACTGCTCGACGGTCTCAACCCGCCGCAGCGCGCCGCCGTCGTCCACGCGGGCGGCCCGCTGCTCATCGTGGCGGGCGCCGGATCGGGCAAGACCCGAGTCCTCACGCACCGCATCGCCCACCTGCTGGGCGACCGCGACGTGCACCCCGGCCAGATCCTGGCGATCACCTTCACCAACAAGGCCGCGGGGGAGATGAAGGAGCGGGTAGACGCGCTGGTCGGCCCCCGGTCGCGGGTCATGTGGGTGATGACGTTCCACTCGGCCTGCGTGCGCATCCTGCGCCGGGAGGCGTCCCGACTGGGCTTTCCGTCCAGCTTCTCGATCTACGATCAGGCCGACGCGCAGCGGCTGATGGCGCTGGTCTGCCGGGAGCTCGACCTCGATCCCAAGCGCTACCCGCCCAAGGCGTTCTCGGCCCAGGTGAGCAACCTCAAGAACGAGCTCATCGACTACGAGACGTTCAAGGAGCGGGCGTCCACGCACATGGAGCAGACGCTCGCCGAGGCGTACACGATGTACCAGGCCCGGCTGCGGCAGGCCGGCGCGATGGACTTCGACGACCTGATCATGACCACGGTCAACGTGCTGCAGATCTTCCCCGAGGCGGCCGAGCACTACCGGCGCCGGTTCCGGCACGTCCTGGTCGACGAGTACCAGGACACCAACCACGCCCAGTACGAGCTGATCCGCGAGCTCACCCTGCCCGTCGAGGGCCTGGACCCCGCGGAGCTGTGCGTGGTGGGCGACGCCGACCAGTCGATCTACGCGTTCCGGGGCGCCACGATCCGCAACATCCTGGAGTTCGAGCGCGACTACCCGCAGGCCACCACGATCCTGCTGGAGCAGAACTACCGCTCCACCCAGACCATCCTGTCGGCGGCCAACGCGGTGATCGAGCGCAACGCCGGCCGCAAGCCCAAGCGGCTCTGGTCCGACCAGGGCGAGGGCGAGAAGATCACCGGCTATGTCGCCGACAACGAGCACGACGAGGCCGCGTTCGTGGCCCAGGAGGTCGACCGGCTCACCGACACGGGTGACGTGGTGCCCGGCGACGTGGCGGTCTTCTACCGCACCAACGCCCAGTCCCGGGTCTTCGAAGAGGTCTTCATCCGGGTCGGGCTGCCCTACAAGGTCGTCGGCGGGGTGCGGTTCTACGAACGCAAGGAGGTCCGCGACCTGCTGGCCTACCTGCGGGTGCTGGCCAACCCGGAAGACACCGTGTCGCTGCGGCGCATCCTCAACGTGCCCAAGCGCGGCATCGGCGACCGGGCCGAGGCGTGCGTGGAGGCCCACGCGGCCCGCGATCGCGTCTCGTTCTGGCAGGCGCTCCGCGAGCCCGGCGAGGTGCCCGGCCTGGCCACCCGGTCGCTGAACTCCATCCGCGAGTTCGTGGCGCTGCTCGACGACCTGCGCGCGCGGGCCGAGACCCTGACCCCGGCCGACCTGGTCGAGGCGGTCCTGACCCGGTCCGGGTACCTGGCCGAGCTGGAGGCGTCCAAGGACCCGCAGGACGAGACCCGCATCGAGAACCTGCGCGAGCTGGAGGCCGTGGCCCGCGAGTTCGAGTTGCGGCTCGACGGCGAGCCGGCCGAGGGCCGGCTGGTGGAGTTCCTGGAGCAGATCTCGCTGGTCGCCGACGCCGACTCCATCCCCGGCGCCCGGGGCGGCCCGGTGCCGCCGGGCGAGCGCGCCCCCGAGAGCGAGCAGGGCGTGGTCACGCTGATGACCCTGCACACCGCCAAGGGCCTGGAGTTCCCGGTGGTCTTCCTCACCGGCATGGAGGACGGGGTCTTCCCGCACCTGCGCGCGATGAGCAACCCCAAGGAGCTGGAGGAGGAGCGCCGGCTGGCGTACGTGGGCATCACCCGGGCCCGGCAGCGGCTGTACGTCACCCGGGCCGCGATGCGCAGCTCGTGGGGGGCGCCGCAGGTCAACCCGCAGTCGCGGTTCCTGGGCGAGGTCCCCGACCGGCTGGTCAGCTGGGAGCGGTCGGCGGCGTCCACCACCGCCGCCCCGGCGCTGGCCTCGATGGCGTCCCGGCCGGGCGTGCGCTCCCCGGGCAACCGTCCGGTGCCCGCGCTGGCCGCGGGCGACAAGGTCACCCACGACTCCTTCGGCCTCGGCACGGTCGTGTCGGTCTACGACGCGGGCGAGAAGGCCAGCATCGACTTCGGCGGCGAGTACGGCCTCAAGACCCTCGTCCTGCGCTACGCCTCGGTCGAGAAGCTCTGAATCCCAGGCGCGGGCCCGCACCCGGAAGCGCTGAATCCCCCGTGCGAGGCCGAGACCGGGCGGGTAGCGTGGGGGGACGCGACTGGCGCTAGTCGAGGTGGAGTTCACCACCGGGAAGCGAATCCGTCCGCACACCGCGCGCCTGGGTGTCGGCCCGTTCACCGGGCCGCCCGAGCCCGGCACACCGCGGAGGTCGCGATGCACCGACCGGCACTGTCCAGCCTGCACGGCTCCGATCCCGAGATCGCCCGGCTCGTCGAGGCCGAGGCCCGGCGCCAGTTCGAGAAGGTCCGGCTGATCGCCTCGGAGAACTACGTCTCCCCGGCGGTTCTGGAGGCCACCGGGTCCGTCCTGACCAACAAGTACTCCGAGGGTTACCCGGGGCGCCGGTACTACGAGGGCCAGCAGAACGTGGACCTGGTCGAGACGCTGGCGGTGGAGCGGGCCCGGCGGCTGTTCGGCGTCGAGCACGCCAACGTGCAGCCCTATTCCGGCTCTCCCGCCAACCTGGCCGTCTACCTGGCGTTCCTGAACCCCGGCGACACGGTGCTGGGCATGTCGCTGCCGATGGGCGGGCACCTCACCCACGGCTGGCCGGTGTCGGCGACCGGCCGCTGGTTCCACGCGGTGCGGTACGGGGTGCGTGCCGGGGACGGCCGGATCGACCTCGACGAGGTCCGCGACCTGGCCCGCAAGGAGCGGCCCAGGTTGATCTGGTGTGGCGGCACCGCGGTCCCGCGCACGATCGACTTCGCCGCGTTCGCCGAGATCGCCCGGGAGGTCGGCGCGGTGCTGGCCGCCGACATCGCGCACATCGCGGGCCTGGTCGCGGGGGGCGCGCATCCCTCGCCGGTGGGCCATGCCGATGTGATCTCCACCACCACGCACAAGACCCTGCGCGGCCCGCGCGGCGCCATGGTGATGTCCACCGCCGAGCACGCGGCGGCGATCGACAAGGCGGTCTTCCCGGGCCTGCAGGGTGGCCCGCACGACCACACCACGGCGGCCATCGCGGTGGCCCTGCACGAGGCCGCTGCGCCGGAGTTCGCCGGCTACGCCCACCGGGTGGTGGCCAACGCGCGGGCGCTGGCCGGGGCGCTGCTGGACCGCGGGTTCGACCTGGTGTCCGGCGGTACCGACAACCACCTGATCCTGATCGACCTCACCGGGAAGGGGGTGCCGGGGCGTCCCGCCGCGCAGGCCCTGGACCGGGCCGGGATCGAGCTGAACCACAACACCGTGCCGTTCGACCCGCGCACGCCCTTCGACCCGTCCGGCCTGCGGATCGGCACCGCCGCGATCACCACCCGGGGCCTGGCCCCGGCGGACATGCCCCGGATCGCCGCCTGGCTCGACCGGGCGCTCGCGGCGCACCGGGACGAGGCGGTCCTGGCGGCCGTCGCCGCCGAGATCCGCGAGTTCCTCGCCGGTCACCCGATGCCGGGCTGGAGCCCGACGCCCTGATCGCCGCGGGGTCCCCTCCGGGGGACCCCGCTGGCGGGCCGAACCGGATTCTGGTCAACTGGGGCGGTGGTGAAGATCGAGGACTACCCGCACCGGCTGGGCGGGCACTGCGGCTCCGGGGCGTTGCGGGACCTGATGGAGTGGGCCGGGCTCGGCTGGGACGGCCCGCCGGACGAGGGCCTGGTGTTCGGACTCGGCGGCGACCTGGCGTTCACCTACGTCCGGACCGGGGCGAACCCGTTCTTCGTCGGCCGCGGACCCGACCTGGAGCTGCGGTTCTGCGACCGGCTCGGCATCGCGACCCGGCGCGACCAGACGGACGACCCGGCCGAGGGCTGGCGGTGGGTCACCGGGCAACTGGACGCGGGCCGGCCGGTCATGGTCTGGGCCGACATCGCGGACCTGCCCTACCTGCGGGTCAGGCTGTCCAACGCCCGGCACGACATCGTGGTGATCGGTTACGACGACGAGGCCGCCTGGGTGGTGGACAACGACCGCGCGGACGTCCAGCGCGTGCCGCTGGCCGCGCTGGCGAAGGCCCGCGACTCCCACGGTTTCGGCGGCCCCAACCGGCACGCCACCTACCCGATGGGGTTCCCGGCCGCGCTGCCCGACCTGCTGCCCGCGGCCCGCGACGCGGCCGCCGCCGGCGTGGCCGGCCTGCGGGGCGACCAGACGACCGGGGCGCTCCCGCCGCCGCCCGGGGAAACGCTGCTGGGCACGGGCCTGTCCGGAGTCGAGGTCTTCGCGGCCGACGTCGCGGCCTGGCCGGACGCACTCGACCCAGGGGAACTGGCCGCCGCCCGGGCGGCCCTCCCCGTCTTCATCGAGAAGGCCGGCACCGGCGGCGGCATGTTCCGCCGCCTGCAGGCGGACTTCTGCCGCGACGTCGCCCGGCTGACCGGCGACCGCCCCTTCGCGGCGGCGGCCGACGCCTACGCCGCCTGCGCCGCCGCCTGGAGCGCGCTCGCCGCCCTCGCCCGCGACCCCGGGACGGACCACGCGGCCCTCACCCGGACGGCGTTCGCGCTCCCCGCACTGGAGCGCGCCGCCGTCGAGTCCCTGGCCGCCGCGGCCGGTTCCGAACAGGGCTGATCCGGGCAGGCGCCCGCCGGCGGGTCTGATCCGAGGTCGGCGCGGACGACGACACCGTGCGGTGCCAGATCAACGCCCGGGGCAGGCGGGCTGATATGAGGTCGGCGCGGGCGGTCCCGTTCCGGCTCAGCGGGCGCACCGGGCGGACGGTACCGGCAGCGGGCGCTCGGCCTCCGCGAGGGTGAGGACGACCAGGGCGGCCGTCCAGCCCAGGGGCGCGACGGACCGCGGGCGGCCCCGGGCGTCGACCTTCTCCGGGAGGCTCCCCTGGGGGGTGCGGTGCGCCGAGAGCCAGTCGAGCCGGGCGCCGGCCACCGCGGGCTGGCCGCCGGCCGCTGCGGCCAGCGCGAACAGGCCCATCTCCGGGGTCCAGGCGGTCTTCCGGTCCCCGGCCCACCGCTCGCCCGGGAGCACGCCCCCGTTGGGCAGTGCCAGCCGCCGGGCGGCCCGCTCGACCGCGGCGGTCACCCGCTCGTCCCGCGGCGCGTACGGCGGGGCCAGGAACGTCACCGAGGTGTCCATCCGCCCGCCCGGTACGGGGGAGCGGGGGTAGCCGTGCGGCGCGAACCGCCGGTCGATCGCCGCCGCGAGCCGGCAGGCCGCGGCCTGCCAGCGCCGGGCCGGCACCGGCCGCCCGGTCTCGCGGGCGAGCGCCGCGGCCGACCGCAGCCCCAGCAGCGCGGGTGCCGCCACCCCGAGCGTCGGCAGGTCCGGCTCCTGCTCGGTGCGGGGTTTCCGCTCCCAGTAGTCCGAGGACGGCGGCGGCAGTCCCGCGCGGTCCAGCGACCCGGCCAGCCGGTCGGCGGCCCGTTGCACCATCCGCCACCGGTCGGCGTCCGGCGGGCCGGCGCGGTGCTGGAGCCAGGCGGCCCACAGCGGCCAGCCGGGGGCGTCCCCCTGGGGTGGCCGGCCGTCCTCGACGGGGGAGCCGTCCTCGCGGTACCGGGCCGCCCACCGGCCGTCGGCCGGTTGCACGCGGGCCAGGAAGTCCAGGATCAGGCCGGCCTCCCGGGGGTGCTCCGCGGCCTGGAACGCCACCGCGGCGAACGCGGCGTCGCGCGGCCAGACGTATCGCCACTCCTTCCGCCAGGACGCGAGGGCGGCCCCGTCCGGCCGGGTGAGCAGCCGCAGGTCCAGCAGCGCCCGTTCCGCCATGGCGCGGTGCGGGGTTCCGGCGCCCGGGATCCGGCCCGCCGCCAGCCAGGCGCGCTCGTCGTCCGGGGCGGCGGCTCCCCGCGGGGCGCCGGCACCGAGCACGGCGACGAGGGCGACCAGGATGACGGACGCGATTGTGCGTCTGGTCACTCGCACCACCTTGACCACCCCGCCGCTTTAGCCAGTCAACTCAGCTATTAACCAGATTGAGTGGTATTTCCATTGCTCGGTTCATGCCCGAACGGGCCCCGCGCGCCCGGGCAAGGGTGGGGGTTGACTAGGCTGCCTGCTCGGAGCGGACCGCCGGGTGGTCCGGCTGGCCTGAGGACGGCGCGGCCACCGGGAGCGGTCATCGGCTGTCGATCCGTTAAGGACGCCTCGTGGACCTGTTCGAACATCAGGCGAAGGAACTCTTCGCCGAATACGGGATACCGGTGCCCACCGGCAAGGTCGCCCACACCCCCGCGGAGGCCCGGGCCATCGCCGAGGAGTTCGCCGCCGCCGGGGTCTCCCGGGTGGTGGTGAAGGCTCAGGTGAAGACCGGTGGCCGCGGCAAGGCCGGCGGCGTGAAGCTCGCCGACTCCCCCGCCGACGCGGAGGAGAAGGCCACCCAGATCCTCGGCATGGACATCAAGGGCCACACGGTCCACAAGGTCCTCGTCGAGGAGGCCAGCGCGATCGCGCAGGAGTACTACTTCTCCTTCCTGCTCGACCGTGCCAACCGCACCTCCCTGTCCATCTGCTCCGTCGAGGGCGGCATGGACATCGAGGAGGTCGCGGCCACCACGCCCGACCGCGTCGCCATGGTGCCGATCGACGCGCAGACCGGCGTCGACCGGGCCAAGGCCCGCGAGATCGCCGAGCAGGGGCACCTGCCCGCCGAGGCGCTGGACGGCGCCGCCGAGCTGGTCGAGCGGCTGTGGGCCGTCTTCACCGACGAGGACGCCACCCTGGTCGAGGTCAACCCGCTGATCCTGACCGCCGACGGCCAGGTCAAGGCGCTCGACGGCAAGGTCACCCTCGACGGCAACGCCGAGTTCCGGCAGCCCGACCACGCGGCGCTGGAGGACGCGGCGTCCGCCGACCCGCTGGAGGCCGCGGCCAAGGCCAAGGACCTCAACTACGTCAAGCTCGACGGCACGGTCGGCATCATCGGCAACGGCGCGGGCCTGGTGATGTCGACGCTGGACGTCGTCGCGTACGCGGGCGAGCAGTTCGGCGGGCAGCGGCCGGCCAACTTCCTCGACATCGGGGGCGGCGCCTCCGCCGAGGTGATGGCCAACGGCCTGGAGATCGTGCTCTCCGATCCCTCGGTCAAGAGCGTCTTCGTCAACGTCTTCGGTGGCATCACCGCCTGTGACGCGGTCGCCAACGGCATCGTCTCGGCGTACAAGCTGCTCGCCGACCGCGGCGAGACCGTCGACCGGCCGCTCGTGGTCCGGCTGGACGGCAACAACGCCGAGCTCGGCCGCCAGATTCTGTCCGACGCCGCCCTTCCGGGCGTCGAGCGGGTCGACACTATGGATGACGCGGCCAAGCGGGCCGCCGAGCTCGCGGTAGGTGCATGACAATGGCCATCTGGTTGACCGAGAACAGCAAGGTCATCGTCCAGGGGATGACCGGCTCCGAAGGCTCCAAGCACACCGCCCGCATGCTGCGGGCCGGCACGAACGTGGTCGGCGGGGTGAACGCCCGCAAGGCCGGGCAGAGCGTCGACTTCGACGGCACCGAGCTGCCGGTGTTCGGCACCGTCGCCGAGGCGATGGCCGCGACCGGCGCCGACGTGTCGGTGGTGTTCGTGCCGCCGAAGTTCACCAAGGACGCCGTGGTCGAGGCGATCGACGCCGCGATCGACCTGTGCGTGGTGATCACCGAGGGCATCCCGGTGCACGACACGGCCTACTTCTGGGCGTACGCCACCGCCAAGGGCAACGCGACCCGGATCATCGGGCCGAACTGCCCCGGCATCGCCTCGCCGGGCAAGTCCAACGCGGGCATCATCCCGGCCGACATCACCACGCCGGGCCGGATCGGCCTGGTCTCCAAGTCGGGCACGCTGACGTACCAGATGATGTACGAGCTGCGCGACATCGGCTTCTCCACCTGCGTCGGCATCGGCGGTGACCCGGTCATCGGGACCACCCACATCGACGCGCTCCAGGCGTTCCAGGACGACCCGGAGACCGACGCGATCGTGATGATCGGTGAGATCGGCGGCGACGCCGAGGAGCGGGCCGCGGCCTACATCGAGCAGCACGTGACCAAGCCGGTCGTCGGCTACGTCGCCGGGTTCACCGCGCCCGAGGGCAAGACCATGGGCCACGCCGGCGCGATCGTGTCGGGTTCCGCCGGCACCGCGCAGGCCAAGAAGGAGGCCCTGGAGAAGGTCGGCGTGCGCGTCGGCAAGACCCCCAGCGAGACCGCCCGCCTGATGCGGGAGATCATGTCCCGCTGACCGCGGACGCACGGGCCCGGGCGGGCCGCCTCGCCGAGGCGGCCCGCCCGGCGTGCGTTGACGAACATCACGGGGCGAAGGGCGACACGCCGGACGCGGCGCCCCGTCCCGTCCCGTCCCGGCTGCCAGCATGGGCGGATGACCGAAGCGACTCCCAGGCGACGGGCCGAGGAACCGGCCGTCCCGGCCGCCGGGCCGCGGCCGCTCGCGGTGACGGGCCTGGTGGGCGCGTCCTGGTGCGTCGGGATCGGGCTCGCCGTCCTCACCACCATCACCCTGATCGGCTGGATCGCCGCCCCGCGGGCCGCGCTGGGCCCCGGGCTGGCCGGGGTATTCCGCACCGCGGTCAACTTCTGGCTGGTCGCCCACCACGCGGGCTTCTCGTTGCAGGACGGCCGGGTCGGGCTGCTGCCGATCGGCCTGATGGTGCTGCCGGGGGCGCTGCTCTACCGCAGCGGCGGCTGGATGATCAGGTCCATCGAGCCGCGCCGCCCGCCCCGGGCCATGGTGATGCGCGTCGCCGTCGCCCTCGCCGCCCCGTACGCGCTGCTGGCCGGGGCGCTGGCCCTGGCGGCGAGCACGTCGGTGGTGCGGCCGTCGGCCTGGCAGGCGCTGTTCGCGTGCTTCGTGCTGGCGGTCTGCGCGGGCGCGCTGGGCGCGGCCCGGGCGGTGGTGGCGGCCCGGGGGCCCCGGGTCCGCTCCGGGCTGGGCGCGCTGCTGCGGCTGCTGCCCGACCGGCCGCGCTCGCTGGCCACCGGCGTGGCGGCCTCGACCGCGGTGCTGCTGGCCTCCGGCGCGCTGCTCGTCGGCGCGGCGCTGGCGATGAACTTCGCCGAGGCCCGGACGCTGTACGACGCGCTGGCCCCCGGCCTCGTCGGCGGCCCGTTGCTGCTCCTCGTGGAGATCGTCTTCCTGCCCAACGCGGTGATCTGGGGGATGGCGTACGCGATCGGACCCGGCTTCGCGGTCGGGTCGGCGACCAGCGTCTCGCCGACCGGGGTGATCCTCGACGTGGTGCCGTCCTTCCCGCCGCTGGCCGCGCTGCCGGAGACCGGCCCGGCTCCCGCCCTCTCGCTGTTCGCGCTCGCCGCGCCGTTCGTGGCCGGGGCCGTCGGCGGGGTGCTGACCGTCCGCGCCCTGCCCAGCCCGGTGTACGAGGCCGCGCCGCTGTGGGGCTTCGTGTCGGGGGCGCTGACCGGTTGCGTCACCGCGGTGCTGGCCGCGCTGTCGGGCGGGCCGCTGGGCGGCGGCCGGCTGGCCACCATGGGGCCGTCGGCCTGGCAGGTCGGGTTGCTGGCGGCCCTGGAGGTCGGGGTCTCCGCGGCGATCGCCGCCTGGGTGGCCAACTGGCGGATGCTGCGCACCTCGGGGAAAGAGCCCCGGCCGCGCCGCCGGTGGCGCCGTGCCCGGGCCGGGGCGCCCGCCGCGCCCGACCCCGCCGAGATGGCCGCCGCCGTCCCGGCCGAGGGGGCCGGTGCCCCGGCCGGACGTACCGCGGGCCGGACGGCGGGCGGGGGCCGGCGCCGGTGGCGCCGCGCGCCCCGGCCCCCGGCGGCGCCCGCCGGAGGACGGGCCGACAGGCCGGCCCCGCCGGCGGCGCGCCCGGACACGCCGCGCCGCCCGGTGCCGCAGCCGGGCGCGTCAGTGGAGTTCGAGGAGGCGGAGCCGATCCTCGGCGCCCGCCGCCCGCCCCGCCGGAGCGTGCCGCGGCGGCCGGACGAGCCGGCCGCCGACTGGATCGAGCCGGTGCCGGCCCCCGCGCCCGCACCGGATCAGGACCCAGGGCCGGAACCGGCGCCCGCGCCGGAACCCGAACCCGCCGACGAGACCCCCGAACCCGTTCCCCCGCCGAGCGACGAGCCCGCGCGGACCGAGAACAAGGGCGGGGCGATCTACGTCCTGCGCGAGGAGTCCGAGGACTGAACCGTCAGCCCATCAGCGGGCCGTACTTGTCCATGCTGCCCCGGGGCAGGTTGAGCCTGTCCTCGAACTTGGGGAAGTACTCCTTCTGGCAGGCTTCCCGGTCGGTGCGGGTGTTCGAGCGGTCCAGGCACTTCTGGTAGCCGCTGAGCTCGTCCCCCAGGATGAACAGCATCGCCACCACCATGGCCGAGATGACCAGCCCGATCGCCCCGGTGATCAGCCCCGCGATGGCGCCCGGCGGGTTCCCGGCCCGCCGGGCCCGGATCCCGAACACGATCGCGGCGATCCCGGCGAGCAGCGCCAGCGGGGGGAACAGGAAGATGCCCAGCAGCGAGCCCAGGCCGAGCCAGAGCGCCCGCAGTCCGCTGCGCCTGGCGGATTCGTCCGGCCCCGGCTGTTGCTGAGCGGTCTGCGGCCCGGCGCCCGGGTCCTCGTTCACGTTTCCTCCTGGTGTCGGCCCTGCGCGTCGGCGTGGGGGAACGATGCCGATAGGCTTTTTTCGAGCGGCCGGAGTCCGGCCCCGTCCATATACCCATCACCAGGTCGTTCAGGGAGTCATGGTGTCCGCCCGGCTTGTCGTCCTCGTTTCCGGCGCGGGGACCAACCTACAGGCGCTGCTCGACGCTTGCGCCGATCCGGCCTACGGTGCCCGGGTGGTGGCCGTGGGGGCCGACCGCCACGGCATCGCCGGCCTCGACCGGGCGCGTGCCGCCGGGCTGCCCACGTTCGTGGAGCGGGTGCCGGACCATCCGACCCGCGCCGACTGGGACGTCGCGCTGACCGCCGCGGTCGCCGAGCACGAGCCCGATCTGGTGGTGTCCGCGGGATTCATGAAGATCCTGGGCGCGCGGTTCCTCGAACGGTTCGGGGGGCGCACGGTCAACACCCACCCGGCGCTGTTGCCGGCCTTCCAGGGCGCGCACGCGGTGCGGAACGCCCTGGAGTACGGGGTCAAGGTGACGGGCTGTACGGTCCACTTCGTCGACGAGGGCGTGGACACCGGCCCGGTCATCGCCCAGGAGGCGGTTCCGGTCCGCTGGCACGACGACGAGGACTCCCTGCACGAGCGCATCAAGCAGGTCGAGCGCCGGATGCTCGTCGAGGTCGTGGGGCGGCTGGCCCGGGACGGTTGGACCGTCAAGGGCCGCCGGGTGTCGCTCAAGTGCAGGACGTGCCGAACGGACGAGGGGAGCTCCGAGCAGTGAGCCGGATCGCGATCAAGCGGGCACTGATCAGCGTGTACGACAAGGCGGGCCTGGAAGAGCTCGCCCGGGGGCTGCACGAGGCGGGCGTCGAGATCGTCTCCACCGGCTCCACCGCCGGGCGCATCGCCGCGGCCGGGGTGCCGGTGCTGCCGGTGGAGGAGCTGACCGGTTTCCCCGAGTGCCTGGACGGCCGGGTGAAGACCCTGCACCCGAAGGTGCACGCGGGCCTGCTGGCCGACCGCCGTAAGGACGACCACGTCCGGCAGCTCGGCGAGCTGGGCGTCGAGCCGTTCGACCTGGCGGTGGTCAACCTCTACCCGTTCGGCGACACGGTCGCCTCCGGGGCGTCCCCCGACGAGTGCGTCGAGCAGATCGACATCGGCGGCCCCACCATGGTGCGCGCCGCCGCCAAGAACCACGCGAGCGTGGCCGTGGTGGTCGATCCGGCCGGGTACGGGGCGCTGCTGGAGGCCGTCCGGGCGGGCGGCTTCACCCTGGAGCAGCGCCGCCGGCTGGCCGCCGCCGCGTTCGCGCACACCGCCGCGTACGACACCGCGGTCGCCTCCTGGTTTGCCGGCGAGTACGCGCCGGACGAGACCGCCGCCGAGTCCGGCTGGCCGGACTTCCTCGGTGCCACCTGGGAGCGCGCCGCCGTGCTGCGGTACGGCGAGAACCCGCACCAGCGCGCCGCCCTGTACACCGACGGGCGGGGCGGGCTGGCCGGTGCCGAGCAGCTGCACGGCAAGGAGATGTCCTACAACAACTACGTCGACTCCGACGCGGCCCGCCGGGCGGCCTACGACTTCGCCGAGCCCTGCGTGGCGATCATCAAGCACGCCAACCCGTGCGGGATCGCGATCGGCGGCGACGTGGCCGAGGCGCACCGCGGGGCGCACGCCTGCGACCCGGTGTCGGCCTTCGGTGGCGTGATCGCGGTCAACCGGCCGGTGAGCGAGGAGATGGCGCGGCAGGTGGCCGACGTCTTCACCGAGGTCGTCATCGCGCCGGACTTCGACGCCGCGGCGCTGGAGATCCTCACCCGGAAGAAGAACATCCGGCTGCTGCGCTGCCCCGAGGGGCCGTCCGGGGCCACGGAGTTCCGCCGGATCGACGGCGGGCTGCTGCTGCAGGGCGTCGACCGGGTCGATGCGCCCGGTGACGATCCGGCGGAGTGGGAGCTCAAGACCGGTCCGGCCGCCGACGAGGCCACCCTGCGCGACCTGGCGTTCGCCTGGCGGGCCTGCCGGTCGGTCAAGTCCAACGCGATCCTGCTGGCCGCCGGCGGCGCCACGGTGGGGGTCGGCATGGGGCAGGTGAACCGGGTCGACTCGGCCCGGCTCGCCGTCTCGCGGGCCGGTGACCGGGCGGTGGGTTCGGTCGGCGCCTCGGACGCGTTCTTCCCGTTCCCCGACGGCCTTGAGGTGCTGACCGCCGCGGGGGTGCGCGCCATCGTCGAGCCGGGCGGCTCGGTCCGTGACGACGAGGTGATCGCCGCGGCCGAGAAGGCCGGGGTCACCCTCTACTTCACCGGGGTCCGGCACTTCTTCCACTGAGTGTTTTTGCCGATCATGGGCGGTTTCGCCCCCGGGCGTTGGTACTCTCGGCGGTCTAACCGCGCCTCATCTCCTCTTTGCCATGGGCGCGATCGATCGTAAGGAGTCCGCGTGGTGGATCTGCTCATGGTCCTCGTCCTCCACACCTACGCGATGCTGACCCAGGCGCAGGCGCTCATCGGGGTCGTCGCCGCGGTGCTGGCGGCCGTGCTGGCCGCCCGCGGCAGCTGGCACGTCACCGACCGGCTGATGGCCTGGCGGCAGCGTCCGCGCCCCGACGAGGACTGAGCGTCCCGGCGGAGCCCTCCCGGCCGCCTGCGACAATGGACCGGTAACGGTTCGTGAGGAGCGCGAGTGAAGAGGGCCTGCCGATGAGCGCGCGGATTCTGGACGGCAAGGAGACCGCGGCGGAGATCCGCCGCGATGTCGCGGTACGGGTGGCCGCGCTGAAGGAACGCGGGCTGAGCGTCGGGCTGGGCACCGTGCTCGTCGGCGACGACCCCGGCAGCCGGTCGTACGTGGCGATGAAGCACCGCGACTGCGCCGAGGTCGGCATCGAGAGCATCCGTCGCGACCTGCCCGCCGACGCCACCCAGGCCGAGGTGGAGCAGGCGGTGGCCGAGCTCAACGCCGACCCGGCCTGCACCGGTTACATCGTGCAGCTGCCACTGCCGAAGGGGCTGGACGAGCGGCGGGTGCTGGGGCTGATCGACCCCGACAAGGACGCCGACGGCCTGCACCCGGTCAACCTCGGCCGGCTGGTGCTGATGCAGGACGGCCCGCTGCCGTGCACCCCCAAGGGGATCGTCGCGCTGCTCCGCCGCTACGACGTCCCGCTGCGCGGCGCCGAGGTCACCGTGATCGGGCGCGGTGTCACGGCGGGCCGGCCGCTCGGCCTGCTGCTCACCCGGCGCAGCGAGAACGCGACCGTCACGCTCTGTCACACCGGCACCAAGAACCTGGCCGAGCACACCCGCAACGCCGACATCGTGGTGGCCGCCGCGGGGGTGCCCGGGCTGGTCACGGCCGACATGGTGAAGCCGGGCGCGGCCGTGCTCGACGTGGGGGTGTCCCGGGTCGACGGCAAGCTGACCGGCGATGTCGCCCCGGACGTCCACGACGTGGCCGGCTGGGTGGCGCCCAACCCCGGGGGCGTCGGTCCCATGACCCGCGCGATGCTGCTCGCCAACGTGGTCGAGGCGGCCGAGGCGAGAGCCTGATCGGCCGATGCGACCGTACGGCCGTCCCTGAACGCTGCCCGGCGGGGACGACCGTACGGTCACGTACCAGCCCCCTAGCTGGCCCGGCGTCTCGCCCCGGTGACGGGCGGCCGCCCGGCGGCCCCTGGTCTGCCCGCTGCGGGCGCCGGTCGTCCGGCGGCGGTGCCGGGTCGGCCCGCGGCGGCGTGCGGCGGGCGTCTGCCCTCCGCGGGCGGCCGGTTCTCCACGCCGGGCGCCCGGTTCTGCTGGGGCACGTGCACTGGCGGCAGCGGGCGCACCAGCCCCATGGCGATCACCTCGTTGGCCAACCGGGTGCGCCGGTTGGTCCCCTCGGGGATGCGGAACTTCTGATACAGGCGCAGCAGGTGCTGCTTGACGGCGGCCTCGGTCACCACCAGGTCGGTGGCGATGTCCCGCGCCGTTGCGGGGGCCACGAAAGCGGCGTCCGAGAGGGCCGGACGGCAGAGCGAGGTCAGCACGTCGACCTCTCGTCTGGTGAGCTCCGGGGCGACGGCGCGCCGCAGCTCGACGTCCGGGTCGACGTCCTCTCGGGGGATGCCGCCCAGCCGGCACCGTGCGGTGCCGAAGCTGATCACGTCGCCGTCCTCCAGTACGCGGCGAGCGATCGGGCGGCCGTTGACACGCGTCCCGTTCCGTGACAGGCCCAGGTC
The DNA here is from genome assembly GCF_003289645.1 of Actinomadura craniellae. Lineage (GTDB taxonomy): Bacteria > Actinomycetota > Actinomycetes > Streptosporangiales > Streptosporangiaceae > Actinomadura_D > Actinomadura_D craniellae. The sequence goes on along the minus strand of NZ_QLYX01000004.1, from coordinate 125,504 downwards.
CACGACGTAGACGTACGGGCCCCGCCGGACGATCTCGGCGTGCAGGCGGGACACACTCGGGTCATCGAGGCGTACCTCAACTCCTTTCCCTCTTCCGACCGTCGTCACGTCGGGGCGCAGCGGCACCACCTGCCCGCTGTCTTCGATCCGTATGAACGGCCCCTCCACGGCAGTCCTCCCAGCTAGTTAGCGACCCCTGTCTGCCGGGTTACCCGGGGGTGTGTGGGTCGCACACCTGTTACCAGTGGGTAGCCCCGATGTCACAAGGGATTCCGGAGCCTGGAGGGTGCTTTTCGACCGCGCTGTTCCGAACGGCGGGATCCCGCGCCGGTTCATCGGGCGGGAACGGGTTCTAGACTCGGGGGTGATGATCCGCCGTCCGGTGCGGGTGGGGAACCCCGCCCTCCCGGCGGGGAGCACGACGAGGAGGCGACCCGATGACCGCCCAGGGCGACGACCCGGCCCGGACGCTGACGCGACGGCGCCGAACCGCCGCGCAGTCCCGCGGCGGGGCGCCGCACTGGCTGGGGCAGTTGCCGTACGTCATGGTCCTGGTGGGCGTGGGCGCCGGGCTGACCATGTTCGGCCTCGGCCACTTCCGGCGCGGGTCCGCGCTCGTCGCGGCGGCGGTGCTGCTCGGCGCGCTGGCCCGGGCGGTGCTGCTGGAAAGCCAGGTCGGCATGCTCGCCACCCGCAAGAAGTGGCTGGACGTGCTCACCATGGTCGCCTTCGCGGTCACCATCGTCACCGTGGCGTGGACCATCAGCAAATAAGGGAAATCTTTGGTTCTACCGGGGCCCGGTCTAGACCTTTTACCGGGCTCGGATAGCCTCCCAGTGAGCCTTACGAAGGACTGCTGGCCGGTGCAGGAAAGGGACGCACAACCATGCCCAAGACCAAGGTAGCGGGCCCCGTCGTCGAACTCGACGGGGACGAGATGACCAGGATCATCTGGCAGTTCATCAAGGACCAGTTGATCCTCCCCTACCTCGATGTCGACCTGAAGTACTACGACCTGGGCATCGAGCACCGGGACGCGACCGACGACCAGGTCACCATCGACGCGGCCAACGCCATCAAGAAGTACGGCGTCGGCGTCAAATGCGCCACGATCACCCCCGACGAGGCCCGGGTGGAGGAGTTCGGCCTCAAGAAGATGTGGCGCTCTCCCAATGGAACGATCCGTAACATCCTCGGCGGCGTGGTGTTCCGCGAGCCCATCGTGGTCTCGACGATTCCGCGGCTGGTGCCGGGCTGGACGAAGCCGATCATCATCGGCCGGCACGCCCACGGCGACCAGTACCGCGCCTCCGACTTCGTGGTCCCCGGCCCCGGCACGGTGACCATCTCCTACGTGCCCGACGACGGCTCCGAGCCGATGGAGATCGAGATCGCGAAGTTCCCCGGCGGCGGCGTGGCGATGGGGATGTACAACTTCGACGACTCGATCCGCGACTTCGCCCGCGCGACCATGCGGTACGCGCTGGACCGCGGGTTCCCCCTGTACATGTCGACCAAGAACACGATCCTCAAGGCCTACGACGGCCGCTTCAAGGACCTGTTTGCCGAGGTCTTCGAGGCCGAGTTCAAGGCCGAGTACGACGCGGCGAACCTCACCTACGAGCACCGGCTGATCGACGACATGGTCGCGGCGGCCCTCAAGTGGGAGGGCGGCTTCGTCTGGGCGGCGAAGAACTACGACGGTGACGTCCAGTCCGACACCGTGGCCCAGGGCTTCGGCTCGCTCGGCCTGATGACCTCGGTGCTGATGACCCCGGACGGCAAGACCGTCGAGGCCGAGGCCGCGCACGGCACGGTCACCCGGCACTACCGGCAGCACCAGCAGGGCAAGCCGACCTCCACCAACCCGATCGCGTCGATCTTCGCCTGGACCCGGGGCCTCGCCCACCGTGGCAAGCTCGACAACACCCCCGCGGTCACCGCGTTCGCCCACACGCTGGAGCAGGTCTGCGTCCAGACGGTGGAGAACGGCCAGATGACCAAGGACCTGGCGCTGCTGGTGGGCGGCGACCAGAGCTGGCTGACCACGCAGGAGTTCCTGCACGCCCTCGACGTCAATCTGCAGAAGGCCATCGCCCAGGGCTGACCTGAACGACACCGCGGAGGCCGCCCCGGAGATCCGGGGCGGCCTTTGCTCGTTCGGGTGCTCGTTCGGGTGCTTGTTCGGGGCTCGCTCCGGAACGCGTTCCGGGGTGCGTTCGCGCACCTGCGGGAACCGCGCGATAGCCTGGCAGGCGGATATCTCGACAACGAGAGACATCTCCGGCGGCGGGTGGCCGAGAGGCCCGGCCGGCCGCCCCGAAGAAGCTGCCAGGACCACCAGGAGAACGTCATGACCCGCACTCCCGTCAACGTGACCGTCACCGGTGCCGCCGGTCAGATCGGGTACGCGCTGCTCTTCCGCATCGCGTCCGGCCACCTGCTCGGCCCGGACACCCCGGTACGGCTGCGCCTGCTGGAGATCCCGCAGGCCGTCAAGGCCGCCGAGGGCACCGCGATGGAACTCGACGACTGCGCGTTCCCGCTGCTCGCCGGCGTCGACATCTTCGACGACGCGACGGCGGCCTTCGACGGCGTCAACGTGGCGCTGCTGGTCGGCGCCCGGCCGCGGACCAAGGGCATGGAGCGCGGTGACCTGCTGGAGGCCAACGGCGGCATCTTCAAGCCGCAGGGCGCGGCTATCAACGCCGGTGCCGCCGACGACGTCCGGGTGCTGGTGGTCGGCAACCCGGCCAACACCAACGCGCTGATCGCGCAGGCGCACGCGCCGGACGTGCCGGCCGCCCGGTTCACCGCGATGACCCGCCTGGACCACAACCGCGCGCTGTCGCAGCTCGCCGCGAAGCTTTCGGTGCCGGTCAGCGCGATCCGGAAGATGACGATCTGGGGCAACCACTCCGCGACCCAGTACCCGGACCTGTACCACACCGAGGTCAACGGCAAGATCGCCGCCGAGCAGGTGGAGGACGGCTGGCTGCGCGACGAGTTCATCCCGACCGTCGCCAAGCGCGGCGCGGCCATCATCGAGGCCCGCGGGGCCTCCTCGGCCGCCTCCGCCGCCAACGCGGCCATCGACCACATCCACACCTGGGTGCACGGCACCCCCGAGGGCGACTGGACCTCGATGGCCGTGGTCTCCGACGGCTCCTACGGGGTGCCCGAGGGCCTGATCTCGTCCTTCCCGGTGGTGGCGAAGGGCGGCGAGTGGGAGATCGTCCAGGGGTTGGACATCAACGACTTCTCCCGCCAGCGGATCGACGCCTCCGTCGCCGAACTGGCCGAGGAGCGCGACGCCGTCAGCTCCCTCGGTCTCCTCTGAGCCGCACGCGTACCGTGGCGGGGCCCCTGCGGGGGTCCCGCCACTACTCGTCCAGAGGGCGGTCGTCCAGGACGCGTTGCATGAGTTCGCGCAGTTCCAGGTCGGGTTCGACGGCGAAGGCGTTGCGCAGCGCCAGTTCGGCGGGCGGGGGCCAGGTGGCGCGGCCCCAGACCGACATGGTGCGGGCGGCCATGGTGCGCAGCCGGGGCACCGGGCAGCCGAGCCCGGCGGCGACCAGCGGCCAGCCCCGGCCGGGCCAGTCGCCCAGCGCGGGCAGGAAGGCGTCGAGGCAGCGGTGCGGGGCGTACTCCTCGCCCACCCCGGTCGCCTCGCCCGTGCCGGAGCCGATCTCGGCGAGCGGCAGCAGCTTCATCGCCAGTTCCAGCACCTCGTCGATGGTGCGGGCCTCGACCTGATGCATGGCCGAGTACCAGCCACGGACGTCGTACGGGTCGGCGCGCAGCCGCCGCAGGTGCACGTGGAGGGTGGGGATGCCGAGGAACCGGCACGCCCGGTCCGCGCGCTGGAATTCGGCCGGGTCGGCGGAGTCGAGCCCGGCGCGGGCCAGGTCGGGCCAGTTCGGCTGTCCCAGGACGGCGTCGCAGGCGGGCGGCAACGCCGGCCAGTGCTCGGCGGCGTACTCGCGGAGCGCCGCGACGGCGAGGAAGTGCCGCAGGTCCTCGGCCCGGGTCTGCAGGTGCTCCAGGAACAGCCGGGCGGCGCGCTCGCCGTCGGCGTAGTCGGGCATCCCGCGCATCGGGCCGTTCTGCTCGCAGAGCGCGGTGAGGATGTCGCCGGCGGCGTGGAGCAGTTCGGCGTCCGCGTCGGCGACGGCCAGCCGCCCGGCGAGACCGCCGGACTCGGCGGCGATCCCGGCGAGGTAGGCGTGGGAGACGTCGTTGCGGAAGCCGCCCCGGACGATCCAGTCCAGGATCTCGGGGCGCTTGCTGTTGGCGAGTTGCTCCACCAGGTGGACGCGGCCCCAGCCGGTCACGCTGCGGGCCAGCTCCCACAGCTCGTCCTCGCCGCCGCCGGGCTGGTTGACCAGTGCCACGGCGGCGAAGAGCGTGAACTCGTCGTGCCGGCCCAGGACCATGAGCTCGGCGCGGTGGTGGTCGGCGTCGAACAGGCCGAGCAGCGAGATGCCCAGCTTGACGGCCTCCCGCCGCCGGGCGTTCAGCGCCAGCCAGCGGCCGAGCCGGTAGGCGCGGTCGGGGTCGATCCCGGCGGAGCGCACCCGTCCCATCAGGGGGTCGACCAGGGCGATCACCCGGAGCGGGGCGACGGTGTCCACCAGCGCGGGAGCCGTCGCCCGGTTCTCGATGGCCGTGACCAGCGCGGTGTAGACCTCGTCGACCTCGCCGGGGTCGGCGGAGCCGGCCCAGTGGTGCGTCAGCACGCCGTCGCGCGCGCCGGGCGCCCAGAGCGCGCCCTTCTCGTCGTCCGGCAGCGTCTCCCCGCCGGGGAGCAGCCCGGGGCCGGTGTCCGGAAGGTGCGCCCGGAGGTGTTCGTAGATGGAAGGATCGGAGGAACGGGTCCGCCGTAGCCTGCTCAGCATTTCGCGCACTTTAGTAGCGCTCCGGGGGACCGGCGACTCGTTCCGGGTCGCATCACACTCAAACCGGAAGATTGCGGTTTGACGGCCGATAGGGTGATGCGGTCTATATGCAGCCGTTCGGGAGGGCGTTCGGGGTGGATCAGGCCTTTCAAGTCGATCTTCGTGGCGTGGTCGATCTGCTCAGCCGCCACCTGTACTCCAGCCCCCGGGTCTACCTGCGCGAACTGCTCCAGAACGCGGTCGACGCGATCACCGCCCGCGGTCCGGGGGCGCCGGCCGAAGTCGGCGTCGAGACCGGGAACGGCGTGCTGCGCGTGCACGACACCGGAATCGGCTTGACTCACGATGAGGTCCACGAGTTGCTGGCCACCATCGGCCGCTCCTCCAAGCGCGACGAGCTGGGCTTCGCCCGGCACGATTTCCTGGGCCAGTTCGGCATCGGGCTGCTGTCGGCGTTCCTCGTCGCCGACGAGATCGAGGTCGTGACCCGGTCGGCGCGCGGCGGCGACGCGGTCCGCTGGACGGGCTTCGCGGACGGCCGCTACCGGGTTGGCCCCGCCGAGCGCGACGAGCCCGGCACCACCGTGACGCTGCGCGCCCGGCCCGGTGACGGCGACCTGGTCGCGCCGGACACGGTCGCCGCACTCGCGCGCACCTACGGCTCCCTGCTGCCGATCGAGCTGACCGTCGACGGAGTGAAGATCACCGGCTCCGGCCCGCCCTGGCTGGACGCGCACCCCGACCCCGGCCGCCGCCGCAGGGCGCTGGACGCCTACTGCCAGGAGCTGTACGGGTTCGAGCCCTACGACGTGATCGACCTCGACGTGCCCGAGGCGGGGCTGACCGGAGTGGCGTTCGTGCTGCCCCGGCCGGTGACGCCGTCCGCACGCGGCGCGCACCGCGTCTACCTCAAGCGGATGCTGCTGTCGGAGGGGATCGAGGGGCTGCTGCCCGAGTGGGCGTTCTTCGTCCGCTGCGTGGTCGACTCCGGCGAACTGCGCCCGACCGCCAGCCGCGAGGCGCTCTACGACGACGAGCTGCTGGAGCTGACCCGGCAGGCGATCGGCGACCGGCTGCGGCAGTGGCTGGTGCGGCTGGCCGAGACCGACCCCGCCCGGCTGAACGGGTTCCTGCGGCTGCACCAGCTCGGGGTCAAGGCGATGGCCCTGCACGACGACGAGATGCTGCGCATCGTCGACCGGTGGCTGGAGTTCGAGACCTCGGCCGGGCCGATGACGCTGCACGAGTTCCGCCGCCGGCACCCCGGCGGCCGCTACACCGCGAACGTCGACGAGTTCCGCCGGCTGTCGGCGGTCTCGGGCGCGCAGGGGGTCGGGCTGGTCAACGGCGGCTACGTCTACGACACCGACATCATCGAGCGGCTGCCCGACATCGACCCGGACGTGCGGCTGCGCCGGCTGGACGCCACCGAGCTGACCACCCACTTCGGGGTGGTCGACCCGGCCGCGGAACTGGCGCTGCGGCCGTTCCTGGCGCTGGCGCAACGGGCGGTCGACCGGCTGGGCTGCGAGGTGGTCGTCCGCGACTTCGACCCCGCCTCGCTGCCCGCCCTCTACCTCACCAGCCGGGCCGCCGAGCACCAGACACGGTTGCGGGAGGCCCGGGAGGCCGCCGACGACCTGTGGTCCGACGTGCTCGGCGCGCTCGACGGCGCGGCCGCCGCGGACCGGCCGCAACTGGTCCTCAACCACCGCAACCCGCTGACCCGGCGGATCACCGCGCTCGCCGAGGAGGACCTGGTCGAGCTGGCGGTCCAGGGCCTGTACGGGCAGGCGCTGCTGCTCGGCCACCACCCGCTGCGCGCCGCCGACACCGCGGTCCTCAACCGCTCGTTCCTCGGGCTGCTCGACTGGGCCGTCCACGACCCGGGAGCCCCCTGATGAGCACTGTCCTGGAGCTGATGAACCAGGCCGAGGAACTGCCCTGGGGCGACGGGCGGACGATGCTCGTCGAGGAGGCGCTGCGGCTGGCCGAGGCGTCCGACGACGAGGTGCTGACCTTCCGGGTCCGGATGGAACTGCGCGCCGCCTACGTGCAGGGCGGCGAGACCGCCAAGGCGTTCACCGCGTTCAGCCGCTGCCTCAGCGAGTACGACCGGGACCCGACCCGGTTCGACGAGGGCGACGAGTACCGGCTGCTGTGGGCGTTCAAGGGCACGGTCAACGCGCTGACCAGCTTCCCCGAGGTGCCGCTCGACCGCACGCTCGCGGTGCTCGACGACATGGAGCGCCGGTACCGGGCGGGCGGCCACGGGCTGCACCCCGTCTACACCTACCGCTGCGTGGTGTCCAAGCACGTCGGCAACGCCGAGGCGGCCGACCGCTGGTACGCGATGTGGCACGCGGCCCCCCGCACCCGGCTCTCGGACTGCGAGGGCTGCGACCCGGGCACGAAGGTTCTCTACCTGGCCTGGCGGGGCCGGGACGCCGACGCCCTGGCGCTCGCCGAGCCGGTGCTCAACCGGGAGCTGACCTGCTCGGAGCAGCCATCGACGATCCTGACCGAGCTGCTGCCGGTGTTCCTGCGGGAGGGCCGGTTGGAGCAGGCCGCCGACGCCCACCGCCGGGCGTACCGGACGCAGCGGTCGCGGATCAGCGAGCTGTGGGCGATCGCCACGCACCTGGAGTTCTGCGCGCAGAGCGGCAACGAGGCGCGCGGGCTGGAAATCTTGCAACGGCACCTGGGCTGGCTGGACCGGGCGCCCACCCCGCACGCCGCGATGTCCTTCGCCGCGGCGGGCGCGCTGCTGCTGCGCAGGCTGACGGAGACCGAGCACGGGCACGTGACCGTCCGCCGGCCCGAGCACGGCGACCGGCCCGAGACCGAGGTGCCCGCCGCCGAGCTCCAGGCCGAGCTGGCGGAGCGGGCGCTGGAGCTGGCAGCCCGGTTCGACGCCCGCAACCGCACCTCCCACCAGGGCGACATCGTGCGGCGGACCCTGGCCGCCGAGCCGCTGGTCGAGCACCTGCCGCTGACGCCGTACGTCCGTCCCGCGACCCCGCCCCCGGCCGTTCCCGTGGCCGGACCCGATCCGGTCACGATCGACGACCCCGATGCGCTGCTCGACCTGGCCGAGGAGCACTGGCGGCGGCGCGCGGGCGAGGCCGCGCTGGCGGCCTGGCGGCGGTTCGACGGGCTGGCGGCCGAGCCGACCCCGCTCCAGCGGGCGCGCCGCGCCGACGGGCGGGGGCTGGAACTGCTGCTGGGCGACGGCGACGTCGCCGGGGCGCTGACCGAGTGGGAGCGCGCGATCGAGCTGCACGCCGCCGCCGGCGACGAGCCGCGGCGCTGGGCGGCGGCCAGCCGGGTGGCCGCGCTGCGGGTGGAGACCGACGAGGAGGGCGCGCCGGAGGCGCTCCGCGAGCTGGAGGCCGCGGCCGACCACCTCACCGAGCACTTCCCCGGCACCCTCCGGGCGGTGTCGGCCCGGCAGCGGCTGGCCACCGCGCACACCGCGACCGGCCGCCCGGACCTGGCGCTGAAGGTGCTGGACGGCACGGAGACCGGCGACCCGGTCGAACTGGCCGAACTGGACCTGCTCCGCGCCCAGGCCCTGATCGCGGTGGGCGAGGACCGGGAGGGGGCGCTCGGCGCGCTGCGCCGGGCCGGCGCCGGATTCCGCACGGCCGGCGTCGCCGCGCTGCTGTCGGAGGCGTCGCTGCTGCTCGGCCAGCTGCTGGACCATTCCGACGAGGACGAGTCCGCCGAGGCCCTGGCCGGCCTGACCGAGGCGATCGGGGCCGCCGGGACCGACCCGCGGCTGCGCGTCACCGGGCACGCGGTCCGGGGCGCCCTGCTGCTCGCCCGGGAGCGGTACGCCGAGGCCGCCGACGACCTGGTGGAGGCCGTCGCCGGGTTCACCGCGGCCGGCGCGTACCCGCCGGCCGCCTACGCCCGGGTCGATCTGGGCGCCGCCTACCTCAACGCCGGGCGCCCGCTGGACGCGGCGGAGGCGCTGGAGGAGGCCATCCCGGTGCTCGTCGAACTGGACGACGCCGAGGCCGCCGTCCGGGCCCGCTTCCTGCTGGCCAACGCGCTGCGCGGGCTGGGCGAGGGCGACGAGGCGGCCGAGGCGTTCACCGCGCTGGCCGGCGACGTGGAGCACCCCGGCCTGGCCGGCCAGTGCCACGAGTCGGCCGCCGAGGTGCTCACCGACATGGACCGGGACGGCCAGGCCGCCGAGCGGTTCGCCGCCGCGGCCGAGGCCTTCCGCGCGGCGGGCGACGAGCAGGGCACGGTGCGGGTGCTCCGCCGCCGGGGGATGTGCCTGCTGTGGAGCCAGCAGGGCGAGGCCGGCCTGGCGGAGATCGCCGCGGCCCACGAGGTTCTTGCCGGCTGGCCGGACGAGCCGCCGCGCACCTGGGAGACCGCGCTGCTCTGCTACGACGGGGCCCGCATCCTCGCGGCGCTGGAACGCCCGGACGAGGCGCTGGCCAGCGTCGATCAGGCGGTGGCGGGGTTCACCGCGCTCGGTGAGGACGACGCCGCCGCGGCCGCCGGCAGGCTCCGCGCCGAGATCGCCGGGTCGCCCGGCTAGAGGCGCCGGGCGGCCGGGGAGGGGACGGCGGTCAGGAAGGCGGCCCGGGGCAGCGCCGCGGCGATCCGCTCCCGGACCCGGGCGGTGCGGTCGGCCGCAGTCAAGGCGATGACCGAGCCGCCGAAGCCGCCGCCCACCATCCGGGCGCCCCGGGCGCCGGCCCGCAGCGCGGCGTCGACCACCAGGTCGGCCTCCGGCCACGACACCTCGAACTGGTCGCGCAGCGACAGGTGCGAGGCGGTCAGCAGCGCGCCCAGTTCGGCGGCGGCGCCCGCGCGCAGCAGCCCGGCCGTGGCCTCCACCCGGTGGTTCTCGGTGACGACGTGCTGGACCCGGCGGCGCAGCACCGGGTCGGTCAGGGCGCCCAGCGCGGCGCCCAGATCCGTGACGTCGCGCAGCGCGGCCACGCCGAGCGCGGCGGCGGCGCGGGCGCACTCCGCGCGGCGGGCGGCGTATTCGCCGCCGGCCAGGGCGTGCCGCACCCCGGTATCGACCACCAGCAGGTCCAGCCCGGTCAGGTCCAGCGGGACCTGCGCGGACAGCCCGCTGCGGCAGTCGAGCAGCAGCGCGTGGCCCGCCGAGCACAGCAGGGCGGCCGACTGGTCCATGATCCCGCAGGGCACCCCGGCGAACTCGTGCTCGGCCCGCCGGGCGGCCTCGGCCAGCGCGGGCCGGTCGAGCCCCAGCCCGCCCAGGTCGTTGAGGGCCAGCGCCACCGCGCACTCCAGCGCCGCCGACGACGACAGCCCCGACCCCCGGGGCAGGTCCGCGTCGATCATGATCGAGGCGCCACCGGTGAACCCCAGCGCCCAGGCCGTCCCGGCGGGGTAGGCCGCCCAGCCGCCGACCGCGCCGGGGGCCAGGTCGGCGGCCGCGATCCGGACGCCCTCGCCGGCCGCCTGCAGCGAGCGCAGTTCGAGCACACCGTCCGTACGCCGCGCCACCGCCGCCGTCACGCCCTGGGCCAGCGCGAACGGCAGCACCAGCCCGTCGTTGTGGTCGGTGTGCTCGCCGATCAGGTTGACCCGCCCGGGAGCGTGCCACATCCCCTCGGGCGGGCACAGGAACGCCTCTTCGAAGGCCGCCGCGAGCGTCACCGGCGCAGGAAGGCCCACGCGTCAGCGACCATGGCCGGCAGGTCGCGTTCGGGCTTCCAGCCCAGCGCCGAGCGGATCTTGTCGGAGGAGGCGACCAGCACGGCCGGGTCGCCGGGCCGGGGCGGGGCCTCCACGGCCGGGATCGGATGGTCGGTGACCGTGCGGCAGACCTCCACGACCTCACGGACGGAGAAGCCGTCGCCGTTGCCCAGGTTGAAGATCTGGTGCTCGCCGGGCGCGCAGGCGTCCAGCGCGAGCAGGTGCGCCCGGCCCAGGTCGACCACGTGGATGTAGTCGCGCACGCAGGTGCCGTCGGGCGTGGGGTAGTCGCCGCCGAACATCTGGACCGACTCGCCCCGGCCCAGCGCCACGGCCAGCACGTTGGGGATCAGGTGGGTCTCCACGGTGTGCCGCTCGCCGTACCGGCCGTGCGCCCCGGCCACGTTGAAGTAGCGCAGCGACACCGCGCCCAGCCCGTGCAGCGCGGCGTACTCGGTCAGGGTGGTGTCGATGGCCAGCTTGGACGCGCCGTACGGGTTGGTCGGCCGGGTGGGGTCGGTCTCCAGGATCGGCGTGGTCTCGGGCTCGCCGTAGACGGCCGCGGTGGAGGAGAACACGATGCGGTGCACGTCCGCCCGGCGCATCGCGTCCAGCAGGGCCAGCGACTCGCCGAGGTTCTTGTCCCAGTACAGGCCGGGCCGCCGCACCGACTCACCGACCAGCGACTTGGCCGCGAAGTGCAGCACCGCGTCGAACCCGGCGCCGTCCAGCACCTCGAAGGCGGTCTCGCGCAGCGTGCCGCGGACCAGTTCGGCCCCGTCGGGCACCGCGTCGGCGTGGCCCGTGGACAGGTCGTCGAGCACGACCACCTGGTGCCCCGCCGCCAGCAGTTGCGCGCCGACCACGCTGCCGATGTAGCCGGCGCCTCCGGTGACGAGCAGCTTCACGTGAACCTCCATCTGAGCCGGGTGGGGTGATCAGGCTACCCGCGGGCCGGGAGGTGCGTCCGGTGTAACGACCGGGTACACCGATGGGGGCTGTCGGGGAGAATATGATGGGCGGGTGGTCGCCAGCCGGCCCGTCAGCTCACGCCAGATCACGTCGCCTCGGCCGAGGCCAGACAGAAGTGGTCCTTGCTCATGTCCTCCGCAGCCAGCCCGCGTGTCCTGTCCGGGATCCAGCCCACCGCCGACTCGTTCCATCTCGGCAACTACCTGGGCGCGCTGCGTCAGTGGGTCGCGCTCCAGGACACGCACGAGGCCTTCTACTGCGTGGTCGACCTGCACGCCATCACGGTCGACTACGAGCCCGCGGTGCTGCGCCGGCGGTGCAAGGTCGCCGCGGCCCAGCTGCTCGCGATGGGCGTCGACCCCGACCGCTCGACCCTGTTCGTGCAGAGCCAGGTGCCCGAGCACGCCGAGCTGGCCTGGGTGCTGGGCAGCATCACCGGCTTCGGCGAGGCGGGCCGGATGACCCAGTTCAAGGACAAGTCCGCCAAGCAGGGGGCGTCCGCGGCCAGCGTCGGGCTGTTCACCTACCCGATCCTGCAGGCGGCCGACATCCTGCTGTACACGCCCGAGCCGGGCGAGGGCGAGCGCGACTTCCAGGTCCCGGTCGGCGAGGACCAGCGGCAGCACCTGGAGCTCACCCGGACCCTGGCCCAGCGCTTCAACCACCGGTTCGGGACGACGTTCGTGGTTCCGGAGGCGTACATCCCGCAGGGCGCGGCGAAGATCGCCGATCTGCAGGAGCCGCTGTCGAAGATGAGCAAGTCCTCGTCGTCCCCGCAGGGCATCCTCGACGTGCTCGAAGAGTCCGGCCCGCTGCGCAAGAAGATCATGCGGAGCGTCACCGACACCGGCACCGAGGTGCGGTACGACCCCGAGGAGAAGCCCGGGGTGACCAACCTGCTGCGCATCTACTCCGCCCTGGCGCAGACCCCGGTCACCGACCTGGAGCAGCGCTACGCGGGGTCCGGTTACGGCCAGTTCAAGAAGGACCTGGCCGCGCTGGTGATCGACACGTTCACCCCGATCCGCGAGCGCACCGAGAAGCTGCTGGCCGACGAGCGCGACCTCGACCGCATCCTGGCCCGGGGAGCGGCCCGGGCGGGCGAGGTCGCCAGAGGCACCATGGACGTCGTACGCGATCGCGTGGGGTTCCTCGGACGTGGTGCCTGACGCCGCGGGCGGCACGCGCACGATCGGGGTGGCCATCCCGATCCCCGACCCCTACGGGGCCGAACTCCAGCGCTGGCGCGCGTCGTTCGGCGACCCGCTGGCCCGGTCGATCCCGACCCATGTCACGCTGCTGCCGCCGACCGTGGTCACCGGGGCCGAACTGGACGCGATCGAGGAGCATCTGCGGGCGGTCGCTGCGAGCGGGCGCCCCTTCCCGATGCGGCTGCGCGGCACCGCCACCTTCCGGCCGATCTCCCCGGTGGTGTTCGTGGCGATCGCCGAGGGCATGGGCGCCTGCGAGCGGCTCGAACGGGCGGTGCGTGGCGGGCCGCTGGCCCGGGAACTGCCGTTCGCCTACCACCCGCACGTGACCGTCGCCCACCACCTCCCGGAGGAGGTGCTGGACCGGGCGTTCAAGGAACTGGCCTCCTACGAGGCGGCGTTCCAGGTCTGGGGCTTCTCGCTGTACGAGCACGGCGCGGACTGCGTCTGGCGGCCGCAGCACGACTTCCCGTTCGGCTGAACCGTTTCCCCGCGGGCGGCATCGCCGGGGAACCCCGGGGTAAAGAGCCTGGGTGATCGCCGGTGTGAAGCGCAGGGCCGGTTCGGGATGGGACCGCGCCACCGGCGCCGTGCGGAGCGCGCGGAACAGGTGGCCCTGGCTGGAGCACCTGGTACGGGCCTACGGGCGCTACTCCGAGCGGCACGGCGACCGGCTGGCCGCCGCGATGACCTACTTCGGCTTCCTGTCGTTCTTCCCGCTGCTGGCGCTGGGGTACTCGCTGCTCGGCTACGTGGTGGGGGTGAGCGAGCCGGCCCGCGTCTACCTGGTGGACGCCATGGGCTCGTTGCTCCCAGGGCAGGTCAGCCTGCCGGTGGAGCAGATCGCGCGGGCCAAGACCACCGCCGGGATCATCGGTCTGGTCGGCCTGCTGTACACCGGGCTCGGCTGGGTGAACGCGCTGCGCGAGTCGCTGCGCGACATCTGGGGCAACGACCCGTCCGGGGGCGGCCATTTCCTGGTCAAGCGGCTGTGGGACGTGGGGACGCTGGTGTTCCTCGGGACGGTGCTGATGGCGTCGGTGGCGGTCTCGACGCTGACCACGCACGCCGGGCGCACGGTGCTCGACTGGCTGGGGCTGGGCGGGCTGGTCGGCATGGGCGTGCTGCTGCGGCTGGCCACGCTGGCGGTGGCGATCGGCTGCAACATGCTGATCTTCCTGGTGCTGTTCTCGCGGATGACCGGCACCCGGGCGCCGTGGCGGCGGATCGTGCGCGGCGCCCTGTTCGGCGCGGTGGGCTTGGAGATCCTCAAGATGATCGGGACGTTCCTGATCACGCTGACCACGCACAACCCGGTGTACGCCTCGTTCGCGGTCGTCGCGGGCATGCTGGTCTGGATCGACGTCGTGTCGCGGTTCATGCTGTTCACGGCGGCGTGGACGGCGACCCGCCGGGTCGTCCTGTCCGCGGACGCCGAGCACCTCGACGACCCGGACCGGCCTCCGGTCGTCGCGGCGGGCTAGCGGGGGGACTCCTCCTCGGCCGGGCCGCCGAAGGAGGGCGGGGGACCGCCGGACCCGGCGGTCTGGCGTTCCGCCGGGGGGCGCGGCGCGGCCGCCGGGCGGCGCCGCCGGGCCAGGATGACCACGGCGGCCACCATCAGCGCGATGCCGCCGGCGGCGGTGGCGACCAGGCCCCAGCCGCCGGGCGAGTCACCACCGGTCAGCGGGATCGGCGGCAGGACCGAGTCGTCGGCGCCGGGCGGCTTCGGCGGCGGCACCGGATCGACCAGCGTGCCGACCGGGCGGGTCTTGCCGTGGGCCGCGAACCCCCAGTCGAACAGTTCGGTGGCGTACGGCCAGAGCGTCGGCGAGCGCATCAGCGCGATGATGATCGTGCGCCCGTCGCGGCGGGCGGCGCCCACGAAGGTCTGCTGGGCGGCGTTGGTGTAGCCGTTCTTACCGCCGATCATCCCGGGGTACCGGTAGGTGCCCGGGCGCAGCAGCTTGTTGTGGGTGTAGATCGGGTAGCCGCCGACCTTGATGCCCTCCTTGCGCTGCTCCTTGGTGAGCGGGGCGGGCCAGCGGGCGTCGATCGCGCCCACGTACTGCCGGAAGGCGGGCAGCTTGAGCCCCTGCCGCATGATCAGGGCCAGGTCGTAGGAGGAGGTGTGCTGGGTCCTGACGTTCAGTTTGAGGTCGACGTCGAGGCCGTTGGTCGAGCCGGCCAGGGTGTCCCCGGCGCGCAGCCGCTTGGCCTCGGCGTTCATGGTGTCCAGCGTGGGGCGCAGCCCGCCGCCGGCCTGGGCGAGCGCCAGCGCGGCGTCGTTGCCCGAGACCATCATCAGGGCGTGCATCAGGTCGGACACCTTGTACTGCATCTTCGGCGTCATGCCGACCTTGGTGCCCTCGACGTCGCAGGTCTGCCGGGTCGGCCGGATGAGCGCCGCCGGGTCGAGCTTGGGGATGAGCGCCACCGCGGTCAGGGTTTTGAGCGCGCTGGCCGGCAGGTAGTGCCCGTGCGGGTCGCGGGCGCCCAGCACCTCGCCGGTGTCGCCGTCGGCGACGATCCAGGACGAGGCCTTGATGTTGGGCGGCTTGGGGGCCCCGGCGGCCAGGTCGACCACCAGCCCCCGGGCGCCGAGCCGGGGGCCGCCGACCGGCTCCAGGGCGGCGTGCGCGGGCGTGACGGGTGTGACCAGAGTGACCGCGACCAGCGGCGTTGTG
This sequence comes from Actinomadura craniellae, assembly GCF_003289645.1. GTDB lineage: Bacteria > Actinomycetota > Actinomycetes > Streptosporangiales > Streptosporangiaceae > Actinomadura_D > Actinomadura_D craniellae. The sequence goes on along the minus strand of NZ_QLYX01000004.1, from coordinate 110,042 downwards.
AGCGCGGCGACCGCGCGGCGTACAGATCCCATGGCTTCTCGCACACTAGAGGAAGGCTCCGCGAAACGGGTACCCGTGGCCGACTACTCTGACGCGTGTGAAGATCTCTCGGGGTGTTTCGATATTTCTGCTCTGTTTGTCCGCTTTCATGGTCTTTGAGTGGATTATGCTGGCCACCAACCTCGGCAGCGGGCCGCGCCGCAGCACCGCCTTCTATGTGGTGCACGGCGTCCTCGTCGGAGTGAACGTGATCTTGGCCCTTGCCCTGGCCGCCATCGGCTGGCGCGGCTGGCGCGGGTCCCGCCGCTGAGCTCGGACGCGAGGAATTCTCCGGTTCGCGGCGGGCTTTGCGGGGGACCGCGGACGCCATTTTCACGACTCGCGAATATGATTTTCCGAGACCGTGGTCTCGACGGCGGAATATTGCGACGGTGAATTCTGGTCGGTAGCGGGGTTGTGTAATTCTTGCGGCCGGGATTCTCGCCGAAGTCCATGGAACGGTCCCGGCGGGACGATCCCCGCGTGCACATTAAGTGATCATCAGGGTGCGCACTGTGAGCGATCTTGTGTGCGCACCCCCGTGCTGACGGTGTCGAGGGGGTTTAGGTCAGGGAACTAGTCCGATTGGGTGGTGACCGGATGTCGGGGCATGGCTGAAACGAGCAGGTGCCGCGGGCTGCCGACCGCCCTAAAGAGTCAACTGTTCGCCGACGGGCATGGAGCCTGGGAGGCAGCGGGCGCGCGGCGGCATGATGGGTCGAAGACGCTTCGAACGGCGTTTCTCCAGCCGTAGGGACGCGCTGGCTGAATTGTGTCACGTGCCACGCATCGACCTGCAAGGATTGAGTGACGGAGGTTGGCCGTGGCCATTGCATTCAACGCGTCCAAGGGCGCGACGCTCGGGGTCGAGTGGGAGCTCCAGCTCATCGACACCTCGACCAGGCACCTGCGCCAGGACGCGCGCGGGGTGCTGGCGGCGCTGCCCGGGTTCGGCGAGGGCGGCGGCGACCCGAAGATTCGTCACGAGCTGATGGAGTCGACCGTCGAGGTCGTGACGGGCGTCTGCCACACGGTCGGCGAGGCGAAGGCCGACCTGGCCGCCTCGGTGTCCGGGCTGCGCGCGGTCACCGAGGGCCGCGGCATCGCGCTGGCATGCACCGGCACCCATCCGATCAGCAACTGGCGGGACGCGGTGATGGCGCCGATCCAGCGCTACGCCGAGCTCGTCGAGCAGATGCAGTGGCTGGCCCGCCGGATCCAGACCTTCGGGGTGCACGTCCACGTGGGGGTCCGCAACGTCGACAAGGCGATCCCGATCGTCAACGCCCTCTCGGCCTACCTGCCGCACTTCCTCGCGCTGACCGCGTCGAGCCCGTACTGGAACGGGCACGACACCGGGCTGGCGTCCAGCCGCGCGATCGTGTGGGGCTCGCTGCCGACCGCGGGCCCGCCGCACCGCCTGGCCGACTGGGCGGAGTTCGAGGATTACATGGACACCCTGCTGCGCGCCGGCACCATCCGCAGCATCAAGGAGGTGTGGTGGGACATCCGCCCGCACCCCGACTTCGGCACGATCGAGATCCGGATGTTCGACGGCATCCCGACGCTGCGCGAGGTCGGCATGGCGGCCGCGCTGTGCCAGAGCCTGGTCACGCTCTTCGATCAGCAGCTCGATCGGGGATACACTCTTCCCCGACCCGCAGCATGGGTGGTGCGGGACAACAAATGGCGGGCCACGCGCTACGGCCTCGACGCCATCGTCATCACCGACGATCACGGTGGCACGGCCCCGCTCCGCGACGAACTCTACGAACTGATCCGCGAACTCGAACCCTTGGCCGATCGGCTGGGCTGCGCGGAGGAACTGAAGATCGCCAGCGAGGTGCTGGAACACGGGGCCCCGTACGAACGCCAGCGCGCGATCCGTACCGAGGGCGGCACGCTGGAGAACGTGATCGACGCGGCGATCATCGAGCTCCGTGACGACAGGTTCGTCAACCCCCGGGAGGTGGCCAATGCCGGAACCTGACGGCTTCGCCAGATCCGCCGGGCACAGTTCATCGGCGGCGGACGGCCGGAACGTCCGCGACCAGTCCACAGACGATTCACAGCGGGCGCCCGAGATGGGCGCCGTCATGCCGCAGGGGGCGTATATGGCGCAGCCGGCACACGAGGTGGTGCCCCAGTTCGAGCGCGGGACCGCGGGCCTGGGCGACGAGGCCCAGCAACTCGCCCTCCAGCTGCAACTGGACGCCTTCCTGTCCGGTCACGAGGAAGAGCTGATCGCCTTCCGCCGTGACCTGCACATGCATCCCGAGCTGGGCTTCGCCGAGTACCGGACGACCGAGCAGATCGTCCGGCGGCTGACCGAGGCCGGGCTGCGCCCGCGGGTCCTGCCCAAGGGCACCGGCGTGATCTGCGACATCGGCCCCGAGGAGGGGCCCACGGTGGCGCTGCGCGCCGACATCGACGCGCTGCCGTTGATGGACGAGAAGCGGAGCGTGGAGTACCGCTCCACCGTGCCGGGCGTGGCGCACGCCTGCGGGCACGACGTGCACACCACCATGGCGCTGGGCGCCGGCCTCTTCCTGGCCCAGCAGGCGGCGGCGGGCCTGCTGCCCGGCCGGGTCCGGCTGCTCTTCCAGCCCGCCGAGGAGACCGCCGGCGGGGCGCTCGACGTGATGGCGGCGGGCGGCATCACCGGGGTCGACCGGGTGTTCGCGCTGCACTGCGACCCGCGGCTGGAGGTCGGCGAGCTGGGCCTGCGGACCGGGCCGATCACCGCCGCCTGCGACCAGGTGTTCGTGAAGGTCGCCGGGCCCGGCGGGCACACCGCCCGGCCGCACCTGACGGCCGACCTGGTGTACGCGCTGGCCAAGATCGTGACCGAGTTGCCGGCGGCGCTGTCGCGGCGGGTCGACCCGCGTTCCAGCCTCAGCCTGGTGTGGGGCCGGGTGTCGGCGGGGTCGGTGGCGAACGCGATCCCCGACGACGGCATTGCCGAGGGCACCGTGCGCTGCCTGGACGACGAGGCCTGGCACAAGGCGCCCGAGATGGTGCGGTCGCTGCTGGAGTCGGTGGCCGGCGCCTACGACGTGGAGGCGTCGCTGGAGTACGTCCGGAACGTGCCACCCACCGTGAACGAGGCCACCAGCGTGCAGATGTTCCACGACGCGATCGTCCAGGTGCTGGGGGAGCAGGCCGCGCTGCCCACCCCGCAGAGCCTGGGCGGCGAGGACTTCGGCTGGTACCTGGAGTCGATCCCCGGCGCGCTGGCCCGGCTCGGCGTCCGCGCCCCGGGCTCCAAGGACGAGTATGACCTGCACCGGGGCGACTTCGACGTCGACGAGCGGTGCATCGCGGTGGGGGTCCGGGTGATGGCCGCGACCGCGCTGACCGCGCTGTGGGAGGGGCAGCGCCCGTCGGCGGGCGCCGTCGAGGGCGCCGCGCTCGCCTGAAACGCTCTGGTAACACCCCTCTGACCTGTGACGACGTGCTTCCACCTTGATAACGGACCCGTTGCGAAACGGTACGACTTGTTCAGTAGCACTCCGCAAAGCAGGTAGCGTCCGATCGTTTCGTGCTGATATAGGCACTTTTTCCGGGGGACGAGGGAGGAGCTACCTTGCGCCGTGGATTGAAGTTGGCGGCCGTAACGCTGACGGGGGCCGCGCTCGCACTGAGTGCCGCGGCCTGTGGTGGCGACAAAGTCGAGAGCGGTGACGGTGGCGGCGACAAGAAGACCGTGAAGGTCGGCTTGGCGTTCGACATCGGTGGCCGGGGCGACCAGTCGTTCAACGACGCCGCAGCGGCCGGCCTGGACAGGGCCAAGACCGAACTGAACATCCAGACCGAGGAGATCTCGGCCAAGCCCGACGAGCCCGACGCCGACAAGGAGGCGCGGCTCAAGCTGCTGGCCAACCGGGGCTACAACCCGATCATCGGAGTGGGCTTCGCCTACACCAACCCGGTGACCAAGGTTTCGAAGGAGTTCCCGAACGTCAAGTTCCTGGTCGTCGACGCCGACCAGTGCAAGGTCGAGGGCGCCAACGTGCTGGGCGCCTGCTTCTCCGAGGAGCAGGGCTCGTTCCTGGTGGGCGCCGCGGCGGCGCTCAAGTCCACCACCGGGACCATCGGGTTCATCGGCGGCGTCAACGTGCCGCTGATCAAGAAGTTCGAGGCCGGGTTCGCGGCGGGCGCCAAGGCCGCCAAGCCGGACATCAAGATCCTGCCGGCCAAGTACCTGACCCAGCCGCCGAACTTCGACGGCTTCAAGAACCCCGCGCTGGGCACCGACGCGGCCAAGGGCATGCTCGACAAGAACGCCGACGTGGTCTACCACGCGGCGGGCGGCGCGGGCATCGGCGTGATCAACACCATGGGCGGGGCCAAGAAGTTCGCCATCGGCGTGGACTCCGACCAGTACAACCAGCCCGCGCTGTCGGGGGTGAAGGAGTTCATCCTCACCTCGATGATCAAGCGGGTCGACCTCGCGGTCTTCGACTTCGTCAAGAGCACTTCGGACGGCACCTTCAAGGCCGGGACGAAGGCCTACAACCTGACCAACGACGGGGTGGGCTACTCCACCAGCGGCGGCAAGGTTGACGACATCAAGGCGAAGCTCGACGCGTTCAAGGCGGACATCGCCTCGGGCAAGATCACGGTTCCGACCGCGCCCTGACCCGGCAACCCGTCCCGCCCGCCCCCGCCCTCGTGCGGGGGCGCGGCGGGACGCGTCGCGATCTGCAGGAAAGAGGCCCGGATGCCCGACGCACCCGCGGTACGGCTTACGGCGATCACCAAACGGTTTCCCGGTGTGGTCGCCAACCGCGACATCAACCTCTCCGTCGACCAGGGCGAGGTCCACGCCCTGTGCGGTGAGAACGGCGCGGGCAAGTCCACGCTGATGAAGATCCTCTACGGCATGCAACGGCCGGACGAGGGCACCATCGAGATCAACGGCGAGCCGGTGCATTTCAAGTCGCCGGCCGACGCCATCGCCCGCGGCATCGGCATGGTCCACCAGCACTTCAAGCTGGCCGACAACCTGACCGTGCTGGAGAACGTCATCCTCGGCGCCGAACCGCGCCGCCGCTGGCGCATCGACTTCGCCGCCGCCCGGGCGCGCATCGAGGAGATGTCGCGGCGGTACGGGCTGCGGGTCGAGCCGGACGCGCTGGTGGAGACGCTCGGCGTCGGCGACCGGCAGCGGGTGGAGATCCTCAAGGTGCTCTACCGGGGCGCCCGCATCCTGATCCTGGACGAGCCCACCGCGGTCCTCGTCCCGCAGGAGGTCGAGGAGCTGTTCGACAACCTGCGCGAGCTGCGCTCCGAGGGCCTGACCGTCATGTTCATCTCGCACAAGCTCGACGAGGTGCTGCAGGTCGCCGACGCCATCACGGTGATCCGGCGCGGCAGCACGGTGGCCAAGTGCCTGGACCCGGCCGAGGTCACCGCCCGGCAGCTGGCCGAGCTGATGGTCGGCTCCGAGCTGCCCACCCCCGAACTGCGCGAATCCACCGTGACCGAGGACGTCCAGCTGGAGGTCGACGACCTGACCGTCCGCACCGCCGAGGGACGGGCGGTGGTGGACGGTGTGTCGCTGCGCATCCGGCGCGGCGAGATCGTCGGCCTGGCCGGGGTCGAGGGCAACGGGCAGGGCGAGCTGATCGAAGCGATCATGGGCATCCGGCATGCCGGGACGGGCCGGATCCGGTACCGCTCCGGCGACGACCTGAGCGACATCACCGGCTGGCCGACCCGGCGCCGCCGGGAGGCCGGCATCGGCTACATCCCCGAGGACCGGCACCGGCACGGGCTGGTGCTGGAGGGCCCGCTCTGGGAGAACCGGATGCTCGGCCACCAGACCGAGCGGCCCAACGTCCGGGGCCCGTGGATCGACCGGCGGGGCGCCCGCCGGGACACTGCGCGGATCGTCGACGAATACGACGTCCGCACCCCCGGCATCGACGTCCCCGCCGCGGCGCTGTCCGGCGGTAACCAGCAGAAGCTGATCGTCGGCCGCGAGATGTCGGGCGAGCCCAGGTTGCTGATCGCCGCCCATCCCACCCGGGGCATCGACGTCGGCGCCCAGGCCGCGATCTGGGACTACCTGCGCCAGGCCCGCGCGGCGGGGCTGGCGGTACTGCTGATCAGCGCGGATCTCGAGGAACTCATCGGAATGTCCGACACGCTGCACGTGATCCTGCGCGGCCGGCTCGTCGCCGAGGTCGACCCGGGCACGGTGACGCCCGAGGAACTCGGGTCCGCGATGACCGGGGCGGAGGGACCGTGACCGAGGAGAAGCCCCCCGCGGGCGAACCCGAGAAGCCGCCGGTATCCGGGGACGGGTCCCCGGCAGGCGAGCCCGAGAAGCCGCCGGTCGCGCCCGAGGCCAAGCCTCCGGCGGGCGAGCCCGACAAGGTGCCGGCCTGGCGCGCGATCCTCCAGGGGCTCGGGCCGCAGCGGCTGGCGCTGAAGGTCGGCGCACCGGTGCTGGCCCTGGCCATCGCGCTGGCCATCACCATGGTCCTGCTCCGGCTGACCGGCGCCGACCCGTTCAGCTCCATCACCGCGATGGTCGAGTACGGCACCGAGCCGAACTCGATCGTGGACATCCTCAACCGGAGCACCCGCTACTACCTGTCGGCCATCGCGGTCGCCATCGGCTTCCGGATGGCGCTGTTCAACATCGGTGTGGACGGCCAGTACCGGATGGCGGCCATGCTGGCGGCGGCGCTGGGCGGGGCGATCGCGCTGCCCGCCCCGTTCGGCCAGCTCCTGGTGATCGTCGCGGCCATGCTGATCGGCGGCCTGTGGGCCTCGATCGCCGGCATCCTCCGGGTGACCCGCGGCGTCAGCGAGGTCATCTCGACGATCATGCTCAACGCGATCGCCACCGGGATCATCGCGTACCTGCTCAACGACAAGCGGCTGGCCGAGGTCCGCCCGGGCAGCAACAACGTCGCCACCCCGCCGATCCCCGAGTCGGGCCGGGTCGGCGAGCTCAACGGGGTGCTGTCGGCGATCGGCATCGACCTGCCCGGCCGGCTGTACGGGCTGCTGCCACTGGCGATCGTCATCGGCGTCGTCTACTACGTGGTGCTCAACCGCACCCGGTTCGGCTTCGACCTGCGCATCTCGGGCCTGTCGCCCACCGCGGCCCAGGCCAGCGGGGTGAGCAGCGGGCGCATGATCGTGATCACCATGGTGCTGTCGGGCATGGTGGCCGGGCTGGTCGGGATGCCCGAACTGCTCGGCGCGTCCTACGAGTACTCGCTGAACTTCCCGGCGGGGCTCGGCTTCACCGGCATCACGATCGCGCTGCTCGGCCGTAACCACCCGCTGGGGATCGCGTTCGCCGCGCTGCTGTTCTCCTTCCTCGACCAGTCCTCGGACGTGCTCCAGGAGGTCGACGTGCCCAAGGAGATCGTCGGCGTGATGCAGGGCGTCGTCGTGCTGACCGTCGTGATCGTGTACGAACTCGTCCGGCGCTGGGAGATCCGATTGCAACAGCGCGCGGTGGCCGCCGAACTCGCTCGGGAGACCTCATGACCGCGGTGAGCACGGTGCGGCGGAGGCTCCGCCTGCCGTACATCCTGATGGGCGCGGCCGGGCTGCTGGTCCTGCTGTCGCTGGTGCGCACGCTGACCGGTGCCGACGACGTCACCTCCAGCGGCACCGTCGGCGCGGCGCTGCGGCTGGCCGTGCCGATCTTCCTGGCCGGGCTGGGCGGGCTGTGGGCCGAGCGCGCGGGCGTGGTCAACATCGGCCTCGAGGGCATGATGATCCTCGGTACCTGGACCGGCGCCTGGGCCGGCTACCAGTGGGGTCCGTGGATCGGCGTGCTGGTCGGCATCCTCGGCGGGGCGCTGGGCGGGCTGGTGCACGCCGTCGCCACCGTGACGTTCGGGGTGGACCACATCGTCTCCGGTGTGGCCATCAACATCCTCGGGCTGGGCCTCACCCAGTTCCTGTCCGGGCTGCTGTTCACCACCGAGGCCGCCAAGGCGCTGGGCGGCGGGGAACGGCAGTCACCACCCGTCGAACTGATCAACACGCTGACGCTGCCGGTGCTGTCGGGCGGCGAACTCTTCGGCTGGAAGAGCCCCGACGCGCTGGGCGCGCTGGAACGGCACCACTGGTTCCTGGTGTCGGACGTGGCGGGCATCCTGCGCGGGCTGACCGCCGGGATGTCGGTGCTGACGCTGGTGGCCATCCTGCTCGTGCCGCTGACCTACCTGGTGCTGTGGCGGACCCCGTTCGGGCTGCGCATCCGCTCCTGCGGCGAGGACCCCTACGCCGCCGAGTCGCTGGGCGTGAACGTCATCCGGATGAAGTACGCGGCGGTGGTCATGTCGGGTGCGTTCGCCGGGCTGGGCGGCGCGTTCCTGGTGACCGCGCACGCCACGGTCTACCAGGACGGGCTGACCGGCGGCCGGGGCTACATCGGCCTGGCCGCGATGATCTTCGGTAACTGGCGTCCGGTCGGGCTGGGCACCGGCTCGCTGCTGTTCGGCTACACCGACGCGATGAACGTCCGCGGCGGCGGCGACTCGGTGCACGCGCTGCTGCTGTTCGTGGCGATCCTGCTGGTCGGGGTCGCGGTCTGGCAGCTCGTGCGGTCCACCCGGGCGCCCGTGGTGCCCGGCGAGCTCGCCGGCACGGCGCGGCGCAACGCCCGGCTGTCGGCGGCCGTGGCGCTGGTGGCCGCGGCGGGCCTGCTCGTCTGGTTCTTCCGCACCGACGCGGTGCCCGGCGAGCTGGTCTCCTTCACCCCGCACCTGACCACGCTGCTCGTCCTGGCGCTGGCCAGCCAGCGGCTGCGGATGCCGGCGGCCGACGGCGAGATCTACCGGCGCGGCGAGGCCCGCTGATCGGAACACTCCGGTGGCCCGCCCGGGAGTTCGTCCCGGGCGGGCCGTCCGGAAGGCGGTGCCGTCGGGTCCGGGGACCGTCCCTGGACCCGGCGCTCGCCCGATCGGGGATCATCGAGGTATGACCATCATCGACGTGCGGAAACTCGACCCGGCGGCCTGCACCGTGCTGGACGTGCGCTGGCGGCTGGGCGCGCCCTCGTGCCGGCCCGAGCACCGGGCGGGCCATGTGCCGGGCGCGGTCTTCCTCGACCTCGACGAGGATCTGTGCGGTCCGCCGGGCGCCGGGGGACGGCACCCGTTGCCCGACCCCACCCGGCTCCAGGCGGCGCTGCGCCGGGCCGGCGTTCGCGCGGCCCGGCCGGTGGTCGTCTACGACGACGGCCCGGGGCACGCCGCCGCCCGCGCCTGGTGGACGCTGACCTGGGCCGGCCACAGGGATGTCAGCGTCCTCGACGGCGGCTACCAGGCGTGGACCGCGGCGGGACTGCCGGTCGAGAGCGGGGAACCGGAGGTCGAGCCCGGGGACTTCACCGTCCGGCCCGGCGGTCTGCCCGTCCTCGGCGCCGCGGAGGCCGCGGCCCTGGCCCGGGACGGGGTGCTGCTGGACGCCCGGACAGCCGTCCGCTACGCCGGTCACGACGAGCCGGTCGATCCGGTCGCCGGCCACATCCCCGGCGCGGTCAACCTGCCCGCCGACCGGCTCGTCACGGCGGACGGGCGGCTGCGCCCGGCCGGCGAACTGCGCGAGGTCTTCACCGCGGCGGGGGCGGGGGCCTCGGCCGGCGCGTACTGCGGGTCCGGGGTCACGGCGGCGCACACGGTCTGGGCGATGCATGTCGCCGGGTACGAGCGCGCCGCGCTGTACGTCGGTTCGTGGAGCCACTGGATCACCGACCCGAGCCGTCCGGTGGCGGCCGAAACCCCGGAGGGCTGATTTTCCGGGCAGGGGAAAGGCGGCTTCCCGGCTGCCGGGGAAGCCGCCTTGCCGTTTCCCACCCGGAGGAAAGGCGCGTCGACGCGCGACCGCGGGGCGGGGCCCTCGGGCAACGGAACGCCCCGGCGCCCGCGGTCACCGCTCATCCGGTGAATTCGGTTTCAGCGTCCGCAGACTCGGCGGTATCCCCTGAGGTAGCCGGCGGCCCATCCGCGCGTGTACTGGCGCCCGCCGCGATGGCCATGGGCGCCGACGCGCTTGCGCCGGCAGTCCCGGTAACCGTCCCGGACGCCGCGCCGGTACCCGTTCCGGTAACCCCGCCAGTACGTGAGTGACCGTTGCAGCGCGGCCGGGGCGCCGGGTGCGCTCACCTGGCCCGCGGTGACGACCGTCTGGGCGGGAACCGGTGCGGTCGCCGCCTGGGCCGCGCCGGCCGGGAAAAGCGCGAGGGATGTGAGAAGAGCCGAACCGACCAGCATCATGCGGTGCCTGTTCTGCATGGTGCCTCCTCTTTTCAGAGCGCCTGGGCGGCCTCTCGGCCACCCGATGGCCGCCTATCCGGGGAATGCGGATAGGCGCTGGCTCTTCGTACATTTCACCCTCGGAAGATGAGCGTCAAGGCTATTTACGGCAAGTTGCCGACAATGGTCGCTATGCGAGTATTGGATTTACCGGTCCCCGGAATTGTTTGACTTAAAAGTCATTTCCGCGGGCCCGGCGCGAGTTGACTCGATGCCCGCACCTGACGGAACCCGGCACCCCGGCCACGGGACGGTCAAGCACCACCGGCGCCGGACCGCGCGTCCTCCGCCGGGAGCGGGTGGCAGACTCGCCCTGCGGTCCGCGGGCAGGAGAGCCTCCGGCCGGAGCAGGGAGGGCGCATGGGCGGGAGCGATCCGCACATCCACGTCGAGGTGAAGGTGATTCACGGCGACGCCGCCGTCCGCGACATGCTGGCGTCCACGTTCGGCCTGGCCGGTGACCTGCCGGGCGTCGTCACCACCGGGTGCGGGGTGCGGGCGCCGTATGCGATGACCTCTCCGCGTCCGGACAGGGTCACCTGCCTCGCCTGCCGGGAGCACGCGCACCGCGAGCACCTGCGCCTGGCGGAGGAGGTCGAGCGCCTGAGCCGCATGCCCGGGTCGGTCATCGGTGCCGCCGATGCGAGGCGGGCCGCGGCCGGGCATCGCGAACTCGCGGCGAGGTTCTCGGCGGCGTAGGGCCGGGCCCTCGTCGGGGCGGCGGCCACCGTACCGCCCGCCTGGTGTGGGCGTGGTCCCGGTGGCGGGTGCGCGTTGTGGCCCTTGCCTCTAGCCATGATCGTTGCGTCCATAGTTAGCTGCTGGATATGAAATATGGAATTTCTGTACCCAACCTCGGCGAGTTCGCGGATCCGCTCCAGTTCGCCGAGGTGGCGCGCCGGGCCGAGGCGGCCGGGTGGGACGGGCTCTTCGTCTGGGACCACGTGGTGTTCCCCTACGGCGAGGTCGAGGTGGGCGACCCCTGGGTGCTGCTGACCGTGGCGGCCACGGCGACCGAGCGGATCAGGCTCGGCCCGCTGGTCACCGCGGTGGCCCGGCGGCGGCCCGGAACGCTGGCCCGGCAGACCACGTCCCTGGACCGGCTGTCGGGCGGGCGGCTGGTGTTCGGGGCGGGGCTGGGGTTCACGCTGGAGGCCGAGTACGGCACCTGGGGCGAGCCGGTGCGACCGCGGGAGGTCGCCCAGCGGCTGGACGAGGGCCTGGCGGTGCTGGCCGGGCTGTGGTCCGGGGAGCGGGTGGACTTCCACGGCGAGCATCTGACCGCCGCGGACGTCACGTTCCACCCGACCCCGGTGCAGCGGCCGCGCCCGCCCGTCTGGATCGGCTGTAACTGGCCCAACCGGCCGCCGCTGCGCCGGGCGGCCCGGTGGGACGGTGTGGCGCCGATGGTGTTCAACCCGCAGGACGGGTCCTGGGAGCCGACCCCCGAGGTGGTCGCCGAGATCGTCGCCACCGTCGCCGAGCACCGCACCGGCACCGGCCCGTTCGACGTGGTGATCACCGGTCGCACCCCGCCGGAGGACACGGCGGCGGCCCAGGACACGGTGGGGTCCATCGCCGCGGCCGGTGCGACCTGGTGGCTGGAGGGCTTCCGCCCGCAGCCGGGAGAGCACGACGCCGCCCTGCGCCGGATCGAGGCGGGCCCGCCGCGGTGAACCGCGCCCGCGACCGCCGTGGCCGTCCAGCGTGCCGAGGTTCCACGTCAGGGTGTTGAACACCGCGCCCGCGACCGCCGTGGCCGTCCCGTGGTCAGGCGGCCGTCCGGGCGTGGTGGACGACGAAAACGAACACGACCGGTAACTGGCGGCTGCCCGATAGGGCAGTTCCGCCCGCCGGGCGGGCAGCCCTCCCGCAGGAGGCGGAACATTCCGGACGAGGCGGTCATCTGACCCCAGTGATTCCCCCCGCCGACCCTGGGAGTTGCGATGAACCCCGTCCCCCGCCACCGGCGTGACCGCATGAACCACCCAGTCGCCATGCTGTTCCTGGTGGTCTGCCTCGGCCTCGGCGTCGGAGCGGCGGCCGCCGGCAGCCGGATCACCGCCATGTCCATCGACCTGGAGCGGGAGTTCGGCCAGGGAGAGATCGTCACCGCGATCTCCTACGAGAAAGGCCCCGTCCTCGGCGGGCGCCCCGCCGCGATCTACCAGCGCGGTCCCGCCGACCGCGCCCCGACCCCCGCCACCTGCCAGTACCTCACCCATACCGGGAGCTGGCAGCCGATCCACCTGCGCGCGAAACGCGTCCACCGCATCGCCGAGGGGGACAGCGCCTGGTACTTCATTTACACCGTGTCACCCGAGGCGGCCGTGCGGGTCGAGCACCAGGTGCGCTGCACCGCCCCGGCCGGCACCCGGTTCGCGATCGGCAGGCCGCCGTTCCTGCCCAGGCTGCTGAACCAGGGCGTCCTCGCCGGCTTCGTCACGCTCGGCCTCCTCGGCGCCCTGACCATCTCGGTCACCAGGGTGATCAGGCGCCGCCACGTTCCCACCCGCTCCCGCTGACCCGGCGCCTCCGCCCACCTCAAAAGCACGGGTGGTGACCGCCGGGCCGCGCCATCCACCTGCCCACCGGCCCCTGGCGAGAAAGCCCGATCGCCTTTGCCCGAAGCCAGAAGATCGTGGCTCTCCGGCCCAAGGGCACCAGCGAGCCGCGAGCCAGGTCTACGATGCCCAGGTGATCAGGAGCGCGGCGTGAACCGGGACCTGGCCCGCGGGCGTGCGCTGGCGCTGCGGATCATGGACGGGCTCGACGAGGAACTGGCGCAGGCAGAGGCCCTCACCGAGGGGCGGGTGGAAGAGGCCCGCCGGCTGCGGGACGGGTGGCGCGCCGGTGAGCCGGGTGATCTGTTCGTGGACGCGAGGCAGGTGGAGCTGTTCACCGCCATGCTCGCCGTGGCCCGGCTGGGCCATTTCGGTACCGGATACCGGCCATGCCCCTTCGACCCGTATCACGGCGCCGCCGGGACGCGTGCCCTGTGGACGCCCCCCGGCTCGGCACCTCGCGCGGTGACCTGCTGCGGCGATGACGCCGCTCGGCTGGCGGGCGGCCGGGAGCCGCAGATCCGGCAGGTCCCTTCGTTCAAAGGGATGGTGCCGCTGTGGAAGGGCACCGACATCGAAGCGCACTGGCTGATCGGCCATCACTCCCCGACCGGGACCGGCGATCTGCGGGAGACCTTCCGTGACACGTCCGTGGGGCGTTGCCTGGTCCGGCTGATGTAGGCATCCGGCCTGCCGGCCGTGCCCCGCACGATCTGGACCAGGCCGCCGCCGACCGGTTGGTGGTCCTGCGGGAGGGCCGGGTTCGCACCACCGCCCGGAGTTACGGGCGCGGCATCACGGGCGCATCCGGATGGTCGACCATCCCGAGGGCCTCACGGCGGATCCGTTCGCGACCCCACTCGCCCAGCGGTTCGAGCGCCTTGTTGAGCATGCGGCCGTGTTCGGTGAGGGTGTACTCCACCCGCGGCGGCACCTCGGCGTAGACGGTGCGGATCACCAGGCCGTCCCGCTCCATCTCGCGCAGATGCTGGGTCAGCATTTTCTCGCTCACGCCCGGCAGCCCACGGCGCAACTCCGCGAAGCGCCTCGTGCCGTGCTCGTCGAGTTCCCAGAGGATCAAGCCCTTCCACTTGCCGCTGACCACGTCCAGAGCGGCGTCGATCCCGCAGATGTACGGGCCCTGCCCCGGAGACTTCACCATCGCGCCCTCACTTACCTCTAGGTGGGTACCGCAGAAAAAGGTACGTACTTCCCAAATCTTAAGCCGGGGTCGAATCTGGGAGCACGTGCTCGACATTCACCGAGGTGCTCCGTGACGACACCTCCGGAAGGAACGAACATCATGACGACGGCAACCGGAACCACCATGCTCGGCCTAGGCGCGATGGGACGGGCGCTGGTGGCGGCGCTGCTCAAGGCGGGACACCCGGTCACGGTGTGGAACCGGACGCCGGGCCGGGCGGGCGAACTGATCGAACGGGGCGCCGTCGAAGCCGGGACGGTCCACGAAGCCGTGACCGCGGGCGGTCCGGTGGTGGTCTGCCTCTACGACCACGCCTCGGTGCGCCAGACCCTCACCCCGGTGGCCGACGCGTTGCGTGGCCGCACGGTCGTCAACCTCACGACCACGACCCCCGGCGAGGCGCGGGAACTGGCGGCCTGGGCGGAGGAGCGCGGCGTCGCCTACCTCGACGGGGCGATCATGGCGATACCGCCGATGATCGGTGCTCCCGGGGCACAGATCCTCTACAGCGGTGACCGCGAGGTGTTCGACCGGTACCGCGACCTGTTCGACCTGTGGGCGGCCAGTACCTACGACGGCGCGGACGCCGGGCTGGCCTCGCTGTTCGACCTGGCCATCCTGTCGGGCATGTATCCGCTGTTCAGCGGGTTCCTGCAGGGCGCCGCGATGGTCCGGACCGCGGGCGTCACGGCTGCGGAGTTCGCCGAGCGCGCCGCGCCCTTCCTCGCCGCGATGACCGGTTCCTTCGCCCACACCGCACAGCTCGTGGACCGTGGCGACTACAGCGCTCCCGTGCAGAGCCTGGACTGGACCATCACCGCGCTGGAGACCATCGCCCGCGCCGGCCGCGAGCAGGGCGTCGCCCCGATCCCCGTCGACATGGTCACGGCACTCGTCCGGCAGCAGATCGACCAGGGGCACGGGTCCGAGGGCTTCGACCGGATCATCGAGGGCATGCGCCCGGCCTGACCTTACAGCCAGTCGTGTTCCCGTGCGTAGCGGGCGGCTTCGTGCCGGGTTCTGGTCTGGGTCTTCTGCATCGCGTTCGACAGGTAGTTGCGGACCGTGCCCGCCGCGAGATGGAGCCGGCCCGCGATGTCGGCGACCGAGTACCCCTCACCGGTGGCGCGCAGCACGTCGATCTCGCGGTCGGTGAGGGGGCAGTCGTCGATCACCGCGAGCGCCGAGACGTCCGGGTCGATCCACCGCTTGCCGCCGTGCAGAGCCGCGATCACCGACGTGATGTGGGCCGGCTCCGCGGACTTGCTGACGAACCCCTGCACGCCGAGCCTGAGCGCCTTGCGCAGCACGCCGGGGCGCGCGTGCCGGGTCAGCATGAGGATCACCTGGTCGGGTCGCGCCCGGCGGATCTCCGTGACCGCGCCCAGGCCGTCCACCTGGGGCATCTCCAGGTCGATCACGAGCACGTCCGGACGGTGTTCGAGCGTGACCGCGACGGCCTGCTCACCGTTCTCCGCCTCGGCGAGAACGGTGATGTCGCCTTCCAGCGGGAGCAGCGCGGCCATCGCCTTGCGCAGGAGGGCCTCGTCGTCGGCGAGCACCACGGTGATCATCGAGGCCCTCCCGCCGGGAAGACCGCGGCCGTCACGAATTCGCCGCCGTCCCGCGCCACCGTCAGCTCGCCCCCCTCGTCCGCCAGCCGTTCCCGGAGCGTGGACAGCCCGCGCAGTTCCGGCGGGTCGTCGCCGTGCGCGCCGTCGTTGACGATGGTGATGCCGGACTCCGACAGCGTGATCCGCACCTGCCCGGCCTGCGCGTGCCGGAGGATGTTGGTGGTCGTCTCGCGGAGGACCTGGCCGAGCAGCCGGCTCGCGTGCTCGCCGACTTCCGCCGCACGCACGATCCGCACGTGGATGCCGGCGGCCTCGAACAGGTTCTTCGCGTTCTCCAGCTCGCCGGAGAGGTTGAGCCGCCGCTGCGCGTAGGCGAGTTCCCTGGTCTGCTTGATGGTGTCGCCGACCAGGGCGGTGATCTCGCGCAGCTCCTCCTCCGCCCGGCCGGCGTCCGCCCGCACCAGCTTCCCGGCCAGCGCGGTCTTCAGCTTCACCACGTGCAGCGTGTGGCCCTGGATGTCGTGCAACTCGCTGGCGAACCGGATCCGTTCCCGCGCGACGGCCAGCTCCGCCTCGTGCTCGCGCGCCTCCTCCAGCTCCGCCATGTGGTTGTAGAAGGCCTGGCTGGAGAACATGAGGCCGAGGGTGAACACGGCGACGCCGCCCGGGGTGAGCGCGTACTGGACGAGGATCCGGCCGGGGTCCTCGTCCGACACCAGCAGCCGCGCCGCACCCACCGCGGCGACGAACACGACGAGCCCCACGGCGGCCGGCACCCGGTGCCGCGGCAGCTGCGGCACGACGAGCGGGCCGACGACCGTGACGCTGTAGAACGCCGTGCTGCTATCGCCGACCAGCACACCGAAGACCCACACGGCCGCGCTGACCCCCAGGCACGGCAGCGCGACGGAGGAGAGGTCGTCCCCCGCCCACCGCACGGCCGCGACGATGGCCACGAGCACGCCGACGATCAGGACGACCGCCTCCCACCAGGACCGGGAGTCGACCACGACCAGCAGCGCACCGACCGGGATGAGCACCGCGAGCTGCGTGGTGATGTTCAGCCGGCGCATCCGGCCGCGTGCCATCTCGGCGCGCTCGGACACCGCGCGGGGCCGGCGCGGCGGTCTGGTGTCCACTGTGGCCCTTCCGGGATCGGCGGTGGTTCCGCTCCAGTGTTCTGCCGGGCGGATGACGGCACCAGTGACGCTACGTCATGTCCTGGGCTGGAAAAACGTCATCCCGAGGTCGTGACGTGGTCGCACTGCCGGACGAACCCCCCGGCCGGTGGAATCTGTGGCATGTCGACCACACCAGTCATCGAAGTCGAACAGCTGAACGTCACCTACGGCGACTTCCACGCCGTCCGGGACCTGTCCTTCCAGGTGCGGCGCGGTGAGCTGTACGCGCTGCTCGGCACGAACGGGGCCGGGAAGACCTCGACCCTGGAGACCGTCGAGGGGCACCGCACCCAGACCTCGGGCACCGTGCGGGTCTTCGGGCAGAGCCCGCGGAACCGGCGTGCCGTGCGACCCCGCACAGGGATCATGCTGCAGGAGAGCGGGTTCACCCCGGACCTGACGGTCACGGAATCCGTCCGGCTCATCGGGACGCTCACCCGGCGCACCGACCGGGTCGAGCGCGTGCTCGACATCGTCGGCCTCACCGGCAAGGCGGGCACGAAGGTGTCACAGCTGTCCGGTGGCGAGAAGCGCCGCCTGGACTTCGCCACCGCCGTGTACGGCGGGCCCGAACTGCTCTTCCTGGACGAGCCGACCACCGGCCTGGACATCCAGTCCCGCGACGCCCTGTGGTCCACCGTGGACAGGCTGCGGGAGAACGGCACCACGGTCGTGCTGACGACGCACTACCTGGAGGAGGCACAGCAGTACGCGGACCGCATCGGGCTCATGCACCGCGGCACCTTCCACCGGGAGGGCACGGTCGCCGAGCTGACCCGGGCGCTGCCGGCGGTGATCCGCTTCGGCCTCCCGGCCCCAGCGCCCGCGCTGCCGCTGCCGGCCATGCGGGAACGCGACGGCCGGTACCTCGTTGAGACCTTCGGCCTGCAGAAGGACCTGTACACACTGCTCCGCTGGGCCGAGGACCACGGGCTGGAACTGCGGGAACTGGCGGCCGGGCCGACCGGCCTCGACGACGTCTTCCGCGCCCTCGGCGACGCCTGACCCCCTCCTGTCCAGAAAGGACTTTCACCATGCTCTCGATCGCGCTCAGCGAGCTGATCCAGGTCTTCCGGAACCGGCTGGTGCTGGTCACCAGCTTCGTGATCCCCGTCGTGGTCAGCGCGTACTTCGTCTACCAGCACGACGTCTTCGCCGAGACCGCCAGCCTGGGCTACATCGCGGCGATCGTGACGTTCACGGTCTGCGCGTTCGGCCTCTACGCCGGCTCGGTGACCACCCTGGCCTCCCGGCGGCAGAACCTGTTCCTCAAGCGGCTGCGCTCCACGGCGGCCGGCGACGCGGGCATCCTGACCGGCCTCGTACTGCCGGTCACCGTGGTCGCGCTGGTCCAGGTGACCACGATCCTGACCGCGTTCGCCATGGTCACGACGGCGCCGAAGAACGTCGTCCTCCTGGTGGTCGCGGTCCTCGCGACCGTGGTCATGATGGTCGGCCTGGCACTGGCCACCGCCGGGCTGACGAACTCGCCCGAGCACGCCCAGGTCACGACACTGCCCGTCACACTCGGCGTCATCGCCGTCGCGAGCTGGGTGGGAATCAGCGGCACCGACGACCTGACGCTGCTCAAACGGCTGCTGCCCGGCGGCTCAGCGACCGAACTGGTCGTGAACGCCTGGAACGGCGGTACCGCGATGACGGACTCACTGCTCCTGCTGGCCCCGACGCTGGCCTGGGTCGTCGTGGCCGCCGCACTCGCCGCCCGCCTGTTCCGCTGGGAACCACGCCGATGAACGCCAGGGGACGTCGCCGGCGTTCGGTGCGCTGCCCGGCCGCCTACGGTCCGGCCAGCGCCCCGCGCAGGCTCGCCGCGGTATCCGCCACCGTCGAGGACGCCCCCCCGTCCCGGACGATCCGTTCGACCACCCGCCGCAGCAGGTTCGTTGTCCGGGTCGACTCGACCTCGCCGAGATGCGCGGCGACTTCACCGATCACCGGTTCGGCGTCCGCCCATGCCCGCGCCCGGACGAGGGCGTTCAGCAGATGCGTCAGGTCGTTGTACCGGGCCCGCCGGGCGGTGGCGCGGGCCTCGGCCGAAGCGTGCAGCAGCGTCGCGGCGCGGACCCAGTCGCCCCTGTCGGCGGCGGCCGCTCCCCGGTGCCACATCAGTTCGGCGTCGGTCATCCACCATGTCCAGTACGGGTCACTCGGCCCGATCCCGTCGGCCAGGATCACCGATGCGCGGGCGAACGCGTCGTCGGCGCCGGCCGTGTCGCCAAGCTGGGCGAGGGCGCGGCCTCGCCGGATGTCGAACAGCGCGCTGATCCGCGGCGGCAACGCCTCGTCTGTGAGGCTCAACGCGATGCGCAGCGCCTCGGCCGGGCGGTGCAGGTACACCGACTGCATCGCCAAATGCGAGAGCTGGAAAAGCTCCATATGGCGGTCACCGGCGAGCCGAGACAGCATCATCGCCTCTTGGATGATCTGCCGTGAGACCGGCTGCTGGTCGGCGTCATAGGCCATCCACGCGGCGACCTCCCCGGCCTCACCTACGGCGGCTTCCAAGTCGCGCTGCACCCCCGGTCGGTAGGCGCCGGTGCCGAGACGATGCGACCCGGCGCGGAAGACGCGCAGGGCCAAGGGTAGGACGTCGTCCCCGCCATGCAGGGTGTCCAGCCGCACCAGCGCCTGACTGGTCTCACGTAGGCCCTGCACGTAGGCGGCGTCGGCCTCAGGGCCGTCGGTGGTGACGGCCGAGACGAGGTCGAGCGCAACGCCCCGCCCGGCGGGCGGCCCCGTGTCGGCCAGTTGCCCCGCGGCTGTTTCCTCAGGCGGGAACAGGTCGTCCGGGTCGAGGCCGAAGACGGCGGCGAGGGTGGCGACGTAGTCGCGGGGGAAGTGGTCCCCTCGTTCCCACGCGCGGATCTGGGACGTCATGGACTCCAGGGCGCGGTGTGAGCCGGTCTCAGCCCGGAGCCGGCGACCCAGCTCGGCCTTTGACCAGCGGCGGGTTTCGCGTTCGGTCTGGAGTCGTACGGCCCACGCAGGGCGGGATCGTTCGGTCATGGCGCGCACCAATTCGCCGGTCCGAATATCCGATCACTGCGGTGTGATCGGGTGTCTCATCGCCAGTGTGCCCCTGGTACGCGGCCCATCGCAGCAGTTCGCTTGGAGTTACCGAACCGCTACCCTGCGAAGGAGGCCGGCCGCATGGTGCACGGCGCCCCCACGAACTACCACAGCGGCCCGCTACGCCTGTTCGAGTGGACCGCCTGTCTCGGCGATGACCAGGGCGCGAGCGGCGTCACCGACGACGAGCAGCGGGCGGTCGAGCATCTCGCCGAAGCGTTGGCCGATGCCGCGCCGGGGTCGTCTGGGAGCGTGCACCGGGCGCACTACGCCGGCGGTGGTGTCGGGTACCGGCACGGGCACCAGGTCGCGCAGGCGGAGGTCACCGCCGACGGGGTGACGTGGACGTGACGGAAGCGGAGATCCACGCGGAGCAGGCCGCGTTACGGAAGCGGTACGGCACGCCGTGGATCTGGTACGGGTGGCGCACCGGCCGGTGGTGGGCGCTGGCCGGTGGGCGGCTGGTCGAGGCCGTGTCGCCAGGCGAGCTCGGCCGGGCGATGCGGACGTCGGCGTCCTGGCCGTGGCCACCGGTCCGGTAGAGGCTGCGGGCGCGACGTAACCCCTCGTCGTGCCCGCACCGTACGCCGTGGCCCCGGGGAAGCCCCTTGGCGGGGTCCGGGGTCGCGCGCGGCCTCACCCCCGGGACGGCTGGGCTCCCAACGGGCTTTCAGGCCCGTGGGGCACCTCGAATAGGGCTGTTAGCCGTACGAAACGCCAGGTCAAGAGGGTGCCCCCGGCAGGATTCGAACCTGCGGCACACGGTTTAGGAAACCGTTGCTCTATCCCCTGAGCTACGAGGGCCTGATGCAGGTAGAGCCTACTGGAGGCGATCTGGTAGTCCTGTGCGGCTGGTGGTCCTTCCGCGTATGTCCCGCACTCGCGCTCCGGTGGGATTCCTGCGGCCGATGCCAGCCTAGCGGCTAAGGGCCGGCCGACGCTCCTTGATTCGCGCCTGCCGGATCGTCCGGCAGGGACGGGAACGTGTGTTCTCGGCCGAGCCCCGGGCGATCGCCGGGACCTGGACGTCACCGCGGTGCTTCGGCTCGCCCGCCGCGTGGGACCGACTCCCGGCGACGCGGGTGTGGTCCTTCGCCGGTCACCGAGCAGCACGCTGTCGCGGACGGTGGCACCCACCTGCCCGGTTTTTCCTTTCTGTAGTCGGATAGATACTGGTTGTTACTTCAATGGAAGGGGTCGACCTTGACGACCATCTCCAAGGACTCCGTGGCCTCCCGGGCCTCGGTGATCTCCAAGGATTTCGGTGAGCTCACGCTCGCCTTCACCGACCAGTTCACCTTCTGCTGGAACGACCGGAGCACCGGTGGCAGCGACTACGGCGGCTTCTGGCACCCGCAGCCACCGGAGGGGTTCTTCGCGCTCGGCTCGATCGTGCGCAAGGGGTGGGGCACCGACAACATCCAGCAGCTCGACGGGGGATCCGCCGGCCGGCTCAAGGAGTACACCACCGCGTTGTGCGTGAAGCCGTCGGCGGCCGGTGAGAAGGCGGTCAAGTCGGGTAAGGCCAAACCGCAGCTGGCCGCCCCGACCGGGTACGAGCGGATCTGGAAGGACGCCAAATCAGGCGGGAAGTACTACGGCTGTATCTGGCGTCCCATCGCCCCGGCCGGCTACGTTCCGCTCGGCTGCGTCGCGTCGCCCAATACCTACGATGAACCGCCCACATCGGCGATCATGTGCGTTCGCGAGGATCTCACCTATCTCGCCGACCTGTCGGCGTCCTACTCCGACAGGGGTACCGGAGCCACGGAGGACCTTTCGACCTGGCTCAACGTCACCCCGTCCGACTACGCCGCCACCGACGACACTCTCGGCCTTATCGCCGCCGGGACTTTCACCGCCGTCCCCAACCACAGCCGGCGGCCGGACCCGCAACGGGAGACCCGGGTGCTGCGCCTGGCGATGCCCATCGATGAGGCCGTCCTCGGCAAGCCGCCCGCGCTGACCGACCGCAATCCTCCGCCGCCCACCACGGACGAGATCATCGTGGCCTCGGTATGGATGCCCTACACGGCTGTGAAGGACACCGCGCGAACCGATGCCTGGAAGTTCGCCAATTCGCCCTTCTACCAGGTGCAGCGCACCGCGGCTTGGCGGCGCCTGCAGTATCTCAACAACGACACCGGCCGTGACCAGCCCCTCTCCGACGTGGTCACCGTCGGGTGGGAGAAGGGGCAGACCCATGGGTGGAGCGTGAACGTCGGTTTCGAGATCTCCACCACCAACTCGCTCGGTACGGGGCCGGTGAGCGCTTCCACGACCTTCAAGTTCACCGCCGCATTCGGTGCGACCGGTTCCTACTCTGCCAAGGAAAGCTCGTCCCACACCAAGAGCCGTACTTTCACCGTCCCCAGCAACCATGCCGGTGCCATGTGGGTCGGTCACGAGAAACTCCGCATCGTCCGTGCCGACAACACCATCGTCGGTAGCACCCTCTCCTGCGACACCGAACTGTTCGCCTACGACCAGTACCCCGACGACTGACCCTGACCGCTCACGGCCCCGCACCGCCCTGGGTGCGGGGCCGGTCGGTGGAACGCAGCGGGGGAAGCGCCCGGCGGGAGCTTGCGAGGTGCCAGTCCTGTACGGGATGGCCCTCGGGCAGCACCGCCAACCCGCGAGCCGCCGGTGGACGGCCGAGACGTAGATCTGCTTCGGACGGCGAATCGCCCGCCTTCCTGGAACCACCTGCTACTTTGATTGAATGGCGCATTTCCTCGCCCTTGTTCTCGTGGACCGGAGTGTCCAGGATCCGATCGCGCGGGCCGAGCAGGTGATGGAGAATTTCTGGGCTCCTGATTTCTTTGACGAAGAAACAGGTGAGAGGCGCCCGAACGTTCGGTGTGATGGATTCGTGGTCGGCGGCAGGTACGACGGCGTCATCTGGGGCAAGGAGCAGCACTACGACCTCACGCCTGACCAGTACCGACGCAGGTACGGGCTGGACGTGGTGCGTCCCGAGGACAATTTGCGGCCGGTGTCGGAACTCGTTCCCGGAGTCATTCCTTATGCGATCGTCACGCCGGACGGTCAGTGGTCCGATTGTGCCGGCAAGCCGGATCAGGCGTGGTCGGACGAAGTCGGTTCGTTGCTGGCGGAACACCGCCACCGAATGGTCGTGGCCATCGACTGCCATTGCTGACCGCCTGAAGGCGCCCGCGCCTTGCCGGGGCGTCGGGTGCTCTGCCTGGCCGGCGCCGTCAGATGGAGAACGCGTTGACCTTCTGCGGGGTCACGCGGACGATCAGGCGGAAGACGTCGGTGGACTCGGGAGGCGGGTCTTCGCCGAGGTATTTGTGGGAGAGCCTGGGCGGCAGGGTCTTGTCCGGGTCCTCGGTCAGTTCGGCGGTGCCGCGGATCTCCACCGAGCGGTAGGGGTTCTCGGTCGCGTAGACGGTGAGGCTGATTCGTGGGTCCCGGGCGAGGTTGAGCGCCTTCTGCTTGGTGGCGGTGACGGAGAACAGCACTGTGTCGTCCTCGCGCAGGATCCACACCACCGAAGATTGTGGCCCGCCGTCGGGGTTGACGGTCGCGACGGTGGCGAAGTTTCTGCCGTCGAGCAGTTTGCGTGTCTCTTCGTCGAGCGCGGCGCCCATAAGTTCGGTTCTCCCCGAGGTTGTGTAGTCAGGACGTCGTCCATGATTCGCGGCTCTGCCGGTCGGCGGAAGAGGGCACTTTTGTGTCACGCTGGAACACCGGTGTACCCGAGCAGGTCACTGCTCACCTGTGGTTCGGGGAGGTTTGTGGGCATCGTTCCGTACTGGTGCGGTGCGTGATGTACATCCGGGTGACAATGATTTTGTCGCCACTGTGGGGTTTGAGACTGGAGCGTGGGGGATAGCGCCGCTACGCTCCAGGACGTGAGCGGTCGCCATCGGGGAGGACCCGCGCCGCAGTCGATTTTCGAACCGGGCGCGGGGAAGTCGGCGCGTGCCGGCGCGGGACGCAAGCGGCTTGCGTTGATCGCGGCGGGGCTGGCGTTTCCGTTGATCGTGGCGTTCGTGACCGTGGTGCTCCTGGGGCCTGATTCTGCCGACGCGGGGCGGGGGCTGCCGAGCGACCCGGGGACGACCGTGCCGGTCGCCCAGGCGCCCAAGGTCAAACCGCTGGAGGGGCCCACCAACGACGAGTTCGTTCCGCCCAAGCCCACCCGGACCCCCAAGCCCAGCGCCCGGCCGAAGCGCACCACCGCGCCGCCCCGGCCCCGCCCGGCGGAGACCCGGCGGGCGTGCCCGCTGCCTTTCCTGCCCAGTTGGTGCGAGCGCAACGGGTACCGGCCCTGGGGCGAGTGACCCAACAGCGCGTCACAAACCCTCTCCTTGTAGTAGCGTTCGGTCGGCCGTATCTCTCCCGCCATCGGAGGACACGTAAGTGCCGACTCCTCGATCAGCTTCGCTGGTCGCGGTCTTCTCGGTGATGGCGTTGCTCGTGTTGACCAGTGCGCCACCGGGTTACGTCTCACTCGGACAGGCCGCGCAGCAAGCCGCCGACCCGATCGAAACGCTGCGCAGGCAGGCGACCAAAGCGCGCACCGACCTTGAGAAGGCGACCAAGCAGTGGGAGAGCCGCCGGACGGAACTCGCCCGGTCGCAGGTGAAGTTGCGGGAGGCGCTCCGGGAACTCGCCAAGGCCGAGGCCGAGTGGAACCGGATCCGCGAACCGCTGGCCCGGCTGGCCAACGCCACCTACCAGCAACCGGGCGCGCTCGGCTCCATGGCGATCTTCGGGCCCGGTTCGACGGAGAGCACGCTGCGCGCCGCCGCCGACGTCACCCATCTGGCCAACGCGCAGGAGGCCCTGATCAAGCAGGCCACGGTGCTGCAGGACCGGCGGCAGCGACTGGCCACCACCGTGCAGGAGTTGCAGTCGCGCAACGCGGTCGAGCAGACCCGGCTGCTCCAGCAGATCAACGCGCTGAAGCAGCGGTCCGCGCAGCTCACCAAGGACCTCACGGAACTGCTCGACCGGATGCGCATCAGCCGTGACCGCAGGCTCGCGCTTGCCTGCGACCGTGATCTGGTCGCCGACGCGCGCCGGTTCCCCAACGGGCTCATCCCGGACAAGTACCTGTGCGACCTGCCGCAGCGCGGGCACACCCTGCGGGCCGACGCCGCGCTGGGCTTCTACAAGCTGAACTCCGCCTACAAGCAGCGCTTCGGCCGCGACATGTGCGTGACCGACGCCTACCGCAGCCTGGGCGAGCAGCAGAGCGTCTACTACCGGCGCCCCGGGTTCGCCGCGGTGCCCGGCCGCAGCAACCACGGCCTGGGCACCGCCCTGGACCTGTGCGGCGGGGTGCAGATCCAGGGGTCGGCCCAGTTCAACTGGCTGGAGGCCAACTCCCGCCGGTACGGGTGGTTCCACCCCCGCTGGGCGTACAGCAGCCCCTTCGAACCCTGGCACTGGGAGTTCGGCTCCGAGTACGGCTGACCCGGGAGATGACCATGGCCGATGGCACGGGCAGCGAGTACGGCTGACCCCTCCGAGTACGGCTGCCCCCGGGCCTCGCGGCGGTCAGGAGGCCGGGTCAGGAGCTGGGGCCTCGCTGACCGGGACGACCTCGGAGGTGCAGAAGCGGCACCGCCGGGCCTCCAGCGGGATCTCGCTGAGGCACTGCGGGCATTCGCGTTCGGTCTCCTGCTGCCCCCGGTCCAGCCGCTCCAGCAGCTTGCTGGTCGGGAGCACGACGAGGAAGTACACGATCACGGCGGTGATGAAGAACGCCACCGCGGACGTCAGGAACACCCCGTAGGGGAAGCGGGTGTCGTTGATCGTGAACGCCAGCCGGGTGAAGTCCTGCTTGCCGCCGAACAATGCGAGCAGCGGGGCGATGAACGAGGTCGCGAAGTCTTTCACCAGGCTCGCGAACGCCGCGCCGACCACGAACGCCACGGCCAGATCGACGAGATTGCCACGGATCAGGAAGGTGCGGAAGCCACCCAGGGTCTCGGCACCGGACTTGCGGAGGCCTCCCACGGCCGCGCTGCTGGGGAGCGGGGGACGTTTCATGGCGCTTCCTTTACCCACTTCCGTGGACCGTACATCTCTCCCGGCCACCGATCCACGCGGCCGCCGGCGCTCGGACACTACCGGCTCACGCTGGCGGGGAGGTGAGAACCACCGAAAGCCGTCCGGTGGCTCCCGCCAGCGCCGTGGCCTGCCCGCGGTCGGTGGCGAGCACCACCAGCGCACCCTGCTCCAGGGACCCGGCCGGTTCCCGGGGCACCGCGACGACCCGGACCCCCGCCGCCACCACCCGCACCCGGCCGGTCCCGGGGTCGCGGGATCTGCCCGGTGAATCCGTGAGGGCCTGCGGTATCCGGCTCCGGCCGGCCTTCTGTGTGCCGCGCGCACCGGCGAAGACCGGTGCGTGGCCGCTTCCCGAGCCACCTCGGTGAGCGCACCGCCACCGCCCGGCGGGTGCACCGTCTCCGGCTGTTCTGATGCCGATGGGGATACCGGAACGCCCGGCGCAGGGCGGGTGGGCGATGGCGGTGTGCGGTGAGCGTGCATCGGGCGAGTGCGTACTGACCGGATGAACATTGGTCGCGTGGTCATTGGCTGCGTGCACATCGATCAGGTAGCCGGCGGCCGTGCGGTCGTCGTTCGGGGTGCTGCCGGCCTGAGCGGCGCCGGGCGGACCGGCAGGAACCACGTCGAGCGGCTTGGGCGAAGTGGCGGCCGGTCTGGAAGGGGCGGTTCCGGGTGGCTCGGTAGGAACCATGCCGGGTGGTTTGAGAGGAGCAGTGGCCGGTCTGGAAGGAGCGATGCCGGGTGGCTCGGAAGGAGCGGTGTCGGGTGGGAGGGCGTCTGCCGGGTCGGGGGAGGGATCGGGTGGGGCCGTGGTCAGGACGTCGATCAGGTCGCCGGGGCGGAGCAGGCGGGCGGTCCCGGCGTCGGCGATGCGGATCGGGGTGGCGACCAGGTGCGGGGCGGACCCCTGCAGCAGGCCGGGACCCAGCAGCCGGGCGTCGGTGATCGGCTCGCCTCTGCGCACGGGGGCGGCGAGTGTCCGGCCGATCGCCCCGGCGCGCAGTGCTCCGTCGGGCACGGCAGCCGGGGGTAACGCCACGGTCCGTAGGTCTTGAGGTCGTAGTGGGGCGCCGCCCGGCAGGTCACGGGCCGCGGCCAGCACCGGGACCCCGGAAGCGGTCGCCGGGCGCAGCGCGGCGAGCCCGAATCCGACGGCCGCCGCCGCGAACAGGGCGGCGATCGCCCGCCGGTGCCGCGAGGCCCACAGCCGGATGCGTGCCTTCCGGGTCATGTTCGTCCTGCCTTTCACATGGGGTCGGATCTGGTCGTTGGCGGCCGGTGAGCCGGGGTGCCGGGCGATGTCCGGCACCCCGGTCGCCGTTTCTCCGTTCGGCCGGCCGCTTCCGCGGCGGGAAGGACCAGGCCGTTGCGGAGACGACCGCGGATCGGAGCCCGGCCGGCTCACCTGGGAGGGCAGGGCCGCCGGAACCGGCCTCGGCCGAGCGGCTACATGGTGGCTGGGTGCCGGTCCGGGCGGCCGTACGGCGGTTGGCTGCCCGTCCGGACAGCGTTGTGCAGGGCGCGGCGGTCAGGGCAGGTCGAAGGGGAGGGACATGCCGTCGAGGGAGTTCGGGCAGGAGCAGGTGCGGTCGGCGGGGAGGGCGGTGATCAGTTCGGAGACGGCGGCGCGCAGCCGGTCGACGTTCTCGCCGAACACCCGGAAGACCTCCTCCATGGTGACGCCCTCGCCCTCTTCGATGCCCGCGTCGAGGTCGGTGACCAGGCAGAGGGGCGTGTAGCACAGGGCCAGCTCGCGGGCGAGGACGGCTTCGGGGTGCCCGGTCATGCCGACGATCGTCCACCCCTGGGCCGCGTACCACTGCGACTCGGCGCGGGTGGAGAAGCGCGGCCCCTCGATGACGACCAGCGTTCCGCCGTCGATCGGCTGCCAGCCGGCCCGGGTGGTCGTGGTCAGTGCGGCTCGCCGGCCGGCGGGGCAGTAGGGGTCGGCGAACGACACGTGCACGGCGCCGTTCTCGTCGAAGAAGGTCTGCGCCCGGCCGGAGGTGCGGTCGACGAGTTGGTCGGGCACCACGAGCGTGCCCGCGGGGTACGCGGTGGTCAGGGAGCCCACCGCGCTCGGCGCCACCACCTGCCGCACGCCCAGGGAGCGCAGCGCCCAGAGGTTGGCGCGGTAGGGGATGCGGTGCGGCGGGTAGCGGTGGTCGGGCCCGTGCCGGGGGATGAACGCCACCCGGCGGCCGTCGAGCTCGCCGACCGTCGGGGGCGCGGACGGCGGGCCGTACGGCGTCTGGACGTCGACCTCCTCGGTGTCGTGCAGGAACGAGTAGAAGCCGGAGCCGCCGATGACCCCGATCTCGGCGGCGGGCTGTGCAGGTGTGGACATGGCGCCGACCCTATTCACCGTGCGGCCGTCCTCGGGACCCCCGGGCGGGACTGTGGAAAACCTGCCGCGAACAGGGACCGGGGCCCGGCGAGGGGATGCCGGGCCCCGGTCGGGGGAAGGTGCGTCAGCCCACGGGCTGGAGCACCTTGGACTCGTCCGCGGAGTCCGCGCCGTGCCGGCGGGCGAGCCGGCCCGGCGCCCAGATCCGCGGCCCCACGTCGAACGAGAGCGCCGGCAGCAGCAGCGAGCGGACGATGATGGTGTCGAGGAGCACCCCGAAGGCCACCACGAAGCCCATCTCGACCATGGTCACCAGCGGCAGCGTGACCAGCGCGGCGAACGTCGCCGCCAGCACCAGCCCGGCCGAGGTGATCACACCGCCGGTGACGGTCAGCCCGCGCAGCACGCCGCGCCGGGTGCCCAGGCTCTGCGACTCCTCGCGCACCCGGTGCATGAGGAAGATGTTGTAGTCCACGCCGAGCGCCACCAGGAAGATGAACGCCAGCAGCGGGAACCCGGCGTCCGTCCCCTCGAACCCGAACACGTGCTGGAAGATCAGCCCGCTGGCGCCGAGCGAGGCGGCGAAGGACAGCACCACGGTGGCGATCATCAGCAGCGGGGCGACCAGCGCCCGCAGCAGCGCGATCAGGATCAGCAGCACCACGCCCAGCACGATCGGGATGATCACCTTGTTGTCGCGGACAGCGGCCTGGTTGATGTCCATGGTGGTGGCGGTGGTGCCGCCCACCTTGGCGTCCGCCCCGGGCGCGGCGTCCACGGTGGTCCGGAGCCGTTCGATGGTGCGCTGGGCGGCTTTGCTGTCGGCCCGGTCGGTCAGGGTGGCCTCGTACATCACCAGCCCGCCGGCGGTGGCGGGGGGACCCACCTCGGCGATGCCGGACGTGCCGGTGATCGCGGCCTTCAGCGGCTCTGCCGAACCGGCCTTGCCGATCACTACGGCGGGCGATCCGGAGCCGGCCGGGAAGTGCTTGGCCAGGATCTCGCCCCCTGCGATCGAGTCGGGCTTGTCGACGAACTGGCCGGCGTCCGACAGCCCGTCGGCCTTCAGCGAGGTGAGGCCGAAGCACATCGCGACCAGGACGACCGAGGTGGCGATCCACAGCAGCCGCGGCCGGGCGCTGACCAGGCGCGAGATCCGGGCCCAGACGCCGTGTTCGGCGTCGTGGGAGCCGGGCTCCAGGTACTTGGCGTCGTAGCGGGGGACCAGCGGCCAGAACGCCCACCGGCCGATGATCACCAGCAGCGCGGGCAGCAGGGTGGTCATGGCGAGCAGGGCGGTGACGACGCCGGCGGCGGCCACCGGGCCCAGGCCCCGGGTCGAGTTGAGGTCGGCGGCCAGCAGGCAGAGCAGGCCGAGGGCGACGGTGCCCGCGGAGGCGAGGATCGCCGGCCCGGCCCGGTGCAGGGCGAACGCCATGGCTTCGTGCCGGTCCTCGTGCCGGTGCAGTTCCTCCCGGTAGCGGGCCACCAGCAGCAGGGCGTAGTCGGTGGCGACCCCGAAGACGAGCACGGTCAGGATTCCGGCGCTCTGCCCGTTCACGGTCAGGTCCGCGTGTTTGGCCAGCAGGTAGACCATCGACTGCGCCATGGCCAGCGCGACGACCGCGCAGATCACGGGGATCAGCCAGAGCACCGGGCTGCGGTAGATGAGCAGCAGGAGGACGATGACGACGGATCCGGCGGCCATCAGCAGGAAGCCGTCGATCGTCTCGAACACCTTGATCATGTCGGCGCCGCCGCCGGCGGGGCCGGTGACGTGCGCGTCCAGCCCGGGCGGGCCTCGCTTGGCGAGGGCGCGGGCGTCGTCGACGGCCTTGATCATGTCCTCGTCGTGCAGCGGGACGACCGTCTGGAGCGCCTTGCCGTCCTTGGACGGGAACGGCCCCTGCGGTGCCTCGGCGCCGGGGAGCTGGGAGAGCGGGCCCAGGTCGGCCCGGGCCTTGGCCTGGTCGGCGGCGGTGACGCCGGTGCCGCGCTCGTAGACGACGATCATGGGCGCGAGCTCTTCGGCGCGGAATTGCTTCTGCAACTCGACGACCTGGGTGGACTCGGCGCCGGCGGGCAGCCAGGCGGCGGCGTCGTTCTCCTCGACCTCGCCGAGTTTGCCGGCCAGCGGGCCCAGGGCCGCCAGCAGCACGATCCACAGGGCCAGTACGGCCCATTTCGTCCGTCTGCCGGAGGTCAGTCCGGCGAGGCGGGGCGGTTTCGCCCCGGGGGGAGCCTGGGCCGGTCCGCTCATGGTTCCTCTCCTGTCGTATTTCAAGATATGTCGTGTTCTGGACGATGACGCGGGACCCGGAGGAATGTCAAGTACTATCGCGAGTTTCGTGCGTTCGAAGCCAGCTTCCCCTCACCCGACGTCCCGCGGTATCAGGGCCTGCCCCCGAGGCGGCCCTGAATTCGTCCCCGAGAGGAACCCCTCGGTCCGTCCGAGACGATGGTCGCCCGAAGCGCATCGGAGGCGCGTCCTGCCACAGAGGTCTCTGCGGCTACCCCGGCGGGGTGAGGAAAGACCCGGTGGCTACTTCCTGCGCGGTAGCCCGTTCCCCTCCCCGGGTGCCGGTCCCGGAGGGGTGCCCGGATTGCGGGCACGCCGAAAAGCCGCCCCGATCAGGCCGGGGCGGCGGGGTTCGGCTGCGGAACGGCCCTACGCCACCTTTTCGGAGGAGGAGGACGAGGTGCTACCGGCGGAGGAGTCACTCGAGGAGGAACCCGACGACTCAGACTTCGTCGTGGACGAGGAGTCGGTCGAAGAACCGTTGCCGGAGGCGGGGGAAGGGGAACTCGTCGTGGACGACTTGCTCGAACCGCGGCTGTCGGTGCGGTAGAAACCGCTGCCCTTGAAGATGATGCCGGCGGCCGAGAAAACCTTGCGCAGCCGTCCGCCGCACGCGGCGCACTCGGTCAGCGGATCGTCGCTGAACTTCTGCACGATCTCGAGCCGCTCGTCGCACGCGGTGCAGGCGTACTGATAAGTCGGCACGGGGACCTCCTCGTTAGCGCTGTGCCACACCGCGCCGGGCGGGCGGGGGGCTGGCACTCACCATATTCGACTGCTAAGGGTACTGGTCACTCGCCGGTTTCACCGAACCACCCGGCCAGCTTGCCCTGCCGGCTGACCGCCCGCAGCCTGCGCTCGGCCGGGTGGCGGGCCTCCGCGGCGGCGACGACCAGCAGTTTGTCGCCCGCCCGCAGGGCCGTCGTGGGCCCCGGCACGAAGCTGTGGCCGTTCCGCACCACCAGCGTGATCGACGCCTTGGCGGGCAGCCGCAACTCGAAGATCTCCACCCCGTTCAGCCGCGAGTCGGACGGGATGGTGATCTCCAGCAGATCGGCGTGCAGCTCGCCCAGCGGGGCGGCCTCCACGTCCAGCTCCCGCGCCTCCTCGCCGGTGGCGACCCCGCACCGGCGGGCGACGAACGGCAGCGTGGGCCCCTGCAACAGGGTGAAGATCACCACGATCACGAAGACCAGCGCGAACAGCCGGTCGGACCCGGGCACGTCCTCGACCATCGGGATCGTCGCCAGCACGATGGGCACCGCACCGCGCAGCCCGGCCCAGGAGATGAAGACCTTCTCGCCCCAGGAGAGCCCGAAACCCGGAGTCGAGAGCACCACCGACAGCGGCCGGGCCACCAGCACCAGCACCGAACCCACGATCAGCGCGGGCAGCACCTGACCGGGCAGCTCGGACGGCGAGGCCAGCAGCCCCAGCATGATGAACAACCCGATCTGGGCGAGCCAGGCCACCCCCTCGGCGAACCCCCGGGTGGCCGGGCGGTGCGGCAGCCGGGCGTTGCCCAGCACCACCCCGGCGACGTAGGTGGCCAGGAACCCGCTGGCGTGCATCAGCGCCGCCGCCCCGTACGCGCCCACCGCCAGCGCCATCACCGCGATCGGGTAGAGGCCGGACGCGGGCAGCGCCATCCGGCGCAGCGCGTACGCGCCCAGCCAGCCGATCAGCAGCCCCACCGCGGCCCCGGCGAGGAGTTCGAAGACCATCAGCCCGAGGAGCATCGCCGGCCCGGGCAGGTGCGTCTCGGTGCTGAGCAGGATGACGACGATGATCACCGGGGCGTCGTTGATGCCCGACTCGGCCTCCAGCGCGCCGCTCAGCCGGCCGGGCAGCGGCAGCCGGCGCAGCAGCGAGAACACCGCGGCGGCGTCGGTGGGCGACAGGATCGCGCCGAGCAGCAGGGCCGGCCGCCAGTCGATGCCCAGCAGCCAGTGCGCCGAGGCGGCGATGACCAGGATGCTGATCACCGTGCCCACGGTCGCCAGCGCGATGGCCACCGGTACCGCCGGGCGTACCGTCCGCCAGGGCGTGGTGATTCCGCCCTCGGCGAGGATGAGCACCAGCGCGGCCAGCCCCAGGATCTCGGCGGCCAGCACGTCGTCGAACTGGATGCCGAACCCGGCCTCGCCGATCAGCAGGCCGATCCCCAGATACGCCAGCAGGCTGGGCAGGCCGGCCCAGTAGGACAGCCGTACGGCGACGATCGCGGACAGTACCAGGGCGGAGCCCAGCAGTAGCCACACATCGAGCCGCACGTGTCAGCACCCTCCGTACGCGACGTTCGGCGGGTGCCTGTGCCGCAAGGTCAGGCCGCCACGCGAGTGATCATCGGTCCCAGGCCGTTCACCACGTTGACCACCGGCCGGCCGGTCACGGCGGCGGTGACGTTGTCGCGCACCTGGGCCATGATGTTGAGCTGCGCCTGCCCGGTGGCTCCTGCGACGTGCGGTGACAGCAGTATGTTCTCATGGCGCCGAATCGGGTGATCCGGGGCGGGTGGCTCGTTCTCGAACACGTCGAGCGCCGCCCCGGCGAGCCGGCCCGAGTCCAGCGCGGCCAGCACGTCGTCGTCCGGGGCGATGCCGCCCCGCGCCACGTTCACCAGCAGCGCCCCCTGCGGCAGCAGCGCCAGCCGGCCGGAGTCCAGCAGGCCGCGCGTCTCGGCGGTGAGCGGCAGCGCCGGCACCAGGATGTCCGAGCGGGCCAGCAGCGCGTCGAGTTCGAGGTAGCGGGCGGACGCCTCGGGCTTGGGCGTCCGCGACCAGTAGGCCACGTCGCAGCCCAGCGCGGCGAACAGCCGGGCCGCCTCGGCGCCGATCGCGCCCAGGCCGAGCACCCCGACCCGCTGGGTGTGGATCTCGCGCGGGTTGCGGGCCAGCATCTCCGCCTGCGGCCACTCCCCGGCCCGCATCCGCCGGTCGGCCGGGGCGAGGTCGCGGCAGAGGGCGAACGCGGCCGCCACCGCCCACTCGGCCACGGACCGGGCGTTGGCCCCCGCGGTGTTGGCCACCGGGACGCGCGCCGCGGTCAGCGCGGGCAGGTCGCAGCTGTCCACCCCCACCTGCGGCATCTGCACGAACGCCAGCCTGGGCGCCGCGGCCACCGCCGCCGCGTCCAGGGGCAGCTCCCCGGTGTAGTCCCCGATCACCACGTCGGCGTCGGCCAGCGCGGCGTGCAGGGCGGCCTGGTCGCGGGTGGCCGGGAACGTCAGCTCGGCGGTGCCACCGAGGGACGCGAAGATCCTGCGGACCAGTTCCTCGGGCAGCGGCAGCATCGACAGCACGCGCCAGGGACGGTCGTTCTCCATGGCGTCCTCCCATCATCTGGGCACGTAGCGCGCCTGAACTGCCGATATATCCGCACAAGGTGTGATCAATCAGTCGAACCGTATCAATCCTTCCGACGGGGTGATCGCGGCCCGCACCCGCCGGTCGTGCGGCTCGGCCGGCACCTCCTCGACCAGCTCGCCGTCGTACACCAGCCCCACCGTCAGGATCCCGGGCCCCACCCGGTCCAGCACCCGGTCGTAGGAACCCCCGCCCCGCCCCAGCCGCATCCCCGTACGGTCGATCGCCAGCGCCGGGACGATGACCACGTCCGCCGCCTTGACCGCACCCGGCCCCCGGCCGGGCGAGGTCGGCTCCGGCAGCCCGTGCCGCCCCGGGGCCAGGGAGTCCGGCCCCTCGTAGGTGGCCCAGTCGAGATCGTTGTCGGGCAGCAGGCGCGGCAGCAGCACGTACGCCCCCCGCTTCCACAACCCGAAGATCAACGCCCGGGTGTCCGGTTCGGTATCGATCGAGACGTATGCCGCTATGGAGGACGCCATTTCCAGTTCCGGCAAGGTGAGCAACGTCTCGCGGATCGCCCTTCCCGCGCTGGCACGGTCCTTTTCGTGGAGACCCGCCCGATCCCTGATGACGCGGGTGCGAAGCTTCTGTTTAAAGCCGATGTCCTGCACGCTCGGTTCCTCCCAGGTGGTTAGGGTCTCTTCATGGCCGACTTCACACCGGTTTCCAAGGCGGTCGTTCCGGCCGCCGGGCTCGGAACCCGATTCTTGCCCGCCACCAAGGCGACCCCCAAGGAAATGCTGCCCATCGTCGACAAGCCGGCGATTCAGTACGTGGTGGAGGAGGCGGTCTCCGCCGGCCTCACCGACGTACTGATGATCACTGGACGGAGCAAGCGGTCCATCGAGGACCACTTCGATCGCGCCTACGAGCTGGAGGAGGCGCTGCGCGCCAAGGGCGACGACGGCCGCCTGGCCGCCGTCCGCGAGTCCAGCGACCTTGCGATCATGCACTACGTCCGGCAGGGCGACCCCAAGGGACTCGGCCACGCCGTGCACTGCGCCCGCCAGCACGTCGGCGACGAGCCGTTCGCGGTCCTGCTCGGCGACGACATGATCGACGAGCGTGACGCGCTGCTCACCCGGATGATCGACGTCCGGCAGCGGCACGGCGGCAGCGTCATCGCGCTGATGGAGGTCGAGCCCGACCAGGTGTCCTCCTACGGCTGCGCCGCGATCGAGGCCACCGCCGAGGACGACGTCGTCCGCATCACCGACCTGGTCGAGAAGCCCGCCGCCGGCGAGGCGCCCAGCAACTGGATCATCATCGGCCGGTACGTCTGCGACCCGGCGGTCTTCGACGTCCTGGAGAAGACCCCGCCCGGCCGCGGCGGCGAGATCCAGCTCACCGACGCGCTGCGGACCCTGGCCGCCACCCCGCCCGAGGACGGCGGCCCGGTGCACGGAGTACTGTTCCGCGGACGCCGCTACGACACCGGCAACAAGCTGGAGTACCTGCGCACCGTCGTCCAGTTCGCCGCCGAGCGGCCCGACCTGGCCGACGAGTTCGTGCCCTGGCTGCGGGAGTTCGTGGGCAAGTACGACGCGTGAACGGGGGACCCATGCGTTCGGTGGAACAGCACCTGGCGGAGATCCTGGCGGCGGTGCCCGTACAGCCGTCACTGGACCTCGCCGTGTCGGAGGCGGCGGGGGCGGTCCTGACCGAGCCGGTGACCGCGCCCGTCCCGCTGCCGCCCTTCGACAACTCGGCCATGGACGGGTACGCGGTGTGCGCGTCCGACCTGGCGGACGTGCCGGTCAAGCTGCCGGTCGTCGGTGACATCTCCGCCGGCGACGAGGGCGTCTCGGCCATCCGGCCCGGCCTGTGCACCCGCATCATGACGGGGGCACCGCTGCCCGCCGGCGCCGACGCCGTCGTCCCGGTGGAGTGGACCGACGGCGGCACGGTGACGGTGGAGATCCGCCGCAGCGCGCCGCCCGGCAACCACATCCGGCGGGCCGGCGAGGACGTCCACGCCGGGCAGGAGGTGCTGCCGGCCGGGGCCCGGCTCACCGCCGCCCGCATCGGCATGCTCGCCGCGGTCGGCCGCGACCGGGTCCGCGCCCGGCCCCGGCCCCGGGTGGTGGTGCTGTCCACCGGCAGCGAACTGCGGGAACCCGGCGGCGAGCTCGCCCCCGGCCAGATCTGGGACTCCAACAGCTTCATGCTCACCGCCGCCGTCACCGAGGCCGGGGCGGTCGGCTACCGGCAGCCCACCGTCGACGACGACCCCCGCCGCCTGCTGGACACCCTGCTGGACCAGCTCGGCCGGGCCGACGCCCTGATCACCTCGGGCGGGGTGTCGATGGGCGCCCGGGACGTGGTCAAGGAGGTGCTGACCGGGGTCGGCACGGTCCGCTTCGACAAGGTGGCGATGCGGCCCGGCAAACCCCAGGGGTTCGGCCTGCTGCGCGGGGTGCCCATCTTCACCCTGCCCGGCAACCCGGTCAGCGCCTACGTTTCCTTCCAGGTGTTCGTCCGGCCCGCGCTGCGCGCCATGCAGGGCCTGCCGCCCGAACCGCTGCCCACCGTCACCGCGACCCTCACCGAACCGGTCAGCTCGCCGCCTGGCCTGCGGCACTACCTGCGCGCCGTGCTCCGGGACGGCACCGTCACACCGACCGAGGGGCAGGGCTCGCACCAGCTCGGGTCGCTGGCCCGCGCCTCCGGGCTGATCGTGGTGCCCGAGAACGTGACCTCGCTCGCCGCCGGCGACCCCGTGGAGGTGCTCGCACTGCCATGAACTCCGAGTTCACCCACCTGGACCCCTCCGGCGCGGCCCGCATGGTCGACGTCTCCGCCAAGGACGTCACCGTGCGGACCGCCACCGCCACCGGCTTCGTCCGGCTGTCGGCCGGGTGCGTGGCGGCGCTGCGGTCCGGCGACGTCCCCAAGGGCGACGCCCTGGCGGTGGCCCGCATCGCCGGCATCCAGGGCGCCAAGCGCACCCCCGACCTGGTGCCGCTGTGCCACCCGATCGCGCTGCACGGCGTCGAGGTGACCCTGGCCGTCGAGGACGCCGGGGTGGCGGTGCAGGCCCGGGTCCGCACCGCCGACCGCACCGGGGTGGAGATGGAGGCGCTCACCGCCGTCTCGGTCGCCGGGCTGGCCCTCGTCGACATGGTCAAGGCGATCGACCCGGCCGCGGTCGTCACCGAGATCCGGGTCGAGGAGAAGACCGGCGGCAAGACCGGTGTCTGGCGGCGGCCGTGATCCGGGCGCTGGCGGTCACCGTGTCCAACCGGGCCGCGGCCGGGGTGTACGAGGACCGGTCCGGCCCCGTCCTGGCGGCGCTGCTGGCGGACGCGGGCTGCGAGGTGTCCGGCCCCCGGGTCGTCCCCGACGGCGAACCGGTCGCCGAGGCGCTCACCGCGGCGGTGGCGGACGGCTACGACGTGGTGGTCACCACCGGCGGTACCGGCCTCACCCCGCTCGACCTCACCCCCGAGATGACCCGGCGGGTGATCGAGCGTGAAGTGCCCGGAATCGCCGAAGCCGTCCGGCTGGCGGGGCGCGACAAGGTGCCCACCGCGATCCTCTCCCGCGGGGTCGCCGGAATCGCCGGACGGACGCTCATCGTCAATCTCCCGGGCTCCACCGGAGGGGTGCGCGACGGTATGGCGGTACTTGGCCCGGTACTTATTCACGCGATCGACCAGATTCGCGGCGGAGACCACCCACGCGTTTCCTGAGTTGTGCCTGACAATTGATGGCGTTCGTGCTGTCGAGCAGGGAATCATTGGTGTTGTGGAACGCATGCAGGGATGGCCGGTCACACTGACCGAGGGCCCGGTCGCACTGCGCCCCCTGCGGCACCGGGACGCGGCCACCTGGCGCGAGCTGCGCGTGCGAAATGCCGACTGGCTGCGCCCGTGGGAGCCGACCAACCCCGAGACCCCGCTGTTCCGCAGCGGGATCGGGCCGTACGTCAGCATGGTGCACACCATGCGCCGCGAGGCCCGGCAGGGGCTCTCCCTGCCCTGGGTCGTCACCTACCAGGGCGAATTCGTCGGCCAGCTCACCGTGGGCGCCATCGTGTGGGGCTCCGCCCGGTCGGCGCAGATCGGCTACTGGATCGACCGGGCCGCCGCCGGGCAGGGGGTCATCCCCACCGCCGTGGCGCTCGCCGTCGACCACTGCCTCTTCACCGTCGGGCTGCACCGGCTGGAGGCGAATATCCGGCCGGAGAACTCCGCCAGCCGCCGAGTCGTCGAAAAACTCGGCTTCCGGGAAGAGGGAATTCGCCGCCGGTATCTGCACATCGACGGGGCCTGGCGAGACCATATCTGTTACGCCCTCACCACCGAGGATGTGCCCGGCGGACTGCGCGCCCGCTGGCGCACACACGGAAAACGGGCGTTCGGCCAGTCAACCGCGTAACGGATCAGTTATCTCGAAAGATTGAGTAAACAGTGGGTTGCGTTACGCGCGATCTTGCGACACACCGCCCCGTATGCTCGTCAACCGCTGACAGCGGGTCCTACCGTGCGGGACGTGAGCATGCGCACGCTTAAGGTCAGCGGGCGACCTTCGCGTGCCTTGCCGGAGGGGGGCTGAGTGAGCAGCACACTCCTCTATCTCGCGATTGTCGCGGTCTGGGCCGTCGTCCTCGTCCCCATGTGGCTCCGCCGCGACACCGAGGTCACCGGCTTCTCCCGGCTGCGCGCCCGCCGCACCCCCGACCCGGACGCCACCCTCCCCGGGACGGCCGAGCAGACGACCCTCCCCGAGACGGTCGAGCAGACCACGACCTTCCACGCCGAACCGTACGAGGACCCCACCGACCGGCCCCGCCGCCGGGTCAGCCGGGCCACCGTCATCGCCCGCCGCCGCCGGCGCACCTTCGGCCTGCTCCTGCTGCTGTGCGGCTCCCTGGCCGCGGTACTCACCCGACTGATCCCCTGGTGGGCCATCGCGCCGTCGATCGTCCTCTTCACCGCCCACCTCGCCCTGCTCCGCGTCGCGGCCGGCATCGACACCGCCCGCCGCCGCGCCGCCCTCGCCGCCCGCGCCGAAGCCCGCGCCCAAGCCCGCGCCGCCGCCCAAGAGGAGGCCGAACGCGCCCGCGAGGCCGAAGTCCTCGACTTCGTCCTGCGCACCCGCGAGGTCTTCGACCAGTACGCCGACGACCGCCGCGCCGTCGGCGACTGACCCCCACCGGACGGAAACCCCGGCGCGAGCACCCCGAGAAGTTTGCTAACCTTGCGGAGTCCTTGGGGATGTAGCGCAGTCCGGTAGCGCACCTCGTTCGCATCGAGGGGGTCAGGGGTTCAAATCCCCTCATCTCCACCCAGGAACCGCAGGTCACAGGCCCTCTCGGAGATCACTCCGAGAGGGCTTTTGATCGTTTGCCACCGGCTTGCCACCGAAACTGTACGGCACCCGGTGGCACGATCCGGCCACCTCTGGCTCCAGCGGAGAGTAAGGCCAGGAACTCGGCGGTGGGTCTGAACGTCTTGCTCGGCGGGCTGGTGACTGGCTGCGTACCGCAAAATGCGTCAGCGGTGTGTCTCGCCCGCAGCGTCCTTCGGAGGAGGAGCTGTCGATCTGCCGTGCGGCGGTTCATCGGATCGGTGGTGTCCATCGTCGGGGGCGATGGACACCACTCATCTAACGACCCGCTGCGCCGCAAGTTGAGGCGCGGTGGTGCGGCCTTGGCCGAGCAGCTCGTGTGGGTTGCAGAAGTCGCAGTCGGGGCGCGGCCGGGGGAGGATATGGTCGCGCTCGTTGGTGCGAGGTCGGTGGAGGATCCAGGCCGGCGGTCCGTTGGACTCGTCGTGTAGGCCAGTGGCGGCGAGCGTGAAGTGGTTGAGGGCCTCGGCTGCGGCGATGGTGTTGAAACCGATCACGCTGGCGGCCGGGACTCCTGCGACGTAGCGGGCGGTCTGCCTTTCGCGATCGGGGTGCAGGTCGACGGCGAGGTCGGTCGGGTCGATGAAACCGCTGCACCACAAGCACCCGCGGCCGGGCAGGAGCGGCCGGGTAGCCACGTGGATCAGGCCGACGTCTCCGCTGTCGGGATCGACTGGGATCTTCACACCCATCTGGGTGACGGGGACGAGGAAACGGCTTCCGACCTCGGTGGCGGTGTAGCGGGCGGCCGGGCCGTCGGCGGCGAGGAAGATCCAGTCGACGAGCGCGAGCTCGTCCTTCGCTGTCGGGTGCTCGGCACGCTCGTTGATGGTGGTGAGCTTGATGTCGGGGTTGGCACGCCGGGCGTTGCGAACCGCTAGTTCGGTTTTGGGCTTGCCGATGTCGGACAGCTCGGCCGAGATGAGACGGGGCAAGTTCGTCACGTCGACGAGGTCGTTGTCGATGAGGACGAGGCGACCGACGCCGTTGCGGGCGAGGAGTTCGACCAGGACACTGCCGACACCGCCGAGGCCAACGACGGCGACCCGGAGCTGGCCGAGGGTCTCCTGTCCGGCGTCGCCGAAGAGCCGGGCCTGCCGGTCGTAGCGCCCGTCTTCGTGACCGCAGGACGCTCGGGCGGGGGTGGGCCGCAGCCGTAGGAGGTTGGAGGACAGGATGTTGACCTCCGCGAGGTCGCTCCGGCTTCCATCGGGGAACCACAGGTCTCCGGCGGCGGCATAAGGCGTGAAGACGAGCCCCCCGACGGTCTGGCCGGTGAGCTGGGCGAGGGCTGGGTAGCCCCGCTGGTGGGAGGCGAGGTCGACTTGAGAGAAGGCGACTCGGGAGCGTCCGCCGTGGTTGTGGACGGAGAGGTACGCCAGTCCCTTTTGGTGGGCGCGCTCGGCCGCGTCCCGTACGAACGCCGCGTC
Organism: Actinomadura craniellae; assembly: GCF_003289645.1. Classification (GTDB taxonomy): domain Bacteria; phylum Actinomycetota; class Actinomycetes; order Streptosporangiales; family Streptosporangiaceae; genus Actinomadura_D; species Actinomadura_D craniellae. The sequence continues at coordinate 69,248 of NZ_QLYX01000004.1, read as the reverse complement.
GAGTGCGTGACGCCCGTGGATGCTGGTCACGTAGTCCTTGCCGTCCTGGGCCAGGAGCAGTTCCCGGCCGAGGAGCCGCAGACCGCGGGGCCCGGGCGCGGTCCCGGCGAGGAGGACCGCGCCGTGCGCGTCGCTGTCTCCGAAGAGGTGTCCGGACAGGGTTTCCCACTGATCGTGGGTCATGGTGAGGCTCCACCCGCTTGCGGGCGGGTTCATCGGTCGAGAAGCCATCTGAGGATCCTTTCTGCCTTATTGGCCGGAGTGTCGATTGCCGGGTCCCGCCTGTTCGACCTGCGAGACAGCTGGAGGGCCGGATGGGCCTGGTATTCGCACTCGCTGATCGCTTCGCCGAGGGGCGCGCCGTCGGTACGTGTCAGGCGCCCGACGTAGTGCGGGTATACGTCGGAGTGCGGATGGGCGGAGTTGATCTGGAAGCCCAGCCACGTGCTGTTGGGCGTGTAGACGGGACCGACCTCGATCTCCTTGATGATGACGTGGGCGCCCCCGGCGCCGTCCGGGACGACCTCGACCGGCTTGCCGGTGAAGTGCGCCCGGACGGCGTCAATGGCCTCGATGACCTTGGGGTTAATCAAGGTCAGGAGTTGTCGTCCGGGGCGACGGCGAGGAAGTCCTCGTCGCGGTGCACGTTGATCGCCTCGTCGTCCCCGACCGGAACGAAGTGGTTGCCCTGCCGGACCGACAGCACGAAGTTCGGCTCGATCAGAACGCCCTGCCGGATCGCTTCGAGCTTGATGCCCATGCCGGTCGTCGCGCGGTCGGGCAGGACCACGGGCTGGTGGTTGACGGTGATGCGCACCGGGTTCGGCCGCTGGGCGGCTGCGGTCTCGACCATCTCGGTCATCTGGATCTTCCTTTCGGACACGAGTGTGACGTGCTCGGATCAGTGTTTTGCATCTCGAACACTTGGACGCTAGCACACGCGTGTGACGGCTGGGAAGAACAGTCGGAGCCAGGGGATCAAGGTCGGAGTGAGGGCCGAAGCTGGCCAGTGCTGCACGATGAAGCGTTCGAAAAGTAAAACAGTGATAGAAATAGGTAAGGCGGAGGGGGGGGGTATGGCCGAGACCAAGATCAATCTGGCTGCTCTGTATGCGGCCTTGGATGCCGCGCGCGTCAGCCGGGACATCTCGTGGCGCCAGATGGCGAGGGAGGTCGGAGTTAGCCCGTCTACGTTCTCCCGTATGGGTAACCACCAGAAGCCCGATGTCGACGCCTTCTTGAAGATGGTGAGCTGGCTCAGGGTCCCTGCCGAGCGCTTCATGATCCAATCTGGTGAAGCAGATGATCGTGAGCAGCCTGACCTAATGGTGGAGTTCGTGCCCCTTCTGAGGGCTCGCAAAGACTTGAACAGCGAAGATAAGAAGTACCTAGAAGAACTCATTGGTTCCGCCATGCGCCGGTTTGCGGATGAGCGGGGAAGGCGAGACGCTTAGCCGCATGGCTCGTTGGACCAAACCGGCGATGAAGGAAGTGGCTGCCGAGGAACGAGCGGCCCTCGGGTTAACCCCGATGCAGCGCTTTGATCCCTATATGCTCGCCAAAGAACACGGGATCAGTGTTTACCCGATCGGTGAACTCATAGCCAGCGGCTGTTCACCCGATGCTGTGAAGCACTTCGAAGTCATCCGACCAAAGGTCTGGTCGGCGGCCCTTATGCCAGTCGGTAGTGCCAGGTTCATGCTCGTCAACACGGGCCACGAGCTCGTGAGGCAGCGCTCCAACATGGCTCATGAGCTCGGTCATCACCTGCTTGAGCATGAGTTTCAAGAGATTGTACTAGGCGACGATGGGTGCGCGATGTTCAACGCGACCCTAGAAAAACAGGCAACCTATCTCGCTCAGGAACTACTTGTCCCCGAGGATGCAGCATTCAAGATGGCCTTTCGTGATCAACCCAATGAGGCTGTCGCGGAGCACTTCGGAGTAAGTGTTCAATTTGCTCAGATGTGCATGATGGGCCCTCGGAAGGTCGTACAGCGCTATCGGGCTAAAAAGGGTAGATAAGGTCTGCTCGGTGGTAGCTCGACGCTGGTGAATCCTATGGTCATCTGGGTGTTCGCCTCTATAGAATGGCGGGACTCGACTATCCGGCTTAGGGGCTGGCAGTCGGAAGGGTATGCGTGACCTCCTCGAAGTGCGCGAACAAGCGGAGTAGCACCTCGGCGTCTAGGGCGGCGTAGGTTACCTGGCTCTCGGCAAGAGGCCGCCGGGTCCAGTCGCCGGTCTGCTCCCTCTTGTCGAGTTCCACGCCAAGCTCGCGTGCGCAGACTTCGCGTAGGCTGTGTCCGCTCGCGCCGCGCCGGAGCCGGATCGATACTTCGCGAGTGTCAACCACGCCGTCCAGCACGAAGCCCTGCCGGCCGAGGACCTCACGTTCGAACGAAGCGTAGTGGATCAGCTTCGTCGTCTCGCCGCTCGCGAGCAGCTGGCTGAGGGGCTCTAGGTCGGGTAGCTCAAGCGCATCGATGAGATAGGTTGCCTCGCGGCCTGCTATCTGAATCAGGCAGAGGGTGCGCCTCGCCAGCGTTGTCTCGACATCAAGGCCGACGACGGACTCGGATGCCAGGGCAGCGACCGCCTCCGTGAGCTGCGACGGCGTCCGGACCCAGATCAGCGGCCGGTCTTCCTCGCGGCGTAGGAGGGGCAGCTCCGCTGGTGCCTCCGGAAGCTGGGTGATTCGCTCCGCATCGCTTACCGTCAGAGTCCGGATGCTGTCGGGCAGCCGTGGGAGGTGGGTCTCGCCCTTCGAGAGCCACCGCCAGGCTCCGCCGACGTCAAGCAGGTAGCTCGCGACTACCTCGCGCTCGATCCACGGCGGCATCAGCGGCTGGAACTTGCTGAGGCGGTAGCCCGGGAGAGACTCGGCGACCTGCGCCCAGAGGCGCTCATCCTCCCAGAACTCGGGTTCCCTTAGCCTGCCGAGCGCGTTACGGAAGCGGTCTCTGCCAACGGCCGCGCCGCGTATTTTGACCAGGAAGTTGTCGGAGCTGACCTGCCAGTCTCCTGCGACCGCTTCGAGCGCATACCGGAGGGTCGCGTTGATGCGCCCGCCCGCGAAGGTCCACCAGCGGATCTCCCCGTTATCGAACTCCGCGTTGCCGCGCTCGGAGCTGATTACTTCACGCATGAAAGCACGCTGATCGGTGAGGACCTCCCATGCGGCGTCATCGAGGTACGGGTAGTGCGTCTCGCTGAGCAGCACCGACCGAATGTGCTGGCAGAGGTCGAGGCCGAGGAACTGGGGGAGGAACCCTCCCCACGTGGGCTGGCGACCGCGGGGTGCCGCCTCGACGATGACGCGGCGGTCATTGTGCCGTACGTGGAGGACGGCCCATGCACGCCCGCCAAGCAGGAAGCTGCTGATCCCATCGACGAGTCGGTCGACGAACGCCTGGCTGAGCGAGCCCAGGGGGCGGCCATTGGCGGCCTGTACCGTGTAGGTCTGCGGGCTGGAGAAGACCGCGAAGAGCTCCATGAAGTTTTTGCGGCCGAACCGGCGTTCCGCCTTCGGCCCTAGGACCAGCCGCCCGCCGGCGAGCCGGAGCGAGCCATCTCGTACCATCCACGCCAGAAGGCGGTCGTATTCGGCCCGGTGGATGCCCTGGAAGTCAGGCACGCGCGCCAGGTGCTCCCAGGCATCTTCGCCGGTGATCCCGTCCCCTGCAAGTGCCATGGCAAGCACTTGGTGGATGAGCACCGGCCAGCAGCGGTGGTCGAGTTCAACTGACTCGACCCAGCCAGCCTTGGCCAGTTCGACCAAGGCGATAGCTTGCAGCACTCCCTCGGTTGTCTCGCAGAGAAACGTGGTGTTAGACGCCTGCCCCGGTCGCCGCCCCGTTCGCCCCATGCGCTGCAAGAACGAGCTCACGGTGTCTGGCGCCTCAGCCTGCAGGATCCGGTCGAGGTCGCCGACGTCGATTCCCAGCTCCAGCGTTGAGGTGCACACGATGCAGGCGTCGCCGCTGTGATGAAAGCGTTCCTCTGCGAGCTGGCGCTCTTCCCGGGATACGGCACTGTGATGGACGAACACGGCGATGCCAGCGCGCCGCATGTGCTCGGCGACGGCCTCCGTCGTGGACCGGGACTGGCAGAAGAGCAGGCTCTTGCGGCCCGCCGCGACCCGCGCCGCGTCGTGGGAGAGCTCAGGGAGGTCCCGGCGGTGGACGACGAGGATCTGCCGGGGCCTTGGCTGGCTCGGCGGGCTGACGACGCGCCCGCTCCGGCTGGACGTGCCCTGCATCCAGGTAAGGATGGCCTTGGGATTGCCCACGGTCGCGGACAGCCCGACCCGCTGGACGTCATGCCGGGAAATGCGCGCCAGACGTTCGATCACGCTCATCAAGTGGGCGCCGCGGTCGGATCCGGCCAGCGCGTGGATCTCGTCGATGATCACGGTCCGTAGGTCGGCGAAGAGCTTGCTCTCATCCACCCGCGCCGAGAGGAGCATCACCTCAAGTGACTCCGGTGTCGTCATCAGGAGCTGGGCGGGTTCTCCGAGGAACTGGCGCCGGGAGTGGTTCGGCGTATCACCATGCCAAGCGAAGCTCCGCAGGCCGATCATCTCGGTGTAGAGCCCAAGCCGGTCCGCCTGGTTGTTCAGCAGCGCTTTGATCGGAGCGACGTACAGTGCGCCTATTCCGTCCGGCTCGTCATCGGCGAGTTGCGAGAGGACCGGGAAGACCGCCGCCTCGGTCTTGCCGCCAGCGGTGGGGGCCAGGATGATCGCGTTGTCGCCGGCGAGCAGCGCCGCTCCTGCCTCTTCCTGTACGGGGCGCAGGCTCGACCAGCCGAGCCGGGACACGATCGCCTGCTGTAGGCGTGGGGCGAAACGGGCGAAGACACTCACCACACGTCCTCGGCCGGCACCAACCCGTCTGCTTCGTCGTTGAGGGCAGGGTCAAGGCCGACGAGTGCGGTCCCGGAGAGCACGTGTTGCTCCTCGGGGCTGAGGTCCGTGGCCTGGAAGCCATACTCGGACATGGGTTCGTAGTCTGCGTGCTCCTCGACTAGATCGAGTTGCGTGACGAACTCACGCAGGAACTGGCGTGGTACCACGCCAACGTCGCCCTTGAAGCCAGCTGACACCTCCGCGACGAGACGCTCCACGAAGGCTGTACTGATCTTCTGGTCGAGGCGGCCGTGGTCAGCGGTGGGAAACAGCTCACGCAGGCGGAGCGCGACGGAGCGGAGCCGCTCGGCGTTGAAGGGGACAAGTTCGAGCTGGGCTTGGCGCAGGCTGGCGAAGCGGCCTTGCTTCAGAAACCGGATCCGGTCGTGGAGCGGGGCGAGGCCGGCGACTCCCTGCCTCGTGTCGAAGAACTCTGGGGTGCCGGTGAAGACCCAGAGCATGCCCGGATAGGAGCCCGAGGCGTCGGCGATCTGCCGGATCCCGTTGAGGGACTTGTGCCGCGAGTCCGAACGCATCCGGAGGATGGTCTCGGCTTCGTCGATGACGACGATCAGCCCCTTGTACCCGGCGGCCTTCACAATTTCCAGGACTCCCCGCAGGTAGTCAAGGGCATCGCGGCTCTCGATGTCCCCCTTGATGCCCGCGGCTCGCTTGACCGAGGCGGCGACGTTGCCGCTGCCGCACAACCAGGAGATGAGAGCTCCCGCCTCCGCCACGTTTCCTTGCTGCTTCAGCTCGAAGATAGCCTGGATGACGCGGACGAAGTCCTGAGGCGCCCGGCCGCCCGTCATAGCCGCAAGGTCCTCGTCGAGGCGCTTCGCCACCGTGGCATCGAACGCTGGGTCTGCGTCGTCCTCCCCGGCCGCGATGAGCGCTTCTTCCACTTGTCCGATCCAACGGTCGAGAACATCGCCCAGGGCCCCGCGCGGGCACGACGCGGTGCCCAGTTCAGTCAGCACCTTGCGGTACACGTCGTCGAATCGGTGGAACTTAAGGTCATTGTCGGAGACGACAACAAAGCTGGTCGCGAACCCCTGGGCCTGCGCGTCGAGCACGGCGAGGCGTGCCATGAAGGTCTTCCCGCAGCCGTAGCCCCCGCGCAGGAACTTGACAGTGCCCTCGCCGTCCTCCACGAGGTTGAACTGCCGGTGCAGTTCCCCGAGTTGCTTCTCGATGCCGACCGCGAACGCATCGAGTCCCCGTTCTGGCACGAGGCCCTTGCGCAGTGCCTCGAAGATGTGCGTGACGTCCTTCTGGGTCAGTGTGCTCATCCGCTTCCCTCCCGTACGTATCGCTTCACCCCGGCCACGACGTCGATGCGCACGACAAAGGGGGCCTTCTGGGCGTAGGACTCGAACTGGAGGGCAAAGCGGCGCAGGCCGCGGGGGCCTCCCAGCATAGCGGCGGCCTCGTTCTCCGTGACTGCGCCATGCACCGCCAGATGCTCGAACACCTGCCGGATCCCAGGGTCGGAGAATTGCTCCAGCCATCTCGTGCTGGCTACCGGGCTGGTCGTCGGCGGGGTGGCGGCCGGTGACGCGGGTGCCCGCATCGTGGTGACAGGGAAGCGGGCGTCCGGCACGCACGGCACCACGTCCGCGACGGCGCTCGGATGGAGGATCTCGATGAGTGTGCGTGTGTCCGTGGCTCCGGAAAGCCGGAAGAAGAGCTCGAAGGGCTCGCCGACGGCGGCGACGACTGCGCTGCCCGCAATCCGCGCCCTGCCACGAGTCTGGCAGAGCTCGACCTGCACGTCCTCGGCGTCAGGGACGCGAACGGCAAGTTCGATTTCCTGCAGACTTCCGAAGTCCAGGGACTGTTGCTCGAGGACCTCGACCCTGGCTTCGATGCAGTGCATCCCCGCCACGCCCTCGCGGGCCTCGGCGGTAACGCCGTACCTGATGCCGCTCCCGCCGGCCGCCGTGCGGTGCACCACGGTAAGTACCGGGATGACACGCTCCTGCAAGCTGTTACCACCGTGCGCGAAGTCCACCGGCCGCCGGCCGGTGTCGAAGACCGCCGTGCTCTCCGGGAAGACGACGCTCGTGCCTGTGCCCTCGTACCTGAGGTCCGCCAGCGCGACCCTGACCTGGCCCGCATGGTCGGCCGCCACCGGCGAGAAGACGTGCCGCCGCTGCGGGTCGATCCGGCGGCCATAAGCCTGAGCGGCTGCGGTGTCGCCGTCCAGCAGGAGGAACCCGTGGTCGCTAGTGAACACGAACCGGCGCACGCCCGCTTCGCGCAGCACGCGCCAAGCAGCGCGAAGCTTCTGCAGGGCGATGTCGAACACGGCAGGGCCAATGCCCTTCTCGCCGGCTTCGTCGATCTCCCGGCTGTGCACCACGACCAGCCGCGCCTGAGAGACCGACCGCTTGAGCGAAGCAGTGTCGCGGCTGACAACCTCCTCAAGGGTGAGCCACGAGCAGGTCGCGCCGCCGACCCGGTCGTGCATTGCCCGCTTGCGCGTCTCGGGGTTGCAGACCCGGAACTCACCCGTCTGGAAGCCTTTAATCCCGCCGGCGTCGCTGGCCAGCGAGACCTGCAGGCGGCCGTTGCGCGCGACGGGTGCGAGCACGTTCATCCCCACCTCTGTCACGGTGGGGAGCTCAGCGAGCCGGGGCCGCAGCGCCGCAGTGGTGGCCGGGGTGCCCGCTATCTGGCGATAGAGCTCCTCGCCCATCTCGAACCGCAGGGCATCGACAACGAAGTACGCGGTAGCGCCGGGTTCCTGGGCCAATGGCCGGACCACCTCGTCGAAGAGCGTCCGCTGTTGGTGCGAGGTGCCTGGCAGGAAGCCATGGGCTGTGCAGAGCGCGTTGAACTCGCGAGCCCAGGCATCGGCCCACTCACGCCAGGCGCGGCGCATTCCGTCGAGGCGCGCCCGCAGGGTCTCGAACTCGGGAAGCAGCGGGTAGAGCAGAGCCACCCGCCGCTGCTCCAGCAGCCGGTGCGCCTGATCGACTGTGGCGCCACGCTCGGCATAGGCCGCCATGGCAGTCTCAATGGCTGCGTCGGCGCTCGTGCTTACGCCGATCCGCATCCCTGCACGAGTGATCTCCTGGCCGAGACGAGCCGCCTCGTGGACGAGTTGCCAGGCGGACTGCCGTGCGGGGTCATCGCGGAGCCAGAAGGATGTGTCAGCCGACGTGGGTTCCACGCGTGGGTCAGCCCATTCGGCAGCCTGGTCGTAGGCCGCGCGGCCCAGCGCAGCCAGCGCCGCCTTGAGAACCTTGTCCTCCTCGAACCGGAACGTGTCGATGGCGCCGAGGTCCTCGGCCTGGGCCTGCTCGACCTCATCGGCGAGCAGCGCCTCCGTCTCGTCGGCCGTCCGCTGGTAGAAGCCCGCGTGGTACTCCCGGAGATGAGCAGCCACGGTGCGGCAGGTATCGATAACCGGGGTCGGCAGGGCAGCAGCGGACGACAGATGGTCGCTAGCCGGTGCACGCCTCAGATCATTCGTGTACTCCACACACAGCGCCCAGCTTGCCGCGGCGAACGCCACGTCCCCGGCGCGGGGCTGAGAGGGAGGGAGCGTGGCATCGCGCCAGGAGGGGGGGAGGCCGATCCAGGCGGCGAACCGCTCCCAGAGCGCGTCCTCGACATCGAGTTCGCTGATCTGCCCGGCGATGATTCCCCCAGTGAGCAGGTCATCGAGGACGGCCGTTGGGCTCTTAGCCCGGAGCTGTGTCCCGATGCTGCCCTCTGCGCCGTCGAGGAGCGTGCCCAGCCAGGCGTCGGCACCAGCGAGCGTCATGCCGGGCTGGGCCCGGAAGGAGTTGATCTGGTCGGGGCGCACCTGTCCCGAGGCGGCCTCAGTGACGAGGGTGTCGAGCGCCTTGCGGTACCGCACGCCGGCCGCGTAGAGCTCGAAGAGCGGCGTCTGCCGCACGGTTTCCTCGGTGAACCCCGGCAGGTGGATGACAAGAGGTGCCTTCTCCGTGCCGGCGGCCACGCCGTCAAGCGCCATCATGAGCGCCAGGTGGCTGCCCCGGAAGGCCTCGACCTGGTAGGGCAAGGCACCGTCGGCACGCAGCGCCTGGAGGCGCTCGACGAACTCACTGTAGGTCCCGGCCTGGTCGAGCCAGACAACGATGCCATGTCGACGCACCCGCGAGCGCAGGTCCGCTTCCAGGACCGCGGACACGGGGCCGCTGAGCCCCGACGATGGCGGGGAGGTAACTGTGGTCGTCACGCGTCGTCCTCCTCGCTCTCGTCCGCGTTTTCGTCGTCGAATAGCTCGACGGGCGGGACGAGGCTGGCCAGGAAGCTCTTGCGGTACTGCACCCGCTTGGGATGCGCCGCCTCGAACGTCGCACGGGCCGTGGCCTCATCGGGTGCGAGGACGCGGATCTCTGCGCCCTGCTGCTCGGCCAGGCACAGCTCCATCTCCCAGATGGCCTCGGCGTGGGCCGACCAGAGACCCGTCTCAAGGATGCGGATCTCGGGCACGACCCGCCGGTTCTTGCTGCGGCCCATGCGCCGCGTGGCCTCCTGCTCGATGGCGGCGAGAGCGGCCTTGGGCTGGTCACGCAGGAAAGCATCGCGGTGGGGTCCATCGCCAATGTCGTCCACGTGACGGCCGCCGGGGCGGTAGGGCGGCTCCTCGATGCGGAAGTCAGGACCGATTTCGTCCTGGAGCCGCAGCTCCCAGGTCCAGGCGTGCTTGGGGTGGTACCGCCAGAAGCAGCCGTGCGCGACGCCAAGGCTCGGGTCCTGCTGGCATTTCCGGTCGACCCGGCCCGGCCAGTAGAGCATCGCCAGGTGGGACCAGTCGTAGTCCTTCCGACCGCTCGCGGTGGCGAGTTCCTTCCACCACTTCTTCGGGTCTTTCCACTGCGGGTCGAGCAGCGGCCAGAGCGCGGCGGAGTTGATCATCACGCCGTCGTCGAGGTTGGGAGCGTAGCGGGCGTCCCGCTCGCGCGCAGGACACTTGCCGTCAGTTGGCGGCGCCCCTCGGTCGGCGCACTGCTCGACGTTAGCGATGAACTCCTGCAGCTCACTTCGAGCCTTCAGCACCCGATCATACTGCCGCTCGGCGTCCCGCGCGGCCTTCTTGTCAGCGCTGTCACGGGTGGCGCGCAGGTCCGCCAGTTCGCCGTCAAGACGGATGAGCGTCCGCGCGAGGTGGTCGGCGAGCAGCACCCGCAGAGTCTGGTCGTTCATCCGGTGAATGTTTACCCAGGCCACGAAGGTCTTGCCCGACGAGGAGAGCGGCCAGTGAATGGGCCGGTTCCCGTACGTGCCCTTGTGGACATCCTTGAAGAAATCGAGGGCCAGCCAGTTGCGCAGACTCCGCCTGGTGCCGGTCGCTGGCGCGTGTTCTGCCCAGGCGGCATGCAGCGGTTTGGCCGCGGGATGGCCAAGGCTGTCGCTGTGATCCCCGGAGTCAAGAGTGGTGTCGAGAAAGAGGATCCCATGCGGGAGCGCGTGTGAGAGGTCCGCGGTGGCGGGGTTGAGGATGCCCTCGGCGGGAGTATCGGCCAGGCCGAAGCGACCAAGAGCGACACCGAGAGCAAAGCTCAGGTGGTCGTTGCCGCGCTCAGGGTCTAGCTGCTCGGTGTACTCGGGAAGTGGTGCCCCTTCGGGGCGGTCAACGGCAGCCTGGGCCCAGTCCTGGGCGTGGCGCCATGGGGAGGGCCCGGGGCGCAGGAACTCGATGGACTGTTCACGGTGAGATTCGTGCAGGGTGAACGCGCTATCCAGATGGCTAAAGATGACTTGAGCGCCATCAATATCCAGGGTAGGAATGCGGGCAACGTCGCCTGCAGTGAAATGAATGGTGGGATTGAGAGACGTGGCGACGTATCGTGCAATGGGAGAGTTGAGTAGTGCAAGTGCCTGAGCTTGGGGCATGCCAAATAGTGCTCGGCCCTCCACGTCAAAAACTGAAGCGAAACGGATTGCCCGTGCAGAGAAGGTATTGCCCTTTGTGTTATATGCGACACCTTCATGGTAGTAGTAGGTCGAACCTTGCCCGTAGCGAGCGCTTGGCAGGGTCCCATAAGCGGGATGTGATGACCTGGCGAACCATATTACGAAAGATAGTGGTTCAAGCCAGCGGGTGCCGGCTGCGCCCTTGACGTATGCCTTCCAAGGCTTTTGGTCGTTAATGCAGGCTTGGAATTTGCGATTTGTGTCTATCGTAGATGGTTGCACCTCCCAAGGGCGACGCAGAAATCGGTCGTTGTTCCCTGTCTGCAGCCCGATTGGCAGGGAGCCGACTTTTCCAATTAGTTTCCCATTTGCCGCTAGTCCAAGCAGTTCGTTGCTCCACCAATAAACCAGAGGCCACTCCGGTACGACCTTGAGCGCGGCCGGGTCGAAGGTGTAGCGCCCCTCTTGGCAGAGGGTTGCGGCGTGCTTGCGTCGAGTTCGCGCACGATCGTAGGAGTTGTCTCCTGGTGGCGTGGGTTGGTGAGCCATGCTTGGCTCTGACCTGTGGGGCGATCGGTGGAGGACGCTCACGGTCACGCTCAGGACGTCATTCGGCACCTCGTCGAAAGCTCCCACTGCGAAGTCGCCCAGCCCGCGCAGGTCAAAGTTCCCCAAGAGATACTCACGCAGTTCCGAGTACTGCTTAATAAACATCCAGTTTCGCATCGTGAGCATCGCCGATACGCCGCCGTGGCGGACCAGTTCCAAGCCGCGCAGCAGAAACGCCGCGTAGAGGTCCCTCTTACCGAGCGGGTACGTCCGAGAGACGTACGTTGTCTCGGCCATCTTGCTGGTGCCCTGGTACGGCGGGTTCGCAACTACCAGGTCGTACGTTCCCTCACGGACTAGGCGCACGAAGCGGACGCCTGCCGCGAGCTGCTCGCCGCGCAGGCGGAGGCCAAGGTCGTCGCCGCTGGTGTGGCGGGCAAGGAAGCCCTCTAGCCGGTCGAGAAGGGTGGCCCTGGCCTCGGCGTGGCCGATACTGATCCGCTCGGGCTTCGGGCTGAAGCCGGTGAACAGGTCGCCCTGCTCGTCCACCGCCCGGTCGAGCGCGGCCTCGTGCCTTTCCAGGGCCTCGTCGACCACCGTTCCGACCTTAAGCAGGGAGCCCAGGTGGTCGGCACCGCGCAGCGCGTGGATCAGCGTGTCAGTCAGCACGGCCGGAATGCCGGTCTCGAGCTCTACCTCGCGGCGGAGCTCAACGAGCGCCGGGTCGTCGTCGGCCAGGCTCGCGAGGCGCAGGCGTGACGCTACGAGGTTCAGCTGCTCAGGCTGGGCACCCGGGGCCATCTGCTGGGCTTTGAGCCAGAGGGCCGCTGCGGCGATCTGGACCGCCCTCGGGTCTAGATCGATGCCATGCAGGTTGTGCGAGAGGATGCGCTCGACGATGGCCCGGTTGGACCAGCGCTCCTCGTCGGCCTCGCCCCGGTGGTGGGCCTCCTCTCGGTAAAGTGCCACCAGGAGGTCCAGCGCCACGACCAGGAAGTGTCCCGAGCCGACGGCTGGGTCGAGCAGCTTCAGGTCGCGGATGGTCTCGGGTGCCTGTGCTACGGCGCTCTCGGGGACGGACTGCGGCACGTAGTAGGCCCAACGGCGTTCCGCGTCGGTGTTCAGCGGCATCAGGTCGGTGAGCGTGACCTCGCCCGCTGCGCGTTTTGCCCGCCACTCGGCACGCCGCTCCTCCAATCGGTCGAGCGTGCCGTCGGTCGCCGCCTCGGGCGTCCACCCGTGCCGCTGGCAGATGGCCAGCCATATCGGCCCCAGGCTGTTCTGAAGTAGCCAGTCCACCATGTAGCGCTCGGTGAACATCTGTGTTTTGCTGGCAATTTCGTGCGGCTCGACCTTGCCGCCGCTGTGAAGCTTGTCGTCGAGCGCCTCGCGCTCGGGGTCGTTCCAATACTGGTAGACCCAGCCGAGGGTCATGTCGTCGACCCAGCAGCTCTCCAGCGCCTCGGAATTGAGGGCATCGATGACGTGCCGGAGCGTCGCTGCTGGAATAGGGACGAGGTCGGCCACGCCTGCTGGGCCGTAGAGGCCAGGTAGTTCGGTGGCGAGGTCCTCGAAGACGAGGCGCAGGAGGAACGCGTAGCCTTCAGTCTCGTCGTCGCGCACGATTCCCGGCGCGAGCTGCCGGAAGTCCAGGTACGCGCGGCTCTCCCAGCCGCCGGTCACCACGGCGGGTGCCCGGAGCGGCTGGCCTGATGGCCGCGGTGCCTCCATGAGCCGGAGCAGGACCAGCCGATTCAGCAAGGTATAGGCCGCCTGCTTCTCGGCTTCACGGCGGAAGTCCTGCGCGGACCGATCCCTCTTGGCCCCGGTAGTGCCCTGTGCTCGTACCTGCTCGGCCACCCACGCCTCCAGCCGCCCGCGCCTGGCGCGGGCAGCCTCGTCCAGTCCCGCCTCGCGGCTGTGCACGGAGAGCCGGTAGGCCGTCTCTGTGGCGGCATGGAGGTCCTCGATCAGCCGGGCGCGGAGCGACCGGATCGTCGTCGCGAGCGCGTGCTTCGCATTGGAAGTCATGGACATGGTCGTCGCCACCTTGGTCACAGTAGCCGCACTCGGGCGCCGGCCCGGACCTGCTCGAGCAGGCGTCCCTTGATCTCCTCGACCAGCGCCTGCACGTCGGCCTCCGTCGCGACCTCACGATTGCGCAACTGCAGGTCGACGCGGGCGATGAGTGGCCTGTTGCCCGTGCTCAGTATCTCGTCGAGGAGGTCGTTAGCCTGGTTCTCGGCGCGCTGTAGCGCGACCGTGAAAAGGTCCGCCAGCGCAGTCAGCGGTGGCGCGACCGCCTCGACGGTGGTGTCGGTGACCGCCCCCGTGAAGGGCCGCAGCACGCTGTGCGCCTGATCGGCCGTGAGGGTGCTGAAGCCGTTGCGTGCCCGAACACGGCCACGGGCCGCCTCCGCCTGCCGCTCCTGCCACTGAAGCAGCCGCTGCCGCTCCGCGCGATAGCAGGCGAGGATCCCGGCGAGATCCTCGTCGAGCGCGCCGATGTTGAACCAGGGCCGCTCCGCCGCGAGCTGGGTGGATACACGGGTCGCGGCTACCACGACATTCGTGGGCTTGATGCCGGCCTCCGTCAACTGATCCGCCTGGTGCGTGAGTACTTGGTGAGCGTCCTTGACGGCCCGGATGGCATCGGCCGTCAGCTCCGAGCGGTAGAGATGCAGGATGAACACGCCGTCCTGCAGCGCGTCGAGGTGATTTTTGACCGCCTGCACAGTCGGCCTGGTCTGCCGGCAATTCCTGAGGCACTTCTCCAAGGCGTCGCCGAGCCTGCCGAGCGCCGCTGGTTCCGCGGGGGGGCCGGGAAGCTGGCTGAGTCGGCCCTGGACATCCCGGAGTTGCTGTGCGAGTACCGGAAAGTGCTGCACGACCGCGTTGGCGATCTGATCATCCTCGCGATCGATGCGGGATTCGAGGCGATCCTCGAAAAACCTGCAGATGCGCGCTCGTGACTGGAAGCCGATATCGTCTTGGCCGGCCGGGAAGATGGTGGCGCGCCGGAAGTCGCGATCCCGCTCGAAGAGGTCGCGCACTCCAGCGTCGCGGATGGCGGTGATCTCGTCCCTACCCTCGGGCTGGAGGCGTATCTTGGTGGCGCGCAGCAGGCCCGCGACGCAGGCTTTCACGACGTTCGCCGTGTAGCCGTAGGGCGGGCCGCCGAACCGGGCGAGGAGAGCTGTCCCGCTGCTACCGCCCTCCGCCTCGATGTACTCCTGGATGCGGCGTACCACGACGCCGCCGCACGAGGGGACGTACCGTCCGGCGTCGAGCTCGAGGATGCCAAGGTCGCCTGTGAGGAATTTGGGCGACGGGCCGGAGAGCTCGGCCTCGACGAGCTGGAGCAGCTCGGATGGCTGGACTTGTGTAGGAATGAAGTGTGGGAAAAGGTCAGGCAGCACCCGGGTAGCCGCCTGATGGAGTGCGACGGCGAACGTAGCGCCATGGTCCGATGGCGAGATGCCGCGTCCCCGGAAGTACATCCGTCCGGCCATCCATGCCGCTGCGATGGTGGCCTTCGCGCGCTTGTCGAGATCCTCGGCGCGGTTCTCCTCCTGCTGGAGCAGCAGCCTGCGGGCGGGATTCAGCGAGTCGCGGCGCGACTTGTACTTCTTGACCATGGCGCGCGAGCGGTGCAGCTCGCGCGCACACTCGCCTACGGCCTCGCTGTCGCCGGACAGCCAGACAAGGCGGTCGTGAAGTGCGGCCTCGCCGCTCCTCGTTACCCACGTGCTCTCGGCGCGCTCCTCGATGGCCAGGTAGCGGAAATCGACGCGGACGGCGGCGTCGTCGCGCGGATCGAGGAGGCTCACGTCGTCGGCGCGACGGCCATCGGAGAACCGTCCTGCCCAGGGGAACGACCGACCCTGGAGCTGCGGGCGATCGGGAGTGGCGAGCAGGTAATTGAGCCCGGCCTGGACGATCTCGCTGAGGGCCTCGCGCGGGGCGGGGATGTCGCGGCGCTCGCGCTCCCACTCCTCGCCCGCAGAGGACTGGAGCTTGTAGCCGTGCTTCTCCGAGTAGCCCAGAAGATTGCGGCGGCGCAGCTCCTCCAGCGCCTCGGTAACGGCGGCCACCTGGTTGCCGCGATCGACCCGGTCGTAGAGGCACTGCGCCACGAGCTTCGCATCGGTGGCCTGGGTTTCCTGGATGAGTTCGAGCAGCGCCACTGCCTTGGCCACCCGTACCAGGAGCCGGTCCGTGTCAGCCGTGCACTGGCTCAGCACGCGAGCCATCGAGGCCTGCACGTCGGCGTCGAGCGCAGTGTGCTGAACCTCGTAGATCTGGTCTAGGGTCACCAGCCCGCCGACCTGCTGGTCGGCGAGCCGCTGGCCGCGGAAGAGCTCACCGAGGAGCTGGAGCAGGCCGCGGATCGCCTGGTCGTCGCCCTGGGCCCGGGCCGAGCGGGTCCGCAGGGCGGTGGTGATCTGCAGGACAAGGTCGATCTGCCCGGGGAGCATCGGGTAGACCTCGATGAACTCCTCCGGAGTCACTGACTCACAGCCGTAGGCGTACAGCTTGAGGTCGGGCCGGTTGCTCTCGAAGAGGGCGCGAAGTGACTCCTCGGCGTCGGTCCGTTTATGTAGGAGCCGTTTGTGGACGACGTCCCTGATGTTGGTCGGCGCGAGGTGGACACGGAGGCTCGGGGGAAAGCGGTCCTTCGCCCAGACGAGGAAGGAGTCGTCCGCCTCGTCGTCGAGTTTCTGCTGTCCGAGCGCCACCAGCCAGGCTTGTCCGCGGAGCGTGGCGCCGATGGCCGTTGCGAAGGCGCGCAGCCGGTCCACACGATCCCGGTAAGACAGAACGTACTGGGAGACCTCGTCGATGACGAGGAAGAGAGTGGCACCCGGGCGGCGGAACTTCAGCATGTCGCGGATGGCTGCCACGGCCTCCTCGGGCGACTCGGAGCGGGTGTGAGTGCCGCCACGACTGGTAAACCAGGCCATGGGGTCGGTGTACCGGTCGGGATAAAGCTCGCTCATAACGAGCGAGAAATCCTCCTCGGCCAGCGAGTTCTCCTTCACACTCGCCCACGGCTTACCGAGTACTTTCTGGGCCTTCTCCTCGAAACGAGACCACTCCCCGTCGCGCTCTAGACGCAGCTCGAAGTCCGCAACGAGGGGCTCGGTGCAGTAGCCAAGCCGTCGCTGGACCTGCCGCACCGCTGCAGCGTGGAGGTGCTCGCCGTCACGCGCGATGGAGCCAATGTCGAAGACGACCGCCAGCGGATCAATATGTTGGCGCACTCCGTTCCACGCCGCACGGAGCTCGGTGGAGTTCGGTGAGGTGTCCCGCTGCAGCCATGCCTCCGCGAGCGAGCCACCGTCCGGCAGCGCGACGCCGTCGAGGGAGAGGCCGAGCAGCTTGGCGAAGCTCGACTTGCCAGAGCCGTAGAAGCCAGAGATCCAGACGTTGGGTAGTTCGGGGCCACCGGGCTTGCCAAGCTCTGTGGCGATGCCCGTTAGCAGCCTGACGTATTGCTCGTGGATGCCCTGCGGCACGCGGCGGTGGTTCGGGTGGTCCTCGGGCCAGCCGCCGGTGACGATGTACTCTGATACCTCGGCGGCGAGCTTGTCCGGAGCCTGCTCGTGGAAGTACACGACGGGCGGGATGTCCCGTGTGACGTCGGAGGCGAAGAGGTCGCGAATCAGCATGGTGCCCTTCAGGGGTAGATCCGTGGCCGGTAGTCGTTGTCCGGACTGAGAACGCCCATGAACGAGAGCCCGGTCGGGCCGCGCCGCTCACCCGGATAGAGCAGGACCACCGGAACGTTGCGCGTTCTGCCATCGAGGTGGCGCAGCAGGGCTGATGACTGGATGAAGGGGTAGAGCGCTCCCGCGCGCCCGATGAGGGCGACCGTCCGATCGATGCTGTCGGGGTGCCGGTCCGCATACTCGCAGACGATGCGGGAGCAGTCAGCCGCGATGCCGTCCGGCCCCTCGATGAGGGGCGAGACCTTCGACTTCAGGTAGTTCAGCCCGCGCTCCGGGTCGGTGCTGGCCAGACGCTCCTCCATGGCCAAGACTCGGTCAACCCAGTCTTGACCTTGCGCCCTTACCCTGTCGATGAACAGCTTCTGCAGGCTGATCGAGATGACCATCCAGCCGTTCGCGGCCAGGTCGGTGGTTAGGTGCTGTACCTCGCTGCGGAGCCTGAACTCCTCGGCCGGCTTGTACTGCACGATGGCGAAACGGTAGTTGCGCATCGTACTGATGTGTGGGCCGTTCTCGTGGATGAGATCGCGGCGCAGTGCGGTGAACGCCTCGTGCAGGGGACCATGTTGGAACAGCGGGCTCTGCTGGAACAGGGGCAAGGTCACAGAGCGGCCCCAGCCAGGCGCGAGGTGCCATCACGGAGGGTGGCCGCTGCCCAGGCGAGCAGGTCCTGGTGGCGCCAGCCAAAGTCGGTGAGGTCGCCCTGCCGCCGGAACGCGAGGCCGGGGAGTCCACGCAGGCGCTCTTCGAGGAGAGTGCCGTCAAGGCCGACTGATCTCAGGTATGGGTTGTCGAGAAGGCTTCCCTCGAACTCCGTTTCGCGCAGCAGGTACAGGAGATACTCAAGAGCCTCGTCCGGCACGCGCGGCGTCCCAATGGGGCGCGGATCCCGGTTGGACGTCACCACGGTGGCCGAGTACGCCGCGGACAGGAGCTTACTGGCGAACTGGATACGCATCGTCATCGTCCAATGGCTAGGGCCGTGCAGCCCGACCCAGGTGGCCACAAGGTCCCGAGTCACCTCGGGCCGGGCTCCCGCACGGCGCTCCGCCAGGTAGATGCCCGTGAAGCGCCGGTAGAGCGGGTCGCTGAGCTGCAGGTGCCAGTGGCAGATAACCCGGCGCGTCTCGGGCAACATGTGCTGCCAGCGGTGAAGGACGGCGAGTGCCGCAGGGAAGGCGCTGAAGCGAGCCCGCATGTTGGCGAGAAGAACCTCGACGCGCGCCAGGCTCCGGGCGCCGAACCAGTACTCGTCGAATGCCTGCTGGGCGCTCACGCTCGTAGCTCCGTCGGTGCGGGCCCAGAAGGCGCGTGAGTCCTCCACCTCGAGGGCGCACCGTGACAGCCGTGTGTGCACGAGGGTCGTCTCGTGTGGGGCCGTCACAGCGCCCTCCTGAAGTGGGGAAGCGGATAGTGTTCGGCTGCCGGGGCCAGCCCCGCGACAAGCCTGCGTGCCTGCTGCCCCACGGTAGCCGGGAGGCTCCCGCTGAGCCGTCGCCCGGCCGGGGAGGTGGTTCCGCCTGCCTTGCCATGGTCGGCGACCCAGTCCCAGAAGATATCTGGGCGCCAGCCGTCATGGGTGATTGCGAGGCCCGGCAGTGCCTCGTCCGGCGTATGGCCCGAGCGCTTCAGGTCCGCGAGGCGCTCCTCGATCCGCTCGTCCAGCTCGAAGCCCAGGCTGAAGAGCGAAATGATCCGGTCGGGCTCATGGTCACGGCGCCGGAGCTCCGCATCGACCCGCCGGGCGGCTTCGCGCGCGCCCTGGAGCGCGGCCCAGCGCCAGGTGGACGGCAGCAGCCGACGGAACAGGTCCTCGCCGCCGTACTCGGATGCGAGGTCGCAGCGCCACCAGCCCAGCCTGTGCTCTTCTCCCGTCTCGCCCGCCCACGCCACCACGAGCTGTGAGGTGAGAGCCATGTCGATGTCCGACATCGGAATCGGCTCCTGATGGCTGCCGACTGGCGCGCTTTCCACATCGAACACACTCATGGCCCGACCTTATTCGCCCCCACCAGCCAGCACGTAAGAAACCATGCTCCCCACTCGAGCACTACTGGGGTAAGCGGGTCCCATCGTAGTGGGAGCCACTGACAGCGTGTTTGAGCTGTGATCGTTGGGTCTATCGGGTGCTGTCCGGTGGGCGGGGTGGCCGCGGGTGATGCGGCGGGCCATCTGGTGGATGGCGACTCAGCGGATCAGGGCTTCGGTGGTTTCGGGGTGGCGTTCGTGGTCACGGGCCAGGCGCCGGCGAATGAGCAGCCAGGCCAGGGTATGTTCGACCACCCACTGGCGGGGGTGGACCTGGAACCCGCGCTGGCCAGGGGGTTTGCCAACGATGTGCACCACGATGCCTAGTACCTTGCTCGCCCAGGTCACCAGCCGTCCGGTGAAGCCGGTGCCGACGAACACCATCCGGCACCGCCGCATCGGATGCAACCCCAGCAGCATCGCGGTGGCCCCGTCACGGTCCTGCACGCCGGCGGGGCGGACCATCACCGCCAGCAGCGGGGCCAGGGTGTCGGTGAGCACGAACCGCTTACGCCCGTTGATCTTCTTGTCGTTGTCATAGCTGCGGGTGGCCGAGCCGACGGCGTTGGCGCCCTTGACGCTTTGGGAGCCCATCACCGCCGCTGACGGGTCGTGCTCGCGGTGCAACTCCTGGTATAGACGGCGCCGCAAGACCTCCAGCATCCGCCGAGTCACGCCTTGTTCCTCCCAGCGGACGAAGTGCCAGTACACCGTTTGCCAGGGCGGGTAGTCGTGCGGCAGGTACCGCCAGGCGATGCCGGTGCGGTCGACGTACACGATCGCGTTCATGACGGCGCGTAGGTCGTGCTCGGGCCGTCGCCCAAAGCCGGGGGCTGCGGCTTGATGGCGGGCGCGCCAGGTGGCCAGGACAGGCTTGATCAGTTGCCAGCGGGCATCGGACAGGTCATTGGGATAGGGGAAGGAAGATTACGTACTGTCACCTCATCCGCCGGAGTTTCGGCGCCGAGCCATCGAGCTCGTAGTGGTGATAAGCCGATCACTGACTGTGGGCTGTGGCGGTACGGGAGTGGGAACGAGGGCGAGGGCGAGTAGGTCGATCGATACGTATCAGGGGGACCACCTCGATGATCGAGGTGTCCATGATCACCATGAACTGGGCGGTGGCGAGCGCTATGCCCCGGGAATCGTGGCGTGCAGCCTGGCGACGGCCTGTCGAGGTGAGAGCAGTGAGACCGGCTGATGGGGGCGGGGCCGCGGTCCGTTTTCCTCGATCACATGTGTGGGTCCGTACGGCCACGGTCCCTTGAACAGCGCGGTCAGTAGAGCGGCCGGGCAGCTTTCCAGCGTTTGGTGGACGACATCGGCATCGGCTCCTGGTGTCGCCATCCATAGAATCGGCGTCTTCTGACGCTCGGTCCCGTTCGCTCTTTCCTCCACATGTTCGACGGCGTTTTCAAGGGTGTCGGTCACTCGGAGGCTGTTGTGGAACCGTTCGAGCGGCACCCGGTCGGTCATCTCGCCGAACAGGTGCTCCAGGTCGTGGTGGGTGATGAGGACCTCGACCGGACCGGGCGCGGTGGTCAACGCTTCGACGAGTACCGCCCGGAGCAGGCCGTCCGCACCTGGGCCGATCGCGCCGGCGCCGTGCGGATGGCCGTAGTCGTCCGCCAGTCGGTGCGTGCTCCGACGCGTATGGCCAGGCAGGATCGCGGCGAGATGGACGGTGGCCGTGTCGAGGATCTGACGGCCGATCAGCGCGGTGATGTGCCTCATGGTCGCTCCAAGATCGTCGGGTGAACGGAGCCACGATCAAACCGGTGTCGGTAGGGAGTGCTGGCGACCGAAACACGCCATGCTGACAACTGGTCACGAGGCAACGGCCCAGATCAGCCGTCCGCTTTTGCCGAAATCGCTGCGGAGCCGTGCCTTTCGCGGCTGAGTCGGCCTTCCGGCAGGTGATGACGAGTTCTGCGCACTGAAGCGAAACAGTCACCGACAACAAGTGACGCAAGTAGCCATGCTCGTTACTCTCTGTGCTCGGAGGTGGCGGGTGGGGTTCGAGGCTGGAGAGACGGCGACGAGGCTTCTGCAGGGCATCGTCGACGACGGTGTGCTCACCTCGTACAAGGAGCTGCTGGTGCGCGGCGGGTGCCCGAACGGCGAGGCGGCCGACCTGCTCGGAGGCCCGCAGATGGTGGCGACGCTCACCGAGGCGGGGATGGCGTACGTCGAGCCGGCCGGTCTGGCGGGGGAGCCGCGCTTCGTCGCGATCCAACCCGAGCTGGCTCTGCAGAGCAGCCTTGCCGCGCTTTCCCGCAGGCTCGTGGCGCGCCAGCAACGGCTGGTGGACGGTTACCGCCGGATGGCCGAGGCGCATCCGTTCCCGGGTGTGCTGGAAGCCGGCCGGGACCGGCTGGTCACCGTCCTCACCAACCGGGCGGAGATCAGCGACGTGTCCCGCGCGCTGCTCAGCACGGCGCGGCGGCACTGGCTCACTCTGGAGAACTTCGTCATGGAACGGCCGCTGGAGGAGCTGGTCGCGATGCCGCCGCTGCCGGTGTTCGAGGGCGAGGTCGGATGCCGGTGCATCTACCAGGAGTCCTGCGCCGATACCCCGATCGGCGCCCAGATCATGAAGATCCACGCGGAGGCGGGCGAAGAGGCCCGGACGGTTCCGAGGATCGGCATGAAGATGAAGCTCGCCGACGAGGCGGTGGCGCTGCTTCCGCTGATGCCGACCGGAGTGTCCGGGGCGCTGCTGGTCCGGTCTCCTCTCATCGTGCGCGCTCTGCGGCAGTACTTCGAGCTGCTGTGGGAACGGGCGGTCCCGGTCGGGGCAGCCGAGGCCGAGCCGCCACTGAGCGACGTCCAGCGAACGATCCTCCAACTGCTCGCCCAGGACATGACGGACGAGCGCGTCGCGCGCCGGCTCGGCATGAACGTCGCCAGCGTGCGGCGGCACGTCAGCGACATCCGCAAGGAGTTGGGAGCCGCCAACCGCTTCGCGGCGGGAGCCGCGGCCGCCCGCCGTGGCTGGGTCACATGAGAGCGGAGAGCCCGTGTTCGAGTACCTCGATTTCGTGCCCAGGGAACGTTTCCGCCGCGCCCTGGCCGTCTCCCCGGACGGGGCGGCGGTGGCCTACTCCAGCAACGCCGGCGGTGTTTTCGACCTTTGGACGATCCCCGCGTCCGGAGGGCGGCCGCGCCGGCTCACGCACCTGAGCGACCAGGCGGTGGCGCAGATCGCCTGGACACCGGACGGCAAGAGCCTGGTGTTCACCGCCGACCGGGAAGGCGACGAGCAGTACCGCCTCTACATGGTCGGAGTGGACGGCGGAGACGTCACCGAGGTCGGTCATGGACCTGACTGCCAGCGCGTCCTGGCCGACGAGCCGTTCGACACCGAAGGGCGCCACCTGGTCTACGCCGCGAACGACCGTGACGCGACCGTGCAGGACATCCTCGTCCGGGATCTGCCCGATGGCACCGAACGCCGGATCCTCCCACCCCCTGGCGTGCAGTTCACCCCCGTGCGCGTCTCTCCCGACGGCCGCTGGCTGTCGGCCCGCGGGAGCCGCTCCAACTCCGATGTCGCGGCATACCTGATCGACCTGGCCGACGCCGGCTCGGTTCCCCGGTGCCTCACCGCCGGATACGGGCAGCGCTTCTTCGCTCCGGGACCGTGGACACCTGACTCGTCCGGTTTCTACCTGTGCACCGACCTCTGGGGCGAGTTCACCACGGTCGGCCTGTACTTGCTCCCAGACGCATCCCTGACCCAGGTCGTCGCCGACGAGTGGGATGTCGAACTGATCGGATCAGCCGGCGACACGCTGTTCTGGACGGTGAACGAGAACGGGTGCTCGACCCTCCACGCCCGCAGGAACGACGCCGTTCTACGACTTCCGCAGATCCCTCAAGGAGTCGTCGACGCCTTGGCGCTCACGCCCGACGCCGAGCAGGTCGTCCTGGAGATCGACTCGGCTGCCCGGCCCAGGGAGATCGGAGTGCTCGACCTGTCGACTGGCTTCAGGTACCTCACCGACACCCGCCCGCCGGCGATCCAGGCCGTCACTCCGGTCGAGCCGGACCTGGTCAGCTATCCCGCGGGCGACGGACGCCACGTGCACGCACTGCTGTACCGGCCGCACGCACCCGGACCGCATCCCGTGCTGCTGTCGATCCATGGCGGCCCCGAAGCCCAGGAGCGCCCCCAGTACGTGTACTCGGGTCTGTACCAGCACCTTCTGGCCCAGGGCATCGCGGTCTTCGCGCCGAACATCGCCGGGTCGACCGGGTACGGCCGCGCCCACCGGCTACTGATCTACCGGGACTGGGGCGGCGTCGATCTGAACGACCTGGATCACGCGGCCCGGTACCTGCGGACCCTTCCCGGCCTCGACGCCGGCCGCCTCGCCGTGATGGGCGCCTCGTACGGGGGCTTCGCCGCACTGTCCTGCCTCGCACGGCTCCGCCACCCCTGGGCCGCCGGGGTGTCGCTCTGCGGACCCACGAACCTGCTCACCCTCGCGCGGGCGTGCCCGCCGACCTGGAAGACCACAGTCGCCAGCGTGCTCGGCGACCCCGACACCGACGCCGAACACCTTCTGCGGCGCTCACCCATCACCTACGCCGACGCGATCGACGCGCCGGTGTTCGTCCTCCAGGGCGCCCGCGACCCGCGCGTTCCGCAGGACGAGTCCGACCAGATCGTCGCCCGGCTTCGCGGCCGAGACGTCGACGTCCGGTACGACGTCTATCTCGACGAGGGGCACGGGTTCACGAACCGCGACAACGAGATCAAGGCGTATGGGGACATCGCGCGGTTCATCACCTCTCACCTGCTCGGCGAGTAAGGCGCCCACCAGTGTCCAGGATCCTGACTCCGCTCTCCCTCTTCAGGGAAGCATCGGTCGCTCCGCTGCTCGTCTCCCGGGTCATCTCGAGCATGAGCGTGGGGATGGGCCATATCGCTCTCGCCTGGGGCGTCATGGGCATGGGATACGGAGCTGGAGAACTATCGCTCGTTCTCGCATGCAACGCGTTCCCCGCCCTGCTCATCCTCTGCGGCGGCATCGCCGGCGACCGCTTCCGGCGCCACCACGTGCTCATGGGCGCGGAGATCCTCGCGTGCCTTGCCTGGCTGGCACTGGGAGCGTCCTTCTCCATGGAACGGGCCCCGCTCCCGCTGCTGTGCTCGCTTGCCGGCCTGGGTGGAATCGCGACGGCCATCTTCCTCCCGACGGTCCGCGGAGTCATCGCCGATCTCCTCGCAGGTGGCAGGCGCCCCGCGGGGAACGCCATGGTCAGCCAGACCGAGGCGGCCGGCCACCTCCTCGGGTTCGTGTCCGCGGGCGCGGTCGTCACCTTCGTCGGCCCCGCGGGGGCGGCCGGGGCGAGAGGGACGTTGTGCGGCATCAGCGCCGTGCTGCTCGGGCGACTCGTGACTCGCCGCCCGGATCGTTCCGCCGCCGGCCCCGTCCACGACCTCCGGGAAGGCTGGCGGGAGTTCGCAGGCCGTCCGTGGGTCTGGATCATGACGTTGCAGTACACGGCGATCACCACGGCCCTGGTCTGCTACATGAAGATCGCCGGCCCGCTCCACGCCGAGAACGGGCACGGTGGCGCATGGGCCTGGGGAGTCATCAGCGCGGCCCCACCCCTCGGAGCACTGGCCGGAGCCCTGATCGGCGCCCGCTGGCGGCCGGCTCACCTCATTTCCGTCACGGCGCTCCTGCCCATGACCGTGTCGCTCCCCATGCTGCTGATGGGTGGCGAGGCACCGTGGCAGACCATCGCTGTCGCCGCACTCGTCCCGGGCACGGCGCAGGCCGTCCACTACGTCCTCTGGACGACTGCCCTGCAGGACGAGATCCCGCCTGCGGTGCTGGTCCGTGTCAACAGCTGGAACATGGTCACCGGCTACGTCCTGATGCCGGTGACCGTCCTGCTCGCCGGCCCGCTGGTCGCCGCCTTCGGCCCGCAACCGATCGTCCTCGCCGCGGCGGCGGGAGCCATCGGCGCGACGGCGTTGACGCTGCTCGTCCTGTGGCTGCATCCGGCCGTTCGCTCACCCGGCAGGGCAAGGGATGCCCCGGCCGCCTCGCCGATGCGCGAATCGGAGGCCATCGCCGGCTGACCAAAGCGAAGATCGATGCCGGCCAAGGCCCGCACCACCTTTCCCCTGACCGCTTCTACCGAGGGAGACCCTGTCCCCCGCGGTGACCCCGCCCGAGCTCGCACCACCTCCCCTGACCGCTCCTACCCGCACCCAGAAAGTCCTGGCCGTGAGTGACTTGCACCGTGGCTCGCTCGCATTCAGAGCGCGGCAGCTCCTGGAAGGCGTGATCCAGAACGAGCTGCTGGCTCTCTATATCCCGATGCTCGTGCAGGGCGGCTGCCCGGTCGAGGAGGCAACGAGCCTGCTCGGCGACGGCGAGCACGTCGAACTCCTCACCCGTCAGGGGATGGCCTACCTCCAGGAGGACGCGGACGGCCACCCGGCCCTCGTACCGGCTTCGCCGGATCTGGCGCTGCAGCGAGCCCTGGCGCGCCTCGCCGGCGACCTCGCGGCCGAGCACCAGATGTTGCTCGAGGGACAGGAACGCCTCCGCACCGCCCAAAGGGGAACCGGCTCGGCGGTGGACGGCTCCATGAACCAGCTGGTCCAGTTCCTTACCGACCAGGACAGGCTCGCCGAGCTGACGTCGACACTGGTCGGCTCGGCACAGCGCGAGTGGCTGATCCTCGGCGACCACATCGCAGGCGACCGACCCGATGACGCGCGACCCCCCTCCTACAGCCGTACAAGATGCAGGGCGATCTACGAGAGCAGCCGAGTCGAATCACCCGCCGGACGCGAGAGCGTCGATGCCGACGTCCGGGTCGGTGCCACTGTCCGGCTTCTCCCGCAGATCGGCATGAGCATGCGAATCGCCGACGAGGCGATCGCGTTGATGCCACTGGCCGAGAAGAGTTCGGCAGGCGCGTTGCTCCTCCAGTCCTCGGTGATCGTGGGAGCGCTGAGGGAGTACTTCGAACTCCTGTGGGAGCGCGCGACGCCGTACGGCGCACCCGACGGGCAGAACGAGCCTCTCCCGCCGATCCAGATGAAGATCCTGCGCCTGCTCGTACAGGACCTGCCGGACAAGGCCATCGCGGATCAGCTGGGAGTGAGCCTCGCCACGGTCGGCCGCCAGCTCAACGCCATCCGCGATGCCCTGGGCGTCCACAACCGCTTCGCCATAGGAGTCGCAGCCGTCCGACGCGGTCTCGTCGATTAGGTCGCCACCGTTCCTCGCGGTAGGGCACCTCGACCGGCCTGATCGGAGGAAGAGCACCTCGTGCAGAGCAGCTCCCTTCACCTGGCTGCGGGGGAGAGGCCACCTGCGACATGTCACTCATCAACGAGAATTCAGATGCTGCAAAGCCTCTCGCCTGCGGTCATATCCGCTGCTGGATCGAGCTGGACGGTACGTGATTGAGAATCACCTCAAGGCATTAATTGGGACAGTTGAGAACGCGGAGTATTGCTCTGTCATCGTGGCGCTGAACGGGGCCTCGGCTGGCGCCGGGCAAGAAATGTAAAACGTGCCATTAAAGGCTGGACCGGGCGCGGTCCAGCCTTGCACACTGTTCATCACCGCCACTTCGAAGTGGCGGTGATGAACAGCGGGACCGGGCGCGGTCCCCTAGGAAAGGGGCTGGGCATGGGTGTCGATGAGGGTGGGGCGAAGTCGGCGGCGAGGAGGCGGCGGGGCCGGCGTGCGCATCAGGATCCGCCGCGCAGGCGGGCGGTGCGGTTCGTGCTGTCGGTGCAGGAGTACGAGGTGGTGACCGCGGCGGCTGAGCGGGAGGGGCTGGCCAACGGAGCGTACGCGGCACAGGTCGTGCTGGCCGCCGCGCGAGGAGAGGAGAGGTCGGAGCACGCGGTGTTACGGGATCTCCTGGGTGCGGTGGTACGGGCGTCCGGCCAGGTCAGACGCATCGGGGTGAATCTCAATCAGGCGGTTGCGGCGTTGAACTCCGGGGAGTTGTCGTCAGCGTTGCGCTGGTACGCCGATGCGGCGTACCGAAGTGTGCAGAAACTAGACGAGGTCGCCGATGAGGTCCGGCTGCGCCTGCCCTGAGCGCTGGGATATTAGTGTCACTTGGGTGGCCCTGTTCGATGAAACCGAGCCCCTCGCACTACATCTTGCCTTAACCGCTCATCACGGTTTCTCGTTTGGTGAGAGCCGTCCTTGAGAATTCCGGCATTGCGTCTTGTAGATGGCGTAATTCCGTTTTCTTTCGCGCGACCAGCGGCGTGGGGTGCTGTGATCGGAAAAGTATTGCGTGGGGCGCGGGTGCAGGGTCTGATCCGATATGTGTACGGCCCGGGCGAGCACGGTGAACACCGCGATCCGCATATCGTAGCTGGCTTCCGCAGCCCGGCGGAATTGGAGCCGGCGCTGTTACCGGACGGCGGGCGGGATTTCCGGCGGTTGGACGGGTTGCTGGCCCAGCCGCTGGCGATGCTCGGTGATCGCAACTATCGCAAGCCGGTCTGGCACCTGTCGTTGCGGGCGGCTCCGGAGGACCCGGTGCTGACCGACGAGCAGTGGGCTCAAGCCGCACGGGAGGTGATGGCCCGGACCGGGCTGGCCCGGCCCGAGGACGAGGAAGCGGTCCGGTGGGTTGCGGTCCGCCATGCCGACGACCACATCCACATCATCGCGACCCTGGCCCGCCAGGACGGCGAGCGTCCGGACGTGTGGAACGACGGCTACCGGGTGCGCGACGCCTGCCGGGCGATCGAGGAGCGGTTCGGGTTACGGCGGACGGCCCCGGCCGACCGGACCGCGGCCAAGCGGCCCAAACGCGGAGAGACCGAGAAGGCCCGCCGCCGCGGCTGGGCCGAGCCGCCGCGGACCGCGCTGCGCCGCCACGCGGCCACCGCCGCGGCCGGAGCTCGGGACGAGGCCGAGTTCTTCGCCCGCCTGCGCGAGCAGGGTGCCCTGGTCCGAATGCGGTTCAGCCGCCGGGATCCGGGCGAGGTGACCGGGTACGCCGTCGCTCTCCCCGGCGACCTGGCCGCGGACGGTCAGCCGGTCTGGTACGGCGGCGGCAAGCTCGCCGCCGACCTGACCCTGCCCAAGCTCCGCCACCGCTGGACCGTCCCGGCCGTGCCCCGGCCGCGCTCTCCGCTCGATCCGGCTGACCGATCGCTCGGTCAGCCGCGACCCGGGGACTACCAGCCGGTATCGGGCCGCCACCTGTCCGTCCGGTCCGCCCGGGCCGTGCTGCGGACGATCGTCCGCCAGGCCGCCGACCAGACGCGGACGCCCGAGGAGTTCTTCGAGCACCTGGCCCGCAACGGCGTGCTGGCCAAGCAGCGGTTCAGCGAGTTCCACCCCGGCCAGATCACTGGCTACTCCGTCACCCTGCCCGACCACACCGACCCCGACGGGCAACCCCGGTGGTACGGCGGCGGTCGGCTGTCCGACGACCTGTCCTGGCAGCGCCTGGAACATCGCTGGGGGCCGAGATCCACCCGTCACCTGGACCCCGAGCCGGCGATGGACCTCACGGTGGAGGAGCGCCGGGCGTTCTACGAGGACGCCGCACGCGCGGCCGACTACGCCACCGCCCAGGTTCGCCGCTGCATGGCGGTCGACCCGCACACCGCCCGGGATGCGATCTGGGCCGCCTCCGACACCCTGCATGTGGCCGCCCACGCCACCGGCAACCGCCATCTGCGCGCCGCGGCCGACGCCTACGACCGGGCCGCTCGTGCCCCCTACGGTCGCATCCCCGCACCCACCCCGGCCGGTACCGGCCTGCGCACCGCCGCCCGACTGCTGGCCATGACCGGCGTCTTCGGCGACCAGGGCACTCAGGCGGTCATGCTCCTGACCGCCAACCTCATCACCCTCATCGACACCATCGCCCAACTCCACCAAGCCGAGCACCGGCACGCCCAAGCGGCGGCGGCCCAGGCCGCCGGCCGGCATCTCCACCAGGCCGGATCGGCACAGAACCGTCAGGTTCCCTGGCTCACTCAGCCCGCTCATGCCCCAACACCGGTGGACCTGGCGATGACCGCCTTCCCTGTGCCCTGGGCACCGGCGGAAAGCCCACCGGCACCGGACCGATCGGGCAGGACAAAGCCTCCAGAGCCTCGCCGCCCTGGACTGTGAACGCCCCCAGCGCACCGGCCCGGCCTGTCGAGCTGCCTGGCGCGTGGCCGGTGTCGCCGCCGGGGCGGCACTGGGGCTGATCGGCACCCTCGCGGAGGCCGGCCGCACTGTTCACGCCCGTGCCGACTTCGACCGGGTCGGCCTCGGCATAGTGGACCGGCTTCGCGCCGTCGTCCCGGCCTACGCCCGTGGCGCTTCGACCTCACCTCCTACCGCGCCGCCGATGGCATCACGGCCACTGCGGACCTGGAGGCGGCGGCCACCGCGCATGCCGTCATGAAGAGGCACTGCTCCCGATACTGCTAGACGATCCGCGCAGAGAATGAACAGCCCAGGAACGCGGCTGCCTGGAAAATCCGGAGGACCTCACGCCGGGCTGCTGGGCGTGGGACGTGCGCCCCCGCCCGATCGCGGAGGGTCTGCTGAGCCTGGCGATCGCACGGCGTGAGGACTCCTTCATGGAGTAGATGCCGGTCCGGGAGGGCCGTCCAGGTGGCGGATGAGGTGTTCGGCGGTTTCCTGGAGGTCGATGAGGGGGTGGCGGACCAGGAGGCCGGGGCGGGGTTGCCAGGAGAAGTGGCCGGGGCAGATCCAGACGTTGAGGGCGGGCAGTTCCAGCAGTGACAGGCCGCTGGTGTGGCTGGTGTGCCTGCCTGGCAGGCCGCGGCGGGCCAGGACCCGTAGTAAGCATCGCGCGGCGGTGTCCGGCCGGACGGTGATGGCCTGGCTTGGCCAGGTGGGTGGTAGTGGCAGTGTGAACCAGACGGTCTTGCCGGCGGTGGGGCGTTCGGCCAGCAAGGAACGGGACGGAGCGTGCCCCCACCCGGCGGTGAGCTCGCCGAGCAGCGCCAGGCCCTTGCCGGACTCCTCCAGCAGGTCGGCCTTCCCGGGGCGGGGGAGTGCGGTGCGGGCGCCGTCGAAGACCGAGACGACGAGCTGCGGTGCGGGCACGGTCCGCGCCCAGATCCACAGTTCGGGCGGGGCGGCGCCCGGTGCGGGTCGGGCGTGCCGTAGCGCGTTGGTGGCGGTCTCCGACACCGCGAGTCTGCCGTCCTCGATCACCTCGCGGTCCAGGCCGAGCCCGGCCATGGTCCGCCCCAGCAGCGAGCGGGCCATCGAGGGTCCCCGCTCATCCGGCGGCAACCGCCAGGCGCGTGCACCACCTACGGCCAGGTCGGGGGTTGGTCTTTCATCATCGGGGGGTCACCTCCGGCAGTGGGGCTGCGCTGGCCCTGGCGGCTCATCACCTCGGACAACGCTCCTCAGTCACGAAGTGCGGTGAAGCGCACACCGATAGTGTCGTCTGCAACTCAACGATGTGCAATGTTTCACTTCAATTTGTTTCGAGAATCTGGGGCGTTGGGGCGGTAGCTGCGGGAGACTTCAGCCATGGCAGCCAGGATCGAGACGTTCCGTGGGTGGCAGCTCCGCAGAGAGCTGCTGCGCCTGCGGGAAGGAACCGGCATCTCGATGGAGGAGATCGCAAAGCGGCTCGACTGGTCCAAGGCCAAGGTCTCCCGCATCGAGACCGGCCGGACCCGCGTCACTCCCAGCGACGTCCGGCTCCTGCTCGACGAGTACGGCGTGGCCGGTGAACATGAACGCCAAGTGCTGATCGACCTGGCCAGAGCCGCCCGCAAGCCAGGCTGGTGGCACAACTACCCCGACGTCGTCGCAAGCCCCTATGTCAGCTTCGAGGCCGAAGCGTCCGGGCTGCGGATGTATCAGACGCAACTGGTGACCGGCCTGCTGCAGACCGGCGGTTACCTGCGGGCTCTGCTCACCTCGGTGCGGCCGGCTCTGCCACCGAACGAGATCGATCGGCGAGTCGAGGCCAGGACGGCCAGGCAGCAACACTTCCTGGAGAGCGAGTCCCCGCACCTGTGGGCGATCCTCGACGAGACGGTCCTCCGCAGACCGGTCGGAGGGAGGGACGTCATGCTGGAACAACTCGAACGGCTGAAAGAGGCCGCGCGGCTCCCCAACGTGACGCTCCAGATCCTGCCGTTCAGCGCCGGATCCCACGCGGCGATGGGAGTGCCGTTCGTCATCATGGACTTCGACGGCCCTGCCCCCATCAGCGCCGTCTACCTGGAGCACCTGACCGGTGAGCTGTTCCTGGAGGGTGAGTCCGATCTGTCCCGCTATACCCTGGTCTTCGACTATCTCCGCGCCAAGGCGAGCGACCCCGAGGACGTGGTCCCCGTGATCGAGGAGATTGCCGCACGGACGTGACCGGCGAGGAAGGCCTGAATGCAGACCTCGGATCTGAACGGCGTCAAGTGGCGTAAGAGCTCCCACAGCCAACCCACACAGTCAGAATGCGTCGAAGTCGCATGCCTGGGCGAGGTGAACGCGGTCCGCGACTCCAAGAACCCCGGTGGTGGCGTTCTGACCGTGCAACCACAGGCATGGGGCGCGCTCCTGGCGGAGATCAAGCAGGGGACATACGACCTGTAGATGCGACGGGCACCGCCCTGTCACGCCTGTCACGGTGGAAGCGCCGGGCGCGCCCGGCACCACATCACCATCCACCACGCCAGGGGCCCCACCCGCTACCAGCACTCGGCGAACGGCCGGAGCAGATCCCGCAAGAACTCAAGGACGACGTCGAACCATTCGTCGTCGAGCATGCCCCCGTTGGTCTGCAGCCGGATCCCGGTCACGGCGGCTGTCCGGCCCGCCGCCCCAGCAGGGCTCCCAGGTGAGGTTTTCCGGCGGTCAGTGGCTCCCCGCCGTGCAACTCCGCCATGACCGAGCGGTTCCTGAACATCGAGGTCAGGCGGTCGAGGTCAGGCGGTCAAGGTCCGCGGCCTCGACGCGCGTCCCGCCGGGGGCCTCCTTGCGCTGCTCGTAGCAGTAGGGGCAGCTGATGTCGCAGATCTTCCCGCGAATCTTGCGGATCACCGACACCGCGGTATCCGGCCTGCTGCCGGTGAGATGGGCGTAGATGTTCTCGATGCCGGTGCTCATCGGCCGTCTCCGGTGATCAGTCATAGAGGCGGCCCAGCAGGGCGCCCTGGCCGGACTGGAGGATGTGGGCGGCCTCCAGCGGAACCCAGAAGCATTCGAAGTTGGTGGGTTCCTGCTCGCCGTCGTGCAGTTCCTGGCTCGCCCACCGTTCCGGGGTCGGTTCGGTGGGTTCCAGGTGGAACACGTGCCGTCGCTGGATCTCGTACCGGTAGGGGGTGATGTCGTACTCGGTCTCGCCCAGCTTCCGAACGATCTTGAAGTAGTCGAGGCCGGTCTCCTCGCGGGCCTCGCGCAGCGCCGCGTCCTCGGACGCCTCTCCTGGGCGGACGCTGCCGGCCGGGACCTGGATCCCGACCTGCTCGTAGCTGTAGTCGGTGTGCCGGAACACCAGCAACCGGCCGTCCCGGACGATGTAGCACAGCACTTTGTCCTTGGTGACCTTTGCGGTCATCGACTCCTCTTTCTTCGCTGCATTCGTGAGAACGGACCCTGCGGGGCCCTGCGCTCGAGAGCGCCCGTGCCGGCAGGACATCGGAACGCCCGCGACGCGATGCTCGGGACTTCCGGTGACTCCGTACCGACATCGGGCCGGCTTCACCCGGCGGGTCCGCGCGAGTCCCTTCACCGCCGTGTACGGGCCTCATCTGGGCGCCGACGGAGAGTTCACCGACACCGGATCGTTCGGACGCAACGAGACCCGCAGAACCTCCCCCCGAGTTGTTCAGACGCAAGTGACCACGGCCCCCTACGCCCTGAAGAGACGGCGAAGGCGAAGGCCCCTGCGTCCCAGATGCCTGGCGCAGGCGACTGGCCGGCCGCTACGGAGAAACCACCGCATTTCGGCCGCTGAAGTTGTGGTCCCGTCAGAGGTCGAGTTGGTAGATGGCCCGGTCGCGGCCCGGCCCTTTGAAGTTGCTGGTCATCGAGATGCCGTTGATCTCGTGGTCGCCGGTGACGTTGTGGAATCCCAGGGCGGTCCAAGTGCGGTGCGCCGCGGTGTTGTCGGGTTCGGAGGTGAGGTAGATCCGTCGGCAGTCCCAGGCTTGCGCTTGGGAGCGAACACGGCTGATCAGCGCCTGGGTGATTCCGCGGCGCCGGTGATCGGGGTGCGTCATCACGTCCTGGACGTAGACGTCGGCGGGGTCGTCCTGGCTGCGGAAGGCGATGACCGCACCGGCGAGAACGTCGTCGACCACCGCCAGCGGGCAGGTGGAGGAGAACAGGTGCGCGTAGAGCCAGTAGTCCGAGGGCGTGCGAGCACGGATGTAGGGCTCACCCAGTTCCATGAGCTTGTGGACGTCCTGGATCCGATCCACCGAAAGCGGTGTGATGATCATGAGCGAGTCCCGTGGTGAGTGGTGTGGATGAGGGCGGTGAGCCGGTGGAGCATGTCGGCGGGCGTGACCGCCTCGGCGACACCGCGGCCGACGATCGCGATGTCCCAGTCGGCGCTGCCGGTGAGCGCGTCATCGGCGATGCCGAATCCGCCTGACACGGCCACGGGCAGCTCGCTGCACGCCCGGATGGTCCGGGCGGCCGCCAGGGGCCGGGTGCCCCCGACCCCGAGGTCGATGTTGGTGGTGACGACGAACCCGTCGATCCCTGCCCGCTCCATGTCGCGCAGCCACGACGGGTCGACGTGCCGGGACGGCGCGTCGAGGGTGAGGACGACCCCGAGGCGCCGCGCCGCGCCCACGGCGGCGGACACGCTGGCGATGGACGCCGGCCCGATGAGCAGCACGACGTCGGCCCCCGCTTCGGCGGCCAGCTCCACCTGATCACGTCCCCAGTCGGCGGACATCATCTCCGCGACCACGGCGACCTCGGGAGCATGCCGTTTGACCGCGTCGACGGCCTCGACCCCCACGCGTTTGATCAGCGGATCGCCCACCTCGATGAAGTCGACTCCGGCCTCTGCCGCGGCCGTGGCGATCTCGATCGCGCGGTCCAGGTCGTGGACGTCGAGGGCGACCTGGACCGATCGCCGGCCCCGCCGCTTCCGGTACGCCTCGCGGGCGCTCGCCGCGCTTTCCCGCCGCCGCGCGGCATGGGCCTCGCGAACGGTCAGCCAGCGGGCGGAGTCGTGCCCCCGGGCGATCAGCGCGCGTTCGAGCTCTCCCGGCAGCTCGATCCAGCCGGTGCGCGTCTCCCGGAGCAGCTCGAACAGCGCGGTGCCGTCGAGTGCGGAGCGCTCCCCGGCATGGTCACCGTGGAGCAGCCGGAGCCGCGTGAGGAGCTTCGCCACCGGAGCCGGGGCCGACCGCCAGCTGCCGTCGCCCGCGATCGACGCGACCACGGTGTCGGCCAGCTCGCGGTCCGGCAGGGGCTCGCGAGGACCTGACAGGACTCCCCGCAGAGTCCGCTCGCGGACATGCCAGTTGCCGTCGGCGAGCAGCGCGCGCACGTGGGCGAGATCCACCGCGGGCCCGGCGGCACCGATCGCCCGCCCCACGGCGGCACGGACCTTGTAGTCGTCGTCCCGGGCCAGCCGCTCCACGATCAGGCGCACATGCCCGTCACCGAGCACGCGGGGGCCGCCGAGGGCTTCGGCGAGGGCGGCCCGCACCCGCCAGTCCAGGTGCCGCAGCAGCCGGGGGAGCACCTTGACGTCGTCGCGATGGGCACCGGCGAACAGGTCGAAGTGTCGGGCCAGGAACGCCGCCTCCTCGGCGTTGTCGAAGTCCACGCAGTCGAGGACCCGGGCGCTCACCCGGACGTCGAGGGCGTGTTCGAGGTGGCGGGCCACGTCGTCCCATATGCCGAACCCGTGGGTGCGCAACTGCTGGACGACCCAGGGCGCGTGCCGGTCGGCGAGCGCTTCGGTGAGGGGCGGTGCGGCCAGCAACGCCCTGGCGAGCCGGCTCGTCGGCGCCTGGGAGCAGCGGTCGGCGCAGGTACGGAGGACGTGCGGAGAGGCGAGGTTCCCGTTCGACGCCGCCGTTTCGAGCAGCATTGGCAGTGCCGTCTCCAGCCCGATGGACGGGGCCAGGGCGAGGAGCTCGATGAAGTCCGGTGCGTGACGGTCGAGCGCGCACACGACGAAGTCGAACACGCCGCGTGCCGCCGCCGACCGGCCGGCCCGGTCGGCGAGTTCGTTGAACGCGGCGATCGTCGCGGCTGAGCGGCCTCGGGCGATCATCCGGTCGGCTATGCGGACGGCGAGGAAGTAGTCGCGGAACACCCCGTGGGCGAACCGCTCTCGTCCGCCAGTCTCGCGTTCGACGAGCGCGGGCACCGGAGCGCCGGCCGGCGAGACGGCCGCGGCGCGGTTCGGGCGCGGCGGGGACTCGGCCAGCGCGCGGGGCATGATCTCGGGAGCCTCATCGCAGGCCAGTTCCGCCAGCCGGTCCATGGTCGGCTCGACGTCCTGGCGGGCCCGGGTAAGGACCATCCGAACGCAGTGGTCGACCAGGCGGAACGCATTGCTCGCCCCCGGCTCGCCGCCCACCTGCCGGGCGCCTTCGGAACCGTGCAGCATCCGCAGGTACAGCGGTGTCCGCACCAGGGCCTGCAGCGCATGCGGCAGTTCGGTGAAGGCGGGCTGCTCCGGACTCTGGTTTCGCTCCCACTGCTCGCGCGCTTCGGCCGGCGTCCACCGCCGCATCACGTAGGAGGGCACGGACGGGCGCGCCGCGGGGCCGAACGTCGACGCGGCCAGCACGGGAAAGGCCGACACGTCCACCGCGGGTGGCGTCCGGACCACGACGACGAACCGCAGCCGGTCGGAGGCCGCCTGCCGTAAAACCCCGTCGACCTGCCGGCCGACGCCCGTGAGCTGCTCCTCGGTGTCGATGCCGTCGATGATCACCACGCAGGAACGCCGCAGCCCGGCCGAAGCCTCTTCCAGGCTCAGCAGCGGGTCCTCCCCGCCGGGAACCGAGGCGTAGCGCAGGATCTCGGTGGCCAGCCCGGCATCGGGCACAGCCCAGGTCGAGCAGGAATGGAACTGGAAGTCGGCCTGCCCGGACAGCACGTCCGCCAGGTGCCGGGTGAGCAGGGTCTTACCGCTGCCCGAGCGGCCTGCGAGGGCGAAGGCCCGCGAGGGCGAATCGAGGAACTGCCGGAAGGCCTCGACGGCCGCCCCGTCGGGCCGGTACCCCGGCTCGGCGGTGCCGGTCCGGGCCGTCTCCAGCAGAACGGCGGTGCGCTGCCCGGACCGGGCACCGAACCGGTCGGTGCCTGTGGACGGCGTGCGCTCCGCCGGAGGATCGGCCGGCTCATCGCCGCCGTCCGAGCGAAGGATGAGGACGAACCGCTCGGCAACGGCCGGCTCGGATCTGGTGAGGTCGGTGTCGAGAAGCTGCTGCGTGTCATAGCGCAGCCTCGCGTCCGTGCCGCGCCGCTCCCAGTTCGACACCGCGGCGTCGTTGACCCCGAGGTGCGCGGCGAACTCGCGGACGCTCATGCGCTTGGCCTCACGGAGCGCCCGCGCCTCCCGGCCGGTCCACCGGGCCACCACCGAACCCATGACTCCGCCCCCGCCCCCTCGCCGCCCGTGCCGCCAGGCACACGGTAACCAACCCGCATCCGGAACTAGGGCAGAACTAGGACGGCAACGCGTGGTCCGCGCCCGGGCCCGGTGACACCGTGGAGCCGTACCGGGCCGGCCGGCCGGACCTCGTGAGAGCGACCGGATGGACGAGACGCTCCGCCGCGATCCCGACCGCCGCGGACCGACTCCGATGATTGGGTGACCGAATGACCACGATCCGAGATCGCAGTGTGGACGATGCGGCAGCGCCGCTGCGGGCCGCGATGGTGCGGGAGCTCCGCGACCTGGACGGCATCACGTCCGAGCCGGTGGCCGCGGCCGTCGGCACGGTGCCGCGGCACCTGTTCGCGATCGGCGAACCGCTGGAGAAGGTGTACGCGCCGGACACGCCGCTGGTGATCAAGCGGAACGACGACGGTCTGGCGCTGAGCTCGCTGTCGGCCGCCCACATCCAGGCGGTGATGCTGGAGCAGGCCGGGGTCGAACCCGGAATGCGGGTGCTGGAGGTGGGGTCGGGCGGGTACAACGCCGCACTGCTCGCCGAGCTGGCCGGTGCGTCCGGAGAGGTGACCACCGTCGACATCGACCCGGACATCGTCGCCAGGGCGCGTACCTGCCTGGACGAGGCCGGGTACGAGCGGGTGCGGGTGGTGCGGGCCGACGCCGAGCACGGTGTCCCCGACGGCGCTCCCTACGACCGCATCATCGTCACGGCCGGGGCCTTCGACATCCCGCCGGCCTGGCTGGACCAGCTGGCCGGGCGGGGACGGATCGTCGTCCCGCTGCGGTGGCGGGGAGTGACCCGGTCGATCGCGTTCGACCGGGACGGCGACGGCGGGGCCCTGGCGAGCAGCAGCTACCGGTTGTGCGGGTTCGTCCCGATGCAGGGGATCGGCGCGCACCGCGAGCTGGTCGTCCCGATCGAGGACGGCCTGTTCCTGCGGGTCGACGACCGTTCCCGCCACTTCGACACCGGCGCGCTGGCTGCCGCCGCGCGCACCCGGCCGCTGGAAGCCTGGTCGGGGGCGGCGTACGACCTGCCCGATGAGCTGGAACTGTTCCTGCTCACCAGCACGCCGCGAGCCGCGATGCTGCACGCCGGCCGGGAGCTGATCGACCAGGGCCGGTTCGACGCCTCGGCGGGCAGGGGCGTGCCCGCCCTGGTCCGCGACGGCGGTTTCGCCTACCGGATCAGGAGGGTGAACGAAGCCACCGGCGGCTTCGAGAGCGGCGTCCTCGCGCACGGTCCGCAGGCCGAGACGATCGCGGAGGAGTACTGCGACCTGCTGCGCCGGTGGGCGACCGGCTTCCGGCGGCGCGGCGCGGCGCGCATCCGCTACATCCCCGCGGCCCTCGCCGCGGCCGGAGGAGCCCAGGACCTGGCTTCGGTCAAGCCGCACGGGACCGTCACGGTGTCCTGGGCCTGACAGCGAACGAACTCCGGGGCGGGTCCCACCGCCGCGGAGCACCGGGTGATCCCACAACTCTGACCAGGAGGTCTCCATGTCCATCCAGTTCGGCACGGCCCCGGCGGCGCTCCCGCCGGTCACGGAACAGGCGGCGGGATTCGAGGACTGGGAACTGGACGTCTCGATCGTCGAGTCCGGTCCCGAGGCGGACAAGCTCATCAGGATGACCGACGACGGCTGCGGCACGACGTGCCAGTCCGCCTGCTCGCCCACCTGCCCGTAGCGGCTGAATTCTTCGTCGACGGCCGGGCCGTCCCAGACGGCCCGGCCGTTCCGCACTCTCCGGAGCGTTCGGTGTACCAGCCCCTCGACGCCGCGGTGATCCGCATGACGGCCTGGCCGCCGCACACCGGGATCCCCGCATGGCCTGACCTGACCGGCCCGGCCGGGCAGCACTCCTGGCAGCCGTGGCTGGAGACGGTCATGCGGCTGCCGGCCTTCGCCGCCGCGGTGGAGCAGGCCAGCCCGGCCCTGGCTCGCCGCGTCCACGAGATCCTCGCGGGGAAGCGGGTCGCCGAGCCCGACGCGCGTCGCGCGACCCTGGCCACCGCGCGGTACCTGCTGCGCGCCCTGGGACGGGCGACGCCGTTCGGCCTGTTCGCCGGCGTCGCCCCGGCCCGGATCTCCGATCGGGCCGCGCTCGGGATCGGCACCGGGCACCGGCCCGTCAGCAACGTCGACTCCGCCTGGCTGGGGGCGGTCATCGAGCGGCTGGAGGCCGACCCGGCGCTCCTGCGGCGGCTGCCGGTGGTGCGGCACGACCTCATCGTCGAGCGGGACGGCGAGGTGCTGCTGACCCACCGTCCCGCCGGCGGTGCGGGGGGCGCACCCGTCCAGGTGCGGGTGCGGGCCACTCCCGCCGTCCGGGCGGCACTGCGGGCCGCGTCCGCACCGATCCGGTCGGCCGACCTGGCCGCCCATCTCGCCGCCGCCTTCCCGGGAGTCCCCGGCGACGTCATCACCCGGCTCCTGGCGGAACTGGTGGACCAACGCCTGCTGATCACTTCCCTGCGGTCGCCGATGACCGTGACCGACCCGCTGCCCCACCTGCTCGCCGAACTCGACGCGGTGTCCGCGTCGGACATCCCGCAACTGGCCGGGACCGTCACCGCTCTTCGCGAGGCCGGCGACGCACTCGCCCGCCGAACCATCCCGGAAATGACCCGCTCGCAGCGTGCCGAACTCGCCGTGGGGACGGCGAAGGCATCCGTCCCAGCGGACCGTGCCGTGAGAACGGACCTGCGGATGGATGTGGAGGTCACGGTGCCGTCCGCGGTGGCGGACGAGGCCGCGAGGGCCGCGTCCGCGCTCGTCCGGCTGGCGCCCCGGGGAGATCTCGGCCGTGGATGGGCGGCCTGGCACCGCGAGTTCCTCGAACGGTACGGGCCGCACGCCCTGGTCCCCGTCCGCGACGCGGTCGACCCCGATATCGGACTCGGATTCCCGGCCGGATACCTCAGCGCACCGGCCGCCCCCGCCCCCGCGATGACCGGCCGGGACCACAAGCTCCTGGCCCTCGCCCAGAACGCCGCGCTGCGCGGTGACCACGAGGTGACCCTGGACGACGCGGCGATCGCCGAACTGGCCGACACCGGCCCGCGGGCGGCCGTCCAGCCGAGCACCGAACTGACCGTCCGCGTCCACGCCGCCTCCGTGCGCGCCCTGGACGACGGAGACTTCGCCCTGTCGATCACCGGTGTGTCGCGCAACGCCGGCACCACCACCGGACGGTTCCTCCATCTGCTCGCCGAGCCGGACCGCGACCGGATGCGCCTGGCGTACGCGGATCTGCCGACCGTGACGCGCGGGGCGATCCTCGCGCAACTGTCCGCGCCACCGCTGTACGCGGCCACCGAGAACGTCGCCAGATCCCTCCGGGCGCTGCCCCACCTGCTTGCGCTGGGCGAACACCACCCCGCCGGTGCGGACGTGATCGCGCTCGACGACCTCGCCATCACCGCGGACATCGACCGGATCCTGCTGATCTCGCGGTCGCTGCGCCGCCCGGTGGAGCCGGTGGCGCTGACCGCGGTGGAGCCGGTCCGCCAGACCCACCCGCTCGCGCGCTTCCTCCTGGAAGCGCCCACCGCGCTGGCCGTACCGTGCACGGCCTTCGACTGGGGGGCGGCGTCCCGCCTGCCGTTCCTGCCCGCCCTCCGGTACGGGCGGACGCTGCTGTCCCCGGCGCGCTGGCTACTTCCCGCCGCCGCCCTGCCAGGACCCGAGGCGGATGGGAACGGCTGGGACCACGGCCTGACCGCCTGGCGGGAACAGACCGGGCTGCCCCTTCGCGTCTACGCCGGGGACGGCGATCGGCGGCTCGGCCTGGACCTGGCCGAGCCCGCACATCGGGCGGTGCTCCGCTCCCTGCTCAGACCCGACGCCACCCTCACTTTGCGCGCCGCACCCGCCCCCGACGCGTCGGGATGGATCGACGGCCGCGCCCACGAGATCGTCATCCCGCTGGCGTCCACCCGCGAGCCCGCCCCTCCACCCCGGCTACCGCGCCACCCGCGGGTACCCGGCCGTGACCACGGCCACCTCCCCGGCAGCCCCGGACGGTTCTACCTCAAGCTCTACAGCCACCCCGGCGGCCAGAACGCCATCCTGCTGCGGCACCTGCCCCACCTGGTGGACGCCCTGGACGGTCAGGCGACCTGGTGGTTCCTGCGCTACCGCGACCCGCACGATCATCTGCGGCTCCGCCTGACCGTCCCCGCCGCTCGCTCAGCCGCCGTCACCGCCCGGCTGGCCGACTGGAGCGACCGGCTGCGTCAGGCCGGGCTGGTCGGCCGCGTCCAGTGGGACACCTACTTCCCGGAGGAGGGCCGGTTCGGAGCAGGGGCGACGATGGCCGTGGCCGAGGCCTACTTCGCGGCCGACTCCACAGCCGCGCTCGCCCAGCTGGCCATCGCCGACCGCGGCGACACCGACCCCCAAGCCCTCACCGCCGCGAGCATCCTCGACATCACCGCCGGCCTCCTCGGCAGCCCCGCCGCGGCGACGCGGTGGCTCATCGACCACGCCTGCACCACGACGCCCGCTCCGGCCCGCCCGCTGTACCGGCAGGCCGTCACCCTGGCCGACCCTGATCAGCACCAGGTGTCCGCCCTGCCAGGCGGCGACCATCTGCTGGCCTGCTGGGCTCGCCGCCGCCAGAAGCTGCGCGCCTACCGGGCCCTTACCGATGCCCGATCGGCCCGGGAACTGCTGCCCGACCTGCTGCACCTCCACCACACCCGCATGGCCGGACTCGACCTGCCGGGCGAACGCCGCTGCCTGCACCTGGCCCGTGCCGCGGCCCTGAGCCGGGCCGCACGCGCGAAGGGCCCACGATGACCCCGCCCGACCCGAACGCACTGGCAGCCGCCACCACCCTCGCCACAGCCCTGTCCGACCCGGCCACCGCCTGGGCGACCATCCCGGCCGGCGGAGGCCGGGCATGGCCGCAGTCGCTGGCCGGCGGTGCCGCCGGCATCGCGCTCCTGCACATCACCCGAGCCCGGACCGGGCACGGCGACTGGCGCACCGCCCGCACCTGGCTGTCGGCCGCCGCCCGCGACGCGCTGACCGCCGCCGCCAACGCCGGCCTCTACGTGGGCGTCCCCGCGCTGGCCTTCGTCACGCACACCGCCGCGACCCCCGGCCGCCACGCCCGGACACCGGCCCGCCTGGCGGACGCCACCATCGCGATCACCCGCAGGCGCCTCACCGCCGCGCACGCCCGCATCGACCGCGGCGAACGACCCGAGCCGAAGGAGTTCGACCTGATCCGCGGCCTGGCCGGGCTGGGCGCCTACCACCTGGAACGCCACCCCGACCACCCGATCACCCGCGACGTCCTCGCCTACCTGCTCCGGCTCACCGAACCGCTCCCCACCGACCCCGCCCTCGCCCCCTGGTGGACCGACCTGGCCCCTACCGGCGAGCCGCATCCCGACTTCCCGCACGGCCACGCCAACATCGGCGTCGCCCACGGCATCGGCGCCGTCCTGGCGCTGCTGTCCCTGGCCGTCCTCCAGGACATCCCGGTCCCCGGCATGCCCGAGGCCATCGAGCGAATCTGCGGCTGGACCGACCAGTGGCGCAACGACACCGATGGACCCTGGTGGCCCGGTTTCGTCACCCCCGACCAGAGCGCCCGACCCCGGCCCTCCTGGTGCTACGGCATCGCCGGCACCGCCCGCGCCCAGCAACTGGCGGGCATGGCACTCGGAGACACGACCCGACAACGCCTCGCCGAAACCGCCATCCTCACCGCCCTCGGCGCCCCGGCCCACCTCAACTTGCTCGGACCGGAGATCGGCCTGTGCCACGGCACCGCCGGGCTGCTCCAGGCCACCTGGCGCATGGCCGCCGACGCCCCTGGTCTGACCAGCGAACTGCCCCGCTTGACCGCCCGGCTACTGGACCGGCTGGACGGGCCGATCACCGACCCCGAACTGCTCGACGGCGCGGCCGGAGCAGCCCTCGCCCTCCACACCGTCGGCACCGGCACCTGCCCGACCCCGGCCTGGGACCGGTTCCTCCTCCTGGCCTGACGAGAGGACTCCATGGACGGCACCGAAGGCTGGCAGCAGATCAACATCCACTTCGCCGACTGGGCGTCCGCCGAAGGAGTCGCGGTCACCGACCTCGCCCCGCTCCTCCGGCAGGCTCAGGACGACGCCTTGCTCACCGGCTGGTTCTTCGTCCGCAAAGCCCCCTGCTGGCGCCTCCGCTACCGCCCCCGCACCGACCCCGCCCAGGCCGACGACCTCCTGCACGGGCGCCTCACCAGGCTGGCCACCACCCGGCGGATCACCGCTTTCCGGCACGTCGTCTACGAACCGGAACTCCACGCGTTCGGCGGTCCCGCCGGCCTGGCCACGGCCCACCACCTCTTCCACGATGACAGCCGCCACCTGCTCACCCACCTCGCCCACGATCGAAACGGGCACCGGCGCGAGCTGGCGGTGCTGCTGTGCTGCGCCCTGCTACGCGGAGCCGGACTCGACTGGTACGAGCAGGGCGACGTGTGGTCCCGCGTCGCCGACCACCGGCCACCCGACCAGCCCCTCACCGCCGAACGCCGCCGCACCCTCGAACCCGCCCTACGACGTCTCCTCCAGGTCGACACCGCACCCCTGACGGCCGACGGCGGCCCCCTGGCTCACACCGCTGAATGGCCAGCCGCATTCACCGGAGCCGGCGAGAAACTCGCCGCTCTCGCCGGCACCGGGCGGCTGCACCGCGGCCTGCGCGCCGTCCTGGCCCACCACGTCATCTTCACCTGGAACCGGCACGGCCTGCCCTACCCCGCCCAGACCGCCCTGGCCCACACCGCCGCACAGGTCGTCTTCGGCCCCAACCCCACCACGGAAGGCGCCACACCATGACCGGCCGCCACCCGACCATCACGCCTGCGAGCTACTTCCCGCTCGTCCCGCGACCCCGGCCCTCCTGCGTTCCGCTCACCACCAGGATCGACAGGCTCCGCGCCCTCGCCGCCGAACCCGGCACCGGAGACCTTCACCAGCAGCTCATCCGGGCAGCCGAGGTGTGCAACCTGGCAGCGCTCATCGCCTCGGACTGCGGCCTGAACACCCTGGCCCGAGACCTCTGCCGGCGGCAGTACGACGTGTTCGAGCAGGCCCGGCCGCTGCCGGACGATGTCGTGCCGCTCGCACTCCAGCCACTGCTCAACATCCCCCGCCAGATGATCCGCGACGGTGACGGCAGCGGCGCCTACGCCACGCTCGAAGCCCTCCACCGCGCCGCCCGTACCCAAAGCGGCACCGTCGTCGCGGGACGGAAAGTCCGGCTCCGGGATCTCG
The DNA here is from genome assembly GCF_003289645.1 of Actinomadura craniellae. Taxonomy (GTDB): domain Bacteria; phylum Actinomycetota; class Actinomycetes; order Streptosporangiales; family Streptosporangiaceae; genus Actinomadura_D; species Actinomadura_D craniellae. The sequence continues at coordinate 25,246 of NZ_QLYX01000004.1, read as the reverse complement.
CCCGCAGCGTCGAAGGACACAAGGCCCTGACCGCCCGGGTGTGGGCCGCGTTGCTTGCCGACGGCACACGCGCCCTCGTCCAGGTCGGCCGCTGGACCGATGCGGCCGAACGCATCGCCGCCCATCGCGGCATCGGCACACGGCTCCTTGACGGCCGCCAAGTCACCATCCTCGCCGCCGCCCACACCGGCCGACATGAGCAAGCCGCCGAACTCATCGACCACAGCAGCGTCCACGAACCATGGGAACACGCGGTTCAGCATCTCCTGCGCGCCCACTGCCAGAAATCGGCGGGTACCGACGTCCAACGCCACCTCCCCGCCATGATCGCCAGCACTCTTGCGCTGCTGAAGCAGACAGACCCCGGCACGACGGTCTTCCGGAGTCGGGCCGCCATCACCGTGCTCGACCTCACCCGCACCCACTACAGCCCGGAACGCGAGGAACTCACCCGCACATTGATCGAGGCGGCAGGCCACGACGGGTACGCGGCCCGAGACCTCCTAGCCCGCCCGTACCTGACCTACGAACAATGCCAGGTGCTGGTCAAACTCGTTCGCATCTGTGGGCTGGACGCGGGCGTGATACTCGAACCACTCCACGGGCACCTGATGACCGCAGCGAGATGCGGCGAACAACGCCTCCGTGCACTTCTGAACGTCGAATCAGGCTTTTCGTAGTTGAGGGTGTAGTCGGGGTGCGCGGTGATCGCCGGGTAGGGATCGAGGCTTTCAGGATGGAAACACCTACACTCACCGTCCGTCGGCCCGCAGACCGACAGTCGCGGTCCTACTGGGCGCTCGGCTTGAGGTCCCGCAGATTGAGAACACCGGAAGGGCTGGCTCGGCTCCACTGGCCTGTACCTGCACGCCCGATCCTTGAGACTGCTTGCCGATGCCCGGCGAGACCAGGGCATCCTGGGCGGGCCACTGTCCGCGCAGCACTCCTACCGGCAGGCCCTTGCCTCCTTTGCCCGGTTGGAGACTCCGCGCCGCGCAGGTCCAGTTATCGCTGGCGGTGGTCACCGAGATGTCCGGAGCCCTGCACGAGGCCGCTCACCGTTACCAGGAGCTGGCCGGAGACGAGCGCCTCGGCGGACAGGACCGGGCCCGCGCCCGGCTGTGGATCGGCACGGCACTCAGCAAGGCCGGGGAGCACCGGTACGCCGTCTGCGTTATGGCCGAAGCCGTCCGAGAGTTCGAGGACCTGGGGGAGGCCGAGGACTGGGCGACCGCCCAGCAGAAACTGGCGCTGGCCCACAGAGGAGCCGACGAGCAGGACCAGGCACTGCGCTTCATCGCCATCGCTCGTGACAATGGCACCTCTGACACCCCGATGTACCGGGTGCGGCTCGCAGTCTAAAGCGCGAGACGGTAGTAGTGACCGTGCAGGCCTACGGCTACGACGATGGTGCTTCTCAGGCATGGGGCATCATCTGGGACCGGGTTGGCCGACCCTATCGAGAGGTGCTGCGCGAGATCAGGATGCAAAGATGGCGCACGAGACCCATCACAGGATCGTGCTAGATGCTAGGAGATGACGAGTAATTACCTCAGTGTCTTGATGAACCGCCCGCGAGCGGCACTCTCGGCTACCATATATATATATGGATGCTATGGATGAGACTAGCAATCCTCGGCGTGTCGCATCTCGATGGTCGTACCGTACTGCTAACGTTGCTCCAACTCGAACATAGGTTCGAGCGCAATGCGCAAGGAGGCCACTATGGCCAAGGGTAACGAGCGACGTGTGATGCCTAATCAGGTAGTGGCCGGAACGTCGAAAAGTCTGGTACATCACGCGTCAGCTCCCACCACAGTGCTTAGGCCGACATGATCAATCGGGCGCGAAGGATCGTTGGGGTAGCGAGGCCGTCATCCATGGCAAGGCGACGGGATCTGCAACAAGGACACTATGCCCCGAAGCAACCCAAATCTGCCAAAATGTGGACGATAAGGGCACAAGGCCCTGTGGGTCTTGGTGGGGTTGCAGGCCCGATTCGGACGTTGATCTCGCTGCACTCTATTGCCAATAGTTGTAGTGGAAAATAAACTAGGTATAATATGTTGTTCAGTGAGAAATTCAATATAATCAAGACGGTCAATGATGACTGGTTTGATCCCATTCTCGACAATGATACACCACTCTTTGTGGACCCATTTCTTATATTTAAGGAAGAGGGTGATCGTTGGCGTGGTGCACATGATGAGCTGATCGGTCACTTCGATAAGTGCTTCCACCTCATTGCTGAAGGGAATTGCAATCCCCGAAGTGTGCCTTACAAGAAGGCGCTTGCGCTGCTTACTTTTCCTGAGCCGCGCGAATTCTGCCTTGGTTATACTGAGTCAGGTACTGAAGGTGCGGGTGGTGGAAGGGGCTATGCAAGATTAATAGCCGAGGCTATGGAAGCCGCTATCGGCCGTGGACTTACTGATCTTCGCCACTTCGAAGAGCTCGGGATCCTCAATGAAGGCATCGGTCCAGATCGCATCTCGGATGTAACTTGTAATATCCTGAGGAGGCACTTCATCGATTATACAAAGAGAGTCGCCTGTCGGTATGATATCCCGACAGAACGAATGAAGATCCCAGGTGCCTCTTTCGATACTGTCCGTATCAACTGGCAAACCGAATGGCATGAGCTTCCTCGCAATCCGATCAACGGGAAGCCTATTCTTCTTACTCCTGAGCACTTTTTGCGAGACCTTCCAGTTCTCAATGCTGATGACTGGTGGGAATATTACGAGGCAGAGCAACTCCGCAACGATCTTAACTATGAAGTTATGGGTCGGGTGGACAAGAAGAGTATTGTGTGGGTCGCTCGGCGTAATCCCGAGCTTGTCAGAGAGTGGGCACAGGACAGAGAAGGTCAACCAGCTGCTCCCTATGACCTTCGGCGCGACCCCAGAGGTATTTATCAGTGGGATGAAGCAACGAGGAGTTATGTAGAGCGCCATCCCTTGATTATTCAACCTCCTCAGAGTGAGGGGGAATTTTTCTCGATCATTGAACTAGTGATCCGTGAGTTCAAAAATTACATAGAGGAGCAGCGAGGGTGGTCGCTGCTTTGGAATGATGGGCATAAAAAAGACAAGCCGGAGGAGGCTGTGCAGCTCGTCTTTTTGGGCATCGCCCGTAGTTACTGCCGCGCAAACAACATCGTAGTAGACAGGGAGGTTGAGCTAGGTCGAGGGCCAGTTGATTTTAAATTTTCTAACGGCTACAACCAAAGGGCGCTTCTTGAAATAAAAAAACTCCACAATGGGAGATTTTGGAATGGAATCGAAGCGCAACTCCCGTCCTATCTTAAGAGTGACGAATGTGTGCATGGGTGGTTTGTGTCAGTTCAATATAGGAGCAACAAAGCCGCTCTTAAGCGTTTGGAAGAACTTCCCGAAATAGTGGCCTGCACTGCTATGCGCACTCGAAAAAATCTACGTCTACGTCACATCGACGCTACACCCAAGCGGTCTGCGTCAAATCTTGAGAGACCTCAAGAGGGCTAGCGATAAATCTGACAATATTGTCATGGTCGGCGAGTGGGCGGCATAAGTGGGCGCATAGGCCGAGCCCGGTGTCACGATCGAAGAACCTGAGGATCTAGTCCCTGGTGCTCGCTGGCATCGCCGCTCGCCGTATATCTCCAATCTTCTGGGACTGAGCGAAGCAGAAGCGGCCGAGCTTACCGACAAGGCCATCGAGGTCAGCATCAACGCCTACAACACGTCGATGTGGGACGTTGTTACGGTCACCTGTGAGGCGACATTCGGGACCAGGATCGGTAAGGCTGGTTTCGCCAAGGAGTTCCTTGCCTATCTGCAGGAACACAAGAAGGACGAGACACCTTTCGATGGTGTCGCAGTCCTTGATGCGAACTTCGCCTCCTTGATCAAGCGGATCAACGAGACCCTCCAGCAGGCGCGAGCGAGAATTCGACAGCCAGCGAGACCAGTGTGTTGAACGGATCATCGAGGAGTTCGCAGACGAGCACCATGCCGGGCGCATGCGAGGCAAAGCCTCGATCATGCTACGCCGCATCGATGCAGCGGCCGACGACAGCAACGTGGGTGACATCATCCGAGCAGGGCACCTCACACGGCCAAGCACATCCAGACCAATAGCGAGCAGATGGGATATGGGTCACTTCATCGACTACGCGACCGCTTCCAGCTTTGATGGCAGCCCGGCAAGGCTGCCACCTTGGACCATCCCTGCGTGCACGGGGAGCGGTGACACGCTGGTCCTGATAGCCCGGGCGTCAGCGGTTGCGGCGCCGGTTCTGGTCCGGTGACTGGGCGGGCGGCCTGCGGTGCGTGTCGTCGAGCGGCCGTTGCACGGTCATTCGCATGGCTTCCTCGATGCTGTACGGGAAGTCCTCGGCCGCTAGTTCCACCGGGGTGCGTTCCCTGACAGGTCCAGAGGCGAGCGCCGTGCGGACGGCCTTGGCGATGATGTCGTCGGGCAGGTTGGTGGTGGAGCCGAGAACGCTGTGCAGCTCTGCGGGGAGGAGATGGGGGCGTCCTTCGGCGTGGGCCTGCCGTTGCAGGTCGGCGATGATCTGTTGGGCTCGTAGTTCCTGGCGGTGGGCGTCCCATTCGTGGCGGTCGGGGCCGTGGACGGATGCGGCCCACCGCTGTTCCGTGCCTTCGGCTAGCGCGTCGCGGCGGGTGGCGGGGTGGCCGGTGCGGACATTGGGGTCGCGGGTGAAGAACGGGGCCGCGTGGCGCATGGCCTCCAGCAGGTCGTGGCCGGCGGCGCGGTGACGGTCGTAGTGGTCCATCGCGTGCGGGTGCAGGTTGCGCAGGCGCTGCTCGCACTTGCGTACGGCCGAGGCCGCCGATGCGTGGTCGGCGGCGTGGGGGACGGCGGCACCCCAGGCCGCGGCGACGTCGAGCAGGCCGGCTTGGTCGAGCCACTGCCGGTCGTGGGCGGGGGCCCAGCGGGCGCGGGCCTGGGCGTGGGCGGCCTTGGCCTCGGCGTCGGCCTGGCTGCGCGTCGCCGAGTCGGCTCGCGCGGCGTCGGCCGCTGAGCGGGCTTTGCGCAGAGCATGGCTGCGGTAGCCGGCGGTTGCCAGCGCGATGATCTGGACCAGGCGCTGGCCGCTGTGGGTGAGTCCCTCGGTGACGGGGTCGGGGTAGGTCTCGTTCAACACCTTCTCCTCGGCGAGGTGGACGGGTCCGTGAGCACGGGGCCGGTGGCCGCCTGCTCTTCGGGTGAGTTGGGGCCGGGCGGCACCGGGAAGCTCCTGGCCGCCAGGGCAGGGGCGCCCGCGGGCTCGCCGCCGACGGCCTCGGTGAGGGCGTCGGTAACGATGGCGACCTCGACGCCGGTGCGAGCATGGAGGCGGGCGACCTGGCGGGGGACCTGGACGGCGGGCATGCGGGCGATGAGCGCGGTCGCGGCGCGGACGGCGGTGAGCTTCTGCTCGGCGAACTCCAGCGTCCCGCCGTACCGGTCGATGCACGCGTCGACGACCAGGTCGGCGAGCGGGACCGGGAACCGCAGCATGGTACGGACAGCGGGCGGCCCTCCAGCGCGCAGGACGTCGGCCGGGTCGCGCTCGTCCGGGAGGACGAGCGCGTCGAGCGGGCCGGTGAGGTGGGACAGCGTCAGCCAGGCCCGGATGGTGCTCGCCTGCCCGGCCGGGTCGCCGTCCAGGGCGAGCAGGACTCCGGCGGTATCCAGGTCGGCGTGCCGGCCGAGGGCGGCGAGCTGGGCGGCGGTCAGCGCGGTGCCGCAGGGGCCGACAGCGGCGTACCCGTCGGTGGTGTTGACGGCGATGGCGTCGAGCGGGCCTTCGACGATGACCAGCCGGGCCCCGGCCGCCAGCCGGTCCCGGGTCTCGTGCAGCCCGAACAGCACCTCGCCCTTGCGGAACAGCGCGGTCTCCGGGCTGTTGAGGTACTTGGGGCCCGGCGCGCCGTCGGGCCGCCGGCCGATGAAGGCGACGACGGCGCCCTCACCTGTGCGCAGCGGGAACACGAGCCGGTCGCGGAAGGCGTCGAACAGCGCGCCGGTCCTGGTGCGGCGGGCCAGCCCAGACGCCAGGATCACCTGGTCCGAATGGCCGATCCGGCGCAGGTGGTCGGTCAGCGTCCGCCCGGCTTTCGGCGCGTACCCCAGCTCCCAACGCTGCGGGACGTCCGCGCTGAACCCGCGGTCGGACAGGTATCCGGGCACCCAGCTGCCGGCCAGGTTCGACTGGAAGAAGCGGTGCGCGGCGCGGTGAACGGCCAAGAGGGCCTGAGCATGGGCGGTTCCCCTGGCCGGGGAGAAGGACTGCCCGCCGCTGGGACGCCGCTTGGCGGGCCTGCCCTGCCCGTCCGGTCTGGGCCTGGCCGAGTTCTCGCCGCCGACCGGCGTCTCGGCGAGCTGAACGGTCGTGTCGGGTCGGTTTTCCGTAGGTCGCCCGCTGCGCTTGCCCGAACGCCGGACCGGGCGGGGAACGCCGCCGCCAAGGCGCTCATGCCCGAGTGGGCCGACGCCGGCGCCCGGGGAGCTCTCCCCGGGCCGGGGGAGCCGCCGGTGCAGGTGGGCGGTGGTGCGCAGGATCTGGTCGCCGAGCTGTCGGACGGCCTCGGAAGGCCGGGCGCGGGGGTCGGTGCCCGCCCAGGCGGCGGCCGGCGGGAAGACCAGATGGGAGGTCTCCAGCCCCAGGCGGGCCAGGGCCAGGTAGGCGACGGAGTCGGCGTGGACGCGGCGGGCGCCGTGGCAGGTGTCGGCGTGCGGGTCGGGGTGGTCGCCGCGACGCAGTACGTGGGCGAGCTGGTGGGCCAGTTCGGTGGTGGCCCCGAAGTCGCCGAGGGCGGGGTCGACGCGGATCAGCCGGTCGGCCCGTCCGGCGTAGGTCCAGCGCTGGCCGCGCTGGACGTACAACCCGAGATCGGCGGCCAGGGCGCGCAGCCGCTCGTACGCCTCGGCAGCGGTGACCGGGACGAGTTCGTCGAGCGGGCCGCCATCGGTCTGGGAGAGGTCGAACACCGGGCGGGGCCGGTCCTTGCGCGACAGGATGCGGATCCCGCCCTCGCCCCTGCGGACCTGCCGCCCGCGCGCCTGCCAGTCCTCGTAGGAGCGCACCTCGACGGCGGCGGGGGACTGGGCGGCGATCAGCAAGGTGTTGACGAACCCGTGGCGGCCGTGCCGGGCCGCGTGCTCCAGCCACCACACCCACGGCAGCCGGCCGGTGCGCAGGCGGGCGGTGTCCTGCTCGGCGACCTGGTGCAGGAAGTCCCGCAGCCGCTGTCGCCGGTCGTCGGGGAAGGGCACGGGAACAGCCTCCACACGTCCGGACGGTCGGGTGGGGAAGCCGGGGCCGGGACTCGCCATGTACTCATACCCCCTTGGCCCGGGGCTCATCGCAGACGGCGCGCAGCTCGGCCAGACGCTGGTTGGCGATGGTGAACCCCTGCTGCCGCAACCGCCGCCCGAACGCCGCCTTGCTCAACCGCGCCCCTCGCCGCTCGGCCTCGGCCACCACCTGCCGTGCCGCCGTGACCAGTTCCGCGCTCGCCCACCCGGCCACGGCCGCCGGCACCTCATCCGCGGCGAAGGCCTCGGCCGGACGGAGAGGCGGGCCGGCATCGACGCCCGGTGTCCCGCCGCCGACCGTGGCGAAGCCGGACGGCACGGGTGCGTCCGCCGTACTGGCTGACCCGAGTTCGGCGGAGAGCGGAGGAGGTGTTGGACCAGGCGGACCCGGATCCGCCAGTGCGCCGCCGTGCCCGGTGGCTTCGGCGGGCAGCCGCCGCAGCGCCGTCCGTTCGGCCAGCGAGGCCCGCCACCGCCACGCCCACCGCCCGTGCCGTTCCTGGAGGCGGGCGACGGCCAGCAGGTGCCGGTACTCCAGGTCCAGGCCGTGCCGGTAGGCGGTGACCTGCCACAGCACCATCCGCCGCCACAGCAGGACGGTCGAGACCGGGGCCAGCACCCACCGGACGGCGGGGATCCTCTCCCGCCTCGTTCCGGCCGCCAGCCCCGCCCACCGGCGGATCAGCTGCCGGACGCCTTCGACCACGGTGACCAGCAGCACCGGCATCGCCGCGTGGATCACGCTCCCCGCCAGGTTCCCGCCGGCGGCCAGGACGTTCACCGCCACCGTGGCGGCGATGTAGGCCCACGCGACCCAGCGCAGCACCGGCCACGGCAGGCGCAGGTACTCCATCAGCAGATCCCACGCCAGCAGGATCACGATGCCGACGTCCATGCCGACCGGCACGATCCACGCCGACTCCCCGAACCACGGCCGCGCCATCTCCCGCACCGTGGCGAACGACCCCACCCCGCCCAGCACCGCCAGCGCCACGATCAGCGGAGCCAGGATCGCCGAGACCGCCTTCACCGCCGTACCGGGCGCGGGTCGAGAGCCAGTGCCGGACGTCGATCCGAGCGGCTCGGGAATCGCCCATCCGCCGGCCGGGAATCGGTGGGCGCCAGGCCGGGCGTTCACCGGTGCTTCCTGTCGACCATCCAGACCAGCACCTGCGCGACGTGCCGAACGTCATCGGCGGGCCCTAACAGCCGCCCGTGAACGGTCACGTAGGCGTAAGCGCCCTCGGCGCCGGCGCACAGCACGGTCTCCGACCACCGCGCCGAACGCAGGGTGATCTTCCACCGGCCGTTGCGCGGCCTGCGGATCCGGGTGCGCACTCCGATCCGCGCCAGCTCGTGCCGCAACCGCAGCAGCCGCCGCTGCCGCTCGTCCAGTTCCACCTGCGCAGGCGTGACCAGCTGGTGCATCTGTCCCCTCCCACAGTGCAGAAGTTGATGAGGTCGAAGAGCCATCAACTAAAGTCGTTGAGGAGAAGATGCATCACGCAGCGAAGCTTGTCAACTACGATCGGTTGCAACGTGTGTTGGTGGACTTCGATCAACAAGGAGAGGCAGTGGCTCCCACACCCCGGCAGGCCGCCCCGGCGGTCCCGCCGTCCGCGACGCTCGCGGACAAGATCGAATGGCTCATCCAGAACCTGTGGCCGCCCACCGCCCCGCCGCCGAAGAACAACGTCGAGGTCGCCGCCGCCATCACCGCCGCCACCGGCGAGGACATCTCCTCCACCACCATCTGGAAACTGCGCACCGGCCGCCAGGACAACCCCCAGCTGCGCACCCTCACCGCCCTGGCCGCCTTCTTCGCCGTCCCCCTCGGCTACTTCGGCACCGAAGCCGAAACCGCCGCCCTCGACGACGACCTCACCCTCCAGGCCCTCCGCCACGCCCTGGACGCCAGCACGCTCCGCCCCGACGTCCTGCGCGCCCTCATCGACATCCCCGCCGACATCCGCTGGCTCATCGACGACATGATCATCACCGCGGCCAGCGGGCGCGGGGCATGACGGTTCTGCCCAGTCAATGGCTCTGGCACAAAGCAGACCGGCCGCCGAACTGCAGCTCGACCACCACGGACCGGCCGCCGACCGGAACGTCGGCCAGGAGCCGCAGGTGATGGCTGCGCACCCGCAAGGCCGCCCGCCCGACCCCGGCCGTACTCCGGATCCGGTTCGGCCCGGGCGCCCACTGGAGCTCTGCTACTGCACTGATCCGGCGCTTGATCCTCAGGAGGAGTCGGTGAGAACGGGCTGCACTCCATGACGTTGACCGGCTGGCCCCGGGTGCCTCGGGGCGATCCATCCGAGGCACCCGGTCCGGGCATCCCGCCGGCTACGGACTGTTACCAGCCGATCTCCCCTTAGCCAGAGCGGTTGGCGGTAAGGAAGGACCTGCAGCCGTGGCGCCCTGGACGGCTTCGGTGATGGGGACGGGGAAGCCGGTGGCGGCCAAGGCTACGGGTGACGAGGTGTCGGGGACGGCGGTGCGGCGGGCGACGAGGGTCGTTTCGGCGATGGCACCGGAGGGCTGGTCCGGTATCGATTGAAGCGCTCGGGCGAACCGGGCGATCATCTCGCGGCTGTCGGCGTGAAGATTTTCGTACCGGCGCAGGAAGACCCGCATGTCGTGGTTGGGCTTGTAGCGTCCACTGGCACGGGGCGGGGCGCGCAGAACGTCGCGGGTGAACAGGTCGTTGAGGGCGGCGCGGTGGTGGCGGGCGACGATGTCGCAGCCCTCGAAAGCCTTGAAGACGGCGGTACCCACCTGCGCGAGGTCGGCCGGGGTGGCGGCCAGGTGCTCGAGCGGGGTGACCCTGAGGCTGGCGCGAGGACCTGGGGCCCAGCCGGGATCGGCGTAGAGGAGGCGGCCGAGCCGCAGGACCAGGTCGCTGGCGTCCAGCGCGGTGCCGACGACCGGATCGGTGTGCTCGCGGGTGAGTCCGTGCCAGCGGGTGGCGATGCGCTTCCAGCGACGGCCGAGTTGCCGGACGGTGGGAGTAAGACCGTCCAGCGCGCCGGCGGCGTCGGCGAGCCCGAGTTCGGCGGCGCGCCGGGCGAGCTGCTGGATGAGGTGCTGGCCGATGTCGCAGCTGACCGCCGCGGCCGAGGTCAGGTAACGCCAGGCGGGCAGGGAGTTCCTGACCTCGGCCGGGTTCAGGCGCCGGACGCTGATGTCGATCCCGGCGAGCTTCTGCTCCCTGCTCTCTCCCGGGCCGGGCGGGATGCGGTCGGGCACCTGGTTGAGCGGGATCGCCGTCACGGGTGTGATCTCGTCGTGGACGAAGGCCTGCCCGATGAACGCGGCCCTGAGGAGTAGCTCGCCTGCCTGCCGCCCGGCCGGTCCGGAATGGAAGGCGGCCCGGCCGGCGACCGCGGCGTATTCGCCGACCGTGCGCAGGAGCAGCCGGGCGGTATCGGCGTCGACGATGACGGCCGCGTTGCCGGCCAGGGGAACATCGGGTTCCGGCGGCGGGGACAGGTGGGTGGCGAGCAGGTCGAGGCCGCAGCCCAGGGCGGTGGCGGTGGCATGCAGATCCCAGGCCAGCTCGGGGCCGGGCGGCTCGGAGCCCGCGGGTGTGCCGAGGACGTCCTGCGCCCTGGTGAGCAGCGGTACGGCTTGGCGGGCGGCCTGCTGCACGCCGGTACCGGCGGCGGGCAGCAGATCGAAGCCGGTGGCGATCCGGCCGCTGTAGCGGGCGAGGACGCCGACGAGGCGGGACAGTTCGGCGACCGTGGCGGGACGGCGGGCCTGCTCGCCGGCGTCGGGGCGGGCTAACGCTCCGGCGACCTGGGCGAGGTGCCCGTCGGCGAGGGCGAGCATGTCCCCGAAGGTGACCGTGAAGCTCATCGCAGGGCCTCGCGCAGGCGCCCGGCGTAGCGGGCGGCGTCCAGGCAGGCGAACTTGTCGGCCGGATCGTCGGCCTGCTCCGCGGCGAGGACCAGGGTCCGGGCGACGTGCCGGGCCAGGTCGAACAGGGAGTCCACGGACTCCTCGCCGGGTACGGGCGGGCGGTCGGGCTGGGGCGGCATGGACGGGGCGCCCAGCAGGGCGAGCCGGGCCTCGATCACCTCGCACTGGGCGAAGCCCCAGCGGATGAACCCGTCCGGGCCCTCCTCGGCGAACGCCCTGATGGCGTGCTCGGCACGGGCCAGCTCGGCGTTCGCGGTCTCCAGCAGCCGGGAGAGTTCTGCTTGCCGGTCGTCGGTCATGGTGCTGTGTCCTCCGTAGGTGCTCGTAGGTGCTGTGGCGGCTTGCTGACCGCCTCGGACGGGCGGGTCAGGCGAGCGTGCGGCGCGGTGGCCGCGGGCGCGGAACCGCTCTATTTCTGTGGACGGGTATCGCGCGAGCGCGAGAACCGCCTTCAAGGGACGAGTCATGCCAGAGCCGCGTGGACGCACCCGCTGACCGTCCTCTACACCTCCGGGACGACCGGGACGAGCCATGTCGGAGCTGCGTGGACGCACCCCGCGTGCCGTGCGGCTGGGAGGGCGGCGGTCCGGTCGGCCGGACCGGTGCTCTTGGACGTGGCGGTGAGCCCGGCCCGCGTGGCGGTCACGATCAGTTCGGTGATCGCCTGGGCGAGTTCGGTGCGCCCCGAAGCCAAGGTGGTTTCGGACGGCAAGGCCGGCGACGGTGCCTCTGCCAGGGCCCAGCGCGGGCTTCCACGGCTCCGGCCAGCACGGTCGCGCAGGCCGGGTACGTCTCGTCCGGGGTTCCGCGGATGAGTTCGGCGGTCGCCCGCTCGACGGGTTCCGGCCCGATGAGGGCGGAGGCCACCAGCCCCGGAACTCGCCGGCAGCCTGGATCTGCTTGGTCACGTGGGCGATGTGGGCGTTCATGCGGATGGAGCCTCCGTCCGGTGGTGGGACCTGAACGTGCGGGCCCGCAGTGAGAGCGGGTTGAGCCACGGTTACGTCAGGCAGGCTCGGGGGCGGACAAGGTGCGGGCGCTTATGTGGAAAACCGTGTGCAGGTCGTTGCCATGCAGTGCGGCCTGCACGCAGCAGGCCTCATCGTCCGCGTGCTCGGCCTGGTCCGCGGCCTCGACCAGTGCCATGACCAGTGTGTCGGCGAGTCCGGCGAGCGCCCTGACCACGGTGCGGAGGTCGGCCTCGGCGAGCGCGAGCACGGGCGGCGGGAAGGTGAGCGGCCACTCGAACGACGGCGCCCGCGACAGTGCTCCGCGGGCTCGGGCGGCGTGCTGCTGGGCGGCGGCCCATCCCGGAGGCAGGTCCGGCGGTTGCAGGAAGATCAGCTCCCGGGTGGCGTATTCGGCGATCTCCAGGGCGCGGTAGGCGGCGGCGAGCCGGCCGGGCAACAGCTGCGGGACCGACAGCCGTGCGGTGGTGTCGCGGATGAGGGGAAGGCTCACGGTCTACCTCCGGTGAGGACGGTGAAGGGGCGGGTGCCGCCCACCGGCGGGTGGCCGGCGGGCGGCATCGTCTCGGCGGTGCGGCTACGGGCGCGGTCCGCGATGCGGGCCTTGAGGGCTGCCGGGTGCCGGCGGCGGGTCGGGGTCGGCGCGCCCGAGGAGTTCGTCGAGGCCGGCGGGGAAATCGCGGGCGGCGAGTCCGACCGGCCCCGGGTGCGGGGGGTCGGGTCCGGGCTTCGCGGTGGTGAGGCCGTCGGCCAGGCACCGGGCGCTGTCGAGCACCTCGGCCAGGTCGGCCACCGAGCCGCGGGCGGCCTGGAGATGGAAGGCGGTGGCGTAGGCGGCTTCGGCCCGCTCGCCGGGCTGCCGGTCTTCGCCGGCTTTGTTCCGGAGGTAGTCGCTGAGCTGGGAGAGCACCGGACCGAGGCCGCCGATCGCGGCGGTCAGCTCGTCGAGCACCGCGTGCACGGACTGCGGATCGGACAGGCCCGGCCAGGACTCCCACGGGGCGGTGGCCTCGTTCAGCCGCTGCACGGCCCCGGCCAGGGCGCGGGCGTGCTGGACCGCGGTGTCCTGGGCCGTGGCGGTCTCGTCGGCGTAGAAGAGGCGCGCGGCCAGCAGGGTCTCGTCGAAGTCGAGCCCGCGCCGATCGGCGTAGTGCATCAGGTCGATCAGCAGGTCGCCGACGAGCCCGGCGGCGTGCTCGGCGTCCTTGCGGTGGTCGGGTGCCGGACCGGGCTGGGCGTGTTCCTGGAAGGCGTCCAGCGCTTTGGCCGCGAACTCGGCACTCTGGGCATTGGTGTCGTCGGGCATGAAGGTCTCCAGAGGGAAGCGGCAGGCGGTACACGCCCGCACGGCGATGAGTGGTCACGGTTGCGGGTATCCGGGCTCGCGGCGGTCCGAGGCCGGGTCTGCCGCGAGCCGGGGTTGGTTCGGGCGGAACCGCCTCAGGTGCGAGCCGCGCGTCGAGCGGGAAGCCGGCGGCAGGCGATCGGACGGGCTCGGGAGCCCAGCAGCCTGCGGGTTGGATCGCCGTTCTGCTCGCGGGTCGGACCGCCGTCCTGTCCGCGGGTCGGACCGCCGTCCCGCCCGTGGGTTGGACCGCCGTCCTGTCCGCAGGCCAGACCGCCGTTCTGTTCGCGGTGCGGCCAGGGCCTGCTGCTCACAAGGCCCGCCCCGGCCGGTGCTCCGGCGAAGGCGCCTGACCGGCTGCCGGGTCCTGCCCGGAGGGTGCGGGCACGCCGTCGTTCAGGTCGTGCGGGAAGCCGGTGGTGGCCAGCCGCACCGGATCGGTCCCCGGTTGCAGGCCGGGCGTGCTCATCCGGGCGGCAGCCTGGTTGATCTGCTGGGTGAGCGTGGTCAGGACGCGTTCGTCGGTGGTTCCGGCCCACCGGCCGAGGTTGCCGGCCAGGCTGTTGCGGTCCAGCAGGTCGTCGTGGTCGGGCCGGACGCCCGACCGGGCGCAGCACTGGATGCGGGCGGCGACGGTGATGAGGGTCTTTTCGGCGTCGGTGGCGGTGGTGACGGGTCCGAGCCGGGTGGTGGTGTGCGGGAACGGTTCGGCGGGCTGCAGGTCGGAGACCGCCAGCTGCAGATCCCCGTCCATTCCGGGGAACCGCACGGCGCAGACCGCGTTGCCGTTGCCGTACTCCTCGACCCCGGTGATGATTCCGCGCCGCACCGGCAGCGGTTCCCCGGCTGCGTCTGGGCGGATCTGCACCTGCGCGCCGACCTGCCGGACGAGCTCGGAGTCCTGCCGCTCGGTGAGGTCGTCGGCCCGCGCTTCCAGTGCGCCGGTGAGGACGGCGGTGAGGTCGATGCGCCGCTGGTCGGCGTAGTCGGCCAGGTCGTTGATCAGGCCGCGGACCAGGGCGTCGGCGACGACGGGGTTGCGGCGGTGGGTGGTCTGGGTGTCGCCGAGGATGTGCTGTTCGTAGGCGTCCAGGGCGATGGCGGCGTTCTCTGCGGAGGTGGGGTCGCTCATGCCCGGCCTCCGGTGGTGGCCAGGGAGGAGGTCCACCAGCCGGGTGGGGGCAGGGCGATGGCGGCCTGGTGCGGTTCGAGGTGTTCGGTCTCGGTGCACTGGTAGAACGGCCCGCGCGGGCCGAGCAGGACGGGCAGTTGGTGGTCGAGGTGGTCGCGGTACCACAGGCCCATCCCGGTGGACCCGTTGATCCGCATTGATTCCCACGCGTACCACAGGCTGGAGAAGCGGGAGATGGCCTCGGCGTGCTTCCACCATTGTGAGCACCACCGGTACTCGCCGCCGAGGGTGCGCCGGTAGATCGGGATGAAGTGGTTGTTCACCCACTGGGACAGGGTGCGGTACACCGGCCGCGCCGGTGCCTGCTCAGACGTGGACACATTGCCTCCGAAATCAAAGCGTTCATGGGCGGTGCTCCTTTCGCTCGGCGAGGCCAGGGCCCCGCGTTCTACGGACGGTTCGGGTCTTCGGTACGGCTGATCAGATGGGCCGTGCTGCGGCGCTGGGACGGGGACGGTTCGGCGGCGAGGCCAGGCGGTCTCAGCGCAGATGCGCCCGAGAGCAGCCGCAGGGGCCGACTGTGGCGGGACGGGAGCAAGTCGGATCCGCCCGGCCGCGTTTCCCCTTCGGCGGCGGATGCTGTGGCGGCGTCGGCTCGGCCGTGGGGCCGGGTGGTCTCAGCGCGGACGCGCCTGAGGGCAGCCGCGGGGGCCGGCTGTGGCGGGACGGGAGCAAGTCGGGTCCGCCCGGCCGCATTCCCCTCCAGGGGGACACCTCCCGGGCGGCTTCGACGTCTTTCCCCATGACCCACCACGTTGGAGCTCACTCCGCCACCTCCGGCCAGGTCGCGTCGGCCCTCCGGGCCCCTTCGGTGATGGCGGCCTCGGCCAGGGTGATGGACTCGGCGATCCGCCCGGCCCGCGGCCCGGCGTACCAGGGGCAGAGCCCGAGCAGCGCCGGCCGTCCGCCGGTGGCCAGCAGCAGAGCGGTCCCGGGTGGGAGGGCACGGATGGCGGCGGGTTCGAGGATGTCCTGGCGGCGCAGGGAGATCTGCTCGCTGGTGCGGCCGTCGGCGTGGGTGAGGGAGCGGGTGGGGACGTCGTGCTGGCCGATGAGGGTGGCCAGGTCACGGGCCAGGCGGGGGGAGTCCGTGCCGGCGCCGATGAGCTTGCGGGTGGCGGCTCCCCACAGGGCGGCCATGCCGGGTTCGCCCCAGACGGTGACGCCCTGCTCGTAGGACTGCAGGATGGTGACCGGCACGATGCCGCGGGAACCGAGGTGGGAGTACAGCTCGGGCAGGTCGGCGATCCGGCAGATGTTGGCGGCCTCGTCCAGGCACACGACCAGGGGCGGGTCCAGCCTGCCGCCGGAGCGTTCGGCGTGGTGCTCGGCGGCGCGCATCACGGTGTCGGTGAGGGCGGCGATCAGCGGGGCGGCGGCCGAGCGGGACTTGCTCAGCAGGTACAGCGTCCCGGGCCGCGTGCCGGCGGTGAACTCGGCCGGGCTGAAGGCGGGCAGGGCGTCGCCTGGGGTGACCCAGGACAGGATGTCCTGGTCGCGCAGGCATTTGGCGGCGGTGCGGGCGGTCTGGTAGATCCCGTCGCGGGTCTCCACAGCCCCGTTCTGGGTGCCTTTCAGCGACGAGGCCATCAGGGTGAATCCGGCGTGGTGCAGCAGTTCGATCGGGGTGGGGACGGCGGGTTCGTCCAGCCAGGCGGCCACGTGGCGCAGGGAGCGGCCGGAGGTCGCGGCGGCCAGGAACAGGGCGCACAGCAGGTCCTGGGCGGCCGGGCCCCACAGGTCCTTCTTCTGCGGGTCGTCGACGGTCAGCACGAAGTGGCCGGCAAGCCGGTGCGCGTCCTCCACCGTGGCCAGCCCGGACAGCGGGTTCCACCACCAGCCCTGCGGCTGGTAGGTGATGTGCTGGGGGTCGAACAGCCACACCCGCCCCCCGGCCTCCTGGCGCAGCCGGGCGGTCGCCGCCCACAGGTCGGCCTTGTTGGAGGTGGCGATCACCGCACCGGGCGCCGACAGCACGTACGGAATCGACAGCGCGGTGGTCTTACCGGACCGCGGCGCCATGAACGCGACCAGTGTGTCCTCCCACGACGCGTACAGCGCCGTGCCCTTGCCGGGCCGCCCAGGCCGCTGGAGTTCGCCGAGCAGCAACCCGACCTCGCCCGGCCCCAGCCGTAACGGGTCGGTGCCCTTGAGGGAACGCCGCAGCTCGACGGCCTTGCCCGCGGCCTGCGCATGCTTCAAGACCTCGATGCCGGGGTTGTGGGCCAGCGCGGCGATCGGATCATCGGGCCGGGGCAACCGCTCGGCGACATACCGCCACACCGTCCAAACCAGCGCCCCGAGCCCGGCGACCAGCACCGCGAGCACCACCAGGACCAGGAAGGTGGGCGTCCCCGGCCAGGCACCCCGGCCGAGAGCCAGGGCGAAACCGGCCCCGAACGGCAGCACCGTCCCACCGGCCAGCATTGCGGCGATCTTGGCCGCCACCCACACGACCCACAGCCCGCCGGCCGGTGCCCAGCAGGCGGCCAGCACCAGCCATCCGCCCATCGCCCCGGTGTGCCAGAGCGACGGCCGTGGCCCCAGCGCCCGGCTCACGGCTGGCTCCCGGCGGTTGACGGCCGGCCGCCGGCGGCCGGCCGTGCCGTGCGGATGGCCTGGTCGGTGTCGTAGAGCTCCTTCTCGGGCCCGACGAGGGACAGTTCGACGGGGATGCCGAGGCGTCCGCCGGTCTTGATCAGGTACTTGCCGCGACCGGGGTGGCGGGCGTCGGGCTGCCAGGAGTCCGGCGCCGACCAGGAGGTGACCAGGTGCTGTTCCGGCCCGGTGAGCGGGGTGATCTCGTGCACCCGGGCGAGTTCGCGGGGTGGGAGCCCGGCCAGGACGGTGATGGCGGAGCGGTCGGCGAACCCCTTGGCCTTGGCGCGGTCCTCCTCGGTGGGCAGGGCGTCGAGGTCGGCCAGGGAGTGAGTGATCATGATGGAGGCCATGCCCTTGGCCCGGTTCAGCCGGGTCAGCGCGTCGGCGTGCTCGACCAGGCCAGGGGCGCCGCGCAGCGCCCGCCACAGCTCGTCCATCACCCCCAGGTAGGAGCGGCGGGGCCCGGCATCCAGCTCGGCGAGGGCCGCCGCGGCGTCGACCATGCCGAAGCCGTAGCTCCAGGTGCACAGCATCGCGGCGGTCAGCAGCTTGTCCCCGGCGGCACCGACGCGAGAGATGTCGACGCTGACGGCGGGGGCGTTCAAGTCCAGTGGGTGGGTGGTGGGGGCGTCGAACACCCCGGCCAGCGATCCGGACACCAGCAGGTCGAGGGTGAACACCAGGTCGCGGGTCCGCTCCTGGTAAGCGCCCGTGGAGTCGGTGCGGGCGGCGGACCGCAGTTCCGCCGGCCCCTCCTCCAGGACTTTCAGCACGTCCACGACCGTCGGGGCCTGGGCGTGGCGGTCATCGAGCAGGTCGATGGCCCTCCCCAGCACGACCTCTTCGGCGTTGGTGATGCGGGCTTCGCGGACCAGGGTGGCCAGGGCCATCAGCAGCGACAGCCGCCGACCTCGGACCTCCCACCGCAGGGTCTCGGCCTGCGCGCCGGACAGCCGCCGCAGCACAGTGCCGAGCGGACCGGAATCCAGGGGGTTGATCCGATCCAGGCCGCGCCCGACGCGGATGACCTGCCCGCCGAGGTACTCGGTCAGCATCGTGTAGTCCGGTTTGGTGTCGCCCAGCACGATCGGCGTCGTCCCGGTCGCCACGGCCCCGGTGACCAGCCGCCTGACCAGGGTCGACTTGCCGGTCCCCGGCTGACCCAGCACGAACATGCCGGGGTTGGTGATCAGCCCGGCCCGTAGCCAGGCCAGCGGGTCCAGGCAGACGACCTCGCCCCACAGCTGGTGGCGGCCGACCGGGGTCCCGGCTGTGGGGGTGCCGGACCCGGCGGTGAATGGGTACAGCCCGCACACCTGCATCGTCGTCGCCTGGAACTCGGGCGCCGCCGCCACGTGCCCCGCCCGGCCCCCGTAGGGCAGGCGCCACCCCCAGGCGGGTGCCAGCGGTTCGGCCATGGCCTGCGCTTCGACGCTCGGCTCAGGCCCTGATCGCGAGGACCCGGTGGATGGGCCAGAAGCGGCGGTCCTACGCAGTTCGTAGGAGGACGGCATCAGCGATGAACCTCCTGCCGGGTGCCCGGGTCGGTTTGCCCGGCCGCCTGATGTCGCGCTCCTGATCCCCTGGCGACGGTGCCGGGGCTTGAGCGTGGCGAGCGGTTGAGGTCGTTGGGCGTAGACGTCCAGCAGATGGACTCACGGAAGAACGGCATGCTCGATGGACCTCTCGTCGGGAAGTCGAAGGATCGTTTCGGTGATCTCGTACGGGGGCTTGAGGACTCCGGCCCGCGGCTATCGGCGGGCAGGGACGGTTCAGTGGACGAGGCGTCTGGACAGTTCGGCCGGGTAGATGCCGCAGGGCAGGGTGGTGGCGAAGCCGGCGGCTTGGCTGCCCCACAGGCGGCGTAGCCGGATCTTGGCGTTGTCGGCGGCGGCCTCGACCTGGGCGGTGGCCCGGGGGAGTTCGGCCGGGTCGGTGACGGTGACGGTGGTGTACAGGGAGACCAGACAGACCCCGGCGCCGGCGGCTTCCTCGGCGGCGGCCTGCCGGGCGCGGGCGGCGTCCCAGCTGTCGCGGGCGGTCTCGTCGCGCCCGGTGCGGCGCCGGAACTGGGCGCGGAACGCGGCGGCGTTGACCTCCTGCTGCAACACCCGGCTCGCCGCTGCGGCGGGCAGCGGCCGGTACTGCAGGGTGACCCGCTTGGGATACGGACCGGGGGCGACCAGGCGGGCCAGGACGTTGGAGTGCACGTTCTGGCGGGGCGGCTCGTGCCAGGCCCACGAGACGCTGGTACCGCCGTCGTGCTCGTAGTGGCCGGTGTACTCGACCGCGCCGATGGGCCCGGCGTCGCACCAGGTCAGCGCGTCGTCGGCGTCAGCGCCTGCCAGGAGGCGGTTGACCTCGCCGCGGGCGTGCGGGTCGAAGGCGGTGCGCACGATCCCGGCGATCTCGGCGGCGGTGGCCCTTCCCAGCACCGCCACCCCGCACCCGCCCAGCGCGGACGCCAACCCGTCCAGGACCCGCCCGAGTTCGGCGACCGCTCCGGTCAGTTCCGTGGAGCCGGTGGGGGAGACCTTGGGGTCGAAGGTGATCGACACCCGGGTGTCCACGTCGGCCGCCGCGGCCGGGGCGGTGGCGACCAGCTCGCCCATGATCTGCCGGGCCCGCTCCGGGGCCGACGGGTCGAGGGCACGGCCGACCGACTCCGCCAGCGTGGAGCCGGGCTCGGGAGCGGTGTCGACGGTGACGCTCACCCACCGCACCGCGGGCAGGTGACCGAGGCCGGCCAGCCACCCGCCCCAGGACGCCACCCACCCATCGGCGTCGTTTCGGTCGGCCAGCCAGGTCGAGGCGGGTACCACCCGCAACGTGGCGGTGAGCAGCCCCTGCCGCCGGTCCCACACGACCCCGTACCGGCCCCCGTACCCGTCCTCGGCGCTGAGCAGGGTGAGCGGCGCCAGCACCCCGGGCAACTGGAACGCCCTGGGGTGATCCACCACCACACCGGCCCGGTACCGGGTGTGGCCGCGCCGGGAACCCCACCACCACCGCCACCGGGCCCAGGCGAGTCGGGCCGGCGGCTCACCGCCGACCCGCACCAGCCCCAGCGCCGCGCCGAGCGCGACCGGCGGCAGCAGGTAGGGCAGCAGCCCAGGGACGACGGCCGCGATGAGGACCACGCCCATCGCCGCGCCCAGCGCCGTGAACGTCGCGGTCGTGTCGAGTCCGAGCAGCCCGACGCCGCGCCGCTGGCGCCAGCCGCCGTAGGTGCGCGGCTCATGCTTCATGACCATCACCTCCATTTCCGTTGGCGGACGCCGTCGTGCCGGGACGGAACGGCTGATCGGTGCGGATGCGGAGTTCATGTCCCACCGCCGTCACCTCCTGCATCGGTGGCGCCGGTCGGGCCACCCTCGTCGTGGGAGCCGGTGGGGTTCCCCATCCACCGGATCATGTTCGGGCCTCGGTCACGCTCGTGGTCGGCGGCGTGCACGGTGGTCGGCCCCACGGGCTCGCCGCCCTCGCCAGGAGGCGCACCGGACGGAGGCGCACCGGACGGGGAAGCGCCGGGCGTCCCACCGAACGGCCCGTGGCCATCCGGGCTGCCTCTGCCCGACGGAGTGTTCGAGTGGGGGGCGCTTTGCTCTCCGGGCTCCGGGGCGCTTGTGCCGGAGTTCTTTGAGGGGGACGGTGGACTGGTCGGGGCGTGCGTTCCCGGCTGAGGCGCCGCACCATCCGGCCGCTGATCACCGGAGTCCTGGCCTTGCGGGCCGAGCTGCTGGTTGAGGAAGCCCGCATGGGTTCCGGCCGAGTCGCCCGAGCCGGGTGCGGGGCCGAAGGAGCGCAGCGCGCCCAGCGCGGTGGCCCCGCCCATGACGGCGGTCAGCAGGCTGCCCCCGCTGCCGGTGTCGGCGTGGCCGGTGGTCCAGGTGAAGAACTTCAGCAGGACGGGGAAGGCGATCAGGCTGATGAGCATCATCGCGATGCCCATTAGCACGGCGCGGATGTCCTTGCCGGTGCCGATCAGCGTGAACGCGGTGGCGTACACGGCCGCGGCGGCGGGCTTGTAGAAGACCAGGGCGAGCATCCAGCCCGCCACCTTCTTGAACCACGGCCGGGTCGCGGCGGTGAGTGTCCCGGCGGCGGCCAGCGGCAGCAGCCCGGCCAGGATGATCAGCGCGCCCTGGCGGAACAGCAGCAGCACGGCCTGGACGATGCCGATGAGGAACGCCACGATCCCCAGCAGCAGCACCACGCCGGCCGGCGCCCCGGTGGGGAAGGTGACGACCTGGGTCATCCGGCGGGCGAAGTCGCCCTGGGCGGAGGCGTTCAGCACCCAGGTGCACCACGCGTCGCCCCACTGCAGCAGCAGGTTGGGGACCACGACCCCGATGGCGGTGGTGGCCGCCAGGATCGCCAGGCCGCTGCCGGTGTCGATGAGCGGGTTGGCGCGGCGGGTGAGGGCCAGTTTCGCGGCGACGACCAGCATGGCGGTCATCGCCACCGCGATGGTCAGCGGCTGCGTCAGGTGCTGGAGGAATCCGACCGCCGGTTCGGCCTCCAGGTCCGGCGACGGTGTCTTGACCCACCAGGAGGCGGTGTTGGACACGAACCAGCTGACCGCCGACTGCATCGCCCGGGCCACTCCCTCCAGGGCGTCCCCGCCGAGCTCACCGACCAGGTCCGGCAGCGGAGGGCCGAACGGGCGGCCCGCCTCCCGGGGCTGGACGCAGCCGGGGTCGAGTGCGGTCATGCACGGGCCCGGGGTCGGCGGTGGGCTCGGTGGCGGAGTTGTGAACAGCATGGTCACCGCCCCGCCGGGAACAGGGTGTAGCCATCGGTCGAGTGGATCGCAGCGGCGGAATTGCCCCACTCGCCGCCGGGCGGGGCGACCAGCCGCCAATCACCGGCCTGCCACTGCACCTGCAGCCGGGTGGCGGCCCGGACGGTCACCGAGCCATCGCCCGGCCCGGCCGACACGATCTCCACGCTGGCGGCGTCCGGGGTGTAGCCCTGCCAGCGGAAGCCCTCGATCACCGCGTAGGCCTTCCGGGACTCGGGCGCGAGAACGGCATGGAAGCCGCGGACCGCCTCCATCAGCACGCCCTGATCCGGACCGGTCACCTGGTGAGTGATCGTCGGCTCGAAGACGCCCGGCCCCCAGCGGGCGTCCGCGCGCACCACGATGTGGATAGCCGCCAGCAGCGCCCCGCGCGGAGTGCGCGAGAACCCTGAGGCCGTCCCATCGACGGTGCGGAAGGGGCCGTCGGCGACCGAGGAGGGAAGGCGGACGCCGTGGTAATCGCTCCAGGTCAAGTCGGTGAGTTCGACCTGGGGTGCGGCCTGTAACTGCGAGGTCGGCGGGACCTGGGGCAGAGGCCGGTGCTCGGCCGGGTCGGGGCCGTTGAAGCGGGTCGCGGCGTACAGCAGGGCGCTGGCGGCGAGAAGGGCTACGGCGAGGAGGTAGGGAGCCCGCCGCTTCCTCAGTGTCTTCCGCGTGCTCATTTGAAGAACACCCCCACGATCGGGGCGGCGGTCGCGGCGAGGCTGAGGCCGCCCAGCACCCAGGGAATGCCGGTGGCGCCGTCGGCGGCGAACGCCGAGCGGTTCTTGCGGCCGATCGCCATCTGCCCGGCGCAGATGAACAGCCCGGCGACACCGCAGACCAGCACGCCCCACTTGCCCCAGGCCAGCAGCACCTCCATCTTCTCGGCCAGCCCCGGCGGGGCCTGCGGTGCCGGGTCGGGAACCGGTGCCGGCCGAGGCACCATCACCGCCTCCAGCACCCGGAGCAGCTGGACGTTCACCGCGATCATGCGGGCCTCCCCGGGGCGGTGGGGCCGGCCTCGGCCAGAGCGCGCAGGTGCATCAGCGCGCCCCAGGCCCTGGCCGGCAGCTTGACGTCCAGGGGGCTGTCGACCAGGCGCAGCGCCCGCACGTAGGGCACCCGGCTGAGGTGACCGACCCGGCCGGCCAGCAGGGCGAAGCGGGCGACGGCGTCCTTGGGTTCGGGCTGGCCGTCGCTGACGATGGCCAGGACCGCGATGCGCTCGTCCCACGTCTCCAGCGCGGTGACGGCGGCGGTGGCGTACCGGGCGGCCGGGACGGTATTGCGGCACACCACCACCAGCGGGCGCCCGTGGGCGCGCACCGGTGGTCGTCCGGGTTCGATGGAGTTGCCGATCGAGCCCAGATCCCACCCGTACAGCAGGGCCGACAGGGTGGACGTCCCGGCTCCGCCGTGCGCCCCGACCATCACCAGCTCGGTCGTGTCGACGGCGGGTGCCGCGGCGGCCCGCGTGTGCGGCTGGTGCATGGGCCTCACCTCCGATCATGTCTGTGCGTTGCGTGACGGTCACGTTACGTGGCATAGTTTCAGAGCGCAAGCAGTGTCAAAGAACTTTTCTTAACGTCAGGCAACCGCACAACGTGCTTCCGCAGCACCCACCTGTGACACTAGGAAGGCGCCATGACCCACACCCCAGGAGCCGACGCGATGACCGACCGACCCGGCCGCGACCCCGACGTGCTGACCACCGCCGAACTGGCCGCCAAACTCGGCCTGTCCCCGCAGACGGTCCGCCGGATGGCCAACGCCGGGCAGATCCCCGCGCTCAAGACCGGCAAGGACTTCCGCTACTCCTGGCAAGCGGTCCGCGAAGTGCTGCGGCAGCCCCACCGAGAACCGGGGGTGCCCACCGATGACCCAACCGCCACAGGCGCTGGCTTCCGCGCCCGCCGCCGAGCCCAGGCAGGCGCCGACCAAGCGGACTGACCCTCATCCAGCGCCCACCGCGCCAGACACCGGACGGCCCGCATGGTGAGGGCCACCGTCTTCACTTGCGCCACCCTGCTAGCTGTTCCACTTCTGCTCATCGCACTCGTCCTGACCGTGCGCCCCGCACCGAGCACGGCCAGCGGGCAGCCCGACGGGGCGCCCTCCTCATTTGCCCGCCAGGACATTCCACCCGAATACCTGCGTTGGTACATGGATGCCGCCCGCACCTGCCCAGGCCTGCACTGGAGCGCCTTGGCCGGTATCGGGAAAGTCGAATCCGACCATGGCCGCT
Source organism: Actinomadura craniellae (assembly GCF_003289645.1). GTDB lineage: Bacteria > Actinomycetota > Actinomycetes > Streptosporangiales > Streptosporangiaceae > Actinomadura_D > Actinomadura_D craniellae. The sequence goes on along the minus strand of NZ_QLYX01000004.1, from coordinate 874 downwards.
CCCGGCTATCTGGCATCCGCTCCGGACACAACCACGCAGGAGCCGGCGGCCCGATGCAGTTCCTTGCCCCCACATGGGCCGCCTACGGCGCTGACGCCAACGGCGACGGGCACAAGGACCGTTACGACCCTGCAGACGCCATCCATGGCGCCGCCGCTTACCTGTGCGCCACCGGCGCCCGAGGCGGTGACCGCTCAGGTCTGCGCAAGGCGCTCTTCACCTATAACCACGCTCACTGGTACGTCGACCTCGTCCTGCGCTGGGCCGCCAGATACGCCGCTTCGCCAGTCGCCGTAGTCGGCGGTGTCGCGGCCAAGGTCATCGCCTACGCGCGCGCCCAACTCGGCAAGCCCTATGGGTGGGGAGCCACCGGTCCCCACGCCTACGACTGCTCCGGACTGGCGATGATGGCCTACCGCGCCGCCGGCATCACAATTCCCCGCACAACCTTCGCCCAATGGCCCTACGGCGTCCGCATCCCCAAAGGCCACGAACAACCCGGCGACCTCGTCTTCTTCAACTCCGGCCCCGGCACCGCCACCGACCGCCCAGGCCACGTCGGCATCGTCATCGGCGGCGGCCGCATGATCAACGCCCGCTGCACCGCCTGCCGCCCCGGCATCGCCATCCAGCCCTACGACCGTCCCACCCTCATTGGCTTCACCCGCCCAGTTGCTCGCCGTAACTGACAACCCAGGAGGCATCCGTGGAAACCCTCAAGTTCACTGACCTTGCTGACTTGCCCTCTGAGCTTCCCCCCGTTCTCCGGACGCTCAGCCTGAGGTCACCGGCGATGATCAGGAAGGATGTTCGCCATGCCCTCACCACATCCGCCCGAGTTCCGGCGCCGCGCGGTCGAGTTGGCCCGCCAAGG
>NZ_QLYX01000039.1 GCF_003289645.1 Actinomadura craniellae | reverse complement strand
TGAGGTTCCCCCGTTTTCCCGGAACTCCGGTTACCTGGCTCGGACGGGGTCGGGTTGGGTGGTAGCCGTGTCGGGTTGATCTTGGAGTGTGCGGTAGTACGCCTCCTCGTACTCCTCGGGTGACAGGCCGCCGAGCCGTTGCTGGATGCGGCGGGGGTTGTACCAGCCGTCGACGTAGCGGAAGATCGCCGCTTCGGCGTCGGCGCGGGTGGCGAAACTCGCGTTCGGCCAGTAGATCAACTCGGTCTTCAGCGTCGACCACAGGTTCTCGGCCAAGGCGTTGTCGTAGCTGTCGCCGGTCGAGCCGGTGGAGGGCGCGATGCCGGCGTCGGCCAGCCGCCGGGTGAACCGAATGGCCGTATATTGACAGCCCTTGTCCGAGTGATGAACGAGCTGACCCGCACGAACGTCACGGGACCACAGGGCGTACTCCAGCGCGGTCAGCACCAGGTCGGTGTCGGCCCGCGGCGCGGTCTTCCATCCGATGACACGGTTGGAGAACGCGTCGCGCACCGAGGCGAGCCACAGCACGCCCTCGCCGGTGAGGACCCGGGTCAGGTCGGCCACCCACAGCCGGTTCGGCGCGGCCGCGGTGAAGTCGCGCTCCACCAGGTCGGGCGCCGCCGTGTGGCGGGGGTTCTGCCGGGTCGAGCCGCTCTTGCAGCCCTTGCGCAGGTGCGCGCCCTGAAGTCCGTTCTGGCGCATGATGCGTTCGATGCGCTTGCGGCCGCACTGCACGCCCTGGCGCTTGAGCTCGAGCCACACGCGCGGCGATCCGTAGGCGGCGGCGAACTCGTTGGACGCCCGGATCTGATGGATACGTTCCAGCAGCTCGGCGTCCCGCATCTGCCGCCGTGACGGCGTGGTCGCGCGGGCCCGCCAGCCGTAGTACGTCGAGGACGCGATGCCCAGGACCCGAAGGACGAGACCGACCGCGAAGTCATGGGAGTCGATGAACCTCATGACCGTCGCCGGGTCGGGTCGATCTCGGCCGCGAAATAAGCGCTGGCGGCCCGCAACACCTCGTTGACCCGCTTGAGCTCGGCGATCTCCTTGCGCAGCCGCCGGTTCTCCTCCAGCATCGCGGTGGTCGGCCGGTCATCGCGCTCGCCGTGGTCGGCCTGGTCCTGCCGGATCCAGGTGCGCAGCGCCTCGGGATGGACGTTCAGCTGCTCGGCCAACCGCCGGATCACCGGCTTGCGATCGGACTCCCGATACAGCCGCACGGCTCGTTCACGCAGCTCATCGGGGTACTTACGGGGTGGTGCCACGAAAACTTTCCTTCCAGGTCTGAACGATCAGACCAGGTCTGGAACTCTCCGGCAAAACGGGGGAAGCTCA
>NZ_QLYX01000038.1 GCF_003289645.1 Actinomadura craniellae | reverse complement strand
TGGTCAGCAGCACGTTCCAGGTGAAGATCGGCATCCGGAACATGGTCATGCCGGGGGCGCGCATCCCCAGGATCGTGGTGGCGAAGTTGACGGCGCCCAGGATGGTGCCCAACCCCGACAGCACCAGCCCCATGATCCACAGGTCTCCCCCGACCCCGGGCGATCTGACGGAGTCGCTGAGCGGGGTGAACCCGGTCCAGCCGAAGCCCGCCGCCCCACCCGGGCCGAGGAAGGACGAGAAGACGATCAACCCGCCGAACAGGAACAGCCAGTAGCTGAAGGCGTTCAGCCGCGGGAACGCCACGTCCGGCGACCCGATCTGCAGCGGCATGATCACGTTGGCGAACCCGGCGAACAGCGGGGTGGCGAACAGCAGCAGCATGATCGTGCCGTGCAGGGTGAACATCTGGTTGTACTGCTCGCGGCTGACGAACTGCAGCCCCGGTTGCACCAGCTCCGCACGGATCACCAGCGCCATCAGCCCGGCCAGCAGGAAGAACACGAACGAGGTGACCAGATACAGGTAGCCGATCTTCTTATGGTCGGTGGTGGTAAGCCACTCCGCGACCCTGCCTCGGGCCGCCCTGCCGTCGCCCCGGCGCATCGGCTCGACCGGCGGTTCACGGCCCAGCAACACCATGAAGATCCCCCTCAGGACGCGCTTGCCCTCCGCTGCCCGCCCGGGTCGGGAGCTGGCAGGACACCCCTCCTGGTGCTCCGCCGGCGGGGTTCTCGCGGCGGGCTCGACCTTCCCTTGCCGCCTGGTCACTAAACTGAGGGTGGTGGAACCTGTACTGGTAAGTGCATGCCTGCTGGGGAGGCCGGTCCGGTACGACGGCCGTGGCAAACCCAGCGATTCCGCGATCCTGGCCCGATGGCGGGCCGAGGGCCGGCTGGTCCCTGTCTGCCCGGAGCTTGCCGGCGGGCTCGCCGTGCCCCGCTCCGCCGCCGAACTCACCGGGCCCGCAGCCGAGGTGCTCGACGGGGCGGCCCGGGTGCGCACCGTGACCGGCGACGACGTCACCGAAGCCTTCACCGAAGGCGCCCAACTCGCCCTGGCAGCAGCACTCCGGTCGGGAGCACGGCTCGCGGTCCTCAAGGAGGGCAGCCCCTCCTGCGCCACTGAACGCGTCTACGACGGGGCCTTCAGCGGCGTCATGATCGACGGTGCCGGGGTGACCACCGAACTACTGCGGCGCCACGGCGTCCAGGTCTTCAACGAGACCCAGTTCGACCTGGCCGCCGAATACCTCCACCGGCTTGAAAGCCCTTCATCCGAATAGAACTCAGAAGATAAAAGGTCGGGCCTTCTTCCCCTACCTGGGTGAAATGCAGAAAGGCCCCGCCGTTGTGGCGGGGCCTTTCTTTATATGTTGTGTCCGGCGGTGTCCTACTCTCCCACACGGTCGCCCGTGCAGTACCATCGGCGCTGGAGGGCTTAACTTCCGGGTTCGGAATGGGACCGGGTGTTTCCCCTCCGCCAAAACCACCGAA
>NZ_QLYX01000037.1 GCF_003289645.1 Actinomadura craniellae | reverse complement strand
CAATGCCACTAAGTTAGGCATGTTGCGAGGACGCGGATGGTAGGCGGCTCATTGTGTCGAGTTCCGCGATGATGGGGTTTCTTGACGATATAAGCGTTGTGGCGACCTCGTTTGATCACGCGTGGGTTGGTTCTGTTTCGTCGCCTTTTTGTTCGTCGCTCGTTGATCTCGGCGATGGCGTCTGTCAACGCTTTCTTTCGGTGCTCAGGGGGAAAAGTCCGCCTGCCCCGTGATGTGGCGGCGGACGACGCGGAGTGATCGCATGAACGATAGCCGGTCAGGATCTTCACCGATCTCGTCGGCGGCTCGGCACATCAGGCGTCGGACTCCATGGTGAGCGAGTAGGAACGCCCAGATCTCCTGGTACACCATGGCCGGTGATTTCGACCGCAGGATCCTCGCCGGTCCCCGCTGATGGGTTTTGATCTCGTCGATGAGTCCTTCGTGCTCCCACCGCTCATGATAAACGGCAGCCAGTTCCTCGGCGGTCGCCTCGCGTGGATCGAGGATCGAGGTGATCACGCAGATAGACCCACCGGATCCGTCACCTTCCCGATCCGGGACATCGTATTCGACCACCCGGATCAAATGTCCTTCATCAGGATCGATTTCAGCGCCGCTCTTGGCCCGCTCGATCAGATCCTCACGCTGCGACCTGCGGATCTTCGGGTTGATCGCCATCGAAAGATGCGACCCATCCGGCAGCCACCTCAACACAGGGAGCGCAAGGTTCGCTCTCACCCTCCACAGCAGGTCAGCGCCGGAACCGAGGAACTTCCCCCACAAGTCGAAACTGTAGAAATTACGGTCGGCCGTCACCAGCATGTCCGGCTCCAGGCGGGGCAGCAACCGCCCGGCCAACGCCCGCTCATCCCCATTGCACGGCCCTATGGCGGCTCCAACGATGGCGTGGGATCCGCACTCACCCAGCGCCACCGTGAGCACCTGAGGAAAAGCACTGGACTTCACACCGTTACTCTTACGCCCGAACTCCGCGGCGTTCTCCTCGGTGTCCGGAACATCGAGCATGAAACCATCGATCGACATCAGCCGCCAAGACCCCAGCCACGCCCCCTTCGTACCACGGTAAGCGACCGGAGCCGCCGTTTGCTCGAACAACTCACGCATCGGCTCAACACCCAACCGCTGCCGCGCCTGAGTAATCGCCGAGGTCGACGGAACCCTCCAATCACCCCGCCACGAACCCATCGACTTCAACGACCCGACAAGCTTACGCATCACCTCCTCATAATCATCATCAAAGAACAAACACATCGCCACACAAAACCGCACCATCACATGCGCCGGCAGCAAACGCGACCGCTGCTCACGCCGGCCCGTTTCATCAAGCACATCCTCGATAACATCACGAGGAACAGCCTCGGCCAACACACCCAATGAAATACGATCCGTCAACCGCACAGACGAAGAATCGCTGTCAGCAACCTTTACCTGTCCAATTCGAGCCATCCAAGAACCGTACCACTCAAACACTTAACTTAGTGGCATTG
>NZ_QLYX01000036.1 GCF_003289645.1 Actinomadura craniellae | reverse complement strand
TACTCCAGCCGCACTTGGAGATCTCGGTGTGGTGGAGGTCGGGACGTGAGACGGCCACCGCTGCGATCGTGTGGGTGTGTTGGAACCATACGAGCGGCGGTGGCCGTGCTGTCCAATGTAGTGGAGATCGACCCGGTTTTCTGGGTGGATGGGTTTGAGGAGCTGTTCTCGCAGGTGGTGGCGCCGTTCTTCGGTCGGCGGGAGCCGCGGTTGCGGGCACGCGGCTATCTGCTGGGGTTGCTGAGTTCGCTGGAGCGTAAGAACGGCTGGTCGCTGGCGGAGTTCGCCGGGGACAAGACGCCGGATGGGATGCAGCGGCTGCTGAATCACGCGCGCTGGGACGCCGGCCTGGTGCGGGACGCGCTGCGGGCGCAGGTGGCTGAACGGATCGGCTCGCCGGCCGGGGTGCTGGCGGTGGACGACACCGGGTTTGAGAAGAAGGGCCTGCGCTCGGCCGGGGTGCAACGCCAGTACACGGGGACCGCAGGGAAGATCACGAATTGTCAGATCGGGGTGTTCTGCTCGTATGTGAACCCCGACCGGCAGCGGGTGCTGATCGACCGGGAGCTGTATCTGCCGGCCTCCTGGTTCACCGGGCCCGACCGGCTGGCGGATGCGGGGGTTCCGGACGGGACGGTGTTCGCGACCAAGCCCGAACTCGCCTGGCGGATGATCGAACGGGCCGCCGACGACCCACTGCTGGTGTTCGGGTGGGTCACCGGCGACGAGGCCTACGGCGACAACACCGAACTACGCGACCGCTGCCGGGCACGGGGCCTGAACCACGTGTTCGCCGTCTCCTGCGACCACCCGATCACGCTCGCCGGGACCAAGACCCGGGCGGACCACGCCATCGCCGCCCTGGACTCCGGTGCCTGGCAACGCTACTCCTGCGGTGACGGAGCCAAGGGCCGCCGTTTCTACGACTGGGCCTGGATCGAAGTCGCCGACCGGGACCGGGTGCTGGCCCGCCGCTCGATCAGCAACCCCGGCGACCTGGCGTTCTACCGGTGCTGGGCCACCCGCCCGGCCGGCCTGCCCGAACTCGTGCGCGTCGCCGGCTCCAGGTGGAGCATCGAGGAATGCTTCCAGGCCACCAAGAACGAGGTCGGTCTCGACCACTACCAGGTTCGCACGCACATGGCCTGGTACCGGCACATCACCCTCGCGATGGTCGCCCACACCCACCTGGCCCTCCTCGCCGCCGAACAGCACCCACCACCCGACCCACCCGACCCCACACCCACAGGCGAGGACCACGACGGCCTCGCCACACAGGGGGCCCGACCCCACGGGACGAACACACCCCGACCCGACGAACGGTGACGATCCCGGCGACCTGATCCACCTCACCGTCAACGAGATCCGCCGCCTCCACGCCCACCTCACCCAACCCCAACATCCACCACAACACCGAATCCGATGGTCACGCTGGCGACGCCGCCACCAAGCCCGCGCCCGCCACCACCACTACCAACGACAACAACGCCTCATCGATCACTAAATGCGGCTGGAGTACTA
>NZ_QLYX01000035.1 GCF_003289645.1 Actinomadura craniellae | reverse complement strand
CGATCGTGGCCGCACCCGGGTACACCCCCAGCGTGATCAGCACATCGCGGAAGTTCACCCCCGCCGCACGCACCCCCACCCGCACCTGACCGGCACCCAGCACCTGACCGGCACCCACACCCCCACCCGAGCTCCCACCCGAGCTCCCACCCGAGCTCCCATCCGGGCCCCCACCCGAGCCCGCACCACCTTCAGGACTACCTCCACGGCCCCCACCTTCAGGGCCACCCTGAAGGCCCCCACCATCAGGACCGCCCTGAAGGTCCTCAGAGGGCACCGCGACCAGGCCATCGATCGACCCCGGCACCGGCACACCCAGACACCACCCCTGCCCGGCGGGCACGGCCAGCACATCACCGTCATCGGCCTCGGCCAACCGGGCCAGCCGTGAGGTGTACAGTCCTCCGTTCCGCAGCGCCAGCTGGGAGTGCTCACTGGCCGCCGCCTCTACCAGGCTGTCGGCCAGGGGGCGGCCGGGCTCATCATCCGGCGCATCGGCCGGCCGGTCGAGCAGCATGAAGCGGCCGGGATGCTCGGACTGCGCGCTGCGGATCAATCCCCACACCGTGGCGGTGGCCAAGTCGTTGACGGCCTCGTGCGGGTGGGCGGCCACCGCGCCCCGGGTCAGTACCAGCAGTCGGCTGTCGCCGTATCGCTCATCGGCAAGCCAGCCTTGCGCCAACTCCAGTACTGCGGCCGTGACGGCATGCGTCCGGCTCACCACGTCGGCCGGTTCGCCCGTGCCGGGGGCGGGATCGGTCAGCGGCAAGGCGCCGGTGAGCGGTAGGACCACGAGGTCGGGAACGGGAGCGCCATCGTCGATGGCCTGGCCGAGCGCGGCCAGGTCCGGGTGTTCCGATACCGAGATCCCCGCCTCTTGCAGCGCGGCGGTGACTCCCGGCTCGTCGGCGCCCAGCACGGACCACACACCGGCGTGTGGGACGGGGGAACGACCGGCATCCGCGGCGGGCTCCTGCGCGGCCGGAGCCGGGATCCACTCCACCCGGAACAGACGCTCGTCGCCGTCCCCGCTCCTCTCCCATTGCCGGGACGTGGTCGCGCGCAGGGACAGCGAGTCGATCGAGGCGATCGGGGAGCCCGCCAGGTCGGCCAGGTCCAGCGACACCATGTCCGGGCCGGTGGGACTGAGCCGGACTCGTGCCGTTACGGCGCCGGTGGCCTGCAGCCGTACACCTGACCACACGTACGGCAGGTGCACCTCGTCAGGGGCCTCGGTGGCGCGGGGACGAAGGGGGAGCAGGTGGAGGGCGGCGTCCAGGAGGGCGGGGTGGACGTCGAACTCGTCGTCGCCGGCCTGCGGCTCGGGCAGGTGGACCTCGGCGTACAACTGCTCACCATCACGCCAGGCCGCCCGCAGCCCCTGGAAGGCGGGCCCGTAGTGGTAGCCGCGTTCGGCCAGCTCCGGGTAGGCGTGGGTCACATCGACGGGGACGGCACCGGGCGGTGGCCACACCGACCAATCCGGTTCGCCGGGCCGATCCGGGGTTGGACGGTCGGAGTCCAGTGCGCTGAGCGTCCCGGTCACGTGGGTGGTCCAGGGCGCATCGGGTCGGTTGGTCGGGCGTGACCGGGTGGTGAGGGGACGGCGGCCCTCCCCGAGCGGGCCGATGGTGATCTGCAACTGCAGGGCGCCATGCTCCGGCAGGATCAGAGGCTCATGCAGGATCAGTTCCTCGACTTCACCGCAACCGGTGTGGTCACCGGTGTGGATGGCCAGTTCGAGCAGCGCGGTGCCGGGCAGAACGACGGTCTGGTCGATGGCATGGTCGGTGAGCCAGGGATGCGTGCCGGCGGCCACCTGCCCGGTGAACAGATGGCTGCCGTCGGCGAGTTCCGTGGCGGCGTTCAGCAGGGGATGCCGCAACCTGCCCATCCCGAAACTGCCCGCGTCCGCGGCGACCGCAGCGGAGTTCAGCCAGTACGGCTTCCGTTGGAACGGGTAGGTGGGCAGCGGTACGGGGCGCGCCGGGGCCGGGAACAGGGCGGCCCAGTCGATGGGGACGCCGCGGGTGTGGGCGGTGCCCAGTGCGGTCAGGAGGGTGGAGGGTTCGGGGTGGTTGCGGCGCAGGGCGCCGATCGCCACCGGGGTGGTGGGTGGTGGTGTCCGGGGTGAGTCGGTGGGGTCGGCGGATGGGTCCTCGGCGGCGAGGATCTCGGTGATCATGGGAGTGAGGGCGGCGTCCGGGCCGAGCTCCACGTAGGTGGTGACGCCGTGCCGGTGCAGGGCGGTGATGCCGTCGCGGAAGCGGACGGCCTGGCGCAGATGGCGGCCCCAGTAGTTCGGGTCGTGCAACTGGTCGGCGTTCGCGAGGGTGCCGGTGAGGTTGGAGATCAGGGGGATGGTGGGCTGGTGGTGGGTGAGCTGTTCGGTGACATGGACGAGCTCATCGGCGGCTTGGTCCATGTGGGGGGAGTGGAAGGCGTGGCTGACTCGTA
>NZ_QLYX01000034.1 GCF_003289645.1 Actinomadura craniellae | reverse complement strand
TACGAGTCAGCCACGCCTTCCACTCCCCCCACATGGACCAAGCCGCCGATGAGCTCGTCCATGTCACCGAACAGCTCACCCACCACCAGCCCACCATCCCCCTGATCTCCAACCTCACCGGCACCCTGACCACCGACGACGAACTCGCCTCCCCCGACTACTGGGCCCGGCATATCCGTCAGGCCGTCCGTTTCCACGACGGCATCACCACCCTGCGCCGGCACGGCGTCACCACCTACCTCGAACTCGGCCCCGACGCCGCCCTCACCCCGATGATCACCGAGATCCTCGCGTCGGAGGACCCGTCCGCTGACCCCGCCGATTCAGCCGAGGCGCCACCCCGCACCCCCACCCCGGTGGCGATCGGCACCCTCCGCCGAAGCCGTCCCGAATCCTCCACGCTGCTGACCGCGTTGGCCACCGCCCACACCCGCGGCGTCCCCATCGACTGGGCCGCCCTGTTCCCGGCCCCGGCGCGCCCCGTACCGCTGCCCACCTACCCGTTCCAACGGAAGCCGTACTGGCTGGACGCACCTGTCCTGGGCGGTGCCGCGGGCGACTTCGGCATGGGCGCGGCCGATCATCCGTTGCTGGGCGCGGTCACCGAACTCGCCGACGGGGGTTACCTGTTCACCGGGCGCCTGTCGCCGACCGTCCATCCCTGGCTGGCCGATCATGCCGTGGCGGAGACCGTGGTGGTCCCAGGAGCTGCACTGGTAGAGCTGGCCATCCACGCCGGTGACCGAGCGGGCTGCGGACACCTCCAAGAGCTCCTGCTCCAGCAGCCACTGCTCCTCCCCGAACACGGAGCCGTCCAGGTACAGCTCACCATCAGCCCACCCACGAACGACGATCAGCCAAACGCCCGCTCGGTGACCATCCGGTCCCGCCCCGCCGGCACCGACTCGGGCGACACCGGCTGGACGGTGCACGCCACCGGCACCCTCACCACCGAGCCCGGCAACCCGACGGCCGATCTGACGGTGTGGCCGCCTGCCGGAGCAGAGACGATCGACCTGGCCCAGGGCTACCCGGAGCTGGCCGAACGCGGCTACCACTACGGCCCGGCCTTCCAGGGCCTGCACGCCGCCTGGCAGGACGACGACCACCTGTACGCCGAGGTCCACCTGCCCGACCAGCAGACCGACACCGAGCACTTCGGCATCCACCCCGCATTGCTGGACGCCGCCTTGCACCTGCTCGCCCTGCACACCCCCGAGGGCGCCCCCGAGGACGGGGTGTGGCTTCCCTTCGCCTGGGAGGGAGTGCACCTGCACGCCACGGGCGCGACAGCGGTGCGGGTTCGGCTCGCCCCCGCGAGTCAGGCCGACCCGGAGGTGGACGGTCAGCCCATGGGCGGCCAGGCCGTGGCGGTGGACATCACCGACCTGACGGGCGCGCCGGTGGCCTCGGTGCGATCGCTGACCATGCGGCCCGCCTCCACCCGGCAATGGGCGGCCCCGACCCGAGGCGACACGGGTACCGGTGCCGACCGCCTGTTCCGGCTGGAATGGACCCTGCTCCCCGCCGGCACGGACACCGCCCTCGCCACCGCTGGATGGGCCGTGGTCGGCAGCGACGAACTCGGCCTGACGGTCGGCTTGGACGCGACCCACGTCCCGGTCGGCGGCCACCCCGACCTGAACGCCCTGAACGAAGCGATCGACAACGCCGCCGCGGTCGTGCCCGATGTGATCGTGGCCTCCTTCATCTCGTCCCCGGTCCGTACCCTCGGCGGCCACCTCGGCGATGCCGCACATGACGTGGTGGACGAGGTGCATGCGGTGGCGGAGGCTGTGTTGGCGTTGGTGCAGGATTGGTTGGCTGATGAGCGTCATGCCTCGGGTCGGTTGGTGGTGGTGACCCGTTCGGCGGTGGCCGTCCGTCCGGGTGAGGACGTCGCTGATCTGGCTGCTGCCACGGTGTGGGGTCTGATCCGCAGTGCGCAGAACGAGCACCCCGACCGCATCGTCTTGTTCGACTGCCCCGCGGACCCGACGGGCACTGGTGTGGCCGACGGCCTGGTGGCAGCCGTGGCTGGTGGGCACTCTCAACTCGCATTGCGGAACGGTGAGCTGTACACGCCGCGGCTGGCCCGGCTGGCCGACGCGGACAACGGTGACACCCTGGCTTTGCCCGCCGGGCAGGGGTGGTGTCTGGGTGTGCCGGTGCCGGGGTCGATCGATGGCCTGGTCGCGGTGCCGCACGAGGGCCTTCAGGGTGGTCCTGAAAGTGGTGCGGACCCAGGTGCGGGTCTGGGTGAGGGTGGGGGTCTTGAGGATGGTGCGGACCCGGACCCGGACCTGGACCCGGACCCGGACCTGGACCCGGACCCGGACCTGGACCTGGACCCGGACCTGGACCTGGACCCGGACCTGGACCTGGACCTGGACCCGGACCTGGACCCGGACCTGGACCTGGACCTGGACCTGGACCTGGACCCGGACCTGGGTGCGGGTGGGTGTGGTGGTGGGGGTGTGGGTGCCGGTCAGGTGCTGGGTGCCGGTCAGGTGCGGGTGGGGGTGCGTGCGGCGGGGGTGAACTTCCGCGATGTGCTGATCACGCTGGGGGTGTACCCGGGTGCGGCCACGATCG
>NZ_QLYX01000033.1 GCF_003289645.1 Actinomadura craniellae | reverse complement strand
ACCTCACCCAAAACCTCACCACCACCGACCACACACGCCTGGCCAACCTCGGCATCACCCCCCTCACCACCCACCAAGCCACCACCACCCTCACCCACACACTCACCCACCACACCCACCCCCACCTCGCCATCACCAACCTCGCCCAGCAACGCCAGGCCGATCCGAGGCTTCTATCGCCGCTACTGCGGCATCTGTTCGGCAAGCACGCGGCAATACGCCCTGCGGCCGCCAACGGCTCCCGCGCCAATGGCCGGCCTTCCTTGCCACAGCAACTGGCTGGACTGCCCGCGTCCGATCAGGTGCAGTTGCTTCTCAAGGCGGTGCGCGACCAAGTGGCCGCGGTTCTGGGGCACGGCTCAATTGACAAGATCGATCCCCTGCGCGGTTTTCTCGACCTGGGACTCGACTCCCTCACCGCCGTCGAACTCCGCAATCGCCTCAATGCCATCACCGGGCTGCAACTCACGACCACCGCGGTCTTCGACCATCCCACCCCCGCCGATCTCGCACAGTACCTCCACGCCCGGCTCGCACCCTCGGAGCCGGGCGGATACGAGGTCGTACTCGCGGAAATCGGGAAGCTCGAATCCACTCTGCAGAAGATTTCCGAGGCAGATCGAGTAGTACTGACCAGCCGATTGCATGATGTTCTGCTGAAGCTCAATGGGACTCATGAACGGGACCTCGCGGAGGAGGAATCCTCCTCGATTCTGACCGCCCGGATCGAGTCCGCCAGCGACGAAGAAGTCTTCAACATCATCGATAACGAGCTTGGGATCTGAATTCTCATCCGGCCGACTCCTCGAAAGACTGAACTCGTATGAAGAGTGAAGACAGACTCCGGAGTTACCTCAAGCGAGTGACGGCGGAACTCCACCAGACCCGTCAGCGTTTGCTCGAAGCCGAGCCTGGGACTGATGAACCGGTCGCCGTGGTGGGCATGGCGTGCCGCTATCCCGGTGGGGTGACTTCGCCGGAGGAGTTGTGGGAGCTGGTCCGTGCCGGCCGGGACGCGATGGGGGAGTTCCCGGCCAACCGGGGGTGGCCGGTGGAGGAGCTGTACGACCCGGATCCAGATCAGGCCGGTAAGTGCTACACCCGGGCAGGCGGGTTCCTCTACGACGCCGACCACTTCGACGCCGAATTCTTCGGCATCTCACCCCGGGAAGCAGCCACGATCGACCCGCAACAGCGACTGCTACTGGAGACCAGCTGGGAAGCCATCGAACGCGCAGGCATCAATCCCGCCACCCTCCGCGGCACCCCGACGGGAGTCTTCGCCGGCGTCATTTACAGCGACTACGCCTCCCGGCTGCACCCCATTCCCGAGAAGTTCGAGGGGCAACTGCTCACCGGAAGTACCGGCAGCGTCGCCTCTGGCCGTATCGCCTACACCCTCGGTTTGGAAGGGCCCGCGGTCACTATCGACACGGCCTGTTCCTCTTCGTTGGTCGCCATTCACCTGGCCGCTCAGGCGCTGCGTAACGGTGAGTGCGAGTTGGCGTTGGCGGGGGGTGTGACGGTGATGTCCACCCCGAACGTGTTCATCGAGTTCAGCCGCCAACGCGGCCTGGCCCCCGACGGGCGCTGCAAACCCTTCGCCGCCGCCGCCGACGGCACCGGCTGGAGCGAAGGCGCCGGCATCATCGTCCTGGAACGCCTCTCCGACGCCCAACGCCACAACCACCCCATCCTGGCCGTAATCGCCGGGTCGGCGGTCAACCAAGACGGCGCCAGTAGCCAGTTGACTGCGCCCAACGGGCCGTCCCAGGAACGCGTCATCCGCCAAACCCTGGCCAACGCCGGGCTCACCCCCGACCAGATCGACGCCGTCGAAGCGCACGGCACCGGCACCCGGCTGGGCGACCCCATCGAAGCCCACGCCCTGCTGGCCACCTACGGGCAACACCGACCCACCGACCGGCCGCTCCTGCTGGGGTCGATCAAGTCCAACATCGGCCACACCCAAGCGGCCGCCGGCATCGCCGGCGTCATCAAGATGACCGCCGCGATGCGGCACGGCCACCTCCCCGCCAGCCTCCACATCGACGAACCCACCCCACACGCCGACTGGGACAGCGGCAACATCAAGCTGCTCACCCAACCCACCCCATGGCCCCACGACAGTCCCACCCGCCGCACCGCCATCTCCTCCTTCGGCATCAGCGGCACCAACGCCCACCTCATCCTCCAAAGCCCACCCGAGACCTCCGCCTCACCCAACGGCCAGGCCAAATCCCCAACCCCGTCCGGCAACCAGACGTCGAGCGAGATCCAGACACCCGACGGTGCGGACTCCGCGGTGGCGTGGGTGTTGTCGGCAAAGTCGGGGGCGGGGTTGGTGGAGTCGGCGGGTCGGTTGGCCGGGTGGGTGGCCGAGCGGCCGGAGGTGTCGGCGTACGGGGTGGGCCGGTCGTTGGTGGTGGGTCGGTCGGTGTCGTTCGCGCATCGGGCGGTGGTGGTGGGTGCGGGTCGGGGTGAGTTGTTGGAGGGGTTGCGGGATCTGGCGGCGGGCCGGCCGTCCGCGGCGGTCATCACCGGCACCACCACCGGCACCGTTAACGGCGCCGTCGCTGGTGGGACCGCCGCCGAGGCCGCTGGTGGGACTGCTGCTGGTGGGACGGTGGCCGATAAGGCCGTTGATGCCGGAGCCGGTGCCGGGACCCCTGGTAGGACCGTTGGTGGGGCTGGTGCCGGGACCCCTGGTAGTGCCGGGGTTGCGGTCGGTACTGCCGCTGGTGCTGGTGCTGGTGGTGTGGTGTTTGTGTTTCCGGGGCAGGGGGCGCAGTGGCCGGGGATGGCGGCGGGGTTGCTGGAGTCCTTCCCGGTGTTCGCTGAGCAGATCCAGGCGTGTGCGCAGCACCTGGACCCGCTGACCGGGTGGTCGTTGCTGGAGGTGCTGCAGGAGCGGCCCGGGGCGCCGGCGCTGGAACGGGTGGAGGTGGTCCAGCCCGCGCTGTTCGCGATGACGGTATCGCTGGCCCGACTCTGGCAATCCCACGGAGTACAACCCGCCGCGGTCGTCGGGCACTCCCAAGGCGAGATCGCCGCCGCCTACATCGCCGGCGCCCTCACCCTGCCCGACGCCGCCCGCGTCATCGCCTTGCGCTCCCAAGCCCTCACCACCCTGGCCGGCACCGGCGCCATGGCCGCCATCCCCCTCCCCGCCGACCGAACCCGCGACCTGCTCACCGGCCCCTACCACCACCTGACCATCGCCACCATCAACGGCCCCAACGCCACCGTCGTCTCCGGCGACCCCCCCACCATCGACGCCTTCCTGCACCACTGCACCCACCACGACATCGACGCCCGCCGCATCCCCGTCGACTACGCCTCCCACTCCCCCCACATCCAACCCCTACGCGACCGCATCCTGACCGACCTGGCCGACCTCCAACCCACCACCCCCACCATCCCCTTCTACTCCGCCCTCACCACCCAACCCATCACCGGCCCCCACCTGGACGCCGACTACTGGTACCGCAACCTCCGACACCCCGTCCACTTCCACCACACCAC
>NZ_QLYX01000032.1 GCF_003289645.1 Actinomadura craniellae | reverse complement strand
CCGACACCCCGTCCACTTCCACCACACCACCCAAACCCTCCTCAACCACCACCACCACCTCTTCATCGAAACCAGCCCCCACCCCATCCTCACCACACCCATCAACGACACCATCCACACCCACACCCCCCACACCGGCAGACAACCCACCGCCATCGGCACACTCCGCCGCAACCACCCCACAACAACCACCCTCCTCACCGCACTCGCCACCGCCCACACCCACAACACCCCCATCAACTGGACCACCTTGTTCCCCACCCCAGCACAACCCCTACCGCTACCCACCTACCCCTTCCAACGACAGCGCTACTGGTTGGAGGCGTCGGCGGAGGCCGGGGACGCGGACAGTCTGGGTATGAGCGCGGCCGATCATCCGTTGCTGGGCGCGGTCACCGAACTCGCCGACGGGGGTTACCTGTTCACCGGCCGTCTGTCATTGGCCGCCCACCCTTGGCTGGCCGATCATGCCGTGGCGGAGACCGTGGTGGTCCCAGGAGCTGCATTGGTGGAGCTGGCCATCCACGCCGGCGACCGAGCCGCCTGCGGACACCTCCACGAACTCGTCCTCCAGCAACCGCTGCTGCTGCCCGAGCACGGCGCCGTCCAGGTACAACTCACCGTCGGCGCACCCGCAGACAGCGACCGGCCGGACACCCGCACCATCACCATCCGATCCCGCCCCGCCGACGCCGACCCGGGCGACGCGGGCTGGACAGTGCACGCCACCGGCGCCCTCACCACCGTTCCGGATATGCCAACAACCGATCTGTCGGTGTGGCCGCCCGCCGAGGCGAAGGCGATCGACCTGGCCGAGGCGTACCCGCGACTGGCCGAACGCGGCTACCACTACGGCCCGGCCTTCCAGGGCCTGCACGCCGCCTGGCAGGACGACGACCACCTGTACGCCGAGGTCCACCTGCCCGACCAGCAGACCGACACCGAGCACTTCGGCATCCACCCCGCATTGCTGGACGCCGCCTTGCACCTGCTCGCCCTGAGTGGCCCCGGCGGTGATGCCGACCCTTCGACAGTCTGGCTCCCATTCGCCTGGGAGGGGGTACGGCTGCACGCCATGGGCGCGACAGCGGTGCGGGTCCGGCTCACCCCGGGCCAGGCGGACCAGGGCAGCCGGAACGTGGCCGTGGTCGTGGCCGATCTGGCCGGTGCGCCGGTGGTCTCGGTCGAGGCGCTGACGATGCGGCCGACCGCTCCCGGACAGTGGGCCGTCGCCAAGCCGGACGACGGTGCCGATCGCCTGTTCCTACAGGAATGGAGCACCGTCCCATCGGCTCCCGCCGCCCGCCCGGACACCGGCGGATGGGCAGTGATCGGCACCGATGAATTCACGCTGGCCTCGAGCCTCGGCGATGCGGGAGTCCCGGTCGTCAGCCATCCGGACCTGAACGCACTGGACACGGCCATCAACGGCGGCGTCACCGTACCCGAGGTGATCGTCGCCTCGTTCGCCTCCTCGTCCGGCGATGTGGTGGACGAGGTGCATGCGGTGGCGGAGGCCGTGTTGGCGCTGGTGCAGGATTGGTTGGCTGATGAGCGTCATGGTGCGGGTCGGTTGGTGGTGGTGACCCGTTCGGCGGTGGCCGTTCGTCCGGGTGAGGACGTGGCGGATCTGGCTGCTGCCACGGTGTGGGGTCTGATCCGCAGCGCGCAGAACGAGCACCCCGACCGCATCGTCTTGTTCGACTGCCCCGCGGACCCGACGGGCACCGGTGTGGCCGACGGCTTGGTGGCAGCGGTGGCTGGTGGGCACTCTCAACTCGCATTGCGGAACGGTGAGCTGTACACGCCGCGGCTGGCCCGGCTGGCCGACGCGGACAACGGTGACACCCTGGCTTTGCCCGCCGGGCAGGGGTGGTGTCTGGGTGTGCCGGTGCCGGGGTCGATCGATGGCCTGGTCGCGGTGCCCGCTGCGGGCCTTCAGGGTGGTCCTGAAAGTGGTGCGGACCCAGGTGCGGGTCTGGGTGAGGGTGGGGGTCTTGAGGATGGTGCGGACCTGGACCCGGACCCGGACCTGGACCCGGACCTGGACCCGGACCTGGACCTGGACCTGGGTGCGGGTGGGTGTGGTGGTGGGGGTGTGGGTGCCGGTCAGGTGCTGGGTGCCGGTCAGGTGCGGGTGGGGGTGCGTGCGGCGGGGGTGAACTTCCGCGATGTGCTGATCACGTTGGGGGTGTACCCGGGTGCGGCCACGATCGGTAGTGAGGGCGCCGGGGTGGTGTTGGAGGTCGGGCCCGGCGTTTCAGGGTTGGCGGTCGGGGATCGGGTGATGGGGTTGATGCCCGGGGCGTTCGGCCCGGTCACCATCACCGACCACCGCACCCTCACCCCCATCCCCGACGGCTGGTCCTTCACCCAAGCCGCCGCAGTCCCCATCACCTACCTCACCGCCTACCACGCCCTGGTGACCTTGGGTCGGGTCGGGCCCGGTACCCGGCTGCTGGTGCACGCCGCCGCCGGTGGTGTCGGGTGGGCCGCCGCCACGTTGGGCCGCCATCTGGGTGCTGAGGTGTTCGGCACCGCCCACCCCACCAAATGGGCGGTCTTGCAGGAAGCCGGGTTCGATGCCGACCACCTAGCCAACTCCCGCACCCTCGACTTCGAACACCAATTCCTCACAGCCACCACCAACGGCACCCGTAACGGCAGCGGCAATGCCAGCGGCACCGGCACAGAAAGCACCAACGACGCCAGCACCAGCAGTGGTGATCACGGCACCAGAGGCGACACCACCACCGGCCATGCCAGTGGCGCCAGCGGTGCCAGCACCAGCAATGGTGCTGGCAGCGGCAGTGGTGCCGGCGGCAGCGGTGATCACGAAAGTAACAGCGGTGATCACGCCGACAGCGGCGGTGCCAGCAGCAGCGGCAGCGGTGTCGGCTCCGGCAATGGCGCCGGTAGCGGCGATGTCAGCGGTGGTGGTGCCGGCAGCGGTGTGGGGATGGATGTGGTGCTGAACGCGTTGGCCGGGGAGTTCACCGACGCCTCCCTACGCCTGCTCCCGCGCGGGGGCCGGTTCATCGAGATGGGCAAAACCGACCCCCGTGACCCCGACCAGATCGCCGCCACCCACCCCGGCGTGCACTACGAGGCATTCGACCTCAACGCCCTCCCGGTCGAGCAGATCCAGCACATGCTCACCGCACTCACCGCCCTGTTCGCCGCCGGGGAGTTGGCGTTGCCGCCGATCACCCCCCGCCCCATCGCGCACGCCCGGCAGGTGTTCCGCAACCTGCAACAAGGCCGCCACATCGGCAAACACGTCCTCACCCTCCCCACCCCCTGGAACCCCGACGGGACCGTCCTGATCACCGGCGGCACCGGCACCCTGGCCGCACTCACCGCCCACCACCTCACCACCCACCACCACACCCGCCACTTCCTCCTAGCCAGCCGCCAAGGACCCACCGCCCCAAACGCCGACGCCCTACGCGAGGAACTCACCGCCCTAGGGGCACACGTCACCATCACCGCCTGCGACATCACCGACCCCGACCAAGTCGCCAACCTCATCGCAGCCATCCCCGACCAACACCCGCTCACCGCCGTCATCCACACCGCCGGGGTCCTGGATGACGCCGCCCTCCACACCCTCACCCCCCACCAACTCCACACCGTGCTCGCACCCAAAGTCGACGGCACCTGGAACCTGCACCACCACACCCACCACCACGACCTCGCCGCATTCGTCCTCTACTCCTCCCTCACCGCCACCCTCGGCACCCCCGGACAAGCCAACTACGCCGCCGCCAACACCTTCCAAGACACCCTCGCCCACCACCGCCACCACCACGGCCAACCCGCAC
>NZ_QLYX01000031.1 GCF_003289645.1 Actinomadura craniellae | reverse complement strand
GGGGGGAGACCTCATCTTAAGGAAGGCTTCCCGCTTAGATGCTTTCAGCGGTTATCCCGTCCGAACGTAGCCAACCAGCCGTGCCCCGGGCGGGACAACTGGCACACCAGAGGTTCGTCCGTCCCGGTCCTCTCGTACTAGGGACAGATCCTTGCAAGTCTCCTACGCGCGCAGCGGATAGGGACCGAACTGTCTCACGACGTTCTAAACCCAGCTCGCGTGCCGCTTTAATGGGCGAACAGCCCAACCCTTGGGACCTACTCCAGCCCCAGGATGCGACGAGCCGACATCGAGGTGCCAAACCATCCCGTCGATATGGACTCTTGGGGAAGATCAGCCTGTTATCCCCGGGGTACCTTTTAGCCGTTGAGCGACACCACTTCCACACGTAGATGCCGGATCACTAGGCCCTGCTTTCGCACCTGCTCGACACGTCCGTCTCACAGTCAAGCTCCCTTGTGCCCTTGCACTCGCCACCTGATGACCAACCAGGCTGAGGGAACCTTTGGGCGCCTCCGTTACCTTTTAGGAGGCAACCGCCCCAGTTAAACTACCCACCAGGCACTGTCCCCCACCCGGATCACGGGCGCGGGTTAGACGCTCAAAACGACCAGAGTGGTATTTCACCAACGACTCCACGGATACTGGCGTACCCGCTTCACAGTCTCCCACCTATCCTACACAAACCGTTCCAAACGCCAATGCCAAGCTATAGTGAAGGTCCCGGGGTCTTTCCGTCCTGCTGCGCGTAACGAGCATCTTTACTCGTACTGCAATTTCGCCGGGCCTGTGGTTGAGACAGCGGGGAAGTCGTTACGCCATTCGTGCAGGTCGGAACTTACCCGACAAGGAATTTCGCTACCTTAGGATGGTTATAGTTACCACCGCCGTTTACCGGCGCTTAGATTCTCAGCTTCGAGAAGTAAACTCCTCTAACCGGTCCTCTTAACGTTCCGGCACCGGGCAGGCGTCAGTCCGTATACAGCGTCTTACGACTTCGCACGGACCTGTGTTTTTAGTAAACAGTCGCTTCCCCCTGGTCACTGCGACCCCCACCAGCTCACAAAGCAAGTTCGGTCACCAGCAGGGGTCCCCCTTCTCCCAAAGTTACGGGGGTAATTTGCCGAGTTCCTTAACCACAGTTCACCCGATCGCCTTGGTATTCTCTACCTGACCACCTGAGTCGGTTTGGGGTACGGGCCACCGACACACTCGCTAGAGGCTTTTCTTGGCAGCATGGGATCACTCACTTCACCTAAAACGGCTCGGCATCACATCTCACCCTGTGCGCACCACGGATTTACCTGCGGTGCGGGCTACATGCTTACCCCAGGACAACCATCGCCTGGGCTGAGCTACCCTCCTGCGTCACCCCATCGCTTGCCTACTACCACCTCGGGTCCCAGCCTCCCCCTACAACCAGGCCCGAAGGCCCGAAAGAAGGTTTGGGTGGTTAGCATCAGCGGGTTCAGCATGGGCGCGTGCCAGCGGGTACGGGAATATCAACCCGTTGTCCATCGACTACGCCTCTCGGCCTCGCCTTAGGTCCCGACTTACCCTGGGCGGATTAGCCTGCCCCAGGAACCCTTGGTCATCCGGCGGAGCAGTTTCTCACTGCTCATGCGCTACTCATGCCTGCATTCTCACTCCTGAACCCTCCACACCAGGTCACCCTGATGCTTCACCGGCGAACAGGACGCTCCCCTACCCACCCCAACAAGGTTGGAGTGCCACGGTTTCGGCGGTGTGCTTGAGCCCCGCTACATTATCGGCGCGGAATCACTTGACCAGTGAGCTATTACGCACTCTTTCAAGGGTGGCTGCTTCTAAGCCAACCTCCTGGTTGTCATCGCAACTCCACATCCTTTCCCACTTAGCACACGCTTAGGGGCCTTAACCGATGATCTGGGCTGTTTCCCTCTCGACTACGAACCTTATCGCCCGCAGTCTCACTGCCACGCTCTCACTTACCGGCATTCGGAGTTTGGCTGACTTCGGTAACCCGGTAAGGCCCCTAGGCCATCCAGTAGCTCTACCTCCGGCAAGAAACACGTGACGCTGCACCTAAATGCATTTCGGGGAGAACCAGCTATCACGGAGTTTGATTGGCCTTTCACCCCTAACCACAGGTCATCCCCCAGGTTTTCAACCCTGGTGGGTTCGGGCCTCCACACCGTCTTACCGGCGCTTCACCCTGCCCATGGCTAGATCACTCCGCTTCGGGTCTACAGCATGCGACTCAAACGCCCTCTTCAGACTCGCTTTCGCTACGGCTACCCCCCACGGGTTAACCTCGCCACACACCATAACTCGCAGGCTCATTCTTCAAAAGGCACGCCATCACCGCACCCCCCAGGACGCATCCTGGGTGCAGGCTCTGACGGCTTGTAGGCACACGGTTTCAGGTACTCTTTCACGACCCCTCACCGGGGCACTTTTCACCTTTCCCTCACGGTACTGGTCCGCTATCGGTCATCAGGAAGTATTTAGGCTTACCAGGTGGTCCTGGCAGATTCACACGAGATTCCACGAGCCCCGTGCTACTCGGGAAAACACCCAAGGGAGAGGTATGCGTTTCACCTACCGGACTCTCACCGTCTACGGTCGGCCATCCCAAACCATTCAGCTACACACACCTTTTCTCACTCCCCGCCCAGCCGGCAGACCAGACACAGGCACATCCCACAACCCCCCATACGCAACCCCTGCCGGGTATCACACGCACAAGGTTTAGCCTCATCCCCTTTCGCTCACCACTACTCAGGGAATCACTATTGTTTTCTCTTCCTGCGGGTACTGAGATGTTTCACTTCCCCGCGTTCCCACCAACCGCCCTATACATTCAGACGGCGGCGACACCCCATAACGAGTGCCAGGTTTCCCCATTCGGACATCCCCGGATCAAAGTCTGGTTGCCGACTCCCCGAGGCATATCGCAGGCTCCCACGTCCTTCATCGGCTCCTGATGCCAAGGCATCCACCGTGCGCCCTCAAAAACTTGAACACACAAGAACACACAAAACGACCCAACCCCCACCCCGGCCAACCCCAAAAGAGGCCAACAACAAGAGCGAGAGTCGATCAGCGATTTATTAAGATGCTCGCGTCCACTGTGCAGTTCTCAAACAACAAACAGGACCACCAACCACCACCTGCAGAAACCCACAGACATGATCGGCCCCGTAATCGAAGGCAACCCCTCACCCCCTCAGACAACCCCACCCGGGGTGAGCGGGCCCAGCAGGGCCATCACCAACCAGAGGCGAAGGTCTCCGAAGGCAGCCGAGGTGGCTGTTCCTTCAGGACCCAACAGCGTGTCCAACCCACCTGGCCCCCGACCTCGTGGTTCCCACTCCCACCGGCTCCAGGAGCTGGTGGGCGGTACTGACGGGGTCGGATACGACCTGGTGAACTGAGTAGCCAGTGCTCCACATCTACGAGCTGCCGCCCCAGACACGTTCGGTCTGGATAGCGGCTGGACCACCAACCCGTGCGGGTGGTGGCCGGTGCTCCTTAGAAAGGAGGTGATCCAGCCGCACCTTCCGGTACGGCTACCTTGTTACGACTTCGTCCCAATCGCCGGCCCCACCTTCGACCGCTCCCCCCACAAGGGTTGGGCCACGGGCTTCGGGTGTTGCTGACTTTCGTGACGTGACGGGCGGTGTGTACAAGGCCCGGGAACGTATTCACCGCAGCGTTGCTGATCTGCGATTACTAGCGACTCCGACTTCATGGGGTCGAGTTGCAGACCCCAATCCGAACTGAGACCGGCTTTTAGGGATTCGCTCCACCTTACGGTATCGCAGCCCTCTGTACCGGCCATTGTAGCATGTTTGCAGCCCAAGACATAAGGGGCATGATGACTTGACGTCATCCCCACCTTCCTCCGAGTTGACCCCGGCAGTCTCCCATGAGTCCCCACCATTACGTGCTGGCAACATGGAACGAGGGTTGCGCTCGTTGCGGGACTTAACCCAACATCTCACGACACGAGCTGACGACAGCCATGCACCACCTGTCACCCGCCCTAAAAGGACCCCACATCTCTGCAGGTTTTCGGGTGATGTCAAGCCTTGGTAAGGTTCTTCGCGTTGCGTCGAATTAAGCAACATGCTCCGCCGCTTGTGCGGGCCCCCGTCAATTCCTTTGAGTTTTAGCCTTGCGGCCGTACTCCCCAGGCGGGGCGCTTAATGCGTTAGCTACGGCGCGGAATCCGTGGAAGAACCCCACACCTAGCGCCCAACGTTTACGGCGTGGACTACCAGGGTATCTAATCCTGTTCGCTCCCCACGCTTTCGCTCCTCAGCGTCAGTACAGGCCCAGAGAACCGCCTTCGCCACCGGTGTTCCTCCCGATATCTGCGCATTTCACCGCTACACCGGGAATTCCGTTCTCCCCTACCTGCCTCTAGTCTGCCCGTATCCACCGCAGACCCACAGTTAAGCTGTGGGCTTTCACGACGGACGCGACAGACCGCCTACGAGCTCTTTACGCCCAATAATTCCGGACAACGCTTGCGCCCTACGTATTACCGCGGCTGCTGGCACGTAGTTAGCCGGCGCTTCTTCTGCACCTACCGTCAAATTCGTCGGTGCTGAAAGAGGTTTACAACCCGAAGGCCTTCATCCCCCACGCGGCGTCGCTGCGTCAGGCTTCCGCCCATTGCGCAATATTCCCCACTGCTGCCTCCCGTAGGAGTCTGGGCCGTGTCTCAGTCCCAGTGTGGCCGGTCGCCCTCTCAGGCCGGCTACCCGTCGTCGCCTTGGTAGGCCATCACCCCACCAACAAGCTGATAGACCGCGAGCCCATCCCCAGCCGAAAAACTTTCCACCACCATCCCATGCGAGAAGTGGTCATATCCGGTATTAGACCCGATTTCTCAGGCTTATCCCAGAGCCAAGGGCAGGTTGCTCACGTGTTACTCACCCGTTCGCCGCTCGAGTACCCCGAAGGGCCTTTCCGCTCGACTTGCATGTGTTAAGCACGCCGCCAGCGTTCGTCCTGAGCCAGGATCAAACTCTCCATCAAGGCCACACGACACACCCAC
>NZ_QLYX01000030.1 GCF_003289645.1 Actinomadura craniellae | reverse complement strand
GCCGCATTCGTCCTCTACTCCTCCCTCACCGCCACCCTCGGCACCCCCGGACAAGCCAACTACGCCGCCGCCAACACCTTCCAAGACACCCTCGCCCACCACCGCCACCACCACGGCCAACCCGCACACTCCCTCGCCTGGGGCCTCTGGCAACACACCACCAACCTCACCCAAAACCTCACCACCACCGACCACACACGCCTGACCAACCTCGGCATCACCCCACTCACCACCCACCAAGCCACCACCACCCTCACCCACACACTCACCCACCACACCCACCCCCACCTCGCCATCACCAACCACACCCAACAAACCCCCCAACGCCACGGCCAACGCCGCACCGCCACCAACACAACACCCACCCACACCCACCAACTCACCGACCAACTCACCCGCCTCACCCCAACCGAACAGCACCACACACTCCTCCAACTCGTCCAAACCCACACCGCCGCCGTCCTCGGCCACCCCAACGACCACACCATCGACACCGACCGCGCCTTCAAAGAACTCGGATTCGACTCCCTCACCGCCGTCGAACTCCGCAACCGCCTCAATGCCGCCACCGGCCTCAAACTCACCCCCACCGCGATCTTCGACCACCCCAACCCCCAAGCACTGGCCCACCACATCCACACCCAACTCGCGCCGAAAGTCGCGCAGCCACGGGTCTCGACGTTGAGCGAAGGCGCCCCCGGGACTGATGAGCCGGTGGCGGTGGTGGGGATGGCGTGTCGTTTCCCTGGTGGGGTGACTTCGCCGGAGGAGTTGTGGGAGCTGGTCCATTCCGGTCGGGACGCGATGGGTGAGTTCCCGGCCAACCGGGGGTGGCCGGTGGAGGAGCTGTACGACCCGGACCCGGATCAGGCCGGTAAGTGCTACACCCGGGCGGGCGGGTTCCTCTACGACGCGGACCACTTCGACGCCGAGTTCTTCGGTATCTCGCCCCGGGAAGCAGCCGCGATCGACCCGCAACAGCGACTACTGCTGGAGACCAGCTGGGAAGCGATCGAGCGCGCGGGCATCAATCCGGCCACCCTCCGCGGCACCCCGACGGGAGTCTTCGCCGGCGTGATCCACAGCGATTACGCGTCTCGGTTGCGGTCGGTTCCGGCCGGGTACGAGGGACAGCTGCTCACCGGTGCCTCCGCCAGTGTCGCCTCCGGTCGGATCGCCTACACCCTGGGGTTGGAAGGGCCGGCTGTCACCATCGACACCGCCTGTTCCTCCTCGCTGGTCGCCATCCACCTGGCCGCCCAAGCCCTCCGTAATGGTGAGTGTGAGTTGGCGTTGGCAGGGGGTGTGACGGTGATGTCCACCCCGAACGTGTTCATCGAGTTCAGCCGCCAACGCGGCCTGGCCCCCGACGGACGCTGCAAACCCTTCGCCGCCGCCGCCGACGGCACCGGATGGAGCGAAGGCGCCGGCATCATCGTCCTAGAACGCCTCTCAGACGCCCAACGCCACAACCACCCCATCCTCGCCATCATCGCCGGATCCGCCGTCAACCAAGACGGCGCCAGCAACGGACTCACCGCCCCCAACGGCCCCGCCCAAGAACGCGTCATCCGCCAAGCACTCACCAACGCCCACCTCACCCCCGAGCAGGTCGACGCCGTCGAAGCACACGGCACCGGCACACGCCTGGGCGACCCCATCGAAGCCCACGCCCTGCTGGCCACCTACGGGCAACACCGGCCCACCGACCGGCCGCTCTACCTGGGGTCGATCAAATCCAACATCGGCCACACCCAGGCGGCCGCGGGCATCGCCAGCGTCATCAAAATGACCACCGCCATGCATCACGGCCAGTTGCCCGCCAGCCTCCACATCGACGAGCCGACTCCGCACGCCGACTGGGACAGCGGCAACATCGAACTCCTCACCCGGCCCACCCCATGGCCGCATGACGAACCCACCCGCCGCACCGCCATCTCCTCCTTCGGCATCAGCGGCACCAACGCCCACCTCATCCTCGAAGGCCCTGGTATCCCCGCCGTCGAACAGCCCGATGGCCAGGCCGACCCGCAGAGTCCCCGAGAGCGGGCAGTTGCAGGAGAGCACAGCCCGAACGCAGTGCCCTGGCTGATCTCCGCCAAGACCAAATACGCGCTGGCCGACCAGGCGCGGCGGCTTCGCGAGTTCGTCGCCGCCAATCCCGGGCTCGCCCCGTACGACATCGGCTTCTCGCTGGCCAACGCCCGCGCCACCACTTTCGCGGAGCGGGCGGTGCTGGTCGGCCGTGACGTCGAGGACTTCACCACCGGTCTGGCCTGCCTGGCCGACGCCGCCGACGGAACCGGAACAGCAGCGACCACTGGCAACGTGGTCACCGGCACCCTGCCCACCGGCAACGGCAGGACCGCGTTCGTGTTCACCGGCCAAGGCAGCCAGCACCCCGGTATGGGTTACCAGCTCTATCGAACCTTCCCCGCTTTCGCCGCCGCCTTCGAGGAAGCCTGCGACCACTTCACCCCCCACCTGGACCACCCGCTCCGCGACATCACCTTCGCTGCCGCCGGCACCCCGCAGGCCGAGTTGCTGAACCAGACCGCCTACACCCAGCCGGCGCTGTTCGCCTTCCAGACCGCGCTGTTTCGGCTACTGACCGAATGGGGCCTCCGCCCCGACTACCTGATCGGCCACTCCCTCGGCGAAATCTCCGCCGCCCACGCCACCGGAGTCCTCACCCTCCCCGACGCCTGCGCCCTCGTCGCCACCCGCGCCCGCCTCATGCAAACCCTGCCTCCCACCGGCGCCATGGTCGCCATCGGCGCTTCCGAGGAAAAGGTGCAGGCGGCCATCGCCTCCCCTGCCGGCACCGGCAGCCGGGAGGACCCGTACGGCCAGGTGGCGATCGCCGCGATCAACGGCCCGGCCGCCACCGTGATCTCCGGCGACCATGACGCCGTCCATCAGGTCGCCGATCGGCTACGGGACCAGGGGCACCGCACCCGGGCCCTCAACGTCAGCCACGCCTTCCACTCTTCTCACACCGAGCGGATCCTCGACGAATTCCGTGAGCTCGCCGCCGGCCTCACCTATCGGGCCTCCACCATTCCCCTGGTCTCCAATCTCACCGGCGCCCTGGCGAGCGCCGACCAGTTGGGCGACCCGGACTACTGGGCCCGGCATATCCGCCAGGCCGTCCGTTTCCACGACGGCATCACCACCCTGCACCACCACGGCGTCACCACCTACCTCGAACTCGGACCCGACGCCGCCCTCACCCCCATGATCGAGGAATGCCTCACCCGGCCGTCCGACCCCTCATTCTCCGGGTCCTCCCGGGCCATCCCCACGCTGCGCCGCGACCGTCCCGAGGCACCCGCCCTGCTGACCGCGCTGGCCACCGCCCACACCCGCGGCGTCCCCATCGACTGGGCCGCCCTGTTCCCGGCCCCGGCGCGCCCCGTAGCGCTGCCCACCTACCCGTTCCAGCGAGAGCGGTACTGGTTGCAAGGGTCGGCGGCGGCCGGGGATGCCGACAGTCTGGGCATGGGCGCGGCCAATCATCCGTTGCTGGGCGCGGCCACCGAACTCGCCGATGGCGGACACCTGTTCACCGGCCGCCTGTCACTGACGACCCACCCCTGGCTGGCCGACCACACCATCGCCGCGAACGTGGTGGTACCAGGCGCGGCCCTGGTGGAGTTGGCCATCCACGCCGGCGACCGGGCCGGCTGCGGGCACCTCCACGAACTCGTCCTCCAGCAACCGCTGCTGCTGCCCGAACACGGCTCCCACCGGCTCCAGGTCACCATCAGCCCACTCCCGGACGGCGACCAGCCGGAGACCCGCTCGGTGACCATCCGGTCCTGCCCCGCCGACGCCGACCCGGGCGACCCAGGCTGGACGGTGCACGCCACCGGCACCCTCAGCCCCTCCCCCGAACCAGCCGCACCGGAGACCGACCTCTCGGTATGGCCACCGCCCGGCGCTGTCCCCGTCGAGGTGACCCACGCCTACCCGGAGCTGGCCGAACGCGGCTACCACTACGGCCCGGCCTTCCAGGGCCTGCACGCCGCCTGGCAGGACGACGACCACCTGTACGCCGAGGTCCACCTGCCCGACCAGCAGACCGACAGCGACGAGTTCGGCATCCACCCCGCGCTTCTCGACGCCACCTTGCACCTCCTCGCGCTCCATAACCCCGTCGAGGATGCGGTGTGGCTTCCGTTCGCGTGGGCGGGCGTACACCTGCACGCCACCGGCGCGACAGCCGTACGGGTCCGCCTCACCCCCGAAAACCAGCCCGACCAGAACGGGGACGGCCCAGCCGGGGGCGTCCAGGCCGTGGCGGTGGACATCACCGACCTGGCCGGCGCACCGGTGGCCTCGGTGCGATCGCTGACCATGCGGCCAGCCTCCGCCCGGCAATGGGCCACCCGCCCGCACACCGGCGCCGACCACCTGTTCCACCTGGAATGGACCCCTGTCCAGCCCACCCCGGACACCGCCCTCGCCACCGCTGGATGGGCGGTCGTCGGCAGCGACGAACTCGGCCTGGCGGCTGGCCTGAACGCCGCACACATCCCCGTCCTCAGCCACCCCGACCTGAACGCCCTGAACGAGGCGATCGACAACGCCCTCACCCCGGCCCCCGGCGTGATCGTGGCCCCTATCGCCCACGCCCCGGCTCGCAATGTGGTGGACCAGACACATGCGGTTGCGGAAGCCACGCTGGCGTTGGTGCAGGATTGGCTGGCCGACGAGCGTCACGCCGCGGGTCGGCTGGTGGTGGTGACCCGTTCGGCGGTCGCCGCCCGTCCGGGCGAGGGCGTCGCCGATCTGGCCGCCGCCACCGTATGGGGCCTGATCCGCAGTGCGCAGGGCGAAAACCCCGACCGCATCGTCCTCCTGGACTGCTCGGCCGGTGGCCTGGCCCCTGTTTCCGGCGACTACGCCGAATCGGGGGACAGCTTCGATGACGTGGTCACGAGGTTGGTGGCGGCGGTGGCCGGTGGGCATTCCCAGCTGGCGTTGCGCGCAGGCCAGCTGTACACGCCGCGGCTGGCCCGGCTGGCTGACGATGACTCGTTGGCGTTGCCCGCCGGGCAGGGGTGGTGTCTGGGTGTGCCGGTGCCGGGGTCGATCGATGGCCTGGTCGCGGTGCCCTCTGAGGGCTTGGAGTTTGGTCCTGATAGTGGGGGCCTGGAGGGTGATCCTGAAGGTGGTGCGGACCCGGGTGCGGACCTGGACGGGGGTTCGGGTAGGGGGCTGGGTGCCGGTCTGGTGCGGGTGGGGGTGCGTGCGGCCGGGGTGAACTTCCGTGACGTGCTGATCACCCTCGGCGTCTACCCCGGTGCGGCCACGATCGGCAGTGAGGGTGCCGGGGTGGTGTTGGAGGTCGGCCCGGGTGTGGAGGGGTTGGTGGTCGGGGATCGGGTGATGGGGTTGATGCCGGGGGCGTTCGGCCCGGTCGCGGTGACCGACCATCGCACCCTCACCCGCATTCCCGAGGGTTGGTCGTTCGCGCAGGCGGCCGCGGTTCCAATCACCTATCTGACCGCCTACCACGCGCTGGTCACCTTGGGTCGGGTCGGGCCCGGTACCCGGCTGCTGGTGCACGCCGCCGCCGGTGGTGTCGGGTGGGCCGCCGCCACGTTGGGCCGCCATCTGGGTGCTGAGGTGTTCGGCACCGCCCACCCCACCAAATGGGCGGTCTTGCAGGAAGCCGGGTTCGATGCCGACCACCTGGCCAGCTCCCGCACCCTGGACTTCGAACACCACTACCTCACCACCACCAATGGTGTGGGGATGGATGTGGTGCTCAACGCGCTCGCCGGGGAGTTCACCGACGCCTCCCTACGCCTGCTGCCCCGCGGAGGGCGGTTCATCGAGATGGGCAAAACCGACCCCCGCGACCCCGACCAGATCGCCGCCGACCATCCCGGGGTGCACTACGAGGCGTTCGACCTCAACGCCCTGCCCCCCGAGCAGATCCAGCGCATGCTCACCCACCTCACCGCACTCTTCGCCGCCGGCCAGTTGGCGCTACCGCCGATCACCGTGCGGCCGGTCGCGCACGCCCGGCAGGTGTTCCGCGACCTGCAACAAGGCCGCCACATCGGCAAACACGTCCTCACCCTCCCGGTTCCCTGGAACCGGGACGGAACCGTGCTGATCACCGGCGGCACCGGCACCCTCGCCGCCCTCACCGCCCACCACCTGATCACCCACCACCAGGCCCGCCACCTGCTCCTAGCCAGCCGCCAAGGGCCCGCAGCCCCAGATGCCGATGCCCTACGCAACGAGCTCACCGCCCTGGGAGCACAGGTCACCATCACCGCCTGCGACATCACCGACCCCGACGCCGTGGCCGATCTGATCGCTACGATCCCTGCGGCTCATCCGCTGACCGCCGTCATCCACACCGCCGGGGTCCTGGATGACGCCGCCCTGCACACCCTCACCCCCCACCAACTCCACACCGTGCTCGCGCCCAAGGTCGATGGGGCCTGGAACCTGCACCACCACACCCGCCACCACGATCTGGCCGCGTTCGTCCTCTACTCCTCCCTGACCGCCACCCTCGGCACCCCCGGACAAGCCAACTACGCCGCCGCCAACACCTTCCAAGACACCCTCGCCCACCACCGCCACCACCACGGCCAACCCGCACACTCCCTCGCCTGGGGCCTGTGGCAACACACCACCAACCTCACCCAAAACCTCACCACCACCGACCACACACGCCTGGCCAACCTCGGCATCACCCCCCTCACCACCCACCAAGCCACCACCACCCTCACCCACACACTCACCCACCACACCCACCCCCACCT
>NZ_QLYX01000003.1 GCF_003289645.1 Actinomadura craniellae | reverse complement strand
GCCAACACACCCAATGAAATACGATCCGTCAACCGCACAGACGAAGAATCGCTGTCAGCAACCTTTACCTGTCCAATTCGAGCCATCCAAGAACCGTACCACTCAAACACTTAACTTAGTGGCATTGACTTAGAGGAGGGTAGATAAACCACCCTATAGAATTCGATAGTTTTCATATTTCCCAGTTAGCGAGATCGATGCCGCTGCCGCAACGTCCTCGCGATAACCTGTGCACTCGGTGAGAAAATCGCGAATACGCTGGCCATGCCAACCGGCAGCAGCCACTGCGGGCCAGAAACGAAGGCTATCCTCCGAAAGCCTCCCATCAAGACAATCTAGAATGCGATTAATTGTAGGTTCATCAGGCACCATTCGCAGCATTGCCATAGCCCGAAAAGCGCCATCAATAAGTGTCCAATTGCTCGTATCCATACACCAGTGCAGAATGCTACTATCGCGCCCTCCATCTCCACCCAAACGTACTATAGCGTCACCAACTGCACACTGGACCGCCGCATTGCCGACTCGATGAAGTGCGAATTCTTTGAGATCGGGAATTGCCTGCCTATAGCTACATGCCGATATTGCCATAACCATATGATATTGAGTCTCCCAAGTTCGAGGGTCCTCAACCTCGCGATGAAGTACCTCAAGCAATACTCTGCCTGCAGATGGATCTCCGAGGCTTCGAAGCCTTTTTGCTGCAGCTCGGCGACGACTTGACGAACGATTATTAAGTTGCCCAATTGCCTCTTCGGCACTAAGCGCCATTTAAACCCTCCAAAATTATCACTACATCTATATTCTCCATTCATGCCAGGGGTTTCTCATCTATGGATTCCTCCTTCTCGGGAACATTCCTCAGGCATACTGCCCTCAGGGATCCCCACCGTCGCAGACCTGGGATACCTCGGCGTCGAGGGCATCGACACCGTCCCGATCAAGCGGCCCCAAGCGCGAACTCTGCGACTGCGACAAGGAATTCAACACGGCATTGCCAAGGTCCGATCACTCAACGAGCAGGCCGTCGCACATTTCAAGGGATGGCGGATGATGAGCGAGGAAGGCGGCCACTGCCACATCCCAATCCACAAATTCGAAGAGGCACTTCAAGCGATCATCGGGCTAACACTCTTCAGATACTATTCCTTGCCGCGCCAATTAGTGCAGTCGCATCTGCATCACGGCCCGCAAGTGCCGCAGCCTCAATAATTTCAGCATCTGTCATTGTGCGAGCCATTTGAATAGCCTCATGAATGCCATCACCATCCTCAAAATCGAGCATCTTGAGGAACCATCGCACAGCTTCAATCTTGTCAATTTTTCCACCCACACCCTCAGCGCACCATTTTCCAAGCGTGAACATTACGCCAGGCATTCCTCCATTAGCCGCAGCGGAATAAAGATTTCTTGCCCGCGCATATTCTTCCTTGTCTGCGTACCAGTCCGCCAACAAAGCCGCAGCTGGGGCAACTCCCGCCAAAGCGGCCTTCTCCAAGAATTCAACGGCCTTATTCTCGTCGACAGGAACCCCTATTCCCATCAAGAGCATCTTCCCCAAATTGAATGAGGCAATCAAATCACCGGCTTCAGCGGCAGCTTTAAATAGGCTTGCGGCCTCGGAAGTATCCTGTTCCACACCGATACCATTGGCCAGCATGTGACCAAGACCACGCTGTCCAGCAGGATGACCCGCCTCAGCAGCCATTTTAAAATAGCGCAATGCAGCTTCCGCATTATTTATGTACTCAAGGGCCAAACCACCCACCAA
The DNA here is from genome assembly GCF_003289645.1 of Actinomadura craniellae. Classification (GTDB taxonomy): domain Bacteria; phylum Actinomycetota; class Actinomycetes; order Streptosporangiales; family Streptosporangiaceae; genus Actinomadura_D; species Actinomadura_D craniellae. Next base: position 580,984 of record NZ_QLYX01000003.1, on the reverse strand, counting down.
AGCCTGAGCATCGGCACGTCCAGCGTCCGCCGCTTTCTGAAGAGTTGGGAAAACTTGTGACATCTCCTTTCGCGCTCCGGGAATGTTGCCCTTGATGGCATCAAGAATTTCCTCGCATCGAGCAACTATGTCGCCACTCAACTTATCTAAGCCTCTCGTCTAGCAACCAACTCACCACAACCCCACAGAGGTTGATCTATCCCCAGCCTATCAGTAAGTCCAGTTGCTACGGGTCAAAATGGTAGGGGCCACTAGGGTCTCTGACCGTATGCCTCCTACCTGTGGCCCGAGCCAGGTCAATAAAGAACTGGAAGCAGTCATCACACATCGGTTTAGTTACCGTTACCTCACTTCTAGGGCGCAAGACAATCGCCTGCTTCTCTGCGTGCGAGAGATAATAAGCACCATCCCCGGCATTGTTATCCATGAAAAATGGAACCCGGTCCTTGCCAATAAGGTTCTGCAATCGCAAAACTTGCCGGAGTGCTGGCCTCAAGAATCCAGCCGGAACGTCACTAGAATAGCCACTTAGGGTGAACACCCCATCAGCATGTGCTGCTGCCTTTCCAGTGTCGTGCTCCGGGAAGCAAAGCTCGGGCCGAGGCTCGTCATTATGGATGAGGATGGGATCGCCACCCGCTACCACGTGGTAGGTGTGGTCTCCGGTGGTGGTGAGGTTGTGGACGCGCTGGTTCTTGGCGGTGCGGTGGTCCAGGGCGGTGATCTGGGTCCAGGTGCCGGTGGAGGTGCGTAGCCACATGCCGGTTTTGAGGTCGGCGGCTTCGGCCCAGCGTGATTCGTGGGGGAGCCAGAAGGGGTGGTTATCGGTGGCCGTCAGCTTGCCGGTTTTGGTGCCGTGTTTCCCGTCGGTGTCGATGGTGATCTGGACCAGGTGTTTGGTGCCCTTGCTGGTGGAGAGGTGGGTGACCGTCTGAGCACGATTTTTGTCGGTGTTGGGGTCGCCGGCCAGGATTTTGTCGCCGACCTTGATCTGCTCGATGGGTTTGGTGGTCCCATCGGCCATCAGCACCTGGGTGCCTGGTACGAAGCTGTGGCGGCGCCCGCGCCCCTGACCTGGGTCCGGTGGTGGAATCGGGCAGGAGGTGGCGCCTTGCAGCGGCGTGAACCCCACCACCCCGGCCAGTCCCTCGCCCACCGACGGCACCGTCGGCAGCGCCAGACCGAAGTCAGCCGCCATGTCGGCGGCGTCTTGGGCTCGTCCGAGGACTTCTTGTGCGCGGGTGAAGGTGTCTTGGATTTTGTTGAGGACGTTGCGTGCGTTTTGTGCTGCTTTTTGTAGTGGTGGGCGGGCGGCCGGGGTCATGGCCCGGTTGCGGATGATCTGCGCCAGCGTCGGCTTCGGTTTGGCCCTGGGCGTCACCCTGCCGCCGCCGCTGGCGCTCTTGCTCCCGCCGCGACTGACGGCCTTGCCACCGCGTCCGGTGCTGCGCGTGACCGATCTGGAGCCGGTGGAGTGGCTGGCCCGTCGCACCACCGATTTGACCGGCTTGTACTTGGGCTTGTAGCGGATCTTCGGGCGTGGGGAGTATCTGGGCCGGTAGCTGGGTTTGGCCTTCGGTTTGGGCTTGTAGCGTTTGGCGGACTTGGCGACGCTGCGGGCGGCTTTCAGTCCCTTGGCGAGGATTTTTCCGCCGGGGATCGCTCCGGCCATGGCGTAGGCGGCGGCTCCCCAGTTGCCGGAGGCGGCGTAGATCCCGGCGTTGGCGACGCTGGCCACCACCCCGACCGGGCCGGGGATGTAGGAGGCGGCGTTGAGTACCCGCTGGGTCCATTTCTTGAACCCCCAGTGCCCGGTGGGGTCGGTGGTGACCAGCGGGTCCGCGCTGCCGTAGGTGTAGCGGTTGGCCTCCACCGAGGGGTCGGGGTCCAGTAGGTAGTCATCGCGGGAGATGAAGGCGCCAAGTTCGGGGCTGTACCAGCGGGCGTGCATGTTCACCAAACCGGTGCCCGGGTCGGTGAACTCGCCCTGGAACCCCAGCGACACACCTGTCCCGGAGGTGGCCACCGGTTGGCCGAACGGGTCGTAGGCGGTGGAGGACTGCACCTGCCCGGTGTCGGGGTCGAAGGTGCCCGTCACGTCGGTGTGCAGGTTGGTCAGCACGCTGGCGGCGGTGCCGCCGCCGGTCTGCTTGGACAGCGGCTCGCCGAACGGGTCGCGGGCGAACGTGGTGGAGCCGTCGGAGACCGGGTTGTTGTCCAGCCCGGCGTAGACCATCGACCCCGTGCCCCGGGTGACCATCCGGCCCAGGGCGTCGTAGGCGAACGTGGTGGTGCCGTCCCCGGTCATCCGGTCCAGGGCGTCGAAGGAGAAGTTGCGGACCACCCCGGCCTCGGTGCGCGCCGCCAGCGTCCCGCGCGGGGTCCACGAGTAGGTGGCGGGCCCGGCGGTCAGCACCCGGTTGCGCTCGTCGTAGGTGGCGACCTGGGTGCCGGCCTTGGTGCGGTTCCCGGCGGCGTCCCACTCGTAGCTGGTCAACGCTCCGGCCGGGGACGTCCACGAGGTCAGCCGGCCCGCGTGGTCGTAGGTGTAGGTGCTGGTGCCCGCGCCCGCGACCCCGGCGGTGACCTTCTCGGTGAGCCGGTCCTCCAGGTCGTACCCGTAGGTGGTGGACGCGGTGGCCGTCCCGCCGGGGGCCTTGAGCCGGTCGGCCTTCAACCGGCCAAGGTCGTCGTACTCGAACTCCCGTGTCCCGGCGCCGGCGCCGTACCCGACGTTCTCCAACTCCCCGCCGGAGCCGTACCCGTAGGTCATCGACTGGCCGGTCAGCGGGTCGGTGACCGCGGTCAGGTCGTCGGCGTTGTTCCACCCGAACACGGTGGTCCCGGCCGTGTCCGCACGCTGGGTCATCCGGCTGCGGCCGTCATAGGCGAACGTGGCGTTGCCCGACGGCCCGGCGGTCGACAGCAGGTTGCCGCGGTCGTCCCAGGTGAAGGTGTTGTTCCCGAGCGGCGCGGAGGCCGAGGTCATCCGCCCGGCGAGGTCGTACCCGAAGGTCCGGGGCGCAGTGGTGCCGGTGCCGGTGCCGGTTTCCTCGGTCAGCCGGTCGAGATTGTCGAACGTGCGGGTGGCGGTGACGCCGCCGGGCTTGCGGATCTCGGTGGGGCGGCCGGCCGCGTCGTACACCATCGTGTAGGTGCGGTCCGAAAGCGCCGGGTGCGCGGTGGTCGAGGGTTCGACCACCGACTGGATCAGGCCCCACGGGTTGAACGTGTAGTCGGTGACGTTCCCGCGCCCGTCGGTCAGCCGGGTGCGGTTGCCGTCGGCGTCGTACCCGAACCCGGTGGTGATCGACGCCACCCCGGACACCGGCTCGACGAGCTGGGTCAGCCGCCCGCCGGCGTCGAACGTCCGCTGGGTGACGCGGTTCAGCGCGTCGGTCTGGGTGATCGGGTTGTCGTCGGGGTCGTAGCCGACGGTGCGCCGCCGCAGCTCGGTGCCGGCGGGCTTCTCGTCGATCTGGTCGGTGGGCCGCCCGGCCTCGTCGAACAGGGTGCGGGAGACCAGGCCGGTCGGCTCGGTCATTCGGTTCTGCCGCCCGGCCAGGTCGTAGCCGAAGGTCGTCTGCCGGTTCTGCGGGTCGGTGACCTTGGTGGGTTCGCCGGCCGCGTTGTACTCGGTCGTCTCCGTCCCGCCGCCGGGCAACTGCACGGTCACCGGGTTGTCGTCGTCGTCGTAGCCGACGGTGGTGGTATGCGCGGCGGGCGCGGGGACGCGCTCGATCTCGGTGCCGGTGATCGGGCGGCCGAGGTCGTCGTAGGTGGCCTCGGTGCGGGCGCCGAGCGGGTTCTCCGTCCACAGCCGCTCGCCGAGCGGCGTGTACCCGTGCCGCCAGACCGGGGAGTTCCCCCCGACGGCCGGCTGGACGGTCTTCACCAGGTTGCCGAGCTGGTCATAGGTGTGGGTGGTGACCCGGCCGAGCGGGTCGGACTGGGTGAGCAGGTTCCCGGCGGCGTCGTAGCCGTAGTCCGTGGTGGACACCAGCTGCGTCCCGCCGGGCGGCGTGTAGGACGGCAGGCTGGTGGAGACGACCCGGCCGTCCTTGTCGAAGGTGTAGTTGACGATGTTGCCGCGGGCGTCCTTGACGTGGGTGCGGTCGTCGAAGGCGTTGAAGCCCTGCACCATCTCGGGGCGCTGCACGGCCGGCGCGCCACCCTGGGTGACCTGCACCGGCGGCAGCTTGGTCTTCACCAGGTTCCCGGCGGGGTCGTACTCGTAGTTCGTGGTGTGGTCGGCGGGGTCGGCGCCGGGCGCGTTCCCGCGCGGGGACGTCCGCGTCAGCGGGTTGCCGAACTGGTCGTAGGTGAACGTGGTGACCAGGTCCTGCGAACCGTTGCGGACGGTCTGCCGGGTCAGGTTGTCGTGGACGTCGTAGACCATGTCGACGACCTCGGTGCGAGTGGTGCCCGCCGCCGACAGGGTGCGTCTGGTGACGTTGTCGTGGCCGTCGTAGACGAGTTCGGTGCGCCGGGCCAGGCCGCCGGGGTCCAGCACGGCGGCGACGGTGCGGCCGGCGGCGTCGACCTCCAGGTCGGTGCGCACCTGGCCGCCGCCCGTGATCTGGCGGGTCAGGTCGCCGGCAGCGTTGTAGGTGTTGGCTTCCAGGACGATGTCGCGGGTCGTCCCGTTCGCGTTGCGGAAGCCGGTGAGCGTCCGGTCGGCGAGCTCGCCGTCGTCGTAGTACTGGTAGGCGATGGTGCGGCCCATCGCGTCGGTGTGCGAGGCGAGCCGGCCGGCGGGGTCGTAGGCGTAGGAGTCCAGCACCAGGTCCTGGGGGGTGCCGGGGGTGGCGGTGCCGCCGGTGTAGCCGAGCAGCTTCACCTCGATGAGCTGGTCGCGGGGCGAGTAGGCGTAGTCGAAGACGTTGCCGCGGGGGTCGGTGCGGCGCGTCCGGTTGCCGAGGTCGTCCCAGCCGTAGGTCTCGGTGCCGCCCTGCGGGCTGGTTTCCGTGAGCGTCCGGCCGTGGCCGTCGTAGGTCCAGGAGGTGATCCGGGGCGGGTCGCCGCCCAGCAGGTCGTGGACGGCCTCGGTGAGCGGGTTGCCGTCGGCGTCGTAGGTGTGCCGGATCTCCGGCCGGTGCTGCTGGCCGTTGACGGCGTTGGTCCTGGCCGGGTGGGTCTCGGTGGTGATCCGCGAGTCGCCGTCGTAGGCGAAGGTGACGGTCAGCCCGGCGGGGTGGTCGGTGCTGGTCCGGGTCTCGGTGAGTTTCCGGCCGAGGGCGTCGTAGGTGTAGCCGAGTTTCAGCCCGTTGGGGTGGGTGACCTCGGCGACGTCCCCGGCGGCGGTGTACTTGCGTTCGGTGACGCGGGGGCCGGGTTCGGTGGTGGTGGCGGGCAGCCCGGCGGGGACGGTGCCGCCGCCGACGGCCGGTTCGGTGCCGTCGGTGTAGGTGTGCGAGGTGGTGCGGCCGCCGGGGAACCCGGCCACCGGCGGGGTGGTCGCCGACTGCAGGTCGCCGTGCGCGGTGTAGGCGTACGCGGTCAGGTAGGTGTCGTCGGTCGGGCCGGACGAGCGGGGGTCGCGTTCGCCGACGAGCTGGCCGTTGCGCGGGTCGAGCGGATCCGCGGCGTTCCAGTGGTACGCGTAGTGGGTGGTCTGGCAGTCGTTCTCGGCCCGGCAGGTGGTGCGGGAGATCTGGTTGCCGCGCTCGTCGTACCCGAGCCGGGTGGCGTTGCCGTTCTCGTCGGTGATCTGGGCGAGGAAGCCGCCCTCGTCGTAGGTGAAGCCGGTGCCCGCGCCGGTGGGGTCCCGCTGGGAGACGACACGGGAGCCGCGCAGCAGGTCGAGGACGAAGGACGAGGCGCGCTCCCGGGGGTCGGTGACGGTGACCGTCGCGGTGACGACGCCGGCCCCCTCCTCCCCGTCGTCGGGCTGGTCGAGCACCGGCGGGGACAGCTTCCAGCTCCCGCCGTCGGCGTCGGTGTACTGGATCACCCGCTCGGTGCCGGGGTCGTAGGTGACCAGCACGTCCCGCCGGCCGGACGGGAGGGTGACCTCGGTCAGCCGGGCGGTGGCCTGCGCGGCGCCGATCTGGCCGGCGATGGCGGGGGCGCCCAGCGGACGGTCGTGGACGACGACCTCGTCGATGTCGCCGTTGAAGAAGCCGCGGTCGCCGGTGGTGGCGGGCCAGTTCGTCCAGGTCCCGGCGCCGAGCGCGACGTACTTCTGCTCGTAGCCGACGATGTTGCCGGTGCGGGTGCCGACGGGGACGCCGTCCAGGTAGAGGGTCTGGGTGGTGCCGGCGGCGGTGATCAGGGCGTGGTGCCAGTTCCCGTCGTTGACCGTCTGGGCGGAGGTGATCGGGTCGATCGAGCCGTGCCAGAACTGGCCGCGCAGCTTCCCGTCCGTCCCCACGTACAGGGCGGGGGTGTAGGTGTTGGCGATGGCGTCGCTGTCGACGGGGCGGTTGTCGTAGGAGAACAGCACGCCGCCGGTCGCGGTGGTGCGGAACCGCAGGCCGATGGTGAAGTGCGCCAGGTTCTCCGGCACCAGCCCCTCGGGCAGGGCCACGTGCGAGGTGGTGCCGTTGAAGCGGGCGGCGGTGTCGGTGCCGCCGGCGACGGCGCCGGGCACGCCGAGCTGCACCTCGTTGTAGATGCCGTTGTCGGTGCCGCCCCGGCTCAGCACGGTGCTGGCCGCGGCGGTGCCGCCGGACTCGCCGAGCCGCCAGTACGAGCTCGGGTTGGTGTCGTCGATGATCGTCCGCTGGTGGGAGCCGGTCTGGTAGGTGTACTCGGTGCACGCGCCGGGGGTGTCCTCGGGTGAGCACACCTCGGTCAGCAGGTCCCCGGAGTAGGTGTAGGTCCAGCGCAGCGGCTGCGCCCCGGCGGTCGGGGCGTCGGTGGCGACCTCGGTGACGTGGTCGCCGGTCCAGGTGAAGTGCAGCCGCCGGTTCCCGGGGGCGGTGATGGTCTGCAGCTTGCCGCCGGTGCCGTAGGTGAGGGTCTGGGTGCGGCCGCGGTGGTCGGTCAGCTCGGTGAGCCGGCCGGCGGCGTCGAAGACGTAGCTGTCCTGGGCCTTGTCGGCGAGCGTCCAGCCGCCGCCGGGGTTCGCCACGAACGTGGCGTACCGGCCCGCCGGCGGCTGGTAGGTGCCGTCGGGGTTCCGGCCGAAGCGGACCTGCTGCCCGTCGGGGTAGATCACCACCACGTTGCCGGACCCGTCGGCGTCGGGGACGGCGCGCATGTCGTAGCGGGTGGACCAGCCCGCGCCGAACACGTTGCCGGTGCGCGGGTCGCGGCTGTTGTAGGTGCGGACCACCGAGATCGGCGGGCCGGCCGCGGCGACCTCCGCGTCGGTGACCGTGGTGGTGTAGTTGCCGACCTTGGGGTCGACGTCGCGGTCGGCGTCGGGGGCGGCGCCCGCCAGGTGGTGGGTGACGGCGGGCTGCTCGACGGCGGTGGTGAAGTAGTGCGGGGGTGTCTGCGGGCCGGCGGTGCCGCCCTCCCGGGCGGTGCCCTGCCAGAAGTACGTCTCGCCCCACTCCAGCTCACCGGCGGGCGCCTCCCAGCCGTTGGCGCCCCACGGCGAGGTGGTGCAGTCCACCGGTTCCTCCGGGGTGCCGCCGCACACCGTGAACTGGTACTCGTGCGTGGCGCCCGGCGGGTAGGAGTCGACGGTCTGCGTCCGCAGGTGCAGCTGCGGGGTCAGCGACGACACGTGCGCGTTGTTGCGCGGATGCACCTCGGTGACCCGGGGGCCGACGTCGATCGACTCGACCAGCAGCGACTCGACCCGCACGCCGTAGGAGGAGAACCAGCGTTTGTCCACCGGGCGGTACATGTCCAGCACCGCGTAGTACTGGCCGGGCGGGACCTGCGGGATCCGGGCGGTGACGGTCGTCTGGTTGCCGACCATCAGGGCCGCCGGCAGCTGGGTCAGCGCGCGGGCGTCCAGCTCGGTGTTGGTGGTGGCGTTGAACATCCGCACGCCGAGGCGGGCCTCGTCGTTGCCGGTCGCGGCCCAGTTGTAGTGGCCGGTGTTGGCCACCCTGATCTTGATCTCGCCGGCCTGCCCGTTGGTCGGTGAAGCGATCAGCCCGCCGACCGTCTCGTAGGTGGCGCCGAAGGCGGTGTGGGTGATCTCCAGGTAGGGCTTGTTGGCGCTGTTGGCCGAGGCGAACGCCTTCCCCCCGGGGGCGTCGGCCGCGGCCCGCAGGCTCAGGCCGTGGTTGGTGCCGCCATCGGCCCACTGGTCGACCAGGTCGATACCGCCGTCGCCGAGGTCGATCAGCTCCCAGGCGGGGGCGCAGCCGGTGCCGCCGTGCGCGAAGACCTTGGACGCGATGCTCGGCCCGTAGCTCGCTCCGGGCCAGGCCGTCAGGGTCGCGGAATCCCATGCCTGGGTGACCGGATGCACGTTGACCGGGATGGTCGTGGCGCAGTTGGCGGACCAGATGTTGTAGAGCCCGAGCCTGACGTCGACGACGTACGAGCCCTGGAGCTGGGCGGCGACGTTGTTGAACTTCAGGTAGCTGGCGGAGAGGCTGGTGGTGCTGGGGATGTTCCCGACCCTCAGCTCGACGTCGCCGGAGCGGTTGCCGGGCGCGTTCGTCCGCACGTAGGTGTCGCTGTCGCCGTCCACCACGGACGGGTCGACCTGGACGGGGTAGACCCGCGCGGGGTCGTTGAGCCACTCCTCGTCCAGGGTCACCTGGAGGACCGGGACGCCGGCGACGTTGACCAGCCGGTACTCGACCTCGCCGGTCTGGTCGGTCTCGGCGGAGTCGGCCATCCAGCCCTCGGGGATGACCGCCCGCACCGCTCCCCGGGAGTCGCGGAACTCGACGTGGCCGGCCTCGGCCAGCACGGGGGTCAGGTCGCCGACGAGGTGCAGGGGGAAGTGCCAGACCTTCGGGTCGTCCGGGGAGGCCAGGGTGATGATCTCCTTGATGCCCCCGCTCTGGGCGGTCAAGGTGATGTCGGCCCCGCCGCGCACGTCCGCGTAGCGGACCGACGAGCCGTTCACCTGGCCCGTGGCCGCGGCCCCCTCGGCGAGCCCGAACCGCACCGAGGTGCGGTCGTCCAGCGGGAGCTCGCCCAGCACCGGGTCGTTGGCCCGGGGGGCGAAGGACATCCGGCGGTCGTCGGCCTTGACCCGCAGCCGCCCGGACGGGTCGGCGGCCAGGTTCATGTCGATCTTCTGCCAGTTCCCCTGCGCGTCCTTGAAGTGGACGTCGCCCTGGTGGATGCGGGTGGTCTCGGTGCCGTCGGGGTTCCGGAAGACCTGGGAGTCGGGGCCGCGGCGGCCGGGGAGTTCCGTGCTGGTCTTCGGGTCGAACCCGCGGGGCCCGTCGGTCTGGCCGGCCAGGGCGGCGCGCACCTTCGCAGGGGGCTCGCCCGGCCGGCCGATCTGCTTGATGGGGGCCTGGGGTTCGGGGAGGGAACCGGTGGGGCGGTTCTTCTCCAGCGGCAGCGCGCCCGGGGTCGCGCCGGGGGTGCGCTCGGTGCCCGTTCCGGCGTCGGTCTGCCGCGCGCCCGCCGTGTGCGACCGGTTCGCGGCGCTGCCGGCGCGCTGGTCAGGGGTGTCCGGCCGGCTCTGCGCCTGGGCGCGGGCGGTCTCGAAGAGCGCGGCGGGCAGCAGGCCCACCGTGACCACCACCACGAGCGCGGCCGAGGCGGCGCGCCTGCCCCGCCAGCCGGCGAGGAGCCGGCCCGCGGGTCGCCCGCTCTCGGTGTCCCGACTTTCAGAACGCACCCGAAGCACCCATCCCGAAATCAGTTTTCAACAACCCGGAATTGATTAACGGACATGGCAACCAAAGCGCACCGGACTCGGTCCAATACACCCGTTGTTCATGTTGTTCACGTCGAAGACATCTATTGCCGAGTGACAAGCGACTGGAAAGTAACCCGGAAAACAAGCAAGATCAAGACCTTTTTTTAGCGGCCAGGCAATGCCTATGATCTTCTCTGGTCGGTCCCGGAAGGGGCTGCCCAGACCTCGTTCCCGACCGGCGTGAGGATCCGGATGCGATATCGACTCATCGCCTCTCTCACGCTCGGCGCGGCGATACTAGTAACCATTCCTGCGGGGAGCGTGAACGCGGCCACCCCCGCCGCGCCCGGTGACTTCAACGGCGACGACATCATCGACGTGGCCATCGGCATTCCCAGCCAGACCATCGGCGGGGACGTGCGCGCCGGAGCGGTCGTCATCGCGCGGGGCAGGTCCGGCGCTCCCCCGAACTCCGGCCAGTACATCCACCAGGACCTGCCGGACGTTCCCGGGGTCGCCGAACCCTCCGACGGCTACGGCGAGGTCCTCGCCAGCGCCGACTTCGACTCCGACGGCTACGCCGACCTCGCCATGGGCGTCTCGCAGAAGAACATCGGCGGCTTCTCCAACGCCGGCGGCCTCGTCGTCTGCTACGGCTCGGCCACCGGGCTGTCGGTCACCCGCTGCTCGGCCATCACCCAGGACTCCGGCAGCGTCTTCGGCGGCTCCGAGGCCGAGGACCACTTCGGCTACAGCCTGGCCGCGGGCGACCTGACCGGCGACGGCTACGCCGACCTCGTCATCGGCGCCCCGCTGGAGGGCATCGGCACCCAGCACGACGCCGGCGCCGTCAAGATCGTCAAGGGTGGCGCGAGCGGGCTGAGCGGCGCCATCGACCTCACCCAGGACTCACCGAACGTGCCCAGCTCCGCCGAGGCCGGCGACCGGTTCGGCGAGTCCCTGGCCGTCGGCGACATCGACGACGACGGCCACAACGACCTCGTCGTCGGCGTCAACTCCGAGCAGATCGCCGGCTCCTCGGCCCGCGGCGCCCTCAACGTCCTCTACGGCCCCTTCACCGACCGGCCCGCACGCGGCCAGGTCGTCGACGCCGCGGACGTCCCCGGGGCCGGCGAGTTCCTCGGCACCACGCTGGCGCTCGGCGACTTCAACGGCGACGACTACACCGACATCGCCACCGGCATGGGCGAGCAGATCGTGTCCGGCGCCGGGTTCGCCGGGCAGGTCGCCGTCTTCACCGGCGACCGCACCGGGGTCTCCGCGGGCCGGGTGCGGACCATGCACCAGGACTCGCCGTACGTCGCGGACGGCGTCGAACCCGAGGACGCCTTCGGCAGCGCCGTCGCCGCCGGCGACTTCGACGGCGACGGCCGCGACGACCTCCTCGTCGGCATCCGCGGCGAGGACCTCGGCACCACCCCGGCCACCGGGGCCGCCCAGGTCTTCTTCGGGGACCCGGCCAAGACGATCACGGGTGCCGCCCAGGTCTGGATCCACCAGGACCAGCCCCCCGTCCCGTCGGTCAACTGGGCGGGCGACCACTTCGGCTGGGCCGTGGCCGCCGCCGACGTCGACGGCGACGGCAAGGACGAGGCGCTGATCGGCGGCCCGGTGAACGACGACGGCGCCGTCTGGATCGTGCACCTCGACGGGCGCGCCCTCGCCTCGTCCACCCTCTTCGGGCGGGCCGAACTCGGGCTCACGGCCGGGGTCCGCGGGGACTTCTTCGGCCAGAGCCTCGCCCCCTGACCCTCCGGCGCGGCGCGGGTCAGAGGGGTTCGGTGGTCCAGTGCCAGCCGTCGGCGGCGCACACCGGGGTGACGAGGTGGGCGTCACCGGTGTCGGTGAGTTCGGTGAGGACGCGGATCAGGCGGCGGTGGAAGTCGTCCGGGGGGTGGGTGCCGACGGAGCCGTCGACGAGGGTCACCGAGACCCGGGCCTCGTCGTGCAGTTGCGCCGTCACCCGGCCGCCGCCGTCGAAACGGACGACCGTGATCGCGTCGGCGCGGATCATGTCGCGGCCGTCGGAGGTCGCGATCCAGATGTCGGGCGAGGTTCCGCTCATGGCTTCCTCCCAGGTCGGCGCGGCTCGCCTCCCCTTCCAGGGTGACACGGCGACGGGCCCGATCGGCGTTTACGAGGCCGGACAGGCCACATGCTAGGGTGGTGGCGGTTGCAGTTGTGATTCCCACGAACTCGTGCGCCCGCCGATCGACGGGCGCGTTTCTGTTTCCTCCGGGTCTCCAGGCAGGGCGATCATCGCGGCGACACCGGGCCCGCACCGTGCGGGTCCCCGGTCCCCGGCACCTGCCGGCCCCACCTCCACCACTTCCCCGGCTCGACCGCGATCCCGTCCCCACGGCACAGTGCCGCCGGACGCCCGCGGGAGCCGACGAAAGGTTCCATCATCACCACCCCGCGTTCCTCCTCCCGCAGGCGCCGCCCGGCACGTGGCCGGTCCGCGGGCGCCCCCGCGCACAACCGGCCCGCGGACTCCGCGCCGCCGGTCTCCCGCACCCCCGCACGCCCGCCCGCGGCCTCCTTCGCCGAACTGGACATGCCCGCCGCGCTGCTGGCGACCCTGGGCGGCCAGGGCGTCACCGAGCCGTTCCCGATCCAGGCCGCGACCCTGCCCGACTCCCTGGCCGGGCGCGACGTCCTCGGGCGGGGCCGCACCGGCTCCGGGAAGACCCTCGCGTTCGGCCTGCCGCTGCTCGCCCGCCTCGACGGGGCGCGCGCCGAACCGGGCCGCCCGCTCGCGCTGGTGCTCGTCCCCACCCGGGAGCTGGCCCAGCAGGTCACCGCCGCCCTCACCCCGTACGCCCAGGCCCTGCGGCTGCGGACGGTCACCGTGGTCGGCGGGATGCCCCTGCCCCGCCAGGCGAACGCGCTCAGGCGCGGCGCCGAGGTCGTCGTCGCCACCCCCGGCCGCCTCGCCGACCTGATCGACCGGGGTGACTGCCGGCTGGACCGGGTGGGCGTCACCGTCCTGGACGAGGCCGACCAGATGGCCGACATGGGCTTCCTGCCCCAGGTCACCGCCCTCCTGGAGCAGGTCGCGCCGGACGGGCAGCGCATGCTGTTCTCCGCGACCCTGGACCGCAACGTCGACCGGCTCGTCCGCCGGTTCCTCACCGACCCGGTGTCGCACTCGGTCGACCCGGTCGCGGGCGCCGTCACCACCATGGAACACCACCTGCTGCACCTGTCGGCCGAGGACAAGCACGACGTCACGCTGCGCATCGCCGCCCGCGACGGCCGCGTGATCATGTTCGTCGCCAAGAAGCACGCCGCCGACCGGCTGGCCCGCAGGCTGCGCACCGGCGGCGTCCCCGCCGCGGCCCTGCACGGCGGCAAGACCCAGCCGCAGCGCAACCGCGTCCTGGAACAGTTCAAGTCCGGGCAGGTCACCGCGCTGGTCGCCACCAACGTGGCGGCCCGCGGCATCCACATCGACGGGCTGGACCTGGTCCTCAACGTCGACCCGCCCGAGGACCACAAGGACTACCTGCACCGCGGCGGCCGCACCGCCCGCGCCGGCGAGACCGGCACCGTCGTCACCCTTGTACTGCCCGAGCAGCGCACCGAGGTGAACCGGATGACGGCCACCGCGGGCGTCACCGCCCGGACCACCCGGGTACGGCCCGGCGACGCCGAACTCGCCCGCATCACCGGCGCCCGGGCCCCCTCCGGCATCCCCGTCACGCTCCCGGCACCGGAGCCGGCCGCCGCGCCCCGCCGCTCCGGGCCCGCACGCCGGCGGCCCGCACGCCGCCGCCGGACGCCCGCCTGACACCCCGGCTCCGGGCTCGGCGGGGCGCCCCGCATCGGCGCCGGATCAGCGGGCAGGTGGGGCGCATGGAGCAGATGAGGATCCGCAGCGCCGCGTTCGCCGACCACGCGATCATCCCCCCGGAGTACTCCCACGCCGCCGGGGACGTGTCACCCCCGCTGGAGTGGTGGGACGTCCCCGACGAGGCGACCGAACTCGTGCTGCTGTGCGAGGACCCCGACGCCCCCGGCGGGACGTTCACCCACTGGCTGCTCGCCGGGATCCCGCCGGAGACCGCGGAGCTGGCGGCGGGCGAGCGTCCGGCCGGGGCCGTCGAGGGGCGCAACGACTACGGCGAACCGGGCTACGGGGGGCCGCACCCGCCGGTGGGCGACGACCCGCACCGCTACTTCTTCCGCCTGTACGCGCTGGCCGGGCCGTCCGGGCTGAAACCGGGGTTCACCGCCGAGGACCTGCGCTCCGGGATCCTCGACGACCCCCTGGCGACCGGCACCGCCGTCGGCAGGTTCGGGCGGTGACCGCCGGCCCGCCGGCCGGCCTGGACCCGTTCGAGATCTTCGACGCCGAGGCCGCCCGGCTGGACCGCTTCTTCGCGTCGCTGGACGAGGAGGGGTGGCGGAAACCGTCCCGGAACTCGGGGTGGTCGGTGCGGGACGTCCTCGGCCACCTGGCCGGGGAGGAGCTGTACAACCACGCCTGCCTCGACGACGACCTCGACGGGTTCCTGGCCGCGGTCGGCGGTGTCGGCGGCGGGGTCGATGGTTTCAACGAGTGGTGCGTGCGGGAGCGGCGTTCCCGGCCGGTCGGCGAGGTGCTGGCCGAGTGGCGGGAGAAGAACGCCCGGACGCGGCGGCGGATGCGCGCGCTGGGCCGGGACGCGCCCCTACCGACCCTGGCCGGGCCGTACCCGGCGGGACGGCAGGCGCTGCACTACTCCTCGGAGTACGCCACCCACGCCGACGACGTGGCGGCGCCCGTCACGGCGGACGAGGCCGCCGGGCGCACCGGATGGCGCGTCCTGGTGGGCCTGCTCGCGCTGGCCGAACGGGACGCGCCGGTCTCGGTCGCCACGACGGTGCCCGACCGGCGGCTACGGGTCCGGGCCGCCGAGGACGAGGCGAACCTGACCCCCGCGCAGTTCGTGGAAGCCACCGTCGGGCGGCTGCCCGACGACCGCCCGCTCATCACGGCGCTACGCTGCCTGGCCTGAGCACCCGGACGGGGTAGACGCGTTCGGTGAGCCGTTGCAGAGGCAGTCGCCCGCAACGCCCTGAACCCGGATCAAGGACTCCTTCGCCCGCGCCGAAGAAGTCCTCGGCCGGGTCCAGGACGCCGCAGACATCGCGGCCGACTTCGGTTTGGCGCTGCCTACGGTGCCGTCGGCGGGCGAGGGCCTGGCCGGGGTAATGGGGTCCACGCCACCAACCGGTGGCGAGACATGCGAGATACCGCGGCGGGACGACGATGACGGCCGGAGCAGGGAACGCCGGCACAGCTTCGTACCAGGCACCCAGGTGCTGATGGCCGACGGGACCACCAAACCCATCGAGCAGATCAAGGTCAGCGACAAGATCCTGGCCGGCAATCCCAACACCGGCAAAAACCGCCCTCAGACCGTCACCCACCTGACCACCAGCAAAGGCACCAAACACCTGGTGCAGATCACCATCGACACCGACGGAAAACGCGGCACTAAAACCGGTGAACTGACGGCCACCGACAACCACCCCTTCTGGCTCCCCAACGAATCCCGCTGGGCCGAGGCCAGCGATCTCAAACCTGGCATGTGGCTACGCACCTCTACCGGCACCTGGGTGCAGGTCACCGCCCTGGACCATCGCACCGCCAAGAATCAGCGTGTTCACAACCTCACCATCACCGGCGACCACACCTACCATGTAGAGGTCGGCGACACGCCAGTCCTCGTCCACAACTGCGGGAACCATCCAAATGATCGAGCGGGCCTCGATTTCACAGATGCTGGAAGAAACGCTGTTTATGCAGAAAATGAAGCCAGAAATGGCGGGCAACCTAAGTGTGACTACTGCGGCGTCAATGTTGTGAGAAGACCTTCGATTAGAGGAGTAAAAGGCCTTCCCGACGATGCCCAAATTGATCACGTCATAACAAGAGCAAGCGGTGGCTGTGGTTCGCCGCACAATGGTTGTGTTGCGTGTCGCCGATGCAACGGCCCAGGAGTTGGGAAGCATACCAAATCGCTCCCGGACTGGGACGATGAGTTGAGGGAATTCCTGCCTGACCCTATAGTCGATGCAAGGCATCTCAATCTGATAACCCTAGACTAGGCGAAAGGGCGTCGAAATAAAGGTGACTACTCGACCGCCAGGAATGTTCAAGGTTGCCTTTGACCTGGAGATGGTAAGTCCGACTTGGCCGCCATTTTCTACAGAGCGAATCTGGACCAAGAAGGCGCCAGGGCCGTATGAGCTTGAACTAATTAATTCGCCCTTCTTTGTCCGAGGGATTTCGCGTGGTGACATTATTCGCGCCCGCCCGGACCATGAGCGCAGAGAACTTGTTTTTGATGGGCTGGTTCGACATTGCGGGAATTCAACCATCCGCGCGATTCTCCTGAAAGGCGATCTGTGTCCCCGCGATGAAATATTTGAAACATTGCGCGATGCGGACTGCGAATGGGAATTTAGCGACAGCGACTTGCATTTTGCGGCCAACATCCCTGAGGATTGCGACTATTTTAATCTGCGGTCAAAGTTGATTTCATTCATCTCGAACGGATTTATTGAAGTCGAGGAGTCATTTATTGCCGAAGGCCATGGTGGCGCCTTCGGTGAGGATTGAAACCAGGGTCCCGGCAAAGTGGTTTAGAGCGTGCCCAATGTGGCGAATTGAACGGATATCCTACCGAGGAGCTTTGGTAGGACACATGGGGCGATGGCGATGACCGCGAAGTCCGCCGCGGCCCCGGCCGTATGCGCGGCACGGGCTGACGGGCCCCAGACCTTCAGGGTCTCGGGCCCCCGCGAGTTGGCGATGGCCGCGCGGGTGATCTGGCTTCCGGCCGCGTCCGCGCCGACGATTCCGATCGTGGTCATGGGGGCGTCTCCGCCTCAGGGTTGTGCTGAGAGGTGTTCGTCGCTTCGCGTGTCCGACGTGGGCAGCCCTGCGGACGCGAGCAGTGTGAGTTTGTCCGCGTCGCCGGACCCGGCGTCCGGGTGGTACACGACGAGCATCAGGTCCTCGGCTCCGCCGATGCTCAGTCGTTCCCGGTTGAGGGTCAGTTCCCCGACCTGCGGGTGCTGCAGCCGCAGCGGCGCCCCGCGCTGTCCCCGTACCTCATGGCGGGCCCAGAGCTGACGAAATCGAGGGCTCGCCAGTGAGAGCTCTCCGGTGAGCTCGATGAAGCGGGGATCCTCGACGTCGTTGCCCACGGCCTGCCGCAGGTTCGCGATGAAGCACTCCGTGACGTCCTTCCAGTCCGGGTGCAGAGCCTGCTCGGCCGGGTCCAGGAACAAGTCCCGCAGCTGGTTTCCCCCGGCGGCGAGGCGGGGCGAGAGTGCTCTGGCCAGGTCGTTCGAGGCCAGGATGTCGAAATACCGGTCTTCAATGAACGCGGGTTGGACGAGGGAATCCAGGAGTTTGAGGGCGCCGGGCGGCGGGGTCCCCTTGCGCGGTGGGCGGCGCCGCCGGGGGACCTCCGCCACCAGCGCCAGCATGTGGGCCATGTGGTCGTCGTCGAGGTGCAGCACGCGTGCGATCGACTCGAGCACCTGCACGGAGGGGTTGCGGTCACGGCCCCGCTCCAACCGCAGGTAGTAGTCGGCGCTGATGCCGGCGAGCATGGCGACCTCCTCGCGCCGCAGCCCGGGCACCCGTCTCACACCCACGTCGGGGATGCCCGCCTGCTGCGGTGTCACCTGCTCGCGCCGGGCACGCAGGTACGTGCCGAGGGCGTTCGTCATCTCGCTCACGAGGCGTGCCTAGGGCGCTGCGGGACGGGCAGAGGGGGGCCTGTCACACCCCAGGCTGGAGAGGGCTCTGGTAGCCGAAAGGAACTGCTCATAGCGTGAACAACGGCCTGCTCGGGCCACCTATTCCGAAAGGATAAGCATGACTGTCACGCTGATCACCGGAGCGAACAAAGGTATTGGTTTTGAGACCGCCAAACAGCTTCTGGAATTGGGGCACAAGGTCTACATCGGTGCACGTGATGTTGAGAGGGGTGAGAAGGCCGCGGCCGCTCTCGGCGCGCACTTCGTGCAGCTCGATGTGACCGATGACGCGTCGGTGAGCGGCGCGCTGGCGACGATCGGCTCGGCCGAGGGCCGGCTCGACGTCCTGGTGCACAACGCGGGCATTTTGGGGACGGAGTCGGCCGACGGTCCCACGGCGCTGCGGGTTTTCGACACCAACGCGGTGGGAATCGTGCGCGTCACGGAGGCGGCGCTACCCCTGCTGCGCAAATCCTCGAACCCTACCGTGGTGACCGTTTCCAGCAGCGCCGGGTCCTTCTGGGCGGTGAACAACCCGGACCGGCCGGAGTTCCACCTGTCGCTCGCGCTCTACTCCGCGTCCAAATCGGCAGCCACCATGCTGACGATCCAGTACGCCAAGTCCCAGCCGGGCATCAAGTTCAACGCGCTCGAGCCCGGCACCACCGCGACCGACATGACCGCCGCCTTCGGAATCGGCAGGCCGGTTGAAGAGAGCGCCAGAACCGTCGTACGACTGGCAACTCTCGGTCCGGACGGCCCCACCGGAACTTTCCACGACGAAACCGGAGAATTGCCCTGGTAAGCAGCTCAGCCATGCCCGGCGCCAAGGTGAGCCCGCGGAGCACGTCCGGCAAGGCGTCCGGAAAATGCGGGAGGTCCCGCATTTTCCGGACAGCTTTCTGACGGGTGATCTGCTGCTGCCCGGGAGCACCGTGCCGGGAGCACGGACGGAGTTTCGCTTCCTCAGCGGCCGGCCGGGACGGGTTCTGCGGTGCAGATGCAGGCCGGGGTGACCTCGACCGAGCACAGGACCGCGCCGGAGCGGACCACCGCGGCCAGCAGCGGGGGCAGCGCGGCCCGGGTGTCGGTCACCGTCAGGTCGAGTTCGGCTCCGGCGCCGCCGATCCGCCGTAGCCCGGGTAGTGCTCGCAGCGCCGCCACCGCCCGCGCCCGGTCCCCCTCGATGGTGAGGACCACCCGTCCCGTCATCGGCCGACCGCCTCAGCTCGTCCTGGTCTGGATGGGGATGTCGCGGAGCAGCGCCCACAGGAGGCCTGCGGCGACCAGGAAGCCGCTGAGGCACTGGACCATGCTGGTGGGGGCGGTCACGTCGTCGAAGGGCAGGTTCTGGTCGCTGGTGATGTCCCCGGCGAGGATGATCAGGGCCACCGCGACCGGCACCGTCAGCAGGCCCGTCCCGCTGCCCCGGTAGAACGCCGTGGAGACGAGTGCCCCGACGGACATCCAGACCAGGAACGCCCCCCAGTACGCGGCGAAGACGAGGGGGTACTCGTCCACGGCGAACGTCTGCTCGGCCGGGATGTTCCGCGGGCGGTCCAGGCCCTGGTACAGCAGCCCCTCCAGGGCGTAGCCGGCGGTCATCAGCGCGGCGCCGGCGGCCGTGACGAGCACGATGGACGCGAGGGCGTGGGCGGTGAACTGCCGGCGGGTCCGGCCGTGGCCGACGTGCATGGGCAGGTAGATCCGGATCAGGTAGATGCCGATCCCGAACATGAACCAGCGCGGCAGTTGCCCGCCCGCCACGTTGTAGACGCTGTCGTCCAGGGACCCGAAGGTGTGGATCCCGACGGCGACGGCCATGGCGAGGGCCGTGAACGCCGCCCAGATGCCCGCGGTGTAGACGCTCAGCCCGAGGACGATGAAGGACCCTGGAGCGAGTTTGCCCGTGCGGCTCATGCCGGTTCTCCCTTCGCTGCGGTGAGGTGGACGAACAGGTCCTGGAGCGCGATCGGCCCCAGTTCGAGCCCGCGCTCGCGGGCGGCGCGGCGGCGGTCGTCGTCGAGTTCGCCGTAGACCGTGACGGCCTTGGTGGGCCCCAGTTGCTGCTCGCCGAGGACGGTGAGCCCGGCCACGAAGCGGTCGACCTCGGCGGCGGGGCCGGTGACGGCCACGCCGCGGGCGCGCAGGTCGTCGGCGTCCTCGTGCAGGACGAGCCGGCCCCGGTCGATGATCACGACCTGTTCGAACAGCGGGGCGACCTCCTCGATCAGGTGGGTGGCCAGGACGATCGTGCGGGGGTGCTGCATGAAGTCGGCGAGCACCTCGTCCCGGAAGAGGTAGCGGGCGGGGGCGTCCATGCCGAGGTAGGACTCGTCGAACAGGGTCACGGGGGTCCGGCTGGCCAGCCCGACGGTCACGCCCAGGGCCGACAGTTTCCCCCGGGACAGCGCGCCGACGCTGGTGCCGGGCAGGACCTGGAACTTCTCCAGCAGCGTGCCGGCGTAGTCGCCGTCCCAGGTCGCGCGCAGGTTCTCGGCGACCTCCAGCACCTCCTTCACCTTGACGGAGTGGTGGGCCATGTCGAGGGTTTCGCGGATCAGGCAGATCCCGGCGGTGGCCGTCCCGTTCTCGAACACCGGGTGGCCGCCGACCCGGACGGTGCCGGCGGTGGGGCGGCGGAAGCCGGCCAGCAGGGACAGCAGGCTGGTCTTGCCCGAGCCGTTGCGGCCCAGCAGCCCGTAGATCCGGCCGCCGGGGAGGTTCAGGGTGAGGCCGTCCAGGGCGACGGTCTTGCCGTAGCGGAGCCGCACTCCGTCCAGTTCGATGTTCATCGCTCGTCTCCTTCGGCGAGCCGGGTGATCCGTTCGACGACGTCGGTGATCGGGATGCCGATGGCTCTGGCCTCGGTCACCATCGGGTCGACGACGTCGCTGAAGAAGCTCTCCCGGCGCTCCGCGCGGAGGGAGTCGCGGGCCTGCGGGCTGACGAACATGCCGATGCCTCGTCTCTTGTAGAGCACGCCCTCGTCCACCAGTTGTTGGAAGGCCTTCGCCGCGGTGGCGGGGTTGATCCGGTAGTAGGCCGCGTACTGGTTGGTGGACATGACCTGCTCGTCGCCCTGCAGGGTTCCGGCCAGTACCTCGGTTTTGATCCGGTCGGCGATCTGCCGGTAGATCGGGCTCCGATCGTCGAACACCGGCGCACCTCCTCGGCTTCCGTGGTTCATTACTTAACTAATGAACCATGTTGGTCCTGGTTTGTCCACTTCTCGTGGGAGATCCGTGGCGACATCCACAGACGGCGGCGCTTCCCTTTGGTGGAATAGAGGAGATCGAGAGAGGGGCTGCATGGAGCTGGCTCGGATGTCCCGGAGCGACCTGCCACGGCTGTACCGGGTCGCCTCGGACACCTCCCGCTCGGGGCAGCGGGCCACCGTCGCGCTGACCGCACTGCTGCTGCTCGCCGGCCTCGCCTCCGCGATCCTCGCGCTGGCCGGCGGGAGGGACGGGCCGTCCTGGCACGGGGCCGCCGACCTGGGCGCCGCCCTGCTGTTCGCGCTGGCCACCCTGGGCGGCGCCTGGCTGGGCGGCGGCGAGGCCCAGCGCCGCTGGTACGACGGCCGGGCCGCAGCCGAGTCGATCAAGACGATGAGCTGGAAGTACGTCATGCGCGCCGCGCCCTTCGAGGACGACGCGACGGCCGACGGCCTCTTCCTGGAGCGGATGCGGGCGATCCTGGCGTCGCTCCAGCACCTGCGGCTGGCGCATCCCCCGCCGGACGACCCGCACTTCACGATCAGCCCGGCCATGCACGCCCTGCGGGACGCCCCGCTGGAGGTCAAGCGCGCCTCCTACATCCGGTACCGGGTGCAGGACCAGATCGACTGGTACCAGGGCAAGGCCCGGCGGGTGGAGCAACTCGCCCGCCGCTGGCGCGTCCTGACCGTCACCCTCGGCGCGGCCGGATTCGCCGGCGCGCTGCTGCGGGCCACCGGAAAGATCGACCTCGACGCGCTCGGCATCGCCGCCGCCTGCCTCGCGTCGATCACCGCCTGGACGCAACTGCGCCAATATTGGCCGCTTACGGCCGCCTACCGGCTGGCGGTGAACGAACTGCTCGTCATCAGCACCGAATCCGAACAGGTCGGCGACGATCCGGCGCAATGGGCCGCATTCTGCGAGCGGTCGGAGACCGCCGTCTCCCGAGAGCACACCATGTGGCGGGCGCGCGCACGCTGATGACAAACCGCTATTCGTCACCTAGCCTGACGACGAGAACTCCATACCACTAACGCCGACTTCGTGTCATGGCTGCGGGGAGGAATCGGCAATGGGCCCCACGGAACTCGCCCTCGAAGAAATCCCGGTCCCCGATGTACGAGACGTACCGCTGGGCCGGTTGGGCACGGATCCCGGCGGAATCGTCGACGCCCTCGTCGGCCGCATTCTCGATGAGGCCGACGACCCCGAGCGGGTCCGGGTCGCGACGTTCAACTCCTGCATCTGAGCCGACCCCGTGCCGGCGGCGATCACCCAGTTCGTGGTGAAGGTCCACAGCCGCTGCAACCTCTCCTGCGACCACTGCTACGTCTACGAGCACGCCGACCAGAGCTGGCGGCGGCAACCCCCGGCGATGGCGCCGGCCACGGTGCGGCAGGCGGCCCGCCGGATCGCCGAGCACGCCGCCGCCCACCGCGTCGACGGCGTGCTCGTGGTCCTGCACGGCGGTGAGCCGACCCTGCTCGGCCCCGCCGGGCTCCGGGCCGTCCTGGCCGAACTGCGCGCCGCGATCGAGCCGGTCACCCGGCTGGACCTGCGGATCCACACCAACGGCGTGCTGCTCGACGAGCGGCTGTGCGAGTTGTTCGCCGAGTACGGCGTGCGGGTGGGCGTCTCGCTGGACGGCGACCGGCAGGCCAACGACCTGCACCGCAGGTACGCCGACGGCCGCAGCAGCCACCGGCAGGTGCTCCGCGGCCTCGCCCTGCTGCGCAGGCCCGAGTACCGGCACCTGTACGCGGGCATCCTGTGCACGGTCGACCTGGCCGCCGACCCGATCCGGGTCTACGAGGCGTTGCTCGCCGAGCGGCCGCCCCGGATCGACCTGCTTCTGCCGCACGCGACCTGGGACGCGCCGCCGCCCCGGCCCGCGGGCGTCCCGACCCCGTACGCCGACTGGCTCGGCCGCGTCCACGCCCGCTGGACGGCGGACGGCCGCCCCGTGCCCGTCCGGCTGTTCGACTCGATCTCCGCGGCGGCGCGGGGCGGGCCGAGCGGGTCCGAGGCGATCGGGCTCGACCCGGTCGGCCTGGCGACCGTCGAGACCGACGGGAGCTGGGAGCAGGCCGACTCGCTGAAGACGGCGTTCGACGGCGCGGCCGCCACCGGCATGGACGTGTTCTCCCACTCGGTCGACGACCTGGCGGCGCACCCGGGGGCCGCCGCGCGCCGGGGCGGGCTGGCGGCGCTGTGCGCGACCTGCCGCGCCTGCCCGGTGGTGCGGATCTGCGGCGGCGGCCTCTACGCGCACCGGCACCGCGCCGGCCACGGGTTCGACAACCCGTCGGTGTACTGCGCCGACCTCAAGGCGCTCATCGCCCGGACGGCGGGCGCGCCGCGTCCGCAGGCCCCGCGGCACGCCCTGCCCGAGGGCGCCTTCGACGCGCTCGCCGCGGGCCCCGGCGACGCGGCGGCGGTGACCGCGCTGGCCGAGATGCGGCTGTCCCTCACCCGGGCGCTGGTCGCCGCGGTGGCCGGCGCGGGGGAGCCGAACCGGCTCGCGGCCGACGGCTGGGCGCTGCTCGCCGACCTGGACACCGCGCGGCCGGAGGCCGTCCGCGCGGCCTTCATGCACCCCTACACCCAGGCCTGGGCGGTGCGGTGCCTGCGCCCGCCGGCCGGCGCCGACCCCGAACTCGACCGGGCGCACCTGGCCGGGGTTGCCGCGGCCGCCGCGATGCACGCCGGCGAGCGGCCCGACCTCCTCCTGCCGGTGCGGGACGGGGCGCTGCACGTCCCGGGGCACGGCGCCCTGCGGGTGGGGGCGGCGGGACACGCCGCGCCACCGCGGCCCGAGGACGGCGAGTGGCTGCCGGTGCGCCGGGCCGGCGGGCTGGCGGTGGACGACCTCGACCCGTTCCGCGACTGCCAGGACTGGCCGGCCGCCGGGCGGCTCTCCCCCGCCGGGTGGGACGCCTGGTCGGCGGCCCTGGAGGCCGCGCTGGGGGAACTGCGCCGGGAACTGCCCGGGTACGCGGCCGGGCTCGACGCCGGGCTGCGCGCCGTGGTGCCGCTGCGGCCGGACCCCGCCGGGCACGGGCGCAGCGGCACCGCGCGGCACGCGTTCGGCGCGGTGGCGGTGGCCCTGCCGCCGTCCGCCGCGGACCTGAGTGTCCTGCTGGTGCACGAGTTCCAGCACGTCAAGCTGAGCGCGCTGCTCGACATGTACGGCCTGTTCGACCCCGCGGAGCGGGTCCTGCTGCGGGTGCCGTGGCGGCCCGACCCGCGCCCGGTGGAGGGCGTGCTGCACGGGGTGTACGCGCATCTGGCGATCGCCGAGCTGTGGCGGGTGCGGGCCCGGGCCGGCCGCCCCGGGGCCGAGGCCCGCTTCGAGCGGCACCGGTCGGAGGTGCGCGACGCGATCGAGGCCGTCCGGGCGACCAGGGCGCTGACGGCGCACGGCGAGCGGTTCGTCGCGGGGATGCACGCGACCGTGACGGGCTGGTCCTGACCCTTTCTCCCGGTACCAATCGAATTCGGATACGACCGATTTTCGTCACATGACACAGGTCGGCGAGAATTACTGAGAAAGAATCACGGCGGACGCCGATGCCGAAGATCCGCCCGCTACGCTGGGGCCGGCGCGGCGGGCGAGAGAACAGGACGCGGGGTGTGCAGCGATCTCGACCCCAGGGCACCGCTGTTCTTCCTCAGTTACGCGCATACGGGCCGGGGAAAGCGCTCGGCCGGTCCCGCGCAGGAACCCAATCGGCAAGTGATCAAGTTCTTCGACGACCTTTCGGACAACCTTTCCCAGCTGGTGAGCCGCCCGCCCGGAGCCGATCCGGGATTCATCGACCGGTCGATCCCCGACGGCGGGCGATGGTCCGACGAACTGATGCACGCGGTGGGAACCTGCCAGATCTTCGTCGCGCTGCTGTCGATGCCGTATCTCACCAGCGAATGGTGCGGGATGGAATGGCACGCGTTCTCGCAGCGTACGGTCACCAAACTGCGCGAGTCCGGCTCCGACCGGACGACCGCCATCCTCCCCGTGCTGTGGGCGCCCACCCCCCGCGAGATCATCCCGCCGGTGGTCAGCAAGGTCCAGCGCTTCACACCGGCCGGGCTGCCCGACCCCAACTACACCGAGCACTACCGGAACGAAGGCGTCTTCGGCCTGACCAAAACCAGCCCGGACGCCTACGAGGCGATCGTCTGGCAACTCGCCCGGCGGATCTCCGACCTCCACTACAGCCACCGCGTCGAGCCCCGAGCGCTCCAGCGCGACCAACTGCGCAACATCTTCCTGGAGTGAGACCGTGACCGGCACCGACAAGGCAGCCGAGGGCAGCGAGCGGCGCGGCGGCTACTTCTTCCTCAGCTACGCGCACTCACCGCCGCTGGCCGGGCACGACCGGTCCGACCCCGACCAGTGGGTGCAGCAGTTCTTCGACGACCTCACCGCGGCGGTCCGGCGGGCCGCGCCCGGCTCCGGCCCGGCGCCCGGCTTCCTCGACCGGGAGATCCCGCTGGGCGCGGACTGGAAGGAGTCCTTCACCGCCGCACTGGGCCGGGCCGAGGTCTTCGTCCCGCTGTACTCGCCGGGCTACTTCGCCCGGTCCTGGCCCGGGCGCGAGTGGGCGTGCTTCCACCGGCGGATGGTCTGGGCCGGGCAACCGCAGCCGCTGCGGCGGTTCGTCCCCGCACTGTGGATCCCGCTCCCCCGCGGCCAGGACCCGCCCGGGCTGCGGGAGGCCCTGGAGGTCGGGGCCGCCGAACCCGAGTACGCCGAGAACGGGCTGCGGGCCCTGCTCCGGCTGCGCCCCTACCGCGACACCTACCGGCAGGTCGTCGACCGGCTGGCGGAACGGATCGTGACGCTCGCCGAGAACGAGCCGCTCGGCCCCTCGGCCGTGCCCGACATCGGCGAGATCGGCAGCGCGTTCGGCCCCGAGGAGTCCCCCGCCGTCTTCACGATCCTGGTCGCGTCCACCGACGGCCGGTGGCGGCCCTTCCCGCCGCAGCAGCGGCTCCCCCTGGCCGAGTACGCGGCCGAGATCGCCGAACGGCTGGACTTCGCCGTCGTCACCGAAGGAATCGGCAAAGCCGGGCGCCCGCCCACCGACCGGCCCGGCATCGTCCTGATCGACCCGCCTTTCGCCGCCGCGGACGAGGAGGGCGCCGTGCTGCGGGCGTTGCTGCGCGACCTGCCGCCCTGGATGCTGCCCGTGCTGGTGCTCGACCGGGCCGGCGGGCCGGCCGACGACGCCAGGGCGGCGATCGGCCGGGCCGGCACCCCGGCGGCCCGCCAGGCCGCGGCGGGCATCGGCTCGCTCCGCGACTTCGTCGCGCTGCTGCCCTCGCTCATCACCGAGGCCGAACGGCAGTACCTCCGGCACGCCCGGGCCCCGCGGCGGGAGCGCCCGCCGGCCCCCGAACTGAGCCGTCCCCGGCTGAGCCCCCCGACCCCACCCGAGCCTCCCCTGGAGGAGCACGATGCCTGACCGGCGCGACGGCAAGATCGTCACCTTCTACTCGTACAAGGGCGGCACCGGGCGGACGATGGCACTCGCCAACGTGGCCTGGATCCTCGCCGCCAACGGGCGCCGGGTACTGGTCGCGGACTGGGACCTGGAGTCACCCGGCCTGTACCGCTTCTACCGCCCGTTCATGGACACCGAGATCCGGGACGCCCCCGGCGTCATCGACATGATCCGCAAGTACGAGCGGGACGCCTCCGCCGTGGTCATGAAGGCCGGGGCGGAGTTCGAGGACGACGACGAGGCCGACGCCGCCGTCGCGGAACGGATCCAGCCG
The DNA here is from genome assembly GCF_003289645.1 of Actinomadura craniellae. GTDB lineage: Bacteria > Actinomycetota > Actinomycetes > Streptosporangiales > Streptosporangiaceae > Actinomadura_D > Actinomadura_D craniellae. The sequence continues at coordinate 554,461 of NZ_QLYX01000003.1, read as the reverse complement.
GTCGTCGACGACTGCGCCCGGGTCCAGCGGTACGCCTTCTCCCTGGACTGGGACTTCCCCGACGGGGGCGGCCTGGACTTCCTGTCCTCGGGCCGGCAGAACGACTACTACGTCGCGACGCTGGGCGCCCTCGACTGGGACCGCTTCTACACCGACCTGCGCGGCGCCCTGTTCTTCGACCGGCTGCGCGCCGACATGAAACGGCACTACGACTACGTCCTCATCGACAGCCGGACCGGGCTGAGCGACATCGCCGACATCTGCACCGTCCACCTGCCGGACGTGCTGGTCGACTGCTTCACCCTGAGCATCCAGGGCACCGAGGGCGCCGCCCAGGTCGCCCGGACCATCAAGGAGACCTACGCCGCCAAGGGCATCCGCATCCTGCCCGTCCCGATGCGCGTCGACCCGGCCGAGAAGGAGATGGCCGACACCGGGCGGGCCGTCGCGGCCCGGCTGTTCCACGACCTGCCGGCCGGGCTGACCGCGGAGCAGCGGCAGGAGTACTGGGGTTCGGTCGAGGTGCCCTACCAGCCCTTCTACGCCTACGAGGAGACCCTCGCGGTCTTCGGCGACCCGCCGGGCTCGCCGCGGTCGCTGCTGTCGTCCTTCGAACGCCTCACCGCGCAGATCACCGAGCACGAGATCACCGCGCTGCCGCCGCTGGACCCGTCGGTGCGGCTGTACACCAGGTCGCTGTTCACCCGGCGGCTCCCGGCCGAGACCAACAAGATCCTCCTCGACCACAGCCAGGACGACGAGTTGTGGGCCGAATGGATCGCCGGCGTCCTGCGCGCCGCCGGCCTGGACGTCGCGCCGCAACCCGCCGAGGAGACGCCCCTGCCGGAGGTGGGCGGGCCGGCGGCCCCCCGGGTGCTCTCCCTGATCACCCCCGCCTACCTGGAAGCGCGCCGCGAGCCGCCGTCCCCGGACGCCGGGGCCCTGGCCGTCTACGTCACGGACATGCGCCCGCCGGCGCACTACCCCTCGACCGGGTCGGTCTCCCTGGCCGGGATGCACGAACAGGAGGCCATCAAGTACCTGTTCCGGCTGGTGGGCATCGTCGGCCGGGCCTCGGCCCAGGCGGCGGAGGCCGCCACGCCCCGCTACCCCGGCGACGAACCGAAGATCTTCCAGGCTCCCGCCCGGAACGTCCGCTTCACCGGGCGCCAGGAGGACCTGCGGCGGCTCCGCACGGAACTGAACGCGCACCACACCGCGGTCGTCCTCCCCGTCGCGCTCCAGGGGCTCGGCGGCGTCGGTAAGACCCAGGTCGCGCTGGAGTACGCCTACCAGTACAAGTCCGACTACGACCTGGTGTGGTGGATCGACTGCGAGCAGCCGCAGTTCATCGACGCCTCGCTGGTCGACCTCGGCTGGCAGATCCAGAACGTCTACCAGGCCGGGCCGAGCACCAGCGTGGCGGAGGTCGACGTCGCCCGGACGGTGCTGACCCTGCTCAGCCAGAGCCGGGTGGTGGACCGCTGGCTCGTGGTCTTCGACAACGCCGAACTGCCCGAGAAGGTCATGCCGCTCGTGCCGTCCGGCAGCGGCCACGTGCTGATCACCTCCCGGAACCGGGCGTGGAGCGACCGCGCCCGACCGCTGACCGTCGACGTGTTCAGCCGGGCCGAAAGCGTCCAGCACCTGCACGACCGGGTCGGGTCGATCACCGACGAGGAGGCCGACCAGGTCGCCGAGGTCCTGGGCGACCTGCCCCTCGCGGTCGCCACCGCCGCCGCCTGGCTCGACGAGACCGGCACCCCGGTCGCGGACTACCTGCTCGAACTGGAACGGCAGGGCCCGCAGACCCTGTCCATCAGCCAGATCACCAACTACCCGCTGCCGCTGGCACGTGCCTGGGACCTGTCCCTCGACCGGCTGCGGCAGCACTCCCCGGCCGCCGCCCGGCTGTTCGAACTGTGCTCGGTGCTGGCCCCCGACATCGGCCTCGAACTGCTCTACAACCCGGCCATGGCCGCCGCGCTGGTGCCGCTGGACCCCGCCCTGTCCGAACCGATGGTCATGGGACGGGTGATCCAGGAGATCAACCGGCTGGCCCTGCTCAAACTCGACTCCAACGGCCGGCAGATCAAGATCCACCGGCTGGTCCAGGCGGTGGTGCGCGACCGGATGACCGAGGCCGAGATCTCCGCCGCGCGCCGCATCGTCCACGAGGTGCTCGCCGCCGCGCGGCCCCGCGAGGACGTCGACGACCCGCGCACCTGGGACCGTTACCGGCTCATCTGGCCGCACCTGCAGCCGTCCGGGGCCGTGCGATCCACCGAGGAACCGGTCCGCCAGCTGTTCATCGACCGGGTGCGCTACCTGTGGCAGCGCGACGACCTGGAACCGGGCGAATCGCAGGCCCGCCAGATCGAGGCCGACTGGGCGGAGATGCTCGCCGCCGGCGACGACCCGGCGTTGCGGCGGCAACTGCTGCACCTGCAGTTCCACCTGGCCAACATCCTGCGCGACCTGGCGCGGTTCAAGGAAAGCCACGAACTGAACCAGGCCCTGCTGGTCCGGCAGCGGGAACTGCTGGGCGAGGAGCACCCGCACACCCTGCTGACCTCGGGCAGCCTGGCCGCCGGCCTGCGGGCGCTGGGCGAGTACGCGAACGCGCTCGACCAGGACAAGGTGACGCACCGATCCTGGTCCGAGCTGTTCAACGAGAACCACTCCCGGACGCTGGCGGCGGCCAACAACCTCGCCACCTCCCACCGGCTGATGGGCGACTACGCGGCGGCCTTCGCCCTCGACACCGACATCCTCGCCCGGCGCCAGGCCACGCTCGGCACCCAGCACCCGCTCACGCTGCACTCCGCCACCTCCGTCGGGTGTGACCTGCTGGAGGCCGGCCAGTACGCGGAGGCCGCCACCCGGATGGCCGACGTGGTGCAGACCTCCGTCCAGGCCCTCGGCAGGGACTTCCGGGCCACCCTGAACGCCCAGGTGCTGCTCGGGGTGGCGCTGCGCGGCACCGGCCGGGCCGAGGAGGCCGAGCAGCACTTCACCGAGGCGGCCCGCCGGCTCGAACGCCGGTTCGGCGCCGACAGCAGCGACATGCTCGCCTGCCGGCTGAGCCGCGCGGCCAACTGGCTCGTCCTCGACCGGTTCGACCAGGCCCGGACGGAGATCCGCGCGGTCCAGGACATCTACGAGCGGCGGCTCGGCCCCGACCACCCGCACACGCTCGCCTGCGGGGTGAACCTGGTCTCCGCCCTGCGGCTCTCCGGCGACGGATCATCCGCCCTGCCCCTGGCCGAGACCACGGCCGCACGGCTGCGGGAAACGCTCGGCCCCGAGCACCCCTACACGCTGGCGGCACGGATGGTGCTGGCGGTCCTGCTGGCCGACGAGGGCGTCCGGGAGCGGGCCGCGGAGATCGAAGAGGAGACCGTGGAGCTGATGGACCGCAAGCTGAAGCCCACCCACCCCGACGCGCTCCGCTGCCGGGCGAACCTGCTGCTCACCCGGCACGAGCTCGGAGAGCACGACGCCCTGGAGGAACGTCAAATGATCATCGACCGGCTGGGCGCCCGGCTGGGCGCCGGGCACCCCAACATCGTCACCCTGCGGGAAGGCCGGAGGCTGCTGCGCGCCCTGGATCCGCAGCGGTTCTGAGACCGGCCGCCTCCGGGCGCGAAGCGGCGGGTTCGGCGATCCACGCCAGGATCCGGGGCAGGATCTCCACCGCGCCGAAATGCGCCAGGCCAGGCTCCACGCGGAGCAGGGCGCCGGGGATCCGCTCGGCCAGCCAGCGGGTGTGGCCGACCGGGGAGAACATGTCCTCGGCGCCGTGCCACAGCAGCACCGGCACCCTGATGGCCGGCAGCTCGAACCCCCAGTCGCGGCGGAAGGCCAGCACGTCGTCGATCCACCCGTCGGCGCCGAGCCGTACGGCCTCCCGGTACGTCTGGCCGAGCAACCGGCGCAGCCCGACGTCCTCGACGACCCTGCGGTCGGCCCGTTCCAGTTCCGGTAGCAGGCGGCGGACCAGGCTGTCGGGATCTTCCTGGATCTGCTTGGCCCGGTCGATCAGGTCGGCGGCCAGGAAGTCGACGTCGTCGTCGGTGGTGCGGTACTCCCGCCGGTTGGAGTCGTTCATGCCCCCGTACCAGTCGAGGCCGTCGGCGTCGCCGGGGGCCAGGCTGACCAGGGCCGCGACCCGCACCACCCGCCGCCGGAGCCGCGCCGCGCAGGCCAGCGCGTGCGGCCCGCCACCGGAACGCCCCACCACACCGAACCGCTCGACGCCGAGGGCGGTCGCGATGGTCTCGACGTCGCGTGCCGCGTCGGCGACGGTCCGGCCCGGTTGCCGGTCGGAACGCCCGTACCCCGGCCGGTCATAGGAGATCAGCCGGACGCCGAGGCGATGCAGGACGATGTCGCGGGGTCGGGGGCCGCTGCGGCTGCCCGGGGTGCCGTGCAGCAGGAACACCGGCATTCCGTCGGGGGCTCCCCAGGTCTCGACGGCGAGTTTCCGGCCGTCGCCCGCGTCGATCAACCGCACCACCCGCCGCCTCCTCCCGCCTTCGGACCGCGGAGGCCGCCCGCTCCGCGGGGCGGCAGCCGTGCCCTCCTCAGACTGGCACCGTTCCCCACCGAACGGTACTGCCAATACCGCTGTTCTTGGGTGCCCTCCGGAAGGCCGGTCGCGGCCGGATGCGCGGCGCCCTCCGGTGGTCACCATGCCGTCGCAAGGGGGCCTGCCCCGTTCGTGGACGCTGATGCGAGCGGGGGAAGACCGCCGGCCCGCCGGTGCGGTACGCGGCCGCTCTCGTGGAGCGGTTTCCACGTGCTGCCCGATCACCGGCCGGGCTCGGGCGATCAACATCGGGTCGTTTCCCCTGCCGCTCAGGTTGGTGGACGCCGATTGACGGCCGATCACCTGCCGGTGAATCCCCTGTTACCGATGGCGCACCGGCTCGGCCCCGAAACGGGCCGCCTGTACGCAGTAAGGTCAGCACAGGATCGGGTCCGCCCCTGGCGGAGCGGACCCGGGTTCTCGTCTCGGTCAGGTGATCGGCGCCTCGAACGAGGCCTTCCAGGTGTGCGGCCCGACGATCCCGTCGACCGTCAGGTGCTTCTCCCGCTGGAACTCGCGGCAGACATTCTCGCTTCTCGGCCCGTACGCCCCATCGACCTTGATGCGCCAGCCGCGTTTGAGCATCTGGACCTGCCAGATCCGCACGTCGTCACCGCGCATCAGCGGTGGCTGGGTGAGCAGACGACCGGGGAACGGCAGGACCCGGATGGCCTGGATGACGTTGGCCATGGATCGCTCCTCACTGGACGAGGACTCGACGGCCGGGCACCGGCTCTACCACCACAATCGTCGATCGAATGCCCCTCCTGGCCGCCACTTTGTTTGCCTCCAAGGATAGGGTGATCGTCTATTTCGCGCAGGACCGTAACCGGCAAGGCTCGGTTATCTGTTCACTTCACGCGGATGGCCGACCGGCTGGAAAAGTTAACCTGCAAGATTTGAACCGCATATCCTCGGCCACTTTTCCTTGTCCCGGCGGGGCGCCCGGCCGTCAGGTGAGCGGCTGGATGATCTCGGTCTCCCAGGTCTCGGGGTCCGGGCGCTCGCCGGGGTCGGTCAGGTAGATCTCCCGCGGGGGTCCCGCCGCCGACCGGCCCTCGTCCTGGATCCAGGACTCGATCACCTGGTAGGTCTCCGGAAGGCGCTCGTACGGGCCGTGGTGGATGGCCACGGCCGCCGGCCCGGCGGGGATGGTGAGCGCCTCGATGCCGTCGCCGGGCTCGTGCGGTGCGGGTGCGGCGAGCTGCACCCCTCCCTCGATGACGAGGGACCCCATGCCGATCTCCGGGTAGCGGGCGAACGGCGGCCCGCTCATGGCCAGGCCGTGCCGCTGGGCGTAGGCGAACAGCACGGGCAGGAACTCGCCGAGCGTCGCGGCCACCTCCTCGCGGGCAATGCGCCGGCGCATGATGAGCGCATACGTGACGGGCAGTTCCTTGACGACGATGTCGACGGGCACGGGGGGATTCCTCTCGGTGGTGGTCCTGCGGTACAGCCCCACGCACGGCGCCACCGCCGACACGGTGGCCGCGTGGACGGCGGCGGCCCGGTCGTCGTCGACGTGCAGGCCACGGGCCCGGTAGGTGCGCGGGCTGACGCCGAAGTGGCGGGTGAACGCCCGGGTGAAGACCTCGTGGCTGCCGAACCCGTGGTCGAGGGCGATCGCCGACGTGGCGCGGTCGGTGGACAGCAGTTCGGCGGCCGCCCGGGCCAGCCGGACCCGGGACGTGTACGCCTTGGGCGTCTCGCCCACCGCCTGGCGGAACCTGCGGTGCAGGTTGAACGGCGAGCGGTGCGCCAGCGCGGACAGGGCCGACAGCGAGACGTCGCCGCGGCGGCGGTCGTTCACCGCCGCCAGCAGCCGCAGGATGTCACGGGTCAGGGTCACGGCCACAACCTAACAACGCGCCGGGCGCCCCACTTGACCATTCTTGCCCGCCTGCCGCACCTGCGCGGCGGGCCCGCCTCCCCTCGGGCCCCTTCCGTCCGGGTGGTGGCGGCCGGTACCAACGGAGCACGAAGCAGGCGAATCGCTTTTCAGCGCACGCTACGGGGATTCCGCACGCCGGAACAGCCCGAAAGAACGCACCGGAATCTGCGGGCATTCATTTCGGCTACCCTATTTTAAGAATTTCCGAAATCCCCTTGATCCGCCACTGGCGCGACGGCGGAAACAGAATTCGATTCGACCAGAGAAAGTCATTGACCTGGCCAGGACCGAACCGCATCATTACGGCAGCACTCCTCCCACCTCACCCCTCGGAGTCCATTTTGGCCATGGCCCTGCCCCCCCAAATCCAGAAAGACATCAGGCGAGTCAACCAGCTGTCCCAGCATTGGGGCGACTGCGGGAACACCGCGAACGCCACCGTGGCCGCACTGCGCACCGCGGGGTTCACCATCGCGCCCCCGCAGGTGCAGAACTTTCCCGCCGGGGGCCAGACCGCCGCGCAGGCCGGGACCGCGCTGACCACTCTGCTGCGCGCCCCCGTCGCCCACATCACCCTGTTCAACATCGACCTCGACGGCGTGCACATCTGCGTCCTGGAGAAGCACCCCAACGGAAACGCCCTGCTCAGCCAGGGATACCGCGGCACCTACCTCCCGTGGTGGTGGCAGGGCCTCACCCGGACGGCCCTGCCCGCCCCCGTGCGCCTCGCGCTCGGCGATGACACCTCCGACAGGGTCCTGGAGATGGAGGTGACCGACGGCCCGATCGCGGCCCACGCCGCGGCGCTGACGCAGGTGCACGCCGACTACGGCGGAGAGCAGAACCTCGCGGGGACGAAATTCAACACCCTGACGCGGAACCTCGGCACGCTGATCGCGCTGGACTACTGGGGCGGCACCCCGGGCGTGGCCCGCCCGGCGACCGTGGCGGCCTGGGCCGCCCTGCCGTTCTCCCCCAACGACAGCACGGTGATCGGAACCAGCGGGCGGGCGGGCGAGGTCGCGCGCAACACGGTCCGGGCGATCGTCACCTCCCACGCGGTCACCGGCATGCCCCACCCCGGCGACACCGCGGCGGCCCGCGCCGCCCTCGGCGTGCCGGCCGGTGACTTCCTCACCGCCATGGTCATCAGGAGCGCCAAGCACCAGATCGACCTGGCCCGCTACGGCGCCGCGGTCACCGCCGCCCTCCCCTGAGCCGGACACCGCGGCCGCCCGCCACGACGCCGCCCTCCCCTTGACCGGAGCGCCGGCGTGACGTCGCCGGGGCCGCCCGCACGGCCCCGGCGACACGGCGCGAGGCGTCGCCCGCGCCACGTCTCTCCGGCGAAGAACCGCCTGCCAGATCCGTTCTCCGCGGTGCACAGCCATCGTCCTGATCCCGTCGTGAGGTGCTCATGCATTCCGCTTCCAGCCCGGATGCGATCATCAAGAAATACTTCTCCTCCGAACTCGACTCCGGTGCCGAGAAGTCCGGGGAGACCGCCCCGAGGCAGCAGACGCTCAGCGAGGTCCAGAGCAACATCGTCAAGGCGTACATCGACGGCACCGCCTACTTCGAGGCGCTCGACGACGAGATCACCGCACTGATCAACTCCAGCGCCCAGGACCGGTACTTCTACATGACGGCCTGGTGGCTGGGGCTCCTCGACGTCTCCGGGCACATCCCCGTCGTCCCGTTCGGCCCCACCGTCGGCGTGCTGGCCAAGAACTTCCCCAAGGTGGGCGAGCAGTGGTCGATCCAGGTCGTCCGGACCGGCATCAAGCTGCCCAAGAGCAAGAAGACCCTGCTCTCCCGGCTCGTCGACCTGCACGCCGCCGGGGTGGACGTGCGGGTGCTGGCCTGGACGTCGCCGTTCGCGCCCAAGTACGAGCTGGTGGGCAAGACCGCCGGGGGGATCACCACCCTGAACATCCAGACGCTGCTGAGCGTGGCCGAGCTGCGCAAGAAGTTCGGCTCCGGGCACGAGGGCCGGATCATGCTCAACACGATGGCCCATCCGCTCGGCGCCGCCCACCTCAAGACCGTCGTCTGCGGTGACTTCACGAAGACGTGCGCCTACGTGGGCGGGCTCGACCCGGCGCCCGGCCGGCAGGAGGCCGGATGGCACGATGTGGCGGTCAAGGTGCAGGGGCCCGCCGCACAGGCCGTCCACTCCTTCTTCGGGCAACTGTGGACGGAGCAGTCCGGCCAGCCCGTCGAGGCCTTCCACGTCAACAACCTGGAGATACCGTCCCGGTTCTCGTCGGCACCGAAGTTCGTCCCGATCAAGCCGATCGCCGTCCGGAAGGACACCGGCCAGTGCGTCCAGGTGTTGCGCACCGTGCCGCAGATGAACTTCACCTCGTCCGGGCCCACCTGGCTGTACCCGGAGAACTCGCTGATGCGCTTCCTGATGACGCAGGCGACCGGTTTCCAGCGCAAGCCGCTGAGCTTCGCGCCGCACGGCACCTTCGAGTTCAAGGTGGCGCTGCGCAAGGCGATCTCCAAGGCCGAACGCTACGTCTTCATCGCCGACCAGGCGTTCAGCAGCCAGGACGTCATGGACTGGCTGCACATCCGGCTGGGCGAGGTGCCCGACCTCAAGGTGATCCTGCTGCACGGCGGCGACCCGGAGGACCCGCCGACCGGTGACATGTCCGAGGCGGTCAACAACCACCTGCTCAAGGGGCTCAAACCCGACCCGGTCAAGGTCGGCGAGTTCCCGAACGTGGTCTGCTACGGGTGGGAGGGGACGGTGGTGCACGCCAAGACGGTGATCATCGACGACCTGTGGTGCGCGGTCGGCTCGGCCAACTGCATGCGCCGCAGCCTCTTCACCGACATCGAACTGTCGATCGCGATGATCGACCCCAACCCGAAGTCCGTCGTCCACAAGCTGCGCCGCGACCTGTGGGCCAAGTACTGCGGGCTCACCCTGGAGGAGGACCGCCTCGACCTGTACCAGGCGGAGCGCGAGGAACTGAACGACCTCGACCGGGCACTCGGCCTCTGGAAGCCCACCTGGCTCAAGGGCGCACCCCCGACCGCGAAACTCCAGGCCGAGATCAAGCCCTACGTCCTGCCGGTCCCGGCCGGCGCCCCCTACTCGGAGGACGACCACAACCGGTTCGACGCGGACTCCCGCAAGAAGTTCTGACCCGCGCCCTCCCCGGAGTCACCCGCCCGTCCCCGCAGCGGGCGGGCGGCTCCGGGGCTCCGATCGAGGAGGTCAGGGCTGGTGGTCGAGCCAGCGGAGCCAGTTGGCGAACTTGGTGAGGGTGGCGGCCTGCTCGGCGCTCACGGGGGTGGGGCGGAAGTGCATGACCTCGTTGCGGATCGTCTTGACCGCTCTCAGCCGCTCGACGAAGTAGCCCCGGTCCAGGTCCCACTGGAGGCGCTTCCAGATGTGCTCCTTCTCCAGGACGAGCATGGCCTGGAAGAAGGTGAGCTCGTGCACGGAGTCGACGTCCGCGGGCTTCTTCGCGCTCTGTGACGCGGCGGCCTGGAGTTCCGTCAGGTCGGGGCAGACCTTCTCGATCTGCCGCCGGATGCGGCGCTCGATCTCGCTGATCAGCAGGAACGGGCCGGTGAGCCGGGCGAACTGCAGGGAGATGTCGGCGGTGGTGACGATGCCTCGCAGTCCGGCGGTGTCCGCGACGAAGGCGAAGCCCCGCTCGTTGATGTGCTCGATCTTGTCGAGCAGCTTGTCCTTGGGGTGCAGGACCGCGGGCGACTCCGGCATGAGCGCGCCGCGCAGCGAGCCGTCGAAGCCCGCGATGCGCGCCGCCGAGATGGAACTCCAGCTGATCGCCCCGCGGAGAAGGCTGCCGTCGAGCACCGCGAGTTGCGAGTAGTCGGAATCCATCATCAGCGTCTGGGCACGCTGGAGCGGTTCGTTGATTCCGACCGAAAGCACTCCGGCGCTCGCGCTCGGCAACTCTTCCACGCACAGCGAGACCGCAGGGAAGCGGTCTTCGATGTCGGGGGGTTCGTCGCCGGTCTCGTCCTCCGCCTCGGCCTGCGGGGCGAGCGGAGCGACCGTCACCGGTTCCCGGACGTCTCTGATCCCGTCGAACGGCGGGGACGTGGTCAATCCGGCCTGGGCGAGGTCGGAGCCGATGTCCGCGACGGCCTTGGACGTGCGCGTCGCGTATCCCCAGATCGCCAGGAGGTCCCGGACGGTGATCTTCATCGGGTCGGCGGCCCCGCGGCCGGCCGCGTCGGTCAGGAACTCCTCGGGGGTCACGACTCCTCCTCGGCGCGGACGGCCTTGCGGCCCATGGCCTCCTCGATGAGGCGGACCAGCTCGGCCATCCGCCGGGCGAAGAAGGCGTCGAAGTCGCCGGCCCGCAGCGGCAGCGGTTCGATCAGGTGGGTGAGGAGGGCGTCGTCCAGCCAGTTGGGCTGGATGCCGGACTCGCGCTCCAGCACCTTGAGGTACACGTCCGGTGGGCGGGTGGTGAGGGCCCGGCTCGCGCGGTGCGAGAGCAGGGTCTTGTTGACCACGCTGTTCTGCCGCTGGGCCTCGATGCCCTGCTTCTTGCACCAGGCGGCCGGGAAGATCCGGTAGATGTCGACCTTGTAGTCGTCGATCAGGTCGCCGGTCAGCGGCTTGTCGCTGTAGAACCAGTCGGTGCACCCCTGCTTGAGCAGCAGCGCGAACACGCCGGTGTAGGCCGCGCTGTTGCGGGTGGTCATGCTCAGCAGCCGGGTCTCGACGAAGCGCGCGTCCTGCACCGAGTCGGGCGCCCGGCCGCCGCGGATCCAGCCGACCACCTGCTCGACGTCGCGGGGGAAGCGGCTGTCGGGCGAGCCGCCGTACTGCTCGCCGAACACGCCGCACCAGTACCAGCGCGCCAGCTTCTCGCGGGCCTCCGCGCCGTCGGTGCCGGCGCCCAGCACGGTGCGGATCGCGGCGAGCGGCTGGAGCTGCTGGCGGTACGGCAGGTCCTCGGGGCGGAAGACGCACTGCTCCTCCAGGAACCGGCCCGCCCAGTGCAGCGCGTCGGTGACCTTCGGCGCCCAGTCGAGGTAGGTGCCGAGCTTGAGTTCGAGCATGTCCTTGCGCTTGCAGCTCACCGCGACGCCGGGCTCGTGGTACGTCGAGGCGAGGCAGACCGCCTGGAGGAAGTCGGTGCTCTGCAACCCCGACAGCACGGGGTAGGCGGCCGACAGTTCCTCGTGCGTGCTCGCCCAGTGGTCGGGCAGGTGGAAGTCGTGCCCGTGCTCGGCCGAGTACGCCTCCTCGGCGGCGAAGGTGGCGGTCAGCAGCTCGAACACGGTGAGCGGGACGCCGCCGGTGTTGACCTTCTCGAAGACCGTGCAGACGGCGACCTTCGGCGTGTCCTTGGACAGCTTGATGATCGGCACCCGGTACTGGGTGAGATTGTCGATCACCATCGCCTTGAACGTGGTCCAGGTCGCCCGCCGCCCGGAATCGGCCCCGACGTACTGGAACATCCAATCCATCATCCGGTCGTTGTCGAAGGCCAGATGCAGCGGAAAATGCGCCTGCGCGCGTTCCCGGTCGCCGGTGCTGAGATCCAGTTCGATCTTGCGCCCGAAATCAGACCGGATAATACGGTCTTCGGGTACCGACCGAATTGCGAGTTCCCGGTCGGTCAGCGGGTCGATCGCCTGGTGAATGTCGATGTAGTACCAGCGCTTGAGCTCCTTGCCCCGCTGGTCGACCGTCTCCACCACATGGCCCGAGCGCAGCGCCTGGAACAGCGAGGTCATCCGCTGCTGCCCGTCCAGCAGCAGCTGCTCGGCCTGGCGGGCGGCGTCCTGCGTGCCCTCCAGCGGCCGGGTCTTGAAGACCGCGCCCGGCCCGCCCGTCTCCAGCGTCATGATGACGCCCATCGGGTAGCTCATCGTCACCGTGGCGAGGATCGAGATGATCCTTTCGTCGTCCCAGAGCCAGTTCCGCTGGAAATCCGGCAGCCGGATGCGCCCGTCGGCGACTTCGTCGAGAACGGTGCTCAGCGGCGGCTCGTCGAGAGGCATGGGCATCTCCGGAGGGGCGACGGCGACATTGGCGTGACTCAACGTTAGCGAGTATCACAACGCCATTCACTCCCATTTGATCGAAAACCCTTTCGCCGGCCCGCGCCGCCCCTGTCCAGCCGTAAGCTTGCTACTCCGCGACGGCATGCATGGAGGGGGCGGGGTGTCCAACCGCTGGTGGGGTCCGCGGTCCGACTTCCCCTGGGAGGAGGACGCGCTCCGGCACGTCCGCGACCAGATGCCGCGGACCGACCCCTACCGCGCCTGGCAGACGTTCACCTTCACCGCCCGGACGGGCCACGTCCGCGAGGTCGACCTGTTCGCCGCCACCCGGGCCGGCCTCTTCCTCGTCGAGATCAAGAGCCACCCCGGCCGGGCGATCAACAGCGGCGGCACCTGGATCTTCCACGGCCACGACCGGACGCGCTCGTTCGACAACCCGCTGCACCTGGCCGACCTGAAGTGCAAGCAGCTCAGGGAGCAGCTCGAGTGGGCGGCCAAGGAACTCGGCCTCACCCGGCTCCGCATCCCCTACATCGCCCCCGCGGTGTTCCTGTCCGCCCCCGACCTGCGCTGCGAGTTCGACGACGTCCAGAAGATCAACGTCTACGGCCGGGACGGCGCCGGAACCGGCCTGCCCGGCATCTGGCGGGGCCTGCTGGGCGGCCCGCCGCGCGGCGACCTGGTCCCCGTCTCCAAGCAGCTGCACAAGCTGCTCACCAAGATCGGCGTCGCCGGGCTGCGCAGGCACCGCCGGGTCGGCCCGTTCGAGCTGGCCCCCAAGGCGTTCGACGCCGGCCCCACCTGGGAGGACTACCTCGCCGAGAACACCGCCCTGCCGGGCGACCAGCCGCGGCGCATCCGCGTCTACCTGTCGGAGCTGGGCGCCACCCGGGACGACCGGCTCTCCACCCGCCGGGCCGCCCGCCGCGAGTACCTGGCGTTGCAGGGCATCTCGCACGAGGGCATCGTCCAGGCCGAGCAGTTCAGCGACGAGCACGAGGCCGGGCCGTCGATCGTGTTCCGGCACGGCGCGGCCTGGACGCGGCTCGACCACTTCATGGCCGAGCGGGGCGCCGAGCTGCCGGTCGAGACCCGGGCCGAGATGGTGCGCCAGCTCGGCGAGGCGCTCGACCACGCGCACCGCCGGCACCTCTACCACCGGGCGCTGGCCGCCCGGAGCGTCCACGTGGAGCTGGACGGTCGCTACCCGCGGCTGCGGATCTGCGACTGGCAGGTCGCGGCCCGGCCCGACACCAGCGCCACCAGCGACACCTCCCTCGACGCGCACATCGAGAACTCGGCGGGCCCGTACCTGGCCCCGGAGTTCGGCAGCCGGGAGGCCGAGGGCGCGCAGCTCGACGTGTTCGGGCTGGGCGCGCTCACCCACCTGATCCTGACCGCCCGGCCGCCCGCCCCCGACCGCCGGGAGCTGGCGCAGCGGCTGGGCGCGGAGGGCGCGCTGGTGCCGTCGGCGGTCGACGACGCGATGAGCCCGGCCATGGACGAGCTGGTGCGGCGCGCGACCGCGCTCCAGCCGGCCGACCGGTACGAGTCGGTGCGGAGCTTCCTCGACCAGCTGGAGGCGGTCGAGGACGAGCTCACCGCGCCCGACCGGGCCGACGAGCCCGACCTGCTGGAGGCCACCCGCGGCGCGACCGTGGCGGGCTGGCGGATCGAGAAGGTGCTCGGCAAGGGCTCCACCGCCAAGGCCCTGCTGGTCACCCGCGACGGTCACGAGCGGGTGCTGAAGGTGGCGCTGAGCGCGGCGGGCCGCACCCGGCTGGAGCACGAGGCCGCCCAGCTCGGCCGGCTGGGCAGCCCGTACATCGTCCGTCTGGTCGGCGGCCCGCACGAGATCGGCGATCGCACCTACCTGGTGCTGGAGCAGGCGGGGCGGCAGACCCTGGCGCAGGCGCTCAAGAGCCAGGGCAGGCTGACCATCGACGAGCTGCAGACCCTGGGCGGCCACCTGTTCCAGGCCGTCCAGTACCTGGAGGACGAGGGGGTCTGGCACCGCGACATCAAGCCGGACAACCTGGCGCTGAAGGAGCTGCCGAAGAAGGGCCGCCGCCTGGTCCTGTTCGACTTCTCGCTGGCGGACGCCGCGGACCGCAACACCCACGTCGGCACCCCGCCGTACCTCGACCCGTTCCTGGGCGGCGACCGGCGCCCGGTCTACGACGCGGCGGCCGAGCGGTACGCGGTGGCGATGACCCTGCACGAGATGGCCGGGGCCGAGCTGCCGGCCTGGGGCGACGGGGTGGTGGAGCCGCGGCTGCTGCCCGAGGGCGAGCAGGTGCCGCAGCTCGCCGAGGACAGCTTCGACCCGCTGCTGCGCGACCGGCTGGTCGCGTTCTTCCGCACCGCGCTGCACCGCGACCCGGCCCGGCGGCACGCCTCCCTCACCGAGATGACGCTCGCCTGGTCGGACGTGTTCCGCGACCTCGACGAGACGCTGCCCGCGACCACGGCCGGCACCGTCGGCGAGCGGGCCGGCACCCCCGAGGACGCCCGGGAGACGGCGGCGGCCCTGGCGACCGAGGCGACCCCGCTGGTGGCGGCCGGCCTGTCGGCCCGGGCGCTGTCGGCCGCGTTGCAGCAGCTCGGGGTCTCCACGGTCGGCGAGCTGGCCCGGATCCCGGCCACCCGGGTGCAGCGGCTGCGCGGGGTGGGGCTGGGCCCGCGCAACGAGCTGCAGCGGCGGGCCCGGGAGTGGCGGCAGCAGCTCGCGGTCGCCGAGCGGTCGCCGGAGTCCGACGTCGCGGTGGTCACCGACCTGCGCCGGCTGGGCCTGGACGAGGTCGCCGACCGGCTGCCGCCGAAGGACGCCGACGGCATCGGGTCCCGGGTGGTGCGGCTGCTGCTCGCCCTGCCCGACGCCGAGGGCCGCCCCTCCCCTGTGCCGCCCTGGGCGCCGCACGCCGAGGTGGCCGCCTACCTGGAGATGGACCCGTCCCAGGTGGCCCGGCTGCTGGGCGCGGCCCGCGCCCGGTGGACCAAGAGCGCGCGGGCGGTCACCGCGCTGCGGGCCACCGTGCTGGAGTTGCTGAACGCGCACGGCCGGGTGATGGAGGCGGGGCAGCTCGCCGCCGCGCTGCTGGCCGCCCGGGGCTGCGCGCTGGACGACCCGGCGGCCCGGCAGGCGGTGGCCGCCGCGTGCGTCCGCGCGGCGGTGGAGACCGAGGAGCACCTGGAGAACCCGCGGCTGGCCAAGCGCCGGGCGCACGACCGGGTGCTGGTCGCCGCGGTGGCCGAGGACGACCCGTCGGCCCCGGTGGAGGAGGAGCTGCTCGACTACGCGGTGGAGCTCGGCGCGCGCGCCGACCGGCTGGTGGCGCTGCCGGACGCCGCCGCGCCGTTGCCGAGCCCCGCGGCGGTGAACCGGGAGCTGTCGGCGGTGCCCCGGCCGGAGGGCATGCCGCCGCTGTCGGACACCGACCTGGTGTCGCTGGCGGCGGGGGCGTCCCGGAACGCGGCGGCGACGGCCCGGCTGGAGCTGTATCCCCGCGACCTCGACCCGGCGAAGGCGCTGACGCTCGCCCAGGCGGCCGGTTTCCTGGGCGGCCGGGGCATCGAGCCGGGCCGGCTGCGCGAGCGGGTGCTGGCCCGGTTCCCGGAGCTGGCGAACCTGCCCGAGGGGTCCGGTGACCTGCGCCGGCTGCTGCAACGCGAGCTGGGCGTCACCGTCCTGGTGGACGGCGTGGGCGAGGATTCCCGCTTCGTGCTGCGGGGCCGGACCCTGACCGGCATGTCCGGCGGGCGTCCCCCGCTGCCCGGCACCGGCACCCGGCTGGGGGCCGACACCCCCGCCGACGAGACGTGGCAGCGGCTGCGCCACGCGGTGGAGCGCGGCGGGTTCCTGGCGGTGAAGGCGTGGGCGGACGAGGCCGCGGCGGTCCGCGACGCGCTGTGCACGGTGCCCGGCGTGACCGTGCTGCACGTGGCCGACACGTTCGTGGCGGAGCTGCGGGCGATCGTCACCGAGCGGGGGAGGCCGCGCTGGGAGACGGTGCTGGCCGCCGACTCCCCCGACGCGTCCCCCGCCGCCCGCACCGGCCTGGCCCGGCTGGTCGCGGAGGCGTTCGCCCGCATCGAGGAGCGGGTGCGCGCCCTGGACGGCACCGTGCTGCTGCACGACCCGGCCCCGCTGGGCCGGTACCCCGGCGGGCTGGAGCTGCTGACCCGGCTGCGGCTGGCGGCCGGCGACCCGGCCGAACGCCCCGACGGGCTGTGGCTGCTGTGCCCGATGCCCGACCCCCGGCACGACGCCGCGTTCGACGGGCACGCCGTCGGCGCGCAGGGCGAGAGCGAACAGGTGGCCGTGCCCAGCGGCTTCACCTCCGATCTGATCAGGAGTATGTGAGTTGATCGACCCGGTTGCGCTGCTCGCCGACCTGAAGAAGCGGGTCTCCGCGCTGGAGACGGACCTGCGGGAGCGGGCCACCGACCCCGAGGGGAAGTTCCACGGGACGCTGACGGCCGAGTGGGGTCGGGCCCGCGCGAAGGGGCGGACGGCCGCGACGTACGAGTCGTGGCTGGAGGGCCGGGTCACCCAGTCCGCGGTGGCGTGGGTGCTGGGCACGGTGTTCCTGCGGTTCTGCGAGGACAACGGGCTGATCGACCTGCCGTGGCTGGCCGGCCCGGGCGAGCGGCTGGACATCGCCCGGGAGCGGCAGCAGGCGTTCTTCGAGGACCCCGCGCACGCCGCCGACACCGACCGCGAGTGGATCGTGGACGGGTTCCGGGCGCTGGGCCAGGCGTCCCCCGTCGCCGGCGGGCTGTTCGACCGTGCCCACAACCCGATGTGGCAGGTCACCCCGTCGCTGGAGGCCGCCAAGAAGCTGATCGCGTTCTGGCGGGAGCAGAAGGACGGCGAGGAGGCCGCGCTCGTCCACGACTTCACCGACCCCGGGTGGAACACCCGGTTCCTCGGCGACCTGTACCAGGACCTGTCCGAGCACGCCAAGAAGACGTACGCGCTGCTCCAGACACCCGAGTTCGTCGAGGAGTTCATCCTCGATTTGACTTTGGACCCGGCGCTGGACGAGTTCGGGCTCGACCCCGAACCGCCCGCCGCCTCCCCCGCCCACCTGGACCTGCCGCGCGGCCTACGGCTGATCGACCCGACCTGCGGGTCCGGGCACTTCCTGCTCGGCGCGTTCCACCGGCTGCTGGCCCGGTGGGAGCGGCAGGCCCCCGGGGCCGAACGGTGGGAACTGATCAGCCGGGTGCTGTACAGCGTGCACGGGGTGGACAAGAACCCGTTCGCGGTGCTGATCGCCCGGTTCCGGCTGATGATCGCCGCCATGCGGGCCGGGGGGGTGGAGCGGCTGGCGGAGGCGCCGGAGTTCATCGTCAACATCGCCATCGGCGACTCCCTGATGCACGGGCGTGGTGCGCCGGCGCCCGACCAAGGGGAGATGGACTTCTGGGCCGAGGACGAGAGCGACGAGTCGAAGGTCTTCACCTACGCGACCGAGGACGTGTCCGAGTACGTCAAGACGGTGGACCTGCTCGGCATCGGCAGCTACCACGTGGTGGTCGGCAACCCGCCTTATATCACACCCAAGGACAAGGCTGAAAACGAGTACTACCGCGTTTACAAGAGTTCCAGTGGCCTCTATGCCCTCTCCGTACCTTTCGCCGAGCGGTTTTTCCAGCTAGCCATTCGGGGCGGCCAAGATCGTGAGGGCGCTGGTCACGTTGGTCAGATAACTGCAAACTCTTTCATGAAACGTGAATTCGGAAAGAAGCTGATCGTCGAATTCTTTCCAACCATTGAACTCACTCACATAATTGATACTTCTGGGGCATATATTCCCGGCCATGGCACTCCGACGATTATATTGATTGGCCGACGCACCTGGCCGCGAACAGATATGATCCGAGCCGCCCTTGGTATCCGGGGCGAGCTCAATCAACCCAAAAATGCCGAAGATGGGTTGGTGTGGAACGCTATCGTCCAGCAAGTTAAAAATCCAGGGGATAGCGAAAGCGGCTGGATCAGCATTACTCAGATGGAGCGAAAGAACTTTGGATCTCACCCTTGGAGCCTAAGCGGTGGCGGTGCCTATGAACTTTCCCAAGCTATAGAAGGTTCCGCCACTCGCACTCTACAGTCAGCCATAACCCGCATCGGATTCTATGGTGACACTCATGCAGATGAAGCATTTTCATTCCCGGCAAGTGGACGACTCGCGCAAATTGCCGACCATCTACATGCGAAAAAATCTCACCGCGGAGATCACATCAGGGATTGGGGAGCAAAAGATTCAGATTTCCTAATATTTCCCTATAACGAAAAAAAGCAACTGATCCGCCAGGAATCACTGAACCCAGAACTACTAAAGCTACTATGGCCACTACGAACATCACTCTGGCTTAGAGGGACCTTTAATGGAACCTACCTGAGCGACGGGCGCACATGGTACGAGTGGCATCAGCTACCAAGTGATGAGACATCAGAAATAGCAGCAATTGCGTTTGCGTTTGTAGCAACACACAATCACTTTTTCATCGATCGAGACGGGAGGGTATTCAACCGCTCCGCTCCAGTCATTAAGCTCCCTAAGGGAGCAACAGAAAGTGACCACATAGCGCTCCAGGGCACACTTAACAGTTCCACTGCCTGCTTCTGGCTTAAACAGGTTAGCCAAGACAAAGGAAACCGAGGCGGGGAACGATCCACTGGTCGCTATGCCTGGGAAAGCTACTACGAGTTCACAAGCACTAAGCTCCAAAAATTTCCCCTTGCCAACAAACTGCCACTTGAAACGGGAAAGAAACTGGACGCGCTCGCGCAACGTTTGGTTGATGTTCAACCAACTAAAATCTGCGCCAACGGCGTCCCTACACGCGAGCAACTAGATTCCGCCTTCATGGAATGCATCCACCTACAAGGACAAATGATTGCACTTCAAGAGGAGTTGGATTGGGAGGTATATCAACTTTACGGATTTCTATCCGAATCAGAGGCTGTCGAACTACGAGCAGATCCAGAAAACATCCCCGATCTAAAACTTGGGGAGCGCGCATTCGAGCTTATGATTGCACCTAGCGCGGAGCGTGATGAAGCCGTAGCGCAGTGGTTTGTCCGGCACCGCTCACACCCCGTTTCAGAAATTCCTGCCTGGCCGGAGGAATATCGACGGGTGGTGAAGAAGCGCATCGAGACTATTGAGAGGCTATCTCGAACAATCGGATTGATCGAACGACCTGAATATAAGCGCCGCTGGGAATGGGAACCATGGGAGAAGAAAGAAAAGGTCGCACTGCGGAACTGGCTGCTCGATCGATGCGAAAACCAGGAACTATGGTTCACGTCAGATGAGACAGGGGTCATGCAGCCGAGAACAATAACGGTGAACCGGCTAGCAGACCACCTCCGCAAGGATGCCAACTTTGTTTCGGTAGTAGAATTGTATGCGGGTAAGGATATCGATCTCTCAGCCATTTTGGTGGAGATTCTGGACACCGAACACGTGCCATATCTATCAGCCCTACGGTACAAGGAAGCTGGCCTGCGAATTCGGGCACAGTGGGAAAGTGTCTGGGAGCTACAGCGCGATGAGGACTCCACCCAGAAGAAGCTTGATATCCCGGTACCAGACAAGTACAAAGGGGCTGACTTTATCAAACAATCGTACTGGTCCAACCGAGGGAAGTTCGACGTGCCTAAGGAGCGGTTCATCTCATATCTGGGTGGGAGTACAGACGGAGACGAATCGTTGTTGCTCGGATGGGCCGGATGGAATCACCGTGAGCAAGCACACGCACTGATGATGCTAATCGAGCAGCGAACAACTAGCGATGGGTGGGGTAGAGAGAGGCTGACTCCACTGATCGCGGGGTTGGCAGAGGTGATGCCCTGGGTGAAGCAGTGGCACGGAGAAATCGATCCGCTCTTTGGCCAGAGCCCAGCTCAAGCGTACGAGGCTTACCTGGAAGCTCAAAAGCAACGCCACGGCCTTACCGACGACGATCTCAAGGCATGGCGTCTGCCGAAAAGAACTTCCCGAAGACCTCAGGACAAGAAGACCAAGTGAGCGCTCAAGCAGATTTGCGGCTGTTCTGGCAGCAGACTGTGACTCGTTGGGTCTAGAGGCTCACAAGGGTAAAGAAGAAATAGTTGATACTAGCTACAGAAGAGCCCTTGTCAGCAGAGAGATCACTCCCTAGATGGGACAGTCAGACGTCCAAGTCACCAGCCTTCACCTGGGCTAGTAGACCACGGAACTCTGTGTGGCACACGAGCAACCGGGAACCCTCAGGGTTCTTGCTATCCCTAATGGCGATGGTCATGCCTGAGAGCGCTGCCACTTCAACGCACTCTCCGCCCTCGTCACTGCTGTGGCTGCTCTTGCGCCATTGGGGGGCTGCGAAGTCTCGCATCAACTCTCCAAGATCTTGCGGAGGAGTTCCAGTGACTCTTCCTGCGACAGGGCTGACGCCCTGATCCGGTCGAACCGTATCTGGAGATATTCCACCGCTGAGTCCTCTTCGATCAACTGTCCGCCTCCGTGCGCCTCAGCGTATGCGGCATCAGGATCTTCCTTGAAGCCGAGAATCGTGAGGGGCCCGGCCAGTCCGGGGTATGAGCCACGGTCAGCAGGTACCACTTGAATGGTGACGTTAGGCCGCTGAGACAGCTCGATGAGGTGTCTGAGCTGGTCCTTCATCACCTCGCCCGTGCCGATCTGGCGATGCAGCAGCATCTCGTCGAGGACCACCCAGAGCATCGGCGGGTCCTCGCGGTTCAGGATCTCCTGGCGTTTCATCCGCACGTCCACCAGCTGTTCGAGCCTGTCGGGCTCCTGGTTGCTGCGCAGTACCTCGGTGGCGTACGCCTCGGTCTGGAGGAGGCCGTGGACGAGGGTGAGGCTGAAGATGCAGATGGAGTTGGCCTCGGGTTCCAGGTCGGCGTAGGGGCGGAACCAGGTCGGCAGGATCTCGTTCTTGGCCAGTTTCCACAGTTCCTGGAAGTACTCGCCCGTGCCGAAGACCCGGTCGAACGCGACCGTGGTGTCCCAGGCCGGCATCCGCCGGGCCAGCTCGATCTTGCTGATCATGTCGCCGGTGCAGAACACCTTCGTCCCGAGTTCTTCCTGGGACCAGCCCCGCTCCTCCCGGAACCTGCGGACCTTGGCGCCGAGGAGGGCGGCGGCCGAGGCGGTCGGGTCGAGTTCCTTCGGGCGGCGTCCCATCGCAACCTCCAGAGCAGGACAGAGCGGTCCTCCGACGCATTCCACCTAACGCAGAGTGGTCGTCCGGCCACAGGTTAAATCGCCCACCCCGACCCCGCAGGAAAACGGCCCACCGGGCACCCCCGAAAAATCGACAACCACTCCCTGTCGAGAACCGGAACGTCCCGCTCCCGGTGACCGCGGCGACCGCATCGGGGCGCGGCCGCGTGGCCGCCGACACCGTCGTGCCCGCAGACGTCCCGCCCGCGCCCTCGTCATGGGCACCGCCGGGTCCGTCCGCCCGGGTACGGCTCCCGCCCCGGGACCGCCGGGCGAAGACGGACGGGAGGGTGACCGGCTCGATCCGGGATCAGCGGACCAGGCGCCTGATGGTGATGCCGACGATGATCGTGACGAGCAGCAGGCCCGTCACGGTGAAGGTCACCGCCAGCGCCGTCCACCGGCCGGTGCCCAGCCCCTGGGGCAGTCCCGTGCCGACGTTGAACCACAGCGCCGCCGCCAGCGTCAGCCCGGCCGGCAGGTCTCCGGGGCTGACCGCCTTCCCTGCCCCGGTCGCGGTGAGGACGAGCCCGGTGACCAGGATCCCCAGCGACAGCGCCCGGACGGGCGGCACGATGCTGACGCCCCAGCCCAACACCCCGCCGAGGACGTAGCGGCCGAGCCAGCGGCGGTGCCAGGGCAGGAACCGGACCTCGGCGTGCCGCTGCAGGAAGTAGCAGAGGTCCTCCTCGCGCATGCGCTGCCGGACCGCGAAGGCCGCGCGCAGCACGCCGTAGGCGGTGGCACCGCTCTCCCCGAAGTGCCGGTCGGCCAACTCGCGCAGGCGGGCGGTGCTGCCCACCGGCGTCGGGGGGAGCTGCACGTCGCCGATCGTGGTCACGCCCTCGATGCGGTACCTGGGCGAGGGTGCGGGGAAGGTGAGCCGTCCGTCGACCGCCGTGTCCCGGAGGATCACCTCGCCCGGCTGGGTGGCCAGCGTGACGCCGATCGACGACCCGACGGCCGATCCCGTCAAGGTCAGGACCGGGGACCCGTCGGCGGGACTCCGGAGCCGCTCGCCCTCCAGGCCGTCCCGCAGCGTGCTGCCAGTGATCAGGATGGCGGCCCGGCTGGTGACTCCACCCAGGAACAGGCGGCCCTCGCAGCGGACGTCGTCGAGGACGACCTGCCCCGTGGCGGACAGCCGGCGCAGCCGGAGGTTCCGGTCGACGAGACAGTCACGGAGGTCGACGGCCAGTACCCGGAGATCGTGGATCTCCAGGTTGTCCATGACCCGGACCCGGCTGAGGCGGATCCGCACGTCCGGCGCGGCGGTGAGCTGCTCGCCCAGCGAGACCGACTTGGCGGTGACCCGGTTGAGCTCGACCTGCCCGCGGATGCCGGTGACGGTGACGCCGCCCTGGCACTCGATCGCGTCCAGGGAGATCTCACCGACGTCGTGGATGGAGATCCGCTCGTAGTCGCCCTCGGAGACGCTCACCCCGCTCCCCGGCGGGAGGTTACGGATCACCAGCCGCTGGACGTGACAGCCGGCGATCACGATCCCCTCGGCGGCGCAGCCGCTGAGGCGCAGGTCGTCGATGAAGCAGTCGCGCAGCAGCAACGGCCCGTCGACGTCGCAGCCGGTGAGCTCCAGGCGCTCGGCCCGAACGCCTTCGAGGCAGATGGGGGCATCCGCCTCGCCGTCGTCGATGCGGCAGGACCGGCCGTCCGCCGTCGCGCCGAAGACGGCGGCCAGCTCTGTCAGTGAGGTCGGCCGGTGCACGGGTCCCTCCCTGCCGGGGAGCGGTCAGCCGCTCCGGGTGATCTCCTCCACCAGGGCGGCCACCGCGGCGGGGTCGCCCGCCCGCGCGCTCACCGCGCGGTCTATCAGGCGGGCGGCGTGCCCGGGCGCCGTCCGGTCGGTGCGGATCGCCAGGTCGAAGTCACCGGGCCCGCTCCGCGCCAGTTCCGCGGCGGTCTCGTCCCAGACCGACAGCCGCCACCCGGTGTCCGCGTCGCCCCGCCCGGCCGAGCGGCGGGCCGTGGTGTCGCGGTCGCACCACAGCAGGACGGACAGGAAGGGAGCCGCCAGCCCTCCGCGGAGCGTGCGCAGGTCGGCGAGCCGGCCCGTGTGCAGGACGGGGATCCCCCCGGCGGCCCACACGCCCTCGACCTCGACGCGATCGACCGCGTAGGTGTTGCCGTAACGGCTGTGCTGCTGGACGATCCGGCCGTCCCGGCGCAGCTCCGCCAGTTCCCGGGCCGTCGCCATGCGGTAGCCGCGGTCGTTCCCCGAACCCACCTTGACCTTCACCACCGGCCGGTACTCGGCGCGGACGCCGCCCAGAGCCGCGGTGAGGGTGTCCTTGCCGGCCGCGGGCGGGCCGTACAGGATCACTCCGCGCATGCGCGGACCTCCAGCGAGCGGACGAGCGAGGCCACCTGGTCGGCCAGCGGGAACTGGGCGTCGATCCGGTTGTCGATGACGAAGTGCGGGCAGCTCGGCAGCATCTCCGGGTCGACGTCGCTCAGGTAGTCGTCCCAGTTGGCCAGCTTCCACATGTCCCGCTCCGCGCCCCGCGACACCAGCCGCATCCGCATCGTGTCGGCGTCCGAGGCGACCCAGACGACCCGCAGCTCCACGCCGAACCGCTGGCAGCGCCGCCGGGTGCGCCGTATCCAGGCGGCGTCGTTCACCTCCCGGATGAACGGCGCCGACAGGATCACCGAGGTGCCGCAGGCCAGGTTCTCCCACCCGGCCTTCATCAGGCAGGAGTACTCCAGCGGGCGCACCCCCTCGGCGTAGACCGGGGAGTGCCGGTCGTGCGGGTCGCCGGCCAGCCGCAGCAGGAGGCTCTCGACCAAGGGCCGGGTCAGGGTGTCCTTGTCCAGCAGTGCCCACCCGGTCAGGCCCGACAGCAGCTTGCCCGTCTCGGTCTTCCCCGACCCGGCCAGCCCGGCGACGACCAGCATCGTCGGCTGCGCGCCCCCGGCACCTAAGTCGCTCGTCACCACCCGCCAAGGCTCGCACGGCACGAAACCGCGCGGCAAGGCCGTTCGCGAGGCGCCCGGGCCGCCGGTGGCCGGATCCGACAGCGGGGGGCGTCGAATAATTCCGGTTACCCGGTGTGGTCGGGTCGGGACAGGCTAGGGCGAGCGCTCAGTCCCCTGCCGAGAACGAATCGACGGATCAGAGGCCATGACCACACCATCCCCCTCCCCCGGCGCGGCCCGGCCCGCGTACTTCCTCATGATCGCGCCCAATCCGCGGGCGGCGCGGGCCGCGCGGCTGCTCGTCCGGGCCGCGCTGTCCGACTGGTCGCTGCCCCACCTCGTGGAGGACGCCACCCTGGTCGCCACCGAACTCGTCTCCAACGCGATCCGCTCCGCGGAGGCCATCTCGCTGGAGGTCTCGCTGGAGGCCGGGTCCGTCCGCGTGGAGGTCTTCGACACCAGCCGCGAGCTGCCCAAGAAGGGCGAGGGCCGCCTCCTCGACGAGCACGGCAAGGGGCTCCTCCTGGTGGAGGCGCTGGCCGCCGACTGGGGCTACCGGCTGGTCAGGGGAGGGAAGGTCGTGTGGGCGCGGTGCGGTCCGGCGTCCAGTTGATCTCCGCTGTCCGGGGATGGCCGTCTACGGTCTTTCAACGTGCTTAAACCGGTGTACGGATATAGCCTTCTTGGCTCGGGCCTCCCCTGCGCGGGGTCGGGGCGGGCCGACCGAGCGACCGGAGATCACAGGGCGACATGACCGAGCCGTTGCTGCGCGATCTGATCGAGATCCCCGAGCGGGTGCACGCCGGAGACTTCGTGCTCTCCCTCGCCAAGGGGGTGCACGACGACTCCACCCTCCGCGACTACGTGGTGACCGACCAGCTCGCCGGTTGCTTCGATGGTGCCTTGGGCTTGATCAGGTCCGCGGTCGAAGGCCGGGCCTCCCAGGCCACCTACCTCGACGGTTCCTTCGGTTCCGGCAAGAGCCACTTCATGGCCGTCCTGCACGCGATCCTGCGGCACCAGCCCGAGGCCCGAGAGAAGACCGGGTTGATCGAGATCGTCCGCGGGCACGACTCCTGGCTGAAGGGCCGCAGCTTCCTGCTGGTCCCCTTCCACATGATCGGCGCCACCTCACTGGAGTCCGCGGTGCTCGGCGGCTACGTCGACCACGTGCACAAGACGGCGCCCGGCAAGCCATTGCCCGCCGTCTACCGGGACGAAGGGCTGCTCGCCGATACAAGGGAACTGCGCGCCACCCTGGGCGACGAGAGCTTCATCGCCGGGTTGCCCGAGAGCGACGACGAATGGGGTGAACCCGCCTGGGACTCCCGGAGCCTCGACGCGGCCCTCGCGGCACCCCCCGGAGACGCCGAGCGCCGGCGGTTGGTCACCGACCTGACCGCCTCCTACTTCAAGCGGTACGCCAGGGCGGTCGGCGGCACCGACTCCTTCATCGAACTCGACAAGGGCCTGGCCGAGATCAGCCGGCACGCCAAGGACGTGATGGGAGTCGATGCCATCGTCCTGCTGCTCGACGAGCTGGTGCTCTGGTTGGCCAGCTACATCAGCGACACCCAGCGGGTGAAAGCCGAGGCGCTGAAGATCGCCAAGCTGGTCGAGTCCGCCGAGCATCACCGGCCCGCCCCGATCATCAGCTTCGTGCCGCGTCAGCGCGACCTGCGTGACCTGGTCGGCCGCGACGTCACCGGGGCCGAGACGACCAGCCTGTTCGACACCCTGAAATACGGGGACGGCCGCTTCAACATCATCAGGCTTGAAGATCGCAATCTGCCTGCCATCGTCAAGAACCGGCTGCTGCGCCTCAACCCCGACCGGCCCGACGCCCGGGCCGTGCTCGAGGAGGCGTTCGAGCGCACCCGGCACTCCCGGTCCGAGGTGCGCGAGACGCTGCTCGACGCGCAGGGCGGCCCGGCCGACTGGGAGTCCTTCCGCGACACCTACCCGTTCAGCCCGGCGTTCCTGCACACCATGGTCGACGTGTCCGGCGCGCTGCAGCGGCAGCGCACCGCGCTGAAGCTGATGCAGCAGCTCCTCGTCGACTACCGGGACACGCTGCCGGTCGGGCGGCTGATCCCGCTCGGCGCGATCTACGACGTGCTCGCGGCCGGCGCCGACCGGCCGTTCACCGACAAGCTCCGCGGCGAGTTCGAACGCGCCAAGACCTTCTACCTCACCGGGCTGCTGCCGTTCCTGCTGAAGAAGCACCGGCTGGCCGAGGACCAGCTCCGCTCGCTGCCGGGCGAGCACGCCTTCCGCGGCGACGACCTGGTGGTCAAGACGCTGCTGCTGGCGGCGCTGGTGCCGAACGTGCCCGCGCTGCGCAACCTCACCGCGGGACGGCTCGCCGCGCTCAACCACGGGTCGATCGTGACGATGCTGCCCGGGCAGGACCGCGCCATGGTCGCCAAGACGCTGCGCGACCTCGCGGCCGAGTTCGGCGAGATCCGCGTCTCCGGGGCCGACGACCCCCTGGTGGAGGTCGCGCTGATCGGGGTCGACACCCAGGGCGTGCTCCGCGACGTCAACCACGTCGACGACGGGGCGTCCCGGCGGCGGCTCGTCAAGAGCCTGCTGTGGGCCGAGTTCGGCGTCCACGAGCGGGGCGAGACCGTCACCGACCGGCCCTTCGTCTGGCGGGGCACCGAGCGGGTCGCCGAGCTGGTCTTCGGCAACGTCCGCGACCCCGACCTGGCCGACCACCAGTTCGAGCCCCAGATCACCGGCAACCTCCGGGTGGTCGTCGACTACCCCTTCGACGAGGGCACCCACACCCCGACCGAGGACCGCAACCGGGTGATGGAGCTGCGCGACCGGCTCGACCGGCCGCTCACCCTCGCCTGGCTGCCGTCGTTCCTGTCCGGCGAGCGGCTGACCGAGCTCGGCGACCTGGTCCGCATCACCTACATCCTGGAGCAGCGCGACCGGCTCGAGCAGCTCACCCCGACCTGGACCGCCGACGACCGGCACCACGCCCGCGCCCAGTTCGAGGCGCGCCGCGCCGCGCTGACCACCCGGCTGCTGGAGGCGCTCAAACGCGCCTACGGGGTGGCCGCCGCCGACGACGCCGACCTGGGCGCCCGCTCCGAGGAGCCGGTGCTGGCACTCGACTCGCGGGCCGAGGGGATCCGGCCGCCGGCCGGGCTCTCCCTCGGCGACGCCCTGGAGCGCATCTGCTGCCGGCTGCTCGACCACGCCCACCCCAAACACCCCGACTTCGACCCGCAGGGCCGGCGGCAGCCGCTGCGCCGCGCCGAGCTGGTCACCGCCCTCAAGGCCGTCGAGCTGGCCTGCGCGCACAAGACGGGCCGGGCCGAGGTGGCCAAGGGCGACATCCCCGCCCTCAAGCGCGTCCTCAACCCGCTCGGCGTCGGCACCGTCGGCGAGGTCCTGGTGCTGCGCGACGAGTGGAAGATGCTGCTCAACCGGCGGGCCGCCCAGTCCGGGCGGCCGACCGGCGAGCTGCGGGTCCGCGAGCTGCTGGACTGGATCGAGGAGGAACAGCCCGGCCTGCCCGAGCTGGTCGCCCAGTTGCTGGTGGCCTGCTACGCGTTGCAGGACGACCGGGCCTGGCTGCGCGCCGGGAAGCCGATCCCGGCCCCGGAACTCGGCCGGATCACCACCGACATGGTGCTGCGCAGCCAGGAGCTGCCGGGCGAGGAGGACTTCCGGCTGGCCGGCGAGCGGGCCTCGGCCGTCTTCGGGGCGGGGCGGCAGCCGGTGCGCACCGCCCGCGCCGTCCAGGCCCTGGCCCGGGAGGTCGGCGGCGCGGCCGGCGCGCTGCTGGAGGCCGCCGAGACGCTCGTCCTGGGCCTGGAGGAGCACCGGGCGACGCTCGGGCTGGACGACGGCACCCCCCGGCTGGTCACCGCGCGGACCGCCGCCGACCTGGTGAACTCGCTGGCCGGGGTCGCCGACCCGACCCGCCTGCTCAACACCCTGGCCGGGGCCGACCTGTCGCAGCCGTACGGCATCTACCGGGCGAGCCTGGACTCCGCCGCGGAGCTGAACGAGCGGTTCGCCCTGATCAGGTGGCCGATCCTCGACCAGTTGCCGCTGCGTGCCGGGGAGAACGGGCCGCAGCGGGAACGGGCGCGGGCGATCCTCGACCGGCTGCGTGAGGCCGCCGCCCGGGACGAGCACGGCGTCGCCCTGGCCGGTGTGCTCGCCGAGGCCGAGCACGAGGCCATCGACGTCGTCATCGAATCGGCGAACACCGGTGCTCCCCCGCTCCGCGAGTCCGCGGAGCCCGCTCCCGGCGCCACCGACTCTCGCCGCACCTACTTCTCCGGTCTGGAGCGTCGCGGCACTGGCATTTCCATGGTCGGTCCGGACACCGCCGATGCCGGTCGTGAAGAAAACGCGCAGGAGGCCGAAGAGAGCGTACGGATGATCTCCATCGCCCCGGTGGAGGCCGAGGAAGGCATACCGATGATCGACGTCGCTCCGCCGGAGGTGCCCGGAAGCACCGTCCGGCGGGTGCGGGCCGACGAGGTGAAGAAGGTGGCGGCGGAGCTGCGCAATGACGCTGCCGCCCACCCGGACGCGGTCTACGAGATCAGCTGGCGGATCATACGGCCATGACCGAAGCGACGTCCCACGGCGGCTCCCGGGGCGGCGTGCCCGAGGCGAACCGGGCGGTCGTCGAGGGGGCGCTGCGCTCCGCGCTGAAGCGGGCCGCCGAGCGCCGCCGCTCGCGCACGATCCCGGTGGGCGACGAGCGCGTGCTGCTGCTGCGGGCCGCGCCCGGATGGCGCGGGCCGCAGCGGTTGACCGTGCAGGCCGAGGACGGCCCGGTGGCGGCGACCGTCCAGGGCTGCGGCACCGTGCTCGCCGTGCTCGACGCGCTGTCCCGGCCCCGCGACCCCGGCTCCTACCTCGTCGTCCTGACCCCGTGCGACGCCGGCGAGCTGGGCACCACCGTCCTCGCCCAGGCCCTCGGCAACGAGGTCCGGCGGATCGACCGCTGGGACCTGGTCGCCGACGCCTTCGGCCCGCGCAGGCTGGACCCGCGGCTGACCCGCAGCAGCAACCGCTGGCTGGCCGAGGCGCTGCTGGACGCCCAGCCCGCGGGCGGCTGGAAGCGCGTCGGCGGGCCGGTGCTCCAGCTCGACACCGCGCTGGCCCGGCTGGCCGCCGTCCGGTTCGGCCCGGACGGAGCGGTCCCCGGCCGGGACGAGGAGCAGCGCATCGACGCCGCCGCACTCCTGGAGTGGAGCCAGGACGACCACCAGGTGGGCCGGTTCCTGAAGCTTCCCGACGAGGAGCAGGAAGGTCTGATCGGCTGGCTGGAGCGGTCGGTCGGCCCGGTCGCCGAGGTGGTGTTCCGGCTGCTGCGCAGCGGCCAGGCCCACGAGGCGATCTCGTTCGGGCTCGCCGCCGCCGAGCTCTACGCCGCCCCGGTCGAGCGTGACAGGGTCGCCGAGCGGGCCCGGATCCGCGCCGAGGAGCGGTTCCTGGGCCGGAGCAGCCTGCCCGTGCCGGCCCTGCACGCCTTCGCCGAGGCCACCGGCTCGCTGATCCTGCGGTGGAGCGACAACGGCCGCGGCGCCAGGGCCGCCGTGCTCTGCTCCCGGGCCGAGGAGATCCTGGGCGAGCTGCGCGCCGGCGAGCTCGCCGGGAACAGCATCATGCTGGACGCCGGCCTGGACGCCCGGCTCGCCGACCTGGCCGACGAGATCACCGCCGCGCTGCCCGGCCCGTCCGCCGCCGACCTCGGCCCGGTCGAGGCGGCGCTCGACCGGCTGCTGGAACACCGGCGCGGCGGCGACCGGGCCCGCGAGGTGTCGGCGGCCGTCTCGGCGGTACGGCTGCTGCGCTGGCTGGTCCGCTCCCCCGGGGAACGCCCGGTGACCGTCGCCGGAGGGGCCCGCGAGCACCTGCGCTCCTGGGGGTGGGCCGACCGCGCCACCGCGGAGATCTTCAACGCCGAGTCGCCCCGGGCGCGCGCGGCCTACGCCGCCCTGTTCGAGGCCGTGCGGGCCGAGCGGGCCGAACTCGACCGGGCGTTCGCCGAGCGGCTCGCGGCCTGGACCGCCACCGGGGGCGGCACCGAGGACCTGCTGCTGGCCGAGAACGTGCTGGAGCGCATCGCCCGGCCGGTCGCCGAGCGGGCGGCACCCCTGGTCGTCGTGCTCGACGGGATGAGCGCGGCGGCGGCCTGCGCGCTGGCCGAGGAGATCACCGCGATGCGCGCCTGGACCGAGGTCGGCCGCGAACCCACGGGCCGCGAGCCGGTACTGGCCACCATCCCCTCCACCACGGCCTTCTCCCGGGCCAGCCTGCTGTGCGGGCGGCTCGCCTCCGGCGGGCAGTCCGCCGAGCGGGCCGGGTTCGCCGCGTTCTGGCAAGGACGGCGGTCCGCGCTGTTCCACAAGGGCGACCTCGCCGGCGGGCCGGGCGCGGCGCTGGGCGACGCCCTCCGGGAGGCGCTCCAGGCCACCGGAACCGTGGTCGGCGTCGTCCTCAACTCCATCGACGACGCGCTGGCCGGCGACTTCCGGACCGGCTCCCCCACCTGGAAGGTGGACCAGGTCGACCACCTCCGGCCGCTGCTGGAGGCGGCCGAGACCGCGGGGCGGCCGGTGATCCTCACCTCCGACCACGGCCACGTGCTCGAGTACGGCTCCGGCGTCCGGCCCGTCCCGGCCGAGTCTGCCCGCCACCGCACCGGCACGCCGGGCGAGGGGGAACTGGCCGTCCGGGGGCCGCGGGTGCTCGCCACCGGCGGGCACGTCACCGTGCCCTGGGACGAGCGCATCCGGTACCTGCCCCGCAGGGCGGGCTACCACGGCGGCGTCTCCCCCGCCGAGATGGTCTTCCCCGCGCTCGTCTTCGTGCCCGACCCGGCGCTGTGCCCCAGGGGCTGGGTCCGTTACGAGAACCCGTCCCTGCACGAGCCGCCCTGGTGGACGGCGTCTCCCGACGAGACCCCGCCCGCCGTGCCCGACGACGCGATGCCCGACGACGGGACGCTCTTCACTCCCGAGCAGGCCACCGGGGAACCGGGGCTCGGCACGGCCGTCGTGACCTCCGGCATGTACGCCGAGCAGCGGAGGTTCGTCCGCAAGGCGCCCGACCCGGAGGCCGTCGCCGCGCTCGTCGACGCGCTGGCCGCCGCGGGCGGGCGGCTGCCCACGGCCGTCGCCGCGCAGGTGGTCGGCCGGCCGCCCTTCCGGATGGCCGGTCACCTGTCCACCCTCGGCCGGCTGCTGAACGTCGACGGCTACCAGGTCGTCTCCAGCGCCGACGAGGGCCGCACGGTCCAGCTCGACGTCCGGCTGCTGAAACTGCAGTTCCTGGGGGAGCCATGACGGTCAGCGCCGCCCGGCGCCGCGAGGTGATCGACGCGCTGCGGCGCGGCACCGTCCCGCGGGCCGGGCTGGACCTGTTCGCGGTCGGGCTCGACCGGTTCGCCGGCGCGATCGAGGAGGAACTCGAAACGGTCGCCGGGGGCGGGGCCGTGTTCAAGGCCGTCCGCGGCGAGTACGGCTCCGGCAAGACGTTCTTCGCCCGCTGGATGGCCGAGCGGGCCAAGCGGCACGGCTTCGCCGTCACCGAGATCCAGATCTCCGAGACCGAGACGCCGCTGCACCGGCTGGAGACCGTCTACCGGCGGCTGGTGGAGCGGCTGGCCACGGCCTCCCACCCGCCGAGCGCGCTGCGGGACGTCCTCCACGCCTGGTTCTACGCGCTGGAGGAGGACGTGCTCGCCGCGCGCTCCGGCCCGCTGGACGAGGCCGCGCTCACCCGGGAGGTCGACGAGCTGATGGAGCGGCGGCTGGCCGCCGTGGCCCGCACCACCCCGGCGTTCGCGGCCGCGCTGCGCGCGTACCGGCGGGCCCTGGTGGCCGGGGACGCGCCGGCCGCGGAGGGGCTGATCGCCTGGATCGGCGGGCAGCCCAACGTCGCGGCGGCGGCCAAGCGGCCGGCCGGGATCAAGGGCGACCTCGACCACTTCGGGGCGCTGGGCTTCCTCCAGGGGCTGCTCACCCTGCTGCGCGACTCGGGGCACCCGGGGCTGCTCGTGGTGCTCGACGAGATCGAGACCCTGCAGCGGGTGCGCGGCGACGTCCGGGAGAAGGGCCTCAACGCGCTGCGGCAGCTCATCGACGAGATCGACGGCGGGCGGTTCCCCGGCCTCTACCTCATGATCACCGGTACGCCCGCCTTCTTCGACGGGCCGCAGGGGGTCCGCCGGCTGGCCCCCCTGGCCCAGCGGCTCGCCGCCGACTTCGGCGACCCCCGGTTCGACAACCCCCGGGCCGCGCAGATCAGGCTCGCCGGGTTCGACCCGGGCGGGCTCGTCGAGCTGGGAGCCGCCGTCCGGGACCTGTACGCCGCCGGGGCGTCGCCACGGGTGCCCGCCGTCGTCGACGACGGCTACCTCGCCGAGCTGGCCGGGGCGGTCACCGGAGGGCTCGGCGGGCAGGCCGGGATCGCCCCGCGCGTCTTCCTCCGCAAGCTCGTCGAGCAGGTGCTCGACCGGGTCGACCAGTTCCCCGACTTCGACCCCCGGCGGCACTACACGCTCACCCTGTCGGCGGCCGAACTGACCGACGTCGAGCGCGAAGCCTGGACCCCGGTCGCGGGCGACGCCGACGACGTGGAGCTCGACCTCCGGTGAGCGAGGCGGTCGGGCGGCTGCACCCGTCGCTGGCGCATCATCTCGCGAACACGCTGGGCTGGACGGACCTGCGCCCGTTGCAGGAGCACGCCGTCCGCCCGCTGCTCGCCGGGGAGGACGCCCTGCTGCTCGCCCCGACGGCGGGCGGCAAAACCGAGGCGGCCCTGTTCCCGCTGCTGTCGGCCATGGCGGAACAGGAGTGGGGGGCGCCCTCCCTGGTGTACCTGGCTCCGCTCAAGGCGCTGCTGAACAACCTGCTGCCCCGGGTGGAGACCTACGCGGGGTGGCTGGGCCGCCGCGCCGCCCTCTGGCACGGCGACGTGACGGCCGGCGCGCGCGCCCGGCTGCTGCGCGAGCCGCCGGACGTCCTGCTCACCACCCCGGAGTCGCTGGAGGCGACGCTGGTCAGCGCCAAGGTCGACCACCGGCGCTGGTTCGCCGGGCTGCGCGCCGTGGTCGTCGACGAGGTGCACGCCTTCGCGGGCGACGACCGTGGATGGCACCTGCTGGCGGTGCTGGAACGGCTGTCCCGGGTGGCGGGCCGGCCGCTCCAGCGGGTCGGATTGTCGGCGACCGTGGGGAACCCCGACGAGCTGCTGGGCTGGTTGCAGGGCTCGTTCACGGGCCGGCCCCGGCGGGTCGTGGCGCCGGAGGTGTCCCCGCCCGCCGGGCGGCCGGGCGGCCACCCCTCGTTCCCCCTGGCCGAACCTGACGATCCGCCGCTGGGGGACGTCCAGCTCGACCACGTCGGGTCCGTCGCCAACGCGGCCAAGGTGATCGCGGCGCTGCACCAGGGTGAGAAGCGGCTGGTGTTCTGCGACTCCAGGAAGACCGTCGAAGAGCTCGGCGCGGCGCTCCTGGCCCGAGGGGTGACGACCTTCCTGTCGCACGCGTCCCTCTCGCTGGACGAGCGGCGGCGGGCCGAGCGGGCCTTCGCCGAGGCGCGCGACTGCGTGATCGTCTCGACCAGCACCCTGGAGCTGGGCATCGACGTCGGCGACCTCGACCGGGTCGTCCAGATCAACGCCCCCTCCTCCGTCGCCTCGTTCCTCCAGCGGCTCGGCCGGACGGGGCGGCGGCCGGGCGCCGTGCGCAACTGCCTCTTCCTGGGACTGGGCGAGGAGGGTTTCCTGCACGCCGCGGGGCTGCTGCTGCTGTGGGGCCACGGCTGGGTCGAGCCGGTCACGCCCCCGCCGGAACCCCGGCACATCGCCGCGCAGCAGATCCTCGCCCTGTGCCTGCAAGAAGGCCGGATCGGTTCCCGGACGCTTCCCGGCTGGTGGGGAGGGCTCTTCGGCGGGGCGAGCGAGCCGATCGCCCGGCACCTCGTCGGCGAGGGCTTCCTGGAGTCCGACGGGGGGATGCTGTTCGTCGGACCCGCGGCGGAGATGCGCTTCGGGCACCGCCACTTCATGGAGCTGACCACCGCGTTCACCGCGATGCCGGAGTTCACGGTCCTCACCGGCCGGGAGGAGATCGGCCGCACCGACCCGGCGCTGCTGACCGACAAGGTCGACGGGCCCCGGCTGCTGCTGCTCGCCGGGCACAGCTGGCGGGTCACCTGGATCGACTGGCGGCGCCGCCGCTGCTTCGTCGAACCCGCGGCCGACGGCGGCGGCCGGGCCCGCTGGCTCGTCCCGGGAACCGGCGGGGCCTCGTTCGCCGTAGCCCGGGCCGTACGCGAGGTGCTGCTCGGCACCGACCCGCCGGTCCGGCTCACCCGGCGTGCCCGGGCGCTGCTGGCCGACCTGCGCGCGAGCGCGGCCCCCGCGGTGCACCCGGGCGGCAACGTGGTGTGCCGGACCGGCCCGGACGTGCGCTGGTGGACCTGGGCCGGGCACCGCGCCAACGCCACCCTGAAGGCCACCCTCACCACGGTGGCCGACCCGGAGCACCGGACCGAGGACTTCCACGTCCGGCTGCGCGGCGACCTCTCCCCGCAGATCTGGCAGGCCGCCCTGCGCGAAGCCCGGCTCACCCTTCCGCCGGCCTCCGAGCAGGCCGTCGAGGGCCTGAAGTTCCGCGACGCGCTCCCCCGCCGCCTCGCGGAGGCCACCCTGTCCGCCCGCCTGGCGGATCTGACCGGCGCCGCGCTCGTCCTCGCCGAGCCGCACAGGTTCCGGCTCACCGCCTCGCCCTGAACCGGGGATCCCGGCGATCAGTACCCCGAGCCGAGCGATCCGAGGAAGGCGGAGCAGGCGCCTAGTACGACGAGCAGCACGAAGGACAGCACGAAGAAAGCACCGATCGCCTTGAGGAAAGCCTGCAAGGGAGGATCGGGCCACCGCGGGCGCATGCCGGGGTGCACGGGCGGCCGGCCGGGCGCGGGCACCATCGGTGGCGGTCCCGGATACCGTGTCGGCACCGGAGGCACGGGGTGCGGAGGACGGCCGGGGGGAGGCCCGTACCCAGGCGGTGCGTACGTCGGCACCCCGCCCACACCCGCCGGAGGAGGGAAGAACACCTCCCTGGTCGGGCCGCCCGGTGGCGGTCCGTGCCCCGGAGTCCTCCGAGGGCGTGCGGGGTACGGCGGGCGGGGCCCCGTAGGCAGGGTCCGGCGCGGGAAGCGCGGGCCCTCTCCGTGTTCACCGGGCCCGCCCGGAGGGACCCGGCGGGAGGGAACGACCAGTGTCGTCGCGTCGGTGGCCGTCGCCCGGTCCGTGTCGCAGCTCTGGCACGACGCCCGCTCCGGGATGTTCAGGACATCGCAGTACAGGCACTGCCAGTTCACCGGCCCGCTTTCCCCGGCACGGGTCTCTTCAGCGGCCGTCACGACCGGTCTCCTCGTCCGCATCCGCTCGTTCGGTCAGGCCGCCGAGAAGTTCCTCGGTCTCCGGTGTCGGCCGGAAGCTGATCCAGTCGGTGTCATTTCCCGGGGTCCCCGGCGCGGTCCCCGGCCCGGCGTCGTCCCTGCGCGACCGCCCGATCCGCCGCAGGGGAATCACAGGCTGTTCACAATGGTGTTGACGATCTCGTCCATCTCGAACTCCTCCAGTCCCTCGCCGGCCTTGGACGGGAAGTGCAGGGTCAGGTTCCACTCCTCGGCGATGTCCGTCCACGGCTGGACGTCGGGTGCGAAAAGCACCAGGCGCTTGGCCGAGTTCTCCATCACCGCGCTCTGGCTCCGGGCGTATCCCCACTGCTCCATCAGCTCATCCAGGCTCCCGGCGATCCCCTTGGGATACGTGTAAGCCGTGATCGCGTGCGGTGCGCCGAGCGGATGGGCCGGTGCGTCGGTGAACATCACGATGACATGGCGGCGGCGGTCCAGGCCCTTCTCCCACGGCGCCCCGATGGCGAGGGCCAGCGCCTCCAACCCCGATTCGGGGATGTCACCGCCGCCGCCCGCCGCCAGCCCGCGCACGAAGGTCCCGAACTCGTCCGCCCGGTCCGGGAGCAGCAGGAAGTCGGTCTCCTCGATGGCGTCGTCCGCGTGGTCTCCGAAGTCCCGGAAGGCGATGACCTTCAGCCGGAGTTGACTGATGGCCTTGCCCTTCGCCTTCATCACCGCGTCCAGCCGCTGGTGGAACGACAGGGCGCTCTCCTTCACCGTGTCGAGCACGGGCCACATGCTGTCGGTCACGTCCACGCACAGCACGATGTCCACGGCGTACTGCAGGTTTCCGGCGTACTGCCCCTGCCTGCTCATCATTGGAACTCCTCTTCGATCAGGGTTCTCGGTACGGTCAGCGGCCCTCGACGTTGATCCGGACCCGGGACGCCCGACCCGGGAACGGTCCGTCGGCCTTTCCGGCCTGCGGCGGGTGAGGCAGTTCCTCGCCGCCGCGGCCCAGCAGGCACACGTCCGGATCCCGCAGTGCCGCGAGGAAGTCATCGGCGTCCGGCCTGGCCTCCGGCTCGGGGGAGACCATGGCCAGGAGCAGCGACTGCATGGCCGGCGTCAGGCGCTCGTCGACCGACAGCCACGCTCCAGCGTTCGCCGCCTCGGCGGGGGAACCGAACTCGCCGTCGTGGCGGGGCACGGAACCGGTCAGGTACTGGTGCGCCATCAGTCCGAGCGAGAACATGTCCGCCTTCGTGGTCAGCCGGCCGGGATCCGCGGTCTCGTCGCCCCGCAGGTACGCCAGCCACTCTGGAGCGCCGAAGAAGGAGTCTCCGGCGATGATTCCGGGGTCGGGAGGGCTACCCGAGAGGTAGGAATCGTCGAAGTCGATGAGCTTGGCCGTGTAGAAGGCGTTGGCGGCCTTCTGCTGGACCAGCACGTTGGCGGGCTTCAGATCGCCGTGCACGACGCCGATTCCGTGCAGCAAGCGCAGGCTCAGCGCCAGCGTCCGCAGCAGCACCACCTTCCGGCGGGTGTCGAGGGAGTGCGGGCTCACCAGGCTGGTGGTGTCCACCCGTTCCGTCACCTTGTAGTAGGTGGACCCCGCGTGGAAGAAGTCGGCGGCGAGCACGAGGTTGCCCGCCCCGTCAGCGTCGGGCCTGAGCCGTTCCATGATCGTGCGATGCCGCTGCTCGAACTCCGCGCACTCCTCCAGGCGCAGGCGCCTGCTGGTCGCGCTCCCGCCGGAACCCTCTCGCGGGCGTTTCGGTTCCAGGAAGCGCTTGATGAAGAACTCCCCGCCGGCCCTCTCGGCGAAGGCCCACACGCATTTCCCGCCGCCCTCGTTGGTCGGCTCGGTGACGATCCGGTATCCCTGGATGACGTCGCCCCGCTTCATTCCGGCTCCTCGCCGACAGGGGGCGGCATGCGCGACTCGTAACCCAGGCGGTAGTCGTCCCATGCCTCCAGTCGCCACCGCCGCAGTTCGGTGTGGCTCCGGCCGGTCCGGGCCGCGTCACCCCAGTAGCGGCCCAGTACCGCCCTCGCCCGGGGACCGAAGCTTCTCCGCAGTTGCCGGAAATCGCGGTACCCCAGCCCCACGAGGCTCAGCGAGGCGTCGTCAGCCGTGTAGGCCGAGACGCGTTCGGCCAGCAGGCGAGCCCATTCCGCCGCATCCGCCGAGTCCTGCAAAGCGCCGAGCAGGTGGCACTCGAAGTGGGCAGGAGTGTCGACGTACC
This sequence comes from Actinomadura craniellae, assembly GCF_003289645.1. Lineage (GTDB taxonomy): Bacteria > Actinomycetota > Actinomycetes > Streptosporangiales > Streptosporangiaceae > Actinomadura_D > Actinomadura_D craniellae. The sequence goes on along the minus strand of NZ_QLYX01000003.1, from coordinate 516,122 downwards.
CGAAGAACCCGTCGGTGGCGCACACCAGCACGCAGGGCAGGTCGAGAAGCAGGGCCCGGGAGTCGACCTCGAACCTCCCGCCGGCGCACAGGACGTTGGTCAGCGGAGGATCCTGGAGCAACTGCTCCAGCGCGTCGGTCTCCACCGTGTGGTCTCGGGTGAGCGCCTGCAGTCCAGCGCGGGGGGACAGCACGTACGCCCTGGAGTCTCCCGCCCACAGCGCCTGGCACTCGGCCCGCCGGCCGTCGAGGCGGTAACGGACGACCGCCATCGTCGTAGGCAGGTCCTTGCGCGCGCTGCCGACCAGCTTGCCACGGCGGTGCGGCCGCATCCCGGTGAGCGCCACGTCCAACCGTCCCCGCAGGGACTCGGCGTCGAACTCCGCGGAACGTCCGACGCCGTCGCGGAACCAGGATTCGACCCCAGCACGCGCCACCCTGGCCCCCACCCACGCACCGCTGCGCGGTGTTCCGCCCGGTGACTCGTAGGCGAATGCCGAGCCCGAACCGCCCGAACCGTCGAAGACCCCGGCGACGCCCTCCCCGGTCGGCACGTGATGGACGAGCAGTGGCTCCGCGTCCTCACCATGCCCTGGCCTGCGCTCCGTCCAGACCCCGACGGCCAGCACGGAGGCATCCTCGTACTGCCATACCGCGTGGCCCGCGACCGGGCCCGTGACCGGCTCGATCCTCATGTGCACCCCTCCTCGCCCATGAGGTCACCAGTCCTCGACCGGCCGCCGGACGCCGCGGACCCTACTCGCTGGCCGGGGGTAGCTCCGGTCCTCGACCGTGTCGGCGGCTCCCCCGGCGGGCTCGTCATCGGGAGGGATGTTCACGTCCGGCGCGCCGGACGTTTCCCCGGCAGAACCCGGCGGCCGGCGTCTGGAGCCGTCGGCCCCCGGCCCGGCGGCCTCCACGGCCTTGCCCCGCCCGGACTCGCCGGGCACGAGCGACCCGCGCAGCCGGCTGGGCCGGGTCCCGCCGAAGGCGACCGTCGAACCGCCGAGCAAGCGCTGCACGACCTGGTCCTGGGCGTCCACCAGGTCGAACGGTTCCCGGTCGCCGTCCCCGTCGCGCAGCAGGGCTTGGAGTGTGCGCAACAGTTCGTCGCGCTCGGTCGCCTCGGCCTTCGCGATCCATTCGAGGGCCGCGCGAGGCCCCTCACGGGCAACGATCATCGCGAGCAGGCCCTCCGCCCCCTCCGCGCGCATCATTTCCAGATGGTGAACGCGCCGCCTGGACTCCAGCCTGAACTCGCGTTCGATGTCCCGGAACCGCCGCCCGCTGGTGAGGATCTCCTCGTCGTCGACCACGAGCTCCACATAGATGTTGCGCAGCCGCAACGCGGAATCACCGGGGAAGTCACGCACCTCCGCGTTCAACGCCTGTTCGGCCGCGTGGAGCTCGGGAATGTCGAACCGGCGGGAGACCATCCGCAGCATGTGCTTGATCGGCTCCTGCAGGGCCGCACCGACATCCCGGATCATCCGCGTCACCACGGCGGCCGGATCCCCCACCTGACAGCTCAGCGTGACCCTGCTGCGGAAGGCGAAGCCGGGATCCTTGCTGAGCAGCGGGATGTCCAGCACCAGCCGGTGCTCGGTGACGTCCACCAGGAAGCTGTACTGGTAGGTGCCGTAACGGGCTTCGGGAACCGGTTCGCCATGCCGGATCGTGGTCGGGTTGCCCTCGTACGGGACGAGGACGAGGGCCATGCCAGGCCCAGGAGCGCGCAACGGTCTCAGCAGCCGGAGTCTGGGGAGCTCCTGCTGCTCCAGGACGGGGTTGTAGGTCAACTGCTCCACCTCTGTTCCTCGGGTATCCGGAATCACGGCGCGCTGCTCATGACCGGGCGTGCCAGTGCCGCGCGGATCGCCGCGGCGGAACGGGAGCCGTCTCTCGCCCATTCGTCGAGGTACCACTCCAGCCTGCGGCGATGGCGCCCCGGCCTCGCCGCGATCTCCAGCAGGATGGCCCGGATCTCGTGCAGGGACGCCGGATCGCGGTCTGCGTAAACGTCCAGGTACTCGCGCAGCACTTCGAGCGCCTGGATCTGGGCGGGCTTGCGGGCGAGCGCCCTGGCCCACAGTTCCGCGGTCAGCGGCCGATGCTCGCGAGCATGCACGAGCGGCGGCGAGACGGCGTCCGGTCCTTCCTCGCCTCCCGGGGGCGGCGCCGACGCCACGAAGAGGAAGACCGACAGGGCCTTGGTCACCAGCGGGGAGGAGTCCTGCGGTTCCGACCATTCGAGCAAAGCTGTCAGCACCTCGGGGACCTGGCCCAACTCGACCAGGCGCAGCACGCTCAGCCCGACCGAGACCAGCCCGTCCCAGTCATTGTCGAGGACGGTGCGCAGCACCTCCAGGGCCCGCCCGGGCCGGCGGGCCCCCAACGGCCCGCCCGCCACGCTCGCCGCGGTCAGGCTCAACCGCCGCTGGAAAGCGGAGCCCTCCTCCGCGGACCACGCCTCGACCACGTCCCAGACCGGCTCGGCCAGTTCCGGGCGGCTTGCCACGATCTCCAGAGCCGTGCCGGCACCCTCCCGCACTGGACGGGAGGAGTCTCCCGCCCAGGGACGCAGGTAGCGCTGCAGCGCATGGTCATGGTCGCTCCACGCGATGATGCCGGCCGCAACCGCCGCGCGAGCCCGTACCTGGACGTCCCGGTGGACGAGCAGCCCGCGGATCCAGCGCAGGATCACCGACCGTGCGCCGTCCAGGTAGGTCCAGGCGTAACCGAGCACCGCCTGCCGCACGTGCCGGTTGCGGAACCTGACCTGGGGCAGTCCTGTGGAGACCCGGTTCGCCCCGTCACGTGGGTGCTGCGCCAGTTCGAGCCAGGAGTGATCCGATCCGAGCCGGTCACGGAATCGCAGGTCCGGGGGATGATCGGACTCGGGGGTGAGCATTTTGTACAGGCCGACGGCCGCGTCGGAGACCGTGAGGTAGCCGCTGTCCTCCAGCACCGCCGCCGCCAGCGCGAAGGAGATGGCCTCGGCGCCCCGGTGCCGGCTGAACCAGCCGTGCACCTGCCCCGCCGGGTCCCGGAGCTCCCTGACTTCGACCTCGAGATCGCCGCCCGTCTCGATCACCGAGGCCAGGCGCACCGCCATCGTCGGCTCGGGGAACTCCTCCAGCAGGTCCTGGGCGCCGGACTCCACAAGTGAGCGGCGGAGTTCCGCCATGTCCTCGGGGCCCGGGTCGGTTCCCAGGACCCGCCGGGCGATGACGAGCACCAGGTCGATGTCGCCGAGGGAGGTCAGCACCCGGCTGGAGCGGGTCGCGACCTCGACCAGGGCTCCGCGCGCTTCCCCAGTCAGGACGACCATGTAACCGCCCGTGCCCCTGACCGCGGCCGCCATCGTGTCGATCCACCGCTCGTCGATGGTGCTCGCGATCGGACCCGCCCGGTCCGGGGGCCCTCCGTCGAGATCGACCAGGTATCCCGAGTCCCGTGAGGGCGGCTTCCAGCCGGGCTCACCCAGCACCGCGGGATCGGCGACGAGATGGCAGGCGATGTCCTCGTCGGCCGCGTTCGCCGCCAGCGCCTCGACGAGCAGGTTGACGGCCGCGGCGTCCCGGCCCGTGCCCGGCCGGGACGCCAGGACCAGCAGGCGGCCTTCCCGCAGGCTCTCCAGCCCCTCCGTGAACCGGGGCGGGCGGACGTAGTACCGCGTGTGCGCGGTGATCTGGTCCCCGTCGAGCCGGAGCACGCCTGCCGCCGAGCCTCCACCGCCGCCGCCCGGAGACCGGCCGCCGACGGTGAATTCCCCACCCACGTTGACCGAATCGTTGAAGAAGGTGAAGTTCTCGATCCGCACCTCCGCGAAATCGCCCTCAAGCGACTTGAACGCGTGTTCGACGATGGATCTGAGCTGGGCGTATTCTGCTCGCTCCGCGGCGCCGGCACGACCTAACAGGGCCTTGAGCGCGCTTTCCTCGTCCTCCCTGGCGTCATTCTCCTCGCCATCGGCGTCCTTCTGCCGGTCCGCGTCCTCCTCTACCGGTCCGCGGGATCCCTCTCCCGCGGAAGCGTTCCCCGGACGGGCCGCCTCCTCGCGCTCGTGGAACCGGCGGGGCTCCTCGGCCCCGTCCTCAGGTGGCTTCTTCATGACCATGCGTCTTCCATGTGTTCTGCGTTCCGGCCGGAGCCGGAGGGGTCCGGTTCAGGAGTTGCCGATCCTCAGGTCGCCGGTGACCTCGACCTTCTCGTTGAACACCTGAGCGTTCTTGATCGTCTTAGCGTTGATCGTGACTCCACGGCCCGTGCTTTCGGCCTTCGGCTCCGGCCTCACCAGACGTCTCACCTCGACCGCGAAAGAATCGTCCCGCACCAGGTAAGCCATGATCACGCGCCGCAGCCGCTCGAGCATCTCGGAGTCGCCCGGGTTCCTTTCGACCCAGGCGAGCGCGGCCTCGTCGGCCCGGTCGTCGCTGAGCCGGACGCGCACTCGCTCGACCAGTTCGCTTCGGGGACCGGATCCGGCTTCCCCGGTGCGGCCCGCCCGTACGGCCTCCGCGATGAGCCGTACGGCGTCGGCCGCGAGTGTCTCGGTCCCGTTGTCTCCGGCATGGTCGTCGGGTGTCGTCATGTTCGCTCCGGTCTGATCAGGTGGCAGGTGGAGAGCGTCGTCCTCGTCAAGGATCTGCTGGTGGAGCCGGACGAGCCCGGGGCCGGGGTCGCTCCCGATCTCGTCGACCAGTCGCTGCCGGACGATCTGGTAGGTCTGCAACGCCTCGGCCCGGCGGCCGGCCCGGTAGTAGGCGAGCATGAGCATGCAGGCGATCTGCTCGTCGGGTGGATCGACGCCGACCAGATGCGCCAGTTCGGGAATGAGCCGGTCGTGTTCGCCGCACCTCAATTCCGCGCCCAGACAGGCGATCAAGGTGCTGCGGTGCTCCTCCCGCAGGGTGTGGCGGTAGTTGGCCGCCCAGCGGCCAGGCAGCCCCGCCAGAGGTTCACCTCCCTGCGTGCCGACCGCCTCGGCGGGCCACTGCGCGAGTGCCGCCCGGTAGAGCCGGACGGCCTCGATCCCGGCCTCCCTGCCGGCGTTCCGGTCGAGTTCGCGCGCGGACTCGACCAGGTCGTGGAAACGGTGCAGGTCGACCTGCCGCCGATCGACGACGGCCCGGTACCCGCCGTCATGCCTCGGGAGCATCCCGCCATCTCCACCCACGTGCCGGCGCAGTTTGTTGAGATAGGAGTGCACCAGGTCCCGGCAGGTCCCCGGAGGGTTCTCGTCCCACATCCGGTCGATCAGCCGCTCAGTACTCACGGCATGGCCCCCGGCGACCAGCAGCACCGCCAGGAGCAGGCGCTCCCTCAGGTGCCCCAGGTCGAGACGCCGGCCGTCCGACCTGGCCTCGACCGGACCCAGCAGGCGAAACTCCACGATCCCGCACGCTGGATGCTCGAATATCTCCATGGATGGTCCCTCAGGGGTCACGTGGAACGCGGTGGGCGATCAGGAAAGCGCTGTGGGGGCCACGGCCCGGTCGAAGCATGCCAGAGACCTCCCGGGTTTCGTCCCGAAAATCCACCAGAACTCCACCTAGAACGGAATTCGATCCTCGATCTCGACAGGACACAGCGCCATATCGAGAAACGAAAGGTCGACGACGATGGACGCCATCAAGAAGCTGGAGCACGGCACGGCCTGGACCAAGAGTTCGTGGAGCGAAGGGGCCGACGACTGCGTCGAGATCGCCATCACTCCTGTGGTCGGGCTGCGCGACTCCAAGGACCCGGACGGCCCGACCCTGTGTTTCAACAGGTCGGAATGGATCGCCTTCCTGAAGGGCGCCAAGGCCGGCGAGTTCGACATCGCTTGATTCACAGCGATTCAGGTGTGGGGCTTTCCGGTCGCGCGGCCGGAAAGCCCCACACCACCCCCGCCGGGTCCTCGGCATGTTCGTCACTCCCCCGCCTGGACCTCGGCCCGCAGGTCGGTCAGGAACGCCCGGGCCTCATCGCCGAAGATCGCCATCTGCTGAAGCAGCGACCACCGGTTCCGGTAGAGCTCCACGTCCTCCGGGTCGTTCACGGTCAGCTTCGCGTGGATCGCCTCCACGGTGACGAACGGCGCGTCGTCGTCGGGCCCTCCGTAGATGACGAATCCGTGGGAGACGAAGGTGACCGCCTGGGCCCGGTACGGAATGAGTCCGACGCGGACGTTCTCCAGAGTGCTCAGCGACGCGACCCGGTCGAGCTGCGCGGCCAGCAGCCTCGCCGGACCCGGCCGCCACCGTAGCGCGGCCTCCGTGATCAGAAACTCGAAGCGTTTGCCCTCCTCGTACAGGATGAGCTGGCGGTCCAGCCGGCCGGCGACGGCGGCCGCGATCTCTTCCTCGGTGTAGGGAACCTCCCGGAAAAGCGAGAACACCCGGCGGGAGTACTCCGCGGTCTGCAGCAGGCCGGGAACGACGGAGGGCTGGAAGGAGCACGAGAGGCGAGCCCCGGCCTCCCGCGCCCGGACCTCCCCCTGCAGGTGGGGCTTGTTCCGCAGGGATGTGCGCCAGGTGCGCACCTCGGTGAAGACCCCCTCGGTGGTGGCGACCAGCCATTCGCGGGTCTCGGCCGGCGCATCCACCGCCTCGCTCCAGGCCGTCACCTCCGGCAGCGTGGGCAGCGTGGCGCCCGACTCGATGCGCGACACCTTGGACTGGCTGATTCCGATCCGTCGCGACAGCTCACGACCGGACATGCCGGAAAGATCGCGCAGGCGCCGCAACTCGGCCGCCAGCCGCCGGCGCTTGGCGTCCGCCCCCTCACGGCCACCGGACATCGCACCCCTCACCACTCGAACCGACCCCCGGATGACATCGACCCAGAACAATGCCGAATGATGCAGGATGATGCCACTCGTTCCACACGCCGTCAAACCGGAGATCAACGAAGTATCACCTGATACGACGTGGAGACTCTTACTGTTGAGCCAGAGGATGAGAGCGAAGCAAGTTGGATTGATTCAGCCCCAACCAGATCTGTGAGCAGGGCCCCGGACCCCAGACCACCCGCCCGAGCACCGGACACGGGGGCGGCGACAAGGAGCGTGCGCCTTCCGGGGACAACCCGATACACCCACCACGGACCAATTAAAAAAATTCCAGAAATAAGACCCCACCCGAACAGGAACAATCGCCCATCCAAGGAATCCAGGGATGCCAAGAATCAGCTCCGGCCGATATGTAATCTTTACGTGCGATATCGCATCCTATAATTCCCCACAGCGAAGCGACCACGTCCGACTTCATCTTCGCGAAGAGCTGCACAAGCGGTTGCGCCGAAGTTTCGAGGAGTCGCACATCCCATTCGGCATGTGCTATCTCGAAGGTTATGGAGACGGCGTAATGGTCATTCCTCCCGCCGGAACTCCAGCTAGCCGGATGATCTCTCCACTGGCCGAACAGTTGGACGCCGAGCTCCGGCGGCAGCACGAGGTGGCCAGCCCGGTGGCCCGGATCCGGCTGCGCGCAGCGCTGCACATCGGTGAGGTGCACTCCGACGACCATGGCATCGCCGGAGCCGCAGTGAATCACGCTTTTCGCCTGCTGGAGGCCCCCAGCTTCAAACAGATCTCCGGTGACTCGAGAGCCCGGCTGGCCCTGATCGTGTCCCAGCTCCTACATGACGACGTCGTACGGCATGCGGTAGGTCTCGTCAACCCCGCGAACTACCGCCAGATCATCGTCGAGAACAAGGAGACCAGGACCACCGGCTGGATACGGCTGCTCGGCACGCCGGGCGAGGACCGGACACCCGACCCACCCGCAGACCATCCGATCCCACCGGAAAAGTTGATGAACGCCGTCGAACGGCTGCTTGAGCTGCCCATCATGAAGAGCGGGCAGGGCCGCGATCTCGTAGTCGGCGCGCTCGGCGACGACATCGCGCGGTCGGTTCCCCGGCAGCCCGAAGATCGCCTGGACGTCTACTGCATCCTTGACACCTGCCTGGACCGGCCGGGCGCCCTACGGAAGCTCCTCGATGTCCTCGACCGCTGGGAGCACGGCTCCCCCGCTCTGCGCGAAGCCGAGCGGGTCATCACCCTCACGCTCGGCCAGTCGCCCGTGTGACCCTGGTCCCCACAGGCTCGCCCGTAGATCGTCCCATGCCGGGATGCTCCGCCGGGCGGTCAGTCGTGTTGGAGGATCTCCTCCAGGACCAGGCTGGTGCCGATGCCGACCAGCCAGACGTCCTTGGCCAGGAGGATGCCCTGCTGGGACGGGCGCAGGCTGCCCGCCACCCGCATGCCGGGCGTCCTGAGGTAGAGGCCGACCAGGCCGGCGCTGAAGGCGGTGAGCGCGAGGCCCACCGGCAGTGACGGGATGACGGGGATCAGCAGTGCGGTGCCCAGGGCCATCTCGGTCCTGGAGAGCAGTTCGGTGAACCGCCGTGGCTCCAGTTGGCCCAGGAAGGGGTAGGTTCCGGCCGCCATGCCGTGCAGTCCGCCGGCGGTCTCCTCGTCGGCGCCCTGCTTCGAGAGGCCGGAGTTCAGGATGAACATCCCGGCCACCAGGCGGGCCGGGATCTGGTGGGGGCGGGCCGTCAGGCGCATGGTCACTCCTTCGGGACGGGGTCCTCGGTGGCACCCTGCCCACCGGGGACCCCGCCTCACGCCGGGGTCAGCGCCGGGCCCGCCGCACGGCGCGGACGTCGACCCAGCCGACGCGGTCGTCGGCGCGCTTCGACCGCACCGCGAGGTAGGTCATCTCGTCGCGGAAGTCGTAGCGTGTCCGGGGCTGGCAGCCCGCCGACCGCAGCGCGTCTCCTTTGCGCACGCGTTCCAGCACGTCGGAGTGCTTGCGGGCCTCCTCGCGGACGCTCGCGGGGTGCACCACCTCCCACCGGTTGCGGCAGCGGGGGTGGGCCGCCACGGGGGCGGCGGGGCGCGGCACGGCGGCGGCCACGATCTTGTCGGGGGACGGTGCCCGGACCGCGGCGGACGCCGCGGGCGGCGCGCTCGCCACGCCGCAGGCCAGCACGGCGGCGGCGAAGGAAAGGACGGCCCTGCGGCGGGCATGCTCGAATCTGTTCACGGGAGAAATCACCTTTCTGCGCATTCGGCGGGGAGCGGAGGAGCGAATCGCCTTCCACCGGCCCGGGTAAAGAAGGGCCCCCGAAGGGGTGCCGAGAGTGCGCGCTGCGGAAACTCAGCTGGTGTGCGCAGCAAGGTATAGCACGTGAACGTCCATCGAATTCACCAGCGCAAACCCAAGGGCGGGTATATTCAGCGCCGATCAACACCATTACCGGAATAGCACGAACATGCCACCGATTCCGGTTTCCCCGCCAGAAGGCGCCCCCGCACAAAGCGGCGGGGCGCGCCGGGTGTCCCGGCGCGCCCCCGCAGCGAGGTCGATCAGGTCAGCGCGCTGCCCTTCTTCCACTGCGCGTAGGGCATCTGCCAGTAGCTCCAGCCGTTGTCCCACTCGACCTGGCGGCTGGTTCCGGTCAGCTCGATGATGTCGCCGCGCTGCATGACGCCGTAGTACCAGACGGCGTTGGCGGGGCTGACGTTGAGGCAGCCGTGGCTGACGTTGGCCCGGCCCTGCGAGCCGACCGACCAGGGCGCGGAGTGGACGTACTCGCCGCTGTTGGAGAACCGCACCGCGTGGTCCACGACCTCCTTGTAGTAGCCGGGGTCGCCCTCCTTGCGGCCGGGCGAGATCATCGTGACCGGGTTGCCCTTCTCCATCAGCAGGTGGACGCCGCTGGTGGTGGTGTACTCCCTGGTCTGCCCGTTGCCCGCGCTGAACGGGATGGTGCGGAGCTTCTTGCCGTCGCGGGTGACGGTCATGTGGTGCTGGTTGATGTTCCCCTTGGTGATCTGGGCGGCGCCGATCTTGATGGTGTGCTGGGTGTCCCGCATGCCGTACATGTCGGGGGCGCCCTGCAGCCCGGCGATCCTGGCGGTGAACTGGACGTTCTGGTGCGCGGGCCAGTACGTCTTGGTCCGGTAGATGGCCAGCTGGGAGTCGATCCAGCGCCAGGCCCCCTCGACCGGCTTCTCGGCCTTGACCTCCAGGGCCTTCTCGACCAGCGCCTTGTTGGTGATCGGCGCGGTGAACCGCAGCATGATCGGCATGCCCACGCCGACGGTCTCACCCTTGATGCCGGGGGTGACGTCGGCGATGCCGAACGTCTTCTGTGGCTTCAGCGTGGTGAACTGGCTGGTCGCCGTGACGACCTTGCCGTCGTCGTTCTTGGCCTGGGCGGTCACCGTGTAGGTGGCGCCGGGGGTCAGCGTGCGGCCGGACTTCCAGGTCGTGTTGCCCGCCCCCATCTGGCCGGTGACGGCCACGCCGGTGCCCTGCACTTTGACGTCCTGGAGGGTGCCGTCGGCCACCTTGACCTCGATCGGCGCGTCCGGCTTGGTCTGGCCGGCGCCGTTGGCCGGCGTGATGGTGACGACCGCGTCCTTGGTCTCGCCGAGGGCGCCGGCGACGCCCGAACCGCTGCATCCCGCGGCGAGCACCGCCGCGGCCGCGGTCCCGGCGGCTACGCCCCAAACCCGAACATGCATGGCCACTGAGTCACCAACTTCTTGCGTTGCCTTGACGGCTGCGAACCCCTACGTCAGTAGTAGATTGTCCGAACCCCGAAAAAGTTTCCGCGAACCTGACCGAAAACTCGCCTACGTCTGGGATGCCCAGGGTAGTCGCGGCCATGCGTGCTCCGGTCAGGCGGCCCGGGCCGGCCCCTCCGCGGTGACGGCGCGGGCGAAGTCGCCGATCTCCCCGATCGCGGCGAGTCCCTCCCGGGCCAGGTCGGCGAAGATCTGGAAGACGTGCATCTGCCCGGCCCAGATCTGCAGCGTGCACGGTACGTTCGCGGCGCCCAGCCGCTCGGCCATCAGTTCGGCGTCCACCCGGAGCACCTCGATCCCGCCCGCCTGGATCAGCACCGGCGGCAGGCCGCCCAGGTCGGCGCGGACCGGTGCCAGCCGGGGGTCGGCGGGCTCCACCCCGGGGAAGACCGCGGCCACCATGCGGCCCAGCCGCCCGGCCGGGATGAACGGGTCGGTGGCGGCGCAGGGGTGCGCGAGCCTGGCCGCGCCGTCCAGGTCGAGGAAGGGCGACAGGCCGACGATCCCGGCGGGCCGGGGCAGCCCGGCGCGCAGCGCGTGCAGGGTCGCGACGAAGGCGAGGTAACCGCCCGCCGAGTCGCCGGCGACCACGACGTCGCCGGGCCGGTACCCCTGGTCGAGCAGGTGGCGGTAGGCGCGCACGCAGTCCTCGACGGTCTCCCCGATCGTCACCCGGGGCGGTTTGCGGTAGGCCACCGCCAGCGCGGGCATGCCTGCCGCCGTGGAGATCCGGGCGATCATCCGCCGGTGGGTGCGCAGCCCGCAGGCCACGAAGCCGCCGCCGTGGAAGTAGAGGATCACCCGGCGGGAGTCCGGGGCGACCCGCGGGCCGCGCACCCACTCCGCGGCGCAGCCCAGCCCGGTGACCCGGGTCCGGCGGGTGCCGCGGGGGGCGATCATGGGGAACGCGAGGGCGTCCACCGTCCAGGCCCAGCGCAGTGCCCACGGCCGCCAGGACAGCCGGGAGAACGCGGGCAGGAGCAGCAGCCGCGCCAGCCGGGCCGCGAGCCGGGCGCCCCGGCCGCAGCCGGGACGTTCCTCGATCCTGGGCGGGACGGGCACGGGGACCACCTCCGGGCCCGATCCTGCCACCCTAATAAGTGCTTGGGTACCCCGGGTGGCGCATAGAACCCCCGGCCCCGGGCAGGCGACGCTCACGAGGTCTTCGAACAGGAAGAGTGCGCCATGACCCAGGTCGACGAGATGAGGGAGCAGGCCCTACCGCTGGAGGAGGAGACCGACCTCGGGCCGCTGCTCGACCGGATCGGCGACGCCCGCTGCGTCCTGATCGGCGAGGCGAGCCACGGGAACCACGAGTACTACGCGTGGCGCGCCGCGCTCACCCGCCATCTGATCGCCGACCGCGGCTTCTCCTTCGTGGCCGTGGAGGGCGACTGGCCCGACTGCTGGGCCGTCCACCGCTCGGTGACCCTGGTGCCCACCGCCCCGACCGACCCCCGGCAGGCGCTCGACGGCTTCCGGCGCTGGCCCACCTGGATGTGGGCCAACCTGGAGACCACCCACTTCTGCCGCTGGCTGCGCGAGCACAACGCGGAGCTCCCCGCCGACCGCCGCGCCGGGTTCTACGGGCTCGACATCTACAGCCTGCAGGACTCGTTGCGCGCCATCACCGCCTACCTGGCCCGGCACCGTCCCGAGGCCGTCGACACCGCGCTGGACGCCTACCGCTGCTTCGAGCCGTACGGCGAGTGCCCGCAGACCTACGGCCGGCTCGTCCCGCCCGACTGCGCGGACGAGGTGCTGGAACTGCTGGCCCGGGTGCGCACCGCCAGTGCCGGCACCGACCCCGACCGGTTGAACGCCTGGCAGAACGCCGAGGTCGCCACGGAGGCCGAACGCTACTACCGCATCATGTTCGAGGGCGGGCCGCACTCGTGGAACCTCCGCGACACCCACATGGCCGACACGCTCGACCGGCTGCTGGACTTCCACAGGGCCGATGCCAAGGCCGTGGTGTGGGCCCACAACAGCCACATCGGCGACGCCCGCGCCACCGACCTGGCCGACACGGGGCTGATCAGCCTCGGCCAGCTTGCCCGGGAACGGCACGGCACCGGCGACGTGGTACTGGTCGGCTTCGCCGGCGGGCACGGCGAGGTGGTGGCCGCCCCCTCCTGGGGCGGCCGGGCAGAGATCATGAACGTGCCGGCACCGCCGGCCGGCTCGCTGGAGGCGCTGCTGACCGAGGCGCACCTGACGCAGGCCCTGTTCATCTGCTCCGACGCCCCCCGGGCCTCCTGGCTGAACGACCGGCTGGAACACCGCGCCATCGGGGTGGTCTACGACCCCGCGCACGACCGGCGCAACCAGGTGCCCACCCGGCTCGGCGAGCGCTACGACGCCCTGGGCTGGTTCCACCGCGTCTCGCCCATCCAGCCGCTGCACGCGGAGAGCGCCGCCCGCGGCGAACTGGAGACGATGCCCAGCGGGGTCTGACCTGCGTTACCCGCCCGCCGTGGCGGGCACGCGGACCGCAGGACGCCGTGGTCTTTCCGGAGGTGGGACGTGCCGACGTACCAGTACCGCTGTCCCGGGTGCGGGCCGTTCGAGCTGCCGCCCCCGATGGCCGGGGCCGGCGCCGGGCGGCGCTGCGCGGGGTGCGGCCGGCCGGCCCAGCGCGTGTACTGCGCGCCCGGGGGCGGCGCGCAACCTCGTCCTGAGGTCAGGGGGCCGCGAGTTCGGCCAGGTCCTCGGGGGTGAGCCGGACCCCGGCGGCGCCCATGTTCTCCTCCAGGTGGTCGAGCGCGCCCGTGCCGGGGATGGCGAGCGCGACCGGGGAGACGGCCAGCACCCAGGCCAGCGCGACCTGCACGGTGGTCGCGCCGTGCCGGGCCGCCACCGCGGCGAGCCGGGCCGGGTCGATCGGCCGGTCGCCGCCGCCGAGCGGGAAGAACGGGACGTACGCCGTCCCGTCCGCCTCGCACGCGGCGAGCAGTTCGGCGTCGGCCCGGTGCTGGAGGTGGAAGTGGTTCTGCACGGCGGCGACCGGGGCGACCTCGCGGGCCTCCGCGTACTGCTTCGCGTCGACGTTGCTGACCCCGAGGTGGCGGATCAGCCCCTCCTCCCGGAGGGCCGCCAGCGCCGCGAACCGCTCGGCGATCGGCTCCCCGCCGGGCGGGGCCAGGGCACCCACCCGCAGGTACACCAGGTCCAGCCGGTCCAGGCCGAGCCGGCGCAGGTCCTCCTCGACCAGGCCGCGCAGCTCGCCGGGGGTCGCCTGGCGGCTGGGGAAGCCGTGCTCGTCGGGGAGCGGGCCGACCTTGGTGGCGATCACCAGGCCGTCGGGGTAGGGGGACAGCGCCGCGCGGATCAGCTCGTGGGAGCGGGCGTCGCCGCGCCCGTAGAAACCCGCCGTGTCGATGTGGTCCACGCCGAGTTCCACGGCGCGCCGCAACACCGCGACACCGGTCTCCGGCGGCCGGGTGGGGCCGGAGTAGTCGTTGCCGGCCAGGCGCATCGCGCCGAAGCCGAGCCGGTGGATCCGCAGGTCGCCACCGAGGAGGAAGTCGTTCGTCATGGGGTCCAGGCTGCCGTCCGGCGGGGCGGGCGGGCCAGCCGGTGGCAGCAAGCTGCCACTCCGGCCGCTGTGGCACACTGCCCGCATGGACGTCATCACCGTCCGCGGGGAGGCCGAGCTGGCTGCCCGCAGCGCCCCCCTGTTCGCGGACATCCGCACCGAGTTCGTCTGCGCCGCCACCGACCTGAACACCTGGTCCCAGCCCGGCAGCCGCCGGGTCGTCGCCGAGCACATGCGCCCGTCGCTGGCCGCCGGCATCGTGGTCCGCAAGCTGTACACCACGGGCGCGCTGACCGACTGCGAGCAGCGGAACCACCTGCTGGAGATCATGGCCATGGGCGCCCAGGTGCGGGTCAGCCCGGCGGCCTTCCCGCACGAGACGATCATCGCTGACCGGCGGGCCATGGTCCTGGCCGGCGCCCCGGTACGCGGTGACCGCGAGTTCACCGTCACCACCTCCCCCACCCTGATCGCGGGGGTGTACGCGCTGCTCGAGGCCGCCTGGGACGCCGCCACCGACCTGCGCGACCACCTGCGCCGGGACGTTCCCGCGATCGGCCCGGAGGGGCGGGCCGTGCTCGACGCGCTCGGCGCCGGGCTCACCGACGAGGTCGCGGCCCGCCGGCTCGGCCTGTCCCTGCGCACCTACCGCCGCCGCGTCGCCGAGCTGCTGCGGCTGCTGGACGCCGACTCCCGGTTCCAGGCGGGCCTGCACGCCGCCCGGCACGGCCTGGCCCGCTGAGCGAATCCGCGGTTGAACTGCCGGGACGGCCACGACACGTGTATAAATCAGCCGGATCGGTCGGCATATCGGGGCCCGGGCCGATCGCATCGTGCGCGGAGGTTTCCATGGGTACTTGGGGCGCTTTCCTCGCCTGCCGGACCCCGGCCGACCCCCGGTCGGTCTGGCCGGAGGCCGAGATCTGGGGCGAGCCGGTGGGCGGCTGGGCGCTGGTGGTGACCGGGCTGGAGGAACGTTCGGGGCTGGCCGAGGCACTGGCCGCCCTGCCCGGGCCGGCACTGGCCGCCGAGATCTACGACAGCGACTACGCGTACGTGGCGGGGGCGGTGGACGGGAACGTCCGGTGGGAGGTCCTGCTCGACGAGGCGACGGCCGCCGAGGACGGTGTGGCGGTGCCCGAGACCCCCGCGGCCGACGACCCCGCCCTGCACGAGCGGATCGCGGAGTGGGCCGCCGGGTACGGCACCGCGGTCGCCCGCGCCGAGCTGCGCCGGGTGCTGGCGGCCGAGCACGTGTTCGTCGACGACACCCTGCACGAGCTGGCGCGGGTGCTGGGCATCCTCGACCCCGCCGCCGCTCCGCCGCAGGGCGGCGACAAGGTGGGCCCGGAGATCGAGATCCGCTTCCCGGCCGACGTCTGGGTCGAGCGCCAGGACGCCGTCGCCGAACCGCTGGACGCCCTGGCCGGCGAGCTGGACGCGGAGGTCTACGAGCATCCGGCGGAGCCCGACGGGCAGACCCTCGCCCTGCTCACCACCGGCCCCCTCGTCCCGGACGAGGTGCTGCGCCGGGTCGCCGCCCACCTGCGCGACCTGGGCCTGCCGCCGACCGTGCGGATCCGGCCCGACGACGCCGCTCCCTGGCGGAGCATCGCCGACTGCTGACCTCGGCGCATGAGCCCCCGGTCGCCGGGTACCGGCGGTCTGGGGGTGAGCTGCGATGAGCGTCACACTCGACCTCGCGGACGCCGCGGTGCAGGGGGACCTGGAGGTCCCGGACGGGGCGACCGGCGTCGTGCTCTTCGCCCACGGCAGCGGGAGTTCCCGGCACAGCCCGCGGAACCGCTCCGTCGCGGCGGGCCTGCGCCGGGCCGGGCTGGGCACGCTGCTGCTGGACCTGCTGACGCCCGAGGAGGGGGAACTCGACGCCGCCACGGGGACGCTGCGGTTCGACATCGACCTGCTGACCCGGCGGCTGGTCGGGGCGGTGGACTGGCTGGCCTGCGCGGCGCGACCGCCGATCGGGCTGTTCGGGGCGAGCACCGGCGCCGCGGCCGCGCTGGCCGCCTCCGCCCGGCGGCCCGGCCTGGTGCGCGCGGTCGTCTCGCGGGGCGGCCGGCCCGACCTGGCGTGGCATGAGCTGGAGCTGGTGCGGGCGCCGGTCCTGCTGATCGTCGGCGGGAACGACGCGCAAGTGCTGGAGCTGAACGAGATGGCCGGGCGGCGGCTGGCCGTCCCGCACCGGATGGAGGTCGTGCCGGGCGCCACCCACCTGTTCGAGGAGCCCGGCGCCCTGGAGCGGGTGACCGAACTCGCCGCCGGCTGGTTCCGCGAACACCTTCTTTTCGAGGGTTGATCGCGATTTTGGCTTCCGTTTGGTGACGAACACGGAGGGTAGTACCGCGGACCTGGGGGACTACGAAGGAGGCGAGGTGTTCTTCACACCCGCCGATGAAGGATTTCAGCGGCGGCACACCCGGCTTTCCGGCGGGCTGCTCGGCGTGGGCACCACGGTCTTCGTCGAGGAGATCCTGCTGACCAGGGTGCTGCACTGGGAGCGCGCGTACGACATGGTCGACGCGCGGGCGATCTCCGGTGGGCTCTTCCACGTGGTCGGCCTGCTGGTGGCCGTCGTGGGGCTGTTCCTGCTGGTGGACCTGCGGCGGCAGCAGGCGCTGCTGGTGAGGATGTGGTGGGCCTCCTGGTTCATCGGGACCGGCGGGTTCCAGCTGTGGTGCATCATCCTGCGGTATGGCCCGCTGGACATGTACCGGCGGTTGCCGTACGCCGACGTCGTCGCCTTCGCCGCCGCGGCGTTCCTGGCGATCGGCCTCGCCCTGGCCGCCTCCTCGTACCGGCGGCGGTCGGAGCGGCAGCGACCGGACCAGCCCGCCGAACCGGCGCCGAAACCGCCGGAGCGCGTGCCCTAGGCGGTTCCGGGAGCGGGCCCGCCGTCACGCACCGTGACGTCCCGCGGTCGGCTGTTCAAGGTTAATAGTCAATGATATGACTACTCCTAAAGTTGAATAGGAGGAGCCCATGAACACTGCCGACCGCTTCCGCATCGCCGTGGAGGAGCGCGACCTGGCGGCCATCGACCGGTTGTTCGCCGAGGACGTGCGGTTCTTCAGCCCGGTGAAGTTCACCCCGTTCGAGGGCCTGCCGATGGTCCGGGGGCTGTTCCGGGTGCTGCTGCGCACCTTCGAGGACTTCCGGTACGTCGGCGAACTGCGGGGCGAGGTCGAACTGACCGAACAGGGGCCGGCCGAGTCGCACGTCCTGGTCTTCCGGGCGACCGTGAACGGGCGGGCCATCCACGGCATCGACCTGATCCAGGTCGACGACCAGGGGCTGATCAAGGAGTTCACCGTGATGGTGCGTCCCCGCTCCGCCGTCGACGCCCTCAGCGAGGCGGTCTACGCCGGGCTGGTCGCCGACGGTCTCGTGCCCGCTCCCTGACCGGAACCGGACTTCGGCCGCCTCATGCGGCCATTTCGGTTCAAGAAGGGTCTCCTTCTGCGACGATCCCGGGCGGAGCGCCACCGGCCTCCGCTCCGAGACGATCTACGAGGGACCCAGCGCGATGAACCCCTACCAGGACCCGAACCACCCCCCGCCGCCCGGGTCGTACCCGCTCCCGCCCCCTGACGTCCAGCGGCGGCACGCCGGCTGCGCGGTCGCGGTCGCGGTCGTCCTGTTCGTCCTCATCACCGGTGCCGTGGTCATCGTGGCGGCCCTGCTCTTCCTCCGCTCCGACCCCGACGAACCCGCCGCGACGGGGCCGCCGGCCGCGGTGTCCACACCGCCCTCGGCGTCCGCGCCGTCCTCGGTGGCCCTCGCCGGGCGCTGGGAGGGCAACTACGAGTGCAACCAGGGCACGACCGGGATGCGGCTGACCCTCACCGACCCGAGGCCGGACGGCACGCTGACGGCGACCTTCGACTTCTTCTCCGTCCCGGGCAACCGGTCGGTCCCCACGGGGTCCTTCGTGATGCTGGGCACCTACCGGGAGGGGGCCCTCTCGCTCCGGGGCGACCGCTGGATCAACCGGCCGGACGGCTACCTCATGATCAACCTCAACGCGCAGATCCGGGAGGACCGCCCCACCAACATCTCGGGAACGGTGGACGGCACGGGCTGCCACACCTTCAGCGTCAACCGCGTCTCCGGCTGACCCGCGCCGCCGGGACCCGGCCGGCCGGGTCCCGATCAGGGGGCGCGGCGTACCGGTCCGATCCCCGCACCCAGCGGGAAGCATGTCCTGACCTGCGGAGTTGTACCGAATCCGGGCTCCGATCCCGGAGCAGCCACGCCGAGAGGGACATTGCCATGACCGATACAGAACTCGCGGGGCGCGTCGCCCTCGTGACCGGCGCGACCAGCGGCATCGGCGCGGCCACGGCGGCGGCCCTGGCGAAACGGGGCTCCCACGTCCTGGTCTGCGGCCGGAACCGGGCCCGTGGCGACGCGGTGGTCGACGGGATCCGGGCGGACGGCGGCAAGGCCGACTTCGTCCCGGCCGACCTGCGGGACGCCGACTCGGCCCGGACGCTGGCCCGCCGGGCGACCGAACTCGGCGGCGGCCGGGTCGACATCCTGGTCAACAACGCGGGGATCTTCCCGCTCGCGCCGACCGAGCAGGTCACCGAGGAGGACGCCGACGCCGTCTACGCCCTCAACGTGAAGGTCCCGCTGTTCCTGGTCGGCGAGCTGGCGCCGGCGATGGCCGAGCGCGGCGCGGGCGCGATCGTCAACGTGAGCACCATGGTGGCCTCGTTCGGCGTCCCCGACACGGCGCTGTACGCCTCCAGCAAGGCCGCGCTGAACCAGCTCACCAGGACGTGGGCCGCCGAGTACGGCCCGCGCGGGGTCCGGGTCAACGCCGTCGCCCTCGGCCCCACCCGGACCGAGGGGACCGAGATCCTGGGCGAGGGCCCGGACCAGCTCGCGGCGGCCGCCCCGGTCGGGCGGCAGGCCTCGCCGGAGGAGATCGCGAACGCCATCACCTACCTCGCGAGCGACGCCGCCAGCTACGTGTACGGCGCCGTACTCCCCGTCGACGGCGGCCGCACCGCCGTCTGAGGACGAGCGGCCGCTCCCGCGGAGCGCCACGATGCTCCGCGGGGGCACGCCGCCGCCCTGGCATCGCTCTCGCCGGCTATCGGCACCAGAACTCCAGGAAAGTAGATATTTCACATATTTTGACGGTGTGTCGAGTCCGCCGTTTCCATTAAAAGGCAGATTGTCCCACCCCGCCGCCGGCCTATCAGATCGAGCCGACGAGCGAACGGATGCCAGGTGAATAATCAGATCCAAATACCTGGTAGAAGCCATGGGGGCGGGCCGGAGACAGCGCGATGTGAGCGCTTCTCGAATTCGATGAAATCCGATTCCCCATTCCTTGAATACGACCCCCTCGCGCACGGGCGAGCACGTACAGTGACAGCAGAGGAACCGAATGGTGAACCTCAGAGCAAAACACCCTTTCCGCGAGTTCCGCCCACCCGGGCGGGTGTGCGGCGACCCCGCCTCCCGCCGGACCGGCCCGAGAGACATCCGAGCCTTCGGCGGTGAACGTTCCCCCGTCCCCCGACACCCGTCCGGAACCCTCCATGCCCGCCTTCCCCGCCGAGCGGCACGAGCCGAGGCCGCTGTTCTGCTCCGACCCCCGTGATCCCGACCACGACACCGCCCGGCTGCGGTTGGCCGCCCTGCCCACCGCGGTCGGCTGCGGGCGCAGGTTCGTCACCGCCCAGCTCAGCACCTGGCGGCTCGACCGCCTGACCGCCGACTGCGCCCTGGTGGCCAGCGAACTGCTCACCAACGCCGTCACCGCCACCGGCACCAAGACCACCCCCGCCACCTACGCCGAACTGCACGACCGCACCCCGGGCACCGTCGTCATCCAGCTCCGCCGCACCGGGAACAAGCTGGTCTGCGAGGTCTGGGACGGCAGCGACCGGCCCCCCGTCCCGGCCGACCCCGGCCGCTACGATGAGGGCGGTCGCGGGCTCCTTCTCGTCGCCGCCCTGGCCCACGACTGGGCCAGCTACCCCAGCCCCGCCGGCGGCAAGGTCGTCCTCGCCTGGTGGGGGCTCCACCAGCCGCCCGCCGGCACGCTCCCGGCCGCCCGGACCGCCGACCTGCTCACGCCCACCGAGGTCACCCGGGCCTTCCGCGTCGACCCCGAGATCGTCTCCCGCTGGGCCGTCGAAGGGAGGCTCACCCACATCCGCACACTCACCGGGCGCCGCCGCTACCGCCGGGCGGAGATCGAACGACTCCTCCACGCCGAGGTCAGTGGGCGCCGCCCAGGTTGAGCACGACGACGCCCGTGATGATCAGGACGATGCCGATCACCTTGGCGGCGTTGACGGGCTCGTTCAGGAACGTCACCCCGATGGCGACGATCGCCGCCGTCCCCAACCCGGACCACAGCGCGTACGCCACCCCGACCTGGACGTCCTTCACCGCCTGGGCCAGCCAGACGAACGCCAGCGCGTACGCGCCCAGGCACGCCGCCGTGGGCACGAGGCGGCTGAACCCCTCGGTGCTCTTCAGCAGGCTCGTCCCGACGACCTCGCAGGCGATCGCCAGCACCAGGAACACGTAACCCAACGCCCGCTCCTCGTCTCCCGTACCGGGCACGCCGGCCGGGGTCCCGGCGGGGCGAGCCGCTCGCGCCGGACCCTACCGGGTCCTACCAGCCGAGTTCGTCGCAGCCCTGGTGGGTGGCGGGTTCCACCTGGAGGGTGGCGTGGGCGACGCCGTGCCGCTCGCGGAGCAGGTGGCCGGCGCGGTCGAGGACGGCGTGCGAGTCGGCGTCGTCCTCGGTCACCAGGTGGGCGGTGGCCACGTGCATGCCCGAGGTGAGCGTCCACAGGTGCAGGTCGTGGACGTCCTTGACGCCCTCGACCGCGGCCAGGTCGGCCGAGACCACGTCGAGGTCCATGCCCTCGGGGACGTGCTGCCCGAGCACGGCGAAGACCTGGCGGCCCAGCGCGAGGGCGCGCACCGCCACGAACGCGCCGATGCCCAGCGCGACCACGGTGTCCCAGAGGGGCTGCCCGGTCGCCGCGACCAGCCCGCCCGCCACGATGACCCCGACCGAGCCGGCGGTGTCGGCCACCACCTCCAGGTAGGCGCCCCTGACGTTCAGGCTCTCCGCGGCCCCCGAGCGGAGCAGCAGCAGGGCGACGGCGTTGACGGCCAGGCCCAGGACGCCCACCGCGAGCATCGGCCCGGCGGCGACCTCGGGCGCCCCGCCGATCCGGCCGATCGCCTCGGCGACCACGTACACCGAGACGCCGAGCATCAGAAGCACCGCCAGCAGCGAGGCGAAGACCTCCGCGCGGTAGGAGCCGTAGGTGCGGCGGCCGGTGGTGTCGGGACGGGCCGCGATCCGGGTCGCCACCAGCGCCGCGCCCAGCGCCACCACGTCGGCGGCCATGTGCCCGGCGTCCGACAGCAGCGCCAGCGAGTCCGCCAGCAGCGCGTACACCAGCTCGACCACGAAGAACGAGCCGATCAGCCCGAACGAGACGGCCAGCCGCCACCGGTGGCGGGCGCCCGCGTGCCCGTGGCCGTGCCCGTGCCCCGCCCCCATCACAGCTCCCGTTCGGGGTGCACGGCTTCGGTGTGCTCGATGTGCGCGACGGCCACGTCCAGCAGCATCCGCACGTGGGCGTCGTCGAGCCGGTAGTAGGCCATCCGCCCGGCCCGGCGGACGGACACCACCCGGTGCGCCCGCAGCAGGCGCAGCGCGTGGGAGGCCGCCGACTCGCTCAGCCCGCTCACCGCGGCCAGGTCGCACACGCACAGTTCCCCGTCGAGCAGCGCCATCAGCATCCGCAGCCGCTTGGGGTCCGACAGCAGGCCGAAGACGTCGGCGGTGTCGACCACGTCGCGGTCGGCCGGCATCCGCTCGCACACCGAGGCGACCCGGGCCGCGTCCACCACCCGGACGGCGCAGCCGTCGATGTCCACGGCCGGAACATCTGAAGAGCTGTTCACATATCCACTCAACCGCCCGCGACGCCCCGCCGTCAACCCCCGGCGCACCGCCGCACGGCTCACCCTTCCCGCCCTGACCCTGCTGACCTGCCGGGGTGTGGAGGAGACGCGCGCGGGCCCTGGCCGCCGGGCATCCCGCTCCGGGCGAGGGCGACGGAACCGGACGGCCGGCTCGTGGCACCCGGTGCGGAAGGATGTCGGCGATGGACGACGAACCTGTGCGGCTGCTGGGCGACGCGGCGCTGGAGCGGTCGGCGGTGGTGGCCAACCGTGCGATGAACCGGGAGCGCCGGCTGGCCGGTTACGGCCGGGAGCTGGGCATCGACGTTCTCGGCGAGATCCGGGAGCGGCTGGCGCGACGCGACCGGGTGTGCTGGGTGGACCTGTGCTGCGGCGAGGGGCGGGCGCTGACCGAGGTGGCGCTCCGGCTGGCGGACGAGGGGCTGGACGCCCGTGCCGACCTGGTCGGCGTCGACCTGGTCGGCCACTTCGCGCCCGCACCGCCGGCGGTGCGGCTGGTGACCGCCTCGGTGACGGCCTGGGAGCCCGGGCGCCCGGTGGATCTGGTGACGTGCGTGCACGGCCTGCACTACGTGGGCGACAAGCTCGGGGCGCTGGCCCGGATCGCGTCCTGGCTGGCGCCGGACGGTCTGGCGGTCGCCAGCTTCGACCCCGGGTCCGTCCGCCTCGCCGGTGGCGCGCCGGCCGGGCGGCGGCTCACCGCCGCGCTCCGGGCGGCCGGGCTGGAGTACGTCTCCCGGCGGCGCCGGGTGGTGTGCCGGGGACGGCGGGACCTCGACCCGCCCTACCGCTACCTGGGCGCCGACGACCGGGCCGGGCCCAACTACACCGGCCAGCCCGCGGTGGACTCCTACTACGAACCGCGCCGGTGAACCGCCGTTTCACGGTAAAACCCGTGGCGGCCGTACTACGTATGACCTAGGTTCGACCTGGAATTCCACCCGGAGGAAGGGGAGGCCGATGCGGCTGCGCCGGCAAGTGCTGATCTTCGATGCCGATGACACGCTCTGGGAGAACAACATCCTGTTCGAGCGGGTCATCGACGACTACCTCGACTGGCTGGCGCACCCCACCCTGGGGAAGGTCGAGTTGCGGACGATCCTCGACGACATCGAGCGCGCCAACGCGGTCGTCCACGGGTACGGGTCCAAGGTGCTGCTGCGCAGCCTGGGCGAGTGCTTCGAGCGGCTGTACGAGCGGCCGGTCGACGAGCGGGAACGCCGCGAGATCGAGGCCCTGGCCGTGGCGATCGCCGAGCACCGGGTGGAGCCGATGCCCGGGGTCGCCGACACGCTCGCCGACCTCGGCTCCCGGCACGACCTGCTACTGCTCACCAAGGGCGACCCGGAGGAGCAGCAGCGCAAGCTGGACGCCTCACAGCTCGCCCCGCACTTCGGGCACGTCCACATCGTGCGCGAGAAGGACACCGACACCTACCTGCGGCTCACCGCCCAGCACACCCTGACGCCGGCCGAGACCTGGATGATCGGCAACTCCCCCAAGTCCGACATCCTCCCCGCCCGCCGAGCCGGGATGAACGCGGTGTTCATCCCCTACGAGCACACCTGGGTCCTGGAACACGACGAACTCGACCCGACCGACGACCGCGTCCTCCACCTGACCGCCTTCCCCGACCTGCTCCACCACTTCTGACCGCCCACCGACTCGGGTACCACCCGGATGGCGAGGTACGGGTCGCCGGGCGATGCCCGTCAGCCGGTGTGGGGATGCTTCACCGGCATGACCGCCAGCAGGTCCTGGAGTCCCTCGAAGTCGCCGGGATTGGTGGTGAACAGCGGGAGACGGTGGGCGATGGCGACACTCGCGATCATGAGATCGGGTACGCGGCCACGCGGTTTGCGGCCGGTCGCCAGAACCGCCGCCGAGACCCGCCCGAAGGCCCGGGCGGCCTCGGCGTCGAAGGGCAGGGGGTCGAACTCGGCCTCGGTGCGTTGCAGCACGTCGAGACGGCGGGCGCGCTCCCGAGGATCGTCGGTGTGGTGGGGGCCCGCCGAGAGCTCGGCCAGGGTGATGGCGCTGATGGACACGATGTCGGGGAGTTCGGCGTGGTCGATCTCCCGCCGGAGGATCAGGATGTTGGTGTCCAGCAGCCCGTGCGTCTCACCGCGCATAGGGATCTGACAGCTCGGTGTCGGTGATCGAGTCCAGGTCGGCGCGGAACCGGTCGGCGTCGATGACCGGTGCGTTCGCGGACATGGCCGCAAACTGCTCGCGCGTCACCGTCCGGCGGCGGCGCAGCGGGATCAGTTCCCCGATCGGGGTTCCGTTGCGGGTGACGATGAAGGCCTCGCCGTGCTCGACGGCGTCCATGATCTCCCCGGATCTCCCCCGGAGGTCCCGCTGAGTGATCTCATCCGGTGCGGTCATCCACCCATCGTACTCCCCGGTGCCACCCGGTGCCACCCGGTGCTACCGAGTGGCACCAGTGACTCGAAGGCGTTACGGAGACGGGCGGGCCGCCCATCCCATGGAATGTCAGGTGTGTTCTGAATGTGACTTAAAGGTGGAAAAGTTCCCGGCATGAATGCGTTGGAGATCAATGCTGTCTCCAAGCGGTTCGGAGACGTGGTCGCCCTGCGGGAGATGACGTTCGAGGTCCGCGCCGGAGAGATATTCGGGTTCGTCGGGAGCAACGGGGCCGGCAAGACCACGACCATGCGGATCGTGCTCGGCGTGCTGGCCGCCGACTCCGGCGAGGTCCGCTGGCGGGGCGAGCCGCTCGGGCTGGAGAGCAGGCGCCGGATCGGTTACATGCCGGAGGAGCGCGGGCTCTACCCGCGGATGAAGGTCGGCGAACAGCTGGTCTACCTGGCCCGGCTGCACGGGCTGTCGGCGGCCGACGCCCGGCGGTCGATGGAGGCGTGGACGGAGCGGCTCGGCGTCGCGGGCCGCCGCGGCGACGACGTGCAGAAGCTCAGCCTGGGCAACCAGCAGCGCGTCCAGCTCGCCGCCGCGCTGGTCCACGACCCCGAGGTCCTGGTGCTCGACGAGCCGTTCTCCGGGCTGGACCCGGTGGCCGTGGACGTGATGAGCGACGTACTGCGGGAGAAGGCCGGCGAGGGCGTCCCGGTGGTGTTCTCCAGCCACCAGCTCGACCTGGTCGAGCGGCAGTGCGACCGGGTGGGCATCGTGAGCGCCGGCCGGATGGTCGCCGCCGGCACCGTGGACGAGCTGCGCACGGGCGGAACGGTCCAGCTCCTGGTGGACGCCCCCGAGGCGCCCGACGGCTGGGCGGACGGGTTGCCGGGCATCCAGGTGGTGGGCCGGGAGGGCACGGTCACCGTCCTGGAAACCGAACCCGGCGCCGACGACCAGGCCGTGCTGCGGGCGGCGCTGGCCACCGGGCCGGTCCGCGAGTTCGTCCGCCGCCGCCCCTCCCTCACCGAGCTGTTCCGGCACGTGGTGGCCGACGACCAGAAGGAAGACACGCGATGAGCGCGCTGAGCGCACGGCAGGCCGTCCTCCTGGTCACCCGCCGCGAGATCGAGACCCGCATCCTGTCGAAGATGTTCCTGATCTTCACCGGGCTGATGCTGGTCACCGTCATCGGCGGCTCCGTCATCTTCACCCTGATCGGCGGCAGCTCGGCCGTCACCGTCGGCGTCACCGACCCCGCGCTGGCCCGGCCGCTGGCCGCCGCCGCGGACGCCCTCGGCGAGGACGTCGAGACGCGCACCGTGCCCGCCGCCACCGGCGAAAAGCAGGTCCTGGACGGCGAGCTGGACGTGTTCGTCACCGGCACGGCCACGGCGCCCAAGGCCGTGGTGAAGCGGCAACTGGACCCCGCGCTGCAGGCCGCGCTCGCCTCGATCGCCCGGCAGACCGCGCTCGACGCCGAGATCGCCCGCACCGGGGGCGACCCGGCCGCGGCCAACCGGGCGGCGGCCGCCGCGAAGGTCGACGTCCAGCGGCTGGACCCGCAGGCCGAGGGGTTCGGGGAGCGGATCGGCCTCGGCATGTTCGCCGGGATCCTGGTGTACCTGATCCTGCTGGTCTACGGGCAGACGGTGGTCCAGGGCGTGGTGGAGGAGAAGTCCAGCCGGGTCGTCGAACTGCTGCTGACCTCGATCAGGCCGACGCAGCTGTTGTTCGGCAAGGTGCTGGGCATCGGGGTCGTCGGCACGGTGCAGATGCTCCTCGTGGTCGTCGCCGGGGTCGTCAGCGCGCAGGTCACCGGGCTCTTCTCCATCCCGGCCTCGGTCATCACCTGGGCCGGTTTCTGGGCGCTGGTGTGGTTCCTGCTGGGGTACGTGATGTACGCGCTGATGTTCGCGGCCCTGGGGTCGCTGGTGTCCCGGCAGGAGGACGCCAACGGGGTGGTCACCCCCGTGATGATGCTGATCATCGTGCCGTACGTGATCGGGGTCTCGGTGCTGCCGGCGGACCCCGACAGCGGGCTGGTGGAACTCCTGTCGCTGATCCCGTTCTTCTCCCCCACGCTGATGCCGATGCGCGCCGCGTTCGACGTCCCCGCCTGGCAGGTCGCGCTGACGCTCACGCTCACCGTGCTGCTGATCGCCCTGATGATCCAGCTGGCCGGCCGGATCTACCGCAACTCCGTCCTGCGCACCGGCACCCGCATCAGACTCGCCGACGCCTTCCGCGACGCCTGAGCCGACGCCTGAGCCGACGAGGGAGCGGAGTGGACCGCGAGGGACGAGCGACCCGCGCAGCGACCGAGGAGGCTCCGGCGTCCATGAGCAGGGCCTGAGCTCCCGGGTGGGGGTGGTGTGCTCCGCCCCCACCCGCCGGTCGTGTCCTGGCGCCCCGTCGCCGGGGGCCTGCGCAACCCGATCCCCTGAGCGTGCATGAGCCCGGATCTGGCGGGGAGCACCAGAACGGCTGAAGGATCGGGGGAGCCATGGCCGTAAAAGCGATGATCTTTGCGCCGGTGCCCGTGCTGACGGTCACCATCGAGGAGGAGGACGGCCGGCCGGACGTCCACCTGCACGCGGGCGGGCAGGGGGTCTGGCAGGCCCGGGTGCTGTCCGCGCTCCGGGTGCCCACGGTGCTGTGCGGCTGCTTCGGCGGGGAGACGGGGGCCGTGCTGCGGGAGCTGATCTCGTGTGAGGGGATCGACGCCCGCGCGGTGCACCGAACCGGGCGCAACAGCGCCTACGTGCACGACCGGCGCGGCGGCTCGCGCGCCACCGTCGCCCAGTCGCCCGGTGACCCGGTCACCCGGCACGAAATGGACCAGCTCTACAACGTGGCGCTGGCCGAGGGGCTGTCGGCCGACGTCTGCCTGCTGTCCGGCCCCGCCGAGCCGCACCTGGTGCGCACCGACGTCTACCGGCGGCTCAGCCACGACCTGCGCGCCAACGGCCGGCGGGTCGTCGTCGACCTGACCGGGAAGCCGCTGGGCTCGTGCCTGTGCGCCGGGGTGGACGTTCTCAAGATCAGTCACGAGGAGCTGATCGCGGACGGCCGGGCCGAGCGGGACGAGCCCGCCGAACTGGTCGCCGCCATGCGGCGGCTGCGTGAGGAGGGCGCCGACACGGTCGTGGTGTCGCGGGAGGGCCGGCCGGCCCTGGTGCTGATCGGCGACGAGGTGCACGCCGTGCCGCTGCCGGACCTGGAACCGGTCGAGCCGCGCGGCGCCGGGGACTCGATGACGGCCGGTATCAGCGCCGGGCTGGCCACCGGCCTCTGCATCGACGACGCCATCCGGCTCGGGGTGGCCGCGGGCGCCCTGAACGTGACCCGGCACGGCCTGGGCACCGTCGACCCGCGGGCCGCCCACCGGCTCGCCCAGCAGGTCGAGCTGCACCCGCTCGAGGGCGGGGAGCGGCAGAGCTGGTGCCTGTCGCCGCGCGAGCTCGCCGAGCGGACCCGGCCGTGACCGGGTGACGGAGGAGGCCCCTGATGCCTGAGAAGGACGGCGCCGGGCCGGGCCTGGAGGACGAATTCTGCCCGAGCCGGGAGAGGGCGCTGAAACAGCCGGTGAAGACGTTCCGCCGGGCGCTGGTGACCAACGACGACGGCATCAGCTCCGAGGGGCTGCACCGGCTGGCGATGCTGGCCCAGGAGGCCGGGTTGGAGGCCGTGGTCGCCGCGCCCCGGGAGGAGGCCAGCGGCAGCAGCGCCGGCCTGACCTCGGTGCAGCACGAGGGCCGGGTGATCGTGGACAAGCGGGACATTCCCGCGCTGGAGGGCGTTCCCGCCTACGCGGTGTCCGCCGCCCCCGCCTACATCGCCCTGGTGGGGATCAACGGCGCCTTCGGCGACCCGCCGGACATCGTGCTGTCGGGCGTCAACCACGGCGCCAACACCGGGAACGCCATCCTGCACTCGGGCACCGTGGGCGCGGCGCTGACCGCCCGCGCCAACGGGCTGCCCGCACTGGCCATCTCGCTCGACACGGGACCCAGCCTGTACTGGGACACCGCGGTGGCGGTGGCCGCCGAGATGCTGACGGCGATGCTGGCCTCGGGCGCGCTGGTGACCTGCAACGTCAACGCGCCGAACATCCCGCCCGAGAAGGTACGGGGCGTGCGGCGGGCCCCGCTGGCCGGCTTCGGTGCCGTGCAGACCACGATCTCCGAGACCGGCCACGGGTTCTTCCGCACCTCGGTCCAGGCGATCGACCCGTCCGAGGAGCCCGACAGCGACGCCGGGCTGCTCGCCCAGGGCTACGCCACCTACACCTTCCTGACCCCGGTCTGCGAGTCCACCGCCCCGCCCGGCTGGCCGCGCCCCTGAAGCGTGTTTCGAAGTGGGTCGAGTGCCGATGATCCTGGCTCGCTCGCGCAGGACCCGGCCGCCCGCCACAAGCGCCTGCGCCGGTGATCGTTGAGGATAGGTGGGGCCCCAGCCCCACCTATCCTCAACGATCACGCGAGCAAGGGGCCGGAGACGGGCGTCGGTGGTACCGCCAGAGGCTGTCGGCCTCACTTGGAGACACGCCTCAGCTCCCGGAGAGGACCGCGCGGTAGGGGGCGTGGGCCACCTCGACCTCGTCGAGAGCTTCGGATTCGACCCACAGGTCGTACCACTCGTTGTCGTCGGGCCGGAACGCGCGGTCGAACACGCGCACGGCCAGGGCGCGGAACTCGGCGTCGAGCTCCGGGCCCAGCCGCCCGGCGCACACCTCGGCCTCGTCCTCGTCGTCCAGCAGGGCGGGGTCGATCCGCCCGGCCACCACGGAGGCGGCCGCGAGGGCCTGGTTCATCTCCCAGGCGTCGACGGGACTGCCGGCGTCGAGCACCTTGAGCATCGTGGCCCGCAGCTCGGGCACCGTCTCGCCCGCCGGCCGGTCGGCCAGGTCCCCCACCAGGTCCAGCGCGCTGTCGTTGTCGAACGGCCCGTAGTCCCAGGTGCCCATGCCCGCCCTCCCGCCGCGTCCGGTCCCCGCACGGTACCGGCGGGCGCCGACAACCGCGCCTCTCACTCCACGGGATGCCGGGACTGGTAGGCCAGGCGGGCGTCGGCGCCGGCGGCGAGGTCGGCCAGGATGTCGTCCAGCGTCATGAACGCCGCCCACGGCTCCTGGCCGCCCACCGCCGCCAGCCGCTCGACCAGGAGCATCTCCAGAGCCTCGACGCGCTTGCCCTTCCACACCTTGTCGGCCAGGCTGACCAGCAGGTCCTCCACCGTGGCGCCCGGGGCGTCCCAGGCGGCGTGGTCGCGGGCGAACCGGGCGAGTTCCTCGGGGACGCCGCGCTCCAGCAGCAGCCGGTGGCCGGCGGGCTCGTGCTCGGCGCCCGGCCCGGACAGCTCCGCGGGGTGCAGCGCCTTGCCGATGTCGTGCGTCGCCGCCCCGAACAGCACCGCGGCCCGGTCGAACTCCAGGGCGGGCCAGGCGGCGGCCAGCCGGCCGGTCAGCCGGTGCGCCACGTCGTGGACCAGCCGCAGGTGCGCCACCAGCCGCGGCGGCGCCCCCACCGACGCCAGCAGTTCGGCCGCCCGGTCCGGCAGCGGTTCCACAGGCGCCCCCGGAACGGTCAGAGGCCGTCGGCGAGGTCGGCCCAGAAAGCGGTTTCGTAGGCGTGCAGCATACGGGCCGCGTGCAGGGCGTCGGCGGGGTCGTCGCCGGCGTCGAGGCCCGCCTGGACGACCGCGAGCGCCTGCTCCTCCAGGCCGGGCGGGGGCTCGGCGAAGAACCGGAAGAAGGCGACCGCCGGTTCCGGCAGGTCGTAGCGGTCGCGCAGCGCCACGGCGGCCCGGCCGCAGTACTCGCCCCACTCGGCCAGGTTGGCGGCCATGCCCAGCGCCACCTCGGCGCGGGTGCCCTGCCAGGCGAGCCGGGCCAGGTAGTTGGGGTACGCCTGGGCGGCCGGCCTGGGCCGGTACGCCCGCAGGTCCTGCTCGTCCCAGCCCAGCGCGGCGGCGAAGTCGGCCAGCAGGCCGAACGCGGCCGTCTCGCCCTGGGCCATCCCCAGGAACCAGTCGCCGGCGGGCGGCGCGGCGAACCGGGACGCCAGCAACGCGAAACCGCGCCGGTCGCTGT
The DNA here is from genome assembly GCF_003289645.1 of Actinomadura craniellae. Classification (GTDB taxonomy): domain Bacteria; phylum Actinomycetota; class Actinomycetes; order Streptosporangiales; family Streptosporangiaceae; genus Actinomadura_D; species Actinomadura_D craniellae. The sequence goes on along the minus strand of NZ_QLYX01000003.1, from coordinate 485,529 downwards.
CGACGATCCGCCACTCCTCCCCGGCGAGCCGGTGCAGCCGCTCGCGGGGCGCCTCCCCCGCCTCCAGCAGTTCGAGGAACCGGTTCCCGGTCGCCTCGGCCGCGATCTCGGCCCGGGCCCGGGCCGCCAGGTCCACCGCAGAACGTCCGTCCATGCCGACCACCGGATCATCCCCGCCCGCGCCCGTCAACCGCCCAGGACGTCAGCCAGTGGGCGAGTCAGGCCCACCAGCAGAACCACCAGCCCACATCATCACTGTCAGGGGATGACCGTGACGGTCAGGCCGGGCAGCGCCGGGACCCGGTACTCGCCGGGCTCGGCCCGGACGGCGGCGGCCAGTTCCGCCACCGGCCCGGCGGGGAGGGTGATCTCCAGGGCCTCGCCGGTGCCGTCGTGGCCGAACTCCGGGCCGGGCAGGAAGACCACGGGCCGGCCGCTGCCGCCGCGCAGGATCAGCGGGGCGCCGTGCGGGATCCGGCCGGGCAGCACCCGGGTGAACTGCGGGACGTGCTCGGCGCCGAGCGTCAGCCGCACCTCGTCGCCGGCGGCCGAGTCGAGCCGGTGGAAGAACAGGAACCCGGTGCCCGATCCCTCCTGGCGGGCGCCGTCCGCCACCGCCGACACCACTTCGGGGGTCTCGGCCAGCGAGGTCCGGTCCAGGTCGGTGAGCAGCACCGGCAGCCGCGGCTGCAACGCGCCCAGCAGCCCGCGGACGTTCCACGACTGGGCGGCGTGCAACTCGTCGGTGGTGATGCCGACGAACTGCAGGAACGTCACCTTGCCGAGGGCGGTGTCCAGCTCGCCCAGCTCGGGGTCGAGCGCGAACCCGCCCGCGCGGATCTCGGACCCGGGCCGGGCGGGGTCGATCGGTTCCGGGTACTCGATGTAGTGGCCCTCGGCGAAGTCGTTGCCGCTGCGGGCGACATAGGAGGCCAGCGACTCCAGGTGGGGCATCGCCCAGCCGGGCAGCTCGGTGTCCTCCGGAGCCCGCGGCACCCGCAGGGTGAACTCGTACCCGCGCTGCTCGAACGGGGCGGTCATCGCGTACCCGATCAGGTGCCAGTGCGGGACGGGGTCCGTCCGCGGGTAGGCGACGATCAGGTTGGTGACGTACCGGCCGATCGGGGTGGGACCGGCCGGCCGGTACGGCACCGGGGGCGCCCACTCGAGGCGGTCGGCGTCCCCGTAGCGCTCCTTGAGCACCACGTCGATCGCTTCCCAGTTCTGGTAGACGAGCATGCGCGTCCCATCGTCGTCGATGTCGGGCGAATGCGGATACCGACGTTCCCGGAGCCGCCCCCCGATCCCTCATGTGACTCATGTCACATCGACGGTTCAGTCCTCGGCGCAGGCGGCGGCGCGGTCGAGGAGCAGGGTGCGTTCGCGCTCGTTGCGGGTCAGGGACGCGGCGCGCTCGAACTCCGCGCGCGCCTCGGCCGGGCGGCCGAGCCTGGCCAGCAGGTCACCGCGGACGCTCGGCAGCAGGTGGTAGCCGCGCAGCGCCGGCTCACCGGTCAGCTCGTCGACGATCGCCAGGCCGGCGGCCGGGCCGAGCGCCATCGACAGCGCGACCGCGCGGTTTAGCTCCACCACCGGGGACGGTTCGAGCAGCTCGTAGAGGGCGGCGATGCGCGTCCAGTCGGTCTCCTCCGGGGTGTGCGCCCGGGCGTGGCACGCGGCGATGGCGGCCTGCACCGTGTAGGGGCCGGGCGTCCCGCCGAGCTCCTCGGCGCGTTCCAGCGCCGCGAGGCCGCGCCGGATCAGCAGCCGGTCCCAGCGCGACCGGTCCTGGTCGAGCAGCAGGATCGGCTCGCCGTCCGGGCCGCTCCGGGCCGCCGACCGGGACGCCTGGATCTCCAGCAGCGCGATGAGGCCGTGCACCTCGGGCTCCCGGGGCATCAGCCCGGCCAGGACGCGGCCGAGCCGGAGCGCGTCCTCGCAGAGCGCGGGGCGCATCCAGTCGTCCCCGGCGGTCGCCGAGTAGCCCTCGTTGAAGATGAGGTAGACGACCTCCAGCACGGACGCCAGCCGCTCGACCAGCTCGGCCCCCTGCGGGACCTCGTAGGGGACCTTCCGGTCGGCGATGGTGCGCTTGGCCCGGACGATCCGCTGCGCGACGGTCGGCTCGGAGACCAGGAACGCCCGGGCGATCTCCTCGGTCTTCAGGCCGCCGAGCAGGCGGAGGGTGAGCGCGACCCGCGCCTCGGTGGACAGCACCGGGTGGCAGGCGGTGAACACCAGGCGCAGCAGGTCGTCCTCGATCTCGGTGTCGAAGTCCGGCTCGGGCGTCTCCTCGGTCTCCAGCCCGCGGCCGATCTCCTCGATCTTGCGGTCGAGGCGTTCCCGGCGGCGGATCAGGTCGATCGCACGGCGCTTGGCGACGGCCGTCAGCCACGCCCCCGGGTTGTCGGGGACACCGGACCCGGGCCACTGTTCGAGCGCGGCGACCAGCGCGTCCTGCGCCAGCTCCTCGGCGACGCCGACGTCGCCGCGCATCAGCCGGGCCAACCCCGCGATGAGCCGGGGCGACTCCAGCCGCCAGACCGCGTCGATCGAGCGATGAACGTCCATGTCGGCCACGGCCCTCATCAGAGCACCTCATATCCACGTGCCGCAACACACCCGGAACTGCGACCATCCCGGCATGGGTACGGATGACCTGCCGCACAGCGACGACCCCGCCGAGCGGCTGCGGGCGCTGATCCGGCTGGACGAACGGATCACCGAGTCGGGGCCGGGCCCGGAGCTCGCCGCGCTGCTGCCCGCCTCGCCGGCCGGGCTACCGCCGGAGGGGGCGTTGCTGCTGGCCCGGCTGCACGAGCGGCTACGGGCCCACACCGGCCCGCCCCGGTGGGACCCGGCCGGGTGGCCCGCCCGGGTACGGATCGCCTGGCGGCGCGCCGAAGTGCTCGCCCGTCCGGAGATCCTGCGCGAGCCGCCCGCCGACGGGCCACCGCACCAGGCCGGGCACCACCACGGCATGGGCGGGGAGCGGCCACCCGACGAGACGCTGTACCAGGCTGTGCACTCCATCGAGGCGGCCGACGCGGACGACCCCGACCTGCTGATCGGCGAGCTGATCCGGGGAGCCGACCCGGTGCTGTGCGCCGCGGCGCTGCGGCTGACCCGGGAGGCCCTGCACCAGGGTCTGCTGTCGCCCGCGCGGGCGCGGGCGCACCTCGCCGGGCTGGCGGGGTCGGCCGCCCCTCAGGTGGCCGAGGGCGCCCAGCGCGAGCTGGCCGAACCGTGGGCGGCGCTCGACCCGCTGCCGGAGTCCGGCCTGCCGGACGGCCCGGCGATCGCCGAGGTCGCGGCCCGGCACGGTCACCCCGGGCCGCTGTGGGAGGTCGCCGCCGACCCGGACCGGCCGCCCCGGCTGCGGCGGCGGGCCCTGGAACTCCTCGGCGGCCTCGCGACGCGGGCGGACGCCCCCCGGCTCGTCCGGCTCGCCGCGACGGACCCGCTGCTGCTGGGCGGGCCCCTGTTCGGCTGCCTGGGCGAGATGCACCGGCGCGGGCACTTCGCCGGGGACGACCAGGTGCCCGCCCTGCTGGGCCTGGCGCTCGCCGACCACACGATCCCCGCCGAGACGTCAGCTACCGTCCTGTTCACCTGCCGGGACGCGATGCTCCGCACGCTGGCGGCGGCGCCCACCGACGCGCCGGACTGGCCCCGGCGGCTGGACCTGCTGGTCGCCCTGGCCGGGCAGGGCACCGGCGACCCGGACATCGGGGACACGATCACCCGCATGCTGGCCGAGGCCGGCGACCCGCGCCCGTTCCTGCGCGCCGTCCGCGCGCTCCGCCACCGGCCCGCCGAGGACGCGGTCCTCGCCGCACTGCCCCTGGCGGCCGGCGCCGCGCTCGACGCGCTGGAGGCCGTCGGCGGGCCGCGGACGGCGGCGATGCTGCGCGACGGCCTCGACGGGGAGGTCGCGCCGTACCTGCGGCCCGTCCGGCACCGGGCACTGGAACTGCTGTGGCTGCTGACCGAGGACACCGGGGAGCGCGGGCGGCTGCTCGACCGCCTCGACCCCCGCGACCTGCCCGCCCGGATCGCGGCCGACCTCGGCGGCCCGGACGAGCGTGAACTGGCCGTGCTGCGCGCCGCCCTGGACCCCGACCGTCCGGTGGACGCGCTGTGCCGGCTGGCCCGGCACGGCACCGCCGGCACCGTCCCGGCCCTCACCGACCTGCTCCTGCGCGTCGTCTCCGACCTGGCGGCGGGCGCGGCCATCTCCGGCCAGCCCGCCGGCAGGCACAGCCTCCACCCCGGCGCCCAGCCCGGCAGTGAGCACAGCGCCCAACACAGCGGCCGGCACGGCGTCCAGCCCGGCGACCGGCACAGCAATGGGCACAGCGGCCCACTCGGCAGCGGGCACGGTGGCGGGCACAGCCCCCAGCCTGGCGGCCAGCCCGGCAGCGGGTACAGCGGCCAACACAGCGATCGGCACGGCATCCAGCCCGGCGACCGGCACGGCGGTGGACACGGCGTCCAGCCCGGCAGTGGGCACCGCGGCCAACACAGCGATCGGCACGGCGTCCAGCCCGGTGGCGGGCATGACGGCGGGCATCTCGGCGGAGTGGGCGATGCCGAGGATCGCGCGCGGCGCCGCAAGGCGGGAGTCGCGGAGCCCGCGGTGCCGGCCGAGGTGATCGACGCGGTGTGCGGGCTGGGGGCCCGGCTGTACCGGCGAGGGCGGATCCGGCCGGTGTGCCTGCTCGACGCCGGCACGGCGGAGGAGGCCGGGCGGGCGCTCGTCGCGACGATGGCGCTGGATCTGCTGGAGCGGCCCGACCTGGCCGACGCCGAGCGGGCGATCCTGCTGGAACTGCTGGGCCGGGTCCCCCACCCGGCCACCCGGGCGCGGGTGCACCGGCTGCTGCGGCACCGCGACCCGCAGGTGCGCAAGCACGTGATCGCGCTGCTCGCCGGGCCGGACGCCCGGGCCCTGTCGGCGAGCCTGCTCCCGCTGACCGCCTCCGGCGACGCGCGGACCGTCCGGCAGGCGCTGCTCGCGCTCGGGAACGCGAACGCCCGCTGGGCGAGCCCGGCGATCGCCGCGGCCCTCGACCACCCCACCATGAACATCAAGAAAACGGCCGCGGCGGCGCTCGGCACGGCGGGCGACCCGGCGGCGGTACCGAAGCTGCTGTACTGGCTCGGCCGGCACGACAACCCCGGGCTGCGCGACTCCCTCACCGCGGCGCTGCGCGCGATCCTCGGCACCGCCTACCCGGCCACCGTGCTCGCCGCCGCCGAGCGCGCCGACGGCGACCGCACCCGCACCCTGCTGCTCGAAGGGCTGCACCGGACGCTGTCCGCCCGCGCCGTCGGCGCCCTGGCCGACCAGGGGTCCCCGGCCGGACCGGCCCTGCTCGAACTGCTCGCGAACGGCCGGATCGCGCTCGGCTCCGGGGCACTCGACGACCTGGCCACATACGGCGTCACCCCACGCGACCAAACACCGCGACCGGACGCCGACGCCGCCCTGCTGGCCGAACACGGCTGGGACGCCGCGGCGGCCCGGCGCCTCCTCGACCGCCCCACCGGCGACCTGGCCGACCGCTCGGCCGACCATCCAGCCGACCGCTCGGCTGACCACTCGGCCAACGATCCGGCCAGTGACCTGGCCGACCGGCACCTGGCCGGGCTGCGCCCGCTCCTGGACCGCTGGCTGGAACTGGTCGAAGCCGACCGGGCCCGCCGCGAACCCGCCCTGCGGCTGGTGCTGCGGCTGTGCCCGGCCCCCTGGACGGACGGCGAGGTCGAGGCGTTCGCCCGGTCCGCTCCCCTGCTGGCCGGCGCGCTGGCACGGGCCAGCGGGGCGTACCGCGACGGCCTGCTCTCCGTTCTGGACGCGGCCGTCCCCCGGCTGCCCGCCGAGTCCGCCTTCGACCTCGCCGGCCGGCTCCGCGCGCTGCCCGGCCCGGTCCCGCTCGGCCTGCTCCGCCGCTGCGGCGCGGTGCTCACCCGCGCCGACGTGGAACGGGCGCTGGCCGCGGCGCGCACCGGCCCCGACCCGTGGCGCGTCGAACGCCGGGTGCTCCACGACGCCTTCGGCCTCGCCGACTCCGGCCCGGACAGCACGGCACCCCACCACCCGGGTCCGGAGGAGCGCTCCCGCCCGGCTGTCTCAGCCGATTCCTGGCGCACCGACCTGGAAACCGCGGCCCGCACCCCGCGCGGTCTCCAGGAGTTCCGCAGCCGTAACGGGACTCACCGAGGCACCGGCCCGGCCGCCCGTGGCAGCGCCTGCGGCACGGCTCCTGACGGCACTCATGCCCCAGCCAGTGGCAGCGCCGGCACGACCGCTCGTGACGGTGTTCACGCCGCAGCCCCCGGCGGCGCTCATGGCTCGACCGGTGCTCATGGCGACGGCCGTGCCGATCCGCGCGGCGGTGATTCCCGCGGCGAAGTGCCCGGTGCGCGCGGTGAACGGGCCGTCGGCTCGCGGGAGAAGCTGGCCGCGCTGGCCGAGGTCTACCCGCACGCCGCCGGGCCGGAGATCCGGGCGGCTCTGCTGGACTGGATGGTCGAGCTCCAGCCCGTCGACGCCCCCGCCTGGACCCTCGCGGAGGAGGCCCGGCGGCCCGTCCAGGCGGAGCGCGTGCCGCGGGCCGGTGACCTGGACCAGCCCCGCTCGGCGGCGCTGCGCGACCGGTTGCTCGCCCTGCTGGGCGGCCCCGACGCCGACCGACGGCAGCTCGCGGCCCGGGCGCTGCGCGGCTGGCCGGAGCCGGAGGTCAGGGCCGCCGTGCTGCGGGCGCACCTGGCGGGCCGCGTGGACGTGCCGGTCACCGCCGAGCTGGCCCGGGCGCTGCCCGCCCTGGATCCGGCCGAGCTGGGCGAGGGGACGCGCGCCGCTGAGGTCGCCGCCCTGCTGATCGAGAAGGCGGGTGCCGACGCGGACCTCGGCCCGGTGGCGCGGCTGCTGCCGGAGTGGTGGCGGCGCGGCGTGCCCGCCGCCGGGCGGGCGCTGCGCCGGATGCCCGCCGACATGCTGGCCGACCTCCTGGCCGACCGGCTTGCGGCCAGGGAGTGGGGGTTCCTCGACCTCCTCGCCGACCGTCCGGTGCTGAACACCCCGCCGCTGGCCGAGGCGCGCCGGCGGTCGGGCGACGAGCGGCTCGTCCTGGTGGACGGGCCACTGCGCCCGCCCGGTGCCGCCCGCGAGGACACCGCCGCGCTGGCGGCCCTGCGCGCCCGGCCCGACCTCCCGGAGGCGGCGTCCCGGCCGTCCCGCCGGGAACTGCTGGAGCTGGCCCGGACCGGCCCGCCCGAGCAGGCGCGCCGGGCACTGTCGTCGCTGGCCGAGCAGCCCGCGGACGAGGAACTGGCGGAACTGCTCGCCGAGTTGCTCGGCCACCCCGAGCACCGGGTCCGGCTGCACGCGCACCGGATCTCGCGCCGGGTGCTCGACCGGCCAGCCCACCTCCGGCTCACCGAGCTGCTGCTCGACGACCCCCGGCCGGACGTGGTCCGCTCTGCGGTCAACACCCTGTGCCATGCGGGCTGGGAACCCGCGCTGCCCGCGGTGGCGGACCTGCTCCTGCACCCGGACCCGACCGTCCGCCGGGCGGCGGCCGACGGCCTGGTCCTGGTGGGCGGCCCGGCGGTCCCCGCGCTGCGGCACGCCGCCGGGCGGGCCCGCCCCGACCGCCGCCCCCGCTACACCGCCGTCCTCGACCGGATCACCGCCGGCTGACCCCGGCGGGTCCGGGGAACGTGTCCGCCCCGGCGGACGGGTTCCGCGGACCCGCCAGGGCCGATCGGCGGCCCACCGGTCGCCGGCACAGACCCGCACCGGCGGCTTCGCCGGGCCCCACCGCAGCCGAACCTACGGATTCGCGGAACCCGGTCACAGCCGGACCCACAGGTCCACGGAACCCGAGGCCGACGTAGCTCGAACCGCCGCCGTGCAATCCGGGTCGCAGCCGGACCCACAGGTCCACGGAACCCGTCCGTGGCCAGTCCCGCAGGCTCACAACACCCGCCCACGGTCAGATCTGCAGGTTCACGGAACCCAGCCGCAATCGAACCCGGTCGTGATCAAACCTGCGGTTCACGGAGCCCATCGGCAACCGCACCTGCAAGTTCGCGGGACCCGGCCGCAACCGAACCCGCACGTTCACAGAACCGCCCGTGGCCGGGCCCGCGGGTTCACAAGGACGTGTTCGCCAGCCAGCGGTCCAGGAGGTCGTCGCGGCCCGAGACCTTCAGCCGGTCCGGCGGCAGGCGCCGGAGGAGGGCCAGGAGCAGGTCCGTGACGGGGCCGCTCGCGGTGACGTCGGCGGCGGCTCCGGGCGCGAGCTCGGGGCCGGCCGGGGCCAGCCGGACCTGCCACTCCCCCGTGCCGGGCGCGTGGAAGCGCAGGGTCTCGCCCGAGCCGCGCAGGGCCTCCTCGTTCCCGCGGAGGGCCAGCACCATCTCCAGCGCCTCCGTCAGGGCGTCCGCCGCGAGGTCCGGCGCCAGGTCGTAGGGCCGGCCCAGGGCCAGGCAGGCGTCGGCCCGGTGCACGACGGTCTCGTGGGTCATCCGGCGGGCCCAGTAACCGGCCGACCGCTCGTCGGTCCACGTCCACACCGGCACCTCGGGACCCGCCTCGCCGAGGACGGCGACCAGGCGCGCCGCGCACTCGCGCAGGTACGCCGGGTGGTCGTCGGGGCTCTCCTGGCGCTCGGGCTTGAGGAACTCCGTGGCGCGGCGCTCCACGAGCGTGGCGGCCCACAGGTGCGCCCCGCCGACGTGCCGGACGAGCTTGTCCAGGTTCCATCGGGGGCAGGTGGGCACCGCCAGCGCGAGATCGGAGCCGGCGATCGTGTCGGCCAGCGCGTCCGTCTGGGCCGCGATCTCGGTGCGGTACCGGTCGAAGGTGAGCATGGCGGCAACGGTAGGCGGCGGGCTCGATCAAGCTCAAGGCCGGGGTGGCGTCCGCCGTGCTCCGGCCGCGGGCACGGGCAGGTGGGGCGCGCCCTCGCGGTCACCTGCATGTGAGCGGATCCAGTGGGTAGGGCCGCCGCTGACGCCGCCTCGCATCGACGCGAAGGAGGAGGCAGCCATGCCGGAGCGCGATGACATGCCCTCGACCGTCAGGCGTTCGTCGAAGGAGGCCCAGGACACCTGGGCGAAGGTGCGTGACTCCGCGGTCGAGCAGTACGGCGAGGGCCGCCGGGCGTACCAGACCGCGTACGCCGCCCTCAAGCACAAGTTCGAGAAGGTCGGTGACCACTGGCGCCGCAAGGCCCACGGGAGGAAGGGCCCCTCGGACGAGGAGGCCGCCAAGCCCCGGGCCCGGCGCGACACCCGCAAAACCGCCGAGGGGGTGGACGCCAAAGCCAGCAAGCAGCACCTCTACGAGGTGGCCAAGGCCCTCGGCATCAAGGGCCGCTCCTCAATGAGCAAGAGCGAACTGGTGGACGCCATCAAGAAGGCCAACCGCAGGGAGACCGCCCGCGCCCGCAGGTGAACCCGCCTGCGGTCACTCGTCCCAGGTCCGCCAGCGGGTGGTGTCGATCTCGATGCCGAACGGGTCGGGCAGCCTGACGAGCTCTCCGAACTCCCACGACTCCTCGTGCAGGTACGCCCCGGCGCCCTGGTCGGGGATCGAGAACAGCGTGGTGCGGGCGACCTTGGGATCCCGGTCCGCCAGCAGGTAGTACGGCACCTCGGATCGTGCGTAGCCGCTCCACTTCGTGGCCTTCCTCCGGTCCTGGAGTGAACGACGATCGTCGGCCGCGTTGGAAGGTGAAGTCACCTCGACCACCAGTTCGACCTGGTCGGGGACCAGGTGCCGTACCCCGGCCGCCCTGGCGGCGGCGAAAGCGGCCCCGTCCATCACGACGAGGTCAGGGATGTAACCGTCCCGGACACCGAACAGGTCCAAGCCCACGCCCTGGAACGCCTCCCAGGGAAAGGCCGGGTCGGCCGCGGCCGCCCGGAACACGGCCCGTGTGATGTCCTGGACGATCCCGCCGTGCTCCAGCACGGGTGCGGGTGACACGACGACCTCTCCCCCGATGACCTCGACCCGATGACCTTCCGGCACGTGGAGGAAGTCACCGAGTTCACCGCGCGCCCACATGGCGTAGGCGCTGTCCGGCAGGACGACCGCGGGCTGCCGCAACACGGTGACGCTCATGTCAGGTGACTCCTCCCGCACGACCGGCTCCACATCGTAGGGAAAGCGTCCGTTCAGCGTACCGAGGACGAGCGATCCGCTACCGCTTCGTCACCTCGAAAGACCGGCCTGGTCAGCCGATGCCGTCGGCCAGGTGCCACGATCAGGTAGGCGGAGACGGGAACCACCTGACGCCTCCCGTCAGGCGTGGCCGCCTGGGCGACTGCGAAAACGGTAGGAACACGTTCCTACCGCACGCTATGGTGGAGCCATGACCGCACGGAAGCTGTCGATCTCGGTGCCACCGGAGGTCGAGGAGACGATCAAGGCGGCGGCCGCGGAAGAGGGCAAACCGGTCTCCGCGTGGCTGGCCGAAGCAGCCGTGGAAAAGGCCCGCATCGCCGCGCTCCACGCTGCGGGCCGGGCCGCAGCCCGGGAGTTGGTGGCCGAGTACGAGAGCGAGCACGGGAAGCTCCCCGAGGAGTCCCGGCAGCGTGCCCGCGAGTTCCTGCTGGAAGCCGGGCTGCTCGACGACGAGCCGTGGCGAGCGGCCGGGTAGTGCGCACGATCGTCTACGACACTGGCGCCCTGCTCGCCGCTGAACGGCGAAACCCGGACTTCCTCGCCCTGCACAACGAGCTGATCGCCGCCCGCATCCGGCCGGTCGTTCCAGTGGTGGTCCTCGCTCAGGCATGGCGCGGCGGACCACAGCACCAGATCTCGCGCGTGCTCAGGGGCTGTGACATTCGCTCCGACGACGAGCGCACCGGCCGCGCCGCCGGTGTTGCCTGCGCGGCATCCGGGACTGCGGACGTCGTCGACGCGATCGTCGTCACCACCGCCGTCCAGTACCAGGCTGCGGCGGTCACCAGCGATCCCGAAGATCTCAACCACCTTGCCAACGCCATCGGCGTCAAGCTGCGGCTCTTTACCGTCTGACAGCCCGCGACGGTCACGTGACCACGGACGGTGTAATCACGGGCTCCGCCTGGCTACCCCGCCCCTGCCTCTGACAGTCGCCGGCGCACCCGGTCGGGCCGGGCGGGACGCGGGGGCGCGTCCCGCCCGGCCTCGCCGGTCAGGGGCCGTCCGGGGTTTCCAGTTCCAGGCCCCCGGAGAGGAAGCGGATCTGCTCTTCGGTCAGGGCGCTCTGGTAGGCCCACACGTCGTCCATCGCGTCCGGCCAGTACTCGCCGTTAAAGGCCGAGCGGCCGATCTGGAGTCCGCCGGTGGACGCGGCCGTCGTCAGGACGTCCCGCGTGACGGACCTGCTCTGATCCAGGTTGCCGTTCACGTACAGCCGCATCTCGCCGCGGAGGGCGTCGTAGACCACTGCCAGGTGGATCCAGTAGTAGGGGGAGTAATCGAAGTGCGACGCGTGCTTGCGGGGTGCGTCCGCCGCGTCGGCTTCGGCCAGTTCGAAGCGCCAGCCGCCGAAGGGCAGTTCGGGTGACTGCGTGACGTACCGCAGGGCGAACACGTCGGTGTGCTCTCCGGGCTGGGAGAGCAGGGTGGCGTTCCCGGTCGGCCCGCCGCCCATCGTGCTCGCCCAGGTGGTGATCGTGAAGCTTCGGGTGGTGTCCACCACCGGGGCGGCGGTGTGCGCGTACGCGTCGGTGCCGTTCAGCAGCAGCCCACCCGCGGAGGCCCACCAGAACCCGGAGTTCGGGTCGATGGTCGCGCCGCCCGCGAGCGTGAGGGTGTGCCCGTTGCCGGTGTCGTCGGTGCCGTCGGTGTTCAGCTTCCACCGGGCGGCCCGCACCGTGGGCCGGACGAGCATCCCGGCGACCTCGCCGTCGCCGAGGAACCGGTCGAACACCCGGACGTCGTCGAGGTCGCCCGGCCACTGGCCGGCCATGGTGCCCTCGTCCATGCCCCGGCCCAGGTACAGCGGGCCGGTGGCGTTCCACGCCGCGTCCACGGTCGCGGCCTCGCCCGGCTCGCCGTTGACGAAGATCTCCAGCTTGCCGGTGGCCTCGTTGTACATGCCGGCCAGATGCGTCCAGCGGCCGAGCCGGGCCGGGTCCTTGGAGGTCGCCTCGAACCGGCCGGCCCCGTCCGCGTCGGCCTTCGCCATGGCGAACACCCACTTGCGCGACTCGCCGTCGTAGCGCAGGGACAGGCCGCTCTGCCGGGTGCCGGCCTGGCTGACCGCGACGTAGGACTTCGCCGGGTCGGTGGCCGTCGGGCGCACCCAGGCCGAGATCGCGAAGCTCTTGGTGGTGTCCACCAGCGGGCCCGCCGTCTGCGCGTGGCCGGTGGCGCCGTCCAGCCGCATCGCCGTGCCCTCCTGGCCGTCCGCGCCGAGGGTGACCCCGCCCTGCGGCGTGGCGGAGATCGCGGGTTCGCCGGGGCGGGTGGCCGCAGTGACCGTCGCCGACCCGGCCGGCTCGTCCAGCCCGAAGTGGGCCTTCGGGGGCGTGCCCGCGCGAGCCCGGAACATGTGGATCGTCGATGCGCTGCCCTGGTTGGCCCGGGTGAACGACCGGACGTACACCTGGTTCGTGCCGGACCTGACCGGCGCCAGGAGCACCTGCCGGGGCGCTCCGTCGGTGGTGGCGACGGTCCTGGCGTGCCTGCCGTTGACCTCGATCTCGTACCTGACCGCGATCCCGCCGGGGTCGGCGATGGTGAACGTGCCGGCCCGCCCGACGCCGTCGTGCTCCTTCCCGTCGTCGGGGTAGTCCGTCGAGGTCACGGTGGGCGGCACGGGCGAGGTCGGGTCGTAGACGAAGTGGCAGCCCGCCTGCGGTTCGGCATGGCTCCACGGCCCCCACGCCGTGCCGTCCCAGGTGCGCACGCTCCAGGCGATCGGCTTCTTCTGCGGGATGGTGCCGGGCAGGGTGACGCTGACCCTGCTACCGGAACTCGTCGCCCCGGTCAGCGAGGAGGTCCACCGGACGTCGAAGCCGGTGCCGTCGTCCCACGCCGCCCGGAACTCGCCCTGTACCCGATCGCCGTCCGGGTCGGTCAGGTGGGCGTAGAGAATCGGAATGCCGGTCATCCACGGAGCCGCATCGGAGTCCGTCACGCACGGGCCACCGGGAAACGTGCTCATGCCGGCGGGGTCCGGCCGATCCGGGAGCCTGTTGTAGACGAGCCGCAGGTAGGCGTCGGAGGCGAAGCGCTTCCACCCGGCCACCGAGTTTTCGTCGGCGGCCCGCAGCCCGAAGGTGATCGACGGGTCGCCGCGGTCCGCGGCGGCCTGGACGACCGCCAGCAGGTCCGTGCCGCCGAACTCCACCCCGACTCGGGAGCAGTACGCGACGTCGCGTGTCGCCAGGTGCTTCAGCCAGCCGTTCGCGGTGCTCCGCCAGGTCGCGTCCGGTTCGAGCGCGCGGGTGTGCCAGAGCTGGACGGGGGCGGGGACGCCGCACTCGCGGGCGTGCGTCTCGTATCCGATGAACTCGGCGGACTGGATCTGTGCGTTCGCGACGGTCGTCAGCGGCAGTTCGTAGAGCAGCCGCTTCTTCTGCGGCACGGCGCAGTCGTCGTCCAGGGCGGGACGGCAGCGACCCACGCCCTCGGTCGGGTTGCCGGCGAACTTGTAGTACGACCTGTTCCGGAAGGTGCTGGACACCATCGCCCAGCCGGCGTCCAGGGAACTGGCCGTCCAGGTCGGGTCGACGTACACCGGGTAGCGGGTGGTGGGCGCGGTCAGCAGGTCCCGGTCGGGGCGCAGCGCGAGTTCGCCTCGGTTCAGCTTGACCCCCACCTGGGCGGTCCGGGCGCCCTCGCCGGGGCCGTCCGCCGGGTCGTGCCCGGCGGCGGGCGGGTGGGAGGAGTCCCACATCACGGGAGCGGGCGCCTCGAACACGGCGCCGCGGCTCGCGGGGGCGGTGGCGCGCAGGCCGCCCGCGGCGTCGGCGGAGACCGACAGCCCGGAGGCGCCCAGCTTGAGCTTCAGCTCCGCGAGCCGCGGGTCGCGGGCGGCCTGCGGGGTCTTGATCACCAGCACGTGGGCGAAGCCGTCGGGTTCCGCGCGCAGCCGCAGGTCCACGTCGGGCAGCACCGACCGGTAGGTCGCGGTGTCGCCGTCGAGCACCGGCTGTGGCAGCTTGCCCGGCCAGGTGAGCGACAGTTCCCGGGAGGCCCGGGCCATGCGCACCATGGGGGCGTCGCCGCCGGCGGAGAACGCCATGCGCGCCGAGGTGGCGGTGGGGACGACCTTGCCGTTCACCAGCTTCAGGGTGGTGTCGACGCCGACCCACCTGCCGTTCTGCACCGTCCGGACCGGGCGCAGGTGCTGGGTCACCTCGAACCTGCCGGTCGGCAGTGCCCGGACGGTCCGGGTCTCGCCGCGGCGGGACAGCACCTCGACCGGTTTGCCGGACTTGCGGGCGGCCGCCAGTGCCTGCGCGTCGGTGAACGGTGTCGCCGGCCGGTCCTCGGCCAGCGCCGGTGCGGGACGGGCCAGGGCCGGTATCTGGGCGAGCGAGGCGACCATGGTCACCGCCAGCCCCATCGCGCCCGCGCGCCGCCGTATCCCCATGCCTCATCGCCTCCGCACCGTGAGACGTACAGGGATAGCCGCATACGTCGCACAAGCCCCAGATGAAATCGATCTCCGCAAGGGTCCTTGATCATTTGGCCGACGTCAAGATCAATAATTGGTCACGGCCGTCTCCGGCCAGGGACGGCTCCCGGGCCAGGGTGCCCGCCGCCGGACCCGGGGCAGGCACTCCGACCAGGTCAGACGCGGACGGGCTCGCGGGCCGGAGCTCCCGCCGCCGGGGCCGGGGGCGGGGTGTCGGCCAGCGGGCGGAAGCGGCGCAGCCGCAGGCTGTTGGCGACCACGAAGACCGAGGAGAACGCCATCGCCGCGCCGGCGATCATCGGGTTGAGTAGGCCCGCCGCCGCCAGCGGCAGCGCGGCGACGTTGTAGCCGAAGGCCCAGAACAGGTTGCCCTGGATGGTGCGCAGGGTGCGCCGCGACAGCCGGATCGCGTCGGCCGCCACCCGCAGGTCGCCGCGGACCAGGGTGAGGTCGGCGGCCTCGATCGCCACGTCGGTGCCGGTGCCCATGGCCAGGCCCAGATCGGCCTGGGCCAGGGCGGCCGCGTCGTTGACGCCGTCGCCGACCATCGCGACCGTGCGGCCCTCGGCCTGCAGGCGCCTGACCACGTCGACCTTGCCGGCGGGCAGCACCTCGGCGATCACCTCGTCGATGCCGACCTGCCGGGCGACCGTGCGGGCCACGGTCTCGTTGTCGCCGGTCAGCAGCACCGGGCGCAGGCCCAGCTCGCGCAGCCGGGCGACGGCCTGCGCGGAGGTCGGCTTGACCTGGTCGGCCACGGTGATGACCGCCCGCGCGGCGCCGTCCCAGCCGACCGCCACGACGGTGTGGCCGGCCGCCTGGGCGGCGGCCGTCACCCGCTCCAGCTCGGCGGGCAGGTGCTGGGACCACTCGGCCAGCAGCCGGGGCCGGCCGGCCAGCACGGCGTGGCCGTCCACCATGCCCTGGACGCCCAGGCCCGCGATGTTCTCGAAGTCCGTCACGGGCTCCAGCGGGCCGAACCGGTCGCGGGCCGCCCGCGCGATGGCCTGGGCGATCGGGTGCTCGGAGGCGTCCTCCAGCGCGCCGGCCAGGCGCAGTGCCGCGGCGGCGGTCGTCCCCTCGGCGGTGTGGACGTCGACCAGCGCCATCTTCCCGGTGGTGACGGTGCCGGTCTTGTCCAGCACGACGGTGTCGACGCGGCGGGTGGACTCCAGCACCTCGGGGCCCTTGATCAGGATGCCGAGTTGGGCGCCCCGGCCGGTGCCGACCAGCAGCGCGGTGGGGGTGGCCAGGCCGAGCGCGCACGGGCAGGCGATGATCAGCACGGCCACGGCGGCGGTGAACGCCGCGGCGGCCCCGCCGCCGGCGCCCAGCCAGAAGCCCAGGGTGCCCACGGCCAGGGCGATCACGATCGGGACGAAGATCCCGGAGATCCGGTCGGCCAGCCGCTGTACCTTCGCCTTGCCGCTCTGCGCCTCCTCCACCAGGCGGGCCATCTGGGCCAGGCGGGTGTCGGCGCCGACCCGGGTGGCGCGGATCGCCAGCCGGCCGCCCGCGTTCACGGTCGCGCCGACCACGGAGTCGCCGGGGCCGACCTCGACCGGCACGGACTCGCCCGTCAGCATGGACGCGTCCACCGCCGAGGAGCCCTCCTCCACCACCCCGTCGGTGGCGATCTTCTCCCCGGGTCGGGCCACGAACAGGTCGCCGGCGGCCAGCCGGTCGATCGGGATCCGCTCCTCGCGGCCGTCCCGCAGCACGGAGACGTCCTTGGCGCCCAGTTCCAGCAGGGCGCGCAGCGCGCTGCCGGCGCGGCGCTTGGCGCGAGCCTCGAAGTAGCGGCCGGCCAGGATGAACATGGTCACCCCGGCGGCGGCCTCCAGGTAGATGTTCATCGACCCGTCGGTGCGGGTCATGCCGAACTCGAAGCCGTGCCGCATCCCGGGGTCGCCCGCCGTCCCGAAGAACAGCGCCCACAGCGACCAGCCGAACGCCGCCAGCGTCCCCATCGATACCAGGGTGTCCATGGTCGCGGCGCCGTGCCGCAGGTTCGTCCACGCCGCCCGGTGGAACGGCCATCCCCCGTACACCACGACCGGGGCGGCCAGCGTGAGCGACAGCCACTGCCAGTTCTCGAACTGCAGGGCCGGGACCATCGCCATCGCGATCACCGGGACGGACAGGGCCACCGAGACGGCCAGCCGGCGCCGTACCGGCAGCAGCTCGTCGGCCGCCGCGGCGGGGGTCTCGTCCTCCTCTGGGCGGGGCGGTTCGGCGGTGTAGCCGGCCTGCTCGACGGCGGCCACCAGGTCCTCGGGGGTGACGCCGGGCGCGTAGGAGACCGCGGCCTTCTCGGTGGCGTAGTTGACGGTCGCGGTCACGCCCGCCAGCTTGTTCAGCTTCTTCTCGATGCGGTTGGCGCACGCCGCGCACGTCATGCCGCCGATCGCCAGCTCGATCCGACCGGGCGTGTCGCCGGAAGTCATCGCTCCTCCTCCTGCACCGAACCGACGCCATGGTCGCAGGTCGTTCCGGTGACCTCGTCAGTATGCGTGCTCATCGCCGCCCCCTTTCCATCCCGTACCCCCTAGGGGTATATGACCCGCCTGATGGTGCCATGCATCGTCACCGGCTACAACACTTACCCCCTTGGGGTATCTTCCAGGATCTGTCACCTTTCTTTGGGCGGGGTGTAACGCCGCGGACTGTCCGGACATCTGCCTCAATAGCCAGGGGAAGGGAGCCGGTGTGGACGAGCCTCCGGACGGGCGGCGCTTCGAAGAGCTCTACCGGGCGCACTACGCCGCGGTCGGGCGCTACGCGCTGCGCCGCACCGAGTCCCCCGACGACGCCGTCGACGTGCTCGGCGAGACGTTCCTCGTCGCCTGGCGGCGGCTGGACGACGTGCCGCCGGGCGAGGAGGCGCGGCTGTGGCTGTACGGCGTGGCCCGCCGGGTGCTCGCCAACCACCGCCGCGGGACGGCCCGCCGCGAGCTGCTGGCCGAGCGGCTACGGGCCGAGTTCACCGAGGCCGCCCCGGAACGGGAACAAACCGGGGACCGGGCGGGCGTGCGCGCCGCCCTGGACCGGCTGTCGCCCGAGGACCGGGAACTGCTGACCCTGACCGGCTGGGAGGGGCTGGCCCCGGGCGAGATCGCCACGGTGCTCGGCTGCCGGCCCGGCACCGTGCGGGTGCGGCTGCACCGGGCGCGCCGGCGCTTCGCCCGGGAACTGGAACGGGCGGGCGTGGACACGGCACGGCTGGGCGCCCGGACCGTGGCGCTGGCGGAGGGGTGAGCGAGATGGACGTGAACGAGATCCTGCGAAGCGCCGAACCGGCGCACGCCGTACCGCCGATGGGGGCCGGCGCGGACGAACTGCTGGCCGAGATCACGGCCGTCCCGCGGCGCGCCCCGGCCCGGCGGCGGGCGCCCCGGTGGACGCTCGTACCGCTGACCGCCGGGCTGGCCCTGGCCGCCCTGGCGATCGGCTGGCTGGTCCCCGGCACGTTCGGGGCGGCCCCGGCCGAAGCCGCCCTCGACATCCGACGGGAGGGCGACCAGTACGTCATCACCGTCAAGGACGCCTTCGCCGCCCCCGAGCGCTACACCGAACAGCTGCACAGCAGGGGCATCCCCGTCTCGCTGCGGCTGGAGCCGGTGTCGCCGAGCCTGGAGGGGAGCATCTCCGGGCCCCACGACCCCCGGCAGAACGGCCTGACCCTGGAGGACGTCGCCCGGCGCAGGGACCTCATCTCCCCCATCCAGCCGCCGGGCGGCTGCGTGCGCACCGTCCGCTGCCCCATCGGCGTGCGGATCCCCGTCGGCTACCGGCCGCACCCGGACGCGGACCGGCCCGGGCTGCGCGAGATCATGCTGGGCCGCAAGGCCCGCCCCGGCGAGCGGTACCGAGCGTTCGGCCAGCTCAACAACCCCGGTGAGCCGCTGGCCTGCGTCCCGTTCGTCAACCAGACCTTCGGCCGGGTGCGGGCCATGCTGCTGGAGCGTGGCATCGCCGTCACGACGGTCGCCGTCCCGGACCAGGGGTCGCGGGCGGCCGTGCCCGCGTCCTGGTACGTCCACGAGGGGTGGGCCAACGAGCCCGGCAAAGCGGTCCTGGTCGCCGACGCCCGGCCCGGCCCCCGCCCCTGGTCGCTGAGCGAGCAGTGCCCTAAGCGCGGCTGAACCTCCGTCCCGTCCCAGCGTGTCCGCGGCGCGGACGCGCCGGCTCGCCCTGCCCGCACCCCGAGGAGTTCCCCATGAAACGCATGATCGTTCTGCTCGCCCTGGCGCCGCTGGCCGCGTGCGGCGGCGGTCCCGCCGGCGACGGGATCGCCGGCGCCACCGGTGAGACCGCCGCCTCGGCGCGGCCGTCGGGCGGGCCCGACGCGGCCCGGATCCGGTGGGCCCGCTGCCTGCGGGAGAACGGCGTCGACATGCCTGACGATCCCAAGGACCTGCCGCCGGGCGGTCTGCGCCTGCCCGACCGGGCGCTACAGGCGTGCGAAAAGCACCGGGACGGCATGGGCGGCCAGCTGATCGACAAGAACGACCCCGAGGTCCGCGACCGGTTCGCCCGGTTCTCCCGGTGCATGCGGCAGCACGGCTACGACATGCCCGACGACGCGCCACCGGACATCCACCTGAAGGACCCGGCGCTGTGGGAGAAGGCGTCCAGGTCCTGCTCGCACCTCCTGCGGGAGAACGCGCCCCGATGAGACGCAAACAGGGACTCGCCGCCGCGGCGGCCGTGCTGGCCTGCGGTGCTGCCGCGGGCCTGGTCCTCACCGGCCGGGACGCACCGGCCGCCGCACCCGAACCGCTCGCCACGGCCGAGGTGACCCGCGGCGACCTGGTCGACACCGTCTCGGTGGAGGGCGAGCTCGGCCACCGGGGCGAGCGCGAGCTCACCGCGGCGCGGGCGGGCACCGTCACGTCCGTTCCGGCGCCGGGCGCCGTGGTCGGGCAGGGCGGCGCTCTCTACGCGGTCGATCTGGAGCCGGTGGTGCTGATGTACGGGACCGTCCCCCTGTACCGGCCGTTGCGGATGGGCGTCCCGGACGGCCCGGACGTCCGCCAGCTCGAACGGG
The DNA here is from genome assembly GCF_003289645.1 of Actinomadura craniellae. GTDB lineage: Bacteria > Actinomycetota > Actinomycetes > Streptosporangiales > Streptosporangiaceae > Actinomadura_D > Actinomadura_D craniellae. Next base: position 465,822 of record NZ_QLYX01000003.1, on the reverse strand, counting down.
CGCTGCGAGCGCTGGGGTACGGCGCGGGACTGACCGTCGACCGGCACTTCTCCGCCGCGACCGCGCACGCCGTGCGCCGGTGGCAACACGCCGCCGGGCTGCCGCGGACCGGGGCGGTGACCGCCGGGCAGGTGGTCTTCCTGCCGAGCCAGGCCCGGATCGCCGAGACGCCGGCGGCGGTCGGCGCCGCGGTCGCCCCGGGCCGGCCCGTGCTCACCGTGACCGGCACCGCGCGGGCCGTCCACGTCGAGCTGCGGGCGAGCCGGCGGGACCTGGTGCGGAAGGGCGTCCAGGTGACCGTCGAGCTGCCCGGCGGGACGACCGCCCGCGGCCGGGTCGTGTCCGTCGGGGCGACCGCCCGCAAGCCCGAGGAGGAGGGCGCCGAGGCCACGCTCGACGTCAAGATCGAGCTGACCGGGCGGGCCGGGACCGGCGGGCTGGACCGGGCGCCGGTGACGGTCGCGCTGGCGGCCGAGCGCCGCCGGAACGTGCTCAGCGTGCCGGTCGAGGCGCTGCTCGCGCTGCGCGCGGGCGGGTACGGCGTCGAGGTGGTCGAACCCTCCGGGGCCCGGCGCGTCCTCGCCGTCCGGACCGGCGCGTACGGGAGCGGGCGGGTCGAGGTCTCCGCCGCGGGGCTGCGCGCCGGGCTGCGGGTGGGGGTGCCGGAGCTGTGATCGTCGAACTCACCGGCGTCACCCGGCGGCACGGCCGGACCTGGGCGCTGCGCGGGGTGGACCTGGCCGTCGGGGCGGGCGAACTGGTCGCCGTCACCGGGCCGTCCGGGTCGGGCAAGTCCACGCTGCTGCACCTGATGGGCACGCTGGACCGGCCCTCCTCCGGCGAGGTGCGCGTCGCTGGGCATCCGGTCGGCGCGCTGCCGGACCGGCGGCTGTCGGCGCTGCGGGCCCGGGCCATCGGGTTCGTGTTCCAGCAGTTCCACCTGACGGCCGGGGTGCCCGCGCTGGACCAGGTGGCCGGCGGGATGATCTACCGCGGCTGGTCCCGGCGCGCCCGACGCGAGCGGGCCGCCGCCGCGCTGGACCGGGTCGGGCTGGGCCACCGGCTGCGGCACCGGCCGCACGAGCTGTCGGGCGGCGAGATGCAACGGGTGGCGATCGCCCGGGCGGTGGCGGGCGAGCCCGCGCTGCTGCTCGCCGACGAGCCGACCGGCAGCCTCGACTCCGCCGCCGGCGAGGAGGTGCTCGCCGTGCTGCGGGACCTGCACCGGGCGGGCACCGCCGTGGTCGTCGTCACCCACGACCCCGACGTCGCCGCGCGCTGCCCGCGGCGGGTGCGGATGCGGGACGGCCTGGTCGTCGAGGACGGGGGGCTCCGATGACCGGCCCGCTCACCCCGGCCCGGCTGCGGCCCCGGGACCTGGCCGAGGTCGGCGCCGCGGGGCTGCGCGCCCGCCCGGCCCGGGTGGTGCTGTCGGCGCTGGGCGTCGCGCTGGGGATCGCGACCATGGTCGCGGTGCTCGGCGTCTCCGCCTCCGGGCAGGAGAGGTTGCGCAGCGAGCTGGACCGGCTGGGCACCGACCTGCTGCGGGTCCAGCCGGGGCGGACGCTCCAGGGCGGGGAGGCCCGGCTGCCGGTCGAGTCGGTGGCGATGGTGCGCCGGATCGGCCCGGTCCGGGCCGTGAGCGCCACCGGCGAACTGCCCGCCACGGTCCGCCGCACCGACCGGGTCCCGCGGGCGGAGACCGGCGGGCTCACGGTGCGGGCCGCCTCCCTCAACCTGCTGGGCACCCTGGACGGCCGCGTCCGCTCAGGGACCTGGCTGAACGCCGCGACCGAGCGGTACCCGGCCGCCGTGCTCGGGTCGGTGGCGGCGCGGCGGCTGGGCGGGCCGCGCCCCGGCACCCCGGTGTGGATCGGCGACCGGTGGTTCACCGTGGTCGGCGTCCTCGACCCGCTGCCGCTGGCCCCGGAGATCGAGCGGGCCGCGCTGGTCGGCTTCCCGGCCGCGCGGGCGCACCTGGGCTTCGACGGCCACCCCACCACGCTGTACCAGCGGTCGGCGGAGGCGTCGGTGGACGCGGTGCGCGCCGTGCTCCCCCGCACGGTGAACCCGGAACGCCCCGAGGAGGTCGAGGTGTCCCGGCCCTCGGACGCGCTGGCCGCCCGGGCCGCCGCCGAGGGGGCCCTCACCGGGCTGCTCCTGGGCCTGGGCGCGGTGGCGCTGCTGGTGGGCGGGGTGGGGATCGCCAACACCATGGTGATCTCCGTGCTGGAGCGGCGCCGGGAGATCGGGCTGCGCCGCGCGCTGGGCGCCACCCGGGGGCAGATCCGGGCGCAGTTCCTGGCCGAGTCGCTGATCCTGTCGGCGCTCGGCGGGGTGGCGGGGGTGGCGGCGGGGGCACTGTTCACCGCGGGGTACGCGCTGTGGCGGGACTGGCCGCCGGTCGTGCCGGGCTGGGCGCTGGTCGCCGCCCCGGCCGCGGCCCTGGGCGCCGGCGCGCTGGCCGGCCTCTACCCGGCGGTCCGCGCCGCCCGGCTCGCCCCGACCGCCGCGCTCAACACCCCGGCCGGGTGACCCGTTCAGCCGGTACAGGGGGCGCAGCAGGGCTTCGGTGACCCACCCCTCGGCCGGGTGACCCGTTCAGCCGGTGCAGGGGGCGCAGCCGGTGAGGGCGCGCACCACCGCCCGGGCGGCCTCCTCCGCGCCCCGGCGGGCGGGGGCCTCCGGCAGCGGCCGCTGCGCCTCGTAGTCGGGCAGCCCGAACTCGCCCACGGGACGGTCGTGGCCGCCGTACCCGACCTCGACGACGGCGTTGCGGAGCCGGACGTGGACGGCGCCCCTGCCCGCCGCGCCGATGACCTTGCTGACCGCGTACCGGGAGAACGCCTCGTCGCCCACCCCGGGCAGGGCGGTGAGCGGGCCGCCGCCGGTCTCGAACGCCCGGCCCGCCGCGCCGGGGGTCGCGGCGGCGCGGTCGCGGGCGAGGGCGTCCGCGGCGTCCTGCGCCCCCTCGTACAGCTCCACCCGCAGGGTCAGGCTCCGCTGCCCGGTCTCGCCGCCGCGCCGCCGCTCGGCCACGCGGGTGCACGACCACCGCCGGCCGGACGTCTCCGGCCGGGGCGCCGCGGTGCCGGGGAGCAGCCGCCGGGCGACGCCCGCCGGGAGCAGCCCGCAGATGTCGGTGACCGTGGTGAACTCGGGGCCGGACGAGGTCACCGACGGGCTCGCCCGGGCGGTCCACTCCGGCGGGAAGGCGAGTTCGGGCCGCCGGTCGGGGCGGTCGGGGCGGGCGGCGTCCACCGCGACGGCGGCCAGGACGATCGTGCTCAGCAGGATGGTCGCGCCCGCCACGGCGAGCGTCACCGCGCGGCCCGCGCGCTGCGGCTCCGGGGGCGGCGGGGGTGGCTGGCCGTACGGGGGGATCGGCGGGACCCCGGGCAGATGAGGGTGGCGCGGCTCGTGGGGCTGCACCCGTCCACCCTACGTCCCGTCCAGTGGGACGCCCGTCCGCGCCGGGCTGCCCGGCCCGGCAGGCTGCCGGTGAGCACTGCAGGGGAGGAGGCGTCCGTGGACGACATCCGCCGGGCCGCCGACGGCCTGCTCGGCGCGTACGCCTCGGGCGAGCCCGTCGAGCCGCTGACGACGGTGTACGCCGGGCTGACGCTGGGCGACGCGTACGCGATCCAGCTCGCGCAGATCGAGGAGTTCCGGGCCAAGGGCGCCCGGATCAAGGGCCACAAGGTCGGGCTGACCTCGGCCGCCATGCAGCGGCAGATGAACGTGGACCAGCCGGACTTCGGGGTCCTGCTCGACACCATGTTCCACCTGGACAGCGCCCCGATCGACGCCGGCGCGTTCCTCCAGCCCCGGGTCGAGCCGGAGATCGCGTTCGTGCTCGGCCGGCCGCTGGCCGGGCCCGGTGTCACGGCCGCGGAGGCCGCCGCCGCGGTGGACTTCGTGCTCCCCGCACTGGAGATCATCGACTCGCGGATCCGCGACTGGAAGATCTCGCTGGTGGACACCGTCGCCGACAACGCCTCCAGCGGCGGGGTGGTGCTCGGCACCCGGCCCGCCCCGCTGGACGCCGTGGACCTGCGGTTGGCGGGCTGCTTGCTGTACCGCAACGGCGAACTGATCAACACGGGTGCCGCCGGGGCGGCGCTGGGCTCGCCGCTGAACGCGCTGGTCTGGCTGGCCAACACGCTGGGCGAGCGCGGCGTGTCGCTGGAGGCGGGGCACGTGGTGCTGCCCGGCTCGATCACCTCGGCCGAGCCGATCTCCGCCGGGGACGTCCTCACCGCCGAGTTCGCCGGGCTCGGCACCGTCACCGCGAACTTCAAGGGGGGCTCGTGAGTCTCACCGCCGCCATCGTCGGGCCCGGGAACATCGGGACCGACCTGCTGGTGAAGTTGCTGCGCAGCGAGCACCTCCAGGTCCACTCCATGGTGGGGGTGGACCCCGGCTCCGAGGGGCTGGCGCGGGCCCGGGAGATGGGGGTGCCCGCCTCCGCCGAGGGGGTGGACTGGCTGCTGGCCCAGGACCCGCTGCCGGACCTGGTGTTCGAGGCGACCTCGGCGCGCGCCCACCTGGCCAACGCGCCCCGCTACGAGGCCGCCGGGATCAAGGCCCTCGACCTGACCCCGGCCGCGGTCGGGCCGCTGGTGTGCCCGCCGGTCAACCTGGACGACCTGGCCGACGTCCCGAACCTCAACATGATCACCTGCGGCGGGCAGGCGACGATCCCGATCGTGCACGCGGTCTCCTCGGTGGTGCCGGTGCCCTACGCCGAGATCGTCGCCTCGATCGCGTCCCGGTCGGCCGGGCCCGGCACCCGGGCCAACATCGACGAGTTCACCCAGACCACCGCCCGGGCGATCGAGCAGGTCGGCGGGGCCGGGCGCGGGAAGGCGATCATCATCCTCAATCCGGTGGACCCGCCGATGATCATGCGGGACACCGTGTACTGCGCCCTGCCCGCCGACGCCGACACCGAGGCGATCGCCGCCTCCGTCCACGCCATGGTCGAGCGGGTGGCGACGTACGTGCCCGGCTACACGCTGCGCGCCGAACCGCAGTTCGACGGCCCCCGCGACATCTGGAACGGGCACGCCCGCGTCGCGGTGTTCCTGGAGGTCAAGGGCAACGGCGACTACCTGCCGCCCTGGGCCGGCAACCTCGACATCATGACCGCCACCGCGGCCCAGGTCGGCGAGCGGCTGGCGGCCGGGCGAGACGGCGGGGACGGCACGGGCGGCAGGGGCGAAAGGGACACGGCATGAACGACGTCCGGATCACGGACTCCACGCTGCGCGACGGCTCCCACGCGATGGCCCACCGCTTCACCGAGGAGCAGGTGCGCGGGGTGGTGTACGCGCTCGACTCGGCCGGGGTGGAGGTCATCGAGGTCACCCACGGCGACGGGCTCGGCGGGTCGTCCTTCAACTACGGGTTCTCCCTCGAAGACGAGATCAAGCTGGTCTCCGCCGCCGTGGACGAGGCGACCCGGGCGCGGATCGCGGTGCTGCTGCTGCCCGGTCTCGGCACCGTGGAGGACCTGAGGAAGGCGCATGGGGTGGGCGCCTCGGTGGCCCGCATCGCCACCCACTGCACCGAGGCCGACGTCTCGCTCCAGCACTTCGCCGCCGCCCGCGATCTGGGCATGGAAACGGTCGGGTTCCTCATGCTGTCGCACCGGGTCGGCCCGGCGGAGCTGGCCCGCCAGGCGCGCATCATGGTGGACGGCGGCGCCCAGTGCGTCTACGTGGTGGACTCCGCCGGGGCCCTGGTGCTCGGGGACGCCCAGGCCCGGGTCTCGGCCCTGGTGCAGGAGATCGGCCACCAGGCCGAGGTCGGCTTCCACGGGCACCAGAACCTGTCGCTGGGGGTGGCCAACTCCGTCCTGGCGGCGCAGAACGGCGCCCGCCAGATCGACGGTGCGCTGTGCGCGCTGGGCGCCGGGGCGGGCAACGCCCCCACCGAGGTGGTGGCGGCGACCTTCGACCGCCTCGGCATCCGGACCGGGGTGGACATCCAGGGCGTCATGGCGGCGGCCGAGGACGTGGTCAAGCCGTTCCTGCACCGGCTGCCGTTCGCCGACCGGGGCGCCATCACCCAGGGCTACGCCGGTGTCTACTCCAGCTTCCTCCTGCACGCCGAGCGCGCGGCGGAACGCTACGAGGTCCCCGTCCACGAGATCCTGCAGAAGGTCGGCGAGGCCGGGTACGTCGGCGGCCAGGAGGACATGATCATCGACGTCGCCCTGCAGCTCGCGGCCGAACGCGACCGCGCCTCCTGACAAGGCCGGCGGCGGTGCGCGGACCGTCCGGGCTCCCACTCGGCCAGGGCGACTGGCCGGGTTTGTCCGGCATTGGGCATCGGCTTTGCCGTCACGTGGTGAACAGATGTGAAAACCGTTAATACGACCGCCCGGATCGAGCAGGTCCCTTGAGGGAGTGTTGGGCCTTTCGAGGGAGTGCGGGCCCGCGGGCCCGCCTACGGGAGGAGTCCCATGTTCGCCAAGCTGATCGCGACCGCCGTGCTCGCCCTCGCCGCCGTTGGCGGCCTGACCGGCACCGCCTCCGCCGACATCGAGACCACCGGCCGCGGGAGCCGGGTGCTGTCCAACGCTCTGGTCATCGCCCCGGTCTCGGTCCCCACCAACGCCTGCGCCAACAACATCCACTCGACGGGCCGCTGCCACGGCGACTCCGAGGTCGAGGTCGCCGACTGAGCCGGGGGCGCGGCGGCCGGCTCGGCCGGTGAGCAGGGAAAACAAAATCGTCGAACGAATTTCGGGTGGAATGTCGATTCCGGGTACGGCTCTTCGACGCGTGGCTGGAAGATGTTCCGGCCGATGCCGATCGGCCCTGATCGGAGAAGAGACGACGATGCGCTACCTGCTGCTGCTGAAGACCGAGGAGAACCCGGGCCTGGGCGCCCCGCCCCAGGAGCTGATGGACGCCATCGCGCGGCACGGCGAGGCGGAGGCCAAGTCCGGGCGGCTGCTGGACACGGGAGGGCTGGCACCGACCGCGATGAGCGCCCGGGTGCGGCTGGCCGGCGGGAAACTGACCACGACCGACGGTCCCTTCACCGAGGCCAAGGAAGTGATCGCCAGCTACGCCATGTTCGACGTGGGTTCCCAGGAGGAGGCGATCGAGCTCGCCACGACCTTCATGGAACTGCACAAGATCCACTGGCCCGGCTGGGAGGGCGAGTCCGAGGTCCGGCAGGTCTTCGGGCCCGCGGACTTCGCCTCCGACGGCTGACCGCCACGGCTCGGCGGCCCCGCGCCCGGATCCCGGGCGCGGGGCCGGGCGGTCACATCTCGAAGCCCGCGGAGAACATGACCGCGCGGACCTCGATGCCGAACCCCTCGACCGAAGCGTCCGGGATGAGGGCGGCCAGTTCGATCGCGCGCTCCCTGCTCTCGCAGTCCACCAGGTAGTAGCCGGCCAGGAACTCCTTGGCCTCCAGGTACGGGCCGTCGGTCACCACGGGGACACCGCCGCGCACCCGGACCACCGCGCTGTTCGCCGGGTCGGCCAGCGCCTGGGTTCCGATCATCTCCCCGGACTCGGTGATCGTCTTGATGAAGCCGTCGTGGCCGTTCATCACCTCGGTGCGCTTCTCCTCCGGCAGCGCGTCCCAGGCCGCCGGGTTCATGTGCATGATCAGCAGATATTTCACGACTTCGCTCCTCACGGTGCGGCACCCGATCGCGGGCGCCTCTCACCCATGGATCGGAGCGCCCACCGGCTTCTCGACGTCCCGGCGAAAAGATTCCGAACGGAGCCGGCGCCCCGCCCGGTCACGATACGCCGGGCCCGTCCGCCGTCACGTCACAGGAAGGCGGTCCGGCCGATAGAGACCGCGGCATTCGATGTAGTCGGCCACGGCGGCCGGCACCAGATGGCGGATCGGCTCGCCGCAACCGACCCGCCTCCTGATCGAGGTCGACGAGATGCCCCTCTCCGGGACGTGCAGCAGGGTGACCCGTTCCGGCGGCAGGCCGACGGCGAGCAACCGGTGTCCCGGCCGGGAGCAGAAGACGAAATTGGTCAGTTCGGGCAGCAGACGAGCCTCCCGCCAGGTGAGGATTCCCTTCAACACGTCGGCGCCCGCGATGAGGAACAGTTCGACCTGCTCGCCGAGGACCCGCCGTAACTCCTGGAAGGTGTCCACCGTGTAGGTGGGGCCGCCCCGGTCGATTTCCACCCGGCTCACCGAAAATCTGGGGTCCGTGGCCGTCGCGATGACCGTCATGGCGTAGCGGTCCGCAGCGGAGGAGACCTCGGCCATGTTCTTATGCCAGGGCTGGCCCGCGGGAATGAAAACGACCGCATCGAGCCCGAGGCTGCGCGCCACCACATCAGCTTTCAGTAAATGTGCGTTGTGAATAGGATCGAAAGTGCCGCCCATAATCCCCAGACGCAGTCCCATGCCTCAGTATGAGAGAAACCCCGGAAATATCTGTGTCGGATTACGCACAAGCGAGATCCGTGGCGATCCAGGATGTTGCCATGGAATTCACTAGAAACGCGATGAACGATCGCGGGACGACACGCATGCGCCGTGTGATATTACGACTGGCCGTCGTGATCGACCGGATCGGCCGGGGGAGGATCACCGCGAACACGGTGACCGCCGCCGGTGTCGGGATCCAGGCCCTGGCCGCCGGCCTGGTGGCGCTCGGCCACCTGCTCCCAGGTGCGCTGCTCCTGGCCGTGTCCCTGCCCGCCGATCTCCTTGATGGGGAACTCGCACGCCTACAAGGGCGGGCGAGTGCCCGCGGGATGCTGCTGGACGCCACCGCGGACCGGGTGTCCGAAGTGGTGCTCTTCTGCGGCATCGCCTACCACCTCACCATGACCGGCCCCCGCGGCGCCGCCGTATGGGCGGTCGCGGCCTGCGGCGCCGCACTCTGCGTGAGCTATGTCAAAGCCAAGGGCGAAGCGGCCATCGCGACCCGAGAGATGACCCACGACGCACTGAATCGCATTTTTCAAATGGGCCTCGCCCCGCTCACGAACCGCAAAAGAATTCTGATCCTCGGCTTGGTCGTCGACCAGTTGCTCCTGGCGACGATCGCCGTGGCCTTGCTCTCCTCCATCACCATCGGCCAGCGCTGGGTGGCGATCAGCCAGCGGCTGTGAACACGCCCGCAACAGGATCGCGGGGCCGTCCGGCATTGTCAGGGCCGGTGGCCGGGCGCAGAATCTTGGGCAGCGAATCCGGAGCGGGGGTCCTTCCCGTGTTCAACGTGTTCAGTGGCGCCGGTCTTTCCGCCGATCCCCCCGCGGCCCTGCCTCTCGGCGCCGCGTTCCATCACGATCTGATCGACGTATGCCTGGACGCCGCCGACGCCGTCGCCCCGGGCGTGGTCACCGCGGCGGGGCGCACGACGCTGCGGACCCGCCACTGGAACGTGATCGCCCGGTTGCACGCCTGCGCGGAACCCGGCGACGGCCACGCCGCGGCGGTACTGTCATGCTTCGGCCTGGTGGTGCCAGGTGCGGCGCACCTGCTGTCCGCCTGGCGGCTCGCGACGTCCGGCATGCATGTCACGCTCAACTTCGACGACGGCATCGAGCGCGCTTATGCGCTGCTCTCCGGCCGAGCCGACCTGCCCCCCGGAACACCCGGGTGCTTCTTCCCCGCTCTGGCCGCCTGGCGGAAACGGTTCCCACGCGACGCACCACCGCTGACCGTCGTCACCCGCCCGCGCGACCTCGGCCGGACGAACGGGGCGCTGCTGGTCAAACTGCGTGGCTCAGCGGGTTCTCCGGAGATGCTGCTACCGGCCCGCCCCCCGATGGACCTCGCCGAGTCCGTCCATCTGGGCGCGGCCCGCCTCGCGGTGCTCGACTCGCTCACCGGCAGCGGGTTCGTCCTGGTCACCGGCTACTCCGGTGCCGACCTCGACTGTGCGGACGCACTGGTGTCCCGCCTGCGCCCGGGAGCCTTCGCGTGGGTCGCCCAACGCGTCGATCCCCATCTGGCCGGCCGGCTCCGGGAGATCAGCCCGGAACAACCGGTGCTGGCCGATCCGGAGAGCGGGCTGCGGGCCACGCTCGCGGAGGACCTGCCGCCCTGGCCGCGGGTCCACGCCGCCACGGCCGGATACGCGACGGCGTTCGAGGCCTGGCGCCGGCTGCCCACCGGGCTTCCGGCGCAGGCATGCGCGTGGATGCTGTCGGACTCCGGCCGTCACGACGAGGCGATCGAAGTGTTCCGCCGGTTGAGCACGCGGATCCCGACCGCCCGCATCAAGGCCAGGCTCGCCACGGCCCTGGATCGCCGGGATGCTCCTGGGGACCGCGCCGAGGCCCGGGCGCTCCGGCTCCGAGCCGCCCGCACCCCGGGCGCCCCCGCACAGGTGCGCGCCTACGCGCTGGCCGGGCTCGCGCACTCCGCCCCCGCCTCGGCCCTGATCTCCTTGGCGGGCGGGGACCGGGTCAGGGCGGTGGAAGCCGCGGCCACCGCGATGCTGCTGCGCGGCCCGCGCCGCCGGTGGTGGCGGTGGGCGCTCGGCCGATACCTCACCGTCCTGGTGCGCCGTGCCCTCGCCCGAGCCGAGACACGGATCCCCGGGGTCGGGCGGACGCACGCGTCCCTGTGCGTCCGGCACGTGCAGTTGGCCCTGCTGCTCCGCCGCCCCGTCTCCGCGCGGATGCTCCGCGAACTCGACTGGGCCGCCCGGGTCTACGCCCATCTGGACGACCCGGCCGGGCTGGCGGAGATCGCGGCCGTGCGGGCTCGGCTCAACCCTCCGCCCGCACTGCGGCAAGCCCGGCCGAGACCTCCACGACCTCGGGCAGCCGCACGTCCACGTGCCAGGGCAGCACCGCGAACACCTCCGCCCGGGTCAACCGGGAGCCGAGCAGCCCGCCGGTGATGGCGGCGACGGTGTCGGTGTCGCCACCGAGCCGCACCGCCCGGAGCAGGCCATCACGCAGGTCGCGGGCCTCCAGCACGCAGGACAGTGCGGCCGTGACGGTCTCTCCCGGGTCCAGGCCGATGCCCTGATCCGGAGACCGCCACCGCCCGGCGGCCAGTTCGGCGAGCAGGCCCGCCAGCCGGTCACCGGCCCCGTACTCCCGCGCGGCGGCCCGTTCCTCCTCGACCGCCACCTCCAGCAGCAGCCGCGGTGACGCTCCCTCCAAAGCCCAGGACGCACAAGCGGCGACCACGCCGGCCGCGCAGGCCGCGTCCGGGTCGGGGTGGGTCGCCCGGGTCATCTCCAGGGCGAGTTGCCGCCGCCGGTCGGGGGCGTCCAGCGGAGTGGCCCAACCGACCGGAAGCGCCCGCATCGGAGCCCCGTTGGAAGTCCCGCCCGACTCGGGCGGCCGCCCGGTACGGCGGAAGTGTTCGATCGCCGCGGTCGTCGACGGGCCCATCCCGGGAACCGGCGGATCCTGTGCCGCCAGCAGTTCCAGGAACGCGTGCGCGGCGCCGTTCCCCTCCCGCTCGACCAGATGCCGGGCCACCAGCATGGTGAGCGCGGTGTCGTCCGAAGTGGCGCCCGGCGCCCAGCCCTCCCGGGGGCGCAGCCGTTCGATCTGCTCCGCGGCGGCCTCCGACGGCGGGGAACCCTCGTACGGGAGACCGAGCGCGTCACCGCAGGCGTAGGCGGTGAGCGCACCTGCAACACGGTCCGCGAGCGGGTACGCCGTCTCCGGGCGGATGCGGCGCAGCAGCCCGTACCGCTTGGACTCGATCGAGGCCCGGGCAGCGGCGGCGAGCTCGACCCCGGCCCGTTCCCGGCCGGTTGCCAGGGTCGCGGCGGCGAGGGTGACCCGCGCGTGTGTGACGTCGTAGTGCGTCCGGGTCCGGGAGAACACCTCGAGCGCGGAGCCCACCAGTTCGGCGGCCGCCACGGGGTCGCCCGCACGCAGCCTCAGTTCTCCCCGGGTGTGCGCGAGCTTCGCCCTTTCCAGCGCCTCGCCGAGATCCGCGGCAAGGCGCTCGGTCTCGGCGTACAGCGCATGGCCCCCGTTGACGTCGCCGAGCCCGATCCGGCACCGGCCAAGGGCATGCAGGCTGTGCAGTGCACCCCGGGCGTCGGCCACCTCCCGGCGTAGCCGCAGCGCCTCCGCATGGCGCTGTTCGGCCGCCGCCCAGTCTCCCTGCGCCTCGGCGACGTTGCCCAGGTTGCCGAGCAGAGTCGCGTATGCGAGCACGTCCAGTTCGTTCTCCGGCTCGTCGAGCAGCAATCGGAGCGCCTCCTCGAAACGCGTTCTGCCCTCGTCGACGTCACCCGCGAAGAACTCGGTGGCGCCCAGCATGCCCAGGCAACGGGCCCGCAACGGGACCAGGCCGGGACCGATCGTGTCGAGCGCCCGGCGGACGTGTTCCTGGGCGGCGGGAAATTCGCCCAGGTAGAGCTCGATGTCCGCGAGTTTCACCAGCGCCTCGGCAGTACGGGTGTCCAGCGCCGCCCGGGCCTCTACCCGGGCGCCGTGGAAGTCGCCGCGCACGAACCGCAGCTCCGCGCGGAGCAGTCGGACCCCTCCGTCGTCCTCGGGTAACTGGTCGATCAGTTCCTGTGCCTGGTCCCAGTTCCCCATGGTGATGAGGGCCCGGCCGAGCGGTGGGCCGATCTGTTCGATTTCCACGTAGGGCCGTGCCTTCTGGTAGAACCCGAGCGCCGAGTGGTACATCCCGGCCTGTTCGGCGTGGGACGCTGCCTCCAGCGCGGCCCGCACCATGCTCTCGATGTTCTCGGCCCGTTCGAAATGAAACGCGGCCGACGCGAAGCGCCCCTCGCGCTCGAACCACTCCGCCGCCCGGGAGTGCAGGAAACGCCGGGAGTTGGCCCCCATGTCCTGGTAGACCGCGCGCTGCATCAACGCGTGGATGAAACCGATCTCGCCGTTGGCGCCTTCCCGCATCAGGCGCAGTTCACAGGCAGCCGTCAGGGCCTGGATCGCGGCGGCCAGGTCGGCGTCCATCACGTGCGCGACGGGCTCGATCTCCTGCGCCGTCTCCACGACGACCGCGGCGGCCTCCAGGAAGCGCATGACCTGGGTGTCGGCCCGGCCCAGCCGCCGCCGCAGCACGGCGTCGACCCGTGGTGGGATGGAGACCGGTTCCGTGCCCGCCGGAGGATCCTGAGCGGAAAGCAGTTGGAGCGTCTCCTTCAGGAAGAACGGGTTCCCGCCGGTCAGCCCGAACAGCCGGTCGACCAGTTTGTCATCGGGCGGCTCACCCAGCGCCGCAGCCATCTGCACGTACTCGCCGACGTGCGCCCGCTCCAGTGGGAGCACGGTCAGCACGCCGTAGCCCTCGGCGGTCCACTGCGCCACCAGGTCGGCCAGCTGGGGGACGTCCCGCAACCGCTCTTCTTGCATGGTGAACACGGCCAGCACCCGGTGGCCTCGGATCTTGCGCAGCAGGTAGTTCAGGAAGAACAGTGTGTCCTGGTCGGCCTGGTGCAGGTCCTCGACCAGCAGGAGCAGGCCGTGCCGTTCCGAGATGCCGATCAGCACCCCGGCCAGCGCCTCGTACACGCCTTCGGTGGAGGCGCCGCGAGGTTGCCGGCCTTCCACCCAGGTCTCGCCGAGCTTGCCGAGGAACGTCCCGATGAACGGGATCGCGTCCAGCAGCCTCGGCGCGGCCCCGGTCAGCGTCCGGCGGATGCTCTCGGAGTTGCGGCCCAGGTGGATCGCCATCGCGTCCCGGATGGGCAGCAGCGGCTCCGCGCCGTGGCCGAGGCACTGCGCCGTGATGGCGAAGGTCCCCAGCCGATCGGCCTCGGCCACCGCCTCACCCGCAAGGCGTGACTTGCCGACGCCGGACTCCCCGAGCAGCAGCACCGCGTGGCCCGGCTCGCCCCGTATCACCCGGGCCAGATGCTCCTTGAGCAGGTCCAGCTCCAGCGTTCGGTTGACCATCGGCTCGGCCGGCGGCTCGATGCGGCCCGCTCCTCGGTTCCGTCTCGCCCGGCGTGGCATCAACGACCTCCGAAAGCGCCTTGCGCGGACACTGCCCGGTGGAACGCCCCCAGCCTTGCCCCTCATCGGTACCGGCCACAAGTCCCCGGGTGGCCACCCTCGCCCGCATCCCGGGTCCGGATCGCGAAGATGCAGGGGGCATGAAGTGACATCGGCCCGTATGCGGCCTGGGTCACGAATTAGAAGGTATGCATTAGAGGTTACGACCGATTGCTGCCGTGTCATCTATAGACTGGGGCCATGGCGCCCTCGACGAACGGCGACTCCCCGGCGGAGCTCAAACTGCCGCGGACGCAGAGCGGACCCCAGCCGCAGCATCTTCTCATCACCCTGCTGGGCGACTACTGGTACGGCCGGGACGAGCATCTGCCCTCGGCCGCGCTGGTGGAACTGCTCGGCGAGTTCGGGATCTCGGCGGTGGCCGCCCGGGCCGCGCTCAGCCGGCTGGCCCGGCGCGGGCTGCTGGAGTCGTCCAAGCTGGGGCGCCGCACCTCCTACGGCCTCACCGACCGGGCCGCCCGGGTGCTCAGCGACGGCATGCAGCGGATCATGTCGTTCGGCCTCGCCACCCGGCCCTGGGACGGGCTGTGGCGGGTCGTGGCCTTCTCCGTCCCCGAAGAGCAGCGCGACGTGCGGCACGCCGCGCGCAACCGGCTGCGCTGGTACGGGTTCGCCCCGCTCTACGACGGGGTGTGGGTGTCACCGCGGGACGGGGAGCAGGCCGCCGCCGAGTCGCTGGCCGAACTGGGCGTGCGCACCTACACCGTGCTCACCGCGCAGGCGCCCCCCGGCGTCCCGCAGGGCTGCGACCCGCTCGACGCCTGGGACCTCGACGACCTGCGATCCCACTACGACGCGTTCGTCGCCGAGCGGGGGGACCTGCTCGCGCGCACCCGGGCGGGCGCGATCAGCGCCGCCGAGGCGCTGCTGGCCCGCACCGCGGTGATGGACACCTGGCGGCACTTCCCCAACCTGGACCCGGAGCTGCCCGAGGAACTACTGCCCGCCGACTGGCCCCGGCGCCGGGCCTACGAGGTGTTCGTCGAACTCTACAACTCGCTCGGCCCGCTCGCCGAAATCCGCGTCCGCCAGGTCGTCGCCCGCCACTCCCCCACCCTGGCCCCCCTAGTCCACCAGCACACCGCCACCACGGCCCCCACCCACCCCTGACCAGGGCCCCTGCCCCGTGATCCTTCGGCTTTCGAGGCGCTCTGACGCCTCGAAAGCCGAAGGATCACGGATCCAAGGCAGGTGTTCGCTGATCCTTCAGGATCCAGAGCGCTACAGCGCCCGGATGCTGAAGGATCAGCGAACACCTGCCTCCCGGACGTGATCCTTATCCTTCGGCTTTCGAGGCGCTATGGCGCACCGAAAGCCGAAGGGTCACCTGGTGAGGGCGCATGTGGCCGTGATCCTTCAGCATCCGGGGCGCTGTGACGCACCGGATGCTGAAGGATCAGGGGAGCAGGGCGGTCAGTGGAGGTTGACCGGGAGGCCGACGGGGCCGTACTCCGGCCAGCGGGTCATTTCGGGGGTGCCCGCCAGTTCGAAGCCGCGGGTGGCGGCGAGGAGTTCGGTGAGGCCGACGCGCAGTTCCATCCGGGCCAGTTCGACGCCCGCGCACATGTGCGGGCCCTGGCCGAAGGCCAGGTGCCGGCCCGGGGGGCGGTCCAGGTCGAAGCGGGCGGGGTCGGTGAAGACCGACTCGTCGCGGTTGGCCGAGGTGAACACCAGCGCGATGGGTTCGCCCGCGCGGATCTCCCGGCCGCCGATCTCCACGTCGCGGACGGCGGTGCGGGCGAACCCCCGGTAGGGCGAGTACAGCCGCAGGAACTCCTCCACCGCCCGGGGCACCAGGTCCGACGCGGCGCGCAGCCGGTCCTGGAGCTCGGGGTCGCCGGCCAGGTGCGCCACCATGCTGCCGAGCGTGACGGTCGGCGCCACCATGCCGGTCACCATCACCTGCCGGACCGTTCCGACGATCATCTCGGCGGGCAGTGGCTCGCCCTTGTGCCGGGCCGCCAGCAGGGCGGTGACCGGGTCGACGGCGGGGTCGGCGGGGTCCCGCCGCCGGGCGTCCACCAGGTCGCGGGCGATCGCGTAGAGCACCAGGCTCTGCGCCTTGACCTGCTCGTCGTCGGCGTCCTGGAGTGCCCGGTTGTAGCGCAGCCAGGCGTCCTTGATGGCCTCCATGTCCGCGTCGGACACGTTGAGGAAGCGGGCGAACGTGTAGATCGGGATGCGCGCCGCGTACTCCGCCGACAGGTCGGCCGGGCCGGCCCGGCCGGTCAGCCCGGCCAGCAGGGACCGGGCGTGCTCCCGCGTCCCGGGCTCCAGGACGGCGGCCCGGGCGCGGGTCAGCAGCGGGTTGAGCGCCCGCCGGTAGGGGGTGTGCTCGGGCGGGTCGAGGTGCAGCGGCGGGCGGCGGCCGGTGAAGGCCACCTTCGGCACCACGTTCTGCACCGAGGTCACGAACGTCCGGGAGTCGCGCAGCACCTCGCGGATGTCCTCGTAGCGGAACAGCGCCCAGAACCCGTTCCAGCGCTCGCTGTGCGCGACCGGGCAGCCCTGCCGCAGCTCCGTGTACAGGCCGTGCGGGTCGTCCAGTGCCCGCTCCGACAGCGGGTCGAACTCCATCCCGCTCACCGGCCCGCCGCCAGCCGGATCGGGAGGGTGGCGGGGCCGTGCACCGGCCAGCGCAGCGGTTCGGGTTCGCCGGCGGGGGCGAACCCGGTGGTGGCGTCCAGCAGGGCGGTGAGGCCGGTCCGCAGTTCCAGGCGGGCCAGCGCCATCCCGACGCACTTGTGCACGCCGTGCCCGAAGGCCAGGTGCCGGGCGGGACGGCCGAACTCGAAGCGGTCGGGGTCGGGGAAGACCGCGGGGTCGCGGTTGGCCGCCGTGTAGACGAGCGCCACCTGCTCGCCCGCACGCACCGGGCATCCGGCGATTTCGACGTCGCGGGTGGCCGTCCGGGCGAAGCCCTGGTTGGGGGTGTGCAGCCGGAGCAGTTCCTCCACCGCGGCCGGGACCAGGTCGGGTTCCGCCCGCAGCCGGTCCTGCAAGGCGGGGTCGCCGGCCAGGTGGCCGATCGCGCTGCCCAGCCCGGCGGCCACCGCGATGTGCCCGGCGATGAAGATCTGGCGGACGGCGCCCAGCACCTCGTCGTCGTCCAGCCCGCCGGCCAGCAGCGCGCCGACCACCCCGGCGGGTTCGTCGCGGCGGGCGGCGAGCACCTCGCGGGCCTGGCCGTACAGCTCCGTGTTGGCGGCCTCGACCGCGGCGGCGTCGCCGGCGTCCTGGGCGCGTTCGAAGCGCACGCTCTGCTCCTCCAGCCGGGTGCCGAACCCGTCCGGCATGCCGAGGAAGGCGGCCAGCGCGTGGGAGGCCAGCGGTGAGGCGTACTCGGCGACCATCTCGCCGGCGCCGCGGTCCAGCAGGGGGGCGAGCAGCCGGTCGGCCACCGCCCGCACGGCGGGGTCGAGCGCGGTCACCCGGTCGGGGTGGAAGGCGGGGTTGAGCATCCGGCGGTAGGTGGTGTGCTCGGGCGGGTCGAAGTGCATCGGCAGCCGCCGCCCGGCCAGCGGGTTGATCGGGATCACCACGCCGGACTCGCTGCTGAAGGTGTGCGGAGCGGTCCCCGCGGCGGACACCTCGGCATGGCCGGTCAGCGCCCAGAAACCGCCCCAGCGCGCGCCCCGGGCGATCGGGCGGGCGGCGCGCAGCCGGGCGTAGGTGCCGTGCGGGTCGCGCAGGGTCGTCTCGTCGAAGGGGTCGAAGTCGGCCGTCAGGGCGTCGTCCGTGGTCGTCATCGTCGCACCGCCGGGATTCAAGGGGTCCGTCGTACCGCTCTATTACTTCATGCTTTGTGTCGCTCGTCTACGAAACTGTCTTGCCTATCGAAGGATCTTCCGCCTGACGGAAGCCACGGATCGGGCCGCCTGAGCTGTTCTGCGACCCTCCTGGACAGCCAAGATCGCCCTGACAGCAGGCGAGGAGCGTGGTTATGCGCAGGTCAGGGATTATCTGCACCCCATTGACCGGTCGTCGCGTGTGATGTATAACACCCGCAGACAGCCCGCTGGCCAGCGATCCCGTCTCCACCCCCATCGCGGTCCCCTTCCAGGACTCACGATCACCGCCCCGGAGGAAAGATGATCCGCCGACGCTTCGGGCGAGCAGCGTCCGTACTGACGGCAGCGTGCGCCGCCCTCACCCTCACGGCGGGTTGCGGCGGTGGCGGCGGGAACGCCACCGCCATCCCGGCCGACGCATCCCCCGCCCTCAAGAAACTGATCGAGGCCGCCCAGAAGGAAGGCGAGCTGGTCTGGTACAGCGTGCCGGCCGAGAACATCGCCAAGGCGGTCTCCGACGACTTCGCCAAGAAGTACGGCATCAAGGTCAAGTTCGTCCGGCTGACCTCCAGCGACCTGTCCCAGCGGTTCGCCGCCGAGGCCGAGACGGGCAAGCCCGCCGCCGACCTGTTCGTCGGCTCGTTCACACCGTTCGTCGTGGACGCGAACAAGAAGGGGTGGACCACCCCGCTGCCCCAGGCCGGCATCCCCGAGTACCCGGGCGACTTCCCGCAGCAGTACCTGGTGTCCGACCCGGGCACCGCCGTCGTCCAGGTCCAGCCGTCCGGGATCTCGGTGAACACCAAGGAGACCGGCGGCGCGATCAAGGACTGGAACGACATCCTCGACCCGCGCTGGAAGGGGAAGATCATCCTGGTCGACCCGCGCGCCTCCGCCGCCTACACCCCGTTCTGGAACCTGATCATCAAGGAGCTGGGCGAGGACTTCCTGACGAAGCTCAAGGCACAGAACCCGATCATCTCCCCCAGCGCGGCCCCGGCCACCCAGCAGCTCGCCGCGGGCGAGGGCGCCATCGTGATGCCCGGCGTGCAGTCGATCATCGAGGACCTGAAGAAGAAGGGCGCCCCGGTCGGCTACGTGCAGCCGCCCGCCTCCACCGGGCCCGAGATCGTCCCGGGGCTGGCCGCCAAGGCCCCGCACCCCAACGCCGCCAAGCTGTTCGTGCACTACCTGATGTCCGCGGCGGGCAACAAGGTGCTCAACACCGAGCCCGGCTCCGGATCGCCCCGCGACCCGGGTTCGCTGCCGGCCCGCTACACCTTCAACCGGGAGCTCACCGGCGTCCCCGCCGACCGGATCCACTCCCTGCTCGGCCTGGACTGATCAGTGGCCGTCAACGTACCGAGGGTGCGGGCGTGGGCCTCCGGGCTCACGCCCTTCACCCTGCTCGCCACCGTCCTGGCGGTCGGGCTCGGCCTGCTGGCGGTCTACCCGCTGGCCCTGGTGGTGACCCGGCCGTTCATCACCGACGGCCGGGTCGACCTGACCCCGGTCCGCGACACCCTCGCCCAGCCCGACCTGGACACCCTGCTGTGGCACACCGCGGTGGTGGTCGGCGCCAGCGGCCTGGCCGCGCTGGTGGTCGGCGCCGGCCTGGCCTGGCTGAACGAGCGCACCGACGCCCGGCTGGGCCTGGCCACCGACATCGTGCCGCTGGTGCCCTTCCTGCTGCCGCCGATCGCCGGCGCGGTCGGCTGGGCGCTGCTGGGCTCGGAGCGGTCGGGCTACCTCAACCTGGCGCTGCGCCCGCTGCTGGGCGCCGTGGGGATCGACCTCGACCAGGGACCGATCAACATCCACTCCTGGTACGGCCTGATCTTCGTCTACACGATCTACCAGGTGCCCTTCGTGTTCATGATCGTGTCGGCCGGGCTGCGCAACACCGACGCCGGGATGGAGGAGCAGTCGCGGATCTGCGGGGCCGGCCCGCTGACCACGCTGCGCCGCATCTCGCTGCCCGCCGTCCGGCCCAGCCTGGGCGCGGCGGGACTGCTCATGGTCTGGCTCGGCTTCGGCCTGTTCTCCGTGCCGACGATCCTGGCCACCCAGACCGACATCGACATCCTCTCCGTCCGGGTGGTGCAACTGCTGTCGTTCACCTACCCGCCCGAGACGGGGGTGGCGATCGGCCTGAACCTCATCGTCATGCTGGTCGTCACCGCGGTCTGGTACCTGCAGACGCGCATCCTGCGCAGCGACCGCAACAGCGGGATCGGCGGCAAGGGGGCGCGGACCCGGCCGCTGCGGCTCGGCCGCTGGCGCCCGCTGGCCCGGCTGGCCGTGCTGGGCTACCTGGCGCTGACCTCGATCCTGCCGCTGGGCGCCCTGGTGCTGGTCTCGCTGAGCGGGTACTGGAGCTCCTCGGTCGACTTCGGCGCGCTCAACCTCGACGCCTTCCGGCGCACGCTCAGCGACGTCACCACCCAGGAGGCGCTGGTCAACAGCCTGCTGCTGGGCGTCGCCGGGGCCACCATCGGGATGCTCGCCGCCGCGGTGGTGTCGATGCTGGTCCGCCGGTCGGGCCGGGGCGCCGGGCTGCTGGTCGACGCGGCGATCAAGTTCCCGCCGACCCTGTCGCACCTGGTCATCGCCGTCGGGTTCGTGCTCGCCTTCAGCGGCGCGCCCTTCTACATGGGCGGCACCCTGTGGATCCTGCTGCTGGCGTACGTGTCGCTGCACATGCCGCAGGCCACCACGGCGTCGGACGCGGCGATCAGCCAGATCGGCGCGGAGCTGACCGAGGCGTCCCGGCTCAGCGGCGCCGGGCCCGGCCGGACGTTCCGGCGGGTCACCCTGCCGCTGATGATGCCCGGGCTGCTGGCCGGCTGGGCGCTGCTGTTCGTCACCATCGCGGGCGACATCAGCGCGTCCGCGATCCTGGCCGGCACCGGCAACGAGGTGGTGGGCTTCCGGATCCTGGAGGTCTTCGCCAGCGGCGACTACGCGATGCTCGGCTCCCTTTCGATCATGCTGGCCGGGGCGACCGCCCTGGTCGTGGTCCCGGTGACGTGGTACGCGCGGCGCCGGACCCGGACCGGAACTCCGCCGCCGCCCGGCGGACGTCCCTGAACGAGGCGGTTGCGGATGAGGCTGATGAACGACGAGAAGAAGCAGGACGAGGCCACGGCGACGGGACCGGTGGTCCGGGTGGACGGGCTGCGCCGGCACTTCCGGCGGGCCGACGGCGCGATCACCCCCGCGATCGACGGGGTGACGCTGGACGTGGCCGCCGGGGAGTTCCTGGTGCTGCTCGGCCCCAGCGGCTGCGGCAAGACCACGCTGCTGCGGTCGATCGCCGGGCTGGAACACCCCGACGCGGGCCGGATCGAGATCGGCGGGCAGACCGTCCTGGACACCGCCGCCCGGACCGACGTGCCGCCCGAGCGCCGCGGCCTGAGCATGATGTTCCAGTCGTACGCGCTCTGGCCGCACATGACGGTCGCCGCCAACGTGGCGTACCCGCTGGAGAACCGGCGGGCCGGCCGGCTCGGCAAGACCGAGATCGCCGGGCGGGTGACCGAGGTGCTGGAACTGGTCGGCATCCCCGAACTGGCCCGCCAGTACCCCGGCGAGATGAGCGGCGGCCAGCAGCAGCGGGTGGCGCTGGCCCGGGCCCTGGTCGCCGGCGACGACCTGGTGCTCTTCGACGAGCCGCTGTCGAACGTGGACGCCAAGGTGCGCGAGCGGCTGCGGGTGGAGCTGCTGGCGATGCAGCGGCGGCTCGGCTTCGCCGCGGTGTACGTCACGCATGACCAGGCCGAGGCGATGGAGCTGGCCACCCGGATCGCGGTGATGCGGCTGGGCCGGGTCGAGCAGCTCGGCCCGCCCCGGGAGATCTACGAGCGGCCCGCCACCCGGTACGTGGCGAGCTTCGTCGGGGTCGCCAACGAGATCCCCGGCACGGTCGCGCTGCTGGACGGCGACCGGGCGGTGCTGGACACCGCCTGCGGCCGGGTCACCGGCGCGGCCGGGGCCGGGCTGGCCGAGGGCGACCCGGCGGTGGCGATCTGGCGGCCCGAGGACGGCCGGCTGCACCCCGCCGAGCCCGACACGGCCAACCGGTGGTCCGCGGAGCTGCGGATCTCCATGTTCGCCGGCCCGCACACCGAACACCACCTCACCGCGTCCGGCCTGGACTGGCGCGTCTGGTCAGGCGAGGCCGGGGACCCCGGCGCGACCTGGGTCTCGGTGGACCCGTCCCGCACCCGGATCCTGGCCGCCGACGAACCGGCGGCCTGACAGGCGTCCCGCGGCCGGCCCCGGGGCGGGAGCCGGCCGCGGGCGACTCACCAGGTGCGAAGCGGCCCGGTCGGCCGGGGTTGGGCGCCGTCGCGCAGGACTGGCCGGTGTTCGGGTCGCCGGTGGGTGCGGAGACGAGAAGACCCCGGATGAGCAGCACGGGGGAACACCGCTCATCCGGGGAGTCAGGTGCGTTCGGGCGTGGAGTCGTCGGCGATGAGTTCAGCCGGTTGGGCTCCCAGCGCGCGGGACAGCTGACCGATGATGATCAGCGAGACGGGTCTGCCGCGTTCGGCGTTTTGGATGGTGGTGACGTGGCGGCGGAGCCTGGCACCGAGTTCGGCGGCGCTCAGCCCGGTTGCCTCACGTAGTTCCCGGATGCGTGCTCCGTTGGGGATCACTGTGGGCGTGGGAGGCATCTGGCAGTCCTCAAGTCCGCTTCCGATCATTGTCCCGTTCTCACCCGAGGTCATCTGCATGGCCCGGCTTCGGTTTTGACCGCAGCCCAGGTCACTTTTCCGCTCTTCGCTGTGCTGGGCGGGGTCTCTTTGTCGTGTGGCCATGAGGTGGGTCCAGGCCATGGTTTCGCGCCGGTCTCTTCGTCTGTCAGCGGGTGCGCGGGCTGGTAGTAGCCCCACTCTTGGGAGACTGCTTCCACCAGCAGCAGCCCCCGCCCGTTTTCCTCACCCGCTCCGGGAGACTGTCGTACCGGCAGGCAGGGGGCTTGATCCCATACCTGTACCGTCACCAGCGAGCCGCCCGGACCGAGATCGGCCGTCAGCCGGAGCCGCACCACCGACGGCCCGTCCGGCACCGCCTGTTCCAGTGCGGTCACGCTGTTGGTGACCAGTTCACTGACCACCAGCCGCATCGCCTCACACGCCCCCGACAGACCCCACTCGGCCAGCGCCTGCACCACCAAGCGCCGTGCCTGTCCCGCAGCACTCGGCGCGGCGTCCAAGGTGGCCTCCAATTCGCGGGGATGGCCGCCGGGGTTCGGTTCGCTCTTCACCGTCGTGCCTCCAGATGAGCGCGCAGCACCAGCGGCGAGGTGGCCGTCACCGTTGCCGTGCGTCCCCGCATGGCCGTCCAGGTACGGTCACCGTCGTAGAAGAACGCCCACCCGGGGAACGAAGTCCGCAGGTCTGCCAGCCATTGAGCGGTAAAGTCCGCCAGGTCGATCTGTATTTCGGGAGCGCTCGGCATCCGCCTTCACCCTTGTTCGTCACGTCACCTCGCTGTTAACGCTCAGTTTTGCGACCTAACGCAGCGAAGCGGTAGCCCCCCTACACAGCCCGTATTACTCTCCCGCCATGGAGAACCCGACTCTTCCCCAAGCCTTAAATCTGATCATGGAGCAGCGGGGATGGAGCCAAAACCAACTCGCCCGCGAAATGAGCACCCCCGACGACCGTGTCACCCAAGGGTGGATATCCAACGTCTCGCGCGGCACCCGCGACCCGGGCATTGGACGCGTATCGGGCTATCTCCAACGCGTAGGGTGGGAAGTCCGGATAGTCCCCATCGGGGAGGTGGACCCCGTAGACCGTAGAGAGTTCATCGCCGCCGCCGCATCCGTGGCCTTCATCCCTTCACCCCAGGCGGGCCCATATCAAGATCCGCAATATGTCCGGGCCCTTGCCGGACGGCTGGAGCAAATGACCGGTGAAGGCGGCGGAATTCCCCTCATCCGGTCCGCGCTACGCCACGCCAACGCCGTCAAACCGGCTTTACGGGGACGCGACCGGCAGTTGCAGGCAGCCTCCGCCGACCTGGCCCGAAAAGCCTCTCTTGTGCTTTATGACGCCCAGCAGCGGACCCAGGCCGAGCACGTGGCCACCCTCGGGCTCGACCTCGCCCGCAAAGCCGGGTACGTCGAGAGCGCAGCGCACGCGTTCGAGAACCTGTGCACCTTCAACGCCCAACATGACCCGCTCAGAGCCGCCGCCTACGCCCAACACGGCCTGCAACTGCGCGGGCTGGCCGACGAAGACCGTGTCCGGCTCCGCGTCCGGCTCGCCACAGCGCTCACAGCCTCTAGCGCAAACCCCAAACGCCAAGCCCGCCAAGCGCTGGACCAAGCACGCACCATGCTCGATGATCTGTCCCCGATCTCGGCCGCCATGGTCCTGGGCAACGCGGGCATCGCCCTCGGCAGATTGAAGTTGCACGAGGAAGCCGACCAGTCCCTAGCCCAAGCGGTCCGCCTCTTCGGGCACATGCCCCAACTCAGCGCCCTCTACCTGGCCCAGCAGATCAAAGCCGCACTACACGCCAACGACCCCGACAAAGCAGCACACCAGATCCACGCCCTGACCCGCCTCACCCCGCTGGTGGAATCCGCCCGGCTGGACCAGCACATCACCGACATCCTCAAATCCTCGACACCCTGGGCGAACTCCCGAGACATGCGCAACGCACGAGAACACCTACACACCGTCGCCAGCGGAACCCTGCCGCCCTGACGGGGTGTGCCCTGTGCGTGACGAAAGTGGGTCGGAAGCCTCACTACGGATACCGGTAACGGCTGCGCCGCCTCCCGGTGCTGCCGCCTGCGTGATCCTTCAGCTTTGAGGGCGCCATGGCGCACCGGATGCTGAAGGATCACGCAGGCAGAGGGGACGCGGTTGTTGCCGGTGCCGTTAGTGAGGCTCCTGACCTTGCTTTGAGACACGCCCTAGAGGTCCCTACGCCGACGGTGGGCTGGGTGGGGGTTGCTCAGAGGGCCGGTCTGTCGCTCTTAAGACGGCTCAGGAGGGTGGCGAAGCTGTCGGATGACAGGGTGAGGTGACCGGCGTCGGGGTTCTTGGAGTCTCTGAGGCCGATGCCGCCGTCCAGGTCGGCGATCTCGATGCACTCTTGTCCGCCGAGGCCACCAGTGCCGCTGTGGGTGGATTTGCGCCATTGGGGGGTGCTCATGACGTGACCTCCATCAATTGGGTGATCAGCTTGCGGGTGGCGTTGCGGGATAGGGCATCGGGGCCGATTTGGTCATATCGTACGTGCAGCGCGTCGCGCTTGGTGGGGTCCACAATGAGCCTTCCACCACCGGCGGCTTCCATGAACGCCGAGCCCCCTCGGGGCATGGTGCCCGGCCGAACCTGGACAGGTCACCGAGAGCACGGCCGCATTCGGGAAGGTGACCTGGGCCGTAGTCACAGACGCAGGCGGAAGCCCCCACGGCCGCAGCAACGGGAACCCGTGGTAGGACCGCCGAGCGATTCGCTTCAACAAATCGAACACCATGGTGGCGGATAGGTCGCGCGTCAATATGCTTCAACGAATCGGAGAGTGAGGGTGTCGGGTGGCCGTGAGGTACCGGCAGATCGCCGAGAAGCTGCGGGAACGCGTCAACGCCGGTGAGTGGCGGCCCGGCGACACCCTCCCGCGACATATCGACCTCGCCGAGGAGTACCGCGCATCCCGTAACGTCATCGCCCGCGCCATCGGCGTCCTGGAGGACGAAGGGCTGCTGTGGGCCGTGCCGCGCCGGGCACGGTCGTACGCTCGGACAAGCGCCGCGTGATCATCAGGACCAACGTGGTCCGCCGCAACACCCGGCACGTCATCGACGGGCGACCCGCCTCGGGCGGCTACAGCTTCCCGGCCGCCCAGGGCAACGAGTTGTGGATCCACCACGTCCAGCCCAGCGTGACCACCGAGCCGATGACCGATCCCCGCCTGTCGCACATGCTCAACGTCGCGGTCGGCTCCGAGATCCTGCGACGGCGCCGGGTGACCGGCCCGGACGGCGAACCCCCGTTCCAGATCAGCACCACCTGGATCCACCCCCGAGGCGTCGCCGACGCGCCCCTGGTCGCCGAACCCTACGGAACCGGCCCCGGCGCGTGGATCGACCGACTGGAAGAAGCCGGCCACGGCCCCCTCGAATGGATGGAGCGCCGCCGGGCCCGCTTGCCTCAGCAGGACGAGGCCGACGCCCTGCAGATCCCCGTCTCCCTGCCCGTCTGGGAGATCGTCCGCATCGGCTACTCCGCCAAGGACACCAACGCCATCGAAGTCACCCAGGTCATCATCCCCAGCGACCGCATGGAAGAGATCTCCCGCCTGCAACGCGACGACTCCGCCACCTGGCCGCCCACCCCCAGCGGACCCGACGGCCGACCCGTGGCGCGACGGCCCGACTGACCGCACAGGCGGGTTCGGGGTGCCTGGACGTGCCGAAGGCCGAAGGATCACGGGGTACGGGACGGCGGAGTGTTCAGCGGGTGCGGGGCAGGACGGTTTCGGTGAGCCAGGTGCCGATGGACGTGGCGACGGAGTCGGGGTCGTAGCCGCGGGCGTCGACGTTGTCGGCTTCGATTTCGATCACCGGGATGCCGGCCGTCTCCAGGGCGCGGGTGGTGAAGTAGCTGCCGCGCGGGTCGTCGGAGACCAGGTGGACCACGCCGTCGACGCCGTGCAGCCGAGCCTCCTTGACGTACCACTCGGCCGACCACGGCGGGGTGTAGAGCTGGTCGCCGAAGGCGGCGAAGCGGGCGGCCAGGGCGCGTAGCGGGTCGCCGCCGTAGCGGAGGTAGCCGTCGGCGGCCACCGCCAGGTACATGGACCAGACGAAGACGGCGCCGTACTCGTCCTGGAACCGCTGGTAGAAGTCCATGTCGTACCAGAGGCCGCGGCCGATCCACATCAGCCGGGCGCGCTCGCCGGGGCAGGCGGCCTCGCCCGCGGCCACCCGGTCGCGCACCTCCTCGTAGAACGAGCGGGCGGCGTCCCGGCCCCACTCGGTGCCGCGGTGCCACTGCGGCACCATCACGGCGGGGATGCCCTCGGAGACGTCCAGCGGGACGGGGCGGGTCCGGGCGATCAGGTCGCGGGCCCGGCGGTTCCACTCCTCCTGCTCGTTGACGAGCGCCATCACCTCGCGGAACCGGGTCTCGCTGAACACCCGGCCGGTGGTGGTCTCCAGGAACCTGATCAGGTTCTCCAGTTCGGCGGTCAGCAGGTCGAGCCGGGCGGTGCCGACGGCCTCCTCCCAGCGGTGCGGCATCAGGTCCCACCAGTTGACGGGCACCTCGTTCTCGGCGGCGCTCTCCAGCGCGTAGAAGGTGGTGCCGGGCCGCTCGCCCCATAGGTCGAAGATCTTGCGGGTGACGTCGCCGGTGGCGTCGGCGACCACGAGGGACGGTGCGGGCAGCCCGCCCCACGGGCCGTTCTCCGGCTCGGGGTCGAACGCCGCGCCCAGCGTCAGCGAGTTGTACTGCTCGGTGTAGTCGGGGTAGCCGCGCTCCCGCACCAACTCCAGGTAGTGGGCGGACCGCTGCTTGGCGGCGACCAGCGACGCCCACCACTGGCTCACCACGTACGGGATGTCCATCGCCCGGAAGATCTCCTGCGGGACGTCCGCGTTCACCAGCGCCAGCGGCTCGCCGGCCGCCACCCGTTCCCGCAGGCCGGCGAACCACTCCCGCTGGTACCGGCCGGCCGCGGCGGCGGAGGCCAGGCTGCGCGTCCTCATCGGATTCCCTCCAGGTCGATCCGGCCGTACTCCTGGCGTTCGAGGAGGGCGGCGGGCAGTTCGGGCAGGGCCGCGCGCTGGGCGGGGAAGTCCCAGGGCGGTGCCTCGTCGCCGCGCCGGGCGTAGCCGACCAGGGCTTCGGCGCGGCAGGCGCGGGCCGCCGCCGCGGTGTGCGCGGCGCGGGCGCGGGTGGTGGCGCGCTGCGCGGTGGGGCCGTTGTGCTGGTAGCGCTCGGCCAGCGCGGTCAGGGTCCCGGTTCCGACCTGGCGCAGGTGGAGCAGGTCGCCCCAGTCGTGGTCCTCGCCGACCACGAGGTGCCCGGCGCCCTCCAGCGCCCGGTAGACCTCGGGGGTGTCGTGGCCGCTGCCGGTGAGGAAGATCCGGCGGCCGGTGTGCTCGGGCAGGTCGGCGGCCTCGGCGAGCAGCCGGCGCAGCAGGTCGAGGTGTTCGGTGACCGGTAGCACGGTGCCGGCCCCGGCCACGGCCAGGAACTCGGTGCCGGTCAGCCGGGCGGGCACCGCCCGGCGCAGTTCGGCGGCCTCGGCCAGCAGCCGGCGCTGCTCGTCGTGCCGCGCGATCGCGCCGGGCAGGTCGGCGGTGGTGCCCGTCCAGTCGTGCAGGCGGTCGCGGAACTGTTCCAGCCGGGCCCGCACGTAGCGGGTGGTGGTGCGGTGCGGCAGGTGCAGGACGTCCACCAGGTACGGCTCGGGCAGGTCCAGTTCCGGCTCCACCCGGCGCAGCTCGCGCAGCGCGTAGAACAGCCGCAGCGACGCCTCGCAGTCGCGCGACACCACCACCCGGTCGAGCGTCCCGTACGCCCCGGCCAGCAGCCGGGTCAGCACCGAGCGGGCGACGGGGTCCAGCCCCTTGCCCAGGTACCGGTCCCCGGGCGCGGTGTCGCCGGCCGGGTCGCCCCACAGCCGTACCGGCAGCACCCCGGCGGCGGTGAGCTGTTCCACCGGCACGTCCGCTCCGACGTAGCCGTACACCGGGCCGCCGCGGGCCGCCGCCGCCCGGTCGGTGTAGATCCGGGTCAGTTCCGCCAGCGCGGTCACGTCAGATCACCCCGTCGGCGGCGAGGGCGGCGAGGCGCTCGGCGTCGTAGCCCAGCAGGTCGCCGTAGATTTCGGCGTTGTGCTCGCCCAGCGCGGGGGCCGGCTCGTCGAGGGCGGTCTCCGCGGCGGAGAAGACGATGGGGACGCCGGTGCCGTACAGCTCCCCGGCCCGGTCGTACCGGGGGTGGGCCAGCGGGACGACCTCGCCGCGGTCGCGGACCAGCGGGTCGCGTACCGCCTCGGCGGGCCCGCGCACGGGGGCGGCGGGCACGCCGTGCCGGGTGAGGGTCGCCAGGACCTCGGTGAGGGGGCGCTCCGCCGACCACTCCCCGATCAGGGCGTGCAGTTCGGCGGCGTGGGTCACCCGCCCGTCGCGGTCGGCGAACCGCTCGTCCCGCGTCAGTTCGGGGCGGCCGAGCGCGGCAAGGACCCCGTGGGCGAAGGAGTCGACCGGCGCACACAGCGCGAACCACCCGTCGGCGGCCTCGAAGATCCCGAACGGGGCGAGCCGGGGGACGGTCGTCCCGGTGCGCAGCGGCAGGCCGATCTCCTCGAAGGCGTCGAACGGCTCGCAGGCCACCAGCGAGGTCAGCGCGCCCAGCATCGACACGTCGACGTGCTGGCCCTCGCCGGTCGCGTCGGCCTGGACGACCGCGGCGAGGGTGCCGATCACCGCGTAGAGGGGGGCGAGCAGGTCGGCGACCGGCAGCCCGAACCGCACCGGCGGTTCGCCGGGCGCGCCCGCCGTCATCATGATCCCGCTGAGCGCCTGGACGATGGTGTCCATCGCCTTGCCCGAGCCGGGGCCGCCCTGCGCCCCGAACCCGCTGATCGAGGTGTAGACGATGCGCGGGTTGGCGGCGCGGGCGAACGCGTAGTCGATGCCGAGTCGGCCGGTGACGCCCGCGCTGTAGTTCTCCACGACGACGTCGGCGGCCCGGACCAGGTCGGCGAAGACCTCGCGGCCGGCGGGGTGCTTGAGGTTCAGGGTGATGCCGCGCTTGTTGCGCCCGCGGAGCAGCATCGACACGGACATGTCGTCGGTGTGCTGGCGGGTGAGGGACAGCCCCTCGGCGCCGAGGTACGGCGCGTTGCCGCGGGCCGGGTCGCCCCCGGTGGCGGGGTTCTCCACCTTGATGACGCGGGCGCCCAGCCCGGCCAGCAGCAGGGTCGCGTACGGGCCGGCCAGGGCGGTGGTCAGATCGACGACGGTCCGCCCGGCCAGAGGACGGTGGGCCACCGCACCCTCCAGAGTGTGACATCAAGAAAACGATCGTCTCGATTGATGTCACACATTGCTGAGGGGTGTCAAGGAAGGGCTCCGGCAGGCGGAAGCCCGCCCGCCGGAGCCGCCGGATCAGACCTTGCCCACCCCGGCACCGGCCATGACGATGGACTTCACGTCCTGGGCCGCGTCGGGGGCGTAGGAGTAGGGGATCGCCCGCACCAGGGTGGGGTACCTCGACTGCGGGGTGCCCGAGCCGACCAGGTGGTTGCCCGCCAGGCTGAGGTAGCCGGAGGACGACTCGCCCGTCTGGGTGACCGTGGGCTGGCGGGTGTTCTCGAAGTAGTTGCGCTCGACGTACACTCCGGCCTGGTTGGTGGAGGCCACGCCGTAGCTGCCGATGTTCCGGTAGTAGTTGTTCACCACGTGCACCGGGTTGCCGAAGCGCACCCGGGGCTGCCGCTGGTTGGTCCCGTCGAAGTAGTTGTGCACGTAGGTCACCCGCAGCCGGCCCCGGTCCTGGGCGCCGTTGTCGTCGGAGTGCCCGAGCAGCATCGCCTTGTCCTGGCCGTACACCCGGTTCCAGGAGACCGTGACGTAGTCGGAGCCGCGCTTGATGTCGAGCACGCCGTCATAGGCGTCGGTCAGGTCGTTGTGGTCGATCCAGACGTTGGTCGTCGAGTCCTGGATGTTGATCGCGTCGTCGTTGGCGCCGCTGAAGGTCAGGTTCCGGATGATGACGTTCCGGACCCCGTTGAGGGTGAGCCCGCCGCCGACGATCCGGCCCGACGTGCCGACACCGATGATCGTCTTGTCGGAGGCGACCCGCTGCATCCCGGACAGCGAGATCGTGCCGGTCACCTGGATGACGTACCGGCCGCTCGCGTTGGCGTACTGCCGGAACTGCGTGGCGTTGCCGACGGTCACCGTGGTGCCGCCGGCCCCTCCGGTGGTGCCGCCGTTCATGCTCGCGTACCCGACGGGGGCACTCTCGTAGGCCGCGGCCTGCGGGGCGCCCTGCGCCGGCACCGCCCAGCCCGCCGCCGTCAGGGCGAGCACGGCGGTCCCGCCGAGGATCTTGAAGGACGTTCGCATCGTGCGCTCCTTTCTTCCCGTCACCACACGTACGGCCAGCCGGCCGCGTCGATGCCGAGGTAGTTGATGCCGAGCTTGTGCCGGCCGCCGTCCGTCCGGTCGTAGTAGTGGTAGACGAGCAGGTCCTGGGTGCCGTCGCGGTAGACGCTCTGCCCGCCCGGCCCGATCACCCGGCCGCCGTGGGTCGCCAGCACCTCGGTGCCGCCGCCGCTGGTCAGCCGGACGCCGTTGCGGTCGACGTACGGGCCGGTGATGCTCGCCGAGCGGCCGACCATGATCTTGTAGGTGCTGCCCGTGCCGCGGCAGCACAGGTCCCACGAGGTGAACAGGTAGTAGTAGCCGCCCCGGTGGACGATGTGCGGTGCCTCGATGCCCAGGTCGGTCCGGGTCCGGCCGGCCAGGCTGTGGATCGTCCGGTCGGCGTGCCGGTTGCCGGTGGCGGGGTCGATCCGGATCATCTTGATCCCCGTCCACCACGAGCCGAACGCCAGCCACCAGCGGCCCTGGGCGTCCACCGTGAGCTGCGGGTCGATGGCGTTGAAACTGTCACGTGAGGAGGACGTGATGACCCGGCCGCGGTCCCGCCAGCTGCCCGGCCGGCCGGTGCTGCTGATGGCCAGGCCGATCGCCGAGTGGTTGGAGCCGAACGAGGAGGCCGAGTAGTACATGTAGTACTGGCCGTTCTGGTACGACACGTCCGGCGCCCACAGCTCCCGGGCGTCGCCGCTGTACTGCCGGGCCCAGGACGCGCCGGACGGCAGCGCGGCACCGGCGGCGGCGAAGTCGATCCGGTTGGTCGACGAGCGGGCCTCCAGCCCGTTGTGGGTGGAGTAGGTGTAGTACGTCCCGTCCGAGGTGCGGATCATCGTGGGGTCGTGGGTGAAGACGTCGCCGCGGACCAGCCCCGGGTCGGGGTAGGCGGCGTGCGCCGTCCCGGTCAGGGTCGCGAAGATCAGCGTGCTCGCCGCCGCGATGGCTGTGATCTTCGAGACCCACGAGATGCCGCGGCGGTGCTCCCGCGGTGTGATGTCGGTCATTCCGGCTCCCGCTCCTCGACTCGGTCGCGAGTTCAACACGCGGCGAATCGGGGATCCAGAGGCCGGCCGCAACCCGGGGAGCGGCGCCACCGGACGGCCGGGAACCTTGTGCGACCGCACCCGTAACCTGGGCGATCTCGCCGATACCCGTGGGCCGGTGACCTAGATCACGCGAAGCGGTGGCCGGAGCGTGCTAGTCTAAGTGGCGTTGCAGTTGTGGTTCCCATGAGACTTTATGTGCGCCTGCTGGTTGACCCTCAGGCGCATTTCGTTTTTCTGGAGTCATCGCGGCGACACCGGGTCCGTAAGGTGCGGGTCCGGCACCCGTGAAGGAGTACAGACGGTATATGGCTACCGGCACCGTGAAGTGGTTCAACGCGGAAAAGGGCTTCGGCTTCATCGCCCAGGACGGCGGCGGCGCTGACGTCTTCGCGCACTACTCGAACATCCTGGGCAACGGCTTCCGTGAGCTCCAGGAGGGTCAGGCCGTGGAGTTCGAGGTCACCCAGGGCCAGAAGGGCCTGCAGGCCGAGTCGATCCGCGTCCTCTGATCCGAGACGCTGAAAGCCCCGCACCGGGAACGGTGCGGGGCTTTTCGTTTCCCAGTTGCGATCTGCCACCTCTGGCGCGCCCTCGATCTACCACCAATCCTGAAAGTGTCGGACATAGCGAACGCGGTTCCCGCACAGGGTTCGAACGGAGCGAGGAGTGACACCGGAGGAGGCTCGCATCCTCGCCGTGCTCGGCCACGAGCTGTTCCTGGCCAGCCAGGGCACCCCGCTGGCCGAGCGCATGCTCGCCCCGCGGCCGGGCGACCTCGTCCTGGAGATCACGGACTTCGGCCGGGGCTGGGACCCCAACCGGGTCGGCACGCTGACCCGGATCGAGGGCCGGCCGCCCGACGAGAAGTACCTGGTCGCCCCGCTGCACACGCCCGACCAGCAGCGGCGCTGGCGGAACTGCTCGTTCATCGCGCTGCCCACCCGGGCGGCACGGGAGTGGCTGATCGAGGCCCCGCTCCCGCCGCCGACCAGGTACCGGCCGCTGTCGGACTACCTCCTCCAGCACGGCGGGGAGCGGATCGAGATGACGTTCGACGACATCGAGGTCACCATGGGCGGCGTGCACCTGCCCCCGTCCGCCCGGAACCCGCGGCTGGCGCACTGGTGGGACAACGACTCACGGCAGGAGCAGGCGCAGGCGTGGATGTCGGCCGGCTACCACGTGGAGACCGTGGACATCCCCGGCCAGCGGGTGCGCTTCCGCGCCGTCCGCGCCTGAACTCACAGCTCCCAGAGCTCGGCCAGCAGTTCCAGGGAGCGCAGCCGGGCGGCGGGGTCGAAGGGCTCGCTCACCACGATCAGCTCGTCCGCGCCGGTGCGCTCGACGAACTCCAGCAGGCCGCGGCGGACGGTCCCGGGCGCGCCGACGACGGCCTCGCGCAGCATGGAACCGACGGCCTGCGCCTCGGCGGGGGTCCAGAGGGCGTCGATGTCCGCGACCGGCGGCGGCATCCCGATGTCGCCGCGGACGATCGACAGCACCCGCTGCTGCACGCTGCTGAACTCGTACCGGGCCCGCTCGTCGGTGTCGGCCACCATGACGTTGAGCCCGGCCATCGCGTGCGGCCGGTCCAGTTCGGCGGAGGGGCGGAACTCCCGCCGGTACACCTCCAGGGCCGCGTGCAGCTGGTCGGGCGCGAAGTGCGAGGCGAACGCGAACGGCAGCCCCTCCCGGGCCGCCAGCCGGGCGCTGAACAGGCTGGATCCCAGCAGCCAGACGGGCACCTGCGTCCCCTCGCCGGGAATGGCGCGGACCCGGCGGCCGGGGGTCGGGGGCGCCAGGTAGCCGCGCAGCTCGGCGACCTGGTCGGGGAAGTCCAGCCCGCCCGACGGGTCGCGGTGCAGCGCCCGGGCGGTCCAGGGGTCGGTGCCGGGCGCGCGGCCCAACCCCAGGTCGATCCGGTCCGGGTACAGCGTGGCGAGGGTGCCGAACTGCTCGGCGATGATGTACGGCGCGTGGTTGGGCAGCATGACGCCGCCCGAGCCGACCCTGATCCGGGACGTGGCTCCGGCGAGGTGCCCGATCAGGATGGACGTGGCGGAGCTGGCCACCGCCGGCATGTTGTGGTGCTCGGCCACCCAGAACCGCAGGTAGTTCCACTCCTCGGCGCGCCGCGCCTGCTCGGTGGTCGCCCGCAGCGCGTCGGCGGCGGTCCGCCCCTGCGGAATCGGCGCCAGGCTGAGCACCGACAGCGGAACCCCTGCGACGGCCATGCGTTCTCCCTTGAACCCGACATTTCCCGCAATAACCGTACGACTATATGCGGATCGTCGGACTACCGGGGTCTCAGACCACCCGGTTCAGCAGGGGCTCACCCGCCGCCAGGCGGTGGCAGTTGCCGGCGGCGGCGCGGACGCTGCGTTCCATCGTCTCCAGGGTGAGCCAGGCGGCGTGCGGGGCGACGACAACGTTGTCGAGCCGCAGCAAGGGGTCGGCCGGGTCGACGGGCTCGGCGGAGAAGACGTCCAGGCCGGCCGCGCGCAGGTGCCCGGAGCGCAGCGCCGCCACCAGGGCGGGCTGGTCCACCACCCCGCCGCGCGCGGTGTTCACCAGGATCGCCCCCGGCCGCATCAGCGCCAGCCGCCGGGCGTCGATCAGCCGGTCGGTCTCCGCGGTCAGCGGCAGGTGCAGCGAGACGATGTCGGACTCGGCGAGCAGGTCGTCCAGCGTCCGCCAGCCCGGCGTCGCCGGGCCGCCGGACGGGGTGTGGTGCAGCACCGTGGCGCCCAGCGCGGCCAGCGGGGGCGCCAGTATCCGGCCGACGGAGCCGAACCCGACCAGCCCCACGGTGCGCCCGGCGATCTCGCCCATCTTCTCCGGCAGCGAGGTGTCGACCGGCCAGCCCCGCCCGGCCCGGGTGGCGGCGTCCAGCGGGACGACCCGGCGCAGCGCGGCGAGCATCAGCGCGAGCGCCTGCTCGGCCACGGCCTGGGCGTTGGCGCCGGGCATGTTGGCAACCGCCACCCCGCCCGCCCGGGCCCGGTCGAGGTCGATGGTGTTGACGCCCGTGCCCAGCTTCTGCACCAGCCGCAGCCGCGGCGCCCGGTCGAAGTCGGCCGCGGTGATCG
The DNA here is from genome assembly GCF_003289645.1 of Actinomadura craniellae. Taxonomy (GTDB): domain Bacteria; phylum Actinomycetota; class Actinomycetes; order Streptosporangiales; family Streptosporangiaceae; genus Actinomadura_D; species Actinomadura_D craniellae. Next base: position 430,773 of record NZ_QLYX01000003.1, on the reverse strand, counting down.
GCCGCAACACGTGCCAGAGCACGTCGGTGTCGGGCAGCAGCCCGGCGAACCGTTCCTCGTCCTGCTCGGCGCACCAGCGCACGTCCAGGCCCGCCAGCAGCGGCACCAACCGCTCGCGCAGCGCCGGGCCCGCGTCGAAGTGGAACAGCACCCGCAGGGAGTCGATCGGCACGCCGCTCACCGTACCGGCAGCCCGAGTACGCGGCGGTGGCATGGCGTCGCTGGTCGGCTGCTTCGCCCGGCAGGCTGTGAAATGACGTCGATCCGGTAAGAATCCCGGTAAGGGAACTTTCACCTCCCGTACACAGTCAGACCCGATGACGGCGACCGCCGTCCCGCACCGACACCCGCCCTGGAGCGCCGAGAAACCACTTATTCATCCCGTTCGTGAGCGGAGCCCCCCATGAACCACCGGAACGCAGCACCCCGCCGCGCACTACTCATCGACTTCGAGAACATGCTCTTCGAGAGCGCCCGGCTGGCCGACTACGGGCTGGTCGCCGACCGCCTGATCAGGACCGTCGAGACCGCGGGCCCCGTGCACCACCGGCTGCTGGTGGCCCGCCCCTGGGCGCTCAAGCAGCACCTGGAACTGTTCATCGCCCTGCGCCTGCCGATCGCGGTCGCCCCGCGCGGCCGGGACGGCGCCGACCACGTCCTGCTGGACCGCGGCAGGTTCCTGGCCGGCCACGGCTTCACCGAGTTCTCCATCGCCAGCCGCGACCACATCTTCGCCGACTTCGCCGCCGCGCACCCCACCGACGTCATCGTCCCCACACCGCACAGCGTCTCGCGGGCCCTCGTCCGGGCCGCGCGCCGCCTGATCGTCCTGTCCCCGAACTGACGTCCGGCGATCCCTCGGTCCCCGGGACACCGCACCCCCGGGGGCCGAAGGACCACCGGACGGCCGGGCCGCGCGGAGCCGTCGTAGCCGGGCGGGGGCCGGGCCGGATCAGTCCTCGGCGAGGACGATGACCTTGTCGTCTTCGGTGAGGGTGAGCGGGGCGGACTTGTCGGGGTTGAGGACGATGCCGTACTTCGGGGGCTCGTGGAAGCGGGCGCCCAGCCGGTAGCCGAGGGCCGTCTCGCCGCGCCGGCGGGCCGACTCGATGAGGGTGGCGAAGTTGGCGGGGACGCCGGGGACCAGGTAGTCGGCCGCGGGCTTGAGGTAGAGCTCGGAGCCCAGCGGTTCCAGCAGGTCGATGAAGACGTCGTACAGGTGCCGGTTCTCGCTGAGCTGGGTCAGGGTCAGGCTGATCAGCTTGTCGCTGACCACGAAGTCGTCGGCCTTGGTGACCTGCGCGACCTCGCGGTTGGCGTCGTCGTTGATCTCGCTGACGATGGAGTACGGGTCGCCCAGGGTCTCCTCCATGTCGCGCAGGTGCAGCAGGGTCACCAGGGTGCGGGCGTCGCAGACGGCCGGGTCGAAGCCGGCGTCCGACAGCACGATGATGTGCTGGTAGGAGCCGACGTCGAGCTTCTCCAGGTCGGTGCGGTCGGTGTCGTCGCAGTGCGTGAACCCCGTCGTCAGGTTCTTCAGCCGGGGCAGTTCACCGCTGGGGTCGGCGCGCAGCGCGGCGATCTCCAGGTACGAGCCGGGCCGGACGAACTCGTCGAGCATGCCGATGATCTTCGGGGCGCGGTGGTTCCAGCCGATCAGCAGCGTCCGCGCGGGCTCCTGCGGGTGCGGGGCGGCGGTGGCGATCGCCTCCTCGTGCACCGGCGGCCGGCCGGTGGCCAGCCGGATCAGCAGGTCGTCCTCGGCCAGCACGATGACCTCGTCGTCGGCGCGGATCGCCGTGTCCATCGGCGGGTTGACCAGGACCTCCCCGTCCGCGCGCCGCAACCCGACGGGGATGCCCAGGTCGTAGGCGTCCAGCGCGGCGGCGTAGGTCACCCCGGTCAGCGCCGGCTCGGGACGCATGTAGAACTCGTGGCCCTCGAAGTTCAGCAGGTCGGTGCAGACCGTGGACAGCCCCGACTGCCGGTGGGACTGCACGATCAGCCGGATCGCCAGGTCGTCGGCGTCGATCACGTGTGCGGACGGGCCGCCGGCCAGCCGGGCCGCGGGCAGGTTGGCCGAGTCGTGCACCGCCGCGACCACGTGCGGCCGGGGCTCGTCCCAGGTCCGGGCGCCCAGCGACAGCAGCGTCTTGATGACGTGGATGTCGGGGTCCTCGACCGGCGGTGACAGCACCACGATCGACCGGGCGGTGCCGGGGCTGACCAGTTCCAGGTCGGCGACCTTGAGCGGGTTGCCGCGCCGGCACACCACCCGGGTGCGGCCGGTGTCGCCGACCCGGGCGCGGATCGCGTCCTCCATGTCGACCTTGTCGTGGTCGGCGAGGATCGCGATGCAGGAGCGGCGCCGGCTCTGGTTGGCCTCGACCAGTTCGGTGATCACCGTGAACACCTGGTCGGACCAGCCCAGCACCACGGTGTGGCGCTGCTCGACGATCCGCGACCGGCCCTTGCGCAGCTCGGTGATCTTTCCTTCGAGGCCGGTCGTCAGCACGCCGATCAGTGCGCTGACGATGAAGATGCCGCCGACGGTGGCCGCCAGCATCAGGGCCAGGAACGGCGCCGAGCCCTCGTCGTCGCCCATGGTGCCCGGGTCGAGCGTGCGCAGCAGGCTGCGCCACAGCACTCCGGGCCAGTGCCCGTTGTCGCCCGCGTCGCGCGGCGCGATCACCATGGCCAGCGAGGCCACCGCCAGGATGAGCACCCCGGAGGCCAGGCCGAGCCAGCCGATCAGCGCCGAGGTGCCCCGCGACATGGTGTTGTCGAACCAGTACCGCATCCGGTCACGCCGCTTGAGCTGACCCACCCCGTGCTACCTCCCCCGTGGCCGGCCGGGACCCTGCGGGCTCGACCGCACGCAAAAATTAGCAGCGCAGATCCCGCGAATCCGGCGAACCGGAGATCAGTGGCTGCGCCGGACGATGTACCGGGACAGCGCGGCCAGTTCCCCGGCCGCGGCGGTGTCGAGCGCCGCGGACTCAATGATCTTCAGGGCCTCTTCCAGGTGGGTCTCGGCCTGCTCCTGGGCGAAGTCCCGGCCGCCGGCCCGATCGACCAGTTCGGCGGCGAGCCGGAGCAGGTCCTCGTCGAGCGGGCGCCCGGTTTCGAGCAGGTCCGCCAGTTGCCGGCCCGGTTCGGTGTCCGACCGCAGCGCGGCGACGACCGGCAGGGTCTTCTTGTGCTGCCGCAGGTCGTTGAAAACCGGCTTGCCGGTGGTCGCCGGGTCGCCCCAGATGCCCAGCAGGTCGTCGACGGCCTGGAAGGCGATGCCGAGCAGGCGTCCCATCCGGGCCATCTCGTCGGCCAGGGCGGCCGGGCCGCCACCGAGCAGCGCGCCGACCGCCGCGGCGCAGCCGAGCAGGGAACCGGTCTTGCCCGCGGCCATCTCCTGGTACTCCTCGACGGTGACCGCCTCCGGGCCGCTCCACGGCCGGTTCTCGAAGGCGACGTCGTCGGCCTGGCCGTTGACGAGCTCGACGAGCGTGTCCGACAGCCGGGCGAGCGCGGCCACCGCGTCCCCGCCCGACGCCTGGGCGAGGGTCCCCATGGCCAGCGCCAGCAGGGCGTCCCCGGCCAGCACCGCGGGGCCGACGCCGTAGGCCTTCCAGGCGGTCTCGCGATGCCGGCGGAGCTCGTCGCCGTCCATGATGTCGTCGTGTACCAGGGAGAAGGCGTGCACGAGTTCCACCGCGACCGCCCCGGCCACCGCGGCCTCCGGCGGGGCTCCCACGGCCCGGGCCGACAGCACGGCCAGTGCCGGGCGCATCCCCTTGCCGCCGGAGCCCTCCCGGGGGGTGCCGTCAGCCTCGATCCAGCCGAACGTGAAGGCCGCCATCCGCCCCGGCCAGGGATGCAGCCCGGCGACCGCCTCACGCAGCACCGGTTCGACCAACTCCCGGCATTGCCCCAGGGTTTCGGTCACATCAATTTCGGGTTTACACAGGCCAGAAACATCGAGCGTCACGACTGGTCATTCCCTACCCAGGTCACGGAATGATGGTGATCTTTCACCTAGAATTGCAGATAAGTCGATGAATGAGAACACCACAGTCGAAAAATGCGCGAAGTTAACGTAATCTTTCCATGATCGGAGGCGCTGACCAGCCCGATTGTCACAGTGCGTTACGCCGAAGCGGCCTGCGCCGCCAGTTCCGTCACACTGAAACCGTGGGTGTCACGCGCCATGAACCAGTGGTGATGGAAACGCACACTCCGTCGCTGCCAATCGGCGATAGCGGCCAACTCGGCGGGGAAGCTTGATAGCCCGGCCTCGAACTCGACCGTGAGCTCGGCAATATGGTCGAGCACCCGTCGAATCGCCTCGTCCTCGCTCGCGCCGGCGCTCTGGAGCACGGAGATGGCATTGTGCTTGCCTTCGCGCTTCTCCCGCTCGAACGAGCGGACGTCGTTGGCCAGCCGAATGCACGAGGCCCCTACCCGGGTCGCCGATTCGATCTGCCGTGCGTGTTCGGTCACGGCCGGCTCCGGCCCGCAGACGCCCAGGGCCGCCACCCACCACAGCGGGTAGAAACACGTGACGAGACCGTTGTCGAGGTATTCGGCGTAGGAGGGAAGGGGTGCGGTCCCGGCGGTCCAGCGCCGCTCCCGGGTCAACGCCCGCTGCGCCACCTTCAACTGCTCGATCACCTCGGCGACGTGCGCCCCCGCGATGGGCCGGGCGTGGAAGCGCTCGCTCCACAGGCTCCAGGCGGCCAGCACCTGGCCCGCGGGCCCCGCCGGGTCCCACTCGCCCGCCGCGCCACCGGCCAGGACGGCGTACAGGTCCGTGGTGAAAGACTCGAACTGTTCGTCGGTACAGCTCTCGACGATTTCGTCTGTGACGTCGTCCACGCCGAACAGCAGCATGGTCAGCGCCGCCATATCGGTCAGCACGTCGATGGCCGCGCCGGGAAAGGTGGCCGCCGCCGACAGGCAGCAGAAGGCGAGCCGGCTTTCGGTGCGCCGGCCGTCGGGATAAAGAACCGAATAGGGCCGCAACAGCTCGCTCACGGAGCGTGTCGTCGCCACCGCCCCGTCGAGCACCGCGTCGAGATCCTCGACCGGGATCCCCTTCAGCGGATGAGCATCCGGGAGCACGCTGCCCACAACGGCGTTATGGATGTCGAAGTACGAACGCCGGTCTGACTGAACCACCGAAAACCCCTCGTGAGCTGCTGCTTCGCCTCGACGAAGACCTGCCGGGGCGAAGCCGGGGCATCACCCGATCAAGATCAACATAGCTGATCAGGGACGCACCATGCTAGATCAAACCGGAGTGATAGGTACATCACTCCCATAGGCCCCAAACTATGACCTTTGCGATCTTGTCCCCCAAAGAGGGGCGTGTGATACTCCCGTTGTTCATTGATGACAAATGCAACTCACCTGTCGAGCGAGGTCACAAGGCGACAGTCGATGATCGCTATCCGTAGCGAACCCACGATCTTCGCCTGCCAAGCAGGATAATGCCACACCGCGAAGTGAGGGCGGCTCTTAATGTCAACCGATCCGAGAGCGAGACCAGCTCGAACAGTTCCGCTCCGCCGACTCGCACCCGGATTCCTCCGTGACCCGCTGGCCGCTTTCGAAAAGGTCGGCACCGACGCCTCCGGGGAGATCATTCGGCTGAATGCGGGAACGTTCCGACCGTATCTGGTGACCGATCCCGATCATGTCCAGCACGTGTTGCGCGGTAATTCCGCGAACTACCGGCGTAAAGGCATGTTCTGGAACGCTCTCGAACGCCTGCTGGGCGACGGCATCCTGGGTGACGGCCCGACCTGGGAGCACAGCCGCCGCAACCTGCAGCCCGTCTTCACCTCGCGGAACGTCACATCCCTGACCGAGCGGATGGCCGAAACCGTCAACCAGGCGGTCGATCAGATGGCCTGGCGCGGCCGGTCCGGCCGGACGGTCGAGGCCTCCCAGGAGATGAACAGCGTCGTCAACCAGACCGTCATCAAGATCTTCTTCGGTGACCGGATCTCCCAGCAGGGCAATGCCCTGCTGGTTCCCGCGTTCGAGACGATCGTGCACTCCATCGCCTTCCGCCTGCTGCTGCCCTTCGTCCCCAACGCGGTCCCGCTGCCCGGCGACCGGGCCTTCCTACGCTCCGTCAAGACGGTCGACTCCGTGGTGTACCCGGTGATCCGGGAGGTCCGGCGGCTCGACGACGGCGGTGACGACGTCATCGCCACGCTGTGCCGGGTCAGGGGACCGGACGGCGAGCCCCTCACCGACCGGCAGATCCGCGACGACGTGGTCAGCATGCTCGGAGCGGGCACCGAGACCACCTCCGTGGCGCTGACCTGGTTGTGGCCCGCCCTGGAAGCGAATCCCGAGGTGGCCGAGACCCTCTACGAGGAGATCGACCGCGTGGTCGGGTCCGATCCGGTCGGCCCCCAGCACCTGCCGGACCTGGAATACACCCGGATGGTCATCCAGGAACTGCTGCGGCTGTTCCCGGTGGGCTGGCTGTTCCCCCGCACGGCCGTCGGCTCCGACGTGATCGACGGAGTGAAGATCGAGGCCGGCGCGACCATGCTGTTCAGCCCGCTCATCACCCACCACCTGGAATCCATCTGGCCGGACCCGCTCACCTTCGACCCCGAGCGGTTCCGCCCCGAGAACGCCCGGAACCGGCACCGCTACGCCTACTTCCCGTTCGGCGGGGGGCAGCACCAGTGCCTCGGCATGCACGTCTTCAACATCGAGGCGCAGCTCATCGTGGCCGCCATCCTCAGCCGCTTCCGGCCGAAGCTGACCGACCCGAGGCCCGTCAAGGGCCGGATCGCGGCGACCGTACGCCCCCGCGACAAGATAGGGATGACGCTCCAGCCGGTGATCCGCACCGGGCACCCGGCGTGAGCGCCGGCCATCCGCCGCCGGCCCGCACCGGACCGGTGGCGGAGATCGCCGCGGCCGCCCAGGAACTGGTGGACGGCCTGCTGACCGAGCCCTGGGGCAGGGTCTCGCCCTCGGTCTACGAGACCGGCCGGGTGATCAGCCTGACGCCCTGGCTGGCCGGGCACCGGCAGCGGCTGGACTACCTGGTCGCCACCCAGCGACCGGACGGCGGCTGGGGGGCGCCCGACCCCGGTTACGCGCTCGTCCCCACGCTCAGCGCGACCGAGGCGCTGCTCGCCGCCCGGCCGCACGACCCTGAGTTGGCACGGTCCGCCGAGCGCGGTGTGGCGGTGCTGCGCCGGTGGCTCTCCGGCGGCGGCCCGGCGCTCCCCGACATGCCGGCGATCGAGCACCTCGCACCCGCCCTGATCGAACTGATCAACCGCCGGCTGGCCGAGCCGCTGCCGTCCCCCCCGAAACTGGACGGAGCGCTGCTGCCGGTCATCCGGTCCGTGCTCACCGGCGGCGGCGAGATACCGGAGAAGCTGATCCACGCCCTGGAACTCGCCGGCGACGCCGCGCGCGGCCTGCCGGCGCTCCGCCCGCAGAGCACCGGCACGATCGGTGCCTCCCCCGCCGCCACCGCCGCCTGGCTCGGCGACCAGGAGCCCGAGCCCGACCATCCGGCCCGCCGTTACCTCGAGGAGGCCGCCCGCCCGCACGGGGGACCGGTGCCGTGCGGCCTGCCCATCACCGTCTTCGAACGCGGCTGGGTACTGGGCTGGCTGGCCCGGGCCGGCATCCCGGTCACCGTGCCGGACACGCTGGTGCGCGAACTGGCGGACGCCGTCGGGGAGCGGGGCGCCCCGGCCGCCGCGGGCCTGCCGGCGGACGCCGACACCACGTCCGGGGCGTTGTACGCGCTGGCCCTGCTCGGCGCCCCGCGTCGTCCCGACCCGCTGTGGGCGTACGAGGCCGGCGCCCACTTCGCCACCTGGCCGGGCGAGGACGGGGTCTCCGTCAGCACCAACGCGCACGTGCTGGAGGCGTTCGGGCAGTACGCCGCCGCCGTGCCCGCCGAGGCTCCGCGCTACGCCGCCACGATCGCCCGGGTCGGGGCCTGGCTGGCCGGCCGCCAGGAACCCGACGGAAGCTGGCGGGATCGCTGGCACGCCTCGCCCTACTACGCGACGGCCTGTTGTGCGCTCGCACTGGAACGCTTCGGCGGCGCGACGGGCGGCCCCGCGGTGCACCGGGCCCGGCGGTGGGTGCTGGACTCCCAGCGTCCCGACGGCTCGTGGGGCCACTGGTCCGGCACCGCCGAGGAGACGGCGTACGCGATGCAGATCCTGCTCCTCTCCCGGCCCGCCGACGGCGAGAGTGCCGAGGCGGCGCGCGCCGCCGTGGCCCGGGGTCTGGACCGGCTGCCGGCCACCGCGCCGGGTCCCGACGAGCCCGCCCTGTGGCATGACAAGGATCTCTATCTGCCCACGGCGATCGTACGATCGGCCGTACTCGCCGCACGCGGACTCGCGCTGGACAACGCGCACGTTTCATCTAGATGAAATCTCACCTACCGCTTATTACCTGGGCATACGCCCCGTCTATGGCGATGTAGACGATTCACCTTGAGCGGGTTTGATGGTGTTGCTAAGGTTCTGCGCAGCGTGGGACGGTTACGAGCCACCGCCCATGCGCCCGACACCAGATGCTTCGCAACCGTTAAATTCTTCGGACCAATGCGAGCATCTCTTAATTCTTTGTTGAGGCCATGTAATGCGCTTCCGCAACTCCCGTCTGCGGACCAAGGTCACCGCGCTGATCCTGTCACTCACCGCGCTGTGGATGTTCGCCGCCTGGGTGACCGTGCGCGAGGGCCTGAACATGCTCTGGGTCGCCACACTCGACTCGAGCGTGGTGCAGCCCAGCGAACCGCTGCTCGCCGAACTGCAGCAGGAGCGCCGGCTCACCCTGGTCGCCCTCGGCAGCGGCGGGCAGCGTGCAGCCCTGGACACGCAGCGGGCCCGCACCGACCGGGCCCGGGCGAAGTTCATCGAGGGGATCGGCTCCCGCAACGTCGACCTGGCGGCCAGCGACACGCTGAAGCGGCACCTCACGGAGATGACCCGACGGCTGAACGGCCTCGCCGCCACCCGCCAGGACGTCGACGGCCGGGTGTTGGACCGTACCCGGGCGGCCACCGCGTACTCGGACACGATCAGCACGCTGTTCCAGATGTACACCTACATGGCGACCCTGGACGACAAGAAACTCGCCCAGGACACCCGGACCCTGATCGAGATGACCCGGGCCACCGAACTCCTCTCGGAGGAGGACGCCCTGCTGGCGGGCATGATCTCCGCCGGCCGGGTGACCGCCGCCGAGCACAACGAGTTCGTCCAGATGGTCGGCGCCCGGCGGCTCTTCATGGGCGACGCCCAGACCAAGCTCGCCGACGTCGACCCGGCACTGGCCCCGCGGTTGAACGCCAGCCCGGCGCTCAACCGGCTGCGGGCCACCGAGGACCTCGTGATCCAGCACGGCCGGCTCAGCCAGCGACCGCCGCTCACCGGCGAGCAGTGGCAGAACGTCACCCGGCCGGCGCTGGACGAGATCACGAAGACGACGCTGGGCGCCGGTGACAAGCTCGTCGACGCGGCCAAGCCGGTCGCCGCGGGCGTCATCGTCCGGCTGGTGCTGGCCGGTGGGCTGGGACTGCTCGCGGTCATCGCCTCCGTCATCGTCTCCATCACCACGGCCCGGGCCCTGGTCCGCCAACTGGAGAAGCTGCGGGACGCCGCGCACGACCTGGCCGACAACCGGCTGCCCCGCGTGGTCGACCGGCTCGGTCACGGCGAGACCGTGGACGTCGCCAAGGAGGCCCCGCCGCTGCAGTTCGGTGACGACGAGATCGGCCAGGTGGGCCAGGCGTTCAACGTGGTCCAGGAGACCGCGATCCGGACCGCCGTCGAGCAGGCCGAACTGCGCCGCGGCATCCGCGACATCCTGCTCAGCCTGGCCCGCCGCAGCCAGACCCTGGTGCACCGGCAACTGACCCTGCTGGACGCGATGGAACGCCGCGAGGTCGAGGAGCAGGAACTGGAGGACCTGTTCCGCCTGGACCACCTCGCCACCCGCATGCGGCGCAACGCCGAGAACCTCATCGTCCTGTCGGGCTCCACCCCGGCCCGTGGCTGGAAGAAGTCGGTCACGATGGTCGACGTCGTCCGCGCCGCGGTCGGCGAGGTCGAGGACTACACCCGGGTCACCGTGTCGCCGATGGGCCCGGTCTCGCTGACCGGCCGCGCCGTCGGTGACATCACCCACCTGCTCGCCGAGCTGATCGAGAACGCGGTCTCCTTCTCCCCGCCCTACACCCTGGTCCAGGTGAGCGGTCACATGGTCGCCAGCGGGTACGCGGTGGAGATCGAGGACCGCGGGCTCGGCATGACCGACGAGCGGCTCGCCGAGATCAACAGCCGGATCATGGACCCGCCCGAGTTCAACATGTCGAGCTCCGTGCAGCTCGGCCTGTACGTGGTCGGCCGGCTGGCCCAGCGGTACGAACTGCAGGTCTCCCTCAAGCGTTCCGCCTACGGCGGTACCACGGCCGTCGTGCTCGTCCCGCGCGAGCTGGTGGAGGACATCGAAGGCGGCGACAGCGCGGCCAGCGGCGAGACCCCGGTGCCCGCGGCCGTCGGCGCCCGGCGGAACGGCGAGCCCGTGAAGATCGATGATCTCCGCACCGCCCGTGCGGAAAGGCCGATGGTCCAGGTCGAGAAGAACGTCTCGGCCGTGCCCCGGCCCGTACCCGAGCCCCGTACCCCCCCGGAGCCCGCCATCGAAGAGATCACCAGCGGTACCGACGCGCCGGCCGAACCGGCCGAGACCGAGACCACCCCGTCGGGGCTGCCGCTCCGGGTCCCCCAGGCGAGCCTGGCCCCGGCGCTGCGCACCGACACGCCGACCACGACCGAGAGCCTGGAGGAGGAGGAGCCCGGCAGCCGGTCGCCGGAGGAGATCCGCCAGATGTTCGGCTCCTACCAGTCGGGCACTCGCCGCGGCAGGTCGGCGGCAGCGAAGAAGCTCGGGAAGGGTCCGGCAGAACAGCCGGACGAGTGACCTGACCCGGGTTCCGCGCCCACCCAGAGTCGACAACGACCGACCCGGCGCCCGATGAGCCACGGGACCGCGGCGGCGGGAAGTAGAAAAGGACAACGAGTGGTGCAGAAGACAGGTTCATCCGTTGATCTGGCCTGGTTGCTGGACGACCTGGTCAAGCGGGTCGCCGAGACCCAGCACGCGATCGTGCTCTCCGCCGACGGGCTGCTCATGGCGGCGTCCCGCGACTTCGGCCAGGACGACGCCGAGCACCTGTCGGCCGTGGCGGCCGGGATCCAGAGCCTGGCCCGCGGGGCCGGCGAGCGGTTCGGCGGTGGCACGGTCCGGCAGACCATCATCGAGATGCAGTCGGCGTTCCTCCTGGTGACCGTGGCGGGCAAGGGCGCCTGCCTGGCGGTGCTGGCCACCGAGGACGCCGACGTCGGTCTGATCGCCTACGAGATGGCCATGCTCGTGACCAGCGTCGGTCATCACCTGACCTCGCCGTCCCGGACGGCGGCGTCCACCAACGGCACGAGCTGAGGTCATGAACTCACCCGAGGATCGCAACGAGGAACGCTGGCTCGACGAGCACGCCGGGCCGATGGTCCGCCCGTACGTGATGACGAGCGGTCGCATCCAGCCCATCCGCGGCAAGTTCGACCTCATCACGCTCGTCGAGGCCACCCAGCCCGCCCCGACCTCCGAGCCGGGGCTCGGCCCCGAGCATCTGGCCATCCTGCGGCTCTGCCAGGACATCATGTCCGTGGCCGAGCTGACCGGGCATCTCGACCTGCCGGCAGGCACCGTCCGGGTCCTGCTCGGCGACCTGCTCGACAAGGGTTACGTGGCCGTCCAGGAACCCGATTCAGAGGCCGACATGGCCGACATCAGGATGTACGAGGCGGTGATCGATGGACTCCGGGCGCTCTAGACGAGGCCGCCGGATGCCCACGGCGATCAAGATTCTGATCGCCGGCGGCTTCGGGGTCGGCAAGACCACCATGGTCGGCACCGTCTCGGAGACCAAACCGCTGCGCACCGAAGAGGTCCTCACCGACCAGGGCGTGGGCGTCGACGACATCTCCGGGGTGGAGGCCAAGAACACCACCACCGTGGCGATGGACTTCGGCCGCATCACGATGGGTGAGGAGTTCGTCCTCTACCTGTTCGGCACGCCCGGTCAGGAGCGGTTCTGGTTCGTCTGGGACGAGGTGGCGCTCGGCGCGCTGGGCGCGGTGGTCCTCGCCGACACCCGCCGGCTGGCCGACTGCTTCCCCTCGGTGGACTACTTCGAGCGGCGCGGCACCCCGTTCATCGTGGCGGTCAACTGCTTCGAGGGGGCCCGCCAGTACGAGCTGGACGAGGTGAAGCTCGCGCTGAACCTGCCGCCGAACGTGCCGGTGATGCTGTGCGACGCCCGGGACCGGGAGTCGTGCAAGGACGTCCTGATCAAGCTCGTCCGGCACGCCATGGGCATGCGGGGCACCCGGCCGAAGGAGCCCTCGCCCACGTAACCGGGCCGGGGCGCTAGGTTCGGAAGCCGTGACCACTTCTCCAGGTTCTTCAGGTTCTCCTGGTTCACCCGACGAGTACCGGCAGGCCCGCTTCCAGCCGCCCGCGGGTGCCACCGAACTGCTGCTGATCCGGCACGGCGAGTCGGAGCCGGCCCGGCCTGACCGGCCGTTCCCGCTGGTCGACGGGCACGGCGATCCGGAACTGGCGCCTGGCGGGCGCGAGCAGGCCGAGCGGGTGGCGCTCCGGCTGGGCGGCGAGCACGTGGACGCGATCCACGTCACCACGCTGCGCCGTACCGTGCAGACCGCCGCGCCGCTCGCCGCCCGGCTGGGGTTGGAGCCGGTGGTGACGGCCGGGCTGCGCGAGGTCCACCTCGGTGCGTGGGAGGGCGGGCTGTTCCGCCGGATGGTCGCCGAGAACGGCCCGGTGGCGCAGCGGCTGTGGGCCGAGGAGCGGTGGGACGTGATCCCGGGCGCCGAGCCCGCGGAGAAGTTCGCCGCCCGGGTGCGCGCAGCCGTCGACGGGCTGGCCGCCGCCAACCCGGGCCGGCGGCTGGCGGTCTTCACCCACGGCGGGGTGATCGCGCAGGCGCTGGCGCTGGCCGCGCGGTCCCGGCCGTTCGCGTTCCTGGGCTGCGACAACGGCTCGATCTCCCACCTGGTCGTCGTGGGGCCGCAGTGGATCGTCCGCCGCTACAACGACACCGCCCACCTCGACCCGGGCTTCGCCGCCGCGGCCCGGCCCCTGACCTGATGGTTCAGGGGCCGTCCTGGTCAGCTCCCTTGGCTTCCCCGGCCTCCTCGGCCTCCTCCAGTTCGTCGGGGATGACCGGCAGCCGCTGGGTGAGCAGCGCCTGCGAGGTGAGCACCCCGCTGGAGAGCACGATGTTGCGGTGCTGGAGCGCGCCGTTCTCCCGGAGCAGGTCGTCGATCTCGGTCCGCAGCCGGGTCGCCCGGCGCGCCATCCGGCGGTGCACCAGCAGGCCGCCGGCGGAGAGCCCGACGACGAAGGCGGCGAGTGCGGGCTGCCAGGGGATCGCGAGCGCCGCGATCACCAGGGTCATCACGACCACCAGCACGCGCTGGTTGGCCTCTGCCCAGTCCCAGGCGGTGTTGACGCGCTTGGGAATTCTCACTCGGCGCTCCTCTTCGGCTCGGGTCCAGGTCCTGTCACCGTGCCGACAACGTCACGGACCGGAGCGGATGTTCCGGCACCACAGTGTGACGATCGCGGCACCTGATAGGTCGTATCCCGGCAGCCGCGACACGAACATGGCCCGTGCCGACTACGATCTCGCTGGTGTCGGGGAGGTTTCGGCGTGATCCATACCGAGATGGCCGAGATGGAAGATCATGGAGGCGGGCGGACGCTGCCGCCGGAGCTGAGCCGGCTCTTCGCCGACGGCGGCGCCGGGCGGGCGCTGTCGGCCGGACTTCCTCCCGGTGCCCTGGTGTGGCCGGACCCCGGATACCGCCAGCGCCAGCGCGTCCGCCGGCCGGCCTGCTGGCTGACCGACGAGCCGGCGCGGCCCGGGCTCTGGGCCCGGCTGCGGGCCGAGCACCGCGACTCGGGCCTGTGGCCGGTGCTGCTGGACGACTCGACCCAGCCCTGGTCGGCCGGGCAGGTCGCGCCCGAGCCGGTCGGTGAGATCGACGCCTACGACGCCGGGGCCTTCGTGTCCGAGGTGTGGGCCGACTGGGTGTCCGCCCAACCGCACGGCCAGCTCGACGAGATCGACCCCTACGGGCGGCACTGCCCGGGGCTGGCCCCGCCGGGCCGGCTGGTGGAGGACCCCGACCTGGCCGCCGACCGGTACGCCGACCTGCTCGTCCGGCGCGGCACCCCGCTGGGCCTGGTGGCCGCGGGCCGCGGCGCCGACGCGCTGGCCGTGATCGGCTGGCAGGGCGCGCTCAACCACAACCACTGGACCGCCCCGCTGGCCGCGGTGGTGCGCTCCTGGGAGGACCGGTTCGGCGCGCGCGTGGTCGGCCTGGGGTTCAACACGTTGGAGCTGAGCGTGGCCGCTCCCCCGGTCACCTCCCGGCACGCCCTGCACGTGGCGGCCGAGCACTGGACCTTCTGCCCGGAGAACATCGTCCAAGGGCCGGGCACGCTGGTGGAGTACGCCGAGACGATCCGCGGCGCCCGATCCTGGTCCTTCTGGTGGGACTGAACCCCGCCGGCCCGGGACGGGCCGAGCGCTGGCGGGCGGTGCGGGCCGACCTGAACCGGCGGCGGCACGAGCTGGGCCTGGCCGCGGCGGAGCTGTACCCGGGCGTGCCCCGGGTCGAGGGCACCACGCTGCTGCACCGCCCGGAGTGGCTGCCCGCCGCCCCGGTGCCGCTGGCGGACGTCCGGCTCGGCTGGGATGCCCGCCCCGGCCCGCCCGCGGTGACCGGTGCCGGGCCGGAGCTGACGGCCGGGCTGGAGTCGTACTCCGCGGCGCTGGCCGCGCTGGCCCCGTCGGCCGTGTTCGAGAACCGCCCGGCCTACCGGCTGCTCGGCGCCGACCTGGCCGGGGAGCGCGTGCTGCGGTTCGGCCCGGCGCGGTACTTCGACGGGGTGGACGTGGGCGAGGCGCTGGGCCACGAGCTCGCCGCCGGGGGGACGGCGCTGCGCGGGGCGGTCGGCGCCCCGGGGGACCTGTCCCGGCGGCCGGCGCTGCCCGCGATCACCGTCCTGACGGTCCGCGCGGGGGCCGTGCCGGAGTTCGTCCTGCACTGGCGCGACCCGGCGAAGGTGGTACACGCGGGCGGGCTGCACCAGGTGATGCCGGTGGGGGTGTTCCAGCAGGTGGCCGACGAGCGGGCCGACCTGGACCCCTGGCGGTGCATGGTCCGCGAGTACGCGGAGGAGTTCCTGGGCGCGCCCGAGGAGTACGGCCCGAACTTCGACCAGGAGTCCTGGCCGTTCCACCGGCGGCTGACCGAGGCCCGCCGGGCGGGGCTGATCCGGGTGCACTGGCTGGGTCTGGGCGCCGATCCGCTCACGCTGAGCGTCGATCTGCTGGTCGTGGCGGTGTTCGACCCGGAGGTGTTCGACGCCGAGTTCGGCGGGCTGGTGGAGACGAACGACGAGGGCCGGGTGAGCCGGGTCCCGTTCCCGCCGGAGCCGGCGGCGGTCGAGCCGATGCAGCCCGCGGGCGCCGCCGTCCTCGCCCTCGCCCGGCGGCACCGGACGGCGCTGGGGCTCTAGCAGGCCCTTCAAGCCGGTCTGCGTCGACCACGGCCTCGCGGAGCCGGGCCGGTGCTAGGGCTCTAGCAGTCCCTTCAGCTCGTCGAGGGCGTCGTCGAGGTGGTCGATCAGCTCGCCGGGGTCGGGCACCATGTCGCGGCAGGCCACGATGCCGATGTCGAGCCGGCCGTCGTAGGAGAAGACGGTGATGTTGATCCCGCCGGTCAGGTCGCTGACGACCGAGACCGGGTGGTAGGCGAGCACCCGGGCCCCGCACAGGTACAGCGGGAACTGCGGGCCCGGCACGTTCGACACCATCAGGTTGATCGGCCGGACGGACCCGGTGCGCATCGCCAGCCGGACCAGCGGGCCCGACAGCGGGACGGGCGCGAGCTGGCTGAGCGCGTCCAGCCAGCCCCCGCCGGTGACGGCGAACCGGCGCTTGGCCGCGGCCATCCCCTGCCGCATGGCGGTGAACCGCTCGGCCGGGTCGTCCAGGTGGGTGGGCAGCTGGGCGAGCATGACCGAGACCTGGTTCGCGCCGTCCGCCGCGGCGGAGCGCCGCCGCAGCGAGGCGGGCACCGCGGCGACCAGCGGGACGTCGGGCAGCCGGCCGCGCTTGTCCAGCCAGCGCCGCAGCGCCGCGGCGCACAGCGCCATCACCACGTCGTTGACGCTGCCGCCGAGGGCCCCCCGGGCGCGCTTGACCTCCGCCAGCGGGAGCGAGCCGAAGGCGACCGAGCGGCGGCGGCCGACAGGCCCGTTGAACGGGGTCGGCGGCGCGACCAGCCGGGGGCCGGGCGGCAGCGGGTCGCGGCCGAGCGCCTCCTGGAGGGCCCGGGCCACCCGGCGCGCGCCGGGAAGCTGCCCGAGCAGCGGCACCTCGTCGAGGTAGGGGGCGGCCTGGGCCAGTGACCGCGCGGCCGCGACGGGATGGAACACCGAGCGAGTGAGGCCGGCGCTCACCATGGCGGCGGGGCTGGGGGCCGGGACGGGCTCGGCGCCGGCCTCGGGCACCGGGCGGGGTTCGGGCGACAGGTCCAGCAGCGCGGCCAGGATGTCGGCGGCGAGCACCCCGTCGGTGGCGGCGTGGTGGACCTTGGCGTAGACGGCGACCCGGCCGCCCAGCAGGCCCTGGATGATGACGGCCTCCCACAGCGGCCGGGAGCGGTCGAGTTCGCGCTCGTGCAGTAGGGCCACGGTCTCGGCGAGCTGGGCGTCGTCCCCGGGGGCGGGCAGGCCCACCTCGGAGATGTGCCAGGCCGGGTCGAAGTCGGGGTCGTCGGCCCAGTAGGGCCGGTCGAGTCCCAGCGGCACCGAGACGAGCCGCTGGCGTAGCGGTGCTGCCAGCGAGGCGCGCTCGGCGACCAGCCGGGCCAGGTCCGCGCAGGTCAGTCGGTTGCCAGGACGGGTCGTCGGGTCGAGCACCGCGAGCCCGGCGATGTGGGTGAGGGTCCCACCACCCTCGGCATTCAGGAAATTTGCGTCCAAAGCGGTCAACTGGCGCATTATCGGCTACATCCCCAGGGATCGTGGATTCTGCGTGGCCATACACCACGAAGTACGCAGTACCCAGTGGTAGGTCAACGGCTGAAAGCGGAAAGTAACGGCCCTTTAACCTGATGAACAATCGTCCGAAAAACGGCCTCGTAGATCACCAGTAAACACCCCGAACCGGCCCCGGCGCGGCACTAGGCTGAAGCCCCATGACGGGACGTCCGCTGACCGAGATCGTCGAGGCCGGTTGGGCCGCCGCACTGGAGCCGGCCGCCGGCCGCATCGCCGCGATGGGCGAGTTCCTGCGCGCCGAGGTGGCCGCGGGCCGCCGCTACCTCCCCGCCGGCGACAACATCCTGCGCGCCTTCCGGCAGCCGTTCGACCAGGTGCGGGTGCTCATCGTCGGGCAGGACCCCTACCCCACCCCGGGGCACGCGGTGGGGCTGAGCTTCTCGGTGGCGCCGCAGGTGCGGCCGCTGCCCGGCAGCCTGATCAACATCTTCCGTGAGTACTGCGACGACCTCGGCCACCCCGAGCCGAGCACCGGCGACCTCACCCCCTGGACCGAGCAGGGGGTGCTGCTGCTCAACCGGGCGCTGACCGTGGCGCCGCGCAAGCCCGCCTCGCACCGGGGCAAGGGTTGGGAAGAGGTCACCGAGCAGGCGATCCGGGCGCTGGCCGGCCGCGGCCAGCCGCTGGTGGCGATCCTCTGGGGTCGTGACGCGCGCAACCTGCGTCCCCTGCTGGGCGGGGTGCCGTGCATCGAGTCGGCGCACCCGAGCCCGATGTCCGCCGACCGGGGCTTCTTCGGCTCCCGCCCGTTCAGCCGCGCCAACCAGTCGCTGGAGCGGCAGGGTGCCGCGCCGCTCGACTGGAAACTCCCCTGAGCCGTCCGCCCCGGTGACTCGGGGGTAACGAAGAGCGTAGGTTACGGTGCCTCCATGACGGAGTTCGTGTATCCCCCGGTCATCACCGCTGCGAAGACCCTCTTCCGCGTGCTGGGCATGCGGTTCCACGTCGAGGGCGCCGAGCGGATCCCGCAGACCGGCGGTGTCGTGCTGGTGAGCAACCACATCAGCTACCTCGACTTCATCTTCGCCGGGCTCGCCGCCAACCCCTCCGGGCGGCTGGTCCGGTTCATGGCGAAGAAAGAGGTCTTCGACCACCGGATCTCCGGCCCGCTGATGCGCGGGATGCACCACATCCCCGTCGACCGGGAGGCCGGGGCCGCCTCCTACCGGGCGGCCCTGAACGCGCTGAAGGGCGGCGAGGTCATCGGCGTCTTCGCCGAGGCCACCATCAGCCAGTCCTTCACCGTCAAGGACATCAAGAACGGGGCCGCGCGGATGGCCGCCGCGGCCGGCGTCCCGATGGTGCCGATCGCGCTGTGGGGCACCCAGCGGATGTGGACCAAGAACCGGCCCAAGCGGCTGTTCCAGCGCAAGATCCCGATCACGATCCTCGTCGGCGAGCCGATGTACCCCAAGCGCGGCGACGACTTCAACAAGATCAATGAAGAGCTGCGCGCCCAGATGAGCGAGCTGGTGGACCGGGCACAGCGCGAGTACCCCGACACCCCGGCCGAGAACGAGAAGTGGTGGCTGCCCGCGCACCTGGGGGGCACCGCGCCCACCCCGGAGGAGGCCGCCGAGCTCGACCGTAAGGAGCTCGAGGAGCGCGCCGCCCGGCACGCGGCCCGGGAGGCCGAGCGGGCCAAGGGCGAACCGGCCGCGTAATTCGGTGGACGGGCACGTCCCGGGCACCTGATCATCGAAGCCATGTCCACGCCTCCCGAGAAGCTGCGCCTGGTCGAGTCCGCCGACACGGGCTCGTTCGCCATGCCGCCGACGACCCTGGGGCTCAACGACAGCCAGACCGCCACCGACGTGATCGACATGCTGGCGCTGGTGCCGTTCACCTCCGGCGAGCAGCCGTGGGCGCGGTCCACCCGGTTGCAGCGGGTGCGCGGCGAGGCGACGCTCTGCCCGCCCGACGCCCGGCCGGTGCGCTCGTCCGTGGGCGGCGACGGCGCCAGATCCGTCCTGGTCGAAGGGGACGGGTGGACCCTGCTGGCCAAACGCTGGAAAGACGGGAACGCCTACCTTGAGGTCAGCGCGGTCAGCGACGAACTGGCCGAGTCGGTGCTGGCACGCTCCACCGAGAACGCCGTCGAACCGCCCGCCGACACGGACGCCTCACAGGTCGACATGGGCTTCTGGCACCTGGCCCAGCACGGCCCGGCCCGGCGGGAGCGGGTGATCTCCGCCGCCTCCTGGGCGGAGATCCGCGGCAACTACACCGCGCCGGTGGCCGCCCGGCTCGACCGGCTGATGGCGCTGACCCGCGAGGACGTCTCCGGCCGGTTGCTGCTGCTGCACGGCCCGCCCGGCACCGGCAAGACCACCGCGCTGCGGGCGCTGGCCCGCGAGTGGGCGTCATGGTGCCAGGCCGACTGCGTGCTCGACCCCGAGGCGCTGTTCGGCAGCCCGGCCTACCTGATGGAGGTCGCCGTCGGCGGCGACGACAGCGGAGAGAACCGCCGCTGGCGGCTGCTCATCCTGGAGGACTGCGACGAGCTGATCCGCGGCGAGGCCAAGCAGTCCACCGGGCAGGGCCTGTCGCGGCTGCTCAACCTGACCGACGGGATGCTCGGCCAGGGCCGGGACGTGCTCGTGGCGATCACCACCAACGAGGACCTGACCCGGCTGCACCCGGCCGTGGTCCGGCCGGGCCGCTGCCTGGCCCAGGTCGAGGTCGGCCCGCTGACCCGCGCCGAGGCGACCACCTGGCTGGACGGCACCGGCTCCGCCGACGCGGTCGGGCCCGACGGCGCCACGCTGGCCGAACTGGTGGCGCTGCGCCGCGGCGAACCCGCCCCGCAGGACTCCGCCCCGGCGACCGACACCGGCTTCTACCTGTGAGACCCGGCCCGTGGAGTGGGCCACTTTCCCCGATTGGCACTGGTCAGCCGGGGGGCGCCCGGTCGAAGGTGGACGATATGAGCCTGCACCCCGAGACCCGCGCCGTCCACCCGCCCATCCCGCAACCCGCCGCGGGGCGGCCGCTCAGCGTGCCCCTCTACCAGGGGCACCTGTTCGGTTACACCGAAGCCGACACCCTGGCCGAGGCGTTCGACGGACCCGGTGACGCCTACTTCTACAGCCGGATGGGGAACCCGACGGTCCGTGCCCTCGAGGAGGCCGTCGCCGACCTGGAGGGCGGGACCGGCGCGCTGTCCGCCTCCTCCGGGATGGGCGTCATCAGCGCGGTGCTGCTGGGCCTGCTGAGCGCCGGTGACCACTTGGTCATCCAGCACTCCCTGTACGGCGGGACGCACGCGCTGGTCCGCGACCTGGCCGAGCGCCGGGGCGTCGAGGTCACCTACGTCTCCGGCACCGACCCCGGCGAGGTGCGGGCCGCCGTCCGGCCCACCACCCGGATGCTCTACCTGGAGACGATCGCCAACCCCAGCACCCAGGTGGCCGACCTGCCCGCGCTGATCGAGGCGGCCGGCGAGGGCGTGCTGAGCGTGGTCGACAACACCTTCGCCACCCCCCTGCTCTGCCGGCCGCTGGAGTACGGCGCGGACATCTCGCTGCACTCGGCCACCAAGTACATCTGCGGCCACGCGGACGTCCTCGGCGGGGTCGCGGTGTTCGCCGACCCCGGGGTGCACCGCACGGTGTGGAACCAGTTCACCGAGCTGGGCCCGGTCACCGACCCGTTCGCCGCCTGGCTGCTGCTGCGCGGGCTCGCCACGCTGCCGCTGCGGATCGCCCGGCACTGCTCCAACGCGCAGGAACTGGCCGAGCGGCTCGCCGCGCACCCCGCGGTGGAGCGGGTGCACTACCCCGGCCTGCCCGGCCACCCGCAGCACGAGGTGGCCCGGCGGCTACTGCCCGACGGAGCCGGCGGCGTGCTCTCGTTCGAGCTGACCGGCGGCCGGGACGCGGGCCGCGCCTTCATCGAGTCGGTGCGGCTGGCCGCGCTCGCGGTGTCGCTGGGCGACGTGAAGACGCTGGTGATGCACCCCGCCAGCACCTCGCACCGGATGCTCGACGCCGAGGGGCTGGCCGCCGCCGGGATCGGTGCGGGCACCGTCCGGGTCGCGGTGGGCATCGAGCACCCCGGCGACCTGTGGGCCGACTTCGAACAGGCGCTCGCCGCCGCGAAGGAGTGATCGGGCGGCCCCCCGGCCGCCCGACCCCCGGCTCACTCTCCGCGCCCGACCCGCCGGGCCGGGCGGCACCCCCGCCGCCCGCCCCGGTCCCCTCGGATCGGGCACTCCCCTACTGCCCTCGCCGCGCTCACTCAGCTCGGACGGCACCCCCGCCGCCCTCGCCTCGCCGCGCTCCCTCGGCTCGGACACTCCCCCTGCCGCCCGCACCTCGCTCGCTACGCTCGCTCCCTCGGCTCGGGCAGCACCCCCGCCGCCCGCACCTCGCTCACTCGCTACGCTCGCTCCCTCGGCTCGGGCGGTGGTCCGGTGCGCGCCCCCTCGCACCCCGGCACCGGACCACCTCTGTATCGGACGCGGCGCCGGAGCGTGCAATCGGCGCGTACCTTCATCCGACACCCCTATGGTGTCCCCTGACCGATATGCCGGACCATCCGGGAAAACGCGTGTTCGGTCCCTGGTTCGGTGCGCCGCGGCACGCACCCGCCCCCGTACGGCCGCTCTCAGTCCTTCGCGGTGGGGGTGGGCTTGGGCGTGGTGCTGGGCGCGGTGGGCAGATCGGCGGTGAGGTCGCCGTCGCCCTGGCCGGAGGCGCGCTGCTCGGTCACCTTCCAGCCGTCGGACTCCCGCTTGAGGGCCAGGCGCAGCAGCGTGTCGGCACCGTCGTTGGCACCCTCGGGCGTCTGCAACCTGATGTCGACCAGGATGACCGCGGTGGCCAGGTCACCGATGACGTCCCCGACATAGACCTTCTTGATCTTCGAGGACATCACCAGTTGGGGGTTCTTCCCGAAAACGTTGCCCAGGTTGGGGGCGGTGCTCCGGTTGTAGGTGGCGAGGAGGTCGCCGCCCAGCAGCCGCTGGTTGCGGGCTATCTGCTGCCGGTAGTCGACGGCGGTGTAGGAGAACGCGACGTTGCCGTACTCCCCCGCCACCTTGGCCACCGCGGCGCGCTCGTCCTGCTCGGCGGCCAGGGAGCCCGCCGTCCGCCACTGCCAGGCCAGCAGGACGGCCAGGACGACGACCAGCACCGTGACCAGCGCGGCGGTCAGCCTCGGCGAGGCCGCCAGCGCCGCCGGCCGGGACGGGGCGGCGGCCTTCCGGGCCTTAGCCGCCCGGAAGGCCGCCACCGACTCGTCGTCCCCGGCCCCGGCCGGCCGCGGCTCCTCCTCGTCGGCGTCGGGCTCGACCCGCCGGGTCCTCTTCCGGGCAGGCGCCGGCCCGGCGTCCTCTTCGAGCTCGGCGCCCCGGGTCCTCTTCCGGGCAGGCGCCGGCCCGGCGTCCTCTTCGAGCTCGGCGCCCCGGGACCGCTTCCGGGCGGGCGCAGATTCCGCATCCTCTTCGAGCTCGGCGCTCCGGGACCGTTTCCCGGCCGGCGCCGGCTCGGCGTCCTCTTCGAGCTCGGCGCTCCGGGTTCGCTTCCCAGCGGGCGCCGGTTCGGCGTCCTCTTCGAGCTCGGCGCCCCGGGACCGCCGCTTCCCAGCGGGCGCCGGCTCGGCGTCCTCTTCGCGCTCAGCGCTCCGAGCCCGCTTCCGGGCGGGCGCCGGCTCGGCGTCATCCTCGGGTTCGGCGGTCCGGGCCCGCGCGGCCGACCCGTTCTCCCTCGGGCGCCGCCTGGCGGGGGGCTCGTCCTCGTCGGCCTCGTCCAGCGCGGCCAGGACCTCGTCGAGGTCCTCGTCGTCGATGACCTCGATGACCCGGACCCTACGGACCTTCTTCCGGGCCTTCCGCTCCTGCTGCTCCTCCCGTTCCTCCCGCTCGCCGGTGTCCGCGCGGCCGTCGTTCGATGTCACTGCGATGCTCCTCGGGGGGTCGTCGGGTCAGCGCTTCCTGCGCCGGCGGGCCAGGACCGGCGCCGTACCCGCCACAACCTTGATCAACACCAGCAGGGCGATCACCGGGGGCAGGTAGATCAGCCAGGCGGGCGGGCCGCCGGGGGTCCCCTCGGTGGCGGTCTTCCGTGCCCGCTCCGGCCGGTTGACCGCCGGGTCGTGGGTCGGGAAGGTGTCGCCCGGGCGCGCGCCGACGTACGACTTCTGCGCGACCTTGCCCGGGGTGCGGCCACCGGCACAGGTCCGTGGCTTGGGGATCTCCGGCTGCGGCAGCGGGTACTTGTACTCCAGCGTGGCCGGCGTGTTCGCGGTGATCATGAACATCACCCGCAGGGTGTAGTCGCCGTCCTCGCCCCTGGAGATGATGTTGTTGAGCACGTGTCCCAGCTGGGGTGACTGGGTCAGCGTGGCGCGCAGGTTCTCCAGGTAGGCCGGCGCGGCCAGCCTGGGGAAGAAGTCGCCGAGCGCGGCCAGCGAGCAGTCGAGGTCCAGCCGGGTGTCCATGAGCAGGGTGTCGAGCCGGCCGATCAGGCCCGGCCCCTGGTCGCGCAGCGCGGTCAGCTCACCCCGGACGTCGCTGAGCGCGCCGATCAGCGCCGCAAGGTCGTCGACCCCCGCGGCGAGGTCGCCCCGGTTCTCGGCCAGCACGCGGGTGATCCGGCTCAGGTCCTTGGTGAGCCCGTCCAGCAGCTCGCCGTTCTGGGCGAAGGTGGTGGTGAGCTGGTCGGTACCGCCGATGATCTGCCGCAGCGAGTCGGCGCGGCCGTTCCACGCGATGGCCAGCTCGCTGGTCAGCACCCGGACGTCCGCCGGGTCGATCGCCCCGACCGCCTTGTTCACCGCGCCGAACAGGTCGCTGTAGGCGGGCGGCACCGAGGTCCGCTGGATCGGGATCACCGAGCCCGGCTCCATCGGCGGGGCGTTGCCTCGGCCGGGGGCGGGGGTGAGCTCGACGACCGGCTCGCCCACCGCCGACTTGCGGGCGGCGGCGGCGTGCACCCCCTGCGGGATCCTGATCCCGCGGTCGATGTCGAGCACCACCACGACCTTGCCGTTCCGCAGCCGGACGGAGTCGATCTTGCCGACCTTGAGGCCGAGGTAGTCGACCTCGAAGTTGGGGTGCAGGCCGGGCGAGGAGGCGAACTCCACGGTCAGGTGGTACGGGCGCTCGAAGACGTCGAACTTGACCACGTTCTGGAACGCCCAGAACGTCAGCATCCCGCCGAGCGTCAGGAAGACGGTCAGGTTGACCAGGATCCGCCGGTTCACCGGCCACCTCCCAGCGCACCGCCGAGGGTGGGGAACGCGCCCTGCACCCCGGCGGGCAGCCGGGCGGGCGCGGCACCGCCCCCACCGCCGGTGCTCCCGGCCGGGATGATCTTTCCGTCCGCCGTCACGAACTTGAGCACCGCGTACAGCAGCAGCTGCCCGTCGTAGGTGGCCTTGGGCAGTTGCTGCTCGAACGACACCAGGCCGTTGATCAGCCGGGTCAGCCGCTGCCGGTCGCCGGCGAGCTGGGCCAGCACCGGGTCGAGCTGGTTCACCAGGGTCTTGAACCGCTGGACCCGGCCCTCCAGCACCCGGTCGTTGAGCAGTCGCGCCATCCGGGTCAGGTTCTCGACGGTTTTGAGGATCTTGTCCTTGTTCTCGTTGAGCAGCCGGGTGGTGCGCTCCAGCTCGCGGGGGGCCCGGCCCAGCTGGTCCTCGCCCCTGGCCAGCGACCGGCTCAGCTTGGCCATCCGGTCCACCGAGGCGCCGAGTTCGGCCCGCTGGGCGCCGACGATCCGGAGCAGGTCGCTGGACTTGGCGAGCATCGCGTTGAGCTTCTCGCCGTTGCCGTCCAGGGCCGTCGCCCCGGCGTTGACCACGGTGGCGACGTCGTCGCCGGCCAGTGCCTTGAGCAGCGGGCCGGCCTGCCCGACGACCTGCTCGAACTGCGGCTGCACGCTGGTCCGCGTGATCTGCCCGCCGTCGGCGATGAACGGGCCCCGGCTCAGGCTGCCGCCCGGGGGCAGGCTCAGCCGGACGAAGTTCTCGCCCAGCAGGGAGGTCACCGCGACCTCGGCCGAAGTGCCCACCGGCAGCCGGTAGCCGTCCATGAGGGACATGGTGACCTTGGTCTTGTACGTCCTGGTGTCGAGCTCGACCCCGGTGATCGAGCCGATCTTGACGTCCGCGAGCTGGACGCTGTGCCCGCTGACCAGGTTCTGGGAGTCGGCGAAGACGGCGGTGACGGTCATGTCGCCCTGCGGCGCGCCGGTGGTGGGCAGCGAGCACCCCGCCAGTCCCCACGCCGCCGCCACCGCCAGTGCGAGCAGGACGAGACCGGATCCGCGGATCACGAGGCACCTCCGTCGTCCCAGGGACAGTTGGAGTTCGGCTTCGGCAGCGGGCAGCCGATGTCGTCGGTGCCCTCGATGCTCTTCAGCCAGGTGCGCAGGAACGCGTCGGTCGCGAACCGGATGGTCAGCGCCCGGTTCTGGGCGTCGTAACCGTTGATCAGCGCCCCGCCGATGTGCGGCAGCGCCTCCAGCAACTGGCCCAGCGAGCCCACGTTGCCCTGGAGCACCAGGACCGCCCGGGTCAGCACCGCCAGGTCCTGCGGCAGCTGCCCGTCGTACTTCTTGATGATCGCGTCGCCCTTGCGGGCCAGCACCAGGATGTTGCGGACGAGTTCCTGGATCTCGCCCCGCTCGGCGCTCAGCACCCGGCTGACCTCACCGAAGTTCTGGATCATCGTGCCGATCACCTGCTCGCGGCCGCGGACCACGCCCGCCAGCCGTTGCAGGTTCCGGGCGACCTCCAGCAGTTCCTGGTCCTGGCCGGCGATGTTCTCGGTCAGCTGGGCGGCCTGCTGCAGCGCGGCGTTGAACTCCTGGCCGTTGCCCTCGAACGAGTCGGCCGTCCGGCCCAGCGCGGCGTTCACCTTGGTCGGGTCGAGCGCGTCGGCCACCTTGGTGAACGAGCGCAGCGCGTCGTCGGTCTCGACCGGGACGTGGGTGCGCTCCATCGGGATGACGTTGCCCGGCTCCTTGGGAGTGCCGGGCTTCCACGGCGGGTGCAGGACGAGGTTGCGCTCGCCCACCAGGTTCAGCGGCACGATCGAGGCGTGCACCCCCCTGGGCAGCGGGATGTCGCCCTCGATGTGGAAGTCGACCCGGATCCGGTCACCCATGTTCCGCACCCGGTCGACCCGGCCCACATCGGCACCCATGATCTTGACCTTGGACTCGGCGAAGAACGACCGGGCCCGCGGGAAGTAGACGGTCATTTGCCGCTCGTCGGCCGGCTCGATCACCGAGCAGCCGCCGAGCGCGGTGAGGATCGCCAGGCAGCCGGCGAGCATCGGCAGGGCAGGGCGCATCAGGGCCTCC
The DNA here is from genome assembly GCF_003289645.1 of Actinomadura craniellae. Lineage (GTDB taxonomy): Bacteria > Actinomycetota > Actinomycetes > Streptosporangiales > Streptosporangiaceae > Actinomadura_D > Actinomadura_D craniellae. Next base: position 404,233 of record NZ_QLYX01000003.1, on the reverse strand, counting down.
GGGTGGAGTGGGGGCCGGTGGGCTGGAGCGGGCCGAGACCGGTCATCAGCCCCTCGACCCAGGGGCCGTTGCCGCGGACGTTGGCCACCTGCCGGAACGTCGGGCCGAGCAGCGCCAGGTCGGCGTTGAGGGCGTCCATGTTGGGGGCCAGCCGCGCCGTCACCAGGTGCAGATTGTCCAGCAGCCGGTTGAGATCCCGCTCGTGCCGGCCGATGACCTGGCTCAGCGTCCGCACCGTGCGGTTGCCCTGGCCGATGGTGGCGGCCAGTTCGTTGCGGCGCTGCACCAGCGCGCGCAGCAGCACCTGGCTGTTGTCGACGATCGCCTTGAGCTGCCGGTCCTTGGCGGCCAGCGTGCCGGTGATCTTCTTGCTGTTGGCGATCAGCGCCTGGATGTTGGGGTACTCCTCGTTGAGGGCGGTCGACAGCTCCTTGAAGTCCCGCAGCATCCGCGCCAGCCGTTGCCGGTCGGGGGTCTCGATCTTCGCGACCTCGTCGAGCAGCTTGTCGACCGCCCGCTGATCCAGTGTGCCGGTGAGCTCGCTGGCCCCCTCGATCGCGTCGGTGACGGTGAACGGGACGCTGGTGCGCTCCAGCGGGACGCGCCGCCGGTCCGCCGGCAGGTCCGCCATGTACGGCCGGGCCACCGGGCCCGACAGCCGCAGGTACCGGCCGCCCAGCAGGGTGGCGGTCTGGATGTCGGCCCGGGTGCGGGAACCGAGCTGGACGCCGCCGTCGACCTGCCAGGTCATGACGATGTGCCCGCGGGTGAAGTCCGGCTCGACCGACCTGACCCGGCCGACCTTCACCCCGGCCACCCGGACGTCGTCGCCGGGCTTCATGCCGCCGGTCTCGGTGAACACCCCGCTCATCTCGTAACCGCCCTCGAACAGCCTGAGCTGGCCGGCCGCGAAGGCGAACAGGCACCCCACGGTCAGCAGGGAGATCGAGACGACCGCCACCACCCGGCGGTTCATGTCCTGCAGCGATCTGAGCGCCATCAGCCGGCCCCCTGACCCTTGAGGATCTGCTCCAGCCGCTTCAGCTCCTGCTGCGAGGCGCCCGAGCCGTTGTTCCCCGACGGGAACTCCATCTTCCAGGGGCACTCCCCGGGGCTCAGGTTGAGGCAGATCACGTTGGTGCGCAGGAAGTGGCCGCCGTTGGCCGCGGCGAACAGCTGCCGCAGCGCCAGCGGCAGGTTCTGCACCAGCTTCTCCAGCTGGTTGAGGTTGAGCCGGGCCGTGTCGGTGAACTCGGTCAGGTTCCGGATGATCCGGCCGAGCTGGACCTCGTTGCCGCCGAGCACCTGGTTGAGGCTGGTGGTGACCCCGGAGATCTCCAGCACCGCGCTCTGCAGCAGCTCGTCGTTGCGGGCGAACACCTCAGTGAGTTCCTGGAGGTTGTCGATGCTCTGCGCGATCTGCCGGTCCCGCTGTGCCACCGCGTCGCTGACCGTCTTGAAGTCCCTGGTCATCTGGGTGATCGCCGTCTTGCGGGTGGAGAAGGTCTGCAGCAGCCCCTCCAGGTTGCCGATCATCAGGTTGACGTTGCCCGAGTTGCCGTCCAGGGACTGGGCGAAGGCGTTGAGCACCTTGTTGAGCTGCTGGGGGTCGAGGCTGCGGGTCAGCGGCCCGAGGCTGTTGACGACCTCGCTCAGGTCGACCACGGACTGGGTGTGCCGCACCCGGGCGCCGTCCCCGAGCATCGTCTGTTCCCGGCCCGGGATCAGGTAGACCATCCGCTGGCCGGCCATGTTGCGCCAGCGGACCGCGGCGGTCGAGTCGACCGGTACCCGGACCGCCCGGTCGACCTCCATCTCGACCACGGCCCGGCCGCCCGCGACCCCGATCTCGGTGACCTTGCCGACCGGCGCGCCCGACACCTTGACCTGGTCGCCGGTGAGCAGCCCGGTCACGTCGTCGAAGGTGGCGGTCAGGGTGTACCGGTCGGCCAGGCTCGCGCCCAGGATCTGGTTGCCGATGGCCACCGTCAGGAACCCGGTGACCAGGGCGAACGCGAGGAACCGGTAGAGCGCGCCGCGGTCGGGGCCGCGGCTCGCGGTGCCGCGCCGTCGCCTGCCCGCCATCAGCGGCCTCCCGTTCCGGTGGTGATCGGGCCGCAGACGTCCTGGATGATCCGGCAGATGTCGAGCGGCAGGTAGTTGACCGCCTGGGCGATCACCGAACCCTCGGGGCCGGGGATCCGGATCACCGAGGCGAGCCCCTCGAAGAACCCGTTCAGGCTGTCGATCAGCAGCGGTATGTTCCGCCGCTCCTGGTAGACCACGGACACCGTCCGGCCCGCCCCGTCGACGATCTGGCCGATCCGGTACCCGTGCCGGTCGAGGAGGTCGCCCACGGTGGCGCTGAGCCGGCTCGTCCCGTCGAGCAGCTTGGCGAACTGGTCCGGCTTCCCGGCCAGCGCGGGCGAGAGCTCGTTGAGGTCGCGGGCCAGGCCCACGAAGGTGTCGCCGCGGTCCTCGAACGTTCCGGTCAGCAGGTTCACGTCGGACAGCAGCGAACCGATGGCCGCCCGGTTGGCGTGGGTCAGGTCGATCAGCTTGGCGCCGTTGTCGATCGTCCGGCGCAGCGCCGGGCCCTGCCCGTTCAGCCCCGCCGAGAAGGTGTGCATCAGGACGGTGAGGTCGTCGGGGTTGATCGCCCTGGTCAGGTTGTAGGCCGGCCAGGCGATGTCGGACAGTTCCTCGGGGTCCTTGGTCTGAGTGACCTTGGCGCCGTCCGCCAGGTACGGCCCCCGGCCCTCGCCGGCGCCGAGGTCCAGGACCAGGTCCTTGGGCCCGAACACCGAGACGGGTTCGATCTGCGCGATCGTGGTGGACGGCACCCGGACGCCCTCGTCCACCCGGAACCGGACCAGTGCCCGGCCGGCGGAGTCGAGCCGGACGGATTCGACGCCGCCGACCGCGATGCCGCGGATCTTCACGTCCGAGCGCTCGTCCAGCCCCTGGCCGGCCCGGCCGAAGGAGGCCGAGTAGTAGGTCGCGCCCGGGTGCGTGGTGCGGACGCCGGCCACGGTGGCCGCGGCCCCGGCGGCCAGGATCGACAGCCCCGCCGCCGCGTAGATCAGCCGGGACTTCAGGGAAAGGGTCTCGTCGCTCAACCTGTCAACCTCACCGAGCCGCCGTGTCCCCAGAAGATGTAGGAGAGGATCAGGTTCATCACCACGATGGCCACCATGGACTCCCGGATCGCCCGGCCCGCCGCCACGCCCACCCCGACCGGCCCGCCGGCGGCGTAGTAGCCCCGGTAGCAGTGGATGAAGATGATGATGAACGCGAACACCGCCACCTTGATGACGCTGTAGAACACGTCGATCGGCGGCAGGTACAGGTGGAAGTAGTAGTCGTAGATCCCCGGGGACAGCCCGAAGTAGTAGACGGTGATCGTCCGGGTGGCGAAGAAGCTGGCGAACAGCGACAGCAGGTAGAGCGGGATCAGCGCGAGCACCGCCGCGGTGATCCGGGTGCACACCAGGTAGGCCAGCGAGTTGATGCCCATGACCTCCAGCGCGTCGATCTCCTCGGAGATCCGCATCGCGCCGATCTCGGCGGTGAAGGACGAGCCCACCTGGGCGATCAGCGCCACCCCGGCGATGATGGGGGTGACCTCGCGGACGTTGGCGAAGCTGGCCACCAGCCCGGCGAACGCCTCGACGCCGATCCGTTCCAGGCCGGGGTAGCCCTGCATGCCGACGGTGAGCCCGGTGAAGAACGACATCGCGAAGATCACGAACACCATGCCGCCGCCCAGCACCAGGGCGCCGACGCCGATCGTGATGTCGCTCATCTGCTGCACGATCGTCTTGCCGTACTTGCGGCGCAGCGCGATGTCGAAGACCAGGTGGTAGACGACCCGGCCCAGGAAGACGGGCATCCCGGCCGCGCCGGTCAACCGGGTCGCGCGGGTCTGGACGGCCCGGCCGAGCGTCCGCACGGGTGAGGTGGCGACCATCAGAACCTCGGGGGGACGAGAACGTAGTACAGCACCGTGATGACGTAGTTGGCGGCGAACACGAGGATCGAGGTGACCACCGTCGCCTGGTTGACGGCCCGCCCCACCCCGATCGGTCCGAGGGCGCAGTTCATCCCCTTGTAGCAGGCGACCGCCGCGGCGATGAAGCCGAAGATCCACGCCTTGGCCAGGGTGACCGCGAAGTCGGAGAACTGCAGCAGCGAGGTGGCGCCGTCGAAGTAGGCGCCGGGGCTCACGCCCTGCTGGACGACGTTGAAGTAGTAGCCGCCGACCACGCCGGACATGATGATCAGGGAGCAGAGCAGCACGGCGACGGTGCTGGCCGCCCAGAGCCGGGGGGTGACCAGCCGGTGGACGGGGTTGATCCCCATCACCTCCATGGCCGACAGCTCGTCCCGGATGTGCCGGGCTCCCATGTCGGCGGTGATCGCCGACCCGGCGGCCCCGGCGATGAGGAGCGCGGCGGCCAGCGGCGCCACGTCCCGGACCAGTGCGGTGATCACGGCCGCGCCGGTGGCGGACTGGGCGCCGATCTGCCGGGAGATGTCGCCGACCTGGAGTGAGATCGTCGAGCCGAGGGGCAGCGCGATCAGGATCACCGGCAGGGCCGTCACCCGGGCGATGAACCAGCACTGCTCGATGAACTCGCCCCACCAGGTGCGGACGTCCCAGCTGCGGCGCATCCCCTCCAGGAAGGTCACCGCGAGGATGCCCGCCTCGTCGAGCGCGCGCAGGACCCGCTGCCGCAGCAGGTCAGGCGTTCTCGACAGGGTCTGCACCATCAGCGGGGGCTCTCGTCGGGGGCTGGCACAGCGGACATTCCGCCCTCCTTCGTACTGGAGGCAAGTGACGTACGCCACTGATGTGATCTGGAGCACTCTATTGGAACAGGTTCTAAAAAGCGAGTACTTACCAGGCCGCTCAGCGGGATGTGTACAGGCCAAAGTGGCACACCAGAACCGGTACCAGCGGGCACTCCTACCCAGTGGGACACCCGCTGGCGAGGACTGGTCGAACCCACAACGCCAGCTCGTACGTATTTGGTGAATAATCAGCGCACTCGGTAGAAGTTGGAGCAATCTACGCCTATGCGCGATAACGGTACGCATCGTCGGCGCGCCCGCCGGGACGACCGGTATCCCCGGCCCGGTTTGCTCCGCCGCGTCCTGACCAGCAACGTCACGTTCACCCTGGGCGCGATGGCGGTGCTGTCCGCCGTGGTGGTGAACGTCGGCTTCGGCCGGGGCGAGGCACCGGCCACCGACGCCTCCGCCGACGACCTGATGCTGTTGCTCACCCGATCCGACCGCGACATGGACAAGGTCGCCGCCGACGCGGTGGCCGCCGCGAAGAAGCGCGCCTACGAGGAACAGAAGAAGGCCGAGGAGATCGCCCGCGTCAAGGCCGAGCGCGAGCGCAAGCAGGCCAGGATCCGGGCGTCCGCCTCGGCCTCCGCCGCGCTCGCCCGGAGCAACCCCAGCGCCGCGCAGAACAAGGCGTACGGCAAGCGGATGAACGCCTACAAGGGCTGGAGCCGCTGCTGGCCGTCCCTGCTGACGCTCTGGGAGCACGAGAGCAACTGGAACGAACGGGCCGAGAACCCCTCCAGCGGCGCCTACGGCATCCCGCAGGCGCTGCCCGGCAACAAAATGGCCACGGCGGGCGCCGACTGGCGGACGAGCTCGCCCACCCAGATCGCCTGGGGACTGAGCTACATCAAGGCCCGCTACAAGGATCCGTGCGGGGCCTGGAGCTTCTGGCAGCGCAACAACTGGTACTAGGGAGTGGCGCCACCGGGCGGCATCGGACCGTCCCGGCGAGGTGTGGTGCGACGATATTGGGCATGGGAACGACGCGGCAGGTGAACGAGGCCGGTGGCGGGCGGCAGTGGGCCCGGGCCGACGCCACCCGGCAGGCACTGCTCACCGCGGCACAGCAGATCTTCGCCGACCGGGGCTACCCGGACGCGGGCATCGCCGAGATCGTGGAGCGCTCCGGCATCAGCGTCGGCAGCCTCTACCACCACTACGGCGGCAAGGCCGGCCTGTACCTGGCCCTGTGGGAGGACCACACCCGGGAGCAGGAGCGGCGGGCGGCACTGGCGGTCGCCGCGGCCCGCAAGTCCGGCGAGCCGGACCCGATGGCGCTGTTCGTCGCGGGCGCCCGCGCCTACCTGGAGGTCTGCTGGGAGCACCGGGAGGTGGCCCGGCTGTTCCAGGGAGGCGAGGGGCCACCGGGGTTCTCGCTGATGCGCCGCAGCCGGTCGCGGCAGTGGCTGGCGCAGAACCTGCGGCTGCTGCGCGGCCCGGACTCGGCCGACGAGGGCCGCTCCGCCGAGGTGCTCGGCCTGGTGCTGACCAGCGTCATCGGCGAGGCCGGCCGGGAGATCGCCACCGCCGAGGACGAGGGCCAGGCCGCCGAGATCATCGACGAGATCTGCCGCATCCTGCTGAGGCTGGCCGGATGATCCCCGCCGGCCCCGGGTTCGCCGGACGAACCGCCGCCCGGACCGCTAACCTGACCTTCCAGTCACGGTGTCCTGACGGAAGCTGACGCCCATGCCCACATCGACCTGGTTCCGGCTCGACGTCGCCAAGCGCGAGCGGGTCCTCGAAGTGGCGACGCGCGAGTTCGGCGAGAACGGCTACTCCACCGGCAGCCTCAACACCATCGCCCGCGAGGCGGGCATCGCCAAGGGCTCGCTCTTCCAGTACTTCACCGACAAGCAGGAGTTCTTCGCCTACGTCTGCGACGAGGCCTCCCGCCGGGTCCGCGAGGAGATGGAACGGCGGATGGCCCAGGTCGACCTCGACCAGCCCTTCGACGAGTGGCTGGTCGACGTGCTGTTCCTGTGGACCGAGTACATGGCCGAGCACCCGCTGGACCGGGCGATCACCGCGGCCACCAACCTGGAGATCGACAACGGCGTCCGGGGCATCGTCCGCGACACCGCCGGCCGGCACACGCTCCAGGTCGTCCGGCCGGCGCTGACGATGTGGCACCAGGGCGGCGGGATCCGGGCGGACGCCGACCTCGACGTGCTCGCCGCCGTGATCCTGCTGGTCCTGCCGTACCTGGCGCTGGCGCCCTACTACGACGGGCTCGACCAGGTCTTCGGGCTGTGCGGCCGCACCCCGGAGGAGCAGCGCCCGGTCATCAGGCAGCTGGTCGCCGGAATGCGGCCGATCTTCGCGCCGCCCGAGGATCAGCGCAGCACGTAGTCCCGGGCGCGGGCCCGGCGGGTGCCCGCCCAGTACTCGAAGGTGAAGCCCGGCCACAGGGTGCGGTTGACCCCGTTCTCGTCCAGGTACCAGCTGTCGCAGCCGCCCTCGTTCCACACGGCCTTGCGCAGCCGGCGGTGGATCCGGTCGTTGAACCGGCGCAGGGCCGTCTCGGTGGGCTCGATGGTCCCGGCACCGTGCTCGGCCAGCAGCTTCAGGCAGCTCATGACGTGGGCCACCTGCTGCTCGATCATGAAGACCACCGAGTTGTGGCCGAGCCCGGTGTTGGGGCCGAGCAGCATGAAGAAGTTCGGGAAGCCGGGCAGGGTGATGCCGTGGTGCGCCTCGATGCCGTCCCGCCAGCGCTCCTGGATCTTCAGCCCGCCGCGGCCGACGATGCGCAGGTCGGCCAGCGCGTCGACGACCTTGAAGCCGGTGCCGAAGATGATCGCGTCCACCTCGTGCTCGGTGCCGTCGGCGGTGACGACCGAGCGCTCCCGGATCTCGGTGATGCCGTCGGTGACCAGGTCGACGTTGGGCCGGGTCAGCGCCGGATAGTAGTCGTTGGACAGCAGCCCCCGCTTGCAGCCGAACGTGTAGTCGGGGGTCACCTTGGCGCGCAGTTCGGGGTCGGGGATCTGCCGCTCGATGTGCCGGAGCGCCATCCGCTCCAGCGGCTTGGCGAGCCGGGGGTCGAGGGCGAAGCCGACGGCGCGGGTCTCCAGCCCCCAGTAGATGGTGTTGCGCAGCGCCCGGGTGGCGCCGGGCACCCGCTCCAGTGCCCCCTGGAACGGGCGGGAGAAGGAGAAGTCGGGCTTGGGCTGGACCCACGGCGGCGTCCGCTGGAACAGGTGCAGCCGGTCGACCCGCTCGGCGATCTGCGGCACGAACTGGACGGCCGAGGCGCCGGTGCCGATCACCGCGACCCGCTTGCCGGTCAGGTCGTAGTCGTGGTCCCACTGGGCGGAGTGGAACGTCTTTCCGGTGAAGCGCGCCAGCCCGGGCAGGTCGGGGACGGACGGGATGTGCAGCGCGCCCACGCCCGAGACCACCGCCCGCCCGCGGACCACGTCGCCGCCCGCCAGGCTGACGTCCCAGTGGCCGGCGGCGTCGTCCCACTCCATCGACTCGACCTCGGCGCCGTAGCGGATGTGCCGTTCCAGGTCGTACTTGGCGGCGACGCGGCGCATGTAGTCCCAGATCTCCTGCTGCGGCGCGAACATCCGCGACCAGCGCGGGTTCAGCTCGAAGGAGTAGGAGTACATGTGGGACGGGACGTCGCAGGCGCAGCCGGGATAGGTGTTGTCCCGCCAGGTCCCGCCGAGCTCGGCGCATTTCTCCAGGATGGCGAAGTCGTGGAAGCCGGCCTTCTTGAGCTGGATCGCCATGCCGAGGCCGGCGAATCCGGAGCCGATGATGACGATCGCGGGACGCTCGTTCATGGAGAGATCCTTAGCCTCCGACTGTTACCTACTCCGAGTAAGTTACCATCAGTAGGTCGGTCCAGGGAGATCGAGTGGATAGGGTTTCCTCGTGAGCAGCGCCACCCCCACCCGACGGCGGCGCATGTCCCGCCCCGAGCGCGAGCGCCAGATGCTCGACGTCGCCGAGCAGGTCTTCGCCGAGCGGGGCTACCGGGCCGCCTCGATGGACGAGATCGCCGAGCGGTGCGGGGTCTCCAAGCCGATGCTGTACGAGTACTTCGGCTCCAAGGACGGGCTGCTGCTGGCCTGCGTCGCCCGGGTCCGCACCGAACTGTACGACGCCACCGCCGCCGCCATGTCCGGGGTCACCGAGCCGGAGGAGATCCTGCGCCGCGGGATGTCCGCGTACTTCGCGTTCATGGACACCCGCAGCCGCTCGTTCGCGATGCTGATCCAGGAGCCGATGGCGCTGCCGTCCGCCACCTCCGAGGCCATCGAGGCCGCCCGGCGGCAGCAGAGCGGGCTGATCGCGCCCGTCCTGGCCGCCTTCGCCCCTGATGTCCCGGCGCACGCGGTCGAGGCCTACGCCGAGATCATCATCGGCGCCTGCGAGCGGCTGGCGATCTGGCGCACGCACCACCCCGAGGTCACCGCCGAAGAGGCCGCCCGGTACATGAGCGACTTCAGCTGGCACGGCCTCAAGGTGCACGTCCCCGGGCACGGCTAGCTCCGCGGCAGCCCGTCCACCGCGGCCAGCAGCAGGTCGAGGCCGAACTCGAAGTCGGCCTCGGGGTCGTGCCGGACCAGCGCGGGGGCGAACGCCAGCACATGCGGGAACTCGGCCGGGTCGACCGACTCGAACGTCCGCTCGGGCAGCCCGTCGAGCATCTTGGCCGCGCCGATCTCGCGCATCTGGGCGCCGAGGGCGTACGCCAGCAGGGCCCGCATGATGCGCACCGCGGTGTCGCCGCCGAAGCCGGCCGCGGCGGCCAGCCCCAGGGCCCGCTCGGCGGGGCGCAGCCCGATCGGGGAGTCGATCTCGTGCGTGAGGACGACGTTCATGCAGCGCGGGTAGTCGCGGGCCACCTTGCGGAACGCGCGGGCCAGCGCCCGGGCCCGCTCCCGCCAGTCCTCGGCCGGGTCGTCGGCCAGGTCCATGCCGGCCACCACGTACTCGGCCACGCCCTCCAGCAGCGCCGCCTTGCTCGGCACGTGGTTGTACAGCGACATCACCGCGACGTCGAGCGAGGCCGCCACCCGGCGCATCGACAGGGCGGCGGTGCCCTCCCGCTCGATCAGTTCCACCGCCGCCTGCACGATGCGGGCGCGGGTGAGGGCCGGGCGGGGCAGATCGGTCGGCATCGGTCGGCTCCTCTCGCCATTGACACCCGTACTACCCCGTGCCACGTTACGTACATCGTACGTTGACGTACGGCGTACGTACGGTCAACCCTCACGGAGGTGATCCATGTCGACCCACGAGCTCTACACCTTTCCCGCCGGGCGGGACACCTGGGACGTCCCGATGGCCGGGGCCACCCGCTTCAACTGGGAGTACGACGAGAACCGGGAGAAGCTGCTGGCCCTCTACCAGAAGGGCAAAGACCGGCAGTGGGACGGCACCAAGCGCATCGACTGGGACCTGGAGGTCGACCCGCACGACGTGATGGGCGTCCCCGACCAGTCGCTGGCCATCTACGGCACCAAGTACTGGGACATGCTCACCCCCGAGCAGCGCGGTGAGCTGCGCCGGCACCAGGCGTCCTGGCAGTTCTCCCAATTCGTGCACGGCGAGCAGGGCGCGATGGTGACCGCCGCCCGGATCGTGGAGTCGGTGCCGGACGTCGACGCCAAGTTCTACTCGGCCACCCAGACCATGGACGAGGCCCGGCACGTCGAGATCTTCTCCCGGTTCCTGCACGAGAAGATCGGGATGCTCTACCCGATCAACACCAAGTTGCAGGACCTGCTGAACGACACGCTGCGGGACTCCCGGTGGGACATGCCCTACCTGGGCATGCAGGTGCTCATCGAGGGCCTGGCGCTGGCCGCGTTCGGCGTCATCCGCGACGTCACCACCAAGCCGCTGCCCAAGCAGATCCTGACCTACGTGATGCAGGACGAGGCCCGGCACGTGGCCTTCGGCCGGCTGGCGCTGCGCGACTACTACAAGCAGCTCTCGGCCGCCGAGCTCCGCGAGCGCGAGGAGTTCGTCATCGAGGGCTGCCATCTGATGCGCGACCGGATCCGCGGCCGGGAGGTCTGGACCAACTTCGGCATCGACGTGAACGAGGCCGAGAAGCTCATCGACAACTCCCCCTACGTCCGGATGTTCCAGAGCCTGCTGTTCAGCCGGATCGTGCCGTGCGTGCGGGACATCGGGCTGTGGAGCGAGCGCGTCCAGGCCGCCTACGACGACATGGGCGTGCTGGAGATGTCCAAGGCCGACCTCGAAGCCCTGATGAAGCAGGACGAGGACATCGCCGACAAGCTGGACGCCGAGCGGTTCGCCGCCGAGGAGGCCGAGCGCAAGGCCGAGGTCGACGCGGTGATCGCCACCGAGGTCGCCGGGGCCTGACCGGCCCGGCGCTCAGCGCAGCAGTTCCGCCGCCGGCCGCTCGACCACCTCGGCGGCCGGCTGGTCGAGCAGGGCCAGGCAGGCCGCGTGGCCGGGGCCGGGGTCGAGCGCGCACAGCGTGATCCGGCCGGCCAGCCCGGGCCGGCCGGCCCAGTCCAGCAGGCGGGGCGGCTCGCCCGGACCGCTCACCCGCACGTCGGTCAGCGGCACCCGCAGGCCGTCGCCGGTGACCTTGAGCACCGCCTCCTTGCGGGTCCAGTACGTCAGCAGGTCCGCGGCGTCCCGAACGCGTTCGTCCGGGCCGAGCAGCTGGGCGGCCACCTCGGCGAGCGACCGGCCGGCGGCTTCGACGTCCACCCCCACCGGCCCGTGCGCCGAGACGGCCACCGCGACCCGGTCGCCGGAGTGCGAGACGGAGATGTGCGGCCCGCCGGCGATCACGGGCCGCCCGTGCGGGGCACCGCAGTCGGGACAGGTCCGGGTCAGCGGGACTCGGTCCGGCGGCAGGCCCCGCTCCCGGCCGGCGGCCAGCCGGGTGACGGCCGCGCCGAGGGTGAACCGGTCGCGGTCGACGTCACGCAGGTACCGCTCGCGCCGGGCCCGCTCCACCTCGTCGAGCAACGCCAGGTGCGCGGGGCCGGCCTCGCGCACGCTCGCCCACCAGACGGTCACCGGTTCCACCATGCCTCCTCTGCCGCCACCTCCCGATCATTCCATCACTTATCACCGATCAGTCACTACTCGGTCACCATTCAGACACCCCCCTGCCGCCGGGCGTGCACCGGCAGGAGGGGGCGTGTTTGATCGCCATCCAATCGGGCACATCAGGAGGTTCTTCGCGAGTCATGACCATTGGTAGCCGGATTATCACTGAAATTCCAACCAGTACTCTGGCTGCGAGAGTGAGGCCTTTCCCTAATGGCCGACCACCAGGGGAGACAACGGAAGCGAGGCGTTTTCACCTTCCCCCGGATACAGGAAGACCGCCGAGCGCCCCCACGCCCGACGGTCCACCGAACCTCGTCGTTCACCTGGCCCTGGCTAGACCCAGGACACTCCACCGGGTTGTGCGCTCACGTCTTTCGCCTCCTCCTCGGGGCGCACGAAGGACGGCCCCTTCGCCGTCGCTCCCACACCACTCATCCCCACCGCCGCTCCGATGCACAACCCCGCACCGGCTCGGCTCCCACCCCTTATTGGGAAATCTCACCCTACGACTCCCGGCCTGACAAATCATGCGATCGGCCGACTTTGGTCAAGAATGGTTTAAGGGAAGCCTGCAAGCACTTCTCGGGTGACCCGCGTCGCCTCAGTCAAACATCTTTCCTCACGCGCGTCGGGGGTGCCCTTACCCGCTGCCTCCTCGCTGTAACTGACCGTTATAATTGCGTTACGCAATCGCGTCGCCACGACCCCGACGGCCGTCGGCTGCCCCTTGTCGACCTTGAACCAGCGGTACGCCTCGTCCCCCAGCCCCGGCTCCGCGCGCAGGCTCACCGTGCGGGCGATGGGGTCCGCCCCCTGCCGGGCCTGGGCGAACTGGGCGGCGAAGAAGTCGCGCGCATCCCGGGTGGGCGTCTCGCTGTCCGCCGGGGCGTGCAACCGGACCTCCACCCGCAACCACCGGAACTCCGGCCCGCTCGCCGAGTACGTACAGGTCGTCAGCGTGTTGTTCGCGCTGCGCTGCAGCATCGCGCCGGGCACCAGCCGGCGCACGGTCTCCGCCGCAGGCGCGGAGCAGGCGGGCGGCAGGCGGGTGAACGCTCGGGACACCACCGACGGGGCGGCGGTCGGGCTGCCGGACGGCCGTTCCGCGGTCGGGGACGCCGGCCGGGCCACGCGCTCCGGGTCGCGATCGCCGGACAGGAAGATCACCGCCGCGGCGACCGTCCCCGCCACCGCGGCGACGACCAGCAACGCCTTGAGCACCCTGATCGCCGACCGGCGCACCTTGCCCGGTGGCTCAGGCGGCGAGTAGACCCGCTGGAAGGGCTCTGCCGAACGCCGCACTCCCGCTCCCCTCGCTCCCGGTTCAGCCGTCCCCCCGACGGTAGGCAATCCGCCCGCCCCCGCGCCACGCCTCCGCGGACGCGACCCACACGAAGATCGGGTGGGTGTGTCGGACCCCGGGGCGACAATGAGGGAATGCTGCTGGAGGAGATCGCGCTGACCTCGCGGGCCGTGGCCGACGCGTCCGCCCGGCGGGCCAAGATCGACCTGCTCGCCGGGTGCCTGCGCGCGGCCGGGCCCGACACCGTGGCGACCGTCGTGGCGTACCTGTCCGGCGAGCTTCCCCAACGCCAGATCGGGGTCGGCTGGGCGAGCCTGCGCGACCTGCCCCCGCCCGCCGCCACCGCCTCCCTCACGGTGGCCGAGGTCGACGCCGGGTTCGGCCGGATCGGCGCGCTGTCCGGGCGGGGGTCGGTGGCCGCCCGGCGCGAGGCGGTCGGCGCCCTGCTGGCCCGGGCCACCGCGGCCGAGCAGGACTTCCTGGTCCGGTTGCTGTCCGGCGAACTGCGGCAGGGGGCGCTGCACGGAGTGATGGCCGACGCGGTGGCCGCCGCGGCCAAGGTGCCGGCCGCCGAGGTGCGCCGGGCGGTGATGCTGCGCGGGGCGCTCGGGCCAGTGGCCACCGCGGCGCTCGACGGAGGCGTGGCGGCGCTACGCGGCTTCGGGCTGGAGGTCGGCCGCCCGGTCAAGCCGATGCTCGCGGCGAGCGCGCCCTCGATCGACGCGGCGCTGGAGCGCGTGTCGCCCGCCGCGGTGGAGTGGAAGCTCGACGGCGTCCGAGCGCAGATCCACATCGCCGGCGACCGGGTCCGCGTGTTCACCCGCACGCTCGACGACATCACCGACCGGCTGCCCGAGGTGGTCGCGGCGCTGCGCGCGCTGCCGGCCCGGTCCGCCGTGCTCGACGGCGAGCTGATCGCGCTGCGCCCCGACGGGCGTCCCCGCCCGTTCCAGGAAACCGCCGCCCGCACCGCCACCCGGGCGGGCGGTACCGCCGAACTGTCGGTGTTCCTGTTCGACGCCCTGCACCTGGACGGCACCGACCTGCTCGACCGGCCCGGCGCCGAACGCTGGGCGGCGCTGGCCGCGATCGCGCCGGAACCCCTGCTGATCCCGCGCACGGTCACCGGCTCGCCGGCCGCAGCGGCCGACTTCTTCGCCGAGGCGGTGCGGCTCGGACACGAGGGGGTGGTGGTCAAGTCGCTCGACACCCCGTACACGGCGGGCCGTCGCGGCGCCGGGTGGATCAAGGTCAAGCCCCGGCACACGCTCGACCTGGTCGTGCTCGCCGTCGAGCGGGGCAACGGCCGCCGCCGCGGCTACCTGTCCAACCTGCACCTGGGCGCCCGCGACCCCGCCACCGGCGGCTTCGTCATGCTCGGCAAGACGTTCAAGGGGCTCACCGACGAGCTGCTGGCCTGGCAGACCGAGCGGTTCCGCGAACTGGCCGTGCACGACGACTCCTACACGGTGCACCTGCGCCCCGAACAGGTCGTCGAGATCGCCTTCGACGGGGTGCAGCGCAGCCCCCGCTACCCCGGCGGCCTGGCCCTGCGCTTCGCCCGGGTCCTGCGCTACCGCGACGACAAGACCGCCGCCGAGGCCGACACCATCGACACCGTCCGCGCCCTGGCGACCTTCGACGACTGACAAAGATGACATAGGTGAGCACCTCCCGCCGGGTCCACCCCGGCGGCCGACCGACCTGGGGTCTTCAACGGGACCTGCCCCCCACCCCCGCACTCCCGGCCGTATCCCGCCGGCAGACGCATCGCGCTCCGGAGGTGCGGCGGGGCACGGTGCCGCGAGAGTGACCTACCGGTGAGAGTCGTCATTTCGGCGTACAGGACACGACCCCGGGTGCAACGATGACCACTGAGGGAGCTCGGAGGGTCACGATGCGCTACTCGTTCACCGGCGCCCGCCGGACCATACGGCTCGCGGCCGGGGCAGCCGCCACCGCGGTGGTGCTGCTCGGCACCGCGGCACCCGCCGTCGCCCTGTCCCCACCGGCACCCGCGCACTGTGCGCTCCTGCCGGTCCCGGTTCTCGGCTGCCCGCCGCCGGGCCCCCGCCCGCCTCAGCCCGCGCCACGGCCTCCGGCACCGCCGCTCGCGCCACGGCCCCCGGCACCGCCGGTCGCGCCGGTGCCGCCGGGCGAGGTCCGTGGTTATCCGCCGCCCGCCTCCATCCCACCCCCCGCACCGGCGGCCACCTCGCGCCGTACCGGGGGTTCCGCGCGGCCCGCCGGGAGCACGCCTGCGCGGCCCCGAACGAGCGCGAAGCCCCTGCTCTGCACTCCCCTCACTCCCGTGGTCTGTGCCGACCCGCCGATCGGGTCCGTACCGCCGTCCGGTGCGGTCCCGCCGGTGCCGCCGGGTTCCGCGGCGCTCCTGCCGCCTGGGGGAACCTCGTCGGATCTCTGCGCGGCCCCCGGGCAGGTGGGGTGTGCCCCGCTGTCCGTCTCACTCTCGGGCGACCTGGCGATCGACGTCTCGGCCGGCCCCACGACACCGGTCTCCGGGACGATCTCCCTGCCGGGGGCTTCGGTGGCGGCGCACTGTTCCGTGCCGGGCCTGCTGTCCTGTGGCGGAACGCCGCCGGCGACGCTCGCGTACGTGACGGTGTCGCCGTCCGGGCTCTCGCTCGCACCCTGCGTCGTCCGGCGGCCGGTGCCCCGGCCCGCGGTGCCCGGCGGGACGCCGGTGCTGGTCGCGGTACCGGTCTCCCTGGTGCCGTGCGTGACCGTCACGGCGCCCGTGATCTGCGTGGACGTGCCGGTACTGCCAGTACCGCCGATCTCGGTGGCGATCCTGCCGCCCGCGGTGCACATCCCGGCCCAGTGCAGCCCGGCGGCACCGCCGCCGAAGCCGCCGGTACCCGTGCCTTCTCCGCCGTCCCCCGCCCTGCCGGTGCCACCCCCGCCCGCGCCGGAGCAGCCCGCCCCGCCGGTCGTGCCGGTGGTCCCCGCCCGCCCGGCCCCGGCGCCCGCCGCGCCCCGGCCGGTGGCGGCCGCACCGGTGGTGCCCCGGCCCCTGCCCGCGCCCGCGCCCCGCCCCCGGGCGGTGCCCAGCCAGCGGGAGCAACGCGTCCCGCCCGCCCGGATCGGAGCGAAGCGGCGTGGCCCACTACAGAAGATCTTGGTGCTGATCGTGCTCACGGTCGTCATCTCGGCCGGGACGACCGCGGTCTTCGCCAAAACCCGCTGATCACCGGCCGTACGGCGTACGCCGCACTGTTGGGTTCCAGGCGGTGCGGCCGCCCCCGCCCGACTTCGATACCCGGGTTGCGTCTCGGCCGGTGCCGGCAACCCCGGCGGCACGTCACGCGCAGGGCCCATGTCGGCCTGATCCTGCACGAGCCGACCGGGACCACCAACACCCGCCTCCGGTTCCTTGCTCAAGTGATCGTTGAGGATAGGTGGGGCCAGAACACCACCTATCCTCAATGATCATCGGTGCAGGCACTTGTGCCAGGTGGTGGGCTTCTGGTCGGGTTGGCGGGTGAGCCGGGGCGGTACCGGAGACCCCGGCGGCACGTCACCTGCGAGGCGCGCCCCGCCAGGGCCGCCTGGTCCTGCGCGAGGGAACCGGGACCACCAGCGCCCAGGCCCTTCGAGACCAGTCTCAGGGGACTCGTGAGATCTCCTGGTGGGCGTCGGTGAACGCCTCCGGGCCCACGCCCAGGCCGCCGGAGAAGGCCTGGTCGATGTCGAAGACCAGGTACATGCCGACGCCCAGCAGGGCGGCCATCACGCCCAGGGCGGCCAGGGTCATGCCGCGGGGCCGGGCACCCACCATGAAGGGGAAGACGATCATGATCACTCCGGTCAGGACCATGAAGAACAGCACCCCGGCCGGCAGCCCGGACGCGGCGTCGGACGCGCGCTGGCGGCGGGCCGCGTAGACCTCGCGGATCCGCTCCGCGGTGTCGGCGCGGGCGTCCGAGGCGTCATCGTCCTTCAGCCGGAGCGCGGCCAGCCGGGCGCGGATCGCGTCCAGCCGCCGCCAGCCCTCGGGGCTGAGCTCACCCCGGCCCATCAGCGGCCACTCCTCCCGGACCACGAAGTCGATGTACCCCCTGATCTCGTTGCGGACGGCGGCCCGGTCGGCCTCGGGCAGCCCTTCGGCCCGCCAGTACGCCTCGACCAGACCCTGCGACTCCACTCCGGTGTTGCGCTCGGCCTCGTCGGCCGTGGTCCACGGAATGATCACGGCGATCGCGAAGATGAGCAGGAACAGCGCGGAGAGCATCGACCCGGCGTGCCCGGCGGTGGCCCCGTCGGGGTCGCCGTCGCTGGTGCCGCGCCCCCGCGTCACCAGTGCGACGACCACGACCAGGGCCACCGCCGCCAGCGCGGCGAGAACGGGTTCGATCGACAACGTCAACATCGCCTCCGAGGGGTGATCATTTCACTGCGAAGCGTTACCGTTCATTGAACCCCAGCCGACCCCCCGGGCGCAGCTCTTACCCCGCCGTCCCGTGGCACGTGCGGAGATATCGTGAAGGCCATGAGCCGGTCCGCCGACCACCCCGACCCGCCGTGCCGGGCATGGGTCGCCGAAGCGATCCGCCGGGTGGAGGCCGACGCCAACCGCAGCGCCGACACCCACCTGCACGTCTTCCCGCTGCCGGAGCGCTGGGGCATCGACCTGTACCTCAAGGACGAGTCGGTGCACCCGACCGGTTCGCTCAAGCACCGCCTGGCCCGCTCGCTCTTCCTGTACAGCCTGGCCAACGGCTGGATCCGCGCCGGCACCACGATCATCGAGGCGTCCAGCGGCTCCACCGCGGTCAGCGAGGCGTACTTCGCCCGGCTGCTCGGGCTGCCGTTCGTCGCGGTGATCCCCCGGGGCACCAGCCCCGAGAAGATCGCGCTGATCGAGTTCCAGGGCGGGCGCTGCCACCTGGTCGACAACCCGTCGGAGATCTACGCCGAGTCGCGCCGGCTGGCCGCGGAGACCGGCGGCCACTACATGGACCAGTTCACCTACGCCGAGCGCGCCACCGACTGGCGCGGCAACAACAACATCGCCGAGTCGATCTTCGAGCAGATGGCGCTGGAACGCTTCCCCGAACCGACCTGGGTGGTGGTCGGCGCGGGCACCGGCGGCACCTCGGCCACCATCGGCCGGTACGCGCGCTACCGCCGCTTCCAGACCCGGGTCGCGGTGGTCGACCCCGAAGGCTCGGCCTTCTTCGGCGGCTGGGTGGACGCCGACCCCACCCGCACCGCACCCGGCTCACGCATCGAGGGCATCGGCCGCCCGCGGGTCGAGCCGTCCTTCCTGCCCACCGTGATCGACCGCATGATCCAGGTACCGGACGGTGCCTCCATCGCGGCCATGCGCTGGACCACCGAGGTCACCGGCCGCAGCGTCGGCGCCTCAACCGGCACCGCCATGTGGGGCGTCGCGGAACTGATCGCCGAAATGCTCGCCCGCGGCGAACGGGGCAGCGTCGTCACCCTGATCTGCGACGGCGGCGAACGCTACACCGACACCTACGGCTCGAACACCTGGCTGACCACCCAGGGCATCGACATCGCCCCCTACCTGAAAACCCTCCGCGCCTTCCCCACCACCGGCACCATGAACAACATCCCCGACACCCCTTGACCCGCTCCGCCCCTACGCCCTTCCGTCCAGCACCCCCAGCGCCCCTGCCCTCCCCCGCCCGGACCGAGCCCACTGCAAACCAGCCGGACGAGATAGGTGCCGATGCGAAGCGAGGCGGTCAGGGAGCGGCGCCCGCGTCGTCTGGACTGAGGAGTGGTGAAGATCGTGAGGAACGAGCGATCTTCACCACGACGAGGGAAGACGGCGCGCCGAAGGCGCCGCGACAAGCGAGCGAAGCGAGCCAAGCAAACACCGGACAAGCGCGAGGAACGAGCGCCAAGCAAACACAGCCCACTATCCCTGGAAGTGGATCGGGTTGACCAGGTCGGCGTAGATGAGCAGGGCGCCCATCACCATGAGGACGACCGCCACCACGTAGGTGAGCGGCAACGCCTTGGCCACGTCCACGTACCCGGGGTCGGGTCTGCGCAGGACGCGGGCCGCGCCGCGCTTGATGGCCTCCCACAGGGCGCCGGCGATGTGCCCGCCGTCGAGGGGCAGCAGGGGGACCAGGTTGAACATGCCGACGGCGAAGTTCACCCCGGCGAGCAGCATGATGAACCAGGAGAGCTTGTCGAGCGCCTGGTGTTCGGAGGCCAGGACCTCGCCGCCGATCCGGCTGGCGCCGACCACTCCGATCGGCCCTTCGGGGTCGCGTTCCTCACCGCCGAAGGCGGCATCCCAGACCCCGACCATTTTCTGCGGCATCTGGATCAGCGCGGTGACGGTGTGCACGGTCATGTCGCCCATGTGCGAGACGACGGCCCCGGGGCCCTGCCGTTCCCGTTCCAGCATCGAGGCGATGCCGAGGAAACCGACCGTCTCGATCTTGTCGGGGTCGTCCAGTGACTGCAGCTGGTTGGAGGTGATCGGGACGCTCTTCCTGATCTGCTGCCCGTCCCGGGATACGACGATCTCGACCGTGCGGCCCGCGGAGTCGCGGATCAGCCGCTGCATCTGCGGGTACGACTCGATCCGCTGCCCGTCGTAGGAGATGAAGCGGTCGCCGGGCCGCAGGCCCATCGCCGCGGCGGGGGTGAGCGGCTCGCCGGGCCGGCACTCGCGGCCGGCCTCCGCGGCGGGGATGGAGCACTGGTAGACCGCGCCGACCACGGGTTGTGGCTGGCTGGTGCCGATACCCATGATCAGGATGCCGAAGAACAGGATCGCCAGGAGGATGTTCATCGCGGGGCCGGCGAACATGATGATGAGCTTCTGCCACCACTTCTTGGCGTAGAAGACGCGGTTCTCGTCGCCGGGCCGCACTTCCTCCAGGGCGGCGCCGCGGGCCGAGTCGATCAGGCCCTGGAACGGCCCGGTCCGCATCGTGCGGGCCTGGCCGGGGGTGTCGCCCTTCTGCGGGGGCAGCATGCCGATCATGCGGATGTAGCCGCCGAGCGGGATCCACTTGATGCCGTACTCGGTCTCGCCCTTGTGCCGGGACCACATGGTCGGGCCGAACCCCACCATGAACTGGGTGGTGCGCACGCCGAAGAGCTTGGCGAACGAGAAGTGCCCCAGCTCGTGCAGGCCGATCGAGACCAGGAGCAGCAGGAAGAACAGCAGCGCGCCGCCCAGCACGATCAGCGATTCCATCGGTCCTCCGTGATCTCCGGCAATCCGTCCCAGGGTACGTGATCCGGGCCTGTCGCCCGGTGGTTCCGCGGGCTCGACCGGTCGGCGACCGGTCCCGGGCGGATGAGTGGGACGATTACTGTCACATGGGCTGTCACGTGTGCTCTCACGTGCCCGCGAGAAGGAGTTGCACCATGTCCGCGTCCAAAAAGACGCCGCTGCACGACGTGCACGTCGAGCTCGACGCCACCCTCGTCGACTTCGCGGGCTACGCCATGCCCCTGCGGTACGCCGGGGAGACCGTCGAGCACCGGGCGGTGCGCACCTCCGCGGGGCTGTTCGACCTCTCGCACATGGGCGAGATCTTCCTGTCCGGCCCGCAGGCCGGCGCGGCCCTCGACCATGCCCTGGTCGGCGAGATCTCGGCGCTGGCGGTGGGCCGGGCGCGTTACACGATGATCTGCAACCCGGCGGGCGGGGTGCTCGACGACCTGATCGTCTACCGGCTCGCGGATGAGACGTTCATGGTCGTCGCCAATGCCGCCAACGCCGCGACGGTGCTGGCCGAGTTGCTCGACCGCGCCGCCGGGTTCGACACGGTCGTCACCGACCGGTCCGCCGAGTACGCGCTGATCGCGCTGCAGGGCCCCCGGGCGCAGGAGATCCTGGCGGGGTTCACCGACGCGCCGCTCGCCGACCTGCGGTACTACGCGATCATGGACGGTGTGGTGGCGGGCGCCGACGCGCTGCTCGCCCGGACCGGCTACACCGGCGAGGACGGGTTCGAGCTGTTCGTCTCGGCCGGGGACGCGGTACCGCTGTGGCGGGCGCTGGCCGGGGTCGAGGGGGTCACCCCGGCGGGGCTGTCGGCGCGCGACACGCTCCGGCTGGAGGCGGGCATGCCGCTGTACGGAAACGAGCTCACCACCGAGACGACGCCGTACGAGGCGGGTCTGGGCCGGGTGGTGAAGCTCGGCAAGCCCGGCGACTTCGTGGGCAAGGAGGCGTTGACGGCGCTGTCGCGGACACCGCCCGGCCGTACCCTCGTGGGGCTGGTGGCGCGGGGGCGCCGGGCCCCGCGCCAGGGGTACGCGGTGGTCACGTCCGACGGCACGCCGTGCGGCGCCGTGACGAGCGGCGCGCCGTCGCCGACACTGGGCACGCCCATCGCCATGGCCTACCTGGACGCCGGGCACTCCGGCGAACTGGCCGTGGACGTACGGGGTAGGCAGGAGCCTGTCGACGTGGTGGCCCTGCCTTTCTACAAGAGGAGTTAACGTGAGCGTTCCCGAGCAGCTTCAGTACAGCGAAGAGCACGAGTGGGTGGCGGGCCTGGCGGACGGGGCCGGAGACGTCGTCACCGTGGGCATCACGGCGCATGCCGCGGACGCCCTGGGTGAGATCGTCTACCTGGAGTTGAACAAGGGCGAGGGCGAGCGGGTCGAGGCGGGCGAGCCCTGTGGCGAGATCGAGTCGACCAAGTCGGTCAGCGACCTGTTCTCGCCGGTGAGCGGTGAGATCACCGCGATCAACCCCGCCGCGATCGAGCAGCCCAAGGTGATCAACGACGACCCGTACGGCGAGGGCTGGATCTTCAAGGTCCGGGTCGAGGGAGAGCCCGGCGACCTGCTGGACGCCGAGGCCTACACCCGGCTCACCGACGAGTCGGCCTGAACCGAGCGATCCCGAAGGAGCACGAGCGATGACACTGTACGACTCACTCGCCGCGGTCGATCCCGAGGTGGCGGCGGCCGTCGACGCCGAGGTGCGCCGGCAGCAGTCCACG
Source organism: Actinomadura craniellae (assembly GCF_003289645.1). Taxonomy (GTDB): domain Bacteria; phylum Actinomycetota; class Actinomycetes; order Streptosporangiales; family Streptosporangiaceae; genus Actinomadura_D; species Actinomadura_D craniellae. The sequence goes on along the minus strand of NZ_QLYX01000003.1, from coordinate 382,030 downwards.
CTGGAGATGATCGCGTCGGAGAACTTCGCCCCGGTGGCGGTGCTGGAGGCGCAGGGCTCGGTCCTGACCAACAAGTACGCCGAGGGTTACCCCGGCCGGCGCTACTACGGCGGTTGCGAGTACGTCGACGTGACCGAGAGCCTGGCCATCGAGCGGGCCAAGGCGCTGTTCGGCGCCGAGCACGCCAATGTCCAGCCGCACTCGGGGGCGCAGGCCAACACGGCGGTCTACTTCGCGCTGCTCCAGCACGGCGACACGATCCTGGGCCTGGACCTGGCACACGGCGGGCACCTGACCCACGGGATGCGGCTCAACTACTCCGGCAAGACGCTGAACGTGGTGCCGTACCACGTGCGTCCCGGTGACGGCCTGGTCGACATGGACGAGGTCGCGGCGCTGGCGGCGGAGCACCGGCCCAAGATGATCATCGCGGGCTGGTCGGCCTACCCGCGGCAGCTCGACTTCGCGGCGTTCCGCGAGATCGCCGACTCGGTGGGCGCGCTGCTGATGGTCGACATGGCGCACTTCGCCGGTCTGGTGGCGGCGGGGCTGCACCCCTCCCCGGTGCCGCACGCCGACATCGTCACCACCACCACGCACAAGACGCTGGGCGGTCCGCGCGGTGGGCTGATCCTGTGCCGCGAGGAGTACGCCAAGAAGATCAACTCGGCGGTCTTCCCCGGCATGCAGGGCGGGCCGCTGGAGCACGTGATCGCGGCCAAGGCGGTGGCGCTGAAGGTCGCCGCGTCCGAGGAGTTCAAGGACCGGCAGGTCCGGACGCTGGAGGGTGCCCGGCTGATCGCCGAGCGGCTGCTGGCGGAGGACTCCGCCAAGGCCGGGGTGAAGGTGCTGACCGGCGGCACGGACGTCCACCTGGTGCTGGTCGACCTGGTCGACTCCGAGATCACCGGCCGGGACGCCGAGGACCGGCTGCACGAGATCGGCATCACGGTCAACCGGAACGCGGTGCCCAACGACCCGCGCCCGCCGATGGTGACCTCCGGGCTGCGGATCGGCACCCCCGCGCTGGCCACCCGGGGCTTCGGGGCCGACGACTTCGCCGAGGTCGCGGACATCATCGCGCTGGCGTTGCAGCCGTCCTACGACGGCGCCGCGCTGGCCGCCCGGGTGCGCGCGCTGGCCGACAAGCACCCGCTCTACCCGGGGCTGTGAACCGCTGGGACCCGGTGGCGGTCGCCCCGCCACCGGGTCCGCGTCAGTCGACGAAGTGCACCCGGACGGTGGCGGGCGGCACCGCCGGTTCCAGCGCGGTGCGCAGCCGCGGCAGCGCCTCCCGCTCGATGTGCCGGCGCAGCTCCGCGAGGTCGGCGCGGTCGGCATAGCCGACGGAGATCAGCAGCCGGGGGCGGTCCGGGTCGCCCCGGACCCGGACCCGGGCCCACCGCACGCCCGGCAGCGCCGCGACGTCGGACTCCAGCGCGGTGGCCGCGGCCCGGGTGAGAACCCGGGTGGCGCCGCCCTCGTCCGGCAGGGGGAGCGTGAGGCGGGCCGGCCGGTCGGCGTCGCCCTGGAGGATCAGCCAGCGCAGCCCGGTGAGCGCGACCGCGGCGACCAGCGTGGCGACCAGCGGCCAGAACCAGGCGTGTTCGGCGGCGAACCGGCGCATCTCGTCGGTGAGCAGCGGGGCGGCTGCCCGGTCCCGGCCCCAGCCGCCCAGCGCCCGGCCCAGCCCGGCCAGCCCCACCGCCAGCAGCAGCACGCCGGTGACGGTGAGCCCCCGCCGGGGGTCGCCGGGACGCCGCGGGGCGGGCACGGTCAGCCGTCCAGCGGGCGGGACCGGATCACGGGCTCGATCGGCCGCACCCCCAGTTCGCCGAGCCGGACCCGGACGGCGTCCTCCACCCGGCGGCCCAGGTCGTCCTCGGCGCGGGCGGGGCCGACGGGGACACGCCGCTCGCCGGCCACGTCGATCGTCACCCGGTCGCCGTGCAGCCTGACCCGGCGGACCCGCGCCACCCCGTCGACGTCCTCGGCCGCGGCGGCCAGCGTCCGGCACAGCCCGCCCCGGGTCACCCCGAACACCGGGTCCCGGCCGTCCGCGCGCAGCGGGAGCAGGCGGGGCCGGCCCGGCAGCACGCCCAGCAGCAGGGAACCCAGGCCCAGCAGGGAGACGACGGCGGTCGTCGCGATGACCGCAGGGTCGTTCCACCGCGTCCCCGCCGCCCAGGCCGCCAGGCGGTCGTAGCGGACCAGGTACCAGGGCCGGCCCGCCAGCGCGGTGACCACTTCGAGGGCGACGACCGCCCCGGCGACGGTCAGGGCCGTGGCCGCCAGCGCGGCCGGCGTGGTCCGCGCCGGCGGGAACGTCCGCCGCGCGGCCCGCACGGCGAGCGTCCGCCCCCGGACGGTCACCGGTCCGGCTCCAACTCGGTGACCTCGATGTCCACCTGATGGACGGGCAGGCCGGTCATCTGCCGGACCCGGGTGGCGATCTCCTGGCGCATCCGGTCGGCGGCCGGGCCGATCGGCACCGGGTACGGCATCGCCACCGCCACCCAGGCCAGGACGCCGCCCCGCTCGACGGTGGCCATGGCGGCGGACCCGCCGGTGGCGTGGGCAGCGATCCGGGCGATGGCCCGGTCGGTGACCGTGGTGGTGCCGCGCACCGTGGTCACGGCGACTTCCGGCGGGTCACGACCGTGCCGAGCAGTTCGCCCAGGTCCAGTTCCCCCGTCAGGGCCCGGCCGGCCAGCAGGCCGACCACGCCGAGCAGCAGCACGAGGACGAACGCCTGGAACCCCCCGAACGCGCCCGCGAAGCCCAGCGCGCTGCCGAAGCTCAACCCGGCCAGCGAAAAGATCGTGTTCTCGGCCATCCGGCCCTCCCCTCGGCGGGCGTCGCCCCCGGCGGCCCGGCCGTTCCCGGTTCTCTCATCGGCGTCAGGGCGGTGTCGTCGGGCAGGTACACGTCGTCGACCACCACGTTCACCTCGACCACTTCCAGGCCGCACATCTGCTCGACCTCGGCGGCCACGTTGCGGCGGACCGCGGCGGCCAGATCGGGGATCGAGACCCCGTAGTCGACGACGAGGTCGAGGTCGATGGCGGCCCGGCGCTCGCCGGGACCTGTGGCCGGGCCGGACAGCGTCACCCGGGGCAGCCGCTCGCCGCCCGCACCGAGGCGGGCCGAGCCCGGGCCCAGCCCGTGGACGCCGCCGACCTCGCGCGCCGCCAGACTCGCGATCTTCGCCACGACCGAGTCGACGACGCTCGTCCGCCCGCCCCCGGCGGGATCGCCTTCCGGCCGACCGCGCTGCATCACGCTTCCTCCGACTCCCCGGCGTCCGAGACAGCGCATACATACCCGATCACTGGGTGTTATCCCAGCTCAGGCGAGTCAGGACTGGCGGAACACCACGGTCTTGTCACCGTTGAGCAGCACCCGGTGCTCGGCGTGCCAGCGCACCGCGCGGGCCAGCGCCAGGCACTCCATGTCCCGGCCGACCGCCATCAGGTCGGCCGGGCTGTGGGCGTGGTCGACCCGGGCGACCTCCTGCTCGATGATCGGCCCCTCGTCGAGCGCGGCGGTGACGTAGTGCGCGGTGGCGCCGATCAGCTTGACCCCGCGGGCGTGCGCCTGGTGGTACGGCCGGGCGCCCTTGAAGCTCGGCAGGAAGGAGTGGTGGATGTTGATGATGCGGCCCGGCAGCTTGGCGCACAGGTCGTCGGAGAGCACCTGCATGTAGCGGGCGAGCACCACCAGGTCGGCCTGGTAGTGCTGGACCAGGGTCAGCACCTCGGCCTCCTGGGCGGCCTTGCCGCCCGGCCCGATCGGCAGGTGGTGGTAGTCGACGCCGTAGGACTGGGTGAGCGGGCGCAGGTCCGGGTGGTTGGAGACCACCGCGACGACGTCGATGTCGAGCAGGCCGGAGCGCTGCCGGTAGAGCAGGTCGTTCAGGCAGTGCCCGCCCTTGGAGACCATGATCAGCACTCGGGCCCGGGCGGACGCGTCGTCCAGCCGCCAGTCGAGCGCGAACTCGGGGGCCAGTGCGGCAAAGTCGGCCCGCAGGACGTCTGCCAGGTCGCCGTCCGGGATGGTGAACCGCACCCGCATGAAGAACCGGCCGGTGTCCGGGTCGCCGTACTGCTGGCTCTCCAGGATGTTGCAGCCGCGCGCCGCGAGCGCTCCGGAAACGGCCGCCACGATGCCGGGACGGTCGGGGCACGACAGGGTCAGGATGTGGTTCACGGATCGGTTCTCCCAGCGTACGGCGGGTGTGCCAACTCTACGCCGGTCGGCCTGCCGGGTTGCGCGCCCTGGGGGAACTGAACGGAGTGTTCATACATAACGACGCAAAAATAAGTCCGACCTGTCAACGATCGTGCCTGTTGTCCGACTCCGGCAGGACGGTAGACCACTCGGCATGCGCATTTCGGTCCTGTCCCTGTCGCTGTTCTCCCTGTTGTTCTTCCTGTTGCCTTCTCTGCTCGTTCCCGGACCCGCCGCCGCCGAGACCCTGCCGCCGGGCACGCACACCCGCAAGGTGACGACGCCCGACGGACTCGTCCGCGACTACCTGCTGCACGTCCCGCCGGGCCGGGCCCGGCCCCGGCCCCTGGTGATCGCCATGCACGGCGGGGGCAGCAACATGAGCGGGTTGCGCGAACTGGCCGGGCTGGACGAACTCGCCGACCGCGACGGCGTCCTGGTCGCCTACCCCAACGGGGTGCTGCGCACCTGGAACGCGGGCGGCTGCTGCGTGTTCGCCCGCGCGCTCGGCATCGACGACGTGACCTTCCTCGACATGCTGATCGACTCGCTGGTGCGGGCCGGGCTGGCCGACCCGCACCGAATCCACCTCACCGGGTTCTCCAACGGCGGCGGCATGGCCTACCGGTACGCCTGCGAGCGCCCGGGCCGGGTGGCCTCGGTGGGGGTGGTCTCCGGCGCGCTAGGCACCCCGTGCAAGCCCGAGCGCCGGGTCCCGGTGATCACCTTCCACGGCACCTGGGACATCCTCGTGCCCTACGGCGGGGGCGGGAACATGGACCTGGGCAGCGACACCCCGTTCGCCCCGGTGGAGGAGACGATCGACTTCTGGCGCCGGATCAACCGGCAGCCCCCGTTCGGCCCGCCGGTGCTGGACGAGGCGTGGACGCAGTGCCGCACCACCGGCCCCCGGCATGTGGCCGAGGTGATGTTCTGCAAGATCACCGGAGGCGGGCACGAGTGGCACCGCGGCGGGGGCCTCATCGGAGTCGACCTGACCCCGGTGCTGTGGGACTTCTTCGCGCGGCACCGGCGCGGGTTCCCCGCCCCGCCGTCGCCGTCGCCGTCACAGGGAAGTCAGTGACCGCTTCTATACGGCGTTCACTACTCACCCGAACCGGCCGGAGGATAGATCAACTAGCATGCGAATCGCCGTCCTGTGCTCCGCCGTGCTCGCACTCGTGCTCGCCCTCCTCCCGGCCGGGCCCACCCCCGAGGCGGCCGCCGGAGCCGTCCGCCCGGGAACGTACAAGCGCACGATGAAGACGCCCGGCGAGTGGGACCGCCAGTTCCTGCTGCGGGTGCCGCCCCGGACCGCCGGCCGCCGGCCGCTGGTCATCGCCCTGCACGGCGGGCTGAACGACATGCACATCATGCGCGACATGACGGGGCTGGACGCGGTCGCCGACCGGGAGGGCTTCCTGGTCGCCTATCCCGACGGGATCCTGAGCACCTGGAACGCGGGCGGCTGCTGCGTGTTCGCCCGCGCGCTCGGCATCGACGACGTGACCTTCCTCGACCGGCTGATCGACTCGCTGGTGCGCTTGGGGCTGGCCGATCCCCGCCGCGTGTACCTCACCGGGTTCTCCAACGGCGGCGGCATGGCCTACCGGTACGCCTGCGAGCGCCCGGACCGGGTGGCCGCCGTCGGGGTGGTCGCCGGCGCGCTGGCCACCTCCTGCAACCCCAGCCGAGGCACCTCGGTAATCACCTTCCACGGCACCGAGGACGGCTCCGTGCCGTTCGAGGGCGGCGGGATGATGGACTGGAACAACTGGCGGCCGTTCCCGTCGACGATGTCGGTGATCGACCGCTGGCGGCAGCTCAACCAGGTCGGCCCGCTGAGCCGGCTGGTGCTGAACCGGTCCTCGACGGAGTGCCGGGCCACCGAACGCGGCCCGCTGCGCACCGAGGTCCGGTTCTGCAAGGTCATCGACGGTATCCACCAGTGGCCGCGCGGAACCGGCAAGGGCGTCGATGCCAGCGCCACGATCTGGGACTTCTTCGAGCAGGAGCGCCTAGGCGCGGCCTGATGCGGGGGCGCTCCCGTTTACCGGGGCGTGGGCCGGTTAGATCGGTGCCCATGAGAAGGATCCTCCCCTTGTCGAGAAGGACCCTCCCCCCGTTCCTGGCCGTGCTGCTCGCCCTGGCCGGATGCGAACCCGTGGACGGCGAGCAGCCGGGCGAGGACGGCCGGCCGACCGCCGTGCGGGGGCTGCCGACCGCGGCGGGCACGCACCGGCTGAAGCTGGACGTCAAGGGCCCCGGCCATCGCGAGTACCTGCTGCACGTGCCGCCCAGGCTGGCCCGGGGGCGGTTCCGGAACGGCCGGCCCGCCCGGCCGCTGCCGCTGGTGCTGGCGATGCACGGCGGCGCGAGCACCATGGACCGGATGCGCAGGCTGACGGGCTTCGACGGGCCGGCCGACGAGCACGGGTTCCTCGTCGCCTACCCCGACGGCTTCATGCTGTCGTGGAACGCGGGCGACTGCTGCGGTCCGGCCAAGGTGGGGAACGTCGATGACGTCGGCTTCCTCACCAAGCTGGCCGACACGCTGGTCGACGCGGGCTTCGCCGACCCCGACCGGATCTACGCCACCGGCTTCTCCAACGGTGCGGGCATGGCGTACCGGCTGGCCTGCGAGGGGCCGGGCCGGTTCGCCGCGATCGGGGTGGTCTCGGCGGCCCTGGTGATGAAGCGCTGCGAGCCGTCCCGCCCGGTGCCGGTGCTGGTCTACCACGGCACGGCCGACCGCAGCGTGCCCTACGACGGCGGCGGGCGGCGGGACATCAACGACGAGCGGCCGTTCCCTCCGGTGCAGTACTCGATCGATTTCTGGCGGCGGGCCAACGGGCTGCCGGCGCTGCGGCGGACCACCCTGAACCGGTCGTCCACGCTCTGCCGGACCACCGGCCGGGGCCGTGGCGGGGCCGAGGTGGAACTGTGCCGGGTGGCGGGCGGCGGGCATCGCTGGCCGGGCACCGCCACGGAACGGCTGTGGGACTTCTTCGCCGCTCATCCGCGGAGCTGAGCAAAATATGTGAGCACTATTCATCTTTTTCCGGATGGTGTGACACGCTGAGCAGCATGGACCTCCGGGCGCGCTACGACCTCGCCACCGCCGGGCTCGACGCGCCCTTCGCCGCCGTCGACATGGACGCCTTCCACGCCAACGCCGCCGACCTGACCCGCCGGGCGGGCGGCAAGCCGATCCGGGTGGCGAGCAAGTCGGTGCGCTGCCGCCCGCTGCTCGAACGGGTCCTGGCCCTCGACGGCTTCGCCGGGATCATGGCCTTCACCCTGCCCGAGGCGCTCTGGCTGGCCGGGCACCGGCTGAGCGACGACATCCTCGTCGCGTACCCGACCGCCGACCGGGCGGCCCTCGCCGCGCTCGCCGCCGACGAGCACGCGGCCGCCACCGTGACGCTGATGGTCGACTCAGCCGACCACCTCGACCTGATCGAGGAGTGCGCGGGCGGCCGGGAGATCCGGGTCTGCATCGACATCGACGCCGGCTACCGGCCGCTCGGTGGCCGGGTCCGGATCGGCGCCCGCCGCTCCCCGCTGCACACCCCCGAACAGGTCGCCGCGCTGGCCGAGCAGATCGCCAAGCGGCCGGGCCTGCGCCTGGTCGGCCTGATGGCCTACGAGTCGCAGATCGCCGGGGTCGGCGACCGGCCCCCCGGCCGGCCCGGGCGGGCCCGGGCGATCCGCGCCATGCAAGCCCGCTCCCGGCTGGAACTGGCCCGGCGCCGGGCCGCCATCGTGCGCGCGGTACGCCGGATCGCCGAACTGGAGTTCGTCAACGGCGGCGGCACCGGCAGCGTGGAGAAGACCGCCGCCGAGCGCGCCGTCACCGAGGTCGCCGCCGGATCCGGGCTGTACCAGCCGCACCTGTTCGACCACTACTCCAACTTCACCGGCCGGCCCGCCGCGCTGTTCGCGCTGCCGGTGGTCCGGCGGCCCGGCCCCAAGGTGGTCACCTGCCTGGGCGGCGGCTACCTGGCGTCCGGCCCGGGCGACACCATGCGGCTACCCCGGCCGTACCTGCCCGCCGGGCTCTCCTACGACGGTGAGGAGGGCGCCGGTGAGGTACAGACGCCCCTGCTCGGCGACGCCGCCGACCTGCTGGGCCTGGGCGACCGGGTGTGGTTCCGGCACACCAAGGCCGGTGAGCTGTGCGAACGGTTCGACGCCCTGCACCTGATCGAGGGCGACCAGGTGACCGGGACCGTCCCCACCTACCGGGGCGAAGGACACGCCTTCCTCTGACCTCCGGTAGGTAGGTTGGGCCGCATGAGCGATGTTCCGATCATCAGTGTGCGGGGTGAAGCCGTCATCGAAGTCGAGCCGGAGATCGCTCGGCTGGCGGTGTACGTCCAGTCCAAGGACGACGACCGGCGGGCCGCGCTGGACCGGCTGACCGAACACAACCGGCGCTGTCTCGACCTGATCGAGTCCTACGGCGAGGCGGTCGAACGGGTGGAGACCGGCGGCCTGTCGATCACTCCGGTGCTGCGTTACGGACGGCGCGAGGGTGAGATCAGGCACTACCAGGGCACCGTCCTGATCAAGGTCGTGGTCACCGACTTCACCGCGCTGGGCGAGTTGGTCGCCCGGCTCGGCGACCTGGAACGCACCGAGGTCCACGGCCCGTTCTGGGAGCTGCGGCCGGACAGCGAGGTCTACCGGCAGGCCGCCGGGCAAGCCGCCGAGCGGGCGGTCGAGCGGGCACGCGGCTACGCGGCGGCGCTGGGCTGCCGGATCACCGGGCTGGTCGAGCTCTCCGACGAGGGGCTGGGCAGCCGGGGCACGGTCGACATGGACGGCGCGGTGCCGATGGCGGCCTTCGCCGTCGGCGGAGTGGGCCAGGGCGAGCCCGAAGCCATCGACCTGGCGCCCGCGACGCAGACCGTGCGGGTCTCCGTGGAGGCGCGCTTCACCGCCACCGCACCCGAGCTGGGCTGAAGGCGCACACTGTCATGACCCGCCGGTAGTGTCTGCGGCGCTGAGCCGCATCGGGGAGGCACGATGAGTTATCGGCCGCCTCCGGGAACCGTCCCGGAGCCACAGCTGAACGACCCCTGCGCCGAGCGCGAGCTGGTCGCCGACCGACTGCCCGATCTGGACACGGAACTCGACGTCTTCCTGTCCGGCCGGGTCTTCATGGACATGATCTTCACCGGCCTGCCCGGCCTGCCACCGCCCGGCACCGAACTGGTCACCGACGGGCTGGGGTCGGCCCCCGGCGGCATCGCCAACATCGCGGTGGCGATGAGCCGGCTCGGCCTGCACGTGGGGCTGGCCGCCGCCTTCGGCGACGACATGTTCGGCTCCTACCTGTGGCGCACCCTGGCCGAGCAGGAGGGCGTGGACCTGCGCTGGGCGCGGCGGATGCCCGGCTGGCCGACACCCGTCACCGTCTCACTGGGCTACGCCGCCGACCGCAGCATGGTCACCTACAGCCGGCCGCCCGCCACCCCGCCCGAGGAACTGGTCACCGCCCCGCCCCGGGCCGCCGTCTGCTTCGTCGACCTCGCCCACCCCGTCCCCGACTGGGCGGCACGGATGCGCGCGGCCGGCTCGCTGGTCTTCGCCGACCTGGGCTGGGACCACACCGAGACCTGGTGCGCCTCCGTGCTCGACCGGCTGGAACACGTCGACGTGTTCCTGCCCAACGCGGTCGAGGCGATGGCCTACACCCGCACCGACTCGCCCGAACGGGCGCTCGACGCGCTGGCCGAACGGCTACCGGTGGTGGCGGTCAAGCTGGGCGCGGCCGGCGCGATCGCGCTCGACTCGGCCACCGGCGAGCGGGCCGCCGCACCGGCGCTGCCGGTCCAGGCACTGGACCCCACCGGGGCGGGCGACGTGTTCGCCGCGGGGTTCGTCTTCGGCACGCTGGCCGGCTGGCCGCTGGACCGGCGGCTGCGCTTCGCCAACCTGTGCGCCGGGCTGTCGGTGCGCCACTACAGCGGCTCGCTGGGCGCCCCCTGCTGGGGCGAGATCGCGGCGTTCGGCGAGGGCGGCGAGGTGCCCGTCGAGGTGCTGGCCGAGTACGACTTCGTGGTGCCCTACATCCCGGAGACCGAGCTGGAGCGCGGCGCCGACTCCGTCGCCCGCGCCCAGCCGACGCTGCGCGAGACCCTCACCTGAACGACCCGGAGAGAACCGACCATGAGCACACCGAAGATCGCCGTCATCGGGGCGGGCAGCGGCTACATGCCCGGGGTGATCCGCGGGCTGCTGCACCGGGCCGGCGACCTGGCCGGGGCCGAACTGGCGCTGTACGACATCGACGCCGACCACCTGGCGCTGATGACCCGGCTGGCGACCGCCATGTTCGCCGCCCGGGGCGCCGACCTCACGGTGGTGGCGCACACCGAGCTCAAGCCCGCGCTCGACGGCGCCGGATACGTGTTCACCACCTTCCGGCCGGGCGGCATGCACGCCCGGCACCTGGACGAGTCGATCCCGCTGCGGCACGGGGTGGTGGGGCAGGAGACGGCCGGGCCGGGCGGGTTCCTGATGGCCTGCCGGTCGGTGCCGGTGCTGCTGGAGATCGCCCGTGCGGCCGACCCCGAGGCGTGGATCGTCAACTACACCAACCCCACCAGCATCGTGACCGACGCCGTGGTCCGGCACGGCGGCGGCGCCCGGATCATCGGCCTGTGCGACCAGCACGTGGGCGACACCGAGATGTGGGCCGAGTTGCTCGGCCTGCCCGCCGCCGGGCTGGAGGCCGACTGGATCGGCCTCAACCACGTCACCTGGGCCGAGCGGCTGCGGCTGCACGGGCGCGAGCTGGACCTGCCGGCGCTGCTGGCCGACCTGGAGATCCCCGCGGGCGGGGCGACCCCCTGGCGCGACCCCGTCCTGATGGCCGAACTGGCCAAGGCGCTGGGCCTGCTGCCCAACTCGTACGCCAAGTACTACTTCTTCCACGACGAGGTCGTGGCGGAGCTGCGGGCCAAGGGCACCACCCGGGCGCAGGACATCATGGCCACGCTGCCCGGCTACTACGCGGGTGTGGCCGCCGAGGCCCGGCGGGCCGACCCCGACCCCAGCCGGGAGCGGGGCGGCGGCGAGCACGGCGAGTTCGCGGTCGACGTGATCTGCGCCCTGCACCGGGACGAGAACCGCCGCGTCATCGTCAACACCCCCAACCGGGGCGCGATCTCGTCCTTGGAGCCGGACGCCGTGGTCGAGGTCCCCGCGCTGGTGGGCGCCGCGGGCCCCATCCCGCTGGTGATGGGCCCGCTCCCCCGGGTCGTGCGCGGCCTCACCCAGGCCGTCCACGAGTACGAGCGGCTGGCCGCGGACGCCGCGGTCACCGGCGACCGGTGGACTGCGCTGCAGGCCCTGATGGCGCACCCCTTCGTCCGCAGCAAGCACACCGCCGAGAAGATCCTCGACGAGGGCCTGGCCGCCCACCGCGCCCACCTGCCCCAGTTCGCAAGCTGAGCGGAGTTCAGTCGGGCAGCATGTCGGTCTGGCGGGCGACGGCCCGGCGGACGAGGGCCTCGACCGCCTCCGGATGCGCGGCGGCCTCGGTGTAGGGGACGTGGCGCAGGTAGCGGCCCGCACCACGCAGCAGGTCGGCGGGGTCGTCGAGCAGCACCCCCTTGTGGAAGACCAGGTTCACCACCCGGTCCGTGACGGCGACCGCGCACAGCCAGTGGTGCCAGTCGTCGCGCACGGTGAAGGTGAGCCGCCCCCACTTGATCGCCTCGGTCACCTCCCCGCCGGCGGCGTGCACCCGGGCGGCCAGGGCCTCCACCCGGGCACGCTGCTCGGGGCTCCACCGCTCCAGCCACTCTTCGATTTCCTGGGGTCGGCCGTCCATCATGCGTCTCTCCTCGATGTTCCGGCTCGTCCACCATGCTCGCACCGGGGTCCGACATCCGGGACGCTCCGCCACGTCGGTCACTCGGGATCCTGATGCAGAACTTTCACGCGGAACGCCCGCCGGCCGGACGCCACCACCCTGATCCGGACCACCGCCCCCAACTGGGCCTGGTGGTACCCGACCGGGTCAACCTCGTGGACCAGGGCGATGTCGGAGTGCCCGTCGTCGAGCGCGATGTAACGGAAGCGGCGATCGCTGTCCCCGTACTTCTCGTGGAACTCCCTGCGGTAGACGACCGCTCCCTCCAGCCAGAAGGCGTTCGCCCGGTCGAGCCACCACCGGACCACCCGCCAGAGCAGGAGGACGCACGCCGCCGGCAGCCACAGCAGCAGGAAGGCGGTCAGCAGGAGCAGCCCGTACACCGGGTCGTCCATGGCGACCTCGCCGCCGGTGAGGGGACCGTCCGCCAGTTCCACCGTCGCGAAGGCGGCCGCGCCCAGCACCGGCAGGCCACACGCGGCGAGGAGGAGGCCCCGGAACCGGCCCCGCCCGGGCTCCGGCCAGCGGAGCGTGACCCGCCGCCCGGGCTCACCGTAGTGGGCCTGGACCGGGTGGGAGAGGCCGTGCCCCGAGGGAACCAAAGTCACGGCCATCGACCGCCCGCCGCCGCTCCGGTGCGCTCGGCGCCCATCGTCCACCTCCGGCTCGCTCGGGCTCCTCTCCTTGAGACGCGCCCGGCCGCGACCGGTTCAATAATGGCCGGGTTGGGCCATCCGTTCCGGACGGCGACCGCGTTCCCCGACGCCGGAGCGCCGGACCCCGTCCGGGATCCGGCGCTCCAGAAGGCGAGCCGGCGGCCTGCCGTCACGTCTCGCTTCGTCCGCTACGCGGCCCGGCGGTGCCGCACCTCGCTACGCGGCTGATCGTCCCGCGCGGCCCCGCTCCGCTCGTTCCGGCGGCTCAGCGGTGGGAGCGGCGCCACAGCAGCAGGGCGGTGACGGTGACGGCCACCCCCACACCGACCGCCACGACGACCTTGCGGTCGGGGCCGGCGGCGGGCTCGTCCTCCCCGGCGGGCCGGCCGAGGCGGACCAGTTCCCCGACGGCCGAGGTGAACTGACCGGCCTCCGTCTTGACGCGGTCGACGCCGCGCCGGGCGGCGTTCTTGGGGTTGAGCCGGTCGGCGAGCTCGTCGATGGCGAGCGCCAGTTCCTCTCGGGTCCGCTCGATCTCCCGCTCCAGCGCCTCCGGGTCGTCAGCCATTGCCGTTGTCCTTATCGTCCGAGCATCAAAAGACGCATGATCGGTCAGTCTGTCAGGTGTTTCCCGGGAACGCCGCCCCCACCCGTCCCCGCGACGGCCGTGACGCCGGTACGGTGGGAGACCGACCACCTACCCGGAACGGAGAACCGGTGTCCGAACGGCTGCAGCCAGGCGATGTCGCCCCCGAGTTCGAGCTTCCCGACGCCGACGGCAAGCCGGTGTCCCTGGCCTCGCTGCGCGGCCGGCGCGTCATCCTCTACTTCTATCCTGCGGCCATGACCCCCGGGTGCACCAAGGAATCGGTCGATTTCCGCGACAGTCTGCCCGAGCTGGAGTCCGAGAACGTCACCGTGATCGGCATCTCCCCGGACGCTCCGGCCAAGCTGGCGAAGTTCCGCGACCGTGACGGGCTCACCTTCCCGCTGCTGTCCGACCCGGAGAAGACCGCCCTGCAGGCCTACGGCGCGTACGGCGAGAAGAAGCTGTACGGGAAGACCACGGTCGGCGTCATCCGCTCCACCTTCGTCATCGACGCCGAAGGGCTGGTCGAGAAGGCCTACTACAACGTGAAGGCCACGGGCCACGTCGCCCGCCTCCGCAAGGACCTCGGCGTCTGAGGAACGGCCGGCACGACCGGCGGGGCCGTAGTCCAACGGCAGGAGACGCATGACTTAGGATCATGACAGTGTGGGTTCGACTCCCACCGGCCCCACGACGAATGGACGGCTTTTCAGCCGTCCATTTCGCGTTTCCGGCCAGTCCGGCCGCTCCAGCCGAATGGTCGAGGGGTCAGCCGTGGGTTTCCAGGAGGTCGGCGAGGAGGGGGGCGAGGGCGCGGAAGGCGTGGCCACGGTGGCTGATGGCGTCCTTCTCCGCCGCGGGGAGTTCCGCCGTGGTGCGGCCATCGCCGTCGTCAGGGACGAAGATGGGGTCGTAGCCGAAGCCGCCGTCGCCGCGCGGGGCGTCGATCACCCGGCCGGTCATCCGGCCCTCGGCGACGCACTCGGTGCCGTCCGGCAGGGCCACCGCCGCGGCGCAGGCGAAGTGGGCCCCGCGGCGGGCGGGTTCGACGTCGGCGAGCTGGTCGAGCAGCAGCTCCAGGTTGGCCGTGTCCTTGTCACCAGCACCGTCACCAGCACTGGTGCCGAAGCGGCCCGACCAGCGGGCCGACAGCACCCCGGGCATCCCGTTCAGGGCGTCCACGCAGAGGCCGGAGTCGTCGGCCACCGCGGGCAGCCCGGTGTGCGCGGCGATGGCGTGCGCCTTGAGCAGCGCGTTGCCGGTGAAGGTCGGTGCGGTCTCGGGCACGTCGGGGGCGTCGGGGTAGGACTCCAGCCCGACGACCTCGACGCCGTCGAGGATGCGCCGCAGTTCGGCGATCTTCCCGGGGTTGCGGGTGGCCAGCACGACCTTCATGCGCCCAGGGCCTCCCGCTGGAGCCGGGTCAGCTCGGCGCAGCCGCCGAGCGCCAGGTCGAGCAGCGCGTCCAGTTCGGACCGGTCGAACGGCTGGCCCTCGGCGGTGCCCTGCACCTCGACGAACCGGCCGTCGCCGGTGCAGACCACGTTCATGTCGGTCTCGGCCTTCACGTCCTCGGCGTAGCAGAGGTCGAGCCGGGGTTCGCCGCCGATCACGCCGACGCTCACCGCGGCCACCGAGCCGATCAGCGGGTCGCCCTTGGTCAGCCGGCGCTCCCGCATCCAGCGCACGGCGTCGGCCAGCGCCACGTAGGCGCCGGTGATCGCCGCCGTGCGGGTGCCGCCGTCGGCCTGGAGGACGTCGCAGTCGAGCGTCACGGTGTTCTCGCCGAGCGCCTTGAAGTCGACGCACGCCCGGATGGACCGGCCGATCAGCCGCGAGATCTCCTGGGTGCGCCCGCCGAGCCGCCCCTTGACGGACTCGCGGTCGTTGCGGGTGTTGGTGGCCCGGGGCAGCATCGCGTACTCGGCGGTCAGCCAGCCGAGCCCGCTCTCGCGCCGCCATCGGGGCACCGAGTCCTGGACGGACGCCGCGCACAGCACCCGGGTGCCGCCGAACTCGACGAGCACGGAGCCCTCGGCGTGGTCGAGCCAGCCGCGCTGGATTCGGACGTCTCTGAGCTGGTCGGCCGTGCGGCCGTCGGGGCGGGACATGCCCTCACCCTAGCCAACCGGCGGGGACACCGCCGAACGACGCGATCGGCCCCTTCTCCACCGGGGGTTCCCGTGCGATTATGGCGATAAGCCCGCAATTCATGGGCCGCCTTATGCCCGGCCCCGGTGAACTGGACGGTTCCATGGACGACCTGGCCCGCATACGGTGTGATCTGGTTCAGGCCGCGGCGAGCGGAGATCCGGCCGCGGAAATGCGCGGCGTACTCCGCGACCGCCCCGCTCTGGAAACCGTATTCGACGAATCCATGGCGGTCGGCCACGTGCTCGGCTTCTACCAGTTGCAGTTGGGCGAACATGACGGGCGGTCCGTCAGGCTTCATCTGTGGGAACCCGAAAGGGTGGAGGACACCGACGAGGCTGACGACATCCATTCGCATATCTGGGGGTTCCACAGCCACCTGCTGGCCGGATATATCTCCAGCACCACCTATGAGGTCGAGCTGGGCGATTCCGGCCCCGGCGACCTCTATGCGGTCAGCTATTCAAACAACCGTTCACATCGCACCAGAACGGGCACGTGCGCCTCCTGGTGGCAGCGGGCCACCCGGCATATGGAACGCGACGAGCACTACGGCATCGACGGAACCGACTTTCACACCTCCCGGATCGGTGCCGCCGGCGCGGTGACTTTGATCGTCGCGGACGGAAGTGCCGAACGCACTCCCTACGTCATCAGGGAACGAGAACGGCCGAGCACCGAGGAATATCCCTTCCAGTACCTTTCGGGGGACGAACTCAAAAAGGTCTTCCAGCAGGTGCTCACCATGCTCACCCGCTGAGCCGATACCGAACGATCCCCGCTGGCCGCCGGACGGGCGATGTTAGATTGTCCCCGTGGGATTAGTGGAAGAACTGCGCGGTCTCGAACTCCCCGCCGACAGCTTCATCGTCGTGGGCAGCGGGCTGCTGGAGGTGCTGGGGATCCGCCCGGCCGGCGACATCGACGTGATCGTCGCCCAGTCGGTCCTCGGCCTGCTGGAGACACCCCCGTGGCAGGTCGAGGAGCGGGCCGGTGGCAAGCAAGTCCTGTCCCGTGGCCGGTTCGAGGTGAGCACGAGCTGGTCCACGCCGACCGGCGAGGCCGGGCTTGCGGAGCTGCGGACCGATCGCCTGGTCGTGGCCGGGTTCCAGTTCATCAGCATGGCTCGCCTGCTGGCCTGGAAGACCGGGATGCGCCGGGCCAAGGACCTCGACGACATCAAGCTGATCGAGAGTCATCTCGCCGGCCGTCCGGTGCAGCGGCTCGGACCCCCGACAACCGAATGATCTCGGCGACGATCGTCTCGGGCGGGCGTTCCACGTCGAGGCGGTGCAACGGCCACCTCGCCGCGAACTCCGCGCCGATCGCCTCGATCGAGCTCCGGTACTCGGCATAGCGGTCGCGCAGCCGGTCGGGTGCGTCGTCGGGCCGCCGCACGATGGCGGGGGACGCGCAGCAGGCGCCGTCCAGTGACGTCTCGTTCCCGCAGTTGGCGCAGGTCTCCCGGGCGCGGGTGCGCCGCTCGATCGTCTCGGCGGTGACCTCGAAGAGGAACCCGGTGATCGCTGGATCCGCCAGCCCGCCGGCGGCGAGCAGTTCCGGCACGGAGTCGCACTGCCGGACGCTCTTGGGGTACCCGTCGAACACCAGCGGCCCGGGCTCGGCCTCCCGGAACGCGTCCCGCACCGCGCGCAGGTAGACCTCGGGCGGGACGGGTGCGCTCGTCGGCAGGTACTCCATGAGGGTCCGGCGCAGCGCCGCGTCGGGCGACTCCGCGGCGACCCGCCGCAGCATCTCGCCGCTACGCACGGGGCGGGCACCGGTGCGCTCGGCGAACAGCGTCGCCATCGTTGTCTTGCCGGCCCCGGGCGGCCCCATCAGGAACACCGCGGCGAACCCGCCCATCAGCGGGCCCGGTACTGCTGCAGCAGGTCGATGATCTCGCGTTTCAGCTCGCCCACGAACTCCTGTGCGGGGATGTTCCGGAACTCGTCCTCGGAGGCCCACCAGATCTGCGAGTGGTTGGTGGAGTCCGGCTTGTTGTCACCGACCGGGCGGCACAGGAACCGGATTCCCGGGATCACCGGGGCGTCGGGCTCCCTGATCTCGTAGAAGCAGTGCAGGTCCGTCAGGACCTCGACGTCCATGCCCAGTTCGAACTGGAAGTGGCGTTGCACGCCCTCACCGAACGTCTCGGAGTGGCGCAGTTGCCCACCGCACCCCTCGATCTTGCCGGGGAAGAGTTGGCGGTCGGCGGACCTGCGCGCCAGCAGCAGCCGGAGCCTGCGTTCGGAGTCCTCGGCGAAGCACATGCCGGCGATGTGCACCTCGGGGGTCTCGCGCAGCCGTTCCCGCGGCACGAACTGCGACGCGATCTCCGGGGTCACCCAGACCGCCACGTCGCCGATGCCGCGCAGCCGCCGCACCTGGCGCACGAACTTCCCGGAGTCCCGGGGCAACTGGGGGAAGTCGTCCCGGTCGATCACGATGCCGAAGGGACGCGCCTCCCCGCACAGCCGGGAGCACTTGTTGAGGTTGTGGCCGGCCCAGTCGTCGCCGGTGCGGAGCACCTTCCCCCGGACGATCCCCCAGCCCAGGTTCAGCTGGGCGTCGTGCCCGATGCTCTTGCCGAATTCGGCGCAGTGCCGCTGGAAGTCCCGCTCGACCTTGGCGATCGTGTTGAGCACGCGGGCGAGCAGTTGCGTCACCTCGCGCTGTGTCTGGTTCGGGGGAAGTTGCGAAAGCAGGAGTGCGCCGTCGCCCAGCGGTTTCACGCTGTAGCGCTCCGCGGGGAAGTGCTTGTGCAGGATTTTCAGATAGCCGCCGATAAAGCTGTCGAGGTTGATGAAAACCTCATTCGCCTCGGACCATTTGGTGAACCCTCGGACGTCAACGAATATCACCAATGCCGTCTGATCTTCAGCCACTGTGGGGGGCTCTCTTTCCGTCACGCGACGATTCTATCATCCGATCTTGAAGTGACCCTGCACTCACGCGAGAAGGCATCCGGTGCGTACAGCTCCGACAAATCGCGCTTAATTTCCAATCCGCGACACCGTGTCGTTCGCGCAACTCACTTAACATGGGAGAATTCCACAGCTCGCTGAAGCTGTTCCGCCGGAGCGAGCCAACGAAGTAGTTCTTGTGCCCGCCCCAGTCGCTCACCACGTTGCAGCACATCTTGAGCCGTCCTTGATAGTCGATCGCCGCGGCGGCGACCGTGGCGTTGCACGGGTGGGTGCGCACGTAGTCCCCGTCAGACAGGGACCGCACCGTTCCGCCGCGGTCGAGGAAGTGCGCGGCGATATCGGGGAGGAGCAGTTCCACCCGCACCGAGGACCGCTGGACGACCGCCATCATCCCGTTGTGCTGCCGGACCGGATGCACCGGGAAGTCCGCGCCCAGCGCGGTTCTGGCCCAGTTCCGGACGCTCGCCACCTGCTCCCGCGGGTCGGCCTCCGCCCGCCGCGGGTACCGGGTGATCCGCATGCGCGCCACCCCGGCCGAACTCAGCCTGCCGAAGAGGCCGGGGCTCATGTAGTCGCCGTTCGTGTACAGCGTGAGGGAGGCGGCCGGCAGGGTCTCGTGCGCCAGGATGTACTCGTCCACGATCCGGTCGCTGGCCAGCGGTTCGTTGTAATTGTGCAGCGACAACTCACTGCGGAAGTCGATGGATCGCAGGTCGTTCAGTATCTTGACAAAGAGCCGCCAGGGCATATGGCGCTGCTCCGAACGGTCCACGACCACGCCGTTAGGGCACCATAAGCATTTTCTGTTGCACTTCCTGGAGGTCTCCAGCTCAACAAAATCCGGCCAATTGGTCTCCGGCGTCTCGGGACCCTTGCCCGGCGTTTCCATACTGGATCCTCGCCACTAGATGCATCCACCGCCGCGGACGCATTAGCTGCGATTGTCCCTTAGATCCCCCGGTCCAGCCAGACCCAGTAATGTGTATATTTCCACTCAGCCATGCGCTCGCCTACAGTACGTACCGGTCCCCTTCGCGGGCGAGCGTGATGTCGCCGGAGAAGCCGCTTTCCTTGGCGGCCGTGAGCGTGCGCTGCGGCCCGTCCGTCTCCCAGGGGATGAGGTGGGTCAGCACGAGCTTGTCCGCCCCCGCCCGGATGGCGTGCTCTCCCGCCTCGCGGCCGGTGAGGTGGAGGTCAGGGGTCAGGCACCGCTCGGACCAGGAGGCCTCGCACAGGAACATGTCCGCCTGATCGGCGAGGCGCACCAGGGTGTCGGACTCGCCGGTGTCGGCCGAGTAGGCGAAGGCCGCCCCGCCCTGCTCGATCCGGAGGCCGAAGGTCTCGGTCGGGTGGTTCATGCGCGCCGTCGTCACCGCGAAGGGCCCGATGTCGAACGACCCCGGGGTCAGCGTCTGGAAATCGAACGACTCCTGCATCCCGATCCCCGGCCCGGGGGAGAGGTTGCACGCGCGGGCGAGTTGCGCCTCGGTGTCGGCCGGTCCGTAGACGGGGATCTTGGGCATCATGCCCTCGGGCCCGAAGCGCCGCGCCACCCAATAACCGCAGAGGTCGATGCAGTGGTCGTAGTGCAGGTGGGAGATGTAGATGGCGTCGATGTCGTGCACGTCGTGATACCGGGCGAGTGCGCCGAGCGCCCCGCTGCCCAGGTCGATCATCAGGGTGAACCCCTCGGCTTCGACCAGGTAACAGGACGCGGCGTTCTCAGGGCCGGGGAAACTGCCGGAGCAGCCAATGATGGTGACCCTCACACTCGACTCCTCACTCGTGTCATTCGGGACGGCTTTCGGTCAGGCCAGGGGGGCGAGTGCGGACTCGACCTGTCCGATCTCCGGGCCGAGGAAGCGGCGACCGAGGGCGGCGAAAACGGCAGGGTCTCCGGTGGCGAGGAACCGGTGAACGGGCGGGGGCAGCGTGACAGCCCGTGCCAGACCCTGGTCGTGCAGCACTCGATAGACGTCCTTGGCGGTTTCGTCGGCACTCGAAACCAGTGTTACCCCGTCTCCGACCACGTAAGAGATCACACCGGTGAGTAGTGGGTAGTGGGTGCACCCGAGGATGAGGGTGTCGCAGCCCGCCGTGGAGATCGGCCGCAGGTATTCGCGCGCCGCCGCGAGCAGCTCGTCGCCCATCGTCACCCCGCTCTCCACGAACTCCACGAAACGGGGGCAGGCCACCCCGGTGAGCTCGATGTGCGGGGCGGCGGCGAAGGCGTCCTCGTAGGCGCGGCTGGTGACGGTCGCGTGGGTGGCGATCAGGCCGACGCGCCCGTTGGTGGTGGCGCGCGCCGCCCGGCGGGTGGCCGGCTTGATCACTTCGACGATGGGGACGTCGTAGCGTTCGCGGGCGTCGCGCAGCATCGCGGCGCTGGCGCTGTTGCAGGCGATCACGAGCATCTTCACGCCCTCGGCGACGAGGGCGTCGAGCATCTCCAGGGCGAACGCGCGGACCTCCGCGATCGGCCGAGGTCCGTAGGGCTGTCGCGCCGAGTCACCGAGGTACAGAATGGGCTCGTCCGGCAACTGGTCGAGAATCGCCCGAGCGACGGTCAGGCCCCCGAAGCTGCTGTCGAATATCCCGATCGGCGCATCAGACATGGTCCATTAGGCTAGGCGACAACCTGCGAAATCAGTGTGTCATGCGTCGTACATCACAGGTGGCGCGTCGCGCCGGGGCCTGGGCCTTCCGAACCGGGGGCGTGGGGTCAGCCGCGACCGGCCCGGGCGATCTGGCGGCTCTGCGCGACCAGCCGGCCGGCCGAGTCCCAGATCTCGACTTCCTCGTCGAACCAGCCGTCGCTGAACAGCCGGCCGCCGGCATGCATCGCCAGCCAGCCGGGGGCGGGAACGCCGCGCATGTGCCAGGTCAGCTCGACGGTGGGCGCCCAGCCCTTCACCCCCAGGTTCAGTACCACCGGGGGCAGCGCGTCGACCGCCAGCGCCAGGACGGCCGCGTCCGGTTCGTGGCCGGGCAGCCGGAACCAGCCGCGCATCTCGGGGCGGCCGATGGGACGCCCGTCCAGCCAGCCCAGGGTGGACGTGTCGAAGCGGAGCTCGACCCGGTCGGCGAAGCTGTCGCCGCCCGGGCGGCGGGCGGGGGTGGAGCATTCGTCGAGGGCCGGCATCGCGGGCGCCGCCCCGGCCCAGCCGGCGGCGGCACCGGCGGTGAGGGTGCCGGTGGTCATCGTGGCGTCGAGCAGGGTGCGGCCTTCCTGGACGACGGCGAGCCGCAGCGTCGCCACGCTGCGCCCGGCCCGGAGCGTCTCGACCGTGATCTCGGCCGGGCCGCCCCGGCCCGCCCGCAGGAAGGTGGTGGCGGTGGAGATGGGGTGCGGGAACGGGGAGGCGTCGTGGGCGGCCTTGGTCAGCAGGGCCATCAGGTAGCCGCCGTTGATGACTCCGCCGAAGGCGAATCCGGGGTCGAGATCGGCGCGGTAACGGCCCTCGGCCACCCGGTGGACTGCGGTGGCCGCGTCGAACTCGCTCATGCGCACCCCGATTCTAGAATCCTATTCCAGGACGCAGCATATCGGTTTCCGGATGTCGGGGTCATGGGGCCCTCCTCCTACCAACTACGCTGGCCCCACCCATTCCTCTGCGGAGACGATCTGTGACGCTGCACGAATCGAAGCACGGCGGTTTCGGCGACCTGGGCCGGTTTCACCAGCATTTCCTCGGCGACCAGTCCCGCTCCCCCTCGCTTCCGCCACAACCACCCGTTCCCCGGCGGCCGCAGCGGGCGCTCTACGAGCACGCCGACCCGGGACCGCTCCGGATCGACGACCCCTCGGCCGAGCCCGACTGCTTCGACCAGCTGGCCCGGCTGGCCCAGCCGGAGAACTGGGCGGGCCCGGCCGCCGCGCGGCACGACGACACCTGGACGCTGCGCGAGTACGTCGAGCAGACCTTCGAGCGGCACCACCGCCGGCAGGCCGTCCCGACCTCGCCCGACGGCACCCGCACCGTCTTCAACACCGGGCTGGCCACCGTCCGGCAGGAGACGATCTACGGGCTGTTCACGCGCAACCCCGACCCCCAGGGGCCGCCGTGGCGGTTCGACACCTGGCTGCCCGAGAGCGACCGCGGGCTGACCGACCACTTCGCCGAGCCGCCCGGGTTCGCCGAGTACACCGACCACCCCGCCGACCTCGTCTACGACCGGCGGCACGAGCTGGTGGTGGTACCCGCGCGCCTGCTGGAGTCCGACGGCAACCTCGCCGCGCTGCCCGATCCGCTGCGCAGCAACCCCTACCAGGCCGGGCTGGTGCTGGAGGGCGCGGTGCGCCGGGCGGAGACCCGGGTGCACCGCGACCACCGGGCCGCGGTGCCCTGCTGGGACCCGGACCTGGAGCGGGTCCAGTTGCTGCTCCCGCTCTCGCTCACCCGGCCCGAGACGGTGGACGTGGCCCTGCTCGTCGCCCGGGAGGGCGAGACCTACCGCGGCCGGATGCTGCTCGGCCTCGATCTCGCCCATGCCCGGGCGCGCGTCATCTCCCGGGCCGAGGAGTGGCTGGACGCCTGATCAGGCCCAGAGCTGGCCCTCCAGCCGGGCCTCGGCCTCCTCCAGGGTGCCGTTGTAGGCCCCGGTGGACAGGTACTTCCAGCCGCCGTCGGCGACGATGAAGGCGATGTCGGCGCGCTCACCGGCCTTGACGGCCTTGGCCGCCATGCCCAGCGCCGCGTGCAGGGCGCCGCCGGTGGAGATGCCGGCGAAGATGCCCTCCTGCTCCAGCAGCTCCCGGGTGCGGCGCAGCGCGTCGCGGGAGCCGACGGAGAACCGGGTGGTCAGCACCGACTCGTCGTACAGCTCGGGGATGAACCCCTCGTCGATGTTGCGCAGGCCGTACACCAGCTCGCCGTACCGCGGCTCGGCCGCGACGATCTTGACCTCGGGGACCTGCTCGCGCAGGTAGCGCCCCACGCCCATCAGCGTCCCGGTGGTGCCCAGCCCGGCCACGAAGTGGGTGATCGTGGGCAGGTCGGCGAGCAGTTCGGGGCCGGTGCTCTCGTAGTGCGCCCGGGCGTTGGCCTCGTTGCCGTACTGGTAGAGCATCACCCAGTCGGGGTTCTCTGCGGCCAGGCCCTTGGCCACCCGGACCGCCTCGTTGGACCCGCCGGCGGCCGGGGAGAAGATGATCCGGGCCCCCCACATCTCCAGCAGCTGGCGGCGCTCGGCCGAGGTGTTCTCGGGCATCACGCAGATCATCTGGTAACCGCGCAGCTTGGCCACCATCGCCAGCGAGATGCCGGTGTTGCCGGAGGTCGGCTCCAGGATGGTGCACCCCGGGGTGAGCAGCCCGTCCTTCTCGGCCTTCTCGATCATCCAGAAGGCGGGACGGTCCTTCACCGAGCCGGTCGGGTTGCGGTCGTCCAGCTTGGCCCACAGCCGCACTTCGGGCGACGGCGACAGTCGGGGCAGGCCGACCAGCGGCGTGCCGCCGACCGAGTCCAGCAGCGATTCGAAGCGCATGCGGCTCAGCCGCCGGCCACTGCGGGAAGCACGGTGACGGTGTCGCCGTCGGAGAGCTCGGTCTCCAGCCCGCCCAGGAAGCGCACGTCCTCGTCGTTGAGGTAGACGTTGACGAACTTGCGCAGGCCCTTCTCGTCGACCAGCCGCTCACGCAGGCCGGGGTGGCGGGAGTCCAGGTCGGCGAACAGTTCCTCGATGGTGGCGCCCTTGCCCTCGACCACCTTGTTGCCGTCGGTGTAGGTGCGCAGGATCGTCGGGATACGGACCTCGATCGCCATCGTGGTGATCTCCTTAACGTCGTGGTGGTAACCGGCGCCCCCGCGGAACAACGCGGCGGGGCACCGGCGGATTCCGGAACCGGTGGCGGGGCTCAGCGACAGTCGTAGACGACTTCGGCGCGCGAATGCCCGAACAGGAAGCTCTGGACGACCGGCGGCACGGCGCGAGGCGGCACGGGCTCGATCGTCTGCATGACCCCGAGTTTACCGATTCAGCCGTAGGCCTCCACGACGCGGACCTCCTCCTCGGTCACCTCGCCGTCCACGATGCGGTAGGAGCGGAACTCCTCGGTGTCGGGGTCACGGGTGGAGACCAGGACGTAGTGCACGTTCAGCCCGACCGGCGACTCGGTGGCGATGCCGATGTCCGTCCGCGACGGGTACGCCTCGGTGGCGGTGTGCGAGTGGTAGAGGACGACCGGCTCCTCGTCGTCGTCGTCCATGTCCCGCCACACCTGGAACTGCTCGGTGGAGTCGAACTGGTAGAAGGTCGGCGAACGCGCCGCGTTGATCATCGGGATGAAACGGGTGGGCCGGCCGGACCCCACGGCGCCCGCGATGATGCCGCACGCCTCGTCCGGGTGGTCGGCGCGGGCATGCGCAACGATCTTCTCGACGAGGGCACGTTCGATGGTCAGCATGGCTCCGAGGTTACCCAGCGGGCCCCGCGCCGCTCATCCGGCCTCCAGGGCCCGGACGAGGGCGTCCTGGATGCCGGTCAGCCGGTCGTAGGCCGCGTACAGCGGGTACCGGGGGTCCTCCCAGTCGACCTCCTCCTCGTACCGCTCCTCGGTGATTTCCAGCCGGGTGCCCAGCGCCAGCCGCACGTCGTTGAGCGCGCGCAGCCACGCGTGGGACTCGCCCTCGTCGAGGACGACCCGCTCGCCGGGGCGCAGCGTGTCGAGCACGGTCTGCGCGGCGGCCCGCTTGCCGTCCCGCAGCCCCGCCTCGGTGTACCGGCGGAACTCGCCGGCCGCCTCGTCGTCGCCCTGGTAGGCGTCCGGGAGCAGCCGGGCGAGCACCGGGTCGTCGGGCGGCCTCGCGTCCGTCGCGATGCCCAGCGCGGCCAGTTCGTCGCCCGGGTCGGGCGGGTCGCCGAGCAGGGCCAGCAACTGTTCCACCAGGGCGCGCAGCAGTTCCGCGTCGTCCCGCACCAGCAGGAGCGCCACGCCCTTCTCGTCACGTCCGATCCAGCTCATCAGTCGTCCCGTTTCACGGTCGCCCACAGCCCGTAGGAGTGCAGGATCTCGACGTCGCGCTCCATTTCCTCACGGGTGCCGCTGGCCACCACCGCCCGGCCCTTGTGGTGGACGTCGAGCATCAGCTTCTCGGCCTTGGACTTGGTATAGCCGAACACCGTCTGGAACACGTACGTCACATACGACATCAGGTTGATCGGGTCGTTCCAGACGATCGCCAGCCAGGGCCGGTCGGCCGCGTGGTCCTCCTCTGACTTCGGCCGGTCGAGCTCCACCGGCGCAGTGCCCGTCGGGCTCACTTTGGCGTGCCTCCCCCCGTCGGATGACCTGCTTTCCATCGTGCACACATCGCAGCCTAGGGTTCCACTCGTGGACCTCGGCTACAGCACGGCACTCCTGACAGATCACTACGAACTGACCATGGTGCGGGCCGCGCTGCACAGCGGGGTGGCGCAGCGGCGCGCCGTCTTCGAGGTGTTCGCCCGCCGGCTGCCGCCCGGCCGGCGGTACGGCGTGGTGACGGGCACCGGGCGGCTGCTGGACGCGCTGGCGGCGTACACCTTCGACGAGGCGGCGCTGGAGTACCTGACCTCCCACGGGGTGCTCGACGAGGCCACCGCCACCTGGGCGGCCGGCTACCGGTTCACCGGGAACGTCTGGGGCTACGCCGAGGGCGAGTGCTTCTTCCCCGGCTCGCCGATCCTCGTCGTCGAGGGGACGTTCGCCGAGGCGGTCGTGCTGGAGACGCTGGTGCTGTCGATCCTCAACCACGACTGCGCGATCGCCGCCGCCGCGTCCCGGATGGCGACGGCCGCCGGCGACCGCCCACTGATCGAGATGGGCTCCCGGCGCACCCACGAGGAGGCCGCGGTGGCGGCGGCCCGAGCCGCCTACGTCGCCGGGTTCGCCACCACCTCCAACCTGGCGGCCGGGCGGCGGTACGGCCTGCCCACGGCGGGCACCGCGGCGCACGCGTTCACCCTGCTGCACGACGGCGAGCGGAACGCCTTCGCCGCCCAGCTCGCCGCGCTCGGCCCCGACACGACCCTGCTGGTGGACACCTACGACGTGCCCCGGGCGGTCCGCACCGCGGTGGACCTGGCCGGGCCGGCGCTCGGCGCGGTGCGCATCGACAGCGGCGATCTCGGCGCGGTGGCCCGCGAGGTGCGGGAGCAGCTCGACTCGCTGGGCGCCCCCGGCACCCGGATCGTGGTGACCGGCGACCTCGACGAGTACGGCATCGCGGCGCTGGCGGCCGCACCGGTGAACGGCTACGGCGTGGGCACCTCGCTGGTCACCGGATCGGGCGCGCCGACCGCCTCGCTCGTCTACAAGCTGGTGGCGCGCGCCGACTCCGCCGCGCCCGGCTCGCCGCTGCGCCCGGTGGCCAAGCGCTCGGTGGGCAAACCCAGCCGAGGCGGGCGCAAGGCGGCGCTGCGCCGGCGGAACTCCCACGGCACCGCCACGGCCGAGGTCGTCACGCTCGGCGAGCCGGCGCCCGCCCCGAACGACCGGGTGCTGCTGCGCCCCCTGGTCCGGAACGGCGAGATCGTCGGCCGCGAGCCCCTCGCCGCGGCCCGCGACCGGCACGCCGCCGCCCTCCGCGAGCTGCCGCCCACCGCCCGGCAGCTCTCCGCCGGCGACCCGGCGGTTCCCACCGAGTTCCTCGGCAGGCCCTGATCGGGCGCTGAGCGTCAGAACAGGACATGCGGGGTAGCGTCCATATCGGTCCGGGACGGTCGAATATTCGAATATGAGGGGAACGGGCGGATGCGCAAGGCTTTGATCATCGTGGATGTACAGAACGACTTCTGCGAGGGCGGCTCGCTGGCCGTGACCGGGGGCGCGGAGGTGGCCACCGCCATCTCGGCGTACACCGCCGGGCACCGCGGCGAGTACCGGCACATCGTGGCCACCCGCGACTTCCACCTCGACCCCGGAGCGCACTTCTCCGACACGCCCGACTACGCCGACAGCTGGCCGCCGCACTGCGTGGTCGGCACCGAGGGCGCCGACTTCCACCCCAACCTGGCGCTGGGGCCGATCGAGACGGTGTTCAGCAAGGGCCGGAACACCGCCGCCTACAGCGGCTTCGAGGGGGCGGCCGACGACGGCACCCCGCTCGGCGACTGGCTGCGCGGGCGCGGGGTGGACACGGTCGACGTGGTCGGCATCGCCACTGACCACTGCGTGCGGGCCACCGCGCTCGACGCCGCCCGGGCCGGGTTCCGCACCACGGTGCTGCTGGACCTGACGGTCGGGGTGACGCCGGAGACCATCGAGCGGGCCCTCGGCGAGTTCCGCGCCGCCGGCATCGCCCTGACCGGCACTCCGGTGGTCGGGCAGGCCGAAGTCGCCGTGCGCGAGCCGGCCCCGCCCGTCCTGGACTGAGGCCCGCCCGGCCGTGATCACGGCCTTCGAGTGGGTAAGGGGGGTCTCGTGGCAGACGACGACGCGATCCCCGCGCGGATCATCATGGTGATGGGCGTCTCCGGCAGCGGCAAGACCACCATCGGCAAGGGGCTGGCCGAGCGGCTGGGCTGGGAGTACGCCGACGCCGACGAATTCCACCCGCGGGCCAACGTGCTCAAGATGGAGGCGGGCACCCCGCTGACCGACGCCGACCGGATGCCCTGGCTGGCGGCGATCGGCGACTGGATGGACGCCCGGCTGGCCGCCGGGACCCGGGCGGTGGTGAGCTGCTCGGCCCTCAAGCGCGCCTACCGCGACCTGCTGGCCAAGGGCCGGCCCGACGTCCGGATCGTCCACCTCGACGGCGACCGCGCGCTGATCCAGCGGCGCATCACCGCCCGGCACGGGCACTTCTTCCCGCCGTCCATGCTCGACAGCCAGTTCCGCGACCTCGAACCGCCCGAGCCCGACGAGAACGTGGTCAGCGTCCCGATCACGGGAACCCCGGAGGAGACCGTCGAGGCGGCGCTGGCGGGTCTGGCCGGCTGAACCGGCCGGGAGCCCGAGCCGGCGGGAGGTGCTCACCCGCCTCGGCTCCGTCAGTCGCGGCGGCGGGTCGCCCACTCGCGGATCTTGGCGATGCGGCGGCGGATGTCCTCGGCGGAGGCCTGCGCGGCCGGCGGGCCGCCACAGGTGCGGCGCAGTTCGGTGTGGATGACGCCGTGCGGCTGGCCGGTGCGGTGGTTCCAGGCCCCCACCAGGCCGTTCAGTTCCTTGCGCAGGGCGTGCAGGTCCTCGGCGGCGGTGCGCTGCTCCCCGTCACCCGCCTCGGCCCGGTCGGCCCGCGGGTCGCCGGTCTTGGCCCTGCGCTGGGCGGCCATCTGCTCGGCCTGCCGCTTGCGCAGCAGCGCGGTCACCTGGTCGGGCTCCAGCAGCCCGGGGATGCCCAGGAAGTCCTCCTCCTCGACCGAGCCGGGGGCCGCCTGCATGCCGAACTCGCCGCCGTCGTAGAGCACCCGGTCGAACTGGGCGGACGCCTCGACCGTCTCGAACGGCAGCTCCTCCCCCACGTCAGGGCTGTCGTCGCGGCGGTTGGCCTCGGCGATCAGGTCGTCGTCGAGGCCGTCCTCGCGGACCGGCCGGTCGAGCACGTGGTCGCGCTCGGTCTCCATCTCGGCCGCGTGCCCCATCAGTGTCGGTACCGACGGGAGGAAGACCGAAGCGGTCTCGCCGCGCCGCCGGGCCCGGACGAACCGGCCGATCGCCTGGGCGAAGAACAGCGGGGTGCTGGTGCTGGTGGCGTAGACCCCGACGGCCAGCCGGGGGATGTCGACCCCTTCGGAGACCATGCGCACCGCGACCAGCCAGCGCTCGTCCGACTCGCCGAACTGTTTGATCTTCTTGCTCGCGCCGGGGTCGTCGGACAGCACGACGGTCACGCGCTGCCCGGTCAGCTCGCGGATCATCTTGGCGTACGCGCGGGCCGTCTCGTGGTCGCTGGCGATGGCCATCGCCCCCGCGTCGGGCATCGCCCGCCGGACCTCGGTCAGCCGCCGGTCGGCCGCCTTGATCACCTGGCGGATCCAGTCGCCCTTGGGGTCGAGCGCGGCCCGCCAGGCCTGCGCGGTCTGGTCCTGGGTCAGCGGCTGCCCCAGGGTGGCGGTGATCTCGTCGCCGGCCCGAGTGCGCCAGCGCATCTCGCCCGCGTAGGCCAGGAAGATCACCGGCCGGACGACCCCGTCGGCCAGTGCCGGCCCGTACCCGTAGGTGTAGTCGGCCCGGCTGCGCCGGATGCCGTCGGGCCCCTCCTCGTACAGGACGAACGGGATCGGGTTGATGTCGGTGCGGAACGGGGTGCCCGACAGCGACAGCCGCCGCGCGGCCGGCTCGAACGACTCGCGGATCGCATCGCCCCACGAGAGGCCGTCGCCCGCGTGGTGCACCTCGTCGAGGATGACCAGGGTCTTGCGGTTCTCGGTGCGGCCCCGGTGCAACGCGGGGTGCGCGGCCACCTGGGCGTAGGTCACCGCCACCCCGACGAAGTCCTTGCCGACCCGGCCCTGCGAGTTCTTGAACTCCGGGTCGATCTTGATGCCGACCCGGGCGGCGGACTCGGCCCACTGCCGCTTCAGGTGCTCGGTCGGGCAGACCACGGTGATCGCGGCGATCGCGCGCCGGTCGAGCAGTTCGCGGGCGAGCCGCAGCGCGAAGGTCGTCTTGCCGGCGCCGGGCGTCGCGACGGTGAGGAAGTCACGCGGCCCGGCCTCGGTACGGAAGTAGGCCTCCAGCGCCTGCTGCTGCCAGGCGCGCAGCGACGACGCGGTTCCCCAGGCGGCCCGTTCGGGGAAGGCGGGGGGCATGCTCGAAGCGGCGAAGGTACTCACGGTCCTAAGAGGCTACAGAGCCGCACCGACAGGACGTGCGGGGCACACCGGCCTCCGCCGCTTCGCCGCCGCGGCGTGCTAGGCCCGGTACGCCGCCCAGGCGGCCCGGATCGCCCGGCCCTGACCTGCGGTGAACTCCCGCATGCAGACGTCCCAGGAGTAGTCCATGAAGTTGTGCACGGCGTCCATGCCCGGCTCGGGACAGGTGTCCTTGCCCACAGGACAGTTGTTGGTGGCCGTGCGCTGGTACGGCGTGTCGGCCACCCCGTCGCCCGGCGCCTGGCAGCCGTTCTCGAACGTGTGGAACAGGCCGAGCCAGTGCCCGATCTCGTGCACGGCGGTGTGGCCCCGGTTGTAGTTGCGGTACGTCCCGCCCGGCAGGCTGCGGTAGTCGACCACCACCCCGTCGAGGACGGGCATCGCGCTGTACGCCTGCGGGAAGGTCGAGAAGCCGAGCACCGCCGCGCCCACCGCCGCGCTGTACAGGTTGAGGGTGCCGCGCCCGCCGCGGCGCAGCGCCTGCTTCATCTGGCGCTCGTGCTGCTGCGGGCCGCGGAACCAGGCGGGGTTGTCCACCACGGTGAACGAGTCGAGCCGGAACCGCACACCGGTGTCGGCGCCGCCGGCCCGGCCGCCGTAGGCGGCGTTCATCGCCCCGATCTGCCGCTCGACCGTGGCCCGGGGCAGCCGGCCGGCGGACCCGGAGGAGATCGCGTGGAAATGCACCGGGACGGTGATCGCGGCCCGGCGCTCTCCTGACCCGAGCCTGTCGGGGTCGGCGTGGCCGTACCGGCGGATCAGCGTGCGGCGCACGTCCTGGATCATCTCGACCACCCGGGCGCGGCCGAGGTGGTGGTGGTCACGCGGTCCGAAATCCCGTGGCCCGCCGCGCAGGCGGGCCGCGCAGGGCGGGGCGTCGGGGGCCTGGGCCGCCGCCCGTGCCGGGCGCTCTTCGATGTGCCCGGCCCCGGCCAGACACCCCAGGGCCATTGAAAGAACGCAGAACAGAGCGGCTGCGCGCGCCCACCTCATGACCACTCCGAACTGTAGCCGTCCGATCACTGTGCGCACTGATCGTACGGCTACGGGGTCCGGCGTGCACCCGACAAGAGCCGGTCGGTGTTATTCCTCGCCGCCGCCCAGCGGCATGGACTCGTAAATCTCCTTGCACTCCGGGCATACCGGGTACTTCTTGGGGTCCCTGTTCGGCACCCAGACCTTGCCGCACAGGGCGATCACCGGCGTGCCGGTAACGGCGCTTTCGGTGATTTTCGCCTTCTTGACGTAGTGCGCGAAACGCTCATGATCGCCGTCGCCGTGCGAAAGATCCGGCCGGACATCACTCTCGGGAAGAATCTTGGTGCTCACGCGCCCAGCCTAATTCAGCGTCGGGTCGTCCGGAAAAGTGGAGACGAAAGCCAGCTCACCGCCCTGCCGGCGGAGCACGTCCGGCCACAGCCGCTCCGGATCAGCCGCGAAGGCGTCGCCCGGCTCCCCCGGCACCAGGTACCAGGCGCCCTCCTCGATCTCGGCCTGGAGCTGGCCGGCGCCCCAGCCGGCGTACCCCGCGAAGACCCGGAAGCGGAGCACGTCCGCCGCGACCAGCGCCGGCGGCATGTCGAGATCGACCACCCCGATCCGTCCCGCCGCGAAGCCGCCGCCCAGCGCGCGCCAGCCCAGCGGCTCGTCCGCCCCCGGCATCAGCGCCAGCGCCAGCGCGCTGTCGAGCGCCACCGGCCCGCCCTCGAACAGCACCGGCGGCCCGGAGGCCAGCTCGGCCCAGGGCGGCAGCACCTGGTCCACGGAGACATCGGTCGGGCGGTTGAGGATGACGCCGATCGTGCCCTCGGCGGAGTCGTGTTCCATCAGCAGGACGACACTGCGCCGGAAGTTGGGATCGTCCAGCAGCGGAGTCGCCACCAGCAGCCGTCCCACCGCGATCCCGTCGATCCCGTCTTCCATGCCCTCCATGATGCGGCGGGCGGCACCCGCGGGAACACACGCCCCTCCGGCCCGGAGCGCCGCCCCTGGAAACGGTCACGTCCGGATCAGGATCAGTCCATGACCGGAATGGCCATGCACGGCCAAGTAGGTTTGTGCACGATCGGCAGAGGGCACCTCGGCAGCGTGCCCACGCTCCACAGCCCCTTCCGGCCGGGTCGGCCGGCGTGCTGAAACCGGCGGGCTCCTGGATGTACATTCAGCGAAGCCTCCGTCACCGAGCGCCGCAGGGCACCGGCCGGTCCCGTCCACCACCCGGGAACCCGGCGAATACGGCTTGAAATGCGCTCGCCGACGAGCACACTTCAAGTAGCAGCGAGCGGGTCCAGGTAAGAGCGATCTAGGATCTCGGGGTACGCGCCGGACGCGCGCCCCGCCGGGAGGACGCGATGCAGTTGCCCAGGGTCGTCATCGCGGCCGTCTTCTTCGTGATCGGGGCGCTCATCGCGATCCCCGCCCTCACCCGGATGGCCTCGTCGTCGAGCGCCTCGGGCACCCCCAGCCCGAGCCCGTCCGCCGGTCTCACCGGAACGGTCACGCCGACGGCCACCGGCACCCCCCGGCGGACCCGCACTCCCACGCCCACCCCGACCCGGACCACGCCGCGGCCCACGCCCACGCCCACCCCCACCCGGACCCGGGTGGCGCCGCCCCCGGTGCCCCCCACGACCGTCCCCGCCCGGCCGCTCCAGGTCAGCATCGGCGCGGTGCGCTGCCCCGGCCGCATGGTCGCGGTGACGGTCCGCAACATCGGCCCCCGGACCGAGGACTACGCCATCGAGCAGAACGGCTCGGCCACCATCGCCGACCGGATCGCGCCGGGCGCCTCCCGCACCCGCCAGGTCGAGCTGACCGAGGGCCGCGCCACCAACATCACCGTCACCTGGAAGAACGCGCCCGTGCGCTCGGCCGGCCGGACCGCGAACTGCGCCGGCGACGACCCCGCGCCGCCGCCCGGGAACGACCCGCCCGAGGACCGGCTGCCGCACACCGGCCCCGAGGACGGCGTGCTGACGGCCCGGATCGCGACCGGCGTGGCGGCCATGATCACTGGCGGGATCATCCTGTGGTGGGGTGGCCTGTGGCCGCGCCGCCGGGAGCGGATCTTCCAGAAGGACTGACGGTCAGGCGCCCGCGACCTCGCGGACCGCGGCGGCCACCGCCTGCGTCACGTCCGGGTGGAAGACGCTCGGCACGATGTAGTTCGGGCCCAGCTCCTCGTCCGTCACCACGGCGGACAGCGCCCGCGCGGCGGCGAGCATCATGTCGCGGCTGACCCCGTCGGCCTGGGCGTCGAGCAGACCGCGGAACACCCCGGGGAAGGCCAGCACGTTGTTGATCTGGTTGGGGTAGTCGCTGCGCCCGGTCGCCACCACCGCGGCGTGCTCGCGGGCCTGGTCGGGCGAGACCTCGGGCTCGGGGTTGGCCAGCGCGAACACGATCGCGTCGTCGTTCATCGCCGCGACGTCGTCGCCGGTGAGGATGCCCGGCGCCGAGACGCCGATGAACACGTCGGCGCCCTTCACCGCGCCCTTGAGGTCGCCCGCGTAGTTGTCGGCGTTGGTGTGCTCGGCGATCCAGCGCAGCGAGTCGTCGAGGTCGTCGCGCCCCCGGTGCACCGCGCCGTGGTAGTCGCAGACCACGACCTGCTCGGCGCCCGCGTGCATCAGCAGCTTGAGGATGGCGGTGCCGGCCGCCCCGGCGCCGGCCATCGCGATGCGCACCGCGCCGAGGTCCTTACCGACCACCCGCAGCGCGTTGGTGAGCGCGGCGAGCACGCAGATCGCGGTGCCGTGCTGGTCGTCGTGGAAGACCGGGATGTCGAGCAGTTCGCGCAGCCGGGCCTCCACCTCGAAGCAGCGAGGTGCGGAGATGTCCTCCAGGTTGATGCCGCCGAACGCGGGGGCGATGATCTGGACCGTCCGGACGATCTCGTCGGTGTCCTGGGTGTCGAGGCAGATCGGCCAGGCGTCGATGTCGGCGAACCGTTTGAACAGCGCGGCCTTGCCCTCCATGACCGGCAGCGCCGCCTCCGGGCCGATGTTGCCCAGCCCCAGCACCGCCGACCCGTCGGTGACGACCGCCACGCTGTTGCGCTTGACCGTCAGCCTGCGGACGTCCTCGCGGTTGCGGGCGATGGCCAGCGAGACCCGGGCCACACCCGGGGTGTAGGCCATGGAGAGCTCGTCCCGGGTGCGCAGCGGCACCTTCGACTTCATCTCGATCTTGCCGCCGAGGTGCATCAGGAACGTACGGTCGCTGACCTTGTGGATCTTGAGATCCTCGATCGCGTCGAGCGCGGTGACGATCTCCTCGGCGTGCTCGGTGTCGCGGGTGGCGATCGTCACGTCGATGCGCAGCGTCTCGTGACCGGCGGTGGTGACGTCGAGGGCGGTGACGATGCCACCGGCGCTCTCGACCTCGTGGGTGATCTGGCTTACCGCCTTGCCGCCTGCCGGAACCTCCAGCCGAACGGTGATCGAGTACGACACGCTGGGCGCGGTCACGTCACTTGCCTCTCTTGCTCGGGACGCGTCATCGCTCCACCGGCCGCCGGCATGGCGGTGAGCGGTGGATGCGGACATTCTGCGAAATGGACATACGAGCCGGATGCCGCCGGTGGCTCCTGCGGCGCGTCCGGTCGACCGCGCGCCGTGGGCTCGACCGGCCCCTGCGGGCCGGGAGTCTCATACCGCCGGGCAGGGAGGGGGATGCCCGGCACGGGCCGCGCGGACGCGGTCGCCTCACCGAGCATACGCCGCGCCCCCGCCATTCGTTCCCGAACGCCACGAGAGCGACGTCCGGGCCGCCCAGGTGCGGGCGGCCCGGTACGGGCTAGAAGAGCGCGGAGCTGAGCGCCCGGCGCGCCTTGCCGACCCGCGGGTCGTCGGCCGGCAGCACGTCCAGCAGCTTCAGCAGGTGCAGCCGGGCGGCGTCGCGCTCCTCGCCGGCGGTGCGCCGCACGGTGGCGACCAGCCGCTCGAAGGCGTCCTCGATCCGGCCGGAGACCATCTCGACGTCGGCGGCGCGGATCTGTGCGGCGGCGTCGCCCGGCTCCGCGGCGGCGTCGCTCAGCGCCTGCTCGGGGTCGAGGGCGCGGGCCCGGGTGCTCAGCTCGACCAGCGCCAGGCCGCGCTTGGCCTGGGCGTCCCGCGGCCGCTGGGCGATGATCGCGCGGAACGCGGTCGCGGCGGCGTCGAGGTCGCCCCGCTGCAACGCGGCCTCAGCCTCGGCGTAGACGGGGTCGGCCGGCGGCCCGGCGGGCGCGCCCTCCTCGGCGGGCTCGGGGCCGCCCTCGGGCAGCAGGCCCTCCTGCTCCAGCGTGGCGAAGAGCTGGTCGATGGCCTGGCGGACCTGCGGCTCGGGTGCGGCGCCGTTCATGAACGGCAGCAGCTGCCCGCCGATGACGGCCGCGACGAACGGGATGCCGCGCACCCCCATCTGCTGCATGTACGCGGCGAGCTGCGGGTTGGCGTCGACGTCGACCTTGGCGAGGACCCACTTCCCGGCCGCCTCGGTGGCCAGCTTCTCCAGGATCGGGCCGAGCTGCTTGCAGGGCCCGCACCACTCGGCCCAGAAGTCCACGAGCACGGGCACGGTCTGCGACCGCTCGACGACCTCGCGGTTGAAGGTCTCGTCGGTGACGTCGACCACGTACACGTCGCCGCCACCACCGCCGCCGCTGCCGTTCCCGGGCGCCTGGGCCTGGGCCTGGCGTTCCTGCTTCCTCTTGGCGGCCGTCTGGCGAGCCCCGAGATCGATCGCTCCGTGCAGCGAGAAGTCCGGTGAAGGCATGTCCCCATCCTGCCCCATAAGAGGCGCGCTCCGTCTCCCGACCACTCCACTCCTGTCCGGCCCCGCGACGGCGGCCACCGGGCCCCGTCCGGTACGGAAGGCGACACACGGGGCGGCGCGGGGTGTCACCGTCCCTAGTGGACGGATGACGACCATTCAATAAATACCCTCATTTCCCGTAGCGGCAATCAAGATTCGATCACGGCGCAACACAAAAAGAGAGCTGACAGCCCTCGCCAAGGGTGGTTATAGTTCATGGGTCGCCACGTGTTGCGACAGCAAAGGGGCCGCTGCCCCGAGACCCGCCAGAAACGGCGGAGGCTCAGCGGGCCGGACCGACACGAGGGAAATTCCGTCACGAGATCGCCCTCCGGTCGCCGTCATCCATGACGAAATCACGGGAGGGTGTGGATGATCGTGGAGAACTCCACGGTCGTGGCCCGGGGCCTGGCCGTCCGGCGTGCCGGACGCTGGTTGCTACGGCCGGCGACGTTCGGGGTGCGGGCCGGAGTGGTCGGCCTGGCCGGCCCGGCGAAGACCGGCAAGTCCACCCTGCTGGCCACGCTCGCCACGCTGCGCCGCCCACACTCCGGATCACTCGAAATACTCGGATTCGACATCGGCGACAATACGAGCCTGCGCTCCATAAGAGCTCGGATCGGATTCCTTCCCGAACATTTCTCCTGGGCCGCCAATCTCACGGTGGGCCAGTTCGTCGCTTATGCGGCCTACTACAAATGCGTGCCGGGCGACCGGGTGCGCGCGGTCCTGGAACGGATGGAACTCGCCGACACCACCTCCATGGAGTTGTCGCTGCTGCCGCCCGACGTCCGGCTGCGCGTCGGGCTCGCCGCGACCTGCGTGCACGGCCCCGACCTGGTGCTGCTGGACGAGCCGCTGGCCGGGCTCGACGAGCGGGCCACGGCCGAGATCACGGCGCTGCTCCCGACGCTGGCGCCCACCGTGCTCGTCACCGCCGAGGACTCCGCCGCGCTCGGCCGGTGCGACCAGTTGTTCACCGTGACCCGCGGCCGGCTGGTCGAGACCTCCAGAGCCCCCGACGCCGCCTGCGCCGGAGGCCGCGACCGTGTCTGACCTGGGACGGGTGCTCCGGGCCGACGCCCGGCGGACCGCCCTGGTGTTCGCGGTGCCCATCCTCGCCCTGGCGGGCGTGGCCACCGCCTGGCAGGCCACGCTGGCCGGGCTGCCCGGCGTCGCGTACTGGGACAACACCGTGGTCGCGCTGGCCTCCGCGGTACGCCTGCTCGGCCCGTGCGCCGCGGCCCTGGCCGCCTGGGTGGCCGTCCGCGAGC
The DNA here is from genome assembly GCF_003289645.1 of Actinomadura craniellae. GTDB lineage: Bacteria > Actinomycetota > Actinomycetes > Streptosporangiales > Streptosporangiaceae > Actinomadura_D > Actinomadura_D craniellae. The sequence continues at coordinate 344,717 of NZ_QLYX01000003.1, read as the reverse complement.
ACCGGCTCGACTACCTGCGCGGGCTCACCCCGCGTTCCCCCGCCATCGGGCCGCTGCTGGACCTGATGCTGCTCACCGGGGTGGCGCTGGCCGCCTACGGCGTCGTGGCCCTGGTGACCGTCTGCGACACGCTGCTGCGTGAGGGGGCCGGCCGGCCGCACCCGCTGGGCATCGTGGCGGGGGCCGCCGCGCTGGCCCCGCACGTGGTCCTCGGCTACCTCTGCGGACGGATCGCCCCGTTCCCGATGGTCGTCCTGCCCGTCGCCGGGGCCGCGGGGCTGTGGACGGCGCTGCGCGGCGGCGGCTGGTGGAGCCTGCTGCCGCCCGCCGCGATCCGGCCGGTCGAGCTCTTCACCGGGCTGCGCACCCGGGTGCTCGCCGACCAGACGCTCTGGGCGCTGGGCCTGGCCGCGACGCTGACGCTGGCGTACGTCTGGACGCTCACCCGGCGCCGGACGCTCGCCGTCCCGCTCGCCGTGGCGGTGGCCGTCACCGCGATCAGCACCGTGCGGCTGGAGGCGTCCGGCGGCAGCGCGGTGGTCCCCGCCCCCATCGACCACGTCTGCCGCGAATGGCCGCTGACCGTGTGCGTGCACCCGGCGCTGCGGCCGGCCCTGCCCGCGCTCGACGCGGCCATGACCCCGCTGGCCGCCCGGCTCGCCGGCACCCCCGGGGCGTTCTCCCGGGTCGAGCAGCGACCGGTGGGCGAACCCGCCCGGATCTGGCGCGGGGTGGCCTACATCCGCGTCCCGGACCTGTCCCCCGGATTCGAGTGGCGGGCCGTCCGGGAACTGCGCGCCTCGCTGATCGACGCGCAGTCCTGCGCCGAACCGCACCGGCGGCACGGTGCCGCCTACCGCGGGCTGGTCGACGCCTGGCTGCTCGACGAGCGGGCGCCGGAGATGTTCGACGCCGAGACCGCCCGCCGCTTCGGCTCCTGGAGCGAGCGGGAACGCCGGCTGTGGCTGCGCCTCAACTACGCCGACTACCGCCGGTGCACCCTGGTCCGGCAGAGCTTCGGCGGCTGAGCGCCCCTCGGCTCAGGCTGTGCCGATGCCGTCCGCACCTCACCCGTTCGCTACGCGGACCACTCGTCCCTCGGGCCCACTCCGCTCACTCCCTCGGCTCAGACGGTCTCAGGGGCGCGGGCGGGGGTGGGGGTGCCGCGGAGCCAGTGCCGCTCGACGAAGTACGGGGCGACGGGGAGGACGGCGGCGACCAGGGCGAGTACGGTGCGGCCGCCGGTCCAGGCGAGCTGCGGGCGGGCCAGGACGACCAGGGCGACGTACGCGAGGAACAGCACCCCGTGGATCGGGCCCAGCACCGTCACGCCCAGCTCGAACTCGGCGGTCCGCTTGAGCACGCTGGCCACGAGCAGCAGCAGGAAGGACGTCGCCTCGGCGATCGAGATGATCCGGAGAATACGCACGGTGTCCACGCCGCCAACGTATCGGCCCCTCCGGGGAACCCTCATCCGGGGTGGTCGGACGAGGGCGGCGTATCACATCCCCGCCCAGTAAGGTAAAGCGGGGTTTCTGGGGGAATGCTCGTGCCATGACACGCCCCGAGACATCAGGCACCGACGACAAGCGGGCCGAACGCGAACTGACGACGGACCGGGTCGACCGGCGGCGCGGGCTGCGCAACTCCCTGCTGCTCGCGGTCGCGGTGGTCGCGATCGTGCTGGGGGCCCAGGCGCTGAACCTGGTGCCGGGCTGGATGAACCCCTTCGGAGTCGAGACCAAGGACCGCAGCGGCCCGGTCGTGCTCAAGTCGATCCGCGACCTGGCGCGCTTCGAGGCCGCCAGCGGCAACTTCCAGGTGATCGTGGACCTGGAGAAGGACGCCAAGTTCCTCCCCGACGCGGTGCGCGGGCAGCGCACCCTCTTCGTGGGCAACGGCTCGGTCGACGCCTACGTCGACTTCTCCAAGCTGTCCTCCGGCGCCGTCACGGTCAACGCGGACCGCACCGTCGCCACCATCAAGCTCCCCCGCGCCCAGCTCGAACCGGCCAACCTCGACCAGAAGCGCAGCTACGTCTTCGCCACCCAGCGCGGGCTGTTCAACCGGCTGGGGGACGCGCTGAGCAGCAACCCGGCCGACCAGCAGCAGCTCTACGTCCTCGCCCAGCAGAAGATCACGGCCGCGGCGAACGAGAGCGGGCTGCGCCAGCGCGCCGACCAGAACACCAAGCTCATGCTGGAGAACCTGCTGAAGTCGCTCGGCTTCACGACCGTCACGGTGACCGTCACCAACGCGCAGTGAGCCGCCGGCCCCGGGTCGCCGCCCGGGGCCGGGAGAACTTCTCCGTCAGGAAGGAACGCGGAGGATCAGTGCGTCGCCCTGGCCGCCGCCGCCGCACAGCCCGGCCGCGCCGAGGCCGCCGCCGCGCCGCTTGAGCTCGTGCGCCAGGTGCAGCACGATGCGGGCCCCGGACATGCCGACCGGGTGACCCAGCGCGATCGCGCCGCCGTTGACGTTCACCTGCTCCGGGCTCACGCCCAGCTCGCGCATCGACTGGACGCCGACCGAGGCGAACGCCTCGTTGATCTCCACCAGGTCGAGGTCGCCGACGTCCAGGCCCTGCTTGCCCAGCGCGTGCTTGATGGCGTTGGCCGGCTGGGAGTGCAGCGAGTTGTCGGGGCCCGCCACGTTGCCGTGCGCACCGATCTCGGCCAGCCAGGTCAGCCCCAGCTCCTCGGCCTTCGCCTTGGACATCACGACCACGGCGGCGGCGCCGTCGGAGAGCTGTGAGGACGACCCGGCGGTGATGCTGCCCTCCGCGCCGAACGCCGGGCGCAGCCTGGCCAGCGTCTCGACGGTGGTGTCGCCCCGGACGCCCTCGTCGGCGGCGAACGCCACCGGGTCACCCTTACGCTGCGGGATCTCCACAGGCACGATCTCGTCGTCGAACACGCCGTTCTTGATCGCCTCGGCGGCGCGCTGGTGGGAGCGGGCCGCGAACTCGTCCTGCTCGGCCCGGGTGAGGCCCAGCTTCGCGTTGTGCCGGTCGGTCGACTCGCCCATCGAGAGCTGGTCGAAGACGTCGGTGAGGGCGTCGTAGGCCAGGTGGTCGAGCACCTCGATCGACCCGTACTTGTAGCCGGTGCGCGCGTTGGGCAGCAGGTGCGGGGCGTTGGTCATCGACTCCATGCCGCCGGCCACCACGATGTCGAACTCGCCCGCCCGGATGAGCTGGTCGGCCAGCGCGATGGCGTCCAGCCCGGAGAGGCAGACCTTGTTGATCGTGATCGACGGGACGCTCATCGGGATGCCGCCCTTGACCGCCGCCTGCCGGGACGGGATCTGGCCGGCGCCCGCCTGGAGCACCTGACCCATGATCACGTAATCCACCTGGTCACCGGCGACGCCGGCCCGCTCCAGCGCCGCCTTGATCGCCAGTCCGCCGAGGTCGACTGCGCTGAAGTCCTTGAGTGAGCCGAGCAACCGCCCGATGGGGGTCCTGGCTCCTGCGACGATCACGGATTCGGGCATGACTGGCCCCTCCCACAAAGTACGGCGGCGTCGTTTGTCACCATACCTAGGACAAAGCACTCGCCTTCCGGGAGGGCCGGGCCTCATGCTCACGCGCATCGACCACATCGGGATCGCCTGCCACGACCTCGACGCGACCGTCGAGTTCTACCGGCGGACGTACGGCTTCACCGAGGTCCACATCGAGGTGAACGAGGAGCAGGGCGTCCGGGAGGCCATGCTCAAGGTCAACGACGCCGGGGACGGCGGGACGACCTCGATCCAGCTGCTGGAGCCGATCCGCGACGACTCCCCGATCGCCAAGTTCCTGGCCCGCAGCGGCGAGGGCGTGCACCACATCGCCTTCGGCACCGACGGTGACGTGCAGGAGGAGGCCGACGGCATCGCCGGCCAGGGCGTCCGGGTGCTGTACGACAGCCCGCGGCGCGGCTCGATGGGCTCCCGCATCACCTTCTTGCACCCCAAGGACTGCCATGGCGTCCTGACGGAGCTCGTCCAGGCCGCCGAGGCCGGCGAAAGGGTCAGCGAAGGGTGAGGTCGATGGTCCCCATGGCCGGGATGTACAGCGACAGGGACTTCTGCCCGGTGTCGCCGGGCAGCGGGAAGTAGGCGAAGCCGTACCGCGGCCAGCCGTTGAGGGTTTCGCCGGCGCCGTAGCCGTCCTTGGCCTGCCAGCCCGCACCGCTGGTGATGACCTCGAGCTGCTGCCCGGCCTTCTTGTCCAGCAGGACTCCCCGGTACCTGGTCTGGCCGTAGCTGGTACTGCCGTTGAAGATCGCCGAGTAGCGGAGCTCGGTGCTCTGCGCCGAGTTGACCAGCCGGGTGTAGTAGCCGACCCGGAGCGTTCTGCCCTCCCGGGCGAACTCGGTGACGTCGATCCGGACGGTCCAGCGGCCGCCCTGGTTCTCGATGTCGCGCTGGGTGGAGAACAGCGGCCGGACCGGCAGGTCGGCGGCCTGGGCGGCGGCCGCCGGGGCGGGGGCGGCGAGCGGCTGCGCGATCACGTACTCGGAGCCGGGGGGCGGAGGTTGTGCCGCCGGCGGCCGGTAGGCGATCACCACTCGGCGGTTCTGCGCCCGCGCGGTCTCGGTGGCCTCCTTGACCCGGGGCTCGGTCTCGCCCTTGCCCTCGGCGACCAGGGTGATCCCGGTGTTGGCGAGCAGCGGTTGCAGCGCGGAGCGGACCGCCTCGGCCCGTTCCCGGGAGAGCCGGAGGTTGTCGGCGTCGGCGCCCACGTCGTCGGTGTGGCCGACCACCTGAGCCTGGCCGCTGACCCCGGACTTGCGCAGCTTGTCCGCCACGTCCTGGAGGCTCGCCTGCGCCCCGCCGGTCAGTTCGGCGCTGCCGCTTTTGAACAGGACGTCCGAGGAGAGCGAGTAGCCGCTGCGGCCGCCGCTCTCCTGGGTGTCCTCGACGGCGACGTAGGGCTTGCGGAGTTCCTGGAGCGTGTAGCCCTCGGGCTTGCCGGTGATCGGGAGCGGGCTGCCGCTCACCGCCGCCCCGGGCGTCCGGGCGGCGCCGGGCACCGGCCAGGTCGGGCTGGGCGTGGGCGTCGGCTCGGCGTGCGCCGGAGCCCCGGTCGCCGGCCCGGTCACCAGCACGGTTACCAGCCCTGCCGCCAGGACGAGGGGCGCGAGCGCGGGGCGCCTCAAGAGACCTTCACCCCCGGGATCGGGCCCACCTTGGGGATGACCACCGTCAGCCGGTCGGGTTCGGCGGGCGGGACGGGGAAGTCGACGTACAGCAGGGTCGGCGTGTCGAGGGGGTACTTGCCCAGGCCCGATGAGCACGCGCAGCCGTCCTTGCCGACGACCATGGGCTGGTAGGCGCGCAGGCCCTCGGTGTCGACCAGGCCGACCCCGCCGGCGTTGCCGTTGTTGAACGAGCCGCCGAACGCGTCGGCGGGGAACTCGTCATTGTTGCCCTTGGCCCGCGGGATCACCGCGAACACCAGCCGCAGCGCCTTGTCGTACTTGCGCAGCGACAGGATGTCGACGTGGACCTCGTAGCCGCCCCACAGCCGGTCGACGGCGGTGACGGCGCCCTTCACGTTGCCCTTGGCATCGGTTTCGATCTTGGGCAGGGCGCCCCCGCCGGGGTCCTCGCCGCCGAACAGCGAGCATCCGGTCAGGAGCAGGCCGGCCAGGAGGAGCGATCCTGTTCGCAGGGCGCGGCGCATGGGGGTTCTCCAGGTTTGTCCGGACATGAGGAAGACCCTAGCGAGGCCCCCGGTCGGGCGCGTCGCACTGTGATACGGCACAATGACCTGATTGTGACGTGATCGAAATCACCTGGTCACGGAGCGGATAGATCACCACCTCCAACTGCCTGTTCGTGGGGTTCTGACGGTTTCGCCAGATGGTCGAAGAGTCCGCTTCCGGCCTTGCTGACACCCGGACAAATCCGACAAAACACGCAGTGCGTTCAGATGAGCCCCCAACAAGGCAGTGGCGGGAGTACGCTGCTTTCGCCGGAAGAGGTCTGGGGCCGTCAACGTCCGATCAGGCCGGTCTACCGGTCCCGGAGTCACCCCGTAGCCCTCGTCACAGCCAGGATTGAGCCACATGCAGTCCGACATCGACGCCCAGCTCAGCAACTTCTTCGAAGAGACGCCCCCGCGCGAGTTCGACGTGGTGCTTCGCGGTTACGACCGGCACCAGGTCGACGAGCAGATCAAGCAGCTCGAGAACGAGGTCCGGCAAACTCGCGAGCAGACCCAGGCTCTGCAGCGCGAGCTGTCCGACGCTCACCGGCAGCTTCAGGAGCAGGAGCGCCCGACCTATTCCGGCCTCGGCGCCCGCATCGAACAGCTCCTGCGGCTCGCCGAGGAGCAGGCCACCGAGCTCGTCCAGGCCGCCCGGTCCGAAGCCAACGAGATCAAGGCCGCCGCCAAGGTCGACGCCGCCGAACTCCGCGCCACGGTGGAGAACGAGGCGGCCGAGCTCCGCGCCACCGCCCAGCGCGAGGGCGACGACATGCGCAACGCGGCCGAGCGGGAGGCCGAGGAGGTCCGCACCTCCGCCCGCCGCGAGGCCGACGAGCTGACCTCCACCACCGAGCGCGAGGTCGCCAAGCTCCGCGCCACCGCCGACCACGAGGTCGCCGAGAAGCGCGCCTCCGCCGAGCGCGAGATCGCCAAGCTCCGCACGACCACCGAGCGCGAGGTCGCCCAGCTGCGCGCCTCGACCAAGCGCGAGCGCGACGAGATCCTCACCACCGCCAAGCGGCAGGCCGACGAGATGCGGGCCCAGGCCCAGCGCATCCTGGAGGAGAGCGAGGCCCAGCGCGCCCAGGCCGAGGCCGAGTTCGAGATCCAGCTCGCCGCCCGTCGCGAGGAGGCCGACCGGCAGGACGCCGAGCGGCACGCCGCGGCCCAGGCCGCCACGCAGAAGCTCGTCGCCGAGGCCGAGCAGCGTGCGGCCTCCGCCGAGCAGCGGGCCGCCAAGGCGACCCAGCAGGCCGAGCAGACCCGGCGCGAGGCCGACTCGCACGCCAAGCAGCTCATGGCCAACGCCCGGAAGAACTCCGACCAGGTCATCGCCGAGGCGAAGTCGCAGGCCGAGCAGTTGCTGGCCGAGACCAAGGCCGAGGCCGAGCGCATCCGCACCGCCGCGCAGCGCCAGGTCGACGAGCTCACCCGCCAGCGCGACGGCATCACCAGCCACCTCAACCAGCTGCGCCAGCTCATCGGTGGTGTGTCGCCGATGATGCCGGAGCCCGAGGCGGTCTCCGCTCCGGCCGAGAAGCCGGCCCTGTCCGCGCCGGAGCCCAAGCCCGCCCCCGCACCGGCCCGCCAGCCCGCCGCCGCCAAGGCCAAGGCCGCCCCGCCCGCCGCCAAGCCGAAGAAGGACGACGACGAAGACTGGTGGCAGGAGTGACCTGGGACTGAACTCCGCCGGTCCGGAGACGACCTTCCGTCCCCGGACCGGCGTCGGTCCGCATGGCCCTGAAGCCTAGGGGGAAAGTCCCTCTAGGCTTTTCGGCGTCCACGGCAACGTGCGGCGATCCATTTCGACGAGGAGAACGGCGTGCCCAACGACACCCCCCACGAGAGCAACCTCGGCGCGCCGCCCACCGAACCGCCCGCCGAGGACGCCCCCACCGGCACCGGGGAGGGCGAGCGCGTACCGACCGTCGACAACCCCGCGGTGGTCCAGACGCCACCGGACGAGGAACCCGCCGAGGAGGACCCGCCGGTCACCGCCACGGACCCCGTCCCGGTCGCCCACGACGTCTCCCCCACCGTGGCCCCGGCGAAGCCCGCCGCCCCGCCGGTGGAGACCCTGCACGCCCCCGACCCACTGGAGGACCTGGAGCAGCGCAAGCGGGAGGCGGGGGCCGACAAGATGTCCCCCTTCGGCCGCCCGGGCCAGCCGCTGGGCAAGGCCCACCCGTTCGTCTTCGGCTTCATCGGGGCGCTCGGCGTGTTCACCGCCTGGATGCTGATCCAGGCCATCACCAGCGCCCGCCAGGTGATCGTGCTGATCGTGGTGGCGATGTTCCTGGCCATCGGGCTCAACCCGGCGGTCGAGGCGCTGCAGCGCACCCGGCTGTCCCGGCGGGCCTCGGTGGGCGTGGTGTTCGTCGGGGTGATCCTGGTGTTCGTCGGCTTCGGCTCGGCGATCGTGCCGCCGCTCACCCACCAGATCACCGAGTTCATCGACGAGGTGCCCACCTACATCGCCCAGTTGCAGCGCAACGAGAGCATCCGGGAGTTCGACCAGCGGTACGAGGTGCTGAAGAAGGCCCAGGAGGCGGTGGCCAGCCCGGACTTCGGGCAGACCGCGCTGGACGGCATCGTCGGGGTGGGCCGGCGGGTGGTCAGCGGTCTCTTCAGCGTCTTCACCGTGCTGATCCTGACCCTGTACTTCCTGGCCTCGCTGCCCACGATCAAGACCTTCTTCTACCGGCTCGCGCCGCGCTCCCGGCGGGCCCGGGTGGCGCTGCTCGGCGACGAGGTCCTGCTCCGGATCGGCGGCTACGTGGCCGGCACGATCACGGTGGCGACGATCGCCGGGACCGTGGCGTACGTCTTCATGCTGATCATGGACATCCCGTTCGCGCTGCCGCTCGCCCTGTTCGTCGGGCTCACCGCACTGATACCGCTGGTCGGCGCGACGATCGGCGCGATCCTGGTCTGCACGGTGGCGTTCTTCCAGGGACCGGCCGTCGGGATCATCTGCGTGATCTTCTTCCTGCTCTACCAGCAGGTGGAGAACTACTTCATCCATCCGCGGGTGATGAAACGGGCGGTCGACGTCCAGCCCGCCGTCACGATCATCGCCGCGCTGCTGGGCGGCGCACTGCTGGGCATCGTCGGCGCGCTGCTCGCGATCCCCACCGCCGCCGCGATCGCCCTCATCGTCCGCGAGGTCGTCGTCCCGCGCCAGGAGACCCTTTAGCGCGCGGTGCGGGCCAGCGCCGAGACGAACTCGGCGACGGCCTGGTTGAACAGGTCGGGCTGCTCGATCGCCGACAGGTGCCCGGCCCGGGGGATCACCATCAGTTCGGCGTTGGGCAGGGCCTCGGTCATGGCCCGGGCGTCGTCCTCGGTGGTCAGCCGGTCCTCGTCGCCGACCAGCACCAGGGCCGGCACCCGGGTGTCGCGCAGCGTCCCGAACGCGTCGGGCCGGGCCGCCATCGCCCGCTGCGCCCAGGCCGCCGCCCCGGCCGGGGTGGCCTGCATCAGCCCGCGCACCCGCCCGTAGACCAGCGCCCGCTGCCGGAAGGTGGTGGGGCCGAGCAGGTTGGGCAGCCCCTCGTCCACCAGGACCCGCACAGACCGCTCGGCCTCCATCACCTCGGCCTGGCGCAGCCGGTTGCGCCGCGCCTCCTCGGTGTCGGCGCTCGCCTTGGTGTCGGCCAGGACCAGCCCGAGCAGCCGGTCGGGGTGCCGGCGGGCCAGCGCCATGGCCACGTACCCGCCCATGGAGAGCCCGCCGACCACGGCCCGGGCGATGCCCTGGCGGCGCATCAGCAGCGCCACGTCGTCGGCCATCGCGTCGATGGACGGCTCGTCGGCGCCCAGCAGGGAACCACCGAAACCGCGCAGGTCGGGGGTGACGATCCGGAACCGCCCGGCCAGCCCTTCACGCTGCGCCAGCCACATCGCGGAGGAGAGGGGGAAGGCGTGCAGCAGCACGAGTGGCGTTCCGCCTCCGACGTCCCTGGCATACAACTGCACGCTCATGCTGGGCCGGACCTCCTCGGTCGCCCCCGGACATTAACCGCTGATTGCCGCGCCCGTCATCCCCCGGTGCCCGAACCGCGGGCGAAGTGGCCGCGATCGGCCGCCGGTGTTTACGCGTCGGGTGACTCCGTGGGCAACGGATGCGCCGCCGGGGCGACCCGCCGGACGATCTCGTTCAGCACGATGCGCACGTAGGGTTCGCCGACCCACAGGTGCTTGGCCCCGTCCACCGCCACCACCTCGGCCTGCGGGATCCGCTTGAACCGCGCGCGCGCCTCGGCGGGCCGCAGGTAGTCGTCGTGCTCGGGCACCAGGGCCACCACCGGACGGCCGTCGGCCCCCCACGCGTCGAGGTCGGCGTCGGACGCCCGGTGCAGCGGCGGGGACAGCAACAGCAACCCCGCCACCAGCGGGTCGCGCCCCCACTTCAGTGCGAGTTCGGTGCCGAACGACCAGCCGAGCAGCCAGGGGCGGGGCAGGTCGTGGTACTCGACGTACTCCAGCGCCGCCGCCACGTCGTACCGCTCGGTCTCGCCCCCGCCGAACTCGCCCTGGCTGGTGCCGCGGGCCGAGGACGTCCCCCGGGTGTTGAAGCGCAGCACCGCCACGTCGGCCAGCGCGGGCAGCCGGTAGGAGGCCTTGCGCAGCACGTGGCTGTCCATCATGCCCTCGGCGGTGGGCAGCGGGTGCAGGCAGACCAGGGTCGCCGCCGGCGGGCGGCCGTCGGGCGGCAGCGCCAGTTCGCCGACCAGTTCCAGCCCGTCCGTGGTGTGCAGGATGATCTCTTCGCGCCGTGCCGGCAGCACCGTGCTCGCCCGGATGTCGCCCATGCCCGTCCTCTCTGTGCCGGTCAGAACCGGCGTCCGGTGGGACCCCGCCGGGTCCGGGCCCGCCAGCAGGGCTGGTGCCAGTGCCTGCGGTCCTCGATGCTGCCGACGTCGGCGGGCCAGGCCACCAGGTGGCCCGTGCCCGGGGGGATCTCCTGGTCACAGCCGGGGCAGCGGTACGCCTTGACCGCGCTCGCCCCGGAGACGACCCGGACGATCCACTCGCCGTCCGGGCCGTCCTCGGTCCGCTCAAGCCATGCGCCGCCACCCGGAGGGCGTTCGTCGGGACCGCCGTCGCGGCGGTTCCTGCGGGGGCTCATGGTTTCCAGGGTAAGGGCGGTGATCAGCGCAGCGGCCGGTCCGCGACGACGTGCTCGGTCAGCAGCGGGACGGGGGCCAGCGCGGGCTCCCGGGTCTGGGCGTACAGGGCGTCCAGCACCGCCACCGCCCGGTCGAGACCCAGCCGGTCCAGTTCGGCGATCGGCCCGGCGGGGTAGCCGCAGCCGAGCGTCATGGCGGCGTCGATCGAGTCGGCGCCGGCGTAGCCGGAGCCGAGCATCCCGGCCGCGTCGTTGAGGTAGGGGAAGCGCAGCGCGTCGACGATGAAGCCGGCCCGGTCGCGGCAGCGCACCGGGGTCAGGCCGAGCCGTCCGGCCAGGGCCGCGGCGCGCTCGGCCACCTCCGGGGCGGTCAGCACGGTGGCGGCCAGTTCCACCAGCCGGCCGCCGGGCTCGGCGAAGTGCAGGCCGACCACGTCGGCGGGCCGGTCGGTGGCCGTGGCCAGCTCGATCACCGGGGTGGTGGAGGTGGTGGTGGCGAGCACCGCGCCCGCCTTGACGACGTCGTCGACCGCGGCGAACAGCGAGCGCTTGACCGAGACGTCCTCGGCCACCGCCTCGACGACCAGGTCGCAGTCGGCCAGCAGGGCCAGGTCCTGGCCGCCGTCGACCCGGGCCAGCGCGGCGGCGCGCTCGGCGCCCGCGAGGTCGGCGAGCGCGGCCTCCAGCGCGGACCGGACGCCCCGCGCCCGCTCGGCGTCACCGGCCACGAACCGCACCTCGCTACCGGCGCGGGCGGCCGCGGCGACGATCGAGGCGGCCAGCGGGCCGGAGCCGACCACGCCGACCAGCGGCTGCTCGACGGTGCTCTCCGGCTCCCGGGCCGGCTCGGCCTCGCCGTAGGAGTAGAAGCCGCGGCCGGTCTTGCGGCCGAGCAGCCCGGCGGTGACGAGTTCCCGCAGCACGGGGGCGGCGGCGTGCCGCCGGTCACGCGACTCGCGGTAGACGGCCTCCAGCACCTCCAGGCAGGTGTCCAGGCCGATCAGGTCCATCAGGGTGAGCGGGCCCATCGGCAGGCCACCGCCCAGGCGCATCGCGGTGTCGATGTCCTCGCGGGTGGCGTGCCCGTCGGCGTACATGTTCGCGGCCTGGTTGAGGTAGCCGAACAGCAGCCGGTTGGCGACGAACCCGGCCCGGTCGCCGACGACCACCGGGGTCTTGCCGAGGCCCGCCACCAGGTCGGCCACCCGGCCCACGTGGCCCGGCCCGGTGAGCACCGTGCCGATCACCTCGACGAGCCGCATCACCGGGGCGGGGTTGAAGAAGTGCACCCCGACGATCTGTTCCGGCCGGCCGGTGGAGACCGCGATCTCGGTGACCGACAGGGAGGAGGTGTTGGTGGCGAGCACGGCGTCGGCGCGGCAAACCTTGTCGAGTTCGGCGAAGACGCGGCGCTTGAGTTCCAGCCGTTCGGGGACTGCCTCGATCACCAGGTCGCAGCCGGCGAGGTCCGCGAAGGCGGTGGTGAGGGCGACCCGGTCGAGGATCTCGCGCCGCCCCTCCTCGGTGAGCCGGCCCCGGCCGACCGCGCGGCCGGTGGATTTCTCCAGGTGGCCGCGGCCCCGGGTCAGCGCCGCATCGTCGATCTCGACGCCCACCACGGGCAGGCCGCCCCGGGCCAGCACTTCGGCGATCCCGGCACCCATGGTGCCCAGTCCCACGACTCCGATCTTGCTGAAACTCATGGTCGCAGTCTCCCAAAGGGGCGCCCCGCTGGTACGACTGGGGCGTGCGCTTCGGAGTCTTCCTGCTCGCGGCCCGGTACCCCGGCCAGTCCGACGACGCGGCGCTGGCCCGCACGGTCGAGGCGGCCGTGCTCGCGGAGCGGGCGGGGTTCGACTCCGCCTGGCTGGCCGAGCACCACTTCATGTCCTACGGGGTGTGCCCGTCCGCGACGACGCTGGCCGGGTACGTGCTGGGGGCGACCACCCGGCTGCGGGTGGGCACGGCGGTCAGCGTGCTGCCGGTCCGGCATCCGGTGGCGCTCGCCGAGCAGGCGGCGCTGCTCGCCTCGGTCTCCGGCGGCCGGTTCACGCTGGGGGTGGGCCGCGGCGGCCCCTGGGTGGACCTGGAGGTCTTCGGCACCGGGCTCGGGCGGTACGAGTCCGGCTTCGCCGAGTCGCTGGACCTGCTGCTCGCCTGGCTGGGCTCGGCGCGGGTCGGCTGGTCCGGGCCGACGTTCGAGTTCCGCGAGGTGCCGGTGGTGCCCCGGCCCGCGCAGCCGCCCCCGGTCGTCGTCGCCTGCACCTCCCCCGCCACCGAGGCGCTGGCCGCAGCCCGCGGCCTGCCCATGCTCCTGGGCATGCATGTCGGCGACACGGAACGGGCGGACGCCGTCGCCCGCTACGGCGGGCCCGGCCCCGGGCACGTGTCCGCGCACCTGGCGCAGGTGGCCGGCAGCCGGGCCGCGGCGGTGGACCTGCTGATGCGCGAGATGCCGCGGTGGCTGGGGCCGGGGCTGGACGGATACGTGCCGATCGACGGGCGGGCCCGGGAGCGGCGCGACCCGGTGGCCTACACCCGGCGGCTGTGCGACCTGCACCCGGTGGGCTCGCCGGACGACTGCGTCGAGTCGCTGGTCACGACCGCACGGCGCACGGGCGTCCGGGAGGTGATCCTGCTGGTCGAGGCGGCCGGCTCGCACGAACGCACCCTGGAGAACATCACCCGGCTGGGCGCCGAGGTGCTGCCGCGCGTCCGCGCCGCCGTCCCCGGCTGAAGGGACGGCGGCACGGGAGCTCAGCAGTCGCGGAACTCGGGCGACTGGTTGAGGATCTGGGACCGCGGCGAGACGAAACGCCGGTACGACTCGGTGTCCCCGGTCGGGAAGACGGCGAGCCGGTGGCAGTTCTGGAAGGCGAGCTTGATGCCGAAGTGCCGTTCCAGCGTTCCCCGCATGGCGTCGCTGGCCAGGACCCGCAGCAGTTGGCCCCGGGCCTGCTCGTCCGGGGGCGGGGTCTGGTTGTCGGCGAAGTCACCGCCGTCCACCTGGAGGCGCGCCACCAGTTCGGTGATCATCCCCCAGGCGTAGGGGAGGGACTCGCGGATGCATTCGACGAACGCGGCGTCGTCGATGTCGCCCCGCTCCGCCTGCTCCAGCAGTTGGGGGGAAACGTCGAGGGACATAGGGGGATTCCTTTCACTGGCTGTGCTGAGCACCCACCACCTGCGACGCTAATCAGCCGACCCTGAGAATTCCAGACCTTGACAATCATTCCCACTCGCGTAGGGTCCCGCCGCTAGTCGACGCGGCGGGCCATCAGGACGTCGTCGACGTAGCTCCCCTCGATGTGGAACTCGGCGGAGAGCACCCCCTCCACCACGAAGCCCGCCGACTCGTACAGCCGGCGGGCCGAGGTGTTGCCCGACAGCACCCGCAGGGTGACCCGCCAGGCGCCCTGGCGGGCGGCCTCGGCGCACGCCGCCTCCAGCAGCGCCCGCCCGACACCCCGCCCCTGCTCGGCCGGGTCGACGGCCAGGCCCTGGATCTGCCGGACGTGGGCGCCGCTGGGATAGGGCGTCGGCTGCACCAGCCGCACGTAACCGATCACCTTGCGCCGGGTCGCCACCAGGAACTGGTCGGGTGAGTGATTCGGCCCGAAGAAGCGGGCCCCCGGGCGGGGCCGGGGCATCACCGAGCCCTCGGGCGCCCACGTCCGCAGATCGAGGTCGGCCAGCGCCTTCTCGTCCGCCGACACGCCCCGCCGGATCCTGAAGTCGTGCACGACAGGAGTCTGCCACCGGGCTCAGAACCGGGGGAACCTCCGGTTCCCCCCCCGGGGCGCTCGAAACCGCGGGCGCAACGGTCGTACCCGTCTGGCATCCTCGCGGCATGAGTGATCCGTTGGACGGGCTGGACGCCGTCGAGTGGAGCGAGCTGGGGCACGCGTACGGGACGGCCGGCGACGTGCCTAGCCTGCTGCGGGAGCTGCGCTCGGCCGACGAGAGCGAACGCCACGGGGCGCTCGGCGAGCTGTACGGCAACATCTTCCACCAGGGCAGCCGGTACCCGGCGTCCGCGCCCGCCGTGCCGTTCCTGCTGGCACTGGCCGCCGACCCGGCCACGCCCGACCGGGACGCCGTGGTGCAACTCCTGTCGGCGCTCGCCATCGGCTACGACGGGGGGCACCTGCCCGGCGGGGTCGCCGTGGCGGAGTGGCGGGCCCGGGTCGCCCGGTTGCAGGCGACGACCGCCGAGGCGGAGAAGCAGCGGATCGACGCCTGGGTCGCCGCGGCGGCCGACGCGCGCGAGCGCCGCTCCCGGCAGTTCCACCGCGACGGCTACGACTTCGCGTACGAGCGGCGGATGGCGACGGCGGAACTCGCCGCCTACGACGCCGTCCGGGCCGGGGTTCCGGTGCTGTGCGGGCTGCTCGGCGACTCCGACCGGTGGGTTCGGGCCGCCGCGGCCCACGCGCTGGGCTGGTTTCCCGAGGAGGCCGCGGTCACCCTGCCGGTCCTGCTGGAGCGGGACGAGCCGAACGCGGTCATCGCCGCCGGGCTGGTCGGCGACGCCTCGATCGTCCCCCGGATCCGGCCGCACCTGGCGGCCGGCGAGCCGGTGCTCCGCTGGGCGGCGGCCATCGCCCTGGCCCGGGTGGGCACGACCGGCCCGGAGGTGATCGCCGAGCTGGCGGCGTTCGCCGCCCGGCCGCCCGAGGACTCGGGCGTGCTCTTCCTCGACGGCGACCTCCGCGGGCTGTCAGCCACCGTGCTGGCGGAACTCGCCGACCCACCGCCGGAGGCCGCCGCCGCCCTGCTCGACGGGCTGTCACGCACCTCCGAAACCTCCTCGTTCACCATCACCGCGGCGGCCCTGCGCATGGTCTTCGGGCCGGACGCCCGCCGCCCGCTCCCCCCGCACGCCGAGCTCACCGACGTCCAGCGGCGGGCCGTCCGCACCCTTGCCGACCTCGACGAGGAGACCTGGCGGTGGCTCAACTTCACGGAAATCCTCGACCACTGGAACCTCCCGTCGAAGCGGGCCGACCTCCGTGGCTACGCGGAGCTCGATTGAGCGGACGGGAGGTTCGCGGGCTGGCTAGGGTTGGGGGTCGTGCGTCTCGTCATCGCGCGGTGCAGCGTCGACTATGTCGGACGGCTCACCGCCCACCTGCCCATGGCCCCCCGGCTCGTCCTGATCAAGGCCGACGGTTCGGTCTCCATTCACGCGGACGACCGCGCGTTCAAGCCGCTGAACTGGATGAACCCGCCGTGTTCGCTGCGCGAGCAGCCGTACTCGGAGAACGGGGCGACCGCCCGGTGGACGGTCACGCACGGCAAGTCGGGCGAGCAGCTCATCCTCACCATCGAGGAGATCCTGCACGACTCCAGCCACGAGCTGGGGATCGACCCCGGCCTGCAGAAGGACGGGGTCGAGGCGCACCTACAGGAGCTGCTGGCCGAGCACATCACCACGCTCGGCGACGGCTACCGGCTGATCCGCCGCGAGTACCCCACCGCGATCGGGCCGGTCGACATCCTGTGCCGGGACGCCACCGGGGCCACGGTCGCGGTGGAGCTGAAGCGGCGCGGCGACATCGACGGTGTGGAGCAGCTCACCCGCTACCTGGAACTGCTCAACCGCGACCCGCTGCTGGCCCCGGTCCGCGGCGTCTTCGCCGCCCAGGAGATCAAGCCGCAGGCCCGGGTGCTCGCCACCGACCGGGGCATCGACTGCGTCACCCTCGACTACGACGCCCTCCGCGGCATCGAACGCGCCGACACCCTCTTCTGACCCGCGGCCCTTCAGCGCTCAGGGCGTCACAGCGCCTCGGATCCAGAAGGATCACAGGACGGGGATCGTTCGCGGGAAATGTCCGACCCGGTTGGCATCATGGGGCGGATGAGCGAGAAAGCCAGTGGCACCTTCGACATCGACGTCTGGGACTCCAAGGACCCCTACGACGACCGCGACGGCGTGACCCTGACCCCGGTGCAGGTCGAGAAGACCTTCAAGGGTGACCTCGTGGGCACCAGCGTCGCCCACCTCCAGACGGTCACCACCCCGGCCGGTCCGGTCGCATATGTGGGGGTCGAGCGGGTGGAGGGCACGCTGAACGGCCGCAAGGGCTCCTTCGTGCTCCGGCACCAGGCCGCGGACGGTCCCGAGGGGCCGTGGCTCACCTGGGTCATCGTCCCGACGTCGGGCACCGGCGAGCTGGCCGGCATCCGCGGCGAGGGTCAGATCCAGGTGGGCCCCGACGGCGCCCACTCCTTCACCCTCGACTACGACCTGGCCTGAGCCGGCCGGCCCGCGCGAAGCCGTCCCGGCCCACCGCCCCCGGCTCAGGGCCGGTATCCGCCCCGAGCCGGGCGGCAGCGATGATCCACATCGTCTGCTGCGGGCTACCGCGCGGACGATGCGGCCGGGGCTTTTGACGCGGGTCGTACACCGGCGCCGGTAACCTCACGGTCGTCGGGTGATCGAGGAAAGGGCAGGGCATGGGTACGGTCAGCGAAATGCGCAGCGGGGTCAGGCCCAGCCCGGTCTTCCTCGGCATCCTGGGCGCCTGCGTGCTGCTGGGCGTGGTGACCTGGCAGTACGGCCCCGTCACCATGGCGCCGGAGATGGCGCCCCGGCTGGCCGTCTTCGGGTTCGTGGTGACGGGCTGGATCGTGTCGCTCTGCCTGCACGAGTTCGGCCACGCCTACCTGGCGTACCGGTCGGGCGATCACACGGTCGCCGCCAAGGGCTATCTCGGGCTCAACCCGCTCAAGTACGGCGACATCACGCTGAGCTTCGCGCTGCCCGTGCTGTTCGTCCTGCTCGGCGGCATCGGCCTGCCCGGTGGCGCGGTGTGGATCGAGCGCCACCGGATCAGGGGGCGGCTGCGGCACAGCCTGATCTCCGCCGCCGGGCCGCTGGCCAACCTGGCCTTCGCGGTGGTGCTGGCGCTGGCGGTCACCAACCTGATCCACGAGCAGCGCGGCTTCTTCTGGTCGGCGCTGTCCTTCCTGGTCTTCCTCCAGGTGACGGCGGCGCTGCTCAACCTGCTGCCCGTCCCCGGGCTGGACGGGTTCGGCATCATCGAGCCGTACCTGCCGCGCGCCTGGAGCGACAAGGCCGCCGAGATCGGCGGCTATGCGTTCTTCGGTCTGATCGCCCTGCTGTGGATCCCTGCGATCAACAGCGCCTTCTTCGACATGGTCTTCCACCTGACCGACCTGCTCGGCGTGGAGGAGTTCCCGATCCAACTGGGCCACGCCCTCTTCCGGTTCTGGCAGAACGGCTAGCCCGCCAGCTGATCCTTCAGCATCCGGGGCGTTGTAGCGCCCCGGATGCTGAAGGATCACCAGGTCAGGGCTCTTGCTCGCTGATCCTTCAGGATCCGGCGCGCCATAGCGGCCTGAAAGCTGGAGGATCACGTGCTCAGCGGCGGAGCCTGATGCGGGTGCCGCCCAGGTCGACGGCGGCCGGGCGGGCGCGCCGGGGGATGTCGTAGACGACGGCCCCCCGGATGGTCTCGCCGGGGCCGATCTCCTCGAACAGCGGGCCGGCCCGGTCGCCGAGGGCGAAGGTGGCGCCGAGGTCGGCCGCGTACCGCTGGCCGCCAGCGATGAGCTTCGGCGGCGCGCCGATGTCCCGCGCCCGCCGGCCGCGGTTGGTGACGGCGAGGTGCACCTGGACGTACTGGCCCTGGGGTCGCTCGGCGCCGATCCGGCGCGGCCCCGGCCGGACGCCGGTCACCCGGTAGGTCAGCCCGCCGTCCCGGACGGGGGCGCCGATCCGCACCGACCCGGCCCCGGACCCGCCGGACGCCCCGTCCTTGCCGGAGGAGAAGTACGCGCCTCCGGCGGACGCGGAGACCTCGGTGCGGCGTTCGCAGCCTCCGGCGCACAGCGCGACGGCGGTGACCGCGAGCAGGACGAGCTTCAGTCGCATGGCGAACCCCTCCAGCCAGAAAACGCGTAGCGAGCACCCAGGGTAACGCCAGGTGGTGACACGTTTCCGTTGGGTGATAATTCGCGCCTCCGAAACCGGCCGCGACCACCACGAGAAGGGCATGGCATCCTCAGGGCGCCCGAGGATGCTTTACTGGAAAGCAAACACTTACCTCAGTCCCTCCCGGGAGGTCCCATGTCCGTGGCGACGGAGCGCACGACCTTCGAATCGCTCAACCCGGCCACCGGCGAGGTCGTCGCCGAGCACCCGATCCATGACGAGCAGGCCGTCCGGGACGCCATCGAGCGCGCCCGCAAGGCCACCGCCTGGTGGCGGGAACTGGGCTGGACGGAACGCAGGACCCGCCTGCTGAACTTCAAGGGCGCGCTGACCCGCAACCTGAACCGGATGGCGGAACTGATCCACCAGGAGACCGGCAAGCCACTCCAGGACGCCCAGCTCGAAACGGTCATGGCGATCTCGCATCTCGACTGGGCCGCCCGCAACGCCCAGAAGGTGCTCGGCCAGCGCACCGTCTTCCCCGGCCTGATGTCGATCAACCAGAAGTGCCTGCTGGAGTACCAGCCGCTCGGCGTGGTCGGCGTGATCGGCCCGTGGAACTACCCGATCTTCACCCCGATGGGCTCGATCGGATACGCCCTGGCCGCCGGCAACGCGGTCGTCTTCAAGCCCTCCGAGTTCACCCCGGGCGTCGGCGTGCTGCTCGCCGAGATCTTCGACACGGCGGTGCCCGAGCAGCCGGTGCTCCAGACCGTCACCGGGCTGGGCCCGACCGGGGCGGCGCTGGCCGGGGCCGGCACCGACAAGATCGCCTTCACCGGCTCCACCCGCACCGCCAAGCGCGTGATGGCCGCCTGCGCCGAGCACCTGACCCCGATGGTGGCCGAGTGCGGCGGCAAGGACGCCTTCATCGTCGACGCCGACGCGGACCTCGACGCCGCCGCCGATGCCGCGCTGTGGGGCGCCATGGCCAACGCGGGCCAGACCTGCATCGGCGTCGAGCGCGTCTACGTCGTGGACTCGGTGTACGACGCCTTCCTCGGCAAGGTGAGCGAGAAGGCCCGGGAGCTGCGGCCCGGCTTCGACCGCGAGGCCGCGTACGGGCCGATCACCATGCCGGGCCAGCTCGACATCATCGAACGGCACATCAAGGACGCGCTGGAGAAGGGCGGCACAGCCGTGGTCGGCGGCGCCGACTCGGTGCGCCGGCCCTACGTCGAGCCGGTCGTGCTGGCCGACGTGCCCGACGACTCGGCCGCGGTGTGCGAGGAGACCTTCGGGCCGACCATCACCGTGCACCGGGTCGCCGACCTCGACGAGGCCGTGCGCAAGGCCAACGACACCTCCTACGGCCTGGCCGGCACGATCTTCTCGGGCAGCCGGGCCCGGGCCGTCGAGGCCGCCCGGCGGCTGCGCGGCGGCATGACCTCGATCAACGCGTTCGCCGCGTTCGCCATGGTCGGCGCGCTGCCGTTCGGCGGGGTGGGCGAGTCGGGCTTCGGCCGGATCCACGGCGCCGACGGCCTGCGCGAGTTCGCCCGCTCCAAGGCCGTCACCCGGCAGCGCTTCGCCCTGCCGACCAACCTGGTCTCCTTCTCCCGCACCGAGAAGGACATGGAACGCGTCCTGCGGCTGGTCGCTATGGTCCACGCCAAGCGCCATAAGTAGGCCGGCGCCGGCTTAGGCCCCGGCCGTACGCGGCCGGGGCCTCAGATAAGGCGTTCTCCCGATGTGGGCGGCGTGCCTTAGCGCGAGTCTTTGATGCAGCGGGCCGGTAGGGCACCGGCCCCGGACAGAGGAGAGCGCGATGCACCCCGACATGGCGAAGGCCATCATGAAGGACCGGGCACGCCGGCTGCGGGAGGAGGCCCGGCGGGCCGCCGAGGCGAAGAAGAAGGCCCGGTGAGAACCTTGCCGCCGCCCGCCCTCCCGGGCTGCCGACTCCCGAGACGCCCGCACCGCGACCCGCGGTGCGGGCGTTCCCTTTCCCGGGGCCCCGGATTCCCCGGGCTCGGCACCGCCACGGCTCAGCCGGATTCGCCGCCGCCCGTATCGCGCCGGTCCCGCACGACACGCTGCGCCACCCTGAAGCCACCGGCTTGACATGCCGGCGCCATGTGTCCAGCGCCGAACCCCCTCCCCGGCCCGCGAGACGCCGCTCTAGGCTGGAGCGCATGGCGAAGAGCAAAGAGACCCCGGTCGTGCTGTCGAAGATCTACACCCGGACCGGAGACGACGGCAGCACCGCGCTGGGCGACGGCAGCCGCACCGCCAAGACCGACCCCCGGCTGGCCGCCTACGCCGACGTCGAGGAGACCAACGCCGCCATCGGCGTCGCCGTAACCCTCGGCGACCTGCCCGCCGAGCTCGTCGAACTGCTCCGCCGGGTGCAGAACGAGCTGTTCGACGTGGGCGCCGACCTGTGCGCCCCCGTGGTCGACGACCCGCCCTACCCGCCGCTGCGCATCGACGCCGGCTACGTCGACCGGCTGGAGGCCGACTGCGACGTCCACAACGAGCGGCTGGAACCGCTGCGCAGCTTCATCCTGCCCGGCGGCACCCCGGGCGCCGCCCTGCTCCACGTCGCCCGGACCGTCTCCCGGCGGGCCGAACGCTCCGCCTGGGTCGCCATCGAGGCGCACGGCGACACGGTCAACCCGCTCACCGCCCGCTACCTCAACCGCCTCTCCGACCTGCTGTTCATCCTCTGCCGGGTCGCCAACGCCGGCCACGGCGACGTCCTCTGGAAGCCCGGCGGCCCCTGAGCATGGTGGGGTTGGCCCCACCCCGGATCGGCGGGCGGGCCTCCTGTCGCCGGCCGGACGGAGCCTGGATGCTGTAAGGGTGCCGGACGGGGCGAACAGCGGAGGCGAGCAGACGTGAAGCGCGTGACGGGAGCGGCCACGGCGGCCGCGCTGACGATGGCCGTGCTCGGCGGTTGCGGTGTGGACACCCAGTACGAGAACCGCCGCTACGACGTCTCCGGCGTCACCTCGATCAAGGTCGATTCCGACCACGACCTGGTGGAGGTCGTCGGCTCCGACGTGCGCACGGTCCGGGTGCACGAGCGGCTGGCCTACAAGACCGACCGCGACCGGCCCAAGCCCACGCACACCGTCAAGAACGGCGTCCTCGACCTGCGCTACCGCTGCGACACCCTCATCATCGGCCTCAGCGCCTGCGGGGTGCGCTACCGGGTGGAGGTCCCCCGGGGCACCGCCGTCCAGGTGGACCTGGACAGCGGCCCACTGCGGCTCGTCGGGCTGACGGGCACGGTGCGGGCCCATGTCGACTCGGGGTCGGTCGAGGCCGAAGGGCTGCGGGCCGCCGCGGTGAACATCACCTCCCACTCCGGCCGGATCAGGGTCTCCGGCCAGGCCCAGTCCATGCGGCTGAACACCGACTCCGGCGCCATCGACGCGACCGGCCTGCGCGTCCTCTCCGTGCAGGCGACGACCGACTCCGGCGCCGTGCGGCTGGCGTTCCTGGCCCCGCCCACCAACGTGCAGGCGCGCAGCGACTCCGGCGCGGTCGCGGTGCGACTGCCGGACAACGGCGTGAAATACCGGGTCACCGCCCACACCGACAGCGGGGGGCGCAGCATCACCGTCCCCCAGGACGGCGACTCGCCGCGGGTCATCACCGCCAGCACCGACTCCGGCGCCGTGACCATCCTGCCGTCCTGAACGGGGCTCAGCCGGGCTCCACCGGGAAGCCCGGCGGCGCGGCCTCCATCCAGGCGAGGAAGCCGGTCAGCGCCGCCGGGCTCATCGCCAGTTCCACGTTCAAGTCACCGTCGCGCAACTCGATGATCGAGACGTCCGGGCTGACCAGGGCCGCCTCGTCGGCCTCCGGCGACCGGCGGTTGCACACGACGAGGCCCCGGCGGTGAATCACCTGCCGGGGCCTTGACCGGAAACCGAAGACACGGTGCCAGTGCAGCTCGTCGCCTTTGTACCGGCCGATCCCGAGCCGCCATACGCCGGGCTCGCCGCCGGCCGGTAGCCGGCGCAGGCTGCACTCCACGGTGCCGCCCTTACGCTCGAACAGCCAGCGCCGGGCGGACAGGACCACGAAGACCAGGACCACCGCCAGGACGACGGCGGCGAGCACCCCACCGATCTCCTGGAGCAGTTCCCCACCCTCGGCGATCACGCCCCCCATCGCCGCGGCCCCCGCTGCCGGGTTTCGCTAGGACTCGTGCCCGGCGGCCCGCAGCCGCGCCTCAGCGCGCCGCCGGGTCACCGACACGTCGTTCATGCCGTCGCCGTCGCCGGCCAGCGCCTGCTCCAGCTGGAGCCGCGCCGCCTCAACGTCGATCTCGCCGGCCAGTTCCGCCTGCTCGGCGAGGATGGCGACCTCGTTGTCGGCCACGGAGAAGAACCCGCTGCCGACCATCGCCACGACCTCGTCGCCGCCGTCGGCGGGCTGGATCTTCACTACGCTGCCGTCGAGGAGGACGCCGAGCACCGGGGCGTGACCCGCCAGGATGCCGAGCTGGCCCTCGATGGTCTGCGCGACCACCTGCTTGGCCTCGCCGGACCAGATCTCACGCTCCGGTGAGACCAGCCCGACCTTCAGGGTTGCCACGTGAATTCCTCCGGATGACGGAGCGGACCGGGGCACTCGGTGCCCCGGCCCGCCGGGAGCGGATTACTTCTCCAGCTCCTTGGCCTTCTTCTCCACGTCCTCGATGCCGCCGCACATGAAGAACGCCTGCTCGGGGATGTGGTCGTACTTGCCCTCGGCGATCGCCTTGAACGAGGCGATCGTGTCCTCCAGCGGCACGAACACACCGGGCTGACCGGTGAAGGCCTCGGCCACGAACATCGGGTGCGACAAGAAACGCTCGATGCGCCGCGCCCGGTTGACCGTGACCTTGTCCTCCTCGGACAGCTCGTCGATACCGAGGATCGCGATGATGTCCTGCAGCTCCTTGTACTTCTGCAGGATCCGGATCACTTCCTGGGCCACGTTGTAGTGGTCCTGGCCGATGATCTGCGGGTCCATGATCCGCGAGGTGGAGTCGAGCGGGTCCACCGCGGGGTAGATGCCCTTCTCCGTGATCGCCCGGGAGAGCACGGTCGTCGCGTCGAGGTGCGCGAACGTGGTGTGCGGGGCCGGGTCGGTGATGTCGTCCGCGGGGACGTAGATCGCCTGCATCGAGGTGATCGAGTGACCCCGGGTCGAGGTGATCCGCTCCTGCAGCACACCCATCTCGTCGGCCAGCGTCGGCTGGTAACCCACCGCCGACGGCATGCGGCCGAGCAGCGTGGAGACCTCCGAACCCGCCTGGGTGAACCGGAAGATGTTGTCGATGAACAGCAGCACGTCCTGCTTCTGGACGTCCCGGAAGTACTCGGCCATGGTCAGCGCGGACAGCGCCACCCGGAGCCGGGTGCCCGGCGGCTCGTCCATCTGGCCGAACACCAGGGCGGTGTCCTTGAGGACGTCCGCCTCGTCCATCTCCACCCAGAGGTCGTTGCCCTCACGGGTGCGCTCGCCGACACCGGCGAAGCAGGAGGTGCCACCGAAGTTCTTGGCGACCCGGCGGATCATCTCCTGGATGAGGACGGTCTTGCCGACGCCCGCACCACCGAACAGCCCGATCTTCCCGCCCTTGACGTACGGGGTGAGCAGGTCGATGACCTTGATGCCGGTCTCCAGCATCTCGGTCTTCGACTCGAGCTGGTCGAAGGGCGGGGCGCTGCGGTGGATGCCCCAGCGCTCGTTGACCTCCAGGGAGGCCGTGGGAACGTCCAGCGACTCGCCCAGGGCGTTCCACACGTGGCCCTTGGTCACGTCGCCGACCGGCACCGAGATCGGCTTGCCGGTGTCGGCGACGGCCGCGCCGCGGACCAGGCCGTCGGTGGGCTGCATCGAGATGCCGCGCACCACGTTGTCGCCGAGGTGCTGGGCGACCTCGAGCGTCAGCGTCTTGGTCTCCTCCCCCAGCGTCACCTCGACGTGGAGGGCGTTGTAAATCTCCGGCATGGCGTCGGCGGGGAATTCCACGTCGACGACCGGGCCGATGACTCGGACGACGCGCCCGGTCGCCGTCGTCGTCTCTACCTGAGCAGTCATTAGTCACTCCCCGCGCTCGACTCGGCAAGCGCGTTGGCGCCCCCGACGATCTCGCTGATTTCCTGGGTGATCTCGGCCTGCCGCGCCTGGTTGGCCTGACGCGAGTAGAGCCCGATCAGTTCGTTCGCGTTGTCGGTCGCCGACTTCATCGCCCGTCGCCGGGACGCGTGCTCGGACGCGGCCGACTGGAGCAGCATGTGGAAGATCCGGCTCTCGATGTAGTTCGGCAACAGCAGGTCCAGCGCGGCCTCGGCCGAGGGCTCGAAGTCGTACGTCGGCAGCACCTCGTCGGCGGCCTCCTCCACGACCTCCAGCGGCAGCAGCCGCCGGACCTGGACCTGCTGGGTCAGCATCGAGACGAACTCGGTGTAGACCACGTGGATCTCACCGACGCCGCCCTCCTCGTCCGTCTTGAGGAAGTCCTCGGCCAGCCGCCGGCCGATCCGCTCGGCGCTCGGGAAGTCGGGGCGGTCGCTGAACCCGCTCCACTGCTCGGCCATCTCCCGGCCCCGGAACCGGTACCAGGTGATGCCCTTGTTCCCGATGACGTAGGGGATCGGCTCCCGGCCCTGCTCGCGCAGCCGCGCGACCAGGGACTCGGCCTCGCGGAGCACGTTGGCGTTGTACCCGCCGGCGAACCCGCGGTCACTGGTGATGATCAGCACCGCGCTGCGCCGGTCCTCCGGCTGCTCCTTGAGCAGCGGGTGGCCGATGCCGACCCGGTGGCTGATCAGCGCGGACAGCGCCCGCGTGATCTGGTCGGCGTACGGGCGGGAGGCCCGCACGTTCTCCTGCGCCTTGACGATGCGCGAGGTGGCGATCAGCTCCTGGGCACGCGTGATCTTGGCGGTCGACTTGACCGACCTGATCTGCCGTCGAAGCTGGCGAAGCTGTGCACCCATCGCCGATCAGGCCTTCTTGGTGACGGTGGTCGCCTTGATGGTCTCCTGGCCGACGGCGCCCTCGTCGATCGGGGTGGCCGGCTCGTCCTCGACGAGCGTGCCGCCCTCGCTGACCTGGAACTCCTTCTTGAAGTCCGTGATCCCGGACTCCAGCGCTTCCAGGGCGTCGTCGGAGAGCTGGCCGGTCTCCCGGATCGCGGCGAGCAGGTCACCGGCGTTGCGCTCGACGTAGTCGAGGAACTCGGCCTCGAAGCGCTTGATGTCGGCCACCGGCACGTCGTCGAGCTGGCCGGTCGTGCCCGACCACACCGAGACGACCTGCTTCTCCACCGGGTACGGGCTGTACTGCGGCTGCTTGAGCAGCTCGACCAGCCGCGCGCCGCGCTCCAGCTGCGCCCGGGAGGCGGCGTCGAGGTCGGACGCGAAGGCCGCGAAGGCCTCCAGGTCACGGTACTGCGACAGCGCCAGCCGGAGCGTACCGGCGACCTTCCGCATCGCCTTCACCTGCGCGGAGCCACCGACCCGGGAGACCGAGACACCGACGTTGATCGCCGGCCGGACGCCCTGGTTGAACAGGTCGGTCTCCAGGAAGCACTGGCCGTCGGTGATGGAGATGACGTTGGTCGGGATGAACGCCGACACGTCGTTGCCCTTGGTCTCGATGATCGGCAGACCCGTCATCGAGCCGGCGCCCATGTCGTCCGACAGCTTCGCGCAGCGCTCCAGCAGCCGGGAGTGCAGGTAGAAGACGTCACCGGGGTACGCCTCGCGGCCCGGCGGGCGACGCAGCAGCAGCGAGATCGCGCGGTAGGCCTCGGCCTGCTTCGACAGGTCGTCGAAGACGATCAGGACGTGCTTGCCCTGGTACATCCAGTGCTGGCCGATCGCGGACCCGGTGTAGGGCGCGATGTACTTGTACCCCGAGGGGTCGGAGGCGGGAGCCGCCACGATCGTGGTGTACTCCAGCGCGCCGGCCTCCTCCAGGGTGCGGCGCACGTTGGCGATCGTGGAGCCCTTCTGGCCGATCGCGACGTAGATGCAGCGGACCTGCTTCTTCTCGTCGCCGGAGAGCCAGTTCTCCTTCTGGTTGATGATCGTGTCGATGCAGATCGTCGTCTTGCCGGTCTGCCGGTCACCGATCACCAGCTGCCGCTGGCCGCGGCCGATCGGCGTCATCGCGTCGATCGCCTTGATGCCGGTCTGCAGGGGCTCGCCCACCGACTGCCGCTGCACGACGGTCGGGGCCTGCAGTTCCAGCGCGCGGCGCTCGGCCGACTCGATGGCGCCCTTGCCGTCCAGCGGGTTGCCCAGCGCGTCGACGACGCGGCCCAGGAAGCCGTCGCCGACCGGGACCGAGAGGACCTCGCCGGTGCGGCGGACCTTCTGGCCCTCCTCGATCTTGCTGAAGTCACCCAGGACAACGGCGCCGATCTCGCGCACGTCCAGGTTCAGAGCCAGGCCACGGGTCCCGTCCTCGAATTCGAGGAGTTCGTTCGCCATCGCCGAGGGCAGGCCCTCAACGTGGGCGATACCGTCGCCGGAATCGACGACGGTGCCGACCTCGTCCCGCGCGGCCGCCTCAGGCTCGTACGACTGGACGAAGCGCTCCAGCGCGTTCCGGATCTCGTCCGGACGGATCGTCAGCTCCGCCATGATTCCTCTCTTGCTCCCTTAAAGGTCGGCTCGCGCCGGGCTCAGCTTGCGAGCCGGCGGCGGACGTCGTCCAGCCGCCCCGCGATCGTGCCGTCGATTACTTCGTCGCCGAGCTGGATGGACAGGCCGCCCACCACCGTCGGGTCGAGCTCGATGTTCAGGTGTACTTCGTGGCCGTACGCCGCGGCCAGCACGGCGGCCAGCCGGGTGCGCTGGGCCTCGGTGAGATCGACCGCCGAGCGGACCAGTGCCACCAGCCGCTGCCGCCGCTGGGTCACGACCCGGCCGTACTCGGCCAGCCCGCTCTCCAGGCTACGGCCCCGCGGGCGCAGCACGACCTCGGTGACGAGCCGCAGCGTCGAGGGGGTGGCCTTGCCGGCGAGCAGCGCCTCGAGGAGACCCTGCTTGCGGTCGGCGGGCAGCGCCGGGTCGGTGAGCGCGGAGCGCAGCTCCGGCTCGCCCTCGACCACCCGGGAGAACCGGAACAGCTCGTCCTCCAGGTCGTCGATCCGGCCGTCGGCCTCGGCCCGCGCGGCCTCGGCCGTGACCGCCAGGGTCTCGACCGCGTCGGCCAGCTCGGACGGCCGCGACCAGCGCAGCCGCACCACGTCCGCGACCAGCGCGACCGCGGCGGGAGACACCTTGCCGTCGAGCAGGCCCTCGATCAGAGCCGCCTTGGCGTCGCCGGCCCGCGCCGGGTCGGCGAGGGCACGGCGCAGGCCGTGCTCCCGGTCGATCAGGTTCAGCACCCCGAACAGCTCTCCGCCGAGCACGGCGAGGTCGGCCGAGGGAACGAGGGCTTCCAGCCGCTCCTTCACCTCGGCCAGCGACGCCCTGCTCACGGCGCCCAGAGCGCTGCTCATGAGACCTGCTCACCGGCGCGGGTGCGGCCTTCGAGCTCCTCGAGGAACCGGTCGACGACGCGCCGCTGCCGGGCCTCGTCCTCCAGCGACTCGCCGACGACCTTGCCGGCCAGCTCGACCGACAGGGCGCCGACCTCGGCGCGGAGCCGGGTGAGCGCCTGCTGGCGCTCGGCCTCGATCTGCGCCTGGGCCGACTCGGTGATGCGGCGCGCCTCGGCCTGGGCCTGCTCGCGCATCTCGGCCACGATCTGGGCGCCCTCCTCGCGGGCCTTCTCACGCAGCCGGCCGGCCTCCTTGCGAGCCTCGGCGAGCTGGGAGCGGTACTGCTCCAGCGTGGCCTGGGCCTCCTTCTGGGAGACCTCGGCCTGCTTGAGCCCGCCCTCGATCGCCTCGGTCCGCTCCTCCAGCGTCTTCTGGATGCGCGGGACGAGCATCTTTCCTACGACGAGGACGACGACGGCAAAGGAGAAGATGCCGACGACCAGCTCATAGGTGTGCGGGAGCAGAGGGTTGTTCGCTTCTTCCGCCAGCAGTCCGGCTGCCGTGTACATATCCGCGTCCCTCCCTCAGAGAATGGATCGCATCAGCCGTAGATGAACGGCGCGACCAGACCGATCAGCGCCAGCGCCTCGGTAAGAACGAAGCCCAGCAGCATGTTCTGGCGGATCACACCGGTCAGCTCGGGCTGGCGGGCGATCGCGTTCACGCCCTGGCCGAAGATGATGCCGACACCGATGCCAGGGCCGATCGCGGCCAGGCCGTAGCCGATGGCGCCGATGTTGCCTTCGACCGCGGCGAGGACTCCCGTCATTGGTTCATTCCTTTTCTGTCGGCCGGTGGGGGATCCACCGGTCTGATGGGTCGAGCCGGTTCTAGTGGTCCGCGTGCAGCCCGCTGCCGATGTACATGGCGGCGAGCATCGTGAACAGGAAGGCCTGCAGGAACTGGATGAACATCTCGAAGCCGGTCATGACGATGGTCATGATCACCCCGACCACGCCCAGGGGCACGCCCAGCGGGGTCGGCTTCTCGAACAGGAACCAGAAGCCCACCAGGCTGAAGAAGGCCAGGATGATGTGACCGGCGAACATGTTGGCGAACAGTCGCACCGCGTGCGTGAAGGGCGCCAGCACGAAGGTCGAGAGGTACTCGATCGGGATCAGCAGCACGTAGGTCGCCTTGGGCAGGCCCTTGGGGATCATGTCGCCGAAGTAACCCTTGAAGCCCTGGTGCTTGATGCCCAGGTAGATCTTCAGCAGGTAGATGCTGATCGCGAGCACCACGGGGAAGGCGATGTGCGAGGCGATCGGGAACTGGATCACCGGCACCACGGCCATGATGTTCCAGGTCCAGATCAGGAAGAACAGCGAGAGCAGGAGGGGCATCCAGCGATCGGAGTCCTTGCCCAGGAACGGGCGGGCGACCTGGTCGCGAACGAACACGTAGCCGACTTCGCCGAGGTTCTGCATGCCCCGGGGCACCAGCTTGGGGTTGGCGAAGGCGCTCCACGCCAGCACGCACACCAGGAGCGCGCCGACAACGGCGAAGACCACCGGCTTGGTCAGCCATTCCGGGCCGCCGGCGAACAGCGGCGGGAATTCGAAGAGTTCGGGCCCCGGGGCCTTGAACTCCTCGGCTGGGGCGGCGAGGACCGTCAGCGCGCTCACGCGGCGTTCCCTTCGGTGTGGTGTTGGATCACGATGGCTTCCTCGGCGGCGGGGCCGCTCTGAGGGGTCAGCGACCGTACTTCACGTAGACCAGGTAGATGGCGAGCCCGATCCCGAGGACGAGGCCGAACGGGAAGAAGAGTTCCAGGCCCGTCCACCGCGCCAGCAGCCAGCCGGCCCCGCCCCAGATCGCCATTCCTGAGAGCAGGTAGCTGGGGACCGACCAGAGTGCGTCGGCGAAGGCGCGCTGTTCTTCCGCGGCTCGACGTTCGTGCTCGCTCATCGCGCTCCGGACGATAGCAGGCCATGCAAGGGATGGTCATATCGGAGTAGTCATTGCTCATCAGGAGCCCCGGCCGGCCGGCGCCTCGACGTCGCCGTCGGCGGGTTCATCGACGTACGCGATCTTGGTCCGCAGGAAGTACCGCGCCTCCGCGACGACCCAGACCAGGGTGAGTGCGAGCACCGACCAGGCGAACGCCTTGGTGTCCCACACGGTCACGTTCTGCAGCGCGGACAGCGCGACGGAGAGGACCAGGAGCTTGATGATGTAGCTACCGAGCGCGGCGGGAAGCATCGCCTGCGGCGAGATCTTCGCCGCGTAGGACACGGCCAGCACGCTGATCGTAAAGAAGATCGACACCATGGCCAGCGCCATGATCGCCGCGATTACTCCCTTGGATCCGGACAGAACACCACAGAGCACCACCGCGAGCACCCCAGCGAGGGCGGTCGGGATCGCGGCGCTCCGGAGAATCCGGGCGTCGGAAGGCTGCATATGGGCTCCGAGCGGTCACGTTTTGTATTCAACCCTTGCTCGTGAAAGGTATCACAAGCTATTGGATGCCCTGCAATTACCCATCACGTAAGGGACAAAGAGGACGTGAGCGGCGTGTTCGGGCAGCTCATGCGGGCTGGTGCGGGCGGGTTGCGGGGGCCTGCGGCGGCGTCTTCGCCTGGGCCCGGCGCAGCCGCGGCTCGGCGAGCATCACGACCAACCCGGCCACGGCCAGGAACACCGCGGCGACCACCATGCAGATGATCGCGATTTGGGGATCCAGTGAGAAGGCCTTGGCGAGGTAGCCCACCAGGGAGAGGCCGACCACGCACATCGCCAGCAGGCCGACCCAGAAATACATGATCAGAACGGCCCGGCGGTGGGAGTGGCCGAGTTCCAGCAACCGGTGGTGCAGATGCAGCTTGTCGGGGGCGAACGGGGAACGCCCCTGGTTCGTCCGCCGCCAGACCGCCAGCAGCATGTCGATGAACGGCACGGCCACCACGGCCGCGACCATGACCAGCGGCACGAAGAAGGGGAACAGCTTGTAACCGCCGATGATCGCCGGGTCGAACTGCCCGGTGAGCATGATCGTCGAGGCGCTCAGCAGCAGCCCGATGAGCATCGAGCCGGTGTCGCCCATGAAGATGCGGGCGGGGTTGAAGTTGTGCGGCAGGAAGCCGGCGCACATCCCGAAGAGCACCGCGGTGATCAGCGTGGCCCCGCCCAGCCGGGTCAGCCCGTTGGCGAACGACAGCAGCGAGGCGTAGGTGAACAGGGCGAACGAGGCGATACCCACCACCCCGGCGGCCAGGCCGTCGAGCCCGTCGATGAAGTTCACCGCGTTGATCGTGGCGACCACGATGAAGATGGTGAGCGGCACGCCGTACTCGGGCGGCAGCGACAGCGGCTCGCCGCTGGGCAGCGGGATCACGTAGATCTGAATGCCGTGCAGGATGAAGATGCCCGCCGCGGCGACCTGGCCCGCGAACTTCGTCAGCGGGTCGATCTCCCACCGGTCGTCGGCGATGCCGACCAGCACGATCAGCCCGGCCGCGATCAGCACCGCGCGGCCGACGTTCTCGCGCGCCAGCACCTCGCTCATCTTGGGCAGCTGCGAGGCCACCAGCAGCGCGGCGACCATGCCGCCGAACATCGCCAGCCCGCCCAGCCGGGGGGTGGGGATCGCGTGCACGTCGCGTGCCCGCACCGCCGTCATCGCCCCAAAGGAGATCGCGAACCGGCGGACCACCGGGGTGATCAGGTAGGTGACCACCGCGGCGATGAGGACCGTGAGCAGGTACTCCCGCACGCACCGCCCCCTTCGCCGACAGGCCCGCGCCCGCCGCGTGCCGCGTCCAACTTTATTCGGACTGGCGGATCGCCGCCGCCGGTTCCTTCCGGTCCGACCGGAAGATCACGAATCCGATGATCACACAACCGAGACCCGCGAGGGCCGGATCGCCGATCGAGGCCGCCCACAGCCCCCCGGCCAGGACGTCGTCGGCGGCGTCCACGGCCAGCACCACCAGCCCCGCCGCCCCGAGCGCGAGCCCCGCCCCACGGCGAACCGGTACCCGGCGGACGGCGATCGACGCCCCGGCGGCAGCGGCCAGCAGCGCCCAGCCCAGGCCGGTCCACTCCAGATGCGGTTCCGCGTAGCGCGGCGGCGACGCCCGCAGCGCGCCACGGGGCAGCGTCAGCCTGATGGTCATGCCCTCGCCCGGGCGCAGCCCCGACTGGCTGAAAACTAGTCCGTATGGGCCAGCCCGTTCGGACCCGCACCGCGTGCCGGCCGGGCGGGTGCCCGCGGTGCACTCGGCCCGCCCCGCCCCCGGGGCCCGGCCCAGCGGGATCGGGGACCGGACCCGGACCACGGCCTCACCGATCGCCCCGCTCCGGCCGGGGCCGATCGCGTCCCAGACCAGGGTGTCCAGGGTCCGGCCGGGGGTCACCGCGCCGGCGACCTCGTACTCGATCACGTAGGACTGCAGGCCACCCGACCGGGACCGGCCCTCACCCACCCTGAGCTGGACCTCGTGCATGAACTTCACGGCCTGGGGCAGTGCGGGCGCGCCGGTGGAGCTACTCGCCCGCACCCGCCGGATCTCGTACAGCCGGTCGCCCGCCCGGTACGGCACCCGGCGGACGATGCCCCGCCGGCCCGCCGCCACGAAGTCGACGGTGACCGTCTCGCGGACGTGCAGCACGCCGTCCGGGCGGAGCGTGAGGACCACGTCGTAGGTGGGGATGCCACCGTCCGCGGCCCGCGCGGAAGCGGGCAGCGTGAGGACGAGGAGCGCCGCACACGCCCCCAGGACTCCCATCGCCGCGGCTTTCATCCCGCCAGCCATGCCCCTGACGCCCCACCGTTAATGGTGATCCGGCCCACATGCCGTCAACCCAAGGTAACGAAGGGTCCGGGCGAGCGGAGTCCTTCCAGCTCGCAAGGTGGCTTTCGGCGCCCCAAGACTCCCCTTCAGGTCAGGGAGTCACCCGCCCTCGTCCTCCTTGCGGAGCGCCGGCGCGGCGGCATCCTCCCCGCGAGACTCCGGCGCGGCGTCGTCCCCCTCGCGAGGCGTCAGCGCGGCGGCGTCCTCCTTGCGGAGCGTCGGCGCGGGGGCGTCCTCCTTGCGGAGCGTCGGGGCGGCGGCGTCCTCCCCGCGAGGCTCCGGTGCCGCATCGTCCTCCTTGCGGAGCGTCGGCGGGGTGGCGTCGAGGTCGTCGTCCTCCTCGTCATCGTCGTCGGTGAGGATGACGCCGACCACCGAGCGCAACTTCTGCTCGGAGACCGCACCGGCCCGCAGCAGCCGCGGCACCGGCCCGGTCAGGTCGATGATGGTGGACGCCTCGCCCTGCCCCGCCGGGCCCGCGTCGAGGTAGACCGAGACGGCGTCACCGAGCCGTTCCTCCGCCTCCTCCGCGGTCCGGGCGGCGGGCTCGCCGCTCAGGTTGGCGCTGCTGACCGCCAGCGGCCCGGCCTCCTTGAGCAGTTCCAGGGCCACCTCGTGCAGGGGCATCCGCACGGCCACCGTGCCCTTGGTCTCGCCCAGGTCCCACGCCAGGTTGCGGTTGGCCCGGCAGACGATCGTCAGCGCGCCCGGCCAGAACTCGTCGATCAGGTCCTGCCCGTACGTCCCCAGGTCCTCGACCAGCGCGGTGGCGGCCCGCACCGAGCCGACCAGCACCGGCGGCGGCATCTCCCGCCCCCGCCCCTTGGCGTCGAGCAGCGTCGTCACCGCGGCCGGCGTGAACGCGTCACACCCGACCCCGTACACCGTGTCAGTCGGCAGAACCACCAGCTCACCACGGCGAAGCGCCGAGATCGCCTCGGCGATCCCCTTCGCCCGCTCCACCGGCTCCGCGCAGTCAAAACGTCGGCTCACGCCCGCCATACTGCCACGCGCCGGCGAACCCTCATGCCGCCTCGATCACCGCCACGCTCACCGTCGAGGGCTCCGGAACCTCGGCTCCCGCCTCTCGCAGCCCCTCCAGATGGAACACGATCGCCTCACGCATCAGGGCGAGCGTCTCCTCCTCGGTCTCCCCGACCGCCACACAACCGGGAAGATCCGGGGCATAAGCACCGTAGCCACCATCGTCGGCACGCTCGACGACCACTGCATACCTGCCCATCAAGGCCTCCGTTCCCGCTGGAAGGTGACCAGGACCGCTCAGTCCGCGGCGAGGCGGGCGGTGACGAAGCGGTCGCGGTCGGTGAGGTCGCGGCGGTTGCGGACGTCGCGCCAGCCGTGTTCCTCGGCGAACACCCAGTAGACCTCGTTGCCCTGGAGGTCGCTGTGTTCGACGGCGACGTAGCCGCCGGGGCGGAGCAGGCGGCGGGCGGTGCGCTCGACCGCGCGGATCGCGTCCAGGCCGTCGTCGCCGCCGCCCCACAGCGCGTCGGCCGGGTCGTGGTCGCGCACGTCGGGCGGCACGTACTCCCACTCGCTCATCGGAATGTAGGGCGGGTTGCTGATCACCAGATCGACGGTTCCGTCGAGTTCCGCCAGGGCGGTGGCGAAGTCGTCCAGATGCAGCCGGACGCGCCCTCGTTCGTCCAGAGCGTCGATGTTGCGGGTGGCGTGCACGAAGGCCTTCGGGTCCTTCTCCACGGCATGCACGCGGGCCCTGGGGGCCTCCTGGGCGATGGACAGCGCGATCGCCGCCGAACCGGTGCCCAGGTCGACCACCAGCGGGTCGTTGACGTCCATGGCGCGCAGCGTGTCGATGGCCCAGCCCGCCATCACCTCGGTCTCGGGGCGGGGCACGAACACCCCGGGTCCCACCCGCAGTTCCAGGTAGCGGAAGAAGGCCCGGCCGGTGATGTGCTGCAACGGCTCGCCGGCCTCACGGCGGGCGATGCCCTCCCAGTACCGGGCGTCGAACGCGGCGTCGGCCACGGTGTGCAGCTCGGAGCGCTTGACGCCGTGCACGGCCGCGGCCAGTTCCTCGGCGTCCGCGCGCGGCGAGGCCACCCCGGCCTCGGCCAGCCGGGCCGTGGCCCGCGCGATCTCGTCGAGGAGCAGGTTCATGATCCTTGGGCGTCGGCCAGCCGGCGTTCGGTGTCGGCGTCGACCAGGGCCTGGATGACGTTGTGCAGGTCGCCGTCGAGCACCTGGTCGAGGTTATACGCCTTGTAGCCGACGCGGTGGTCGGAGATGCGATTCTCCGGGAAGTTGTAGGTGCGGACCCGCTCGGACCGGTCGACCGTGCGCACCTGGCTCTTGCGCTCGGCCGCCGCGGCGGCGTCGGCCTCCTCCTGCGCGATGGCCAGCAGCCGCGACCGCAGGATGCGCAGCGCCTGCTCCTTGTTCTGCAGCTGGCTCTTCTCGTTCTGGCAGGACACCACCACGCCCGTCGGCAGGTGGGTGATCCGCACCGCCGAGTCGGTGGTGTTGACGCTCTGCCCGCCCGGCCCGCTGGACCGGTAGACGTCGATGCGCAGGTCGTTCGGGTCGACCTGGACGTCGACGTCCTCGGCCTCCGGCGAGACGAGCACGCCCGCCGCGCTGGTGTGGATGCGCCCCTGCGACTCGGTGACCGGCACCCGCTGGACGCGGTGCACGCCGCCCTCGAACCGCAGCCGCTCCCAGACGCCGTCCCGGCCCTTGATGGCGACGGTGACGTCCTTGTAGCCGCCCAGGTCGGACGGGTGGGAGTCGATGACCTCGGTCTTCCAGCCGGTGCGCTCGGCGTACCGCAGGTACATCCGCAGCAGGTCGCCGGCGAACAGCGCCGACTCCTCGCCGCCCTCCCCGGCCTTGATCTCCAGGATGACGTCCTTGTCGGCGTTGGGGTCGCGCGGCACCAGCAGCAGGCGCAGCCGGTCGGACAGGTCCTCCAGCCGCTTCTCCAGCTCGGTGGCCTCGGCGGCGAAGGTGTCGTCCTCGCCGGCCAGCTCGCGCGCCGTACCCAGGTCGGCCTCGGTGGCCCGCACCTCGCGGTACGTCTCGACGATCGGGCGCAGTTCCGCGTACCGCTTGCCCAGCCGGCGGGCCTCGCCCGGATCGGCGTGCACGGCGGGATCGGCGAGCCTGCCCTCGATGTCGGCGTACTCGCTGAGGAGGTCGTCAAGATTCACGGTGACACCCAACGGCCGGCCCGGGGGCACGCGCCCCCGGCCGGCCGACGTAGTGAACGGGTCTTACTTCTTGTCGGCCTTCTTGCCGAACCGCTTCTCGAACCGGGCGACCCGGCCGCCGGTGTCGAGGATCTTCTGCTTGCCCGTGTAGAACGGGTGGCAGTTGGAGCACACGTCGGCGTGGATGACGCCGTTCGCGGCCGTGCTGCGGGTCTCGAAGGTGTTGCCGCACGTACACGTCACGGTCGTGACGACGTAGTCCGGGTGGATGTCAGACTTCACGGGTTCTCCTCGCCTAGAGCGGTCGCCGGGTCGCCTCAGGGCACGCGCGCAGAGTCTCGCGGGAGTCTGGGGACGTGAACCGGTACCGCAGCGGTTGCACTCCAAGTGTGCCAGACGCCAGAACGTCCCTCGGTCACCGGTCATTCCCCGGCGCCGAGATAGGCCAGCACCGCCCGCACCCTGCGGTGATCGTCGGTGGCCGGGGCCAGCCCGAGTTTGGCGAAGATGTTGGAGATGTGCTTTTCCACCGCGCCGTCGGTGACCACCAGGTCCCGGGCGATGGCGGTGTTGGACCGGCCCTGCGCCATCAGCGCCAGCACCTCGCTCTCCCGCGGGGTCAGCGCCTCCAGCGGGTCGTCGCGCCGCCGCCGGCCCAGCAACTGGCCGATCACCTCGGGGTCGATCACCGTGCCGCCCGCGGCGATCCGGCGCACCGCGTCCATGAACTCGCTCACCTCGGCCACCCGCTCCTTCAGCAGGTAGCCCACGCCCTGCGCGCCGCCGCCGATCAGGTCGGTGGCGTACCGCTCCTCGACGTACTGCGACAGCACCAGGATCGGCATGCCGGGCACCCGCTCGCGCACCGCCAGCGCGGCCCGCAGGCCCTCGTCGGTGAACGAGGGCGGCATCCGGACGTCGACGATCGCCAGGTCGGGCCGGTGCTCGGTCACGATGCCGAGCAGTCCGGGGCCGTCGCCGACGGTCGCCACGGTCTCGATTCCCTCGTCCGCCAGCAGGCGGACGAGCCCCTCCCGCAACAGCACCGAGTCTTCGGCGATCACTACGCGCATGGGCCCCATTCTGCTGGGCCCATGCGCGTCCGCGTCACCAGGCGCAGGGCAGATCCGCCCGGATCACGGTGGGGCCGCCGGCCGGGCTGTCCACGGTGAGGATGCCGTCGATGGTGGCGGCCCGGTCGGCCAGCCCGGACAGCCCGCCGCCGGGGAGGGCGGTGGCACCGCCGACCCCGTTGTCGGACACCTCGACCACGATCCACTGGTCCTGGCGCATCACCTGGACGGCCGCCCGGGTGGCCCGGGCGTACTTGGCCACGTTGGCCAGCGACTCCGCGACGATGAAGTACGCGATGCTCTCCACCGCCGCCGGGGGGCGCTCGTCCAGGTCCACCTGGACCTCCACCGGCACCGGTGCCCGGGCGGCCAGCGAGGACAGCGCCGGGTCCAGGCCCCGGTCGGTGAGGATCGCCGGGTAGATGCCGCGGGCCAGGTCACGCAGTTCGGCGATGGCC
Source organism: Actinomadura craniellae (assembly GCF_003289645.1). Classification (GTDB taxonomy): domain Bacteria; phylum Actinomycetota; class Actinomycetes; order Streptosporangiales; family Streptosporangiaceae; genus Actinomadura_D; species Actinomadura_D craniellae. Next base: position 306,899 of record NZ_QLYX01000003.1, on the reverse strand, counting down.
TCCCGGGTGCCGGCGTGCGCCTGCTCGATCAGCGCCCGGGCGCCCTCGGGGTCGTCCTCCAGCTTGGCCCGCGCCCGGCCGATGTCCATCGCCACGGCCAGCAGGCGCTGCTGGGCGCCGTCGTGCAGGTCGCGCTCGATCCGCCGGCGCTCGGCCTCGGCCGCGTCCACCCCGCGGGCCCGGCTGGCCTGCAGGTGGTCGGCGCGGGCCCGCAGCGCCCGCGCCTCGGCCTGGCTCTCGCTGGGCCCGAGCAGGAACCGGGCCACGGTGACGTGCCCGATGCCCATGATCCGGGAGGTGTACAGCGCGGGCAGCACCAGGGCCAGGCCCAGCAGGCTGAGCGGCAGCGCGGTCACCGGGTCGTCCGCCCAGTAGGGAACACCGAAGTTGATCTCCACCCCGCCGGGGGTGAGCGCGATCGCCGGCGCCGCGACGAGGATCCCGACGAACGCCCACATCGACACCGACACCACGAACTCCAGCAGCGTGATGGGGAACAGCAGCACCAGGTAGGTGAAGTCCTTCCAGGTGGCGAGGTCGCCGGCCATCGTCCGCCACTTGGTGAACACCCCGCCCTCGGGCAGCCGCCGGTACGGGGTGGGGATCCTGACGCCGAACGCCGCGCGCATCAGCTGCCGCTCCAGCATCGCGCCGCCCCGCCAGGCGACCATCAGCAGCGCCGCCAGCGGGACGCCGACCCAGATGATCAGCAACCCGGCGGCCAGGGAGGTGCCGGTAACAAGGAAGACGAACCAGAACAGCCCGACGGCCATGCTGCCCAGCAGGTAGACCGCGGCCCGCCAGCTCAGCGGGTCACGGATCATCCGCAGGGGCCGCCAGGACGCCGTCTCGATCGTCGCCTTCGTGCTCATCACGCCTCGCTCCCGTCCGCTCTGGGTCTCCAGCCTCGCGGATCGGCCGGATCCCGGCCATGGAGCGGCCCGCCGGGCTCGGGGTGGGGCTGGCCCCACCCCGAGCCCGGCGGGCCGGGCGCCTCAGCGGTCGTCGGAGACCGTGGTCTTCTGCACCTGGAGCAGGAACTCGGCGTTGGACTTGGTCTCGCGCATCTTCTCCAGCAGGAGTTCCAGCGCCTGCTGGGTCTCCAGCGCGTGGAGCACCCGGCGGAGCTGCCAGACCACCCGCAGCTCCTCGGCCGCCATCAGGATCTCCTCCTTGCGGGTGCCGGACGCGTCGACGTCCACCGCCGGGAAGATCCGCTTGTCGGCGAGCTGCCGGTTGAGCTTGAGCTCCATGTTGCCGGTGCCCTTGAACTCCTCGAAGATGACCTCGTCCATCCGGGAGCCGGTCTCGACCAGCGCGGTGGCCAGGATCGTCAGCGAGCCGCCGTTCTCGATGTTGCGGGCGGCGCCGAAGAACCGCTTCGGCGGGTACAGCGCGGTCGAGTCGACACCACCGGACAGGATGCGGCCGGACGCCGGGGCGGCCAGGTTGTAGGCGCGGCCCAGCCGGGTGATCGAGTCGAGCAGCACGACCACGTCGTGGCCCAGCTCGACCAGCCGCTTGGCCCGCTCGATGGCCAGCTCGGCGACCGTGGTGTGGTCCTCGGCGGGCCGGTCGAAGGTCGAGTGGATGACCTCGCCCTTCACCGACCGCTGCATGTCGGTGACCTCTTCGGGCCGCTCGTCGACCAGCACGACCATCAGGTGGCACTCGGGGTTGTTCTTGGTGATCGCGTTGGCGATCGCCTGGAGCACCATGGTCTTGCCGGCCTTGGGCGGCGACACGATGAGCCCGCGCTGGCCCTTGCCGATCGGCGAGACCAGGTCGATGATGCGGGTCGTCAGCACGCCGGGGTCGGTCTCCAGCCGCAGCCGCTCCTGCGGGTACAGCGGGGTGAGCTTGGAGAAGTCGACCCGGCTCCGGGCCTGGTCGGGCTCCATGCCGTTGACCGTGTCGAGGCGGACCAGCGCGTTGAACTTCTCGCGGCGCTCGCCCTCGCGCGGCTGCCGGACGGCGCCGGTGACCACGTCGCCCTTGCGCAGCCCGTTCTTGCGGACCTGGGCCAGGGAGACGTACACGTCGTTGGGGCCGGGCAGGTAGCCGGTGGTGCGGACGAAGGCGTAGTTGTCGAGGATGTCGAGGATGCCCGCGACCGGGATCAGGACGTCGTCCTCGTTGATCACCGGCTCCTCGTAGCGCTCGCGGCCACCGCGGCCACCGCGGTTGCGCTCGCGGAACCGCCGGCCGCGCCGGCCCCGGCCCTCGCCGTCGTCGTCGCCCTGGCCACCGCCGCCCTGGCCACCGCCACCGCCCTGGCCACCGCCCTGGCCGCGCTGCCGGCCACCGTCACGGTCGCGGTCGCCGCGGTCGCCGCGGCCCTCGCGGTTGTCCCGGTTGTCGCGGCCGCCCCGGCCGCGCTGCCGGCCACCGTCGCGGTCACCGCGTTCCCGGCCCCCGCCGCTGCTCTCACCGCCGCCGTCGTCGGACTTGGCGGGCCGCTGCCCGCCCGTGTCCGTCTTGTCGGCCCGGTCGGCCTTGTCGTCGGCCGCGGCGGGCTGCTCGTCGGTCGTCTCGTCACGGCTGTCGTCCCGGCGGCCCCGGCTCCGCCGGGACCGGTTCGCGGGGCGCTGCTCGTCCGCGGGCGCGGCGGCACCACCCTCGACCGCGCCCTCGCCCCCGCCCGCGGCGGGGCGCTCTTCGCTGGTCTGCTGGGCGACCGGCGCGGTGGTGACGGCTCCCTGCTCGCCACCGCCCGCGTTCGCGCCCTGCTTCTCCTGGATGGCCGCGATGAGCTGGCTCTTGCGCATACCGGTCGTGCCGGTGATGCCGAGGCTGGTCGCCAGCGCCTTCAGTTCCGGCAGCACCATGGCCGTGAGGCCGGTGCCGGACCTGCGGCGCCGGGGGGCGCCGGCGCGCTCGACCTCGGGCTGGGCGGGCGCGATGTCAGGCGCCGTGCTCGAAGCGTCCGTAAGGAGTTCGCTGGTTTCGCTCACTAAGGGTCCTTCCCAGGGAGCGGGTGTAGGCCATCGTCGGCCAGGCAACCCGGTGGTGCGACACGGCGGGGGCGCCGGGTCGTGCTCCGCTGATCACGATGGGCTCGTCATCGGCGATATCTGGGCACAGCCAGATGGTCGGGACGGTTCTCGCGCCGTCCCCGGTTCCATCACGTCCGAGATGAATCAGGGATGTTAAGGAATCGGGAAGCCACATGCGCGGGGCGGACGCGACCACTGGGCCGGCCGGGCGATGCGAGGCTGACGAGCACTGGGCCCCGAGCGGGGCATCTGGTGCGGCATTCAGCCTAACATCACCCGAGCACACTGCTATTCCCCAGAGGTCTATGTCGCACTCAAGATCCGTCGGGCCGGACGCATACGCCATCGGCGTCGACGGTCAGCGGGTGTTTGTGCCACCCATTACCCACTTTCGCACCGATCGAATCGCGTGCGGAACGGGTGGTGAAGGCGAGAACGGTGGGTCCGGCCCCCGAAATCACCGCCGGAACGCCCGCCGCCCGTAGCCGGGCGACCAGTTCGGCCGACTCGGGCATCGCGGGCGCCCGGTACTCCTGGTGCAGCCGGTCCTCGGTCGCGTCCAGCAGCACGTCCGCGTCTAGCCGCCCGGTCAGCGCCGCGATCAGCAGCGCGGCCCGGCCCGCGTTGGCCGCGGCGTCCGCGTGCGGCACGACCGCCGGCAGCAGGCCGCGGGCCCGCTCGGTGTCCAGCCGCTGCTCCGGGACGAACACCACCACCTCGGCGTCGAGGTCCAGCCGCACCATCCTGGGACCGGCCGGGGTCGTCCAGGCGATGGTGAGCCCGCCGGCCAGGCACGGCGCGACGTTGTCGGGGTGTCCCTCGATCTCGGTGGCGAGGGCCAGCGCGGCCGCCTCGTCCAGCAGCGCGCCGGCGGGGTGCAGGGCGCGCGCCGCGGTCAGGCCCGCGACGATCGCCGCCGACGACGAACCCAGCCCGCGGCTGTGCGGGATGCGGTTCACGCAGCTCAGCCGGAGCCCGGGCGGCTGCCCGACCGGGCTGCCGGACAGCTCGTCGAGCAGTTCGAAGGTCCGGCGCACCACCTTGACGATCAGGTGGTCCTCGCCGCGGTCGGCCACCTCGGCGCCCTCACCGGTCACCTCGATCTCCAGCCCGGAGCCGGTGACCTCCAGGGTGATGTCGTCGTGGCGGCTCAGCGCCAGCCCCAGCGAGTCGAAGCCCGGGCCGAGGTTGGCGCTGGTGGCGGGCACCCGCACCGAGACCCGGCGGAACTCCCAGCTCAAGCCAGCCCCAGCGCAGACGCCGCAGCGTGCGCGTCCACCTTGACGGTGGTGGGGGCAGGCGCACCGGAGATCGCCCAGTCGGGGTCCTTGAGGCCGTTGCCGGTGACCGTGCAGACCACCCGGGAGCCGGGCTCCAGCAGGCCACGCTCGGCGGACTGGAGCAGCCCGGCGACGCTCGCGGCCGAGGCGGGCTCCACGAACACGCCCTCGTCGCGGGCCAGCAGCCGGTACGCGGCCAGGATCTGCCGGTCGGTGACGGAGTCGATCAACCCGCCGGAGTCGTCGCGGGCGGCGGTCGCCAGGTCCCACGAGGCGGGGTTGCCGATCCGGATCGCGGTGGCGATCGTCTGCGGCTTGGCGACCGGCCCGCCCCGCACAAACGGCGCCGCACCACTGGCCTGGAAACCGAACATCCGCGGGGTGCGGGTCGCCAGCCCGTCGCCGGCGTACTCCTGGTAGCCCATCCAGTACGCCGAGATGTTCCCCGCGTTCCCCACCGGCAGGCAGTGCACGTCGGGGGCGTCGCCGAACGCGTCGACGATCTCGAACGCGGCGGTCTTCTGGCCCTGCAGCCGGTACTTGTTCACCGAGTTGACCAGCGCCACCGGGTAGTCCACGGCGAGCTTGCGGGCCAGTTCCAGGCAGTCGTCGAAGTTGCCGTCCACCTGGAGCAATCGCGCCCCGTGCACCAGGGCCTGCGCCAGCTTGCCCATCGCGATCTTGCCCTGCGGGACGAGCACCGCGCAGGTCATGCCCGCCCGCACAGCGTAGGCCGCGGCCGAGGCGGAGGTGTTGCCGGTGGAGGCGCAGATGACCGCCTTGGCGCCCTCCTCGGCGGCCTTGCTGATCGCCAGGGTCATGCCGCGGTCCTTGAACGACCCCGTGGGGTTGGCGCCCTCGACCTTGAGGAAGACCTCGCAACCGGTCAGCTTCGACACCCGCAGTGCCGGGAGCAGCGGCGTACCGCCCTCCAGCAAGGTGACGACCGGGGTCGCCCCGGTCACCGGGAGCCGATCACGGTACTCCTCGATGAGCCCACGCCATACCCTGGCCATGGTTCCTCCGTACTGGGATGACCTGCGGTATCGCGCCGCAGTCTAGGGCTGATCGGCGTCCCGGCGGAAACCTTTACGGGGTCTCGTCGGCCTCCACCCGCATGACGCTCGCCACCCGGCGCACGATGTCGAGCCCGCGCAGGCCCTCGACGGTCGCCGCGAGCGCCGCGTCGGGGGCGCGGTGGGTGACGACGACGAGCTGCGCGTCCTCGCCCTGCCCGTCCTGGCTGACCGCCTGGATCGACACGTCGTGCCGGGCGAACTCCTCGGCGACCTGGGCGAGCACGCCGGAGCGGTCGGCCACGTCGAGCTGGATGTAGTAGCGGGTGATCGTCTCGCCCATCGGCAGCACGGGCAGCTCCGCGTAGGTGACCTCGACGGGGCCGCGGGAGCCGATCACCCGGTTGCGGGCCACCGCGACGAGGTCGCCGAGCACCGCCGACGCGGTCGGCGCGCCGCCGGCGCCGGCCCCGTAGAACATCAGCGAGCCCGCCGAGCGGGCCTCCACGAACACCGCGTTGTAGGCCTCGCGCACGCTGGCCAGCGGGTGCGACCGGGGGATCATCGCCGGGTAGACGCGCACCGACACGCCACGGCCGCCGTCGCCGTCGTCCCCCGGGACGCGCTCGCAGATCGCCAGCAGCTTCACCACGCTGCCGCGCGCCCGGGCGCCCGCCACGTCCGCGGCGGTGACCTCGGTGATGCCCTCGCGGTGCACGTCGGCCGCCGTCACGTGGGTGTGGAACGCGAGCTGAGCCAGGATCGCCGCCTTGGCCGCCGCGTCGAAACCCTCGACGTCCGCGGTGGGGTCGGCCTCGGCGTACCCCAGCTCCTGCGCCTCCTCCAGCGCCTCGCCGAACCCGGCGCCGTGCGTGTCCATCTGGTCGAGGATGTAGTTGGTGGTGCCGTTCACGATGCCCAGCACCCGGTGGACGTGGTCGCCGACCAGCGACTCGCGCAGCGGGCGCAGCAGCGGGATCGCGCCCGCCACCGCCGCCTCGTAGTACAGGTCGGCGCCGTACTCCCGGGCCGCGCCGAAGACCGTCTCGCCGTCCTGGGCGAGCAGCGCCTTGTTGGCCGTGACCACCGCCTTGCCCGCCTTCATCGCGGCCAGCAGCAGCTGCCGGGCCGGCTCGATGCCGCCGATCACCTCCACCACGATGTCGACGTCGTCGCGGGTGACCAGGCTCAGCGCGTCGGTCGTCAGCAACGCCGGGTCGATGCCCTCGCGGCGCCGGTCGAGCCGGCGCACCGCGATGCCCGCCAGCTCCAGCGGGACGCCGATCCGGGCTTCGAGGTCGGCGGCCTGCTCACGCATCAGCCGCGCGACCTCGCTGCCGACGGTGCCGCAGCCCAGCAGCGCCACGCGGAGCCCGGGTTTCGACTCGGTTGGTTTCATGCTCCGACCTCCGCGTCCAGCCTCAACAGATCGTCCTCGGTCTCGCGGCGGACGATGACCCGCGCCGCGCCGTCGCGCACCGCGACCACGGCGGGCCGCGGCACGAAGTTGTAGTTGTTCGCCATCGACCGGCAGTACGCGCCCGTCGCCGCCACCGCCACGATGTCGCCTACCGCAAGATCTGCCGGGAACCACAGATCCCGGACGACAATGTCCCCACTTTCGCAGTGCTTGCCGACCAATCTACTGAGCATCGGGTCGGCCGCCGAGGACCGGCTGGCGAGCACGCAGGTGTACTCGGCGCCGTACAGCGCGGTGCGCAGGTTGTCGCTCATCCCGCCGTCGACGCTCACGTAGGTGCGCAGCCCCTCGACGTCCTTGACCGTGCCGACGTCGTAGAGGGTCACTCCCCCCGGCCCGGCAATGGCGCGCCCCGGCTCGACGGTCAGCCGCGGCATCGGCAGGTCGGCGGACTCGCACTCGCGGCTCACGATGCGCCGCAGGTTGTCGGCGATCAGCTTGGGGTCCAGCGGGTCGTCCCCCGCGACGTAGGCGATGCCGAGGCCGCCGCCCAGATCCAGTTCGGGCAGCACCACCCCGTGCTCGTCCCGGATCGCCCGCAGCAGCTCCACCACCCGGCGGGCGGCCACCTCGAACGCGTCGGTGTCGAAGATCTGCGAGCCGATGTGGGAGTGCAGGCCGACCAGGTCGAGCTGATCGAGCTCCAACACCCGGCGGACGGCCTCCAGCGCCGCGCCCGTGCTGCGCGCGAAACCGAACTTCTGGTCGTCGTGCGCGGTCGCGATGAACTCGTGGGTGTGCGCCTCGACCCCAGTGGTGACGCGGACGAGCACCTTGGGACGCCGGCCGAGCCGGTCCGCGAGGTAACCCAGCCGGGCGATCTCCTCGAAGGAGTCGACGACGATCCGGCCGACGCCCCGCTCCAGGGCGGTGGTCAGCTCCGCAGTGGACTTGTTGTTGCCGTGCAACGCCAGGTTCGCCGGATCGACCCCCGCGGCCAACGCGAGCGCGAGCTCACCGCCGGAACAGACGTCCAGGCCCAGGCCCTCCTCGCCGATCCAGCGGGCCACCGCGCCGCACAGGAACGCCTTGCCCGCGTAGAACACGTCGGCGTCGTGGAAGGCCGCCTTGAACTCCCGGCAGCGGGCCCGGAAGTCGTCTTCGTCGTAGACGTACAGCGGCGACCCGTACTCGGCGACCAGGTCACGGACGTCGACACCGCCGATGGTCATGACCCCCTGCTCGCGCCGGGCGCTCCGCGGCCAGATGCGCGGGTCCAGCGCGTTGAGGTCGGCCGGCGGCGGCAGCGGGTGCTCCTCCGGCAGGACGTCCGCGTGTCGGGGGCCGGCGGGGTGAACTCTGCTCATATTCGCTCTCTAGGACTCTCACCGATCATGTGCATGCCGTTGGCCAGGGCGACGCACACCGCCTCCGCGAGGGTCCGGCGGGCACCGTGCGCCGCCCCGGGTTTCTCGTCGCCCACCGGCAGCGCCGGGCACCGCTCGTAGACGTCGTGATACGCCTCGGCGAGCCGTTCGAGGTGCTTGCGGAGCGGGATCGGATCGTCCTGCCGGGCGGCCTGGTCGGCGCGGGCTGGCAGCTCGGCCAGCGCCCGCAGCAGGGCGCGCTCGGCCGGATGGCGCAGGTCCGCGGACCCGCCCTCCGGGACGCCCAGCTCCCCCGCCCGGCGGACGGTCGCGGCGGCCCTGGCATAGGCGTAGCGCACGGCGAAGCCCGGGTTCTCGAACGTGCGAGGCCGATCCGGCCAGGCCGGCCCCTCGGCGATCGGGGCCCGGCGGGCGTAGGTGCGCCGCTGGCCGAGGATGCTCGTGGCCAGGGCCTCGGGACGCTCCACGGTGATGGTCAGGAAACCGTCCGCCCCCGCCTCGACCCGGCCGATACCCGGAGCCCCGCTCAACCGCCGGGCGATCTCCGCGGCGGGCCGGCCCGTGCGCAGCGCGATCGGCGACCGGTAGACACCGGCGTCCACGCACGCCAGGGGCGCCTCGGCGGCGCCGCCGGCCGCAGCCATGACGGCGCTGCTCACCTCGGCTGGGGTCACTCGGACGAGAGTATCTGACCAGAATGCGGACTGATCCGCGGTCGCCCGCTCCCCGAGCCGTCCGGAACCGGCCGGGATTTCAGCCGACCCGGCCGGTGGCCAGCTCGCGCACCGTACGGATCAGCTCGTTGGGGTCGAACGGCTTGGTGATGTAGGCATCGACGCCGATCTCGTGCCCGCGCCGGATGTCGTGGTCCTGCGCCCGAGCGGTGATCATGATGACCTTGACGTGCCGGGTGGCCTCGTCCTCCCGCAACCGCACGGCGGTCACCCAGCCGTCCAGCCGCGGCATCATCACGTCCAGGGTGATCACGTGCGGATCGACCTCGACGACCTTGTCGAGACAGTCCTGCCCGTCCACGGCCGTCGCGACCTCGAACCCCTCAAGCTGGAGGTTCACGGCGATCAACTGCCTGATCACCTCGTCGTCGTCGACGACCAGCACGCGCCCCAGCGGCTCGTTCAACGACCCTCCCGCCCGACCCGGCACACGTTCCCTACGCGCACGTCACCTGCCAGCATCCCACCCCGGTCACGGTCCGGCACGCTCATCGCCGCGAGGCTAGTCGCTCCCCCGGCCCATCGCACCCCAAACAACTCAGGTGCACGTCACCCCCCGGACCCTGGTAACGTTCTTTCCACGCCAGCCCCCTTAGCTCAGGGGATAGAGCAACGGCCTCCGGAGCCGTGTGCGCAGGTTCGAATCCTGCAGGGGGCACCGCAAGGCGACAAGCCAAAACCCCGGTCGACCAGCCACGATGCTGCTCACCGGGGTTTCGCGTGTGTGCAGCCATGTGCCGCCGATTGTCATGGTTCCCGGAACATACGTGGAACGGGATCCGGGGCGTTCGGCCAGGTGGGAGCGGACGAAAGAGGAACCCGAACCAGGTCAGGGCACGGTCTACTGGCACATCCTCGTAGGCAACCATCCCGAAGCGCGCGACCTTGCCCAAGCAGCTCAAGAACGGCTCTCTGGCTTCACTGGCCTGCACATGACTCCGGCCGAATGGCTGCACATCACGCTCCTCGTGGCCGGACCCACGAACGAGATCACCAACGATCAGCAGCAGGACATGCTCACCACAGCGTCGAGCCTCCTCGCCAAGATCCCTCCAGTTGCCGTAACGCTCAGCCGCATCCTCTATCACCCCGAGGCGATCGCCCTTGCCGCCCATCCCACGAACCTCCTGGAACAAGTTCGTGAAGCCATCCAGGCAGCCACCCTCAAGGTGACCGGCCGCGAAGGCCACACCGAAGAGCCCACCCGATGGACCCCGCATATGACGATCGCCTACAGCCAGGCAGAACAACCGGCCCAGCCGCTCATCACCGCTCTCGGCCGAGAACTCCCCAACCGCGAACTCACCATCAACGCCGTGGACCTCGTCGTTCAACGTGGCAAAGAACGCCTTTGGGACTGGCACCCCGTAGGACGTGCCCTCCTACTCGGCCGCCACTGACCACCAACAGGGGACCTCCGACTCCGGGAAGACTTCCCCCGCACCGTCGAGGCGGACGAGGTCTGAGGTAGCGAGCTTCCCGTCCGCCGCCGTCGCGCGCTCTGCGCTACCAGGGCGGGGGACGACGGCGGACGGGAAGCTCGGGGCTGAGGTGCACCAGCGCAAGTCACACCTCATCGCAGCGGACGGCTCGACCTTGCTCCGGGGCATACTGCCGCTCCCTCGGCCAAGCCCCGTGCGAAGGGATCGCGCTCAGCGCCTCGTCTCGTACCTGGTCAGGACCACGCCGCCGGGGAACGTCCGCGTCTCCACCAGGTTCAGGTTCACCCGGCTTTCCAGTGCGGTGAAGAACGGTGTGCCGCCGCCCACGAGGGCCGGATGGGTGACGATCTCGTACTCGTCGATCAGCCCGGCCTGCATGACCGCCCCGGCGAGCGTTGCGCCGCCGACCCTCATCGGCCCGCCGTCCTCGGCCTTGAGCCGGGTGATCTCGGCGATCGCGTCGCCGGTGACCAGGCGCGTGTTCCAGTCGACCTTGTCGATCGTCGAGGAGAACACCACCTTCGGTGTGTCCCGCCAGTTCCGCGCGAACTCGATCTGCGCCGGGGTGGCGCCCGGCTGCTGGTCGCCGGTCGGCCAGTAGGCGCTCATGTTCTCCCACAGTCGGCGCCCGTACAGAAACATGCTGATCACCCGCTCCTGATCGAGCCACCACTGGAACAGCTCGTCGCTCGGCTCGCTCCAGCCGAGGTCGTCGCCGGGTGCGGAAATGTAGCCGTCCAGGGACAGGTTCATGCCGTAGATCAGTTTCCGCATAGCGCCATGCCTTCCGTCAGTCGGTCTCGGAAGACTAGACCCGTCGAGCGGAGGGAACTGATCGGTGCGCAATCTGTTCATACGGACCCGGCTCCTGACCCTCGTTCAAGACTTCCAAGCCGCTCGTCCCGTACACCTTGGTTCGTGATGGCACGGCCCTCGTGACGGCACCCGGGATATACGCGGGTTGGCGGACCGACCCATCCGGGTCATGACAGCCCCGATACGGCGTGCCCGTTGCGTGCCCGCCAGAGTGGCGATCAAGGGGTACTCACGGGGAATCACGGGCACTACCGCATAGCGTCTGAGCTGTGACGGGGCTGGTTACAAGATCGCGGACCGATATCTTCCAAACTGGTGGCTCGATCGCGACTGTCACGGGTGATCGGTAGCCTGCCTTTGTTGGAGACCGGTCAGAGAACCCTTCGTGGGTCCGCGGCTCAGGGAGGGTGGGTATGGAACCGTTCCCGGATACGTCTCGGAGCAGGCAGAATCCCGTGACCCCACCCTCCTTCCGGCCGCATTTCCCGCGGAACCGTCCCACGTGGCCTCACCGCACCACCGCCGCACGCACGCGGGATGTGCACAGGATGCCCAGAGCAGAGCGCGCTCTACTGGCACGCCCTCGTATCCCTGGGATTCGAGACCGGGTGCCGTAGAGCTTCAGTGGTCGCCCTGGGAATGCATGAACTGTTCGGCGAACCATTGCACGCGGTCTTTGGTAATGCCGGTTCGCTGCTCGACGGCGAGCGGATGATCGGTGGGTTCGAGTTCGACGAAGGGGCGCTCGCCGACCGGCCGGGTGTGCACATTGGTCTTGAGGTTCAAGGTGGGGTGGTCGTATAGGAACAGCTCGGTGGCCAGCCAGCCGAAGTAGGGGGGTTCCTGTTCGCGGCCGGAGGTCTCCCACAGTTCACTCATGCGGACGAAGTTCTGGGGGCTGAGCGAGACCCAGACGGCCCAGGAGAAAACATCACCGTCGATGACGGGAATCTCGATCAAGCCCTTGACGAACAGGTGCTCCCCCTCGATCACGCACTGGTCCGAGGTGAGTTCGCTGTCGGGGTGCGCGGCGACGGTCTCCGACCAGTACGCCGGAGCCGCCGAGTTGTAGTGCATGGGCAGCGTGTCATGCTCGCCGCCGCAGCAGGAGCAGGTGAACCCGACATAGCTGGACATGCAAGGATCCTAGTTCGGGCGCTCGCCAGTCAGCCGGATAATCGTTTCCCGGCGGAGTGGCGGTGTGCCAGGCTCGGCCGATGAGCGGATCGCACCATGACCTGCTGCGTTGGCAGTTCGAGCTGACCTGGTCGCTGTTCGAGTACCACTTGGAGCGGCTGGTGCCCGAGGACTTCCTGTGGGAACCGGCCGCCCACTGCTGGACGGTGCGTCCGGACGGTGCCGGGAGGTGGACGGCGGACTGGGCCGAGACCGAGCCCGACCCCGTCCCCGTTCCCACGATCGGCTGGCTGAGCTGGCACATGGGCTGGTGGTGGAGCGTGACCCTCGACCATGTCCAGGGACGGACGCCGCGCGAACGGACCGAGATCGTCTGGCCGGGCGCGGGAAAGGCGACCGTCGAGTGGCTACGCGGCCTCCGCGAGGAATGGCTGGCGGCCCTGGGGCGGCTCACCGGCACCGACCTGGACGCTCCTGCCCCTTTCCCGTGGCAGAACGCCCCCGAGCACACCGTCACCCACATGATCGGCTGGGTGAACGCCGAGCTGATGAAGAACGCCGCCGAGATCGGCCAGCTCCGGCTCCTACGTGCCGCGTCCGCCGGCCGGAGCCTCGGCAAGGTCTGAACCATCACGCCCTGGCAGTGCCTGCGCCTCGTTGCGCGGCCGCTCCGGCAGGGGCGGCCGCCGCAGGCGAGACCGGGTGACAGGACGGATCCGCCCGATCGTCCGGTTCACCTGCGGGTGTGGGGGCATTTGCGGGCGCTGGCCAGCAGGGACTGGATCTGGAGCATCGCGTGGGCGGGGTCGCGCGGGCGGACGGGGAAGGGCAGGCGGACGTCGTGGGTGCCGCCCGTGCGCTGGAGGCGCAGGACGATCCCGTACTGGTCGAGCCGCAGCGGGTCCACCCGCGTGACGCCGTACAGCAGTCGCCGGCCCACCAGTTGTGACAGCAGTTCGACGGCGTCGCCGTGCGCGTCGGCGAGGTGGGTGAGCAGGTCCGCCTCGATCGCGGCCAGCGGGTCCGGCTCGGCGCCGCCGAGCTCGTCGGGGTCGACGTCGGTGGACCGGCCGTCGTGTTCCAGGTTGATGAGCGCGGATTCGAAGCACAGCGCGGCCGAGCCCGGACCGGCGGGGCTGAGCCAGCCGCCCAGTACCACCTTGGCCCGGACCCGGTCCGGTACCGCGACCGGCGCCACGTCGGTGAACTCCACCGTGGCGGCCAGGTCGCCGCCGGGGGCGTGCGCGACCTCGCTGTGCAGGTGGCTTCCGGCCGGGACGTCCAGCCGCAGGCGCCCGGGCGTCGTCACCGTGTGCAGCCCGGCCAGCCCGACCCGGTGTCCCTCGGTGGTGAGGGTCAGGGATCCCGCCGTTGCGAGGACGGACAGGACGAGTTCCGCGGCGCTGGGCCCGGCGGGCGGGGCGACGACGGGATCGATGGCGGACATCCGGCCTCCTTAGCTAAGGTAAGGCTAACCTTAGTCATGGAAAGGATGTTCGTGAACCAGTCCCGCCCGAAAGTCAAGCGTTCCCGCGCCCTCGGGATCCCGCTCACCCCCAAGTGCGTGCGGTACTTCGAACGCCGCCCCTACCCGCCCGGCGTGCACGGCCGCGGCCGCAAGCAGTCGACGGACTACAAGACCCGCCTGCTGGAGAAGCAGCGGCTGCGCGCGCAGTACGACATGAGCGAGAAGCAGCTCCGCCGCGCCTTCGACCGCGCCGCACGCAGGACGGGCAGGACCGGCGACGTGCTGCTGGCCGACCTGGAGACCCGGCTGGACGCGGTCGTCCTACGGGCCGGGTTCGCCCGCACGATCTACCAGGCGCGGCAGTTCGTCTCCCACCGGCACGTCGAGGTCGATGGCGCGCGCGTCAACATCCCCTCCTACCGGGTGCGCCCGGGCGCCGTGGTCACCATCGCCGAGCGGAGCCGCACGAAGCCGCCCTTCGTCCTGGCCGCGGCGGGCGCGCACGTCCCGGAGCGCGTCCCGGACTACCTACAGGCCGACCACACCACGCTCACCGCGCAGCTGGTCCGCCTACCCGAGCGCCACGAGATCCCGGTCATCTGCGACGTGCAACTGGTCGTGGAGTACTACTCGCGCTGAGCCCGCCGTGGAGCCGATGCCCGGACCGGGCCGAATTCCAGCCGCTCCCGGGCAACGGCTCCGCCGGCTCGTACCGCGGCCGGCGGAGGAGGCGGCGCGCGACGGTGGTGATGTGGAGTTCGTCGAGGGCCCGGGCCGTCCAGCCGGTGCGGGGCAGGGCGGAGTGCCGGGGCCGGCCGAGTGGGCGCCGCCATCTAATTTCGGACGCTCGATTTCTTCGGTTGGGGGCCGCCGAATCGGGCAAGGCCGGAATGACAGAAGTCGGGCGGCGGGCAGGCGATTTCCTCCTGGACGAGCCCGGATGCAACCAGGCACACCGTTGGGAGTTGTCTTGCCTCAAACCCGTGAACTGTTCGACAGCCTGATGGCGCAAGCCCCGCTCGACGGCGAGACGCTCGCGTCCCTCGCCGACGTGCTCGCCCACTGCGAGGAGGCCACCACGGCCTGCGCGGCCGGGATGCTGGCCCGGGAGGACGCCGGCCATCTCCACATGGCCGTGCTCCACGATCTGGACTGCGCCGACGTGGTCACCAGCACCCGGCGGCTGCTCACCCGCACGAAGATCGACGACAGTGCGCTACTGACCGCGCAGCTGGAGGTGTGCCTGCTGGCATGCCAGCGCAGCAACGAGACGTGCAGTCGGCACGCTTCCCACCACGAGCACTGCCGCATCTGCTCGCAGGCCACCCAGCGCGCGATCGACACCTGCCACCAGGCCCTGAACGCGCTCCGCCCCTGACAGCCACCTACCGCGATCGCCTGGGCCACGGAGGCCGCCCGTGTCACGGGCTCCCGGTCGGACCAGGAACCCGCGACGGAGGATGACGGCGGCATGCCAGGAGGGGCGACAGGCACATGCTTGTCGCCCCTCCGCACGATGCGCGGAAACGCCGCTCCGGCTCCGCCGTCGAGTCGATGATCTTGCGACTATCGTGCCAGCAGATCAGCGACCACCGTGCCAGCCGAGAGCCTCCTCCGCCGACCGAGCCGGGTGGAAAACGAAACACGGACACCCCCACGTCCGGGCTGGTTCCTGCTCGCCGGGGCGGCTCGGTGGGTGCCCGGCGGCCGGGCGAGTGGGCTCACACCGAGGTGATCTCCAGGGTGACCAGGGAGTAGATGCTGGAGACGGTGCCCAGGCCGGCGGTGCACTGCAGGATGTCGGTGGCCAGGCCGGTGACGGTCTGCAGCACGGTGCCGCCGGCGAACAGGCCGGAGGTGACCGTGCCGGTGAAGGTCACCACCAGGGTGGCGCCGACGATGTTGGAGATCTTGTTGACCGTGACGGTGCTGGTCTGACCGGTGTTCCAGGTGATGGTGAAGGTCTCGGTGCCGGCCTGGACCAGGCCCAGGCAGGAGCGGCTGCCCGTGCCCTGGAAGCTGCGCGAACCGGACGTCACCCCGGGCTCGCCAAGCGAGACGCACGGCCCGTACTGGGTGGCGGCGTTGATGGAGACGTTCTGCGCGGTCGTGGTCAGCGGCGGGCTGTAGGTGACCAGGTCGCTGCTGGGCGGGATGCAGGTCACGTCCAGCACGCCGGCCGAGGCCGGGACGGGCGCCGGTAGCACGACGGTCGCCAGGGCCGCCACCAGGGCGACGAGGAGACGCAGCGGTCGGGGCATGAAGGCAGGTTCCGTTCGGGGGTGCCGGTGAGCCCACGCCGGCGGTGTCGGTACCGCCCTCGGTGTTCCCTCGCCGTGGGAGCCCAGTGTGCGTCCGGTGACCGGTGGAGAAACAGCCACATGGACGACACCCTCATGTCACCGTTCGTCACCACCCGCTCACCACGACGGCCCAGCGGCTGCGGGCAGGAGCCGGTCCCCGGAATGTGGAGCACCGGACCGGACGGGCGCGACCGGCAACCGGGCGGCAACCGGTGGCCCGTATCCATGGAATGCACATCACGAGAAGGGGGCATTTCATGGAACTCGACATGGACAGGATGAACGCGTTCCTGCACCGGTTCGTCGGCGACCTGGGGGCGGTGATGGCGGCGGGCGGCATCGTGGTCGGTGACCGGCTCGGGCTGTACCGGGCGCTCGCCGACAAACCCTGGCAGCCGGCGGAACTCGCCGAGCACACCGGGACCGCATCGCGTTACGTGGAGGAGTGGCTGCGCGGCCAGGCCGCCGGGGGCTACGTCGAGTACGACCCGGACTCCGGGGCCTACTCCCTCACCGCCGAGCAGGCGTTCGCGCTGACCGACCCCGACGGGCTGCTGTACGCGCCGGGCGCCTTCCAACTCGCCCTCGGCGCGTTGCGCGCCCTGCCGGAGATCACCGACGCGTTCCGCACGGGGGAAGGAGTTGGCTGGCACGAGCACGACGAGGACGTGTTCACCGGATGCGAGCGGTTCTTCCGCCCGGGCTACGCCGCCCACCTGCTCACCGAATGGCTGCCCGCCCTCGACGGGGTCACCGCCAAGTTGGGCGCCGGCGCCCGGGTCGCCGACGTCGGCTGCGGGCTGGGGGCGTCGACCATCCTCATGGCCAGGGCGTTCCCGCAGTCGGAGTTCATCGGCTCCGACTACCACGAGGGGTCGATCGTCCAAGCGCGCTCCCGGGCCGCCGACGCCGGCTGCGACGGCCGGCTGACGTTCCAGGTCGCCTCCGCGCAGACCTTCGCCGGCGGTCCCTACGAGCTCGTCACCACGTTCGACTGCCTGCACGACATGGGCAACCCGGTCGCCGCGGCCCGGCACATCCGCCGGTCCCTGGCCGACGACGGCACCTGGATGATCGTCGAGCCGTTCGCCGGTGACACCGTCGCGGACAACCTCAACCCGGTCGGCCGCGTCTACTACTCCTTCTCCACCTTCCTGTGCGTACCCAACGCCCTCTCGCAGGACGGCGGTCACGCGCTCGGCGCCCAGGCCGGCGAGCGGTCGATCCACAAGATCGCGGCCGAGGCGGGGTTCACCCGCTTCCGGCGTGTCGGCGAGACCCCGTTCAACATCGTCTACGAAGCCCGTCCCTGAGCCCTGCGCGGCCTGCTCACCGCCGGCCCGGCACGATCGTCGTGGTGGTGACCTGCCGGTGGTGTGCGCCCGGGCGGACCCAGCGTGGATCAGTGGGGGCCGCCCGGGCCGGTTCGCGGGCTTCAGCCCTCGCGGTTCCGATCGGTGGCCGTTTTGGCGATGTCGGCCAGGAGCCGGTCTCGGCGGCCCGAGTCGGGGAGGGAACAAGCCAGACGTTCGGCCTCGGCCGGGTCGAGCCCGGCCAGCGATCGCGCGATCAGCGTCAACGCCCTGTCCTGCCCGTCGGGGTCGGGCAGGGCGCGGGCGAGGCGTTCGGCTTCGGTCAGCAGGTTGCGGGCATGGCTCGGATCCCGCTCGCGGCGGTCGTAGGGAAACCCGAGAAAGCCTGGAGTGCCGGCCAGCACGCAGGCGATCTTCGCCAGTGCCAGGGCCTTCGTGCAGGGGTCGGTGAAAGTGCGGGCGAGGTGTTCCGCCTCGGCCGGATCCCGGCCGGCGAGCACCGTCGTGACGGCCTCCAGCGCGCTGGCCCGGCCCTCGGGGTCGGTGATCGACCGGGCGACGCGTTCGGCTCCGGCGGGATCGTGTCCGGCCAGTACCTCCGCGATGGCCTCCAGCGGGCAACCCCAGCGGTCGGGGTCGGCGAACCGCCGGTTCAACCGGTCAAGCCCTTCGTCCGCGGCTGAGCGGCGCCCGGCGAACGGTCTGGTGACGCGCTTCAGCAGCCGGTCCGTCCGGACGGTGCGTTCGGCTTCCGCCAGTAGCCGGCGGGCGCGGTCGGGGTTCCGTTCGCCCAGCGTGGCGGCGACCTTCACCAGCGCCGTGGCCCGGTCTCCAGGGTCGGAGAGGGTGCGGGCGACGCGCTCGGCCCGCGCCGGATCGCGGGTGGCCAGGAGCCTGACGATGCGGTTCAGCAGCCGGTCGCGGGACTCGGGCAGGGTGCGGGTGCGGGCGATCTGCTCGGCCTCGGCCAGCAGGTCGGGGATGCGAGCCCCCCGCCCTGCGGCGATCGACTCCTCCCACATGGGGAGGGACTGCAGCGCCTCGCTCGGCGGACGCCAGCCTCGCGCGTCCCGCCGCCACATGGCCAGCCGGTACGCGAGGTCCACCAGGGCCTCGGCCCGGATCGAGGGTTCGGTGATGGTACGGATGACGCGTTCGGCCTCGGCCGGGTCGCGGTCGGCGAGCGTCCCGGCGACGCCGCTCAGCGCCCTGGCCTGGACGAGAGGGTCGGTGATGGTGCGGGCGAGGCGTTCGGCCTCGGCCGGGTTCAGCTCGGCGAGCACCACAACCTGCTCGTGGAGGTCGGTGATGGCGCGGGCGACGCGTTCCGCCCCGGCCGGGTCGCGCCCGGCCAGCACACGTGCGACCTCCGCCAGCGCTCTGCTCCTGGCCCGAGGGTCGGTGATGGCGCGGGCGAGGCGTTCGGCCTCGGCCGGGTCCGGCTCGGCGAGCACCACGACCTGCTCGTGGAGGTCGGTAATGGCGCGGGCGGCGCGTTCGGCCTCGGCCGGGTCCGGCTCGGCCGGCGCGCCAGGGTCGGTGATCGGCGAGGCGGCACGGTCGGTCTCA
Source organism: Actinomadura craniellae (assembly GCF_003289645.1). Classification (GTDB taxonomy): domain Bacteria; phylum Actinomycetota; class Actinomycetes; order Streptosporangiales; family Streptosporangiaceae; genus Actinomadura_D; species Actinomadura_D craniellae. The sequence continues at coordinate 288,017 of NZ_QLYX01000003.1, read as the reverse complement.
CCCGGCCGGGCGCCGGGCTCAGGACGCGCGGCGGGCACGGTGATCTCGGGACGCGCGGCGGGCCCGACAGACCTGGGACGCACGACAGGCTCGGCGGGCTCGGGACGCGTAGCGGGCACGGGACTCACGGCGGCGCGGAGTACCGAGGAGACGGTGGCGGCGTCGGGGCGCCGAGCGGGATCCTTGTCGAGGAGGGTGAGCAGGAAGGCGTCGAGTTCCGCGGAGATGCCGGGCCGGAGGGTACGGGGACTCTCGGGTGGTGTCGCCTGGTGCATGGCCAGCACGGCGGGCACGTTGTCGGCGGGAAACACGACGCGGCCGGTGAGCAGGTGGAACAGGGTGCAGCCGAGGGCGTAGACGTCCGCCCGGCCGTCGACGGGCCGGCCCTGGGACTGTTCGGGCGGCATGTAGCGCGCGGTGCCCATCGGGGCTCCGGTCACGGACAGGTCGGCGGTGGCGTCTTCGAGCCGGGCTATCCCGAAGTCGCAGATCTTCACCTGCCCGTCGTCCTGAAGCATCAGGTTGGCGGGTTTGATGTCGCGGTGCACGACGCCTTCGGCGTGGGCGGCGGCCAGGCCCGCGGCGACCCAGGCTCCGTAGTCGAGGACCTGGCCGATCGGCAGCCCTTCCGGAGCCTGCTCCAGCAGGGTTTTCAGGTTCGGCCCGCGCAGCAGTTCCAGTACCAGGAACGGCCGCCGGTCGTGGACGCCGACGTCATGGATCTCGGTGATCGCCGGATGCCTGAGCCTGGCGACGGCCCTGCCCTCGCGGTGGAAGCGGCGCAGCGCGCGGTCGTCGGCCCGGTCGCCATGGGACGGGTCGGTCAGCAGCACCTTGACCGCGACGGGCCGGTCCAGGTGCAGGTCGATGCCGCGCCACACCTCGCCCATGCCGCCGCGGCCCAGGAGTTCCTCCACGCGGTACCGGCTCGCCAGTTCGTCTCCTGCGCGCATCCTCAGCCCGCCTTCGCCGTCTCGCAGCCCGCCGGCGCCGATGAGTGGTCGACCATCAACCTATAGTGACGCCCGCCGGTCCGGCATGGTTCTCGTCCGCCCAAGAGTGGACGCCGCCCTCGCGCGACGAACCGCCCGGGCCGGTGGCCGGCGGCGTGGGCGGCACGATCAGCGGCATCCGGCGGCCACGACCGTGACGGGCACCGCGTCGTGGTGGTCGCCGCCCTCCGGGACGAGCCCGGCCGCCACCGCCGATAATTGACACTTGTCCTTTTTCTAACGACTGTCCATCATCGTGGGCATGAGGTCTCCGCCGGCGAGCACTCCCGTCCAGGACCGCCGGGTGCGCCGCTCCCGCGCCGCGCTCATGCGGGCCGCGGTCACCCTGGTGGCCGAGCGGGGCACGGCCGCCGTCCCGATCTCCGACCTCGCCGAGGCCGCGGACGTGAGCCGGCAGGTGGTGTACCAGCAGTTCGGCGACCGCGACACGCTCCTGCTGGAGGCCGCGCTCGACCTCGCCCGGCACGAACTGGCACCGCACCTCACGGACGTCGCGCAGGCGCCGGCCGGACGCGCCCGGGCGCTGGCCGTGGCCCGGCACTTCGCGGACCACCGGGTGTTCTACCGGGCGCTCATGACCGGCTCCTGCGGGTACGCCCTGAACAGGGCGCTGACCGACCTGCTCATCCCGCTCAACCGGCAGGTCGCCCACCTGCTCCTCGGAGAACGGCTGGACCCGCGCACGTCCGAGGACCTCGCCACGTTCCTGACCGGCGGCGCGGCGGCGGTCGTCAACACCTGGGTCGTGGAGGGCGCGGACCCGCTCGACCCCGAAGAGCTCACCGACCGGCTCATGCGGGCGATGTCCTTCGTCGCCGCCACGGTACGCCGGCCCGCCCACGACGAGGAGCACGACCGATGAACCTGGGCAGCCTTCTCCTCCAACGCTCGCTGCAACTCCCCCCGCCGGCGACCCGGGACCTCGCCGTCCAGCGGGACCTCCGGGTGCCGATGCCCGACGGGGTCGAGCTGCTGGCCGACCGGTGGGCGCCGCGCACCGGGGGCGACGGGCTGCCGGTCGCGCTGCTCCGCTGCCCCTACGGCCGGCGGGGGCCGATCGGCTGGGGCATGGCCAGGCCGCTGGCCGAACGCGGGTTCCAGGTGCTGTTCCAGAGCACCCGCGGCGGGTTCGGCTCCGGCGGGGACTTCGACCCGATGCGCCAGGAGCGCGAGGACGGCCTGGCGACGCTGGACTGGGTGGTGAAGCAGCCGTGGTTCGGCGGCTCGATCGTGCTGGTCGGCATGAGCTACCTGGGGTACGCGCAGTGGGCGGTCGCCGACAGCCTGCCGCCGGAGGTCAAGGCGATGATCCCGCAGGTGACCGAGTCCGCGCTGACCCTGGAGTTCCTCCGCGCGGACGGCTTCTCGCTGGAGACACCGTTCGGCTGGGGCGCCATGATCGCCGGCATCGAGCGCCGCGGGGCGATGCTCCGGCAACTCCGCCAGGAACGGCGGACGAGCCGCGCGCTGCGCACCCTCCCGCTCGACCAGGCCGACGTCGCCGCCATCGGGCACCGCTCGGACTACATCCAGGACATCCTCGCCCACGACGCCGGCTCCCCGCGCTGGGCCGGGCTCGACCACCGGCACCGCGTGGCGAAGGTGACCGTGCCGGTCAGCTCGATCGGCGGCTGGTACGACATCTTCCTGCCCGGCCAGCTGCGCGACTTCCGGGCCCTGCAAGAAGCCGGGCGCCCGGCCCGGCTGACCGTCGGGCCCTGGACCCACCTCTCCCGCACCGGCACCGCGACACACGAAGCCCTCGAGTTCGGGCTGGCCCACGCGCGCGGCGAGCAGCCACCGGACCGCGCGCCGGTGCGGCTGTTCGTGATGGGCGAGGACGCGTGGCGCGACTTCGAGTCCTGGCCGCCGAGCGGGTACCCGCCGCAGCGGTTCCACCTCCAGGCGGACGGCGTGCTGTCCACCGACCCGCCCGGCGAGGCGGAACCCGACCGGTACCGCTACGACCCGGCGGACCCGACGCCCGCAGTCGGCGGCGTGCGCATGGCCCGCGACAGCGGCAGCGTCGACAACACCGCCCTGGAGGCCCGGGCGGACGTGCTCACCTACACCACGGCCGTCCTCGACCAAGATGTCGAGGTCGTCGGCGAGGTCGGCGCCGAGATCTGGTTCCAGTCCAACCTGCCCCACGCCGACGTCTTCGTCCGGCTCTGCGACGTCGACGCGCAGGGCCGCTCGTGCAACGTCTGCGACGGCCTGACCAGCCTGTCCGGCGCCGACGAGATCTCGTGCGCCACCGTCCGGCTGTGGCCGACCGCGTACCGTTTCAAGCGCGGGCACCGCATCAGGGTCCAGGTCTCCAGCGGCGCCTTCCCGCGCTACGCCCGCAACCCCGGCACCGGCGAACCGCTCGCCACCGCCACCACCCTCCGCGCCGCCGAGCAGACGGTCCACCACGACCCGGCCCACCCCTCGGCGGTGATCCTGCCGGTCCGCGACACCACCTAGGAATTCCCGCGCCTCCGGCCGCCGCGGAGCCGGTCAACCGGTTTCGGAGGCCGCGCGGAGGTATCGTCGACGGTTCCGGCCAGGAGCATCGCTGCGTCGTAGGCCGGGCCAGCGCGCTCTCCGGCGGGCAGGGCCCGGTTCCGGCCGGGCCCCGCCCCGGAGCCGTCTCGTCAGGTGGTGGCGGGTGGCGACGGGACGTGCGGGATCGCGGAGCGGGGGTTCGCGCCGGAGAACGCCAGCCCGATGACGAATCCCGCCACCTGCTCGAGCTGGTGGACGCGGTCCAGCGAGCCCAGGACGGCCGGCTCCCCGCCGACGTCGCGCACCAGGTCGCCGACCGCCCGCAGTGCCGCCGGGTCGTCGCCGCACATCGCCACCGTCACGGGCGGCCCGCCGTCCGTCCACTGCGCGGCGGGGAAGAGGTGGAACGCCTTGACGACGTGCGCTCCCGGGGCGAGCGCGGCGATCCGCCGTGCCATTGATTCGCCGGGGGCGGTGAGCAGTTCGCCGACGCCGTGTTCGACGGCGTTCGTGGGGTCGATCAGTGGTGTGCCGGCCAGCAGGCCGTCGGTTGCTCCGGCGCTGCGCAGCATGTCCTCGACGCCGTTCCAGGTCACCGCGAGCAGCACCGCGTCGCGGCCGGCGGCGGCCTCGCGCGGTGTGGCGGCGCGGGCCGCCGGGCCCAGCCGGTCGGCGAGCCGCCGCGCCCGGTCCGGGGATCGTCCGCCGATCACCAGTTCGTGTCCCGCACGCGCCCAGCCGGTGCCCAGACCTTCGGCCAGCGCTCCCGTGCCCAGAATTCCGATCCGCATCGTCTCTCCTTCAGCAGTGGTTCTCTGGCCGTCACGGTAGGGAGGCCGATGCGCACCGATCGGTGCGTATCGGGTGGGCGATGATGGGTGGCGAGATGAGCGATCACGACTGCTATGAGCTGATTGCCGACTGCCGCCTGCGCGCGGTCACCGACCTCTTCACGCACACCTGGGACCCCGTCGTCCTGGCCGCCCTGCACGAGGGCCCGCGCCGGCGCCGCGAACTGCGTGCCGCGATCGGCGGCATCAGCGACAAGGCCCTGACCGAGGCGTTGCGCCGCCTGCTCGCCAGTGGCCTGGTCGGCCGGCGCGCGTACGCCGAGGCCCCGCCGCGGGTCGAGTACGGCCTGACCGGCCTGGGACGGAGCCTGGTCGACGGCCCGATCAGGGAGCTTGGCCGCTGGACGCTCGAACACGGCGACGAGCTCGTCGCCGCGCAGGAGAACGCGGAACGGGCGTCGTCGGCGCACGGATGACCGGCCGGCCCCGGCGGGCCGTCAGAGGTGGGAGCCGCCGGTGGCGTCAAGGGTGGCGCCGGTGACCCAGCGGCCGTCCGGGGAGGCGGCGAACGCCACGACGTCGGCGATGTCGGCGGGCCGGCCGACCCTGCCGAGAGCCGCCGCGCTCGCGGCGTAGGCCGTACCGTCGGGATCTCCGCGCAGCCAGTCGGCGTTCATGTCGGTGTCGACGATGCCGGGCGCCACGTTGTTGACCGTGATCCGGCGCGGGCCCAGGTGCTTGGCCAGGGCGAGGGTGAAGGTGTCGATCGCGCCCTTGGTCATCGAGTAGGCGATCTCTTCGGGAAAGGCGATCCGGGTGACCCCGGAGGTGACGTTGATGATCCGGCCGCCGTCGCGCAGCAGGGTCAGCGCGCGCTGGGTGACGAAGAACAGGGCCCGGGTGTTGACGGCGAAGACCCGGTCGTAGTCCTCCGCGGTCACCTGCTCGATGGGGCCGTTGGAGCCGATGCCCGCGTTGTTGACCAGGATGTCCAGGCCGCCGGAGGCGTCCTGCTCGCGGAGTCCTCGCTCGAGACCGGCGAAGAGCGCGGCGACGTCTCCCGCCGTGCCCAGTTCGGCGCGCACCGGGAAGGCCCGGCCGCCCGCCGCCGCGATCTTCGCGATCGTCTCCTCGGCGGCCGCTTCGTTGCGGGCGAAGTGCACCGCCACCAGGGCGCCGTCCGCCGCGAGGCGCTCGGCGATGGCCCGCCCGATCCCTCTGCTCGCACCGGTCACCAGAGCCGTCTTGCCGGCCAGTCCGCCCATGGCACTACCCCCGCCCAATTATGTATCGATCACTACATAATTACCGTAGCAGGATTTTTTAGCGACCGCTATAGAATGTGGCCATGGCAGTCGGACGACCGCGCGGCTTCGACCGCGACACCGCGCTGGAGCGGGCGCTGGAGGAGTTCTGGCGGCACGGCTACGAGGCCGCCTCCATCACGGCGCTCACCGCCGCGATGGGAATCCGGCCACCGAGCCTGTACGCCGCCTTCGGGGACAAGCGACGGCTCTTCGGCGAAGCGGTGCGGCACTACCAGCGAACCCACGGCGCGTTCACCACCAGGGCACTGGCCGAGGAGCCCACCGCGCGGCAGGCCGTCGAGCGGATGCTGCGCGAGGCGGCCGTGCACTACACCGATCCGGCCCACCCGCCCGGCTGCCTGGTGATCAGTGCCGCCGTCAACCACGGCCCCGACTCGGCCGATGTGGAGGCCGAGTTGCGCGCGCTGCGCGAAGCCGCCAAGCACGCCGTCGTCGAGCGGATCTCCCGCGACATCGCCGCGGGCCTGCTGCCCGCGGACACGGATGCCGAGGCGCTCGGCACCTATTACGCCGTCATCGTGCAGGGCATGTCGCGACAGGCCCAGGACGGCGCCGACGCCCGCGCACTCGACCGGGTCGCCACCCTGGCGATGGCCGCCTGGCCCGCAGAGCACCCCTGACCCGGGCTCGCAAGGCGATCACCTCGCGCCGCCCCCCGGATCGGCCAGGTGACCGGGACCACGGCGATCGCCCGCAGGGTCCTCCCGACCGCCGGCGGGGCTCTCTCGTCCTGCGCACGGCTCCGTTCGAGGAGCGCCGCCGACCCGTTCGGGCCTCGGTTCGCGGGGTAGGGCGCGGGCGGAGGAGGTGGGTGCGATGGACTCCCTCGTGAAGGACCTGCTGCGGGAGGCCGGCCGGACGTACGCCGCGGAGGCCGGCATCGCCCTCAAGAACCAGCCCGCCCCGCTGTTCCAGTTGCTGACCATGGCCAACCTGCTGAGCGCCCGGATCGGCGCGGGCGTCGCGATCGCCGCCACCCGCGAACTGCTGGCCGCGGGCGGCACCACGCCGCGAAAGATGCTCGGGCTCGGCTGGCAGGAGCGAGTGGACGCGCTCGGCCGCGGCCACTACGTGCGCTACGACGAGAGCACCGCCACCCGGCTCGGCAAGATGAGCGAGCTGGTGCTCGGCGAGTACGGGGGCGACCTGCGGGAACTCCCCCGACGGGTCGGGCACGACCCCGGCCGGACCCGCGCGGCGCTCCAGGAGTTCCCCGGCATCGGGCCCACCGGCGCCGACATCTTCTGCCGGGAGGCGCAGGCGGTGTGGTCGTGGCTGCGTCCCTACCTCGACGACCAGACGATCGAGGGGGCGCGGCGACTCGGGCTGCCCGAGGACGTCAAGCGGCTCGTCGACCTGGTGCCCGAGCGCGACCTCGCCCAGTTCGCGGCCGCACTGGTGCGCGTCGCCCGGGACCGGAAACTCGCCGACGCCCTGCGCGGCTGAGGATCCCCGGTTCAGTCGAAGACGATGACGCGGCGGCCGCCGCCGGCCCCGCGGCCCATGGCCTCCAGCGTCGCCGGGACCTCGTCCAGGGTGATCGCGGTGACGCCGGGCAGGATGCGGTGCTGTGCGGAGAAGGCCAGCGTGTCGCGCAGGTCGTGCGGCGATCCGGACGGCGACGCCATGACCCGCAGCCGGTTGAGCACCATCGGCTGGACCGGCAGGGTGAGCGGCGTGCCGTCGTACCCGCAGAGGATCAGCGTGCCGTCGGGGGCGAGCCCGCCGAGGGTCGCGGCGGCGGCCGCGTTGGACGGGGCGGCGTTCAGAATGACGTCCGCGCCGCCGTCCCACGCCTTGAGCGCGGCGGCGGGGTCGGTGTCGCGGCTGGCCACGAACAGTTCCGCGCCGAGTTCCCGCGCGCCCGCCGCGCCGCCGGCCGACCGGCCGATCACGGCGACTCGCGCGCCCATGGCCACGGCGTAGCGAACGGCGAGCGCGCCGACGCCCCCGCTGCCGCCAACGACCGCCACCCGGGAGTTCGGGGTGATTCCGGCCTGCCGCAGGCCGTTGAACGCGGTCAGGCCCGCGCACATCAGCGGCGCCGCGGCCACCGGATCAAGCCCGGCCGGCAGCGGGGTCACGTACCGGCCCTTGAACAGGGCGTACTCGGCGTACCCGCCGTCGGCGACGATGCCGGTGAAGCGCTTGGCCCGGCAGAGGATCTGGTCGCCGGCCACGCAGTAGTCGCAGTGGCCGCACGAGTCGTACAGGAACTGGGCTCCGACCGGGTCGCCCTCGATGAGGCCGGGCACGCCCTCCCCGACCGCGGCGACCGTGCCGGTGATCTCATGGCCGGGGACGACCGGGAAGCGGGCGAACGGGAAGTGCCCGCGGAGCAAGGTCAGGTCCGTGAAGCACACCCCGCAGGCGGTGATCTTGACGAGGACCTCGCCGGGCCCCGGTTCCGGGATCTCGCGTTCGGTGAAGGACAGCGGGGCGTCCACCCCGGTGGCGAGCGCTGCGCGCATCACGGTCTTCTCCTCGGCTCGGGAACCTCGGGGGTGAACTCCCCCGCTTCTCCAGGGTGTCCCGGGCCGGGCCGTGCGCGGGCCGCGCAGCCTGGGGTGGTCAACCCCAGGTTCCGAGCAGGCCGAACGCCGGGCCCGGCGTGTCCCGCCACACCTCGGCGGGGTCGAGTGCGTGCAGCTTCGGCACGACGCCGGGGTCGTCGGGGACGAACCACAGCAGCCGCTGTGCGGCGTCGGTGGTGACGATGCCGTTGCAGGTGACCTTGAGGACGCCGAGGGCCGGGTTGACGATCCGCTTGTAGTCCTCGTGCCGCGCCCGCACCTGCCGCTCCTGCCACAGCTCGGCGAACTCGGTGCTGGCGGCCAGCAGGTGGCCGACCAGTTCGGCGCCGGCCGGGTCGGCGGGGCCGCGCCGGGCGACGGCGGCGCGGAGGTCGGAGACGAGCAGATGGGAGTGGTGGTCGTGATCCTCGGGCGGGTAGAGGTCACGGGTCGCCGGGGCGGTGAACCAGTGGTAGAGGAAGCCGGCCCGGACGCCGGTCAGCCCCGCCTGCGGGCCGACCAGGACCTCCGCGGCCCGGTTCTGCAGCAGCACCTCGTGCAGGTCGGTGATCACCATGGCGGGAGTGTCCGCCAGCCGCTCCATGAGCTGGCGCAGCGCGACCTGCGTCCGGACCGGCTCGGCGCCGAGCGGCGCGGGGCGCCCCGCCAGGCGGAACAGGTGGTCGGTCTCGTCCGCGTCCAGGCGCAGGGCCTGGGCCAGCGCGTGCAGCACCGGCTCCGACGGGCTCTGCCCGCGGCCCTGCTCCAGTTCGGTGTAGTAGTCGGCGGACACGCTGGCCAGCAGCGCCACCTCGTCCCGGCGCAGGCCGGGCACCCGCCGCCTGGTGCCGGGCGGCAGCCCGACGGCCTCCGGGCGCAACCGGTCCCTGCGCGACTTCAGGAACAGCCCCAGCTCACCAAGGTCCACGGTGTCCTCCGTCCTGGCATGGCCCCGCCCCCTTCACTTCGGCAACGCCGAGAACCATGCCGGGCTTCCCTGCGGACGCGGACCGGCGGGCGCCAAATCGGCAGGGCCGCGCTGCTCCGCGGCTCCACCGGCGCCGGCCGGGGATCCTTGGCGTGCCCTCCGCCGCCACCTGACGAACACGCCGGACCGGATCGCGGCACCCCGCGGCCGACCAGCCGGTCAGCCCGCTTCGCGCAGGGGTTGGAACCGGACGCTCAGCCGCATCTCCAACGCTTCCGCCAGCCGCTCCAGCATCGGGATCGTGGGCATCGTGCCACCGGCCTCGAACCGGGCCACCGCCGGCTGCTTCAACCCCGCACGCTCGGCCAACTGCGCCTGGGTCAGCCCCAGTTCCTCCCGACGCGACCGGACGGCCTCGCCCAGCTCGAACCGGATCCGCGCCGCCTCGTACGCCGTCCCGGCGCCCGGACGCCCCATCACCTCGGCTCGCTTGTCGGTCCACGCCCTGCGCTCACCCATGTCGCTCACTCCTCACCGACGGTGTGCTCCTCGGCGACGCACCGCCGCATGGCCCGCCACGCCCGCTCGACCTCGGCGACCTCACGCATCCGTTGCTTGCAGAACACCGTCAGCAACACGATCCGCCGCCCCGGCGCGATCCAGTAGGTGATCCGCGCCGACTGCCGGTCGAGATGAAACCGAAGCTCCCTCAGCTTGCCACGCAACTGCCGGGTGTACGGCTCCCCGAGCAGTACCCCACGCTCGGCCAACAGATCAATGTAGAAGACCACCGTCTCCTGATCTGCCTGACCGAGTGTGTCGAACCACTCGTCCACCTCGGGTTCCAGCTCCACCTCTCCCCAATTCATAACACGGACGTTATATTGCCGGCAAGGTGTCCACACGCCGAATCGGTGAAGAAGCAGCATCACTCCGTCACCGACGGAAGGTGCAAACTGCGGCGTACAACTCACAGGGGGGCCATTTCCCTGCGGGGGTGTCGGGGGTAGCGTCGGACCATGAACGTCGGTGACGTGGTGGACGACTTCGAGCTGCCGGACGAGACGGGCGAGCCCCGGACGCTGAGCGGCCTGCTGGAGAAGGGGCCGGTGGTGCTGTTCTTCTACCCGGCCGCGATGACCCCGGGGTGCACCGCCGAAGCGTGCCATTTCCGGGATCTGGTGGCGGAACTGGCGGAACTGGGCGCGCACCCGGTCGGCATCAGCGCCGACTCGGTGGACAAGCAGAAGGAGTTCGCCGACAAGCACTCCCTCGGCTACCCGCTGCTGTCCGACCCGGAGGGGAAGGTGCGCGCCCAGTTCGGCGTGAAGCGCGGCCTGGCGATGATGCCGACCCGGCGCCAGACGTTCGTCATCGACACCGATCGCCGGGTGCTGGACGTCATCAAGAGCGAGGTCCGCATGAACGTGCACGCAGACCGCGCGCTGCAGGCCCTCCGCACCCGCACCGCCTGACCGTCAGCGCGGCTTCGGGGGCAGCCGAACCCAGCCGCGGGTCTCCTCGCAGGTGACGCGCAACTCCCGGTAGGCGTCCGGTTCATGGTTGGAAACGGGCGGGGGCGGGTGGCACGCTGCGTGCCATGGAGCGGCGTGAACTGTGGGAAGTGATCGAGGAGGCCCGGCGGCGGGCGCCCGGTGACGCGGAGGCGGTCGCCGAGGAGATGGTGGCGATCCTCGCAGCGCTGCCCCGGGAGCGGATCGTCGCCGCGGCGCAGCCGCTGTGGGACCTGCTGACCGACGCCTACCGGATCGACCTGTGGGCCGCCGCCTACCTGATCAACGGCGGGGCCTCCGACGACGGGTTCGTCTACTTCCGCGGGTGGCTGGTCGCGCAGGGACGCGAGGCGTTCGAGCGCGCCGTCGCCGAACCGGACTCCCTGGCCGGCCTGCCCGCGGTACGGGCCGCGGCGGAGCGGGACGAGGATCTGGAGGCGCCGGACATCGTCAGCACCGTCTGGAACGCCCACCTCAAGGCGACCGGCGAGGAACTCCCGCCCGGCTCGTTCGCGATCCGCCACCCAGCCCTGGACGACTGGGACTTCGACGACCCCGCCCAGGTGCGCGCCCGCCTGCCCCGCCTCGCCGCGCTCTACCTGGACTGAACCGGGTCAGCCGACGTCGATCCGCGCCGCCAGGTAGGCCGCGAAGTCGGCGGCGGGCCAGTCAGGGCGCGGCTACACGCGGTCCAGCAGGTCGGAGCTCGGCGAGTAGTCGATTTTCCAGTCGGCGCAGTAGCCCAGCCTCCCGTCACGGACGCAGCGGACGCCCACGCTCACCCAGCGCACCTCGTCCGTCTCGTCGGCGCCGGTCCGCATCGTGAAGCCGACCGCGACCTCGAACTCCTCCCCGCCGCATTCGCACTCGATCACCTCGGGGTCGGCGTCGTCCCAGTAGTCCTCGCTGTCGAGCATGAGCGCGGACTCGCCGCAGCCGGCGCACGTCCGGCGCACGACGCTCTCGGCGTCGTCGGCGAGCAGGCCGAAGGTCGTACCGGAGCAGGCGGCGCAGACCGCCACGACGACCCGGTGGACGGGGTAGCCGTCCGGGTCGTCCTGCTCCAGGTACGCCACGAGGTCGGCCGTACCATCACCGCTCCGCCGCTCTCCACTCACTTCCAGGGCCATTGCGGCAGGTTATCCATCAACCCCGACAAACCCCGAGCCAAAGGAACGATCATGGGTTCCGCATTCCGGTGGAACAGGTTCTAATGGCGCATGGCTGTTTCGGTGCCCCCACCCCGCTCCGTCCAGATCGGCTACGGGATCGGGTCGTTCTGCTCCGGTACCTTCTCGACCGTCCCCGGGCTGCTGCTGCTCTACTACCTGACCAACGTGCTCGCCGTGCCCGCGGGGGTGGCGGGGCTGGTGGTCTTCCTGCCCAAGGCATGGGACCTGGTGATCAACCCGTACGTGGGGCGGTGGTCGGACCGGTCGGGCACGCGCCGGCCCTGGCTGCTGGGCGGTGCGGCGACGCTGCCGGTGGCGTTCGTGCTGGTCTTCGCCGGGCCGCCGCTGCGGGGCATGGCCGCCGCGCTGTTCGTCGGCGCGATGTTCTTCCTCGCCGCGACCGCGTACGCCCTGTTCGAGGTCCCCTACAAGGCGATGCCGGCGGAGATGACCGACGACTACCACGAGCAGTCACGCCTGCTGAGCTGGCGGATGGCCTTCGTGGGCATCGCGATCCTGCTGTCGGGCGCGGTGGCCCCGGCGCTCGTCAACATCGAGGGCGGCGAGGCGAGCATCGGCGGCTACCGGCTGATGGGGGTGGTCGTCGGCGTCATCCTGCTGGTGGCCATGGTCGCCACGTACCTGGGGACGGCGGGGGCGCCGCGGATCGCGCGGGGGCAGACCGAGCAGCACGTACCGCTGAGCCGGCAGCTGTGGGCGGCCAGGGAGAACCGCGACTTCGTCCAGCTGGTCGCCTTCACCTCCGTCCAGATGCTCGCCGTCGGGATCATGCTGGCCGGCGCCCCGTACTTCGCCACCTACGTGCTGGGGGACACCCGCGCCACCACCACGATGTTCCTCGCCCTGGTCGGTCCGATCATCATCACCATGCCGCTGTGGACGCGCCTGGCCCGGCGGCTGGAGAAGCGCGGCGCGATGATCCTGGCCTCGGTCCTGTTCCTGGCCGGCGGCGGCGCGATGGTCCTCACCCCGGCGTTCGGCGCGGGGTACGCGCACGCCTGCGTGGTGGTCATCGGGATCGGCTACGCGGGGGTCCAGCTGCTGCAGTTCTCCATGCTCGCCGACACGCTCGTCGCGGACGCGCTGCGCTCCGGCAAGCACCGCACCGGCGTCTTCACCGGCCTGTGGACGGCGATCGAGACCGTGGTGCTCGCCCTCGGCGCGCTGCTCCTGGGCTGGACGCTGAGCCTGGTGGGCTTCATCGAGTCGGAGGCCGACGAGACCGTCACCCAGTCCGACCGGGTGGTCGACACCATCCTGTACGGCGGCTCGCTGCTGCCCGCGGCGCTGATCGCCGTCGCCATCGCGCTCACCCTGCGCTACCGCCTCACCGCCGATCACCTGGCCGAGCTGCACGCCCGCACGGCGGACCCGGAACGGGCGGGGTGATCCGGCCCGCACGATGCCCGCACGTTGCCCGCACAATGGAGGCATGGCCGAACTCCCCTGCCCGTGCGGGCTGCCCGCGCCGTACCGCGACTGCTGCGGGCCGATCCACCGCGGCGCGGCGCGGGCCGAGACCGCCGAACGGCTGATGCGGTCCCGGTTCAGCGCCTTCGCCGTGCAGAACGCCGGTTACCTGCGGCGCAGCTGGCATCCCAGCACCCGGCCGCCGGTGGTCGACTTCGATCCGGCCCTGCGCTGGTCGCGCCTGGAGGTCCTGGCCACCTCGCGCGGCGGCCCCGCCCACCTCGAGGGGACGGTGGAGTTCCGTGCCCACTACACCCGGGGCGGGCGGCCGGGCCGGCTGCACGAGGTCAGCCGGTTCGTGAAGCACGACCGGGCCTGGGTGTACCTCGACGGCGAGGCGGGCTGACCCCGGTTCAGCGGCCCGGCGTGGCGCGCAGGTCGCGCGGGCTCATCCCGTAGCGCTGCCGGAAGGCCGCGCTGAGGGCGCTGGCGGAGGAGAAGCCCGCGGCGTGGGCCACGTCCGTGATGGGCAGGTGCCGGTGCGCGGGGCTGAGCAGCCGTTCCCGCGCCAGCCGCAGCCGCTCCTCCCGGATCAGCTCGCGGGGCGTGGTGCCGGCCCGCTGGAGGGCCAGTTGCACCTGCCGCAGCGACCAGCCCAGCGCCTGCGCCATCGCGGCGCCGGTGAGGTCCGGGTCGGCGGCGTGTGCCCGCGCGTACCGCCGGACCATCGCCTCGACCTCGGCCAGGTGCCCCGGCCCGTCGGGGCGGTCGTCGCCCGCGAGGAGCATGCGCAGCAGCTCCACGATCCGGTCGCACACCGCGTCGAACCCGGCGGCGGTGAGGTGGTCGCGTTCCCCGGCCAGGCCGGTCAGCATGTCGCGGGCCACCCGGCCCAGGCCCGTGGTCAGGTCCAGCCCGGCGGCCAGCGGCGACGGGCGGTCCAGCTCGCGCGCCGGGATCGTCAGCATCAGGCCGTGCGCCGCGGGGCCCTCCACCAGCTCGAACGGCGCGGTCAGCGTCATCAGGATCGCCGTGCCGGGGGCGAACCGGCGCTGCCGGCCGTCCTGCCGCATCCGCCGCTCGCCGGCGAGCGGGAGCACGAACCGGTAGTCCTCGTCGGCGTCGCGGCGGGCCCGGGCGGCGGTCTGGACGTAGCCGACCTCGCCGGACCAGTACTCGACGAGCCTGTAGGAGCCGGTGCGCTGGCAGATCGTCGTGCCGTCGAAGGCGGCGCCCGGGTACCGGCAGTCGAGCCGGGGCTGGCACGCCGCGACGAGCTCGCTCCAGAAGGCGGTGCGCGCGCCGGGCTCCAGGTCGTCGGTCGTGGTCGACTTCACCGTGTAGGTCCCCGTGGTCAACTGAAACATCCTTCCGGTCACCCCGAGGCCGACGATGAGCGCGTTCCACCGCCTGCCGGGCAAGCGGGGTTCGGCGCCCTCGCAGGGTAGTCCGGATCGTCCCGGAAGCCCGAGATCGACATGCGCGCCGGCACAACTTCCTTGCGCGTGGGCGCAAGTGCACTGCGCTGCGTAGTCGTAATGTCGCGATACCCGGAGGTCAGGTCACCCCGACCGCGGTCCGGCCGACCCACATCCGCTGGAGACTGGAATTCCGATGGCGCCATTCCTGTGGGCGGCGGTGTTCGCGTACGCCGCCGCCGGGGTCCTGTTGCTACGCGAACGACGCATCCGCACCGCCCTGACCCGGCAGAACGCCTCGCTCACCACCGAACTGCGCGCCCGGGACGGGGAACTGCGGCACCTGGTCTCGACCCGGCTGCCGGAGCTGGCGGACTCCCTGCGCAACCCGGCCGTGACCGTGTCCGGCCCGCTGTACGAGCGGGAACTCGCCGGGACGGAGTACGCCCGCGGGCTGCAGTCGGTCATGGACATGTTCACCGAGTCCGCCGGGCGGGCCGGCGAGCGGGCCGACCAGTCCGCCAAGACCACCCTGCGGGCCATGATGCGCGTGGTGCAGAGCCTGGCGAACGAGCAGCAGGTCGCCATCTCCGACATGCAGGAACGCCACGACGACCCCGCCGTGCTGGCGGACCTGCTGCGGATCGACCACATGAACGCCCAGCTCGGCCGGCGGGTGCAGGCCACCGCCGTGCTGTGCGGGTCCTGGCCGGGACAGCAGCGGTCGGCCTCCGCCCTCACCGACGTGGTGCGCGGGGCCACCTCCCGGATCCGCGACTACCTGCGCGTCCGGCTCTACGCGCAGATGAACATGGCGGTGGTCAGCCGCGCGGTGGAGCCCGTCGTGCTGACCCTGGCCGAGCTGCTGGACAACGCCGCGCGCCACTCGCAGCCCAACACCTCGGTCGAGGTCAACTTCCAGGCGACGCACAACGGCGTCGCCATGATGATCGACGACGCGGGCGTCGCCATGGGCGCCGAGGAACTGCACCAGGCCGCCCGGCGGCTGTCCGGGCAGCAGGCCCTGGACATCCACCGGCTCGGCGACCCGCCCCAGGTCGGCTTCGCGGTGGCCGGGGTGCTGGCCGCCCGGTACGGGTTCACCGTCTCCGTGGACACCCAGTCCCCCTACGGCGGGGTGCGCGCCGTGGTGTTCCTGCCCATGGACCTGCTCACCCGGATCCCCGCCGAGACCGGCGCGCCGGGCGCCGCACCCGAGCAGCCCGCCGCCAGGGAAGACCGGGCGGGCCAGACCTCCAGCGGCCTGCCCAAGCGCCGCCGGATGGAGGTCGCCGCCGCCGTCGCACCGTCCCCGGAGCCCGCGGACCGGCCGGCCCGCCCGGCCCGGGAGATCGCCGCCGGGATGGGCGCCTGGCAGCGCGGCACCCGCTCCGGGCGCGCCGCCCCGCTCGACAGTGAAGGGAAGGAACCCCGGGCATGATCGACGTGACCAACAACAGGCTCGGCTGGATGCTGGACGACGCCCTGCGGATGCCGGAGACCCGGCACGGGATCCTGCTCTCGGCCGACGGGCTGCTGATGGCCCACTCCGAGCGGATCGACCGGGACGAGGCCGAGCGGCAGGCCGCCGCGATGGCCGGGTTGCAGTCGCTCGCCCGGGGCACCGCCGAGTTCTGCGGCGACCCGGGCACCACCTGGCGGCAGACCATCAGCGAGTTCGACGACGGGTACGTCTTCCTGGTGGCCGCCGGCGCGGGCGCGTACCTGGCGGTCTCCGCCTCGCCCCAGGTGGACATGGAGGCCGTCTCGTTCCGGCTCCAGGAACTGGTCCAGCGGCTGGGCAAGGAGTTGACCAGCCCGCCGCGGGAGAGCCGGCCCGCATGACGCCGCGGCCCAGGCGGGCGCTGGTCCGGCCGCACGTGGTGACGGGCGGCCGGGCGCACCCGACCCGCAACGTCTTCGACCTGGTCACCCTGGTGGTCGCGGGGAGCGGCGGCGGCCCGACGGCCGGGCTGAACCCGGAGCAGCGCCGGCTGCTCGACCTGTGCCGGGGCGGCCCGCTGTCGGTCGCCGAGATCGCCGGCCATCTCGACCTGCCGACCAGCGTCACCAAGGTCCTGCTCTCCGACCTCGTGGACGGCGGCCACCTCTCCGTCCGGGCGCCGGCCGCGCCGTCCCAGCTCCCCTCCGTCCCGCTGCTGCAGGAGGTGCTCGATGGACTCCGCGCTCGTCTCTGACTCCCGCTACCTGCGCGACACCGTGCAGACCGCGGTGAAACTGCTGATCGTGGGCCACTTCGCGGTCGGCAAGACCACGTTCGTCGGCACCCTGTCGGAGATCCGGCCGCTGCGCACCGAGGAGCGGATGACGCAGGCCGGGACGTTCGTGGACGACCTGGCCGGGATCGAGGACAAGACCACCACGACCGTCGCCATGGACTTCGGCCGCCTCACCCTCAGCGACCGGCTCGTCCTCTACCTGTTCGGCACGCCCGGGCAGCAGCGCTTCACCCGGCTGTGGCAGGACCTGTCGCGCGGCGCGCTCGGCGCGCTGGTGCTGGTGGACACCACCCGCCTCGACAGCTCCTTCGAGGTGATGGACCTGGTGGAGCGGCAGGGCCTGCCGTACGCGGTGGCGGTCAACCGGTTCGACGGGTCGCCGGCCGTGCCCGAGGCCGAGCTGCGCGAGGCCCTTGACCTGCTCCCCACCACCCCGCTCGTGCAGTGCGACGCCCGCGACGAGGCGTCCTCCCTGCGGGCGCTGATCGCCCTCGTCGACCACCTGCTCACCCTGGACCAGGAGCCCGCATGACCTCCGACGCCCCGCCCGCCCGGGAACCGATGTACGGGCCGGAGTTCGCCGCCGACCCGGGCGCCGTCTACGCCCGGCTGCGCCGGCACGGCCCGTTCGGCCCGGTCGAGCTCGCCCCGGGCGTCCCGGCGACACTCGTCGTCGGCTACGAGGCCGCGCTCCAGGTGCTGCGCGACCCCGCGACGTTCCCCAAGGACGCCCGCCGGTGGGAGAAGGACGTGCCCGCCGACTGCCCGGTGCTGCCGATGATGGGGTACCGGCCGAACTGCCTGATGACCGACGGCGGCGTGCACGCGCGGCTGCGCGGCGCCGTGACCGACAGCCTGGAGCGGATCGACACGGGTGCGCTGCGCGACCACGTCGAGCGCACCGCCGACGACCTGATCGACCGCTTCACGACCGCCGGGGAGGCCGACCTGGTCGCCCGGTACGCGCGGGCGCTGCCCCTGCTGGTCCTCATCGAGATGTTCGGCTGCCCGCGCGAGATCGCCGACCGCATCGTCACCGGGATGAGCGGGATCTTCGAGGGTCTGGACGCCGAACGCGCGAACGCCGAGATCAACCGGGGCGTGGCGGACCTGATCGCGCTCAAGCGCGCGCGGCCGGGCGCGGACGTGACGACCTGGATGCTGAACCATCCCGCCGAGCTGACCGAGGACGAGCTGGGGCAGCAACTCGTCGTGCTCATCGGCGCCGGGGCCGAGCCCGAGCAGAACCTGATCGCCAACACGCTGCGGCTGCTGCTGGCCGACGACCGGTTCGCGGGCGACCTGTCCGGCGGCAGCCTCCCCGTCGAGGACGCGCTCGACGAGGTGCTGTGGACGGACCCTCCGATGGCCAACTACGGGGTCACCTACCCGGAGCGGGACCTCGTGCTGGGCGACGCGCTGCTGCCCGCGGACCAGCCGGTCGTCGTCAGCTTCGCCGCCGCCAACACCGACCCGGCGATGGCCTCCGACCACCGGACGGGCAACCGGGCCCACCTGGCGTGGAGCACCGGCCCGCACACCTGCCCGGCCAAGGGCCCCGCCCGGCTGATCGCCTCCGTCGCCATCGAGCGGCTGCTCGACCGGCTGCCGGACCTCGAACTGGCCGTGCCCGCCGCGGAGCTGGAGTGGCGGCCGGGCCCGTTCCACCGCGCCCTGGCGGCTCTGCCGGTCCGGTTCCCCCCGGTGCCGGTCCCGGACCGGACCGAGCCGGCCGGCGCGCCCGTTGCCGGGCCCGTCCCGCCGGCGGCGGCTCCGGCGCCCCGCCGCGCCCGGTGGTGGGACCCGCTGGTCCGCTGGTGGAACGGCCGGTAAGCCAGCGGGCCAAGGGAGTCAGGGGAGGATCGCGTCGGTGTAGCCGCCGTCCACGCGCAGCGCGCCGCCGGTGGTGGCCGAGGCGTGCGGGGAGCTGAGGTAGACCACCATGTTCGCGATCTCCGCGGGCTCGATCAGCCGTTGCAGCAGCGACCCGGGGCGGTATTCGCGCATGAAGGCCCGCTGGGCCTCGTCCCACGGCAGGTCGCGGTCCACCAGGCTGTAGACGAAGTCCTCCACTCCCCCGGTGTGGGTGGGGCCGGCGATGACGGAGTTCACCGTGACGCCGGTGCCGGCGGCCGCCTTGGCGAAGCCGCGGGAGACCGCCAGCAGTGAGGTTTTGCTCATGCCGTAGTGGATCATTTCCTCGGGCGTCATGACCGCCGAGTCGCTGGCGATGTACTGGACGCGTCCCCAGCCCCGCTCCACCATGCCGGGCAGGTAGGTCCGGGTGAGCCGGACCCCCGCCAGGACGTTCACCTCGAAGTACCGCCGCCACTCGGCGTCGGTGATCTCCAGGGCGGGCCGCGCCCCGAAGATCCCCAGGTTGTTGACCAGGATGTCCACGTCGGGCAGCAGGTCGGTGACCTGCCGGGCGCCCTCCTCGGTCGCGAGGTCGGCGGCGGCCGGCACCACTTCGGCGCCGGTGACCTCGGCGCGCAGCGCGTCGGCGGCGGCCTGGACGGTGTCGGGCGTGCGCCCGTTGACGGCCACCCGCGCCCCGGCCCGGGCGAGGCCGGCGGCGATCGCGGCCCCGATGCCCTGGGTCGATCCGGTCACGAGCGCGGTCCTGCCGGTGAGATCGATCTGCATGCCGGGAGCCCTTCCCTCCTCCCAGCCGGTATGCGCGCGGGCCGCGACCGCTGACCGCCCGAAGCACCTAAGGACCCCGGGACCTTACCCATCCCCACATTCCGGGGTAAGCATGGTGTGACCATCAAATCACGATGAGTCGCCAGGGGGCGGTGAAATGGCCACGACCACCGGCCTGGAGGAGATCCACATCCTGTGGACATCCGAGGGCATGAGCTGTGACGGGGACACGGTCTCGATGACCGCGGCCGGGCTGCCCAGCCTGGAGGACGTGCTGCTCGGGCTGATCCCGGGCCTGCCCAAGGTGCACCTGCACAACAAGGTGCTGGCGGCCGAGACCGGGGACGAGTTCATGGCCGCGTTCCACCGGGCCGCGCGGGACGAGCTCGGGCCGTTCATCCTGGTCGTGGAGGGGTCGATCCCCAACGAGCGGATCAACGGGGACGGTTACTGGACCTCGATGGGCAACGACCCGGTGACCGGGGAGCCCATCACCGTCAACGACTGGATCGACCGGCTGGCCCCCAGGGCGTGGGCGGTGGTGACCGCCGGCACCTGCTCGGCGTACGGCGGGATCCACGCGATGGCCGGGAACCCGACCGGCTGCATGGGCCTGGGCGACTACCTGGGCGGGGACTTCCGCTCGGCCGGCGGGCTGCCGATCGTCAACGTGCCCGGCTGCCCCATCCAGCCCGACAACTTCATGGAAACCCTGCTCTGGCTGCTCTACCAGGCCGCGGGCCGGGCCCCCACCATCCCGCTGGACGACAAGCTGCGGCCCACCTGGCTGTTCGGCAAGACCGTGCACGAGGGCTGCGACCGGGCCGGCTACTACGAGCAGGGCGACTTCGCGCTCGACTACAACTCACCCAAATGCCAGGTCAAGATCGGCTGCTGGGGGCCGGTGGTGAACTGCAACGTCCCCAAGCGCGGCTGGATGGACGGCATCGGCGGCTGCCCCAACGTGGGCGGCATCTGCATCGGCTGCACGATGCCCGGCTTCCCGGACAAGTTCATGCCCTTCATGGACCAGCCGCCCGGCGCGACGATCTCCTCGACCGTCGCCGGTGTCTACGGGCCGCTGATGCGCAGGCTGCGCGGCATCACCAACAAGACGGTCAACGAGGAGCCGAAGTGGCACCACGACCGTCCCGAACTGACCAGCGGCTACCGCCCGTGAAGGCCGACCGCCAAGGACGCCGAGGACACGAAGGACACGAGGAGACATGGTCCAGAACCTGAGCCAGAGCGCCGGGCAGGAGACCCGGGAACTGGTCGAGATGTCCTGGGATCCGATCACCCGGATCATCGGCAACCTCGGCATCCACACAAAGATCGACTTCGCCAACCGGGAAGTCGTCGAGTGCCGGAGCACCTCGTCGCTGTTCCGCGGCTACAGCGTCTTCATGAAGGGCAAGGACCCGCGCGACGCGCACTTCATCACCAGCCGGATCTGCGGCATCTGCGGCGACAACCACGCCACCTGCTCGGTCTACGCGCAGAACATGGCCTACGGGGTCAAGATGCCCCACCTGGCCGAATGGATCGTCAACCTCGGCGAGGCCGCCGAGTTCATGTTCGACCACACGATCTTCCAGGACAACCTGGTGTTCGTCGACTTCTGCGAGCAGATGGTCAAGGAGACGAACCCGAGCCTGCTGCACCGCGCGGAGAACACCGCCGCGCCCCGGTCCGACGAGCACGGGCACCGCACGATCGCCGACATCATGCGCGCGTTCAACCCGTTCACCGGCGGCATGTACCGCGAGGCGCTGCAGATGAGCCGGCTCACCCGGGAGATGTTCTGCCTGATGGAGGGGCGGCACGTGCACCCCTCCACCCTGTACCCGGGCGGGGTGGGCACGGTCGCCACGCCGCAGCTCTTCAGCGACTACCTGGCCCGGCTGCTGAAGGTGCTGGACTTCGTGAAGAAGGCCGTCCCGATGAACGACGACCTGTTCGACTTCTTCTACGCGGCGCTGCCCGGCTACGAGGAGGTCGGCCGGCGGCGCATCATGCTGGGCTGCTGGGGCGCCTTCCAGAACCCGGACGTCGTCGACTACACCTACCGGAACATGCCCGAGTGGGGCCGCAAGCAGTTCGTCACCCCAGGGATCATCGTCGACGGGGAACTGGTCACCAACAGCCTGGTCGACATCAACGTCGGCATCCGCATCCTGCTGGGCAGCTCCTACTACGACGACTGGGAGAACGACGGCGAGGTGTTCGTCACCCGCGACCCGCTCGGCAACCCGATCGACCGGCGGCACCCGTGGAACCAGACCACGATCCCCCGCCCGCAGAAACGCGACCTCGGCGAGGGCGGCAAGTACAGCTGGGTGATGAGCCCCCGCTGGCTCGACCCGCGCACCGGCGACCTGCTGGCGCTGGACACCGGGGGCGGCCCGCTGGCCCGGCTGTGGTCCACCGCGCTGAACGGGCTGGTCGAGACCGACCTGATCCGGGCGACCGGGCACAGCGTCAAGATCACCCTGCCGAAGAGCGAGGGCAGCCCGGAGAAGCACCTGGAGTGGCACATCCCCAAGTGGTCCAACACCATCGAGCGCGACCGGGCCCGGGTCTACTTCATCGCGTACGCCGCGGCGGCGGCCTTCCACTTCGTGACGCAGGCGATGGACGAGGTGCGGGCCGGCCGGACCAAGGTCTTCCAGGACTTCGCGGTCCCCGACGACGCCATCGGCTGCGGCTTCCACGAGGCGGTGCGCGGGGTGCTGTCCCACCACCTGGTGATCCGGGACGGCAAGATCGCGAACTACCACCCGTACCCGCCCACCCCCTGGAACGCCAGCCCGCGGGACGTCCACGGCACCCCGGGCCCCTACGAGGACGCCGTCCAGGGGCTGCCGATCTTCGAGGAGAACGGCCCGGAGAACTTCAAGGGCATCGACATCATGCGCACGGTGCGCAGCTTCGACCCGTGCCTGCCGTGCGGGGTGCACATGTACCTCGGCGGCGGGCGCACCCTGAAGCGGCTGCACTCGCCGACGCTGGGCGCCGGAGCCTAGCCGTGGACGACCAGGCCGTACGCGCCCGGGTGGCCCGGATCGAGGAACTGCTCGGGCTGCTGGAGGACCGCTCCGACGACACCGCGCTGGAGGCGGTGCGGGCCCTGCTGGAGCTCTACGGGGAGGGGCTGGCGCGCGTCCTGCGGCACGTCCCCGACCCGGCCGCCTGCACCCGCGACGAGCTCGTGGCGCACCTGCTGGAGCTGCACGGCCTGCGCCCCGCGGCACCGCAGGCGTTCATCCCGCTGACCGCGCTCGGAGTGCGCGCATGACCCTGACCACCCCGCGGCTGGGCCGGCTGTCCCGGCGCCCGCCGGAACCGGAGCCGGAGCGGTGCGAGCTGTGCGCCGAGCCGCTGCCCGACCGGCACCGGCACCTGCTGGAGTCGCGCTCCCGCGAGCTGCGCTGCGCCTGCCGGGCCTGCACGGTGCTGTTCGACCGGCGGGAGGCGGGCGGCGGGTCGTACCGGCTGGTGCCCGACCGGTGCCGGTACCTGCCGGGCCTGGAGATCGACGACGCCTGGCGGGCGCTGGGCGTCCCGGTCGGGCTGGCGTTCGTGTTCCACGACTCGGCCGAGGACCGGCCGGTGGCCCGCTACCCGGGCCCGGCCGGGGCCACCGCGGCGGCGGTGCCCGCCGCGGCGTGGGAGTCGATCCGCGCGGCCCACCCGGTGCTGCGGGAGATGGCGCCCGACGTGGAGGCGCTGCTGGTGAACCGCGTCCGGGACGCGCGGGAGCAGTGGCTGGCCCCGATCGACGACTGCTACGCGCTGGCCGGCCTGGTCCGCGCCCGGCGGGGGCCGGCCGGCGGCGGGGAGACGTGGCGGGCGGTCGAGGAGTTCCTCGCGGACCTGCGCGAGCGGTCCGTGACCGTGGAGGACTAGGAGGCGACATGGCCAGGATTCGGGTGGGCCGGCCGGACGTGCGGCCGGACGCGCCGTCGCACGTCCGCGGCATCCGGGAGGGCAACGAGCCCGGCGGTTACGAGAAGACGCCGGGCCTGCGGCCCGACGGGACCGCGACCGCCCGCCGCTCCACGGGCATCAACCCCGGGGCGCGGGATCCGATCGACCCGAGCATGCCGAACCTCCCCCCGGCATGAGGCGGCCGGACATGGACACCATCGCCCCGCCCGGGCTGGCGATCGCCGTCGAGGACGCCGCCGTCCAGGAGTTCGCGGCCGTCCCCACGCTCCGGTTCACGCTGGCGCTGCGCGGCGAGGGGGAGATCCGCTCGGTCATGCTGCGCGCCCAGATCCGGGTGGCGGCGCCGCGGCGGTCCTACGACACCGCCACCCGGGAACGGCTCGCGGACCTGTTCGGCGCCCCGCACCAGTGGAGCACCACCCTGCGCAGCCTGCTGTGGACGCACACGCACCTGTCGGTCCCGGAGTTCTCCGGGGAGACCCGGGCCGACCTGCTCGTGGGCTGCACCTACGACTTCGACGCCGGGATCGTCACCTACTTCCGGGCGCTGGCGGAGGGCGACATCCCGCTGGAGTTCCTGTTCAGCGGGACGATCTTCTACTCCGGCCCGGACGGCGCCCTCCAGGCCGCCATGATCCCGTGGGACACCGAGGCGGAGTTCCGCCTGCCGGTCACCGCCTGGGACCAGCTGATCGACGCCTACTACCCGGGCACCGCCTGGCTGCGGCTGCGCCGCGACACGGCCGAGCGGCTGTCGGCGTACCGGACCTGGCACATGCTGGCCACCGTCGACGACGCGGTGGCGTCCCTGCTCGACGGCGGGTTGGACGGGGGGCCGCGATGAGCGACGAGGTGCGGGAGATCGCCGCCGCGCTGCTGTACGAGGGCTACCTGCTGTGGCCCTACCGCCGGTCGGCCCTCAAGAACGGCCGGCGCTGGACGTTCGGCGGGGTGCTCCCCGCGGCCTACGACCCGGGCCCCGGCGACGGCGACCGCTGCACCGTGCTGACCGAGTGCCTGGTCGAGGCGCCCGCGGGCCCGCTCGCCGTCGAGCTGCGGTTCCTGCACACCGTGCGGCGCGAGGTCCGCCGGCACGGCAGGCCGGTGGACGAGTTCACCGCGGCCGGCCGCCGGTACCTGCCCGGCGAGGAGGCCGTCGAGCGGACCGTGCGCGCGGTCGGCGCCGCCCGCACCGAGATCGAGGTCCCGGCCGGCGAGGCCGCCGAGCGGCTGCCCGGCGGCGGGTCCGTCGTCCGCTCCTGGCAGGGGCTGCACGGCACGATGGCGGTCCTGACCCGCCCGATCCTCGACGACGTGCACGTGGTGACGGTGGAGGTGCGCAACACCACCCCGGGCGACTTCCCCAGCCGGGACGCCGCGCTGCCGTGCGCGTTCAACTCGGCGCACCTGATCATCACCGCGGGCGGGCGGTTCCTCTCCCTGGCCGACCCGCCGGAGCGGCTGCGCACCGCCGCCGCGAGCTGCCGCAACGTCGGCCTGTGGCCGGTGCCGGCCGGGACCGGCGGCGACACGGCACTGGCCGCCCCGATCATCCTCCCGGACCATCCGCGGGTCGCCCCGGAGAGCCCCGGGGACCTGTTCGACGCCACCGAGATCGACCAGTTGCTGACCCTGGGCCTGCTGTCGCTGGGCGAGGAGGAGCGCCGGGAGATCCGGGACGGCGACCCCCGGGCGCGGGAGATCCTCGACCGGATCGCCGCGCTCTCCCCCGAGGACCTGATGCGGCTGAACGGCGTGATCCGCGAGTTCCGCCCGCTACGAGAGGCGTGAAACGCCATGAGGACGAAGGAGACAGGTGGACTTCTGGGCTGAGATGGCGGGCAGGGGGCCGGAGACGGCCCTGGTGGGAGGTGCCGAGGTACGGGCGGGCAGCCGGGTCCGGCTGCGCCCCCAGGGCCGGGCCGACCTGCTCGACCTGGCACTGGACGGCCGGATCGCGGTGGTGGAGTGCGTCGAGCACGACGACACCGGGGCGGTCAGCCTCGCGGTGACGGTCGAGGACGATCCCGGACGCGACCTGGGCGACGCGCGGATGCCCGGGCACCGGTTCTTCTTCTCCCCCGCCGAGGTCGAACCGGTGGCCGACGACGGGCCGCGGATCCTGGTGGCCGGCATCGGCAACGTGTTCCTCGGCGACGACGGGTTCGGCGTCGAGGTGGTGCGCGAGATGGCCCGCCGCCCGCAGCCGCCCGGGGTGGACGTCGTCGACTTCGGTATCCGCGGCATGGACCTGCTGTACGCGCTGCAACGCGACTACGACGCCGTGGTGTTCGTCGACGCCGCCCCGCGCGGCGAACCGCCCGGCACGGTCTCCCTGCTGGAGCCCGACCACCCGGCGGCGGGGAACGCGGCGTCGATGGAGACCCACGGCATGGACCCGGTCGCGGTGCTGCGGCTGGCCCGGGAGATCTGCCGGATCCCCGCCCGCGCGCTGGTCGTGGCGTGCGAGCCGGGGGCCCTGCCCGGCGAGGCGTCCGGGGACGTCGTCGTGGGGCTGAGCGAGCCGGTGCGGGCGGCGGTTCCGGCCGCCGCCCGGCTGGTGGAGTCACTGCTGGACGAGCTGAGAAGGAACCGCGATGGGAACGAAGACGCGCACGGCGATGGTGCTGGTCGGGCTGGGCACGGGGGCGGCGATCGCCGTCCAGTGGCCGGAGATCCGGCGGTACATGAAGATGCGGCGGATGTGAGCCACGATGCATGAGCTGGGAATCTGCGAACCGCTGGTGACGGCGGTGGAGGAGAGCGCGGCGGGCCGCACGGTCACCGGGGTCCGCGTCCGGGTGGGGGCGCTGCACGCGGTGGCGCCCGACGCGTT
The DNA here is from genome assembly GCF_003289645.1 of Actinomadura craniellae. Taxonomy (GTDB): domain Bacteria; phylum Actinomycetota; class Actinomycetes; order Streptosporangiales; family Streptosporangiaceae; genus Actinomadura_D; species Actinomadura_D craniellae. The sequence goes on along the minus strand of NZ_QLYX01000003.1, from coordinate 261,746 downwards.
CGACCAGGCCTTCACGGTGGCCGCGCGGGGCACCGTGGCCGAGGGCGCCGAGATCGACCTGGTGGTGGTCCCGGCGCTGGTCTGCTGCGCCGAGTGCGGCGCCCGGACGGAGGCCGCCGAGCCCCATCCGGCGTGCCCGGTGTGCGGCAGCTCGAACGCCGAGGTCTCCGGCGGCGACGACCTCGTCCTGGAATCGATCCGGGTCCGGGAGGTGGCCGCCGATGTGCCTGGGGATCCCCGGTGAGCTGATCGCGTTCCACGACGATCCGCCCGACCTGGCGACCGTGGACGTGAGCGGCGTCCGCCGGAAGATCAATATCGCCCTGCTGGCCGAGGAGGAGCTGCGGCCCGGTGACTGGGTGCTCGTCCACGTCGGGTTCGCGATGTCCCGGATCTCCGAGTCGGAGGCCCGGGCCGTCCTGGACTTCCTCGAGGAGATGGGGCCGGCCTACGACGACGAGCTCGCGGCGCTGCGCGACTCCGCCCGCGACTCCGCCCGTGACGAAGGCGAGCTGCTGGCGTTGCGGGACTCCATGCGGGCCGGGCTGAACCCCGACGACCTGCGCGCACTACGGGACTGAGAGGAGGGACGTTGCGCTACGTCGACGAGTACCGCGACGCGGGGAAGGCCCGGGCGCTGGCCGCCCGGATCGCCGGGCTGTGCGAGCCGGGCCGGACGTACCGGCTGATGGAGGTGTGCGGCGGCCACACCCACACGATCTACAAGCACGGCCTGGAGGACCACCTGCCCGAGGCGGTCGAGCTGGTGCACGGTCCGGGCTGCCCGGTGTGCGTCATCCCGATGGGCCGGGTGGACGACGCCATCGCGATCGCCGCGGAACCCGACGTGATCATGACGTCGTTCGGTGACATGATGCGGGTGCCGGGCGGGAACGGCTCGTTCCTGGACGCCAAGGCGGCCGGCGCCGACATCCGCATGGTCTACTCGCCGCTGGACGCGCTGAAGATCGCCCGGGCCGAGCCCGACCGCCGGGTGGTGTTCATGGGCATCGGGTTCGAGACCACCGCGCCGTCCACCGCGATGACCGTGAAACGCGCCGCGGCGGAGGGCCTGGCGAACTTCTCGGTGTTCTGCAACCACGTGATGATCATCCCGGCGATCAAGGCGATCCTGGACTCGCCCGACCTGCGGCTGGACGGGTTCCTGGGCCCCGGCCACGTGTCGACCGTGATCGGCTGCCGGCCGTACGAGTTCATCGCCCGCGACCACGGCCGGCCGCTGGTCTGCGCCGGGTTCGAGCCGCTGGACGTCCTCCAGGCGGTCTACCTGGCGATGCGGCAGCTCGCCGAGGGCCGGGCCGAGGTGGAGAACCAGTACGCCCGGGTGGTGCCGTGGGACGGGAATCCGGTGGCGCTGCGGGCGATCGGCGAGGTGATGGAGCCGCGCCCCTACTTCGAGTGGCGCGGGCTGGGGATCATCTCGCACTCCGCGCTGCGGATGCGCGACACCTACGCGCAGCACGACGCCGAGCGGATCTTCGACCTGCCCGGGGTGCGGGTCGCCGACCCCAAGGCGTGCCAGTGCGGCGAGGTGCTCAAGGGGGTGCTCAAGCCCTGGGAGTGCAAGGTCTTCGGCACCGCCTGCACCCCCGAGACACCGATCGGGACGTGCATGGTCTCGTCCGAGGGGGCCTGCGCCGCGTACTACAACTTCGGCCGGTTCAGCCGGGAACGGTTCAGGGAGACGAGCGCGCCATGACGGTGGAGGAGTCCCGGGAACGGGAGGTGCTGGACCGGATCGAACGGGCCCGGCGCCGCCGCCCCCGGGTGCGGGAGGAGCGGATCACGCTCGCGCACGGCGCGGGCGGCAAGGCCACGCACGCGCTGATCGACGCGGTGTTCCTGGAGGCGTTCCGCAACCCGGCGCTGGAGGCGCTGGCGGACGGGGCCGCGGTGCGGGCGGGCGGCACCCGGCTGGCCTTCACCACCGACTCCTACGTGGTGTCGCCGCTGTTCTTCCCCGGCGGCGACATCGGCGACCTGGCCGTCAACGGGACGGTCAACGACCTGGCCGTGTGCGGGGCCCGGCCGCTGTACCTGTCCGCGGCGTTCGTCGTCGAGGAGGGCTTCCCGGTCGAGGACCTGCGCCGGATCGCCGACTCGATGGGCGCCGCCGCCCGCGCCGCCGGGGTCGAGGTGGTCACCGGCGACACCAAGGTGGTGCAGCGCGGCAAGGGCGACGGCTGCTACGTCACCACCGCCGGGATCGGGGTGCTGGAGCGCCCGGCGGAGCTGTCCGCGACGCAGGTCCGGCCCGGGGACGCGGTGCTGGTGTCCGGCCCGGTCGGCGACCACGGCGTCACCATCATGCTGGCCCGGGGCGGGCTGGACATCGAGGCGAACCTGGTCTCCGACACCGCCCCGCTGCACGGCCTGGCCGGCGCGCTGCTGGACGCCGCGCCCGGCGCCCGGGTGCTGCGCGACGCCACCCGGGGCGGGGTCGCCACCGTCCTCAACGAGATCGCCACCACCGCCGAGGCCGGGGTGGTGATCGACGAGGCGGCGGTCCCGGTGCGTCCCGAGGTGGCCGGCGCCGGGGAACTGCTCGGCATCGACCCGCTCTACGTCGCCTGCGAGGGCCGCCTGGTCGCCGTCGTCCCCGGAGAGCAGTCAGCCGTCGCCCTGGCGGCCCTGCACGCCCACCCGCTGGGCGCCGGCGCCGCCGTGATCGGCGAGGTCCGCGCCGACCCGCCCGGGCTGGTCCTCGCCCGGACGGCCTTCGGCGGCACCCGCATCGTGGACCTCCTGGTCGGCGACCCGCTACCCCGCATCTGCTAAGCCGGGGATCACCCGCCGCGGCGAACGGCCCGGCAGCCGCACAGGTGATCGTTGAGGATAGGTGGGGCTGGAGCACCGTCCATCCTCAACGATCACGGCGGCGACCGGTTGAGCCTTGTCGGACCTTCCCGGAAGACTAGGCGGAATGAGACGTACCACCTCGCCCCGGAGGGCCGCCTGATGGCGAACCCTCGCTTCGACCGGGCGCTGGAGTCGATGCGGAGCCCGGACCCGCTGGCCCGGGAGCGGGGGTTCGACTTCCTGCGCGAGCACGCCGACGCCTACGTCGACGACCTTCTCGCCGCGTTCGACCGGGAACCCGCGGACGACCCGCTCCGCTGCCAACTGCTGGAACTGGTCGCCGAGGCCCGCTCGCCGCGGGCGCTGCCCGTCCTCGCCGCCCAGCTCGGCGGCTACGACGAGTCCCTGCAGTTCTGGGCGATCCGCGGGCTGGAGATGCTCGACACCCGCGAGGCCGAGGAGGAACTCGAACGCGCCCGCGTCGAGGGCTGGATCGTCTGACTCCCCGGTACCGGCCGGGCCCGGCAGGCCGAAGCCGCCTCGCGCACCCGATCCCTACCGCAGTGCCGGCCCAACAGGCTGAAGCCGCCTCCCGAAGGCGCATCGCCTGATCCCTACCTCGGTGCCGGCCCGGCAGGCCGAAGCCGCCTCTCGGAGCCGGATCGTCCCACCCCCTACCGCGGTGCCAGCCGCGGTCTCGTACTCCGGGGGCACGCGCTCCGACCTGCGCGGTGCGTAGCCTGACCCGGTATGACCGAGGGTCAGGCGGAGATCCAGAGCATGGCACGGCGCGTCGGGCGGGCGGTGGTGGCCGCGCTGCTGACCGGGGTCGCCGACCCCCCGCCGCCGGACCAGGAGTGGCCGGCGTGGCTGCGCTGGACCCGGCGGCTCGGCCTCCGCCGCGTCCGGTTCGGTTCCCTGGTGGGCGGGCTCGACCTGGTCCTCGCCCTGATCCTGACGCTCGGGACCTACGGCGCGCTGGACGCCGAGGTCCACAAGGTCGATCCCGACTACCCCCCGATCGGCCTCCTGCTGTACGCCGCGCTGCTGGCCGTGCCGATCGTGCTGCGCCACCGGCATCCGGTCGCCGCCTGGCGGATGGCCGCGCTGGCGGTGCTCTGGACGAGTCCCCGGCACATGCTGGACCTCCCCTACGTCCCCGGGGGAGTCATCGCCGTGCTGCTCTGCCTGTACTCGGTGGCGGTACGGGCGCCACGGGAGGTCACCCTCGGCGTCGGCGTCCTGTCCATCGCCGGCGCGTGGCTGATGGACCCGCCGACCGCGGTCTCCGCCACCCTGCTGCTCCTGGTGCCGCTGCTGCTCGGGTACACCGTCCGCCAGCGCCGCAGCGCCCAGCACGAGCTGGCCGAGCAGCGACGCCGGCACCGGGACGCCGAGGCGGTGCTGACCGAGCGGCAGCGCATCGCCCGCGAACTGCACGACGTGGTGGCGCACCACATGTCGATGATCGCCATCCAGGCCGAGGCGTCGCCGTACACCGTCCCCGAACTGCCGGACAGGACCCGGCAGGACCTCGCCGAGATCCGGGCCACCGCGCTGGCGGCGCTGACCGAGATGCGGCGGATCCTGGGCGTGCTCCGCAGCGAGGACGCCGCGGGCGACACCGCACCGCAGCCCGGCCTCGGCCGCCTCAACGACCTGGTCGAGGGCGCCCGGGCCACCGGCCTGACCATCGAGTCCGCAGTGGCCGGGCGGCCCCGGCCGCTCCCGCCCGGGCTCGACCTGTCGGCCTACCGGATCGTCCAGGAGGCGCTGAGCAACGCCATGCGCCACGCCCCCGGCTCCCGGGTCCAGGTCGAAGTCGGTTACGACCGCGCCGCGCTCCGGCTGAGGGTCGTCAACTCGGCGCCGCCCGCCGGGCCCACCCCGCGCCCGCATCCCGCCGGCGGCGGGCACGGCGTCATCGGGATGCGGGAGCGGGCCGCGATGCTGGGCGGCGAGCTCACCGCCGGGCCGACCCCGCAGGACGGCTTCGCCGTCGCCGCCGTGCTGCCGCTGGAGGGAGACGCGTGACCATCACCGTGGTGATCGTCGACGATCAGGGCATGGTGCGCAGCGGCTTCGGCGTGCTGCTCGACGCCCAGCCCGACATCGAGGTGGTCGGGGAGGCCGCCGACGGCGCGGCCGGGCTGCGCGAGGTCGCCCGGCTCCGCCCCGACGTCGTGCTGATGGACGTCCGGATGCCGGTGCTGGACGGGCTGGCGGCCACCCGGAAGCTGCTCGGCGAGCCCGGCGGGCCGAAGGTCCTCATGCTCACCACCTTCGACCTCGACGACTACGTGTACGAGGCGCTGCGCGCCGGGGCGAGCGGCTTCCTCCTCAAGGACGCCTCCGCCGCCGAACTCGCCGCGGCGGTCCGGGTGGTCGCCGCGGGCGACGCGCTGCTGTCCCCCTCGATCACCCGGCGGCTGATCGCCGAGTTCTCCCGGCTGGGCGCTCCCCGGGCCCCCTCCCGGGAGCGGCTGGCGGGCCTGACCGAACGGGAAACCGAGGTGCTGGCCCTGGTCGCCCGGGGGCTGTCCAACGGCGAGATCGCGGCCGAACTGGTGGTGGCCGAGCAGACGGTCAAGACCCACTTCGGCCGGATCCTGACGAAGCTGGGCCTGCGCGACCGCCCCCAGGCGATCGTCTACGCCTACGAAACGGGCCTGGTCCGCCCCGGCGACTAGACCGCACCTCGAAGCGAGCTCAGCGACCTCCCCGCGGCACCAGTACCGGCCACGCCCGCCCTCCAGCGCCTCCACCAGCGTGACCCTTCAGCATCCGAGGCGCCATAACGCCCTGGACGCTGAAGGATCAGTGTGCGTCCGCCTCTTGGAACGTGGTCCTTCGGCTTTTGCGGCGCTGTAGCGCCCTGGAGGATCTTTCATGGTGCGGAGCGGGTGCGTTGGTCCCCGTAGTACCCGGGTCGTAGCTGGAAGACGGCTCCCCGGACCGATCCGCGCTACAAGGCCGGATTCCTACCTTCCTGGTACCGCGACACCACGGCCGACCAGGAAGGACGTCCGACATGCGCCTCCCCCCGCACGCCGTCATGGCGATCACGGCCGTCGTGGCGGTCGTTCCGGCCGCCGGGGCGGCCCGGCCGGATCCCTATCCCGTGCCCCGCCCGCTGCCCGCGCTCTCGGCCACCACGATCGACGCCCGTTACGCCGCCGCGGACCGGGAGATCCGGTCCGCCCTGGAAGTCGCCGGGTGGGCGCGGGACACCGGCCGGGTCCGGGCGCTGACCGCGCTGCTGCGGCCGGGGCGGCGGTTCCTGTCCTTCGACGGGCGCGGGGACGGGCGCGCCGTCGAGGTGATCGGCGATCTCGCCAGGGCCGAGCGGGTGGCGGTCGTGGTGCCGGGGGCCGACAACTCCCTGGACAACTACGACGGCTCCTGGAAGTTCGTCGGAGGAGGCGCCCGGGCGCTGGGCGAGGAGGTGCGGCGGCTCGCTCCGGGATCGCGGACCGCCGTCGTCGCCTGGCTGGGCTACGACCCGCCCGCCACGTCGAGCTTCGCCGTCCTCGGCACCCGGCGGGCCGACGCGGGGGCCCGCGAGCTGCGCCGGTTCGTCGCCGGGCTGCGCCGGGGCGGTCGGGCGCGGATCGGGTTGCTGTGTCACAGCTACGGCTCGGTCGTCTGCGCCCGCGCCCTGCCGGGCCTGCCCGTGGACGACGTCGCCCTGTACGGCAGTCCCGGCACCACGGCCCGCTCGGCCGCCGGGCTGCGGACCCCGGCACGGGTCTGGGCCGGCCGGTCCTCAGGCGACTGGATGGCTTACATCCCGCATATCCGGGTGTTCGGAGCGGGGTTCGGTGCTGATCCGGTCTCCCCCGCTTTCGGCGCCCGGATCTTTGCCGCCGGGTCCGGCACGCACGCCGACTACCTGCGTCCCGGCACCCGCTCGCTCCGCAACCTGGCCCTGATCGCGCTGGGCCACGTCCCCGAACCCGCCTGAACCGGTACGCCGCGACCACGCGGCGCACGAACCGCACCGCCCGACATCTGACCGCCCTGCCCGCCAACCGACTGGCCTGCCACCGCCTGGCCCGCTGACCACCTAGCCCACTGACCGCCCAGCCCGCTGACCGCCCAGCCCGCTGACCGACGACGACCTGGAGGACGACCGTGCCCGGTTCCGCCCCGCCCGCCCCACCGAAGGGCCTGGTGGCCCGCATCGAGGCCATGACCCCGCCGGGCCGGGACCGCACGGTGGACGCGCTGCGCGCCCTGGCGATCCTCGGCGTCGTCGCCGGCCACTGGCTGGTCACCGCGCTCGTGGTGACCGGCGACGGCCGGCTCCGGGTGGCCAGCCCGCTGGCGTCCGTGCCCGCCTTCGTCCCGGTGTCCTGGCTGCTCCAGACGCTGGCGGTGTTCTTCCTGGTCGGCGGCTACTCCGCGGCGCGCGGCCGGCGGCAGGGCACCCCGTACCTCCCCTGGGCGCGGCGGCGCCTGACCAGGTTGCTCCGCCCGGTGCCCGCCCTGCTGCTCGGGTGGACACTCCTCACCACCGTGCTGTGGGCGGCCGGGTTCACGTCCGGCGAGTTGCGGCCGCTGGTCAAGCTCGTGCTCAGCCCGCTGTGGTTCCTGCTGGTGTTCGGCGCGCTCACCGCGCTCGCCCCGCTGGTGGTGGCGCTGTGGCACCGGCTGGGCCTGGCGGGGGTGCTGCTCCCGCTCGGGGTGACGGCGCTGGTCGACGTGTGCCGGTTCGGGCCCGGGACGGCGGACGGGGACCCCTGGGGGTTCGGCGGCCCGGCCTGGCTCGGCTGGGCGAACGTGCTCGCCGGCTGGCTGGTCCCGTACTACCTGGGGGTGGCCTGGGCCGGCGGCGCGCTGGCCTCCCGGCGGGCCGCGGCCGCCCTGCTGGCCGGTGGCACGGCCGCCACGGCCGCCCTCGTCCTGTGGGCCGGTTACCCGGCGAGCATGGTGGGGGTCCCGGGCGAACCGGTCTCCAACCTGAACCCGCCCACCCTCGCCGCCATGACCTTCGGGGCCGCCCAGGTCGGCCTGGCCCTGCTCGCCCGGGACCGACTGGCCCGGTGGACGCGCCGGCCCCGCGTGTGGGCCGGGGTGGCACTGGCCAACATGTCGGCGATGACGGTGTTCCTGTGGCACCAGACCGCGATGATGGCCGTCGCGCTGATCGCCCTGCCCTGCGGCGTCCTGCCCGGCCTGCACACCGCCCCCGACGGCGCGGGCTGGGCGGCGGCCCGGCTGCTCTGGCTGCCCGCGTTCGCCACCGCCCTGGCCGCCCTCTGGTTCGCCTTCCGCCGCCTCGAACACGGCCGATCCCGATAACGCCGAGCCGGGCCCGGGCGGATTCCACCGCCCCGGCGGTCCGCATCCCGCGACTCGGCCGGTCCCGATGACCACGAACGGGCCCGGGGGCACTGCCCGACCCCACCACCGCGGCGGCCCGCACCACACGTTCCGGCCGGTCGCCGGGGCGACGGGCCGGCCGGGTCTGTCCCGGACGGCTGGCCACCTTGTGGACCGGGGCGAGACGGCCGTGGACTCCTGGCGTGACGCCACACCGCGTCACCCGCCGGACGGGCGTGGACCCGTTCGCGGCGGTGCCCCACCGGCTGCCCGTCTCAAGGAGGGACACATGCAGCAGACCACCACCCGGCCCCTCTCCGGTGGGTCGAGGCCCGCCACCCCGGTGCGCAAGGCGTCCAGGAGGAGGCGGCGGGCGCTGACCGGCTCGCTGGTCATGGCCGCGACGGCCGGGGCGCTGGTGCTCACGCCGGGAACGGCCCACGCGTACCCCGTCGAGAGCACACGGCACTGCATGGGAGACCAGGTCGAGCGGTGCGCCTGGATCAACTACGACCCGGCGAACAACCGCATCCGCGGCTACGCCACCGTGCGGGACGTCCCCGGCAGGACCAGCTACACCGTGGATGTCTTCTACGTCCGGATCCTGCAGTGCAACTCCCAGGGCGGGAACTGCACCACCGAGGTGGTCAACACCTACAACGGTGACGCGGGCGGTTCCGGATCCTCCGACACCGGATCCAGCGGCCTCATGCAATGCGGTTACGGCGCGGTGGTCCGCGCCGAGGCCGGGGTCGGCTGGCACGCCCCCGGCGAGGTGTGGACCGTCGGGCTCCCGGTGAGTCACACCTTCCGCTGCTGAACCCGGCGCCCTGCCGGGCGGCCGGTCCCGGCCGCCCGGCAGGGGTTCCACGGGTCGCAGGCCCGGCGCCCGCCCTTGCGGCCGCGCGGCCCTACGAGGGGGTCCGTTCGGGTTGCCTGGGCGCCGTGAAGGTGCGGGCGAGGAAGTCCCGGATGATCGGGGTGGCCTCGTCGAGATGCGATTCCAGGAGGAAGTGGCCGCCGTCGAGAAGGTGGATCTCGGCGTCGGGGAGGTCGCGCATGAAGGCCCGTGCCCCGTCCGGGCCGAAGATCTCGTCGTTGCGCCCCCAGACGGCGAGCAGCGGCACCCGCGAGGAGCGGAAGTAGTCGTGCACGGCCGGGTACAGGGCCACGTTCGAGGGATAGTCCGCGAACAGGGCGAGCTGGATCTCCGGGTTGCCCGGGCGGCTGACCTGGTAGTAGTCGTGCATCCAGGTGTCCGGGCTGACGACCGCCGGGTCCGGCACGCCGTGGGTGTACTGCCAGCGGATCATGTCCAGGCTCAGCGCGTCCAGCAGTGGCACGGCGTTCTCCGGCGTGCGGTGCCCGGCGTAACGCCACAGCGGCTCCCAGAACGCCGGGACGAAACCCTCGTCGTAGGCGTTGCCGTTCTGCGTGATGACCGCGGTGACGTGCTCCGGGTGCCGCAGCGCCAGGCGCCAGCCCACCGGGGCGCCGTAGTCCTGCACGTAGAGGGCGTAGTCGTGCAGGCTGAGGTCGGTGAGCAGGGCGTCGACCACGTCGGTCAGCCCGTCGAAGGTGTAGTCGAACTCGTCCGTCCGCGGCGCCCCGCTCAGCCCGAAGCCGATGTAGTCGGGCGCCACGACGTGGTAGTCCTCGGCCAGCCGCGGGATCAGGTCGCGGAACATGAACGAACTCGTCGGCGTCCCGTGCAGCAGCACGACGCCCGGTCCCCCCGGATCCCCCGCCTCCCGGTAGAAGACATCCAGCCCGTTCACCCGAGTGGTGTGGTGACGCGTCACAGCCATGAGCAACCCCCGATGCTCTTCGCCCGCCACCGCCGGTGAACGGCACGCCCACCGGCGTGGTCAGCCCGATGGCGGTCCGGCAGGCGGCCGGAACCGGGCACTTGAGCCACACCCGATCCGCACCCGCCTACACCTTGCTGTCCAGGAACAACTACTAGTTACCACTTTGCTGGAACTTATCCCTGACGAGCGGCGACAACCGGGCCGGCTGTGGGAGAACGCCGAGCGGGCCGTGGCCGCGTGGGAGCGCCACGGCCGCCCCGCCCAGGACAGTTACCTTCTCACCATCGCCCCGCAGGGCCAGACCGTGACCGGCCCGGTGTGAACTGGAGCATGGCCGGGCTAGAAGCCCGATCCGGCCCGCTTCACACGGTCCAGAAGGGCGGCGAAGCCCTCGGGGGAGAGAGTTAGATAGCCGGCGGCGGGGGCCTTGCTATCGCGCACGCCGATGTTTCCGGCGAGATTCGCAACCTCCACGCAGGCTCCGCCACTGGTGTTGCTGCGACTGGACTTGCGCCACTTGCTCATCGGTGACTCTCCAGCATGCCGGCCTTGATCCGGTGGAGGATGTCGGCGAAGTCTGCCGCCGGGAAGACCAGGGCGGGGCCGTCTGGATCCTTGGAATCCCGAAGCGCCACGTGGGAGGCGAGCCCTGCCAACTCGACACAGTTCCCGCCCGTGTCTCCGCTGCGACTGCTCCTGCGCCACCGGGCGGCCGACAGGTCCGGCGTGTTCATAGACCCTCCACGATGCGATGAAGCAAGGACAGGGACTCGTCGGCGCTCATCGCCGCCCTCCCAGGACAAGTATCTCCTCACCGTCGCCCCGCAGGGCCAGACCGTGACCGGCCCGGTGTGAACCGGAGCGTGGCCAGGCTAGAAGCCCGATCCGGCCCGCTTCACACGGTCCAGAAGGGCGGCGAAGCCCTCAGGGGAGAGAGTGAGGTGGCCGGCATCGGGGGCCTTGCTGTCGCGCACGCCGATGTTTCCGGCGAGGTTCGCGATCTCCACGCAGGCTCCGCCACTGGAGTTGCTGCGACTGGACTTGCGCCACTTGCTCATCGGTAGCTCTCCATCGCTTTCTCGATCAGGGCCCGTGACGGGCCCACGGGGGCTGCCATGTCGCCGATGCGGTCGAACCGCACCGCAATGTTGTGCACCTCGGCCAGATCGCGGATCAACCGCCCGCCGTGGGGGGCGTCCGCGTAGCCGATGTCCCTATCATCCACCGTAAAGAGCATGCAGGAACCGTCCAGTCCCACATGAGCCGCGGAGCCCTGCTCCACCACTCGCACGCTGACGTTGGGGAGTTCTCCCACTTCGAGCAGGCGGGCCAGTTGCTCCCGCATCACTTTCGCGCTTCCCACCGGCTGCGCGAGCACGGTCCAATTCAGGAGGACCGAGATGTACGGCGGCTTGGGGCGGCCGAAAACCGCCGCCTGGCGAGACATTCTCTTTTCCAGAGCGGCTTCCGGGTCGTCGACTATGCCCACGGCCAAGGCCGCCCGCGCGTAGTCGGGGGTTTGGAGCAGACCGGGAACCCACGAAACCTCCCACATCTTGATTCTTGTTGCGTACGCCTCGTACTCGGTCAGGCCGATGAACCAGTCCTCGCTGTTCTTGGACTTCGCGTAATGAACAAGTCGGGCAAATAGCCCTTCCGTCCCCCATTCGCGGTCGAGGATCTTGGCGTGCTTGATTGGAAGCTTGAGGATCCCGGATTCGTACCTGGAAACAGTGGAGCGGTCGCAGTCGAGTACCACCCCCAGTCGAGAGCCGGAGAGCCTGTTCAGCTCGCGCTGTCTGCGCAGTTCAACGGCTATGAGATGCCACAGGGAGCGGTCGGGGTCGAGCAGTTCTCGGACGGTGGTCATCACTCCTCCAGCGTTGCGATCGGTTCGGGAACGTAGCGACATTACTTCTCCTCCCGCCACTCTGTGTCGTAATTCGCAGAGATTTTCGGGAGATGCCGATGACGGCCACAAGGAGCAACATCATCTATTGCCGGGACGTTCTCGCAAGCAAGGCGGTGGCGGGTCTGGCGCGTTCAGCCGTGACCGAAGTCCTGCTGAACATCGGCCTTCCCCACGCCGTGGACGACGGAATTCTGATCATGGCCGAATTGGTGAACAACGCCGTGGCCGTCACGCCGCCGGGTGGCATCATCCGGCTCTTCGCCGGGCCCCGGATGGAAGGGATCGTCATGGCCGTCTGGGACGCGGACGACCGGATTCCCAAGCCCGGCCCGCCCCCGGCCATCACCGCGGAATCGCTCGATCTCCGACCGGAGAACTTCGACCGGAACGGTGGCTGGGGTCTCGGTATCGTCGCCACGCTCGCCCGCGAGTGCTGGATCGAGCGGACCCGTCCCGGCAAGTGGGTCTGTGCCTCGCTCGATGCCTGACCCCGGCGGGCCGCGTACCCTCGCGGAGGTGCGACTCGACCTGATCACGATCGTCGTGGACGACTACGACCGAGCCATCGAGTTCTTCACCGGCCCCCTGGGATTCGACCTGGTCGAGGACGCGCCGTCGCTGACGAACGACGGCCGTCCGAAACGCTGGGTCGTCGTCCGGCCGCCGGGCGCCGAAACCGGAATCCTGCTCGCCCGGGCGGACGGCGAACGGCAGACCGCCGCCGTCGGCGACCAGGTCGCCGGCCGTGTCGGCTTCTTCCTCCGGGTGGACGACTTCGACGCCGCCCACGCACGGATGAGCGCGGCCGGCGTCGAGTTCGTCACCCCACCGCGCACCGAGCCCTACGGCCGGGTCGCCGTGTTCCTCGACCTCGCCGGCAACCGCTGGGACCTGCTCGGTCCCACCTGAAGAACGGCGATCCCCACCCGGCGAACGCCCCGGTCGAAACCCCGACCTCAACGCAGAGCGCCCCGGCAACGTTAAAGATCCTTCAGCATCCGGCGCGCTATGGCGCCCTGGATCCTGAAGGATCACCACTGCTTAGGCTCTGACCAGGTGATCCTTCAGCTTTCAGGGCGCCACGGCACCTCGGATGCTGAAGGATCAGCTGTGTATTTCTTCGCTGGAGGTGGGCGGCCCGCCCCGCCTCGCGATGGTGCGCCGCCGGGCTGGGGATGGCGAGCCCTGTCAGCCGGTTGAGGGACCGATCACTTGAGGGAGGGGTCGGCGCCGCATTCGAACAATCTCTGTACGACGTATAATGTACGGCGTACAGAGATTGATGACGGGCTCCAGGGAGGGCACTTGAAGATCACCGCTTCGGCCGTGTCGTTGAACGTGGAGGACGTCGAGGCGTCCAGCGGCTTCCTCGTGCGGCACTTCGGGTTCCAGGTCGTGATGAGCGCCGACGGGTTCGCGTCGCTGACCCGGGACGACGCGGGCATGAACGTCATCTACCTGCGGCGCGGGCTGCCGACACTGCCCGCCGACCAGCGCGACGACCACGCCGGCGGGCTGATCCTCGCGTTCACGGTGGACGACCTGGAGGGCGAACTGGCCCGGCTGGAGGGCGAGGGCGTCACCATCACCATGCCGCTGACCGCCGAGGAGTGGGGCGAGCGCGCCTTCCAGGTGCGGGACCCCAACGGCGTCATCGTCCAGCTCGTCGACTGGAACGCGCCCGCCGACGGCTGAACCGCCCGTCCCGGTGCGCCCGCCCGACCACGGGAGCGCCCTCCGGCGAGCGTTCTCCCGTCACCCCCGCCCGCAGCGGGCCGCGGCGACGGCGGCCTGGCCGAGGCTCAGGCCGCCGTCGCCCGGCGGGACGCGGGTGTGGGTGAGGACGCGCAGGCCCCGGCGCTCCAGCCGCTCGACGGTCAGGCCCAGCAGCAGCACGTTCTGGAAGACACCGCCGGACAGCGCGACCGTGGCCAGGCCAGTGCGGTCGCGAAGGATCTCGACGGTGCGGGCGATCGCGTCCGCCAGGCCGCGGTGGAACCGGGCCGCGATCACCCCGGCGGTCGCCCCAGCGAGCAGGTCGTCAACCGCGGCCCGGAACAGGTCGGTGCCGCGGACCACCAGCGGATCCCCTTCGGCAACCTCCGCCGGGTAGGCGCCGGGCTCGGCGGGGTCGGCGCACTGCTCCAGGTCGATCGCGGCCTGACCCTCGTAGGTCACCGTGTCGCGCAGGTCGAGCACGGCGGCCACGGCGTCGAACAGGCGGCCGGCGCTGGACGTCCACGGGGCGCGCGTCCCCCGGCGGGCCAGCAAGGTCACCAGCCGCCACCGCTCGCCGTGCCGGACGGCCACGGGCAGGTCCGGGGCGTTCGCGCCGCAGGCGGCGAGCAGGTAGGCGGCGGCCATCCGCCAGGGCTCGCGGACCGCCGCGTCGCCGCCGGGCAGCCGGACGGGCTCCAGGTGCGCGACGCGCTCGAAGCCGGCGAGGTCCGCGACCAGGAACTCGCCGCCCCAGACCGTCCCGTCGAGGCCGTGGCCGGTGCCGTCGAACGCGACGCCCAGCACCGGGCCCGCCGCCCCGTTGTCGGCCAGGCAGGACGCGATGTGCGCGTGGTGGTGCTGGACGCCGACGGTCTCGACACCGTCCAGCTCCAGCGCGTACCCGGTGGACGGGTAGCCGGGGTGCAGGTCGTGCGCCACCACCTCGGGCCGGATGCCGAACAGCAGCCGGAAATGCTCGATCCCCTCGGTGAACGCCCGGTAGGTGGCGTGGTCGGCCAGGTCACCGACGTGCGGGGACAGGAACGCGCGCCGCCCCCGCGCCAGGCAGAAGGTGTTCTTCAGCTCGCCGCCGCAGGCCAGCACCGGGCGGGCGGCCGGCACCGGCAGCGGCACCGGCTCGGGGGCGTACCCCCGGGAGCGCCGGACGGGCAGCTCCCGGCCGCGGAAGATCCGCACCACCGAGTCGTCGGCGCGGGCGTGGATCGGCCGGTCATGGGCGAGGACGCCGTCCACCAGCCCGGCCAGCCGCGGCACCTCCTCGTCCAGGTGAACGATCGGCTCGGACGCGACGTTCGCGCTGGTCAGCACCATCGGGCGGCCCAGCTCCCGGGCGAGCAGGTGGTGCAGCGGCGTGCTCGGCAACATCACCCCCAGCTCCCGCCGGCCGGGCGCCACCGAGGGCGCCACCGGCGCGGCGGGACGGCGCGGCAGCAGCACGATCGGCCGGCGCCGCCCGGCCAGCACCGGCAGCGCCCCGGTCACCCCCTCGCACAGCTCGCGGACGGCGTCCGCGTTCGCCGCCAGCAGCGCGAACGGCTTGTCCGGCCGGCGCTTGCGGGCCCGCAGCGCCGCCACGGCGGTCTCGTCGGACGCGTCCACGGCCAGGTGGTACCCGCCCAGCCCCTTGACCGCCAGCACCGCCCCGGCCGCCAGCAGCCGTGCGGCCTCGGCAACCAGGTCACCCGCCACCCCGACCCCCCGCGAGGGGGCCGTCCCGGTGGCCGGGTCGGCCATCGCGCCGGCGCCTGGCAGCCAAGCAGCCGGGTCACCCCCCACCCCGGCACCCGGTGACCGGGCCGCCCCCGTGGCCGGGTCGCCGGTCGCTCCGGCACCCGGCGGCCGAGCAGCCCCGATGGCCGGGGCGTCCGCCACCTCGGCGCCCGATGACCGGGCCGTCCCGACACCCGGCGGCCAAGCGGCCTCGACGGCCAAGCCGCCCGTCGCCCCGGCACCCGGTGACCGGGCGGCCAGGTCGCCGGGCTCCCGGACGGTCAGTTCGAGGCGGGGCCCGCAGCGGGGGCAGCAGGTGGGCTGGGCGTGGAAGCGGCGGTCGGCCGGGTCCGCGTACTCGTGGCGGCAGTCGTCGCACAGCGCGAAACCCACCATGGTGGTCCGGGCGCGGTCGTAGGGGACGCCGGTGACGACGGTGAAGCGCGGGCCGCAGCCGGTGCAGTTGGCGAAGGGGTGCCGGTACCGGCGGTCGGCGGGGTCGAGCACCTCGGCGAGGCAGGCGACGCAGGTGGCGGTGTCGGCGGAGATGAGCGTCCGGCCGGGCCCGCCGTCCCCGCTGGGGACGATGGTGAAGCCGGGGAGGCCGGCCGGCGGCAGGTCCTCCACCTGGATGCGCTCGACCACGGCCAGCGCCGGGGGGCCGGTCTCCAGGCCGGCCAGCAGCCGGTCCAGCGCACCGCGGTCGCCCTCGGCGTCGATGAGCACGCCGCCGGGGTCGTTGCGCACGCTGCCCCGAACGCCCAGCCGGGTGGCCAGCCCGTACACGAACGGCCGGAAGCCGACGCCCTGGACGATCCCCTCGACCCGGATGCGTTGACGCGCGCTCATGCGGCCTGAACCGCTTCCCACAGCACGTGGTACAGGGTGGTCTGCGCCTCCTGGATCCGGTGCACCGAGGACGAGGGCACCACGAACAGGTGGTCCACCCGGTCGCGCATCCGGCCGCCGTCGTACCCGGCGAAACCCACGGTGATCATCCCCATCCGGCCGGCCTCGCCCAGCGCGCGGATCACGTTCGCGGAGTCGCCGCTGGTCGACAGCCCGACGGCGATGTCGCCCGCCCGGCCCAGCGCGGCAAGCCGCCGGGCGAAGACGACCTCGAAGCCGATGTCGTTGCCGAGCGCGGTGATGACGGCGACGTCGCTGGTCAGAGCGAGTGCGGGCAGCGGCCGGCGGCCGGGGCCAGGGTTGGCGAACAGCTCCGCGAGCGCGTGCCCGTCAGTGCCACTGCCGCCGTTGCCGAAAGCGAACAGCCGGCCGCCCGCGGCGAACGCGCGGGCGAGCGCGGCAGCGCACCCGGCCAGCCGGTCCGCGTGCAGTCGGCCCGTCTCCTCACGGAGCGCGACGATCTCCCGGGCCTTCTCCGCGGTGGAGCCCGCGACCTCCGCCAAGACTTCCTCGACGCCGGGCGCGGCCGCGTACAGGCCGGGGTACAGGGTCTCGTGGGTCATCGGTCTCCCTCGATCCGGGCGATGGCCTCGCCGGCGTGCACCAGGACCAGGTCACCGGGCCGGACGTCCACCAGCGCCACGCTGATCTCCGCCGGGCCGGCGCCCGTGTCGGCCCGGGCGAGGCCGTCGCCGAGCAGGTCCACGACCCGTGCCGGGACGGCCGCGTCGGAACAGGTGAAGCAGCTGCCTTCGGGACTCACGGGGCGGGCCCCCGGTGGGCACGGCCCGCCGGCTGGTGACCTGTTGCCTCCGGGGATCACGGGGCGGGCTCCGCGGCGAGCCGGCCCGGCCGCTCCAGGAAGACGTGCACCAGCTCCCACAGCAGGTGGTAGGCGGTCACCACGATCTCCTTCACCACCCGGGGATCGGCGGAGTCCACCACCAGCGCGTGGTCGGCCGGCATGGGCCCACCGCCCAGCGCGACCGTGAGCAGGCCACGGTCCCGGGCGGCGGCCAGCCCCCGGCGGACGTTCTCGCACCGCCCGTCCGGGGAAAGCCCGACAGCGATGTCGGCGGGCTCGGCCAGCGGGTACAGCTGGGCCGCGTACACCTGGTCGAAGCCGGCGGTGCGGGCGACGCCGGTCAGGACGCCGGGGTCGGCCGCCAGCGAGATCGCGGGCAGCGCGCGCCGGCCCACCGTCACCGGGTGCGCGAACTCGACGGCGAGGTGCGCCGCGTCCGTGGCCTGCGCGCCGTTACCGAAGGCGATCATCTTCCCGCCGTCCTGGAACCGGGCCGCCATGGCGTGACAGGCGCGGGCGATCCGGTCGGCCTCGCCGGCAAGCGCCAGCCCGGGTGCGGACCGGCGGGCAAAGGCTTCGGCGATCATGGGACCCTCCCTGTTGGCTTGGCGCTCGTTCCTCGCGCTGGTCGCGACGCCTCCGACGCGCCGTCTTCCCTCGTCGCAGCGAAGATCGCTCGTACCTCACGATCTTCACCACTCCTCAGTCCAGACGACACGGGCACCGCTCCCTGCTTGTTTGGCTCGCTTCGCTCGCTGGTCACGGCGCCTCCGGCGCGCCGTCTTCCCTCGTCGCAGCGAAGATCGCTCGTACCTCACGATCTTCACCACTCCTCAGTCCAGACGACGCGGGCGCCGCTCCCTGTTGGCCTGGCGCTCGTTCCTCGCGCTTGTCGCGGCGCCTCCGGCGCGCCGTCTTCCCTCGTCGCAGCGAAGATCGCTCGTACCTCACGATCTTCACCACTCCTCAGTCCAGACGACGCGGGCGCCGCTCCCTGTTGGCCTGGCGCTCGTTCCTCGCGCTTGTCGCGGCGCCTCCGGCGCGCCGTCTTCCCTCGTCGCAGCGAAGATCGCTCGTACCTCACGATCTTCACCACTCCTCAGTCCAGACGACGCGGGCGCCGCTCCCTACTGGTCTGGCTCGCTTCGCTCGCTGGTCACGGCGCTCTTGGCACCGCTCCCTGCCGGCTTGGCGCTCGGGGCGGTGCGGCGGCCCTGGCGTGCCGGCCGAGGTAGTAGTCGAGCCGGCGGCGCGTCTCGGCCAGGGCGTCGCCCCGGCTGCGCAGCAGTGCGTCGCCGCGTTCGGTCAGGTGGTAGGTGCGCCGGGCCGGGCCGATGTCGGAGAGTTCCCACTCCGAGCGGACCATCCCGGCCTGCTCCAGCGCGCGCAGCCTGCGGTACACGGCGGTGGGCTCGCCGTCGGCGACGCCGAACGGGCCAAGCCGTTCGTACAGGTCGTAGCCGTGGGCGGGCCGCTCCCGGAGCAGCAGGAGCAGGCAGCACTGGAGGAAGTTCCTCGGCTCGCCGTCACGCACGGATACGCCTTTCTCGCCTGGTTCCGGCCCCGGCGCGGCCTGCCGGGTACGGTTCGTGGGACGGGGCGGCCCGCCGCCAGCGGCGTCCGTCGCTCGGCCGGAGCGCGTTCCCGCACGCGCGATCCATGGTCGGCCCGCTCGGCGCCCCTCGCCCGTTGACTACCCTTCGCGCTAGATCGCACACATCAAGTGATGACAGGCGGATCTGTCTGACAAATCCGGCCACAGTCGGCCAATTGCCCTACGAGCGCGGCGCGAACTCGGCAGGATCAAGATCCATGAGCGAGATCCAGGACCTGGGAATCGACGACTCCATCCCGCACACCGCGCGGATCTACGACTACCTGCTCCAGGGCAAGGACAACTACGAGGTCGACCGGGCCGCGGCCCAGCAGATCATGGAGGTCCTGCCAGAGGCTCCCCGGATGGCCCGCGACAACCGGGACTTCCTGGTCCGCGCCGTGACGGCACTGGCGGAACTGGGCGTCGACCAGTTCATCGACCTGGGCTCGGGGCTGCCGACGGCCGACAACGTCCACCAGGTGGCGCAGCGCGTCAACCCCGCGGCCCGGGTGGCCTACGTGGACCACGACCCGATCGTGCTGGCGCACGGTCGGGCACTGCTCGCCGGCGACGGACGCACCCGGATGATCACCGCTGACATGCGCGATCCCGACACGGTGCTCTCCGACCCGACGCTGCTGGAACTGATCGACCTGTCCCGGCCCGTGGCCGTCCTCATGGTCTCGGTGCTGCACTTCATCGCGGAGGCCCGGGAACTGGTCGCCAAGTACACCTCCCGGACCGTGCCGGGCAGCCACCTGGCGCTCTCGCTCGCCACCTCGGAGGGCACCCTGCCCGAGGTGATCACCCGGGTCAGCGCCGTCTACGCCAAGTCCAGCTCGCCGATCGTCTTCCGCGACCACCGGGAGATCCACGCCCTGGTCGAGCACCTGGACCTGCTCGAACCGGGTCTCGTCGACCTGCACGCCTGGCGCCCGGCGGACGACACCGAACGAGTCGCCCCGCCCCCCATCCGCGGTCTGGCCGGCGTCGCCGTCATCCCGGGCTGAGCCGGGTCAGCCGCCGGTGGTGTACCTGCGGCGGACCCCGGTGAACTCGCCGAGATCACCCCGGCCGCTTCGGCACTGCTAATCGTCCCGATCCGGTTCGTCCTCACCGCCGGCCCGCTCCGGCACGGAAACCGGTGGCGGCGCCCCGGCGGGCACGGGCTCCGCGGTGGCGTGGAAGGTGGCGATGACACGGTAGGTGACGGCGGTCAGCGGGACGGCGATCACCGCTCCGGCGATGCCGCCCAGCAGGGTGCCCGCGGTGACCGCCATCAGCACCACGGCGGGGTGCAGCCGGAGCGCCCGGCCCATGATCAGCGGCTGCAGGAGGTGCCCCTCGGCCTGCTGCACCAGCAGGACCGCGCCCAGCACCAGCAGCGCGTCCGTGACGCCGTTGCTCACCAGGGCGACGAGCACCGCCACCGCGCCCGCGACCGTCGCGCCGACGATCGGGATGAACGCGGCCATGAAGGTCAGCAAGGTCAGCGGCAGGGCCAGCGGCACACCGATCAGCAGCAGCGCCGTCCCGATGCCCAGCGCGTCCACCAGCGCCACCAGGACCGTGCCCCGCACGTAGGAGACGATGGTCTGCCAGCCGGCCCGGGCGGCAACGTCCACCCGGTGGCGCGCCTGCTCGGGCGCGGCCCGCAACGCCCACTGCCAGATCTGCGGCCCGTCGCGCAGCAGGAAGAACAGCAGCACCAGGGCGAGCAGGATCCCGGTGACGACCTCGGCGGCGGCGGTCGCCCCGCCCACCGGGTCGGGGGCGGCCTTGCGCGCCGCCTTGACGAGCCCGTCCACGGCGGAGTCCAGCTGCCGCTGGGTGATCGGCAGCGGGCCGTTGAGCAGCAGGTCGCGCAGGTGCTGGAGCCCCCCGCCGACGCTGCGGCGCAGTTCGGGCCACTGGGCCGCGGTGCGGTTGCTCACCACCGCCAGTGGCAGCGCGATGGCGAGCAGCAGGCTCAGCAGGCCGCCCAGCGCGGCCAGCCAGGACGGCGCGCCGATCCGGCGCAGCACGGCGGCGACCGGCGAGATCAGTGCCGTCAGCAGCAGCGCCACCACGACGGCCAGGCTGAGCGGGGCGACCCGGCCGAGCAGGGACCCGACCGCGTAGATCGTCGCGCCCACGATCAGGACGCACGCGCCGCCGAGGGCCGCCACGCGGAGCGCGAGGGGCACCCGGTCCATGACCTCGGAGGTCTGCCGTCGGCTGGAGCTCACCCAGCCGAACTACCCGCCCTGCCGGGCCGAACCCAATCCGGTCAGCGCAGCGGGGCGAGAGGGCCGCCCGGGTTCGCCCGGCGGCGCTCGACAACCGCCTCGGCGACGGCCGCGACCTCGTCCTCGGGCAGCCTGCGGTAGCCGTCGGCCGTGGCGGTCACGATCACCGGGTAGATGCGCCGGGTGAGGTCGGGGCCGCCGGTGGCCGAGTCGTCGTCGGCGGCGTCGTACAGCGCCTCGACGCACACGGTGGCGGCGTCCTCGACCGACAGGTCGGGCCGGTAGAGCTTCTTCAGCGCGCCCTCCGCGAACGGTGAGCCCGACCCCTCGGCAAGGAAGTGCTTGGACTCGGCCGGGGCGCCGGTGATGTCGTAGCCGAAGATCCGCCCGGTGCCGGTGTCGACGTCGTAGCCCGCGTACAGCGGCACCACCGCCAGCCCCTGCATCGCCAGCCCGAGGTTGGCCTTGATCACCGCGCCCAGCCGGCGGGCCTTGGCGTTCAGCGACAGCGTGACCAGTTGCATCTTCTCGTAGTGCGCCAGCTCCACCTGGAAGAGCCGCACCATCTCGACGGCCAGCCCCACCGTGCCGGCGAAGGCCACCACCGAGTACTCGTCGGCGCGCTGCACCTTCTCCAGGTCGCGCTGGGCGATCACGTTGCCCATGGTCGCGCGCCGGTCGCCGGCCATCATCACGCCACCCGGGAAGGTGAGCGCCAGCACGGTCGTCCCGTGCGGGGCCAGGTCGGCACCGGCCGCCCGGTTGACCGGCAGCAGCTCGGGTTCGTGCGCGCTCAGGTACTCGACGAAGGACGTCGACTCGACGGAGAACAACCCCTGGTCCCTCACGAACGCTCCTCCCGCCTCGATCCGCGGCACCACCCTTTCACACCCGGCGGCCGGCCCGGCAAGGTCAGGGGGCGAGGCTGCGGCGGACCATGGCCAGGGCGCCGCGCCTGGCCGCCACCAGGTCGAAGCCGTCCGGGTCCACCAGCCACTGGAGGGTGATGCCGCGGATCAGGCCCTGGAGGAGACCGGCCTCGACCGCCGGATCGACGTCGGGGCGGACCGTGCCGTCCTCGACTCCCCTGGTCAGCCAGCCGCCGAACCGGCGGCGCAGCACGGCGTTGAGCGACTGGACGGCGGTGCGCAGCTCGGGCAGCTCGCTGATCGACTCGACCATCAGCACGAGCAGCACCGTGTTGCGGTTCGGCCGGCCGCCGAGCCGGGTCAGGTAGCTGTCGATCATCTCCAGGATCGCGTCGAGGCCGGCCGGATCGCCGGCGTCGAGCTCCTTGACGACCTCGTCGGCGTAGTCCTGCCGGATGCTGTCGATCAGCGCTTCCAGCAGGCCCTGCTTGGAGCCGAAGTGGTAGCCCACCAGGCCCCGGCTGAGCCCGGCGACCTCCTGGATGCGGGCCACCGTCATGTTGCGGTAGCCCTCCTCGGCGAGGACCTTGAGGGCGGCCTCGATGATGCGCCGCCGGGACGCCTCGGTGCGCTCCTCCTGCGTGGCCTGCGGAGCCACGGATGCCACCCCCTTCCGGATCTTCCTCGCGACGGCACCCTACCGGCGCGGCGTCCCGCCCACCCGACCTTCCGGAAGGCGCGGGCGCCCCGGCGGCCTGTATGCCCAGAATCGAACACGGGCCGGCGGCGACCCGCGGGAAACTACGGGTGCGGCCGGAAGGAGACGCCCATGCACCCCGCCCCTCCAGACGACCACTCCCTGCTCGCCGAGGAACTCGTCGCCGTCCGCGGTGAGCTGGTGCGCGCCGACGGCAAGTCGGCGGCGCTACTGGCCCTGGCCGGCGCGGGCTTCGTCCTGGCCACCACCGCCCAGCCGCGGAACGCGCTCGCCGCCTGGCTGCTCGGCGGGGCCCTGGTCACGGCCGCCTGCGCGATCCTCCAGCTCCTCTTCGTCGTCCGCCCCCGGCTGGAGAACGGCGGGTTCTGCCTGCACGCCGCCGACGCCCCCCTGCCGGAACACGACCCGGACGCCTGGCGGCACCGGGAGCTGAGCGTCCTGTCGCGCATCGCGCTCGACAAGTTCCGGCTGCTCCAGACGGCCGTGAACCTGCTGGCCTGCGCGCTGGTCCTGGTGCTGTGCGCCCGCCTGGCCGACCTGCTCTGAGCCCCGGCAGGGCACCGGATCGCAACGATTTACCCGCCCGCCGGACGCCCGGCGGGCGGGCGGGCGACCATGGACGCATGAGCGGTCTGAAGTCGATGGTCAGCCCGCAACTGTGGGCCCGCATCGTCGCGGCGGGCCACCCCCAGGTGTTCGCGCGCGGGGAGACCCTGCTTTTCCAGGGAGATCCCGCCGGCCACGTGCTGGCCCTGCTGTCGGGCCGGGTGAAGATCACCCGGCTGGAGGCCGACGGCAGTTCGCTGCTGCTGGCCATCCGGCATCCGGGCGAGCTGCTGGGCGAGATCGCGGTGCTGGGCGGCGGCACCCGCACCACCACCGTCACGGCCATGGACGAGTGCCGCACCCATGTGATCGCCGGGGACCGGTTCACGTCGCTCGTCGCGGAACTCGACCTGAAGGACCTGCTGCTGCGGCACGCGTTCCAGCGGCTCCAGCAGTCCGAGCGGGTCTCGACCGAACTGGCCGCCCTGCCGGCCCGCCCCCGGGTGATCCGGGGACTGCTCCGGCTGGCCTCCCCGCTGCCGCCGCACGCCTCCGCCGCCCCCCGGCAGGCCGAGATCGGCCTCGACCAGACGGAGTTCGGGGAGGCCATCGGCCTGTCCCGGGCCAGCGTGGCCGTCCAGCTCGCCTGGCTGCGCCGGCTGGGCCTCGTCGTCACCCGGCGCGGCGAGATCGTCGTCACTGACGTCGGCCGCCTCCAGGAGCTGTCCGAGACGTTGGACGGTTAGCCGGCCGCCTCTCTCGCAGGGCGGTGAGGTCAGGTTCCTTCCCGCCGCGCGGCAACGGCTGCCGCTCGCAGGCGGTGCCACCACTGCCCGGCCCGGTCCGCGGCCCGGCGGACCCGGTTCGCCGGCTCCGGAGCCGCGACCGGTTCGGCCGCCTCCGCCGCGGCGACCCGCTCGTGCAGCCGGTTCCTGATCTCCTCGGGGGTGTACGCCCGGCGGCGGCGCTCCGACCGGACAATCACCACTCCGGTGGCCGCGACACCGACGAAACCCGCCAGGCCCAGCGCTTTCCACCACTTCATCCGCCTAGGCTAGCGAGCATGTCCGGCTCGACCATCAGCCTCACGGAGGCTCTGGACCTAACCCGCACGGGTGACCTCTGGCTGTTCCGGGGCAGGGCACCGGCCGACCGGGCCATCCAGCTGACCACCAACAGCCCGGTCAACCACGTCGGCATGGCCATCGTCATCGACGACCTACCGCCGCTGATGTGGCACGCCGAACTCGGCCGCTCGCTCCCCGACCTGTGGTCGGGCGGCCACCACCGGGGCGCCCAACTGCACGACCTGCGGGCGGCCGTCCTGGCCTGGGCCGAGCGGTACGGGCAGCGGGCCTGGCTGCGGCAGCTCACCCCGCCGCCCACCCGGACGATGGAGGACGCGGCGCTACGCACCGTCGCCAGGCTGGACGGCACCCCGTTCCCGTCCACCGCCCGGCTCGCCTCCCGCTGGGCGCGCGGCCGGGTGCCGCGGCGGGCCCGGCCGGCGGCGGACCTGGAGAGCGCCTTCTGCGCCGAGATCGTCGCGGTCACGTACCAGGACATGGGTCTGCTGCCGCGCGACCGGCGGCCCAACTGGTACGACCCCGGCCGGTTCTGGAGCGGAGACGACCTCGGTCTCCTGGGCGGGGCCCGGCTGGGCGGCGAGATCTCCGTGTCCGTACCTGCCCGGAAGCCCGCCGGTTAGCGTCCCCGCAGCCGCCCCCCGCACCTCCACGGCCAGGTCGTGCACCCGCTCGTGCCGGTGCTCCATCCGCCGCAGGAGTTCCGCGTGCGGGCCGGGCCGCACCACGCCGCCCTGCTCGTGGCGGCCGTCACCGCCTCTCCGCGCGGTGTTCCGGGACCGTATGCCCCGGGTGGGTCAGCGCATCCGGGGACAATCGGGCAGTATCGGCAGAGAGAGGACACCGTTCCATATCGGCCGAGGCCGGCGGGTGAGACACCGCCTCCGCTGGGCAAGGATCAGAAACCCCGGAGCGGTTCCGCGCCCCGGCAAGGACAAGAGGAGGCATGGCCGACGTGGGAGCGCTGGACCAACCGGCCGAGGACGTCACTTTCCCTCCCGCGGCCGACGACGCGCTCCGGCGACGGTTCGAGACCGCGTACGGGCCGCTGGTAGGGCTGTACCAGCTCTTCGAGGGGCGGCTGCGAGAAACCCCCGCCCCGCCCGGAACGCTCGGCTGGACCGCGGACCTGGCAGCGCTGCGCGCCCTGCGCGACGGCCAGGTGCACGGCGACCCCGGCGAGCTCATCCGCATGATGAGCGACCCCTCCGCCCTCCCCCCGGTCGCGTTCCCCGACGCTTCTGCCCCGGCGGAACCGGCGGACGCTCCCGCCCCGGCGGAGGACGACGCGACGAGCCCGCCCGCCAGCACCCTCCCCACCCCGGCGGAGAGTGGCGCGACGGACCCGCCTGCCGACCCCGCCAGCACCCTCCCCACCCCGGCAGAGGATCTGCTGCCTGACACCACCACTTCCCCCGCGGCGGACGGCGCGACGGACCCGCCTGCCGACCCCACCAACACCCTCCCCACCCCGGCAGAGGGCCTGCCGTCCGGTACCGCCTCCTCCGGCTCCCGCCCCGCCCCGGCGGAGGGCAGCACGACGAGCCCACCCGCCGACCCCACCAGCACCCTCCCCACCCCGGTCGAGGATCTGCCGTCCGGTACCGCCTCCTCCGGCTCCCGCCCCGCCCCGGTCGAGGACCTGCCATCCGGCACCGCCTCCTCCCCCGCGGCAGACGGCGCGACGAGCCCGCCCGCCGACGCCACCAGCACCCTCCCCGAGCCGGTCGAGGAGGCACCGGTCGAGCAGTGGACGCCGCCCGACTCCACCGAGACCGTCCGGCTCTCGATCCCCAGCGACGCCGTACTGCAGGAGGGCCCGGAGCCCCCCGCGGACGTACCGTCCGAGGAGAGCTCCGAGAGCATTCCGGCCGAGGACGCGCCCGCGGGCGCCGCCGAAACCGTGCAGACGTCGGTTCCCGAGCCGGCCGTCGGCACAACGGACGAGATCATCGGAAGGGTGCTGGAGACACCGGCCGCGTGCCTGGTCGAGGCGCCGGCCGGGGCGGCGCGCGCCGCGTTCGTCGGCGAGGTCGTCCGGCGGCTGGCCGCCGCCGGGGAGCGGGTCCTGGTGTGCGGCCCCGACGTGGCCGGCGCGGCCGAGGCGATCGGCGCGGCCGAGGTGCGTGCGGTACGCGTCCAGGCGACCGGGGACCCGCGCACGTCGGCGGGCTGGACGGTCCGCCCGGTGGGCGAAACGCACCACCGGGAATGGGCCACCGAGCTGCGGCGGCTGCGGCGCGAACTGCTCCTGCTGGAGCAGTGGCCGCGCGACCGGGCGGCCCTGGACGCGCTCCGGGCCGAGCGCGACGAGCGCGAGCGGGCGCTGGCGGCCCGCAGGGAACGGCTGACCGCCCAGGTCGCGGCCGAGCGCACCGCGATCGAGACGGGGCGGCGCGAGCTGGCGGCGGCGCGCGAGGCACGGGAACGGCTGGCCGCCGACCGGCAGCGGCTCGGCGAGGAGACCGAGACGTTCCGCGCCGAGCAGGAGACGTTGCAGGCGGCCGCGGACGAGGCCGCGGGAACGGCCGACGAGCACACCCGGAAGGCCGAGGACGCCTACTCCCACGCCGTGGCCGTCGAGGAGCGGCTGGCCACCTGCTCCCGGGAGCTGGGCGCGGCCCGCGAGCGCGCCGGCACCCTGACCGAGGATCT
Source organism: Actinomadura craniellae (assembly GCF_003289645.1). Classification (GTDB taxonomy): domain Bacteria; phylum Actinomycetota; class Actinomycetes; order Streptosporangiales; family Streptosporangiaceae; genus Actinomadura_D; species Actinomadura_D craniellae. The sequence goes on along the minus strand of NZ_QLYX01000003.1, from coordinate 235,016 downwards.
GGGCCAAGCTGAGCGCGCGCTGCCCAAGGCGGCGGCGGAGGCCGAGCGGCTGGCCGCGGATTCGACCGCGGCGGAGGCTGAGGGGCACGCGTGCTACTACCGGCTGCGCGCGGCCGAGTCGGCGCTGGCCGCGGCCCGGCAGAAGCTCAGCCTGGGCCAGCGGATGCACGTGCTGCCGTCTCCGCCGGAGGTGGTGGAACTGCGGCGGCAGGTGACGGAGCGCAACCTGGAGGCGGAGGAGGCGGCCGAGCACGGGCGCCGGGTCCACGAGGCGTTCGTCCGGGCCGACGCGCACCACGCCCGGCTCGCCACGTTCCTCACCGAGGGCGGCCGCGAGCTGGTCGCCCTGAAGGAGATGATCGAGCGGCTGGCGGGCGAGTTGGAGCGGCTGCCGGCCGAGCTGGAGCAGGCCCGGGCGGAGCAGCAGGCGCTCGCCCGGGAGGCGGCCGCGGCCGTCGAGCGGTCCGTGCAGGCCAGCGCGGCCGCGCGGCACGCCGGGCAGCTCCTCCGGCAGGCCGAGGAACGGCTCGGCGACGCGGAACTCGCCGCCCGCAACGCGGCGGCCGACGTGGAGCGGACCGAGGCCGCCATCGAGGCCGCCGGGCGGCGGCAGGCCGAGGCCGAGACCGGGCTGACCGCGCTGGCCGAGGAGGCGGCGGTGGAATTGCCGCGGGCGGAGGCCGAGATCGGGGCGGCCGTCGAGACCGAGGCGCACTCCCGGGAACGGGTCGCCGGCATCTGCGGCGCCGGCCCGGACGACAACCTGGCGAGCCTGGTCGAGCCGGTCCGGCGGCGGGCGGTGGCGGAGGTCGAGCAGCTGGCCCGCCGCACGGAACTCGTCGGCACCGTGACCGACCCGTCCGGTATCGGCGCGCCGGTCCCGGGCGGCAACCCCGCCGAGGCGACCGCTCCGCTGTCCCCGCCGCCGGAGCCGGTCCGGGAGGCGGGCTCCGGAATCGGCCGGCCCCGCCCGGCCACCGCCGAGTTCGGCATCCGCCCGGCGACCCCCGCGGCGCCGCGGCAGGCGGCGCCGGCCCCGGCGGCGGACGAGGCCGAGCTCGCGAAGGTCCTGCTGGCGGACGCCGCCGTGGTGTGCGGTCCGCCGGTGGCCGTGGCGGCGCTGCCCGCGCTGGCGGAGGCCGGTTTCGACGTCCTGGTCGTCGACGACGCCGGCCGGGTGCCGGACGGTGACTTCCTGGTCGCCGCGAGCCGGGCCGGCCGCTGGATCCTGGTCGGGGACACCGCCCCGCCGCCACGCCCGTACGAGGTGTACGAGGACCACGTCCGCGCGCTGGGGGCGCTGCACCGTGCGGCGGACGCCGGCGACCTGGCATCGGCCGTCGAGGCCGTCCCCGAGGACCGGCGGGGCCCGGTCCGGGCGGAGGCCGAGCGGCTGCTCGCCACGGAGCTGTGGGCCCGGCACTACCGGTTCTCGTACGCCCAGGTGGCGGCCCGGCTCGGCGACGACCCGCAGGCCGAGCTGGAGCGGGCCATCGCCGACCGGCTCGGCCGCGGCGTGCTCGCCCGCTGCGCACCGGCGCTGCACGCCTCCCGCCGCAACGTCCTGCGCGCCGAATCCGCATCCGACCCCTGGGCCGGCTGACGGCGCCTACGCTCGCACCGAAACGACCGCGGGAGGCAGGTTGCGATGGCGGGGGAACTGAGCGGGTTCCTGTTCGAGCTCGGGGTGCTGAAGCGGTACCCGCGGTCCGGATGGCTGGTGGCCGGGGTGGCCGACCCCGAGAGCGTGGCCGACCACTCGTTCCGGACGGCGATCCTGGCGAGCGTGCTGGCCGTGCAGGAGGGGGCCGACCCGGAGCGGGCCGCACTGCTGGGCCTGTTCCACGACACCCAGGAGGCCCGGCTGACGGACCTGCACCATCTGGCGCAGCGGTACGCCACCCGGGCACCCAACGAGCAGGTCACGGCCGACCAGGTGCGCGGCCTGCCGGAGCCGGTCGCGAAGATGATCTCCCGGGTGGTCGGTGAGTACGAGGGCGGCGAGAGCTCCGAGGCGGTGTGCGCCCGCGACGCCGACGCGCTGGAGTGCCTGATCCAGGCCGTCGAGTACCGCGAGCAGGGCAACCGCAACATGCAGCCCTTCATCGACACCGCCCTGCCCCGGCTCCGCACCCCGTCCGCCCGCCGGCTGGCCGAGGAGGTCCTCGCCACCGGCACCGTCGCCTGGGCCGAACGCGCCCTCGACTGAACCCCCGCCGGCGCGGGTTCCGACGTTTCCGGTGCCGCGATCCCCTTCAGTCGGAGGACGAACCCGGACGCGTGGGCGTACATTGCCGGGGAATACGGTGATGTCGAGGGGCGGGCGAAGTTCGGTCCGAACTCGTGCGCACCTGGACGCCATCACATACTCATACAAGGCCCGCACATTCGGATAGGCTGCCCTGCCTTCCGTGGTCGGCGGGGTCATCGGCCAAGGCATCTCCCTCAACATCCGACCCGTAGTTGAGGACGAAAAAGGGGGTAGAGGGGGATCGTGTCGTGACAAAGCAGCACGAGCCCGGCGGCGAGAACGAGTGGGTTCCGCTGGCCTCATCACGCCAGACGGGCGCACCGGTTGAAACGGACGAATCGTCCGAAGCGGTTGAGCCGGACCCCGCCGAGGCGTCCCGCACCATCCCCGTCGAAACGCCCCTGACCCTCACCGTCGCCCCGCCCGTCTGGTCTCCCCCGCCCGCCGATCCGCTGGACGACCTCGAGTTCGCACCCCCCGCCACCGGGCCGGCGGTACTCGCCGGCCCGCAGGACGACGTTCCCGACCCGCCCGACGTCCTGGAGTTCAGGTCGTCCACCGGCACCCGGGAAGCACCGCCTCACTCCCCGGCCGAGGACGCGCCGGCCGAGCCTTCCCGCGCTTCCGACACCCTCGAGTTCAGGCCGCCCGCCAGGTCGGGCGGCTCGGCGACACCGCCCGGCGACGATCCCGGGACGGCACCGGCCGGCGGTCCCGGAGCGGTGCCGCTCGCCGCACCGGTCCCCGTCCCCGAGGCGGCGGCGCCCCAGGCTCCACCGCGCCAGGACATCGGGGAGCCCGCGCAGGACGCCCCCCGCCCCACCGGGGAACCCGCGGCCTCCGGGCCGACCCCACCGGCGCAGGGCCCGCCGGACACGGGGCCGCGCGCCGCTCCGCCACCCGCCGCCGCACCGGACCGGGAGCCGCCCGGCGACCCGGAAACCTCGCCGGACGACGCGACCACCGGCGGTACGGGACCGGTCCAGGAAGACCGTCCCGCCGCACCACCCGCAGCCCAGGCCGTGCCCGGCGGTACCGCCCGGGCCGTGCCGCCCGCACCGCCCGCGGAGGCGCCCGCCCGGAACTCCGCCGAGGCCGCGCGGCCCGCGCCCGAACGCCCCGCCGCCGAGCCGCCCGCGGCGCCCCCCGCCGGGCACCCGTCCGGCCCGCGGGAACCGGACACCGCCGAAACCCCGGACGGCCGGACCGCCACCGCGGACTTCCGCGTCGAGCGGCCCCGGCCGAAGGAGCAGGAGGGCGACGACCGTCCGGCGGCCGAGCCCCGGCCCGGGCCAGGCCCCTGGCCGCCCCCGCCCGGTCCCGCCGAACGCCCGCCCGCCTTCGGCCGGCACCACGTCCAGCCCGCCGCACCCGAGCAACCCCGCTCCGCGGACCCCGGCCCTGACGACGAGCGACCGCGCCCGTCCCCCGCTCAGGCCACGCCCGGCGGTACCGCCGAGGCGGTGCCGCCCGCACCGCACGGCACCGCCCCCGCGGCCCGGCCGGCGCCCGAGGCACCCGCGCAGGACACTCCCCGCCCCGCCGGGGAACCCGCCGCCTCCGGGCCGACCCCGCCGGCGCAGGGCCCCGGGCACCGGCAGGACGCGCGGCAGCACCCGCACGACGCCCCCGACCGGCCCCGACCGCCGCGCGCCGCGTACCCGGCGGCCGAACACGCCCCGCCGCCGGGGCCGGGTGCACCCGGCGAGCGCACCCCGCCACAGAGCACCACACCCACCCCAGAACCAAGAAGCACGTCATGGGACGGCCCCACCGGCCGCACCGAACACACCCCACCGGCAAGGCCGGGTGCGCCCAGCGAGCACACCCCGCCACAGGACACCACACCCACCCCAGAACCAAGAAGCACGTCATGGGACGGCCCCACCGGCCGCACCGAACACACCCCACCGGCAAGGCCGGGTGCGCCCAGCGAGCACACCCCGCCACAGAGCACCACACCCACCCCAGAACCAAGAGGCGCGTCATGGGACGGTCCCGGCGACCACGCCGGGCAGGCCCCGCCGCCGGTCCGGCACGCCGCGCCGCCGCCGGGTGCCCCGCCCGCTCCCCGCGAAGACGCGAACCTGTACTGGCGTGACGAGCAGCACCGGCGGACCCCGCCGCCCGAAGACCCGGGGATGCACCGTCCCGGCGCGCCACGGTCCGAGCCGATGTTCGGCCCCCACCGGCAGGCTTCGTCGCACGACCAGGCCGCCGCGCCGGCGCCCCAGCCCCCGCCCTCGCCCCACGGAGCGGAACACCACTGGCCGGGGGCCGAGCCCGCACCCCATGCGGACCCCGCCCGGGGCCGAGCCGCACCCTGGGAACAACCCCGGGACGAACCGCCGCACGGGCAGGCCGCCGGGCCGGCGCCCCGGACCGCACCGCACGGGCAGGGGCCCGCCGCCGACCCGGCCCGCGGACGGGCGGCCTGGTGGGAGCAATCCCCACCGGCGGCCGACCCGTCGTACGGGGAGGCCACCCGGGCCCCGCACCGTGCGGACCCCGGAACGCCGCACGCAGGGGTCCAGGGAGCCGAGGGGAGCGCGGGGGTCGCGGGGATGCGGCACGACGCGCCGCCGCGCGGACCGCACTGGCCGGACGACCGGTTCCCCGCCGCATATCCGCAGGAGGCGCCGTACGGCGCCGAGCCGCCCCCGGCCGAGGCCGCGCCGTACGGGCGGGCGTCCGGGGCGTGGGAGTACGCCGGCGAGGGCGTGGACCTCCAGGACGAACCGTGGCCGGCCGCGCCGGCCGGGGACACCGCCTACGGCCCGGAGCCGCACCAGGGCGGCACGTCCGACGAGGACGGGTACCCGTGGCAGGAGAAGAAGCCGAAGCGCAAGAAGCGGCGGCGAGTCCTGCTGGCGGTCTTCTTCGTCCTGATCCTGCTGGTCTCCGGGGCGACGTTCCAGATCGTCCGCCCGCTGCCCGACCCGGCACTGCGGCTGACCACCGCCTCCGCGCACACCTTCCCGGGCGCCCCGCCCCGGCTGCCCTGGCCCGCGCAGGGTCAGGCGGCGGTCGACGTCGAGGGGCTGGGCACGATGGGCGCGTTCGGGCCGACCACCCCGACGCCCACAGCCAGCGTGGCCAAGGTGATGACCGCGTACGTCTTCCTCAGCGACCACCCGCTGCGGTCCGGCGAGGAGGGTCCCACCTTCACCATCTCGCCGCAGGAGGCCGCCCGGCTGCCGATGCGCATCAGCCGCGGCGAGTCGCTGGTCGAGGTGACCGCGGGGCAGAAGTTCAGCCAGCGGGAGGCGCTGGAAGCGTTGATGATCGTCTCCGCGAACAACATCGCGCACGAGCTGGCCCGCTGGGACTCGGGGAACCTGACGGCCTTCGTGGCCAAGATGAACGCCACCGCCCGCGAGCTGGGCATGGACTCGACCACCTACACCGACCCCAGCGGCTACGACTCGCGCACCGTGAGCACCGCGGCCGACCAGGTCAAGCTGCTGCGCGCGGCGATGCGCGTCCCCGCCTTCGCCGAGATCGTGGCCAAGCAGACCTACGTCCCCCGCAACGGGGACACCGCCCGGCCGGGCGGGAACATCCTGCTCGGCCGGAACGGCTTCGTGGGCGGCAAGACCGGTTACACCGACCTGGCCGGCGGCAACTACGTGTTCGCGGCGCGGCGGCGGGTCGGCGGGGTCGACGCCCTCATCGTCGGCGCCGTGCTGGACCAGCCCACCGGCAACGGCGCGATGCCCGCGATGACCGCCGCCCACCAGCTCGTCCTCGCCGCGGGCGGCGCGATGACCAGCGCCTCCCTGGCCGCCTCCGGCGCCCGGGTGGGCATGGTCGACGACGGGCTGGGCGGCGGTTCCCCGCTGGTCGCGGCGACTCCGGTCACCGTGGTCGGCTGGCCCGGCCTGACGGTGCGGATCTCGGCCGAGGGCATCCCGCCCCGCAGCGCCGCCGCGGGCCACAAGGTCGGCACGCTGATCGTCGGCGCGACCCGCACGGACCTCCGGCTCCAGCACCGTTTCCAGCCACCGGACGTCCTGCACCGGATCATCCGCCGCGACCCGCCCACCCGCTGAGCCAAGCGAGCGGGGTGGCCGCTAGCACGGTGTCCGGCAATGTTCACCGACCTCACCGCGCGGCTTGCCCGGAACGTGATCGTTGAGGATAGGTGGGGCTGGAGGCCCACCCATCCTCAACGATCACGTTCCGGGGCAGGGGTGGGCCCGGTGAACGCTGCTGGACACCGCACCAGCGGGTGAGCGGGTGAAGCGGGGACGAGCGCCGCCGGGCGGGGCGGGCGGCGGCGAGCGCCGCTGAATCCCGGGCCCGCGCCGGTGGCGGCGGGTCGCCCACCGGCCGGACCGGGCGGTCAGTCCTCGGCCAGGGCTTCGATCGACGCCGCCAGCGCCTCCCGTAGGGCCGGGAGGACGTGGCGGGGCAGGTCGAGCAGGGTGTGCCCGGTCAGGTCGGCCCGGCCGGTCGCCGCGATCGCGGCGCGCGCCCGGGCCTTGGTGAGCGTCCGGCCGCGGGCCCGGTCGAGGGCGATCAGCCCCTCCCGCCAGGAGTTGCCGATCTTGCCGTGGGCCCGCGCGTAGACGTGGGCGGCCAGGACGGCCGGCGGGTCCGCGGGGTCCGGTTCGGCCCGCTCGGCGACGACGACCGCCAGGTCGGGGGCGGGGGTGCTGCGGAGCAGCCGGGCGATGCGGTACTTGGGCGCCACCAGTTCCGCCAGCCGGCGCTGGCCCGCCGCGTCGCGCAGCTCCGGCAGGTCGCTCCGGCACAGCACGGCGACCCGGTCCGCGCCGGCGGCCAGCAGCGCCCGGAGCAGGGACGCGCCGTACCCGGGGTGGAGGTCGACGGCCACCCCGTCGTGGCCCTGCGCACCCCGGGGCAGGGGGGCCGCCAGGAAGGGGGCCAGCCCGACGCGCCGGCCCGGCACGTCCTCCGGCCAGCCGTCCCCGACCAGGAGGTTCCGCCCGCCCGCCAGACCGGCGAGGTCCAGCACCCGGGCCGCCGCCGCGGGGTCCAGGCCCGCGGGCTTCGCCTCCACCGACTGCACGCCGTGGGTGTACACGCCCGGCCCCGTCCCGGCCGGGGCCTCGGCCGCCGCCCGGCTGCGACGGGTGGGCCGCAGCACGTAGAGCGCGGCGGCGGCGCCGATCGCCTGCGCGCCGGTGAAACGGTTGAACCCGGGCAGCACCGCCTCGTAGACGAGGTGCAGCGGGGCCAGCGCCTCCTGGACGGCCAGCCCGAGCGCGGGCTGCCGCTCGCCGAACCCGTAGGCGACGAGCAGCCGCCCGTTGTGCTGGTCGGCCAGCGCCGCCAGCCCGCGGGCGGCGAACAGGCGGACGCCCTCGGGGGTGTACGGCGGGTCGGTGAAGACGAGGTCGCACGAGTCGCGCAGGGCGGCCGGGAGACCGAGTCGCAGGTCCGCGTAGTGGACGCGCACATCGAAGCCGAGCCGGCGGGCCTGGACATCGATGTACTCCAGGGTGCGCTCGTCGATGTCGACCACGGTGACGCCGAGGCCGGCCGCACCGCCGGCCAGGAAGAGCGCCAGCGAGGTCAGGTCGTGGTCCCCGACGCAGAGGACGCGCGCGCCCCGCAGGTCGTAGCCGCGCAGCATGAAGTGCGCCCGTTTCAGCGCGGTCTCGGCCGTGGCCGGCACGTGGTCGAGGGACTGGAGCGGCGCGGGCACCTCCGCGACGAGCCGCCGCATCTCCGCCAGGGCGGCGGGGTCGGCGGCGGCCGGGGCGTCCCACGGGTCGGCCGGCGGCGCCGCGTACCCGCCGCACCGGAACCGGTCCCGGTAGGCCAGGACGTGCTCGGGGGCGACCCGGAACGCGTCGCCGGAGGTCTCCAGCCGGTCTCCGGCCGCCGCGATCGTCATCTCCACGGTGCGCCGGGAGGAGCCCGTCCGGGAGACGATCTCGGCCACCGAGAGGTACGCGCCGCCCGCGAGCAGGCAGCAGATGTCCGCGATGCGGCGCCGGTCGATGCCGAACCCGTCCATCAGCTCCTGGAGCGGCCCGAACCCGTCGTCCGGCTCGGGGCCGGCCGTGGCGGAAGGGGCGCTGGAAGGGGTCGGATCCATCCCGTGATTGTCCCAGGGTGGCGCCGCCCGCCGGACGTCTCCGGCGGGCGGCACCGGCTCAGCGGTGCTCGCCGCCGGCGGCGCGGCGGCCCGCGGTGGGGCGGCGGTTGCCGGCCAGGGAGATCACGTCGGCGGAGGACTCGGCGGTCTCCGTCCCCTCCGACGACAGCCACACGTGCAGCACCATCTCCATCTCCAGCCGCAGTGTCGGGTCGTAGAGCCGCTCGCCGAACAGCTCTTCGAGCTGGTGCAGCCGGTACCGGACGGTCTGCGGGTGGACGTGCAGCCGGGCGGCCACTTCGGTGGCGTTGAACCCGTTCTGCAGGCAGGCCAGCATGGTGCGGGCCAGCCGGTCGCGGTGCCGGGGCCGGACCTCCTCCAGCGGGGCCAGCCGCTGGACGGCGACCGCCCGCACCAGCTCCTCGTCCTTGAAGATCACCAGGGTCGGCATGTGCTCGACGCAGCGGACCAGCCGGTCGTCGGGCAGCACCCCGCGGCGGGCCAGGCGCATGGCCTCCCGGGCCCAGCGCAGCGACTTGGCGGTGTCCTCCAGCCGCACCGTGGGGCCGACCGCGGCGACCCACTCGCGCAGCGCGTTCTCCAGCATCGCGCCGCGGCCGGGGCCGTCCGGGTCGGGTACGACCAGGCAGGGCTCGCGCCGGTTGACGTCCGACAGCACCTCCGGCGGCAGCGACGGGTGCGAGAAACGCGCCTGCCCCCGCTCGTGCAGCACCACCACGGCGACCGAGCGCGGCACCCGCCACTGCGCCACCCGGGCCAGGTCGCTGATCGCCTGCTGGGCCGCGGGCGGCTCGGCGAGCAGCAGGTCGAGCAGCCGCCGGCGGCGGTGTTCCAGTTCCCCGGCCACCTGCTCGCGGGCCTTGGTGTAGCCCTCGGTCGCCGCGGCGGCGATCTCGTCCAGGAACGCGAAGATGGCCTCGGCCAGCCGGCCGAGCGTGCGCCGGGAGACGTTCATCTGCTCCGCTTCGGCCGCCAGCCGCCGCCAGGCCACCCGGGCGCCCAGCCGCAGCGCGGTCTGCAGGGCGTCGAGGCTGCGCCCCTCCCTGGCCTCCGCCCACCCGATCTCCCGGTAGACGGCGGCGACCGGCTCCCACGAGGAGTCGGAGTCGCCGATCAGGTCGACGAACTGCTGCAGCGCGCCCTCCACGGCGAGCCGCACCATCCGCACGTACTCCTCGTCCAGCGGGCGGGCGTACTCCGGTACGCCGCGCTGGATCTCGTCGATCATCTCCTCGGCGACGCCGCTGAGCTTGGGCCGGAACAGGCCGGCCATCTCCCGCGGCACCCCGGTCCAGGGCTGCAGGTTCGCGTACTGTCCGATCGTCGATGTGGACACCGGTGGCACCTCCTGACCCGAACTGGCACAAACCGTCGGGAGCCCGAAGTTACCTGGGTGTGACGTACGACACTGCTGGGCGACAAACACAATCGGGGCGGTCGATTAGCACACGGCTGACAAAGCGCGATCGAGGGGTGGCCGCGGGAGTCCCACCGGAAACGGCTCCCGCGACCACCTGCTCTCGGTGCCAGGCGGGGAGTGCGCCGGCTCCGTACGAGGGAAATCCTGCCGCCCGGCCTGGGCCGTCACCATAGGGATAAACGCGAATTAACCGGTAAAGAACTGTCAGTAAGTTCATGGGCCCGACACGGCGGCCCGCCCCACCATCAGGCGCGCAGCGGTGCGCACCATGGTGCGCACCTCCTCGGCCGGCCGGCCCAGCGCGGTCAGGCTGACCAACGCCGACAGCAGCAGATGCCCCAGCACCAGCTCGACGTCGTCGCGTTCGAGCAGCGGCTCGCCGATCGCGGTGGCCAGCCGGTCACGGACGAACAGGAACAGTTCCGTGCGCTCGGGGTCCACCGCGGGGTCGGACGAGGTGACCGCCTGAATTATCGCGGAGGTGAGCGTGCGCTCGGCCGCGGCCACCTCGACGATCCGCTCCAGCAGCTCGGCCAGCCGCTCCACCGGGGTCCCGCCGACGGCCCGGGCGTCGAGATCGGCGGTGGTCTCGCGGGCCCAGACGGCCGCCACCTCGATGAGCAGGTGGTCCTTGGAGGCGAAGTAACGGTAGACGGTGGCCCGCCCGGCCTCGGCCCGGTCGGCCACGTCATGCATGGTCACGGCGGCGTACCCGCCTTCGAGCGCGAGTTCCCGCGCCGCCTCGACCAGCCGGCTCCGGCGGGCCTGCTGGTCCTTGCTGGGGGTCCGGCCGGTCACGGTGCCTCCTCGGATGAGGAATCCATCCTGTCGTACAGCGTTTGCGGGATCCGCGCGGCGCCCGGAAACGACATCGTCGGAGCATGCACCCCATCCGCGTCCTGATCGTGGACGACCACACGCTGTTCGCCGAGGCCCTCTCGGCCCGTCTGGGCCACGAGCCCGGCCTGGTCCTGCTGCCCGTGGCCGCCGACGTCCGCCGGGCCCTCGCGCTGATCGCCACCGAGCGGCCCCGGGTGGTGGTGCTGGACCTGGCGCTCGGCCCGGAGAGCGGCCTCGACCTGCTGGACCGGATCCGGGCCGACCACCCCGGGGTGCGGGCGGTGATGCTGACCGCGACCGGCGACACGCACCTGATCGTCGAGGCGGTGCGGCGCGGTGCCGTCGGCTGGCTGTCGAAGACCGAGAGCCCCGATCTGGTCGCCCAGGTGATCCGCGACGCGGCCGGGCGGGGCGGCCGGCTGCCGCCGGACTCGCTGGGCGACGTGCTGCGCGCGCTGCTGGACGGCATGCCCGCGCCGTCCCCGGCCGGCCGGACGCTGGACGAGCTCACCCCCCGCGAGCACGAGGTGCTCCAGTGCATGGTCGACGGGCTCAGCCGGGCCGACATCGCCGACCGGCTGGGGCTGTCGGCGAACACGGTCCGCACCCACACCCAGAACCTGCTGGCGAAGCTGGGGCTGCACTCGGCCCTGGAGGCGATCACCCTGGCCATGCGGGCGGGGCTGCGCCCCCGGGAGCGGGGATGACCGACCAGCATTTGGCGTAGCGGCCCATCGTCTCGTTGCGCGAGGCCGGCCGGGGCGGGCGTCCCTACGCTTCATCCGGACGGAGGTTGATGGTGAGACGTCGGGGGCTGACCGCACCGGAACTCCCGCACCGCGTTCCCTCCCCCGGGCCGGCGACCCCGCTGGCCCGGCTGCTCGGCCGGGCGGAGGCGGACGTGGCCGGGCGACGTGCCCACCGCCTGGTCGCCGGGCGCCGGGTGCTGGTGACCGGGGCCGCGGGCACCGTGGGCGGCGCGCTGTGCCATCGGATCAAGCGGCTCGGCCCGGCGGCGCTGGGCCTGCTCGACCGCGACCCGGACGGCCTGGCCAGGGTGGGGCACGAGATGACCGGGCTGCTCGACCGCGACCGGGTCGTCATGATCGAGTCGGATGTCCGCGACCACGCCGGGCTGGACCGGGCGCTGGGCGGGCTCCGCCCGGAACTGGTGGTGCACACCGCCGGCCTGACCGGGACGGCCGAACTGGAACGCGCCCCGGCCCGCGCGGTGACCTGGAACCTGCTGGGCACCCACCGGCTGGCCACCGCCGCGGTCCGGCACGGGGTGGAACACCTGGTGCACTGCTCCACCGACAAGGCCGCCGACCCCGCGTCGGTGTGCGGGGCGGTGGCGCGGCTGGGCGAGATGGTGATGCAGACCGTGGCGGGCGGGCCGACCAGGTTCGCCTCGGCCCGGCTGGGCGTCGTGCTCGGCCCGCCCGGGCCGCTGCTCGGCACGCTGGCCGGGCCGATCGTCCGGGGCGAGACGATCACCCTGGCCCACCCCGACCTGGCCCGGCACCTGATGACCGCCGGGGAGGCGGCGGGGCTGCTGCTGGAGGCGGGCGGGCTCGCCGAGGAGGCCGAGGTCTTCGCGCTCGACATGGGCCCCCCGGTGCCCGTCCTCGATCTCGTGCACCGCTACGCCGGGCAGTTGGGGCGCCCGGACGTCACCATCCGGTTCACCGGGCCGCGGCCGGGCGAGAAGGTCGTCGAGCGGCTCTTCTCCGCCGGCGAGCGGCGGGTGCGGACCGCCCACCCGGCCATCTGGGGAACCCGTCCGGCACCGCTGCCGGCCGGCCTGCCGCGGCTGCTGGACGACCTCTACCTCGCCGCCGACGACGGCGACGACGAGCACGTGCGGCGGCTGCTGCGGCGGCTGCTGCCCGAGTACCGGCCCGCCCGGGGAAGGCCCGGCCCCGCCGGGTTCCCGGGCCTGTGAGCGCCCCCCGGCCGCGGGTGGCGGTGGTGCTCGGCCGGTTCGCCGACGGCCCGGGAGTGGTCGCGCTGAACGGCATGCTCGCCCTGGATCCGCGGGCGTACGAGCGGGTGCTGGTGACCGGCGCCCCGGCCGGTCCGGGCGACCTGTCGGCGCGGGCGGACGCGGCGGGGGTGGAGATCGTCCGGGTGCCGGGGCTCACCTCACCCGCCGACGCCCCGCGGGCGCTGCGAGAGCTCACCCGGGTGCTCGCCGCGGGCCGGTACGACGTGGTGCACACCCACGACGGCCGGGACGGGCTGCTGGGCCGGTTCGCGGCGGCCCGGGCCGGCGTGCCGCGGATCGTGCACACCTGGCACCGGCCGCCGGGCGGGTCCCGGTCGTGGCTCCGCCGCCGGACGCGGATCGCGCTGGAGCGGCGGGCCGCCCGGCACACGCACGCCTTCCTGGCCGTGGGCTCGCGGACGGCCGCCCGGGCGACCCTGCTCGGGCTGGCCCCGCCGGACCGGATCCGCCTGTCGTGGCCGGCCGTGGACCTCGCGGAGTACGCGGGCCACCGGGGCGGGCGGGCCCGGGCGCGGCGGCGGCTGGACCTGCCGCTGGGCGTGCGGGTGATGGGGTCGGTGGGCCGGCTCACCGCGCGCAAGGACCCCGAACTGTTCGTCCGGGCGCTGGCCCGGCTGCCCGAGGACGTGTTCGGCCTCTGGGCCGGCGACGGGCCGCTGGCCGGCCGGCTACGCGGGCTGACCGAGCGGCTCGGCCTGGCCGACCGGATGCGCTGGCTGGGCCACCGCGGTGACGTTCCCGAGTTGCTGCCGGCCTTCGATGTGATGGTGTTGCCGGGCCGCTCGGCGGGGCTGCCGTGCGCCCTGGTCGAGGCGATCGCCGCCGGGGTCCCGCTGGTGGCCACGGCGGTGCCCTCCCACCCGGACCTGGTCCGGCCCGGGGAGACCGGGCTGCTGGTGCGGCCCCGGGACCGGGCCGGGCTGGCCGCCGCGGTGGGGCACCTGCTCGACCACCCGGCGGCGGCGCGCCGGATGACCGAGCAGGCGCGGGTCCTGGTGGGCGAATGGTTCACGCCCGAGCATCTGGGCTCGGTACTGGACGCGATATATCGCGGAGATTACCCGCCTGTTCCGTGACCGCCGAAAATCCCACCAGCGCCGAAAGGTGATCATTTGGTCCGTGCAAAGCTCCCGGGCGCGTCTAAGTCTGACAGCGAAGGCGATTCCGGCCCGACCATCACCCGCGACAAGCACCCCCACCTGCACTTTCTTACAAGTGCGACTTTGTCCAGCCCCCCGCCGTAAGTATCTAGATAACGGACAAGACAGCATCAATCAACTTTGAGATGCGCCGACTTTAACCATCGTTTAATATCCTTGCGCTGACCGCTTCCGGCCAGTGCCGGGTCGCACGGGGAAATAGGGTGGTCATTTCGGCCATCTCGAGCGGCGGTCACCAAGGTGCCGTTCCCGGACGGGGGTCTTCGACATGAGCAACGGGCCGTCTCGGTTCTCACCGATCGACCCGCCCGAAATCACCGAGACGTCAGAGCACCGGACCGGGGACCCGGCGCTCCGACGGCGGCGGTTGCGGCACGACATCCGCCACGAACTCGGCACGATCATCATGCTCGCCTCCGCGGTCTCCGTCTCCGACGACGTCGGGCCGCGCAGCCGCGAGCGCATCGACCAACTGCTGGGCGAGACCCGCTGGCTCGACCACCTGCTCCGGCAACTCGAGGAAGAGGACGACGAGGCGGCGGCCGGGCCGGCACCGGCCCGGCCCGAGCGGGTCCGGGTGGACGAACTCGCCACCGAGGTGGTGACCGGGCTGCGGCTGGCCACCACGCTGGCGGTCGGTTGCACCGCCGAGCCCGCCTGGGCGCACATGGACGCGGTCGCGCTGTGGCGGGCGCTGCGCAACGTCCTCGACAACGCCTGCCGGGTCGCCGCCGGGCGGGTGGACGTCCGGGTCGGCGCCGACCGGGGATGGGTGACGATCCAGGTCGACGACGACGGCCCGGGGTTCGGCGCCGGCTCGGGCGGGCTGGCCTCGCTCGGGCTGGGCATCGTGCACGACCTCGTCGCCGAGCACGGCGGCGGGCTGGAGATCGGCGCCGGCGAACCCGGCGGGGCCCGGGTCCGCATCCTGCTGCCGGCCGCCCCACCACCCCTGCATCCGCTATGAGGATCCTCATCTGCGACGACCACCCCGTCTTCGCCGACTCCTTCTCCGTGGTGCTCGGCGAGGCGGGACACGACGTCGTCGGGGTCTGCTACTCCCCCGACGAGCTGCCCGCGATGCTGCGCGCCCGTCCCGCCGACCTCTGCCTGGTCGACCTGCACTTCCCCGCGGGCCCGGTGCTCGACCTCGTCCCGGAGCTGCGGGCCGCCGCGCCCGCCACCCGCCTGGTGCTCCTGTCCGGCTCGCTGGGCCCGGACCTGCTGGAGGCCGGGCTGGCGATGGGGATCAGCGGGTTCGCCTCCAAGGGCCAGCAGCCCCGGGAGATCCTGGCGCTGCTGGACCGGGTGCACGCGGGCGAGGTGGTCGTCGATCCGCTGACCGGATCCGGTCGGGCCGCCCACCCGGACGCCCCGGCGCGCCGCCCGCCCGCCGGCACCTCCCACGTGGCCCGGGTGGCCCGGTTCCTGACCCCCCGCGAACGGGAGGTGCTGACCCGGCTGGCCCGGGGCGAATCCACCGCCGCGCTGGCCAAGGCCATGGGCGTCACCCGCAGCACCGCGCGCAGCCACGTGCAGAGCGTGCTGACCAAGCTCGGGGTGCACTCCCAGCGCGAGGCCGTGGTCGAGGCCGCCCGGCACGGTCTGGTCAGCGTCGAGACCGGCGAATGGTTGATCAACTGAAGGTCAACCCCGAGCGTGGCTCGGCCGTCATTCGGGTAGGAGCACGCTGAATCCGTTTCAACGGCCAGGATCACCCCCGGGTTCGCGCCCGATCCATGCCGGAGAGGAGCACCGGATGCCTCAGCGACGAGGCGCTATCCCCGTCTCCGACATCGCTGTCATCTCCTCCCCCGACACCTACATCCGCGGCATGCCGCACGACCAGCTCGCCCGGCTGCGGGCCCGGACCCCCGTGGTGTGGATCCCCGACGGGGCCGAGGACGGCGCCGGCCTGTGGGCCGTCCTCCGGTACACCGACGTGCGGCACGTCTTCGAGCACCCGCAGATCTTCGTCCGCGCCCCGGACGCCCCGCACCCGCTCGGCACCTGGATGCGCCGCGCCACCGCGCCGCGCCGCCGCCCGGCCTCCTCGGCCCCGCCCGGCCCGGGCCGGCAGCCCGCCGGCGAACCGGCGCGGCGGGCGGCGAAGCTCCTGGACCTGCTGTCCGGGCGCGGCACCGCCGACCTGGTCGGCGAGGTCATGGCCGGCCTGCCCGGCCCGGTGCGCGACGCCGTGTCGGGCGGGGTGTACGCGCTGCTGCGGCATCCCGACCAGTACGCGCGGCTGCGCCGCGACCGCGACCTGCTGGCCGGCGCGCTGGAGGAGATGCTGCGCTGGTGGTCGCCGGTGATCCAGGTACGCCGCACGGTACGGCGGACCACCTCGCTCGGCGGCGTGCCGATGCGCCCCGGCGAGCAGGTCGCGGCCTGGATCGCCGCCGCCAACCACGACGACGAGGTGTTCGAGGACCCCGGCCGGTTCGACATCGGCCGCCCCCCGGGCCGGCACCTCCTGCACGGCGAGGCCGCCCGGCACTGCTCCGCCGTCGAACCGGCCCGCACCCAGTTGCGCGCCGTCATCGGCGCGATCCTCGACCGGCCGGGCCGTATCGAGGTCGCCGGCCGCCCGCTGCGGCTGCGCTCGATCACCCGCAACGGCTTCTCCTGCCTCCCCCTGCGCCCCGCTCAGGACGGGTGAGCGTACTCCGCCGGGAGTAGGGACGGGCACCGCCACCGGCCGATGCCGGCACGTTCCGGCGTCCTCTAGCGTGCGAGGTATGAGCGACCACCCCGCCCACCCGCGCTGGCCCCGGCCGGGCGAGCTGCCCGCCTGGGTGGTGCCGCTGCTGGTCGGCGTGGTCCAACTGGCGGGGTCGTTCGGCGCGCAGAGCGACAAGTACGGCCCGCACGGCGGCCCGCACCTCGACGACCCGCGCCACCACATGTTCCGGGAACTCGACCCGTTCGGGGTGGCGCTGCTGGTGGCGGGCCCGGTGCTGCTACTGGCACGCCGCCGGTACCCCATCCCGGTGGCCCTCGGCACCGGCCTGGTCACGCTGCTGTACTACCTGCGCGCCCACGTGTACGGGCCGGCGTTCCTGGCCGCCGCGGTGGCCCTGGTCGCGGTCGTCGTGGCCGGCCACCGGCTGCTGGCCTGGGTCGGCACCCTGACCTCGTTCGCGGCGTTCTTCGCCGTCGCCTCGCTGATCGGGGTGGACGTCGAGCGGCGCGGGCAGGGCGACCGGCTCTTCCCGGTGGACCGGCCCGGCCTCGCCACCGCCGCCCTGCTGCTGGGCTGGGCGTTCGTGGTGCTGATCGGAGCCGACCTCGTCCGGATCCGCAGCGAGAAGGCCGCCGAGGCGGCCCGCGGCCGGGCGGAGGAGGACCGCCGCCGGGCCAGCGACGAGCGGCTGCGCATCGCCCGGGAACTGCACGACGTGCTGGCCCACAACATCTCGATGATCAACGTGCAGGCCGGGGTCGCCCTGCACCTCATGGACGACGACCCGGGCCAGGCCCGGACGGCACTGGCCGCCATCAAGGAGGCCAGCAAGGAGGCGCTGACCGAGATGCGCTCGGTGATCGGCGTGCTGCGGCAGCAGGGCGAGGTGGCCCCGCGCTCGCCCACCGCCGGGCTGGACCGGCTGGAGGAACTCGTCGGCCGGGCGGAGTCCGCCGGGCTGCGGGTGCGGGCGGAGTTCGAGGGCGACCGGCGCCCGCTACCTGCCGGGGTGGACCTCGCCGCCTTCCGGATCGTCCAGGAGTCGCTGACCAACGTGACGCGGCACGCCGGGCCCGGGCCGCTGACCGCGCTCGTCCGGATCTCCTACGCCGCCGACCATGTCTCCGTCCAGGTCGAGGACGACGGCCGGGGGGTCTCGCTGCTCGACGACCACCCCGGCGGCAACGGCATCCACGGGATGCGCGAGCGCGCCGCCGCGCTCGGCGGTACCTTCAGCGCGGGGCCCCGGCCCGGCGGCGGTTTCCAGGTGCGGGCCGTCCTGCCCGTCCACGAGGGGACGGAAGAGAAATGATCAAGGTCATGCTCGCCGACGACCAGGCCCTGGTGCGCGCGGGCTTCCGGGCGCTGCTCGACGCGCAGCGCGACATCGAGGTGGTCGGCGAGGCCGGCGACGGCGAGGAGGCGGTCGCGCAGGCGCGCCGGCTGCACCCCGACGTCATCCTGATGGACATCCGGATGCCGGTGCTCGACGGGCTGGCCGCCACCCGCCGGATCGCCGCCGACGAGCGGCTGGCCGACGCCCGGATCGTCATCCTGACCACGTTCGAGCTGGACGAGTACGTCTTCGAAGCGCTGCGCGGCGGGGCCAGCGGGTTCCTCGTCAAGGACACCGAGCCGGTGGAGCTGATCCACGCCGTCCGGGCGGTCGCGGCCGGGGACGCGCTGCTGTCGCCGAGCGTGACCCGCCGGCTGATCGCCGAGTTCGCCACCCGGACCAAGGAGCCCGGCCCCGCGCTGCGCCTGAACGCCCTCACCGACCGGGAACGCGAGGTCATGGCGCTGGTCGGCGAGGGGCTGACCAACGAGGAGATCGCCGCCCGGCTGGTCGTCAGCCCGGCCACCGCCAAGACCCACGTGAGCCGGACGATGGTCAAGCTCGGCGCCCGCGACCGCGCCCAGCTCGTGGTCTTCGCCTACGAGTCCGGCCTGGTCCGGCCCGGCTGGCTCACCTGACGCCCGGTCAGCCCGGGCGGAAGGAGCCGAAGATGGCCGCCCGCCGCCCCTCGTCGCCGGACCAGGCGGCAGCGGTGGTGCGGTAGTAGATGGCGTACTCCCGCCCGCCCGCCCGGAAGAAGCGGTCGACCGCGCGCTGGTGGACGCCCTCGGAGACGTAGCTGAACTGCAGGTCAGCGGCATCGCCGCCCAGGTAGGTCAGCTGGGCGAGGCCCTCCTGGGTGTAGCCGGGGAACCGCGTCTGGGGGCCCTGCTGGGCCGCGCTGAACGCCTGCGCCTGCTGGGTCGGGGTGCCCGTCCAGGCGATCGTGCTGACCTGGAGCAGCGCCGAGCCGTCCGGGGCGCGGTAGAAGATGTTCTGCCCCTGCACCTGGCGGGTCCAGCCCTGCGGGACGGCCACCGCGAACCCGTCCTCGGTCCGCGTCGTGTACCCGGGCGGGATCTTCGGAGTGGGGGTGTTCCCGCCGGCCGTGCCGACGGTCACCGTCACCTGCTCCTGCGGCCGGCCGCTGTAGCCGGGCGGGTCGGGCGCGGCGTTGCGCTTGCCCCGCAGGATGAGCGCGCCCGCCAGGACGGCCGCCACCACCAGCACGCCGGCGATCACGACGATCGCGATGGTCTTGGTGCGCTCCCGGTCCGGCCGGGCCGGGGCGGGGTGCGGGGGACCCCAGGTGGGCGGCGGTTCCGGTGAGTGGGTCGTCCAGTCGCCGCCCAGCAGGGTGCGCTGCTCGGGTTCCCACTCGCCCGGGCGGGGGGCGGGCGGGCCGTACCGGCCGAGCGCCTCCAGCTCCGCCGAGTCGGACACCGTCTCGGCCGCGAAGTCGCGCGGCCCGGACGGCTCGTCGGACCGGGTGGCCAGGTCGCCGGGGTCGCGGACGGTCTCGACCTGCCCGCGGGACGTGGCGGCCTCGGTGAGCATCGGCAGGGCCCGGTCGGCGGTCATCCGGTCGGCCGGGCGGCGGGCCAGCAGCCCGTCGAGCACCGGCCACAGCGGGCCGGCGTTGCGGGCCGGCCGCACCGACTCGCTGAGCACCGCGGCCAGCGACGCCATGGCGTCGGAGCGCTCGTAGGGCGACCGCCCCTCCACCGCCGCGTACAGCGTGGCGCCCAGCGCCCACAGGTCGGAGGCGGGCACCGCCCGCTCGCCCTGCGCCCGCTCCGGCGGGATGTATGCGGGCGAGCCCATCACCAGCCCGGTCTGGGTGAGGGTGGCGTCGCCCTCGACCTGGGCGATGCCGAAGTCGGTGAGCACCACGCGGTCGTCATCGGTGATCAGGACGTTGCTGGGCTTGACGTCGCGGTGCAGGATGCCCTTCTGGTGGGCGTGCCGCAGTGCCAGCAGCACCTGCCGGCCGATGTCGGCGGCCCGCCACGGCGGGACGCGGCCCTCCTCGTCGATGAGTTCCTGGAGCGACCTGGCCCGCACGAACTCCATCACGATCCACGGCCGGCCCGTCTCCTCCAGCACGTCGTGGACGGTGACGACGCCGGGGTGGTTCAGCCGGGCGGAGGCCCGCGCCTCGCGGAACGTGCGCTGGTAGAGGACGTCCCGTTCGCCGTCGCTGAGGCCGGGCGGCAGCAGGACCTCCTTGACCGCGACCTGGCGGTCGAGCATCTCGTCGTAGGCCAGCCACACCGTTCCCATGCCGCCCCGCCCGACGACCGTGTCCAGCCGGTAGCGGCGGCCCAGCATCTGGCCCTGCTGATGCTCCATGAGTGGATGGTCCCCCGCTGGAAGGCGTACTGACCGGTGCGGCGTCCCGGACGCCCGACGCAAGTGGGACGCGCGAGCCGGCCCCCGGGTTCAACCGTCACCAGAGGGGACCATACCGATTCCACCTAACAGATCGGCATACACATCGGCCAACGGGCAGGCTCCGGTGCCCGTTCGGGCGGGCTCCGGGCCGGAATTCAGCGGGCGGGCTCGAAGCTCGCATAGACGGGCTCCAGCTCCTCCATCAGGTCGTCCCAGTCGTCGTCCGGGCCGGAGACCAGGATCGCGTAGCCGCGCCCGTTGGTGACGAAGCCGCGGTTGAGGATGCGCATCCGCCCGGACCGGCCGTCCCAGGTGAACTCCCAGTCGGCGGACTTGTCGCCGTTGCCGGTGTCGGGCACCGGGGGCCGGTCGCCGGTGGGCTCCAGCCGGACGCGGTCGTAGCCGGGGAAGCTGCCGTCGTTCCTCCGCGCCGCCTCCTGGCCCTCCCAGTCCTTCAGCGCGCTGGCGCCCGGGGAGGTGGTCTGGTCGATCTGGATGTAGACGCTGCGGTCGGGCGAGTAGAAGAAGACGCCGCCCTGCCTGCGCTCGGGACCGGACCAGTCCTCGGGGATCCCCACGGCGAAGCCGGTCGGGTCGTGGTGCAGCCGGAAGTCGCCGGGCAGGTCGGGCGAGGCGGAGGCGGAGGGCGATGCCGACGGGGAGCGCTTCGCCGAGGCCGAGGCGGCCGGGCTCCGGCCGCCGGGCTCCTGGGCGCCGGCCTCCTTCCCGTTCCCGCCGTCGTCGTTCAGCAGCACCACGGCGAGGGCGATGCCGAGCAGCAGGATCACCGCTCCGGCCAGGATCGGCAGCAGCCGGTCGTTCCCGCCGCCCGAGCCCCCGGCCGCGGGGCGCGGGGCGGGCTCGGTGCCGGCCGGCGGGTCCGCGGCGGCGCCTTGCAAGGTGGCCGGCCCGACCTCGTGGGCCGCCGCACCGGTACCGGCTCCCAGCACGGCCGTGCCGCCCGCCTCGGGTTCGGTCGCGGCGGGCGACTCGGGAAGCCGCCCGACCACGAGCGTGCGCTCGGTGTCGGCGGAGTCCTCGCGGACGATGTCATCGAGCAGCCGGCCGGCCTGGTGCGCGTCCATCCGCTGCTCGGGGTCCTTGACCAGCAGGCCCTCGATCACCGGGGTGAGCGGGCCGCCGTTGGCCGTCGGCATGGGGTCCTCGGAGATGATCGCGACCAGCGCGGCCATCGGCTCGGACCGCTCGTAGGGCGACCGTCCCTCGACCATCGCGTACAGCGTGATGCCCAACGACCACAGGTCGGAGGCCGGGCCGGTCTTGCGGCCCCGGGCGCGCTCCGGCGCGATGTAGGCGGGCGAGCCCATCACCAGCCCGGTCTGGGTCAGGGTGACGTCGCCCTGCGCGGTGGCGATGCCGAAGTCGGTGAGGACCGCGCGGTCGCCGGAGGCCAGCAGCACGTTGCTGGGCTTGACGTCGCGGTGCAACACGCCCGCCTCGTGTGCGGCGTGCAGCGCGGCGAGCATCTGCCGGCCGATCTCGGCGGCGCGGCGGGGCTCCAGCGGCCCGTCCTGTTTGATCACCTGGTCCAGGGAGCGGGACTTGATCAGCTCCATGATGATCCAGGGCCGGCCGTCCTCCTCGACGACGTCGTAGACGGTGACGACGCCGGGGTGGCCGAGCCGGGCGGCGGTGCGCGCCTCCCGGAAAGTGCGTTTGTACTGGATGGTCCGTTCGTCGTCACTGAGACCGTGCGGGAGGATGACCTCCTTCACCGCCACGTCCCGGCCCAGGACCTCGTCGTGGGCCTCCCAGACCGTGCCCATTCCGCCCCGCCCCACCTCGGTGAACAGGCGATAGCGTCCGGCCAGCAACCGACCACCGGCGGGGGATTCATTCGGCATATATGTGACCATATCTACATTCGGGACATTCACGGAGCCACGACCCTCTACCCCCGCGGCATCCAGGGTAACGCCGCCTTCTCCCGCCCAAGCTCCCCGGTCAACCCGTACAAATGACAGACTACGGCGGACCATTGTCCGGCGACGAGGCGGTTACGGAGTGTTGGCAAGGAAGTTGAAGGTCACGGCGGGCGACGACTGGCGTCGTCTGGTCGAAACGGTGCCCACCGTCCTCTTCTGGTACACCCGCCTGTCGGGCGTATTGTCGATCCTCTACTGGCTGTCGTCAGACCTCATCAAACAGGCCGCGGGCATATGGCCACTACGCTGGATAAACTACCTCGGCTTCACCGCGAGCCTCCCCTACGGGGTGCTGTTCATCCTGCTGTCGATGGGCGTGCGGCGGCGGAAGAAAGCCGCCTGGCGCATCCTGGTGATACTGTTCAGCGCCTACTTCGGCATCTCCGCCCTGTACGCGCTGGCCCTCGCACTCACCCCCGGTGAGCGGCTCGGCAGCGGCGAGATGATCACCGCGCTGGCGTACGGGCTGGTCCTGGGCCTGCTGATCGCCGCCCGCGGCCAGTTCTCCACCCTGCCCGACCGCAACAACCGCAAGCTGGCGCTGACCGTCTTCGGGATCCTGTTCGTGGTCGCCGGGGTGATCGGCACCACGCTGGTCTCGCTGACCGACCGCGACCGGGCCGAGGGCATCGAGACGCACCTGCTGTACGCGGGGCTGCAGACCCTGCTGGGCGCCGGAGTCACCGGCGAGCAGTTCTCCGTCGACGTGCCGAGCTGGGTCGACGGCATCCTGGGCATCCTCGGCACCGGGCTGCTGATCATGACCTTCTGGGCGCTGTTCCGGCCGGCCCGGCGGGAGGCGATCCTCACCCCCGACGAGGAGCTGACGGGCCGGGCGCTGCTGGCCGAATACGGCGACCAGGACTCGCTGGGCTACTTCGCGCTGCGCCGCGACAAGGACGTCATCACCGCGCCCAGCGGCCGGGCCGCGATCGCCTACCGGGTCCAGGGCGCGGTCTCGCTGGCCAGCGGCGACCCGCTGGGCGACCACGAGGCGTGGGACCAGGCGATCGACGCGTGGCTGGCCGAGTGCCGGGCGCACGCATGGATCCCCGGGGTGGTGAGCGTGGGCGAGCGGGCCGCGACCGTCTACGCCCGGCACGGCTTCGACGCGCTCGAACTGGGCGACGAGGCCGTCATCGACACCACCGAGTTCAACCTGGACGGCCGGGAGATGCGGCAGGTCCGCCAGGCCGTCCGGCGGGTCGAGCGGGCGGGCTACACCGCCCGGATCCGGCGGCACGAGCAGATCCCCCCCGGCGAGATGGCGGCGATCATCGTCCGGGCCGACGCCTGGCGCGACGGCGAGACCGAGCGCGGGTTCTCGATGGCGCTGAGCCGGCTGGGCGACCCCACCGACGGCCGGTGCGTGCTGGTGGAGGCGTTCGACGCCGAGGGCGAGCCGCGCGGGCTGCTCAGCTTCGTCCCCTGGGGGCGCGGCGGGCTCTCGCTGGACCTGATGCGGCGCGACCGGACGGCGCCCAACGGGCTGAACGAGTTCATGGTGACCTCGCTGGTCCGCCAGGCCACGACCGTCGGCTGCCGCCGCATCTCGCTGAACTTCGCGATGCTCCGCTCGGTCTTCGAGCGCGGCTCACAGCTCGGCGCCGGGCCCTTCGCGCGTTTCTGCTACCGGCTGCTGTCGGTGGCGTCGAAGTTCTGGCAGCTCGAATCGCTCTACCTGGCCAACGCCAAGTACCACCCGCGCTGGACGCCCCGGTTCATCTGCTACACCCACTCGCGCGACCTGGTCCGGATCGGGTTGGCCTTCGCCCGCGCCGAGGGGTTCCTGCCCGCCCTGCGGCGGCCCCGGCTGCGCGCCCCCGAACCGTCGGCCGAGCTGATCGAGAAGATCCGCGCGGTGGAGGAGGCCGCCGAGAGCGCCCTGACCCCGCGCCGCCGGCTCACCGAGCAGGAACGGGTCCGGCACGCCAAGCTGACCGAACTGCGTGCGGCGGGCATCGACCCGTACCCGCCGGGGTTCGCCCGGGCCGACCGCGCCGGGCCGCTGCTCGACCGGTTCGGCGACCTGCCGCCCGACACCCGCACCGGCGTGTCCGTCTCGATCGCCGGGCGGGTCATGCTGGCCCGCGAACACGGTCGGCTGGCCTTCGCCGAACTCCGGGACGAGACCGGCGACATCCAGGTCATGCTGGCCGCCGACCGGGTCGGCGCGCAGGCGCTGGCCCGCTGGAAGAACCTGGTCGACCTGGGCGACCAGGTCGGGATCACCGGCGAGTTCATCACCACCCGCACCGGCGAGCCGACCGTGGCGGCCGACGGCTGGACGCTCACCGCCAAGTGCCTGCACCCGCTGCCCGGCAAGCGCGCCGGGCTGGCCGACCCCGAGGCCCGGGTGCGGCAGCGGTACGTCGACTTCATCGTCAACGACGACGCCCGCCGGATGCTCCGGCTGCGTGGCGAGGCGATCTCCGCGGTCCGCGACCGGCTGCGCGCCGGCGACTACCTCGAGGTCGAGACGCCGATGCTCCAGCCGCTGCACGGCGGCGCCACGGCCCGGCCGTTCACCACCCGCATCAACGCCTACAACATGCAGCTCTACCTGCGGATCGCGCCCGAGCTCTACCTCAAGCGGCTGCTGGTCGGCGGCCTAGGCAAGGTGTACGAGCTCAACCGCAACTTCCGCAACGAGGGCGTCTCGGCCCGGCACAACCCCGAGTTCACCATGCTGGAGGCGTACGAGCCGTACGGCGACTACGACACCATGGCCGTGCTCGCCCGGGACCTGGTGCTGGCGGCCGCCCAGGCCGCGCTGGGCACCACCGTGGTGGAGCGCGGCGGCGTCGAATACGACCTGGCCGCCCCCTGGCGCGAGGTCACCGTCTACGACGCGGTCTCCGCGGCACTGGGCGAGGAGATGACCCCCGACACCCCCCTGTCGCTGGTCCGCAAGCACGCCGCCCAGGCGGGCCTGCACCACGACCCGTCCTGGGGCCAGGGCCGGATCGTCCAGGAACTGTTCGAGGAACTGGTGGAGGGCACCCTGATGCACCCCACCTTCGTCCGCGACTACCCCGCCGAAACCTCTCCGCTGACCCGCCCGCACCGCACCGACCCCCGCCTGGCCGAGAAGTGGGACCTCATCGCCTTCGGCCTGGAACTGGGCACCGCCTACACCGAACTGACCGACCCCGTCCTGCAACGCCGCCGCCTCACCGAACAGTCCCTGCAAGCAGCGGGCGGCGACCCCGAAGCCATGCAACTCGACGAGGACTTCCTCCGCGCCCTCGAATACGCCATGCCCCCCGCCGGCGGCCTCGGCCTGGGCATCGACCGCCTCCTGATCGTCCTCACCGGCCACACCATCCGCGAGACCATCCCCTTCCCCCTGGTCCGCCCCACCCGCTAGCCCGCATCTCGAGAAGTAAGCCAGCGGCCCCGCGGTGCCAGTACCGACCGCACCCGCCCCAGGGGCAACGTGATCACCTGCCAAGATGCGGACGAGATAAAACGCCGATGCGCAGCGAGGCGGTCAGGGAGCGGCGCCCGCGCCGTCTGGACTGAGGAGCGGTGAAGATCGTGAGGTACGAGCGATCTTCACCGTGACGAGGGAAGACGGCGCGCCGAAGGCGCCGCGACAAGCGAGCGAAGCGAGCCAAGCAAACACAGCGACAAGCGCGAGGAACGAGCGCCAAGCTAACAGGGCCGAAGGCCGCGGGTGGCGAGCCAGTGGCGGGCGCGGCCGCGGGAGCGTTCCTCGGCGAAGATCAGCCAGTCGTGTTCGTCGGGGGTGCCCGCGAGTGCCGACCGGAACAGGCGGATGCCGTCGGGGCGGTCGAGGATGCGGAACAGGCGGGTGCGCAGCGTCTCGTCGGGGAGGGTTTCGGTGAAGTCGGCCCGGTCGGTTTCGGCGGGGTGGCCGAGGGGCCAGAACTCCAGCCAGCGGGTGGGCTCGTACTGGGGGCTTTCCTCGTCGAAGGCAGGGTCGATCTCGTCGGTGTATTCGCCGTTCAGCTCGCCGACCGGCAGCACCTCGCCTTTGTGCAGGTCGAGGACGTACACGTCGGGGCCGGGCGCGCCGTCGAGGAAGGCGCCCAGTTCGCCGAGGTCGACGGGCACTTCGGTCAGCGTGTCCTCGGCGCCGCCGAGGATGGTCGTGAGGCGGTGCGCGAGTTCGGCGTCGCCCGGCCAGTCGCGGGCGGCCAGTTCCGTGACGCACTCGGCCGCGCGGTCGCGGGCGCCGGCGGTGTCCTGGGTCAGGGCGAGGGTCAGCGCGTCGCCGGCGTATTGGAGGGTGGGCCGCAGCGGCCGTTCCGCGAACAGTGCCAGTGCTGCCGCGCCGTCCCGGCGGTACAGCGCGCCGCGTAGCGCGGTCATCGACTCCCGGTCCCAGTCCTGCACGCGTTCTGTTGTACCCAACCGTCCCGCCCGCCGGGTGGTGATCTCCCAATCCGGCGGGGCGGTCAGCGGGGTTCGGGCTCGCGGTAGGCGGCGAGGGCGTACCTCAGCCGGGCGGTGACCAGGTCGTGTTCGTCGGCGGGGCAGGCGAGGAGGGTGCGGGCGCGTTCGACGAGTTCGTCGTCGGCCCGGCCGGGTTCCTCCGCGTCCAGCCGGGCGAGCAGGTCGACCAGGTCGGCGCGCTGGTAGGAGACGATCGACCGGCCCGGCACGGGGCGCGGCCCGCCGGCGGGCGCGGCGGGCCTGGGCGGCGCCGCGGGTTCGGGGGCGGGCCGGTGTGTGGTCAGGAGGACGTCGTGCAGGGTCGCCGCCGGGGTCAGCAGGCTGCGCAGCCGGGGTGGGAGCAGGTCGCCGGACGGCGCCGAGCCGGATGATTCGGGCCGTTCTCCGGGCCGTCCCACCAGGATCGCCCGGTCGGCCGTCCAGAGCAGGAACAGTGCCTCGGCCCCGGCCGCGACCCCCTCGTCGATGATCACCACGTCGAAGGCGCCGGGCCGCGGGGGCAGCGCCTCGGGCACCTGCCAGAGCGGCATGATCCACAGCGGGACGGCTCCGGCGGGGTCGGTTCCGGGTTCGGCGACCCGGTCCAGGCAGCGGTTCCACGCCTGGGCGACGGCCAGTTCGGTGGCCAGTTCGCGCTGCTCGGCCAGCAACGCGTCCAGTTCCGCGGTGAGGTCGCGTTCGGTCCGGGTGGGCGGCCGGTCGGCGATCCAGGCGGAGACGTGCGCCCACGTCCATGCCTGTTCCCAGTCGGCGAGCCGGCCGGGCCAGACGCCCATCCCGGCGGTGGCCGACAGCAGGAGGGACAGCTCGGGGTGCACCACGCGCACCCGGCCGAGCAGTTCCTCGCAGCGCAGTTGCTCCCGGCGCTCGCGGTGGGCGGCGGCGAGGGCGGCCAGGCCGCGCTCGTAGCCGGGGACGTCGTGCGCGGCCAGCGCGGCGACGATCGCGTGCAGTTCCGGCGGCGCCCCGCCGGAGCGGGCCAGCGCCTCGACCGGCTCGCGCAGCGTCGCGATCTCGGCCGCGATCGCCCGCGCGTCCTGCCGCCGCCGCGCCCCGGCGAGCGCCCGCACGTACGCCCGCCAGTCGGTGGGGTTGGTGAACCGGGTCTCCACCCCGCTGCGGGCCAGCAGCGCGACGGTCTCGTCCATTTCCGCCAGGATCGCCCGGACGTGGCTCAGCCGGGCGTAGGCCATGGTGAACTCCGAGACCTCGCGTTCCAGCGGCAGTTCCTCGGGGAGCTTCACACCGATCGCCCGCCACGCCTCGCGCAGTTCCTTGCAGGCGATGCGCGCCTCCGTGGCCGCGATCACCAGTTCCAGCCGGTCGGCGGTGACGGGCGCGGCCCCGTCCACTCCGGCGCCCATCAGGACCTGCTCGGCCTGCTTCTGCGCCGTGGACCGCCGCGGGCCGCGCCTGAGGGTTCCGTTCTCCGTCAGGTGCTCGCGCAGCACCCGGGCGGCGGAGTTCTGGGTGCTCGGGTCGCCGGGCGGCAGCGTGACCCGGTGCGGGCCGATCGTGTGCACGGCCCGGTGGGCGTCGACGGCCCAGCCGGCCAGCGCGGAGATCCGGTCCCATTCCTCGGCGAGCCGGCCGGCCAGGGCGTCCTTGATGGCGCCCACCGCCCAGTCGCGGGCCGGCCAGCCCGCCGGGTCGGGGTTCAGGCCGAGTTCGCGGGCCATGGCGGTGACGACCTTGATGCGGCCGTCGAGCCGGGCGAGCAGCGCCTGGTCGGGGATCCAGCGGTCGCCCAGCGGGCCCGTCCCGGCCCGTTCGGCGTCGGCGAGGATGGCGGCCTCGGCGTCGGCGAGTTCCCGGAACCGCTCGGGGTCGGGCAGCCGGGCGGGGTCGGGGAGCGTCTGGGTCAGCCGGGCGGCGCGCTGCGGGGTGCGGGCGGCCAGCAGGCCGGCGAGTTCGGTGGCCTCCGCCGCGGTGAGCGGCGGCAGCGGGGGCAGGCCGGGCCGGGGGGACAGCCACGAGCAGGCGGCCTCGCGTTCCAGCAGCCGCGCGCTGATCTCGGCCAGGGTGCCCTGGTAGTCGCCGCCCAGGTCGTAGACCTCGGTGTCGGCCGCGGTGCGGATGCGCTCGCGCAGCTCGGCCTCGGTGGTCTGCGTCTCGGTCAGCCGGGCCGACAGGGCGGCCAGCGCCCGCTCGGCCCCGGCCGGGTCGCGTTCGGCGCGGCGGGCGGCCAGCGCGGCGACGGCCGGGCCGGGGTCGGGGTCGCCGCCGTCGGAGGTGACGCACAGCGGGGCCAGGCCGGGGGGCAGCACGGCGGCCAGTTCCGCGGCGGCGTCGCTGACGACCAGGACCCGCCGGCCCCGGCCGAGCAGCCCGACGACCAGCCGGGCGATCCCGGCCGGGGTGCGCTCGGGGACGTGCGCGGTCGGCTCCACCGGGTCGATCAGCCCGGCCAGGCCCTTGGGCACGGCCGCCCCCGGTTCGGCCAGCGCGGCCAGGGCGGCGTCGTAGTGGGCGGTCGGCACGCCGCGCGGCCGGACCACCAGGGCGGGGGCGAGCCGGATCCGGGGGTCGGGGGTCCCGCCGGGCGGCGCGGGCGCCCAGTCCAGGGACAGCTCGGCCGGTTCGTCGAAGGCCGCCGCGGCCCACTCGCGCAGCGTGCCGAGGAGGCCGTCGCCCAGCCCGCCGCTCACGCCCCGGCGGACGGCCTCGCGGGCCCGTTCCGTCCGGGCGGGGTCGAAGCCGGGCAGCCCGTCCAGCAGTTCGCGGTCCTCCAGCCGCGGCCCGCACCGGGCCATCCGGACATCGACGCGCCCGGACTCCTCGTCGACCGTGATCCGCACGGGGGTGGTGAGCAGGTGCCCGCGGACCCGTGTCCCGTCCGGGAATCGCCGGCTCAGCAGGCCGGCCCCGAGTGCGATCTCGTAGCCGTCCGGCACGGTCAGCTCGCGTAGCCGCCGGTACCAGCCGCGCAGCGCGAGCCAGCCGTCGAACTCGGTGGAGTCCTCGGGCGGGGTCAGCGAGACGGCCGGCAGGCCGAACAGCACCTCGCCGGGCCCGGCGCCGGCCTCGACGGGGACCTCGGCGGGCAGGTCGGCCAGCCAGTACGCCTGCTCGTACGCGCCGATGTCGCGCACCGGCTCGTGCCGGGACCGGCCCAGCTCGCGCAGATGGCGGAGCAGTTCCGCCGCCGTCCCGGCGGCATCGGGCTCCTGCACGGACACCGGCACACCTCCCGCCCGCCGCATTCGGCCGACAGGTGACGGGAAGGCGGGTCATGGGACAGTATCGCCGGGTCAGTGGTGCACCGTGTGCTTCTCTTCGTCAGGAAGCATCACCCACAGCACGATGTAGACCACGAACTGCGGGCCGGGCAGCAGGCAGGAAAGCAGGAAGAGCAGCCGAACGGTGCTGGGCGCGAGCCCGAACCGGTGGCCGAGACCGGCGCAGACGCCAGCGATCTTCCGGTTGTGGCGGGGGCGGTAGAGGCTGCTCATTGTTACGACTCCTTGATAAAGGGGGTGCTCGTCCTTTCACGGTAAAAACTGGCTACCCAGGGATGAATCACTCGAACGTCGGGTCCTGTACCCCTACTCGGGACCTACGGGAAATCCCCTAAGGGAGTGCGTGAAAAGATGACGACCATGCGCCTGACCAAGCTGGGACACTCCTGTGTGCGGCTCACCAAGGACGACCGGACCCTCGTCATCGACCCCGGCGGCCTCACCCCGGAGCAGGACGCGCTGGCCGGTGCGGACGCGGTGCTCGTCACCCACGAGCACTTCGACCACTTCGACCCCGACCGGCTGCGCGCGGCCGTGGCCGGCGACCCCCGGCTGGAGGTCTGGACGTCCCGCACGGTGGGCGAGCAGCTCGCCGACCTGGGCGGGCGGGTGCACATCGTGGGCCACGGCGACGCGGTGCAGGTGGCCGGGTTCGACGTCCACGTGTACGGCGAGGAGCACGAACTGCTCCACCCCGACGTGCCGCCGATCCCCAACGTGGGCTTCCTGGTGGACGGCGCGGTGTTCCACCCGGGCGACGCGCTGACCGTCCCGGAGGTCCCGGTGCCCAACCTCTGCCTGCCGGTGCAGGCGCCCTGGATGAGCATCCTCGACCTGTACCAGTACGTCCGGGCGGTCGGGCCGGAGCGGGCGTTCAACATCCACGACGGGCTGCTCAACGAAGTCGGGGCCGGCGTGTTCAGCGGGGCGATCGGCCGCGAGCTCACCGCCCGGGACGCGGAGTACCGCCGGCTGGCCCCGGGCGAGTCGGTCGACCTGTGAAGATCGAGGCCGTCTTCTTCGACATTGGCGAGACCCTGATCGACGAGGGTGAGATCTACGGCCGGTGGGCCGACTGGCTGGGGGTGCCCCGGCACACGTTCCTCACCAAGCTGGGCGCCGAGCTGGCCACCGGCGGCGGCGCCCCCGACGTGTTCGAGCACTTCCGGCCGGGCTTCGACCTGGCCGCCGAGGAGGCCGGCCGGGAGGCCGCCGGGCTGCCCAACGGCTTCGGCCCCGACGACCTGTACCCCGACGCCCGCTGCTGCCTGACCGGCCTGCACGAGCAGGGGGTCTACGTGGGGGTGGCCGGCAACCAGCCGGCCCGGGCCGCCGGGCAGTTCGCCGCACTCGGGCTGCCCGCCGACCTGGTCGGCATCTCCGAGCTGTGGGGGGTGGAGAAGCCCGATCCGGAGTTCTTCGCCCGCTGCGCCGCCGAGTGCGACATCGCCCCGGGCTCGATCCTGTACGTGGGCGACCGGATCGACAACGACGTCCGCCCGGCCCTGGCGTACGGGATGCAGGCCGCGTTCCTGCGCCGCGGGCCGTGGGGTCACATCCAGCGCGACGACGCCGCCCTGGCCCGGTGCCGCTTCGTCCTGGCGGACCTGGCCGACCTGCCCGCCCGGGTCGCCGCGCACAACGCCGAGTGACCGGCACCCGGGGGGCGCCGGTCACTCGGGCGGGCTCAGACCTCGGTCTCGCTGTCGCCGATGGTGAAGGCGACGTCCCCCTGCGGGTCGACCTCGGCGTCGAGCGTCTTGTCGTCGAGCAGCTCGGCCGCACCGGGCTCCAGGTAGACCCGGGCACCCTCGGCCTCGACCACCTGGTCGCCCGCCTCGGGGGCGGGGGCCACGGAGAGGTTGAGGGCGTTCGAGCCGTCGATGCCCGACGTCGCGATGCGGATGCCGGTCTGCGGCGGCAGCTCCGGATGCGTGGTCACGGTGCGGATCACTTGAACCGCGCCGTCGGTCAGAGTGAGCACGATCGGCTCCTCACTTGTTCGGGTTGCAGGTTTGCGGCCCCCTGCCCACACCGTGACCTGGTAAACCGGGTTCAGCCCGCCGATGGGGACAGCGCCCGGACCGCCTCGGCCGGCGACAGGCCGCCGCCGGACACCACCGCGACGATCGGAGTGGTGAGCCCGGCGTCGACGTACTCGCGGATGCGCTCGCGGCACCGGTCCGGCGAGCCGTGCACGATCAGGTCGTCCACCACCTCGTCGGGGATCGCCGCCAGTGCGGCCTTGCGGTCGCCGGCCGCCCACGCCTCGTTCATCGGGCGGAGCGCCTCGCCGCGGCCCAGCCACTGGTGGAACGCCTGGTAGACCGGGACGTTCATGTACGCGGCGATCATCCACCGGCCGATCCCGCGGGCCTCCTCGGCGTCGGCGGTCGGGCAGACGAACAGCCGGGCCAGCAGCTCCGGCTCGGTGCCGAGCTCGCCGCGCACCGTGCGGACGTCCTGCGGGCTCAGCCAGTTGGTGATCGCGCCGTCGGCCTCCCGGGCCGCCAGCCGCAGCATGCCCGGCCGGAGCGCGGCGAGCACGATCGGCGGCGGGATCTCCGGGGCCTTCTCCAGCTTGAAGCCCTTGACCTCGAAGGTGTCGTAGCGCTCCTTGACCTTCTCCCCGGCCAGCGCCTTGCGCAGGAAGCGCAGGGTGTCGCGGGTGCGCTTGTAGGGCTCGGCGAACGGGATGCCGTTCCAGCGCTCCACGATCGTGTCGGAGGAGGTGCCGACGCCGAGCACGAACCGGCCCGGCGCCAGGTCGGCGAGGGTGGCCGCCTGCTGTGCGAGCAGGGCCGGGCCCCGGGTGTAGACCGGCACGATCGCCGGGCCCAGCCGCAGCCCGGGCGCCCACTGGGAGGTCAGGGCGAGGGGGGTGAAGGCGTCGCTGCCGTTGGTCTCGGCGCTCCAGGCGTCGGTGTAGCCGAGGTCCTCCAGTTCCTCGACGATCCCGCGCAGTTCGGTGATCGGCACCCCGGTCATCGGGATGGTCAGGCCCCATCGAGAGGTCACGCTCGTACTCCCTTGTTCTCAGGCGATGGACGGACGGATGATCGAGCCGCCGTCGACGACCAGGTTCTGACCGGTCATCCACGCCGACGCGTCGCCGGCCAGGAAGACCGCGACGGAGGCGATGTCCTCGGGCTCGCCGAGCCGGCCCAGCGGCAGCGACTTGCCGATCTTCTCCTCGTTCTCCTCCCACAGCGTCCGGGCCAGCGCGGTCTTGACCAGGCCGGGCGCGATGGAGTTCACCCGTACCGCGGGGGCCAGTTCCATGGCGAACTGGCGGGTGAGGTGGATGACCGCGGCCTTGGTGGCGTTGTAGTAGCCGATCCCGTGCTCGGTGACCAGGCCGCCGACGCTGGCGATGTTGATCACCGAACCGCCCCGCTCGGCCATCGACCGGCGCCAGGCGATCTGGGTCCACTGGACCACCGCGAACTGGTTGACCTGGACGGTCTTCTCCGCGGCGCGCAGGTCGATCTCGCTCAGCGGGCCGTAGTGCGGGCTGGTGCCGGCGTTGTTGACGAGCACGTCGATGCCGCCGAACTCGGCCACGGCCGCCTCGATGCACGCCTCGGCCTGGTCGGCGTCGCCGACGTGCGCGGCCTTGGCCAGGACGCCGACCCCGGGGTGGGCGGCGCGGATCTCGGCGGCCACCTCGTCCAGGGCCGGCTGCTTGCGGGAGGACAGCACGACGTTCGCGCCCTCCGCGGCCAGTGCCATGGCGATGGCCTTGCCGATCCCCCGGGACGCTCCCGTGATCAGCGCGGTCTTTCCGTCGAGCCCTGTCCGCATGTGCGCTCCCTCGCTTCGCTCCCGTCGACCGAATCGAGTTCAGGGTAGCGAGGTGACCGACCAGTCGGTATGTGCACCCTCTCCCCTCTCCCCGGTCGGCGGACGTTCCCCCGCCGTCCGCCCGCCAGAAAGATCACGACCGTAACTTCCGGCTCAGTCAAGCCGGAAGGTCCTCGTTCCATGTTCAAGCTTCCCAAGCGTCTCCTGGCCGGCGGTCTCGCCGTCGCCGCCACGACCGGCGTCCTCGCCGCCCTGACCGGGGGTTCCGCGTCCGCCGACCGCCACTCGGCGGCGCCGACCGTCATCGGCCACCGGGGCGCGAGCGCGCTGCGGCCCGAGCACACCCTGGGCGCCTACAAGGTCGCCATCGCGCAGGGCGCCGACTTCATCGAGCCGGACGTCGTCGCCACCAAGGACCGGGCCCTGGTCGCCCGGCACGACAACTGGCTGGCCGACACCACCGACGTCGAGGACCACCCGGAGTTCGCCGCCCGCAAGAAGACCAAGGTCATCGACGGTGTGACCCGCACCGACTGGTTCACCGAGGACTTCACCCTCGCCGAGCTGCGGACGCTACGGACCACGGAGCGGATCCCCGACCTGCGCCCCGAGAGCGCGGTCTTCGACGGGCTGGAAGTCATCCCGACCCTGGAAGAGGTCATCAAGCTCGCCCGCGCCAACGACGTCGGCGTCTACCCCGAGACCAAGCACCCGACCTACTTCGACGGCCTCGGCCTGTCGATGGAGGAGCCGCTGGTCGCGCTGCTGAACAAGTACGGCCTCAACGACAGCCGGGACAAGGTCATCGTCCAGTCGTTCGAGACGGCCAACCTGCGCGACCTGAGCCGCAAGACCAAGGTGCGGCTCGTCCAGCTGATGAGCGCGTCCGGCGCGCCCTACGACCTGGAGGCCGCCGGCGACCCGCGCACCTACGCCGACCTGGCCACGCCCGCCGGGCTGAAGTGGATCGCCTCCTACGCCGACGGCATCGGCCCGGCCACCGCCATGATCTTCCCGGTGGACGCCACCGGCAAGCTCGGCAAGCCGACCTCCCTGGTCCGCGACGCGCACCGCAACCGGCTCATCGTGCACGCGTACACGATCCGGCCCGAGAACTCCCAGCTTCCCGCCGACTTCCGGCAGGGCAACCCGCAGGCCGCGAACTACCCCCGGGCCACCGGTGACGTCTACGGCTGGGTGACCAAGCTGTTCGAGATCGGCGTGGACGGCCTGTTCTGCGACGACCCGTCGGCCGCCGTCGCCGCCCGCACGAAGTTCCTCACCCGCTAGCGGACGGCCCCGCCCGGCCCGCACGCGCAGCGGGAACCGGCTGGAGCAGAAGCAGGGGACGACCCCACCCGGCGCCCCGGAGTCGCATCGGCTCCGGGGCGCCGCTCGCGTTCCCGGCGAAGCGGGCCACCGTCCCGCCGGCCTTTCGGCGAGCCACGGCCGGCCCGGGCTCGCTCAGTCCTTGCGGAACTCGGACTCGCCGGCGGTCTGGGAGACCTTGACGGCCCACACGACCAGCGGGGCCTGGAGCGGCAGCCGGGCGTAGGCGCCGGCACGCAGCGGCAGCGGCCGGTCCCGCCAGTCGTAGGCCATCTTCACGTTCGCCGGGAAGACACCGACGAACAGGCCGGCGCTGGCCAGCGCGCCGAGCCGCCGGGTGCGCGGGTTCAGCACGGCGGCGGCGCAGGCCAGCTCGGCGATCCCGCTCAGGTACGTCCAGGTGCGCGGGCTGCCGGGGAGTCGCCTGGGGACGACCATGTCGAAGGGCCGGGGCGCGACGAAGTGCATGACGCCGGCCCCGGCCAGCAGGGCGGCCAGCCGCCGGGCAGATCGTGACGAGTCGGTCATGCCCGGCACCCTCTCACGGCCCGCCCGACCCGTCAGACGGCGGGTCCAATAGTGCCGGGTTCACCGGGACCCTGCGCCCACGGGCGCGGGAGGCGCCCCCAGGACGGCAGGTCCGCCATGGCCCGATTCACCGGCTCGCCGCGGCCCGCAGCATGGCGCCCATCTCCGCCGAGTCGTGGTCGGGGCCGACCCCTTCGACGAGGATCGCGGCGCCCGGGATGTGGTCGGTGCGCAGCGGCAGGATCTCCTGATAGGCGGGCGACTCGTACCAGTTCCGGGCCTGGTCGGCCGAGGGGAACTCGATGATGACGATCGTCCCCGGCCAGCTTCCCTCCCGCACCTCCACCGCGCCGCCGTGCACGATGAACCGGCCGCCGTAGGGGTCCAGGGTCTCCTGGATCCGCTCCAGGTAGTCGAAGACGTCGGGGTGCAGCGACTGCACATCGTGCAGGTGGGCGAGCGCGTAGGCGGTCATGTTCCCTCCGGGGTTCTGCTCGGGTTGTGGCCCCAGCCTGCCCGGCCGCCGGTAGGGGCGTCGATTACGCCGCAGGTAACGCACGCTCGGCGGGCACCACGGTTCGGGGCACCGCGCACTTGACGGCCTCACACCGGGAGCGATAGAAACCACTCGGTTATTTAACTAAGGGGTTATCTGAAGATGAGCACGGATGTCCTCGACGCGACGTTCGCCGCGCTGGCCGACCCGACGCGACGGGCGATCCTCGCCCGGCTGGCGGCGGGCGAGGCCACGGTGACGGAACTGGCCGCACCGTTCGAGATGAGCCAGCCCGCGGTCTCCAAGCACCTCAAGGTGCTGGAGCGGGCCGGCCTCGTCTCCCGCGGCCGCGACGCGCAGCGCCGGCCGTGCCGGCTGGAGGCGCGCCCGCTCAAGGCCGCCACCGACTGGCTGGAGAACTACCGCGACTACTGGGAGGAGAGCTACCAGCGGCTGGACGCCCTGCTCACCGAGCTCAAGGACCGGGACGCGCGCCTCCCCGACCCGCATGCGGACGAGACCGCCCCGGCCGCCGGCTCCCGAAACCCGAAGCCGGACGGAACACCCCGAACCGACGGCCCCGGAAGCCGTGGCGCATGAGCGACGCCCTCACCGTGACGACCCCCGGCGACCGGGAGATCGTCATGACCCGGGTGTTCGACGCGCCCCGCCACCTGGTGTTCGCCGCGCTGACCGAACCCGACCTGCTCGGGCGCTGGTACGGCGCGCGCGGCTGGAACCTGGTGGCCTGCGAGGTCGACCTGCGGGTGGGCGGCGCCCGGCGCCTCGTCTCCCGCGGCCCCGGCGGCGCGGAGATGGTCCAGTACGGCGTGTACCGCGAGATCCGGCCGCCCGCCCGCCTCGCCTACACCGAGATGTTCGAGGAACAGTCCTATCCCGGCGAGTCCCTGATCACCCAGGACCTCGCCGAGCACCCCGGCGGAACCCTGCTGACCAGCACGGTCCGCTACGCGACCCCGCAGGGCCGCGACACCGTACTGCGGTACCCGATGAAACGCGGCGTGGGCGAGTCCTACGACCGGCTCGCCGCACTGCTCCGATCCCCCGAAGGAGTCAGCCCATGAACTGGACCCTGGAAGTGGTCATCGTCCCCGTCTCGGACGTCGAGCGGGCCAAGACCTTCTACGCCGAGCAGCTCGGTTTCCACGTCGACCACGACACCAAGATCTCCGAGGACGCGCGCCTGGTCCAGCTCACCCCGCCCGGCTCGGGCTGCTCCGTCGTCATCGGCGAGGGACCGGTCGTCCCCGACATGCCGCCCGGCTCCCTCAAGGGCCTGCAACTGGTGGTCCCCGACATCCACCGGGCCCATGCCGAACTGGCCGGACGCGGCGTGGACGTCACCGAGGTCCAGATCATGGGCGAGAACCCCAGCCCGACGGACGACCCCCTCGACAACGTCGGCTTCGTCTTCTTCACCGACCCGGACGGCAACGCCTGGGCCGTCCAGCAGATCTCCTCCCGCGCCTGACCGAGTTCCCAGGCAAGGCTGATCCTTCAGCCTTCAGGGCGTCAGTGCGCACCGAATGCTGAAGGATCAGCGCCAAGAGGTGGATGTGCGCTGATCCTTCAGCGTCCGAGGTGCTGTGACGCCCTGAAAGCTGAAGGATCAGCGGTCCCGGGCGCCGTGCAGGGGTTCGCGGGTTGCAGGGCGTCAGTCCGTGGCGGTCGCCGGGTCGGCGACGGGGAGCGGAGAGGGGGGTTTGATCTCTTCCAGGCGCAGGTAGGTGATCAGCCGCTGGCCGCCCTGCAGGGACAGCCGGGACAGTACGCGCTTGAGGTCGGCGACGTCGCGGGCGACGATGGTGAGGATGGCGTCGGTCTCGCCTGCGACCCAGTCGGCGGCGATGACCTGGGGCAGTGCCCGCACCTCGTCCTCGAACGCGCGGCTGGTCCGCGGGGCGGCGCCGGCCAGGGTCACCGCCACGTATACCTGGAGGGGGAAGCCCGCCGCCGCGGGGTCCACCCGGGCCACGACGCGCCGGATGACGCCGGACGCCTTCAGCCGCCGGACGCGGTTGAGGGTCGCCGCGGGCGACAGACCCACCAGCCGGGCCAGCTCGACGTTGGTCCGGTCGGCGTCCGCCTGCAGCTCGGCGAGCAGCCGTACGTCAATTTCATCAAGCGCTTCCGCCATACCGCCAAATTTTATTCCGTTACCAGGGGGAATGACCGAACTTGGCCGGGTTGTCGGTGACGATGGTCAGGGGCGCGCTACTTGCGGTCCGCTCGGAGGTCAGGGGGTCC
This sequence comes from Actinomadura craniellae, assembly GCF_003289645.1. Lineage (GTDB taxonomy): Bacteria > Actinomycetota > Actinomycetes > Streptosporangiales > Streptosporangiaceae > Actinomadura_D > Actinomadura_D craniellae. Next base: position 196,798 of record NZ_QLYX01000003.1, on the reverse strand, counting down.
AGGCTATGGATGCAGCGGCCGTCGACCGGTTCGACCGGTGGATCAGGCAGGAGTTCGTCGAACGCAACACCGAACTGGAAGAGGCGTACTTCTCGGCTCGGCGCGAGATCGTCCACGACCCGCACCTCGACACGATCAAGCGGATGATCCGCACGGACGGCGCGAAGCTGATCGCCCCGATCGTCGAGGACGGCGGGATGCCGCCCGGCGCCCAGGAGAGGTACCGGCTGCTGGGCGCCGTCGGGTTCTACCTCGCGTCCTGCCGCAGGCACGAGGTCGACGGCCCCGACGGCGCCGAGGAGCTGTCGGCCGCCTGGTCGCTGGCGAACCTGCTGGGCTCGTCGCTCGGTGTCGTGCCCAGGTTCGTGTTCGCCCACCAGTCGTTTTACAACCCGGCCGTCCACGACGCGTACCGGACGTTCACCTCGCTCGACGACGAGTCCGTCTTCATCACCTACAACGCCCTGGCCGCGCTGGCCTACCGGCGCGCCGCCCACGCGCTGCGGTCCGTCCCCCCGATGGGGGTGTCGAACCCGATGGCGACGTACCTGCTGGAGGACGCGCGCGCGGCGCTCGACGACGTCATGGAGTTCCAGCGCACGCTGGGCCGGACGCTCGACGTCGACCGCTTCTTCTTCAACGTCCGGCCCTACTTCAAGCCGTACCGCGTCGGCGGCACGGAGTACCGCGGCGCGAACGCCGGCGACTTCTCGGCGATCAACGAGCTCGACGTCCTGCTCGGCCTGTGCGACCCGCGAGACCCCTTCTACCAGGGCATACTGGCCGAGAAGCGCCCCTACCTCCCGCCCGAGGACCAGGCCAGGCTGCGCGGGGTCGTCACCGCCGAATCCCTGCTGGAGGCGTTCCTGCGGGAGGCGGCGGCAGGCCCCGTCACCCCGCGGTTGCGGGAGAACGCCGAGCACTTCCTCGCCCTCTGCCGGGCGCACGGCACCGCCTCCTCCTTCCACCACCACAAGCTCGTCAAGCCCTTCCTCGAGGAGCCGGCCAGGGACGCGCCGGAGGAACGGCGCAAGGGCATCACGGCCAGCGGCCCGCCCCTGGAGGTGGTCATGGCATGGCTCGCCCGCCTGAGCGACCTCCGCGCGGCCCGCGACCTCCCCGGCAGCGCCCGGCTCGCCCTGGAACGGCTCCGGAACCTCATCGCGGACGGCGCGCGGACCGATGGGTGAGACGCCGGAGCAGTTCAGGCGGCGGTTCCCCGCCCTGGAGAACCTGACCTACCTCGCCTCCTGCAGCCAGGGCGCGATGTCCGACGCGCTGGCCGGGTCCCTGGCCGAGTTCCAGGCGCGGCTGCTCGAACCCGGCGACCCGTGGCACCCGTGGACGGAGCGGGTCGAGGAGGCGCGGCGGCGCTTCGCCGACCTCATCGGCGCCGACGCCGACGAGGTCGCGATCGTGTCCTGCGCGTCCGAGGGCGCCTACCAGGTCGCCTCCGGCCTGGCCTGGTCGCCGGGCGACGCGATCGTCACCACCGACCTGGAGTTCCCCTCGATCGCGCACGTCTGGCTCGCCCAGCGCGCGCGGGGCGCCACGGTGCGGCACGCGGTCTCCACCGGAGGCTTCGCCACGCTCGACGGCTACGACCAGGCGATCGACGAGCGGACGCGGCTGGTGTCGGTCCCGCTGGTCAGCTTCCGGCACGGCCAACGGCTGCCGGTGGCGGAGATCGCCGCGCTCGCGCACCGGCGCGGCGCCCAGGTGATCGTCGACGCCTACCAGGGGCTCGGCGTCGAGCCCGTGAACGTCGCCGAACTCGGCTGCGACTACCTCATCGGCGGCGCGCTGAAGTACCTGCTCGGCATCCCCGGCATCGCGTTCCTCTACGCCCGCGCCGGAGCATCACAGGACCGGGACCCGCAGCTCACGGGCTGGTTCGGCCGGGCCGACCCGTTCTCGTTCAACCCCTACGAGCTCGACTACGCGAAAACCGCGCGCCGCTTCGAGGTGGGCACCCCGCCCGTCCCGGCCGCCTACGGCGCGGTCGCGGGCCTGCGGCTGATCTCGGCCCTGGACCCCCGCGCGGTCAGGGAGCACATCGCGGCGCTCACCGACCACCTGCACACCGAACTAGCCCGCCGCGGGGAAACGATCGCCTCCCCCGCGGCACCGGACGCGCGGGGCCCCCAGGTCGCGATCCGCGACACCGACCCGGAACGACTGGCGTCCTTCCTCGCCGCCCGCCGCATCATGACGAGCCCGCGCGGCGAACTGCTCCGCCTCTCCGTCCACTACTACAACACCGAAGCCGACATGGCCGCGGCCATCACCGCCATCGCCGACTACCGGCGCACCGCGCCGTAACCGGCACCCGATCGAGGCACGACGCTCCCGTTCCGTGCCGCGAGCCCCGTCCCCTCGAACGTGATCCTTGAGGATTCGAGGGGCGATGACCCCTCGAATCCTCAAGGATCACGAAAGGGTTCGGGGCGGGGATCGCCGGTGGTTCATTCCAGGGCGGCGGTGGCGGTGGCGGCGATGGTGCGGGCGTAGCGGATGACGCCAGGGGATCTGCTGTCGCAGGGCTGAGGGTCGAGGATCGCCGAGGTGAGGCAGAGGTGGAGTTTGCGGTCGTCGGTCTTCCTGTAGAGCTGGGCCATGCCGCCGTCCATCCGCGGGTGCGTGCAGTAGCCGTGGCGCCGCTCGTCGGGGGTGCACGGGGAGAACTGGGGGCTGCGGTGGCGGCCGTCGGGGATCGGGGGGCCGCCGTGCGCGGCGGTGCTGAGCTGCCAGCCGGCGTCGGAGGTCAGGTCCTGGTGGGCGTGCGCGACCGTGGTGTAGACGTCCTGGTTGAGGCGGCGGACCCGGTCGGGGTCGCCGGCGTCGGGGGGCTGGAGCACCCACACCACCCGGGGGCGGGGGATGCCGGCCTGCCGGGCCGCCTCGGTGATCTGCCGGACGGCCTGGTGGGCGTCGTTCCAGTAGCGGTGGTAGTAGTCGTCCCGGTCGGGGCGGGCTCCGCCGGTGCAGGGGGTGTACTCGGAGGAGTGGCCCCAGAACTGCATCACCACCACGCGCGGCCGGACGCTCCTGATCATCGCGGGCAGGCGGCGGGTGGCCGGTACCGAGGAGTTCGGGGTGCCGCCCAGGTGGTCGCAGATCGCGCTGCCCGGCTGCTCGGTGGCGACGACGGCGCCCCGGCCGGTGCGGTGCACGAAGTAGGCCAGCGCGTTGCGGGTCTGCCGGGCGATCGTCTCGCCCACGTACAGCACGGTGGGGGCGCCGGCGGGGGCGGGCGGCGGGGTGCGCAGCAGCCGTTCGTCCGGTGGGGGGAGGTCCATGACCGGCGGGCCGGGGGCGGGGTCCGAGCCGGCCGGGGCGGTTCTGTTCGCCTCGTTCTCGACCAGCGCGAACACCGCGACGGCGCCGACCACCGCCACCACCACGGTCAGGGCCGCCACCAGCCTGCGGACTCCCCGGTAGGCGGTGTCCGGGCGGCGCGGGAGTTCCTCGACCCGGACCGCGGGGTCCGGTCCGGTGCGGCCCGCTCCCGCGATGCGGCGGCGGGCCGTGATCCAGCAGCGCACCTGGTCGTCGTCGCCCCCGCAGGCGCGGACGAACGCGGCGAGCATGTCCTCGCGGGGCAGGGTGTCGCGGGTCAGCGCCAGGGTGACGGTGCTGCGCGGCAGGGCGTCGCCGGCCGCCGCGGCACGCCGCTCCAGTTCCCGGTAGCTGTGCCCGGACCAGTTCTTGAGCCGCCGCATCGCCGCGACCAGTTCGGCGGCGTCGGCGGCTTCGTCCGGCCGGGGCATCCCGGCCCTGGCGTCGGCGTTCGCTTCGGCCACCTCGTCCATTCGCGTCTCCCGACTTCCGCACCGGCTCGGTACCTCGCCCGCGGGTCGTCGCCCCGGGGCTGCCGCCAACCACTATGCCCCGCATCCCACTATTAAGCGTCAGAACGACACATATACCGATGATGCGTAGTGGCCGCCTGATCTGGTCGTCCACATGAGTTCCCCGGACTCTGGCCACCCCTGGCCAACCGTCCGGGCCACCTGCACAGCGGTCCGGGTCTGACCCGGCCACCCGATGCCCGCCGCGAACCGGGCGGCGCCGTCCAGGGCGGCTCCGCTCGGGCGGTGCCGCATGGCGGCCTCGGGAGAAGCCGAACCAGCCGGGAACGCCCGGGCACGGGTGATCCTTCGGCAGGACCGCGGGCGTTCAGCTCGCGTGGAAGGAGGTGCCCTGGAGGCCGTCCAGTCCGGTGTGGGCGGCGACGCAGCGGTAGACGCGGTTGCCGTTCTCGAAGGACGCCTGGGACGGCGGGAGCACGTCGGGCCGCCACCCGGCCACCGGGTGCCGGAGCCCGGCGCCCTTGCGGGAGGCGAGCAGGACCTGCTTGGAGCAGACCTGGCGGATCAGCGGGTGCTGGGCCAGTTCCTGCTGGTTCCAGGTCTGGGCGTCGGCGGGCAGCAGGCCGATGGCGAACGTCTCCCAGCTGTGCCGGCGCACGCAGTCGTAGCGGGTCGCCCGCGCGTCCCCGGAGATCACCACCATGCCGCCCCAGCACTCCGCGGTCGTGGTGCATCGGGCCTGCGCGCCCTGGACGCCCGCGGCGGGGCAGTTCTCGGTCACCGTGGGGACCCCGTACCCGCCGTTCGCGGCGGGCCGGGAGGCGTTCCCCGCTCCGGGCGACGCGCCGCCGGAGGCGGCCCCGGTACCCGGCTCCCCGTCACCCCGGTCGGACATGGCCACCAGCGCGCCCGCGCCGACGATCGCCGCGGCGACCAGCGCGGCGGCGCTCAGCAACACGCCCCTGCCGATGCCCTGGCGGGCGGGACGTCCCGGGCTCGTGGTGCCGTGCCAGCCGCCGGGCGGCCGGGTCTGCGGGCCGGGCCAGCCGCCGTGCTCCCCGCCGGGGTACTGCGCTCCGTATCCCCCGGTACCCGGTCCGGACGGGGACGCCCAGGGGGCACCCGGCGCGGGGGCGGGCGGCCCGGCCACCGGCGGAGGGCCGGGCGCGTGACCGGGCGAGAACACCGCGCCCCGGCCTGAAGGATCCGTGCCGTGGACAGGCGAACCCGGATCCGTCCGCGGACCCGATACGGGCGAAACCCCGAACGCGGCGCCGCCCGTACCGGGCGGCGAGCCCGGCGGGGGCGGGAGGCCGGGAGTGCCCGTCCCGGGCACGACATGTGCTCCGGAGGCGGTCGGCCCGGAACCGGCCGGGGCGGCCGCCACGGGCGGCGGGCCGGACACGACCCCGGGTCCGGAGGCGACCGGCCCGCGATCGGACGAGGCGCCCGCCGGGGCGGGCAGGCCCGGGTCGGTTCGCGGGCCCGGCACAGGCGCGGAACCGGCCAGGTCGGCGGGGGCCAGGGCGGCGAGGGCGTCGCGGAGGGCCGCGGCGGTGGGGGTGCGGGCGGCCGGGTCGTAGGCGAGGGCCCGGCGGAGGACCTCGACCAGGGCGGGCGGGGCACCGGGAACGTCCGGCACCGGGTGGCGCTGCGCCGCCAGCAGGGCCGGGATGGACGGCGGGCCGCCGGGCGGGAAGTGCGGGGGGCGGCCCGAGAGCAGCGCGTACAGCGAGGCCGCCAGCGAGTACACGTCGCCCACCGGAGCCGGCTCGACCAGCTGGAACGCCTCGGGCGGGGCGTACGCGGGGGTGAGGGCCTCCCGGGTGGCGGACGACTCCAGGCCGGGGGCGGGCATGCTGGCCAGGCCGAAGTCGGCCAGCGCGACCCCGCCGTAGGGGTCGCGGAGGATGTTGGCGGGCTTCACGTCGCGGTGCAGCACCCCGGCGGCGTGCGCGGCGGCCAGGGCGTCGGCGATCCGCACCCCGATGTCGCGGACCTCGGCGGCGGGGAACGGGCCCGAGTCGTGCAGCCGGTCGTTCAGCGAGCCGTCGGGGCACAGCGCCATGACCATGTACGGCCGGCCGTCGGGGAGCGTGCCCGCGTCGTAGAGCGCCACCACGTGCGGGTGCCCGGACAGCCGGCCGGCCGCGGTGACCTCGCGCATGAAGCGCCGCCGGTCCCGCTCGGTGGACAGCACCCGGCTGTCGATCTTCAGCGCGACCTCGCGCCGCACGGCCAGCTGGCGGGCGCGGTAGACGGTGCCGAACCCGCCCGCGCCCAGCATCTCGACGATCTCGTAACCGGGGATGTCCATGACAGGGGAAAGCTCCTGGTATGCCGGGGAGGGCAGCACTCTAACCGCCCGCCCCGACACCACGCCCCGACACGGTCCCGATCGAGATGAAGACTCCGGGAACTCAGCCCGCGGCCGCCGCGGTCTCCTTGGCCCAGCGGTAGTCCGCCTTGCCCGTCGGGGAGCGGACGATCTCGGGGACGAAGGCGTAGGCGCGCGGCACCTTGTAGCCCGACAGGCTCTCCCGGCAGTGGGCGTCCAGCTCCTCCGAGGAGGGGGCCGGGCGGTCCGGGTAGAGCTGGACCACCGCGGCGACCCGGCTGCCCCAGCGCGGGTCGGGGACGCCGGTGACGACCGCGTCGTACACGTCCGGGTGCCCCTTCAGGACCGCCTCCACCTCCTCGGGGAAGACCTTCTCCCCGCCGGTGTTGATGGCCTGCGAGCCGCGGCCGAAGACCGCGATGGTGCCGTCCGCCTCGACCGTGGCGATGTCGCCGGTGAGCAGCCAGCGCCGGCCGTCCACCTGGGGGAACGTCTTCGCCGTCTTCTCCGGGTCGTTGTAGTAGCCGCGGGCGATGAAGCCCGTCCGGGCGACCTGCCCCAGCACCCCGGAGCCGGGCTCGACGGGACGCAGCGACTCGTCCAGCACCGTCACGTCGGGCACGTCGGGCGAGAACCGCAGCCCCTTCTCGGGGCTGGACCCGGCGACCGCCGCGGCGGTGGAGCCGGACTCGGTGGACCCGAACCGGTCCAGGATCATCACGTTGGGCAGCAGCGCCTGCAGCCGGTCCCGCACCGCGCCGGTGAGGATCGCCCCGGTCGAGGCGTAGGTGATCAGCGACGACAGGTCGTAGGAGTCGCGCTCCAGCGCGTCGGCCATCGGGATCGCCATCGCGTCCCCGGTGACCGTCAGCGAGTTGACCCGCTCGCGCCCGATCGTCCGCCAGACCTCGTCGGCGTCGAACTTGCGCACGTAGACGATGGCGGCGCCCATGCACCAGGCGATGAACGTGGCCATCTGCGCGGCGCCGTGCATCAGCGGCGGCGCCGTCATCATGATCATCGGCCCGGAGGTGCGGGCGAACTCCACCACGTCCTGCGGCACCGAGAAGGGGGGCGCCGCCGGGTTGCCGAACGCGAAGAACAGGTCCCGCAGGCTCCACATCACGCCCTTGGGCATGCCGGTGGTCCCGCCGGTGTAGATGATGTAGGTGTCGTCGGGCGAGCGCGGCGGGAACCCGCGGCCGGTGGAGCAGCCGGCCAGCGCCTCCTCGTACTCCACCGAGCCGGGCACCGAGCCCGGCCCGCCCACCGAGATCAGGTGCCGCAGCTTCGGCGCCTGCGGGGCGGTCGCCGCCACCCGGTCGTCGAACTCCGCGTCGTACAGCAGCGCCACGATGTCGGAGTCCTGGTAGAGGTAGAGCAGTTCCTTCTGCACGTACCGGTAGTTGACGTTGACGGGCACCGCCCGGATCTTCAACGTGGCGAGCAGCGCGGCGGCGTACTCAACCCCGTTGTAGAGCTGCATCCCGACGTGCTCCCCGGGCCGCACCCCGGCGGCGATCAGGTGGTGGGCCAGCCGGTTGGCCTCGGCGTCCATCTCGGCGAAGGTGAGCCGCCGGTCGCCGCACGCCAGCGCGACGCGGTCCCCGATCGCGTCCGCTATCGCCTCGAACAAATCAGCCTGGTGGAACTCCATCGGGGCACCTCACGGTCTGTCTGAACCGACAATCCACATCGCGAAGAACTGCGCGCCGCCGCCGTAGGCGTGGCCGAGCGCCCGGCGGGCGCCGTCGACCTGGTACTCGCCGGCCATGCCGCGCACCTGGAGAGCCGCCTCGGCGAACCGGATGAGCCCGGACGCGCCGATCGGGTTGGAGGAGAGCACCCCGCCGGACGGGTTCCACGGGATGTCCCCGGTCAGCGCCGTGGCGCCGTTCTCGGTGAGCTTCCAGCCCTCGCCCTCGGCGCAGAAGCCCAGGTTCTCCAGCCACATCGGCTCGTACCAGGAGAACGGGACGTACACCTCGGCGCAGTCGAGTTCGGCGCGGGGGTCGGTGATGCCCGCCTGGGCGTAGACGTCGGCGGCGCAGTCGATGCCGGCGCGCGGGCTCACCGTGTCGCGCCCGGCGAAGACGATCGGCTCGGACCGCATCGCGGTGCCGTGCACCCAGGCGGGCGGGTTCGGCGCGCTCCGGGCGGCGTCCTCCGAAGCCAGCACCATCGCGCAGGCGCCGTCGGAGGAGGGGCAGGTCTCCAGGTAGCGCAGCGGCTCCCACAGCATGGGCGTCATCTCGACCATCTCGCGGGAGATGCCGGGGATCTTCAGGTGCGCGTACGGGTTCTTCAGCGCGTTCTCGCGGTCCTTCACCGCGACGAGCGTCCCGATGTGGTCGGGGGCGTTCGAGCGCTGCATGTACGCCCGGATGTGCGGGGCGAAGTAGCCGCCCGCGCCGACCACCAGCGACGCGCTGTAGGGCCGGTCGACCGTCAGCGCCCAGGTGGCGTTGGACTCCGACTGCTTCTCCCAGGCCACCACCAGCACCCGCTGGTGGACGCCCGACCGGATCAGGTTGGCGGCGACGATGCCGGTGGAGCCGCCGACCGAGCCGGCGGTGTGCACCCGCATCATCGGCTTGCCCCGGGCGCCCAGCGCGTCGGCGAGGTACGTCTCGGGCATGATCACGCCCTCGAACAGGTCGGGCGCCTTGCCGACCACCACCGCGTCGATGTCGGTCCAGGTCAGGCCGGCGTCCTCCAGGGCGCGCAGCGCCGCCTCGCGGACCAGCCCCGCGATCGAGACGTCCAGGCGCCGGGTCTTGTAGGCGGTCTGCCCGACCCCGATCACCGCGCAGCGCTCGGTCATCGCCGATCTCCTTCCAGGACGCACACCAGGTTCTGCTGGAGGCACGGGCCGAAGCTCGCGTGGCCGAGCGCCCGCCGGGCCGCGCCGGAATGGATGCGGGCCGCGGCCTCGCCGATCCGGATCAGCCCGGCGGCCATCGGCGGGTTGGCGGACAGGGCACCGCCGGACGGGTTGACGAGCACGTCCTCGCCGAGCCCCAGGGCCTCCCGCAGGATCAGCTCCTCGTGGCTGAACTGGGCGTGCAGTTCGGCCACCTCGACGCCGGCGGCTCCGGCCCGCTCCCCCGCCAGCCGGGCGGACTCCGACCGGCTCAGGTCCCGGACGCCGGGCGAGTGGGCGTCGGCCCGGTGGTCGATGCCGGTGATCCAGGCGGGCCGTTCGCACAGCTCGCGGGCGCGGTCACCGGAGGCCAGCACGATCGCCGCGGCGCCGTCCGTGCGCGGCGCCACGTCGTGCGGGCGCAGCGGCGCGACCTCGTACCCGGCGTCGGCGGCCGGGTCGTCCAGGTGCAGCGCGTACGGGTTGTCCCGGCCGGCGGCCCGGGACCGGGCGGCCACGGCGCGCAGGTCGTCCTCCTTGGCCCCGGACCGGTCGAGGTGGGCGCGGGCCTGGAGGGCGGCCAGCGACACCTGGTCGGGGCCGAGCGGGGCCAGGTAGTACGGGTCGAGCTGCTGGACCAGCAGTTCCGCGACGTCCGTCTGGGACGACTTGCCGAACCCGTACACCAGGGCGGTGTCGACCACGCCGTGCTTGAGCTCGACCCACGCCTCGTAGAGCGCCCAGGCGGCGTCCATCTCGACATGGCTCTCGGCGATCGGCGGCCAGGCGCCGACCGCGTCCAGGGCGGAGACGAAGGCGAACGGCGCGCCCTCCAGGTAGTCGCACGAGCCGGAGCAGGTGAACCCGAACCGGTTCAGCCCGGTCGCGGCCTTGACCTGCTGGATCACCGGCAGGAGCATCTCGGTCTCCGACAGCCCGGCGTTCTCGGCGGTGTGCGTGGTCTGGGCGAACGCGACCACGGCGATGTCGGTCATGTGTAGTCCTTGATCGCGTCGAAGGGCACGTCGGGCTCCCCGGTGGGCTCGAACCAGCGGATGTTGCCGATGGAGCGGCCCCACTCCTCCCGGGGCTTCCACGCCGCGCGGACGCGCATGCCCAGCCGGACCTGGTCGGCGGGAATCCCGGAGACCAGGGCGAGCATCGCGACGTCGGCGCCGTCCAGCAGGATGTACGCCGACACGAACGGCACCTCGGGCGCGCGCGGGTCGGGGATGTTGTTGACGGCGAAGGTGGTGACCGTGCCGGTGTCGGCCACCTCCACCTCCTCGGTGGTGGGCACCCCGTCCATGGGGCACAAGCCCTTCATCGGCACCAGGACCTTGTCGCAGACCTCGCAGCGGTGGCCCAGGATGCGGCCCTCGGACATGCCCTCCAGGAACCGGTCCAGCGCCCGGCCAGGGTGCAGCCGGTACTCCAGCCGGGTCGGTGCCACGTACATCGTGACCTCGGGTTCGAAGCACTCGATGTCGCGGACGCTGCCGACCCGCTCGGCCCGGAAGCGCGGGCGGACCCGCAGCCCGGCGCGCAGCCGGCGGGGCGGCTCGGGGCCCTCCTCGCCCAGGTCGAGGGCGTGCAGCAGGGCGGTGTCGGCGCCGTCCATCCTGATCAGGGCCCAGGCGAACGGGCGGTCCAGCGGGTGGGTGGCGCGCGGGTTCGGCACCCACGACCACGACTCGACCGTGCCGGCCGGGCCGACCTCGACGAACTCGTCGGTGACCGCGTCACCGGTGTCGGGGTCGTACTCGGTCGGCGGCACCAGCACCCGGCCCGCGGCGGTGCGCACCCCGACCACGCGGCCCGACCGCAGCTCGGTCAGGAACCGGCCGATGACGGGGCCGACCGAGCGGGTGTAGCCGCCGGGGAACTCCAGCACGTGGGCCGTGGTCTCAGATGGCACTGCCCTGGTCCTTCCAGTACGGGTCGCGCAGCTTGCGCTTGAGGAGCTTGCCGTTGGGCTCGCGCGGCATGGCCTCGATGAAGTCGATCGACCTCGGCCACTTCATCCGGGCCAGCCGGCCGTCCAGCGCGGCCAGGATCTCCGCGGCCAGCTCCGGTCCGGGGGCGACGCCCTCGGCGGGCTCGACCACGGCCTTGATCTGCTCGCCCCACTCCTCGTCGGGGATGCCGAACACGGCGACGTCCGCGACCTTGGGGTGCATGACGATCTCGTTCTCGATCTCGGCCGGGTAGATGTTCGCCCCGCCCGAAATGATCATGTCGGCCTTGCGGTCGGACAGGAACAGGAAGCCGTCCTCGGTGAGGTAGCCGATGTCGCCGACGGTGAAGTAGTCGTCCAGCCGGCCGGCCTCGGTCTTGTCCCGGTCGCCCTTGTACTCGAACTCGACCCCGGCCATCTTCATGTAGATCGTGCCGGCGGTGCCCGCGGGGACGGGCTTGCCGTCGTCGTCGACGACGAGCAGTTCGCTGATCGGCCAGGCGTTGCCGACCGTTCCGGGGTGGTCCCGCCAGTCCTGCGGGCTGGCGATGCTGCCGCCGCCCTCGGTGGCCGCGTAGTACTCCCAGATGCAGTCGCCCCACCAGTCGAGCATCTGCTGCTTCAGCGGGACGGGGCAGGGCGCGGCGGCGTGGATCGCCCACTTCATGGAGGAGACGTCGTAGCGGTTCCTGACCTCCTCGGGCAGCGACATCAGCCGCTTGAAGTGGGTGGGCACCATGTGCGTGCTGGTGATCTCGTACCGCTCGATCAGCCGCAGCGTCTCTTCGGCGTCCCACCGGTCCATGTAGACGACGGTGTGGCCCATCTGCAGCGCGGTGCCGCCGAACTGGCTGACCGCGGTGTGGTAGTTCGGCGAGGTCACCAGGTGTGCCTGGGGGTCGCCGCCGGCGGGCGCCCCGGGGGTCATCCCGAACAGCCCCAGCAGGAACGTCATGAGCTCGCCGCTGTCGTCGGGGTCGATCCCGGTCAGCGCGCGGCGGACGCCCTTGGGCCGGCCGGTGGTGCCGGAGGTGTAGTGCATGGTGGCGCCGGCGCTGCGGTTCTCCGGCAGGGTGTCGGGCTGCCCGTCCAGCAGTTCGGCCACGGGACGGAACCCGGGGACGGAGCCGAACGCGAACCGGCGCCGCGGGTCGAGCCCGGCCTCCTCCGCGCCGGACACGCCCTCGGCGGCGTGCCGCTCGTGCACGAAGAACGCCTTGGCCTCGCTGTCGGCCACGATGTAGCCGATTTCGGGGCCGGTCAGGTGCCAGTTGATCGGGGTGTAGTACCAGCCGGCCTGGAGCGCGGCCAGGTAGAGCACCAGCCCGTCGGTACCGTTCGGCACGAGCCCGCAGATGCCGTCGCCGGGCTCCAGGCCCAGCTCGCGCAGCCCGTGCACCACCCGGTTCGCGCGGGCGAGCAGGTCGCCCGCAGTGTGCTCGGTGCCATCCGGATCCACGGCGGCGATCCACTCCGGATCGCGCGCGGCCAGCCGCCAGAAGCCCAACGACCCCATCGGATTCTCCCTCGGGCAGTCGTACGGTGTGGTGGGGGTCACAACCCCGGACTAAAGTAGATCACGTTCTTGTTTTGGGATGCAAGACCTGTTCTATGGTGCTGATTGTTACTAGAATCTGTTCTTGTTTTATGCCCTGGACCGGTTGGAGGAGAGCGTGGAACGGCTGCCGATCAGCACCCCGCACTGCACGATCGAGCGCGACGGGCACGTCGTCGTCGTGACCATGAACCGGCCGGCCGCGCGCAACGCGCTGAGCACCGACATGCTCGTCGGGCTGGCCGACGCGTGGGCGTACGTTTCCACTGAGCAGGACGTGCGGGTCGGCATCCTGACCGGCGCCGAAGGGGTGTTCTGCGCGGGCGCCGACCTCAAGGCGATGGGTTCGCCGTCCGAGGACGAGTACGTCCGGCGGCGCGCCGCGGAGATCGAGAACTACCACTGGAAGGGGCTGATCCGCGACGGGCGGCCCACCAAGCCGATCATCGCCGCGGTGGAGGGGTACGCGGTGGCCGGCGGCACCGAACTGCTGCTCGGCACCGACCTGCGGGTGATCGCCGAGAGCGCGACGCTCGGGCTGTTCGAGGCCAGGCGCGGCCTGTACCCCATGGGCGGGTCGGTGATCAGGCTGCCCCGGCAGATCCCCTACGTCCACGCCATGGACATCCTGCTCACCGGGCGGGCGGTCACCTCGGCCGAGGCGCTGTCGTACGGCCTGGTCAACAAGGTCGTCCCCGACGGGCAGGCGCTCAAGGCCGCCCGCGAACTGGCCGCCGAGGTCGCCGCCGCGGCGCCGCTGTCGGTCCAGGCGATCCTGCGCGGCTACCGCGAGACCGCCCACCTGTCCGAGGACGAGGCGCTGCCGATCTCCGACGAGATCGGCTGGCCGGTGATCGGATCGGCCGACGCCAAGGAGGGCTCGCGCGCCTTCAAGGAGAAGCGGCCGGCCGTCTTCAAGGGCGAGTGACGCTCAGGAGAGCAGGGTACGGGCCGAATCGACGGTGACGGCGGACCTGATCAGGTCTTCGAGCCGGGCCAGGTCGGCGCAGGCGGAGATCTGGGCGCGCACGTCGTCCGGCACCTCCAGGCCACGCGCCGAGAGCACCACGAGCACCGACTCGGCCCTGCCCCGCACCTCGCCCTCGACCATGCCCTTGGCCATTCCCCTGACCATGCCTTCGGCCATGCTGATGCGTGCCAGCTCGTCGAACTGGTCGCGGCTTCCGGGCTGCACGTGCTCTTCCAATGTTTCCCTGCCTTTCGGGACGCCCATGGAACAGCGGCCGCGTGTCCGGCCGGTGGCTCGCCGTAACGCTAGAAGCGCGACGGCCCCGGGCGCACCCCTCAGCGCATATCGGTAATCGCATCGTTACGGATAGTGCAATTACTCCGGCGAATCGTCCCTTTTTATGGGAAATGCCGGCAGGCGGAGCGGCCGTCCGCGCGAAGGAGGTTGCCAAGGGCCAGGCCGGATTCCTCATCCCTCTCGGTATTTCCGGCCTGTGGATGACGGTCACCATGAGACCCCCACCGGTACACGCCAAGTACTTATGGAGGATCCATGAGGCCGAAGCATCGCACCGGCGCCCGGCTGATGCCCGAACGCAGGACCGGCCGGCGGCGGGCACTCGCCGCGCTCGCCGCCGCCGTGTTCTCGTTCGCCCTGCTCCAGCCCCCGCCGGCGCAGGCGCTACCGCTGGACAACGTTCCGGAGGTGGGGGTCGACACCGGGCGGTTCAAGCTGCCGATCAACTGCAAGATCATCCTTGGCGGCGTTCTCCCGATCTTCAATCTGGGCAGCGACGTGGACGTCCAGGGCGTCGCGCCCGTGCAACTCGGGCCCGGCCAGGAGTTCTGGCTGACCCAGGGCTCGGGGAACATCACGATCCCGTCCTGGCTGACCTTCCTGGCGCCGCTGCTGGGGATCACCAAGGCCGACGCCAGGGTCACCGACCTGAGCATCGGCGCCAGCAACTCCACCCCCGCCTCGATCAACATCGCCAAGGAGCCGGTGGAGATCAAGGACATCGCGTTCGAGCCCGGCCAGCCGCTGAAGGTCGGCCTGCCGCTGAAGGCCGGCGAGACCTTCGACGTCGGGCCCTACACCGCGCCCGGCAGCGGCTCGGTGACGTTCAAGTTCGACCACGCGGTCGCCGAGATCACCCTGAAGTCCGACTGGGGCTTCACCCTGCCGATCACGGCCGACTGCACCGCGTCCCAGGGCAACGCGCTGCTGACCGTCGCGGTCGGCGGGCCCGCCGGGCAACCGCCCGCGAAGATCCACGGCGCTCCGCTGAACTTCCCCGAGCCCGCCTCCAACGAGGTGGTCGGCATCATCAACGCCCCCTACACCTGCACGCTCGGCGGCCAGCCGGTGGACGTCGGCATCGCGGTCGGCGGCCACTTCCCGCTGTCGATCAAGAAGGGGACGAACTTCTCCTTCACCAACGCCTCGGGAGCACTCACCATCCCGGCAAAGACGGTGAACAAACTGTTGGACATGGGCTATACCACCGCCGCGGGCAAGGTGACCAAACTCGAACTGCTCACCGAGGGCGGAACGCCGGCGTCCATGAACGTCGCCGCCAACGGGATCGACATCCCGACGACCCCGCTCGAAAGGGACAAGAAGATCGTGCTGTCGCTGCCCACCAACGGCACGCTCACCGCGGGACCGTTCGGCGCCGCCCCGGGCTCGACCCGGATCGCGGTCGCGCTCGGCTCCGCCGCCGCCAGCTTCACCTTCAACGGCTCCACCTCGGCCTCGGCCACCTGCGGCACCCCCGCGCCGCTGGTCTACCTGGTCGACACCCCCGTGATCTGACCTGATCGCACCCGGCGGCTCCCCCGTCCCTCCCGGGCGGGGGAGCCGCCACCGTCCGGCCCACCCCACCGAAAGGACACCCCGTGCAGTTCACCTTCGGCCGCCGGCACGCCGCGGCACTGGTCCTGCTCCCGGCCCTGACCCTCACCGCGTGCGGGGGCGACGACACCTCGTCCGCCCCGCCGCCCTCGGCCACCGGCGCCCCCTCCGCCCCCGCCGCCGGCTCGGCCCCCGCACCCGGCGCGTCCGGCGGCACCACCGGGCCCCGCTCCGTCGCGCCGGTCCCGCCGCAGCCGACCGAGCTGCGCGCCCTCACCGCCTGCATGCGCAAGGAGGGCATCAACATCCCCGAGCCGCCGCAGACGTGGTCCCCGCCGCCCGGCTTCGACATGCGCAAGGGCCAGATCGCGCTGCAGAAGTGCATGAAGCAGCTCGCCCCGCCCTCGCCGCGGTAGCGGGCGGCGCCTTCGCCGCGCCCGGGCAATGACCGGATCACCCGAGGTCAGCGGCGGGTTGGGTTTCGGCGCCTCCGGCCGCGGCACAACGGGGGCGACGAGAGGAGTGAGCCGAGATGGCCGTGCAGCTGTGGCCCAACCGACGGAAAGAAGAGACCCCGGCCGCCGAGGAGACCCGGCGGCGGAGGTTCTGGCCGCCCCGGCGCTCGGCTCCGGAGCCCGAGGAGCGCCGCGGGCCGCGCCGGTGGCCGAGGTCGCGCACCAACCCGATCAGCGGGATGATCTGGGGCGCCGGCTGCGCCGCCGCGCTGATCCTGGGCCTGGGCATGCTGCTCACCTGGAGCGACGCCAACCCCGGCAACGGCTTCGTGAGCGCCACCCTGGACGCCGGCACCTGGCTGGCCACCCCGTTCCGGGACGTCTTCACCAACCCCGACCCCGAACGGCAGATGTACATGAACTGGGGCCTGGGCGCCGTGGTCTACTACCTGCTCGGCCGCCTCTTCTCCACCCTCACCCGCTTCTGACCCCACCCCACCGGGCACCGGGCCCGCCCGCGCCCCGGCTCAACCGAGCAGGGCCCGGGCGGACTCGGCGGTGGCGGCCACCCCGATCCAGACGTCCAGCCGATCGAGATCGGTACACGCGCTGACCTCGGCCCGGACGTCCTCGGGCACTTCGAGTCCCCGGGCGGCCAGCACCGTGAGAATCGCCTCGGCCATGCCCTTGGCATAGTTCTCTGCCATGCTCTCGGCATAACCCTCGGCATAGCCCTTGGCATAACCCTCGGCATAGCCCTCGGCGAAGGACTGCCGAGCCCAGTCGCTGAGGTATCCGCGAGCCTTGGCCTCCGCCCACCCCTCCGCGAGCACTTCGGCTTCTCGGGACAACACCATCCCCGTTCGGTCGAGCAGTGCGCGGGCGGAATCAGCGGTGGCGGACATCCACACCCACGCGTCCAGCCGCTCGAGATCGGTACACGCGCTGACCTCAGCCCGAACGTCCTCAGGCACTTCGAGCCCTCGGGCCGCAAGCACGTCGAAGATCACCTTAGCCTTGGTTTCGGCAATCGCCTCGGCTCGTCCCTTGGCCACGTTCTCGCGGGCCCAGTCGCTGAGGTATCCGCGAGCTCTGATCTCCGCTCGCTCCTCCACACACACTCCAGCTTCTCGGGACAACATCGTCCCCGTTCAGTCGAGCAGTGCGCGAGCGGAATCAGCGGTGGCGGCTATCCCCACCCACGCGTCCAACTGCTCAAGGTCAGTACACGCGCTGATCTCGGCCCGCACTTCTTCCGGAACTTCGACCCCTCTGGCGGCCAGGACTCTGAAGATCGATTCAGCTATGGCCTCAGCCTTGCCCTTGACCACTTTCTCGCGGACCCAGTCGCTGAGGTATTCACGGGTTTCGGTTTTCATCTGCTTCTCCAAGTGATCCCAGACCTCCCTGGACAGAGCCGCCCGCACCATGTCAGCGTACAGACCGCCCCGGTCAGGGTCGATGTCATGGATGGCGGTGAACAGGGCGTTCGCGATGTCGGCGGCGCCGGGGGCCTCGGCATGGGTGATCATCGAGAGCACGGCGAGTTCGAGGTCCTGGGCCGCCTCCCGGACGTCCGTGATCTCGGGGACCTCGGTGGGGCCGGCGACGAGGGGGACCAGGGTCAGGTTGGGGTGGCCCAGGTCGATCGGGCGGGCGCTCCAGCGCGCGATCGCGGCCTCGGGGCAGACGACCAGCAGGACCGCGGGGCAGCGCATCCGGGTGCGCAGGGCGACCAGGTACATCGGCCAGGTCCAGTGCTTGCCGGGGTCGCGGGCGCGCTGGACCTCCACGACGACGGCGAGCACCGGTTCGGGGTCGGCGTCGGGGCGTTTGCGCTGGAAGACGATGACGGAGTCGGCGCGGAGTTCGCTGGGCGTGGTCTCGGTGAGGTCGCCGGACTCCAGGCCGACGTAGTCGTAGTCGGGCAGCGGTACGTGCAGCGCGTCCTGGAGCAGCCCGGCCGCCAGGGCCGGGCTTTCGTGGAACAGCCGTACGACGGCTTCGTGTTCGGTCGATGGCACCCGGTAACGGTAAATGCGCCCCACATCCGGCGGGCCGATATCCCGGACAGATGGCCTTACCGTTATCAACAGCGTTAGTAATATCCCGAAATAACAGGATTTGTTCCGCTGGCGGGCGCGGCAGCGCGACGCGGGCTTCGCGGCGGAGCGACCCCCGGACGGCCGGGCCGGAGGAGAGCCCGGCCGTCCGGCGGGGTCAGCCCTCGGTGATGGCGTTGAGGCGTTCGAGGGACTCGACGTACTCCTCGATCAGGTCGTAGACGACCTGGGCGGCGGGCTTGACCTGGTTCATCGAGCCGACGATCTGCCCGACCGGGAAGGTGACCAGTTCGCCGTCCCCGGAGCGGCCGATCCGGCGCAGCGCGTCCGAGATGAGCATGAACTGCATGGGCATCGGCAGGTAGCCGGGTGACCGCTCGCTCTCCCAGGCGTCGGTCCAGGCGGTCCGCAGCAGCCGGGCGGGCTTGCCCGTCCACGACCGCGACCGGACGGTGTCGCGCGAGGTGGCCTCCAGCAGCTTGGCGCGGGTGTTCTCCTGGGTGTCGGCCTCGTCCACGGTCAGCCAGATCGAGCCGGTCCACACGCCGTCGGCGCCGAGCGCCATGCCGGCGGCCATCTGGCGGCCCCGGCCGATCCCGCCGGCGGCGAGGACCATGGTGTCCGCGCCGACCGCGTCCACCACCTCGGGGATCAGCACCATGGTGGAGACGTCGCCGGTGTGCCCGCCGGCCTCGGTGCCCTGCGCGACGATGATGTCGACGCCGACCTCGACCTGCTTGCGGGCGTGCCGGGCGTTGCTCGCCAGCCCCGCCACCTTCACGCCGTGCTGGTGGGCCTCCTCGACCACGTCCGCCGGGGGCGGACCGAGCGCGTTGGCCAACAGCGCGATCGGGTGCTTGAGCGCCACCTCCACCTGGGGCCGGGCGGTGGCGTCGGTCCAGCCGAGCAGGGCGCGGCCGGCGCTCTCGGTGGACGGCTCGACGCCGTGCTCGGCCAGCAGTTCCTCGAGGAACTCCCGGTTCCGCTCGGGGATCATGCCCTGGAGCCGGCCCAGCAGCTCCTCGGCGTCGCCGAGGTCGGCGCCCTCGTACTTGGCCGGCATCACGACGTCGACGCCGTACGGCTTGCCGCCGACGTGCTCGTCGATCCACTTGAGCTCGAGCTCGAGTTCCTCGGGGGTGAAGTACAGGGCGCCGAGGACGCCCATGCCGCCGGCGCGGCTCACCGCGGCGACCACGTCGCGGCAGTGACTGAACGCGAAGATCGGGTACTCGATGCCGAAGAGTTCGGTTACTCGTGTCCGCACGGCTTGAACTCTAGGCGCCGCCCCAAGAAACTGCAACAGGTTCTACTTAGCGCTTTGAAAAGCCCTTCAGTCGAGCCGATCCCGATGGAACGCGTATCAGCGGACGATCGTGCTCCGGGGTCCGTCGGAGGTGCTTCCGTACCGCCCGTGGCGGTCGCGGCCCGGCCGGGTGCGCGTCCGGCCGGTGAGCGCCGCCACGATGGAACCGCCGGCCAGCATCACCACGCCCACCCCCACCGACGCCGTCGGGACGGTGGAGTTGAGCAGCCGCAACTGCGTGGCCCGGTCCTCGGAGTAGGCCACGTTCCGCTTCTGGTCGGCGTCCACGGTGACCAGATCCGCCGCGGCGACAGTCAGCTTCCCCTTCCCGTCCGGCGTCTGGACCGTGGTGAGGATGCTCTGCCAGTGCTTGACCGGGATCCCGGTGCGCGGGTCCACCCAGACGGTGACCGTGGCGCCCGCGTACCGGTCCACCCGGTGGCTGCCGCTGCGCCGGCCCAGCCCCAGCAACTCGCCCGGCACCTGGTACTCCACGCCCTCAGTCCGGGTGTAGGGCACCACCTGGACGAAGCGGTAGGTGGTCATCCCCTGCACCTTGTCGACGCCGTCGTACCGCATCGGCAGGGGCCGCTTGGTCGTCATGTCGAAGAACGTGTAGTCGCGCTTCTGCACGTTGGCCAGCGGGAAGAGCAGGGCGTACCCCGACATCTGCACGCTGGTGTCGCCGCCGACGTTGCTGCCGCAGCAGTTGACCAGCGCCGAGGTCCGCCGGTCGAAGGCGACCCGGTACCCCTGGATCTGGATCCGCTTGTTGCGCTGCTTGTCGAAGATCTCGGTGGAGGAGTCCCAGACCGCGACCCGCTCGTTGCCCGCCCGCACGTCCCCGCGGAGGGTGTTGATGGCGGTCACCGTGGCGTTCTGCACCGTCTTGAAGGTGGCCAGGTCGAAGTAGGTGGCGCTGCGGTCTTCCAGCCTGGTCGTCTGGTACTGGTTCAGCGGGGCGATCGCCACCCGTTCGGCCACGTAGAACCGCAACATGGGCGCCAGCGCGAGCAGGAAGCCCCCCGCCCCCACCAGGACCAGGCCGATCGATCGCCGCATGTCCAACCTCCGGGGGCTGCCGTATATTGACGGCTTCCAGGGCATCCCACCCCATTGCGCCCGCAACCCTATCGAACCCTAAAAACCCTCTGTCCAATAACGGAGGTCGCGGTGAAAGCACTGGCCGGCCGCCGTTGGCTCGCCCTTTCCGTGGTCCTCGTCGCGACGTTCATGGACCTGATCGACGTCACGATCGTCAACGTCGCGCTACCCGCGATCCAGCGCGACCTGGGAGCCGGATACGCCGCCGGGCAGTGGGCGGTGGCGGGCTACGCGCTGGCATACGCGCTGCTGCTGGTCACCGGCGGCCGGCTGGGCGACATCGCGGGCCGCCGCCGGGTGTTCCTCGCCGGGGTCGCCGGCTTCACCCTGGCCTCCGCGCTGGCCGGCGCCGCCTGGTCGCCCGGCACGCTCGTCGCCGCCCGGATCCTGCAGGGCGCCTTCGCCGGGGTGATGGTCCCCCAGGCGATCTCGGTGATCACCGTCCAGTTCGCACCCGGACGGGAGCGCGCCGCCGCGTTCAGCCTCTACGGGGTGCTGCTCGGCGTGGCCCAGGTGAGCGGGCCGGTGCTGGGCGGGCTGCTGACGACGCACGGCGGCTGGCGCTCCATCTTCTACATCAACATCCCGATCGGGCTGCTCGCCCTGGCCGGTGCCGCGCGCTGGATGGACGACTCCCGGGCCGACCCCCCGCCCCGGCTCGACCTCGGCGGGGTCGCCCTGATCAGCGGGGTCGTCCTGCTGCTGGCCTTCCCGCTGGTCCAGGGGCGGGAGCTGGGCTGGCCCGGCTGGTCGCTGGCCATGCTGGGCTGCGCCGTCCCCCTGCTGGCCGCCTTCGCCCGGTACGAGATGCGCCGGGGGGACGACGCGCTGATCCCCACCGGCCTGTTCCGGCGGCGCTCCTTCAGTGCCGGGCTGGCGCTGAACCTGGTGCTGTTCTCCGGGATCGGCGCCCTCTTCATCACGCTCACCTGGGGGTTGCAGTTCGGGCTGGACTGGTCGCCGCTGCTGGTCGCGTTCGTGTGCCTGGCCTGGCCGGCCGGCACCGCGTGCACCGCGCAGCTCACCCACCGGTACGGGCACCGCCGGGGCCGCCTGCTGGTCGGGCTCGGCACCGCGCTGGCCGCGCTGGGCGCGGCCTGGCTGAGCGCGGTGACCGCCCGCTCCGGCGCGGACCTCACCCCCTGGTCGGTGGTGCCGTGCCTGGCGCTGAGCGGGCTGGGGCTCGGGCTGACCCTGCCGATGCTGTCGCAGACCGTCCTCGGCGAGGTGCGGGCCGACAGCGCGGGCGCGGCCTCCGGGGTGCTGAACTCGGTGACCCAGCTCGGCGGCGCGATCGGTGTGGCCCTGGCCGGGGTGGTCTACTTCGGCGGGCCGGCCGGGTCCGCCCTGCCCCGCGCCCTCGGCTACAGCGCCGCCGCCTTCCTGCTGGCCGCCGCGCTGGCCCGGTTCCTGCCGCGGACGGCCGTTCCCGCCGAGCCGCACCGCCCCCTCGTCGGCGCGTGAGACGGCGGATGTCCTCCGGCGGGCCGGTGCCCTAAGGTGTGGCGACACCGATCACGCTCCGGGAGGTTACGCCGACGATGACGACCCGGGTGACCGTGGTGGTGCCGACGCGTGACTCCGCGCGCACCCTCGACCGGTGCCTGGCCTCCGTCCGGGCGCAGACCCATCCGGTGGAACTGATCGTCGTCGACAACGGCTCCACCGACGCGACCCCGCGGATCTCCGCCCGGCACGCGGACGCCGTCCTCGACCACGGGCCCGAGCGCAGCGCCCAGCGCAACCAGGGCTGGCGCACCGGGACCGGCGAGGTGGTGGCCTTCGTCGACTCCGACATGGTCCTCGCCCCGGAGATCGTGGCGGAGGCGGTCGCGCTGTTCGCCGCGGACCCGTCCCTGGGCGGGCTGGTAATCCCCGAGCTCTCCTTCGGGGAGGGTTTCCTGGCCGCCTGCCGCGCCATGGAGAAGCGGTCCTACCTGGGTGACCCCCGGGTGGAGGCGGCGCGGATCTTCCGGCGGGTCGCGCTGGAGAAGACCGGCGGGTACGCCGAGGACCTGACGGCGTTCGAGGACTGGGACCTGGCCGACCGGGTGGCCGCCACCGGCTACGGGATCGGCCGGGTCGCGTCCGTGGTCGAGCACGACGAGGGGCGCATCACGCTGCGCTCGGCCTTCGCCAAGCGGCGCTACTACGGCCGCTGGCTGCCGGCCTACCGGTCCCGGCCGTGGGCCCGCTCGTTCGGCCGCTCGCGGTCGCTGCGCCGGCTGCTGCGGCTCGGCCCGCCCCCGCGCATCGCCGGGCTGCTGGCCCTCAAGGCCGTCGAGGGCGCCGGGCTCCTCGCCGGCTCCCGCGCCGCTGGGCGGGTGCCCTCCGGCGAGCCCCGGAGGCTGTGAAAGCGGCACAGTCTCCGGTACCCTCGGTGATCCTCTTCGGCATTCCGAGGCCCCTGTGACCGTTTCGCCCCCGCGCACCGACGACCGGCTTCCGGCGATCTCCGGGCACCAGCCCGCGCTCGACGGCGTGCGCGCGGTGGCGGCGCTGGCCGTGCTGGTGTTCCACGTGGCCGCGAGCATCGGCATGTTGACCGCCAAGGACGGCGCGTCGTCCTGGCTGCTCTCCCGGGGCGAGATCGGAGTGCCGATCTTCTTCGCGCTGTCGGGGCTGCTGCTCTACCGGCCGTGGGCGGCCGCCGCGCTCGGCCTGCGCCCGCCCCCCGGCACCCGGAACTACCTGTGGAAACGGGCGCTGCGGCTGCTGCCCGCGTACTGGGCGCTGGTCGTGGCGTGCATGCTGCTGTACGGCCGCGACCACCTCGGCGATGTCCTCGGCTGGTTCGAGCTGCTCACCCTGACCTACAGCTACGACCCGAACCCGTGGTGGAACGACTACCTGGGTCCCAAGGGCATGGGGCAGATCTGGAGCCTCACCGTCGAGGCCGCCTTCTACGTCGCGCTGCCGCCGCTGGCCGCCCTGCTGGCGCGGTGGGCGCGGCGCGGCACCGATGTCGGCGACCGGGCCCGGCGGCTGCTGTGGGGGCTGGCCGGGTGCGCGGCGGTGTCCGTGGGCTACACGTTCTTCTCCGTGTACCTCAGCGGCAACCCCGCCTGGACGGGGCTGTGGCTGCCCCGCTACCTCATCTGGTTCGCGATCGGCATGGCGCTGGCGGTCGTCTCGGTCTGGGCGCACGCCGACCCCGGGCCGGTCCGCCGGCTGTGCCGCACCGTCGCGGAGTCCTGGGGGATGTGCTGGACGGCCGCCGTACTGCTCTACTGCGTCTCCGCCACCCCGCTCACCGGGGACTCCCGGCTGGTCACCGTCGACCCCTGGACGACACAGCTGCACCTGGTGCTGTACGGGCTGGTCGCGCTGTTCCTGATCGCCCCACCGGCGCTGGCCCCCGCGGGGCACCCGGGGATCACCCGCATCATGGGCAACCGGGTGATGAGCTACCTCGGCAAGATCTCCTACAGCGTCTTCCTCTGGCAGTTCGTCGTCATCTACGGCTGGCTCGGCCTGCTGGGCCGGCCGCCGTTCACGGGCACGTTCCTGATCGACCTCCCCGTCTGCGCCGCGCTCACCGTCGCCGTGGCCGCCCTCAGCTTCCACCTGATCGAGGAGCCCGCCCGCCGGATCCGGCTGGGCCCGCTCCCAGCGCGCGCCGGGGCCGGTTGGCTTCGTACCCAGCCGTTCCGGCGCGGCCGTTCCACGGGCGGTGACCGCGGTTAGCCTGGGCGCGCCCCCGTCCCCGCCGCCGCCCGAGGCCAGCCGTGACCGCACCGCCCCCACCCGAGGACGGCCGGATCACCGGCCACCGGCCCGCGCTCGACGGGGTACGCGCGGTGGCGGCGCTGGCCGTGCTGCTGTTCCACGTGGCCGCGAGCACCGGCGACCTCGCCGGGGAGGGCGCCCTCTCGAACCTGCTGTCCGGCGGCGAAATAGGGGTGCCGATCTTCTTCGCGCTGTCCGGGCTGCTGCTCTACCGGCCCTGGGCGGTGGCGGCCTTCGGCCTGGGCGAGCCGCCCCGGACCCGGAACTACCTGTGGAAGCGGGCGCTGCGGCTGCTGCCCGCGTACTGGGCGCTGGTCGTGGTGTGCATGCTGCTGTACGGCCGCGACCACCTCGGCGACCCCGCCGGGTGGGCGATGCTGCTGACCATGACCCACGCCTACGACCCGTCCCCCTGGTGGCACGCGGAACTGGGCTACCTGGGGCCCAAGGGCATGGGGCAGATCTGGAGCCTCACCGTCGAAGCCGCCTTCTACGCGGTGCTGCCGGTGCTGGCCGCCGGGCTAGGGTGGTGGGCGCGGCGGGGCGTCCGCACCGCCGCCCGGCTGGCCCGGCGGCTGCTGGCCGGGCTGGCGGCGTGCTTCGCGTTCAGCGCGGCGTACACCGTGGCCATGTACTCCTTCGCCGACACGCAGCTGCTCAGCATGTGGCTGCCGCACTACCTGGGCTGGTTCACGGTCGGCATGGCGCTGGCGGTCGTCTCGGTCTGGGCGTGCGCGGAACCCCGGGAGGACGGCCCGGCCCGCCGGTTCTGCCACACGGTCGCGGCGTCCTGGGGGATGTGCTGGACGGCCGCGGCACTGCTCTACTGCGCCGCCTCCACCCCGCTGACCGGCGGTTTCCGGCTGGTCGAGGACGACCCCTGGACCGGCCAGTTCCACATCGTCCTGTACGGGCTGGTCGCGCTGTTCCTGCTGGCGCCGGTGGCGCTGGCCCCCGCCGACCATCCCGTGATCAGCGCCGTCCTGGCCAACCGGGTGATGCGCTACCTGGGGAAGATCTCCTACAGCGTCTTCCTCTGGCAGTTCGTCGTCATCTACCTGTGGTTCGACCTGATGGGCCGCCGCCCCTTCGAGGGGAACCTGTGGCTCGACTTCCCGGTCTGCGCGCTGCTCACGGTCGCCGTCGCCGCGGCGAGCCACCGCCTGATCGAGGCCCCCGCCCAGCGGCTGCGCCGTGGCCCGCCCGCGACCCGCACCCCGGCGGTGCCGCTACGATCGGTGTACGCGCATTCACGCACCGACACCGAACGTGACCCTTCGTAGGAGTTTCCCGCATGGCGTCCCAGCAGTTCGACCCGCCGTCAGGTACACGCGACTTCCTCGCGCCCGCGCTGCGGACGCGCGAGCACGTGTTCGCGACGATCCGCGCGGTGTTCGAGCGCTACGGGTTCGAGCCACTGCAGACCCCGGCGTTCGAGCGGCTGGAGACGCTGACCGGCAAGTACGGCGACGAGGGCGACAAGCTGATCTTCAAGATCCTGCGCCGGGGCGAGCACGAGGCCACCGGCGAGGCCGACCTGGCGCTGCGCTACGACATGACGGTGCCGCTGGCCCGGGTCGTGGCCGCCTACGGCTCGCAACTGCCCGCCCCCTACAAGCGGTACGCGATGGGCCCGGTGTGGCGGGCCGACCGGCCGGGCAAGGGCCGGTTCCGCGAGTTCACCCAGTGCGACATCGACGTGGTCGGCTCGGCGTCCCCGCTGGCCGACGCCGAGGTGGTGTGCGCGCTGGCCGACTGCCTGGACGCGGTGGGCGTCCGCGACTTCCGCATGCTGGTCAACTCCCGCAAGGCCCTGACCGGCCTGCTGGAGGCGTACGGGGTGCCGGACTCCCTCGGCGGCGGAGTGCTGACCACCCTCGACAAGCTCGACAAGTTGCCCCCCGACGTGGTGGCCCGCGAACTGGTCGACGGCCGCGGGCTGCCGGTCCCGATCGCGGCGGCGCTGACCGGCGACCTGACCGCCGGCGACGCGGCCGAGCGGATGCGCATCGCGCTCAAGGACAGCGAGCAGGGCGGCGCCGGCCTGGCCGAGATCGACCGCCTGCTGGAACTGGCCGGCCCCGGCGTCGGGCCGGAACGGATCGCGTTCACCCCCAGCCTGGTCCGCGGCCTGGACTACTACACCGGCGTCATCTTCGAGGTGGTCGCCGAGGGGATGCCCGGCTCGATCGCCAGCGGCGGCCGCTACGACGGCCTGATCGCCGCCCTGGGCGGCCCCGACGCCCCCGCCTGCGGCGGCTCCCTGGGCGTCGAGCGCATCATCGGCCTGCTGGACGCCGCCGCCCTGGAGCAGCCCCGGCTGGACGTGGCGCTGACCGTCCTCGGCGACGAGACCCTGCCCGAACTGACCCGCCTCGCCCGCGACCTGCGCGCCGCCGGCCTGCGCACGGAGGTCTACCTGGCCACCAGCCGCAAGCTCGCCAAGCAGCTCAAGTGGGCCGCCGACCGCCACGCCCGGCACACCGTGATCTACGGCCCGCAGGACCGGGCGGCGGGCACCGCCACCGTCCGGAACATGGACACGGGCGACCAGGCCCAGGTCCCGGTCGCCTCCCTCACCGCCCACCTCGCCGCCACCAGGTGACCGGGGCGGCCATCGCCTGACTGTCCAGGATGCCGTCCAGGTCCTGGCCGCCACCAGGTGACCGGGGCGGTCACTTCGTCAGCAGCTGCACGTCGTACTTCTGGATCTGCGGATCCTGGGTGACCAGGGTGAGCCCTTCGCACTGGGCCTGCGCGACGAGGACCCGGTCGAAGGGGTCGCGGTGCAACGGCGGGAGCCGCCCCGCCCGCAGGGCGTGCCGGGAGGTGATCGGAAGTTCCCGCAGTTCGCTGCCCAGCACCCGCTCGGGCAGGTCCGCGGGCCCGAGCTTGCCGAGTGTCTGCTTGATGGTGATCTCCCACAGGGTGGCGGCGCTGGTGAAGACGTCGACCTCCGTGTCGATCAGGTCCTTGGTCGAGTCGGACAGGCGAGGGTCGTCCGCCAGCCACCACAGGACGACATGGGTGTCCAGCAGCAGCCTCATCCGCCGATCCCGAAGTCGTCGGCGATGGCGGCGTTGGTCTCCGGCGAATCCCAGTCGTCGGAGCAGACCAGCACGCCCTTGAGCGAGCCCCGGCCGGCGCGCTCCACGTGCGTGGTCAGCGGGACCACCTTCGCCACCGGCTTGCCCGCCCGGCTGATGACGATCTCGTCGCCCTGCTCGACGCGCTCGATGATGCGCGACAGCTGCGTCTTGGCCTCGTGGATGTTGTACTGCTCGACCGCGCCCATGCCCGCCCCTCCGAACCAGATTAGCCTAGCTAAGTCTAGTCCACTTACCCTGCCGGCATCGTGACCCGGCCCCTTCCCTGCGACCTGGCGGATGTGACAGGAGAACCGGCCCGCACTCAGGCCGAACGCCCTAAGGCCTGTCCCCAAGTGCGGCCGACCGCCCCCGGCGGTACCACCAGCGCCCGCCTCCGGCCCTTGCTCGCGTGATCGTTGAGGATGGGTGGGGCTGGGACCCCACCCATCCTCAACGATCACCGGCGTAGGCGCTGGTGCCAGGTGGCCGGGTCCTGCGCGAGCGAGCCAGGGTCATCGGCACTCGGCCCACTTCGAAACACGCTTTAGCCGCCCCTGGAGCGGGCGGGCCGGGGTCAGGCCCGCCCCGCCCGGCCCCGGCCTCAGGGGAAGAAGACCGCCGCGCCCGTGCGGCCGCCGTCGACGTCCACCACGGTGCCGTGGACGAAGGACGCCTCGTCGGAGGCGAGGTAGACCGCCGCGTGGCCGATGGCCGCCGGAGGGCCGACGTGGCCCGCCGGGGTGCCCGCCATCATGTTGTCGCCCGGGCGCGGTTCGGTCTCGTCGGGGTCGATGGTGCGCACCACCCCGGGGGAGATCGCGTTGACGCGGACACCGGCGGGTCCGAACTCGGCGGCCCAGGCCCGGGTGAGGGTCTCCAGCGCGCCCTTGGTCGAGGCGTACGCGGCCCCGACGGGGAGGCCCAGGCGGGCGACCCACGAGCCGAGGTTGATGATCGCGCCGCCGCCGGCCTCGGCCATGGCCGGGGCGACCGCGGCGGTCAGGAAGAACGGCGCCTTGACGTTGACCGCGTAGATCTGGTCGAAGGTCTTCTCGTCGAGGGTCGGCGTGGTCGAGCCGGGGTAGATGCCGGCGTTGTTGACCAGGACGTCGATGCGCCCGCCGAGCACCCGGGTCGCCTCGGCGGCGAGGGCGCGGGACGCTTCCGGGCTGCCGTCGAGGTCGGCGGCGACGAAGTCGGCGCGCCCGCCCGCGGCGCGGATGCCGTCGACGACCCGCTGCCCGCGTTCGCTGTTGCGGCCCGACACGACGACGTGGGCGCCCTCGGCCGCGAGGGCCTCGGCGATCGCGCGCCCGATGTTGCTGGTGGCCCCGGTGACCAGGGCGGTCTTGTGCTGGAGGCGAGTGCCCATGGTGGTGTCCCCGTTTCGCAAAATATGGACTGCTCGGTCCAGTTCCTGGGGCGCACTGCCGTCCGACCAAGACTGGACCAGTAAGTCCAATCTGCATCAGCAAAATTGGACTGTCAAGTCCAGTTCCGTTACCGTGGACTCCCCGGCCGACCACAAGGAGACCGCCGCATGGTGCTCACCTCCCGCGGTGCCGCCACCCGGCGACGGATCGTCACCGGTGCGGCGGCCCTGTTCCGCGAGCGGGGTGTCGCGCAGGTCAGCCTGGACGACATCCGCGCCGCAACCGCCACCAGCAAGAGCCAGCTCTTCCACTACTTCCCCGGCGGGCGGTCCGAACTGCTCCTCGCTGTCGCCGAGCACGAGGCCGAGCAGGTCCTCGCCGACCAGCAGCCCCTGCTCGGCGACCTGACCGACTGGCGCAAGTGGCAGGCCTGGCGCGAACGGATCATCAAGATCTACGACGAGCAGCGCGCGGGCTGCCCGCTGTCCGCCCTCACCGCCCACCTGAGCCAGGCCGACCCGGCCGCGGCCCAGAAGATCGTCATCCGGATGAACGAACGCTGGCAGGCCCACCTCGCCACCGGCGTGCGGGCACTCAGCGACTCGGGCGAGATCGACCCGGCCACCGACCCTGACCAGACCGCCGCGACCATCATGACCGCGATCGTCGGCGGCGCCACCCTCCTCCAGGCCACCGACTCCATGACCTACCTGGAACTGGCCCTGACCCAGGCCCTGAACTCGCTACGCCGATAACGTCCTGGCCGCCGAACACCCACATGGGAGGCCGGCGACCAACCCAGGCCCTGGACCCGCTACGGCGGTGACGCGGCGGCGGGCCGGAGACCCGCCGCCGCCCGTTCAGACCCGCTCCACCGGGATCCACAGCTCGGCGTCCGCCTCGGCGCCGTCCTCCGACAGCCGGACGCGCGAGATCTCCGGCCCTGGCCTGCTCCGGTACGGGTTGGACGGGAACCACTGGGTGAACACGTCCCGCCACAGGTACTGGAGCGCCTGCGGGAACGCCCCCGAGCTCTCGAACACCGCCCACGTCCCCGACGGGACGTCGAGCGCGTCCATGTCCTCCGGCACATCGGCGCCGGACACCACCGCGTGGTAATAGTCCAGCTCAGCGCCCTCCCGGCGGTCCTCGCCCAGTCCCGCGCTGGCGTTGACGATCCCGCCCGGCTCCTGGTCCGACAGCTCCTCGATGCGCCGCACGGTCTCCGGATCGATGCTCCGGATGAACGCGGCGATCGCGGGGTTCATCCCCTCGTGGACGACGGTGACCCGGGCTCTCTTGCCCACCAGCCGGAACCCGTCCTTCTCTACCACCCGATACCGCATGCTCGTACTCCCTTCGACGATGAGACGGAAGGACATCCGGGGCTGGGATCGCAGCACCGCACCGGTCCGCCGGGCCTCCCCCGGCCCGATGCCGTGCATGGCGCGAAACGCCCGCGCGAACGCCTCGCCCGAGCCATAGCCGTAGCGCACCGCGATATCGAGCAGCGTCTCCTCCCCCGCGAGCACCCGGGCGCCCGCAACGGTGAGCCGCCTGCGCCGGACGTACTCCGACAGCGGCATCCCGGCCAGCGCGGAGAACAGCCGCCGAAAGTGGTACTCCGACGTGACCGCGATCCGCGCAAGCTCAGCCATCTCGATCCGCTGATCGAGGTTCCGCTCGATGTGCTCCATGGCCTGGTTCAGCCGATCCAGCACCCCGGCCTCCTTCCCTTACGCCCACTCACGCTAGGAAGCACCACCCACCCCGGACCCGACATCCCATGCCCGCCCCGGTCGGGTACACCCGGCCACCGACCACATCGAGAAACACCACCAGAAGCGAAGCGAACCTGATCCTTCAGCTTCCGGTGCCATAGCGCCCCGGATCCTGAAGGATCAGCGCACATCCACCTCTTGGCACTGATCCTTCAGCTTTCGAGGCGCCCTGACGCACCGGATGCTGAAGGATCTGTGAGTGTGTGCAGCGATGATCCTTCAGCTTTCGAGGCGCTATAGCGCTCTGGATGCTGAAGGATCACGCGACAAGGAACGGACGAGAGAGCAGCCGATGCGAAGCGAGGCGGTCCGGGAGCGGCGCCCGCGCCGTCTGGACTGAGGAGCGGTGAAGATCGTGAGGAACGAACGATCTTCACCGCGACGAGGGAAGACGGCGCGCCGAAGGCGCCGCGACAAGCGAGCGAAGCGAGCCAAGCTAACAGGGCCGGCTTCTCAGGTCCTTGACGTAGTCGTCCGGGGCGCCTGCCGCTTCCGCGGCGTCGGCGAGGATGCCCAGGTAGCGGGCCGACGGAAGCCCGCCCTCGTAGTCGT
Organism: Actinomadura craniellae; assembly: GCF_003289645.1. GTDB lineage: Bacteria > Actinomycetota > Actinomycetes > Streptosporangiales > Streptosporangiaceae > Actinomadura_D > Actinomadura_D craniellae. Next base: position 165,997 of record NZ_QLYX01000003.1, on the reverse strand, counting down.
CGAGCACGTACAGCCAGCACAGCTCGTCCCCGTCCAGGGTCTCCACCCGGATGCGGATCTTGCGGTAGACGCCGAGGGCCGCGCCCTCCCAGGCGTCGAGTTCCTGCTCGTCCCACTCGGGCACGTCGTACAGGACGACGAACACGTGGTGGTCGGCGGCCTCGACGACCGTGGCCAGCGCGCCGTCCTTGCCGGCGGCCTCGCCGCCGAACGTCAGCCGCCAGCCGGGCAGCCACCCGGTGCCGCGCAGCGGGGAGTGCGGGGCCCGCTGGGCCATCTGCTCGGGGTCCATGTTGGAGGCGTACGCCGCGTACAGAGCCACGGTCGCCAAGCGTACGGCCTTCCGCGGGCGGACTGGCCACCGGATGGCAGGTCAGATCATCCCGGGATGTACGAAACAATGGGAACGTGACCCGCATTGTGATCATCGGAGGAGGCCCCGGCGGCTACGAGGCCGCCCTCGTCGCGGCGCAGCTCGGCGCCGACGTGACCGTGGTGGAGCGAGACGGTCCGGGCGGGGCGTGCGTGCTGACCGACTGCGTGCCGTCCAAGACGCTGATCGCCACCTCGACGCGGCGGGGCATCATGCAGGAGTCCGACACGCTGGGGTTGCGGTTCTCCGGTGGTCCCGACGGCATCGTCGGCGGGCTCGAAGTCGACCTCGGCATGGTCAACAAGCGGGTGAAGGATCTCGCCCGCGCCCAGTCGTTCGACGTCGCCGAGCGACTGGCCTACGAGGACGTGCGGATCGTCCGCGGCGAGGCCCGTTTCGTCGATCCCCAGATCATCGCGGTGGGCGACGAGCGGCTGCGCGCCGACGTGGTGCTCATCGCGACCGGCGCCACCCCCCGGGTGCTGCCGGGCGCCGAGCCGGACGGCGAGCGCATCCTGAGCTGGCGGCAGCTCTACGACCTGCCCGAACTGCCCGAGGAACTGATCGTGGTCGGTTCGGGGGTGACCGGCGCCGAGCTGGCCTCCGCCTACCTGTCGCTGGGTTCGAAGGTGACGTTGGTCTCTTCGCGCGACCGCATCCTGCCATCCGAGGACGCCGATGCGGCCGGCGTGCTGGAGGAGGTCTTCCGCCGGCGCGGCATGAACGTCCTGTCGCGGTCGCGGGCGGCCGGGGTGGAGCGGTCCGGCGACGGCGTGATCGTGACCCTGGACGACGGCCGCAAGGTCGAGGGCTCGCACTGCCTGATGACGGTCGGCATGGTGCCGAACACCCGCGGCATCGGGCTCCCGGAGGTGGGTGTGCGGCTCGACTCGCGGGGGTTCATCACCGTCGACAAGGTGTCCCGGACGTCCGCCCCGCACATCTACGCGGCGGGTGACTGCACCGGGGTGCTGATGCTCGCCTCGGTCGCGGCCATGCAGGGCCGGATCGCCATGTGGCACGCGCTGGGCGAGGCCGTCCAGCCGCTCAAGATGGGCTGGGTGGCGGCGAACATCTTCACCGACCCTGAGGTCGCCACGGTCGGGGTGACCCAGGCGATGGTCGACTCCGGCGAGGTCAACGCCCGCGAGGTCGTGCTGCCGCTGGCCACCAACCCGCGGGCCAAGATGCAGGGTTTCGAGGACGGTTTCGTCAAGCTGTTCTGCCGGCAGTCCACCAGCATCGTGCTGGGCGCGGTCATCGTGGCGCCGCGGGCCAGCGAGCTGATCCTGGGCGTCTCGGTGGCGGTGCAGCAGCACCTCACCGTCGACCAGGTGGCGCACACCTTCGCGGTCTACCCGTCGCTGTCGGGCAGCATCACCGAGGCGTCCCGCCGCCTGATGCAGGAGTCGGCCTACTAGCCGACGGCGAAGGCCACCGCCACCGCGAGGAGCGCGGCGGGGACGGCCAGCGCGGCGACGGCCGAGCGTGACCAGCGGGCGGTGCCCGTCCCGGCGCCCGGCTCCGGGCCGCCGCGGTGCCGGGCGGCCACTTCGTTCAGTTGCTCGACGGCGTAGGTGGTGGGGGTGCGGTCCTTCAGGGCGGCGTCCCGGGTGTGGCGTTTCTGCCGGGCCGCCGCGCGGGGGGAGGTCTGCAGCACCCAGGCGCGGGCGGTGCGCTCGGCCCCGTCCGCGCCGGTGTAGTGCAGGACCACCGCGTGGGTGGCCTCGATCTTCCGCACCGCGGGCCAGGGCGCGTCGATGTCGCGCAGCGGGTTGCGTAGCCGCAGGCCGTGCTCGCCGGCCTCGATCCGGGGGCGCAGGCCCAGCACGTAGGCGATCCCGCAGCCGAGCAGCAGCGCCGCGGCCGCCACCGCCGCCGCGGCGTCGCGGCCGCGCAGCGCCACGTCCAGCAGGTTGAGCGCGGCGAACACCAGCCACACCCAGGCGGCCACCCGCGCCCCGGTGGAGCGCAGCACCATCTCCGGTCCGGTCATGCGAGCGGGCGGTCGCCGTGCCACTTGAGCCGGTCGAAGCCGGGCTTGATGACGCCATTGATGAGTTCGAGGCGCTCGTCGAACCCGATGAACGCCGACTTCATCGCATTGACGGTGAACCAGCGCAGGTCGTCCCAGTCGTAGTCGAACGCGCCGACCAGCTTGGCGAACTCCTCCGACAGGGTGGTGCCGCTCATCAGCCGGTTGTCGGTGTTGACCGTGACCCGGAAGTAGAGGCTGCGCAGCAGCCCGATCGGGTGCTCGGCGATCGACCTGGCCGCCCCCGTCTGGAGGTTGGAGGTCGGGCACATCTCCAGCGGGATGCGCTTGTCGCGCACGTACGCGGCCAGCCGGCCCAGCTGCGGCCGGTCGGTGTCGCGGTCGGTGATGTCGTCGACGATGCGCACCCCGTGGCCGAGCCGGTCGGCCCCGCACCACTGGATGGCCTGCCAGATGGACGGCAGCCCGAACCCCTCCCCCGCGTGGATGGTGAAGTGGGCGTTCTCCCGCTGGAGGTACTCGAAGGCGTCCAGGTGCCGGGTGGGCGGGTAGCCGGCCTCGGCCCCGGCGATGTCGAACCCCACCACCCCGGCGTCGCGGTAACGCACCGCCAGCTCGGCGATCTCCATGCTGCGCGCCTGGTGCCGCATCGCGGTGACCAGCGTCCCGACCCGGATGCCGTGCTCGCGGCCCCCCTCGGCGAACCCGGTGACGACCGCCTCGACGATCTTCTCCAGGGGCAGCCCGGTCTGGGTGTGTAGCTCGGGGGCGAAGCGCACCTCGGCGTAGACGACGCCGTCGGCGGCCAGGTCCTCGGCGCACTCGTACGCCACCCGGCGCAGCGCGTCCTCGGACTGCATCACCCCGACGGTGTGGCTGAACGTCTCCAGGTACCGTTCCAGCGACCCCGAGTCGGCCGCCGAGGTGAACCACGCGCGCAGTTCCTCGGCGTCCTCGGCGGGCAGGTTCCGGTAGCCGCCCGCGCGGGCGAGGTCGACCACGGTCTGGGGTCGGACGCCGCCGTCGAGATGGTCGTGCAGCAGCACCTTCGGCGCGCGCCGGATGTCTTCGAGAGTCGGCCTGTCGGTCATCTTCCGAAGTTATCCCAGGAGGACGCCCCGAATCTCTGGCGGGTTCCGCCGAACCTGACCCACTCCACGGAAGACGTTCCACCTGCCCCGGTCAGGTGACGCGGTCGTACACCCCGCTCTTGAGCGCGGCGGCGAACGCGCGCCGACGCCGGTCCGGCGGGGACGACACCCCCGGGATGTGATCGTGGAGGATCCAAGGTGCCATGGCACCTTGGATCCTCCACGATCACAGCTCCGGGCAGACGGCGATGCGGGTGGGGCCGGGCACCGCACCAGGTCAGGTGACGCGGTCGATGACCAGGGGCAGGAGTCCGGACGGGCCGTCGATCTCGACGGCGCCGTCCAGGGCGGCCAGGGCCCGGTCGAAGCGGTCGGGGTCGTCGGCGTGCAGGGTGAGCAGGGGCTGCCCGGCGGTGACGTGCTCGCCGGGGGCGGCGTGGCAGGTGACGCCGGCGCCGAACGAGACCGGGTCCTCCTTGCGGGCGCGGCCGGCGCCCAGCCGCCAGGCGGCGACCCCCACCCCGTAGGCGTCCAGCCGGGTGAGGGTGCCGGTGGCGGGGGCGGTCACCACGTGGGTCTCGGGGGCGGCCGGCAGGGGCGCGTCCGGGTCGCCGCCCTGGGCGGAGATCATCCGGCGCCAGACGTCCATCGCCGAGCCGTCGCGCAGCGCGTCCGCCGGGTCGGGGCCGGCGATCCCGGCGGCGGACAGCATCTCGCGGGCCAGGGTGACCGTCAGTTCCACCACGTCGGCGGGGCCGCCGCCGGCCAGCACCTCCACCGACTCGGCCACCTCCAGGGCGTTGCCGACGGCCCGGCCGAGGGGGCGGTCCATCGCGGTGAGCAGGGCGACGGTCTTCAGCCCGTGGTCGGTGCCGATGGCGACCATGGTCTCGGCGAGTTCGCGGGCGCGCTCAACCGTCTTCATGAAGGCGCCGGAGCCGACCTTCACGTCCAGCACCAGCGCCCCGGTACCCTCGGCGATCTTCTTCGACATGATCGAGGAGGCGATCAGCGGGATCGACTCCACGGTGCCGGTGACGTCGCGCAGCGCGTACAGCTTGCGGTCGGCGGGGGCCAGCCCGGAGCCCGCGGCGCAGACCACCGCCCCGGTGCCGCGCAGCACGTCCAGCATCTCGGCGGGCGACAGCGCGGCCCGCCAGCCGGGGATCGACTCCAGCTTGTCGAGCGTGCCGCCGGTGTGGCCCAGCCCGCGGCCGGAGAGTTGCGGGACGGCGGCGCCGCAGGCCGCGACCAGCGGCGCCAGCGGCAACGTGATCTTGTCGCCGACCCCGCCGGTGGAGTGCTTGTCGGTGGTGGGGCGGTCCAGCGCGGACCACTCCATCCGCTCGCCGGAGGCGATCATCGCCTCGGTCCAGCGGGCGACCTCGGACCGCTCCATGCCGTTCAACAGGATCGCCATGGCCAGCGCGGACATCTGCTCCTCGGCCACGGCGCCCCGGGTGTAGGCGTCGATCACCCAGTCGATCTGCTCGGCCGACAGCGCGCCGCCGTCGCGCTTGGTCCGGATGACGTCGATGGCATCCATGGTTCCCCCACTCGCTCCCGGCGGTTCCGGCCCGCCGTGCCGCCAGCACAGACTAGACGCCCCGGAAACCGGCGCACCATCCGCCGCCCGGCCTGGGGAAACCGGCACGATCCGGTCACCGAGACGATCATGACTCGTCGAGTGCCGGCAGCGTAGGGTGCGGGCATGCCTGCCCCCGGTACGGCGGAATCCGCCACGGTCGAAGATCACTCCCCTCCCTCGATCCCCTGGCGGCCGGTGCTGGCCCTGGCCGGCGCGCTGGGTGTCGTGCTGCTGGCCCTCAGCACCCGGTACGGCTACCACCGTGACGAACTGTACTTCCGGGTCGCCGGACAGAATCTGGACTGGGGTTACCCCGACCAGCCCCCACTGCTCCCGCTGCTCACCCGGGCGATCACCGAACTGTTCGGCGACGCGCTGTTCGTACAACGGCTCCCGGCGGCCCTGCTGTCCGCGGCGGGTGTGGTCGTCGCCGCCCTGACCGCGCGCGAGCTGGGCGGGCACCGCCGCGCCCAGTTGCTCACCGCCGGGGCGTACACCGTCTGCCCCTTCGTGAGCGCCACCGGCCACGCCTTCTACACGGCGACGCTCGACCTGTTCGTCTCCACCGCCCTGGTGTGGCTGGCCGTCCGCTGGGTGCGCACCCGCGACCAGCGGCTGCTGCTCGGCATCGGCGTCGTGGCCGCCGTGGCGGTGAACGTCAAGTACCTGGCCGTCTTCCTGCTCGCCGCGCTCGTGGCGGGACTGGTGATCAGCGGGCCGCGGGACTTCGCGCGCCGCCCGATGCTGCTGGCCGGAGCCTTGATCGCCGGGGCCGCCGCGGTCCCAGGGCTGCTCTGGCAGGCGCGGCACGGCTGGCCGCAACTGGAGATGGCCGACCAGATCGCCGCCGAGGGGGATTTCGGCGGGCGACCCGGGTTCATCCCCTTCCAACTGCTCCTCACCGGGGTGGTGCTCTCATGGCTGTGGATCTACGGTCTGTGGCGGCTGTTCCGCTCCCGCGAGCTGGCCCCCTACCGCTTCCTGGGGTACGGGTACCTGCTGCTGACCGCTCTCTTCCTGGTCACCGCCGGCAAGCCGTACTACCTGGCGGGCCTGTGGGCGGCGCTGTGGGCGGCGGGCGCCGTCGAGGTCGAGCGCCGCGGCGCCCCGCGCGGGGCAGGCTGGACGATCACGGTCCCGGCGTACGTGTTCACCGGGATCTCCACCGTGCTGCTCACCCTGCCCGTCTACCCGGTGGGGATGCTGGCGGACACCCCGCAGCCGGTCATCAACGCGGACACCGCCGAGACCGTCGGCTGGCCGCGGTTCGCCGCCGAGGTCGCCCGGGTGCACCGCGCGCTGCCGGCGGCCGAGCGCGCCCGGGCGACGATCGTGACGTCCAACTACGGCGAGGCCGGAGCGCTCGACCGGTACGGCCCGGAACTCGGCCTGCCCCGCGCCTACAGCGGCCACAACGGCTACTGGTACTTCGGGCGGCCCGCCGACACCGGCGGCCCCACGATCTTCATCGGCCCCGAGGGCGACGCCGGTCTGCGCCGCTTCTGGACGGACGTGACCGCCGCAGGCCGCATCGACAACGGCGTCGACCTCGACAACGAGGAACAGGGCAAGTCGGTGTGGGTCTGCCGCGGGCAGCGCATGCCCTGGACAGCGCTGTGGCCGCAGCTCAGGCACCTGAGCTGAACCGCACCCGGTCCAGGTCGTCGGGGCCGAAGGCGTCGGGTAGCACCTCGGTCATCGGGACGACCCCCCGGGCGGTCTCCAGCAGCAGGTCCGGCCCGCCGTGCTCCCACAGCAGTTGCCGGCATCGGCCGCAGGGCATCAGCGGGTCGCCGTTGCCGTCCACCACGACCAGCGCCACCAGCCGGGGGCGCTCGCTCCGCTTGCCGGGCCCGTGCAGGTCGCTGACCAGGCTGCACTCGGCGCACAGCCCAACCCCGTAGGAGGCGTTCTCCACGTTGCACCCGCTGACGACCCGCCCGTCGTCGGCCAGCGCCGCCGCCCCCACCGGGAACCCCGAGTACGGCGCGTACGCCCGCCGCATCGCGTCCCGCGCGGCCGCCCGCAGCCCGGCCCAGTCGATCTCGTTCATCGTTACTCCTTGAGGCTGGAGACCCCCGGCTTCAGCCGTGGGGAGGAAGCCGGTCCCACCCTCGTGACCTGGATGATTCCCCAGGCACGATAAGCCCTGCCCGTTCCCGCCTCCGCCGGGGGGGGAGCCCGCCCGAACCCGGCGCGGCCACCGGCCATCCGACAGAGCATGGAAACAACCCAGAGCTGGACCGTCGCCGGCGGCACCACCGACGGCGTGACGGACGCGATCCTGCGCAGCCTCGCCGCCGCGGGGTGGCGGGACCTGACCCGGCAGGACGGATCCGTCCAGGCCCGTTTCGGATCGCGGCTGGCGTTCCGCCTTTTCGGCGCCTACCTGGCCCCGGGTCGCGACCGCTTCCCGATGCGGCTCACCGTGTCGGTCGGCGAGCTGGCCACCGGCACCGTCGTCGCCGCGCGGCTCAGCAGCGACGAGGGCTTCTACCTGGCCCGGATCCCCGCCATGACCCGCCTCTTCGAGCGCAACTCCGCCGACCTGTTCGCCGCGCTGGAAACCGGCACCCGGGCGGCCTGAACCCGCCCGGGTGCCGGGGACTCAGCCGGCCACCGCGCCTTCGCCCAGTACGCGGCCTTGAGCCCGCCCGGGTGCCAGGGCCCGGTTCCCGCGCGAACCCGCCCAGGTACCGGGGACTCGGCCACCGCACCTTCGGCCAGCATGCGGCCTTGAGCCCGCCCGGGGTGCCGGGGACTTCAGCTCTTGCCCGCCGCCGCGGGCACCTCCACGGGCGTCTCCTGGGCGGGGAGGTCGAGGCTGTCGCGCAGGCTGACCGGCTTGAGGAACAGGGCCGCGACGATCCCCACCACGGCGATCCCGGCGGCGATCATGAAGATGTGGCCGGTGGCGTCCCCGTAGGCGGCGCGGACGATCTCGCGGACCGGTTCGGGCAGCGCGGCCAGGTCGAGGCTGCCGGCCGCGTCCCCGCCGCCCTGCACCCCGGCAGCGGCGAGTTGCCGGGTGATGAGGTCGGAGACGCGGGCGGCCAGGACGGCGCCCAGCACGGACACCCCGATGGTGCCGCCCAGCGAGCGGAAGAAGGTGACGGCCCCGCTGGCCGCGCCCAGTTCGCTCAGCGGCACGGAGTTCTGCACGACGAGCACCAGGTTCTGCATGGACATGCCGACCCCGGCTCCGACCAGCAGCATGGCGGCGCCGATGAGGTAGAGCGAGGTCTGGTGGTCGACGGTGCCCAGCACGGCGAACCCCACGGCGAGCACGATCGTCCCGGTGAGGATGTACGGCTTGACCTGGCCGGTCTTGGTGGTCAGCCGGCCGGAGATGGTCGAGGACACCAGCACGCCGACCATCATCGGGATGGTGAGCAGGCCCGCCTCGGTGGGGCTGTAGCCGCGTCCGATCTGGAAGTACTGGCCGAGGAATACGGCGCCGCCGAACATGGCCATGCCCACGGCGAGGCTGGCCACAATGGACAGGGCGGTGTTGCGCCGGCGCACGATGTCCAGCGGCACGACCGGCTCGGCCGCCCGCGACTCCACCCACACGGCCAGCGCGAGGACGAGCACGCCCGAACCGGCCATGGCGGCGGTCTGCCAGGACGCCCAGGCGAACGACTCGCCGACGAAGGTGACCCAGATGAGCAGGACGCAGACGCCCGCGGCGATCAGCGTGGCGCCCAGGTAGTCGATCTTGACGTTGTCGCGGCGCAGCACGGGCAGCTTCAGCGTCTTCTGCAGCAGGAGGAACGCGACGGCCGCGACGGGCACCCCGATGAAGAAGCACCAGCGCCAGCCCAGCCAGGAGACGTCCACGATCAGGCCGCCCAGCAGCGGGCCGCCGACCGTCGCCAGGGCCATGACGCCGCCGAGGTAGCCGAAGTAGCGGCCCCGCTCGCGGGGGCTGATCATGGCGGCGATGACGACCTGCACCAGGCTCTGCACCCCGCCCAGGCCCAGTCCCTGGAAGGCGCGGGCGGCGATCAGCTGCCCGGCGTCCTGCGCGAACCCGGAGACCAGCGAGCCGATCATGAAGATGACGATGGACGCCTGGAGCAGGGTCTTCTTGCTGTAGAGGTCGGCGAGCTTGCTCCAGATGGGGGTGGTGGCGGTGGAGGAGAGCAGGGTGGCCGTCACGACCCAGGTGAACTGGGACTGGCCGCCGTGCAGCGCGCCGATGATCTGCGGCAGCGCGGTGGACACCACGGTGGCGCTCAGCATCGCCGCGAAGAGCACCAGCAGCAGGCCGCTGAGCGCCTCCAGGGTCTGCCGGTGCGTCATCGGCGCGGACGGGGACTGGGAGCTCAAGAGCTGCCTCCGGGAAAACGATCTCGTCCCGCGCGAGGCGGGATTATGCCTCGGGCACTATATGCCCATTGGGTAAGTTTGCCCAATGGGCATGATTTTTCCCGGTAAGGTGACCGCATCATGAGCACCACAGTGGGGTTGCGCGAGCGGAAGAAGGCCGCGACCCGGCAGTCGCTGTACGAAGCCGCGGTCCGGCTGGCGGTCGAGCACGGGCTGGAGAACGTCACCGTCGAGGCCATCGCCGACGCGGCCGGCGTCTCCCGGCGCACCTTCTCCAACTACTTCGCCGGCAAGGACGACGCCCTCCTGTACGGCGAGGAACTGTGGCTGCGCGCCCTGCTCGCCGCGTTCACCGACCGCCCCGCCGGGGAGTCCTCACGGACGGCGCTGCGCCACGCCTTCCACGCCCTCCACGCCGAGCGCGGCGAGCCCGAGCCCGGCCGGGCCGCCCGCCTCCGGCTGGTCAAGCAGCACCCCTCGCTGCTCGCCCGGCAGATGGCCCGCTACGCGGACTTCGAGCGGGAACTCGCCGAGCTGATCAGCGCGCGCGACGGCCGGCCGGAGGTGGACGTCCGGGCGCGCGTCCAGGCCGCATCCTTCCTGACCGGCCTGCGGGTCGCCGCGCACCTGTGGATCGAGCAGCAGGGGGCGCGTTCCCTGCGCTCCGTCATGGACGAGGTACTCGACCACCTCGCCTGACCGGCCCCGGAAGCACGGCCGGCCCCCGGCGGACCTCCGCCGCCAGGGCCTCCTCCTCGCTGGGAGCCCGCCGGGCGAAGCCGGACCGGGGTGAGCAAAGTCATGAATCCGACTCTTCCGCCGAACCGGTCACGCCGCCCCGCCGGGCGCGGCTCAGAAGAGCCGGGCCTCGTCCGGGGACTCGGTGCGGGACTCCAGGTCGAGGAGGAACCGCTTGCGCTCCAGGCCGCCGCCGTACCCGGTGAGGCCGGTGGTGCCGACCACCCGGTGGCAGGGGACGACGATGCTGACCGGGTTGCGGCCGTTGGCCAGGCCCACGGCGCGCGACGCGGTGGGGTTGCCGATCTCCCGGGCGAGTTCCCCGTAGGTGATGGTCTCGCCGTACGGGATCTCCCGCAGCGCGGCCCAGACCCGGCGCTGGAACTCCGTCCCGTGCATGGCCAGCGGCAGGTCGAAGCCGGTCAGCTCGCCCGCGAAGTAGGCGGTGAGCTGTTCCGCGGCGGCGCCGAGCGGGGCGGCGCCGGGGTCGTGGACGCCGAACGTCTCGCCTGGAGGGCGGTGCCGCTGGACGTTCATGTAGAGCCCGCACAGCGCATCGCCCTCGGCCACCAGCGTGAGCGGGCCGATCGGGCTGTCCAGCACGGTGTGCGCGCGAGTTTCAGTGATCATGGAGTCCTCCTTCAGGCGGCGGGCAGCCGGTTGATCGCGTGGTCACCGGTGGCCCACAGGTACTGGACGGCGTAGGCGCGCCAGGGGCGCCAGGCGCAGGAACGGCGGGCGAGGGCCGCCGGGGCGGCGGGCAGGTCCAGGGCGCGGGCGGCGGCGCGGACGCCCAGGTCGCCCGGGACGAACGCGTCCGGGTCGCCGAGGGCGCGCATCGCGACCGTCTCGACGGTCCACGGGCCGATCCCGGGCAGCGCGGCGAGGCGGGCGCGGGCCTCGTTCCAGTCGCCGCCGACGCCGAGGTCGATCTCCCCGGCGGCCAGCTCCTCCGCCAGTGCGGCGACCGTCGCCCGGCGCGCCCGGGGCAGGGCGAGTTCCGCCCCGGCCAGCGCGCCCGGCTCGGGGAAGAGGCGGGTGAGCCCGCCGCCGGGGTCCTCGACCGGCTCGCCGCGGGCGGCGGCGAGCCGGCCCGCGTGGGTGCGGGCGGCGGCGGTGGACACCTGCTGGCCGAGCACGGCCCGGACGGCGAACTCGGCCCCGTCCGGGCTGCGCGGCACCCGCCGGCCGGGCGCCTTGTCCACCAGCGGCGCCAGCACCGGGTCGGCGCGCAGCAGGTCGTCGACCGCGACGGGGTCGGCGTCCAGGTCGAGCGTCCACCGGCAGCGGCTGATCGCGACGGTCAGGTCGCGCAGGTCGGTGAGGGTGAGCGTGCAGGCCACGTGCTCGGGCCGCGGGCTCAGCGCGACGATCCCCGGCCCGCCGGGCAGCCGCAGGGTGCGCCGGTACGCGCCGTCCCGCCACTCCTCCACGCCGGGGACAGCGTTGGCCGCCAGATGCCCGAAGAGGTTGTCCGGGCAGAGCGGCCGGCGGAACGGCAGCCGCAGCGAGATCGTCCCCGCCGCGGCGGCGGGCCGGCCCCGGGCGGCGCGTTCGCGCAGCAGGGTGGGGGTGAGCGCGAAGACCTCGCGGACGGTGTCGTTGAACGTCCGGATGCTGGCGAACCCCGCCGCGAACGCCACGTCCGCCATCGGCAGCGCGGTGGTCTCGATCAGCAGCCGCGCGGTCTGCGCCCGCTGCGCCCGGGCGAGCGCCAGCGGCCCCGCCCCCAGCTCGGCCTGGAGCTGCCGCTCGACCTGCCGGGCGCTGTACCCCAGCCGGACGGCCAGCCCCGGCACCCCCTCGCGGTCCACCACCCCGTCGGCGATCAGCCGCATCGCGCGGGCGACCGCGTCGGCCCGGTGGTTCCACTCCGGCGACCCCGGGGCGGCGTCCGGCCGGCACCGCTTGCAGGCCCGGAACCCGGCCCGCTGCGCGGCGGCGGCGCTGGGGTAGAAGCGCATGTTCTCCGCCTTCGGCGGCGTCGCCGGGCAACTCGGCCGGCAGTAGATGCCGGTGGTCAGCACCCCGGTGAAGAACCACCCGTCGAACCGGGCGTCCTTCGCCTGGACGGCCCGCACGCACCGCTCCACGTCCTCATGCATGCCTCCAGCATCGCCACCGCCCACCCACAACCGCTAGCGAAAAACCGACATCAACGTGCGGGCTCCGGCGGCGGCCCCGAACTCCGTGTCCCGGGTCAGGCCAGGCGCTGGGAGGCGGCGGCCTCCGGGCGGAGGTCGGTGAGGGCCAGCCGGTGGGTGGGCTCCTCGGGGAGCGCGATCCGGCAGGTGAGGGTGCGGTCCGGTGCGATGTGCAGCAGCTCGCCGGGTTCCATCGGGCGCCAGCAGGGGTTGTCGTCCATGCGCTCGCTGGCGACGACGGTCGCGGGGGTGGTCGCCAGGTCGTCGGAGTGGACGCGGATCCGGCCCTCGGTGCCGCAGTGGTCCAGGTGCCGGCAGCCGTACTGGCCGCCGCCGGGGCGGTCGAGCACGTGCAGCTCGTGGGTGTCGGGGTAGCGCAGCGCCCACAGCTCGTCCGGGGTGGTGATGATCAGGTTGAGGGCGTACAGCGGCAGGTTCCGGGCGACCCAGCGGGCGGCGTGCTCGATGCCCGCGGCGACGTCCCCGCCGCGGGCCTCGGTCTCCCGGCTGACCAGGGTGAAGAAGCGCTCGGAGTCGGTCTCGCCCTGGACCCGCGACCTGGCGGGCCCCAGCTCCGCGTCGAGCGCGGGCAGGTCCTCGATCACGCCGTTGTGCGCGAACAGCCGGCCGTCCTGCAGGAAGGGGTGGGTGTTGCGCTCGGCCAGCCCGCCGGTGGACGCGAACCGGATGTGCGCCAGGAACATCTCGGACTCCACCTGCCTGGCCTCCTGGGCGAAGCACCGGTCCGCGTAGGCGGCGATGGGGGACTTGTGGACCCGCGGGGCGCCGCCCGCGGCGAAGTACCCCAGGCCGGTGCCGTCGGGCTGGTGGCGGCTCTGCCGGCAGAGGCTGTCCGGCGCGTCCAGCAACCAGAAGATCGCCCGCGTCCGTGCGGGCGCGCTGCTCATCCCGAACAGACGGCACATCCGGAGCCTCCCGCGGTGGCCCGCCCCTCCCGAGCCGGAGGGGCACCGCCCCGGCACCGCCGGGTCGTGCGACCTCCCTGCCGGGGACGGCACCGGACCCCCTTCCCCGCGACGCGGCCGGCAGTCGTGGCCGCCGGTCGTGGCCGCGCACCGGCGGGAGCCCCGGTCCGGTCCGTCCGGGGGTCAGGGGTTCACTCGGAGGTCTTCGACAGCAGGCGGGCCCGCTTGCGCGCCCGGCCCCGGCTCTTCTTCTCCAGCTTCTTCACCCGGGTGAGCGCGGTGGTCAGCTCGACGCGCAGCTCGGCCAGCTCGCCCGGTTCGGACAGCACCTGCGGGGGCTCCGTCAGGGCCGCCAGGGTCGCCTGGCGGATGAAGGTGGACGTCTTCATCCCGGCGGCGTTGGCGGCTTCTCCTATCCGGACGAGCTCCTCCTCGCTGAACCGGGTGGAGATCACCCGGGCGAGCGAGGCCGGTCGGAAGCCGGCCTCGAACTCCTCGCGGTTCGCGTAGAAGTACTCGGCCTCCTCCTCTTCGGTCAGCTGCTCGAACGGCTTCTCGGTCACTCTGATCATTTCCTCTCGTACGCGGTGATCGGGCGGGCCAGGTCCAGCTCCAGCTCGCCCCACTCGCGGCGAAGGGTCACCGGATACTTGATCACAACGGTGATCCTGCGCCCGGCGTCCGTCGTGCCGTGGACCAGGTAGCGCGCTTCGAGTTCGGTTCCGTCGTTCCTGCGCGCCGGTGCGATCTCGTGCGGGTTGCCGATGGCCTGATTGATCTCTTCTTCCGTGACGCCGTGGCGCTGGGCATGGTCGCGGTTCGCGTCGTCCCATTCGAGCGGTAACTCGATCAGAGGCTTGATCACGTCGCGACCCTCATGTAATACACACTAGCTCAGTTGTATTACATCGCCGGGCCGGGTGGAATCCCCGGGTCAGCCGGAAGGGACGGACCCCTTACCCGGCACGCCCCCGAGGATCGCCATCACCGTCCGCTGCATGACCCGGGTGGCCTCGTCGACGGACAGGCCGAGGTCGTCGCGGCTCCCCATCCACGTCGGCCAGGTGCAGGTCACCAGCAGAGCGCTCACGAGCTCGTCGGCGTCCGCCCCGGCCAGCGCGATCTCCGGCGCGAACGTCTGCCCGATGTCGGTGCGCAGGCGCTCGTTGTGCCGCCGGCGGTTCCGTCTCAGCTGCTCCGAGAACGGGAGCCGTAATTGCGCGGCACGGGACGCCCCGGCGATCGACTCGAGCATCCTTGCCCGCTGGTGGCAGAAATCGCGTACCCGGTCTTCGAGGGGACGATCAGCCGGAATCACGTAATGGTGGGCGTACTGCACCTCAAGGGTCTTCTCCCCCGTCGCGGCGAAGAGGCTCTCGAGGTCGGGGAAGTGGCTCCAGAGAGTACGCAGAGAGACGCCGGCACGCTTGGCGACCTGGGCCGCGGTCGGCCGCAGGGTGCCTTCCATCATCAGAGCCATGTTGGCGTCGACGATCGAGGCTCTCGTCCGCTGCGCCCGCAGCGTCCGACCATCCGTGATCGGCTGCTGGGACGGGGCCGCCTCGCGCGAACTCATGCCGTCACACCTCCTGGGACGAGTTTCTCATGTGCGGCGAACGGACTGGCGGCATACGCTCCGGGCGAGCGACGGCGGCGATCAGACGCGGTCATCGAAGAGGTGGACGGGGAAGTCCTTCGTCTTGGAGAGCGTCCACCGGGGGTCACGCTTCTCCCGGAACGCGGTGACACCCTCGGGCGCGTCCGCATGCTGGCCCGCCCACCGGAAGAGCTCCCGCTCCAGTTCGAGCGCCGCGGTCCGGTCGGTCTCCTCGAGGAAGCGGCGCGCCACGAGTTTGGTGATCGCGGCCGAGACGGGTGCGACGTTCGTGGCGATGTCGGTGGCGAGGCGGGTCGCGGTCGCCACCACAGCCTCGGCGGGCACCGCCTGCGACGCGATGCCCAGGCCGACCGCCTCCGCCCCGGAGAAGATCCGTCCGGTCAGGAGCAGGTCCATGGCCCGGGAGTATCCGATCAGGCGCGGCAGGCTCCACAGCAGGTCGGCGTCGGGGATCACGCCACGCCGGTTGAAGACGAAACCGAGCTTGGCCTCCTCGGCAACCACGAGGATGTCGGCCCGGAGCGCCATCGTCATCCCGGCCCCGACCGCGTGGCCGTTCACGGCCGCGATGACCGGCGTGCGGATGCGGTCGGCGGGGCGGTGCGGGCCGGGGTACTTCGCCTCCGCCTCGGCGCGGGTCAGCGAGCCGTCGAACGTGCGGCCGGCGGGCAGCAGGCCCGCTCCGGCGCAGAAGGCCCGGCCGGCGCCGGTCAGGATGACCGCCCGGATGGCGTCGTCGTCCTCGAAACGCCCCAGCGCGTGACCGATCTCGGCCGACATCAGCCAGTCCCAGCTGTTGAGCTGGTCGGGCCGGTTGAGGGTGATGGTGCCGATCGGGCCGTCGCTGTCGACGAGGATCGACTCGTAGGCGGGTACAGGGGTGCTCGTCATGCGTCCTCCAGGGGAAGGGGCCGACGCGGCGCGCCGGCCGGGATCAGATGCCGATGAGGTCGGCGATGCGCCGCCGGTAGGCGCCCACGTCGCCGAACAGCATCAGGGATGCCTTGGCCCGCTTGAAGTAGAGATGCGCGTCGTGTTCCCACGTGACCCCGATCCCCCCATGGATCTGGAGGTTCTCGGCGGCGGCGCGGAAGTAGGCCTCGGCCGCGGTCGCCTTGGCCACCGCGGCCGCCCCGGCCAGCTCGTGCGGGGCGGCCTCCGCGCACCACGCGGCGTACCTCGTCATGGCGCGCGCCCCCTCGAGCTCGACCAGGATCTCGGCGCACTTGTGCTTGATGGCCTGGAACGACCCGATCGGCCGGCCGAACTGCTCCCGCACCTTGGCGTACGCCACGCTCATGTCCAGGCATGCCTGGGCTCCGCCCACCATCTCCGAGGCCAGCACGACATCGGCGTGGGCGAGCGCGGCGGAGAGCACGTCGCGGCCGCTCCCCGGAGGGGACACCGGCGTCGCCGGCGCGTCGACGAGATCGACCCGGGCCAGGCCCCGCGTCGGGTCGAGGGCGGGGAGCGGCTGGATCCGCACTCCCGGCGCGCCGGTCTCCACGGCGAACATCGCCGGCCCGCCGGGGCCCTCGGCCAGTACCAGCAGCACGGCGGCGGCGGCCCCGTCGAGCACGGGCGAGAAGCCGCCCGACACGGTCCAGCCGGACTCGCCGCCGCTCGCCCGGGCGGCGGCGGTCGAGTGCCACGAGGCGCCGGGAGCCAGCCAGGCCACGCTGACGACGGCCGACCCGTCGGCGATCCTCGGCAGCAGCGCGGCGCGGGCGTCGCCCGGGCCGGCCAGCAGGGCGGGCACGGCGAGACCCGCGGTGGCGAGCAGGGCGCTCGGGGCCAGGGCGCGGCCCGCCTCCTCGGCCAGGTAGGAGACCTCCTGGAAACCCAGCCCCGCACCGCCGAATTCCTCCGGCACGGCCAGGCCGGTCGCCCCCAGTTCGGCGGACATCCGCCGCCACAGCTCGCCGTCGAAGGCGGTCTCGGTCGCCATGACCTCCCGCACCCGGGTCAGCGGGCTCGCGGCGGCGAGGAAACGCCGGGACGTCTCCCGGAGGGCCTCCTGCTCGTCGGTGATCGCCAGGCTCATCGCGCGGCCCCCTTCGCGGGCTCGGGCTCCTTGGGGAGGCCGAGGACCCGCTCCCCGATGATGTTGCGTTGTACCTCCGCCGTGCCGCCCCAGATCGTGTGGGAGCGGGCGGCGAAGAACTCGTCCTGCCACTCGTCGAGTTCGTAGCCGGCTCCGGTCACCAGGGCGTCCGGCCCGATCAGGTCCATGGCGATCTCCGTCAGCCGGCGCTGGAACTCCGACCACCGGATCTTGCTGGTGGAACCGTTGGCCAGCCCCTGGCCGGACCGTCCGGCGGCGAGGTCGGCGACCAGCCCGAGGCCCGTCGCCCTGATGACCTGGATCTGCGACCAGGCCCAGGCCAGTTGCTCGCGCACCCGGACGTCGTCGCGGAGCCCGCGCTTGCGGACTTCGTCGACCAGCCGCCAGAACTGCCGCTCGAACGCGACGTGCTGCGTGGTGGCGCTGCCGCCGCGCTCGCTGCCGAGCGTCGTCATCGCCACCCGCCAGCCCTCGTTGAGGCCACCGATGACGTTGTCGAGCGGAGTGCGCGCGTCGGTGAGGAAGCTCTCGGCGAACAGCGCCTGGCCGCTCATCCGCGTGATGGGGCGGAACTCCACGCCGTTGGGCCGGCCATCGACTTCGAGGGGCAGCAGGACGTAGCTGATCCCGCGGTGTTTCGGCGCGGCGGGGTCGGTGCGGACCAGGCAGAACATCCAGTTCGCCTTGTAGTAGCCCGAGGTCCAGGTCTTCTGGCCGTTGATCACCAGATGGGTGCCGTCGACCTCGCCGCGGGTGCGCAGCCCGGCCAGGTCCGAGCCGGCACCGGGCTCGGAGAAGCCCTGGCAGTACTCGTGCTCGCCGCTGATGATCGGTGGCAGCACCCGCCGCTTCTGCTCCTCGGTCGCGTGCGCGATGACGGCGGGACCCACCAGGCCCTCCCCCATGCCCCGGGTCAGGCGGGGCACCCCGGCGCGGGCGAACTCCTCGTTCATCAGCGCGACCTCCACGCCCGAGAGCCCGCGCCCGCCGTACTCCCGGGGCCAGGCGACGCACATGAGGCCCGCTTCGGTGAGCGTGTCCGCCCACCGGTCGAGGTTCGCCTTGAGCTCCGGGGCGGGGACGCGTGGCACCGGCACCCCCCTCAGGTGATCCGGGGCGTTGCGCTCCAGCCAGTCCCGGATCTCGCCGCGGAACTCCAGGGCCGCGTCGCTGTACGGGATCGGTGAGACGTCCGGGTCGGGCGCCGTCATGGGCTCGTCTCCTCTCGTGCGGCCGCGGCCTCCCGGGGCACGTGCGGCGTGTCGGTGTCGGCCGTGGGGGCGTCGGCGAGCGCGGCGGTACCGCGCAGCGCGGCGATCCGCTCGGCGTCGTAGCCGAGCAGGTCACGCAGGACCTCGTCGTTGTGCTCCCCGAAGAGCGGGGCGGCCCGGCGGTGGGAGCCGGGGGTGCGGGAATGCCGGAAGGCGAGCGCGCTGTAGGTGCGCCGGCCGGCCGCGGCGTGGTCGAGATCGACCAGCATCCCGCACGCGCGCATCGCCGGGCTCCCGGCGATCTCGTCGCCGCCGAGGACCGGCGCCGCGGGCACGCCCGCCGCCTGGAGGCGCCCGGCGAGCGCCACCTTGTCGTGCCCGCGGGTGAGCTCGGACAGGACGTCGTCGAGCAGCCCCTGTGCGGCCTGCCGGTCGGCGAGGCGCTGGAAGGCGGGGTCGTCGGCGAGGTCGTGCGCGCCGAGGGTGGTGCACAGCGCCCGCCACTGCCGGTCGTCCGCCACCGCGATCGCGATCCACGCGTCGTCGCCGGCGCACGGGTAGGCCCCGTGCGGGGCCGCGTGGGGGACGTGGTTACCGTCGGGCACCCACGTCGACCCGGTCTCGACCTGCTCCAGGATGTACTCGCCGATCCAGGAGGCCGCGGCCTCGACCTGGGGGACGAGGACCCGCGAGCCGCGTCCGGTGCGTTCCCGGAGTTCCAGCGCCGAGACGACGGCCGCGACGGCGTTCAGCCCCCCGACGGGGTCCATGAGGGCGGGGCCGGTGAGGACCGGCGTGCCGTCGGGGTACCCCATGAGCGAGGTCATGCCGGCCGCGGGTTCCATCGTCTTGCCCATTCCCTGGTGGGAGGACGACGGCCCGCCGGGTCCGAAGGCCGGCATTTCCACGACGATGACGCGGTCGTTGACCCGGGCCAGATCGCGCCGCCCGATGCCCAGCCGGTCCAGGACGCCGGGGGTGAAGTTCGCCAGCACCACGTCGGAGCGGCGCACCAGGTCGTGCATCACGTCCATGGCCCCGGGCTGCTTGAGGTCCAGCGCGAGCGACCGCTTGTCGAGGTTCTGGGAGTTGAAGAGGACGTTGCGGTTCTGCGGATCCGCCCCGGGCGTCGACTCGGGGTAGTAGATCGGCGCGCCACCGCTGCGGGTGCCCCGCCAGGAGTCGGGGTGCCCGGGCGCCTCGATCTTGATCACGTCGGCGCCGAGGTAGGCCAGGCAGCGTCCGGCGAACGGCCCGGCCCAGGCGGTGGTGAACTCCAGGATCCGCACGCCGGTGAGGGGGCCGGTGACCCGGGAACCGGTCGGAACGGCGGTCATGCGGACCTCCGCCGGCTCTCGGCCGGGGCGGCCGGCAGGCGCGGGCTCGGTGACCGTACCTCCGTGTCGGCGCCCTCGATGGTGAAGACCGAGCGCACGGCCGGTTCCGCGCCGTCGGGGCCGGAGACCCGTGACATGACCTGCCGGATCCGCCACTGCTCGGAATCCAGGAGGTCGCGCAGGCTGCTGACCTTCTCCGCGCTGACCCGTCCGCGCTGGCAGGCCGCCACCACCTCGTCGGCCCGGCGCGTCGCCGCGCGCTCCTGCAGGACGGCGACGATCTCCTCCCAGTTGTGCAGCCGGTCCGCCGAGGTCCGGTACCGCTCGTCGTCCAGCAGGTTCTCGCAGTCGAGGACCCGGCACACGGTGGGCCAGTTCCGGATGACGAAGAGCACGATCCAGGCGTCCGCGCACCGCAGCAACGCGAGGAAGCCCGGGTAGCGCTGGCGGGTCCCGTGGGTGCCGTTGTAGCTGTACTGGCTCACGAGGTTCTGCCCCATCGCGGCGAGCGACTCGAAGACGGTGGCGTCGACCCGCTGCCCGGAACCGGACAGGCGGCGCTCGTACAGGGCCGACACGACGGAGATGTACGCCGTCGTCCCGGTGGCGTAGGAAGCCCGCGCGCCGATCCCGTAGATGGGTGCGCGGTCGGCCGCGCCCGTGGTCTTCATGGCGCCGCCGAGCGCCTGGTGGATCATCTCCGAGAACCGCCACTCGCCGTAGGGGCCGCTGCCGGGGGCGTCCCCCACGACGCAGTCGATCAGCCGGTCCCCGGCCCCGTCGGGCGGGTCCGACCCCTGGTCGCGCAGGACCACGTCCGCGCGGCTCACCAGCTCTCGCAACGCCCTCCGGTCGGCCGGCGAGCCGGGGTCGTGCACGAGGGACCGTTTGCCCTGGTTGAGGTGCCGGAAGAGGAACGAGTCACCGTGGGCGCGCGGTCCCTGGCGCCGGGTGGGGGTGCCGCCGGGCGGCTCGACCAGCACCACGTCGGCCCCGTTCATGGCGAGCATCCGGCCGGTGTACTGGCCGGCGACCGACGTGCTGAGGTCGAGAACGACCACACCCTCCAGCGCGGAGACGGCCCGGTCCGGCAGATCAGGCGACGACGACATCGTTCTCCTTCCGGTTGTCCGGCGACAGGTTCGAGCTCATCCGGTCGCGCAGGGCGTCCCCGATGCG
Source organism: Actinomadura craniellae (assembly GCF_003289645.1). Classification (GTDB taxonomy): domain Bacteria; phylum Actinomycetota; class Actinomycetes; order Streptosporangiales; family Streptosporangiaceae; genus Actinomadura_D; species Actinomadura_D craniellae. The sequence continues at coordinate 145,399 of NZ_QLYX01000003.1, read as the reverse complement.
GTAGACGCACAGGACCACGACTCCCAGGAGCAGGCCGGGGGGGAGGATCAGCAGCGGAGCCGACAGGATCTGCGAGTAGGCGTCGTTGAGGTCGCTCCCCCAGCTCGGTGTCGGCCGCTGGGGGCCCAGGCCGAGGAAGGCCAGGGCTCCCTGGATGACGAAGGTGAGCCCGGTGTAGATGGTCATCTGGATCACGACCGGACGCAGCGCGGTGGGCAGCACGTGCCGCACCAGCAGGATCGGCGTCCACACCCCCGAGAGCCGGGCGCTGGCCACGAAGTCCTGCTCGCGGGTCGCGAGCACGCCGGCCCGGGTGAGCTGGGCGGTGTTGGGGGCGAGGACCAGGCCGACGGCGACCATCGAGGTGACCAGGCCGACGCCGAGCGACCCGGTGATGGCGATCGCCAGCACCAGCAGCGGAAAGGCGATCATGACGTCGGAGATGCGCATCAGCACCGTGCCCACGTAGCGGGGCCAGAACCCGGCGATGGTCCCCCACGGCACGCCGAGCAGCACGGCGACCGCGATGCAGATCGCCACGCCGCCGAAGGCGTTCCGCCCGCCCCACATGAGCCGGCTCAGCACGTCGCGCCCGAACCGGTCGGTGCCGAGCAGGTGGTCGGCGCTCGGCCCCTGCAGCTTGTTCGCCAGGTCCTGCGCCAGCGGATCGTGCGGGGCGATCCACGGCGCGAGCAAGGCCATGAGGAGGAGCGACGCCAGCACGACCACCGAGATCCACGCGCCCGGGGGCAGGGCCGGGCGCCCGCGGCTCACGACGTCCCCTTCCGGATCGCCGGGTCGACCAGACCGGCCACGATGTCCACGACGAGGTTCACCACCAGGGCGATGAAGACGAAGACCAGGACGACGCCGAGGATGACCGGGAAGTCGAGCTGGCCGATGGCGGTGACGAGGGTCCGGCCCAGGCCCGGCAGCACGAAGATCTCCTCAAGGATCAGGGTCGCCCCGAGCTGCCCGAGCGCCAGCAGCCCGACGACGTTCAGGACGGTGGGCAGCACGGAGCGGAACGCGTAGTGCCAGGTGACCCTCCGCTCGGACAACCCCATGGCACGTGCGGTCCGCACGTAGTCGCTGGCCATGGCGTCGGCCATCGCGGCGCCGACCTGCCGGATCACGATGGCGCTGCCGCCGAGGATCATCGGCAGCGCCGGCAGGATCAGGTGGTAGAGGTTCTGCACGGGGTCCTCCGCGAACGGTGTGAACCCGAGCCGTGGCAGCACGCGCAGCCACACCGAGAAGATCGTGATCAGGACCAGGGCCGCGAAGAAGTCCGGAACGGCCAGTCCCAGGCCCGAGATGCTCCGGACCCACCGGCCGGACGACCGCGCGGCCCGTTTGCCCGCGAACACCCCCACCGGAATGGCGATCAGGCAGGTGCCCAGGATCGCGACGAAGGTCAGCTCCAGCGTCACCGGCAGGGTCTCCGCGATCGTGTCCGACACCGGGTAGCCGGTCTGGAAGGAGGCGCCGAAGTCGCCGGTGAGCACCTTCCCCAGCCAGCCCAGGAACTGCTCCGGCAGCGGGCGGTCGAGCCCGAGTTGCCGCTCGATCAGGGCCACCGACTCCGGTGTCGCGTTCTCGCCCAGCCGGGCGTAGGCGGGACCACCAGGGATGATCTTGATGAGGAGGAAGGTGAACAGGCCGGCCCCGAGCGCGGTGGGCGGGAAGAGCAGCAACCGGACGAGGATGAACCTGCCGAGGGAGCCCTTGATCCGCGGCCCCCGGCCGCGATCGTCGTGCGCCGCGCCCGGGGGGCGGGTCGCCTCGGCCGGGGCCTGCTCGTCCTGGCTCTTGCCCTTGCCGGCCGACCCCGTCCGTATCCCGGCGGCGTCGATCCGACCCGCCATCACTTCAGTCCAAGCGCGGTCAGGTCCGCCTCACCGTTGAGGGCGATCGAGGCCGTGCCACCGGTGACGCGCCCGGTCCAGGCCGTGACCGTGGGCGAGTAGTAGAGCAGGATGGCCGGCAGCTCCTCCTGGAGCACCTGGTGGGCGTTCTTGAGGGCCGCCTGCAACTCCTGGTCGCCCTGCGCGGCGTTCGCCCGGGCGATGGCCTCCTCGCCGCCGGGGATCGGGACGTTGCCCGCGTTGCCGCTGGACTTGGTGCTCAGCAGGCGACGGTGGATGCTCAGCCAGTCGGGCCCGGAGTTCATCCCGCTCGACATGATGTCGTACTTGTGCTCGGCGTAGAAACCCTTGGTCGCGTCCCCGATGTCCTTGGCCTCGAAGCGGACCTTGATCCCCACCTTGGCGAGCTGGTCGGAGATGACCACGCCGTTGTTGATGAACGACGGGGAGTTCAGCGCGACGCCGCGCAGGGTCAGGCCGTTGGGGTGGCCGGCCTCGGCGAGCAACTGCTTGGCCTTGGCGGGGTCGTAGGGGTAGGCGCCGTCGAGCTCGTTGAAGTGGAAGGCGTTGCCGGGCGGGAAGGGTTGCTGTGCCCCGACGTCGCTCAGGCCGCTGGTGTTGGCCTTGGCGAGCGCGGAGCGGTCGATCGCGTAGCTGATCGCCTGGCGCACCCGCTTGTCCCGGAGCGGCCCCTGGCTCCGGTCGATGCTGAGGTTGCTCATCGAGACCCCGAGGTTGTGCTGGGCGCGGACGTCGGTGCCCTGGAGCGCCTTGGGGGCCGAGTAGTCCAGCCGCCAGGCGAAGTCCACCTGGCCGCCGGTGAGCGCCGCCACCTGCGCGGAGGGGTCACTGATCATCTGCGAGGTGATGCGGTCGACCTTGGCCGCCGGCAGCCCGGCCTGCTGGTAGCCGGCCCACTTCTCGAGGGTCACCGACGCGCCGGGCACGAAGCCGGCCAGCCGGAACGGGCCGGCGCCCGCCGGCTTGGCCCCGTACTTGTCGCCCTCCTTCTCCCGCGCGGTCGGGGAGGCGATCATGCCGATGCGTGACCCGAGCATGTCGGGGAGGCCGCCGCTGGGCGCGGCCAGCTGGAAGACGAGGGTGTCGGCGCCCTGCACCTCGATGGACTTCAGTCCCGGGATCTGCTGGTTCTGGAGGGCGAGGCACTGCTCGATGCTCTTCTTCACCGCCGCCGCGTCGAGGGGGGTGTCGTCCTGGAACTTCAGGCCCGTCCTGAGCTTCAACGTCAGGGTCTTCTGCCCGTCGGAGAACTTCCACTCCGTCGCGATGCCCGGGGACAGCTTGCCCGTGCCCGGATCGGTGCGGATCAGCGGAGCGTAGATGGCGGCCAGGTAGGCCGTCTCCGACCCGTTGGCCGGCCCGCAGGGGTCGAACTGGCTCGGCTTGAGGCCCTGGAGGGTCCGCAGCGTGGTCCCGCCGCCCGCCCCGTCGGAGCCGGAGCCGCAGGCGGCGAGGGCGGAGACGAGCGCGGCGGTGAGGGCGGCGGCGCGGAAGCCGTGACGGTGGGGTCGCTGCTGCATCGGAGATACTCCTTAATCGGGGTGCTGGGTTCTCCGGAACGACGGTCGGGGAGGTCGGGGTCGGTCAGGTGGGGTCCTGGTCTGGGACGGTGCCGCCTGCGCTCAGCGCGGCTGTCGCGGGGCGGTGCCCGCGCGGATCTCGCGCCAGAAGTGGCAGGCGGTCTGGTGCGCCGAGCCGCCGCCCGGCGCGGGCTCGGCGACCGCCTCCGGACGGGGCTCCTCCCGCGCGCAGATCTCCTGGGCGAAGGGGCAGCGGGTGCGGAAGCGGCAGCCGGAGGGCGGGCGGCGCGCGTCGGGGATCTCTCCCTCGAGGAGCTGTACCTCGGCGTCGCGGGCGCCACGGGCGACCCGCGGCACCGCCCGGATCAGCGCCTGCGTGTAGGGGTGCCGGGGCGCCTGGAGTACTTCGCGCGCCGGTCCGACCTCGACGAGCCGGCCGAGGTACATGACACCGACGTCGTGGGCGATCCGGGCGATGGACGACATGTCGTGGGAGATGAAGACGTAGGTGAGGTCGAACGTCCCGCGCAGCTCGTCGAGCAGGCGCAGCACGCCGGCCTGGAGTGAGATGTCCAGCGCCGCCACGGGCTCGTCGCACATGACGAGCGGGGCGCGGGCGGCCACCATCCGGGCGATGGTGACACGCTGGCGCTGGCCACCTGACATCTGGCCGGGACGCCGGTCGGCGATCTCGGGACCCAGACCGACCTGTCCCAGCAGCTCCACGGCACGGTCACGCAGTTCCCGGGGGATCGTCAGCCGGTGCGGCACCAGGGGCTCGACGACGCTCTTCCAGACCGGTCGCCCGGGGTTCAGTGCCAGCACGGCGTCCTGGAAGATCATCTGGACCTGGCCGTCGCGCCCCACCGACGAGGCCGCCGGCGCCGGCTTCCCCTCCGGGCCGGCGATGGCGATGGTGCCGGAGGTGACCGGGACGAGTCCCGCGATGGCCTTGGCGAGGGTGGACTTGCCCGAGCCGGACTCGCCGATGATGCCGAGCGTCGTGCCGCGGGCGACCTCGACGCTGACGCCGTCGACGGCGCGCACGGCATCGCGGCGGTTGCCGTAGCGGACGACGAGGTCGCTCACGCGCAACGCGGGTGCCGGGTGCCCGTGCCCCCTGCGGGCGGGCAGCGTGCTGTCGACGGTCATGCCCCCACCCCCGGGAGCACCAGGTCATCGCTGCGCAGGCAGCGGGTCCGGCCGCCGTGCCGGGCCGGTTCGAGGGCCGGCACGTGTTCGGTACAGCGTTCCTCCGCGTAGGGGCAGCGCGGGTGGAAGCGGCATCCCCGCGGGGGACGGGCGGGGTTGGCCGGAGCGCCGGCGATGCCGCCCCCCTCGTCCGGGTGGTCCAGGCTCACGTCCGAGGCGCGCACCAGCGCCGCGGCGTAGGGGTGCTGCGGTGCGCTGAGCAGCTGATCGGCATCGTCGTCGTTGACCACCTGGCCGCAGTACATGGTCACGACTCGCGAGCACAGCGCGGAGACCACGCCCAGGTTGTGGGTGATGAGGAGGACGGCGAGATCGAGTTCGCGGGCGAGCCGCCGGAGCACCGAGACGACCTGGGCTTGGATCGTGACATCCAGGGCGGTGGTGGGCTCGTCGGCCACCAGCAGCCGCGGCCGGCAGACCAGGGCCATGGCGATCATCACCCGCTGGCACATGCCGCCCGACAACTGGTGGATATATGCATCCATGGTGCGCTGCGGGTTCGGCAGGCCAACCAGGCCGAGCATGTCGACGGCCTGGCGCCGGGCGTCGGCGACCCGTACCGGCTCGTGCGCGCGGATCACGTCGACGATCTGCTTGCCCACCGGGCGGGAGGGATGCAACGAGGCCCGCGGCTCCTGGAAGATCATGCTCATCTCGCTCCCCCGGATCCGCCGCAGGCGCTCCGCGTCGACTTCGAGCATGTCCACGCCGTCGAAACGGACGCTTCCCCGTACCGACGCGTGGGCTGGTAGCAGGCCCAGGAGGCTGAGTCCGGTCAGGGTCTTGCCGGATCCCGACTCGCCGACCAGCCCGACCAGTTCGCCTGACCGGATGGTCAGCGAGACCTCCGACAGCAACTGGTGGCCGCCGATCGACACGGCGAGGTCGTGCACCTCCAGCAGGGCCGGAGCGGTGTCGCCAGTCGTGTCGTCACGCGGGACGGGACCCGTCGTGGCCATCGGACCACCTCCGATCCAGAAAAATCTGCGCTAGCAGTGCATAAACTATTGTGGCCGCCGTCACAGGATGTCAAGGGGCACACCGGACGTTTCTGCCCCCGGGCTGAACCGTTCCGAAGCGGGCCACCGGCACTCTCGACACCCCCGCTTTCGCCACGCTGAGCACCGGCGACGCACGCCCGGTGCGCATGACGACGCCGGCTTCCAGCCAGGCGGAAGCCGTGCACGCGGCGCCTCGGGCACTCTTCTCTCAGGAATATGCACCTCAAGTGCAACGGAACACCCGGGAAGCTACGCACGTCAAGCACCCCCGGCGAGGGATTGGCAGACCAACCCCCCTGGACTAATGTGCACCATCAATGCAATAAATCTTGCCGCGCGAGACGCACCATCCCACCGCTTCGTCCAGCACGGACGAGCCGTCGACGGAAGGACCCGCATGGGCGCTCGGATGAGCATCGGTCGGCTCTTCGCCCACTTCGCCGCCACCAAGTCCGACGAGCCGGCCCTGGTGGCCGGCGACGGCTCCGAGCAGGTCACCTGGGCCGAACTGGACCGCCGCACCAACCGGCTGGCGCGCGCCTACGCCGCGGCGGGCGTCACGAGGGACGACACGGTCGCGGTCGCCCTGCCCAACTCCGTGGAGTTCTTCTGCGCGTGCGTGGCCGCCTGGAAGCTCGGCGGCACCGTCATGCCCCTCTCGCACAAGTTCCCGCCGGCAGAGCGGCAACGCGTGCTCGACCTGGCCCGCCCCACCCTTCTGGTGGGGGGCGGCGAGGCGCCCGCGGGCCTCGCCACGCTCCCGACCGGCTTCGTCCCCGGCCCCGACCTCGACGACGGCGAACTGCCCGACGTCGTCCCGACGTACTGGAAGGCGCTCACGTCCGGCGGCAGCACCGGCAAGCCCAAGCTCATCGTCAGCCACGACGACCCGCACTACGACCCCGGGTCCCCCGACGTCGATTACATGCATGCCGACGGCGTGCACCTCGTCTGCGGCCCGCTCTACCACAACGCGGCGTTCATCTACTCCGCTCGTGGACTCTTCTGCGGCAACCGGCTCGTGATCATGCCGCGCTTCGACCCCGGGCCGGCCCTCGATCTCATCGAACGGCACGGCGTCACCTGGCTCCAGCTGGTCCCCACCCACATGAACCGCCTCCGGCGCCTGCCCGAGGAACGCCTCGCCGGCGCCGACGTCTCCTCGGTGCGCACGCTCGTCCACGTGGGCGGACCGTGCCCGCCACGGCTGAAGCTGGAATACCTCGACTGGCTGGGGCCCGACCGCGTCGTCGAGATCTACGCCGGTACCGAGAGCCAGGGCATCACCCGCATCACGGGCGGGGAGTGGCTCGAGCACCGCGGATCGGTGGGGCGCGCCATCCGCGGTTCCCGGTTCGAGGTCCAGGACGAGGAGGGACGCGTCCTGCCGCCGGGCGCCGTGGGCGAGGTCTTCCTCATGCCCGCCGGTGGTCCGGGATCCACCTACCACTACATCGGTGCGGAGCCGCGCAGCCGGAACGGGTGGGAGTCGCTCGGCGACCTGGGCTGGTACGACGAGGAGGGCTACCTCTATCTCGCCGACCGGTCCACCGACTGCATCGTCAGCGGCGGAGCCAACATCTACCCCGCCGAGGTCGAGGGCGCCCTCGAATCGCACCCCGGCGTCCACGCCTGCGCGGTGGTCGGGCTCCCGGACGACGACCTGGGCCAGCGGTCCGTCGCCCTCGTGGAGCCCGCCCCCGGCGGCGGGCCGCCGCCCCGGGCCGACGAGCTCGACGAGCACCTCCGCCCGCTGCTCGCACCGTACAAGCGGCCGCGGGCCTACGAGTTCGTCGACGGGCCGCTGCGCGACGAGGCCGGCAAGGTGCGCCGCTCCGCGCTGCGCGCGGCACGGCTCCCGGGCGGCCCCGACCACGGCCGGCTGGTCCTGCCGAGCCGGGACCGGTGGCGGGACCTCAGGACGGGCTCCGCGGTCGTCGACCGGCTGCTGCGGGTGCTCGACCTGGACCAGGTCGACGAGCGCACCTTCGTGGGATCGAACACCGACCGGCCGGCGCACCGGGTCTTCGGCGGGCAGGTCCTCGCCCAGGCCTGCGTGGCGGCGGCGCGAACCGCTCCCGAGGACGTGGTGCTGCACTCGCTGCACGGCTACTTCGCCCGCGCCGGCGACCCCGCCGCCCCGATCAGGTACGAGGTGACCGCGCTGCGTGCGGGCCGGTCCTTCCACCTCCAGCGCGTCGACGCCTGGCAGGACCAGGAGATCATCGGGACGGTGACCTGCTCGATGCAGCGCGGCGAGCCCGACCACCTCGCCCACCAGGTGCCCGAGCCGGGGTCGCCGGTCCCGCCCGAGGACGCCTCTCCCCGCTACCCCTTCGCCGAGCGCGCCCCCGACGACGAGGGGCTGCCGGGCCCGGTCGAGCTGCGCGAGAACGACCGGGACGCGCCCGCCGGCCCGCTGGCGCCGTCGGAGGTCTGGCTGCGCGTGCCCGTGGGGCTGCCCGACGACCCGCTGCTGCACCGCGTCCTGGTCGTGTACATGTCCGACTACACCATCCTGCGCGCGGCCTTCCGCGGGCACGCGGTGCCGCGCGGGACGACGTCGGGCGCCAGCCTCGACCACGCCGTGTGGCTGCACCGGGCCGGGCGTGCCGACCGGTGGTTGCACTACGTCTGCACGAGCCCGTCGGCCGGGGCGGCCCGCGCGCTCGGCTCCGGCTCGCTCTTCTCCGAGTCCGGCGGGCTCGTGGCGACCAGCGCCCAGGAGATGGTCATCCGCTTCCGGACCGGAACGCGCGACGCCGGGGCGCCCACCCGCCCGGAAGCCGCGGCCGAGACGGTCCAGGTGCCGGGAGGTGGCGCCTGATGCCGTCCCGGAGCTCCGGCCCCGTACCCGGGCTGGACCTCGACCGGTTCTCCGCCTGGTACGAGCGGCAATGCCCGGGCGACCTCGGCCCCGACCTGACCGGGCAGGTGGTGTCCGGGGGCAAGTCCAACCTCACCTACGCGGTGTCCGACGGCACCACCACCCGGATCGTGCGGCGCCCGCCGCTGGGCCACGTCCAGGCGACCGCCCACGACATGGCGCGGGAGTTCACGGTCATCAGCGCGCTGGCAGGCACCACCGTGCCGGTCCCGCGGACCTTCGCCCTCTGCCGGGACGACACCGTGCTGGGGGCCCCGTTCTACGTCATGGAGCGGGTGCGCGGTACGGCGTACCGGCGCCGCGAGCAGATGGAGCCGCTGGGGCCCGAGCGCACCCGGCGCGTGGCGCTGGAGATGATCGGTGTCCTGGCCGGCCTGCACGCCGTGGTGCCCGCCGACGTCGGGCTGGCGGGCTTCGGGCGGCCCGCGGGGTTCCTCGCCCGGCAGGTGCGCCGGTGGGGCCGCCAGCTGGACGGCTCCCGCACCCGCGACCTCCCCGACGCCGACACGCTGCTGCGCCGGCTGCAGGCCGGGGTCTCGGCCCGTGCCCCCGGTCACGACGAGGCCGCGATCGTCCACGGCGACTACCGGCTGGACAACCTGCTGGTGCACGACGACCGGGTCGCCGCCGTCATCGACTGGGAGATGGCGACCCTGGGCGACCCCCTTACGGATCTGGCGTTGCTGCTCGTCTACGACAGGCTCTCCGGGATCTCGCGGGGCGCCAGCGACGCCACGGCGAGCCTGGCCCCCGGCTACCCCGGCGCGGAGGAGCAGCTCGAGCACTACGAACTGGCCGGTGGCCGGCGGCTGGGCGACCTCGAACTGCATCTGGGGCTGGCGCACCTCAAGCTCGCCGTCATCCTCGAGGGCATCCATTACCGGCATCTCCAGGGCGAGACGGTCGGCACCGGGTTCGACAACGTCGGGGACTCCGTCGAGCCGCTGCTCGCCGCGGGCCTGGCCGCCACCCGGAGCCTGGGAAAGAGGACGACCGGGCTTCGGCACTGACCCGCGGCCGGGCCCTCAGCGTGTCCGCGTCACGGCGGGGCGGAACAGCCGTTCCATGGACTCGCCCAGCGCCCCGGCGTCCCAGCGGGAACTGCCGGAGATCACGCGGACCGGTTCCGGGTTGCCGTAGAGGGTGACGTCGTAGCCGTTGGCGCCGATGATGCGGCCGGTCAGCCAGTCGGAGGCCGTACCGGCGATGTAGGTCACCACCGGGGCCACGTTCTCGGCGGCCCGCTGGTCCTCGGTGACCGCACGGGCCTTCTTCCGGTCGCCGGGGATCGAGGCCGTCATCCGGGTGGCGGCGACCGGCGAGATCGCGTTGGCCGTGACGCCGTACCGCGCCAGGCTGTTGGCGCAGGAGTAGGTCAGGCCGACGACGCCCATCTTGGCCGCGGCGTAGTTCGGCTGGCCGGGCGCGCCGAAGAGCCCCGAGCCCGAGGTGAAGTTGATGATGCGGAAGTGGCCGTCTTCCGCGCGCTGGTCGCGCCAGTGGGCGGCCGCCGGCTTGATGGTGTTGAAGTGGCCTTTCAGGTGCACCCGGATGACGTCGTCCCACTCCTCCTCGGACATGTTGAAGATCATCCGGTCGCGGAGGATGCCGGCCGCGTTGACCAGCACGTCGAGCTTGCCGAACTGCTCCACCGCCGTGCGCACCAGCCGTTCACCGGTGGCGGGATCGGAGACGTCGCCGTGGTCGGCCACCGCCGATCCGCCCGCGCGGGTGATCTCCGCGGCCACCTCCCCGGCCGGATTCGTGCCGCCCGCGCTTCCGTCGAGGTCCACGCCGAGGTCGTTCACCACGACCGCGGCGCCCTCCTGGGCGAAAAGGCGGGCGATCCCGGCACCGATGCCCCGTCCGGCGCCGGTGACGACCGCGACCCTTCCCGTCAGACTGCTCATGCTCCTCGTACCCTCCGCTGGTCTCGTGACCGGTCGTGCTCTGGTCTCTCGCGTCGCGTCCCGCGACCTCGCGGGCGGCTCACGCCCGGTCCCCCGGCATGTCCGGCGTCCGCTCGGACGGCCCGGTCACCACCAGGACGTCGAGCGCCTCCACCTGGGACCCGTGCACCCACCAGGGGTTGATCTCGAGGGTGTGCAGCGCCGACCCGAGGGACGACGCGGCCCGGGTCAGGGCGGACACGGCGCGGGCGACCGCGCCGACGTCCGCCGGCACCCCGCCGCGGATGCCCCGCAGCAGCGCGGCGCCGCGCAGTTCGCCGAGCATCTCCTCGACTTCGCCGGGGCTCACCGGGAGGGGGCGCAGGCTCACGTCCTCCAGCACCTCGACGAAGACGCCGCCGAGACCGACGGCCAGGACCGGGCCGAAGACCGGATCGACCGTCACCCCGGCGAACAGCTCGATGCCGCCCCGGCGCATCGGCGTGACCAGGACGCCCTCGACGTCGTCGGCGTGGGCCCGGCCGGCGGCGTGCACGCGGTCGAAGGCGTCGGCCGCCTCCCGCGGGCCGGTGACCATCAGCGCCACACCCCCGATGTCGGACTTGTGGGGGATGCTGGCCGAGCACACCTTGAGCGCCACCGGGTAGCCCAGGGCGTCCGCGGCCGCCCGCGCCTCCTCCCGGGTGCGCACGAGCGTGGCCGGTACCAGCGGCACGCCGTGGGAGGCGGCCAGGTCCCGCGAGGCCGCCTCCGACCAGGGGCCCGTGCGCGCGGGTGGCCGCGGGGCGGGGCCGGCGGCCGGCAGGTCCCCGGCGGGATCGTGGTCCTGCCGGAGCAGGTGCTGCCGGGCCCGCCCCCAGCGCAGGGCGTGCCCGACGGCCGCCATCCCCAGTTCGATCCCCGGCAGCACGCGCAGGCCGTGCCGGTCGAGCACCTCACGGGTGTAGGGCGAGAGGTCGGTGCAGGTCGTCGAGTAGTGCACGACCGGTTTCGCCGCCGACCCCGCGGTCTCGGCCAGCGCCGCCAGCCGGGCGTGCAGCGCGCCGGGGTCGGCGGGCTCCGCCGACGGCACGCTCAGCGAATTGAAGACGAAGTCGATGGAGGGGTCGTCCAGCATGGCCTCGAGGCAGAGGTCGGCCAGGCCGCGGCCGCCGGACGGGGGGCGCGCGAGGATGAACCCCGTGACGTCGAGCGGGTTGCGGGCCGCCGCGAACGGCGGCAGCAACTCGGTGAGCCGCTCGCACGTCCCGGGCGCCAGCTCGGGCACCTCGACTCCCTCGTCGTGGGCCCGGTCGGCGATGATGTCGCAGGCACCGCCGGAGGCGCTCACCACCCCCATGCGCGGCTCCGCCAGCGGTAGCCCCTGGGCCAGGAGGTCCGCGGTGACCAGCAGTTCCTCGAGGCTTCGTACGCGCACCACCCCCGCGCGCCGGAAGACGGAGTCGACCACCGCGTCGTCGCCGGCGACCGCGCCCGTGTGCGCCAGCGCGCTGGCCCGGCCCGCGTCGCTCCGGCCGACCTTGAGCACGACGACCGGCTTGCCCGCGCGCAGGGCCCGCCGGGCGAGATCCACGAAACCCGCGGGGTCACGGATGGTTTCGAGGAACATCGCGATGGCGTGAGTACGGTCGTCCTCGAGCAGGTGGGCGACGACGTCGGTGGCCGTGACGACCGCCTCGTTCCCCATCGAGGAGAGCAGGCTCAGCCCGATGCCGTGCCGGCTGGAGAAGTCCAGGACGGCGCTGGAGAGGGCGCCGCTCTGCAGCACCACTCCGACACCGCCGGGCCGCAGCGGGGAGGTGATCGGGAGCCCGAAGGGCGCCGCCCGGGCGTGCGGGTTGATGTAGCCCAGCGTGTTGGGGCCGAGCAGGGTCAGGTCGAGTTCGATCGCGCGGTCCACCAGGGCCTGCTCGCGGCGGCGGCCGTCCTCGCCGCTCTCGCCGTAGCCGGCGGCGAGCACCACGAGGTTGCGCACGCCGGCTTCGGCCGCCTCCTCCATCACCGACTCCACGCGTTCGGTGGCGACCTGGCAGAAGGCCAGGTCGACCGGCTCCTCCAGCGCGCGCAGGCTCGGTGCGGCGGGGAGCCCGAAAACCGACGCGTGGCGCGGGTTCACCGGCACGACGCGGCCCGGGAGGCCGCCGGCCCGCAGGCTCGCGACCACGAGCCGGGACCAGCCGGAGGACTCCGTGGCACCGACGAGCGCGACGCTGCGCGGAGCGAACAGGCCGCGCAGCCGCTCGGGCCGGGCCAGGCGGCGGCGTGCCGCCTCGCGCCCGGCGACGTCGATCGGTGCCGCACCGGCGGCTGTGCTGGCCATCGAGCGCTCCTTCCTCGACCACCGCCGCGCTCCCGGGCGGTCGCCCAACTTAGAATTGCGTTCCAAGATGGAGACTGGACCAGCGCCTTGCCGCCTGTCAACGGGTTGACAGACCGGCCCAAACTGATTAGTTCTAAAACGCGATTCTAAGTTGAGGCGGATCGGGCCGAACCACGCGACGGTGCCCGACGAACCGAGAGGAGCCGAGGGATGGCGCTCGATCACGCGCTCGTCGGAGTCCCGGGCGAGCCGGCGACCCGCTCATGGGACGGCACCGACGCGCTGCTGTACGCGCTCGGCGTCGGGGCCGGGGCGGCGGACCCGCAGCAGGAACTGGCGTTCACCACGGAGAACACCGGAGGGATCGACCAGCAGGTGCTGCCCACGTTCGCCGTCCTGGCCGCACAGGCGCGCGGCGGCCCACGCCGCCGGCTGGGCGACTTCGACCCCGCCCGGCTGGTGCACGCCGAGCAGGCGTTCCGCCTCCACCGGCCACTGCCCGTGGCCGGCTCGGTGCGGGTGACCTCCACGGTCACCGACATGCTCGACAAGGGGCGGGGGGCGCTCGTCCGCACGGAGAGCACCGCCACCGACGACGACGGCCGGCCGCTCATCACCGCCCGCAGCGGCGCCTTCATCATGGGCGAGGGAGGCTCCGGCTCGGTGTCGGCCGAGCGCTCCGGCGACCACCCGCTGCCGGGCGACGAGCCCTGGACCCGGCCCGAACGGGAACCCGACCACCAGGTCGTCTACCGCACACGGCCCGACCAGGCACTGCTCTACCGGCTCAGCGGTGACCGCAACCCCCTGCACTCCGATCCCGCCTTCGCCGCGCGCGGCGGCTTCGAGCGCCCGATCCTGCACGGCCTGTGCACCTACGGCTTCACCGGCCGGGCGCTGCTGCACACGCTGTGCGACTCCGACCCGGCCAGGTTCCACGCCATGTACGGCCGCTTCAGCCGCCCCGTCCTCCCCGGCGACGTGCTCGTGGTGAACCTCTGGCGGGACGGCGAGGGCCGCGCCCTGTTCCAGACCCAGACCGAGAACGGCACGGTCGTCATCGACCGCGGCGTCGCGCACCACTCCTGAGACGAGGTCCCCGTGTCCCTCCGCCGAGCAGCCATCGCCGGCATCCACGAGTACCCGGACCGCCTGACACCCGGCATGAGCAGGCTGCAGATCAAGGCCGTCTCCGCGGGACGGGCCCTCGCCGACGCCGGGCTGCACTGGTCCGACGTCGACGCCCTGTACGACGCCGGTGAGGTGGGGCCTATGTCGGGAATCGCCGTCGCCGAGTACTTCGGCGTCACCCCCCGGGTGATCGACACCACCGCGGTCGGCGGCAGCTCGTACGAGTTCCACGCCGCACACGCCATGCGCGACATCGCGGCCGGCCGGGCCCGGGTCGCCCTGCTCACCTACGGCTCGACCGCCCGGAGCGAGTCCCGGGCGATCGGAACGGGAGGGCGCGCCGGCCAGGCCACCCCGGCGAGCTCGATGGAAACACCGTACGGCCTCAACCTGATCGCCAACTACGCGCTCGTGGCCCGCCGCCACATGCACGAGTACGGCACGACGCCGGAACAGCTCGCCGAGATCGCCGTGACCGCCCGGGCGCACGCCGTGCGCAACCCCGAGGCGGTGGCCGCGCTGAAGTCGCTGGGAATCCGCCACACCGGCGAGATCACCATCGACGACGTGCTGTCCTCCCGCCAGATCGCCGACCCGCTCCACCTACTGGAGTGCTGCATGGTCTCCGACGGCGGCGGCGCGGTCGTGATCGTCGCCGACGACGTCGCCCGGGACCTGCGCCACCCACCGGTGTGGCTGCTGGGAGCCGGCGAGGCCGTGGGCTACCCCGGCAACGACCGGGACATCACCACCAGCGCGGCCGCGCGCTCGGGCCCGGCCGCGTTCGCCGAGGCGGGCCTGGCACCCACCGACATCGACATCGCCATGATCTACGACTCCTTCACCATCACCGTCCTGACGCTCCTGGAAGACCTCGGCTTCGCCGAGAAGGGCGGCGGCGGGACCTTCGCGGTGGGCGGCCGCCTGCGCTGGGACCGGCCCGGTGCTCCCGCGCTCAACACCGACGGCGGCGGGTTGTCCTCCAACCACCCCGGGATGCGCGGGATCTTCCTGCTGATCGAGGCGACCCGGCAGCTGCGCGGGGAATCGACGTCGCAGGTGCCCGGCGCCCGCCATGCCATCGCCCACGGCAACGGCGGCCTTCTCGGCACCCGGCACGCCGCCGGCACGATCATCCTGGGCAAGGACTGAGGAGAACGTCGATGAGCACCGACACCACGGGCACGTCCCGCGCCGAACGGCCGGCCCCGCAGCGGCCGTTGCCGCTCTTCCCCGAGCC
Organism: Actinomadura craniellae; assembly: GCF_003289645.1. Classification (GTDB taxonomy): domain Bacteria; phylum Actinomycetota; class Actinomycetes; order Streptosporangiales; family Streptosporangiaceae; genus Actinomadura_D; species Actinomadura_D craniellae. The sequence goes on along the minus strand of NZ_QLYX01000003.1, from coordinate 130,289 downwards.
CGACACCGAACCCTGGTGGCGGGCGACCGCCGAGCACCGCCTGCTCTACCAGGTCGGCGCGTCGGGCCGTCCGGTCTTCTACCCGAGGCTGGTCGGGCCCGACGCGCTCGAACCCGGCGGGGAGTGGCGGGAGTCCGCCGGCGCCGGCGGCGTCTACAGCTACACGGTGCTCCGCCGGCACGGCCACCCGTTCTTCCGCTCGCAACTGCCCTACGTGGTGGGCTTCGTCGATCTCGATGAGGGCTTCCGCATGCTGGCCCAGGTCGATGCGGACCCCGAGGCGATCCGGGTCGGGATGCGGGTACGGGTGGGGTGGGAGGACCACGACGGCCTCAGCGTGCCCGTCTTCGTACCGGACGAGGGCCGGGACTCCGTCCCGTAGCCTGATCTGCGCCGTTCTCCGCGGCCACGACCTGACACGAACAGGGCTTCCCGATGCCACGACAGACCACCTCAGGCGCGTCACCCGACGGTGGCACGCGGAAGTGGCGCTCGACCGAAACCGTACGTGCCGAGATCCTCGACGCCGCCCGGCACGTCTTCGCGCGCCAGGGCTTCACCGAGGCCAGCATCAGCGAGGTCGTCGAGCAGTCGGGGGCGAGCGTCGGCAGCATCTACCACCACTTCGGCAGCAAGACCGATCTCTTCCTGGCGCTGTGGGAGCGCCACCGCGACGAGCAGGTCGCGATCGTGCACCAGGGCGTGGTCGACGCGCAGGCCGCGGGTGTCACCGACCCTTTCGACCTGCTCGTCGCCGGGTCGCGCGCCTACCTTGAGGCCACCTGGTCCCGGCGCGACCTCGTGCGCATCTTCCAGGTCGGTGACACCCCTCCCGGCTTCTCCGAAGAGCAGCGACGCAGCGGCCGGGCGTGGCTCAACCGCAACTTCCGGCTCCTCGGCGCCACCGACGAGCCGGTGAACCGGGTGCTGGTGTGGCTGGTCACCAGCTACATCGGCGAAGCCCGCCGCGAGATCGCCAAGCAGCGCACGGCACGGGCGGCGCGCGAGCAGGTCGCGGCGATGCTCGAGGTGCTGGAGCGGATGCGGCCGCTGCTGGCGAGCGCCGCCGGCATGCAACTCGTCGTCCGGGACGACGAGAAGCACTGAGGGGGTGCCGTGCCCGGAGCCCCGGGCCGAGAGCCCGGCTCCGGTGGTGGACGTGATCTGCCACTGAGGGGTGCCGTACCCGGGGCCCGGGTACGGCGTCTCCCGTCAGATGCCCAGCCGGTCCGCCAGCCGCAGCCGGAAGGCCCTGGTGTCACCGAACAGCACCTGGCACGCCTTGGCCCGCTTGAGGAACAGGTGCGCGTCGTGCTCCCAGGTGAAGCCGATCCCGCCGTGGATCTGCAGGCCGTCCGCGGCGGCGCGGAAGAACGCCTCGGCGGCCGCCGCCTTCGCCAGGGCGGCCACCGTGGGCACCTCCTCCGGGCTGGCGCCGCACGCCCACGCGGCGTACCGGGCGCAGGAGCGCGCGCCCTCGATCTCGACCAGAACCTCGGCGCACTTGTGTTTGATCGCCTGGAAGGAGCCGATCGGGCGGCCGAACTGCTCACGCTGCCGCGCGTAGGCCACGGCCATGTCCAGGCACGCCTGGGCGGCGCCCACCATCTCCGCGGCCAGCAGCACGCACGCCTGGTCGCGGGCCGCGGCGAGCAGGGCACTCCCGGCTCCCTCCTCGCCCACCCGGGAGCCCGGCGCGCCGTCCAGGACGAACTCGGCGAGTCCCCGTGTCGGGTCGAGCGCCCGCACCCGGTGCCGGTCCACGCCGGGTCCCGTGGTGTCGACGGCGAACACCGACGGGCCGGCCGGCGTGTCGGCCACCACCAGGCACAGGTCCGCGGCGAGCCCGTCGAGTACCAGGGCCACCCGGCCGTCGAGGGCCCATCCGGAACGCGGACGCGGGACCGCGGTCGCGGCGCCGCCGACCGTGTCCCACGCCGCCCCGGGCGCGAGCCAGCCGACCGTGGCGACGGTCTCCCCGGCGGCGATGCCGGGCAGGTACCGGGCCTGGGCGGCGCTGTCACCGCTGGCCAGCAGGAGGGGGACCGCCAGGCCGAGCGTCGCCAGCAGGGGGCCCGGGAGGAGCACCCGGCCGGTCTCCTCGAAGACGTGCGCGAGCGCCTGCACGTCGATCCCGCTGCCGCCGTGCTCCTCGGGCACGCCGATGCCCTGCACGCCGAGTTCGACGGCCAGGGCACGCCAGGTCTCCGGGTCGTGCGGCACCGGCCGCTCCATCAGCTCGCGGGTGCGCGACAGCGGTGCGCGGGAGTCGAGGAACCGGCCGACGGCGGCCCGCAGGTCCTCCTGCTCGGCGGTGACGGCGAGGCTCATCGGCCCATCCCCCTGCTCTCCTTGGGGAGCCCCAGGACCCGCTCCGCGATGATGTTGCGCTGTACTTCCGCGGTGCCGCCCCAGATCGTCCCCGACCGGGACGAGAGGAACTGCTCCTGCCAGTACCCCAGCCCGTCCTCGCCCGCGCCCCCGGCGGTGAGGGCCTCGGGACCCAGCAGGTCCAGGGCCAGCTCACCGAACCCGCGGGCGTACTCCGACCACCTGATCTTGGTGACGGAGCCGTTCTCGGCCCGGGTGGTCGGATCCTGCCCCGCGGCCAGGGCCGCGAGCAGGTGGAGACCGGAGAACCGCATGGTCTCGATCTGGGTCCAGGCCCAGGCCAGCTTCTCCCGGACGGCCGGGTCGCCGGCCAGGCCACGGGCCCGTACCTCCTCGACCAGGGCCCAGAAGTCACGCGCGTAGGCGACGTGGGCGATCGTCGCCCGGTTCCCCCGCTCGTGCCCGAGGGTGGTCACCGTGACCCGCCACCCCTGGTGGAGACCGCCGATGACGTTGAACAGGGGCACCCGCGCCCCGTCGAGGAAGGTCTCGGCGAAGCCCGAGCGGCCGGTGAGCTGGCGGATCGGCCGGAACTCGACGCCGGTGCCCGGCCCGTTCTCGGCGACGGGGAGAAGGACGTAGCTGATGCCGGCGTGCTTGGGTGCGTCCGGATCGGTGCGGACCAGGCAGAACATCATGGTGGACTCGTAGTAACCGGAGGTCCACACCTTCTGGCCGGTGATGACGAGTTCGTCCCCCTCGACCACGCCCGACGTCCGCAGGCCGGCGAGGTCCGAACCGGCGCCCGGTTCGGAGAAGCCCTGGCAGTACACGTGCTCCCCCGAGATGATCCGCGGGAGGAAGTACGCCTTCTGTTCCTCGGTGCCGTGGGCGATGACGGCCGGCCCGACGGTCGTCTCGGCCCGTCCCCGGGTGACCCGGGGGACGCCCGCCCGGTCGAACTCCTCGTTCATGATCGCGACTTCCACGGGGCTCAGCCCCCGGCCACCGTATTCCCGGGGCCAGGAGACGCACATGTAGCCGGCGTCGCAGAGCACCTTCCCCCAGTCCCGGAGCGCCTCGGTGTGGGGGCTGCCCGGCGGGGCCGGCCAGCCGACGCCGCGCAGTTCCGGGGGTGCGTGTTCGCTCAGCCAGGCACGGAACTCGTGCCGGAAGTCCTCGGCCTCCGGGCCCGGGTCGACGGCGGCCGCCGTCGGCGGCAGGGCCCGGTACGCCGTCTGGTGGGTGGTCATCGCGGCACCTCTCCTCGGTGGGTCAGCGGCGGGGTCATCGGCGGGCTGGATCGTGGCGGACCCGGCGCGGGCCCCGGCGCGGCGGGTCATCCACCACGGGTTCGTCGGTCACCGTTCCGCTCGCCCGCAGGCCGGCGACCTCCTCGGCGGTCATCCCGAGCAGGCCGGTGAGCACCGCCTCGTTGTGCTGGCCGAAGACGGGGGCGGGCCGCCGCATCCCGCCGGGGGTGCGGTCGAGCCGGAAGGCCAGGCCGGGGTAGACGTGGGTGCCGGCCTCGGGGTGGGTCAGGGTGGTGAGGAAACCGCAGGCGTGCAGCCCGGGGTCGGCGGCGACGTCGGTCCCGTCGCACACGGGGGCCGCGGGCACGCCGGCGGCCTGCAGGGTCTCGGCCGCCTCGCGCCGGTCGCGCGTCCGGGTCCAGGCCGCCACCGCCTCCTCGAGTTCGCCCTGGTGGGCCAGCCGGCCCGCGAGCGTCGCGAAGCGCTCGTCGGCGGCGAGGTCGGGGCGGTCGAGGACGCGGCAGAGGGCCTGCCACTCCGCGTCGCCGCGCACCGCGACGACGACCCACTCGTCCTCGCCCGCGGCCGGGAACGCCTCGTGCGGGGCGGCGTCGGGCACGTGGTTGCCGTCGGGGGTGAACGACCGGCCTGATTCGAGCTGCTCCAGCACGAACTCCCCGATCCAGTGCGCCGCGGCCTCGGTCTGCGGCACCTCCACGTGGCACCCGACGCCGTCGTGCGCCCGCAGTTCCAGGGCCGTGACCACGGCCGCGGCCGCGTTGAGCCCGCCGATCGGGTCGAGGATCGCCGGGCCGGTGAGCACGGGCTCCGCGTCGTCGCCGTACCCGATCAGCGAGGCCATGCCGCACGCCGCCTCCATCGTCTTCCCCATCCCCTGGTGGGTCGACATGGGCCCGGTCGACCCGAAGGCCGGCATCTCCACGACGATGATCTGATCGTTGATCGCGGCGAGCTCCGCGTAGCCGATCCCGAGGCGGTCGAGCACGCCGGGGGTGAAGTTGGCGACCAGGACGTCGCTCACCGCGGCCAGGCGCCGCAGCACCTCCAGGCCCCCGGGCAGCTTCAGGTCCAGGGACAGCGAGAGCTTGTCGTGGCCCTGCGTGTTGAAGAGGAGGTTGCGGTTGTAGGGTTTCTCGCCCGGGTCGAGGTCGGGGTAGTGGTGGGGTGGCCCGCCGGTCAGGAACCCGCGCCAGCCGTCGGGACGGCGCGGCGGTTCTATCTTGATGACCTCGGCCCCCAGCCACGCCAGGCTGCGCGTCGCCATCGGACCCGCCCACGCCGTGGTCATGTCGATCACCCGGACGCCGGCCAGCGGGCCGGGCCCTCCCGGTTCCGGCCGGGCCCCGGCGGTCACCGGGCCTCCCCCGGGCCCGGGCCGGGCCGGTCGGCGAGGTAGGGGGAGCCGGAGATGCGGAAGACCGGCCCGAGGGCCTGCTCCCCGGCCCCCGTGCGCGCGCCGCGCACGACGCCCCGGTCGCGCCACTGCTCTGCTGACACCAGTTCCTCCAGGGTCCAGACGCGCTCGCAACTGATCCGCAGTTCCTGCGCCCGGGTCACCACCTCCTCGGTCGTCATCCGCAGCGCACGGTCCTGGAAGACCTTCACCAGCTCGTCCCAGTTGCGGATGAACGACCCGGGCTGGGCGAAGCGGGGGTCGTCGATGAGGTGCTCGGCGTCGAACGTGCGGCACACCGCCGCGGGATCGCGGATCGCGAACATCACGATGTGGCCGTCGGCGCAGCGCAGCGTGGCCAGCAGGCCGGTGTAGCGCGCCCGGCTCTCGGTCGTGCCGTTGTAGCTGTGCTGGGTCACGAAGTTCTGACCCATCGCGGCCATCGACTCGAAGACGGAGGCGCGGACCCGCTGCCCGCGCCCGGAGCGGCGCCGCTCGTGCAGGGCCGCCAGCACCGACACGAAGGCCGTGGTGCCACAGGCGTAGTAGGCCCGCCGGCCGACGCCGTACAGCGGCTGCCGGTCGCTGCGGCCGGTCGCGTTCATGTAGCCCGACAGGGCCTGGTGCACCATCTCGTCGGCGCCCCAGCCGGCGTACGGCCCGCTCTCCGGGAAGTCGCTCACCACGCATTCCACGGTCCCGGGGCCGAGCGCGGGCAGGACGGTCGTGGCGTCCCGGACGACCACGTCGGCGCCGGCCACGAGCGCGCGCAGCCGCGCGTCCCGGTCCGGCTCCGCGGCGGGCAGTGACACCGGCACCTTGCCCTGGTTGAGGTGCCGGAAGAGGAGGGAGCCGGTGGCGGCGAACGGGGGCATCCGGCGCGTCGGCGTGCCCTCGGCCGGCTCCACCAGGGTGACCTCGGCGCCGTAACCGGCCATCAGCTTCCCGCAGTACTGGCCGGCCACGCCCGAGCTCAGGTCGACGACGTTCAGGTGCCCCAGCGCGGCGGGGCGGGGCTGGTCGCGCCGCGGCGGCCGGCTCATGAGTACAGGTCCGAGGACGCCTTCATGACCCGGCTCATCATCAACACCGAGATCACCGGGGTGCCGCCGCGGCCGGCGACGGTTTCGGTCCACATGTACTCCGTCTTGGGAGTGCACCCGAGCGCTCGCACCGTGCTCGTGACGTGGTAGGTCTCGCCGAGCAGCAGCGGACCGGCCAGGTGCCGGATCTCGATCGCCCCGTAGAGACCCACGCCGGCCCCGCGCCGCTGCGCGAGGGCCTGCTTCACCGACTCGAAGGTGAACCACACCTCGGTGGACGGTGACGCGACGGCGGGGCCCCAGGGCGAGGACTCGTCGTACCAGTCGAGGGGCTCGGTCATCAGGCCCCCGCGCAGCCGGTCGCGCTGCCGCTCGCCGTCGAGCCGCAACTCGCCCAGGTCGATCACCTCACCGACCTCGATGGAGGAGAGGATCCGGATCTGGTCGGCGTCCCGGCTCGTCATCCGGTCCGCCAGGCCGCCCCGCCCACCGGGAGTTCCGGCGGTGGCCGAGCCTTCCCAGACGCGCTCGCCCGCCGCGGTGTCCATCCACAGCTCCGCCCGCCCCCCGGCGTCGCGGGTCGCGGGACCCCGGGCGAAGGCCCGCACGGCTTCGCCGTCGACGGTGGCCCGCCGGAAGTACGCGGCCATCGTCCCGCGCTCGAACCACTCCTGGCCGAAGAGGTCGAGCACCAGCGGAACCGCCTGCTCCATGTGGTAGCTGCCCGCGATCGTGCCGCCGCGGAAGCCGAGCCGCCGCGCGGTCGCGTCGTCGTGGATGCTGCCGGACGCCGTCAGGTGCAGGTTGCGTGGGCGCCGCACCTCCCCGGCGAGCGTCGCGCCGTCCGCACCGGTCCTTCTCGTCATGAACGTCGGCCTCCCTCGTTCATCGCCGTCCTCGCTCGCCGGGTCATCGGCCCAGCCCGAGGTACGCGAGGTTCACGTTGCCCTGGACCGAGGTGCTGTCCGTCGCGCCGGTCACGTCGTCGCGCCAGGCCAGCAACTCGGGGATGAAGTACAGGCCGATGAAGGGGACATCACCGGCGGACACGGCGTTGATCTGCTTCATGACCTGCTTCTGCTCGTCCTCGCCGTAGGTGGTGAGCAGCTTCTGCACCAGCGGGGTCGCGGCGGTCCTGACCTCGCCCACGTTCGCGGGGGACTCCTGGCCGTAGAACCGCGGGTAGACGTACAGCGGGGAGGTGCCGCCCATCGCCGAGATCAACATCAGGTTGTCGGTGCCCGGGTAGAAGTTCCGCGTCGCCTCCGCCGTGGGCTGGGCCTTGACCTGGAGGTCGATGCCCACCTTCTTCAGCTGTTCCTTGAGGACCACGGCATTGTCGGCGTAGGGGAAGGTGTTGAGGGCCACCGCCTTGATCGTGATTCCGTTGCCGTGGCCGGCCTGCCGCAACAGCTCCCTGGCCTTCGCGGGGTCGTGCGGCTGGGCGTTCTCGACACCGGGGTCGAAGAACGGGCTCCTGGCCGGGTACGGCCCCCACGTGGGCGCCTTCCACACCCCGCCCGAGACGGCTTCGGCCATGGCCTTGCGGTCGATCGCGTGGCTGATGGCCTGGCGCACGCGCACGTCGTCGAGTGGCGGCCTGGAACGGTTGAGGTTGATCGAGGTCCAGCCGGTCGCGACATCGTTGCTGCCGAGCGTGATTCCGGACTGGTCCTTCAGCTGCGCGACGAGAGTGGTGTTGAAGCCCCACGCGTAGTCCACTTTGCCCGCGAGGACCTCGCTGGCCAGGGCCGAGTTGTCCTTGAGGATCCGCCACTCGATCTTCTTCACCTTCGCGGCGGGAGTGCCGGCCGCGGTGTAGCCGTCCCAGCGGGTCAGTTCCGCCGAGACGCCCGGCTTGTAGTCGGTGAGTTCGTACGGCCCCGCGCCCACGGGGCGGCTCGCGAACCGGTCGCCGTCCTTCTCGCGTGCGGTCGGCGAGGCGATCATGCCCATCCGCCCCGAGAGCAGATCGGGCAGCGCCGCGTAGCGCTCGCTGAGCTTGAACACGACGGTCCGGTCACCGTCCGCGGTGATGCCGGTGACCTGCTCGGGAACCTGGTTCCCCATCTTTTTGCACTGCGTGAGGCTCTTGGCGACGGCCGCGGCGTCCATCGGGGTGTCGTCCTGGAACTTCAGGTACGGCTTGAGCTTCAGGCTGAAGCCGAGCTTGTCGGCGGAGTACTCCCAGCTCTCCGCGAGACCGGGACCGAGCTTCCCGGTCCTGTCGTCGGCCTTGATGAGCGGCGCGTACAGGACGTTGGTGTAGGCCAGCTCGGACCCGTTGCTGGGCCCGCACGAATCGAGCTGAACAGGCATCTGCTGGGTGGCGACCCGCAGGACGTCCCGGGCGGCCCCGCCGCCACCCGAACCCCCGCACGCGGTCGCGGTCGAAGCCAGAACCATCCCCCCGGCGACGGCCCAGCGTGCCGCGCGCCGCCTTTCTCCGTTGCCGTTGCGCACTCGTTGCACTGTCACTCCCATAGACACAGTCCGTTATAAGCCCTGCCTCACACAGCGTGACCGGCGAGAGCAGCACAGTATCTGCACTATGGATGCTAAAACTTTTGTGACGCCGAACACAAGAGCCCGTAACACCGACGCAACACTTGCCCCCCTCCACCCACCGAAGCGCCGCGCGTGCGGCCCGCCCGGTCCCGCCGCGCGCCCGCACCCCGATAGATGACCCAGCGGGACGGGAGCAGGCAGGCCGTGGCGCGGCGTGGCGCGGCGTGGCGCGGCGTGGCGCGGCGTGGCGCGGCGTGGCGCGGCGTGGCGCGGCGTGGCGCGGCGTGCGAGAATCGCACACATGGGCGAGATTGACGCGAAGACGCTGGGCGAACGCATCCGGGGCGCCCGCAAGCGTGCTGACATCAGCCAAGAGGACCTGGGAAGGGCGGTCGGCCTCGAACGTACGGCCGTGAACAAGATCGAGAGCGGCGTTCGCAAGGTCACGGCACTCGAACTATCGGACATCGCTGGTGCGCTCGATGTGCGCATGTCCAGCTTCTTCGAGGACCCCGTCCCAGCACTCGTCTCACATCGGTCCAGCCAAGGGCTGGACACCACGGACTCGAAGATCGACGACCTCCTCGCGAAGTACGCCGGCGAGATCGAGTTCATCGCCTCTTTGGAGGTCGACGAACTGGGCCTCGATGCCGCCGACAAAGTCAGCGAGGCGGACATCACGCAGCCCGCAACGAACGCGGCGGCCGAGGCCCTCGCCGTGAAGGCCCGCGAACTGATGGCCCTGCCGGCAGAGGCTCCCATCCAACGGCTCTCGGACAGCGTCGCCGGTATCGGGCTCCTGGCGTTCTCCCATGACATCGGCAAGGACAGCGCCGACGCCGGGACGATCTTGCTACCTCGTGGTGGCGTCAGCCTGGTCAACAGCCACATGAAGATCGGTCGCAGGCGGCTCGCTCTCGCGCACGAACTCGGCCACTACCTGATTTCGGACGACTACACGGTCGACTGGCGGGTGGACAATCACGCCGACCATTCCGTTCCGGTGGAGTCACGCCTCGATCGCTTCGCACGCGCACTGCTACTACCCGAGGCTGCGCTCATGCAGCACTGGAATGACTACGTCGAACGGTACGAAGAGCGCGGTGCGGCGATCCTGCTGGCAAGCGATTTCCGGGTCGACATGGCCACCCTGGCCAAGCGGTTGAAGGAGCTGGGATTGGCCGATGGCCAGACCACCGATTCGATTCGAGGCTACCGCACGACCCAAGCCGACATCATCGAGATGAATCTGCACATCCCACTCGAGGAGCTACAAGGAACGACGGTCCCAAGACCATTCGCACGCGCAGTGCTCCGCCTCGTCCGCGATGAGCGAATCAGCCGCGAACGAGCCCTGGACCTCCTCCAGAACACTTTGGACGAAGCGGATCTCCCACCGATCCGCGAACGGCGCTCCGACGAAATCTGGAAGTTCATCTCGTGACAGTCCCTGACGAGGTCAGAGCTCCGCTTTGACCTCACACCAGTCGAGTACCGGCTCACCGGCGACGATGGACTCCAACGCACGCCGCCCGATGAGCCCGTCCTCCATATCCTCAATGAATACAGCACGCTTTTGATCGCACTTCATGCGAGCCAGCAAGGCGGCGAACGAATCGGCGGGAAGGGCGAGTTGCGGGCCGTCAGGGTCTTTGCTGTCGCGAATACCGATCACTCCACCGAGATCGGCGACTTCAACGCACTCCGAGTTGTCAGTGCCACCGCTACGGCTCGCCTTACGCCACTGTGGAACACGCATCAGGACACCTCCGGCAGGTAGGTCCGCTATAGGGAACTTTAGTGGGGCGACAGGAACCCCGTAAGAAGCCGGGAACGGCCAGAGCCCGGCTCCGCCTGGGGCTCTGGCTGTTGGCCGGGTTCAACGGCCGAGTCCATCGTTCTTCACACGGGACAGGAAGGCTGTGAACGATTCGGCGGGGAGAGCGAGCTTCGGGCCCTCGGGATCCTTGCTGTCCCGAACACCGATCGCTTCGCCGAGGTCGGCGACCTCCACGCACGCAGAGTCGTCGGTGCCACCGCTCCGGGTTGATTTACGCCATTGGGGGGTGCTCATCAACGGGCCTCCATCACCCAGTTGGGGCAGTTGGTAAAGGTCAGAGACCGAGTCCGTCACGCTTCACGCGGAACAGGAAGGCTGCGAACGACTCGGGAGAGAGGGCGAGCTTCGGGCCGTCGGGATCCTTGCTGTCCCGAACACCGATGGCTCCGTCGAGGTCAGCGACCTCCACGCAATGAGAGTTGTCGATGCCGTCGCTTCGAGCTGGCTTACGCCACCGTGGAACGTGCATTAGGACACCTCCAGCGCATAGGTCCGTTGTAGGGAACTTTAGGCAGAGTGGCAAGAGTCCTGCGAGAAGCCAGAGCCCCGGGCTTGCCCGGGGCTCTGGCCGTAGGCCGGGTTCAGCGGCCGAATTCGTCGTGCTTCACGCGAGACAGGAAGGCGGCGAACGACTCGACAGGGAGAGCGAGCTTCGGGCCGTCGGGATCCTTGCTGTCACGGACACCGATCGCTTCGCCGAGATCGGCAACCTCCACGCACTCCGACCCAGAAGTTCCACCGCTTCGAACGGACTTACGCCATTGGGGGGTGCTCATCAACGGGCCTCCATCACCCAGTTGGGGTAGCTGGTAAAGGTCAGAGACCGAGTCCGTCACGCTTCACGCGGAACAGGAAGGCTGCGAACGACTCGGCAGGGAAGGCGAGCCGCGGACCACTGGGGTCCTTGCTGTCACGAACACCGATGACTCCGCCAAGGTCAGCGACCTCCACGCATTCAGAGTTGTCGATGCCATCACTTCGAGTCGACTTACGCCACCGTGGAACGTGCATCAGGACACCTCCAGCGCATAGGTCCGTTGTAGGGAACTTTAGGCAGAGTGGCAAGAGTCCTGCGAGAAGCCAGAGCCCCGGGCTTGCCCGGGGCCCTGGCCGTAGGCCGGGTTCAGCGGCCGAATTCGTCGTGCTTCACGCGGGACAGGAAGGTGGCGAACGGCTGGGCGGGGAGGGCGAGATTCGGACCGTCGGGGTCCTTGCTGTCACGGATGCCGATCATCCCGCCGAGATCGGCGACCTCCACGCAATGGGAGTTGTCAGTACCGCCGCTTCGAGTTGACTTACGCCATCGGGGGGTGCTCATCAAAGGGCCTCCATCACCTGTTGGATCAGACTCCGGGAAGAGTCCTCAGGCAGCGCCTTCGCGCCGATGCGCTCGTACCGCTGCATGACCGATCGGACTTCCGGGGCGCCACGAATCAGTCTTCCACCTTCGGTCGCCTCCACATACGCCACGTCTCCGGACTTGAGCGAGAAGACCACGAAGCTGCCTTCCAGCCCCAGGTGGAACCCGGTGTTCGCTGGGATCACGCGCAGTCCGACGTTGGGGCGTTCGGACACCTCCAGCAGCCAGGCGAGCTGTTCCTTCATCACTTCACTTCCGCCGATCATGCGGTGCAGGACGCTCTCGTCCATGAGCACCCACAGGAACGGGGGCTCCTCCCGGTTGAGGATTTCCTGCCGGGCCATCCGGGCGGCCACCTGCGTCTCCACGTCCATGGATCCGGCCGCGGTGAACAGGGCGCGGGCGTACGCCTTCGTCTGGAGGAGACCCGGGATCAGGGAGAGTTCGTAGTTCCTGACCACCTCGGCCTGGCTCTCGATGCCGACGTGTTCCATGAACCAGCCCGGGTCGTGGCCGAGGCGGGCGTAGTGCAGGAGGCGGGCGAAGTGGCCGCCGGTGTTGAAGTGCTGGTCCAGGGCTCGGGCGTGGTCGTCGTTGATCCGGTACTCGCCTGATTCCATCCGGGAAACAGTGGATCGGACGACACCCATGATCTTGCCGAACATCTCGCCGGTCAGGCCGGCCCGCATGCGATAGAACCGCAGGTCGTGGGCGAGCCAGGCCCACATCGAGGACAGCGGGTCGATGGATTGCCTCGGGTACATGCCTGCTCCCTTGTGTTGTGCATTGTTGTGGTTTCCCGGCCACAACAGCGACAGAGGGTTTCGGGGCCGCCACTCTTGTGCCGGATAGCACGAGAGAACGCGTCGAAGGCGGCTCAGCGGTGACCATTACCGGAACGGACAATCTGCACATACCAATGCTCGCTTCCCCGGCCTCCGCTGGACTGGCCTGGAGCCTAATCGAGCAACGTCTGATTACGTGGGGATTTTCGGAATCCAGCAGGTACGACGCCCGGCTCATCCTTTTTGAACTGGTCGCCAATGCGGTGACCGCCAGCACCATTACCGGACATATCACCATTCACTGCAAGCGGGAGGAACACGGCATAGTCCTCGGCGTCGCCGACAGCAGCCCCGTCCTCCCCCGGCACCCCGCTCCCGTCACCGAACTCCACCCCGATGACCTGGACCTGAGCGAGGCGAACTTCGACAACAACGGCGGTCGCGGGCTGGTCATCGTCACGTCCCTCGCCGCCGCGTGCGGGGTCACCCCGCTCCCGTCCGGAGAAAAGATCGTCTGGGCTCGCCTGCTCGGACCGGCCCTATGAGAATGAGCGAAATGATCTCGGGCATGGCTTTCCAGTCCCTCATTCTGATCTCCGCCGGAATCGCTGCGGGCATTCTGCTGTGCATATCCGGCACCGCGCTGGCTCGTGACCGCCGCGATCGCCGGCCCGTTTCGCGCCACTGGTAAGCCGCGGAACCAGATCTCGACCGGAAATCACTTTCCCCGCTCGCGGTCTCCGGCGAGATAGACCAAAAGGGATGTGACGTTCCCAACCTCTGCGGAATGCGGCGAGCCACCGCGGTACCGCGCCAGGCGGTGAACGGCTCCACCTGACTCGCGTTCCGGGACGGATCACCCGGCTCACCGGCACGCATCCCGCAACCGGCGGGCTCCTTCACCTGGCCCTCGGTGACGCGCGAGGCGGCCTCGCATCGGCGCAGGCGATTCTGTCGTCCCGGCGTGCGAGCATCACGGCGTGCACGAGAACGTGGGCGAGGAACTGTACGAGGCCGTCACCGGCTACTGCGAGAACTTCCTGGGCAGCGTCCGGGAGTACCCCTTCGGGGAGTCCGCCGGTGTGTACAAGGTCGCCGGAAAGATGTTCGCCCTCCTCGCCGAGGACTCCCAGCCGCCCCGGCTCAGCGTCAAACTCGACCCCGAGGAGGGGCTGGCGCTGCGCGCCGAGTACCCCGATCACGTGCTGCCCGGCTACCACCTCAACAAGCGGCACTGGAACACGATCGTCCTGGACGGCACCCTCGCCCGGGACGAACTGCTCACCCTGCTCAGGCAGTCCTACGACCTGGTCATCGCCGGGCTCCCCGAACGGCGGCGACCTCCGGCACCCGACCACTGAACCCACCGCGCGGCCGGGAGATCTCCGCGGAATCCCGCCGGATGGATCACTGCTGGATCGCGGTGACCAGCTCGCCGATGGATCGGGGCTTGGTCCACGCGGGGCCGAAGTGGTCCAGGTCCTCGATGCCTCCGACCAGTTTGGTCCCCGCCGCGGCCCGGGCTGTCGCAGGCGTTCTCTCCTCGAAGACCAGGCTCTGCGGGTGGAGCGCGGAGACGAGCGGCGCCCCCTCGGGAACCCCGCCGCCTCGGGAGGCCGGCTGATCCGGTGTGGGTCTGGTTCTTCCGAAGAGGACGACGGGGGTCCCCTTCGGGATGGCGCGCTGGAAGTCCGCGGGGGTGCGTGCGGATTGACCGGCGCCGGCGAAGACCTCAGCGTAGGCATGGCCGTCGTGCAGGTGCCGGTCCTCGCCCTTGACCTTCTTGCCCACGCGTATCCGCATGACCACCCTCTTGATCGGGCCGTCGTCGCTGGCCGGATCGCCGACATAGGAGGTCCGGCCCTCGGTGAAGCCTTCGACCGTACCGGCCACCACGATGCCGACCCCCCGGGCCACCGCAGCCGCGGCGGGCGTCTCGGCGTTCACCGAGTTGACGTGTCCCTGCCGCAGCACGGACACGTCCACCCGGCCCGCCGCGACCCGCTCGGCACCCGCGACCTCAGCGGGTTCTTGCCCCCCGCAACCGGCAACGGCGATGGTGGCCGCGGTCAGCGTGACCATGAACTTCTTCATGTGGACCATTCCTCTCAGGTGATTAGAACCACGCGTTGATGTGGCCGACGTGGTGAGAGTTGTAGGTCCGCCACAGAATGTTGCCACTGTCATGAACTCCACTGTTCATGCAGTCGTTGACTCCGCCGATGTCGGATGGAGGGGCGCCGTCGTAGTGGCGTAGCCCGACGGTGTGCCCTAGTTCGTGACAGGCGGTGTGCGTGTACTCGTTCTCATCGTTACTCGCGAAGTAATTGATCTCTGTTTCGCTGAGGAGGGCGTCGATACGGTCACATGTGCCGTTTGAATTCATGCCGTTGCAGTACGCCACCCCCAGGACGCCGTATTCCCAGAATGCCTCGACCCAGACGGTGTCGCTGCGCCCGTCGCCATCACCCGTGGTCAGGTCACACGTCGATTCGTAGCGGGTGACGGCTTGGGTCCTCGCACCCAGGGCATCGTCGGTTACGGCCCTGGCGTTGTTGGCAATATGGGCTGGCATGCCGTACTCGCCGGACGTGTTGACGCAGTACCAGTGGTCACCCGAGTCCGGATGGACCAGGATCCCATTCGGGTCGATCCCTCCTGGCCACGGGTCGGCCAAGGCTGGAGGAGCAGCGGCTGCACCGAGCAAGATCATGACTGCGAAAAAGGACGTAGCGACCTTGCGACCAAGCGGCCACCGAAGGGCATACTTCACAGGCACCTCTTCCAGGACATTGTTGTAAATCGCTAACGCATATCCCAGAAGTTGATCACAAACCAGCCCCGCCTGTCCATATGTCGAAGTATGTCACTTATTACTCCAGGTCATACCTGCGGAACACTCAGGAAATACCGGAGAGAGAAATTGATCCGTCAGGTGAAGCGGAGATTCACCTGCGTTACGGAAGTCAACGACGGCTGCACAGCGCATGAGTACACGCGAGGCAAGCCCGTCCAGGGGTCGCGACTTCTTGGGTGGCAGCCGGCCAGAAGGGACCGCCGTGGTAGCGCACGGCCCGGGTCACCGTTCCCAGCCTGGCAGGCCCACCGGACCGGTTCGGCGGGCCACCCCGCCGGTCGAGGTGGCCCGCCGCGATCCGAGTTCTGGAGAGGGGTTCAGCCGAGTTCCGCCCGCAGCAGGTCGGCCAGGGCGCCCGGGCAGGACAGGAACGGCGAGTGCGAGGCGTCCATCCGCAGCACCCGCTCCGAGCGACCGGACATCGCCTCCTGGGCCGGCACCGGGAGCGCGGCGTCCTTCTCACAGATGACGTAGGTGCTGGGAATCGACTTCCAGGCCACCCTGGTCAGCGGCTGCGACAGGGCCGGCAGCGACTGGTTGGTCAGCCGGGCGACACTGGCGGCGGCCGTCTCCGGATCGACGTCGCCGTAGAAGACCTCCTCCGGGTGCGGTGGCGGGCCGGTGTGGTCGCCGTGGTCCTCCACCCAGTCGGGTGTGGGGCCGCCGACGGCGTCCAGCAGAGACTCGCCCTCGTCGAGTTGGAAGGCGGCCAGGTAGACCAGCCGCCGCACGCCGGGCAGGCCCCCGGCCGCCTCGGTGACCGGCAGGCCGCCGTAGGAGTGCGCGCAGACCACGACCGGCCCGCCGGTGTCCGCCGCGGCCCGCACCGCCCGGGCGTCGTCGTAGAGATCACCCAGCGAGGCCACGTCCGAGCCACTGGAGGGCAGGGACACCGTCCGCACGTCCACATCCGGAAGCCGGTCGACCAGCCGTTCCCAGCACCACGCACCGTGCCAGGCCCCATGCACCAGAACCAGTGTCGGATTCATCCGCACTCCCCCGAGTCTCGGTTCCCCACCCATTGTTCTACGCCAAAGCCGCAGGTCATCGTGCGTCTTTCCGGTGGATAGAAGCCTGGGAGGGGAGCTCGGGGGGTGCCGTATCACGCCTTGCGGCGACAAGTCCGGCACCGAGTTCCCCCGGGACGGGCCGCGCCGGACGGCCCGTCCACAGGGTGGGGACGGCGGATCAGTCGAGTTCCGCCCGCAGCAGGTCGGCCAGGGCATCCGGGCGGGACAGGAACGGCGAGTGGGAGGCGTCCATCCGCAGCACCCGCTCCGAGCGACCGGACATCGCCTCCTGGGCCGGGACGGGGATGGCGGCGTCCTTCTCGCAGACGACGTAGGTGCTGGGGATCGACTTCCAGGCCACCTTGGTCAGCGGCTGCGACAGGGCCGGCAGCGACTGGTGGGCGAGCCGGGCGACACTGGCCGCGGCCGTATCGGGATCGACGTCGCCGTAGAAGATCTCCTCGGGGCGCCGGACGTCCACATGCCCGTCGTGGACGTCCCACCAGTCAGGCGGGGTGCCGCCGACGACGCCCAGCAGCGACTCGCCCTCATCGAGTTGGAAGGCGGCCAGGTAGACCAGCCGCCGCACGCCGGGCAGGTCCCCGGCCGCCTCGGTGACCGCCAGGCCACCGTAGGAGTGCGCGCAGACCACGACCGGCCCGTCGACGGCGGTCACCGCGGCCCGCACCGCCCGGGCGTCGTCGTAGAGATCGCCCAGCGAGGCGGTGTCCGACCCGCTGGACGGCAGCGACACCGTCCGCACGTCCACGTCCGGAAGCCGGTCGACCAGCTTCTCCCAGCACCACGCGTCATGCCAGGCGCCATGCACCAGGATCAACGTCGGGCTCATCCGCGCTCCCTACTCCGGGTCTCGGTGGATCCGCACACTGTCGCACGCCGAAACGGCAGGTCACCGCGCATCCTTCCGCTGAGCGGAAGCCTCGGCGGGGCAGATCATCAGCCAACCCAGCAAATACCTCATTAGCGGCATAAACCTCAGATCACCCAACAGCCGATAACCGCCGTTTAGCCGGGAACCGCGAGGACAGGGCAGATAACGAACCACCAAAAGGAGGAAAACATGACCGTTACCGCAGAAATGCTGCGGACTTACCCGCAGGACCTCGGCGGGGTCGACCGGGACAAGCTGCGCGCATGCATCGAAGCGTGCTACTCCTGCGCCCAGGCCTGCACCGCCTGCGCCGACGCCTGCCTGAGCGAAAGCGACGTCACCGGACTGGCCAAGTGCGTCCGGACCGACCTGGACTGCGCCGACCAGTGCGAGACCACCGGCCGGGTGCTGTCCCGCCACACCGGCTACGACGCCAACCTCACCCGCAGCGTGCTGGAGGCCTGTGCCCAGGCGTGCAAGAGCTGCGCGGAGGAGTGCGAGCGGC
This sequence comes from Actinomadura craniellae, assembly GCF_003289645.1. Lineage (GTDB taxonomy): Bacteria > Actinomycetota > Actinomycetes > Streptosporangiales > Streptosporangiaceae > Actinomadura_D > Actinomadura_D craniellae. Next base: position 112,491 of record NZ_QLYX01000003.1, on the reverse strand, counting down.
ACGCGTCCCGGCACGAGCACTGCCGGGTCTGCGCCGAGGAATGCCGCCGCTGCGAGCGGGCCTGCCGGGACCTGCTCGCCTCGCTCTGAAGACCCCTTCCGGACCGGCGCCCGTGGAACGCCTCCGCGGGCGCCGCACCATGTCCGTATATGGCAAATTAACGGATGCGCCGTAACCACTTCCCGGGGACACTGGAATCCGGCTCGGGAAAAGGACGGCGCGCGGATGGGCGATCGCTGGGGCAGGCACCTGCTGGTGCTGGGAATTCTCTGGGGGTGGATGCCCGCCCTCGGCTGGCTGCTGTGGTCGCTCTCCCGATGGCTGATGCCCGGCCTCAAGTTCAACCAGGACCTGGCCTCCCTCGTCCAGCGCTGGTTCTTCCCGCACGGCGACCTCAGCGCGCTGACCGCGCTCGGCTGGCTGTGGGTGGTGACCGGGCTGGTCATCTCGGCGATCTACCTGACCGCCGCGTGGGACGACGGCGACGGCGATGGGGGCACCCTCGCGCTGGCCGCGCTGTGCGTGCTGCTCGCGCTGGCCGTGGCCTGCTTCCTGCTCCCGCCCGCCTTCTGGGACAACGACAAGGACACCGGCCGGCACTACGGCGCCACGACCGTCTTCCACCTCCCGGACCTCACCCGCGTCCCGGGCTCGATGACCGACCTGCTGCAGGGCTCCCGGCCGGGCGACGGGAAGAACTGCGACCGGCTCGGCGCACACGACGTGCACGCGTGCGTCAAGCGGGACGCCTCCTTCTCCGGCCTGCGCTGGGAGGCACGGACGTCCTCCCTGGCCGCGGCGCGGACCGCGATGGCCAACGCCGCCTCGCCGGTCCAGCAGGTCGACGTGCTGGACGACTCGGTCACCTACCTGTGGGGCGAGACGAAGGACTCCGGCCGCTGGTCGGGGCTCCTCGACGGCTCGGGCGACCACCGGCCGATGTACGGCGTGGCCGAGTGGGACGGCACCACCAACACCGCCCGGATCTGCCGCTTCGACACCTCCTACCGGATCAACCGGGCGTTCAGCGGCACGCAGCTCAACAGCATGCGCAACCTGCTGGCCGAGCGGTACCCCGCGCTCCACTACGAGTCCACCGACATCTGGGGGTATTGCCAGAACGACCGTCCGGTCATCGTGATCCCGGTGCAGCGGCAGATCGGTTACGAGAGCCGCACCGTCATGACGGCCGGCGGCGTGCTGGTGATCCGCGGTTCGGCGAGCGGCCGGCCCGCGATCGAGCACCGCGGCCGGGTCCGCCCGGGCGAGCTGCCTGGCCCGGTCTACCCGATCTCGCTGGTGCGCGCCCAGCGCGACGCGGTCCAGTGGGCGGCCGGGCGCGGGCACCGCGACCGCTCCGGGTTCGGTTTCGAGCGCACCGACTTCCGCACCCAGGCCGAGAACCGCGGCGAGTACCTGCTGCGCGGCGCGGACCGGCGGCTGTACTACGTCACGCCGATGACCCCGCGGGCGAGCCGGTCGCAGTCCCTGATCGCCTACGGCATCGCACCGGCCGACCAGGTGGACGACCGCCGGCTGAACCGCTACCACGTCCACGTGCTGGCGGACGGCGACCCGGCGGTGGCCAGCCTCAACACCCTCAACGCCCAGGCGGTGGCGCACATCTCGGGCCCGTCCAGCCCGCACCCCAACTTCCTCAACTCGGGCGGCTCGCTGCAGGAGTTCCTGCCGCTGGGCGGCGAGATGTGGCGCGTCTACGGGGTGCAGAATGGCCAGACGGTCTTCTACATCGACCTCTCAGCCACCGGCCGGACCGAGCCGCGGACCGTGCGCGGCCAGGCCGCGGCACCCCCGCCCGCCCCCGGCGCCGGCCCGGCGGCCACCGGGTGCGGCCGGCCGGTCGCCGAGCTCTCCCCGAAGGAACTGGCCGACTGCCTCGGCCGGTTCGCCGACGAGTTGCAGCGGCGCGCCACGGCACCGCCGGCGACCCCCTCCCCGCGCGGCTAAGGCGTGTTTCGAAGTGGGCCGAGTGCCGATGATCCCGGCGCGCTCGCGCAGGACCCGGCCACCTGGCACAAGCACCTACGCCGGTGATCGTTGAGGATGGGTGGGGCCCCAGCCCCACCCATCCTCAACGATCACGCGAGCAAGGCGCCGGAGACGGGCGCTGGTGGTACCGCCAGGGCTGCCGGCCGCACTTGGAGACAGGCCTTAGCGCAGGCCGTCGAGGATCGTGGCGATGACCCCGTGGGTGGCCGGCGGGGTGGCCTGGACGGCCAGCCGGTTGAGGACGGCCAGGTAGTGGTCGACGTCCTCGCGCTTGTCGAGGTAGACGGCGCCGGTGAGCTGTTCGAGGTAGACGATGTCGGGCAGGTCAGGCTCGGAGAACCGCAGGATGGTGAACGGGCCGCTGATCGCGGGATGCCCGCCGGTGTCGAACGGCACCACCTGGAGGGTGACGTTCCGCAGTTCCTCCAGCTCCAGCAGCCGTTCGAGCTGCGCGCGCATCACGTCGGTGCCGCCCATCGGGCGGCGTAGCGCGGCCTCGTCCATGACGGCCCAGACCTTGGGCGCGTCGGTCCGGGTGAGCAGTTGCTGGCGGGTCATCCGCAGCGCCACCCGGCGCTCGATCTGCTCGGTGGTCGCGCCGGGGTGACTCAGCCGCAGCAGCGCCCGGGCGTACGCCTCGGTCTGCAGCAGCCCCGGCACCGACTGCGGCTCGTAGCAGCGGATCAGCGCCGCGGCCTCCTCCAGCCCGATGTAGGACTCGTACCAGTCGGGCAGGACGTCGCCGTAGTGGTGCCACCAGCCGGGAGTGTTCGACTGCCGGACCAGTTCCAGCAGCCCCGCCTGTTCGGTCTCGTCGTCGAACCCGTAGAGCCGGAGCAGGTCGAGGACGTCACGCTCCTTGAACCCGACCCGGCCGCGCTCCAGCCGGCTGATCTTCGAGGCGGAGGCCCTGATCGCCTCGCCGGCGGCCTCGCCCGTCACCCCGCCGGCCTCGCGCAGCCGGCGCAGTCGCGCGCCGAGCAGGCGGCGCACCACCGTGGGGCCGCCCATCGGCTGGGCGAAGATGCCACGTACCGGGGGGTCGGCGTCGAACTCTGGTGTGATCATATATACATCGCCAGATCGGGGACGGGCGGACGCCCCACAGTCTCGCACCTTCACCGCCGGCACAGGACGGGGAGTCCCAACAAGATCGGGCAAGCCGACGATCAGGCGGTGTCGCCGCCGGGGTGGCCGGCCGCGGCGGCGAGTTCGGGGGACCGCCCGCCGAGGACGACTCCGAGCAGGCCGGGGAAGCGGGCGTCGAGGTCTTCGCGGCGAAGGCTGGTCATGATGGTGCGGCCGGACTGCTGCTGGCGGATGACGCCGCTCTCGCGCAGCACCCGCCAGTGGTGGGTGGCGGTCGACTTGCTGATGTCGAGCGAGATCGCGCTGCAGGCGCACTCTCCCTGCTCGGCCAGGGAACGCACGATCTTCAGCCGGATCGGGTGACCCAGCGCGTTGAGCACGTCCGCGAGTTCGATCTGCTCTCGGGGCGGGTGATAGAGCGTCACGATTCCAGGGTACGCGAACGTTCGTACGAAGAAGGGGCCGCCTGGAGGTTCAAACGGTACGAAAGTTGTCGTACGTTAGAACTGTACGAAGGTCCTCGTACTTGCACACTCCATCTGTGCCGCCCTCGTGCATGCCCGAGAGGAGAGCGAACAGCACATGCAACCCCTGATCACCAGGTCTCCGAAGAAGAAGCCCGTCAAGTCCACCTCGCTGCGCGCGCTCGCCGTGGCCGCCCGGCTCGAGCGCCGCCAGGACCACCTGACCGAACGGCACGGGACGAAAACCGTCGCCGACGCCGCCTGAGCCGAGGGAGGGAGCGGAGCGGCCCGCGAGGAACGAGTGGTCCGCGCAGCGACCGAGCGAGGCGAAGGCGGTAACGGTACGGCCTGAGCCGAGGGGTCCACGGGCCGGAACGGACCGGTGCAGGGCCCGCCGCGGGGAGTTCCCCGCGGCGGGCCCTTTGCCGCGTTACGGACACCCCCAGCCCCGACATACCGGACAGTCGGCCATGGATGGGACACCGGGTGTTCACGCGTCCCACCGGTGGGCGTTCTCCCGCCGCGCCTACGCTCGGCGCAGCCGCGGCAACGGATCGTCTTCGCCCCACCTCCAGGAGACATCTCATGGAACGCCGTACCTTCCTCCGCACCTCCGTCGTGGGCGCCGGTGCCCTCACCTTCTCCGGATCCCTGTGGCAGCGGGCCGCGTACGCCGCCCCCGCCCAGAACGCCGCCGGCCCCTACGGCGCGCTGCAGGCCGCCAACTCCCACGGCATCCAGTTGCCGGCCGGGTTCACCAGCCAGATCGTGGCCCGTACCGGCCAGGTCGTGTCCGGCACCTCCTACACCTGGCACCGGGCACCGGACGGCGGCGCCTGCTTCGCCGACGGCACCGGATGGATCTACGTGTCCAACTCCGAGACGTCCGCCGGTTCCGGCGGCGGCGCCTCCGCGATCCGGTTCAACTCCGCGGGCACCCCGACCTCGGCGTACCGCATCCTGTCCGGCACCAACAACAACTGTGCGGGCGGCAAGACCCCCTGGAACACCTGGCTGTCGTGCGAGGAGGTCGACACCGGCCGGGTCTGGGAGACCTACCCGGGCGGCGGCACCGCCGCCGTGGTCCGGCCGGCGATGGGGCGCTTCAACCACGAGGCCGCCGCGGCCGACCCGGTGCGCCGGGTCATCTACCTGACCGAGGACAAGAGCGACGGCTGCCTCTACCGGTTCATCCCGACCAGCTGGGGCAACCTGGCGTCGGGCACCCTCCAGGTGCTGCGGGCCGGCACCGCCACCTCCGGCTCCTTCACCTGGGCGAACGTCCCCGACCCGGACGGCTCGCCCACCGCGACCCGCAACCAGGTCTCCGGGGTCAAGCGGTTCAACGGCGGCGAGGGCTGCCACTACGCCAACGACACCCTCTGGTTCACCACCAAGGGCGACAACCGGGTCTGGCAGCTCAACCTCGCCAACAGCACCTACGAACTCGCCTACGACGACAACCTGGTCAACCCCGGCCCGGCCCCGCTGACCGGCGTCGACAACATCACCGGATCGGGGTCCGGCGACCTGTTCGTGGCCGAGGACGGCGGCAACATGGAGATCTGCCTGATCACACCGGACGACAAAATCTCGGTCTTCCTGCGGGTCACCGGGCAGAGCTCCTCCGAGCTGTGCGGGCCGGCGTTCAACCCGGCGGGGAACCGGCTCTACTTCTCCTCACAGCGCGGCACCTCCGGGTCCTCCACCGGCGGCATCACCTACTGCGTCACCGGCCCGTTCCGCTCCTGAATCTCCCGGCCGGCGGGGCCCCGCGCCCCGCCGGCCCCCTTCCCGATGGGTTCGTCCGTCCCCGCCTGCAACTAGGGTTGGTCCGAAACCCATGTGACGGAAGAGATTTCGCGTGACCGAGCAGACCATGCCGGAGACCGAGCCGCTGCGGGCCGGCGACCCGGAACGGCTGGGGGCCTACGAGATCTTCGGCCGGCTGGGCGAGGGCGGCCAGGGGGCCGTCTTCCTGGGCCGGCGACCCGGGGGCGAGTTCGCCGCCATCAAGCTGCTGCACGCCACCCGCACCTCCGACCCCGCCGCGCGGGCCCGGTTCGTCCGGGAACTGGAGGTGGCCAAGCGGGTCGCGCGCTTCTGCACCGCACAGGTCCTGGACGCCGACGTGGCGGGCGACCGGCCCTACATCGTCAGCGAGTACGTGTCGGGCCGCTCGCTGCACCACCTGGTCCGGACCGAGGGGCCGCGCGGCGGCGGAGCGCTGGAGCGGCTGGCCATCAGCACGCTGACCGCGCTGACCGCGATCCACCAGGCCGGTGTCGTGCATCGTGACTTCAAGCCCCACAACGTCATGATCGGCCCCGACGGGCCGCGTGTGATCGACTTCGGGGTGGCCCGGGCGCTGGGCGCGGCGGGCGAGACGCAGAACGTCGGCACCCCCGCGTACATGGCACCCGAGCACTTCTCCGGCGAGCCGCCCGGCCCGGCCGCCGACATGTTCGCCTGGGGCGTCACGATGGTGTTCGCCGCGACCGGGCGGCCCGCCTTCGGCAACGACGAGATGGCCGCGGTGATGAACCGCATCCTCACCACCGAGCCCGATCTACGCGCCCTGGCCGGACCGCTGCACGACGTGGTCGCCGCCTGCCTGGCCAAGGACCCGGCGCTACGGCCAGGCGCCCGGGAGGCCCAGGAACGGCTCGTCGGCGCGGCCACCGGCTCCGCGTTCCCGCCGGCCGTGCCCACCCCGCTGGAGGACACCCATCCGGCCGCGCGCCCGCCCGGGACGGCACCGGCCGACGAACCGCCCCGCCCCGAGCGCCCGGCCGGACAGCCACCCGCGCCCTCCGGGCCGGCACCCTCTCCCCTTGAACGGTCGCCCATCCCCCTGGGGCAGGCATCCGCCGCCCACGGGCAGGTCCCCGTCCCCCCCGAGCAGGCGCCTCCACCGGCTGGGCGGCCGCCCGCGCCTTCCGAGCAGGCGCCCATCCTGCCGGGGGCGATCCAGACTCCACCCGAGCAGGCGCCCGCCCTACCAGGAGCGATGCAAGCCCCACCCGAGCAAGCGCTCTCGCTGCCCGGGGCGATGCAAGCCCCGCCCGAGCAGGCGCCCGCCCTACCGGGAGCGATGCAAGCCCCACCCGAGCAGGCGCCCGCCCTACCGGGGGCAATGCAGGTCCCACCGGAGCAAGCCATCTCGCTGCCCGGGGCGATGCAAGCCCCACCCGGGCAGGCGCCTGCTCCGTCCGGGCAGTTCCCCGCTCCGGCAGCCGTGCCGCCAGGGCAGGCGGCCGTCCCGCCCGGAGGTTCGACGGCTCAGGCACCGCTCCCGTCAGGGACGCAGCCGGCGGGCCCGTTCCCTCCTGGTGGGGGCGCTCACCCGTACGGGCCGGTCCCCGCGGCGCGGCGGCGGCGCGTGCTGCCGCTGATCGGGGCGGCGGCGGTCGGCGCGCTGCTGGTCGGCGGTTCGGTCTGGGCGGCGACGCTGCGCGGTGACGGTCCGCCGGACGGGCGGAACGCGGAGGTCGCCGGGAACCTGCCCGGGGCGGGCCCGGAGGACGACTCGGCGGCGGGGGCCGGCGGGCCCGGGACCGTGCGGTCACCGGGCGCCACCCCCTCGGCCCGTCCCTCCGAGCGAGCCGGAGCGAGCGCGCCACCGCAGAACGCCCCCAGCCGGCCGCCCGGCTCCAAGCCGCCGGCTGCCCCGCCACCCGGTACCGGAGGCACGGGGGGCGGCACCCAGCGCACCAACCCGTACACGGCCCAGCAGGTCTGCGGCGGCGGCTACTACGTGCAGCGGTCGAGCGCCTTCTCCGGCGGGCGGACCTACCAGCTGTACAACACCTCGACGAAGAACAACTGCGTCGTCACCCTGAAAACCGTCGATGTGGGGCGGCCGACCAGGGTCTGGGCCAAGCTCGAAGCCCAGGGCGGCGGCACGCGCTCCGACAGCGGTTCCTTCTCGTACTACGCGGGTCCGGTGTACGTCGAGGCCCCGGGCAAGTGCGTGCGGTACTCCGGTGGGGTGGGCTCGGCGAGTACCAGCGTGGGGTGGGCCAACTGCGGCTGACCCGGGGTCAGCCGGGCACGCCGAGGAGGTTGTCGAAGTCGCCGTCCTTGGCGCCGAGGATCAGCGCCTCGATCTCCGGGCGGGTGTAGACGAGCGCGGGCCCCTCGGGGTCGCGGGAGTTGCGCAGCGCGATGCCGCCGTCGGGGAGTTCGGCGAGTTCGACGCAGTTCCCCTGGGAGTTGCTGCGCTGGGACTTGTGCCATCGGACCCCGCGCAGCGTGGTCGCGGGCACGCCGTTGTACGTCATCGGCTCACGTCCTCCCGAGCATGTCTCCGAGGAACTCGATCGTCTGTTCCGGGGTGGCGCTGTCGACGCACAGCCGCTCCATCGCCTGGAGGTACACGTCGACGTCGTCGCGCTTGTCCAGGTACAGCGAACCGATCAGGTTCTCCACGTACACCACGTCCGGCAGGTCGGAGTGCGGGAACCGCAGCAGGGAGAAGGCCCCGCCCTCGGCCGCGTGCCCACCGAACTGGAACGGCATCACCTGGATGGTGACGTTGGTGAGCTTGGACATGGCGATGAGGTGCTCGAACTGTTCCCGCATCACCTCGGGGCCGCCGATGGGCCGGCGCAGCGCGGCCTCGTCCAGTACCGCCCACAGCCGGGGGGCGGCGGGCTCGGTCAGCCGGCGCTGGCGCCGCATCCGCAGGTCGACCCGCTGGTCGATCTCGGCCTCGTCCGCCTCGGCGTTGCCCTGGCGGATGACCGCGCGGGCGTAGGACTCGCACTGCAGCAGCCCGGGCACGAACTGGAGCTCGTAGGTGCGGATCATCGAGGCCGCCTCTTCGAGGCCGACATAGGTCTGGAACCAGTGCGGCAGCACCTCGGTGTAGCGGTGCCACCAGCCGGGGGTGTTGGCCTCCTTGGCCATGCGCAGCAGGGAGTCGCGTTCGTCCCGGTCGGCGACCCCGTACAGGGTGAGCAGGTCGGCGACGTCCCGTTCCTTGAAGCTGACGCGGCCGAGCTCCATCCGGCTGATCTTGGATTCCGATGCGCGGATGGCGTATCCGGCCTCCGGGCGGCTCACGCCGCGGGACTCGCGCAGCCGGCGCAACTCCGAGCCGAGCAGGATGCGGCGCACGGTCGAACCCGGTCCCGACGCATCGGCAGGGGTCACGACCCGTCCCTCCGGCTGTGGTGACCGTACGGTGTCTCGCCGCCCGCTCGGCCACCGGATCGCGAACAGCGCACCAAGTGTGCCACTCCCCTCCGGTGGTACGGCCTCAAGTCGGGCGGACTGTGCCTGACGAACTGACCTCCCGTCCATGCACTGAGCAAATGCACGTGCATTGGGGCTTGCATTAGCACGCTACGATGCGCAGGATAACGCACAGGACTTATCTGCCACGGCCGCACGACGAGATCACATGCGGGGTCTGAGGATGACGTCACGCCAGGCGCGCAACGAGGTGCTGGAAACTGCTCCCACCTCGGCTGATGCAGCGAGCCCAGCCGTGCCGGTACCCGAGTCCGACGAGCTCCCGCCCTACCTCGAAAGCGCGCTGGCATCGCTCATCAGTGAGTGGCACGACCCCTCGTTCACCGTGACGCCGGAGCTCGATTCGGTAACGGCCGCCCGGCACTTCGCCACCCGGACGCTGGGCGGCTGGGACATGGGCGCCCTCGCCGACGACGTCGGCCTGGTCGTCACCGAACTGGTCACCAACGCGCTGCGGCACAGCCTCCCGCCCTGCCCCAAGGCCGCCGAGCGGACCTCGATCCGGCTACGGCTGCTGCGGCAGTACTCCTGGGTGCTCTGCGGAATCATGGACGCCGCGTCCAGCGCGCCGATGCGCCGGGAACCCGACTTCGTGGCCGAGACAGGCCGCGGGCTGCACCTCGTCGACTCCTTCAGCGCCCGCTGGGGCTGGCGCGGCCTCGCCCCCGGCGGCAAGGTCGTCTGGGCCCTCTTCCACGTCCCCGCCTGAGCCGAGGGAGTGCGCGGAGCGGCCCGCGAGGGACGAGCGGTCCGCGCAGCAAACGACCGAGGCGAGGGCGGAGACCAGCACAGCCTGAGCCGAGGGAGTGCGCGGAGCGGCCCGCGAGGGACGAGCGGCCCGCGAGGGACGAGCGGTCCGCGCAGCAAACGACCGAGGCGAGGGCGGAGACCAGCACAGCCTGAGCCGAGGGAGTGCGCGGAGCGGCCCGCGAGGGACGAGCGGTCCGCGCAGCAAACGACCGAGGCGAAGGCGGCAACGGCACGGCCTGAGCCGAGGGACGGCGCCGTTGTCGGTGGCCCGGGGCAGAATGCGGTCATGTGCCGCAGCATCAAGACCCTCCGCCCGCCGTTCGAGGACGACGTCACCGAGGAGGACGTGCGCGCAGCCGCCCTGCAGTACGTCCGTAAGATCTCCGGATTCCGCGCGCCGGCCGCGCACAACGCCGAAGCCTTCGACCGCGCCGTGGACGCCGTCGCGGCCGCCACCGCGGAGCTCCTCGCGTCGATCGAGGTGCGCGGCGCGCGCAGGTGACTTCTGGATAGAACGCGTTTGTGCGGGTATAGCGACAGCCCCGTGGCCAGCGGGACAGGATCGCGACCGCCGACGAGAGGCATGGAGAGTTCGTGGATTTCGCCGTCGAGCAACGCGTTGAGAAGGATCTCACGGTCATCGAGGTGACCGGCGAGGTCGACGTCTTCAGCAGCCCCCGGCTGCGCGAGACCCTGCTGGAGGTGATCGACGGGGGCGCCCTGCACCTGGTCGTGGACCTGGGCGGCGTCACCTTCCTCGACTCCACCGGGCTGGGCGTGCTGGTGGGGATCTTCCACCGGCTGCGCGCGCGGAACGGCACGCTGTCCTTCGTCGGAGGGAACGAGCGCGTGCGCCGCGTCTTCCACGTCACCCAGCTCACCAAGATCTTCGTGCTCTACGACTCCGTCGAGGAGGCCGTCGCAGCGCACAGCGGTACCGCGTCCTGATCCGAGCGCGCCCCCGAGCCGGTACGGTGCAAACCGGGAATCAATGGCCGGTACAGGCGCTCCGCACGGCGCGCCCCGGCCGACGCGCCAGCGGAAGGGGAGCGCTCCGTGGCAGAGCAGCCGCTGCACGAGCACACGCTCGGCAATGGGCTACGCGTGGTGATCCGCGAGGACCACGTGGTACCACTGGCCGCCGTGAACATCTGGTACGGGGTCGGCTCGCGGCATGAGCAGGCCGGCCGTACCGGGCTGGCGCACCTGTTCGAGCACCTGATGTTCCAGGGCTCGGGCGGCGTCGCCGAGGGCGAGCACGCCGCCCTGCTGGAGGCCGCCGGGGCCACGTTCAACGCGAGCACCTCGTTCGAACGCACCAACTACTACGAGACCGTCCCCGTCAGCCACCTCGAACTGGCGCTCTGGCTGGAGGCCGACCGGATGGGCACGCTGCCTGCCGCCCTCACCCAGGCCAACCTCGACAACCAGCGCGACGTGGTCAAGAACGAGCGCCGGCAGCGCTACGACAACCAGCCGTACGGCACCGCGTTCGAGCGGTTGTGCGCGCTGACCTTCCCGGCCGGGCACCCGTACGCGCACACCCCGATCGGGTCCATGGACGACCTCGACGCCACCACGCTGACCGACTGCACCGACTTCTTCGCCACCTGGTACGCCCCCGGGAACGCCGTGCTGTCGATCGTCGGCGACGTCGATCCGGCGGCCGCCCTGGCCGCGGCCGAGCGCTACTTCGGCCCGGTGCCCGCCGGCCCTGCCGCACCGCCCGCCCGGCCCGCCCCCGGCGACCGGCTGGCCGAACTCCGCGTCGAGAAGGTCGACGAGGAAGTGCCCTCCCCCGCCTACTTCGCGATGTTCCCGCTGCCCTCCGACGGCACCGCGGAGATCGAGGCCCTCGACCACGCCCTGGAGATCCTGGGCGGCGGAACCGGTTCCCGGCTGTACGACCGGATGGTGCGCCGCGACGAGATCGCCACCGAGGTCTGGGCCGGGGTGACCCGGCTGGCCGCGGGGCCGTCGGTGGCGATCGTCGAGGCCATCGGTCCCGACCTGGGCGTGCTCGCCGACGTCCTGGACGAGGAACTGGCCGCCTTCGCGACCGAGGGCCCGTCCCACGACGAGACCGTGCGGGCCGTCGCCCAGGCCGAGCGCGCCTACCTGGCGCAGACCGAGACCGTCACCGGGCTGGCCGACGGGCTGTCCCACAACGCCACGCTGTTCGGCGACCCGAACCGGGTGTTCACCGCTCCGGAACGCGCCGCCGCCGTCGATGCCGCCGACATCCGGGCGGCCGCCGCGCACTGGCTCGCCCCGGGCGCCCGCGCCGTCGTCACCTACGGAGGAGCAGCTTGAAGATCGACTTTCCGCCCCGGCCCGTTCCGGGCCCGATCCCGGCCTGGGCGTTCCCGACCGGCACCTCCGGCCGGCTCGGCGCGGGGCTCGGCACGCTCCGCTGCGACCTGCCCGGGCGGCGGCTCGCCGCGGTCCGGCTCGTGCTGCCCGCCGGGGCCGCCCGGGAGCCCGCGGACCGCGACGGCGTCGCCACGCTGACGGCGCGGGCGCTGCTGGAGGGCACCTCGCCCGGCGGGGGCACCCGGCTGGCCGCCGCCCTCGACCGGCTCGGCGCCACCCTGAACGCGTCGGCCGACCTCACCGCGCTGCGGATCGCGCTGGACGTGCCCGTCACCCGGCTGCCCGCCGCCCTCGACCTGCTCGGTGAGGTGCTGCGCGGCCCGGCGCTGGACGACGCCGACGTGCGCCGGCTGATCCGCGAGCGCCAGGAGGAGATCGCCCAGGAGGACGCCGACCCCGGCAGCCGGGCGCACCGGGAGCTGCGCACCACCATGTTCCCGGCCGGCAGCCGCATCTCCCGGCCGACCGGCGGCCGCCCCGAGAGCGTGGGCGCGCTGACCGGCGCCGACGTGCGCGCCTTCTACGCCGCGATCGACCCGGTGCAGGCGAACGCGGTGGTCGCCGGCGACCTGTCCGGTCTCGACGTCGACGCGCTGCTGTCGGCCGCGCTGGGCGACTGGACCTCCACCGGCGCGGCGCTGCCCGCCGCCGACACCACGCCGCCCACCGCCGGCCCCCGGCTGGTGGTGGTCGACCGGCCCGGGTCGGTCCAGACCTACCTGGCGTTCGCGCACGGCGTGCCGCCGCGCGACCACGCCGACTGGGCCCCGCTGACCGTGGCGGCCCGGGTACTGGGCGGGGGGCTGACCTCCCGGCTGAACGCGGTGCTCCGCGAGGAGAAGGGCTACACCTACGGCTTCCGGGCCGGGCTGATGCGGATGCGGCACTGCGGGCTGTTCGTCGCGCAGGGGTCCGTGCACACCGAGGTCACCGCGGCCGCCGTCGCCGACACGCTCACCGAGCTGCGCGGCGTCGTCGAGCGTGGCATCACCGCCGAGGAGCGGGCCACCGCGGTCAGCGCCCTCGCCGACCGGGCGCCCGCCGAGTACGAGACGGCCCGCGCGGTCGCCGCGGAACTCGCCGACGCGCTCGCCGCCGGGCTGGGTGCCGACCATCCGCGCCGGTACATCGACGCGGTACGGGAGGTGACGCCCGAGGACGTCGCCCGTGCGTACGCTGCACACGTATCACCCGAATCGCTCACTGTTGTCGCTGTAGGTGACGCTTCGCAGATCAGAGAGTCCTTGGAAGAGCTTAAATTCTCCGCGGTCACCGTCATTTCCGCGGAATGAGCGGTTAGGGTCGTGCCAGCCGACCCTGCTCCGAGGAACTCATGACCTACATCGTGGTTCTCCTGTGCCTGGCCATCGCCGGCCGGGAGCTGTATCTGGCGTTCGACCGGCGGCTGCCCAACACGCAGGCCGACCTGCGCGCGCTGCGCGGCGAGGTGCGCGGCCTGGACGAACGGGTCGGCGAGTTGTACACCCGGCTCGCCGGCGGGCGGGAGGCGGACCCCGCCCCGCTCGCCGACCGGCCGGACACCGGCGACCGGATCGACGAGCTGGCCGACCGGGTCGCGCAACTGGAGTCGTCCGACGGCGCCGAGACCGCCCAGCGCATCACCCGACTCTCCGCCCGCCTCACCGCGCTGGAGCTCGCCGCCGAGCCGTCCGGCGGCCCGCCGAACACCCGGGCCCTCGACGCCCTGACCGAGCTCACGACCCGCCTCACCGCGCTGGAGGCCGCCGCCGCGGACGGCACCGGCCTCGCGGCCCGGGTGGCTGCCCTGGAGAGCGCGGCCGGCGCCCCCACGGCACCCGAAGCCCGGGACGAGCAGACCGCCGAGCTGGCCGACCGGGTCGCCGCGCTAGAGGCGCGGAACACTTTCGCGGAAGCGGAGGCCGCACGGGTGGCGGCGCTGGAGGCCGGCGGCCCCGGCGAGCACGCGGACGAGCTGATCGCGCGGATCGCCGCGCTGGAGGCGAAAAGCCGCACCGAGGACACGAGCGAGCTGGCCGCGCGGGTCGCCGCGCTGGAGGCGCGGGGCGGCGTCGAGGGCGCCGGCGGGCTGGTGGAGCGGGTGGACGTGCTCGAACGGGACCAGGAGTCGGTTCCGGCGCTGGCCCGGTCGCTGGACACGGTGGAGTCCACGATGAACGGGCTGCGCCGGGAACTGTTCGACCGGCTGGACCAGGCCGACGACACCGTGCACGGCCTGCTGCTCGGCGACGACCCGGTGGACGAACCCCTGCTCGCCGCCGCGTACGAGCGTTGCCTCAAGGAGGCCGGGCTGCGGGTGCGGCTGCGCGAGGAGGCCCTCGACGACCGCCCCTGGCACACGGTCTACCACCTGTCCGGCCGGCCCCCGGCCGAGGTGGCCCGGGAACTGCTGGTCGCCGCCCGGGAGAGCGGACCCGATTCGGCCCTGGGCGCGCTGCTCGCCACGCTCGGCGAGCAGCGCGCCGGGATCGCCCGCATCGGCCCCTTCACCGCCGCCCGCACCGGGCGCACCCTGACCTGCGGGGTACTCGACGACACCCCGGTGCACGACCCGGAGTCCGCCGCGACCCGCATCGCCGAACTCCCCATGGTCGCCCGCGCCGACCTGTACCACCTCCTGGGCTGAACCACCGAACGACCCCGGCCGGACGGCTCCGAGCCGAAGCGTCGCGATAACGACCCGCGTGGAACACGCGGCCCACGAAGCGACGAGCACGGCTGGCCTTGGCACGGTACTGATGGTGAGCGGGCGGGCCTGTCCCCCCGCGGCGGCCGAACACGACCAACACGGACCGGCAGGAAACATCCCACCCGGCGGCCGAGCACGACCGGCACAGACCGGCACAGACCGGCGAAGAAGCGACCCGTGCGGTGCCCGGCTGCCGCGGACAGTCGGCCGCGGCGCTACCCGCGGCGCCGGCGCCGCTGGATCCGCTCGATCCGGCTCGCCGCCCCCTCAGGTTCATCGATCCCCAACTGGACGCGGCGTTCCAGCCGGTAGGTGACGGCTTCGCCCAGCGGGGAGTCGGGCGCCTTCTGCCAGACCTTCGGCCAGCGGGACTTCAACCGCTGCTCGACGGCGTCCTCGACGACCGCGTCCGGCACACCCTTGGCCGCCGCGAGCACCTGGCGCGCCCGGTGCCGGTTGGCGCGATGGGCCAGCGCCCGGTTGCGCGGGATGTTCCTTCTGGAGGACTTGTCGTTCTCGGCCCGCGAGGAAGCTGAGTGCAGAAATTAGCGGTAGGGAGGCGATCTTCGTTTCGGTTCGGTGACGGGGTGGGTTTGCCCTGGTGAGGGCCCGTACGTTCCGGGGTCATGCCTTTCGAATTTCTCTCTGATGAGCAGGTCGCCCGCTATGGCCGGTTCCCGCAGGAGCCGTCGCCGGGCGAGCTGGAGCGGTTCTTCCGGCTGGATCAGGCCGCGCTGGAGCAGGTGGGGGAGCGGCGGAGCCTGGCGACGAAGCTGGGTTGGGCGGTGCAGTAAGGCACCGTGCGGATGCTGGGGGTGCTTCTGACTGAGGAACCCACGACGGTTCCGGCTGGCGCGGTGGGGTTCGTCGCCGAGCGTTACCGCGAGGGCATGGAGGACCAGCTCGGCGCGCTCAACGCCGCGGTGTGGTGGAACACCCTCTACCTGGACGCCGCCGTCAAGCAGATCCGCGCCGACGGGTTCCCCGCCACCGACGAGATGTGCGCCGGGCTTTCGCCCATCACCTACGAGCACATCAACTTCCTGGGCCGCTACGCCTTCACCCGCACCGATGCCGCGACCGGGCTGCGGCCCTCCCACGATCCGGCTGCTGAGCGCTAGTCGGCGGCCGGATCGTGGAAGGGGCGGTCAGGGGGCCATTGCGTCGACGGCCGGGGTGCGCAGCATCCTGTGCGCGGTTCCCAGCGCGGCGCTCAGGGTGGCGGTCACCGCGACGGCGATGATGGCCAGCAGGACCCAGGCCGGGAGGTCGGGGATCCAGCGGTCGGCGCGGACGATGCTGTAGGGCAGCACGGTGACCGCGCTGGCCAGGACACCCAGGACGGTGCCGGTCGCCACGATCACCAGGCCCTCGGTGCGGACGGTCCGCAGTACTTGGGCGGGTGTGGCGCCGGCGAGCCGCAGCTGGGCGAACTCGCGGCGGCGGAAGGTGGTCGAGGCGACCAAGGTGTTGATCAGCATGATGCAGGCGAACACCACGATCATGCCGATGACCACGAGGTTGAGCGTCTGGATGTTCTGCTGCTCGTTGCTGCGCAGGTAGCCGGTGGCGGCGACGGCACGGTTCTCGATGAGCTGCAGATACAAAATGCCGGTGCCGATGCCGGTGAACAGGATGATCGGCATCAGCGCGCTGGCGGCCTGCCCGGTACGGCGCCGCAGGTGCTGGACGGTCAGGTAGCCGGCCGCGCCGCGGCCGTGCAGCAGCCGGCCGGTCAGGGCGGTGGTGGCGCGGACCAGGCCGGGGGCCAGGAGCGCCAGCCCCATGGAAGCCAGGATGCAGGCCTGCCCGGCGACCGGCATCGCGTCCGGACCCTTGTCGGCGAACGCGGTGACGGTCAGCACGCCCAGGTAGAGGCCGCCGATCAGCAGCACGGCCGCCGGCACGATGCGCTTCCAGGTCAGCCGGACCGGGCCGGTCGCGGCGCCGATCACGGAGACGGCCACGCTGACCCGGGTGGCCTGGCGGGCCGTCCACAGCGCGGCGATGACCGCCGAGCCCACGGTGACTCCGAATCCGACCAGCAGCGCGATCGTCCCGAACGCGAACGCGACGCCGCCGGCGACCTGGCCGGTGTCCTTCAGCAGGCCCAGCAGGAACCGGCCCAGCAGGTAGGACGGCGCCACCGCGGCCGCCGCGGCGGCGACCGAGACCAGCGCCGCCTCCCCCGCGATCATCCGCACGATCTGCGCCGGCGTGGCACCGGCGCTCTTGAGCAGCGCCGTCTCGGTCGCGCGTTGCCGCACTGACAGGCCCAGGGTGGAGACCACCGCGAACACCACCAGGCACATGCCCCAGCCGCCGACCACGCTGCCCATGGTCGTCAGCGTCTCCGAACTGATCGCGTCCACCCCGGTGCCGCGACCGGTGTCCAACATCGAGGCGAACGACATCACCATCACCGCGCCGAACAGCAGCACCAGGAAGCTGCCGGTAAAGGCACCGGCGCGGCGGCGCAGCGAGGCGCGAGCCAACCAGAACACCACCCTCACACCCCTTCGGCGACGCGGCCGCGGGCGGCCTGGTCGGTGAGCCGGGTCATGGCGTCGGCCACGGCCGCGGCGGTCGGCTCGGCCAGCCGGCCGACGAGGCGGCCGTCGGCCAGGAACAGCACCTGGTCGGCGTGGGCGGCGGCCACCGGATCGTGGGTGACCATCACCAGCGTCCGGCCGTCGATGCGCACCGCCTCCTGCAGCAGCGCCAGCACCTGGCGCGCGCTGCGGGTGTCCAGCGCGCCAGTCGGCTCATCGGCGAACACCACCCGCGGCCCGGCGACCAGCGCCCGGGCGATCGCCACCCGCTGCTGCTGGCCGCCCGAGAGCTGCGCGGGCAGGTGGTCCAGCCGATCGGCGAGCCCGACGCGGGTCAGCACCTCCACCGCCTGCGTACGGTCGACGCGCTTGCCGGCCAGCCGCAGCGGCAGCGTTGCGTTCTGCAGCACCGTCAGGGTGGGCAGCAGGTTGAAGTGCTGGAAGACGAACCCGATCCGGTTGCGGCGGAACCTGGTCAGCTCCGCTTCGGTGCCGCCGCTCATCTCCACACCGTCCACCAGCACCCGGCCGGAGGTGGGGGTGTCGAGCCCGGCGGCGCACTGCAGCAGCGTGCTCTTGCCCGATCCGGACGGGCCCATCACGGCGGTGAACGAACCGCCGTCCAGAGCCAGAGAGACACCGTTGAGCGCCCGCACCGTGCCGCCCGGCGACTCGTAGTGCCGGGTGACCGCGTCCAGGCGCAACGCCTGTCCAGAAGCAAGAGGAGGAGTGACCATGCCTTGTTGAAACATCCAGAGTCCTTCGCGATGGGCAGACGATCGGTCCGTGGCGTGCCTGCGAGTCGATGCGACAGCACGACACGGCCCGTGCTGTTTCCCAGCAAGGATGCACAGCAGGGTGCCCAAAGTCAACACGGCACGTGCCGTGTACTAGCCTGGTGGTATGACAGACCATCAGCCCGTGCGCGCCGCCGACCGAACCGAGAGGATCAAGGGAGCCGCGCTCGAAGTGGCCCGCGAGGCCGGCTTCGCCAAGCTCAGCATCGAAGCGGTCGCGGCCCGCGCCGGCGTCAGCAAACACACCGTCTACCGCCGCTGGCCCTCCCGCGGACTGCTGTTCCTGGATGCGGTCCTCAGCCTCAACACCGCGGGCCTGGGCCACCCCGACACCGGCGACATCGTCGCCGACCTGCGCACGGTGATGACCACAGCCACGGACCTGCTCGGGCGGCCGCCATGGGGGCCGCTGTACCAGGACCTGATCGGCGAGGCCCAGCACGACCCCGAAGTCGCCGCCGCGCTCAACCAGCGCTTCATCGCCCCCCAGACCGCCGACACCCTGGCCCGCCTCAAACGGGCCATGGACCAGGGCCAACTCGCACCCGACTTCGACCTGGACCTGGCCATGGAGATCCTGTCGGGCCCGCTGTACTTCCGGCTGCTGATCACCCAGCAACCGCTCACACACGCCTACATCGACCGTGTCCTGCACGCGGTCTTCGCCGGAATGAGCCCCAGATCGCAATACGACGGCCGACCATGATCCGCGGAGCGGTACACCAGGGACCCGACCGAGGCCGAGGCAGAACCACGGCCTGCGCCGACGTGACACAGAATCCGCATTGTGTGAGAGAAAATCGGGGCGGGAGACGCCACCCGCAGACACGGCCGGACATGAACCGACAGGCCGTCTCGGCCCGGTTCAGGAGAAGTGGTAGTGCCCGAGCATCCAGGCGGTGAGTCAGGGGCGGAGGAAGCGGACGGCTTCGTCGCCGGGGGCGGTGGGGGCGATTTCGAAGGCGAGCAGGCACCATGGTCTGCGGTCGTCGCCGAGATACAGGCAGAGGCCCAGGTGCAGGGACGGGTCGATGACGACCACCTCGCGCACCTCGCGCAGCGTGCGGCGGGCCGTGGCCCGGCTGGCCGGTCGCCAGGGGTCGTGCAGTGCCCGGGCCAGGGTGCGGGCGGCGTACCACCACAGTGCGGCGGCGTCCACGATCCGGGTGCCGGTGTTCCGCAGGTCCGCCAGGATGACCGCTCCGGGGACCGCCGTTTCGGGGCTTCCCGTCGGCACGGCGAGGTCCGGTGCCGGCAGTCCGGTCGCCGCCGCGTCGATCACCCAGACGCCGGTCGGGGCCGGCGCGGCTGGGGTGGGCGACGGCGGCTCGGCGGCGGGATAGGGGTTCCAGCCGGTCACGGCGTCGTCGGGCGGAGCCGCGGGCACCAGCCGGGCGAGGACCTCGGCGGGCGGCAGGGCCGGGAGAACCGGGCCGGAACCGAAACGGGCGATCAGGTCGAAGACCAGGCCGGCCTCGCCCACCCGGGCGGGGACCTCCAGCCCGGCCTCTCCGGTGGGGTCCTCACGGTCGCGGTCCAGCCCGAGTTCACCGGCCTTGCGCACCACCGTGGCGAGCAGGCCCAGGCCCGGGAACAACCCGTGCAGCACCACCAGCGCGGCCTGCCAGGTCATCCCGCCGAGGAAGCCGGTCACGAACTCGTCGGACAGCGATCTCGGCCGGGCCGCCGCACGCACCCGGTCCGGCCGCGCCATCAGCCCGCGGCCCACCGCCTGCCCGCCGGCCGGGTCCGGGGCGTCGAGGGGCGCGGGCCGGTCCGCTCCCAAAGGTTCGCGCTCACCGCCCGGCACCTCAAGCCCCGCACCACCGGCCGAAGAGTCGATCTCCTGCCACTCACCCCGGCCGGCCAACCGCTCCGCGCCCCGCCCAAACGGCTCGCGCCCGCCACCCCCCGCCTCAAGCCCCGCACCACCGGCCGGAGTGCTGACCCCCTGGTGCTCGGCCGGGCCGGTCGGGTGCTCCGCGTCCCGTGCGGCCGGGCGGGAGATTCGCCACAGCGGGCTCGGTGGCCGAGATGGAAGGGCCCGGACTCGGTAGCGGTATCTCATGGGCCGATCCTCCGTCCGGCGGGCCCGCCCCGGCAAGGGTTCGGGATTCCTCGGCACGAGTCGTCGAAATCACCCGAGCCCGTTCGACGAGCCGGTGACGGGCCGGAACGACCGGGCCGGAGACAGGAGACAGAGCATGAACACCATCTCGGGCGCCGCCCGGCCGCTGCTGGGCTGCGGGATCGTCGCTGGGCCGCTGTACGTGGGCGTGTCCGTGGCCCAGGGGCTGGTCAGGGACGGCTTCGACTTCGGGCGGCACGCCTGGAGCATGCTGGCCAACGGCCCCTACGGCTGGATCCAGTCGGCCAACCTGATCCTGGTCGGGATCCTGGTGGTGGCGTTCGCGGCGGGCCTGCGGCGCGCCGGCGCGGGGCGGGCCGCGTCGTGGCTGGTCGCGGTGTTCGGCGCCGGCATGGTGGCGGGCGGTGCCTTCCCCGCCGACCCGGGGTTCGGGTTCCCCGCGGGGACGCCGGACGGGCCGGGCACGGCCAGCCTGTCCGGGACGCTGCATCTGGCCCTGTCGGGAGTGGGCTTCGTGTGCCTGGTCGTCGCGGCCTTCCTGCTGGCCCGCCAGTTCGCGCCGGTCTGGACCCGGGCCGTGGCCGTCGCCTTCCTGGCCGGCTTCGGGTGCATCGCCACCGGCGGCGGGGCCGTCTGGGCGAACCTGGTCTTCACCGGCGCGATCATTCTGGTCTGGGGCTGGGTGACGGCCCTGGCCGCCGACGAGTACCGGGGCGCCTCCGCGTGACCGGGATCTAGGGTAGGACGTGCTCGAACCAGACGATCTTGCCGTGGTCGGTGCGGCGGACGCCCCAGCGCTCGGCTATGTACCCCACGAGCTGGAGGCCCCGGCCCGACTCGTCGGTGAGCGAGGCGTCGCACAGGTACGGCAGCTCCTGCCCGTCGTCGCCCACCTCGCACAGCAGCGAGTTCGCCCGGATCAGCCGGAGCGTGATGGCGCCGGCGCCGTGCACGAGGGCGTTGGTCACCAGCTCGCTGACCAGCAACTGCATGCTGTCGGTGAGCTCGGACAGCCCCCAGCCGGCGAGCCGTTCGGCCACCTCGGCCCGGACCCGGCCCACCATGGCGGGTTCGGCCGGCAGTTCCCAGAACGCCACGTCCTCGGCCGGGATGCCGTCGCACCCCACCGCCACCAGCGCGATGTCGTCGATCGGCACCGCGGGGGCCAGCGACTCGATCACCTGGTCGCAGGCGTCGTCCAGGGACGGCGGGGCTCCGGCGAGCTCCTTGCAGAGGGCGGCCACGCCCTCGTCGATGTCGCGGCCCCGGCGCTCGATCAGCCCGTCGGTGAACAGCACCAGCCGGGCGCCGTCGGGCACGGGGATCTCGACGGTCTCGAACGGGACCCCGCCCACCCCGATCGGCAGCGCGGCCGGCAACTGGACCGGTTCGCACGCGCCCCCGCCGGGTTCGACCAGCACCGGGAGCATGTGCCCGGCGTTGGCGATCTGGCAGGTGCGCGCGATGGGGTCGTACACGGCGTACAGGCAGGTGGCGATGCAGCCCTCGCCGAGCCGCTGGGCCAGCTCGTCGAGCAGCGAGAGGAGCCGGTCGGGCCGGGGGTCCTGGCCGGCCAGGGTGCGGACGGCGGTGCGCAGCTGCCCCATGATCGCCGCCGAGGTGAGGCCGTGGCCCATCACGTCGCCCACCACGATGCCGAGCCGGCCGCCCGTCAGCGGGATGGCGTCGAACCAGTCGCCGCCGACCTGCGCGGCCTGCCCGGCCGGCTGGTAGCGGAAGCGCACCCGCGCCCCGGCCACCTCGGGCGGGTCCTCGGGCAGCAGGCTGCGCTGGAGTTCCTGGGCCACGCGCACCTCGCGCCGGTAGAGCCGGGTGTTCTCGATGCACAGCGCGGTGCGGCGGCACAGCTCTTCGATCGTGGCCTGGTCGATCTCGTCGAACGGTGGCCGGTCGGGCTTGCGCATCAGCGCTATGCCGCCGAGCACCTGGTCGCGGGCGACCAGCGGGACGACCAGCAGGGTGCGTCCCCTGATCAGCGGGCGCAGGTCGCGGCCCCCGGTGAAGTTGGCGGCGATGCGATCGGCCAGTTCCCGCTCGACGTTCGCCAGGTGGATGGTGCGGCGGGCCCGCATCGCCTGGATGAACGGCGAGGCCGCGGGCAGCCGCAGCGTCTCGCCCTCCGGCACCAGCTTCCCCCACCGGTCGGGCTCGTCGTTGTGCACCACCGCGAGCCGCCGGGTCAGGGTCAGCTCGTCGTGCTGCTCGGGAGCCATCTCGTAGTCCCGGACGACCCGCTCGAGTAACTGCACGCAGGCGAAGTCGGCCAGCTCGGGCACCAGGACCTCGCTGAGCATCGTCGCCGCGTGGACGTGGTCGAGCGAGCCGTCGATGCGTTCACCGGCGGCCCCGATGAAGGCCAGCCGGTCGCGAAGCTCTGTCTCGCCGATAGCGATCACCACGTGAAACCCTCCCCAGGTGGGGTGGCTCCGATGACACCCCCGAAACTCGTGGTACAGGGGACGTTACCGGGCGTACAGCAATTGCGCCGGGTATACCGCCAAAGAGTCGGCCGCGATCAGGGTGTTTAGGTGATCCCTATCACGGGCGCAAGTCCGTGACCAGATCCGGCAAATGCCACCATTCTCTCATTGACCTGCATTTCCCTCAGAGAGACCATCACGCATCACCTTTTCTAGATCTCAGCTGAGAGGTGCGATGAAGCGCAGGTCAGTGCCCATCGTCGCCGCCCTGGCAGTGATCCTCTTCGGATCGCTGCTCTCGGCGCCGGCCCATGCCAGCCCCAAACCAGCCCTCCCCGCCGGTGACACCCTCGATGTCTACACCGGCCAGCTCACACCGGAGCAGTTCAAGATCCTGAACAGCGCCGGAGTGGACCGTGACGACGTCGCCGTCGGCCGGACCCAGAACGGCCGCA
Source organism: Actinomadura craniellae (assembly GCF_003289645.1). GTDB lineage: Bacteria > Actinomycetota > Actinomycetes > Streptosporangiales > Streptosporangiaceae > Actinomadura_D > Actinomadura_D craniellae. The sequence goes on along the minus strand of NZ_QLYX01000003.1, from coordinate 89,523 downwards.
CCCAGGTCGAACTGGTACTGAACGGAATCCAGGTCAGGGACCTCGCCCGCCGGGGGGTCCCGCTGACCATCAAGAAGATCAAGGGCAAAACAACCTCCCAGCGGGCCACCGCCCTCCAGGAAAAGGTGTTCCGGCCCTACAGCGGCGCGGGCAACATCCGCGAGGAACTGCTGCAGGTCGCCGCGGACCACCCCGAGATCGCCCAGGCCGTCACCATCGGCAAGTCCCACCAGGGCAAGCCGATCACCGCCGTCCGGGTGAGCAAGGGCGTGGCCAAGCTCAAGGACCGGCAGCGCCCGGCCGTGGTCTACCAGGCCACCCAGCACGCCCGGGAGTGGATCACGCCTGAGATGGTGCGCCGGCTGCTGCACCACTACGTGAACGGCTACGGCACCGACGCCCGGCTGACGAAGATCATCAACACCACCGACCTGTGGTTCATCCCGGTGGTCAACCCCGACGGCTACGACTTCACGTTCACCGAGGGCAACCGCCTGTGGCGCAAGAACCTGCGCGACAACGACGGCGACGGCCAGATCACCGGCCAGGACGGCGTCGACCCCAACCGTAACTTCCCCTACAAGTGGGGTTACGACAACGAGGGCTCCTCGCCGATCCGCACCTCCGAGGTCTACCGCGGCCCCCGGGCGGGCTCCGAGCCCGAGACCCAGGCGCAGATGAACCTCGCCCGGCGCATCCAGCCCAAGTACCTGATCAACTACCACTCGGCGGCGGAGCTGCTGCTGTACGGCGTCGGCTGGCAGGCGCTGACCAGCAGCCCCGACGACCTGATCTACAAGGCCCTGGTCGGCGACATCGACAAGCCCGCCGTGCCCGGGTACAACCCGCAGCTCGGCGCCCAGCTGTACACCACCAACGGCGACACCGACGGCTGGATGGACAACGTCGGGGGCGCCCTGTCCATCACCCCGGAGATGTCGACCTGCGTCGCCGCGTCCAACGTGGACCCGAACGACGCCTGGCGGCCCGAGGACTGCGGCAGCGGCTTCGAGTTCCCCGACGACGAGAAGCTGATCCAGGGCGAGTTCGCCAAGAACGTCGAGCTCGCGGTGTCCACCGCGCTGTCGGCGCACACCCCGGACGAGCCGGTCTCACCGGTCGGCCGCACCGTGCCCGACTTCGAGGTGGACGACTTCACCACCTCCTACGGCGACGAGCAGGACGTCGCCGCGGTCATCCGCCGGTCGCTGAAGGACAAGCGGCTGAGCTACCGGATCAACGACGGCCCCACCCGCTCGATCAAGGTCGGCGAGTGGCAGGGCGGCGAGCGCTTCGGCGACGAGAACCACCACTACTTCGCCGAGTACCGCGCCACCGTGCCGAAGCAACGGCCGGGCGACAAGGTCCAGGTCTGGTTCAGCGGCGTCAAACCCGGCAAGGGACGCGTCAACAGCCAGAGCTTCACCTACCGCGTCCGGGACCTCGGCCGCGCCAAGGTACTGGTGATCGCGGACGAGGACTACAAGGGCATCAACCCGACGTACCCGGCCGGCACCACCGCGCCCAAGTACGCCGGGCAGTACGTCGACGCCCTCAAGGCCAACAAGATCGACTCCCTGGTCTGGGACATCGACAAGGACGGCGTGCCGCACGACCTCGGCGTGTTGAAGCACTTCAAGGGCGTGGTCTGGTACCTGGGCGACAACCGGCTCACCCAGGACCCGGCCGACGACCCGGTGCAGACCTACGTCGGCCCGTTCCCGGACTCCCAGGTGGCCGACCGGGCCCTGGAACTGGTGCTGAACGTGCGGTCGTACCTCAACGAGGGCGGCAAGCTGCTCTACACCGGTGAGACCGCGGGCTACTACGGCCCGCTGGCCCAGGCCAACGGCGGCGGCATCTACTACGGCCTGAAGGGGCACCCGGAGCGGCCGTGCGTGATCACCGTCAACCCGCGGGACGACTGCGAGCTGTTGTCGGACGACTTCACCCAGTACTACCTGGGCGCGTACGACCGCGGCGCGATCCGCAACCCGACCAGGTTCGAAGGCTCGGACCGGCCGTTCACCAAGGTGCTGGCCGACCTGGCCGGGACGCCGTCCAACCCGCTGAACGAGGCGGGCGGCTTCCAGGTCACCAGCTCGGTGCTGCCGGCCGACCAGTTCCCGCAGTTCCGCAGCTGGAAGGCGGGCGACTACACCGGCGCCACCGGGCCCTACGAGCCGATCGAGGGTTCCTGGTACGTGGCCGGCGGTCACGAGGACTCGCTGTACCGGCGGCTGACCCGCACAATCGACCTCACCGGGGTCACCGCGGCCCAGGCGCCGACCCTGCAGGCGCAGCTGTCCTACAGCACCGAGACCGGGTACGACCATGTGCTCGTTGAGGCGCACACGGTCGACGCGGACGACTGGACGACGCTGGCCGACAAGAACGGGAGGACCAGCACCAGGGTGCCCACGGAGTGCGAAGCCGGCTACTTCATGGACATGCACCCCTGGCTGGGCCGCTACCTCACCGGCGGCAACCCGTGCACCAACACGGGTACCAGCGGTAGCTGGAACTCGTTCACCGGAAACTCCAACGGCTGGGTGCCCGCCGCCTTCGACCTGTCGGCGTACGCCGGCAAGAAGGTGGAGGTCTCCATCGCCTACGTGAGCGACCCGTTCACCGGCGGTTCCGGCCTGTACGTCGACGACACCCGGGTCACCACGACCGGCGGCCAACTCGACGCCGAGGGCTTCGAGTCGGGGCTCGGCCCGTGGGCGATCCAGGGCGCGCCGGCGGGCAGCCCCGGCAACTTCAGCGAGTTCGTCCGGTCGCAGGCCCTGGTGGACCTGGTGTCCGCCGTGGCGACCCGCGACTCGCTGATCCTCGGGTTCGGGCTGGAGCAGCTGAAAACCCCGGCCGAGCGCAACGCCGTCCTCGGCCGCGCACTCGACCATCTGCTCGGCTAGTCCGAACCCGACCCGCATGACCGACCGATTGAAGTAGATCTTCTGGCCCCACAGTCATGGGGCCAGAAGATCTACTTTTTGTGCGCCAGGCCACGCAACCTTAACGGCCGCACCATGCGTCTTACATGACAAGAAAAAGTTATAGATCGAGTGGCCGCCCGCCGCCCATGACGGCCGGCGAACCGTTCCCCGGTACGACCATGCGGCCGCTTCAACCCTTCGCCACCGCGGCCGGAACGGCCCCTGACCGCACGTCGCCGTGCGGCCGTGAACCCGCCGGCACCGGTGGCGCGTACTTCGCCCGGGCAGCACAGGCGCGAGCCCGGGACCCACGTGCGGACGGCCCGACGCCCGTCCGGAGGCGGAGGGCCCGCCCAGACCAGACCGCAGGGAGCGCTGATGACCACCGTCGCCACGCCCGCCCGCGAGCAGGAGCGCTACGAGCGCGACGTGCTCCCCTACATCGACCCGCTCTACGCCAGCGCCGTGCGGATGACGCGCAACAGCGCCGACGCCGAGGATCTGGTGCAGGAGACGCTCGCCAAGGCGTTCGTCAACTTCCACCAGTTCCAGGAGGGCACGAACCTGAAGGCCTGGCTGCACCGCATCCTCACCAACAACTTCATCAACGGCTATCGCAAGCGGCAGCGCGAGCCGCAGCGCGCCGGCACCGAAGAGCTGGAGGAGTGGCAGCTCGCCCAGACCGAGTCCGACCACGCCGGGTTCCGCTCGGCTGAGACCGAGGTGCTGGACCGCATCCCCGACTCCGCCGTGGTGAACGCGCTCCGGTCGCTGCCCCGGGAGTTCCGCGACGCGATCTACCTGGCGGACGTCGAGGGCTACCCCTACAAGGAGATCGCCGCGATGATGGGCACCCCCATCGGGACGGTCATGTCCCGGCTGCACCGCGGCCGGCGGCAGCTGCGCGAGCTGCTGACCGACCGGCGGCCCGCCGTCGCCGCCTGAAAACTCCGCACCACGCGAAACCCGCGCCTCCGGGTAGCGACATGGATACAGTGAGCGACGATCAGCTCACCTCACGGAGTGTCCATGCCGTATCTCTTCAGCGCCCTGCTCGGCGCGTCGCTGGCGCTGCTGCCCGGCACGCCGGCGCCCCAGCCCGCCTCCGTCCTCAGGCTGACGGTCACCCACCCGGGCGCCAAGCTCTCCGGTACCCGCACCGTCGAGTTGCACTGCGATCCGGCCGGCGGCTTCCACCCGCACGCCGACGCCGCCTGCCGCGAGCTCGTCGGGCGCGGGGGCAGGATCGACCGCGGGTTCGCGGCGAGCACCTGCGCCGCGATCCACCAGCCGGTGCTGGTCGAGGCGATCGGGCACTGGCGGGGCAGGCCGGTCGCCTTCCGCACCGAGTACGGCAACGACTGCCTGCGGGCGGCTCACTCCGGCCGGGTCTTCGAGTTCTGATCTACCTTCCCTTGACCTTCCGGTTCGCCACGTCCCGGCGGTAAAGGCCGCCCCACCGCATAGGGCTCCCGGCTGGGGGTACGGCGCGATTGGCCCGGCACGCGGCCCGGGCGTCCGAGGGAAGGAAACCCGCGCATGGAACCGGCCGTATCCGCTCCGAAGAGGATGGTGCTCCTGCGCCGGGATACCGTGAACGACGTGCCCGTCTCCACACTCCGCAGCGTCATCTCCGACGAGATCGCCATAGAGATCGCCCGGCTGGGCATGGTGCGCGAGTCCTCCGACGCGACCACCCTCCACCGGGTCACCGAACTGGCCTCCCGGGCCGTCACCGGCTGTGCGGGCGCCACCAGCGTCCGCTGGTCCCACTCCGACCGGCCCGAGCCGCTGGTGGTCGCCGCCAGCCACCCCGACCTCGCCGACCTGGTCGACCTGCAGATCGCCCGGGGGAGCGGCCCCAGCTTCGACGCCGTGCTCGACCGGACCTCGGTGAGCTGCGAGGACACTCTCGCCGAGACCCGCTGGCCGGAATACGTCCCCGCCGCGCTGCGCCGCGGCGTCCGCTGCTTCAACACGACCCTGTACGAGAACGACCGGGTGCTGGTGACCCTCAGCCTGTACGGGGTGGTCCCCGGAGCGCTGGACCCCCGGCATCTGGCACTGGCCGAACTGCTGGTCGCGCAGAGCGGCGCGGCGGTCTCCAACACCCGGCAGTACGACGACGTCCACCGCACCGCCGTCCAGCTCCAGCAGGCCGTCGAGGCCCGCGCGATCGTCGACCAGGCCAAGGGCATCCTGATGCACGCCCTCGGCTGCGACGCCGACCGGGCCTTCGCCGAGCTGCGCCGCATCTCGCAGACCCGGCACGTCAAGCTGACCGCCATCGCGCAGCGGATCGTGGCCGGTCACGGGCACCTCGACGACGGCCGGTAAGCCCCCGGTATCCCTCCGCTGACCTGCGAATCCGTCTCCCTGCCGGGAAATGTCGCGGGCACCGCCACCGCCGCATAGGCTGCGGCCATCGGTGTACGCCGCACGCCCCGACCGGCGGGGCGAAGTCATCACTCAGCAGGGAGCGGTGAATGCCAGAACAGCTCGAGCCCGATGTACTGATGCGCGAGATCAGCGAGCTCGAGGGCCGGATCGAGGAACTGCGCCAGGCCTCGGCGATGCCGCGATCCGATCTGCGGGCGACACTCGACGCCGCCCTGGTCGAACTGGGGATGGCCCTGGCCACGCTGCGCACCTTCGGCACCGACCGGGCGGGCTCAGAGGACCGGTCGGCCGCCGCAGAGAACGAGCGGCGGGTGCTGCGCACCGTCTTCCAGGACGCCCCCGTACCGCTGTTCCTGCTCGACCGCGACTGCAACGTGCGGCGGGTGAACCGGCAGGCCGCCCAACTGCTGGACACCTCCCCGGGATACGTCTCCGGCAAACCGTTCACCGTGTTCTGCGACCTGCCCACCCGCGCCCCGCTGCGCTCCCAGCTCGCCGCGGTGGTCCGCAACGGCCGGCGCCGGCACGCCGACGTCCGGTTCCTGGGCCGCAAGCAGCCGGTCGAGGCCGTCGTCACCCTCGCCCGGGTGTGGATCAAGGGTGAGCCCGAGCCGCTGGTGGTGGCTGCGGCGGCACCGAAGGGCGGGACGCTGCCCGAGACGCGGCAGCCGCGGCGCGCCGAGGGCGACGACGAGGCGGTCGCCACGGTGGTCCACCGGATGGACGTGCTCGCCCGCGCCGGCGAGCTGCTGCTGGACGAACCGGTGTTCAACGAGTCGGTCGCGCTGCGCCGGTGCGCCCGGCTGCTGGCCGGCGAACTGTCCGACTGGGCGATCATCGACCTGCTGCAGGACGGCGAGCTGACCCGGCAGGTGGTCATCGGCCCGTCCGGCGACCAGTCGGCCCCGGTCGCCCGGGCGCTGGAGGACCTGGCACCCGTCCCGGGAACGCTTCCCTACACCGTGTTCACCGAGCGGCGGGCCATCCTGCACCCGCACGTGGAGGACCTGGCCATGCTCGGTACGCTGCCCGACGGTGGCCCGGCCTGCGGGCTGATGGGAGCCACCTCGGTGCTCAGCGTCCCGATCGAGGAGAGCGAGGGCTGCCTCGGCGCGATCACGCTGACCGGCAGCGGCGAGCACGGCCCGTTCGACCTCATGGACCTCGGGGTGGTGCAGCGGCTGGGCCGGTACCTGGGCCTGGTGGTGCGCGCCTCCCGGCTCTACCGCCGCCGCGCCGAGGTCGCCGACACCCTCCAGGCCAGCCTGCTCCCCCAGCGGCTGCCCGCCGTCCCCGGGCTCGACGTGGCCGCGCGGTACATCTCCGCGGCCCGCGGGGTGGAGGTCGGCGGCGACTTCTACGACGTGTTCCAGACCGCCGGCGGCTGGGGTTTCGTGCTCGGCGACGTCTGCGGCAAGGGCGAGGAGGCCGCCGCGGTCACCGCCACCGCGCGGCACGGCGTGCGGCTGCTGGCCCGGTGGAAGAGCGCGCCGACCGAGGTGCTGGGCATGGTCAACCAGGCGCTGCTCGACGAGGACCGGTTCGTCACCGCGGTGATGGCCGGGATGGAGATCGGCGAGAACGGGCTGGCGCTCACCCTCGGCACGGCCGGGCACCCCCCGGCGATCGTGATCCGGCAGAACGGGGTGATCCGCACCGCGACCGGCGGCGGGGTGCCGCTGGGGCTGTTCGAGGACTTCGAGCCCGCGGTCGAGTCGATCTCCCTGGACGAGGGCGACACCCTCTTCCTGCACTCCGACGGGGTGCTGGACGCCTGCGACCTGATGCGCGAGCGGTTCGGCCACGAGCGGCTGATCGAGCTCCTGGCGGCCCACGCCGACCGGCCGGTGGGCGAGATGCTGATCGCCGTCGAGCGGGCGCTGATGGACTTCTGCGACGGGGATCTGCGCGACGACGTCTCGATCCTGGCATTGCGGGTACTGCCCCGAAGTCTCAACTGAAGCCCTGCATCATCCCAGAACATGCCCGAATTTCCCGGTTTCTGGTTTGGGATCGCTCTTAGTTGGCAGACTCCTTACATCTGATCTCGTGCCTAAGAAGCAGGCACAACCCCCTGTGACAGGTGTGCGCCCGTGGGAGTTGTGCTGTGAAGATCGCCATGGTCTGCGAACGGACCGACACGCACGTCGGCGAACTGGCCCGCGAACTGGGCCGCCAAGGCCATCACGTCACCCTTGACGTCCGGCGCGACTGCCCGGAGCCGCGCGACCGGGTGCGCCGCGACCCCGGGGTGACCGTCGAGTACGTCCCCGCCGGCCCGCCCCGGCCGCTGCCCGACGACGAGACGCTGCCCTACCTGCCCGACTTCGGGCGGCGGCTCGCCGAACGCTGGGAGCGCACCCGGCCCGACATCGTGCACGCCCACGCCTGGCTGAATGGCCTGGCCGCGCTGGCTGCCGCCCGGGACCTGGACCTGCCGGTGGTGCAGACCTACCACTCGCTGGGCGTGGTGTGCAGCCGGCAGGGCGACCCCGGCCACCCCGCCCGGATCCGGCTGGAACGGGCGATCGGCCGGACGGCCGACGTCGTGATCGCCGGCTGCTCCGACGAGGCGACCGAGCTGCTGCGGATGGGCGTCCCCCGGACCCGCATCAAGATCGTGCCCGGCGGGGTCGACGGCGGCCGTTTCTCGCCCGACGGCCCGGCCGACCCCCGGGGCGACGCGCACCGGCTGCTGGCGCTGTCGCAGGCCGGAGCGGACACCGCGATCGCCGCGCTGGGCCGGATCCCCGACACCGAGCTGATGATCGCCGGCGGGCCGCCACGGGAGGAACTCGACAGCGACCCGGCGGTGCACCGGCTGCGGGAACTCGCCGAGCGGGGCCGGGTGGCCGACCGGGTGACGTTCCTGGGTGACGTGCCGCGCCGGCAACTGCCCCGGCTGCTGCGCTCGTCCGACCTGGTGCTCACCCTGCCGCCGTACGGGCCCGCCGAGCCGGTGCCGCTGGAGGCCATGGCCTGCGGGGTGCCGGTGGTGGCCACCGAGGTGGGCGGGCACGCCGAGACGATCATCCACAACGTGACCGGCATGCACGTCCGGCCGCGCCAGCCGGTCGAGCTGGCCCGGCTGCTGCGCGACCTGCTCGCCGACCCCACCCGGCGGCACGCGATGGGCATCGCCGGGGCCGACCGCGCCCGCTCCCGCTACTCGTGGGAACGGATCGCCCACGAGACCGCCGAGGTCTACGCGCGGGTCGTCGAGCTCAGAGCCCCCGTCACACCCACCCCCTGAGTGAACCCGTCCCCGCGGCGGTGAAAGGAACCCCCCGATGACGCACACAGCCGAGGGCGGCCGGCACACCGGTACGTCCGACGAGAGCCACAAGGAGCGGGTGGACCGGGAACTGCTGGAGATGCTCCAGGGCTTCCGGGTGGCGACCACCGGCGTCCAGGTGCTGTTCGCCTTCCTACTGACCGTGCCGTTCGCCTCCGGGTTCGACCGGCTGACGACCGCCGGGCGCGACCTGTTCTACGTGGCGCTGTTCGCGGCCATGCTGGCGACGATCTGCTTCATCTCCCCGGCCGCCCAGCACCGCATCCTGTTCCGCCAGGGCGACAAGGAGCGGCTGCTCCACCGGTCGAACAAGTACGGCATCCTCGGCGCCCTGTCGCTGGCGGTGGCGATCACGGCCGCCGCCACGCTGATCATGGAGATGATGGTGTCGACCCTGGCGGCGACGATCACCGCGGCCCTGACGGCCGGGCTGGCCGCCTGGGCCTGGTTCGTCCAGCCGATGCTCGCCCGGAAGCGGGAGACCCGCCACTGAAGACCCCGGTCTCGGCGGGCGGGGGGTCGCCCGCCGAGACCGGTTCCAAACCCGTCGGGCTCAGTACGAGCGGCCGAAGATGACGCGCTTGCCGTAGGCCGACGGCTGGTCGCACTTGACGCAGCGGCCCTCCTCGGCGGGGCCCTCGGCCGGGATGCAGCGGGGGGTCGCGGCCGTGTCGGCCTTGATCTCCTCCTCGCACTCGGTCCGGCCGCAGTGGAAGGCCAGGGACCAGCCGGTCGGCACCTGCGCGGCGAAGTCGGCCCAGCTGTCGGCCGGCCGGGTGTTGTCCTCGCGGAACGCCTCGGCGCGGGCCAGCAGGAACGCCTGGAAGTCGGCGAGGATGCCGGGCAGCAGTTCGGGCACCCGGTCCAGCGGGACCGCTTCCTTGCCCTGGGCGTCGGCCGTGGGCAGCCGGCGGGCCAGCGTGACGACCCCGTTGTCCAGGTCGCGTGGGCCGATCTCCAGCCGGACCGGCACGCCGCGCATCTCCCAGTCGTTGAACTTGAAGCCGGGCGACAGCTGCGGCCGGTTGTCGTCCACGTGCACCCGGATGCCCATCGACTTGATCGCGGCCCCCAGCCGCCGGGCGGCCTCGCCGGTGCGCTCGGCGACCTCGCCCCGCCCGATCGGCACGATCACCACCTGGTAGGGCGCCAGCCGCGGCGGCAGCACCAGCCCCTTGTCGTCGCCGTGGGTCATGATGACCCCGCCGATCATGCGGGTGCTCATGCCCCAGGAGGTGGTGTGCGCGGGGACGAGCTTCCCGGCCTCGTCCTGGTACTGGATCTCGAACGCCTTGGCGAAGTTGGTGCCGAGGTAGTGGGACGTGCCGGCCTGCAGCGCCCGGCCGTCGCGCATCATGCCCTCGATGGTGTAGGTGCGGACCGCACCGGCGAACCGCTCGCCCGGCGTCTTCTCGCCCGCCACCACCGGCATCGCGGCCAGTTCGCGGGCCAGCGAGGCGTACGCGTCCAGCGCCCACATCGTCTCGCGCATCGCGTCGTCCTCGTCGGCGTGCGCGGTGTGCCCCTCCTGCCAGAGGAACTCGGTGGTGCGCAGGAACATCCGCGGACGCATCTCCCAGCGGACCACGTTGGCCCACTGGTTGAGCAGCAGCGGCAGGTCGCGGTGCGAGTCGATCCACTTGGCCATGTACTCGCCGATGACCGTCTCGGAGGTGGGCCGCACGACCAGCGGCTCCTCCAGCTCCTTGCCGCCGGCGTGGGTGACCACCGCGAGTTCGGGCGAGAAGCCCTCCACGTGCTCGGCCTCGCGCCGCAGGTAGGACTCCGGGATGAACATCGGGAAGCTGGCGTTGTCGTGCCCCGCCTCCTTGATGCGCCGGTCGAGGTCGGTCTGCAGCAGTTCCCACATCCGGTACCCGTACGGCCGGATCACCATCGTGCCGCGCACCGGCCCCCGGTCGACGAGCTGCGCCTTGATGACGACCTCGTTGTACCAGGCGGAGAAGTCTTCGCTCTGTGGTGTAACGCCTTCACGACTCACGAGGGAGAGCCTACTAACTCATGGCCGCCCGAGATGCAAGAGCGCCGGACATCCGGTTTCCACGGATGTCCGGCGGCTCCCGGGCGGTCAGCCGCGGCGGCCGGGCGGCGGCTCGGTGTGGACGCCCATGGCGCGGACGAGCTCACCGACATTCCGGAACTTCCGGTCGCCGGGGACGCCGCTCACCGCGAGCAGCACGTTGCCGGGGGCGTTCGCCCGTTCCAGGGCTGTCAGCAGCTCGCCCCGGCTGGCCGGGAAGGCGCCCGGCCCCAGGACCTGGGCGATCTGGCTGCGCCAGGCGACCTCGCGGGGGGACATGCCGCCGGGGGCGCCCGGCTGCCGGCCCGGAGGCTGCTCGGCCGAACCCGCCGGCTCCTCCAGCGCCTCGGTCTCCCGCCAGCGCTCCGCGTGGGTGCTGCCGTTGCCGCGGATCAGCCCTTGCGTCTCGTGCTTCATCTGGTCGTCCAGCCGCGGGCCGTGCTTGGAACTGTCGCGGTGCATCCGATCCCCTCCTCAGATCCTGGCGCGGGCACCCTCCCGCAGCCGTTCGGGATCTATCTCCCGTTCCGGACGGCGGCGGAGATACTCGGCCTCCAGGTCGGCGGTGCGTCGGGTGTGTTCCTCCATGGCCTGGTCGGCGGCGTGCCGCAGGGCGTCGAGCCGGGTCGCGTACAGGTGACCGAGTTCGCGCAGCAGGTCGTCGTCGCTGAGCAGGCCGGGGTCCAGTCCGTGTGCCATCTTCCCCTCCGCATCCGCCTTCACATCGAATCGGCGCAGATGCACCTACCCGGCGGACCGGGCGCAAACATCACCCACAAACCAGCCCTGTGCGGACATGTCCTACAAAAGATCACAAATGGGCGGACACTGAGGGCGAACGTCACGCACACCACCCCGTCTGCAATAGGCTTCGCGGCATGAGTCACCCGGAAAAGCCCGGTGCCCCGGGTGGCGAGCCGGTCGAACGATCGCGGAGCCCCCTTCAATGAACGCCACCACCAGCGACTCCCTGGCCGAGTTCGCCGCGCGGCACGGGCTGACCAAGAGCGCAGCCCGCCCGCCGTTGCGCAAGTACATCGCCGATCTCTGGCAAAGACGCACTTTCATATGGCAGTTCGCGTCGTCCAAGAGCATGGCGATGTACACCTCCTCACGGCTGGGCCAGCTCTGGCAGGTGCTCACCCCGCTGCTGAACGCCGGGGTCTACTTCCTGATCTTCGGGGTGCTGCTGGGCACCGACCACGGCGTCACGAACTTCGTGCCGTTCCTGGTGACCGGGGTGTTCGTCTTCTCGTTCTGCCAGCGTTCCCTCACCGCGGGCGCCCGGTCGGTCGGCAACAACCTGTCGCTGATCCGGGCGCTGCACTTCCCCCGCGCCACGCTGCCCTTCGCCTTCGTGATCGTCGAACTGCAGCACCTGATGGTCGCGATGCTCGTGCTTGCGGGGATCGTCCTCGCCTTCGGCGAGCCGATCACCTGGCACTGGATCCTCCTCGTCCCCGCGCTGGCGCTGCAACTGGTGTTCAACATCGGGGTCAGCCTGATCATCGCCCGGATGGGCGCCTTCATCCGCGACGTCCAGCAGTTGCTGCCGTTCATCATGCGGACCTGGCTGTACGCCTCCGGCGTGATCTTCGCGATCCCGGCCATGGCGCACAAGTTCAAGGACCACCCCTGGGTCATCGACCTGCTGGCCGCCAACCCCGGCTCGGTGTACGTCGAACTGGTCCGGACCTCCGTGATCGACTCGTATCGCGATGATCTCGTGACCCTGAACTGGGGTACCGGTCATCTGTGGTGGTACGCCATCGCCTGGGCGGTAGTCGCCTTCGCTGGCGGGTTCTGGTACTTCTACCGTGCCGAAGAGAGGTACGGACGTGGCTAACGTCAAGGAAAAGACCGGCAAGCCCGTGGCCAAGACCGGCAAGGGCAAGCAGCGGCAGGACATCGAGCAGCCCGCGGTGGTCATCGACCCCACCCGGGAGCCGATCGTCGTGGTCGACGGCCTGCACATCGTCTACCGGGTGTACGGGGCGGGCGGCGAGAAGGGCTCGGCGGCGACCGCGCTGATGCGGGTGGTGCGCCGGCAGAACCGGCCGCAGATGAACGAGATCCACGCGGTGCGCGGGGTGTCCTTCGTGGCCTACCGCGGCGACGCGATCGGCCTCATCGGCACCAACGGCTCGGGCAAGTCCACCCTGCTCAAGGCCATCGCCGGGCTGCTCCCGCCGGCCGGGGGCGGGGTCTACACCGACGGCCAGCCGTCCCTGCTGGGGGTCAGCGCCGCGCTGATGCGCGACCTGTCCGGCGAGCGCAACATCGTCCTGGGCTGCCTGGCGATGGGCCTGACCCCGCAGCAGACCCGGGAGAAGTACGACGAGATCGTCGAGTTCGCCGACCTCAAGCCGGGCTTCATCCAGTACCCGATGAGCACCTACTCCTCCGGCATGGGCGCCCGGCTGCGGTTCGCCATCGCCGCGGCGCGCACCCACGACGTGCTGCTGATCGACGAGGCCCTGGCCACCGGCGACGCCAAGTTCAAGCGGCGCAGCAAGGCCAAGATCGAGGAGCTGCGGCGGGACGCGGGCGCGGTCTTCCTGGTCGCGCACAACCTCGACGTGATCGAGGAGACCTGCAACCGGGTGATCTGGCTGGACGACGGGCAGATCCGGATGGACGGCGACCCGGCCGAAGTGATCGCCGCCTACACCGAGGCGACGAGCAAGTAGCGCCCTGAAGATCCACGGCTGCTGATAGGTATGGGGAGTCCGTAATCCTCACCCCTGGAGGTAGCGCATGGCCGGCCAGGCTCCGCTCCCCTACGACCATCTGCCCGAGGTCCCCTCGTTCACCGTCACCAGCGACGACGTGGCCGACGGGGCCATGCTCGCCGACGCCCAGGTGTTCGACGACTGGGGCTTCACCGGCGGCAACCACTCCCCGCAGCTGAGCTGGTCGGGCTTCCCGGCCGGGACGCAGAGCTTCGCGGTGACCTGCTTCGACCCCGACGCCCCCACCGGCAGCGGATTCTGGCACTGGGTGCTGTTCGACGTCCCGGCGGACGTCACCTCGCTGCCCACCGGGGCCGGCGCCGCGGACGCCGCGGTCGGCACGCACGCCCGCAACGACTACGGGAACAAGGCGTACGGCGGGGCCGCCCCGCCGCCCGGCACCCCGCACCGTTACGTGTTCGCGGTGCACGCCCTGGACGTCCCGGAACTCGGGGTCGACGCGGACACCAGCCCGGCGGTGGTCGGCTTCAACGTCACCGCGCACACCCTGGCCCGGGCGGTCATCACCCCCGTCTACGGGCACTGAGCCCCGGGCCGCACACCGATCCGGCAGCCGGCACCGCCTCGGGCCGCACACCGATCCGGCAGCCGGCGTCGCCCGGGCCGCGCACCGATCCGGCGGCCGGCACCGCCTCGGGGCACGCGCCGATCCACCCGGAGACGGCGTCACCCCAGGACACGGCCGATCCGCCCGGAGACGGCGTCGCCTCGGGGCGCGGGCGCCGGGTTCCGGCCGCCGGCGGCCGGCGTGGGCGGACGCCCCGGCGCGTGCGCCGGGGCGTCCGCCGCCGTCACGGGAGGGACGGGCCGCTCGCCGCGAGGTCATGCGCCGCCGAGCCGCCGAGCGTCAGGTGCTCGAACGGGAAGGCGTCCGCGAAGGCCGGCTTGAGGTCGTCCAGCCAGATCGCCGACGGGTCGTACTCGGCGTAGAACGGCCGGTTCACCAGGTCCGGGTCGCGGCACTGGATGAACTTGAGGGCGAAGACCTTCTGGCCGAAGAGCTCCACCACGCCGTCCACGCAGACCTTGCCGGGCGTGGCCGACATGGACGGCCCGCGGACCGTCCGGGCCAGCCCCGAGATGCCCTGGTAGGCCTCCCGGAAGATCTCGTACGCCTGGCCCAGCGGGACCGCGAAGTAGTCGCGCGGCCCGGTGTCCCGTTCCACGAACATGTAGTACGGGATCATGCCCAGCCGGGTCTGCGTGCGCCACATCGCCGACCAGTCCTCGGGCCGGTCGTTGATCGAGCGGATCAGCGGGGCCTGGGTCCTGATCACCGCTCCGGTGTTCCGGATCCGGCGGACCGCCTCCCGCACCATCGCGGGCTCCAGCTCGCGGGGGTGGGTGAAGTGCGCCATGAAGGCCAGGTTCTTGCCCGCCGCGACGACGCGTTCGAACAGCCGGAGCATGTCGTCGGCGTCCGGGTCGGTCACGAACTTCTGCGGCCAGTAGCCCAGCGACTTGGTGCCGATCCGGATCGACTCGATCTGTTCGAGGTCCAGCAGCGGCTCGATGTAACGCCGCAGCACCGACTCACCCATGATCATCGGGTCGCCCCCGGTGAACAGGACGCTGGTGACCTTCGGATGGGCGATCAGGTAGTCGCGGAGCCGGTCGATGTCGTCTCCGGCCATCTTCAGGTCGGGCTCGCCGACGAACTGCGCCCAGCGGAAGCAGTACGTGCAGTAGGTGTGGCAGGTCTGCCCCTGTTTGGGGAAGAACAGCACGGTCTCTTCGTACTTGTGCTGCACGCCGGGCATCGAGTCCGGCACGTTGAGCTGGAGCTGGCCGGCCGGATGCGGGTTCAGCCGCATCCGCACGGCCCGGGCCGCGGCGTCGATCTCCGCCTTGGGGGCGTCGCGGCGCAACAGGTCGGCGATGCGCGCCACGTCCTGGGCGGGGAGCATGTCCTCCTGCGGGAAGACCAGCCGGTAGATGGGGTCGTCGGGAGCGGCGGACCAGTCGATCAGTTCGTCCACGACATAGGCGTTGGTCCGGAACGGCAGGACCGCGGCTACGGCTCTGGTGGCCAGCCGCTGCTCGGCCGAGAGACCCGCCCGGGCGGTGAGCTCGTCCAGGTGCTTCACGGTGAGGGCGCGGAACTTGCGACCGGCGGTGGGCGCGGTCGGTGCGACCGCGTCGTTGACCAATGTCACGTTGGGATGACTCCTTGGTGTGCGGGCTCCATCAGAGGCGCCGCGATGCCCCGCGTGTTCGCGGGTACGGCGGGACCGCACGGCGCCCAGGACACGCCGCCTCAACACCGTCGAGGCGGCACGGGGACACACCTCCTCACGGCCAGGCCCCGCCACTCCGTCGGGCCGGGGCAAAACGTGTTGTAACCCTTGTACCGTTGCCCAGTACCCAAGGACGCACGCCGCGCGGAGTCACCTGGTCAGCGCCCCCGCGGCCCGGTCCGGGGCACCGGGCACCGGTGGGGCCATCTGTACAACGACAGCACATGCGCAAAAGGTTCGCCCGGATTCCGGTTTCCGGGCATGGATCACGATCAGCGGCCTTTCCTGTCCGCCATGCTCCCTATGCTGGGCGGACGTCGGACATGACGGGGACATGACGGGGAGGGGTGCGTGGGGTCGGTGACGCCTGGACGCCGGGCCGCGCTGCCGGCCGCACTCGCCGGGGTCTGCTACTCCTCGTTCCTGCTGGAGCACTTCCTCAGCCCCGACCTCAGCTCGGTCAACGGCTATGTCAGCGAACTGTCGGCGCGCGACCAGCCGTACCACCTGGTGTACGGCGGGGGCGACTTCGTCACAGGGGTTCTGGTGATCATGGTAGCCGGGCTGGTGCTGCGGACCCGTCCCCGCGGATGGGCGGCCGTCGGGTGGACCCTGTTCGGGCTGTTCGGGGTGGGCGCGATCGGCGACGCCGTCTTCCCGCTCGACTGCGCGCCGAGCCTCGACACCACCTGCGCCCTGCACGAGCGGGCCGGCGCGGTGTCGTTCTCCCACCAGTTCCACGCGGTCACCAGCAGCACGGTCGTCTGTTTCGGGACGCTGGCCCTGGCGACCCTGGCGATCGCCGCCCGGCGGACCGGCCGGTGGCCGCCCCTGGCCCGCTGGGGCCTCCCGCTGGCCGCCGCCGAGGCCGGGTTCGGCCTCGTCACGGTCGTCCTCATGGTCACGGGCGGCCCGCTGGGCCTGACCCAGCGCATCCAGATCGCCATCCTGTGCGCCGCCCTCCTCCTCGTTGCCCACGCCCTCTGGACGGACCGCCCCCGACCGGGCCATCCGGAGAGTACACCCGGCCCCCGCGCGCGGAGCGAGCCCGACGAACGCGGTCGCCCCCCGCGAGCGGAGCGAGCCCGATGAACGCGGTCGGGCGCGCGCCGTCTGGACTGAGGAGGGTTCAAGATCGTGAGGAACGAGCGATCTTGAACGTGACGAGGGAAGACGGCGCGTCAAGCGCCCGACCGCCGCGAGCGAAGCGAGCCATGAACACAGAGCGAGCCATGAACACAGAGCAAGCCCGATGAACACAGAGGTCGCCGGCGAGCGGGTGCACGTAGTGGAGACCGGGCGGTCCGACCGGCCGGCGCTGCTGCTGAGCACCGGGCTGGGCGGGGCCTGGTTCGACTGGCGGCCCACCGTCGACCTGCTGGGCGACGACTACCGGGTCGTCGCCTTCGACCGGCCAGGGCTGGGGCTGAGCCCGGCCGGGCGGCGGGCGCCCAGCCTGCGGCGGGAGGTGCGGTTGCTGGCCGGGCTGCTCCGCCGGATGGGCGGCACCCGGCCGCCCGTCCTGGTGGCCCATTCGGTGGCCGGGTTCCACGCCGAGGCGCTGGCCCGGGTGCACCCGGAACTGGTCGGCGGCCTGGTCCTGGTCGATCCGAGCTACGCCCCGGCCCCCTGGTCGGCGATGCGGGTGGCGGCCGCGGTGGCCCCGCTGACCCGGCTGGCCGGGGAGGCGCTCGACGCGACCCGGGCGGCCCGGGTGGTCGGCCCCTGGCTGCGCCGGCAGATCCTGCGGCGGGTGAGCCGGCGCGGCGAGTGCGCGCCGGCCGAGGTGGTCCGGGCGGTGTACGGGCGGGGCACCGTCCTCGGCACGGTGCTGGCCGAGAACACCGCGTACCGCGAGATGGCCGCCGACCTGGTGGCGTTGCGGCACCGCCGCCCCTTCCCGCCGATCCCGCTGGAGGTGCTGACCGCGCTCGGTGACCTGGGCGACCCCGACCGCGCCCGCACCTGGGACGAGGGTCACGGCGTCCTGGCCGCGATGAGCCCGTACGGCCGCCAGGTCCGGCTGCCGGACGCCCTGCACATGGTCCAGTTGGACCGGCCCGAGGAGGTCGCCGCCGCCGTCTCCCGGGCCTTCCGGGACGCCCGGTGACCGCCCGCGCCGTGCGTGCGGCCGCCCTGGCGCTCGTGGTGCTGGTGACCGTGCCGGGCTGCCGGGTGCTGGAGCGGATCTCCGAGAACGCCTACCTGAACGCGGTCGCGAGCGGGGCCACGGCGGAGCTGGACGCACGGGGGCACCCGGTGGCCGGGCGGCTGGACTGCGCGCTGTCCCCGTCCGGCACGGTGGCGCTGCGGGTGGGCTGCACCGGCCGCACCGCCGCGGGCCGGCCGGTGGCGGTCGTCGGCACGGTCACCGGCGCCGACACCGCCCGCCCGCGGGAGCGGTACGTCGTCACGGTCGGCGGCCGCGAGGTGCTGCGCACCACCTGCCTGGGCGCCGCCTGCCCCGGGTGATCTCGCGCTCACCCGGAAACCGAAGATCGCAGGTGACGGTCGAGGCGCGTTCCGGCAGGTTCCAGACCGGACGTAAACTCATTCCATCCCCCGAACCCGCAGGTGTCCGGGTCGGCTCTGCTCGCCGGCCGCTCCGGCGTTCGTCCCTTGCCGCCGTCCGGCGGTCCGTCCCTGGAGTCCGCATGCCCGGCACCGACGCGCGGCGCGCGCCACCACCGGTGGCCGTCGACACGATGGGGGGCGACAACGCCCCCGAGGAGGTCGTCGCCGGGGCGGTGGCGGCCGTTCGGGAGCACGGGGCGCGGCTGGTCCTGGTCGGGCAGGCCCCCCGGATCCGGCAGCAACTCGACCTGCACGGCGTGGCCGGGGAGATCCCGATCGTGCATGCCGACGAGGCGCTGGGGATGGGCGAGGGGGCGCTGGCGAGCTGGCGCAAGCCGCGCTCCTCGGTCGCGATCGCCTGCCACCTGATCCGGCAGGGCCGGGCGTCCGCGCTGGTCTCGGCGGGCGGCACCGCCGGGGTGGTGGCCACCTCCCGGCTGCGGCTGAAGGGCCAGCAGGGGGTGATGCGCCCGGCGATCGCGGTGGCGCTGCCCACCCGGCCGCGGCCCACGGTGCTGCTGGACGCGGGGGCGACGTCCGACGTGCGGCCCGAAACGCTGGTGCAGTTCGCCGCGCTGGGCACCGCGTACGCGGAGATCACGACGGGGTTGCAGCGGCCCCGGGTGGGCCTGCTCAACATCGGCTCCGAGCCGGGCAAGGGCGACAAGGTCACCCGGAAGGCGTACGAGCTGCTGAGCTCCGGGCAGCCCGGCATCGAGTTCGTCGGCAACGTGGAGGGCGACCAGTTGCTGAGCGGGGTGGCCGACGTGATCGTCACCGACGGGTTCACCGGCAACGTCGCCCTGAAGACCATGGAGGGCGCGGTCCGCATGGCGTTCGGCGAGCTGCGCGCCTCGCTGTCCTCCGCGCGGACCGCCCGGCTGGGCGCCGCGTTGCAGCGCCGGCAGTTGCGCGAGTTGCGTGACCGGCTCGACTCGGAGACCTACGGCGGCGGGGTGCTGCTGGGGCTGAACGGCACGGTGGTCATCGCGCACGGCGCCGCGGGCGCCCGGGGGATCACCTCGGCCTGCGTGCTCGCCCAGCGGCTGGCGGCGGGGGCGATCGTGGACCGGATCCGCGACCACGTCGCGGCCACCCGCACCTCCCGGTTCCGCCGCCAGCACGGCGAGAAGGAGCAGCCGGACCCGGGCCAGCCCTGACCGGCGGCCGGGACCGTGTGTCGGTGACGTCGGGTCACACGTTCAGTTGCGCGCGGATGAGCGTGTCGATTCGCCGCCATGCCGGGGACGAGGCGTTGACCGTGCCCTGGATGAGGATGGGGATCTCGGAGGCCGCATCCAGCTCGGGCGGGGCATCGGGGCCGTAGCGTTCTCTGGTCGCCTGGGCGATCCGGCGGGCGAGGTCGTCGACGCGGGGGTCGTCGGCGTCGAGGTCGTGCGCGCGGTCGTAGTCGAGGAAGAGCCGCCGCAGCGCGGGATCGGCCAGGATCTCGCTCTGGTCCCGGAACAGTGTGATCGCCTGGTCCGGATGGGTGGCGAACACCAGGATCCACAGATCGCGTTGCAGGTCCACCCATCGAGGGGTGAACCCCCAGCGGGCCAGCCGCTCCAGATGTGTGCCGACCTCGGCGGGCAGCGATGCCAGCCGCCCGGCGGCGAGTCGGCGCAGGCGCCCCTGCGTCGCCCGCAGGCCGCGGATGCGGGCGGTGAGCTCGTCGTCGATCTCGCGCAACGCCCGCTGAAGCTCCTCGTCGGGCGCCGACTTCAGCTCCCGGATGCGGGCCAGGGGGACGCCGGCTTCGGCGAGCGTCCGGATCTTGATCAGGTCGATGGCGTCGTTCGCGCCGTACCGCCGGTAGCCGGACGCGTCGCGGGCAGGCTCGGGGAGCAGCCCCTTGTCGTGGTAGACGCGGACGGTCTTGATCGACACTCCGACGTACCTGGCCAGCTGCCCGATGGTGATCACCTGCCCATCGTCCCACTTGACCTTTCCCCTGGGGCAGGGTCGCACCATGGCTCCATGGCTGATGTGAACATCGATCGGGACACCTTGCGCGAGCTGGCCGACGCGGGCAACGAGACCGCGCTGGACCGGCTGGCCGACCTCGCCGACGCGGCCGGCGATCTGGAAGAGCTGAGCGAACTGCTGGACGAGGGTTCCATGAGGGCCGGCCTCCTGCTCACCCGACGCGCAGCCGCCGCCGGCGACCTGCGCGAGCTGCAACGGATCTCCGACGCCGGCTACGACGAGGCCGGGAACGAGCTGAACCGGCTGCTGGAGGCACCGGCCGGCGGGCACCGGGACTGATCGCAGCGGGCGGCGTGCCCGGGATGGACGGGGCGAACGCCGCCCGATGCGGCGTTAGCGCTCGTCGAAGACCGCGGTGACCGTGCGGCCGGCCGGCCCGCCGCACCAGTCCCACCAGGACGCCGTCGCCGAGATCGTCAGCAGCCCCCGGCCGGATTCGGCGAGCGCGCACAGCTCGTCCACGGACCCGTCGAAGCCGTCGCACGGCGGGCGGGACCGGGGTTCGCCGTCGCCGCCCTGGTCGATCACGGTCAGCGCCGCCCCGCCGCGCCACCGGCGCACCTCGACCACGAACAGGCCGCCGGGCAGCCCCGACCGGGTGTGCTGGAGCACGTTGGCCACCAGTTCCCCGGCGGCCAGGACCATGTCGTCGGCCCGGGCGAAACCGGCCATCAGGAAGCCGACGAAATCACGGGCCCGGCGGGCCTCGGCCGGCCGGCCGGCGAAGGCCCGCCGCCAGCACATGTCGCCGACCGGGAACTCCCGGCCGCGCATCCGCACGGTCGTCTGGACGTGTGTTGCCTCGATCACGGTCATCTCGACCGTCCCTCTCCCGATCGGGGGCGAAGCGTTGTGGCGCGGGCTTCCCTGCCAGGATCGAGCAGTCTTTGGAACGCTCTCAGCCGAACGCTGTGAACTGTTGGCTACACGCTCCTCACATCTCTCCCCCAAACAGAAGAGACCGACCATCAGGGACACACATGGACATATGACCCATATCCTGTGTCGACTCCACGCGCCCTCCTCCCTCTGGTATGGGACAATGGACGTCCCCGCCCGGTCACATCACCTCAGGTTGCCGGGAGCGGGCAGATCGCACGGTCCACCGGCCCCCTCGGGTCGCCCGTCACGGACCAGAACCGACGAACCAGGAAGACGATGAGTCCGGTCACCTCTGTTGCTGCCAAGATCGAGTCCGCGCTGAGCGCCGCGATGCGCCAGGCTCTGCCCGCCGACCAAGCGGGGGCCGATCCACAGGTGCGACGTTCCGACCGGGCCGACTTCCAGGCCAACGGGCTGCTACCGTTGGCCAAGAGGCTGAAGTCCAATCCCCGCGAGATCGCCGGCATGGTCGTCGCGGCCCTTGACGAGAGCGAGGTCTTCGCCTCCTGCGAGATCTCCGGCCCCGGCTTCCTCAACATCTCAGTGACCGATACGGCTCTGCTAGAGCAGGTCGCGGCACGGCTGGCCGACTCCAGGCTCGGTATCGACCGGTTCGAGGCCGGCACCACGGTCATCGACTACTCCCAGCCCAACATCGCCAAGGAAATGCATGTCGGGCACCTGCGCTCGACCATCATCGGTGACGCACTCGCCCGCACCCTGGGTTTCCTCGGCGAGAATGTGGTCCGGCACAACCATCTCGGTGACTGGGGCACCCAGTTCGGGATGCTGATCCAGTACCTCACCGAGCACGGCCACGACTGGCAGCACGAGGGAGAGATCGCCGGTTCGCTGTCCCGGCTCAACCAGCTTTACCGGGACTCCCGCGCCCTGTTCGACTCCGATGCGGAATTCGCCGAGCGGGCTCGGCGCCGGGTCGTGGCCCTCCAGTCCGGAGACGCCGAGACGATCTCCCGCTGGGAAGAGATCGTCGCCGAATCCAAGCGGTACTTCAACGAGGTCTACGACAAGCTCGACGTACTGCTCACCGATGACGACGCCGTCGGCGAGAGCTTCTACAACCCGTTCCTCAACGATGTCGCCGACGAGCTGGAAAAACTCGGCGTGGCACAGATCAGTGACGGAGCGCTGTGCGTCTTCTTCGACGATGTCACCGGGCCCGACGGTGACCCCGTACCGCTGATCATCCGTAAGAGCGATGGCGGCTTCGGCTACGCCGCCACCGACCTGGCCGCGATCCGCTACCGCACGGGCACGGTGAGCGCTCACCGCATCCTGTACGTCGTCGATGCGCGGCAGGCGCTGCACTTCCGCATGGTGTTCGAAACGGCACGCCGGGCCGGCTGGCTGAATGACGAGGTCACCGCAGTACATGTCGCTTTCGGCACGGTACTGGGGCCGGACGGCAAGCCGTTCAAAACCCGTGCCGGTGAGACGATACGGCTGATCTCACTGCTCGATGAGGCGGTGAGCCGGGCACGTGCGGTCGTCCAGGAAAAGAGCCGGCATCTGGACGAGACGGCACTGGAGACCACCGCGCGGCAGGTGGGCATCGGCGCTGTGAAGTACGCCGACCTGGCGACCAGCCGGGCCAAGGACTACATGTTCGACATCGACCGCATGGTCTCCCTCAACGGCAACACCGGCGTCTACCTTCAGTACGCGCACGCCCGCACCCGCTCGATCCTGCGCAAGGCCCCCGCCGGGGTGGTCGAGAAGGCCACGGTGCACACCGGAGTCCCGCTGGAACCGGCCGAGCGTGCCCTCGCCCTCAAGCTCGACGAGTTCTCCGCCGCCCTGCGGGAAGTCACCACCACATACGAGCCGCACCGACTGTGCGTCTACCTCTTCGACCTTGCCCAGGCCTTCACCGGGTTCTTCGAGCACTGCCCTGTGCTGAAGGCACCCACCGAGGAGATTCGGGACAACCGCCTGCTGCTGTGCCGGCTCACCGGCGACACCCTCAAAACGGGTCTGGGTCTCCTCGGACTCTCCGCGCCCGATCAGCTCTAGCCATCCCGCCCGGCCGAGCAGGGCGGCGGGCCCCAGGGGCTGCCCAAGTCGCCGGACCAGATATGAACGACGGCCCAGTGCCGGCTCATATCCCGGGGCCCTTGAGATACCGCACATGCCCTTTGAAGAGCCTTCGCAAGTCAAGCCGATCCAGTTCCTCAGGCGACTCGCTTCGGATCGCACGAATCTCGGTGCGCCAGCGTGCGCCGAGTCGCGCCGCGCGTTCCAGAACGTGTTCGAACCCATCCTGTGTGATCGCCGGTCCACGAACAACACCGAGTTTTCGCTCGATCAGCGCATCGGCCCATAGAATCGCCTCGTACTCATACTGTGTCTCGATCACACCCCGAATTCGGCGACTCTCCAGCAGGGCGAGCCTGCGGTCCAGGTCGTCCAGGGCAACGAGTTCACCCGGGTAGTCATGATCTGGAGGTAGACCGAGTCGCCGATGCAGATCGAAGTACCAGGAGATGAAACGGGCACCATCATCTGTGGGGAGCAGGTCCACGGCCACGAACATATCGATGTCGTGATTCCAGCCGCCGTATCCTTTACCGAATCCACCGAAAACGAAGGCGAACCCCAGCCGGTCACCGAAGATCTCGGGAACCATCGCAGTGAACTCCGCCTCGATCATGCGACGGTGCTCCACGGGGAACGACCGCTCCGATTTCTTCACTTTCCATCCCCAAAGCCGATGGGCCTGGCAAGGCCGAGCGCCGAGGCCGTTCTCCCGACCAGCCGGTAATCGACGTTCATCAGGGTGTTCCAATCGTCGATCAATGTCGACAGCGCGGGAGTCGGCACACCCGCAAGCCTCCCTGCGCTCTCAAGCGGAACCATCGACCAACCAACGTCTTCGTAGCCGTGCGCGGTAAAGGTCTCCGGCCGGGGAACGGTGGATAGTAGTCCATGACCATGCCGGTACCCCGCCGTGCCCGGACTGGCGAGCCCGGGGACCTGAAAAGTGGTGGCATCGAATGTACGCAGGTCTCGATATACATGTCGAGTGTAAGCGCTGGCCACCTGGTCACGATCCCGGGTAACCTCATTGATACGAGCAACAATTTTCTCGGTGTAGAGGGCAGGATCGTAGAGACTGCCCTCTACACCGAAATGCCCACCACGTAGACATTCCAGGTCCTGCACCGCGTGAACGATGGAGTTGATATTCTCGAAAGCCAGGTCAAGTGTCGTATCCATCCAGCGAATCCGATCGAGACCGAAAATCTCTTTGATCACCGATCCGGCATCCTTTCGCATGGCTTGGTGGACCGGAGCAGCCAAGACGAAAGGTTTGGAGTACAGCAGGCTGGTCACAGCGTCGCGTCTACGCTGGTAAGCCAGCAACGGTGGGGAGTTGAACGCCACCGCACTGGCCGGACGCCAGCCAGGATGAGCCAGCTCTGCAGCACGACATAGAGCAACGGTCCCCATGAACCGGTCCGAGACGTTCACGATGTGCTTGTGACGCAATGCCGGAGCCAGTTGGAAGCCGATGAACTCCGCAAGGTAGGACGGAAGGCAGAAAACAAAGACCTCGCATCCACGCACCTCCGATCGGCTGACCCATTGGTAACGAGCGGCACCGTCGTCCATCGCGGCCTGCGGCTCACCGTGCACCGCGAAGCGCTCCAGTCGACTGAGCGGACGTGGCGGACGCCGCGGAACGCCGGGAATCGGCAGGAACCCGGGCCGATAGTGAGTGATCCGATGACCTCGGCCGGCCAGCAACGCGGAAACGCCCTCAGCCACCTGGCCACCGCCGCCGATCACGCACACCTCGGTCATCGACCGCCGCCCTGCCCCACCGTCGACAGGGCCGCGGACACAAGTACCGGACCCCGGATGGGTGGCTCGCCACTGCGTTTGACGAATGATGCCTCGGTACCCCATCCCCCGAATGGCAGATTCCCATCCTCGTGGTCAAGAACGGTCTCATCGCGCAGCACCGTGGTCTTGAGCAGATCTCCCTTGAGCGAACCATAGACGCTCGCATACATGGCATGCCGCTGGTAGCGATCGCTATGAATGAACGCCATGACCGTATCCGGGTCGTCGAAAACTCCGATGTTCAAGACAGGTGCATACAGTTCTGGAAAGCGGAACTGATCGTCCAACCTGGAGACCACCAACGTCGGATGGATCAGGCGGCGTGGGACATCGATGCATCCTCCCACGACGACCTCTCCCCGGTGATCCGTCAAAAAATCAACAACATTGGTAACTGATGATGGGCGTGCGACCGGCCCAATGTCCACAGCCGGGTCACCACAGGACCCAATATTCATTTTCCGCAGACCGGACGCCAGAATGCCAATTATTTCGTCTGCAATTATTGAATGGATCAGCACACACTTTGGTGCGGCGCAGTCCTGGCCACTGTTGTAGGTGACGCTACGGATAATTCCATCAGCTGCTCGCCCCAGGTCGGCATCCGGCATCACCACGACCGGGTTCACACCCGAACCGTTGAAGATGAGCAGACTCCCCGACTTCAGGCCGGCACGAGCTACAGAAAGGGCCGTGGCATAAGTACCCGTGAGGATCACGGCATCGGACTCCGATGCGCACTCCCGCGTGAAGTGTCGACGCTCCGTGTTGCGTATGCTCAGGCGACTCTCCAGTTCGGGAACCGAAATTCGCTTCCAGATGTCACTGACAACGTCCGCTGTTACCCAGGAGGGCCGCACCTCCACCCGGCGAACCATGAGGGCGGGCATGATTCCAAACAACGTCAGCCCGTACAGTGGTTGATTGACCGGGAGGAACGAAGCCACGGTCAGGCGCTGATCAACATCGCGAATGTACTGCCACTCTCGAGCGATGCCGTTGAGCGTTCTGATCGACCGAAATATTTCATCATGAGCGGTCCCCCAGGTCTCATACCTGGTGAGGCATTCAAGAATGGCCGATGAATTGCGCTCCAGTTTGTCAGCCAGACCAGCTGAAACTTGCTCAACCCACGAGCGATTCTGCTTCATCCACCTAGCCCGACCATGCTGAACCACCATCCAACGTTTCGGACAATCCGCAAACGAGAATGATTTTGGCTGCCGCGCAAGCATGCAGTCAAGGTTGTAAAACTACGCAGAGCATCAATCGTCAGACAGGCAGAGCAGACAACCGCTCCACCTCGCCGACGACCCGGGGCGGTTCCTGCTCGTCCGGGCCGGAGAGCCGGATCAGGCCGCCCGGGTCAGCGCTCTGGCAGATGTACGGGCTGTGCGTGGTGACGATGAACTGCATGGCGGGGAAGTGCGCCTTGAGCCAGCCGCCGATCTTCTGCTGCCAGCTCACGTGCAGGTGGGCGTCCACCTCGTCGATCAGCACGATCCCGGGATAGGGCAGCGTCGGTGTCCCGTCCCGCTCCTCGATCTCCAGGGTGCCGTAGGCGGCGTGCATCCGCCGGACGATGTCCACCACCAGCGCGGTCACCGTCCGGTAGCCGTCGCTCATCTGGCGCAGCGGGAACTCCCGGCCGTCCCTGGTGACCCACAACCCCCTGGAGTCGACCTTGCAGACCTGGAACCCGTCGGGCAGCAGCCCGTCCGCGAGAAAGGCCAGTACCGTCCGGATCAGTTCGGCCGCGCCGGGCTTCTCCTCCAGCCTGAGGAGGTGCTGGCCGATAAGCCAGCTCACTCCTTCCACCAGTGTCGCGTCCTCGTCGAAAAGCGTCCGCAGCGCCTCGAACCGGCGGGGAGCCTCCGGCCCGCCGAGGCCCACGTCCGGATACGAATGCCGCCGGAAGGGCCCGTACCCCGTGTAGAACCAGCCGTCAGGCCGCGTGGTCCAGGAGGACACCTCGCCCGTGCTCCCCTCGCTGCTCCACAGCGCCACGGTTTCGTCGCTGAAGGAGCAGTTCCACTTCACTCTCAGCTGCGCGTCATCGCCGCCCCTCGGATCGAATCGATCGTCGGTGGAGATGGAAATGAGCAACTGGTTGTCCTTCTCGAGCGTCGCGTCGCCCCATGAATCCACATCGCGGATGGCGCCGGAGTTTCCCGGGCCCAGCAAAGCCAGCGCGACCGCCTGGAGCAGGGTCGACTTGCCAGAGCCGTTGCGGCCGGCGAGGACGGTCCAGCCCGCGTGGGTGCCGTCGGGCCGGGTGAAGTCGAGATCGACGGTACGGGGACCGTCGAAGCCGCGTATGCCGGAGATCTCCAGCTTGGCCACGTACAACCTGGGCCTCCGTGGGTGAACGAACGGGCGTCACCACTTTAGGGCTCGACCTTCGATCAGACCGCCGGCCGTGGGAAAGCCCTGCCGCACCGGGCCCAGCGGTCAGAGCCGCAACCGCGACCATACGATCTTGCCGCCGCGCGGCAGCGGGGTCACCCCGCAGTCCGCGGACAACGCCCGGATGATGGTGAGCCCCCAGCCGCCATTCGCGTCGAAGTTCTCCTCGCGCAGGTCCAGGTCCCCGGGCTCCAGTTCGGTGACCGGCGCCGGGTTGCGCGGGAGCTCCGAGCAGGGGTCGGCGATCCCGACCACCACACCGGCGGGCTCCCTGTGGCAGTACACGGTGATGTGCCCGCCCATGGGCGTGACCGCCACCGCGTTGGCGACGAGCTCCGCCAGGACCAGGTGCGCGTCGTACCGCGCGGCCTCGCCCACCCCCCAGGTGATCAGCCGCTGCTCCACCAGACTCCACGCCAACCCGGCACTGGCCGGGGACGCCGCCATCGGCATCCGCAGCCCGTCCGGCCGCACCGCCATGTTCATCGCGTACCACCCTCGTCACTTTCCGCATTCGTGGGACAAGGCTGGACGCCGCGAACTAGCTTCTCCCTGTTCCTGGGAACATCCGGAAGATTCTGGAAGAGCGGAGGGGCTCATGTCAGAACGAGGACTCATGAAGAACGCCCGGCCGTCACCGGACCCGCGCTCCTCGATCTGGGCGTGGATCGCCTATGAACTGCGATTCTGCCGCGTCCAGCGCGGCCTGTCCGGGCAGGACTTAGCCAAGATCCTCAACTGCGGCCGGTCCTCCATTTCCAGGCTGGAAACCGGAGAGTCGCAGCTCGACGACAAGCAGGCCGCCCTGCTCGACAAGATCTGGAGCACCGGCGGGCGCTTCTCGCTGCTGCTCTGGTACGCCCGCCTCGGCCACACGCCGGACTGGTTGAACCAGTACATCGGCCTAGAGGATCGAGCCTCCATGATCAAGATATGGCAGATGAACTTCGTCCCGGGCCTGCTCCAGACGCCTGAATACGCCAGGACCACCTTCATGGCAGGCGATGTCAAGGACGTCGAAGCCGCGCTCGAAGCTCGAATGACCCGACAAGAGATCTTGAACAGGGAAGATCCACCACTGCTGTGGGTCCTTCTGTTCGAGGGACTACTGGACATCCCCGTGGGCGGACCCGAGATCATGCGAGCTCAACTCGCTCACCTCCTGGAAATGTCCGAACGGCGAAACGTCTCGATCCGGGTGGTACCTAAAACAGCACCCGCCCATCCGGGACTGGATGGAGCGTTCATGCTGCTCTCGGTGGATAACACAGAGGTGGCGTATGTAGAAGCTCCGGAAGGAGGGAGGCTGGTCGTATCGGCTGAAGACGTACGATCCTTTGTAATACGGTACGACCGCACTGGGCAGGAAGCCTTGCCCGCAGGTCCATCACAGGACCTGATCAGAAAAACGATGGAGGCCATGTGATGAGCCACCCCGTATGGCGTAAGTCCAGCCGCAGCAACACTTCGGGCGAGTGCGTCGAGGTCGCCCGCCTCTCAACAACCATCGGCCTCAGAGACTCCAAGAACCCCGGTATCGGACACCTGTCCATCTCACCTGAGTGCTTCGCCGACCTACTGGCCCGCGTGAAGCACGGAGAACTCTCCTAACCCCGCTGCGCACCCGGCCTCACGCGTTCCCCTACATAGAGGTTGTGAAATGCCCCTTCCCGCATGGCGCAAGGCAAGACGAAGCATGGCTCAGGGCGGAGACTGCGTCGAGATAGCCCGGTTCTCCGGATCCTTTGGGCTCCGGGACTCCAAGAACCCCGACGCCGGTCACCTCACTTTTCCGCAGAGGGTTTCGCCGCTCTCCTCACTCGTGTGAAGCGCGGCGAGTTCAGCCCTTGAGCTGGGAGACCATGTGATGAGCCAGCCCGTATGGCGCAAGTCCAGCCACAGCAATACATCGGGCGGCGAGTGTGTCGAGGTCGCGCGACTCTCCATGACCATTCGCCTCAGAGACTCCAAGAACCCCGGCATCGGGTACCTGTCCATCTCGCCCAGAGAGTTTGCCGATCTGCTGGCCCGCGTGAAGCGCGGCAGGCTCCTCTAGCTCAATGGGCGAAGCCCCGGCTCGGCTTTTCCGGGGGCCGTTTGGAGGCCATGAATGGCCAGCCCCACCTGGCGCAAGTCTACTCATAGCGGCGCACAGGAAGGAGCCTGTATCGAGGTCGCCCGCCTCTTCTCAACGACCATCGGCCTCAGGGACTCCAAGAACCCTGACGCAGGGCACCTCTCCCTCTCGCCCGAGAGTTTCTCCGTTCTCCTCACCCACCTGAAGCGCGGCAACCTCACCCTCTGACCGCACTACCGTTGATCCTTCAGCCTTCAGGGCGCTGGAACACCCCGGATGCTGAAGGATCACCTGGTCGGGGGCGCAGGGGAGCTGATCCTTCAGCTTTTAGTGCGCTATGGAGCCCTGGATCCTGAAGGATCAGCGAGGTTACGAGTGGTCAGAAGGCGGCGCAGGGTGGGGAGGGCGGTGCAGGCGGGGCCGCAGGTGGTGAGCTGCTGGTGGTGGCCGCGGTCGATGTAGATCTTGGCCAGTAGGGCGGCGGTTTCGCAGGGGCGGGAGGTGACGTCGTCCCAGCCGAATCGCAGGGTTGTATCGCCGGCGAGAGCGGCAGCGTTGTCGCGCCACATGTCGCGGAAGGCGCCCTGGTCGGTGTGGCCCGCCCGACCGTCGAGTTCGACGCGGAGGCGGTGGTCCTGGTTGAGTGCGTCGACGAAGACCGACCTGCCGCTGTGCTCCCACCTGGCCTGGCGCTGCATCGGCGGCAGGCCGTGTGGGCGTTCGACCCGGGTGAGGAAGCGGTGTTCCAGCAGCGAGTGCACCCCTTGGCCGGCAAGGGCGCACGCCATGGTCAGCTCCTCGCGCCAGCGCAGTTTCTTGCGGGCGGTGAAGGATTCCAGCAGCTTCTCGTAGGTGGTCAGCCGCTGCCGCACGGCACCGGTGATCACGCTGATCGCCGCGTCGATGCCCGGCGTGCTCTGGGTCAGGTCCACCACCGTGTCCTCCACCCGCGTGCACGGCGGGGACTTGGCCGGGTGCCGGGAGGAGCCCAGCCGCGAGGAGTAATGCAACGCCACCCCGGCCGGTGCGATGATGTAGCGCCCGGACGGGATCGTCACGTGGATCGGCTCATCGGCCTCCGCCTGCCGGGCGGCGTCCGGTAATCCCCATATCTCGGCCGCCGTCCAGTGGCTCAGCACCGCGCCCTGCCCGCACGCCAGCACCGCCGCCCACCGCATCGCCTCCCGGCCGGGTGGCCCGGAGAACGTCGCGTACACCCCAGGATGGATCCGCTGCCATCGCCTGGCCCGCACCTGAGCCTTGATCGCGTCAACGGTCGTTCCCGATGCCAGCACCTGCAATCGGCCGACCATGCCTTCCTGCCGGGCGGCGGCTTCATCCCATGAACCCTTCATGAGCACACCCTGTGCCGTCCGCCCTGTTTTCCACCACAGCCGCCCCTACCTGTGGAAAACCTTGCGCAGTAGGCGTGAGCAGGGCCCGGTCTACTTCCGGTCCTGCACAGCGGACAATGCGTGCGGCACGGCCCCGCAACCGATTCGGCGAGCGGGTATCTCGTTCCTCGGTCGGATCTCCGCCTGGTCGCTCGGCACACACTGCGCGTCCGGTCGCCGTGCACGCTCCATCGGCCACGTGGGCCAGCCTGCGACGGTCGTCCAGGCCGCGCATCGGCCGGGGCGGGACACGGCGGTCTTCTCGCCCCGGCCGGGGGGCGGTCAGACGTGGACGGGGTCCCGGGTCTCCTGGGGGGCGGGGGCGGGGCGGAGGGATTCTCCTTCGATGTCGAGGTTGGGGAGGGCGCGGTCCAGGGGGCGGGGGAGCCACCAGGCGGCGCGGCCGAGGAGGGACATGACGGCCGGGACCAGGGTCATGCGGACGACGAAGGCGTCGATGAACACGCCGATGGCCAGGGCGAAGCCGATGGACTTGATGATGGGGTCGGGCATCAGCACGAACCCGGCGAAGACCGAGATCATGATGAGGGCGGCGGCGGTGACGACGCGGGCGTTGTGGCCCAGACCGTTGACGGTGGCCTGCCGGGCGGTGTCGCCATGGACGAAGTCCTCGCGCATCCGGGAGACCAGGAACACCTCGTAGTCCATGGCCAGGCCGAACAGGATGCCGATCAGCAGGATGGGCAGGAAGCTGATCAGCGGGCCGGGGGTGTCGACGCCGACCAGGCCGGCCAGGTGTCCCTGCTGGAAGACGGCCGTGGTGATGCCGAAGGTGGCACCCACCGTCAGCAGGAAGCCCAGCGCCGCCTTGAGCGGCACCAGCAGAGAGCGGAAGACCAGCATCAGCAGCAGGATCGACAGGCCCACCACCAGCAGCAGGTAGACCGGCAGGGCGGCGGCGAGCTTTTCGGAGATGTCGATGCCGACCGCGGTGACGCCGGTCAGGGCAACCTCTCCCCCGGTCACGGCGGCCACCTCGGCGCGGATGGCGTGGACGGTGTCCTCGGTGGCGGCGTCGGTGGGCGCGGTCTTGGGGATGACGGCGACCAGCGCGGTGGTGCCGGACTGGTTGAACTGCGGGGGCGCGACGGCCAGCACACCGTCCACACCGCGGATGAGGGCGCCGGCCTGCTGGGCCGCGGCGCGGGTCTGCGGCGCGTCGGCGGCGGAGACGACCGCGACGAGGCGGCCGTTGAACCCCTCGCCGAAACCTTCGCTGGTCAGGTCGTACGCCTGGCGTTCGGGCGAGTCCTTCGCCGCGGTGCCGGCGTCCGGCAGGGCCAGGCGCATGTCCTGCACCGGCAGGACGAGGGCGCCCAGAGCCAGGATCCCGACCAGCAGGACCGGCCAGCGCCACCGCACGACGAGGCGGCCCCACCGGTAGCCGAACCCCTCCTTCGCCGGCGCGTGCCCGGCGGTGCCGGAGCGCAGGGCGCGCGGCAGGACCCGGGTGCCGGCGAAGGACAGCACCGCCGGCAGCAGGGTCAGCGCGACCAGGACGGCGACGGCGACGGTCCCGGCCGCCGCCAGGCCCATGATGGACAGGAACGGGATGCCGACGACGGCCAGCCCGGCCAGGGCGATGACCACGGTGGCGCCGGCGAACACCACCGCCGAGCCGGCGGTGCCGATCGCCCGGCCGACCGCCTCCGGCGCGTCCAGGCCGTCCAGCAGGTACTGGCGGTACCGGGAGGTGATGAACAGCGAGTAGTCGATGCCGACGGCCAGCCCCAGCATCAGCGCCAGCACCGGCGTGACCGAGTTCATCTCGACCACGCTGCTGAGCGCGAACAGCCCGGCGATCCCCGCGCCGACACCGACCAGGGCGTTGACCAGCGTCATCCCGGCGGCCACCAGGGACCCCAGGGTGACGACCAGGACCACCGCGGCGACCACGACGCCGATCACCTCGGTGGCGCCCATGTGGAGCTGGCCCTTCACCGCCTCGCCGCCGGTCTCGACCCGCAGGCCGGGGGCGTCCGCGCCGACCTTCATGTAGGCGTCGCGCTGCGCGTCGGTGAGCTCGGCGGCCTCGGCGGTGAACTGGACCTGGACCAGGGCGTGGCGGCCGTCGGGCGACACCGCGCCGGACCGGAAGGGGTCGGTGGCGGCGGCCACGCCGGGGATCGCGGCGGCCTGCCGCACGATCGGCGCGACCTGGGCCGCGGTCAGCTTCTGGCCCTGTGGGGCGGCGATGACGACCGTGCCGGTGGCGCCGCTCGCCTGCGGGAACTGTTTCTTCAGGGCGTCCATCGCCCGCTGGGATTCGGTGCCGGGCATGCGGAAGTCGCCGCTGGTCGGGCCGCTGAAGGCGGCTGCCGCCCCGCCCAGTGCGAGCAGCACGAGCAGCCAGGCGGCCACGACGAGCCCCCGGCGGCGGAAGCACCATCGGCCGAGCCTGTACAGCAAGGTCGCCATGCGGGAAAACGCCTTTCTTTCGAAGTCTCGGAATCTCGGAGTCTCGGAGTCTCGGAGTTCAGTCGGAGCCGCGGCCCAGCGTCCGCAGCGCGCTGCGGATCATCTCCTCGCGCAGCAGTTCCTCGTTCACGTGCAGGTCGGCGGCGCTGGTCACGAACATGCCGCCGAGCGCCATGTATGCGGCCACGCGCTGCCGCGGGTCGGGTGAGCGGCCCGCCAGCGCGTCCACCAGCCGGTCGTCGATGCCCTCGATGCCCGAGACGGCCATGGGCCGCGACTCGGGCAGGGTGTCGAACAGGACCTTGAGTTCGCGCCGGAAGCGCAGCGCGACGTCGACGAACCCGGTGACCGCGGTCACGGCGGCGTCCGTGCCATCCAGGTCCGTCAGCCGGGCGTCCAGTTCGGCCGCCTCCCGGCCGACCGGGGTGAGCAGTTCGGTGAGGATCGCCTCCTTGCTGCTGAAGTGGTACAGCAGTGACGCCTTGGAGCAGCCGGCGTCGGAGGCGATGGTCTGCAGGGACGTCCCGCGGAACCCGTGCTGGGCGAACAGCCGCAACGCCGAGTCCAGGAGTTGCCCGTGCAGGGCGGTGGAGGAACGGGCCATATGACCACGGTAAATGTCCGATCGGTCGGTTCTGACCGATCGGACAGGGATCACACTGTGGCCTTCACCACGCGGTCCCGCGGCTCGGCGTGCGACGGCCCGGACAGGGGTGATCACGCTGCCACCCGGCCCCGTCCGAGGAATCGCCGCCGAAGATCTCCGGACGGGATGTCGAGGAGACGGGGATGGCTCCGATCCCCATGCGAAGGCGCCCCGAACCGGGGCCGAGCAACGGGAGCCAGAGATGCGGAAAATCGTTTACTTCGTGCACGTTTCGCTCGACGGGTACATCGAGGGCCCGAACGGGGAGTTCGACTGGCCGGTGATGGGGCCGGAGCTGTCGGAGTACTCGCACGAACTCGCCGAGCGGGCCGGCGCCTTCCTGTACGGGCGGTTGGTGTGGGAGATGATGTCGGGCTACTGGCCGGACGTCGAGTCGGTGTCCGACCACCCGCACGACCTGAGGTTCGCCCCCATCTGGCGCGCCACCCCCAAGGTCGTCGTCTCCCGCACCTTGCAGGAGGCCGGCTGGAACGCCCGGGTGGTCGGCCGGAACCTCGCCGCGGAGATCACCGCGATCAAGCGGGAGCCCGGCGGAGACCTCCTGCTCACCGGCGGGACCGGCCTGGCCGACAGCCTCACCGCCCTCGGGCTGGTCGACGAGTACCACGTCGTGGTCCACCCGGTCCTGCTGGGCGGCGGCAAGCCCCTGCTGCCCACGGCCAAGGGGCGCGTCCCCCTGGAACTGGCCGGATCGCGCGTCCTGGACGGCCGGCTCGTCCTCCTGCACCACCGCCCGGCCTCCTGAGGAGGCTCTCCGCGAAGACGCGCCGCCCGAAGACGACGACGGCGCCCCGGGGCTCGGGGCGCCGTTCGTTTCCGCCGGTCAGGACCCGCCGGCGGAGGTGAGCCGGCCGTGCAGGACGAGGGCCCAGCCCAGGCAGCCGACGGCGGCGACGGCGGTGGCGGTGCGGACGATGTTCCAGCGCACCCACCGGGCCTCGAAGCCCGCGCGGACCGCGGCAAGGTCGGCGATCTTGCCGGGGTCCCCGGCGGCGTCGATCTGGTTGTTGAGCGGGACGTTGACGAAACCCGTGATGCCGATCGTCAGCCCGTACAGGACGAGCGCGGCCACCACCCAGGGCAGCACCGACCGCTGCTCGGCGGGCAGGAAGAGCACGACGGCGAGGACGGTCAGCACCAGCGCGCCGAGGAAGCTCAGGTAGAACCAGCCGTTGAGGATCGCCACGTTGATCCGCTGCATCGTGGTGACGAAGGTGCGGTCGTCGGCCCTGGCCAGGCCGGGCATCACCGAGCACGCGTAGCCGTACAGCAGGCCCGCGATGAGCCCCATCGCGATGATCGCCGCGATCAGCACCCCGCCCCGGAACGTCTCCATCGTCTTCTCCCTCGCATCCGCGTCTTTCGCCGATACCCCGAGTCAACTGCGGGCAAGGGAAACGTTCCATGGCCGAAGATCTCCCGCCCATGCTCAGGCGTCTACACTCCCGCGTATGGACGCGCTGGCCGGACTTCTGGACGGTCCCCGGGCCCGGGGGGCGTTCCTGCTCCGCGCGGTCATGAGCCCGCCCTGGTCGCTGCGGATCCTGGACCGGTCGCCGCTCACCCTGATCGCCGTGGTGCGGGGCGAGGTGTGGGTCGTCCACGACGACGCCGAGCCGGTACGCCTGCCGCCCGGCGCCATCGCGATCGTGCTCGGCCCGGACCCGTACACGGTCGCCGGCGACCCGGCGACCCCGCCCCAGGCGGTGATCCACCCGGGGCAGCGGTGCGCCACCCTGGACGGGGAGCCGCTGGGCGAGGCGATGAGCCTGGGCGTCCGCACCTGGGGCGCCGACCCGGACGGCTCAATGACGATGCTCGTCGGCGCCTACCAGACGCTCGGCGAGATCAGCCGGCGGCTGCTCGGCGCGCTGCCCCGGCTGCTGGTGCTCCCCGAGGACGCCTGGGACTGCCCGCTCGTCCCGCTGCTGTGCGACGAGATCGTCAAGGAGGAGCCCGGCCAGGAGGCCGTCCTCGACCGGCTGCTCGACCTGCTGCTGATCGCCGTGCTGCGGGCCTGGTTCGCCCGCCCGGAGGGCGACGCCCCGGCCTGGTACCGGGCGTACGCCGACCCGGTGGTGGGCCGAGCGCTGCGCCTGATGCACGGCGACCCGGCCCGGCAATGGACGGTGGCGAACCTCGCCTCCGCCGCCGGCGTCTCGCGGGCCGCCCTGGCCCGCCGGTTCACCGCGCTGGTCGGCGAGCCACCGATGGCCTACCTCACCGGGTGGCGGCTGGCCCTGGCCGCCGACCTGCTGCGCGAGCCCGACGCCACCATCGCCTCGGTGGCCCGGCAGGTCGGCTACGGCAGCCCGTTCGCCCTCAGCGCCGCCTTCAAGCGCGAGCGCGGCATCAGCCCGCAGCAGCACCGCACCGGCGTGGCCTGAACGGTCAGCCGGTCCGGCCGCGGAGCCGGACCACCAGGCTGCGCACGGCGGGGACGACCTCCAGGGCGAACGTGGGAAGCTGCTCGGCCGGCCCGGCGAAGATGAAGGTGTCGATGCCGCAGGTGGTGGCGAGGCCGGCCAGGTCCTCGACCCACTGCTCGACCGGGCCGGAGAACGGCCCCCGGCGGGCGGCCTCGTCGATGGAGCCGATCACGTTGTAGACGCGCCGGATGGCGGCCGGATCGCGTTCCGCCGCCCGCGCGGCCGCGTCGATGATCTGCTGGCTTTCGGGCAGGCGGGCGGGCGGCACCTGCGCGGAGGTGACGACCCAGCCGTCGGCGGCCCGGCCGGTCAGCTCCAGCGACTTCGGCCCGGTGACGCCCAGCCAGACGCCCGGCAGGCTGGGCAGGACCGGGCGCGCCCCGCTGAGCCGGTAGTGCCCTCCCTCGAAGCGGGCCACCCGCAGGTCCGACCAGATCAGCCGGGCGATCTCGATCGCCTCGCCCAGCGCGGCGCGGCCCTGGGCGGTCGTTCGCCGGGTGCCGCCGTACTCCTCGATCGCCTCCCATTCGGCCCCCGCGCCCAAAGCCAGCTCGATCCGGTCGCCGCTCAGCTCGGCCAGGGAGGCCACGGTCTTGGCGAGCACCGTGGGCGGGCGCAGCGGCAGGCAGGCCACGTCGGGGAACACCCGGATCCGCGAGGTGCGTGCGAGCAGCACCGCCATCAGCGCGAACGCGTCGTGGTACCGGCGCTGGTAGGGGTGGTCCCGGACGCCGACCAGGTCCAGTCCCAGCCGGTCGGCCTCCTCCCCCAGTTCCAGCGCGGACGCGTCGGCCAGCGGTGTGAGGAGGTAGCCGAACCGCAGCGACCGGCCGTAGTCGATCCGGCCTACTGCAGGTAGTCCTCCACCTCGCCGGTCGGCCTGGGCCGTGCCTCGCCGGGGTCCTGGCCCGCCGAGAGCCGGGCCCGGCGCTGCCGGAGCAGGTCCCAGCACTGGTCCAGCGCCTGTTCCAGGCGGTCCAGCCGGGCCCGTTCGTCCTCCTGTGTCAACGCGTCCCGCCGGGCCAACTCGCGCAGCCGGTGCTCCTCCGCCACGAATTCGTCGATCAGTTCCAGGATCTGTTTCTCGTCCATCTCGCTCTCCGATCCGGTCGGGCATGCTCGCCTCCCCTACTCTCACCGGCCGGCGCGGGACTCTCCGGGGCCCTGCCCTGCGCCGGCGGGCAGGGCCCCGTACGGCTCAGCGGCTCCGGTTCTCGTTGTTGCTGGTCACCCCGGCCAGGAAGCCGCTGTCGGGACGCATGGGTTCGCTGCGGGACGGGAGCAGGCCGGCCGGGGCCGGGGGCTTCATCCGGCCCGTGCCGCGCTTGGCCTTCGGCTTGGCCGCGGGCCTGGTCGCCGGCTTCGCCGCGGGCTTGCGGGCGGCCGGGCGGCGCGTGGCGGGACGCGCGGGACCGCTCCCCGCCTGCTTGGCCAGCGCCCTGGCGGCAGCGTCCATGATCTTGGCGGCTTCGGCCATCGCCCGGGCGGCGCCCGCCATGGCCTTCCGCATGGCGTGCATGTGCTGGGCCGGGTCCGTGGCCCGGTCCACCGCCGACCTCAGCTGGCCGACCGCGGCGGACGAGACCTTCGACGCCGTCCCGGGCTTCCTGGCCGTCGTCCGGCGATGCCGCTTCGGTGCCGGCTTCCTGGCCGTCGAGCGGGTCGCCGCGGGCTTCCGGGTGGCGGGCCGTTTGGTGGCCCGGGCACCGGCCCGCATGGACGTACTCTTGGTAGGCATAGAACTACCCCCCGTAATCATCTGATACGGGGTGTTCTATTCCACGCTTCGGCGGATCTACACCCGAATCAGACGATCAGGTGCCTACCGGATGCCAGACGGTCTTGGTCTCCAGCAGGGCCGTCATCCGC
Organism: Actinomadura craniellae; assembly: GCF_003289645.1. Taxonomy (GTDB): domain Bacteria; phylum Actinomycetota; class Actinomycetes; order Streptosporangiales; family Streptosporangiaceae; genus Actinomadura_D; species Actinomadura_D craniellae. Next base: position 51,265 of record NZ_QLYX01000003.1, on the reverse strand, counting down.
TCGATCCCGGCCTCCGGGCCCGGCCGCAGCACCCGCTTGAGGTTCCCGGCCGCCGCCTCCTCCAGCGATCCGGCCAGGTCGGCCGGGGCGCCCGCCAGGTCCAGGGCGTTGACGTCCATGTGCGACGCCAGCCACGGTGCCAGCTCCGCCCGCCGGCCGGTCAGCACGTTCACCACCCCGCCCGGCAGGTCCGAGGTCGCCAGCACCTCGGCCAGCGTGATCGCCGGCAGCGGCGCCGGCTCCGAGGCGACCACCACGCAGGTGTTGCCCGACACGATCGCGGGCGCCACCACCGACACCAGGCCCAGCAGCGGCGAGTCCGGGGCCACGATCGCCACCACCCCGGTCGGCTCCGGGGTGGAAAAGTTGAAGAACGGACCCGCCACCGGGTTGGCCGAGCCGGCCACCGCGGCGAGCTTGTCGGCCCACCCCGCGTACCAGACCCACCGGTCCACGGCCTCGTCCACCTCGGCGCCCGCCGCGCCCTTGGCCGCCCCGGCCGCGCGCAGCTCCTCGACGAACTGGCCGCGCCGGCCCTCCAGCATCTCCGCGATCCGGTACAGGATCTGCCCCCGGTTGTAGGGGGTCCGCCCCGACCAGCCGCCGAACGCCTTGCGGGCCGCGCCCACCGCGTCGCGGGCGTCCTTGCGGGAGGCCTGCGAGGCGTTGGCCAGGAACCCGCCCCGGGCATCGTTCACCACGTACGACCTGCCGGACTCCGACCGGGGGAACGCACCCCCGATGAACAGCTTGTAGGTCTTGCGCACGGGCAGCCGCGCGTCGGACTGTGCCACCGGTTCCGTCCCCTCACCGCTGGGCGCCGGCCAGGTAGGCGCCCAGCCCGTGCCGGCCGCCCTCCCGACCGAAGCCGGACTCCCGGTAGCCGCCGAACGGCGCCGCCGGGTCGAACTTGTTGAACGTGTTGGCCCAGACCACGCCCGCGCGCAGCCGCTGCGCCGTCCACAGGATGCGCGAGCCCTTCTCGGTCCACACCCCGGCGGACAGGCCGTACGGCGTGTTGTTGGCCTTCTCCACCGCCTCCGCCGGGGTGCGGAAGGTCAGCACCGACAGCACCGGCCCGAAGATCTCCTCCCGGGCGATCCGGTGCGACTGGGCGACCCCGGTGAAGACCGTGGGCGCGAACCAGAAGCCGCGCGACGGCAGCTCGCACGGCGGCGACCAGCGCTCGGCGCCCTCCCGCTCGCCGATCTCCGACAGCGCCCGGATCCTCTCCAGTTGGGCGGCCGAGTTGATCGCCCCGATGTCGGTGTTCTTGTCCAGCGGGTCGCCGACCCGCAGCGTGGCCATCCGGACCTTCAGCCGGTCGAGCACCTCCTCGGCCACCGTCTCCTGGACGAGCAGCCGCGACCCGGCGCAGCACACGTGCCCCTGGTTGAAGAAGATCCCGTTGACGATGCCCTCCACCGCCTGGTCCAGCGGCGCGTCGTCGAAGACGATGTTGGCGGCCTTGCCACCCAGCTCCAGGGTGAGCCGCTTGGCCGTGCCGGCCACCGCCCGGGCGATCTGCTTGCCGACCTCGGTGGAGCCGGTGAAGGCCACCTTGTCGACGCCCGGGTGCTCCACCAGCAGCCGCCCGGTCTCGCCCGCCCCGGTGACGATGTTGACCACGCCCGGCGGCAGGTCGGCCTGCCGGCACAGCTCGGCGAAGGCCAGCGCGGTCAGCGGGGTCGTCTCGGCGGGCTTGAGCACCACGGTGTTGCCACAGGCCAGCGCGGGCGCGATCTTCCAGGCCAGCATCAGCAGCGGGAAGTTCCACGGGATGACCTGGGCGGCCACCCCCAGCGGGCGGGGGTCCGGGCCGTACCCGGCGTATTCCAGCTTGTCGGCCCAGCCCGCGTGGTAGAAGAAGTGCGCCGCCACCAGCGGCAGGTCCACGTCGCGCGACTCGCGGATCGGCTTGCCGTTGTCGATCGACTCCAGCACGGCGAGCTCGCGCGACCGCTCCTGGATCAGCCGGGCCAGCCGGTACAGGTACTTGGCCCGCTCCCGGCCCGGCATCGGGCCCCAGACCTCGTCGTGGGCCTTCCGGGCGGCGGCCACCGCCCGGTCGACGTCGGCGGCGTCCGCCCAGACGACCTCGGCCAGCGGCTCCTCGGTGGACGGGTCGATCGTCTTGCTGCGGGTCTCGCTCGACCCGTCGACCCACTCACCGCCGATGAACAGGCCGTATGCGGGCTTGATGTCGACGACGTCGCGCGACTCGGGCGCCGGCGCGTACTCGAACAGCGCGTCACCCCGAGGCACATCCGAACTCATGATCTAGACGCTCCTAGTCCAGGGTGAAGTAGTCGGGACCCGCGTACACGCCGGTGCGCAGCTTCTGCCGCTGCATCAGCAGGTCGTTGAGCAGGCTGGACGCGCCCAGCCGGAACGCGGCGGGGTCGAGCCAGTCGGGCCCGGCCGTCTCGTTGACCAGCACGAGGTACTTGATCGCGTCCTTGGTGGTGCGGATGCCGCCGGCGGGTTTGACCCCCACCCGGCGGCCCGTCCGCGCGCGGAAGTCACGGACCGCCTCCAGCATGACCAGCGTCACCGGCAGCGTCGCGGCGGGCGACAACTTGCCGGTGGAGGTCTTGATGAAGTCGGCCCCGGCGTGCATCGCCAGCCAGGACGCCCGCCGCACGTTGTCGTAGGTGGCGAGCTCACCGGTCTCGAAGATCACCTTGAGGTGGGCGTCGCCGCACGCCTCCCGGGTCGCCACGATCTCGTCCCAGACCTTCATGTAGTCCCCGGCCAGGAACGCGCCCCGGTCGATCACCATGTCGATCTCGGTGGCGCCGGCCGCGACCGCCGCCCGGGTGTCGGCCAGCTTGGCCTCCAGCGGGGCCCGGCCGGACGGGAACGCGGTGGCCACCGCCGCCACCCCGACGCCTGAGCCCTCGACCGCGCGCACCGCCTCGGCCACCAGGTCGGGGTAGACGCAGACGGCGGCCACCCGGGGCACCTCGGGGTCGGTGGGGTCCGGGTGGACGGCCTTGGCGCACATGGCCCGCACCTTGCCGGGCGTGTCGGCGCCCTCCAGGGTGGTCAGGTCGACCATGCCGATCGCCAGGTCGATGGCCTCCGCCTTGGCCGTGGTCTTGATTGATCGGGTGGCGAGGCGCGCGGCCCGTTCCTCGGCGCCCACCTGGTCCACTCCTGGCAGCCCGTGCAGGAACCGGCGCAGCGAGGCCGCGGACGCCGCGATGTCGGGCGAAGTCTCCGTTGACACCCCACAAGCATCGCGGAAGCAGGTCACTGGAACAAAACGGACCGCCACAACGGTGCTGACCCCGGCTGGTCAAGTTCTGCCGATCCGCGCGCCTTGCACGGTTCGCATCTCACTTATGTAAAGATCTTCGATCTCTGGCAGGAGAGCCGTCATGATGCACTTGGTACTTGATCGCCAGACTTCCCCGCTTCGGCGATCACTCGGCGAGGAGCCCGTTTTGCTTGATCCGAAGGTCCCCAGCGTCGCCCGGATGTACGACTACTTCCTCGGCGGCAAGGACAACTACGCCGTCGACAGGGACGCCTCCGAGGAACTGTCCAAGGCCGCGCCCAGCACCCGCGCCCTGGCGATCAACAACCGCAAGTTCCTCCAGCGGGCGGTGCGGTACGTGGCCGAGCAGGAGGGCATCCGGCAGTTCCTCGACCACGGCTCCGGCCTGCCCACCCAGGACAACGTCCACCAGATCGCGCAGCGGGTCGACCCGGACTCCAGCGTCGTCTACATCGACAACGACCCGGTGGTGCTGGCGCACGGCCGGGCACTGCTCGCCGACAACGACCGGACCACCGTCATCACCGCGGACATCCGCGACACCGACGGGATCATGTCCGACCCCGCGATCACCGAACTGCTCGACTTCTCCAAGCCGGTCGCCGCGCTGTTCGTCTCCGTACTGCACTGCATCCCCGACGGGGACGACCCCGCCGCGCTGGTCCGCCGGGTGATGGACCGGCTGGCCCCCGGCAGCATGCTGGTGATCAGCCACCTGGTCAGCGAGGACGACGAGGTGCGCAACCGGCTGACCGACTTCATGCTGACCGCCACCCAGAACAACTGGGGCCGGGTGCGCACCACCGCCGAAGTGAGCCCCTTCTTCAACGACCTCGAACTGGTCGACCCCGGCCTGGTCGAGATCTCCACCTGGCGCCCCAACCTGGGCGACGTCACCCAGCAGACCCTGGAGTGGATCGAGTTCGGCGGGGTCGCCCGGAAGAAGTAGCGGGATTGGTGCGGGTGACGTAGCGGAAGGGGAGGCCGCCGGGGGCGGCCAGCACTCCGCCAAAGCGGGTGTCGCCCGCGAACCACATGTGGTCGTGGGGGCCCTTGGAACCGGGCGGGAACGGGCCCTCCCAGCCCTCCTGCGGTGGGGGGAACGAGCAGTGGCTCTGGCCATCTGGTCGCAGCAGCACGACGCGGCCCTCCTTCGCCCAGTGGCGGCCGTTCGCGCGGCGTCCCTCGGCGGAGACCACCTGTACCTCCCGGGTGGCGCAGGGCCACACCTGCCAGCCGTAGGTGGTCAGGATGCGTCGTTCCTTGCGGCGGGCGCGGCGCCACAGCAGTGTTGGGACGCCGATCGCCGCGATCGCGAATCCCAGCCCCAGGGTGACCAGCACGGACAGCGGTGAGGTGGGGTCGCCGATGCGTGCCAGCAGGTAGCCGAGGAGCACCGCGTTGATGGCGGCCGCGAGGGCGCCCAGCCGGACCCCGCGTTCGCGGCGTTTGAGGATCGCCTCGACTCCGGGGGTGTCCAGGGCCCGGCCCGGCCGGATCTCGTAGCCGTACTCCTCGGCGATCATCACTGCGCTCCGATCTCGGGAAGCCGCACCGGTCGCGACAGGATGCCGGGCCGGGCCACCGGCCGCCCAGTGCCGGCGGCCCGGCCGCTCGTCCGGGGTTTGTGTCAGGTGGTCTGCTGCTGGCGGCCCAGGACCGCGCGGGAGGACGAGTTGTCGGTCTCCAGGCGGGTGCGGTCGCTGTACCAGGAGTACTGGACCTGGCCGTCGTCGCGCAGCCGCAGGGCCACGTACCCGGTCGGGACGGACGCGCAGTTGCCGCCCGCCTCGGCCCCCTTGGTGATCGTCTCGTAGAACACGATCTTGTCGGACGTCACCGAGTCCACCCGCAGCTCGCCGGAGCAGGCGAACCCGGTGTAGGTGGAGGTGCCCGACTCGGCGCCTTGCGTCAGCGTGATGGTGGCGGAGAATTCCTTTTTCGTACCACTTGAATTGTGGTAATAGCCCAGACCGTTCCAGACACCGGAGAAATTGGCCGGTACCGCGCGCGGATTGATCGACGGAGAGGCGGACACGGCGGTCGTGCGGGTGGGGTCCGGGTCCTCGTCGTCGCCGCCGAGCGTCACCACGACCACGGCGAGGAGGACGAACAGGGCCAGGGTCCCGACACCCAGGGAGATCAGCAGGGGTGCGGCGGACGAGCGGCGCGGCGGGCCAGGCTGGAACGGAGGGCCGGGCGGGCCGAACGGGCCGGGAGGACCAGGCGGACCAGGCGGATACGAGGGGAACTGCGGTCCCGGCGGGCCGGGGGGCGGTCCATACATAACGCGCTCCTGCAATTGCCGAAATGGCTTGGGCAGCCATTGGCGGGGGGCGTCCAGGCGGGATTCGTCGGGAACACCCAGTATGACGCCCTCGGCCCCGACCTGGTTGCTCCGGCAAGAGAGGAAAATTCACTTGTGCCCGCCTGGCATCCTGGTAGGACGAACCGGGCGCGAGGAGGACAGTGAGCACGCTGGTGGGTCGCTCGGCCGACCTCTCCCTGCTGGCGCAGGCGCTGGCCGACGCTCCCGGCGCGGTCCTGCTCGGCGGCGAGGCCGGCGTCGGCAAGACCCGGCTGATCCGCGAGTTCGGCACCCGCGCCGACGGCGCCCGGGTGCTGGTCGGGGGCTGCGTGGAGCTGGGCTCGGACGGCGGCCTCCCGTTCGCCCCCTTCACCGCGGTGCTGCGCCGGCTCGTCCGCGAACTCGGTACCGACGGGGTCACCGCACTGCTGCCCGGCCCGGCGACGGGGCTGGCCCGGCTGCTGCCCGAGTTCGGCGACCCCGGCACGAACACCGCCGAAGACCGGGCCCGGCTGTTCGAACTGGTGCTGACCCTGCTGGAGCGGCTGGCCGAGGACGGCCCCCTTGCCCTGGTGATCGAGGACGCGCACTGGGCCGACCGCTCCACCCACGACCTGCTCGCTTTCCTGGTCCGCAACCTCGACGGCCCGCGCCCGGTGCTGCTCGTCGTCACGTACCGCACCGACGAGCTGTACCGCGGGCACCGGCTGCGGACGCTGCTCGCCGAGCTCGACCGGATCGACCGGGTGCGCCGGCGGGAACTGGGCCGGCTGACCCGCACCGAGGTCGCCGACCTGGTCCGTGAGCTCACCGGCACCACGCCCGAGGCCGACCAGCTCGACCGCGTCTACCGGCGCAGCGAGGGCAACCCGCTGTTCGTGGAGTCCCTCGTGGACTGCGACGGCGGCATCGCCCGCGAGCTGCCCGAGTCGCTGCGCGACCTGCTGCTCGCCGCCGTCCGGCGGCTCCCCGAGGAGACCCAGGACCTGCTGCGGACGGCCAGCACCGGCGACACCCGCCTCGACCACGGGCTGCTGGCCGCCGTCACCGGCCTGGACGACGCCACGCTGACCCGGAGCCTGCGCCCGGCGGTCGAGGCCAACGTCCTGACCGTCGACGGCGACGGGTACGTGTTCCGGCACGCGCTGATCCGCGAGGCCGTGCACCGGGACCTGCTGCCCGGCGAGCACACCCGGCTGCACACCCGGTTCGCCGAGGCGCTGACGGCCGACCCGGCGCTGGTGCCGCGCGGCCGGGCCGCGGCGGAACTCGCCCTGCACTGGCACTCCGCGCACAACACCACCTGGGCGCTGATCAGCGCCTGGCAGGCCGCCACCGAGGCCTTCGCCGCCACCGCCCACGCCGAGGCGCTGAACATGCTCTCCCGGGTCCTGGAGCTGTGGGACCTGGTCCCGGACGCCGCGGAGCGGATCGGCGCCGGCCACGTCGAAGTCCAGGAGCGCGCGGTCGCCGCCGCGGACCTGAGCGGCGAGCACGAGCGGGGCATCAAGCTCGCCACCGCGGCGCTGCGGGAGGTCGAGCGGCTGCCGGACGCCGACCGGTGGCGGGCTCGCCTGCTGGAACAGCGCGGCCGGATGGCCGCCTCACTCGGCCGCTACCAGGAGGGCGTCACGGACCTGGAAGCGGCGGTCCGCGGCACACCGGCCGAGCCCGCGAGTGCCGAACGCGCCACCGTGCTGGTCGCGCTGGCCCGGGGCCTGCTCAAGGTGTCGGACTTCGCGGCCGGCCGCGCAGCGGCCGAAGAGGCCGTCGCGGTGGCCCGGCAGGCCGGTGACGCCGAGGCCGAGGCCGAGGCGCGGTGCGCTCTGCTCTGCTCCATCGACTCCTCGCACGACCCCGCAGCGCTGCTGGCCGAGGCGGACCGGATCGAGGAGGTCGCCCGGCGGGCCGGGACGTACTCTCCGCTGCTCCGCGTCTACGTCACCCGCTCGCACATCCTGGAAGGGACCGGGCGGCACTCCGCCGCGGCCGAGGTGGCGCGCGCCGGGATCGCGCTGGCCGGCGAGTACGGGCTCGGTCGGACCATGGGCACTTCCCTGGCCATCAACCAGGCTGAACCGCTGGTGTCGCTGGGCCGCTGGGACGAGGCGACGACCGTGCTCCGGCAGGCCCTCGACCAGGACCCGCCGCGCAGCCAGCAGGCGCTCCTGTGGCAGCTCGCCGGCGAGGTGGCGACCGCCCGCGGCGAGCTCGGCCAGGCCGCCGCCGCACTGGCCGCCGCCGAACCGGCGGTGCTCGGCCAGAGCCCGCCCTACTACGAGCACCTGCTGCCCGTGCTGCGGCTGACGGCCGCGCTGCGGTGGGCCGAGGGCGACCGGGCGGCGGCGCTGGCCGCGATCGAGCCGATGCTCGCCGACTTCGACTCCCCCGACCGGGAACGCTACCTGTGGCCCGGCCTGGTGGAGGGCGCCCGGATCTGCGCCGGTTCCGGCGACCGCGCCGCGTTCGCGGCGATCGAGGCGCGAGCCAAGTCGCTGCAGGTGCTGGACCCGGTCCAGGAGGCCCACCGGCTGACCTTCACCGCTCTCGCCGCCGAGATCCACGGCCGGCCTGACCCGGCCGCCTGGGACGCCGCGGCAGCCGCCTGGGAAGTGCTGGAACAGCTGTACCCGCTGGCCCGCGCGCTGGCGGACGGGGCCGCTGCGGCGCTGCCCGGCGACCGCGCGGGAGCCGCCGAGCGGCTGCGCCGGGCCGCGGAGGTCGCCCGGCAACTGGGCGCCCGCCCGCTCGGCGAACGCATCGCCGAGCTGTCGCGCCGGGCCCGGCCGGGCTCCGGGACGCCGCTGGGCCTGACCCCGCGCGAACTGGAGGTGCTGCGGCTGGTGGCCGAGGGACGGGCCAACCGCGAGATCGCCGCGGCACTGTTCATCTCGGCCAAGACCGTGAGCGTGCACGTGTCGAACATGCTGGCCAAGCTGGGGGTGGCGAGCCGCGGCGAGGCCGCCGCCACCGCCCACCGGCTGCGCCTGTTCGACCCGGCGCCCTGATCCCCGGCGCGCCCGCCACGGCCGCGCGGAACGCCTCCGGCCGCCGAACCCGCTGAAATCCGGCGGCGAGAACCGTCCCCTCCCGGGCTCCCGCCACCGGACCGTCGGACCACACGGGAACTACAGTGGCTGACCCTCCGGGGCCGCGGACCGGGTGCTTCCGCTGGGCAGAGAGGCGACCCGCGCCCCCGTCCGGTCGGCACGATTGTGGCCCGGGGGCGCGCCGGGACCCCCGGCGACGCGCGGCCGCTACCCAGTCATGCCCGGGACGCGACGATTTCCGGGATCACTTCCCGCCGGGGACCCGGGCCACACAGAGCACCGTCTGCCCGAACGGCGGGCGCACCACCCGCTCGATCGCGCGGGTGGTCGGGATGACCGTCCGGTCGTAGATCTTCACCAGCCGGGGGTCGGGGTAGCCCGCGCCGCCCCGCCGGACCGCCGCCCACCAGGCGATGCCGCCCAGGAAGTTGATCGGCTTGAGCACTTCGGGGACCAGCCCGGCCCCGCGCACCGAGGCGTTCAGGGTCTTCGGCGTGTAGCGGGTGACATGCCCGACCTTGCGGTCGAACTCGCCGTACAGCTGCATGTAGCCCGGCACCCAGATGACGATCCGGCCGCCCGGCTCGGTGACCGCGGCCAGGTCGCGCAGCGCCTGGACGTCGTCCTTGATGTGCTCCAGCACGTTCATCATGACGACGGTGTCGACCTTGCGCCGGATCGGCACGTCGGCGGGCAGCGCCAGGTCGAGCACCTCGACGTCGTCGTTGCCGTCGTAGCGCTTGCGCAGCTGCTCGACGCAGTACGGGTCGTTGTCGCTGACCGCCAGGTAGTCAAGCCGGCCGGCGAACTGCTCGGAGAAATGGCCCAGGCCGGAGCCGATCTCCAGCAGCGACCGCCCGACATGCGGCGCGACCATGTCGTACTCGTACTTGCGGTAGTTGCGGGCCTCGTCGCCGCCGAGGTGGTTCTCCAGCGCGCCCTCGCCGGCCGCGGGCTGGACCACGTCGCCGTCCGCGCCGGCCGCCGCGGGCGCGGGGCGGGCGGGGGCGTCCTTGCTGCCGAGCAGCTTCAGGAGAGTGCCGGCGATGCTCTTCTTCTGTGTTGATGACTGCATGGATTCCCGATCGCTGGGTGCGCTGTTCGCCGGATCGACGGGCCGGGGCGGTCGGGCACAGGGCCGATCTCGGGCACAAAGACCGCGTAAGTCTAACCGCCGGACGTGCTCCCCGCGCCCCGACCGCCCACCCCGAACCACCCGCGGGCGGCCGGGAGAACCCCGACCGCCCGCATCAACACAGCTCAGACGCGCTCGATGATGGTGGCGTTGGCCTGGCCGCCGCCCTCGCACATCGTCTGGAGGCCGTACCGGGCGCCGGTGCGCTCCAGCTCGTGGACGAGCTTGGTCATCAGGACGCCGCCGGTCGCGCCCAGCGGGTGGCCCAGCGCGATCGCGCCACCGTTGGGGTTGACCTTGGCCGGGTCGGCGCCGAGGTCCTTCTGCCAGGCCAGGACGACCGGGGCGAAGGCCTCGTTGATCTCGGTGACGTCGATGTCGTCGATCTTCAGGCCGCTCTTGGCCAGCGCCTTCTCCGTGGCCGGGATCGGGCCGGTCAGCATGTAGACCGGGTCCGAACCGCACAGCGCGAGGGTGTGGATCCGCGCCCGCGGGGTCAGGTTGTACTGCTTGACGGCCGCCTCGGAGGCGATCAGCAGCGCCGACGCGCCGACCGAGATCTGCGACGCGACCGCCGCGGTGAGCGCCCAGCCGTCGCGCAGCGGCTTGAGGCCGGCCATCTTCTCCAGGGTCGTGTCGGGGCGCGCGCCCTCGTCCTTGGCCAGCCCGGCGATCGGGGCGATCTCGCGGTCGAAGTAACCGGCCTCGATCGCCTGGGACGCCCGGCGGTGGCTCTCCAGGGAGAACTTCTCCAGGTCCTCGCGGGTCAGGCCCCATTTCTCGACCATCAGCTGCGCGCCGCGGAACTGGGAGATCTCCTGCGTGCCGTAGCGCTCGCCCCAGCCCTCGCCGTACGGGAAGGGCATGCCCTTCTCCATCGCCATCGCGACCGAGGAGCCCATGGGCACCATGGCCATCTGCTCGACGCCGGCCGCGACGACCAGGTCCTGGGTGCCGGACATGACGGCCTGGGCGGCGAAGTGCACCGCCTGCTGCGAGGAGCCGCACTGCCGGTCGATGGTGACGCCGGGGACGTTCTCCGGCAGCCCCGCCGACAGCCAGGCGGTGCGGGCGATGTCCAGCGACTGCGGGCCGACCTGCATGACGCAGCCCATGATCACGTCCTCGACGGCGGACGGGTCCACGCCGGTGCGGTCAACGAGCTCCTTGAGCACGTGCGCACCGAGGTCGGCGGGGTGAATGTCCTTCAGGGCACCCTTCTTGGTGCCGACAGGGGTACGGACCGCACCGACGATGTATGCCTCGGCCACGACGCCTCCAGTCTGGGTAGGGGTTCCGTCCCGAAACCGAGCGGGATTCGGTCAGTAGCAGATTACCTCTCCGCGACCCGAACGGTATATGACATCGGTCTCCGCCCTGCCTCTCTCACGGCCCCAGCACTGTCCGGTCGTGGACACCACCCACGTCCGCCCGCGACAACCCGGTCAGCAGGTCCACCAATTCGGGATGGCGCTCGGGCTCCCAGCCCGCCAGCAGCTCGGCCAGCCCGCCGCGGCGGGCCTCCGCCAGCCGGTCGGCCGCCACCAGCCCGGCACTGGTGATCGTCAGCCAGACCTCGTCCCGCTCGACGTACCCGGCCGCCACCAGCGGGTCGACACACCGGCGGCCCCGCTCGACCGGCACCTCCGCCTCGCCGGCCAGGTCCTGGCGGCGGATCACCAGTTCCCGGGCCACCCGGCACAGCGCCCACGCGCTGCCTGCCGACAGGTCGAACCCCGCCTTCCTGACCAGCCCCTCGTACAGCTCGCGGGCCGCCAGGTCGCGCCGCATCAACCGGGTCAGCGCCACCTCCAGCTCGGCCAGCGAGGAGCGCGCGGTGGGCGCGCAGCCCACCGCCTCGCCGAGGTCCTGCGACCGGCTGGTGGTCCGCAGCGGCAGCTCGCGCAGCACCCAGGCCAGCGCGAACCCGGCCACGGCCACCGGGACGGCCCAGGCGAACACGATCGAGATCGCGTCGCTGTAGGCGTGCAGGTACGGCTGCCTGTCCGGCTCCGGCAGCGTCCGGATCAGCGCCGGGTCGTTCGCGACGCGCTCCGGGTCCAGCCGGCCCGGCACCAGCGCCGTCAGGTTCCCGACCAGCCGGGACGCGAAGACCGCGCCGAACACCGACACGCCGAAGGCGCCGCCGATCGACCGGAAGAACGTCACGCCGGAGGTGGCCGCGCCCAGGTCCTCGTAGGGCACCGCGTTCTGCACCGCCAGGATCAGCACCTGCATGACCATGCCCAGCCCCAGGCCCAGCACCAGGAAGCGGGCGTTCATCGCCAGGTCCGACGTGGACTCGTCCATCGTGGACATCAGGTACAGGCCGAGCGCGGTGAACCCCATGCCGGCGATCGGATACATCTTGTAGCGGCCGTGGCGGGCGATCAGCCGGCCGCTGGTGACCGAGGTGAGGAGCAGGCCGAACACCATCGGCAGCAGGTGCACCCCGGACATCGTCGCCGAGATCCCGTGCACCACCTGGAGGAACAGCGGCAGGTAGGTCAGCGCCCCGAACATCACGAAGCCCACCACGAACGCCAGCCCGGAGCACACCGTGAAGACCTGCCGGCCGAACAGGTGCGGTGGCAGCACCGGCTCGACCGCGCGCCGCGCCGACCAGGCCCAGCCGAGGAGCAGGGCCACCGAGGCCAGGACGAGGCCGACGATCATCGCCGACCCCCAGGCGTACCGGGTGCCGCCCCAGGTGGCCGTCAGCACCAGGCAGACCGCCGCCGCGGCGAGCAGGGCCACGCCCGGGTAGTCGATGGCGTGCGACCTGCGCGGCTGCGGTGCCCGTAGCGCGACGGCCACCACGAACAGGGCCAGCACGCCCAGCGGCAGGTTGATGTAGAACACCCAGCGCCAGGTCAGGTGGTCGACGAAGAACCCGCCCAGCAGCGGCCCGAGCACGCTCGACACGCCGAAGACCGCACCGAACAGGCCCTGGTAGCGGCCCCGTTCCCGGGGCGGCACCACATCGCCCACGGTGGCCATGGCCAGCACGATCAGACCGCCGCCGCCGACGCCCTGCACCGCCCGGAAGGCGATCAGCTGGCCCATGCTCTGGGCCAGCCCGCACAGCGCCGAGCTCGCCAGGAACACCACGATCGCGAGCTGGAACAGGCGCTTGCGCCCGTACTGGTCACCGAGCTTGCCCCACAGCGGGGTGGCCGCCGTCGAGGCGAGCAGGTAGGCGGTGACCACCCAGGCCAGGTGCTCGGCGCCGCGCAGCTCGCCGACGATGGTGGGCAGCGCCGTGGAGACGATCGTCTGGTCCAGCGAGGCCAGCAGCATGCCCAGCATGAGCGCGCCGAGCACCGCGTACAGCTCGCGGCCGTGGAGCGCGGGCTCTTCGCTCGCCTCGGCCATCGCCGCGCCCCCGTCCCCTCGCCGGCGGTACGGGGCCCTACTACCCGGCGACCCGGCGGATCAACGCAGGTCTTTGGCCACCTTCGCGGTGCCCAGCGCGGTGGCTCCGACCGCCGCACCGGTGATCCCGGCCACCGCCCGGAAGGGCAGCGAGCTCCGGCCCTTGAGCCCGGCGACGGTGTCGAGCGCGTCGACCACCAGGCCCAGCCGGGCCCAGGTCCGGCGGCCGGACTCCTTGCTGATCAGGTAGCCGGCGCCCAGCACGATCTCCCGGGCCGCGAACATCCGGGCCAACTGGTCGCGGCCCGGGTCGGCGCCCTGTCCCAGGCCGAGCAGCCGCGCGGTCACGGCCGGTGCCAGGAAGGACGCCGTGCCCAGGGCCACCCGGCTCCACGCCATCTGGATCATGAGATCGTCGATGCGGTCTCGCTGCTCTGCTGCACTCTGCTTCGCCACGTCCGAGAGCGTATAGCGGGAAAGATCAGGAAACGGCACCGGGTAAGTATTTACTGACAGGCTGCGCCGCGCGCCGGAACCCCGGGGCCCCGCGTAGGCTGTCGGCAGCGGCCCCGCCCCCGATCGAGGTGACGCATGTCAGAAGGGCTCATCACGCTCCTCGTCATCACCGTGCTGATCTTCGTCGCGCTACGCAAGGTCACCGAGCGACTGCGCATCCCCACGCCGACCTTCACCGCGGTCTTCATGGTCTTCGTCCTCGTCGCCCTGGCCATGTTCGGAAAAGAACTGCAATAGCGAAGAGGTCCGAACCTCCCGGCCCGTTGCGGAGTCTCATAGTTCTACAGGCCGGGTCCGCCGATCGGGGCGGCGCGCCCGGCCCGCGCGGCGGCGGCAGGGGGAGCGATCCCTCTCAGGAGGGAGACCAGGCATGCTCCACGGCACCGGTACCAAGATCCGGAACTCCGGCGGGCAGTCCACCCCTCATCTGGACCGGCTGATCGACTTCATCGAGCCCGAGGCCGGCGACACCTGCCTCGACCTCTCCCGCGACGGTGGAGCGCTGGCCGCGGCGCTCACCCCGCACGTCCACGCGCTGACCACCGCGGAAACCCCACCGAAGAGCGCCCCGGACGCCCCCGCCGCACCGCGCGTCCCCCCGCCCGCCGCCGCGGGCCGCACCCCGACCGTGCTGTTCACCGGGCCCACCGCCGCGTCCGGCCCCGCCACACCGCCCCACCGTGACGGCACGTTCACCCTGGTCACCGCCCGGTTCGCGCTGTACCGATCGGGCGACCCCGCCCGCACCCTGCCGGAGATGCTCCGGGTGCGCCGGCCCGGCGGCCGGCTGATCATCGCCGAGATCGTCCGGCCCGACATGACCGCCCGCGACCGCGGCCGGATCGAGCAGATGCGCGACCCCGAGCACCCGGGCGTCCTGTCGCTGTCGGCCCTCGTCGACCTCGCCACCGCCGCCGGGGCCACGGTGCGCCGGCTCGACATGTTCACCATCGAACGACCGCTGGACCCCTGGCTGGCCGAGGGCTGCGACCGGCGCGCCGCCGACGGCATCCGGCAGGCCCTGCTCGACGAGATCGACGGCGGCCCGCGCACCGGCGCCCGGCCGCGGGTGATCGGCGGCGAGCTCTGGTTCACCCAGTCATGGGCCCAACTGGCCGTGCACTGAGCCCGTCACCGCGGAAACTCCGGTCGAGCGCGCAACCGGCCGCGCCGCGCGCCGAACCCCCGTCACCGCAGGGGCAGCTCGAACCAGACGGCCTTGCCGTCGGTGGTGGGGCGGGCGCCCCACCGGGCGGCCAGCTGGTCGACCAGGTAGAGGCCGCGGCCGCCCTCGTCGGTCTCGCCGGCGCTGCGGATGCGGGGTAGCCGCAGGTCGGAGTCGAACACCTCGACCCACAGCGAGTCGCGGCCGCGCCGCAGCCGGAGCCGGAACTCCTTGACCGACGGTTCGCGGCGGCCCAGCCCGGCACCCGGCCCCCAGAGCCCGTCGTCGAAGTCGGCGAACTCCTCCAGGTCATCGAAGGCCCCGCCCGGGACGCCCTCCAGCACCAGCTCAGGACGCGGGCTGGGGCTGGCGGTGTGCAGCACCACATTGGTGACGATCTCGGAGATCAGCAGGCAGGCCAGCTCGGACTGCTCGTCGTGCACGTCCCAGGAGGCGAACGTCTCGGCGGCCAGCCGGCGCGCCTCCGAGACCATGATGGGCTCGGCCGGGAAGTCGCGCTGCGCGACCGGAAGCTCCTCCGGGGCGGTGCGGATCACCACGATCGCGACGTCGTCGTCGATGTCGCCGGGCACCGCCTCGTACGCCGCGCGGGCGATCGACTCGACATCGTCGCGGGCGGCCCCCGCCACCGCGTCCCGCAGCATCCGGCGGGACTCCTCACGGGTGTAGTACTCCCCGTTCTCCTTGGGCCGCCGGTCGATCAGCCCGTCGGTGTAGAGCACCAGCGTGGCGCCGGGCCGCAGCTCGCAGCTCTCCTCGTTGAACAGGATGTCGCCGCCCATCCCGGGGGCGCGGATGCCGAGCATGGCCCCCCGGCTGTCGTACTCCAGGTCGGAGACCTCGCCGTCGACGATCAGCAGGGCCGGCTCGTGGCCCGCGTTGGCGAAGGACAGCGTCCGCGACCAGGCGTCGTAGACGAAGTAGGTGCACGACACCAGCGGGGTGCGCCGCACCTCGTCGCCGTAGCGTGGCGGGTCGGGGCGCGTCATGGTGCGCACCCACTCGTCGAGCTTGCGCAGGATGTCGGCGGGCGGCTTGTCGTCCTGGGCGAAGGCCCGCAGCGCCGCGCGCAACTGGCCCATCACGGCCGCGGCCCGGGCACCGCGCCCCTCGACGTCGCCGATCACCAGCCCGACCCGGCCCGCCGACAGCGGGATGACGTCGTACCAGTCGCCGCCAACCTGGGTCTGTATGCCGTGGCCGTGCGATTCGAGCGGCTTGGCCGGCTCGTACCGCCAGGCGATCTGCAGCCCGTCCAGCCGGGGGGGTTGCTCGCCTGGCAGCAGGTTCTTCTGGAAGGCCAGCGCGGTCTCGCGCTCCTCCTCGAACAGCATCGCGTTGTCGACGGCCAGCGCCACCCGGCTGGCGATCGCGCCGACCAGGTCGCGGTCGAAGCCGTCGTAGTGCGGGTCGGGCCGCCTGCTGAGGTTGGACAGCGCCAGGCTCATCACGCCCAGCAGCTCGCCCCGGGCCAGCAGCGGCGCCGCGATCACCGAGGTGACGCCCATGTCGTCGCCGAGCCGCTGGCTGGGCTCGGTGGGGGCGGAGAAGCGATGCTTCACCACGTCCTCGACCAGCACGGCGTCCCGGCGGTCCATCGCCTTGGCGCAGAAGTGGTCGGGCGGGTAGGAGACCTGCTCTCCCACGTCGGCCCAGGTGCCGGGCGGCGGGGTCCATCCGGCGGCGTGCCGGGACACCCGCCGGACCAGCCGCTCGCCGTTGAACAGGTCGATGAAGCAGTGGTCGGCGAACTGCGGGACCAGGGTCTCGGACATCTGCCGCAGGGTGATCTCCAGCTCCAGCGAGCCGGCCAGCCGCTCACCGATCCGCTCCAGCAGGCCGTACCGGTCCTGGTCGCGCTGGTTGCTGCGCAGCGCCTCACGGGAGAAGATCACGATGCCGTCGATCGAGCCGGAGGGCAGCCGCAGCGGCACGGCGTGCGCCCGGGTGTAGACCATGCTGCCGTCGGCGCGCTGGCTGCAGAAGGTGCCCTCCCACACCCCGCCCTTGAGGACGTGCCGCGCCAGTTCGGTGGCCTGCTCGCGGTCTTCCTCGGCGATGCCCAGCGACAGGATCGAGTGGCCGACGAAGTCGTCTTCGGCGGCGAAGCCGAACAGTTCCTGGGCGAACAGGTTGCGGTAGATGACGTTGCTGAAGCGGTCGCAGACGATGACCGCCATCTCCATCTGGTTCAGGACCGTCTCGGGCGGCAGGCTCGCCTCGAACGCGGGTTCCCCCCAGTTCCTCATCCGCCCGATCCCATCCACCGCACCGGGCCACGCCCGATCGTCGTAGACACCCCTCCCGTATTCAACGACGAACCGGCCCTCCGGACGCGGGGACGTGACCCCTCAGTGCGGAGATCTTCGGTACAGACCGGGGGGACCAAGAGGAGGTCGTCAACGTTTCGACACGAAGACGTGTTCCGCGAGACGGCGTGGAAGCTCCGTCGCGGGGGAATCTGTCTCGTCGTCACACGTAACTCGCACACCGTCGTCGCTCGGCGCGAGCGTCACCTCGCGTCCCGGTTGGATTCCGACCTGCTTGAGTGTAAGCATCAGATCGCTGTCTTTCTGCACCTGCTCGCTGATCCGGCGGACCACGGCCGGAGTGCCAGGTGATGTCGCGATCTCACTCATGGAACTGAGCGGGCCGGCCTCCTCATCTTCGCCGTGCCCACCGAGTTCGTCGAGACCCGGAATCGGATTGCCGTGCGGGCAGTGCGTCGGGTTGTCGAGCAGGGCCACCAGCCGGCGCTCGACCTCCTCGGACATCACGTGCTCCCACCGGCACGCCTCGATGTGGACGTCCTCCCAGGGCAGCCCGATCACGTGGATCAGCAGGCACTCGGCCAGCCGGTGCTTGCGCATGACCCGGGTGGCCAGGTCGCGGCCGGGGTCGGTCAGTTCCAGGTGCCGGTCGCCCTCGACGCGGAGCAGCCCGTCGCGTTCCATCCGGGCCACGGTCTGGCTCACCGTCGGACCGCTCTGGGACAGCCGTTCGGCGATGCGCGCACGAAGGGGAACGATCCCCTCCTCTTCGAGCTCGAAGACCGTGCGGAGATACATCTCCGTGGTGTCGATCAGGCCGTGTGAGGTCAAAGCTCCCTCCAGTCTCGCTTTCCGAGTCTACTTCCTCGGGACGCTCGGCACTGGCGACCACGCGTATCGGTGTGATACCTGATGGACCCCGGGTACGCGTCAACACATCATGGCCGATACTTCTTCCCGCGGGTGGCGGTTCGGGAGTTCAGGGCTTGCCGGGTCCGGCCGTCCGGGTGTCGTAGCGCAGCAGCGCCGGGACGCACAGCGCGACCACCACCACAAGAATCGCGCAGGCCAGCCCGCCGCCCACCCAGGACACGGTCGCCCCCGTCACAGCGGCGGTCGCCCCGGCCCGCAGGTCGCCCAGCCGCGGCCCGCCCGCCACGACCACCACGAAGACGCCCTGCAGCCGGCCGCGCATCTCGTCGGGCGCGTACGTCTGGAGCATCGACTGGCGGAACACCGCCGAGACCAGGTCGGCCGCGCCGGCGACCGCCAGCAGGGCCACCGCCAGCCACAGGCTGTGCGCGAGCCCGGCGGCGGCGACCGCCAGCCCCCAGATCACGATCGAGCCGACCAGCGCCACCCCCTGCCGGTGCACCCGCCCGATCCAGCCGGAGAGCACGCCGCCCGCCACCCCGCCGATCGCGATGGCGGCGAACAGCCAGCCGACCGCCTCCCCGCCGCCGTACTGGGTCTCGGCCAGTTCGGGGAAGAGCGCCCGGGGCATCGCCACGCCCATCGCGATGATGTCGACGACGAACGACATCATCAGCACGGGCTGGGTGGCCAGGTAGCGCAGCCCCTCGAACACCGAGCGCAGCCCGGGCCGGCCCGTCGTCCCCCCCAGCGGCGGGACCGGCGGCAGCCGCAGCGCCGCGTACAGGCCGACGGTGAACAGCACGGCGTCCAGCGCGTAGGCCACCGAGTAGTCCCAGCGGGCCAGCACCACCCCGGCCAGCAGCGGGCCGGCCAGGATGCCGACCTGGCTGGCGGTGTAGGTGAGGGTGTTGGCGGCGGCGACCTGCTCCTTCTCGATCAGCCGGGGAATGATCGCGCCCCGGGTCGGCGAGGAGATGGCGAACCCGGTGGCCTGGATCGCCACCACGGCCATGATCAGCGGGAGGTTGTGCAGGCCCAGCAGCGCCTGGACGAGCAGCAGCAGCGTCGAGACCCACGCCACCCACGACGCCACGAGCAGCAGGCGGCGGCGGTCCATGTGGTCGGCGACCGCGCCGCCCCAGAGCCCGAAGACGATCAGCGGCACCAGGTTGACCACGCCCAGCATGCCGACCCACAGCGACGAGCGGGTCATGTCGTAGACCTGGACCGGCACCGCCACCGCGGTGATCTGGAAGCCGATGAAGGAGACCCCCTGGCCGATCCAGAGCCGCCGGAACGCGGGGTGGGCCAGCGGACGGGGGTCGATCGCCAGCCGGCGCCAGCGCGGGGGAGCGAGCGTCAAGGAGAGAGCCTTTCGATCGTCCAGCCACGCCCCTCCCGGCGGTAGCGCAGCCGGTCGTGCAGCCGGTCGGGCCGGCCCTGCCAGAACTCGACCGTCTCCGGCACGACGAGGAACCCGCCCCAGAAGTCCGGCAGCGGGATGCCGTCCGGGTCCGGCCACCGCTCGGCCGCCGCGGCGTACTGGTCCACCAGTTCGTCCCGTGCGGCGATCACCGCCGACTGGCGCTCGCTGGCCCACGCGCCCAGCCGGGAGCCGGGCGGGCGGGACCGGAAGTAGGCGGCGGACTCCTCCCGGCTCAGCGGCGTGACCTCGCCGTTCACCACCACCTGGCGGGACAGCTGGTGCCAGGGGAAGACCAGTGCCGCTCGCGGGTTGGCCGCCAGGTCCCGTCCCTTGCGGGAGGTGTGGTTGGTGAAGAAACGGAAGCCGTCCGGCCCGTGCCCCTTGAGGAGGACGGTCCGCGCGCTCGGCACGCCGTCCGGCGTGGCCGTCGCGAGCACCATGGCGTTCGGCTCGGGCAGGCCGGCCCCGACGGCGTCGATGAACCACTCGCTGAACTGGGAGAACGGTTCGGCGGGGAGCGCCGACTCGGACAGACCGGCACCCTCGTAAGATCGGCGAAACCCGGCCGAATCGGACGTAGGTCGCTGCACAGTGACGAAGCCTCTCACCTGGGCATTGTCAGTATCACAGGGGCCTGGGTACTCAGCGGTAACGGGGACAGGGTTCAATGAACAACACCGCCTTATCACCCTGCGGACGAAAGGCAGGACGTATCATGTCCGACTTCAAACCCGGGCTTGAGGGCGTGGTCGCCTTCGAAACCGAGATCGCGGAACCGGACAAGGAGGGTGGGGCCCTCCGTTACCGGGGGGTCGACATCGAAGACCTCGTCGGCCGCGTCTCCTTCGGCGACGCCTGGGGACTGCTCGTCGACGACAGCTTCGACCCGGGCCTGGCCCCGGCGGAGCCGCACGTGCTGCCGGTCAACTCCGGTGACGTGCGCGTCGACGTGCAGAGCGCGCTCCCGATCCTGGCGCCCTCCTACGGGATGCGTCCCCTGCTCGACATCAGCGACGAGGAGGCCCGCGCCGACCTGGCCCGCGTCTCCGTGACGGCGCTGTCGTTCGTCGCGCAGTCCGCGCGCGGGGTGGGGCTGCCGATGGTGTCGCAGCAGCGCATCAACGAGGGCCGGACCATCACCGAGCGTTTCATGATCCGCTGGCGTGGCGAGCCCGACCCGCAGCACGTCAAGGCGATCGACGCGTACTGGGTGTCCGCGGCCGAGCACGGCATGAACGCCTCCACCTTCACCGCCCGGGTGATCGCCTCCACCGGGGCCGACGTGGCCGCCGCCATCTCCGGCGCGATCGGCGCGATGTCCGGCCCGCTGCACGGCGGCGCCCCCGCCCGGGTGCTCCCGATGATCGAGCGCGTCGAGCAGATCGGCGACGCCCGCAAGGTCGTGACCGACATCCTCGACGAGGGCGGCCGGCTGATGGGCTTCGGCCACCGCGTCTACCGCGCCGAGGACCCCCGCGCCCGGGTGCTCCGCCGCACCGCCCGGGAGCTGGGCGCCCCCCGCTTCGAGGCCGCCAAGGCCCTGGAGGACGCCGCGCTGGCCGAGCTGCGCGAGCGCCGCCCCGACCGCCCCATCGAGACCAACGTCGAGTTCTGGGCCGCGGTCATGCTCGACTTCGCCGAGGTCCCCCCGGCGATGATGCCCGCCATGTTCACCTGCGGCCGGACGGCCGGGTGGGCGGCGCACATCCTGGAGCAGAAGAAGACCGGCCGGCTGGTCCGCCCCAGCGCCCGGTACACCGGCCCGGGCACCCGCCCCCTCACCGACGTCGCCGGTGCCGACGCCGTCCTCAAGCGCGGCGTTTGAGCCGACCGAGCGAGCGGAGTGGACCGTGAGGGACGAGCGGTTCGCGTAGCGAGCAAGGAGGCGAGGACGCTGGCAAGCAGGGCTTGAGCCGCGCCCTCCGGCCCCCGGCGCCCGCCGGGGGCCTTCGCGTTCACCCCTGCCGGGGCGGGCAGCCCTGCTCGTGCGGCTGCGCGTCGATCAGCCGGCCGCAGACGGCGTCGACCACCAGCCGGCCGTCCGGCTGCACCGCCGCCAGCAGCACCGGCTTGTCCGCGACGTCGTGGCCGTTCGCCCGGCCGCGGAAGCGCAGCACGCCGCTGGCGCCCTGCTCGGGCGGGCCGCTCGGTGGCTCCATCAGCGTGGCCAGCACCGCCGGCGCGGTCGGCTCGCCGCTGAGCTGGAGGACCGTGCCGATGACCGTCCGGCCGGCGTCGTAGGCCAGCGCGGCGTGGGTGAGGGACGGCCGCGTGTTGGCCGGCGCCGCCCGGCCCACCAGGCGGTCGACCATCGGCGCGAACTCCGAGTAGAAGCGCGGCGCGGGCTGGTCGGCCACCCATTTCTCCACGAACGCCTCGCGGGCCGCCAGCGGGGTGAAGAACAGCCGGATGCGGGTGTTGCGCCCGATCTCCGCTCCGTTGTCGCTGACGTACTTGGTGACCTCGTCGCCGCCCAGCACCACCCGCCGGCCGCCGCCGCAGGTGGTGGCCGACAGCGCCGTGATGAACGCGTCGAACTCGTCGGAGCGGCCCGCGTAGTAGAAGACGTCGGCGGGCCGGGGCTCCCCGCATGCCTGCCGGACCCGGACGGCCACGTCGGCGGGGGCGGTCGAGGGCCGCATCCGCACGGCGTTCCGGCCGAACGCGGCGCGGAAGTCCTCGGCCAGGTTCCGGCTGTAGAGGTCGTCGGGGCTGGCGTCGTAGAACACCTCGGCGCTGGTCGCGCGGGCGCCGGTCCGGCCCGTCCTGGCCCAGTGCGCGGCGTGCACGGCGAGCCGCCGGTTGGGTGGGGCCAGCCGGAAGTAGTACGGCGAGTAGTCGGACTGGCCGGGGCGCCAGGCCGTCTGGTCGTAGGTGTTGGTGGTCCCGATCATCGGTAGCGCCGCCCGGGTCAGCACCTCGATGGCCGCCGAGGTCTCCCGGCGGCTCTGGCCGAACCCGACCACCGCCACCACCGAGCGGTCCGCGGCCGCCCGCGCCCGGATCTCCTCGGCGACCCGCGTCGCGTACCGGAACCGCGATCCGGCGTTGGCCAGCAGTACCCGCACCGAGGGCCCGACCCGGGCCCGGTTGTGCTGCTCCTGCGCGATCGCGAGGCCGACGAGCTCGCCGTGCGTGCCCGCCTGGAGGTCGGCCTGCCCGCTGGGCGAGCGGGGGTCCAGGGTCATCGCGCCCAGGTAGATCACCGTGACGTATTGCCGGCCCGACCGGATCACCTCGTCGTTGCGCTGCTCGATGTACTTCTCCACCGCCGACAGCCGGGGCTCGCTGAAGACGTGCGAGCCGTCGGTGATGCCGATGCACTCGCCGTTGGGCGCCTTCCAGACCGAGTGCGGGTCGCAGAACCGGACACCCTCGTAGACGATCACCGCCAGCGAGGCGACCAGGATCGCCGACATCGCCAGCCAGGGCACGAAGGGGTGTGCGGGCAGCGGGACGCGCCGGGGCCGGTACACCGGGTCGGTGCCCGAGCCGTCGCCGGCCGACACGTCCGCCTGGAGCACCCGGCGCGGGCCGAACACCGCGACCCGCCGCCGGTCGGCCTGGTAGGCGTCCCAGGCGGCGGCGACCCCCGCCAGGTCGGCCGGCTCGTCCGTGGCGACCGGTACCCGGACGTTGCGGGCCAGTTCGGCGGCCTGCGCCTGGGAGCCCACCCCGACCACGAGCAGCAGCGGGTCGAAGCGCTCGGTGTCCCGGCGGACGCGCTCCACCCGCCGGACGAAGGTCCGAGCGCTGTGGTCCTCAGGCAGGGCGTCGATGACCACGACCGGATGGCGCACCCGCGCCCAGGTGGCCCGGCGCCAGTCGCGCCGGTACGCCTGCCGCAGGTCCTCCAGGAAGGCGTTGACCAGCAGCAGTTCGAGCTCTTCGTCGGAGTTCCGCTCGGGGCGGAAGAACACGTCCAGCGCGAAGCCCGGCAGGTCGGTCCCGGCGCCGCCCACCCAGGACTGGTGGCGGAACCAGCGGTACCGCCACCAGCCGACCCGGCCCCGGGTCCGCCGCACCACCTCGCCGACCAGGAACGACAGCCCGAACCCGGCGGCCAGCCCGGCCGCGGCC
Organism: Actinomadura craniellae; assembly: GCF_003289645.1. Classification (GTDB taxonomy): domain Bacteria; phylum Actinomycetota; class Actinomycetes; order Streptosporangiales; family Streptosporangiaceae; genus Actinomadura_D; species Actinomadura_D craniellae. The sequence continues at coordinate 27,760 of NZ_QLYX01000003.1, read as the reverse complement.
AGGTCGATGGTGCTTGCCGCGGTAGCGCTGAGCAGTGCCACCAGCGCCACCCCGATGGGCAGCAGCTGCTCCACGTAGGTCAGGATCGAGGCGAGCCGGCCCTGCCCGCCGGGCTCGGCCGCGGGCAGCACCAGTTGCCGGCGCCGCCGGATCCCGCCCGCCAGCAGGGCCCGCCGGGCCTTCGCGCCGGACGCGGCGGTCAGCTGGGCGGCGAGCTGCCAGTTGCGGCGGGCCGAGTCCGACGCGAGGCCGTCGGCGCTCTCCCCGGCCGCCTGCCGCAGCCGCATCCGGCGCAGTTCCAGGAACCACAGCGCCAGGCTGAGCAGCGGGAACCGCAGGGCGGGCTCGAACCTGGGCTTGGCGTCGGCCAGTTCCCGGCTGATGTGCCGCAGCAGCAGCGGGACGTCCTCCAGCGGGTCGCCCGCCTGGACGTGGCTGCAGGGGCCGGTGACCTCTCGGCACCGCTCGACCAGCTGGTGGGTCACGCTCCGGTTGTCGCGGGCCGAGCCGATCGTTACCAGCAGTGGCCGCAACCGGTCACCCGTGCGGCGCGGCGGGCGCTCCCGCATCCGCTCGAAGACCCCGAGCAGGGCTTCGAGCCTGGCCTCGGACTGCGCCTCGCCGCTGGAGCCCACGCCGCCCTCCCGTTCAGTTGATCTGGTCCATACAACACCCAATCGACATCATGGGAGCGTGTCGGACGAAACAGACGCCGAGGAGTTGCGGCGCTACGAGGAAGCCCGGCAGGCACGGGCCCGGCGGCGCGACGCGCTCGCCCGGCGCGCCGTCGGCTGGATCATGGCGGCGGCCCTGGCGCTGCTGGCCTACGACTCGGCCGCGGCTGCGCTGGCGGACCACCGCGCGGGACGGTCGTGGGCATACCCGGCGGTACTGGCGCTGGGCTGCGCGGTCGCCGCCGCCACACTCGTGTTCCGGCTGGTCCGACACCGGGTGACCCGCGGGAGAACCACCCCCGGGGTTGACTAGGCTGTAGCGAGTGACTGACATCGTCATCCCCGCAGAGATCAAGCCAGCCGACGGCCGCTTCGGATGCGGCCCGTCGAAGGTCCGTCCCGAGCAGCTTTCCGCCCTGGCCGAGTCCGGCGCGAAATACCTGGGAACCTCCCACCGGCAGGCGCCGGTGAAGTCCCTGGTCCGCCGGGTCCGCGAGGGACTGGGCGAGCTGTTCTCGCTGCCCGACGGCTACCAGGTCCTGCTCAGCAACGGCGGCACCACCGCCTTCTGGGACATCGCCGCGTTCGGGCTCGTCCGGGAGAAGTCCCAGCACCTGGTGTTCGGCGAGTTCTCCAGCAAGTTCGCCAAGGTCACCAAGGGCGCGCCCTGGCTGGCCGACCCGTCGGTGATCTCCGCCGACCCCGGCACCCACCCGCTGCCGGCCGCCGAGGACAGCGTCGACGTCTACGCGCTCACCCACAACGAGACCTCCACCGGCGTCGCCATGCCGATCAACCGGGTCGGCGGCGCCGATTCCCTGGTGCTGGTCGACGCGACGTCGGGCGCCGGCGGCCTGCCGGTCGACGTCGCGCAGACCGACGTCTACTACTTCGCGCCGCAGAAGTGCTTCGCCTCCGACGGCGGGCTCTGGGTCGCCCTGGCGTCCCCGGCCGCGCTGGCCCGGATCGACGAGATCGCCGCGTCCGGCAGGTACGTGCCCGAGTTCTTCAGCCTGCCGACGGTCGTCGACAACTCCGCCAAGGACCAGACCTACAACACCCCGGCGGTCGGCACCCTGCTGATGTTCGCCGAGCAGGTCGAGTGGATGAACGCCCAGGGCGGCCTGGCCTGGACCACCGCGCGCACCGCCGACTCGTCCCACCGGCTCTACGCCTGGGCCGAGAAGTCGCAGTTCGCCACCCCGTTCGTGGCCGACCCGGCCCAGCGCTCCCAGGTGGTCGGCACGATCGACTTCGACGACGCGGTGGACGCCGCGGCGGTGGCGAAGACGCTGCGGGCCAACGGCATCGTCGACACCGAGCCGTACCGCAAGCTCGGCCGCAACCAGTTGCGGATCGGCATGTTCCCGGCCATCGACCCGGCCGACGTCGAGGCGCTGACCCAGTGCGTCGACCACGTCGTCGAGCGGCTCTGAGCACCGGGTGCGGGCGTCCGGCCCGGGCGCCCGCACCGAACGCATAGGCTGCGAGTGTGAACCGCTCCCCCCAGTGGCTGCTGCCCACCGTGCTGACCGCGCTGATACTGGCCGTGGTCGTCGGTGCGCTGCTCAACTGAGCGGGAGGAGCGGGGTGTACCGCCGGATCGGGGCCCTGACGGGGGTCTGCTGCCTGCTGACGGGTTCCGCCGCGCCGGCGCTGGCCGGCACGGGCAAGCCGCCCGTCGCCTTCACCATCACCGACCCCCGGATCACCGAGTCCAGCGGGCTGGCGGCGAGCCTGCGGCACCGCGGCGTCGTCTACACGCACAACGACTCGGGCGCCGGGGCCCGGATCTTCGCCGTCGGCCCCGACGGCCGGACCCGGGCCGTGCTCACCCTGGCGGGCGCCGCCGCCCGTGACTGGGAGGGGATCGCGCTCGGCCCGGACGAGCGGGGCAGGCCGTCCCTGTACGTCGGCGACATCGGCGACAACCTGGGCGGGGTCTGGCCGTACATCACCGTCTACCGGGTGCCCGAGCCCGCCCGGCTGCGCGACATGACGCTGCGCCCCACCACGTTCCGGCTGCGGTACGCCGACGGGCCGCGCAACGCCGAAGCGCTGCTGGTCCATCCGGGCACCGGGCGGTTGTACGTCGCCAGCAAGCTGTTCGGCGGGGCGCTGTACCGGGGGCCCGCCCGGCTGCGCAGCGACCGGACCAACACGTTGACCAAGGTCGGTTCCGCCCCGTCCATGGCCACCGACGGCGCGTTCTCCCCCGACGGGCGGACGTTCACCCTCCGCACCTACTTCTCGGCGCACGTCTTCGCCGCCCCCGACAAGCTCCTCCGGGTGGTGTGGCTGCCGGGCCAGCAACAGGGTGAATCGATCACCTACACGCCGGACGGCCGGTCGCTGCTGATCGGCTCGGAGGGGGCCGGGCAACCCGTCTACCGGGTGGCGCTGCCCGCGGAGGCGCTGCCCCCGCGGCCCTCGCCGTCCAGCGTGGCGGCCCCGGCCGACCCGGCGCTGCGGGACACCGACGGCCGGCGGAACGCCCTCTTCATCGCGCTCGCCGTCGGCGCCGCCCTCGCCTACGCCGTGTTCCGCCGGCGGGCATGACCGGGCGGGTCACACGGTTGATTCCGACGAACAGAAGAAGGCGGAGCGAAACGCTGATTTCGTGTGAGGATCTGTAGTCGTGGACCATGAGCTCGTCGGGTCGTCCGGTGATGATTCCCGGCCGGCCGGCCGCCGGCGCCCCGCGGCGGGCGGACCGTTCGCGCTGCTGACCCTGCTGGTCGCGCTGCTACCGATCCGGCCGGTCTGGCTGTGGGCCGCGCTGGTCGCCGCGGCGGCGGCCGCCCCCTGGGCGCTGGGCGCGCTGCGCGGTCGCCGGCCCCGACCGTACTGGCGGCTGTCGGCGGCGGGCCTGGAACGCGTCGGCCCCGGCGGGACGGTGCTGACCCGGTACGAGCGGTCCCGGATCGTCGAACTGGCACTGACCGTCGACGACGGCGCCCTCATCGTGTTCCACAAGTTCGGCCGGGTGTCGCTGGGGAAACTCACCCGGCTGGGTTTCGACCCGGCGTCCTTCTTCGTGACCGCCCGCCGGCTCGGCATCCCGATCCACGTGCTCACCGGCGACGCCGCCGGCACCGAGGACGGCACCCCGCCGCCCGACCGCGCCGCCGAGCGCCGCCTGCTCGACCTGGAGGCCGACCTGCTGGCCGCCGCGCACACGCTGGAACCGGCCCCGGCCGGCCCGGGCGCTCCTGTGGAACTGGCGTCCATGCCCACCGAGCCGAGCCCCGGACGGGTCGCCGCGCTGGGCGTCCTGGCCGGGCTGCTAGCCGGTATCGGCCTCGTCCGGGCGGCGCTGACCGGGCCGCTCGACCTCGCCGACCGGATCACCGCGGGCTGCTGGGCGGCGGCCGGGCTGCTGGTGGTGCTGCTGACCCAGCGCTGGCTGGCCCGCCACACCCCGGTGCGCTGGACGATCGGCCCGGACGCGGTGCGCATCCGGTACGGCCGGGCCGACGGCCCCTCCCTGCGGTCCGTCGAGACGGCCGCCCTGGTGGTCGGATCCGACCCGCTGGGCGGGCGGGACCCGGCGATCACGCTGGCCTTCGACCACCGGCTGCGGCTGCTGGCCCGGCTGCCGGCGCGCGGTCTCGACCCGTTCCAGCTCGCGCACGCCCTGGACGAGCGCGGTTACCGGGTGGTCTCCCCCGACGTGCGGGTGCCGCGCCCCTCGGCGTACGGCCTCGACGAACTGCCCGAGATCTTCGCCCAGGTGCCGGGCGGCCGGCTCACGGTGGACGGCGAGGGGCTGGGCTGGGCTGACGGCGCGGGCGACGTGGTGCTGCGGATGCCCGACGACCGGATCGGCGGCCTGGAACTGCTCACCATCTCCGGGCACGCCTGGCTGCGGGTGTACGACTCCGACGGCGACGAGTTCTTCGCCGCACCGCTGTCGGCACTGCGGATCTCCCGTACCGACCTGCGCGACTCCGCCCGGCGGGCCGGGCTGCCGGTGACCGACGCGGAGTACGACGCCTACCTCAGCGCCGCGTTCCACGGCGCGGTCTCCGCGCTGTCCGCCGACCCGCCGCCGCCCGACCCGGCGCCGCCCGGCGACTCCGGGGTGACGCTGGACGCGACCCGCCGCTCCCGGCTGCTGGCGTATGCGGCGACCGTCCTGCTGTGCGAGGTCGTGGCGGTGCTCGGCGCGCTCTGGCTGGGCGACGACCTCGGCGGCTTCGGCACCACCCTGGCCTGGGCCGCGCCGCTGGGTCTGCTCGTCGGGCTGGCCGGGTCCTGGCGCTACGACCGCGACCGCGACCGGCTGCGCGTCTCGGCGGCCGAGATCGCGGTGGTGACCGGCCGGGGCCGGGTGGCGTGGCGGCAGGCGCGTTCCGGGGTCGGCGGGGTCGGCATCGACGACTCCCAGGAGGGCCCGCCCCGGCTGGTGGTGTGGAGCCCCGCCGGCCGGGTGCTGCGCCGGGTGTCCCTGCCCCCCGACCTGGGCGAGCTGCGCCGCGTCTGCGAGCGCTACGGCCTGCCCTGGGGCCCGCCGGACGCCCACCGCCCCGCGTCCCCGCCACCCGAGCTGTAGGCCGGATCAGCCGGACCCGGCGACTTCCCGGGCATCGAGCCGTAAGCGAGATCGGCCGCGCGGCGGCTTCCCGGGCACCCGGACCACGAGCCGCACCGGGCCTCGGGAGCGAGGTCAGCCCAGCGGCCAGGACCGGACGTACTCGTAGCGGACCTGCGCCCCCAGGTGGCTGCGCACCAGATGGAGCGTGTCGGCGGCCCAGGGGGCGCCGGCGAAGGCGGCCAGTTCCTCGGTGAGCGGCCGCAGGTCGGTGGGGCGCCGGCTGCGGGCCAGGGTGAGGTGCGGCCGGAAGCCCCGGTGATGGTCCGCCGGCGACCCGGCACGGCTGCCCGCCGCGCTGCACGAGGCGGCGAGTCGGGCCAGCGCCCGGCGGTCGCCGTACACCCCCGTCCACAGCACCCGGGCATGCACCCCGGACGGGAAGGCCCCGGCCCCCGCCAGCGACAGCCCCATCGGCGCGTACCGCCCCGCCGCCCGTTCGAGCCGGGGCAGCAGCCGCTCCAGGGTGGTCTCGTCGATCTCCCCGAAGAACGCCACCGTGACGTGCATCAGCTCGCGCCGCTCCCACCGCAGCTCCGGATGAACGGCGCGCAGCGGCCGGACGGCCCCCGCCAGCTCGTCGAGCGCCGCCACGGACGGCAGCAGCGCCGCGAACAGCCTCATATGACGTTCCGGTGGGCCACCCTCAGAGCCTTTCAGCCCACACCCCGCTTGTCACTTCGCCCCTGGCCAGTGACGCTTCTCTGCGTGTCAAGTGGTGGGTGGGCGGTGGGGTCAGCCGTGGGAGGCGATGGCGCGGACGTGGGCGGCGAGGACATGGGCGAGCAGGGCGGGGGCCCGGGTGCCCGCGCCGGCGTCCGGCAGCAGGTCGGGGGTGAGGGTCCACTCGGTGCCGACCCAGTTGTCGACGATCGGGCCCTCGCCCGCCGGCAGGGTGTTGCACATCTGGCGCAGCCGCATCGACCGGACGGACTCGGTCGCCCGGCTGTCGGTCTCGACCAGCATCACCGGCACGCCGACCGTGGGGCCGTCCTCCACCAGGCGGAGCAGCTGGTGCGACTCCTCGCCGTCCAGCGCGGCCCCCGCGTCGAGGATCACCACCAGCCGGACCGGCGGGCCCCCGGCCAGGGTGGCGGGCAGCTCGTCCTCGCTGCCGCCGATCCGGCGCAGGTCGACCAGGTCGAGCAGGCCGCGCACCCGCTGTTCGGCGGCCGGGCCGATGGCCAGCCCGCCGCCGAGCAGGGCCTGCGTGGTGGCCTGGTCGAAGCCGTTCACCCAGCCCGCGCCCGACAGGCCGGCCGCGTCGATGACCTCCAGCCCGACCAGCCCGGGCGGGACGGCGGCCAGGAACCGGGTGACCAGCGACCACGCGTACGCCGCGGCGTCGCCCGGCAGCGGGCCCTGCGAGATCCACACCCCGCGCCGCCACGGCACCCGCAGCACCAGCGGCACGTGCAGCTCGGGCATCTCCGGGGTGGTCAGCCGGCCCAGCAGCACCCCGTCGGCCAGGTCGGTGCGGGGCTGCCAGGTCAGCCAGGACGCCTCGGTGAACGGCGCGACCTCGGGGGTGAGTCGGGGCTCCTGCCGGGTGAGCTCGTCGCGCAGCTGCGCGGCGTCACCGGACAGGCGGGAGGTCGCGGCGTCCATCAGCTCCTGGTAGCGGCCGCGCGGCACCCGGCCGGCGACCTCGTCGTTGCGGATGTTCAGCGCGTGCTCGGTGGACGAGCGGAAGGCCGCCAGCGACCGGCTGGCGTCCTCCCAGATCAGCCAGGCGCGTTCGAGGAACCCGACCTCCCGGCCGCCCGGACCGGAGGGGTGCGGCTCGGTGGGCTGCCCGGGGATCGGGCCGGTGGCGCCGACCGGCGGCGGGGGCGGGGCGGCCGTTTCCGCGTCGCCCGGGTCGTCGACCTCGACGCCGTGCGCGACGACCAGTTCGGCCAGGCCGCCCGCGTACCCCTGGCCGAGGGCGCGGACCTTCCAGGCCCCGGCACGCCGGTACAGCTCCAGGCCGAGCAGCGCCTTCTCCGGGCCGAGCTCGTCGACGGTGAACGTCACGAGCGGGGCGCCGTCGGCTCCGGTGAGCAGCAGCCGGGGCGGCGGGACCGCCCCGAACGACATGCGCCCGACGAGGCTGACCACGATCAGCACCGCTTGGACGTCGGCCGGGACCTGGGTCAGATCGATGTCGATCCGCTGGCCGCCGGCCGGGTCGGACCAGCGCGCCCCCGGCCCTTCGGGGGCGTTGAAGAACACCAGGTCCGCGTCGGACCGCACGCGCATGTCGGCGGCCACCAGCAGGGCGCTCACGTCGACCGGTACGGCGCAGGAGGCCGTGGCGACGAGACGATGTACGGCGAGCGGCGCGTTCGCGCCGCGGACCAGGTCGTTCATCAGGCGTGCTGGGCGATCACCGGGAGCATGTCCTGGAAGGTACGGCCGTGGCACGGCTCGCCGATGGCGTTCATCTTCCAGCCGGCCGGGTTCCGGTAGAGCTTGGCCATCACCATCGCCGTGTGGGCGCCGCCCCCGGTCAGGGTGTAGCGGGCCAGCTCGGCGTTGTCGCGCTCGTTGACGACCCGGCAGAAGGCGTTCTCGACCTCGTTGAACGTCTGGCCGTTGAACGAGCTGACGGTGAAGACCAGCGAGGTCACGTGCACCGGCAGCCGGGAGAGGTCGACGATCACCGACTCGTCGTCACCGTCGCCGGCCCCGGTCAGGTTGTCGCCGGTGTGCCGGACCGAGCCGTCGTCGCTGGTCAGCTTGCCGAAGAAGACCACGTCCGCGATCTGCCCGTCGGCGAACAGCACGCACGAGGCGTCCAGGTCGATCTCCTGCTCGCGGGAGCCGAAGAAGCCCCGCTTCTTCACGGCGTCCCAGCCGAGCCCCATCCGTACCAGTTGCAGCGCGTCGCCGGGCTTCTCCAGCGAGATCCGCTGGCCCTTCACCATCGACACGGTCACGGCCGTCGCCTCCTCAGTCGTCGTCGCGCCCCCCACGGACGCCCGGCAGCCGCCCGTCCTGCGGACCCGGGCGAGAAGCCCGGGCGAGGTCAGGCATGCAAAGCCTGTCAGCCGACGTGCCGGATTGTCATCCCATTCTCGGACGAAGCGCGCCGGAACGGGTTCCGGAGGGTACTGATGATCGTCTCACGAGGCACTGACAAAGCGATGACGGTGAGCGTGGTGAGGGTGGCCACCGCGCCCCCGAGCACGATGCTCAGCCGGGGGCCGAACGTCTCCGCCAGCCAGCCCACCAGCGGTGCGCCCACCGGGTTGGTCCCCAGGAACACGAACATGTAGAGCCCCATCACCCGCCCGCGCATCTCGGGCGCGACGGAGAGCTGCATGGTGGCGTTGGCCGCGGTGGTGAAGGTCATCAGCGTGATGCCGGTGGGCACCAGCACGATCAGGAACGACCAGAACGTGGGCATCAGCCCGGTGACCATCTCCAGCACGCCGAATCCCGCCGCAGCGCCGTACAGCAGCCGCCGGGTCGGCCGGACGCGCCGGGCCGCGAGCAGCGCCCCGGCCAGCGCGCCCACCGCGAGCATCGTCGAGGCGAGGCCGAACGAGGAGGCCCCGGCGCCGAAGACCTCGCGGGCCACCAGCGCGGTGGTGATCTGGAAGTTCATGCCGAACATCGCCACGAAGCCGACCAGCACGAGCACCGTCACCAGGTCGCGGCGTCCCCGGACGTAGCGCAGCCCCTCGCGCAGCTGTCCCTTGCCCCGCGGCACCCGTTCGGCCGGGTTCAGCTCGGCCTCGCGCATGGCCGCCAGCCCGAGCAGCACGGCGCCGAAGGAGGCGGCGTTGAGCAGGAAGACGGGCCCGGTGCCGATCAGCGCGATGAGCACTCCGGCGATCGCCGGGCCGACGATCCGGGCGCCGTTGAAGGTGGCGCTGTTGAGCGCGATGGCGTTGGGCAGTTCCCGGGGGCCGACCATCTCCACCGCGAACGCCTGCCGGGTGGGGTTGTCGACCACCGTGGCCAGGCCCAGGCCGAACGCCAGCAGGTACACGTGCCAGACCTGTGCCGTGCCGGTGAGCGCGAGTACGCCGAGCACCAGGGCCAGCGTCCCCATCGCCACCTGGGTGACCGCCAGCACCCGGCGCTTGGGATAGCGGTCGGCGATCACGCCGCCCCAGAGCCCGAACAGCAGCAGCGGCAGGAACTGCAGGCCGGTGGTGATGCCGAGCGCGGTGCCGCTGCCGTGGGTCAGGTCCAGGACGAGCCAGTCCTGGGCGATGCGCTGCATCCAGGTGCCGGTGTTGGAGACCACCTGTCCGGCGGCGAACAGCCGGTAGTTGCGCACCCGCAGCGAGCGGAACATGCCGCCGGGGCCCTGCTCATCGCGGGCCCCGGCCGTTACGCCTTGCTCAGTTTGTCCAGGATCGGCGCCGCCTGCTCCAGGATCGCCCGCTCCTGCGAGGTCAGCTCCGCCAGCCGCTGGGACAGCCACGCCTCCTTGCGGGCCCGTTCCTCCCGCATCAGGGTGCGGCCGCGGTCGGTCACCCGGACCACCACCTGGCGGCCGTCCGTCGGGTGCGGGCTCCGCTCGACCAGCCGTTCCAGTTCCAGTGCGGTGATCACCCGGGTCATCGACGGGGGCTGCACCTTCTCGTGGTCGGCGAGTTCCCTCGGGGTCATCTCGTGGTGTCGTTCGATCGCGGCCAGCGCGGCGAACTGGGTGATCGTGAGCCGGTGGTTCCCTTGGCGGCGGAGCCGTCGGCCCAGGCGCGCGATCGACATGCGCAGCTCCTCCGCGAGGGACTGCGCGCTGTGGTCTGTGGTCTTCGGTGTGGGCATGGCCGTTCTCGAAAGTCATTACTCTTGCTAACGATACGCGGGCGTTCCGCATTCCGTCCACAAGGGGAGACTTCGGCCTCCTCCGCTCACTCGCCGGGGTGTTCGGGGCATCGTCCCACGAAGGGCGGGCCCGCTCCGGTCGCGGGCGGGTGGCCTAGCCTGGAGACATGCCCCGACAACGACGCCCCGACCCCCCGCCGCTGGAGACCGACGACGTCCGGATCTCCGCCGTCGGCACCGCCGCCTGGCTCGTCGCGCTGGTCGTCCTGCTGATCGTCGGCATGTCCGAGGATCGGCGCTGGTGGCTGTGGGTCTGCGTCACCGGCGCGTGCATCGGCGCGTTCGGGGTGCTCTACATCCCCCGGCTGCAGCGCAGCCGGGCCGAGGCCACCCGCCGGCACGTGGCCGCAACCGGCCACCCCACCGAGCTCCCCGTCCCGGACGAGCGGTCCGACCGCTCCTGACGGCGGCGGGCACGCTCCGTCCCGGCCCCGGGCTCACAGGTCCAGGTCGGCCTCGGCGAGCAGGTCCGGCAGCGCGCCGGGGTCGCGCAGCACGGCCGCCACCAGCAGCCGGTCCGGCCAGCGCCCGGTCACCCAGGCCAGCCCGCGAGCCAGCCCCTCGGCACCGCTCGCATGCACCGTCCCGCCCACGGCCCGCCAGCCCGCCGTGACACCGTCGACGACCAGCGGGTCGTGCGCCACGTAGGTCCCGGGCGCGTCCGGCAGCACGGCGCGCACCACCGGCGGCACGGGCCGCTCGACGCCCCGCGACACCACCTCGCCCGGCACCTCGTCGCTCGCCAGCTGCAGGTCGAGCGCGTCCGCCAGCTCCTCCGACCGGTCGTACGCCGCCAAAACCAGCGGCTGGCCGGCCAGCAGCGGCAGCAGGTCCGGGCGGTCCAGCACCAGCGCGTCCGCCGCCGCGACCACCTCGGGCGCGCCGTCCACGACCGCCCGGACCCGCTCGGGCGGCCGGAGGGGATCGGCTCCGGGGGGACGGTCGGTGAGCGCCGTCCACAGCTCGCGCAGCCGGTCCCGGGAGACCGTCCGATCGGGATCGGCCAGCCGGGCCAGCAGCTCGGCGGCCCCACCCGGCTCGGCCAGCAGCTCGGCCGCCGACGCGCGCACCCCCAGCGCCCGCAGGAACTCCGGATCCAGCCCGCCGGGCGCGACGTCGTACAGCCCGGCCAGTTCCCGGGCCGCGGCGAACCGCAACTCGGCGGGACGCCGGCCGGCCAGCACCGGTTCCCGCGCCAGCCACCAGGCGGTATAGGACGGGACGGGCGCCCGGCGGCCGCCGGCGGTCAGCACCCCGGCCGGCTCCACCACGGCGGCGCGCACCGGCGGCACGGCCAGCAGGGCCAGCGCGGCGGGCCAGTCGGCCACCAGCTCCAGGTCACGCACGGCGGTGAACTCGGGCAGCAGCGGCGGGACGTCCTGGCCGGGCAGCCGGGCGAGCACGTCCTCGGCCCACTCCTCCCCGCCGTCGAGGTCGAAGGCGCCGTCCGTCAGGTCCGCCACGGAGACCTCGTGCTCGCGGACCAGCGCGAACCCCCGCAGCACCCCGGCGGCCACCAGGGCGTCCGCCCCGTGCCGCTCGACCAGATCGGCCGCGACCACCCCGAACGGGGAGTCGTCCCCCATCACCGGGCGCAGGGGGCTGTCGGGCAGCAGCAGCTCGCCCGCCGGGTAGAGCTCCCCGTCGTCGCCCGGCAGGGCCAGTTCGGCGAGCCAGGGCAGCTCGCCCGGGTCCAGGCCGGCCGCGGCCACCAGGTCGAGCACGGCGTGCGCGATCGGCTCGGGCTCCTCGGCGTCGTAGGAGCCGGTCACGGCGGCCCGCACCGCCGGGTCGGCGAGCACCGCGCGCGGGCCGGCGGGCACCGCGCCCAGGCGCGCCAGCAGCGGGTGCGCCGCCTGCGGATGCACGAACCGCAGCCCCAGCGCGTCGTGGTCGGCCGGGTCCACGCCCTCGGTGCCGACCAGCAGCCCGCGCGGCCCCCGCACCAGCCGCCCGTCGGCCAGCGGGACGGGCAGCGCCCCCAGCGCGTCGGTCCGCGCCCCCGCCAGCGCCTCGTACAGCCGGTGCCACCAGCCGGGCGGGCGTTCCAGGCCGGCCAGCGCGTCCACCAGGTCCGCGAGCTCCAGCCGGCGCACGCCCAGCGCGGCCAGCGCCGGGTGCCGCACCGGCCACCCGGCGGGCAGCAGCCCCGGCAGGACGCTTCCGGCCAGCAGGTCCACGGCCGCGGCGGGCGCGTCCACCGCCACGGTGTCCGGCCCCCGGAACAGCGCGGACGTCCCGTCGGGCGCCGCGATCGGCAGCAGGGGGACGCCGGGCAGCCGGTCGAGGACGGCGCGCCGGATCCGGGCGTCGAGCTCGCCCGCGGCGACCGGGCCGGGCACCAGGTCGAGCAGGCCGGGCTCCGGCGGCACCGCGCGCAGCAGTTCGACGTACGCCTCGGCGGCGCGCTCGACCAGGAACCCGGTGAGCGGCCCCGGCGCCACGTGCCGCCGGTCCGGCGCCAACGGGAAGGACGCGATCAGCAGCGCGGGCAGGTCCAGCGGCTCGTCGCTGGGGGTCGGCGCGTGCAGGACGGCCGCCGCCCGGCCCGGCACGTCCGGCAACGCCCAGCGCAGCCGCCAGTACGGCCGGGCGCGTTCCTCGGTCGGCCGGTCGGCCAGCAGCTCGGCGGGGATCTCCCCGTGCGCCTCGACGGTCCGCCACCGCACCCCGTCGATCACCACCGTCCCGGACGGCGCGTCGGGCTCGGCCTCCAGGGTGCGGACGGCGCCGTCGAGTTCGACGTCCACCCGGGCGAGGGCGGGCAGGGCGAGGAGCAGCGCCGGGCCGGTCTCGGCGAGCTGCCGCCGGACGAGGTCCGCGGCGGCGGGATCGCGCAGCGGCAGCCGGACGACCGTCTCGAACTCCGCGCCGAGCTCGCCCGGCCGGGGCGGGTCGGGGAGGGCGAAGGGCAGCCGGAGCACCGGCACGTGGAAGCCCCGGTGGTCCAGTTCCCCGGCCAGCGAGGGCAGCCCGGCGGCGAGTTCCCGGGTGCGCCGGGCCGACCAGCCGACCCCGGTGCCCGAGCGGGTGCCGATCGCGGGCTCGTCGCTCACCGCGACCACCGCGGCGAACCCCACCCCGAACCGGCCCGCCGCGGCGGCGTCGCCGCGCTTGGCGGAGGCCCGCAGGCTGGACAGCGCGGCCACGCCGGCGGCGTCCAGCGGCGCCCCGGTGTTGGCCGCGAGCAGCACCCCGTCGCGCAGCGCCAGGCGCAGCCGGCCGGGCACGCCCGCCGCCGCGGCGGCGTCGGCCGCGTTCTGCGCCAGTTCGACGATCACCCGGTCGCGGTAGCCGCCGAGCGCGTGGTCCTCCTCGGCGTTGGCGTCCTCGCGGAACCGGGCCGGCGACTCGGCCCAGGCGCGCAGCACCCGCTCGCGCAGCGCCGCGGCCTCGAAGGGGTCGTGCTCGCGGTCAGCTATGGCCGAGCGCCTCTTCGTCTTCCTCGGAGATCGAGGCCGCCGGGATGAGGTCGTACCCCAGCTCGTCGACGATGGGCTCGGAGGTCTCGACCGGCGGCGGCACGACCACGGCCTCCGAATGCGCCCCGCAGCCATGATCGACCGAGACGATCTTGCCGTCGTCGGGTGCGTACTCGTTGGCGCAGGCCCCGAAGACCCGCCGGAACGCCCCCGCCAGTGGCACGAAGAACCCACAGGTGGCGCACTGTGCCGGCGCGGCGGTCGCGATCGGCGCGTGCGGCCCGGAGGTGCCCTCGTACCACCGGGCGGCGGCCTCGTCGCGGCCCTCGGCCGACAGCACCCGGGCCCGGCCCAACCCCAGCTCCCACTGGGCCTGGTGGTCGGTCGCGTCACTGATCTGGGTCAGCCCCGGGGCCAGCCGGGGGTCGTCGGAGGCGGTCGGCAGCAGGTCACCCGGGCCGAGATCACCGGGACGCAGCCGCTCCAGCCAGGGCACCCACTCGGGCGGGCGCAGCGCGCTCTCACCGGGCAGCAGCACGCACTCGCACACCGTCACCAGCTTGGCCCGGGCGGCCCGGGCGACGGTGACGGCCCAGTGCCAGCCCTGGTAGGCGGGGTCGAGGCAGGTGAAGAAGTGGGTGACCACCCGGTCGGCCTCGCTCTGCAGGCCGAGGTGCTCACCGACGTTCCCGGGGCCGGCCGTCTCCTCGGCGGCCTCCCGGGCCAGGTCGATCGCCTCCGCGCAGGCCTGATCGACCGCGGGAGTGCGGGTCCGGCGGGCGGGCCGCGCCGGACTGGACTGACGAACTGCGCTCACGCTCCCGATTCTCCACCATGAAGAAGCATGGACAAGCACATCGAGATCACGCTCGGGGTGACCTCCCTCAGCCACCGTGCAGGTCGTCGGCGACCGCCCGCAGCACCGTCGCGATCTTCTTGGCCTCCGTGGGCGCCGGGTGTTTGCCCCGCCGGTAGGTGGTGGAGATGCCGTCGAGCAACTTGATGAGATCTTCGACGATCAGCACCATCTCGTCGGGCTTCTTCCGCCGGGCCCGGGCGGCCGTTTTCTCCACCGAGGGCGGGGTCTCCAGAACGCGCACCGAGAGGGCCTGCTGGCCCCGGCGGCCTTCGACGACACCGAATTCCACCCGTTGCCCGGACTTCAGCGCGGCGACTCCGCTCGGCAGGGCGGAGGAATGCACGAACACCTCACCACCGTCGTCGCGGGTGAGGAAGCCGAATCCCTTGTCAGTGTCGTACCACTTGACCTTGCCAGTGGGCACAGGTGACCTCGTCTAGCTCTCGAATAATTGCCCTCAAGCGTAGTGGCTGCGCCCCAAAACGGGGAACACGGGAGCGTTGTCCGTAGGCCCGATTTCGGGCGGTACGGGGCGCGTCCACCACCCCGTCCGGACAATCCCGTTCACTCGCCCCAGTTCAGGCGGCGCGGTGGCCGGCGAGCCAGCCGGGAAAGGCGAGCAGGTCGGCCAGCACCACATCGGCGCCGTAGGCCTGCAGCGCCGCCGCGTCGTACGGTCCGGTGGCGACCCCGACGCTGAGCGCACCCCCGGCCCGGGCCGCGTCCACGTCCGCGGTGTGGTCACCGACATATGCGGCGGCGGCGTGATCGCGCAGCGCGCGGCCCTTCTCGGCGCCGAACAGCGCCCCGACGACGACATCCACGGGCAGGCCGAGGAAGCGCACGGTGCGCTCGGCGTCCCGCTGGTTCTTGGCGGTGACGACCATGACGCGCCCGCCCGCGGCCCGGACCTCGTCGACGGCCCGGACGGCGCCGGGCATCGCGACGGTCTCGGGTACGGCGATGCCGGCGTACAGCTCCCGGTAGCGCGCGGCCATGGCCGGTATCTCGGCGGCCGGGTACCAGTAGGCGAGCTCCGTCTCCAGCGGGGGGCCGAGCCGGGCCACCACGGCCGCGGTGTCGATGAAGACCCCGGTTTCGGCGGAGAGCACCGTGAAGACGGCGGCGATGCCGCGCCGGGTGTCGGCAAGGGTGAGGTCGAGATCGAATCCCACGGTGAAAGCCTGGTCCGCCACGACCCACAGGGTAGAGGTGGGGCCGGCGCGCACAGGCCCGCGCCCCCCTGGCAGTGGCGATGCGACGGGATCCGAAAGAGGAGGGCGCGGGAATCTGCAGTGAAACTAGGTGATTCTGTGTGACTCTATGTGACTCTGTGCGCTTTTTCGCCGACCGGAACTGGCTTGCCCGACGGACCGGAACCACGGTTCCGTACTCACGCTCTACCCGCTGACCAGGCCCTCAACCCTCAGGAAGACCTGGATGTCAGCCAGTCGGACCAGCTGAGATCCCGCCCCGGAAAGCAGATCGTTTTGAAGGGCCATGCGGAGATTGCCCACTCTTCAACGAAATCGGTGAGCTCGTCCGCCAGAGCGGTGCCCGTCACATCCCGCCTCATCCAGAACAGCACCCCCGCGTCAACACCGCTCTGCCGGGGCGGCAAGATCTGGATACGCCCGATCATCCGCTCCTCGTCGACGCTCAACACCGCATAGGTGAACGACCGACGCAACTGGCCTTCCTTCTGCAACCAGGCGATGTCGATCAGGGCCTGTTCCAGCGTGAGATCCACACCCGGCCAGCCGAACCGCTCACCGAACTGCTCCCACAACATCTCCCGGGTGCTCATCACCGCGTCGTAGTCCTTGACCACGTCGTGGACCGTGAGGGGGCGAATCCGAAAGCTCGGGCCGGCCACGAGGGTGGGTACGTCGAAGTCCTCGGGCAGGAAGGCCACATCGACCCCTTCCATCGGCAAGGATGTGGTCACCGAACTCTAGTGTCCCGATACTCGTTAGGGCAGTGATCGGTCCCGTCCGGCAAAGTAACGTCCGGATGGTGCCGCGCACACCGCGGTCAGACCGGGAGTGGGCCGGAACACTATCGCCGGCCGGCTCCGCATCGAGCACAGGCGCCCAGGTCAAAGATGCCCTAGTGTCGTGGCGGAGGAAAACCAACGATGAGCAGAACGACACGCGAGCGGATCGTGGCCGAAGCACTACGGCTGTTCGCCGACCGGGGCTACGCCGCGACCTCCGTCGCCGAGATCGAAGCGGCCTCCGGGCTCTCGCCCGGCGCCGGAGGTCTCTACCGGCACTTCCGCTCCAAGGAAGAAGTACTCGCCGCCGCCATCCGCGAGCACATCACCAGCACCAAATCCCAGCTGGACGTGATACGCGAACAAGCCACCCAGTTCGCCGACCTGCCGCTGGTCGAACGGCTGAAGATGACCTGCCACGCCGGGCTGGCGAAGATGCGCGAGGAACAAGACCTCGTCCGGGTCCTCTTCCGCGACCTCGACCAGTTCCCCGAACTCGTCGCCGAGATGCGCGAAGGCATCGTCAACCCGCTGTACGAAGCCATCGCCGAATGGCTCTCCACACAGCCCGAACTCGCCGACAACGACGAAGACTGGCCCGCGATCGCCTCGATCCTGGGCGGCTCGGTGGTCAACTACTGGCTGGCCAACGAATCAATGCACGAACCACCCAGCCGCATCGCCGAAGAACGCTTCGTCCTCGCCTGGGCCCGCCTGGCCATGGGGCTCTGTTAGCTTGGCGCTCGTTCCTCGCGCTTGTCGCGGCGCCTTCGGCGCGCCGTCTTCCCTCGTCGCGGTGAAGATCGCTCGTTCCTCACGATCTTCACCGCTCCTCAGTCCAGACGGCGCGGGCGCCGCTCCCGGACCGCCTCGCTTCGCATCGGCATCCATCTCGTCCGGCTCGTTTGATGGTGATCGGGGCGTTGCTCCTGTGTGGTGGTCCGGGGGGTTGAGCGGGCGGGCCAGGTAGGGGTTGAGCGGGCGGGCCGGGTGGGGGTTTAGCGGGCGGGCTGGGTGGGGGGTTGGCGCGGCTACCGTGGATGGGTGGAGACGTATGCGGACTGGCTGCGTGGGCGGAGTGATGCGGAGCTGCGCGTGTTGTTGTCCGCGCGTCCGGAGCTGATCAGTCCGGTTCCCGCCGATCTGACTGCGCTGGCGGCGCGGGCGGGGACTGCGGGGGCGGTGACGCGGGCGTTGGACCGGCTCGATCGGTTCGAGTTGGCGGTGGTTGAGGCGTTGCTGGTGTTGCCTGCGCCGGTTCGGGTCGGTGATCTCACTCGTGCGTTGGGGCATGACTGCGGTCCGGCTGTGGTGCGGTTGCGTGCGTACGGGCTGGTGTGGGGCGAGGACGACGCGTTGAGTACCGCGCCGGGGGTGCGGCAGGGGGTGGTCTGGCCGGCGGGGCTGGGGCCGCCGGTGCGGGAGGTGTTCGCCGGGTATCCGCTTGATCGGCTGGTCGATCTGGTTACCGATCTTGATGGGGTCGTGCCTCGGGGGTTCGCGGACTCGGAGCAGTTGGTGGCGCGGCTGGCGGAACGGCTCGCGGAGCCTGCGGCGCTGATCGACGATGCGGGTGAGGAGGCTGCCGCCGCGCTGCTCAGGCTGGTCTGGGGGCCTCCGGTGGGGCGGGTCGACAATGCTCGGCGGCCGTTGCGTGCCGGCACGGCGGGCACTCCGGTGGAGCGGTTGCTGGGGCGGGGGCTGCTGGCCGCCACCGATGATCGGACGGTCACGTTGCCTCGCGAGGTCGCCTTGCACCTGCGGGGTGGGCGGCTGTTCGAGGATCTTTCCGCGGAACCGCCGGGACTGGCCGTGGCCGCTTCGGGGTGGGGGGCCGAGCATGTCGATCGCACCGCTGCGGGGCAGGCGCTCACCGCCGTCCGGCAGGTGGAGGACCTGCTGGAGCGGTGGGGGGTGGAACCGCCGCCGGTGCTGCGCAGCGGTGGCCTGGCCGTCCGCGAACTGCGCGCCGCGGCGGCGCTGCTCGACGTGGCGGAGTGGCAGGCGGCGCTCTACGCCGAGCTCGCCTACGTCGCAGGGTTGCTGACCCGGGGCGGGGACGACGAGTGGCTGCCCACCCACGGCTACGACCTGTGGCGGATGCACGACACCGCCGAGCGGTGGGCGATCCTGGTGCGCGCCTGGCTGGACACCGACCGGGTGCCGGGGCTGGCCGGCGAGCGCGACGACCGCGACCGGGTGATCAACACCCTGGCCGACGAGTCGGTGCGCACCAGCGCGCCCGAGACCCGGCGGGCCGTGCTGGACGCGCTGGCCGCCGCGGACGGCGCACCGGACCCCGACGACGTCCGCGCGCACCTGGCCTGGCGGCGGCCCCGGCGGCGCGGAGCGCTGCGCGACCGCCTGGTCGGCTGGACGCTGCGCGAGGCGGGGGTGCTGGGGCTGACGGGGCTGGGCGTGCTCGCCGCGCCCGCCCGGGACCTGCTGGCCGGCGCCGACCCCGCCCCGCGGCTGGCCGCCCTGCTGCCCGAGCCCGTCGACAAGGTGCTGATCCAGGCCGACCTCACCGCCGTCGCCCCGGGGCCGCTGGTCGTCGAACTGGCCCGGGAGCTGGGGCTGATGGCCGACGTCGAGTCCACCGGCGGCGCCACCGTCTACCGTTTCACGCCGGGGTCGGTGCGCCGCGCCCTCGATGCGGGGCGCTCCGCCGCCGAACTGGCCGACCTGCTCGACCGGCACTCGGCGACCCCGGTGCCCCAGCCGCTGACCTACATGATCGAGGACGTCGCGCGGCGGCACGGGCGGCTGCGGGTGGGCACGCTCACCTCGTACGTGCGCGCCGACGACCCGGCCACACTGGAGGAGATCCTGGTCGACCGGCGGGCCGCCCCGCTGCGGCTGTACCGGCTGGCGCCCACCGTGCTCGCCTCCCGGCTGTCCTCGGCCGAGTTGCTGACGGCGCTGCGTTCCATGGGGCTGGCCCCGGTCGCCGAGTCCGCCGACGGCGGCGTGGTGGTCACCCGGCCGGACGCACACCGCGCCGCCACCCCCGACCCCGGCCGGTTCCGCGGGCCGGTGGTCTCCGACGAGTCGATGGTCGGCGCCGCGCTCCGGGCGCTGCGCGCCGGCGACGAGGCGGCCCGGCACGGCGCCGAACTCGCCCGGCGGCGCGCCGACGTCCCGGCCGGCGAACCACCCCGCTCGCCCGCGGTGGCGACGGTGGAGGAACTGCGCAGGGCGATCGAGCGCGGCGCCCGGGTCTGGATCGGCTACCTCGACCAGCAGGGCCGGGCGTCCAGCCGCATCGTGGAGCCCGTCCGGCTGGAGGGCGGCTTCCTGACCGGGTACGACGCCACCCGGGCCGCCGTCCAGCGGTTCGCCCTGCACCGCATCACGGGCGTCGCCGAAGTCGATTCCTCATCCGCCCCGTGAATTAAAAGGGTTGCCGCGCATCGGCGGGTGCGGCATTCTTACAGCCGTCGGAAGAACGGCACCAAGAACTGCGGAGGAGGATGCGATGCCACGCCAAGGGAAACCAGTGCCCCAGCGGCCGCATCCCGCCGAGGCGGAAAACACACCGATACCCGGTGCCGACTCTCGGCGACCATGAACGTGCGCGCCCGGTGCGCAGGCAGCGGTTACTTCCACTCTTAATGGGCAGGTTGCGGGTTCGAATCCCGTCCGGTCTTCGGGATCGGTAGCTCAATTGGCAGAGCAGCACGTACCGCCGCCGCTTCGATCTCGGGCGCTCCAGATTTTCCCTCCCGGTGCGAGGGCCGAAGTTACTCCGGTATAACTCAGGTTCAAATCCTGGCCGGCTCGGAAGAGCCGCAGAACTTCGGCCGACCCCTTCTCGGGAGGGCCCATTCGACGACCTGCCCGGTGCGCAGGTGACGGTTACTTCTATTTGGGATAGAGAGATGCGGGTTCGAGTCCCGCCCGGTCCTCTCGCGGGCCGGTAGCTCAATCGGCAGAGCGCTGTGTACCGTCGCCGACCCTGATCTCGGGCAGCCCATGGAGGGCCCCTTTCGATGGCCAAGTTCAACCGGGCGCGGATCGCGGGTGCGATCAGCGCCGTCAAGACCCGTCCCGACACCACCGCCACCACCTACGCGGGCGCGCCCGGCCACGCCCGCGACACCAAGAGCGAGCTGTTCCTGCTCGCGGTCGCGAACATGGTCGGCGAGCAGACCTTCTACGAGGCCGCGACCGAGCGCGACGCCCGGTTCCGCACCCTCGTCGGCGAGGTCGCGATCCAGGACGCCGACTGGCTGGCCCGCATGATCGGGTGGCTGCGGACCGGCGCGGGCATGCGGTCGGCGAGCGTCGTCGCCGCCGCGGAGGGCGTGATGTCGCGGCTGTGCGCCGAGCTGTCGGGCGGCAACCGGCAGCTCATCGGCGCCGCGCTGCAGCGGGCCGACGAACCGGGCGAGTTGCTGGCGTACTGGCACGGCCGGTTCGGCCGGGCACTGCCGCAGCCCGTCAAGCGCGGGGTGGCGGACGCCGTCCGCCGGCTCTACACCGAACGCTCGCTGATCAAGTACGACACCGGGTCGTACCGGTTCGCCGACGTGCTGGAACTGACCCACCCGGCGCCGGCCACGCCGCGCCAGGGCGACCTGTTCCGGCACGCGATCGACCTCCGGCACGGCCGGGACCGGGAGATCCCCGAGTCGCTGACCGTGCTGCGGGCGCGGGCCGAGCTGTCTGCGCTGCCGGCGGCCGAGCGGCGGGCGCTGCTCCGCCGGGCGGACTCCGCCGAGACGCTCGCCGCCGCCGGGATGACCTGGGAGTCGCTGGCCGGCTGGCTGAACGGCCCGCTCAACGCGCCCTTCTGGGAGTCGATCATCCCCTCGATGGGGTACTTCGCGCTGCTGCGCAACCTGCGCAACTTCGACCGTGCGGGCGTCTCGGACGAGGTGGCCGGGCAGGTCGCGGCGCGGCTGACCGACCCCGAGCAGGTCGCGCGGTCGCGGGTGCTGCCGATGCGGTTCCTGGCCGCCCACCGGGCGGTGCCGTCGCTGCGCTGGGGCCACGCGCTGCAGCGGGCGCTGGACGCGTCCCTGGCGAACGTCCCCGCACTGCCGGGGCGCACGCTGGTGCTCGTCGACCGGTCCGGCTCGATGTTCGGCCCGCTGTCGGCACGGTCCGACCTGACCTCCGCGGACGCGGCGGCGGTGTTCGGCGCCGCGCTGACGCTGCGGGCCGAGCGGGCCGACCTGGTGCAGTTCGGCACCAGCAGCGCGGCGGTCGAGATCCGGCCCGGCGAGCCGGTGCTGAAGGTGGTCGAACGGTTCCGGAGCATGGGCGGCACCAACACCGCGGAGGCGGTCCGGCAGCACTACCGCGAGCACGACCGGGTGGTCATCGTCACCGACGAGCAGGCCTGGGCGGGGTACCGCGGCGAGGAGCCGACCCGGACGGTGCCCGAGCGGGTGCCCGTCTACACCTGGAACCTGGTCGGCTACCGGCACGGGCACGGCCCCTCCGGGTCCGGCACCCGGCACACCTTCGGCGGGCTGTCGGACGCGGCCTTCGCGATGATCCCGCTGATCGAGCGGAGCCGCACCGCCGGCTGGCCGTTCTAGGGACCCCGGTTCGGCCTACCGGGGTCCGGGTGGGAGCCGTGCCGCACCGCCGGCCGTTCCAAGGGCCCCGGTTCGGCCCACCGGGTCCAGGTGGGAACCGTGCCGCACCGCCGGCCGGCCGTTCCAGGGACCGGTCCAAGCACGGTGGGAGCCCGTCGCGTCTCGCGGCGGGCTCCTTGTGCTCCCGCCCATTGACCGCATGGTCATAAATGGGGTCCGCTGGTGACCGTTATCCCAGGGAAAGGGGAACGCGCGCACATGGGCGAGCAGCGCACTCTCGGCAGGCTGGCCGAGGTGGCCTGGAACCGGTTCGACGACTACGAGTCCCTGTTCTTCGAGGGTTCCTGGCACCGCAGCCAGCAGCTCGCCGGGCGAGCCAGACGCGCCTGCGGCGGGTTCACCGAACTGGGCGTCCGCCCCGGCGACCGGGTGGTGGTCATGATGGCCAACTGCCCGGAGGTCGGGATCACCTACCAGGCCCTGTGGCGGGCCGGCGCCGCGATCACCCCCGTGATGTTCCTGGTGTCCCCCGAGGAACTGCGGCACATCCTGCTCGACAGCGGCGCCCGGGTCGTCGTCACCACCACGGAGGTGCTGCCCAAGGTCCAGGCCGGAGCGGACGGGCTGGACGTCCGGATCGTCCTGGTCGGCGAGGAGACCACGGGAACGATCCCGTTCTCCCAGCTGGACTCCGGCCCCGAAGGCCCGCTGGTGGACCGCGCCGAGGACGACCTGGCCGCCCTGATGTACACCGGAGGCACCACCGGGCGGGCCAAGGGCGTCATGCTCACCCACGCCGGGCTGTACTCGGCCGCCGGTCGCCGGAGCGAGCAGGGCCAGGTCTCCGACCCCCCGAACCGCTCGATCGTCCCGCTGCCGCTGTCGCACGCCTACGGGTTGATCGTCACGCTCATCGGCATGCACTCGGAACTGCCGCGCGTCAGCGTGCTCATGCGCTGGTTCGACGCCGCGCAGTGGCAGCGGCTCGCCGCCGAGCACCGGGCGCAGATCGGGCCGCTGGTCCCCGCCATGATCCAGATGCTGCTGGCCGACCCCGGGTTCGGCGCCACCCCGCTGCCCGACCTGAGGTACGTCACCAGCGGCGCGGCCCCGCTGCCGCGCGAGGCGCTGGACGAGTTCGAGCGGCGGCTACCCGGCGTGGAAATCCTCGAAGGTTACGGAATGACCGAAACCAGCGCGATCATTTCGTCCAACCCGCCGGGAGCACGGCGGCTCGGCAGCGTGGGGCTACCGATCCCCGGCTACCAGGTCGTCATCCGCGACGACGAGGGCCGCGAACTGCCGCCCGGCACCGACGGCGAGATCTGCGTCACCAGCGAGAGCGTGATGCGCGGCTACTGGAACGCCGACGAGGCCACCGTGGCCGCCATGCCCGGCGGCGAGCTGCGCACCGGCGACATCGGCCACCTGGACGAGGACGGCTACCTCTACGTCGTCGACCGCAAGAAGGACCTGATCATCCGCAACGGCTTCAACGTCTTCCCCCGCGATGTGGAGGACGCGTTGACTGAACACCCGGACGTCACGATGGCCGGGGTGGTCGGCCGCCCCGACCCCCGGCTCGGCGAGGAGGTCGTCGCCTTCGTCTCCCTCGCCGAGGGCTCCTCGACCACCTCCGCCGACCTGGTCGGGTGGATGCGCGACCGGATCGGCCAGGTCAAGTACCCGCGCGAGGTACACGTGGTCGACGCCGTCCCGGTGACGAGCGTCTTCAAAACCGACCGCAAACGGCTACGAAAAATGCTGGACGAATACTCTTCCTCCTAGGATTGAGGAGTAATCTGCGCTTCTCAGGCGGCTGGGGGATGGATGAGTGGATACGGCGGGCAGCCCTACGACCAGTACGGGCAACCGCAGGGCTGGGACCCGCAGGGGCAGTACTCCCCTGCCCCCGACTACGGCTACGGCCCGCCCGGGACTCCCCCCGGCGGGCAGCCGACCAACGGTGCCGCCGTCGGGGCGCTGATCGCCAACTGCGTGCTCGTGGTGTTCTGCTGCGGGCTGCTGGCGATCCCGGGCATCATCACCAGCGCCATGGCGATGAGCCGGCAGCAGACCGACCCCGAGTCGTCCCGCACGCTGACCCTGTGGAGCTGGGTGATCTTCGGTTGCAACATCGCCCTGTCCATCGTCCTGATCGCCGTCCTCATCATCATCGGCGCGTTCGAGGACACCTCGACCTACTGAGCCGGGAAGAGGCGGGCGGGCCTCCCGTGTTGCACACTGGGTTGCCCCGAGTGCGGAAAGGGAGCCCGTGTCCGACGGCCCGTTGATCGTTCAGTCCGACAAGACCCTGCTGCTCGAAGTCGACCATCCCCTGGCCGACGACTGCCGGCGCGAGATCGCCCCGTTCGCCGAGCTCGAGCGGGCTCCCGAGCACGTCCACACCTACCGGATCACCCCGCTGGCGCTGTGGAACGCGCGCGCGGCCGGCCACGACGCCGAGCAGGTCGTCGACGCGCTGCTGCGGTTCTCCCGCTACCCGGTGCCGCACGCCCTGCTGGTCGACGTCGCCGACACCATGGGCCGGTACGGGCGGCTCCGGCTGGAGAAGCACCCCTCCCACGGCCTGACGCTGGTCTCCACCGACCGGGCCGTCCTCGAAGAGGTGCTGCGGTCACGCAAGGTCGCGCCGATGCTGGGCGAGCGGCTCGGCACCGACGCGGTGGTGGTGCACCCCAGCGAGCGCGGCACGCTCAAGCAGGCGCTGCTCAAGCTCGGCTGGCCCGCCGAGGACCTGGCCGGGTACGTCAACGGCGAGGCGCACCCCATCGAGCTCGCCGAGGACGGCTGGTCCCTGCGCTCCTACCAGAAGGAGGCCTCGGACGCGTTCTGGCACGGCGGCTCCGGCGTCGTGGTGCTGCCCTGCGGCTCGGGCAAGACCATCGTGGGGGCCGCCGCCATGGGGCTCGCCCGGGCGACGACGCTGATCCTGGTGACCAACACCGTCTCCGCGCACCAGTGGAAGCAGGAACTGCTCCGCCGCACCACCCTGACCGCGGACGAAATCGGCGAGTACACCGGCGCCAAGAAGGAGATCCGGCCGGTCACCATCGCGACCTACCAGATCATGACGACCCGGCGTAAGGGCGCCTACGCGCACCTGGAGCTGTTCGACGCCCGCGACTGGGGGCTCGTCATCTACGACGAGGTGCACCTGCTGCCCGCACCGATCTTCCGGCGCACCGCCGACCTCCAGGCGCGGCGCCGGCTGGGGCTGACCGCCACGCTCGTACGCGAGGACCACCGCGAGGACGACGTCTTCTCCCTCATCGGCCCCAAACGCTACGACGCCCCCTGGAAGGAGATGGAGGCGCAGGGCTGGATCGCCCCCGCCGACTGCGTCGAGGTCCGGGTGACGCTCACCGACTCCGAGCGGCTGGTGTACGCCACCGCGGAACCCGACGAGCGCTACCGGTTCTGCGCCACCACCGAGACCAAGAACACGGTGATCGAGGCGCTCGTCGCGCGGCACCGGGGCGAGCAGACCCTGGTCATCGGCCAGTACATCGACCAGCTCGACGAGCTGGGCGCCCGGCTGGACGCCCCGGTGATCAAGGGCGAGACCCGCATCAAGGAGCGGGAGCGGCTGTTCGAGGCGTTCCGGGCCGGCGAGATCTCGGTGCTGGTGGTGTCGAAGGTCGCCAACTTCTCCATCGACCTGCCCGAGGCGACGGTGGCGATCCAGGTCTCCGGGTCCTACGGGTCGCGGCAGGAGGAGGCGCAACGGCTGGGCCGGGTGCTCCGGCCCAAGTCCTCCGGGCAGGGTGCCCGGTTCTACGCGGTGGTCGCCCGGGACACCCTCGACCAGGACTACGCGGCGCACCGGCAGCGCTTCCTGGCCGAGCAGGGGTACGCCTACCGCATCGTCGACTCCGACTCGGTGCTGGCCGACGAGGAGCCCTGACGCCCGTAGGTCAGGACGACCATGCCGCCGTCGAGGACCCGGGTGCCGGTGAGCTCGAACCGCCGGGGCGCGAAGTCGGCGGTGAACAGCGGGATGCCGGCCCCGGCGACGATCGGGTAGACCTTGACGACCAGCCCGTCGATCTCGGGAAGCAGGGTGCCCGCCAGCCTCGCCCCGCCGACCAGGTAGATGTCCTTGCCATCCTCGGCCTTGAGCGCGCGGACCCTGGCCAGCGGGTCGGTGGAGACGATCTCGACCTCGGGGTCGGGGCTCTCGGTGAGGGTCGTCGAGACCACGTACTGGCGCAGGTGCCGGTAGGGGCTGGTGATCCCGATCCGCAGGGCCGGGTCGTAGGTGGCCCGGCCCTGCACCGCGGTGTCGAAGTGCCGGCCGGGGGAGTCGACGCCCAGCGCCGCGCGGACGTGCGCCGGTAGCGTCTCGGGATACTCCTCGGTGATGAAGTCCAGGACGTCGGGGGTGACGGGGAAGAAGTCCGCGTCCCCGTCGGGGGCGGCGATGCAGCCGTCCAGGGTGGTGGCGACGTAGTAGATGAGCCTTCGCATATGAGCCTCTCCTCGGACCTTGGCTAGGCGCGGGTGTAGCTGAGGACGACCGCCCCGCCCCCGAAGACACGGGTGTCGGTCAGCTCGAACGCCCGTGGCTGGAACTGCGCGGTGAAGACCGGGATGCCCGTGCCGATGACCAGCGGGTAGCGCTTGACGATCAACTCGTCGATCTCGGGGAGCAGCGCGCCCGCCAGCCGCCCGCCGCCGGCCAGCCAGATGCCGAGCCCCTCCTCGCGCTTGAGCCGGCGCACCAGGCCGGCCGGGTCGCCGGGGACCAGTTCCACCTCCGGGTCGGGGCTCTCGGTGAGGGCCGTCGAGACCACGTACTGGCGCAGGTGCCGGTAGGGGCTGGTGACGCCGATGTCGAGCGCCGGACGGTAGGTGCCGTGGCCCATCACGACGGTGTCGAAGCACCGGTTGCCGGGGAGGTCCAGCCCCATGTGCTCCCGCACGTGGGTGGGGACCGTCTCCGGATAGCGGGAGGTCAGGAACTCGGCCATCTCGTCGGCTCGGTCATCGGCCGGGAAGAAGCCGAAGGAGCCGTCCGGTGCGGCGATGAAACCGTCGATGGTGGTGGCCACGTAGTAGGTGAGCCTTCGCATACGTCCCCTCAGGACAAACCGACCGGATGACAACCTCCGCCATTCGGAAATGAATGGTTGAGTATCTTTTCAGGTGAAATGCAGAAGGCCCGCCCCAATTGGGGCGGGCCTTCTATATATGTTGTGTCCGGCGGTGTCCTACTCTCCCACACGGTCGCCCGTGCAGTACCATCGGCGCTGGAGGGCTTAACTTCCGGGTTCGGAATGGGACCGGGTGTTTCCCCTCCGCCAAAACCACCGAACGTCTCTCCACCAACCCTCTGGGGTATGAGCACCAGGGGTGGTGAGCTTGTGTTCGGGGACCTTGCGGTCACCTTCATTCAATTGTGGACGCGGGTGCAGCACCCTGTTTCCCCGTGGTTCCTGGCCAGGTGGCCGGGTGAACCCCCGGGGAAGAGGGGGGTGCTGCGGGTTCCCGGTTGTTGGTCGGGAACCGCACAGGGACGCGAGATCATCTCAACGACCGCTGAAGGTCGTTGGTGTTGGTCACCGTTGAGGTGTGGTGTTCAAGTCGCTCGGCCGATTAGTACCGGTCCACTGAGCACATTGCTGTGCGTGCATGTCCGGCCTATCCACCCAGTGGTCTGCTGGGGGCCTTAACCCGACCCGAAGATCGGGGGGGAGACCTCATCTTAAGGAAGGCTTCCCGCTTAGATGCTTTCAGCGGTTATCCCGTCCGAACGTAGCCAACCAGCCGTGCCCCGGGCGGGACAACTGGCACACCAGAGGTTCGTCCGTCCCGG
>NZ_QLYX01000029.1 GCF_003289645.1 Actinomadura craniellae | reverse complement strand
CTAGGGCAGAGGGCGTGATGGTGGCCAGGGCGGTGGTGAAGTCCTCGGCATCACGGCCGATGACCACGGCCCGGTGATCGAAGGTGGCGCGGGTGGTGACCAGCGACGCCCCAATGTCGTCAGGGGTGAGGTCGCGATGGGCGGTGACGAACTCGCGAAGCCGCCGCGCTTGGTCGGCCAGCGCGTATCTGGTCTTGGCCGAGATCACCCATGGCACCGAGGCCCGGTCGACGGGCCGTGCATCAACGACAGGTTCCTGGAACCGCCCGTCCTCCAACGCCCCCTCACCAGTCAGGGCCTCCCCTTCCGACCTGGTCTCCCCCTCGAACCGGGTCTCCCCCTCAGGCAGGGACTGCCCATTGGAGAGAGGCTGTCCCTGCGCCACGGCCTGTCCGTCCTCCAGCGCCTTCTCCCCGGTCAGGACCTCCTCGTCAGTCCGGGACTGGGACTGCCCATTGGGGCGGGGTTGTCC
The DNA here is from genome assembly GCF_003289645.1 of Actinomadura craniellae. Taxonomy (GTDB): domain Bacteria; phylum Actinomycetota; class Actinomycetes; order Streptosporangiales; family Streptosporangiaceae; genus Actinomadura_D; species Actinomadura_D craniellae. The sequence goes on along the minus strand of NZ_QLYX01000029.1, from coordinate 8,857 downwards.
ATGGACGGCGGCCTGCCTGCCGACGGTGGCTTTGCCGCCCGACTGGGGCCGGCCGTTGGGCGAGGCGGAGGTCTCGGGTGGGCTTTGGAGGATGAGGTGGGCGTTGGTGCCGCTGATGCCGAAGGAGGAGATGGCGGTGCGGCGGGTGGGTTCGTCATGCGGCCATGGGGTGGGCCGGGTGAGCAACTCGATGTTGCCGCTGTCCCAGTCGGCGTGCGGAGTCGGCTCGTCGATGTGCAAACTGGCGGGCAACTGGCCGTGATGCATGGCGGTGGTCATTTTGATGACGCTGGCGATGCCCGCGGCCGCCTGGGTGTGGCCGATGTTGGATTTGATCGACCCCAGCAGTAGCGGCCGGTTGGTGGGTCGGTGTTGCCCGTAGGTGGCCAGCAGGGCGTGGGCTTCGATGGGGTCGCCCAGGCGTGTGCCGGTGCCGTGGGCTTCGACCGCGTCGACCTGGTCGGGGGTGAGGCCCGCGTTGGCCAGCGCCTGGCGGATGACGCGTTCTTGGGCGGGGCCGTTGGGGGCGGTGAGTCCGTTGCTGGCGCCGTCTTGGTTGACGGCGGATCCGGCGATGATGGCGAGGATGGGGTGGTTGTGGCGTTGGGCGTCCGACAGGCGTTCTAGGACGATGATGCCGGCGCCTTCGCTCCATCCGGTGCCGTCCGCGGCGGCGGCGAACGACTTGCAGCGCCCGTCGGGGGCCAAGCCGCGTTGGCGGCTGAACTCCACGAAGACGGTGGGTGTGGACATCACCGTCACACCCCCCGCCAACGCCAACTCACACTCACCGCTGCGCAGCGCTTGGGCGGCCAGGTGGATGGCGACCAGCGACGAGGAACAGGCCGTGTCGATGGTGACAGCCGGCCCTTCCAACCCCAAGGTGTAGGCGATCCGACCCGAGGCGACACTGGCGGAGGCGCCGGTGAGCAGCTGTCCCTCGTACCCGGCCGGAACCGACCGCAACCGAGACGCGTAATCGCTGTACATGACCCCCGTGAACACCCCGGTCGGTGTACCGCGCAACGCCTCCGGGGTGATCCCCGCGCGTTCGATCGCTTCCCAGCTGGTTTCCAGCAGTAGTCGCTGTTGCGGGTCGATTGCGGCTGCTTCCCGGGGCGAGATGCCGAAGAACTCGGCGTCGAAATGGTCGGCGTCGTAGAGGAACCCGCCCGCCCGCGTGTAGCAGGTGCCCGCCCGTTCCGGATCCGGGTCATACAGCTCCTCCACCGGCCACCCCCGGTTGACCGGGAACTCACCCATCGCGTCCCGCCCGGCACGGACCAGCTCCCACAACTCCTCCGGCGAAGCCACCCCACCAGGAAAACGACACGCCATCCCCACCACCGCCACCGGCTCATCGACCAGACCCGTGGTGGTCGGCGTCGCGGCTTGGACCCGACTTCCGGTCAGCTCCGCGCGCACCACCCGCGCCAGGGCGTCCGGGGTGGGGTGGTCGAAAAGCGAGGTGGTCGGCAGCCGGAGGCCGGTGGCCGCGTTGAGCCGTTCCCGGAGCTCCACAGAGGTGAGTGAATCGAAGCCGAGCTGCTTGAACGCCAGGCCCGTATCAATGACTTGAGCACTGTTATGGCCCAGTACGACCGCAGCGTGCGCGCACACCAGATCGACCGCTGCCGCATGCTGATCGGCTTCAGGCAGGCCGGCCAGCCGTTGCGCCAGGGGGGTCAGGCCATTGGGCGCTGTCGGCGCGTGGTCTTCGCTCTCGGTGACCTCGATCGACGTCGACGGGGTGACCGGCGCTTCGACCTGTCGGCGAACCACGTCCGGCCAGTAGCGCTGTCGTTGGAAGGGGTAGGTGGGGAGGGGTTGGGGTGGTGTGGGGGTGGGGTAGAGGGTGGTCCAGTTGATGGGGGTGGTGTGGGTGTGGGCGGTGGCGAGTGCGGTGAGGAGGGTGGTTGTTGGGGGGTGGTTGCGGCGGAGTGTGCCGATGGCGGTGGGTTGTTGGTGGGTGGGTTGTTGGTGGGTGGGTGTGTGGGTGGTGTGGTTGGGGTGGGTGGTGTGGGTGTGGATGGTGTCGTTGATGGGTGTGGTGAGGATGGGGTGGGGGCTGGTTTCGATGAAGAGGTGGTGGTGGTGGTTGAGGAGGGTTTGGGTGGTGTGGTGGAAGTGGACGGGGTGTCGGAGGTTGCGGTACCAGTAGTCGGCGTCCAGGTGGGGGCCGGTGATGGGTTGGGTGGTGAGGGCGGAGTAGAAGGGGATGGTGGGGGTGGTGGGTTGGATGTGGGCGAGGTTGGTGAGGAGTTGGTTGCGTAGGGGTTGGATGTGGGGGGAGTGGGAGGCGTAGTCGACGGGGATTTGGCGGGCGTCGATGTTGTGGTGGGTGCAGTGGTGGAGGAAGGCGTTGATGGTGGGGGGGTCGCCGGAGATGACGGTGGTGTTGGGGCCGTTGATGGTGGCGATGGTGAGGTGGTGGTAGGGGCCGGTGAGGAGGGTGCGGGTGTGGTCGGCGGGGAGGGGGATGGCGGCCATGGCGCCGGTGCCGGCCAGGGTGGTGAGGGCTTGGGAGCGTAGGGCGATGATGTGGGCGGCGTCGGGGAGGGTGAGGGCGCCGGCGATGTAGGCGGCGGCGATTTCGCCTTGGGAGTGGCCGACGACTGCGGCGGGTTGTACTCCGTGGGATTGCCAGAGTCGGGCTAGTGAGACGGTCATCGCGAACAGTGTGGGTTGGACGACCTCGACGCGTTCTAGGTCTGGTGCTGCGGGGTGTTGTTGCAGGACGTCCAGGAGGGACCATCCGGTCAGTGGGTCCAGTTCCTGCGCGCATGCCTGGATCTGCTCGGCGAATACCGGGAAGGATTCCAGCAACCCCGCCGCCATTCCCGGCCACTGCGCCCCCTGCCCAGGAAACACAAACACCACACCACCACCCCCAACCCCGGCCCCGGCAGCGGCCCCGGCCCCAGCCCTAGCCCCGGCAGCGGCCCCGGCCCCGGCAGCGGTCCCGGTCCTACCAGCGGCCCCAGCCCCAGCCCCGGCAGCCGTCCCGGCACCGGCCCTGGCAGCGGTCCCGGAACCAGGCCCACCAGCGGCCCCAGCCCCTGAACCAGCCTCGGAACCAGACCCATCAGCGGTCCCGGCACTAGTTCCGGCAGCGGTCCCGGGAGCGGTCCCGGGAGCAGTGACCTCGCCAGCCGCAGTCCCACCAGCAGCCCCACCAGTAGCCTCGGCGGCGGTCCCACCAGCGACCGCGCCGTTAACGGCGCCAGTGCCAGCAGCAGTGCCAGTGCCAGCAGTGGTGCCGGCGCCGGTAACGGTGCCGGTGGCGGTGGCTATGGTGCCGGTGCCGGTGGCGGTGCCGGTGGCGGTGCCGGTGATGACCGCCGCGGACGGCCGACCCGCCGCCAAATCCCGCAACCCCTCCAGCAACTCACCCCGACCCACACCCACCACCACCGCACGATGCGCAAACAACACCGACCGCCCCACCACCAACGACCGACCCACCCCATACACCGACACCCCCGGCCGCTCACCCACCCACCCCGCCAACCGACCCGCCAACTCCACCAACCCCGCACCCGACCTCGCCGACAACACCCACGCCACCGCTCCCCCGGTGGCCTGGTCATCGGGTACGTCGGCGTCCTGCGTGCGGCCATCGGGTTGGTGGTCTGACAGCACCACATGGCAGTTCGTTCCGCCCATGCCGAACGAACTGACGCCGGCGAACAGCCGATCGTGCGGCCTCGGCCAGTCGCTGAGTGATCGCAGGACCCGGAGGTTCAAGTCGTCCAGAGGGATTTGCGGGCTCGGGTTCTCGAAGTTGAGACTTGGCGGGAGTTCCCGGTGGCTGATGCTCAGCACGGTCTTGAGCAGGCCGACGATTCCCGCGGCGCCCTCCAGGTGACCCACGTTCGTCTTAGCCGAACCGACCAGCAGTGGTCGGTCGGATGCCTGCGCGGCACCCAGTGCCTCCCCGAGTGCCGCCGCCTCGATCGGGTCGCCGACCTTGGTACCGGAACCGTGCAGTTCCACGTACTGGACGTCGGCGGGCCGTACCCCCGCCCGCTCATAAGCCCGGCGGATGACGTCCTGTTGAGCCGTGGCACTCGGCACGGTCAGACCACTCGTCGCACCGTCGTTGTTCACGGCGCTGCCGCGGATCACACAGTAAATCCGGTCGCCGTCGGCCAATGCGCTCTGAAACGGCTTGAGTACGACGACGGCGCCACCTTCCCCGCGTACGTAACCGTTGGCCCGGGAATCGAAAGTGAAGCACCGCCCGTCGGGAGAAAGTCCCCCGAATTTGGCCATGGAAACGGTGCTTTCCGGAACGATGTTGAGGTTCACTCCGCCGACGATGGCGAGGGTGGACTCGTCCCTGCGCAGGCTCTCACAGGCCAGGTGCACCGCGACCAGCGAGGAGGACTGCGCCGCGTCCACGGTCATGCTCGGTCCGTGCAGGCCCAGGGTGTACGACACCCGATTGGCGATGATGCTGCGATGCAGTCCGGTCAGGTTGTGCTGGGTGATCGCCTCAGCGCCCTGCCCGTAGAGCAGCATGGCGTAGTCATCCCAGATCGCTCCCATGAAAACGCCGGTGCGGCTATCTTTCAGTGTGGACGGAACGATCGCGGCGTCTTCCAAGGCCTCCCAGCTCAATTCCAGCATCAGCCGCTGCTGCGGGTCCATCGCCACAGCCTCACGGGGAGCGATATCGAAGAAGCCGGCGTCGAACCCGTCGATGTTCTCGATGAACCCGCCGTACCGGGTGGTGACCTTTCCCGGTGCTGCCGGATTCTCGTCGTACAGCGAATCAGCGGCCCAGCGGTCGGCGGGCACCTCGGTGATCGCGCTGACACCGGCGCGAAGGTTCTGCCAGAACGTCTCCGGATCGGGAGCCTTGGGGAGGCGACAGGATATGCCGACCACGGCTATCCACTGACTTTCCGCGCCATCCGTGGCCCGCGACTCGTCCATGAACTGACCTGATTCGCTACCATTATTCAACGTTCTCTCCTTATACTCCCGCCCGCCCACGATCACCGGTACGGCTAACGGGAGCCTTCGCTCCATCTAAAGCGTGGGGCGCGCCTGCCGAGCTGAGCACCGGCCGGCGGGACGTTCTGCGAGGTCCAGGCCCATACGTCCGGCCATGCGGACACCGGGATCGGCGGACGATCCGGCCGCTCCCTTTAGACCGGGATAAGCACGCCGTTAGGCCGCCGGGCGACCATGGCGGGGTTGAGCGGACTAGGCCAAGTCATTCCACCAGGTCTCTCGGCCGTTGCCCCACTTCGGAGACCCACGCCGAAAGAGCGCAGCATGAGCATGTTCGATCGCTATACCAGTCCCGTCGAGCCCGAAACCTGGGATGTCCCCGCAACCGGAGCGGCCCGATTCACCTGGGAGTACGACGAAGGGCGCGAACGCCTACTCTCCCTCTATCAAAAGGGGAAGGACAAGCAATGGGACTCCCAGAAGAGAATCGACTGGGAACTCGAAGTCGACCCACGAAATCCCTCGGGCAGGCCTGACAGGTTCAATCCGCTCACCGGCTCCGACATATGGGAAAAACTACCGCAGAAGAAAAGGGACGAGTTCACCCGGCACCATGGTTCGTGGCTGTTCAGCCAGTTCTTGCACGGCGAGCAGGGCGCGCTCACTGTCGCCGCCCGGATCGTGGAGTCGGCACCGGACCTGGACTCGAAGTTCTACGCCGCCACACAGGTGATGGACGAAGCCCGCCATGTCGAGCTCTACAACCGCTTCATCCAGGAGAAGATCGGGATGTATTACCCGATCAACCCGAGCCTGGCGCAGTTGTTGGAGGAGGCGCTGCGGGACTCCCGGTGGGACATGCCCTACCTCGGAATGCAGGTGCTCATCGAGGGGCTGGCCCTGGCCGGCTTCGGCGTGTACCGGGACATGTCCTCGAACGAGTTGGTGCGGCAACTCCTCGCGTACGTCATGCAGGACGAGGCGCGGCATGTGGCCTTCGGCAGGCTGGCGCTCAAGGAGTACTACGCCGAACTCTCGACGGCCGAGAAACTGGAACGCGAAGAGTTCATCGTCGAGGGCTGCTACCTGATGCGCGACCGGTTCCGCGGCCAGGAGGTCTTTGAAACCGTCGGGCTCCCGGTCGACGAATGCATGGAGTACGCCAACAACTCGCAGATCTCGAAGAACTACCAGGCCCGGCTGTTCACCCGGGTCGTTCCCTGCGTCCGCGATATCGGGCTCTGGGGAGAGCGCGTACAGCGGGCGTACGAGGACATGGGCGTCCTAGACGCGGCCAAGGCCGACCTCGGCGAGCTGATGGACCAGGACGAAGAGATCGCCGAACGGTACGACGCCGCCAAGCACGAGCAGGAACTCGCGCAACGTCGGGCAGAGGTCGACGCGGCCATCGCTGCCGCCGAAGAGTGACGAAAGAGAAGCAACCGCCCACAGGGACCCGCGTCCGTATCGGCCAAGCCTGAGAGCGGCCCTTTCCCCTGGCACTCGTGTGCGCGTGCCGGTGCCCGGATCAGAACCCACGGTGCCATTAAGGACTGGAGTCGAATGAGCAACGAGGACAAGCTCCGGGATTATCTCCGGCGCGCACTCTCGGAACTGCGTCAGACCCGTCAGCGTTTGCTCGAAGCCGAGTCCGGGACTGATGAGCCGGTGGCCGTGGTGGGCATGGCGTGTCGTTTCCCTGGTGGGGTGACTTCGCCGGAGGAGTTGTGGGAGCTGGTCCGCGCCGGCCGGGACGCGATGGGTGAGTTCCCGGCCAACCGGGGGTGGCCGGTGGAAGAGCTGTATGACCCAGATCCGGATCAGGCCGGTAAGTGCTACACGCGGGCGGGCGGGTTTCTGTACGACGCCGACCATTTCGACGCTGAGTTCTTCGGTATCTCGCCCCGGGAAGCAGCCGCGATCGATCCGCAACAGAGGCTACTGCTGGAAACCAGCTGGGAAGCGATCGAGCGGGCGGGGATCACCCCGGAGGCATTGCGCGGTACACCGACCGGGGTGTTCGCCGGGGTCATCTACAGCGATTACGCCGCTCGGTTGCGGTCCATCCCTGAGGGGTTCGAGGGGCATCTGCTCACCGGTAGCACCAGCAGTGTCGCCTCGGGTCGGATCGCCTACACCTTGGGGTTGGAAGGGCCGGCTGTCACCATCGACACCGCCTGTTCCTCGTCGCTGGTCGCCATCCACCTGGCCGCCCAAGCGCTGCGTAATGGTGAGTGTGAGTTGGCGTTGGCGGGGGGTGTGACGGTGATGTCCACCCCGAATGTGTTCATCGAGTTCAGCCGCCAACGCGGCCTGGCCCCCGACGGGCGCTGCAAGTCGTTCGCCGCCGCCGCGGACGGCACCGGATGGAGCGAAGGCGCCGGCATCATCGTCCTAGAACGCCTGTCGGACGCCCAACGCCACAACCACCCCATCCTGGCCGTGATCGCCGGGTCGGCGGTCAACCAAGACGGCGCCAGCAACGGACTCACCGCCCCCAACGGCCCCGCCCAAGAACGCGTCATCCGCCAAGCACTCGCCAACGCCCACCTCACCCCCGAACAAATCGACGCGGTCGAAGCACACGGCACCGGCACACGCCTGGGCGACCCCATCGAAGCCCACGCCCTGCTGGCCACCTACGGGCAACACCGGCCCACCGACCGGCCGCTCTACCTGGGGTCGATCAAATCCAACATCGGCCACACCCAGGCGGCCGCGGGCATCGCCAGCGTCATCAAAATGACCACCGCCATGCATCACGGCCAGTTGCCCGCCAGCCTCCACATCGACGAGCCGACTCCGCACGCCGACTGGGACAGCGGCAACATCGAGTTGCTCACCCGGCCCACCCCATGGCCGCATGACGAACCCACCCGCCGCACCGCCATCTCCTCCTTCGGCATCAGCGGCACCAACGCCCACCTCATCCTCCAAAGCCCACCCGAGACCTCCGCCTCGCCCAACGGCCGGCCCCAGTCGGGCGGCAAAGCCACCGTCGGCAGGCAGGCCACCACCCATGAGCAGCACCTCCCCGACGGGCAGTCCCGGCCCGAGGGGGAAGCCCGGCCCGACGAGGGGACCCCAACCGGTCAGGACGAGGGGACCCCGACCGGTCAGGACGAGGGGACCCCGACCGGTAAGAAGGCGCCGGAGGACGGGCAGACCGTGGCTCATGGACGGTCCCTCTCTGAGGGCCGATCCCGGGCCGAAGGGAAGACCCGGGCCGAGGAGCAGACCCAATCTGATGGTCAGTCCCGGGCCGAAGGGAAGACCCGGGCCGAGGAGCAGACCCAATCTGATGGTCAGTCCCGGGCCGAAGGGAAGACCCGGGCCGAGGAGCAGACCCAATCTGATGGTCAGTCCCGGGCCGAAGGGAAGACCCGGGCCGAGGAGCAGACCCAATCTGATGGTCAGTCCCGGGCCGAAGGGAAGACCCGGGCCGAGGAGCAGACCCAATCTGATGGTCAGTCCCGGGCCGAAGGGAAGACCCGGGCCGAGGAGCAGACCCAATCTGATGGTCAGTCCCGGGCCGAAGGGAAGACCCGGGCCGAGGAGCAGACCCGGTCGGAGGGGGAGCCCGGGTCGGAGCGGGAAGCGCGGCGTGATGAGGGGGCGCGGGAGAGCGCGCGGTTCGTGGAGCCTGTCGCTAACGTTCTGCTTGCTGGTGAGGCTTGGGTGCCCTGGGTGGTTTCGGCTAAGACCAGCGCGGCGTTGGCCGATCAGGCGCGGCGGCTTCGCGAGTTCGTTACCGCCCATCGCGACCTGACCCCTGACGACATTGGGGCGTCGCTGGTCACCACCCGCGCCACCTTCGATCACCGGGCCGTGGTCATCGGCCGTGATGCCGAGGACTTCACCACCGCCCTGGCCACCATCACGCCCTCTGCCCTAG
>NZ_QLYX01000028.1 GCF_003289645.1 Actinomadura craniellae | reverse complement strand
ACCTCAGAAACCCAACGCCGCCAAGCACTCCCCACCTGGCTCCACACCTACAACCACCACCGCGGCCACACCGCCCTGGACGGCCAACCACCCGCCAGCCGCGTCACCAACCTGTCAGGACAGAACAGCTAACCCTCGCACTCCTCGGCATCGGCGGGCGGCTGCTCCACGGGAGGCGAGGACGGCGGTGCCGAAGGAGGCGCGGCGGAGGGCGCCGCCAGCACCCCGGCGGGTGCGGACGGCGTGCCGGCGGCGCCCGGAGGTGTGACCGAGGGCGTACCCGGCGACGGTGCCACCGAGGGCGTGACGGTGGGCGCAGCCGGGACCGCGGGCGGAGGCGGTGGGGGCGGTGGGCAGCGGTGGCGGTACTTGGTGCCCGGGCTGAGCGTCTGGCCGGAGTACAGCTCCGAGACGGTGACGAACACGTAGCCCTTCCGGGCCAGCGCCTCCAGGATGTGCGGCACGGCGGAGACCGAGGTGCGGTGGATGTCGTGCATGAGGATGATCGCGCCCCGATGGGCCTCGCGCACGGCGCGGCGCTCCACCACCCGGCTGTTGCGGTCGCGCCAGTCGAAGGTGTCGACCGACCAGATGATCTGAGGCAGCCCGTTCTGCCGGGCGATGGCGGCGACCTGCCCGTCGGTCGACCCGTAGGGCGGCCGGAACAGGTCCGGCGGGCGGCCGATCGCCCGGCGCACCGCGTCCTGGGTGCGGCCGATCTCCGATCTGACCTTGCCCTTGGAGGATCTGCCGAGGTCGGCGTGGGACCAGCTGTGATTGCCGATCTCGTGGCCCTCTGCAACGGCCCGGCGGACCAGATCCGGGTAGGCGGCGACGTTGACGCCGACCACGAAGAAGGTGGCGCGCGCCTTGTGCGCGGCCAGGGTGTTCAGCAGCTTGGCCGTTCCCGGCATCGGCCCGTCGTCGAAGGTCAGGGCGATGCACTTGACAACCGTGCAGTCGATGTTCCGCCGCGGTGGTGCCACCACGGGCACGAGCCCCGTCTTGGGCTTCGGGGACGGGCTGGTCGCACCCGCCTGCGGCCGCTTCGCCGGAGTCGTGGGGGCGGCGGCATGGGCGGTCGCGGGGACCTCCGGATCGGGTTGCATGACGGTCAACCACACGCAGACCAGCAGCGCCACCGCCACCATGGCCCGGTTGCGGTTCACGGCCCCGATGACCGCCTCCGTCATCTCCGACACCTTCGCGCCCCCACTGGATAGCCCGCCGAACAGCATGAAGCACAGCACCGAACGGCCGCGATACGGCGACAATCATCAACGATCCCGGCAAGTGTAGGGCGGTTAGGACAACCCGCCACAGCACTGACGTAAGTATGTCGGGAACCCCCGTATCCCGGTGCTCGTTATCGACATACCGCACAGCCCGGAGCCGGCGAAGCGCCGGAGTCAGGCGGTCGCGGATCGGATGACGGGCAGACGACGGGCAGGCCGGATGAGGTTTCGGGACCGTTTCGGAATTCGCAAATCGCGCGGCTCCAGGATTTCCACGTTCGACCGTGAAGCGACCGACGCCGATGTCGAGGCTCTGATCGCCTTCGCGCGCAGCCGCCCCGGCGTGGAGTTCTACGTCGAGCCGGAGACCTTCGCCACCGACACCACCGCCGTCGCCGTCGCCGACGACGGCGAGTGGACCCGCCGGCGGGTGGGCTCGCCCAAGGTCATCGCCAAGGTGGCCCGCGACCTCGGCCTGCCGGTCTACGACGTGCAGATCGTGGGCTACCCGCCGCGCATGCGCGCCTACAACGAACGCCACCGCGGTCGCCGCCTCGACCCCGGCTCCCCCGGCGAGGCCGTCTCCTGACCCTGCTCTCCCGGCCGGTCCGCGCCCGGCCGGGAGAGCGGACCCGTCAGGGGTGGGGGAGGTGGGCATCGGCCAGATCCTCGGGGGTCATGCGGAGCCGGGCGTCCGAGGGCGGCAGCCCGCAGCGCATGACCTCACGCAGCAGCTTCGCCATCGAGTACCCCGGGTCCGCGCCGAACGCCCGGTCGAGCGCCACGTTGGCCAGCCCGCCATCGCCGGCCGTGTAGGCCGCGTACGCCAGCAGGGAGGCCGGGGCCGCCGCGTACCGTTCCTCGACCCGGCACAGCACGTACCGCCAGAACGCGATGTGGGCGTCGAGATGCTCCTCGTCGATGCGCACCCACAGCTCGTCGCGCAGCCGCACGCTGGTCAGCAGCAGCCCCAGCCAGGCGACCTCGTCATCGTCGGGCGGATCACCACCGGCCCGGGCCCGTCCGGACAGCTCGCGCACCACCGGCAGCCCTTCACCTTCGAGCCGGGCCCGCACGGCCAGGGCACCGCCCGCCCAGCCGGCCAGCCGGGCCTCGGCCCGCCCGGTGGCCCGGCGCATCGCCGCACGGGCGACCCCACCGACCGGCGCCACCGAGCGGACCAGTTCGGCCCGATCGGCCAGCGCCACATGCCCAGCCCAGGTCGCCTGCGCCGCGACGACGCTCGTCGACACGTCGAACGGCGTGCCCTCCGGCGGGCAGCAGCCCAGGTCGGTGCAGAGATAGGACCACCAGCGGCCGCCCTCGACCCGCAGCAGCTCACAGACCTCGACGCCTTCGCCGGCAAGCGCGACGCCGACCGCGTCGATCACCGGGGTCACCTGCCGGACCGGCCCGTAGCCGATCAGCAGCGCCCGGGGAAAGCGGTGCCGCGCCAGTAACCCGGCCACCTGCCGGCCGGCCGCCGCGGCGGCATCGGGCTCGGGTAAGTCGAGCCGGAGCGCGCATGTGCCGTGCGGCCCGTGCGTGCCGATGGCCACCAGGCTCTGGTCGGGGTGGAAGCCCAGCAGGTAGGGGACGGCGGAAACGGCGTCGTGGGGCGAGCGGATCACCAGCGGTGCCCGGCGGCCCCCGGTCGTGTTGTCGGCCATGCTCTCGACCCTGGCAGCCGCGCCCGCCCCGCCACAGCAGGCGTAGGAACTGTGGACGACCGTCCAGAATCCGAGCCGCCCCCGCGGTCCGGGTCAGCGGGCGGTCAGGGTGAGGGTGTGGGTGGCGGCGGCGCGGACGGCGGCCGGGCGCGAACGCATCGGGATGGTCTCGCCCCGGGCCCACAGCACGGCCTGATCCCAGTAGTTGGCGTGGAAGGCGTGCCCCGAGGCCCCGGTCAGGTTGATCCAGCGGGACCGGTCGAAGTCGGCCAAATCGACGACCATCCGCATCGACGGCACCGCGGTCACCTCGTAGCCGCTCTGCGCGTCCCAGGCGGTGGCGTCCACGATCGCGAAGCCACCGCCGACCCGCAGCGGCCCCCGGTTGAACAGCCACTCGACGGGCGCGATGCCCGAGCTGCCGAAGGTGTCGTTGCTGAGCTTCAGCGTGTGCAGGTCGCCCCACCGCCACTCGCCCGGGTCGTCGCCCAGCCGGTCGCGCACCTCGGCGTACCCCTCCCGGACGGCCCGGCGGAGCATGTCGTCGCGGGTCTCCTTGACCCCCGGCGTGCGCACGTCGTCCCACCAGGGGTCGGCGGGCCGGTCGAGCAGGGCGCGCACGACCTCGAACCAGCGGTCGTTGCCGTCCGGCCGGGCACCGTCGGGCAGCTCGTCGTTGAACGTGGCCAGCAGCAGCCGCCGCCAGACCGCGTTGTAGTAGGCGGCCGGCGCCGAGCCGGCCGGCTGGGTGAAGTCCCAGCCGGCCAGGAGGTCCGTTCCGGACCCGCCGACCCGGCGCAGGTGCGGCACGAGCACCGGCGCGAACCCGTTGCGCGTGTCGGACTGGATGCGCGACATCGCGGCGAGGTCGAGCTTCGCCGGGCCCTTGAGCAGCTCGTCGATCCGCGCCGCCCGGTAGCCGTAGGCCCAGTCCTTCGTGAGCTGCCGGGCCTTCGGCCCGGCAGCCGCGTTGTTGGCGGTGACGATGTAGCCGGCCGCGGGGTTGTAGGCGGTGGGCAGCTCGTCGAACGGTACGTCGCCGGTCCATTCGTGCTCGCCCGTCCAGCCGGGTACCGGCCAGGTCCCGTCACCCTTGCGGCGCACCGGGATCCGGCCGGGCGCCTGGTAGCCGATGTTGCCGTCCACGTCGGCGTAGACCAGGTTCTGCGCGGGCACCTCGAACGACTTCGCCGCCTCCCGGAAGGACGTCCAGTCCCGGGCGGTGTTCAGCTTCACGATGGCGTCGGCGGTGCGGCCCGGGTCGAGCGCGGTCCAGCGCAGCGCGACCGCGGCACCCCGCCCGGCGGTGCGGGCGTCGTCCATCACATCGGAGATCAGCGGGCCGTGCCGGGTGGAGCGCACGGTCAGCGTCACCGGCCGGCCGCCGGCGACCTCGATCCGCTCGGTCCTCACCTGCAGCGGCTCCTGCTTGCCCCGGTACTCGTAGGTGCCGCCGTTCACCCGCTCCAGGAACAGGTCGCTCACGTCGGGGGCCAGGTTGGTGAACCCCCAGGCGATCCGGTCGTTGTGGCCGATCACCACCCCGGGCACGCCGGAGAAGGTGAACCCGGTGACGTCGAACGGGCAGCCCGCCGTGATCTTCCGGCAGTGCAGCCCCGCCTGGTACCAGATCGACGGTATCTGCGGCGCCAGGTGCGGGTCGTTGGCGAGCAGCGGCCGGCCGGTGGTGGTGCGGCTGCCGGAGACCACCCAGGAGTTGGAGCCGAGCCCGGGAGCGCCGTTGCCCAGCATGGTCGGCATCGCCCTGATCGCCGCCCGGACCCGGGTGAGGGCCGTCGCCGGGCCCGTGGCGGCGGGCGCGGCCGGGTCGCCGCCCGCGGCGGGGCCGCCGGGGACGATGGTGGGGAAGCGGTCGAAGTCGTAGCCGGGGAAGAGCTGGTCGACGCGTTCCCTGGGCACCTTGGTGGCGGCCAGGCCGCGGGACAGCTCGTCCTCCAGGTTGGAGCGCAGGTCCCAGGCCATCGCCTTCAGCCAGGCCAGGGAGTCGGCGGGCGTCCAGGGAGCGGGCTGGTAGCCGGGGCGCTGCAGGCCGAGCACGGAGTACTCCAGGCTCTGCGTCGCGGTGTTCCCGTGCGCGCGCAGCCAGGCGTTGACGCCCTGGGCGTAGGCGTCCAGGTAGGCCCGGGTCTGCGGGGCGATCAGCGCGAGCTCCTGCTCGGCCACCCGCCGCCAGCCGAGCGTGCGCACCACCTTGTCGGTCTCCAGGGCCGTCTCGCCGAACAGCTCCGACAGCCGGCCCGTGGTGATGTGCCGGCGCAGGTCCATCTCCCAGAACCGGTCCTGGGCGTGCACGTAGCCCTGGGCACGCACCAGGTCGGCGCCGTCGTCGGCGTACAGGTGCGGCACGCCCCACTTGTCGCGGTGGACGGTGACGTCCCCGCTCAGCCCCGGCACCGTGGCCCGGCCGCCCAGTTCCGGGAAGGACCGGCGGACCGTCCACGTCGCGTACAGCGCGGCCACCAGCACCAGGGCCAGCAGCGCCGCCAGCACCCGCACGGCCCACCGGGCGGGACGAGGCAACCGGGCAAGGGGGGCGAAGCGCACCATGTGACTCCCTGATCTGTGCTGGTCGCCGCAGCCTAGAGCACCCCGAGACGGGCGCGGAAGGTCGGTGCGGCGGGGTAGCGTGCCGTACCGTGCCCACCGCTGTCCCGCTGAGCGCCTCAGCCACCAAGACCCCTGACCTCACCGCTCTGCTGGCCGCCGCCGTGCAGGCCGTCGGCGGAACCGAACGCCCGGGGCAGGTGAAGATGGCCGAGGCCGTCGGGCACGCCGTCGCCTCCGGTGAGCACCTGGCCGCCCAGGCGGGCACCGGGACCGGCAAGTCGCTGGCCTACCTCGTCCCGGCGATCCGGCATGCGGTCGCCACCGGGTCCACCGTCGTGGTGTCGACCGCGACGATCGCGTTGCAGCGCCAGCTCATCGACCGCGACCTGCCCCGGCTGGCCACCGCCCTCGAACCGCTGCTCGAACAGGAGCTGCGGTTCGCGATCCTCAAGGGCCGCCGCAACTACCTGTGCCGGCACCGGATGCAGGCCGGCGCCCCCGACGACCCCGAGGACGGGGCCGGCCTGTTCGACCCGCAGCTGCTGTCGTCGCTGGGCCGCCAGGTCAAGCGGCTGAACGAGTGGGCCGAGGAGACCACGACCGGCGACCGCGACGAGCTGGTGCCCGGGGTGAGCGAGCAGGCGTGGCGGCAGGTGGCGGTGACCGCCAAGGAGTGCCTGGGCGCCCAGCGCTGCCCGTACGGCACCGAGTGCTTCGCCGAGCTGGCCCGGGCCGAGGCCGGCGACGCGCACATCGTGGTCACCAACCACGCGCTGCTGGCGATCGACGCCCTGGAGGAGTTCCAGGTGCTGCCCGAGCACGACGTGGTGATCGTCGACGAGGCGCACGAGCTCGTCGACCGGGTCACCTCGGCGGCCACCGCCGAGGTGAGCGGCCCCGTCGTGGAGGCCGCGGCCAGGCGCTGCGGGCGGCTGGTGGAGGACGGCGTCGCCGACCGGCTGAAGGAGGCGGGCGAAGGGCTCGTCCTGATGCTCGAAGAGCATCCGCCCGGCCGGATGGACGTGCTGTCGCCCGCCCTCGGCAACTCGATCGCCGCGGTCCGTGACGCCACGCACGGCTGTATCACCGCACTCGGTCCCGACAAAAAGGACGTCGATCCGGCCCAGATGGCGATCCGCCGGGCGGCCCGGTCGGCGCTGGAAGACCTGCACGACACCTGCGCCCGGCTGCTGGAGGCGTTCGAAGCCGAGATCGCCGCCCGCACCGACGTGGTCTGGCTCGACCGGCCGTTCGTCCAGCCCGACCGGCCCAGGCGGCCCCCGGCGCTGCGGGTCGCGCCGGTCGGGGTGGGCGGGCTGCTGCGCTCCACCCTGTTCGAAACCCGCACCGCGGTCCTGACCTCCGCGACGCTGACCCTGGGCGGCTCGTTCGAGCCGCTGGCCCGGCAGTGGGGGCTGCCGCCCCTGGAGCGACCGGCCGAGAAGTCCGACGAGATCGCCTGGTCGGGGCTGGACGCGGGCTCACCGTTCGACCACCCGAAGGCGGGCATCCTCTACGTCGCCAAGCACCTGCCGCAGCCCGGCCGGGACGGCCTCGCCGAGTCCTACCTGACCGAGATCGCCGAACTGGTCGAGGCGGCGGGCGGGCGGACCCTCGGCCTGTTCTCCTCGATGCGGGCCGCCCGGCAGGCCGCCGACGAGCTGGCCGAACGGCTCGGCCACCCGCTGCTGTGCCAGGGCGACGACGCCACCCCGCTGCTGATCAAACGGTTCGCCGAGGAGGAGCGCACCTGCCTGTTCGGCACCCTGTCGCTGTGGCAGGGGGTGGACGTGCCGGGCCCGTCACTGCAACTGGTGATCATGGACCGGATTCCGTTCCCCCGCCCGGACGACCCCGTCTCCTCCGCCCGCACCCGGGCGGTGGCGGCACACGGCGGCAACGGGTTCATGGCGGTGGCCGCCACCCACGCCGCGCTGCTCCTCGCGCAGGGGGCGGGCCGGTTGCTGCGCGCCATGGACGACCGGGGCGTGGTGGCCGTGCTGGACCCCCGGCTGGTCACCGCCCGGTACGGGAGTTTCCTGCGCGAATCGCTGCCACCGTTCTGGACCACCACCGACCCCGCGGTCGTCCGGGCCGCGCTGCGCCGCATCGACTCCTGAGCGGGCTCAGCCGCGACGGCGGGCGAGCAGGAAGTCACCGATCCGCGCGATGGCCTCCTCCAGCTCGTCAGCGTGCTGCAAGGTGACCACCCGGAAGTGGTCGGTGCGCGGCCAGTTGAACCCCGTGCCCTGCACCACCAGCAGCTTCTGCTGCTCCAGCAGTTCGAGGGCGAACTGCATGTCGTCCTCGATCGGGTGGACCTCGGGGTCCAGCCTCGGGAACACGTACAGCGCGCCTTTGGGCCGGACGCAGCTCACCCCGGGCAGGTCGTTCAGCAGTTTCCAGGCGCGGTCGCGCTGCTCGCCGAGCCGGCCGGTGGGCAGCACCAGCTCGTCGATCGACTGGTGGCCGCCGAGCGCCGCCTGGATCGCGTGCTGCGCGGGCACGTTGGGGCACAGCCGCATGTTGGCCAGTATCTCCAGCCCTTCGATGTAGGACTCGGCGTGCTCCTTGGGCCCCGACAGCACCACCCAGCCGGACCGGAACCCGGCCACCCGGTAGTTCTTGGACAGCCCGCCGAAGGTGAGGCAGAGCAGGTCGGGCGCGAGGGTCGCGATCGAGGTGTGCGTGATGCCGTCGTACAGCACCCGGTCGTAGATCTCGTCGGCGAAGATCAGCAGCCCGTGCCGGCGGGCCACCTCGGTGAGCTGCCGCAGCACCTCGGGCGGGTAGACGGCGCCCGTCGGGTTGTTCGGATTGATGATCACCAGCGCCTTCGTCCGCGCGGTGATCTTCGACTCGACGTCCGCCACGTCGGGCGCCCAGTCGGCCTCCTCGTCGCACAGGTAGTGCACGGGAGTACCGCCGCCCAGGGACGTCGCCGCCGTCCACAGCGGGTAGTCTGGCGCCGGGATGAGCACCTCGTCGCCGTCGTCGAGCAGCGCCTGGAGGGTCATCACGATCAGCTCGGAGACGCCGTTGCCCAGGTAGACGTCCTCGACGTCGATCCCGCCCAGCCCGCAGTCCTGGTAGTGCTGCACGATGGCCCGCCGGGCGGTCAGGATGCCCTTGGAGTCGCTGTACCCGTGCGCATCGGGCAGGTTCCGGATCATGTCCTGCAGGATCCCGTGCGGCGCGTCGAATCCGAACGGGGCGGGGTTGCCGATGTGCAGCTTGTAGATGCGGTGCCCCTCGGCCTCCATCTGCTTGGCCCGTTTGAGCACGGGACCGCGAATGTCGTAGCAGACGTTGGCGAGCTTGGCGGACTGGATGACCTGCATGGAGCCACCCTAACCGCGGCGTCCGACGGCCCTCCGCCCCGGCCCTCGTAGACAAGATGTCCAATAGTGATGAGGGCAACATACAAGCAGGCTTGATTGCATGTATGTCCGGACATACCGTGGCGGCGTGGTCGTGAACAGGCACCGACGCCCCCCCAGGTCCGGCACCCAGGAAGAACGCCGGGCCCGCACCCGGACACGGCTGCTCGACGCGACCATGCAATGCCTGGTGGACCTCGGCTGGGCCGGTACCTCCACCACCGAAGTCGCCCGCCGGGCCGGCGTCTCCCGAGGAGCCCAGCAGCACCACTATCCGACCAAGATGGAGCTGGTCACGGCCGCGATGGAGCACATGCTGGAACGCCAGCGGCTGGCCTTCGAGCAGGCCTTCGCCGTGCTGCCCGCCCAGCGCCGCAACGTCGAGGGCGCCCTCGACCTGTTCTGGAACGTGGTCCGCCAGCCACCCGCGCTCGCCCTGATGGAGCTGGCCATGGCCGCGCGTACCGACAACGAGCTACGACCTGTCTGCATCGACCTCAACCAGCGCGTCCTCGAGGTCATCCAGGACACCTTCCGGCGGCTCTTTCCCGACGCCGCACTACCCGACGAGTTGGAAGAAACCATGCTGCGCAGCATGTTCGCGCTGTTCGTCGGCCTGTCCCTGCAGAACTCGCTCGACGGTGACGAGCACGGCCACCAGCGGGCCGTGATCACCCAGATCAAGAGCATCGCCGCCGTCCTGATCCCTCCGGCCTCCCCCCGATCCCCTGGGAGTTGACCCATGAACGAGTCCCCGACCGGTCTCGACGAGGAAATCCGCGAGAAGCTCACCGACCGGGCGTCCTACCTGGGTGTCATCGACCGGCTGAACAAGGCCTCGGTGGACAAGCACTGGGAGGCGTACGCCGACATCCCCTGGGGCGACCCGGAGTTCCAGGTCGACCCCACCGACCCCCGCTGGATCCTGCCGGAGACCGACCGGCTGGGCTCCACCACCTGGTACCGGTCCCAGCCCGAGGACGTCCAGGCGCGGATCGGGCTGTGGCGGGTCGCCACCGCCATGAAGATCGGCCTGCAGTTCGAGAACCTGCTCAAGCGCGGCCTGCTGACCTACGCCTACCGGCTGCCCAACGGCCGCCCCGAGTTCCGGTACGTCTACCACGAGACGACCGAGGAATGTCACCACGGGATGATGTTCCAGGAGTTCGTCAACCGCACCGGGATGCCGATCCGGGGCATGCCCAAGTCGCTGGACGCCACCGCGCAGCTCGCGCCCCTGATCCCCCGGCTGTCCACCGAGCTGTTCTTCATCTTCGTGCTCGGCGGCGAGGACCCGATCGACTACGTCCAGCGCAAAGCCCTCAAGGACGGCCACATCACGCATCCGCTCGAAGAGAAGATCATGCGGATCCACGTCGCGGAGGAGGCCCGGCACATCTCCTTCGCCCGGCACTACCTCAGGAACCGGGTACCCCGGATCCATCCGGTCCGCCGCCGCATGCTCGGCCTGGCCACTCCCGTGATCATCGGCCTGATGGCCCGGATCATGCTCTCCCCGCCCGGCCCGATGGTGCGCCACTTCGGTATTCCCCGGGACGTGGTCCGCGAGGCGTACAAGAACGACGCGGCCCAGGAGGAGATCCGGAACTGCGTCGCGAAAATCCGCGATCTGGCGGCCGAACTCGGCCTGCTCACCCCCGCCAGCCGGGTCCTGTGGCGGGCCTTCGGCATCTGGGACGAGCCGGTACAGCGGTCGCGCCGGGCCCTCCCCGCGGCCTGACACCGCGCTGCCCGACATGCGCCCCATAGAATTCGACATCTCATCCAATAGCGATCTACGAGCGGAGCGGACATGGGCATTTCGATCGTCACCGGAGGCGCCTCCGGGATCGGCCGGGCCGTCGCCACCGCGCTGGTGAACCGCGGTGACACGGTGATCGTCACCGATGTCAACGTCACCGGCGCAGGAGCGGTCGCCGACAAGCTCAACACCCTGGGCCGCGGCAAAGCCGCCTCCGCCGCCCTCGACGTCTCCGACGCCGACGCCGTGCTCGCCCTCTACCGCGATGTCAGGGACGAGCACGGCCGGCTCGACCTGGTCTTCAACAACGCCGGCATCTCCATCGGCGGCCTGGCTGAAGAGATGACGCTCGACCACTGGAACCGGGCCATCGACATCAACCTCAAGGGCGTCGTCCACGGCGTGCACGCGGCATACCCGATCATGCTCGAACAGGGGTCCGGGCACATCGTCAACACCGCGTCGCTGGCCGGCCTGGTCCCGATGCCGATGGGCATCCCGTACACCGCCACCAAGCACGCAGTGGTCGGGCTGTCCCTCGGGTTGCGTGCGGAAGCCGCCGAACGGGGCGTCAAGGTCAGCGTGGTGTGCCCCGGGTTCGTCGACACCCCGCTGCTCACCCACATCAATCCCGGCCTGCCCGAAACGTCGATGAGCGGCGACGGCCGGAGCGAGATCAAGAAGGCACAGCCCAGGCTCTACACCCCGGAGAAACTCGCCCACGACATCATGCGGGGCATCGAGAAGAACCAGGCGCTGATCGTCGCTCCGGCCTCGGGCCGGGCCGCCTGGCGCGCCATGCGGTTCTCGCCGTCCGGTGCCCTCCGCACCGCGCAGTTCGCGGTCCGGCGGATGCGTTCTCAGCGCTGACCGCCCGCCACCTCCCTGGCCCCGCTCGGGGGGTGGTGCAGGTCGAAGGCGGGCCGTTCCGATCTGATCCGTGGGATCGCGGTGAAGTTGTGCCGGGGCGGTGGGCAGGAGGTCGCCCACTCCAGCGAGTTGCCGTACCCCCAGGGGTCGTCCGCGGCGACCTGCGGGGCGTGCCGGAGGGCGGCGTACACGTTGTAAAGGAAGAACAGCGTCGATACGCCTAGGAGGAAGGCGCCGGCGCTGGAGATGGCGTTGAGTGCGGTGAATTCGTTGGCGTAGTCGGCGTAGCGGCGTGGCATGCCTTCGGCGCCCAGCCAGTGCTGGACGAGGAAGGTGG
>NZ_QLYX01000027.1 GCF_003289645.1 Actinomadura craniellae | reverse complement strand
ACCTCAGAAACCCAACGCCGCCAAGCACTCCCCACCTGGCTCCACACCTACAACCACCACCGCGGCCACACCGCCCTGGACGGCCAACCACCCGCCAGCCGCGTCACCAACCTGTCAGGACAGAACAGCTAGTTCGCCCAGGAAGAGGTGGCAGGAGCCGGTTATCCGATCGTGGTCGGCGGGTGTGAAGAACCCGCTCGCCGGGTCCGTTCCCTCGCTCCTGCCGAACTGGACCTGAGCGGTTCCCAGCGCCTTCTCGCAGCTTCGGGTCTCGCGGAGCATCGCGTGGGCCTCACCGACGTGCATGAGGGCGATCCCGACCAGGGCCGGGCTGGTGCCCTTGGCCGTACGAGCTGCGGCCTTGGCCAGCAAGAGCCCGTCCTTCGGATTCCGCAGCCCGTAGAGGGCGACGTAGCTCTTGCGCAGTTGGGCGTGCGCCTCGGCGAAGTCGTCGCGCACCTGGCGGGCCGCGGTGATGGCGGCGTCGAAGTAGGCCAGCGTGGTCGTGTTGTCCCGGCGCTGCGAGGCGTCCCAGACGAGCTGGCCCATCAGCGTCGCGGACTCGGCCTCGACAGCGAACAATTCCCGGCGGACCCGTCCGCTAGGGGCGTTCTGCCGCAGGTAGGCGACCTGTCCATGGCACTGCCCGGCGGCGGCCAGGAGCAGAGCCGATGGAACGCGGTCGTACTCCTCGATCAGGGCTTGCACCCGCTGGCGCAGGTAGGCGGTGGTGACCAGGTCGACGCTGGTCGGGTTGCTCAGGACGCGGTCCAGCCGCTCGTTGCGCTGCGGCTCGGCGGACTGGACCTCGTCGAGCATTTCGGCCAACTCGTCCGGTGAGACCTTGAGCGCGCGGGCTAGCCGTGGCCGCAGGTACGGCAGCGGGTCGGTCTCGGCGCGCTCCCAGCGCCCGACGGTGGACCGCTCGATGCCGAGGATCTCGGCGAGCCGTTCCTGGCTGTGGCCGACCGCGCGCCGTCGTTCCGCGAGGCGTTGCCGCTTGAGCGCCATGCTTCGGCCTTTCTCGGTCGTGGCCGTCCGATGACGACGTTTCCCTGCTCGTCCTGCCTGGTCAAGGCACCGGATGCGCCAGATGTGCCGCACCGCTGCCGTATTCGTGCTCTGGTCCCGCGGACGCCGGGGCGGTTCCGTGGTTACTACAACGTTGGCGTTCGGATACGAAACGTGAGCTTCACCGGCATATCACGTCCGTTCGCCCCCCGTAGCGAGGATGGAGACGATCGGGATGCCAGAGGCACAGGAGTGGCCGCTGCGGGACGCGACGGAGTTCGCCTGCCTGCCCAGCGCGGCCCGACGGGCGCGCAGGCACGCGGCCGACCTACTGGAGCGGTGGCGGCTGCGAGGCGCGATCGAGACGGTCGAGCTGCTGGTCTCCGAACTGGTCACCAACGCCTACCGGGCCTCCGGAGTCGACGTCGAGCGGGACGGTTACGCGGCGCTCGCCGGAACAGCCGAGATCGGCCTGCGGCTCGCCTCAGACCGCCGGCTGCTGCTGATCGAGGTGTGGGACGCCAACCCGGAGCCGCCGGTCATCAAGGAGTCCGGCCCGGACGTCGAGGGCGGCCGGGGTCTCTTCCTGGTCGGCTGCCTGTCCCGGCAGTGGAACTACTACTTCCCTACTGGCAACGGAAAGGTCGTCTGGTGCGAACTCCCAGTTGAGGGAGGTGACTGATGGGATGATGCGGGGTTCGCGGAAGTCACGACGAGAGCGGGAGACATGGCGCGACCGGCCTTCACGATGACCGAGCAGGCTGCCTGGCACGCCACACCGGACGGCACCGTCGGGGCCCTCGAGATGCCCGACGGCGGCCGGTGGCTGGTGACCGTCCGCCCGGACGGGCCAGAGGTACGGCCGCTGCGCCCGGCTGGGTCCGAGCTGGTGCTCGATGTCATCCTGCCGTTCGACGTCCCCGCCCTCGGCGGTGCCCTGGCCGAGCTCGGGCCGGTCTCCCGCTTCCGCAACCCGAACCTCTGGGACGCCCTCGGCACCGCGATCATCCGTCAGGTGATCCGGGCCGCATAGGCCAAGAAGCTGTACCGGACGTTTTGCGCCGCGCACGGCGAGCAGGTTCCCGGCGGCTCCTGCGCGCTCTTTCCCGCACCTGAGATGGTGCTTAGGTTGACAGCCGACTGATCTGGACTTCACCAGCGATGCCCAGCTCGGTTCATGGCCTGACCGCCGCCCGCGCTCGTGGCATCGTCAACGCACTCACCAGCCGGGCCATCGCCTGCTACGCAACAAGAGCTACTGCGCCATCGGCCCCTCGTTCAAACGCCGTAGCTGCGGCAAACGCAAGAAGCTGCTCGACCGGCACCACGTCCGCATCCGCGTCGCTGGCGAACAAGACGCCACCTCGTTCAGCACCAGCACGTCCTTCGACAGCCCACTACTCACCCGGCCGAACCACCGCCACCGTCCAGGCGATCCTTGTCCTGCACCATCATACAAAACTGAGAATGAAACACCTCAGTGGAGCCGGGTTTGTTGGCTATAGCCAGGTGGATCAAATGGCTGTCTCCCTTCCCTCGGTTCCTGCGGTGGAGCCAGCAAGTTTCTGCACGGCCTTGGGTCCAGGGTGGGGGATGGTCGGAATAGTCGGGTCCTCATAAGTAAAGTGGACCTCTTGGTAGTGGCTTCTGTAAGCGGCAGGGAGTTCGTTGTCTGCGATGATCAGCTGAATACGTCCAGGGTTGGCGTCGGCCTGACCTACGATCCGTCGATAAAGCGCTGCAGCCAAGCTCTCTGCTTGGAGGGCTAGCCGCGGCGTGTCAATTAGCAGGAATGCCGGGTAACGGGTCTGTCGGTCTCGGAGAGCGACGTTAAGCAGGGATGTCCAGTAGGCGACTTGCGTTGCCGTGATGATTCCGCCGCCGGGGCCACTGAAGGTGGAATACTTCTGGCCGTTGAGCATAGGGAGGTAGCTGTCGCGGTTAATGGTGGCTTGCTGAACGCCAGGGATGCCCAACTCTGAGGCGGCTCGCTGGAACTCGTCGTTGAGAGCGTCGAGGATATCGCGTTTTCTAGCGTCAAGAGCCTCTTGGGCCTCTTGAATCTCTGCCAGGATGCGATCCTTTTCGCCTTGGAGTCGTTGGACGACCAAGCCAAGGTCGTCGGCTCGATCCCATTGCCGTAGAACTTGCTCCAGGTGCTCTTGTTGCGTTCGCGCGGCTGCTAGACGGTCAGCTGCGTCACTGAAGGCCTGGAGCCTGGGCGTGAGACGTTCAGCCACCCGGGCGTCGATTTTTGCGGTCAAGGCATCGACCAGTTGCGTTCGGTCCACTTCGGCCTGCCGGGCTGCTTCCAGCTGGGTTGCGATCGCCTCGAGGTGGTCATGCATCTCAGTGAGTTGATCGGTCAGTTGGAGGATCTCATAGCGTCCACCCTGCTCAGGGGTGCTGGGTTGAACTGGGTCTGGCTGCAAACAGACCCGACAGCTAGTGTCGGGAACGCTTCGGTTGGAAAGCGACTGCATGCAGCGCGGGCAAACAACGAACTCGATATCGGCTAGGCGCTCACCCGCATCGTGCATTCGTTGGAGTCTGGTCAGATCAGTTTGCACTCGGCGCCGTTCCGCAGTGTATTCGCCGACTTGTCGGGTGAGGTGAGTGACAAGAGCGCGCGCCTCGGCCAGTCCGTACTCTGCGTCGTTGAGCATGTCCCGTAGGACCTGCGTCTCGCGGTCGGTGATGGGGTCGATTGCGTTCCTGAGGGCCATCTGCTCCGCTTCGGCAGCTGCCTGCGCCGCCGCAGCGGCGTCGAGAGCGTTCTGCGCGTCCAAGCGAGCGGTAGTGTTACTGTCCTCCAAGAAGGTCAGGACGGTCTGATGCTCTTTCTCAGCCTCAGCGATCTCGCCATTGAGGGTATTGACCTCCGACCGGAGTTTCATGATGTCAGGATTCGTCAGCCCAAACAATAGCTCAAATACCGCCTTGCGCTTGGGCTGGTAGTAACCCTCTCCACTGCGGGCAATTTCCCGATTGATAGCCGATTGAGGTACGTAGAGGTAAGAGAAGATATCGGCGAAGGTGATGCGGTTTCCAGCGTTAGTACTGCCCTTGGTCGTGACCGCCGCCTTGAGATCGTCAGGGAGGCCGAGCGCGGTCATCAAGAGCGTGCTGAGGCTAGGTTGGGTGGCATCGATATGGTGATCTGGAAGCCGCTCCCGGGCAGTGAGGTCAGTAACGCGAACCTTCTTGCTCTTAGCAGTTCCTAGGCTGCGGGATATCTGCAGGCGAGAGTCGCCAATGGCGACCTCGAGCGTGACCTCGTGGACGTGGTTGCGTGCTACGTCGGCTAAGGCGGCGTTTCCGCCAAAGCCGAACTTGATCAACTCAAGCAACGTGGTCTTGCCGACGCCTGTCTTCCCTGCAAGCACGGTGAGATCTGACGGGAAAGCGTAATGCACTTCGCCCTCGGTGGTAGCGAGGGCAACAGTGTCGATTCTGAATCGGACAGTCACTGGATCACCTGTCGATGGGGACGGTCCATAAGATCGGCCAACCGCTCATAGATCAGGTCTTTGAGGGCGCTGCCCGTCATGCCTGAGGCGGCCTCGGCGATTGCGACGCAACGATCCGTAGTTTCCGCCCATTCCGGGGTGGCTGTCATGGCCTGGGCAAGCTTACGTCCAGCGGGCGTTGGCGCCAGTGCAACGCTGCCGCGGCGCCCTCGCACGTAGCGCAATAGTCCGCGCCCAGTCAGCGCGCCGATCACGGGATAGTACCGATCGTCCCATGGACCATATCTGTAACGGGTCATAGGGGCTTCGACGTCGGTGGGCACGGCAATGTCCTCCTCCGACAGGTGCAGGCGACAATCGTTGGGATCGAGACGATCTAATACGGCCGGCGCCAGCGCCGGATAGCGAACGAGAAAGTCGAGCTTGGCTAGCTTGGTCAATCCATCGAGCTTGCCAGCGTGCCCCGCCGTACGGGCTACGGCTTCCACCAACAGGAGCACCCTTGCCTGGTGATAAGCAAGGTCCTCCCGTAGAAGGGCGAGTTCCTCAGGATCAGGTGTGATGCTCATGACGCTGCCCTTTGTCGGGCCCGTGCTTGCGCGATCGCCGCTTCAACGTCGAAACCCCTGCTGAACCACACCTTGCAACGGCTAGCGAGTTCACAGATCCCCCCGAGCAGGAGATCAAGATCAAGATCGTCTCGGTTCTCGCTAGCAAGCATGACCTCGATCCGGGTCTGAACCTCGGTCCAGAAGTCAGCTCCCCAGGGATGATCATGAGTCTCCGTGACAGCAGCGGCCTGATCACTGAGCCGGTGGAGGGCACGCATGAGTCGCTCCTTCTCCAAGCCAGCAGCTGGATCGCCACTGGCTCGTGCGCGCCAGTAGTTCTGAAAGTCCAGTTTCAGCTGCTCAGCACGTTCGATGCTGTTATCCCCACAATGACCGGCAGCCATCTTGACGGCAAGACGGCTGGTTCGGATGAGCATCGGGAGCGGCATGAAGCCACCTGGAAGGGCGATGGCGGTTTTCACTGCAACATCGATGTCGCCAAGCGTAACGATCCTGGCAGCGAGATGATCTTCGGGCTCGACAGTCTCTAGCGCCGTCGTCGAGGTGTGAGCTAGCACCGGCTGAAGCCCGCCCTCAGGCCGTGGTCCGGCAGCGCGCATGCGGCTTCTGACGATTCCAAGAACCGCCTCCCAGACCGCCTCCGGGGGTGTGTTGGGGTAGCCAAGCTGGGTGAGGACCGGCTTGGCGTACATGCCAGGTGCCGCATATTCGATATGCGCTCTGCCAGGGCGTCCGCACTGTAATGTGAGCGCCGAGAGGAATCGCGCAACTTGTTCGCGCTGCTCAACAGTCGGGCTGGACTTTCGGCCGCTACCGGTCGATTTCCACTGAGCAGGCAGACTGTCTGGATTACTCAGGAGAGTCCTGGCAAACTCAGAGACCGCCTTGCCGGGGGAACCAGCGACAACGAGTGGCTTGCTGTCAAGTCGCTGGCTTCTCAGGATGACGATCGCCTTATCTAGCTCCTGAGGTGCGCCAGCAGCCAAGCCGGCTGTTGTCACGAGCCGACATTTTGGCTTCTCCCCTAACGCCAGCCAGCGTGAAAACAGATGGCCCAGCCCGCCGTCACCACGCAGCTGGTTGATCGTGGTGTAGGCGCCGAACGACGGCTCCTTGTGCTTGGCCGACACCAGTTCAGCATCATTGCCACGGATCGCCACCCAGTCCTCGTGATACTCACACAGGATCCGGCATGCCTCTCTATCGGTCAGATTCTCATCCCCTTTAAGTGCAGTCCGATAGAGCTCAAGTCCGTCCGCGGCGGCCATGGAGGCCTGCCAGTCGTAAAGGTCCGCTGTTCTCGCACCCGCGTCGTCGGGCGGGAGAGTGGTCATGATCAGCTGTACAGCTGTCCCCGCGATTTTGCTTGAGTCCGACGACACCTTGGCAAGATAGATGACGACCTGAAGGTTCCTCCAGAAAGTCACCCAAATCTTGCCTCAGTGGTGACACCTGCCAGGGTGCTCCATCCGCATATCGCGCAGCGGTCAGCCCCGGCTCCAATGTGATCAGCACGAAGCTTGACCTGCCTGAATTCACGCGATGAAGCCACCAGTTGCCCGCCACCGTTTCCGCGACGAGACGCGCTGGACGCTCGTCGTCGAACTGGTCGGTTACAACCCCAGAGGATGGAACCTCTACGACGTCCTGCGCTTCTTCGGCGACCGCCTCACGAGCCGAAACCCCGGCTTCGACCACGGCGACTTCCTAGAGCGCCTCGACAAGCACGATCAACTCGTCGACGAACAAGGCGAGAGGTACGTCGGCGGCGTCCCCCTGCTGATCCGCGGCCGCCCCATACACCTCGACGCAGCACCGGCACCCCTCTTCAGGACGTCTACCGCATGCTCGTCCCCGCCCACCGCAACCTGCTCCTCGCCGACGAGACCGAACTGCGTGCCCGTATCCCCGCCGACCTGCCCCAAATGCTGTGCCTCAACGAATGGCGGCACCCGCTGCTGCCCGACGAGTCCCCGAGCGACAGCGAGGCCTACCGCCAGATCGCCGGAGTCCTCGCCACCGGCGACACCACCAGGTATCGCCCCACCCTGCCGCCCAAATACTCACTGGTCCCACTGGCCCACAACCGGAACCCTGTGACGAGGCCCCAGCGCACTCGACGTCCGGGAGGCGATCACCTCGTGAGTTTCGGCACCTATGCGAGGCGGGTGCGTGATCGCGGCCTTCCCTACGGCCAGCGATACACCGCTCTGAGATGTGCCGTCGGCCACTACTGTCCGATCGGGTTCAACGCGACCTGGTCGTATCTGAGCACCACCGGCGCCCTGCGGAAGGACGAGAATGCGCTGCTACGAGCCCTGGACATGCTGGAGCTGAGCCGGACCGCCTGGCTCACCGAGATGCGGGCCTTCGCCGACCGGCGCCGGGAAGAGAAGCGGTGTCCCCGGCGCACCTCGTCCGCCGCAGAGACCCGATACCTGCACGGCTACAGGTGGCCTGGGCCTGAGAGCCATCAGGCGACGTTCCACGCGGTCGGCCTCCTGTGGGCCGAACACGCCGAGCTCCCCTTCCCGGAGACACCGCCCGCGGACAAGGGCGACCTGGTCTACCTGGACGTGACGCTCGCAGGCTGCATCTCGACTTACATTCGCAACGGCGGCACCGCAGGTCCGGGTCACGCCGACATTCTCCTGAGCTGCCTGCCCGAACTCCGCAGGCACCTGGTGCGGCTCGGATATCCCTCGCCCTTCTCCGACGCCTTCACCTGCTTCCGCCGTCTGCTCAAGATGACCGAGTTGATCGTCAACGACATCTCGCCGCCAACCGAGTTCCGCAGCTGACCGTCCTGGCGGCCGTCTTGGTCCTCGGGTTCCGTCTCTTCCTCGTCAGGACTGCGTCTCTTGACCTAGACGGCCACTACCGCCTCGGTGAGTCTTAGCGAGGACGCTGATGAGGAGGGGCGATGCCGTTCCCGTGGGAGGTCGTGGTGTCCAGCGCCGGAGGTGCGACCGCCACCCTCTTGGGTGTGGCAACGGGAGCGGTGCTCTCCACCCGGGCACAGCGTCGACACTGGTCCAGGGACAGACAGATCGATGCATGCAAAGCGATCATCGTAGAGTCAACGAGATGCCAGCTCGCCTTGCGCAGACGGTGGAAGCACGGCGAGGAGGTCGACTGGACCGCGTGGAATGAAGCACTGGCCCTGATATGGCTTGTCGGCACTTCGGAGGTCATCGCAGCCGCCTACAGGATGGACGAGATCTTCTGGACCCGTCGCGCACAGATCGACCATGGCGAAAGAGCGGATGAGACAGCCTGGGGACAGGCGAGGAACGAGATGGAGAGCGCCCGGCTCGAGTTCATCAACGCCACCAGGAGCAGCGTCCTCCGGACGCGAGACCAACTCACCGAAAAGCCCGTTGCCCGTCCCCCTCTTCCCTCACCGTCACAAGAACTTCACAGGCAAGCTCGGCCATAGCACCGATGTCCGGTGTGCTGTCGGCCGCCAAGTTATAGACGCCACCCATCCTCTGAAGGCCCGTGAGGTCCCTCATGGACGTGTAAACGATGGATGCGTGGGTCAGCGTTGAGGGCCGCGAGGGTGTCGTCGTACCGGGCTTGTGGCGTCCCTTTCCGAAGAACCGGCCGTCGGTTTCTGGGTAGCTTCGAAGATCGGAGTCGGAAACTCGGAGCTGATGAACCGGGCGATCTCATTCAGCTCACCGTCACGATCGGCTGGCTGCTCTTGGCGGGTCTCCAGCGCAGTGTTCCGGCCGGACACACGTCCTCTTGCCGTCGCAGCCGCGCCCACCTGGACCGGTCGACGCTGGATGTCGCGGAGTTCCGCGACGGCCTCGATCAGCGTTACGAGGTTCGCGATGAACAGCAGCAGGGTGCGACCGTCCCTGGCCGCTTCGCCCGGGACGAGGGCGAAGACCCTCGCAATGGTACGGAGGGCGTCGCCCGCCGGGGTCGGGGTGGGGATTCTGGCGAAGGGTTCGCGGGCGGCGCGGTCATAGGCATCGGCAGCTCGGCTCAGTTCTCGATTGCCGAGGGATCTCGCGGCGGAGTGGAGGACGTCGGAAGTCGCCCAAGCTGCGTCGGCGGCGCGGGCGGGGTCGAATCTTCCGTACCGCCGGATGTGTTCGGTGGCATGGGCGGCGGCCCGTGCCGCGTCGTCGTAGAGAGCTTGGCGTTCTTCGAAGGTGAGGGTCAGCCGGTCGTCTGCGGGAGCCTCCGGGGTCTGCCAGCGTTGCCGTAGGCGTGGAAGGGTGAGCCGGTCCGAAAGGCTGCCTCCGCTGTGCCAGAGAGGGGCTCCGTCCGAGCCGGTGTACTCGGGGAGGGTGACGGCGTAGCCGGTGATCTCGCCCGGGTGGAGTTCGCTGAACCGCTTGCGAACGCGGAGGCCCGCTTCCTCCAGGCGGGTGAAGAACTCGGTCTCGTTCCGCGAGCGATCCGCCGCGTCCGCGACCGACTGCCGGAGCGCGGCTCGGGCGGTTCGGGCGGAGAGCCAGCGGCCGGACACCGGCCCGCCGGCCTCGGACGGCTTGGACCAGCGTGCGCGGAGCCTGGGGAGTGAGAGGTCGGCGGCGAGCTTTCCACCGCCGTACCAGACCGGTTCTCCGGAGGCGGTCGCGTCGTCCAGGAGGGCGACCGCGTAGCCGGTGGCCTCGTCCGGTCGGCGGTCGCTGAACCGCTTGCGGACCCGCACTCCTCCGGCCGCCAGGCGGTCGAAGAACTCGGCCTCGCTGCGGGCGCCGGCCGCAGCGGTGGAGACGTGGCGCCTGAGTGTGGTGCGCGGGGCCTCGTCCCGTCGATGGCGACGGGCCTTCTCGGTCTCGGCGCGGCCCGGTGGGCGGGCGGCCGTCCGGTCGCAGGGCGGGGCGGCCCGCAGGCCGTAGTGGCGTTCGATCGTCCGGCAGGCGTCCGCGACCTTGTAGAAGTCGTTCCAAATCTCCGGGCGGGTGCCGTCCTGGCGGGCGAGGGTGGCCACGAGGTGGATGTGGTCGGCCGCGTGGCGGACCGCGATCCAGCGGACCGCCTCGTCGTCCCCGGCCGGGGCGAGGCCGACACGGTCCATCACCCGGTGGGCGATGTCTGCCCACTGGGCGTCCGTCAGGATCGGGTCGTCCGGCGCCGCGCGGATCGAGCACTGCCAGACTGGCTTGACGTGGTTGTGCGGGCCGAGCGCGGTGACCGTCCGGTCGAGCAGGCCGCCGAGGTAGCGGAAGTCGCGGGTGCCGTTCGGACGCAGCGGCGGTTCCAGTTCGGCCGGGTCGCGCCAGCCGGCGATCAGGTGCGGGTCGCGGTGCTCGTTGGCCTTTCCCGGGCCGTACAGGTAGTAGAGGAGCCCTGCGACCTTGGTGCCGCGCGTCACCTTCCCGATCATCTGCGGGCGCCGTGGATGTGGGCGCTGACGGATTCCGCGAGTTCCTCCAGGCGGCGGAACGTCCGGGCCATTTCCCGTCCGTACGGGAGGAGGTCGTCGGTTCGCTGGCCGGTGACGTGCAGTTTGGTGACGGCCTGGTTGTAGTTGTTGCCGATACGGCGCACCTGTTCGACCGCGCGGTTCAGCGCGACCAGGACGTCATGCGGGACGAGGGAGCCCGGTGGCGGAGCTTCCCGTAACGCGGCCAGGAGACATTCGGCGGCGAAGGCACCGACCGCCATGCGAGCCTCCCTCGCCCGGCCTGCGACCTCGGCGAGCTCCTCGTCGCTCAGCCAGAGCTGCACCGCGTTCCTTCGCCGCCCCTTGCTCCGTCGGCGCCTTCGCAACGGCACCCGCCGCTCTTGGCCCGGCTCTTCCGCCGTACCGCACATCGAGTCCCCCGATCTCCGACCGCGCCCGGTCCGCTTCGCCTCGGTAGAGGAGAAGCCTCTCTGGACCCCGCCGGGTCCAGAGTTTTCTAATGGACGACTATTGCTCGCTGCCGAAGGCCATGGCAAGCACCTTTAAACGCCGCGATCCGGGAGCAAACTGCACCTAATTAAACCGCTTCACTTGAGACGACATCACACGGCACTAAGAAGCATCATCCGGAACGAAAAATTGGATGGGAAACCTGAGCAGCTACCCACAGAGCCGCCCAGCCGCTGGCCACAGGTGTGCGCTGGGGATTCCGACCGGCGGGCCACCGGTTCAACCAGATATCCAAGTGACTCCGACCAGCTAGCCGTGCCAATCTGCAGTATGCGAGAACACGCAGGCCGCCACTACGTCATCCAGTACCACTACGCCTTACCTGACAACGCCTGGTACGTAGAGTTGAGCAAGGCCGTGCCCGCCCCGGCGGAGTGGGCCAGCCTCCCAAACGCCAGGACCCACCTACCCGGAGTACCTTTCATCGTGGCGGTGATACCTGACGAAGATCCGGCTCTGGAGCCGACCGTCCACATCCACAGCGATGACGAGCAGCATGTCGTCCCGTACGAGATCATGCGCTGGTTCATGGAGAAGGTGACCGAGGAAATAGATCGCTGCCGAACAACGCTGTCATAAGAGAACCCAAGAGTCGACACCTAGGTGATACGCCAGCCTGAGTATTCAGAAACGTGAGCAACAGGACAGCGCGTGAAAGTAGCGCTTTTACTCAGTTACCATATCGGCCGGTGCCTCTATCCGGCCTCCTCGATTCACCCCCATGCCCTCTCGGGTCGAAACACGTACAGCAAGGTCCCCTCGGTCACCGGCCAGTGGGCAGGAGTTGGACCAGACCAACCCGAACGTCGTCGATCTCGGTGTGCACGCTGCGGACCGTCCAGCGTCCGGGAGGAAGCGGAACCGGTGCCTGGTCGGGCATTCCGCCACCGGGATACTCCACGTTCAAGTCGGCACCCGCTTCAGCGGAGTCCATGAGCACCGCCGGACCATCGGTCTCCCACGTGCCGCACTCCTCCCACTCGGTGGCGGGATCAGCCAGAACGGCCTCGGCCGCCGCGATCAGACCGGTCTCGGAGCGTGCGGCGAGCCAGCGCAGGAAGACCCGGTGCGCGGGCAGATAGCAGCTCTTGGCGGGCTCATCGGCCAGGACCAGCGCCTGCGCACCGTTCTGGTCCACGGCAATCACCCCGGCCAGACTCTCCACGTCACAAGCCCGGTCGTAGTCGTCCACGACCTCCCCATCACCGATCATCATCCCCGCCATCGTGCAGCCACCCCATGCGGCCAGTGCGGAGACCGGAACGACGACCAACGGGCCGCCCATCGACCTCACCCAGGCAGGGGCGGTTCCGTACTCGGTGAACGAGGAGGCTTTCACACGCACAGTCTGCCGTCGGCTTCTGACGAAACCTCCCCGGCGCACGCCAAGGTCAACAGCCGAGGCCCTGATCGGCTGCAGCAAGCAGCGATAGGGAAACGGCCTTTGGGTGCCCTGCCGGCCCAGGTGCTCAGAGTCACCGGCTACGGGACGTCCATGGAAGGTGCACATCATGCTCGGTCACCACGTCGGCTGATGAGGATTCACGGCCTCCTCAAGTCGCTGGATGAAGGCCAGCCGTTCGGGACGCGCGGCGTACCGGGCCCACAGCCGCGGCCAGCAGCGCGCGCACTCCTCGTCGGTCTCTGGCAGCGGCACGCCGCGCAGCGGAGCCAACGCCAGACGCCGATGCTCCTCGCGGTCGTCCTCGGTCATGTCCTCGTAGAACGCGTCCTCCCCCCGGCCGGTGGCCTCCCCGTAGGCGCGGACGTCCATGTACAGGGCGTCTTCCAACTGTGGCCAGCCGTTGACGAACCGCAGGGGCGCGTCGGCGAGGTTCTCTACATCGGCGACCGCTGCCTCCCACACGTCCCGGCCGTGCATCATCAGCCAGGGCCGGAAGTAGTCGAAGTGGTCGTCGGAGACGTACCCGTCAAGAACATATGCGGCCCCGACCAGATCCCAGATGTGCCCCTCGTGAGTCACCAGGTCCCACTGCCGGCTGAAAAAGCGGATCTCCGCCGGCGACAGTCGCCGCAACCGATCCACAAGCAACTCGACCTGCTCATGGGCATCACCGTCCGCGGTTATCCGTGCCTCTTCGATCAACGCCCAGAACTCGTCCCG
Organism: Actinomadura craniellae; assembly: GCF_003289645.1. Lineage (GTDB taxonomy): Bacteria > Actinomycetota > Actinomycetes > Streptosporangiales > Streptosporangiaceae > Actinomadura_D > Actinomadura_D craniellae. The sequence goes on along the minus strand of NZ_QLYX01000027.1, from coordinate 28,521 downwards.
TTCCACGACCGTGGATGCTCTCAGCCGGCGCTGACAGCCCCCTCAAGACAGGAGTAGCGGACACGCCGTCTCGGGAGATGGCGGTGTCGCGGGTCAGGCGAGAGGGTATAGAGCGCAAACAACGCCAAGGCGCTTCATGCGTCTTCATGTCCAAGGGCAGCGCGAAGCGCACTGGATCGAGGAGGGGCGGAGATGGCCGAGCCGAGCGGGCGGGATCCGGATGTGCTCACCACGAAGGAGCTCGCCGTCAAGTTGGGGCTGTCGCCGCAGACCGTCCGCAGGATGGCCAACGCGGGGCAGATACCGGCGCTGAAGACCGGCAAGGACTTCCGCTACTCCTGGGCCGCAGTTCGCGATGTGCTGCGCCGACCTCACCGGCCCCAAGGAGACAGCACTCTTGAAGACGGTTCTGTTGGACAGCAGGGCGCCGGGCAGCGCGCCCGGCAACGCGCCGAGCGCAGCGTTACCGGTACGACCGGCTGACGCCGGCGAGGACGCTTCTCCTCGATCGGGGAGGAGGTCATGAGCGGCGCCTGGTGGGAGCGCCCCGACATGACCGGCGTCGCCGAGGTGATCGCAGCGGCTCGGCACATGTGCGTGTATCTCGGCCACGTCGACGGCAAGGCGTTCGTCGACGAGCAAGGCCGCACCACCGAAGTCCCCATGGTCCTCGTCCAAGCACACGAAGGACCGTGGGCCATCTACCCCGACCCCGCCTCGATCCTGGGATGGATCGCCGAGCAGATCGACCTCGACCCGGACGGCGGCTTCACCACGATTGCCGGAACCGCAGGCTGGCTCGGCGCGGGAGATCTGGAAGCCGACCAGATCATCAGCAACCTGATCGAATCCAGCGAGCTACCGGTCGACGTCCATCTCAGCCGACCGTTCGTCTCCACGAATCGGGCCAGCGCTCAACCCCTGTCCGGAGAGGACGGCTTCCGCAACGCGGTACTGCTGGCCGCGCAGGACTTTCCCTTCGACGTGGCCACCGCCCTCCGGATCACAGCCCGCCAATCTGGCCAGCAGCCTTCCTCCTCCGCACCCGACACTTCCAGGAGGCACCAGTCATGACGCCCCTCAGCCCCCGTGAACTCGATGACCTGCCCTGCGTCGTCGGCATCGAGACGGCCGCCCGCGCGCTCGGCATCAGCCGGACGCTCGCGTACAAGCTCGCCAAGGAGGACAGATTCCCCTGCCGTGTGATCAGGATCGCCAGCACGTACCGAGTGCCAAGAGCCGACCTGGAGAGATGCCTCGGCGTGGTTCATCACGATCCGCCAGGAGACCCTTGAGCTTCGGTCATCCCGGCCTTTGAACGATGACCGCGTTCAGGGGCGAGGTGCAGGGTGTTCAGGGCCCCGGTCGCTTGTAACGACCGGGGCTCTGGTCTACCAGCCGCACCTTTCCCAAGCCGGCTATTCCTCAGTCGAGCCCGTGGAGCAACGACTGCTCGCCCGGAAGCCCTCGCCATGCCTCTGCGAGATGCCGGTGAATACGTGCCAGGTCGCCTGAACTCAGTTCAAGCTTGCTCGCGGTGTCGCGGAGGAGCGGGATCTGCCGGGCGAACGTGTCCGGTGTCAGCGCGGCACGGGCGACGTGGTCCGCGTAGACGGTCTCCTGCCTGGAGCCCAGCACGGGGATCGGCAGCCTTCGGCGCAGCGGCTCGGCCGGGACGTGCGTGCGTCCACGATGCCGCCGGCTCGGCGCCCAGGGAGCCCAGCGCTTGGTAGGCAGCCCCCCGACGGCGCCGATTTCGTCCAGCCAGCGGTGGCCAGCCTGCCTGGCCCGGTCGAGATAGCGGAGCAAGAGCTGCACGGTGACCTGGGCGTCGTCACTCGCGGTGTGCGCCCGTCCTGGAGGGATGCCTTCTTCCGCCGCGCAGTCGGCGAGCGCGAGAGATCTCTGTCCGGGCCCGAACCGCCTGGCGAGGTCGAGCGTGCAGAGGGTGAGGAGGTCGTCCGGGGCGGCTCCGGTGCGGGCGAACTCGTTGGTCAGCATGGCGGAGTCGAACTGCGCATTGTGCGCGACGAGAACGGTGCCGTCGATCAGTTCGGCGAGGTCTCCGGCGACGTCGGAGAAGGCCGGAGCGCCGGCCAGATCGCCGGCGGTGAGCCCGTGAATGTGCGTCGGTCCCGGGCCTGAGTCGTTGTGCAGGACGGTCTTGTACGACCGCTCCACCGCGCCGTCGGCGCCGAGGCGAAGGACCGCGATCTCGACGATCCGGTCTCGCAGCGGGTCGAGTCCGGTGGTCTCGACGTCGATGACCGCGTAGGGAATCGAACCGATCTCGTGGCGGATCCGCGCGGCAGGCGCCGGAACCGAGCGATGGGCGGGTGCGGCTCTTTGGGCGACGGCGACGAGGTCCGGCAGTGCGGCCCATGTCGTGGCCACATCGAGCTTGCGCGCCGCATAGGCGGTGGTGCGCAGCTCCTCGCTGAGAACGTCGTCGTACTTCTCGATGGTTTTGTCCGGGACGAGGACGGCCAGTTCCTCTGCCTCAGGGGCCGGGCCGTCCGCCAAGTCCGCCAAAACGTCGATCGCGTGCTGAGGCGAGGTGTCGGACAAGGTCAGGACGGCTCCCTGGTGGCCCACCGAGATACCGCGCTGATGCAGGGCCAGCGCCAGCGTGCTCATGATCGTGTCGCCGCGCAGTGGGATGAGCAGCGTGTCGTTGCCCCAGCCGACGATGGGGGTCTCGGCCAGGCTCAGGCGCCGGTAGGCGTTGCGGCCTTCGGTGAGCAGTCGCTGCGCTCCGGCGTCAAGGTAGACCGGCGTCTTCTCGGTCTCGTAGACCAGGCGCATCTCCGCCCTGACCCGGTCATGGACGTCCGCGGGAGCGCCCCAGAACGGTGGGGCGTTTCCCCCACCGGCTGCGGCCAGCTCGATGACTTTGCTGCGCTGGTCCACAGCGATGATCTTCCAGCGCCGTCCAGCAAAGATCATCAGGTCGCCCTCGACCAGCGGGTAGGTGATGGGCAGAGAGCCGAGGGTCCGCCCACCGGTGACCAGCCGGTACTCCTCGGGCGAGGCGAACGCCGCGAAGAAGGTGTAGTGGTTGACGATGCGCTCGCCTTCCTGACCGTGCAGCAGGAGGCCGTCCCTTTCCTGGCGGAGCAGGTCGGCCTCGCCGAGATCGCGCAGCAGGGTCTTGAAGAGCCGTGGATCGACGTGCCGGAACGGGCCGTGCGCGCAGAGGGTCTGGTAGGCGTCATGGGGCGTGACGCCGCCGTGCTGGGAGATCATCGACAGGATCTGCTGCACCAGCGTGGACAGATGAAGACCGCCGGTCTCGGGCGGTTCGTACCAGCGGTCGAGCAGCAGGTTCACGATCGCGATGATCTGGACCAGCTGGGTTCGTAGTTCCTCCTGCGGTGCCGATTGGGAAGTGATCTCGGGCTCGGCCACGTACATCCGCAGAGTCGCGGGACCGCCGCGGCGTCCCGCCCGGCCGAGGCGCTGGCGGAGCGCCGCGACTCCGGGCGGCGCGCCGATCTGGGCCACCGACACGATCGATCCGATGTCGATGCCCATCTCCAGGGTGGAGGTACAGATGGCGGTGACCGGAAGCGAGCTCTCCTTGAGCCGGGCCTCGGTGTCCTCCCGGATCTCCTTGGAAAGGCTGCCGTGGTGCGGCACGAACTCGTTCGGCACTCCGGCACGCTCGCTACGCCGGACCAACAGGTCGGTGAAGAGCTCGACGTTCTGCCGGGCGTTCGCGAAGACCAGGTTGTTGGATCCCCGCAGGGCCGTGAACAGATGGTCGGCGATGGCGAGCCTTCCGCCCCCGATGACGTCCTCGGCCCGCTCGCCCTCCGGTGCCTGCTCTCGGCTGCGGCGGGGCTCGTCGTCCAGGTAGCCCTTGATCTGGAGGCGGAGTTCCTGCGCGTCGGACGATGAGCTGATGAGGCGGACGTTCCCCCCGCCGCCCGGCCGCAGGAACTCGGCCGCCGTTCCCATGTCGCCGAGCGTCGCCGACAGGCCGATGCGCGGGATCGGGTGCCGGACGGCGAGTTCGAGCCTGTGCAGCAGCGACTGGAGTTGGGCACCGCGTTCCGACCCGATGAACGAGTGCAGTTCGTCGATCACGATGTGGCGGACACCCCGGAACAGGGAGGCGATACGGGTACCGCGGTTGACGAACAGCGCCTCCAGCGACTCCGGCGTGATCAGCAGGATTCCCGAAGGCTGCCGGACGAGACGCGCCTTCCGGGAGGCGTCGACGTCGCCGTGCCACCGGTGCACCGGTATCTGGAGTTGGCCGCACAGCTCTTCGAGCCGGCCGAACTGGTCGTTGATCAGCGCCTTGAGCGGGCCGATGTAGACCGCGCCGAAGCCGGTCGCGGCCTGGCCGTCGGCGAGCGCGGAGCAGATCGGCAGGAAGGCCGCCTCGGTCTTCCCCGATGCGGTGGCCGCGGAGATGAGGACGTCCTCCTCCCTGGCCAGGATCACCGGGATCGCGGACTCCTGCGCGTCGTGGAGCGCCCTCCACTGCCTCTGCCAGATCCAGCGCTGGACCCCGGGGTGGAGCAGGTCGAAGGAGCCCGAGGCCGGCTCAGAGCCGGAAGGTCGTGAAGTCGTCATCGTCGCCCTGTGACGTGGCCGGTCCCCGGTCCTCGGCGGTGTGTTCCCCGTCCAGCGGTACGAGGTCGGGGTTGTGCTCCGGAGCGAGCGTCACGGTCCCGATCAGGTTCCGCCAGTCCGCGCCCGGGTTCTGGTCCAGGACGGACAGCAGGTCGCAGAAGGCCTTGATGGTGGTGCGGGGCGTGCGGAAGTAGGCGTCTCCGACCTTCTCGGAGCAGTGCTGCATGAAGGCCATGACCGCCTCGTCCGGGACGAGGTAGGCGCTCTCGTCACCCGAGGCGTAGACGTGACGGAGCTTGGTCAGCAGGACGTAGAAGTCCTCCTGGGTGAGCGCCTGGAGGCGCAGAACGGGGCCCGACAGGTCCACCAGGCCCTCGCCCGCGAAGGAGTTCTCGGCCAGGCGGGACTGGAGGGCCGGGTAGCTGAACAGCCCGCGCCGCGAGTCGCTGAGGAACTCCGGCGTGCCGCCGAAAAGGAAGCCCAGGTGCGCGGTGCTGCCCTGCAGGGTGTCGTTGAGGATGCGCAGGATCTGCTCGTAGTTGGCGTTGCGCGCCCTGGTCGAGCCGAGCTTGTAGAGGTTGACCATCTCGTCGGCGCAGATGAGCAGGCCGTCGAAGCCGGCCAGGCGGACGAACCGGCTCATGAGCTTGAGGTGGTCGTACATCGTGCCGTCATCGATGATCGTACGGACGCCGAGGGCGGCGCGGGCGTCCGTACGCGTCGCGAACTCCCCGCGCAGCCAACGCACCGCGGCCGCCTTGAGGTGCTCGTCTCCGCCGTCGTGGCCGCGCCAGTAGGCGCCGACGACCTCGGCGAAGTCGTACCCTCCGGTGAGCTCCGACAGGTGGGCCAGGCGTGCCCGGATGACCTGGTCGGGGGCGCGGCCGGTCTCCTCGGCCTCGGTCAGGGCCGTGGACACGAACCGCTCGACGATGCTGGGGAGCGCGCCGCCGTCCGGCTTGGCACGGGTCGACATGTTGCGCATCAGTTCGGCGTAGAGGCTGCGGGCCTGCCCTCCGGTCGCGTGCAACCGCCGGTCGGGGTTGAGGTCTGCGTGCGCCGTCACCAGGCGCTTCTCCATCGCGATGGAGCGGACCAGATGCAGGAAGAAGGTCTTGCCTGCGCCGTAGTCGCCGATGACGAACCGGATGGCCGAGCCGCCGTCGGCGACGCGCTCGATGTCGGCCAGCATCGCGCGGACCTCGGCCACCCGGCCGACCTGCACATGGTGCTGGCCGACCCTGGGGACGACTCCGGCCCGCAGGCTCTGCAGCAGGGCGTCCCGCTCGCGCGGGCGGATCCGGGTTGTCGTGGTCACTGCATCGCTCCCAGCGCGTCGTGGTTGATCTCCAATGGGTCCTCTCCTTCGATCACCGGTTCGCCCGCCACGTCGTAGGCGGCCTCGTTGAGCCGGTCGAGCGCACCGTCGGGCAGCACACGATGAGTCGCGGCCAGGTCCTCCCAGGCCGACCTCGGCAGCGTCGGGTGCTCCGACAATGCCCTGAGCAGCCGGGAGTGCGCCGCGTCCAGGCCCGCGACCGGCTTGACCTCGGGCGGGGGCGGAAGTTGCGGGGCCGCGGGCTCGTCGTCGCCGAACACGGAACCGAGGAGCGCCGCGACCTCGGCGGCTTCGGCGATTCGAGCGGCCAGCACCGACTCGTCGAGCTTGATCCCCTGCGGCTGCTCGGCCGCCGGCTCGTCCGGAGGCGGTGGGATGGGATGGCCGGGCTCCGGTTCGGCTGGCCGGACGACGACCGGTTCGGTCGCCGGTGGCGTCGCAGCGGTTGCCGCGCGGAGACGCTCGTCCACGGCTTCGGGCGTGAGGCCGAGGAGTTTGGCGATGCGCCGCAGCGCCTTCACTTCGGCCGGGTCGATACGACCGTCCGCGGCGGCCACGGCGGCCAGGAAGTCCGCGAGTTGCTCGCGCTGAGCCTGGTCGACGACCGCTATGCGCCGGGTCAGGCCGGTGAGCTTGATCTCGGTCGTCAGCAGCCAGCGCAGGTGCGCGCGGAGTCGTGATCGTTCGTTGGCCGTCAGGTAGAGCGCCTGTTCCAGGTGTCCGACCAGGAGTTGCTTCTCCTCCGAGGCCACGTGGCCGTCGGCCGCGCTGACCGCCGCGCCGAGATGGAGCAGCAGCATCGCGGCCTGGTAGGCGTGTGACGGCGCGGCGTCGGAGTCGTCCTCCACGTGGAAGAGGACCACCGAGCCGTCCTTGGGCACCGGCCCGCCGAACCGGGGGTCGGGTTCCAGCCCGATCCCCGCCTGGCCCAGGATCCGGGCGAGCGCGATGACGTCCTTCTTCGCCGAGTGTTCCGGCTGGAGCCAGCCGAGGAAGTCCGCCGCCGGTACGGCGGACATGGCGAAGCCGCCCAGACGCGAGCGGGCCCACTCGACGAACCGGCCGACCTGGCCGGACTCGAGGTCCAGCAACTCTTTCGGGAGCAGCGCCGCGCCCGCCAAGCCGTCTCGCTGGCCGGAATCCCGGCCGACCAGACGGCTGAAGGCGTCCAGATCCTCGGAGCATTCGTCGGCGAGCGAGGCCAGGCGGCGCAGGGGCAGGTTCTGGTCGAACACGTCGACCATGCCCGGGATGGCAAGCGTGGCGGAGCCGTGGAAACCACCGCTGGCCGGGCGGTAGGAGAACCTCAGCTCGGGACCCGATGCCCGGATCCGGAATCCGTCAGGGTGGCGGTCGGCGTAGCGGAGCCCGAACAGGGTGGCGAACTCGTCCGAGCACCTCTTCGCCGAGGTGCGAGGGTGGTAGCCCTGGTGGGACATCACCCAGGCCAGGGCCCATTCCGCGGGCACGGACCGGCCTGCTCGGGCGAGTTCGCCGAGCCCGAGGCGCAATTGTGGCGGTGGGTGGATCCGGTCGGCGGCGGGCGGGGGCCCCGAACTCGCCGCGACGCCGATGAACGCCATGACCTCGAGGAGGTCACGGAACTCTATGGCGTAACCGTGGAACGACCGATCGGTGCCGAACAGGTCGATCAGCCGGTCCACCTCAGCTCGGATCAGCGGCAGTTCCACCGAGCGCGCCACGTCGTCTTGCTGAAGGTCGACGATGACCCGGCGTTCCAGTCCATAGAAGAACAGGAAGACGTATCCGATGGGGACGTCCCGATGCCGGCGGCCTCCCTCCAGCCACCGCAAATAGGCCGCGCGGCTTCTTGGGGAGATCTCCGAATAGGACGGCCAATACCCCATTTCCTTACCGAACCAATCGGGCGAACTCCAATCGACCGGCAGCCGGGGATCGATCAGGGCAGGCTCGACGACATCCCGCGCGGCGGCACGGAGCCCTGCGCCCACGTAGAGCATCCCTGTGGGCAACGTACGGCCGGCGACCTGACATGCCTGCCCCGCAGGCAGCCAACCGGCCCTCGACCATGCCTGCGAGCCACGTGAAATCCTCATCCGACCCCTCTTGTCCCACCGTCTGCAAGACCACCATCGGATCTCGCAGCCGCCCCCGGTTCCCACCGCTCACCCACGATGCGTTAGAGATGACGTTTCCGTCCTGGCTTCGGATGACATCGACGCAACAAAAACCACTACTCCACCGGCATCGACCTTGAATCGGTCAAAGAAAACTCACATAAGGGGACAAATCCCAGACCAGGAGAACGCTGTCCGCCCCCACTCACAGTCGGCAGGACACAAGCAGCTGCGTTACGCCCTCAGCGCCCCGGTGAAGGGCGAGGCCACCACACCGAACTGACAGGCGAGTCCCGGCCCTGATGCCGACCCCGCGCCGCTGTTCTGTCTGCGCGAACCCCAGCCTGCTTGCAGCAGGAGCGCCGCCGCGCGGGGTCGGCAAGAATGCGCTGGCACCGTGGAGATTTGCAGCGGTACGGTCCGGCGGTAGGCGATCCGGACGGCTATTTCGAGGAACGCGTCGCTGCGAGGTACGACGAGTCGTCGGCGGAGATGTTCGAGCCGGACGTCGTGGGCCCGGCGGTCGACGTCCTGGCCGAGCTCGCTGGCGAAGGCCGGGCTCTGGAACTGGGTGTAGGGACGGGACGGAACGCGCTGCCGCTGGTACGCCGTGGGGTGGCGGTCTATGGCATCGACCTGTCGCGGGCGATGGTCGCCCGGCTGCGCCCCAAACCGGACGGCGACGCGGTCGGCATGACGATCGATGACTGCGCTACCGCGCGGGTGGACGGGACGTTCTCGGTCGTCTACCTGATCTTCAACACGATCATGAATCTGACGACTCAGGCGGCGCAGGTTACCTGCTTCCGCAACGCCGCAGCCCACCTGGAACCCGGCGGCTGCTTCGTCATCAAGGTCGGGGTTCCCGAGCTGCGCAGGCTCCCGCCCGGCAGACCATCGTGCCGTTTCACGCGAGCCGCACACGGTGGGGTTTCGACGTCTACGACAGCGTTCGAGCGCGTTCAACGCCGACTCCCGCAGGGTCCCATCAGGTCCCGCCCGTGTCACCGGTTGAACCCTGATCACGTCCAGTCCGGGTGACAAACGAGTGACAAACGATCAAGAGGCCCGATCACCGGAGTGGTGATCAGGCCTCTGAGCTGGGACTTCTTGTCGGGGTGGCGGGATTCGAACCCACGGCCTCGTGCACCCAAAGCACGCGCGCTACCAAGCTGCGCCACACCCCGTCGCCGCGCCGGAAGACCTCTCACATGGACGGCAACCTGAGAAGTGTAGGGGAATCTCCCCCATCTTGGGCTACGCGTTAATCCACCGCGGCACCAGAGTGGATCTTCACGTCTCCCGAAGCGCCGTCCACCGGCCTGCTCTCACCGCGGCACCGGCCACACGGCTCGGCGTCACGAGCGCATGCGTAAGGATGTACGCTACCCGGGTGGCGATCGAGATCCTCGATCGAACACGCGCGGGCGTAGCTCAATGGTAGAGCCCCAGTCTTCCAAACTGGCTACGCGGGTTCGATTCCCGTCGCCCGCTCCAAGGTTTCCGCAGGTCAGGGGCTTGCAGAGGGCTCCAGGAGATCACTTTCAAGATCTTCTATCACCCATCTATCACCGGGATTTGGCGTGATCACGGCGGATCCTGGTTCATCTTCCGGCCCCGTTTGGCACTCGCCGATGATCAGGATCGTCGGGCGGTTGAACTGATCTCCTACGAGAGACCGGTGCCTCGCCGCCGCGTCGGCTTGTCGGCGCAGTGATGCAGTCAACAGACATGAGGAGACAAAGGCGGTCTGCTCGCTGCCCTCCCCCAACCGGGACATCAGCGCGCAGACCAGCCCGTCCCAGCCGGACCATGTGCCGTCCGCCTGCATCCGGATGCCCGACAGGTGCTCTCATCGCACTGCGGGAAATCGAGACGCTGCTCAGCCTCGATCGAAGCACTTCAGGCGCATCAAAATCTCTGCTCGGCTCCGGAGCCGGCCAGCCTTCAGGTAAGCGAATTCCCGTCCTGGCCGGGTGACGGCCTTGGCCCCGTAGTGATACGAGCGATATACGCGGCGGGCAACGATCACCGGCTGCCACGCGATCCACAGCACCGACCCGCGCAGCGGTGAAAGTAGAAATCGGAGCCGATCATGTCAGGTCCGGACGCTCTTGACGCGATCCTGCGGCACGCCTACCGGGTCCTGGTGACCGGCCCCGTCCATCCGCCGAACCTTCGATCGGCGCCGAGATCCTCGTAGATCTGTCGGCACCGGCCGAGCTCGAGCGGTTGCACACGGCCATGGCCGTGGAATCCCTTGGTGTTGCCCCGGTTTCACGGACTCGTGGGTGAGGAGATCGGGTTCGACGTGTGGGTGGTTTCGAACTGTAGCGGGCTCATCCAATCCAGGGCGGAATGGCGTCGGCGGCGGTTGTAGAACCCTTCGATGTATTCGAAGATCGCGTTCGCGAGCTCGACGCGGGTCTTCAAGCGCTGCCTGTCGAGGAGTTCGGTCTGCATGCGTCCCCAGAACGCTTCGGCCACGGCGTTGTCGTAGGGGTCGCCGACGGTGCCCAGGGAGGGCAGCAGGCCGGCGCGGCGTGCGCGTTCGGTGAAGGTCCAGGAGGTGAACTGGGTGCCGTGGTCGGCGTGGATGATCCCGCCGGAGATCTGGCCGGCGATGCCGCGGGCGTCGATGGCCATACCCAAGGCGGAGGTCGCGAGGTCTGCTCGCTGTCGGGAGTCGATGGCCCAGCCGACCACCCGGCGTGAGTAGGCGTCCAGGACCACGCAGCGGTAGAGCTTGCCCTCCCGCGTGGGATGCTCGGTAATGTCGGTGACCCACAATTGGTTCGGGTCATCGCGCCGGAAGTCGCGTTTGACCAGGTCCGTCACCGTCTTCGATGCCGGGACTCGCTTGGCCCGGCGCCGCAGGGGCAGCCCGGCCAGGCCGGCCCGCCACATCAGCTCCGCCACGGTCTTGCGCGAGACGGCCACGCCCTGGCCGTGCACGAGTTCGGCGCGGACTCCGGGTGACCCGTAGGTCTGCCGCGACGCCTGGTGGATGGCCGCGATCTGATCGGTCAGCCATGCCTGGCGGATGGCGCGGGCCGAGGGCGGACGCCTGCGGGCGTCATAGAAACCCGAACGGGACACCCCCAGCGCGAGGCAGGCCTGTTTGACCGGGACGCCCTCATCGGCCAGTTCGGCCACGAGGGCGAACCGCGCTTTTGGGGGCACCACCTGCCCGGGCCGCCGCAGCGGCCTTGCGCAGGGCCTCGACCTCGTTCTCCAGCTCGGCGATCCGCGCCCTGGCCTGGGCCAGAGCAGCGGACTCGACCGTGGCCGGGCTCGGGGATCGCAAGCCCCGCTCGATGAGATCCAGCCGCTTCCAGCGGTGCAGACAGGACTCCGCGATACCGAGCGACGCGGCGACCTCCCGCACCGACCGTCCCGATTCCAGCAGATCCAGGGCACGTCGCCGGAACTCCGGCGGATAGGGCTTGGGCACGACGAACGATCTCCTTCAGAACGTCGCCGAACCCTACCTCTCTCAACAGCCGTGCCCGTCGAACAGGGGGAACATCAAGCTGTCCGCGCTACGGGGGAAGCCCACGCCACTGTGGCGCAGGGCTGAGCCCTCTCAGGTAAGAACTCCGCCGGTCCAAGGGTGATCGGCGGAGCTTCGAATTCCGTACTTCTCAGCCGGCAGGCGGGTCTGCGAAGATCTCCGCCGTGGTGAGACCCTCGGTGCAGACGTTCACCGACGACGGTCCGCTTCCGGACGAGGACGCGGACGTTGAAGAGATCCAGAGACGAGAGGACCAGCTTCGCGCGATCCAGGCTCCCGGGACCTCTGAAGAGGCAGAGCTACTCGCCCTCTGCTTCGGCCCGGACGACCTCTACTTCATGGCTTGGACCCTCCTCCACCTCATCGAGTCCGCCCCCTGCCACCCCGTCGACTGCGAACCCTCACAAGAGGCCAATCCCTGGCTCCATCACCTCTGGCAGCGACGACAACAGGCACTGTGAACCTTTTCAGCAGGGTCTGTGGGGCTGCTGATCACGGTGTGATCGCGGGCGGGATGTCGACCTCGCCGGCCAACCAGCGCACGAACCGGTCCCCGCGTGAATGATGTATGTGGTCTTGGAACTGAGCCGAAGATCCGCCGCGTTCACCTCGTCGCTGTAGCGCCCGAACTCCCGCCGCAGCTCCTCGATCGTCCACGTTCGGCCAGACTAGTCCTCGATGATCCACACCATTCGCGCCAGCGCTCCTGAACCAGGAGTCTTCCGCCGAAGGCACTCGAAGTGCGCACCTTTAATCAAGGCGATGAGTATTCTGCAGATCGAAGGCTGCCAGCACTTTGCGCTTGCCGCCTCCAGCGAGGGCCCCGAGCTTCGACAGGAAGTCTTCCTCATCGACCGAGACCGTCAATTGCACCTCACCTGGCGTCAGGATGGTGAGAACTCCGGCGTCTTCGGTCTTGGTCGCACCTGTTGGAACCGTAATCCGGTGCGTAACCGGCCACCCTACCGCCCTTGAGACGGCGATCCGCAGTGATTCTTTCTTGGCGTCGGCCACCTTATGGTACTTGGCCACAGGGTCAGGCAGAAGCGCGTCCTGGGTCGACAACTCGACCCCGTCGAGCTTGAGCGACGTGCCATGGGTGGGCGCGGAGAACTGCACCTCGCCCAGCACGCCACCCTCCCCTCGGGCCACCCGCACAGCCCAAGCCGCCGTCAGATCGTCGAGTGCCAGGGAACGAAGCGTTGTTGCTTCTCGCGCCAGACCACGCAGACGCCCTGCCAGCACCGCTGCGGTGACCCGCGTGAGGTCGTCGGCTCCGGTCTGCTCTTCGGGCCAGGCCAGCAGTTCCTCCAGCTCGCTCCTGAGCAGTACGAGGAGCAGCGACTTGGCACTGACAAGTGCCCGAGCGGTTGTTCGGAAGGGCTCGAAGTCCGCTTCCACATTGACGATCGACCGCACCCGCTGAAGGTTCTGGATAAGGGCGTCGACCGCATCGGCCGCCAGCCCGGCTCCCTGGATACGAGTGGCAACACCGTCGAGCACAGCGTTCGGGCTCCAGGCATTCGAAGCATCCTGCTCACCGAGTACCCCGTAGACCGCGCGGAAGCCGACATGGTCAGGCACGCCCAGATCAGGGTCCACGTGTTCAGCAACATCGCCGTGATCGTCTAGCTCGCGCCAACCGATCCATTCCGGCAGCACGATGGCTGGTGGGAACTTCACCTCGCCGAGGAAGGCGGCAGCGACCGCGAGTTGCTCACCGCTCTGCACCGATGCCAGCGCCGCATTGATCGCACCGCGAATCCGGTCGATCCGTCGCCAACTCACCTGGCACGAGCCGGCAGGTGCAGTCAGCGCCCCCTCACCAGGGGCGTCGCTGGCGAAAAGCTCTGGAGTGACCTTCAACAGTTCGTCATGCGGGTGGATGTTCTTGTAACCCCGTGCCCGGTGCTCGCGTAGATCCCGTTCTTCACGGAAGTGGATGGCGACCGCTTGGGACAGCGCCAGTGCCGGGACGTACGCCACCGGTTGCCTAAGCTCCGCCTTCTTCGCGACGTCGAGCGGGAACTCGATGACTACAGGCGCACCAGCGCCGCGCTCGACCGTCACCGCTTCGATGAGCGCCTGCGTCGGGGGCTGAGTGAGCAGCGGCACCCATCCGGGTACCTGCTCCAGAAGGTCGACGTAGTACTTGTCGTGCGATTCGCGCGGAGCGACCAGTCGAGAGCTGAGCACGCCGTTCAGGTTCATGCGGTTGGTCAAGAAGTAGAGCGCCGACGGATCAGACGCCGCCACCCCGGCCGAGGCGGACGGTGCCGCTCCCAAATCCTCAACGACAGGACCGGGCTCGTTCGCCGGCGGATCCAGTGCCGGAGCCGACTCAGAGGCGGGTGCTTCTGCCGACGACTCCTCGGGTGGCGCTGCGTAGTCGTTCGACGGAGCATCTGGTTCAGGCTCTGACCGCTCCTCCACCGATACAGGCACTGCAACGTCCTCGTCTGCGACCCCTGCTGGCGCATGTTTAAGCCCGGGAGCGTCCGCAACCGGAGTGTCGGCCGCCGGCTCACTCTCGGCGGAGGTGACACCCCCATCAAAGTCTGCGGTCTGGCTCTCGACCGGTGTCGCCGCGACCTCTGTCTCTACGGCTTCGGACTGTGCAGGCGCACCGTCGCCGAACGCCTGGGCCTCGATATCGAAACCCTCCAGCGGGAGCTGATCGTCTCCGCTCACAGTTCGCGTACCAGACCTTTCACGTCATTCAAGATCGCCGGTACCCCGCCGTGCCCGCTGTAGGACAAATGGAGCTCGTCCCGGGCGCGCGACATCACCACGTAGAACAGCATTCTCGTCGCTGCCGAAGTCGGGTCAGCGGTGACCCGCTGGAGCTCTGGCACGAAGAGGGTGTCGAACTCGAGTCCCTTCAGCGACTTGAAGTTCACGATGGTCACTGCCGGAACGTCGAAGTCGAGCCGGTTGTGTTGCTTGTCGCCCGACACATAGGTCTGCACGGGCACAGGCAGCTTGCGCTCTCCGAGAAGTCGCATCATCCGCATCTGCAACCGCTTGCTGGCGCAGGCGATCCCGATCGTGAGGTTGGTGCGCACCTTGACGTAGCGTGCGATGAAGTCTGCCAGTTCCTCATCGCTTGCGTAGTGCCTGAGCGTTGGCTGCTCACCGTGACGCGTCGGCGGATCGGGGATGCCCGTCGGAGAGCCGGAGTAGTACTTGGCCGCCACCGCAGCGATCTCGGCGGTGTTGCGGTAGTTCCGTTTGAGCTCCAACTGCTCCTTGGGCTTCACCGCCTTGACGATCTCATCGATGGTGGTGTTCTGATCCCAAAGCTGCTGGTTCTCATCGGCGAAGACGGTGATGTTCTTTGCCAGGAAGCGAGACAGGCGGAAGAAGTCGAGCGGCAGGTCCTGCCCTTCATCGACAAGTACATCCCGGAGCACGGCCTGGTCGACCGGCTTGGCCGCGAACTGCTTCCAGATCTCATCCCAGTCCGGGTCGTAGGAACTGCTCGCCAGCGTGGGTATCGATCCCCGGTAGCGCTCGCGCCAGAACCTCCAGAGCCACTTGTGGTAAGTCGTGACGAACCCGCCGGCCTCGATCTGCCCCGCCGCCTGCTCGGTGTACTGCTGGAGCACGTTGTTGTACATGAGGACAGCCGGCTCGCGGTCGTCGAAGGACAGCACCTGCGCCCGGTACAGTGCCATGACCGACTTACCCGTGCCCGGTGGACCGGTGACGAGGTAGTTCCCGTCGAGGTCGAGGTTGTAGATGAGGTCTTGCTCTTTTGAGAGGTCCTCGAAGGCCGGCAGACGCACCTCAAAGCCCCCTGACCCCTTCGCCCGCTGCCTCCACCGCTGCATCGAGCACGTCTTGGAAGTACCCCGGCACTGTGTCGTTGCCGATCACCAGCACACGGTCGAGGAGGTAGTTGCCACTCTCGCAGCTGGTCTCCGCCACCAGTGTGCAAGCGTGGCAGGCGGCGAAGTTGAGGCTATTGAACGTGTTCGCCAAGGTCTCGCTGCATAGCGGGTCCGACGAACACCACATAGCGTCTTGGAGCGATTCGAGGATCGTGCCCTGAAGCCGTGGTGGCTCGCCCTGTCGCACCAGACCACCGAGCGTGCCTTCGGAGTCGCCGGCTGCGGTGTAGATCAGGACACCCGCCTGCCGAGACGCTCCATTGGCATCGAGACCGCTCCGGGCGTAGATGCGTTCGCGTAGGGAAGTGGCGGCGTAGCCAGACTCGAACGCCAAGCGTCGAATCAGCAAGTGTGCGAAGGTGTGCAGCAGCACGTAGCGAGGTGAGAGCACCGGGCCGGTCCGCTCCCGCAGGCGTGGCGCCATGAACGAGTCGTTGAGTCGTCGTTCCAGTTGAGCGATCCGGTTGCGGACGGCGTCATCGTTCTCCCAAACCGCCAGGCGCCCCTCGTCGAGGGACAGGAAAATGCCCTCGCCTCGCACGTCGATGGCCGGTAGCCAGTTGACCGACGACTTGTGGTTGAGCGCCACCGGCACCAACTTGTCGCTCCCCGCTGGAGTCACCCGGTGAAAGCCTTCCAGCGCGCGAACCTCGCGGAGTCGATCAGCGAGCACCACCTTGTCGACACGATCGGAAAGCGCCGACGTGACGGAAGTCGGCGTTCCGGTCACCAGGTCGACGTGACGTGTACGGAAGTGGGGATCATCTTCGTTGTCCATCTCAGTGAGGAACGCTGCCCACTCCTCACTGAGGAGGTCGCCGGGAGTCGCTTCGACCGCCGTCGCCTTGCCTGCCTCACGCTGCTTCTCATCCCGGACGAGTGCAGCCACGTAGTCGACCGAAGCATCGTGGGCGTCGCCGAGCATCTCGATCATCTGGTCGTAGATCGGGGCGTCATCGTTCACCCCCATCAAGGCGAGGAACATCGAGTCGGCCTTGATCGCCAGTGCCTTCTCACTGCTGCTATCCGCCCGAGAGGGGTTGGGAATCTCGATCGAGGAGTGCACTAACGGGAAGTAGACGTTGCTGGCACCGCGCTGGACGGCCAGGGGGATCTCCTCGCAGTCGACGCGCTCGTCCCAACGCTGCCAGGGCTGCCGTCCGACACACCTGACCCTGATGGACTTGAGTGAGCCCTTGGAGGTGATGCCCATCAGGTTGCGACGACTCTGGCAGGTCGCGCAGCGAACCTGCAGGGTGTCGAGACCGCCAGCGCCCTTGCCCGACACCGTTTCGAAGAAGAGGTTCTCCTTCTGACACTGGCGGGCCTCGGGGTCGGTGTTGCGCGAGTGCGTCCACCGCTTCCAGTCGATGTCGTCCATGTGGCCGTGGGGGCAGATCTGGATCCAACGCATCGGCACCAACTGCTTGCGTCCTGGGCAGTTGCCGCAGGTGGGTACCTTGCCCTCCTGCTCCTGCCCCCGGCTCCAACGAGTCATCCGGCGACATTGCTGACAGAACAGCCAGCTCGGGAAGCGCGAATACGGCACACCGGACGATGGGGCTGCCCAAGCATTGCTGGCGACGGCGGGAGCCGCCCGGAACTCCTTAACCCCGAGGACCGCGGCCAGTCGTTCACTCTGGATGCGCTCCCCGCGTGGTCCCCAGCGGAAGGTGTCGCAGGCGACGAGGGACTCACCCTTGAAGTCGAAGATCGCCCCTACTCCGAACGGCACGATGGTCTGCGACTGACGGATCTTGCGCTGCATCACGCATCGCCCCCCGTCGAACCGCTGCTGCGTGCTATCTCGACCAACGATTCTAGATCGACGTTGCGCATCGAGCCGAGGGTCTCCCAACCCGTCGCCTTGGTGTGATACTGCCGGATGAGGTTGAACTGACCCTTGCCGTTGGGGCGGTAGTAGAGCAACTTACTCTGTGCGTCCGCCTGCTTGGCGCGGTCGATCCAGTCCTCGATGAACCGTGCCAAGTACGTCTGCGCTCCGTTCTTCTCGCGGGGCTCGACCCGGGCGACAACGTCGACCAACCTGTCGGCCAGTGTTTCGACCTCAGCGCGACGAGTGAGGATCTGGCCGGCGCTGCCGTCGGACTGCATGCCCAGCCGATGACGCGCCAGGATGACCAGCGCGGCGTGCAGCGCCCGATCTCGCGACGGTGGCGAGAACGGCGTGACACTGGTCGGTTCGACGTGACGATACAGCGCCGAGTGATACGCCCAGAAGTTCTCATAGTGCGACCGATCCCGAGGCTTGGTCGAACGGAACAGTCCGAACACCAGACCCGGTGCTTTTGAACGACCCACGCGACTGGTGGCCTGGATATATTCCGCAGTTGCTTTCGGCTGCCCGTTGACCAGCATCAGGCCAAGCCGCGGCACGTCGACACCGACCGACAGCATGTTGGTGGTGGCGAGGAAGTCGACCACCGAACCGCTCGTCACCGGCAGATTCAGTCGCTCCAACAGACGCGGTTGCAATGCGCGAGGGACTGAGGACGACAGTTCCTCGACGTCGTAATCCCGACGGGGACGGCCAACCACGAGGCTCCCCAGCCGGGCATGGATGTCGTCCCGCGCGATCGTGACCGTACGACCGAGCTCCCGCAGCGAGCTGTGATACGCCACGACCGTCCAGTAGGCGTCCTGGGCATCGCCGGTGAGGTCGAGATCCACCGGCGCCTGGAGCAGTGCAGCTCCGGTGTGCACCACTGCGGTGTCGGAGGTGTGCCCCTGGGCCATCATGCCGACGTAGAGCCGTCCCGGTGAGTCCCTGTCGACGCGGGCAAAGTAGGAGTCGTCGGCATCGATCCCGGTCGGCGGGAACAGGTCGACGGGACGACCGAACAGCCCCATGATCTGCGCCGAGGCGCGCCGGATGGTGGCGGTCGACGAGATGACCTTCGGTGGGCGACCGCTCGACTCGCACAGGAGGTTTATCGCCGCTTCGTACAGCCCGACCGTCGTGCCGAGCGGGCCGGTCAGCAGGTGCAGCTCGTCCTGGATGATCAGCGACGGAGGACGCCGACCTGCCGTGTTGCCGAACAGAACCCCCGACTCGGGCACCCACGCAAGTTGGGCGAACTTGTCGACGGTGCCTAGCAGGAAGGCCGGGGGAAAGTCGTAGAGCGCTTGGTCCACGACGTGAACCGGGATGTTCTCGTGGAACTCACACTTGGTCGAGGGGCAGTTGAAGGCGAACGACCGGTCGGTCGCGGTAACGCCGTAAAGCGAGTCGTCCTCCTGGTGCTCTCGCGGGACGATCTCGGTGCCGCACCAGGGGCACCGATCGAGGAGAAATCGGTCATCGGTCTCACCGGCGTCGCGTAGTTCGTCGAAGCGCTCGCGTGCGGCGACGTAGGTATTGGGCGAAGTCGCCTCACCGACCCAGAGACCGACGGAGATCGGTTCGTCCCCAAGCTCACCGGATCGCCTACGGCGGAGGTACTCGCAGGCCGCAGTCGTTGAAGCGGTGCGCTTGAACTGATCAGCGGTCAGCAGAGACAACGTGTAGCGGCTGATCACTGCGGTACCCAGACCTGCCTCGCCGAGCACGAGTCTGCGACGGAAGATCTCAAAGGCAGCGACAAGCAGATACGCCTCGGTCTTTCCACCACCTGTTGGGAACCAGATCAGATCAACAACGTCGCGGTCGTCATGCACCTCGTCGACCAGACCGCGCAGGGTCGTCAGAAAGAAGCCCAACTGGAACGGGCGCCAGGCCGCGCAGGGGTCATAGGCGCTCGGCATCTCCGGGGCAGCTGCTCGGGGGCGGCGGCTCCCGGCGTAGTCCTTCTTGCTGTGACGCATCTGGATCAGCATCGCCTGGTTCGCCAGTCGGAAGGCGGTCAGGAGCTTGGCGCGATCTGGATGGTCGACGAAGACCTGTGCCCCGTCCCGCATCCGAGCAAGCGCACGCTTCAACCGCGCGATGACCGGCCCTGCGGCCGCCGTGTAGCGAGGGTCGAGCGTGGCGGCCTTCGCCTCCACACCTTTGATCCACTGCTCGTAGGGATCGATGAAGGAGTTGAGTTCAGCGACCAGCGTCGCGGTAGGCACCGACTCGTCGCCCAACCACGCCACGTCGAGCGCCTGGACAGCGTCGCCCTCGGCACTGACTCTGGGCACGACGTGGGACGGCATGACTTCGGACCGTACCGCCGTCACGGTGCCGTCGATCTCGACCCATTCAGGGGAACACCCGTGTCCGATCGCGAACACGCGGGCAGCCCGATGGATGAGCCGCAGCTCGTCCTCCTCCGGGTCGTGGGATGCCATGGCGACGTTCGGGTACTCCAGCACCTCGGAGCCCTCCGGCACGGTGATGTCGAAGTCCACCTGGAGCAACATCTCGTCCCAGTGGCGCTCGGGATGCTCGTCATCGGCCTCACGTGCATTCACCAGCGTGACGGTTACCAGGGAGCCATGCGGGTAGCTCCGCCAGCGGACGTGGATCTCGGCCTTCCCATCCCAGATGGCGTGTGCCGCGTTGTCCTCAGGGGTGATGGTGACAGTCGCTTCCGGCAGCTCGTGGCGACGCCAGATCTTCCGCGAGCCTTGCGACTTCTTCTCGGGTTCGTCGTCCTCAAGTTTCTCAGTCGGTTCCGCTTTGACCTCGACATCGGTTAGGGCTGCCTCGGCGGCAGCCCCCGAGAGGGTCCTATATTCGGCCGCGTGTGCCCGGACGGTCACATGGGGTGCGGTGGTGAAAAACGACAGCCCCTGGGATGCCGGCAGGAAGTCGTTGGCTGCTGACACCGGATCGTCGCTGAACTGGCTTTCGTCGCCGGTGTCGGTGCCCGCCTCGTCAGATTCCTCGCCTTCCGCTTCGATGTAGCCGGCGAAGGAGACCTGGCGCGGGAACAGGATCCCCATCAGATAGCGCCGGTTCGGCGGGTCGAAGATGATCTCTACTGGGCCGTCGAACGGTCCGACCAGTTGCCGACGAACGTAGTCGACGAAGTCTTGACGGGTCTGTGCCAGCGAACTCATACCCTCGCCTTCTGATAGGCGTCCATGGCACCGGAGTGGTGCTCCTTGAACAGTGCGCGGAGCTGACCCGAGACCAGCGGTGTGGTGGCGATCCAGAGCCCAGCGCGCGGGCGGCTGAGAGCCACGTAAAGCAGATCGAGTTCTGTCTCCGACTCGACCGAATCGATGTCGATGACGCAGACGAAGCGGTTCTCCAGCCCTTTGATGTCCACCGCTGAAGCCCATGTCATCGAGGTACCCGGCCAGGTCGTCGCCAGCGAGGGAGTCAGCTGAGCGATCCGACCTTTGTGGGCATCCCGCAGGTCCTTTGCTGCCGAGGTCTCCCAGTCCCCCCGAACGGAGACGATGGTGATGTGCTCGGGCGGTACCTCATGCTCGCGAAGAGCACGGAGGCGTGCGTCCAGGGCCGCCGTCTCGGACGCGCGGTCGTCGACGGGAGCGAAGGTCACCTCCGGTCCAGCCCCAGCGGTGGCCACACCGGTATCTGCGCCGGTGTAGGCACGCGTCTGGAAGGCGATCTCCCGGGTGTTGCGGCAGTTGAACTTCAGGCTCGGGCGTACCGGCCGGAAGGACTCCACGTACTGGAGCGCCTCATGATCAAAGTCGCCGTAGAGGTGTGCCTGACGGTTCTGGTCGAGGAACATCACCCAGCGACCATCCGACCACCCACCACGGACGGCCTCCTCCAGCTCGGTCAGGATGTCGAAGGTCATAAGGTCCTGGGCTTCGTCGATGACGAGCACGTCGTACGGCTCGATGACGTTCAGCTCTGAGACGGCCATGACGTCCACGTTCATCCCGGCGAGGCGCTTGCGGACGAACCCGGCGAGCACTTCGCTCCGGCAGCAGAACAGCACTCTCCGGCCCAGCAGCTGTTGCCGGCGGGCGACCTCGGCAGCCAGGAAGGTCTTGCCCGTCCCTGCCCCGCCATGACAGATGACCCGAGGCTCCTCGCTGATGAGATCCAGACGCTCGTACTGCTCCTCGGTCAGGCGAACGATGACGCGTTCCAGCTCGCTGGCACGGGCGTCGAGTAGCGGCGAGCGGTCGAACGAGGGACGAAGGTCCTGGAGCACCGTCGTCCGGAGCTGTTTGGGGATCGGGTAGGTGGCGGGCTGCTTGGCCTTCCAGTAGGCGCGCGCTCGTTCGACGGCCTTGGTGACGTCGCGGTTGAAGGGGCCACGACCGCAGTAGGTCTCGTCGTCCCACTCGAAGCTGCTGGCCAGGTCGACGTCGGGCGTGATGACCAGAAAGCCGAAGGCGACGTCGTCGAAGGCCTGACCGTGACGTTGCCGGAGGCGGTCACGCAGAGCGAACATCCCCGTCTGCACCTGCTTGAACGGTCCTTCACGGGAGGTCCGGTAGTGCCCCGCACGGTCCTGATAGGTCCAGACCCCATCGCGGCAGGAGACCTGCCCGCCCTTCACCTCGATGGCCAGGATGAGGTCGTCAAGTACCAGTACGAAGTCGAGCTCGGCGGTGAGCTTGTATTCGTGGTCCGGGAGGTTGAGCGAGTGCAATGCGGTGCCGGAAAGGCTACTCCCTGAGAGGGCCTCAAATACCCTCCGCTCGGAGGAAGTGATCTCCTCCGTACCGAGTTCTGTCGGTACCATCCGCAATGCTCTACCCCGTTACCTGAGTGTCACGCCAATCCTGCCCAATATCGTTGGCCGTAGGAAGTTCGAAGAGGGGGTGGAGACCGAATCGTGAACCTCGAATATCTGTCCCGCGTCCTGATGCGGCTCCGACCCTTCGTACGCGACCAGACCCTCCGGCGTACTCGGCTCGAGCGAGTACTCGGAACGCTGCAGATGCCCTCCGACACAATCCGTCCGGAGGTCGAGCGTCTGCTCGCCAAGGCGGGCATCATCATCGAGGAGGATCTGGCACCGGAGCCGGCTCCCGTAGTGGTCGAGCCGGTTGCAAAACCATCGGGCGTCGATACACCTGATGGTGAAAGCGGCAATCCCACCGAGGCGGAGATCGACGAAAAGAGCTTGGAGTTCGGCGAGGAGACACCTAGTGGGGAGCAGCGGTTCATCGGGCGCTCTGAGGCTGAGATGGCCATCGCGGCCGCACGCCGTCGGATCGCCGCTGACCGCTTGGTCTCGAACCACGCCAAGATCCTGCTGAACGCCCAGCAGGAGGTGGGTCTGGCGTTCCTCATCCGAGGTCGGGAGAACCGTCCGCTGGAGCAGGGGGACTTTGCCAAGCTCACCGGGGAGGCGCGCGAAGCTGCCGAGTGCCTCTACCTCCACAACCAGGGCCTGGTGCACTCCGTCGCGCAGAAGTACCCGCAGACGGGGATGACCTATGAGGACATCTTCCAGCACGGAGCGGTCGGGCTCATTCGAGCAGTGGAGCTGTTCGACCCCTCTCAGGGCAACAAGTTCTCGACCTACGCCATGTGGTGGGTGCGCCAGAGCATCACCCGAGGGATCGCCAAGGAAGCGCGCCTCATCCGCCTGCCCGTTCACATGGTCGAACGGCAGCACAAGGTCTGGAAACAGCGCACACTGCTCACCTACGACGGGCAGACCCCCTCGCTGTCGGCACTCGCCCGAGCCTGCGAACTAGACGAGGAGGCGGTCATGGAGTGCCTCCGGCTCGGGCCACCCGACCTACCCTCTCTCGACATGAAGATCGGTGAGGGTGAAGCCACCCTGGCCGACGTGCTGGACATCGAGGATCCGCGCCAGGATCCCGAGCAGGAGGTCACCTTTGGACTTCTGCAGGAGCAACTCCACGCCGTGCTCGACACCTTGAGTGAACGCGAGGCCGGTGTCATCTCGATGCGCTTCGGCCTGGTCGACGACGAGCCGAAGACCCTCGACGAGATCGGCAAGGTCTACGGGGTGACTCGGGAGCGGATCCGCCAGATCGAGGGCAAGGCACTCAAGAAACTCCGGCATCCCTCGCGCTCCCAGGTCTTGGAGCCGTACTACTACGCTGGCGGCGAGAAGCCGAAGCCCCCGCCTGATGAGGCGGAGGCAGAGGAGCAGGAAGCGGTGGCCTCTGATGGCGAAGAAGCGATTTGATGCCGAGATTCCCAACGGTCAGCACCTGGGAGTCTCCCATGACACCGATGGAGCGTATCGCGGGCACCTGTTCGATGACGAGACCGGACAGCTCGTCGGCCACGTCGAGCTGATCGAGGTCGACGAGGACGAGGCGGACCACTACCCGAACCCACCGGTGGAGTACATCTACGTCGATCCGCCCGAGCGTCGGTCACCGGAGTACGACGCACTTGTGGAGCTGGGGTCACAGGTGCTCACCCATTACATCGATCGTGCGGTGGCTCGGTGGGCACCGCCAGCCGAACGGTGGCTGCGCGACACCGCGCGTCCGGCGCTCCAGGCCCGCATCGCGGTCACGAGAAGCAAGTGGCAGAACCGGCGTCGCACCGAGATCGTGGAGTCGGTGCGCGTCGACGCCTCCACCGAGGTGGTTCCAGCGGAAGCGCCGCAACCTCGCACGGGCAGCACCGATGCACAGAAGCGCCTCCTCATACTGCTGGTAGCAAGCGCCATCGTCGAGGAGTGGCAAGAGCCCATCGAGGCGATGAGCCCGCAAGAGGTCGAGGACCGCATCACCCGGATCCTGGAGCAGAACCCGTCATGGCTCGACGAGTTCGTCGGCCTCTTCCAAGGTGGGCGGGTCGTCGAGAAGGAGCAGGTGCTTCAGGCGAACGTGCTGCGCCTGCAGGTCCGCCAGGGCGAGGCATGACGCCGACCCAGCGCCGGGATCATCGACTCCCAGAGCGTCGATGCTGGCCTAGCTGACCGCACACCGGCGGCTGGCCCGCGACTACGGACGCCACACCGCCACCAGCGCAGCCATGATCCGCTGGGCGTCATCGGCCTCATGCCCCGCCGCCTGGTCCGCGGCAGACGACTTCATGATCAACGAAAGGGTGATCGCTGCCGCTTCCAACTGGCCCCGCGGGTTTGATCCCCATCGCCCACTCCCATATTTCCGCAGGTCAAAGGCTTGTAGAGAATCTCCGGAGATCATTTCCAAGATCTTCTATCACCCATCCATCACCGGGATTCAGCGTGATCATGGGGATCCTGGTTCGTCTTCCGGCCCTGTCCGACAGCCGCCGGTGATCAGGTTCGTCATGCGGTGGGGTTGCTCCTCCGACCAGGCGACGCGCTCGTCCCGCGCCGTCTCGGAGGCGAAAGGCAGGCGCCGGTCACCTCGTTGCGTGCGTCCCAGCCGGCGCAGTAGCGACCGCCAGCGGGCCCGTCCTGGTGCCGTATGGCACGGCAGGTCTGCATCGCCGACCGGTCGATGGCCGTGGTCTCCCCTGGATTCGGCTTCGAGCAGATCAGCAGCCGGTACGTGCGGGCGAAGGCGCCGTCTCCGCCCTGGTCGTACATCAGCCTGGTCTCTTCTGTGCGTTGCCGTCCTTGTTCCGGGAAGCGTGGATGGAGTGAAGCCGTTGCTGACGTTCGGTCATGGCACCGCCGGGCGCGAGGAGTTGGCCCGTCTTCTGCACCGCGCCGAGGTGTGCTCCGTGGTGGACGTGCGCACCGCGCCCGGCAGCCGACGCAACCCGGCCGTGCACCGCAGCGCCCTGCAGGAGTGGCTGCCAGCAGAAGGGATCGACTACCGCTGGGAGAGGCGACTCGGCGGCTTCCGCAAAGCCGTACCGGACGCGCCCGACACGTTCTGGCGCAACGACTCCTTCCGCGGCTACGCCGGGCACACCCGCAGCCCCGACTTCCTGGCCGCCATGGACGACCTACTGCACCAGGCAGCCCAGGTCCGCACGGCCGTGCTGTGCAGCGAATCGGTGTGGTGGCGCTGCCACCGCCGGCTCATCGCCGACTTCGCGGTACTGGCCCGCGACCGGCCCGTCCAGCACCTCGCCCACGACGGCCGCCGCACCGAGCATCTCCCCTCACCCGGAGCACGCTTGCGGGAGGACGGACTACTCATCTACGACCAAGAGTGACGACCCCCTGCCAACCACATAGACATACCGAGCGGACGCCCCCGCATGGGTGTAGCCGTACGACGCCGCCATCGGCTGCGGTCGTGAAAACGGCGCTTAGAGCCCCGGTCTTTCAGTAGGAGATCCGCTGCCGAGGTTGATGTCGCATGATGATCAGGCAACGGACCGGACGTGTGCTCGCATCCAACTGGTGGCGCTTGTAGTCGTCGTAGTGGACGGCAGGTGGCCGATGTAGGTCTTGTGTCCCTATCGACCTTCTAGAAGGCTCAACGGCGTCAGCCAAGAAATATCGGCATTGAGCACAGACGACACCACGCCACCGCCGTCGGCAGTCCGTCCCCTGTCGCCCTGGCTGCCACAGGCTTCCCGTCCCATCGCTGAAGCTTTCCAAAGCGCTCTGGCCGCCGACTCGCTCTCCTCCTCTCCGACCATGCCGGAGAGGAGGAGATCACCTGGTCTAGGCCCGTAGCGGAGGGTCAGAAAGAGCCATCTCCCGAAGGCCCGGTCGGACGTGTCGCGGTCACCGAGCCTTCAGGAGGCTGAGTGCTCTTCCTTGGGCAGGACCGAAGCTCGTATGCAGTCGAACCGGGTGCAGCAGTGCTCGACCACTGCAGGATTCATGAGCAGCCACCGCTGGTACCAGTCGCCGGAGCCGGCCATGGAGGTCATGCGCGCAACCTGGCCCACATCACCTTGCCGCCGGACGGCAGCGGGGTGACCCCGCACTCGGCCGACAGAGCAGTGACGAGGGTTAGCCCCCAGCCGCCGTTGACGTCGAAGTTCTCCTCGGACAGATCCAGGTCCTCGAGCTTCAGTTCGACAACCGGACCGGGAGCGCAGGGAACGTCCGAGCAGGGGTCGGCGACTCCGATCGCCACTCCGATCCTATCGCGGTGGCAGTACACGATGATGCACTCGGTGACCGGGGTGACCGCGACGGCGTTGGCCACCAGCTCCGACAGCACCAGGCGGGCGTCATAACGGGCGGGCTCGCTCAGCCCCCAGCAGATCAGCCGCTGCTCTACCAGACTCCACGCCAGCCCGGCACTGGCGGTCGAGGCGGCCATCGGCAACCGCAGGTTGCTCGAAGCCTCGGCCTTGGCGGAATTCACGAGACCACCACCTGACGATGGCCGGCCGACTTCGCAGGATGCGGCGTACTGAGTGGTGGAGGGATTTCGGGCAGGGTCGCCCGCAGTATCGTCGTCACTGCCTCTCCTTAAAGGGGTGGAGCCGCGCGGCCGGGCAAGGCTGGGAATCCGGAATCCGGCCGCGTGGCGACTTTTACACGGTCGGTTGAAGAACGCCCGCAGCCCGGTCGATTCGCAAGCACGTACTCGGCCGATACGAGCGGACAAAACCGCAGCGGGTTCCTCGCCCCCACTCGTCCTGTCTCGTCTGAAGCCCCTGGAGTGGACGCTGCAGGTCGAGACTCATGGGAGCCGAGGGCGGGGCCTCGGAACTCTTCACGTCGGTATCTCCTCTTGGTCGCCGTGCAGGCGGTCCAGGGATGCGGGTGGCACTCCGCCAGAGATTCGGAGCGGAAGCGCCTGAATCACTACACTCCGAGTGTGCTAGGCGCACGAGCCGATGTAAACCGTCTGACTCGCACTAGTGCAAATTAGATGGTGCATAAATCAGATAAGAAAGCAGAGGAAGGGGTCAAGGTGGCAAATCGGACCAGCCCTACGGTCCGCCGGAGAAGACTGGCAGCCGAACTTCGCGAGCTGCGCAAGGCCTCAGGGCACAGCCGGGAGGCCGTCGCCAGTCACATCGGCGTCGCCCCTTCCACCATCACCCGCATCGAGAACGCCGACTCGACGGCCCCGCCGCCGACCGTGGCCGCCATGCTCGACTTCTACGGCGTCACCGGCGAGGAGAAGGAAATCTGGGTGACCGTGGCCAAGCAGGCCCGGCGCCGCGGCTGGTGGTCGCAGTACGGCGACACCATCCCGGACTGGTTCAAGTTCTACGTCGGCCTGGAGGAGGAGGCCAGCGAGATCCGCTCCTACCAGCCCGAGGTGGTCTTCGGGCTGCTGCAGACCAAGGGCTACATGCGCGCCATCATGCAAAGCGAGGTAGAGCCGCTCTCCGAGGGTGAACTGGAGCGGCGCGTCGAGGTCCGACTCAAGCGGCAGGAGCGCCTGGCAGGGCAGGACGCGCCCAAGATGTGGATCGTGCTCAACGAGTCCGCGATCCGCCGCGAGATCGGCGGCAGGCCCGTCATGTCGGAACAACTCCTACACCTGGCGGAGCTCTCCCAGCCCGGTCGGCTCATGTTGCAAGTACTGCCGTTCACCGCCGGAGCGCATCCGGCCCTCGACGGCGCGTTCACCGTCCTGGGATTCCCCGAGCCCCGGGACCGGGACGTCGTGTACGTCCAGTCCCGCCGCGGCGGCCTCTACCTGGAAGATCCCAGCGACCTCACCGAATACACCGAGATCTTCAACCACCTGATGGCCAAGGCCCTCAGCCCTGAGGAGTCCCGTGAGATGATCCTTCGCATCACAGCCGAAATGACCTAAGTTCAACATCAGTCGGCATGGAAGGTGCGTAGCGACCGTGGACTCTCCTCGCCTGGTATGGCGCAAGAGTAGTCACAGCACGAGCCAGGGCGAGTGCGTCGAGCTGGCACCATTGCCGCCGGGGGTCGCCATCCGCGACAGCAAGAACCCTGACGGCCCGAAGATCGTCCTCGCCGGCTCCGCCTTCATGAATCTACTGACCCGCGTGAAGCGGGACGAGTTCCCTAACTGAACGCGGTCGGCTGACATCGCAGGTTCACAAGGTCCGAGGAGCGAGAGGAACCGCTGCGGGTGATGCGGCAGGCCATGTGGTAGGTCACAGCCTGCGAGTCAGGGCCTCGGCAGCTTCCAGGTGGCGCTCGCACCCACGAGCCAGGCCGTATTCGATAGGTCATGGCTGGAGTGAATTGCGTGGACTTCGAGGAAACGGTGCGGCGATGATGCGCGGGTGTTCTACGAAGATCTCACCGTGAGGTTCCCCCGTTTTCCCGGAACTCCGGTTACCTGGCTCGGACGGGGTCGGGTTGGGTGGTAGCCGTGTCGGGTTGATCTTGGAGTGTGCGGTAGTACGCCTCCTCGTACTCCTCGGGTGACAGG
>NZ_QLYX01000026.1 GCF_003289645.1 Actinomadura craniellae | reverse complement strand
ACTCACCCGTTCGCCGCTCGAGTACCCCGAAGGGCCTTTCCGCTCGACTTGCATGTGTTAAGCACGCCGCCAGCGTTCGTCCTGAGCCAGGATCAAACTCTCCATCAAGGCCACACGACACACCCACAAAGCAGGCGCGCCAAACCTCGGAAAATCCAAACCCAGCAAACACAACCCCCACAAAAAGGAGAGCTGCGCATTGCCTCAAAGAAATCCCCACCCCAAACCCACAAACCAAAGTCCGTGAATCCAGAGCAACGGGGTGACCCCCCACAACATGGGAGGCCGAAAGGCACTGGCTTTTAACACGCTGTTGAGTTCTCAAGCAACAGACACACCCAGCCGGTAGCCACTTCCGCGGCATCCCCTCCGGGGCAACCCTGCTAACTTACCAGGATCTTAGCCTCTGTCAACCGGCTTGTTCAAACCGATGCGACCTCGAGACCCAACCCGGCCCATCGAGTGACACCTGCATCAGGACAGAGCCAGATCAGGAGGTTCATTCGCTGGAGTCCCACGGGCCGGCCACCTTGCGGCGTCCTGCATCCCGTCCGGGCTGACCACTTCAGCTTACACCGCTCTGGGCCTAGCCCAAACCGATTTTCGGCGAAGTAGCGTCCCCGGGGCCGTCCGCCTTGCGGCGTCCTGCATCCCCTCGGGGCATGGGAAACATTAGGCAGTCCTCTTGAGTCCGTCAAATCGGGCTCGTCCCACCGGATAAACCACCAGGTCAACAGGTTGAATGGAACAGACCGCCCACTGGCCGGCTCTCTGCGAGCCGGTTGTACAGCTCGACCGCTGCCGAGGTCTCCGCGGAATGCACTTCCACTCCCGCCGATTCGAGCAGGCTCAGCGTCTCCGGCATGGTGTGCAGGCGCAGTTCCATTCCCCGGCTGAGCACCACGACAGCACAGCCGTGATCGAGTAGTTCCCGGACGTCTTCAGGCTGGATTCCTGGGAGATGCCGGGTGCCGTACTCGCCCCAGTCCCATTCCCGCCCGCCGCCGGGGAACAGCTTGAAGTCCTTGCCGGTGCCGATCCCCACCACCTCCATGCGACCCCAGGACAGGTGGGTGATGCGCGGCGACCGCGGATGCTCGGTCATCGAGGTCCCTTCAGTTGCATGCCCGATTCCGTCCCAGCGTGTCGCTCTGGAATCCTCGCTGCAATGCATGACATCACCTCTCATACGTTGCGCGGCGTCGAGGTGCTCTCGCTGTGCGATGCGGTGGGGCCGATGGCAGGTTCGTTGGGGGCGCCGGTGACGGAGAAGTTCCCGAACGCCGCCCCCGAACTGTGGCCTGACCTGCGGATCGCGGAGCCCACCCTCTTCACCTCTGGCGACCACTGGATCCTGCACTTCCACTGCTTCCTACTCCGCGATGCGACCGGTCGGAACGTCCTTGTCGACACCGGTATCGGCACGGCCAGTTCCCCTGCGGCGGACTGGGCCCCCGTCCCCGGCCGTCTACTCGACGCTCTGGCGGATGAGGCCGGCCTGGCACCGTCCGACATAGATGTCGTCGTCCTCACCCATCTGCACAGCGACCATGCTGGCGGCTGTGTGACGGACGGTGAGCCGGTCTTCCCCAACGCCCGCCACATCGTCCAGCAGGCGGAGGTGGATTGGCTGGCCAGGACGGCTTCCAGCCCCATCTTGGGCAGTGTGGTGGACCCGTTGCGCCGGGCGGGAGCTCTCGACACCCTTCACGGCCCGCTCCGCCTCGCCGAGTTCGTCGACCTGGTGCCAACCCCCGGCCACACTCCCGGCCACCAGTCGATCGTCGTGGACGACCACCGCCTGGTGATCGCGGGCGACGTGGTCCTCCACCCCGTCCAACTCATCGACCCGTCCATCCACTACCTACATGACGAGAACCCGCAGACAGCAGCCACGACCCGCACCACCCTGCTCAACGAAATCCGCACCCGCAACGGCCTCCTGGCCGCCCCCCACCTCCCCCACCCCTTCATCGAGCTCCACCCCCACCACCCCTGACAGGGAACGGCCCCAACCACCAAAGCCACGTCAGAGCAGAAAGCAGAAAGGAAGCAGGAAGACAGCAACCACCAGGGCCCCGGGGGCGAAGCCCCCGCCGGGGGCCCGCAGGTCCCCCCGACGGGGGCCCGGGGGTCGCCCCCCGACGGGGGCCCGGGGGTCGCCCCCCGGAAAAATGACGAGAGCCAGCGGGGAAGCGGCAAAGCCGCGACCACACTGGCCCAGGGTCGAGTGGAGCTATGGGGATTCGAACCCCAGACCTCCTCCATGCCATGGAGGCGCGCTACCAACTGCGCTATAGCCCCGCGCGGTGTGTGGATCAACGATCCGGCAACCGGCTAGGAAGAGCGTAGTGCACTCTGGGAGTGGTCGCGTACTCGCGGGCCGGACACGGGCGTGGCGGCCTGCCCTCCCGGAAGGTTCCGACCGTGGGGGGGCACCGGGCCTGAGTTGGCCGTTCGGGCGTGTCGGAGATCAAATCATGCCTCGGGTAGGGCAATGTCTTGTCTTCGATATCTGTCCTCAGCGGTCCGCGTGCGGAGCGGGGGTGCGTGAAAATGTGGCCGATGCGGCGGACGACCATCATGCTGCTGGTCGTGGTCCCTTGCCTGTTCGGTCTGTCGGTGTGGACCGGGGTGGGCCCGGCTGACGACTGGGTCCGCAAGTGCCAGAACCGCCAGGCCTTGCTGGACAGACTCGAGGTGATGGAGGCGGAGGTCGATCGCTTGCGGGTGGCGGGCCGCAGCGAACAGGAGATCGCCCGTCTCATGGTCCCCCGCCGCAACGAGGCAGCGGTCGTCGAACAGTCCGGAATGACCAACAGCGAACTAGCAAAACTCCGCGAACGCAACCGCCTACGCTACGGCGACCCAGCAGGCCCTACCTTGCAATGGATGTGGCACCACCACGGCGGCAACTGGCACAACATGGTCGAAGCCACCCTGGACACCAACGAGGCCTACGACTTCATCTGCTCAGCCTGGTTCGACGACTAAGGCGTGTTTCGAAGCGGCCGAGTGCCAATGACCCTGACTCGCTCACGCAGGACCCACCCGCCCACCACCTGACACAAGCACCTACGCCGATGATCGTTGAGGATGGCTGGGGCCCCAACCCCACCCATCCTCAACGATCACACAAGCAAGAAACCGGAGACGGGCGCCGGTGGTACCGCCAGGGACCGCCGACCACACTTTGAGACAGGCCTTAACCCCACCACAACCCACCCCACCACAACCCACCCCACCGCAACTAACCCATCACAAAGCAACACGACACCCCCAACAACCGCCAGAGGCGAAAAGACAGCAACCACCAGGGGGCGCGGGGGCGAAGCCCCCGACGGGGGCCCGGGGGTCGCCCCCCGGAAAATGACGAGAGCCAGCGGGGAAGCGGCAAAGCCGCGACCACACTGGCCCAGGGTCGAGTGGAGCTATGGGGATTCGAACCCCAGACCTCCTCCATGCCATGGAGGCGCGCTACCAACTGCGCTATAGCCCCGCGCGACTGCGTGGACGTTCATCCAGCAGCGCTTGGCCAGTGTATAGGACGGGGGGTGCAGGCTTCGAATCGTTTGCGGGGGTCAGCCGGTGACGGCGGGCCGGTCGTCGCTGAGCACGGGTTCGGGGAGGGTTCCGGCGTTGTGTTCCACGAGCCGCCAGCCTCCGTCGCGCATTTCGGCGATGACGGACCAGCAGCAGTTGGACAGGCCACCGAGCCGTTCCCAGGTTTCTTCGGGGAGGCCGAGGAGGTGGGCCATGCCGAGGCGGAGGGCGGCGCCGTGGGAGGCGGCGACGAGGACTCCGTCGACGGGCAGCCGGTCGAGGGCGCGTTCGAGGGCGGCGCCGACGCGTTTGGCGACCTGGGTGCTGGTCTCGCCGCCGGGGGGCTGCCAGATGGCGTGCTCGGCGGGGTAGCGTTCGCGGATCTCGGTTCCGGTGAGCCCTTCCCATTTGCCGCCGTCGCGTTCGATCAGGTCGGGGTCGTGGGTCACGGTGAGCCCGGTGACGTCGGCGAGGGATTGGGCGGTGTGGGCGGCGCGCTGGAGGGTGGAGGAGACGATGGCGGTGGGGCGCAGCCCGGCGAGTAGCCTGGCGGCTCGTTGTGCTTGCGCGATGCCGGTCTCGTCGAGGGGTACGTCGGTCTTGCCTTGGAAGCGGTGTTCGACGTTCCAGGTGGTTTGGCCGTGTCGCCACAGTACGAGCCGGCGTTTGCCGGGGGGCCGGCGGCCGGCCGGAAGGTCACTCACCCTGTGTTCTCCTCGTTCGTTTCGGGCTCATGGCTCATTCGGCGGCGCCGAGGGCTCGCCCGCGCTGGGCGGCGTGGGCGTTGACGCTTTCGGGGAGCGGGATTTCCGGGCAGTCCTTCCATAGCCGTTCCAGGGCGTAGAAGGTGCGGTCTTCCTCGTGCTGGACGTGCACGATGATGTCGACGTAGTCGAGGAGCACCCAGCGGCCCTCTCGTTCGCCTTCCCTGCGTACGGGTTTGGCGTCGGCGTCTTCGCGGAGCCGCTTCTCGACCTCGTCGACGATGGCCCGGACCTGGCGGTCGTTGGGCGCCGAGCAGAGGACGAAGGCGTCGGTGATGACGAGCTGGTCGCTCACGTCGTAGGCGATGATGTTGTCGGCAAGCTTGTCACTCGCCGCCTCGGCGGCGAGTCGGACCAGCTGTACGGCCTTGTCGGATACGGTCACGGTCTGGTCGTGATCCTCCTGGTCGGGGACTTTCCCTCTCCTACCTTCTCACGTCTCCCGGTGCGGCCTTCGCTCGTCCGGGTAACGCGGGTACCGGCGGCGTGACCCGGGCTGATACTGATCTGTGCCGGTTCCGCCGGCGGTTTCGGCCTTCGGTGCCGTTCGTCACCCGCCGAGGTTGTCGGCGTTCGCCTGGATCAGTGGCCGGGGTCCGGGGCGGCGAGGGGTAGGTGGCGCGGCGGCGGGTGCGGAAGCGTCCGCCCTGTGGTGGCGGTGATGCCGTCGAGGGCCAGCTCAAGGTACCGGCGCCAGGCTTGTGGTTCGGCGATGAGCAGCGGTGCCGCCGTGGGCTGGATGCCGGCCAGCAGCAGGACGATGTCGGTGCCGGTGATGTCCGGGCGGACGGTGCCTTGCCGGCGGGCGCGGGCGGTGAGTTCTTCCGCGACGTCGCACAGGCGATCGATCGCGTCACGCACCTGCGGGTTCTGCAGGGACGGGCGCCCGATGACCTCGCAGAACGCCCTGTCCCGGACGAAGATCTCCATGCTGGCGACCATGAACTCCCGCAGTGCCGGGCCGGGGTCGTCGGCTGTGAGCAGTGTGGTGCCGGTGTCCACGAGCTCGTCGAACATGGCGAGCATGATCGCCGCCAGCAGTTCCTCCTTGGAGCGGAAGTGGCGGAAGACCGTGCCCTTTCCCACCCCGGCACGTCGCGCGATCTCGCCGATGGACACCTCGACTCCGCGCTCGGCGAACGTCTTGGCCGCGGCGTCCAGCAGCAGCCGGCGGTTGCGCACCGCGTCACTGCGCGACGGGGTGGTGGGCGTCGTTCCGGTCATGCATCTCCCTTCCGCCATCAGCCTAACCCTCAAGGTGACCAAGCGGTCCGTTTTGCCGGTACGCTAACCTGACCAACCGGTCCGCTTAGGACGTCATCCCAGGTCAAGCCGGTTGTGGAACCTGTGAATCACTGCGAAAGGAAGCACATGAGCAACGCGTTGGCTGGAAAGGTCGTCTTCGTCACCGGGGCGTCGTCGGGCATCGGCGAAGCCACCGCACTGGCCCTTTCGGCAGAGGGGGCCCAGGTCGCGGTCGGGGCCCGGCGCGCCGGGCGGTTGGAGTCCCTGGCGGACAGGGCGCCCGGCGAGGTGCTGACCCTCGAACTGGATGTGACCGACCAGGAGTCGGTGCGGGCCGCGGTCGCGGAGACCGTCGAGCGCTTCGGCGCCCTGGACGTCCTGGTGAACAACGCCGGGGTGATGCTCAGCGGCCCGATCGTGGGCGCGGACACCACGGAATGGACGCGGATGGTCGAGACCAACCTGCTCGGGTCGATGTACACGGTCCACGCGGCGTTGCCGCACCTGCTGGAGCGCAAGGGCACCGTCCTGCAGATCTCTTCCACCTCGGGCCGGATCGCGTCGGCCAACAGCGGCGTCTACGCCGCGACGAAGTTCGGCATCACCGCCTTCTCCGAGGCGCTGCGACAGGAGGTCACCGCCCAGGGCGTGCGTGTCGTGGTCGTCGAGCCCGGCTTCGTCGCCACCGAACTGGCCGGCCACATCACGGACCCCGCGATGCGAACCGCCGCGCAGCAGATGGCCGCCACCATGCGTACCCTGCAGCCCGAGGACATCGCCGCCGCCGTCGTGTACGCGGTCACCCAGCCGGAGCACGTCGCGGTCAACGAGCTCCTCATCCGCCCGACCGACCAGACCCGGTAGATCCGCGGGCGCGGCCTCCGCCGTGTGGACGCGCCGGCGGCCCGGCCGGATGCCGGCGATCGACGTGACCCTCGCCGACGCGTCCTCGGAATCGGCGGCGAGCGACCAGGTACGCCGGTCAGGCGGGCGCGCCGCGGTAGAGGCCGCGCTTGTTGATGTACTGGACGATCCCGTCGGGGACGAGGTACCAGATGGGTTCGCCGGCGCGGATGCGGTCACGGCATTCGGTGGAGGAGATGCTGAGGGCGGGGACCTCGACCAGGCTGACCCGGCCGTCGGGGAGGCCCGGATCAGCCAGCCTGTGGCCGGGACGGGTGCAACCGACGAAGTGCGCATATCCGAACATGTCTTCGGCGTTGCGCCAGGTCAGCATCTTGGCCAGGGCATCGGAACCGGTGATGAAGAAGAGTTCGGTGTCGGGACCGTGCAGCGCGCGCATCTCGCGCAGGGTGTCGATGGTGTAGGTGGGGCCGGGCCGGTCGATGTCGATACGGCTCACGGAGAAGCGCGGGTTGGACGCGGTAGCGATCACCGTCATGAGGTAGCGGTCCTCGGCCGCGGTCACCTCGCGCTCGCCCTTGTGCCAGGCCTGGCCGGTCGGGACGAACACGACCTCGTCCAGGGAGAACAGGTGCGCCACCTCGCTGGCGGCGACCAGGTGGCCGTGGTGGATGGGGTCGAAGGTGCCGCCCATGATCCCGAGACGCCTGCCGGTCATGGACGCGACCCTAGCCAGCGGCCGGCAGGCGGTTCACGACCGGCCCCGGGTGATTGCCGGGAACCCCGCGGTTGAGCGGTTCGTCACACCTAACATGCCTGACGTCACGAGCAAGACGCCCGATCGGGCGCGCACCCGTTTCCCTGGGATCAGCTCCCGGGCATACGAGCATCCGGCCGATCGTTCCGCGCTGGTGGCGCTGCGGTCCCTGACGGGGTTCGACACCGTCCTGCGCCGCATGTCGGGCCTGTTCAGCGAGCGGGCCATCAGGCTGACCTACCTGGCGGGCAGCGTGCGCGCGGGCGAGAACCAGTTCCGGCACCTGCACGACCTGGTCCGGGACGCGTCCTACATCCTCGACCTGCCCGAGGTGCCCGAGCTGTACGTGGTGCAGAACCCGCAGCCGCAGGCGATGGCGATCGGCAACGACCGCCCGTTCCTGGTGGTCACCACCGGGCTGCTCGACCTGCACGACGACGAGGAATTGCGGTTCATCGTCGCCCACGAGGTGGGCCACATCCTGTCCGGGCACGCCGTCTACCGGACCATGATGATGATCCTGACGCAGTTGGGCGCCCGGCTGGCCTGGGTGCCGCTGGGGAACATCGGGATCGCCGCGATCCTGATGGGCCTGCAGGAATGGTCGCGCAAGTCGGAGCTGTCGGCCGACCGTGCCGGGCTGCTGGCGGGGCAGGACCCCGAGGCCGCCAAGCGGGCGCTGATGAAGATGGCCGGCGGCACCCGACTGCGGGAGATGAACACCGAGGCGTTCCTGGCGCAGGCCCGCGAGTACGACGCCGCCCAGGACGTCCGCGAGGGGATGCTGAAGTTCCTCAACCTGCTCCGGCAGTCGCACCCGTTCTCGGTGGTGCGGTTCGCCGAGATCGACCGGTGGGCCAAGGGCGGGGAGTACGCGCGGATCCTGGGCGGCGACTACCCGCGCCGGGCCGACGACGCCCACGCCAAGGTCACCGACGAGGTCAAGAACGCCGCCCGGGCGTACCGCGAGTCGTGGAGCGAGAGCGCCGACCCGTTCATCGGGAAGCTGCGCTCGGTGGCCGAGGGGGCGGCCGGCGCGGCCGAGGGCCTGTTCGACCGGCTCGGCCGGCGCGGCGGCTCCGACTGAGAGCCCGGCGAGGTGCACGACGGCGGGTGGATGTACACGCTGACCTGGCTCTGGGAACCGCTCGGCACCTGGGGCGGGGAGCACGTGCTCGGCGGCCCGCGCTGACCGGTATGGGGCCGGCTCCCGGTGGAGCCGGCCCCGAGGGTCACCTGAGGTGGCCCTCGCCGGTGACGACGTACTTGGTGGAGGTCAGCTCGGGGAGCCCCATCGGGCCCCGGGCGTGCAACTTCTGGGTGGAGATGCCGATCTCGGCGCCGAAGCCGAACTCCTCGCCGTCGGTGAACCGGGTGGAGGCGTTCACCATGACCGCGGCGGAGTCGACCAGCGCGACGAAGCGGCGGGCCGCCTGCTGGGAGGTGGTGACGATGGCCTCGGTGTGCCGGGAGCCGTACCGCCGGATGTGCTCCACCGCCTCGTCCAGCGAGTCGACCACGCGGGCGGCGATGTCCAGGGACAGGTACTCGGCCAGGTAGTCGTCCTCGGTGGCCGCCACCACGTCGGCGCCGTACGCCCGGACCCGCTCGTCGCCGTGGACGGTGACGCCCTTGGCCCGCAGCACGTCCAGCGCCCGGGGCAGGAAGTCGGCCGCGATGCCGGCGTGCACCAGCACGGTCTCGGCGGCGTTGCAGACCGAGGGGCGCTGGGTCTTGGCGTTGACCAGGATCGCCACCGCGGTGTCGAGGTCGGCGGCGGCGTCGACGTACACGGCGCAGTTGCCCACCCCGGTCTCGATCACCGGCACGGTCGACTCCTCGACCACCGAGTTGATCAGCGAGGCCCCGCCGCGCGGGATGAGCACGTCGACCAGCCCGC
This sequence comes from Actinomadura craniellae, assembly GCF_003289645.1. Lineage (GTDB taxonomy): Bacteria > Actinomycetota > Actinomycetes > Streptosporangiales > Streptosporangiaceae > Actinomadura_D > Actinomadura_D craniellae. The sequence continues at coordinate 64,953 of NZ_QLYX01000026.1, read as the reverse complement.
GGGCCCGCATCAGGTGCTTGACCGATTCGCGGGAGGTGCCGGGGACGAGTTGGACGGCGTCCGCCGGGACCTCCGTGCGGGCCAGCGCCTCCTGCATGACGCCCACCAGCGCGGTGTTGGAGTCGTAGGCGGAGGAGGAGCCGCGGAGCAGTGTCGCGTTGCCGCTCTTGAGGCAGAGCGCCGCGGCGTCGACCGTGACGTTGGGACGGCCCTCGTAGATGATCCCGATGACCCCGAGCGGCACCCGGAGCTGGCGCAGCTCCAACCCGTTGGGCAGCGTCCCGCCCCGGACGACCTCGCCCACCGGATCGGGCAGCTGCGCGATCTGCCGGACGGCCGCCGCGATCGCCGCGATCCGCACCTCGTCCAGGCTCAGCCGGTCGATCATGTACTCGGAGGTGCCGTTCTCCCGGGCCCGGGCCACGTCGATCTCGTTCGCCTTGACGATCTCGGGCGAGCGGGCGATCAGCGCGTCGGCGATGGCGTGCAGGGCCGCGTCCTTGGCTGACCGCGGCAGCGGGGCCAGCAGCGCCGCCGCCTCACGGGCCGGTCCGGCCACCCGCAGGAAGTCCTCGCGTTCCTTGTCACTCATCGCCTTCTCCTTTCACGGCGCCGGCACGCGCGTCACGACGACCGGCGGACGAGGGTGTCGACCTGGTCCAGCAGCACGAGGTCGTCCCGGTGGATGATCTCGCGTTCGTACTCGGGGCCCAGTTCCCGGGCCAGCCAGCGGGTGGAGCGTCCCATCAGCTCCGGGATCTCCCCCGCGTCGTAGTTCACCAGCCCGCGGGCGACCACGCCGCCGCCGGCGGTGCACACGTCGACCGGGTCACCGGCCACGAACTCGCCCTCGACCCCGATGATCCCGGCGGGCAGCAGGGACTTGCGGCGGCGGACGACCGCGTCGACCGCCCCGGGGTCGAGCAGCAACCGGCCCTGCCCGGTGGTGGCGTGCGCCAGCCACAGGTGCCGGGTGGAGGGCCGGTGCGTCCCGGCGTGGAAGTAGGTGCCGACCGGTTCCCCGGCCAGCGCGGCCGCGGCGGACGCGGCGTTGGTCAGGACCACCGGGACGCCCGCTCCGGTGGCGATCCGGGCGGCCTCGACCTTGGTGACCATGCCGCCGGTGCCGACCCGGCCGGAGCCGCCCAGCCGGATCCCCGCCAGGTCTGCGGGCTCGCGCACCTCGGTGATCCGGGCGGCGCCGGGCAGCCGGGGGTCGCCGGTGTAGAGGGCGTCGACGTCCGACAGCAGCACCAGCGCGTCGGCGCGCACCAGATGCGCGACCAGGGCGGCCAGCCGGTCGTTGTCGCCGAACCGGATCTCGTCCGTGGCGACGGTGTCGTTCTCGTTGACGATCGGCAGGATGCCCAGCGCCAGCAACTGGTTCAGCGCACGCTGGGCGTTGCGGTGGTGCGCCCGGCGCATCATGTCGTCGGCGGTCAGCAGCACCTGGCCGACGCGCAGCCCGTACCGGGCGAACGAGGAGGTGTAACGCGCGATCAGCAGCCCCTGCCCCACCCCGGCCGCCGCCTGCTGGGTGGCCAGGTCGCGCGGGCGGGCGGTCAGCCCCAGCGGGCCAAGCCCCGCGGCGATCGCGCCCGAGGAGACGAAGACGATCTCGTGTCCGGCGGTCCGGCGGGCGGCCAGGACGTCCACGAGCGCGTCGATGCGGTCGGCGTCGATGGTGCCCGTCGGGGTCGTCAGCGACGACGAACCGGCCTTGACCACGATCCGGTGCGCCTTCGCGACGGCCGTGCGCTCCCCGGTCATCGATCGCCCAGCCGGCGGTCCGTGCCCCGGGGGCCGAGGCCGTGCTCGACCCCGGCGAGGATCTCGGGCTCCCAGTCGAAGACGACGGACTCGTCCGGTGTGCCGATCATGACGGTGGCGCCGGCGGTGGCCCCCACCTCGGCCAGCCGTTCCTCGATGCCCAGCCGGGCGAGCCGGTCGGCGAGGTAGCCGACCGCCTCCTCGTTGGTGAAGTCGGTCTGCCGCAGCCAGCGGACCGGCTTGTCGCCGGTGATGAGGTAGGTGTTGTCGCCCACCCGCCTGACTTCGAACTCGGCGCCGCCCACCGGCTGCGGGCGGAGCACCACCCGGGTCGGCTCCTCGGGGGGCAGCGTGGCACGGTACTCGGCGACCATCTCGGCCATGGCGAACGCCAACTCGCGCAGCCCCTCGTGGGTCGCCGCCGACACCTCGAAGACCCGCAGCCCGCGGGCCTCGAACTCGGGCCGGACCAGTTCGGCCAGTTCCCGGCCGTCCGGGACGTCGACCTTGTTCAGCACCACGATGCGCGGGCGGTCGGACAGCGGCCGGTCGCCCAGCGCCTCGTCGTAGGCGCGCAGCTCGCCCTCGATCACCTCGAAGTCGCTGATCGGGTCGCGGCCGGGTTCGAGGGTGGCGCAGTCGAGCACATGCGCCAGGGTGGAGGAGCGCTCGATATGGCGCAGGAACTCCAGCCCCAGGCCACGCCCCTCGCTGGCTCCCTCGATCAGGCCGGGGACGTCGGCGACGGTGAAGGTGTGCTCGCCGGCGCTGATCACGCCCAGGTTCGGGATCAGCGTGGTGAACGGGTAGTCGGCGATCTTCGGCTTGGCCGCGGACATCGCGGCGATCAGCGATGACTTGCCCGCGCTGGGGTAGCCGACCAGCGCGACGTCCGCCACGGTCTTGAGCTCCAGCACCACGTCGAGCTCGTCGCCCGGCTCGCCGAGCAGTGCGAAGCCCGGGGCCCGGCGCTTGGTGGAGGCCAGCGCGGCGTTGCCCAGGCCGCCCTTGCCGCCCTCGGCGATGACGTAACGGGTGCCGTGCCCGACCAGGTCGGCCAGTACCTCGCCGCCCGGGGCCTTGATCACCGTGCCGTCAGGGACGGGCAGCACGAGGTCCGTGCCGTTCGCGCCGTTGCGGTGCGAGCCCTGGCCGGGCCGCCCGTTGCCCGCCCGGCGGTGCGGGCGCCGGTGGTAGTCGAGGAGGCTGGCCTCGCCCGTGTCCACCTCCAGGATCACGTCGCCGCCGCCTCCGCCGTTGCCGCCGTCGGGTCCACCCAGCGGTTTGAACTTCTCCCGGTGCACGGAGGCACAGCCGTGCCCCCCGTTGCCCGAGGCCACGTGGAGAACGACCCGGTCCACAAAGCTCGCGCCCTGGCCCGCCATGGCTCCCCCTTGGATGTCTGTCGTACCGGCAAACGAACGAGGGGCGGACCAGGTGGTCCGCCCCTCGTCAACGAAACTGTGCTCCGCGGCGGATTACTCCGCCGGCGGAACGATGCTCACGGCCTTGCGCCCGCGGTAACGGCCGAACTCGACCGTGCCGGCGATCAGCGCGAACAGGGTGTCGTCGCCACCGCGGCCCACGTTGAGGCCGGGGTGGAAGTGCGTGCCGCGCTGCCGGACGATGATCTCACCGGCGTTGACCAGCTGGCCGCCGTACCGCTTCACGCCGAGGCGCTTGGCGTTGGAGTCGCGGCCGTTCCGGCTGGACGAGGCGCCCTTCTTGTGTGCCATTTCGCAGCCTCCTACTTCCCGGCCTTGATCTCGGTCACCTTGACCTGGGTGTGCTGCTGGCGGTGGCCCATCCGCCGCTTGTACCCGGTCTTGTTCCGGTAGTGCATGATGTTGATCTTGGGGCCCTTGACCCCGCCGATGATCTCGGCGGTGATCACGTACTTGGCGAGTTCGGCAGGGGCGCTCACGACGTTGTCGCCGTCGACGACGAGCAGCGCCGGGAACGTCACCGTCGAGCCGGCCTCTCCGGCCAGCTTGTCGACGGTGAGGACGTCATCGACGGTCACCTTCTCCTGCCTACCGCCGCAACGGACGATCGCGTACACCGCGGAACCCTTCCCTTGTGCGCGCCTCCGGCACGATCTACCGGCCGGGGGCTGCTGCTTGAGGCTATGCCACCTGCATCTCGCGCACCGAAACCTGGTGCGGCGGTCTGCGGCGCAAGAAACGGGCGCGCAGCGCGCGCCGTCTGCCAAGAGTACCGGATCCCCCGACCGCCTGCGAACCGGCCGGGGAAGCCCGGCGGGCGGGGCACCCGGTGCCCCGCCCGCACCGCTACTCGCGGGTCTCGGCCGCCGCCCTCGTCTCGTCTGGCGACTCGGACGCCGGGTGCGCCCCGTTCACTGCGTGCCCGGTGCTCTCCGCCGGGTCGAGGGCGGGGGGCGTCCCGAAGGTGGCCGGCTCGTCAGACCCCTCGGCCACGGGCTCCCGGGGCACGGTGGGCTCGTCCACGGCCCACAGCGGCTGGGGCTCCGGGGCGACGGGCTGCGGCGCCTCGGGCTCGGGGGCCACAGTGGCGGCCGGCCCGAACTCCGTGGCCTCGGCCTGGTCGGCCAGGGCCGGCGGGTCGGCCGGTGCGGGGTCTGGAGCCTCGGCCGGGGAGCCGGCGAAGTCCTCGGCCGTGGCCGAGGCGGGAGGCTCCGGCCACGGGTCAGGCTCCAGGGCCGGAGGCTCCTCGGCCACGGCAGGGGCGGCCTCGGGCCGCGATGCCGGCTCGGCAAAGTGCCCGGCCTCGCCTTCCGCGAACTGCGGCGCGGGGTCCGCCGCCTCGGCGGGGTCCGTGACCTGTTCCATAGCCTGCGGGACGGCGTCCTCGGCAGCCGGCGACTCATCGACAGGCTCCGTGACCTCCACCGAAGGCTGCGGAACGACCTCCTCAGCAGTCACCGCAGCGGGCGACTCATCGGCAGACACCACGGCCTCAGCCGGAGACTGCGAGACGACCTCCTCAGCAGCCGCCATGGCCGGCGCCCCATCGGCAGACGCCGTGGTCTCGGCCGGGGCCTGCGGGACGGCGTCCTCGGCAGCCGCCATGGCCGGTGTCCCGGCAGCGGGCTCCGCGGAATCGGCGACCGGGGCCGGGGGCTCCGGAATCGCGGCCTCGGTCTGCTCGGGCGGGGAGACGGAGTCCTCGGCCGCCGGGGGCTCGGCGACGGCCGGTGGCCATGCGGCGGGCTCCTCCGGTCCGGCCGGAACCGGTGTCTCCGAGGTGGCCGGGGGCCCGCTCTCCTCGGCCGGAGCCGGGTCCTGCGCGGCGGGTTCCGCCGGGTCGGCCGGAGTGCTCGTGGCCGCGGCGGGCTCCGCGACCTCGGCCGGGCCGGTCGCCTGGGGCGCGGGGTCGGCGGGGTCCTCGACCCTGATCCGGCCGCGGCGGGCGCGGCGGCGCCGGACGTTGCCGGTCGCGGCCGGCTCGTCCTGCGGTTCGGTGCCGGGGCGGGGCTCGTCGAGCGTCGCCACGGCCGCCTGAGCGGCCTCGGCGGCCGGGGCGGCAGTCTCCTCAGCCGCCTTCCTGGCGGCCGTCTCATGCCGGGCGAGCTTCTCCTCGACCACCTTCTCGACGTCGCCCTTGCGCTTGCGGCGGCGGCCGCCACCGGCCGTCGCGGCCGCCTTGTCCTGCTTGGACTCCACCGGGGTGAGCTGGACGTGGATGCCCCGCCCGTTGCAGCACTCACAGACCTCGGAGAACGCCTCCAGCAGACCCTGGCCGACCCGCTTGCGGGTCATCTGCACCAAGCCCAGCGAGGTGACCTCGGCCACCTGGTGCTTGGTGCGGTCGCGGGAGAGGCATTCGAGCAGCCGGCGCAGCACCAGATCGCGGTTGCTCTCCAGCACCATGTCGATGAAGTCGACGACGATGATGCCGCCGATGTCGCGCAGCCGCAGCTGGCGCACGATCTCCTCGGCCGCCTCCAGGTTGTTGCGGGTGACGGTCTCCTCCAGGTTGCCGCCCTGCCCGGTGTACTTGCCGGTGTTGACGTCGACGACGGTCATCGCCTCGGTGCGGTCGATCACCAGCGAACCGCCGCTGGGCAGCCAGACCTTGCGCTCCAGCGCCTTGGCGATCTGCTCGTCGATGCGGTAGGCGCCCATGACGTCCTGGTCGGACTCCCAGCGCTCGGCCCGGTCGGCCAGGTGCGGCGCCACGTACTGCACGTACTCGGCGACCATGTCCCAGGCGTCGGGCCCGGAGACCACCAGCTTGCTGAAGTCCTCGTTGAAGATGTCGCGGACGACCCGGATCGTGAGGTCCGGCTCGCCGTACAGCAGCGAGGGGGCGCTCGCGGTCTTGGCCTGGCGCTGGATGTTCTCCCACTGCGCCGTCAGCCGAGACACGTCGCGGGACAGTTCCTCCTCGGTGGCGCCCTCGGCCGCGGTACGGACGATCACACCCGCGTTGTCAGGCATGATGCGCTTGAGGATCTGCTTGAGGCGGCTGCGTTCCTTGTCGGGCAGCTTGCGGCTGATGCCGGTCATCGAACCGTCCGGCACGTACACCAGGTAGCGGCCGGGCAGCGAGATCTGGCTGGTCAGCCGGGCCCCCTTGTGGCCCAGCGGATCCTTGGTGACCTGGACGAGCACCGACTGGCCCGAGCGCAGCGCCGACTCGATGCGGCGCGGCTGCCCCTCCAGGCCCGAGGCGTCCCAGTTCACCTCGCCGGCGTACAGCACCGCGTTGCGGCCCTTGCCGATGTCGACGAACGCCGCCTCCATGGAGGGCAGCACGTTCTGCACCTTGCCGAGGTAGACGTTGCCCACGTACGACTGGTGGGTGGCCCGGTCCACGTAGTGCTCGACCAGCACGCCGTCTTCGAGCACGGCGATCTGGGTGCGCTCGCCCTGCTGGCGGATGACCATGACCCGCTCGACCGACTCGCGGCGGGCCAGGAACTCGGCCTCGGTGATCACCGGCGGGCGGCGGCGGCCCTGCTCACGGCCCTCGCGGCGGCGCTGCTTCTTGGCCTCCAGCCGGGTCGAGCCGCGCACCGACTGCACCTCGTCGGCCGCGGACCTGGCCTCCGCACCGCGTGCGGTGCGGACGTGGACGACGGTGTTGGGCGGGTCGTCGGAGGCGGCTTCGTCGGCCTCGGCTCCGGAGGAGCGGCGGCGCCGCCGGCGCCGGCGGCGGGTCGTCGAACCGGCGGCCTCCTCCTCGTCCTCGGTGTCGGACTCGGTCTCGGACTCCTGGGCCTCCGGCTCGGCCTTGGCGGTGCGGGAGCCGCGGCCCTTCCGGCCGCTCTTGGGCTCTTCGGCCTGCTCCCCGCCGGGTGCCTCCCCGTCCTCCTCGTCCTCGCCATGGTCGTCGTCGGAGTCTCGGGTGTCGCGGTTCTTGCCCCGGCCCCGGCCGCCCCGGCGACGGCGCCGGCGGGACGGCCGCTCGCCACCGTCGTCCTCGGTCTCGTCGGCCTCGTCCGTCTCGTCGGTCTCGTCCTCGGCGAGGTCGACCGGTTCCACGTCCTCGCCGGAGTCCACCACCGGCATCGGCACGGGGGCCGCGGCCCGCTTGGCCTGCGGCTGGACGGTGATCTCCGGCGGCTGGAAGACCACCATGGGCGGCTGGAAGGTGGCCGTGGGGACACCGGTCGGCCCGGGCTCGGGGGTCTCCTCGGGCTCGGGTTCGACGACGGCGGGCTTACGGGACCGGCTGCGGGTCCTGCGCACCGGCTCGGCGGGGGCCTTCTCGGGCTTCTCAAGCTTCTCGGGCTTCTCAGCCTTCTCGGGCTCCGGGGTCCCCTCCGGCTCGGCGGGGAGGGTGTTCTGCCGGGGCGCCGGGGGCGCCCCCGGCTCGGGCGGCGGGCCGGCGGGCCGGGCCGCCCGACGGCGCGACCGCGTCGTGCTCCGCCCCTCGGTCACACCGATCTCATCAGTACCTTCGGCCGTGGTGTCGGCCTCGTTCTCTCGCATGCGGGCAATCTCCCGTCAGGCTCCCGGGCGCTACCGCGCCGCCCGCCCGAGGCGGGTTCGCGCGGTGCGCCGCACAGGAGCGCTCCATCAGTCGTCAGCGCCACCGCGTTCCGGTCCTGCGTCCGGCAACGGCGGCAAAAGTCAGTCGGGGGCGCGCCCGGCCACCCCTGGGGCTCGGCTCCATGTGCACGGTGCCGGACCTATGGCCGAGTGCTGACGACGTCCTCGCCCGCGGTGTCCGCCGATCGCGTGAGCGCAGGGCTCACGCCCGCCAGGGCGGCAACGCCCGGCGGTACGGCATCCCGGTCGGGATCCAGGGGATCCGCGAGTTCACCGGTGTCCGCGTCGAGGGGCCCCTGCGCCAGCCGGGTCACCAGTGGAGGCGACGGCGGCGCGAGGTCGGCGACTTGACGCAGTCCGGTGAGAACGTCATCCGGTCGAACGACAGGTGTGGTATGCCGAACAACCATTCGAAGTATTGCACAAGGGACATCCGTCGCTTCCGTGGCGCGCCGGTCCAGCCCACAGGCGAACACGGCGGCGCGCACATCGAAGCGGCGGCGTCCCTTCTTGGTGAGGCGCTCGACCTCGATCTCCGGGGCGGCCATGAAGGCGGCAACGGCCGACGCGGCGGCGTCGACGGTGACGCCGTCCAGCCGGATCCGCCATTCGGACGCCTGGAGCCGTTCGGTGATCGGTTCGGGCCGGTGCTGCTCGGCCCCGCCGCGGGCCTCGGGGACCTGGACGACATCGAGGATGTCGAGGCCCGCCGGAAGCGCCGCGTCGAGGTCGGCCCGCACCTGCGCAGGGTCGCGGGTGCCGGTCAGCCCGATTTCGAGGTACTCGGCCTCGCTGGCCACTCCTGTCGCCGCCGCACCCGCGTACGAGATCTTCGGGTGCGGAGTGAATCCGGCGCTGTACGCCACAGGGATCCCGGCGCGCCGCACTGCGCGTTCCACGGCCCGGGATATGTCGCGGTGGCTCGTGAACCGCAACCTGCCGCGCTTGGCGTAGTGCACGCGCAGTCGCTGGATCACGGGGGCCGGCGCTGGACCCTCCGGCATGGGTGCCAGGGCTCTGTCCTTCCTACTCGCGCTCGAAAGTCGGAACGTCTCCCTACAGGGTAAGGGCCCTTAGGCCCCCTTGGGCCCCCACGTACCCGCGGCACCGCCGGGATACCGTGCCTATCCCCTGTTAGGGACGTCTAAGCCCACCGATAAGTTCACGCCCCGGCCGGTCAGCCCGACTGCACGACGCTGAGCGGCAGCAGCCTCTTCCCGGTGGGGCCGATCTGGATCTCGGTGCCCATGGTCGGGCATACCCCGCAGTCGTAACAAGGCGTCCATCGGCAGTCCTCGACTTCGGTCTCGTCGATCGCGTCCTGCCAGTCCTGCCAGAGCCACTCGCGGTCGAGCCCGGCATCGAGGTGGTCCCAGGGCAGCACCTCGACCTCGGCACGCTCGCGGACCGTGTACCAGTCGAGGTCGACCGGTTCGCCGGCCAGGGCCTTCTCGGCGCAGCCGGCCCAGCGCTCATAGGAGAAGTGTTCGCTCCAGCCGTCGAACCGGCCGCCGTCCTCCCACACCGCCCGGATCACCTTGCCGACCCGCCGGTCGCCGCGCGACAGCAGGCCCTCGATGATCGACGGCTTGCCGTCGTGGTAGCGCAGCCCGATCGCCTTGCCGTACTCGCGGTCGCGCCGCAGGGTGTCCTTGAGGGCCCGCAGCCTGCGGTCCACGGTCTCGTGGTCGCACTGGGCGGCCCACTGGAACGGGGTGTGCGGCTTGGGCACGAACCCGCCGATCGACACCGTGCAGCGGATGTCGCGCCGCCCGGTGGCCTCCCGGCCGGCCTGGATGACCCGGCGGGCCATGTCGGCGATGGCCAGGACGTCCTCGTCCGCCTCGGTGGGCAGCCCGCACATGAAGTAGAGCTTGACCTGCCGCCAGCCGTTCTCGTAGGCGGTGGTCACGGTGCGGATGAGGTCGTCCTCGGAGACCATCTTGTTGATGACCTTGCGCATCCGCTCGGAGCCGCCCTCGGGGGCGAACGTCAGGCCGGAGCGGCGGCCACCGCGGGAGAACTCGTTGGCGAGCGTGATGTTGAAGGCGTCGACCCGGGTGGAGGGCAGCGACAGGGAGGTGCGGGTGCCCTCGTAACGGTCGGCCAGGTCCTTGGCGACCTCGCCGATCTCGCTGTGGTCGGCGCTGGAGAGGCTGAGCAGGCCGACCTCGTTCAGGCCGCTCGCGGCCAGGCCCTGCTCGACCATCGCGCCGATGGTGGTGATGGAGCGCTCGCGCACCGGGCGGGTGATCATGCCCGCCTGGCAGAACCGGCAGCCGCGGGTGCAGCCCCGGAAGATCTCCACGCTGTACCGCTCGTGCACGGTCTCGGCCAGCGGGACGAGGGGCCGCTTGGGGTAGGGCCACTCGTCGAGGTCCATGACCGTGTGCTTGGCGACCTGGAAGGGGACGCCCGGCCGGTTCGGCGCCACCCGCTGGATCCGGCCGTCGGGCAGGTAGCTCACGTCGAAGAAGCGCGGCACGTAGACACCGCCGGACGCGGCCAGCCGCAGCAGCAGTTCGTCGCGCCCACCGGGCGAGCCCTCGGCCTTCCACTCGCGGACCACCTCGGTGATCGCGAGCACGATCTGCTCGCCGTCACCGAGGACGGCGGCGTCGAGGAAGTCGGCGATCGGCTCGGGGTTGAACGCGGCGTGCCCGCCGGCGAGCACGATCGGGTGCTCGTCGCCCCGGTCGGCGGCCTCCAGCGGGATGCCGGCCAGGTCCAGCGCGGTGAGCAGGTTGGTGTAGCCGAGTTCGGTGGAGAAACTGACGCCGAGCACGTCGAAGGCCGCCACCGGGCGGTGGGCGTCGACGGTGAACTGCGGGATGCCGTGCTCACGCATCAGCGCTTCGAGGTCGGGCCAGACCGAGTAGGTGCGCTCGGCCAGCACCCCGGGACGCTCGTTCAGGATCTCGTAAAGGATCTGGACGCCCTGGTTGGGTAGCCCCACCTCGTAGGCGTCCGGGTACATCAGCGCCCAGCGGACCTCGGCCTCGGCCCAGTCCTTGGTCTGGGAGTTGAGCTCGCCGCCGACGTACTGAATCGGCTTCTGCACACGCGGGAGCAGCGGCTCCAGGCGCGGGAAGATCGATTCGACAGGCATGGCAAGACCCTCCGGAAGAGGTCAGGGATCGAAGGTCCAACCCTACCGCCGGGCGTGGCCTCCCCCGGCCGTGATCAGTCGACCGGGCGACATCGCAGGTGCACCGCCTGCAGCAACCCGAGAGCGATCAGGTTGGCGAAGGTCGCCGACCCCCCGTAGGAGACGAAGGGCAGCGGCAGCCCGGTGATCGGCATGATGCCGAGTGTCATGCCGACGTTCTCGAAGGTCTGGAAGCCCAGCCAGCAGACCACCCCGGCCGCCACCAGGGTGCCGAACATGTCGGCGGCCTGGACGGCGATCCGCAGCCCCCGCCACAGCACCACCCCGAGCAGTCCGACGATGACGACCGAGCCGAGGAAGCCCAGTTCCTCGCCCGCCACGGTGAAGATGAAGTCGGTCTGCTGCTCGGGCACGAAGTGGCCCGCGGTCTGCTCGCCGTTGAACAGGCCCTTGCCGGAGAACCCGCCCGAGCCCACCGCGATGCGCGCCTGCTGGGCGTTGTACCCGGCCCCGCGCGGATCGGCGGACGGGTCGATGAAGGCGGTGAACCGGGCGACCTGGTACGGCTTGAGCAGCCCGAAGAAGAACACCGAGAACGCCGCGGCCAGCCCGCCGCCGACCAGCCCGAACAGCCAGCGTTTGCGCACTCCCGACACGGCGAGCATGCCGAGCAGCACGGCGATGAACACCAGCGTGGTGCCCAGGTCCGGCTGCAGCATGATCAGCGCGGCCGGGATCCCGGCCAGGACGAGCGCGAGCAGGATGTCGCGCACGCCCGGCCCGACCTCGCCATCCCGGGGCTCCTGGAGGATCATCGCCAGCAGCACCACCAGGCCGACCTTGGCGAACTCCGAGGGCTGCACCTGGAAACCGCCGCCCAGCACGATCCACGAGTGCGACCCGTTGATCGTCTCGCCCAGCGGCGACAGCACCGCCACCAGCCCCACGGAGGCCACCCCGTACAGGATCGGCGCGTACGCCCGCAGCAGCCGGTAGTCGAGCAGGGCCACCATGCAGCCCAGCGCGAACCCGATCGGCAGGTTCAGCAGTTGCCGCTTGAAGTAGCCCTCCGGGTCCTTGCCCTGCTCGATCAGCCCGTCGTAGGTCGCCGAGCGCACCAGCAGCGCGCCGACGAACGCCAGGACGAACACCGCGCCGATCAGCGTCCAGTCGAACCGCCGCAGCACCGCCGTCCGGTCCAGCCAGGACCGCCGCGTCCCGTAGCCGCGGACTCCCCCCAGCCCGGCGGTCACGGCGCCGCGGACAGGTCGACCGTCCCGTCGGGACGCACCTTGGGCAGCTTGTCGGGGAGCCGCCCGCCGGGCAGGGCCGGCTTGCCATCCTTCATCCCGTAGATCGCCTCGTAGATCTGGCGTACCGCGGGGGCGGAGATCGCACCGCCGGTGCCGGCCTCCGTCACCATCGCCACGATGGCGAAGCGGGGCTTGTCGGCGGGGGCGTAGGAGGCGAACCAGGCGGTGTCGTCCTTGCCCCACACCTCGGCGGTACCGGTCTTGCCGGCCACCGCGACCTTCTTCAGGTCGAACTCGCCGAAGGCCCCGCCGGCGGTGCCCTCGCTGGGCACCTTGGCGAGCGCGTTGCGCATGTAGGCCAGCACCTTGGGGTCGACGTCCAGTTTGCGCGGCTTCGGCGGCTCGATGCGGCGGACCACGGTGCCGTCGGGGCGGATCACGGCCAGCCCCAGCCGGGGCGTCACCAGCTTGCCGCCGTTGGCCACCGCCGCATACGCCCGGGCCAGTTGCAGCGGTGTGACCAGCACGTTGCCCTGCCCCACCGAGAGGTTGACCGACTCGGCGGCGTGCCACTTGAACCCCTCGACGCAATTCTCGTGCGCGAGTTTCTTCATGTAGTCGTTCCGCTTGGGGTCGGTGCGGGCGATCTCGGGATAGCCGGTCTTGGCCGCCTTGCAGTCGGCCTTGCGGGTGGCCTCCCAGTACGCCTGCTTCCACGCCCGGTCGGGGATCCGGCCCGGGGACTCGCCCGGCAGGTCGATGCCGGTCTGGTCACCGAAGCCGAACTTGCGGGCCGTGCGGACCATCGGGTCCTTGGGGGCCTTGCCCGGGTTGTTGCCGCCGTCGCGCAGCCACTGCTCGTAGGCGAACTTGTAGAAGATCGTGTCGCACGAGACGACCAGCGCCTTGTGCAGGTTGATCATCCCGTGGCCCACGCCGCGGAAGTTGGTGAACGCCCGGCCGCCGACGCTGTAGGAGCCGGGGCAGGGATAGATGCCGTTCAGCGGGTAGCCGTCGGCGACCGCCGCGGCCAGCGAGGAGATCTTGAACGTGGAGCCGGGGGCGAACTGGCCGGCGATGGCCCGGGAGATCAGCGGTTCGCCCTGGCTCTTGCCCAGCAGCCGCACGTACTCCTGCTGGGAGATGCCGCCGATCCAGACGGCCGGGTCGTAGGTGGGCAGGCTCGCCAGTGCGACGACCCGGCCGGTCTGCACGTCGAGCACCACCCCGGCGGCCGAGCTGCCCTTCTTGCCCTGCTTGCGGGCCTCGGCCACGGCTCCGGCGATGGCCCGCTCCACGGCGGCCTGCACCTTGGCGTCGATGCTGGTGACCAGGTGGGAGCCGGGCACCGAGGGCTCCTCGACGGCGATGCCGGTGACCCGCCCCTGGGCGTCGACCTTGACCTTGCGGACGCCCGACCTGCCGCGCAGGTCGGCGTCGTAGGCGGCCTCCAGCCCGTCCCGGCCGACCAGGTCGACCCCGCTGAAGCCGGTGACCTTCAGCCCGGTGCGCCGGTCGAGTTCCTCCTGGGTGAGCGGCTGGAGGTAGCCGAGGGTCTGCGCGGCCACGGCCCCCTCGGTCCGCGGGTAGTCCCGGACCGACTGGAGCTGTGCCGACACGCCGGGGAAGTCCTCCCGCCGCTCCATGATCTGGAGCGCGGCCTTGGGGTCGGTCTTGTCCTCGACCGGGATCGGCTGGAACGGGGAGCCCGGCCAGCAGGGCCGGGAGACGGTCGGCCCGCAGAGCCGGGTCTTCTGTTCCAGGGCCGTCCGGGTGGTGCCCAGCACCGCGGCCAGCCGGGTGAGCACCGCGCGTCCCCGGTCGCGCTGCCGCATCAGCGTGGTGCGGTCGACCGAGACCACCAGGGCGACCCGGTTGTGCACCAGCGGGCGGCCGTACACGTCGAGGATCTGCCCCCGGACGGCGGGCACCACGATGTCGCGGACCCGGTTCTCCGAGGCGATCTGCCGGTAATGTTCGCCGTTCACGACCTGGAGGTTCCACAGCCGCCCGACCAGGACGAGCATCAACGTGATCACCAGGACGTGCAGGATCACCAGCCGGGTGTGCGTGCGCGGGTTCATGTCACACCCGTTCCCGTGACATGGCCCGATAGCGCACCGCGGAGGTGGACAAACCGCCGGAAGAGGTCCGGTCGCGGCCGACGCGCCCGGTCACCCGGAGCACCGCCCAGATCACGAACGGGCTGGCGAGCACGTCGTAGAGCACCTGCACCGGCACGACCCGGAGCAGGATGACGAGGGCCGACCGGGGATCGCCGATCATCATGCCGACCCCGGCGTAGAGCAGGGTGCCGGCCAGCGCGCCGGCGGCCACCGCCACGAACGGCACCACCGCCGACCGGTCCATCTCGTCGCTGGCCTGCCCGCACAGGTAACCGATCACGCAGTACACCAGGGCGTACCGCCCGATCGTGTGGTCGGCGGGCGGGATGATGTCGGCGGCCAGCCCGGCGCAGAAGCCCGTCACCAGCCCGAGCAGCGGCCCGTTGATCAGCGCCAGCGCCACCACGGTCAGCAGCACCAGGTCGGGGATCACCGCGCCGGGCAGCGGCAGCCGGTTGGCCACCGACACCTGGAGGATCAGGGCGACCGCGATCACCATGGCCGCGGTCAGCTTCCGGCTGGCCGGAGAGGAGTCCGTACTGATCACCATGGCTCAGTCCTCCTCCCTCGGACGGGCCGACCGGCGCGGCTGACCGCTCGGGCTTGCGGTGGCCGTCGCGCCCGGCGTGGCGGTCACGCCCGGGGTGGGCGTCGGGGTGGGCGTCGGGGCGGGTTTGGGCCGGGGCGGCAGGACGGCGTCGCGCGGGTCGCTCCGCGGCGGAGCCACCACCACGCCGACCACGTCCAGCGCGGAGAAGTGCACGAAGGGGCGGAGGTGCGCGGTGCGGGTGAGCGAACCCGGGTTCTCCTCGATCCGCTCCACCGCACCGATCGGTACGCCGGGAACGTAGGGTCTCGCGCCCTGCGATCCGAGCGTGACGATGCGCTGCCCCACCCGCATGGGGGCGGCGGCGCTCAGCAGCCGGAACCGCATCGGGGAGCCCCGGCGACCCAGCCCGCGGCGGCCCACGCCCTCGACGACGCCGATCTCCTTGGAGTCCTCCAGCCGGGCGCCCACGGTGGACGCGGCGTCGGTGGCCAGCAGCACGGTGGCCGTCGCCGGGCCGACCCGGGTCACCCGGCCCACCAGGCCGTCGGCGGTCATCACGGTCATCTCGGCCCGCACTCCGCTGCCCCGGCCCACGTCGATGGTGACCGTGTCCTCCAGGCCCTGGCCAGCGGAGATCACCTGGGCTGGGACGATCTTGTAACCGCCCAGCCCGGCGGACCGCAGCAGCCCGTTGAGCTGGGCCGACCGGTCGCGGTCGAGCATTCCGGATCGGATCTGCTCGCGGAGACGCTGGTTCTCCCGTGCCAACCGGTCGGCCCGGCGCCGCTCGCCGGGAGCATCGGTGATCGCGTCGAAGGCGTTGCCGATCGGCCGCACCACCGAGGCGGAGACGCGCTCGATCGGCCCGAAGATCGCCGACCCCACTCCGCGCAGCCCACGCAGCGGGGAGCGGTCACCACCCCGGTAGTCGATCGTGATCAGCACCAAGGCCAGTACCAGCAGGGTGCCGAGCACGGCACGAGTCCGCCGGGTGTCCCTCACCGCACGCCCCCTTCAGGGGTGGCCGGCGGGGTGTCCCGCACTGACCGGCCGCCCCGTCCGGGCGTGCCCGGACGGCTGTGCCGGGGTATGCCGGAGTACGAGTTCACCAGGTGCTCCACGCTGTCGACCTGCGGCTCCGCCGGAGGACCCCGGCGGACGGAACGCTCGTCAGTGCCGCGGCTCGGGTATCAGAACCTGCCGTAGCGACTCGAAGTCCTCGACGCACTTGCCGGTGCCGAGCACGACGGAGTCGAGCGGGTTGTCGACGAGATGGATCGGCATGCCGGTCTCCTCGCGCAGCCGCTCGTCCAGGTTCTTCAACAGCGCACCGCCACCGGTGAGGGCGATGCCCCGGTCCATGATGTCGCCGGACAGTTCGGGCGGGCACTTGTCGAGCGTGGTCTTGACCGCGTCGACGATGGAGTTGACGGGCTCTTCGATCGCGCGGCGCACCTCTTCAGCAGAGATCACCACCGTCTTGGGCAGCCCACTGACCAGGTCACGACCCCGGATCTCGGCGTGCGGCTCGTCGTCGCCGCCCGGATAGGCCGAGCCGATGGCCATCTTGATCTCCTCGGCGGTGCGCTCCCCGAGCATCAGGGAGTACTCCTTCTTGGAGAAGGCAATGACGGCCTGGTCGAGCTCGTCGCCGCCGACCCGGACGGACTGGCTGGTGACGATGCCGCCGAGCGAGATGATCGCGACCTCGGTGGTGCCACCGCCGATGTCGACGACCATGTTGCCCGTGGGCTCGTGCACCGGCAGCCCCGCTCCGATCGCGGCGGCCATCGGCTCTTCGATGATGTAGACCCGGCGGGCGCCGGCCTGGTAGCCGGCCTCCTTCACCGCGCGCTGCTCGACGCCGGTGATCCCGCTGGGTACCGCGACCACTATGCGCGGTTTTGCGAAGTGTCGGCGCTTATGCACCTTTTGAATGAAGTAGCGCAGCATGCGCTCGGTGACGTCGAAGTCGGCGATCACGCCGTCCTTCAGCGGGCGCACGGCGACGATGTTGCCGGGTGTCCGGCCGATCATCCGTTTCGCCTCTATGCCCACTGCGACGATCTTGCCCGTGTTGGTATTGATGGCGACCACGGACGGCTCGTTCAGGACGATACCCCTGCCACGGACGTACACCAAAGTGTTCGCCGTGCCCAGATCGACCGCCATGTCACGGCCCAGAAACGACAGCTTGTTACCCATGAAGAAAGGGAGCCCTTCATGCCGGCGGCGGACGTGCAGAGCGGCGATCCCATCGTAACCCGTAACGCGCGTTCGGGGCAGTCACCCCCGCCCTTCGCGTTGTCCGAAAAACGGATGACGACGGGGTAAGTCCGTGGCAAAACACACACGGGCCGGAACGCGCCGGCCCGTGCATCTCGACGATATTCGGCGGTCAGCCCAGCTCGGGGAAGAACAGCTTGATCTCGCGGGCGGCGGACTCGGGCGAGTCGGAGCCGTGCACCACGTTCTCGCCGATCTCCAGCGCGTGGTCGCCGCGGATGGTGCCCGGAGCCGCCTTGACCGGGTCGGTGGCACCGGCCAGCGCACGGAACGCCTCGATCGCCCGCGGCCCCTCGGCCACCAGGGCGACCAGCGGACCACCGGTGATGAAGTCGACGAGCTCGCCGAAGAACGGCCGCTCCCGGTGCTCGGCGTAGTGGTCCTCGGCCGTCTCGCGGGAGAGCGTGCGCAGCTCCATGGCGACAACCGCCAGGCCCTTGCGCTCCAGCCGCGAGATGACGTCGCCGACGACACCGCGGCGGACACCGTCGGGCTTGACCAGGACAAGAGTGCGCTCGGACACGAGTGGATTCTCCTTGACTACCTTGATGTGACGCGGGCGGTTCCACCGGCGCCGCGCGAATGCTACCGGGCCGGACCGGCCGGGGTTCCCGGCTCGCCGCCGATACCGACCGTACAGCTCCGGGCACGGCCGGCGGTAGCCGGATCGCGCCGGTGCCGGCCGGAGGCGACCGCGGCCCCGGCCAGCACCACCGCGAGCACTCCCGCGACCGCCAGCCACATACGGTAACCGGCCGTCAGCGCGTACACCAGATCATGGCTCGCCACGGACGTGCCCAGCCACTGGATCTGGCCCGACTGCAACGACAGCACGACCAGTTGACCGATGAGCACCGCCGGCAGGCACAGCACCAACCCGAACAGCGCGGGGGCCAGGCCGGTACCGCGCAGCGCGGCGGCCAGGGCCAGCCCGATCCCCGCCCCCAGCGGCACCAGCGGAGCCGTCAGCGCCCAGGGGCCGGCCAGCGGGTCGACTCCGAGCAGCAGGCACACCCCGCCCAGGGCCAGGCCGTGCCCGGCCAGGATCGCGCGCCGGGCGCCGTCGTCGTCGATCAGGGTGGCGGCCAGGGCCCCCACCACCGCCGCCGCCGCGCCGGCCACGAAGGGTGCCGGCGGAATGCCGCGCGGCCCCACCGGCAGCGCCGCCAGGCCCGCCAGCGGGGCGACCACCGGCAGGGTGAGCGCCCCGGCGGTGAGCGCCACCACCGCGAACCCGAGGGGGCTGCCGGTCGTGGCGTCGCGGCTGCCGACGACCGCGAGCCCGAGCAGTGCCAGCAGCCCGATGACGCCGACGAGAAGCTGCGCCCCCGGCGACCATCCGTAGGTCGTCATCACCGCGAGGACCGCGAACCCGCCGACCGGCACCATCGGCAACAGCAACTGGGTGCGCTCGGTGTGCCGCAGCGCGGGCAGCGGACCGCGCGGCCGGGCCCGGGCGGGCAACAGAGCCACCGCCGCCGCCAGGACCGCTCCAAGAACCCAGTAGGACGGTTCGAGTACCGCCCGCCAGCCGTCCGCGACGTCGGGCCGGGCGGCGGGCACGGCCAGCAGCCGCAGCGGCATCGCGAGCATCAGCGCGGCGGCCAGCACCCCGGCCCACAGCGCGGTCGGCAGGCGCCGCCCGCAGGACCACGCCAGCACCAGGCTCGCGGGCAGGACGGCGCCGGCGCCGGCGCCCTGGACCGCCCGGGCCGCGGCCGCCACCGGGATCGCCCCGGCGTACCGGGCGGCCAGTCCCCCGCCGAACATCAGCGCCAGCCCGATGAGCAGGAGCAGGCCGGGCGGCATCCGGCGGGCGGCGAGGGCGGCCGGCGGGACGGCCAGCAGCAGCGCGGGCAGCGCGAGCCCGCCGGCCCGCACCAGTTCGACGGCCTGGGGCCCGGTGAGGGCCAACTCGGCCGCGGCCGCGGGAACCGCGTACGCCATCGTGTTGGGAATCGTCAGCACCGCGGCGGGAATCGCGGTGCAGGAGACCACTAGGGACACCGCGATCGCCGGGCGGCCGCACTCCGCGGGCGCACGATTGTCAGAGCCCGTGGAAATGGCGAAGATTTTACCCACACGAATGGACACGGCTTCTCCTTCCGGAGAGTCGACATCCACCGGGGCGCATTTCTTCGCATATGCCCGAATTGCACCAACTGGGGTGGCGGATGAATGGATAGACCGTCTCCCAGAGAATTTAGCGCGCCTGCGGTTCCCCCGCCTTGCGACCGAGCCAAATGGCCGTCACCCACAGCGCGCCGAAGAGCACCCCGAGGAAGAACATCGTGGGCACCAGAAAACCGGTCGCTATCACCAGCACCTGGAGCAGGTGCCCCACCGGATACGCCCACCGGAAGCGCAGCAGCCCCGCCAGCACCAGGCAGGCCACGGCCAGCCCGCCGCAGACGCCGGCCGCCGTCGCCGGCGCGGCCCCCAGGACCGTGATCGCCACCGGGATCGCCAGCGCGATCACGATCGCCTCGCACGCCAGCACCGTCGCGCAGAGCCTTCTCATGGCCTTCTCACAGCTTTCACAGCCTTCTCACACCGTTCTCCGCTCGGCCCCGCTCACCCGCACCCGCCCTCACCCGGACACCCGCAGGAGGGTGCGCGCGTCGCCGGCGGTGGTGACGGAACCGGTGATCAGGACGCCCGCGCCCTGGTACTCGCCGGTCTCCTCGGCCAGGGCGATGGCCCGGTCGATGGCGTCGTCGAGCCGTGCCGCCACGTGCACCCGCTCCGTCCCGAAGACGCCCTCGGCCAGTTCCCCCAGCTCCTGCGGCTCCAGCGAGCGGGCGCCGGAGCTGCGGGTGACCACCAGCTCGGCCAGCACCGGTTCGAGCTGCTCCAGGATGCCCGTCACGTCCTTGTCGGCGGCCACGGCGAGCACGCCGACCAGCCGGGTGAAGCCGAACTCCTCGGTCACCGCCGCCACGGTCGCCGCCATGCCGGCCGGGTTGTGCGCCGAGTCGAGCAGCACGGTGGGACCGGTCCGGGCGATCTCCAACCGGCCGGGGGACACCGCCTTGGCGAACCCCGACCGCACCAGGGCCGGATCGAGCCGCCCCTCACCACCCGCGTAGTCGTCACCCGGCGCGATCCGGGTCGCCGCCTCCAGGTTCGCCTCGCCGGGGGTCGGCGCGCCGCCCGCGAACGCCTCCACCGCGGCCAGCGCGCAGGCGGCGTTGCCCGCCTGGTGGTCACCGAACAGCGGCAGGAAGATCTCGTCGTAGGTGCCGTGCAGGCCCTGCAGCCGGACGAGCTGGCCGCCGACCGCGACGTCCCGGTGCAGCACGCCGAACTCGATGCCCTCCCGGGCCGCGACCGCGCCCGTCTCGGCCACCCGGCGCAGCAGCACCTCCGCGGCGGCCACCGGCTGCTGGGCCAGGATCGCCACGCTGCCCGGCTTGATGATCCCGGCCTTCTCGGCGGCGATCTCCTCCACCGTGTCGCCCAGGTACCGGGTGTGGTCCAACCCGATCGGCGTCACCACGGCGACCGCCGGGTCGGCCACGCTGGTGGCGTCCCAGGCGCCGCCCATCCCGACCTCGACCACCGCCACGTCCACCGGCGCGTCCGCGAACGCGGCGTACCCCATCGCGGTCAGCACCTCGAAGAACGAGAGCCGGACGCCGTGCTTGTCGTCGATCATCCGTACGTAGGGGAGGATGTCGGTGTACGTCGCGACGAACCTCTCCGGCGAGACCGGCTCGCCGTCGATCGCGATCCGCTCGCGCAGCGTCGTCAGCTCCGGGCTGGTGAACAGGCCGGTGCGCAGGCCCCGCTCGCGCAGCAGCGTCTCGATCAGCCGGGCGGTGCTCGTCTTGCCGTTCGTGCCCGCCACCTGGATCACCGGGAACGCCCGCTGAGGATCGCCGAGGAGGTGCATGAGGTCACGGATCCGGTCGAGTGTCGGATCGATGTCCCACTCGACCCCCCGGTCCGCGATCTGGCGCACCACCGCCGGATACTGCTCCGCGCTCACGGTGTCCGCCGCCTGATCGAGTCGTCGCTGAAGGTCACCCCTGAAGCCTACTGATCGCCTGGACGGCCCGGGCACGTCCCACCAGGACGCCGGACCTACGATGAGGCCGTCGTGACCACATCGCAGAGCGCCCCGGCCTGGCGGGCCGGATGAGAACGCAACCGATCTTCTTCGCGGAGTGGGCGGACCGCGCGCCCGGCGAGCGGCGCAGCGTCGAGCGGGCCGGCCTGCTCGCCGAGCGGCTGGGGCTCGGCGGCTTCGCCCTGCCCGTGCTGACCGTCGTCGGCTCCAAGGGGAAGGGCACGGCCGCCGCCTACGCCTCGGCCTGCGTGGCCGCGGGCGGGCTGCGCGTGCTGACGACCTCCAGCCCGTCCTACCGCAGCGACCGCGAGCGCGTCCGGGTGGACGGACGCGCGCTCTCCCCAGAGGAGCTCGCGGACCTGGCGGCCCTACTGGCGGAGCAGGTGCGCGCGCTGCCCGACCGGTCGCGCCACGGCGGCTACCTGTCGCCCGTGGGCCTGTTCACCCTGGCGGGGCTGGTGCACGCCGGGCGCGTCGGCGCCGACGTGGTGGTGGCCGAGGCCGGGCAGGGCGGCCGGTCGGACGAGGTGAGCCTGTTCCCGCCGATGGTCGCGGCGGTCACCCCGATCTTCGCCGAGCACCTGGGCCGGCTCGGCCGGAACGTCGCGGAGATCGCCGCCGACAAGGCCGGCGTCGTGGGCCCGGCGACCCGCGCCGCCCTGTCCCTGCCGCAGTCCCCGGAGGTGTGGCGGACGCTCGGCGCAGTGCTCGGCGCCCGTACCGGGGGGCGGCTGGCGCCCGAGCCGGCACCGGCACCGGACACCGGCCCGCTCGCCGGCGGTCTCGGCCGGGCCAACGCCTGGCTCGGCGTCGCCGCCGGGCGGCGGTTGCTGGAGGTGACCGGCCGGCCCCGTCCCGACGCGTCCCTGCTGGGCCGCACCCTGGAGTCGGTGCGGTTGCCCGGCCGGCTGTCCTGGCACCGGGTGCCGGGCTCCGGCGCCGAACTGCTGGCGGACTCCGCCATCAGCGGCGCCGGGATCGCGGCCGCCCTGGCCGCGGCGCGGGACCGGTGGGACCGGCCCGACCACGTGCTCCTGTGCCTGCCGGACCACAAGGACCTGCCCGGGGCGGTCGCTGAACTCGCGGACCTGCCGGTGACGTTCGTCCGGCTACCGGACCGGCACCTGCGCTTCGAGCGGCGGCTGCCGGACACCTGGCGGGCGGTGGACGCCACCGACCTGACGGCCGAGGGCGTCGCCGCCCTCGGCCGCCGCCTGCTCGCGCTGGGCACCGTCTACTTCGTCGGCCGGATCCTGGACCTGGTCGGTGCGGACACCGAGCAGATCTTCACCCCGGCCCGCTGAGGCCGGTCAGCCCGCGGGGAGCGCGGCGAGCCGGGTCTCCAGGAGTTCGACGTCGGCGCGGGCCTGGGCGAGGCGGTCGCGGTTCTTGGCCACGACGGCCTCGGGCGCCTTGGCCATGAAGTCGGCGTTGCCGAGCTTGCGTTCGGCCTGGTCGATCTCCTTGCGGGCCGCGGCGAGGTCCTTCTCCAGGCGCTTGCGCTCGGCCGCCACGTCGATCGCGCCGGCGGTGTCGAGCTCGACCGTCACGCCCTCGACGGGCAGCGCGGCCGTGGCGGCGAAGCTCTCATCAGGAAGCGTCAGGCGCAGCAGGGAGCGGATCGCCTCCTCGTGCGCGGCCAGCGGCGAACCGCCGAAGGACAGCGCCGCCGCGACCCGCTGGCCGGGCTTGAGGCCCTGGTCGGAGCGGAACCGGCGGACCTCGGTGACCAGGTTCTGCAGCGAGCCCACGAGCGTCTCGGCACCCGGGTCGAGCCGGGCGTCCTCGGCGGCCGGCCAGGGCGCGACCATGATCGACTCGGCTCCGGTCAGCGAGGTCCACAGCTCCTCGGTGACGAAGGGGACCACCGGGTGCAGCAGCCGCAGCAGCTTGTCGAGCACCTCGCCCAGTACCCGGCGGGTGGCGTCGGCGCGGTCGCCGGCGAGCTGGACCTTGGACAGCTCGACGTACCAGTCGCAGACCTCGTCCCAGGCGAAGTGGTAGAGGATCTCGCACGCCCGGCCGAACTCGAAGGACTCCAGCCGCTCGTCGACCTCGGTGATGACCCGCTGCAGCCGCGACAGCACCCACGCGTCGGCGGCGGAGAGCTCGGCGGGCAGGTCGCCCCGGGTGTGCGCGCCGTTCATCAGCGCGAACCGGGTGGCGTTCCACAGCTTGTTGCAGAAGTTGCGCGAGCCCTGCGCCCACTCCTCCGCGACCGGCACGTCACTACCGGGGTTGGCGCCGCGCAGCAGGGTGAAGCGGGTGGCGTCGGCACCGTAACGGTCGATCCAGTCGAGCGGGTCGATGACGTTGCCGAACGACTTCGACATCTTCTTGCCGTACTGGTCGCGGACCATGCCGTGCAGGGCGATCACCTTGAACGGCTCGACCCCGTCCATCGCGTACAGCCCGAACATCATCATCCGGGCGACCCAGAAGAACAGGATGTCGTAGCCGGTGACCAGCACGGCCGTCGGGTAGAAGCGGCGCAGCTCGGGGGTGTCGTCGGGCCAGCCGAGGGTGGAGAAGGGCCACAGTGCGCTGGAGAACCAGGTGTCGAGGACGTCGGTGTCCTGGGTCCAGCCCGCGGGCGGTTCCTCGCCTGGGCCCACGCACCGGGTCTCGCCGTCCGGCCCGTACCAGACCGGGATGCGGTGCCCCCACCACAGCTGACGGCTGATGCACCAGTCGTGCATGTTGTCGACCCAGGCGAAGTAGCGGGCGGCCATCTCCGGCGGGTGGATCTGCACCCGGCCGTCCCGGACCGCGTCGCCGGCGGCCTTGGCCAGCGGGCCGACCTTCACGAACCACTGCAGCGAGACGCGGGGCTCCACCACGGTGGAGCAGCGCTGGCAGTGGCCGACGGCGTGCTCGTAGGGGCGGACCTCCTTGACGATGCGCCCCTCCTCGCGGAGGGCGGCGACGACGGCCGGGCGCGCCTCGAACCGGTCGAGCCCCTCGAACGGGCCGGCCGCGGTGATCACCCCGCGCTCATCCATGATCGTCAGGGTGGGCAGCGCGTGCCGGCGGCCGATCTCGAAGTCGTTGGGGTCGTGCGCCGGGGTGACCTTGACCGCACCGGTGCCGAACTCGGGATCGACGTGGTCGTCGGCGACGACCGGGATGCGGCGGCCGGTCAGCGGCAGCTCGATCTCCCGGCCGACCAGGTGCCGGTACCGGTCGTCCTCGGGGTGGACCGCGATCGCGGTGTCGCCGAGCATCGTCTCGGCCCGGGTGGTGGCCACCACGATCGAGTCGTCGCCGGAGCCGTACCGGAGGGAGACCAGCTCGCCCTCGCGCTCGTCGTGCACCACCTCGATGTCCGACAGCGCGGTGAGGCAGCGCGGGCACCAGTTGATGATGCGCTCGGCCCGGTAGATCAGGCCGTCGTCGAACAGCCGCTTGAAGATCGTCCGGACCGCGCGGGCCCGATCGTCGTCCATCGTGAACGCCTCGCGGGACCAGTCGACGCTGTCGCCCAGCCGCCGCATCTGGCCGAGGATCCGCCCGCCGGACTCGGCCTTCCACTGCCAGACCCGCTCGACGAAGTCCGTCCGGCCGAGGTCGTGCCGGGACAGTCCCTCCTTGGCGAGCTCCCGTTCCACCACGTTCTGGGTGGCGATGCCCGCGTGGTCCATGCCGGGCACCCACAGCGCCTCGTACCCCTGCATGCGGCGCCGCCGGATCAGCACGTCCTGGATGGAGTGGTCCAGGGCGTGACCCATGTGCAGCGATCCGGTCACGTTCGGGGGCGGGATGACGATCGCGTACGCGGGGCGTGCGGGATCGGCGCCGGGGTCGGCCGCGAAGAGACCCGCGGCGACCCAGCGCTCGTACAGCTTGCCCTCTACGTCCGCCGGAGCGTACTGGGTGGGCAGATCGACCTCCCCGCTCGGCGGGGACGGCATGGCTCGCGTGGGTTGCATGGGCTGGGTCACGGGCGCAAAGTTTACGGACTCCCGGCAGTGGGGAACGCGCCGACCCGCAGAACGGTCGAATGCACGAGAATGTTCCCGCAGGGCATAAAGGTCATCCGGTAAGCCGAGGAGACATAAATGAGCGGTTGGAACCCCCCGCCTGGCCAGGGCGGTCCCCCGTACGGCCCGCAGGGCCCGGGCCCTCAACCGGGCTATGGGCCGCCACAGCAGCCGGGTTACGGGCCGCCGCAACCTGGTTACGGGGTGCCCCAGCCCGGCGGCTACGGTCCGCAGCCGCCCTACCCGCCCCGGCGCAGGTCCAGCGCACCGCTGGTGATCGGCCTGCTCGGCGGGGGCCTCGTCCTGGTCGTGGTGCTCGTCCTGGTGGTGGCGCTGGCCGCCGCCGGCGGCAAGGAGTACACGATGAGCACTCCCTCCGTCGCCGGCAGCCTGCGGCTGGACACCTCCAGCAGCTCCACCACCAGCGCGGCCGCGGCCCGCGGCCAGCTCCAGTCGACCTTCAACCGGGTCGACCAGGTCGTCAGCGCGGTCTACACCGACGGCACGACCCGGTTCCTGTTCCTGGGCGCGACCGGCGACATGGGCGACCCCGACGACCTGTTGAGCAACCTGCGCCGCGCCCCCAGCCCCGCGGGGTCGGGCGTCTCGATCGCCTGGTTCGAGACGTACGCGGGCGGCAACGAGGGCGAGGCCGCCTGCGGCATGGCCACCTCGACCGTCTCCAGCTCGGTGCGGGTCACGACCTGCGCCTGGCAGACCGAGAGCTCGTTCGGCCAGATCGTGACGATGCCCAGCGTGACGACGCTCAACTCGCCCCGTCCCCCCTACATCTCGACGTCCGCGCTGGGGAGCATCATGCGGCAGATGCGCCCCTACGTGGAGACCGAGAAGTAACCCGGCCTCTCTCGCGGGGCGCGGCCGGACCGGTCGCGCCCCGCCGCCATTTCCCGGCCGGCTCAGGACAGCGGTCCCTGCCGGGCAGTGATCCCGCTCCGGCATAGTCCGGTCGTACCGGAGCGCGGAACGGACACGGACGGGAGGGCCCCCATGCGGGCAGCGGGCAGGCCGGCGCCACGGCCCGCCGCGGCCGCACGCCACCGGCTCACCGGTATCGGCCTGGCCCTCGAACGCCTCCTGGTGTGCGGCCCGCCGGCCGCGGCGGGCGCGGCGGCCTGCCTGGCGCTGACCGGACGGCCGGGCGGGTGGGCGGGCCTGGCCGCGGCGTTCGCCGCCGGGGCGCTGGTCCACCCGCTGCGCGACCGGCTGCGGCGGGCGGCGGACCGGCCGCCACGCCGGCGACGCGACCCCCGACTGCTCGCCGACCGGATCAGTCGCAGCGTCCAGGAGGCACCGGGCCCCGCGGAGGCCCTGGTCACCGCGCTCGCCACCGTCCGGGAGGCACTGCGGGTGCCCGGTGCGGCGGCGGAGGTCTCCGGCGACGAGATCCGGGTCAGCGGTGAGCTGGGCGAGCAGCCGTACGATCTGCCGCTGGTCTGGCATGGCGAGCGGGTCGGGCGGATGCTCGTCGCCCGGCCCGAGGGCGGGCGGCACCTGGACGCACGGTTGCTGGGGATGCTCGCCGTCCACCTGGCGGACGTGGCGCACGCGGTCCGGCTCACCGCCGACCTGCAACGCTCGCGGGAGCGCATCCTGACGGCCCGCGAGGAGGAGCGCCGCCGGCTCCGCCGGGACCTGCACGACGGGCTGGGCCCTACCCTGGCCAGCCTGGCGATGTCGCTGGACGCGGCCCGGCTCACCCTGACCACGTCACCGGAACGGGTGGAACCACTGCTGGCCGAGCTGCGCGGGCGGATGGCCGTGGCGATCGGCGACATCCGCGAGTTGGTCTCCGAGCTGCGCCCGCCCGCGCTGGACGACCTGGGCCTGGAGGGGGCGATCAGGTCCTGGGCGGACGGCTGCTGCGAGCGGGTCGACGTCCGGATGGAGACGGGTGCCGACGGGGAGGTCGGCGACCTGCCGGCCGCGGTCGAGGTCGCCGCGTACCGCATCGTCCAGGAGGCGCTGGCCAATGTCCGGTTGCACTCCTCCTCCCCCAGCGCACAGGTGCGTCTGTCCCGGGGCGCCGACCTGCGGATCACGGTGTCGGATGCCGGGGTGGGGCTGCCCGACCGGTTGACGGGCGGGACGGGGCTGCGCGCGATGCGCGAGCACGCGGCGGAGCTGGGCGGCACCTGCACCGTCAGGCCCCGGCCCGGCGGCGGCACGGTGGTGGTGGCCCGGCTGCCGCTCGTCCCGGTCGAACCCGAGTCCCGGCGCGGCCACCCGGACGCCGACCGGCCGCCCCGCTCCGGTGGGGCCGGAGCGGCCCCGGCCCGCGGGGACGGCGACCCGCTCCGCGGCGGGGCGGTGGATCCGTAGGGCGGCCGAGGGGCGTCGTGACCCGTATGACGGCCCGGCGGGCGCCCGCCGGCAGGAGGCTCTGGGCTGCCGTGAGTGCTGTCCAACCTGGTAGGAGTTGTACCATCGCCGTTCGACCCGGCGGCGGCACGGAGGCCGCCTACCCGGTTCCCCCGCATCTCCGGCCGAGGAGTCCCCTCATGAACCCGACGTCCGACGCCGATCCGATCCGGGTACTCATCGCCGATGATCATCCGGTGTTCCGGCAGGGTCTGCACGGGTTGCTGGACGCCCTCGGCGTCGAGGTCGTGGCGGAGGCCGAGAACGGCCCCGAGGCGGTCCGGCTGGCCGCCGAGCTCCAGCCGGACGTGGTGGTGATGGACCTGCACATGCCCGGCGGCAACGGCATCGAGGCCACCCGGACGCTGACCCGGACCAGCCCGCGGATCGGGGTGCTGGTGCTCACCATGTTCCGCGATGACGACTCGGTGTTCGCCGCGATGCGCGCCGGGGCCCGGGGCTACCTGCTCAAGGAGTCCGGGGCCGACGAGATCTCCCGGGCGGTGCGGGCGGTGGCGGCCGGGGAGGCCATCTACGGCCCCGAGATCGCCCGCCGGGTGCTGACCTTCTTCGCCGACGTCCCCGACCCCAAGCAGGCCGCGTTCCCGCAGCTCACCGACCGCGAACGGGAGGTCCTGGAATTGATCGCCCAGGGCCGCAACAACCAGGAGATCGCCGGCGTCCTCTTCCTCAGCCCCAAGACGGTCCGCAACCACGTCTCCAACATCTTCATGAAGCTTCACGTGGCCGACCGCGCCCAGGCCATCGTCCTGGCCCGCGAAGCCGGCCTCGGCACCGACTGACCCGCCCGCTTCCGGCCCACTCCGCCCCGCCCGGCTCGGAGGACCACCGAAGCACACCCCGGCCCACCGCCTCCGTAACGTCAGAGCACCCAAGGCCGGGAAGCCACCCGGCGACCACCCGCAGAGCGGACTGCTCCCCCACCACCCAGCCGAGCAGAGAACGATCACGCCGTGCCCGCCAGCCTTCAAAGCGCCAGCGACGGTACCGATGATCCTTCAGCATCCAGGGCGCCACAGCGCACCGGATCCTGAAGGATCACCTGGTGAGAGCACATGCGGCCGTAATCCTTCAGCTTTGAGTGCGTTATGGCGCCTCGAAAGCTGAAGGATCACGGAAAGACCAGCCCAGCGCGCTCACAAGCCGCAGCCGACACCCGAACTCGTCGGAGCGAGAACCAGCGGAGACCGCAACCGTGCCCGTGACGGCCGCCAGGCCGTCACCCCGGGGGGTTCCGGGGGGTCGTCCCCCCGGGCAAACACAGGGAGGGGGCCGATGGCGAGCAAGCGCAGCTTGCGAGCACACCGGCCCCCGGAACCCCTCCCTACGCGGACTTTTCGCGCGGCTCTCGCTTGGTGCGTTCGCGGGGTACGAGGGTGGGGTTGACGTGTTCGAGTACCGCGGCGCGGGTGATGACGACGCGGGCGACGTCGCGGCGGCTGGGTACCTCGTACATCACGGAGAGCAGGACCTCTTCGAGGATGGCGCGGAGGCCGCGGGCGCCGGTGCCGCGCAGGATCGCCTGGTCGGCGATGGCTTCCAGGGCGTCGTCGGTGAATTCCAGGTCCACCCCGTCGAGCTCGAACAGCCGGTGGTACTGCTTGATCAGGGCGTTCTTGGGCTCGGTCAGGATGTTGATCAGCGCGTCCCGGTCGAGGTTGTGCACGCTGGTGATGATCGGGAGCCGGCCGATGAACTCGGGGATCATCCCGAACTTCAGCAGGTCCTCGGGCATGACTTCGCCCAGGCGGCTGCTGGTGTCCTCGAAGTCGGACTTGGAGCGGATCACGGCGCCGAAGCCCATGCCCTGCTTGCCGACCCGGGATTCGACGATCTTCTCCAGCCCGGCGAAGGCGCCACCGCAGATGAACAGCACGTTGGTGGTGTCGATCTGGATGAACTCCTGGTGGGGGTGCTTGCGGCCGCCCTGGGGCGGGACGCTCGCGGTGGTGCCCTCCAGGATCTTCAGCAGGGCCTGCTGGACGCCCTCACCGGAGACATCGCGGGTGATCGACGGGTTCTCGCTCTTGCGCGCGATCTTGTCGACCTCGTCGATGTAGATGATGCCGGTCTCGGCCTTCTTGACGTCGTAGTCGGCGGCCTGGATCAGCTTGAGCAGGATGTTCTCGACGTCCTCACCGACGTAACCCGCTTCGGTCAGCGCCGTCGCGTCGGCGATCGCGAACGGGACGTTGAGGAGCTTGGCGAGCGTCTGCGCGAGCAGCGTCTTACCCGAACCGGTCGGGCCGAGCAGCAGGATGTTCGACTTGGACAGCTCGACCGTGTCGTCCCTGCCGGAGGAGTCGCCGGACTGGATGCGCTTGTAGTGGTTGTAGACGGCCACCGAGAGCGCCTTCTTCGCCGTCTCCTGCCCGATGACGTAGGAGTCGAGGAACTCGTAGATCTCCCGCGGTTTGGGCAGGCTGTCCCACTTGAGGTCGGAGGTCTCGGAGAGCTCCTCCTCGATGATCTCGTTACAGAGATCGATGCACTCGTCGCAGATGTACACGCCCGGGCCCGCGATGAGCTTCTTGACCTGCTTCTGACTCTTTCCGCAGAACGAGCATTTCAGCAGATCACCACCATCGCCGATGCGTGCCACCCAACTTCTCCTTTACGTGGGGCCGCCGGTCCTCGAGGATGCGGCGCGGTTCTGCGTCCCGAAGGCTGTTCGACGTTGGCTCCGACGGTACCGTCTCCGGAGCGGTTGGTAAGCCCCCCACCCGCAACTGTCGTGTGCGGGCGGGGCCGCCCCCCAACCGCCCTCGCTTAGGACGACACTACCTCGGGTCGACGCTTCCTGCTGACGAAGACATCGTCGATCAGCCCGTAGTCCTTGGCCTCGTCGGCCGTGAGGATCTTGTCCCGCTCGATGTCCTTGCGGACGTCGTCCATGCTCCGGCCGGTGTGCCGGGCCAGGATCTCCTCCAGCAGCTCCCGGATCCGCATGATCTCGCGAGCCTGGATCTCGATGTCGCTGGACTGCCCGTAGGTGCCCTCGGTGGCGGGCTGGTGGATCAGGATCCGCGAGTTCGGCAGCGCCGCCCGCTTGCCCTGGGTGCCTGCCGCCAGGAGTACCGCGGCGGCCGAGGCCGCCTGGCCGATGCACACCGTCTGGATGTCGGGCTTGACGAACTGCATCGTGTCGTAGATCGCCGTCATCGCGGTGAACGAGCCGCCGGGCGAGTTGATGTAGATGCTGATGTCACGGTCGGGGTCGATCGACTCCAGCGTGATCAGCTGGGCCATCACATCGTTGGCGGACGCGTCGTCGATCTGCACTCCGAGGAAGATGATGCGCTCCTCGAAGAGCTTGTTGTACGGGTTCATCTCCTTGACCCCGTACGTCGTCCGCTCCACGAAGGACGGGATGATGTAGCGGCTCTCGGCGGGCCGCCCGCCGCCCGCCTGGATGCTCGGCCGGTAGAGCTCGGTCACTGGGTGCCTCCGCGAGAAAATCTGTGACGTCAGGAGACGGGGCCCTCTGAGGGCACCTGGTTGGCGCTGCGCACCACGTGGTCCACGAAGCCGTAGTCCAGGGCCTCTTCGGCGGTGAACCAGCGGTCGCGGTCGGAGTCGCGCTCGATCTGGTCCAGCGGCTGCCCGGTGTGCTGGGCGATCCGCTCGGCCAGCAGCTTCTTCACGTAGAGCATCTGCTCGGCCTGGATCTTGATGTCGGAGGCCGTGCCCCCGATGCCGCCGGACGGCTGGTGCATCATGATCCGGGCGTGCGGCAGGGCGAAGCGCTTGCCCGGCGCCCCGGCACAGAGCAGGAACTGGCCCATCGACGCGGCGAGGCCCATGCCGACCGTGGCGACGTCGTTCGGGACGTACTGCATGATGTCGTAGATCGCCATGCCGGCCGTCACCGAGCCACCGGGCGAGTTGACGTAGAGGTAGATGTCGCGCTTGCCGTCCTCGGCCGAGAGCAGCAGCAGCTCGGCGCAGATCCGGTTGGCGATGTCGTCGTCGACCTGCTGGCCCAGGAAAACGATGCGCTTGCGCAGCAGTTGCTGGAAGAGCTGGTCGCCCATCGGCATCAGTGGCGCCTCGGCCACCCGCGACTGAATCGGCTGCGACTCATCGAAAATCGGAGGCGTGCTCACCGGTGTGTTCCTCCGGTCGGTATCGGGTCAGATGATTGGACATTAACGCGCCCAGCGGACCGTTCACGCCTGTGAGGGCGGCTTTTCGCTTGGGGCGTATACGTGATCACCGCCGGACACCCCTCGGACGCGCACGGGCCGGTGCCGCCCACGCGGGGCGGCACCGGCCCGTGCGACCGGCCCGGTTCAGGAGCCGGCCTTGGTCTCCTCGGCCTCCTCGGCCTCCTCGGCGGCCTCCTCAGTGGCCTCCTCGGCGGCCGGCTCACCGTTGATCTCACGGCGGAGCGCCTCGAGGTCGAGCTCGGTACCCGACTCGTCCTTGATCTTCACGTTCTCGACCAGCAGGTTGAGCGCCTTGCTGCGCAGCACCTCCGACACCAGGGCGGGGATCTGGCCGCT
The DNA here is from genome assembly GCF_003289645.1 of Actinomadura craniellae. Lineage (GTDB taxonomy): Bacteria > Actinomycetota > Actinomycetes > Streptosporangiales > Streptosporangiaceae > Actinomadura_D > Actinomadura_D craniellae. Next base: position 32,924 of record NZ_QLYX01000026.1, on the reverse strand, counting down.
GTCGGTCAGGTGCTGGGCGAGCTGCTGCGGCTGCACGCCCATCTGCATGGCCTGGGTGACGACGTACTCGCTGAGCTCCTCGTTCTCGACGCCCAGCTCCTCCTGGAGGGCGAGCTGGTCGAGCACGAACCCGCCCTTGACCGCCGTGCGGGCGGCGTCGGCCACCTCGGTCTCGAAGTCCTCGGCGGACTTCTCCTCCTGCTCGAGGTACTCCTCGCGGGACATGCCGCTCCACTGGAGCTGCTGCTCCAGCTGCTCGTTGCGCCGCGAGATCTCCTCTTCGACGACCTTCTCGGGCAGCGGGATGTCGACCTTGGCGAGCAGGGCCTCCAGCGCCTTGTCGCGCGCCTCGGCGACCTGCTGCAGGAGCTTCTGCCGCTCCAGCCGGGTGCGCACGTCGCCGCGCAGCTCCTCGAGCGTGTCGAACTCGCTCGCCAGCTGGGCGAACTCGTCGTCGAGCTCGGGGGCCTGCTTGGTCTTGACGCCCTGCACGGTGACGGTGACCTCGGCGGCCTCGCCCGCGTGCTCGCCCTCGGTGAGGTCGCTGGTGAAGGTCTTGGCGTCCTCGGCGGACATGCCGGGCAGCGCCTCGTCGAGGCCCGGCACCGAGGAGGCGCTGCCGACCTCGTAGGAGTAGCCGGTGGTCCGGATCTCCTCGACGTCCTCGCCGTCGACGGTCGCCGACAGGTCGATGGTGACGAAGTCGCCGTCCTCGACCGGGCGGTCGGCGGTGGTCAGGGTGGCGAAGCGCTCGCTGAGGTTGCCGAGCGTCTCCTCGATCTCCTCGTCGGTCACCGTGACGTCGTCGACGGTGACCTCGAGGTCGTCGTAGTCGGGCACCTCGAACTTGGGCCGGATGTCGACCTCGGCGGTGAACGCGAGCTCCTTGCCGTCGTCGAGAGTGGTGATCTCGACCTCCGGCTGACCCAGGACGAACAGCTCGCTGTCCTCGACGGCGCGGCCGTACAGTTCGGGTAGCGCGTCGTTGACCGCCTCCTGCAGCACCGCGCCCCGGCCGACGTACTGGTCGATGAGCTGCGCGGGCACCTTGCCGGGCCGGAAGCCCTTCAGGCGCACCTGCTTCGAGATCTCCTTGTACGCCTTGTCGAGGTTCGGCTTGAGCTCGTCGAACGGCACCTCGACGGTGAGCTTGACCCGGGTGGGGGTCAGCTCCTCGACATCGGTCTTCACTGGGGTAGGTCTCCTTGATCCGCGCGAACTGCGGCACGGCGGTCGCTGTATCGGCCGGGGCGCGCCGGGCGCGCTCGCCGGTCTGTCTTCGGCCCGGCGCGGGCACGCCGACGAGCGGCTCCACGCGCCTTGGCGCGCCAAGTCTATGGTGTCCGGGCGGCACGCGCGGACACTCGGGGCCGCTTCGGGGTGCCGCGCCCCGTCTGACCGGCGGTGACGGGGTCTCCGCTCAGAAGTTCGAGATCACCTCGGCGAAGACCTCCCGGATGCCGTTGGGGTCGGCGGAGTCGTAGGAGGCACCCTCGGCGGCCCGCGCGATGTCGCCCAGCACCCGCTGGTCGGCGTCCTTGCCGTACCCGATCGCGAAGACCCGGACCCGGCGTTCCTCCCCGGCCCGCAGCCGTCCCAGCAGGTCCTCCAGGCCGAGGCCGCCCTGGGTCTCGTTCTTGCCGTCGGTCAGGACCACCACGGCGTTGATCGCGCCCTCGTCGGGCGCGGCGCGCAGCTTCTCGTACGCCGCGGCGACGGTGTTGTAGAGCCCGGTGCCGCCGCCCAGCGGCAGCCCGGAGAGGCGGGCGCGCAGGGACGTGCGGCGGTTCGCGTCCATCGGGCCGAGCGTGACCAGTTCCTGCCAGTCCCGGTCGCCGTCGAGCCGGGAGGAGAACGCCCACAGCCCCACCCTGTCGTGGCCGCGGAACTCGACCAGCGACTCGATCGCAGCGGTCTTGGCGAGGTCGCCCTTGTTCTTGCCGGTGCCCGGCACGGGTTCGGTCATCGAGCCCGAGCGGTCGACGACGAGGAGGACGTTGGCGGGTTTGCGTAGTTCGCTCCAGCTCTGCAGGACCAGGTCGAGCACCCGGGGGCCGGGCAGGCTCCTGGCCTCGAACGTCGCGGGGTTCAGCCCGGGCGCCCGCTGGATCGTGGGGCCGGCCCGGCGCTGGTGGTCGCGCCAGCCGTACCGGTCGAAGAGCGCGCGGGACTGCGGCCCGTGCAGGTACCGCAGGAAGTCGTCGGCGGCCTTCCGCTTGGCCGGGGTGAGGCCGGCCAGTGGCACGTAGGGGTGGTCGGAGTAGAGCGTCCCCTCCTTGGGGTAGACGGCCACGAGCGGGACGGACGGCGGCCGGTGCCGGCCCAGGGTGGCCGGGTCCTGGGCGGGGTTGCCCTGGTTGTAGTGCCAGACGGCGCCCTCCTCCACGGTGACCGCGGAGATGTACGACAGGGCCTGCCCCCGGTCGTCGGCCTGCTGCAGGTTGCTCAGGAAGGTCAGCGTGGTCGCCCCGTAGTGGACGATCGACTTCTCCAGGTCGTGGACGAAGGCTCGGTTCTCCCGGTCGGCGATGTCGGCGGGGGTGAGGTCGCCGGTGGTCCCGGTGGTCGAGAAGTAGGCGCCGATGGTCGCGTTCAGGCCCGAGGTGGACAGGTTGGGGTTGGTCTTGCCGAGCCGGAACGCGCCCCACTCGGGGTGCCCGTACGCCGCCCAGCCCCGCGGGTCGGTGGCCAGCTTCGTCAGGTCCTCCCAGCCGAGCGGCTTGTCGGGCCAGCCGAGGGCCCGTGCCATCGGTTCGGGCATGGCGATGGTCAGCGGCGAGGTCATGATCGGTTGGACCTCGCCGTCGATCACCGGCGAGGGCCGGTCGGCCTGCTGGGCGCGCTCGCGCAGCAGGGTGACCCAGGTGGTCGAGGCGGGGCTCCAGATGTCGGGGCGGGGCCCGTCCTCGCGCTCGTTCCAGCCGCGGGCCAGGGCGAGCATGGCCGTCCCGGAGTTCTTGGAGTCGACGGTGACCCGGACGCACATGCCGTCGACGTCGGACGTCCTGGCATAGGCGTCGGCGGCGCGCTGGAGCACTCCGACCTTGTCCTGCGAGGCGGCCAGCCGCAGCCGGGTGGTGCCGGCGCAGTCACGGTCGCCGGGGCCGGGCTTGAGCGTCCACCAGGCGCCCCCCGCCAGCAGGGCGACCGCCAGCGCAGCGGCGGTCACCAGCCCTTTCGTCGAATTCCCCATGCCCACGCGCACCCTCCCGAGCGGCACCCGCCGTCACCCTAAGATGGCCACCGGAAAAATCCGGTGGTTTTGCCCGACTTGTAACGCTCTACCTTCGACTACCTGCACTTACGATCCGTTCCATCCGGTTCTACGGCATGTGTGACAAAAGCCATACTCTCCGCCATAATCCTGCGGGATGACTGGGATCACGGCGGCTTTCGGTGCAACTGGCCTCTACTACGTCGGTTTTGCAATTTTCAAGTTGTCCGCGGGACGGATGGAGGCCGTACGCAGCCATCGCATTCCGCATATGGCCTGGACGATCCTCACCAACTGGATCTTCCTCTGCGGGGTCGTCCTCGTGCTGGGCGGGCTGGCGCTGCAGATCATCGCGCTGTCCACCCTGTCGCTCGGCGTCGCCGTACCGATCTTCGTCTCGGGCCTGGTCCCGCTGTCGCTGATCGCAATCACCGTCTTCGGCGAGCGGCTGTCCGGGCGCGAATGGCTGAGCCTGCTGCTCGTCGCGGCGGCGATGCTGCTGCTCGCGCTGTCGATCGGCACCCCGCCGAAGGTCGGATCGGCCGAGATGCCCGGCTGGCAGCTGGCCCTGGTGGTGACCCCGGCACTGGCCGTTCCGCTGCTGCTGATGGTGCTCGGCGACCACCGGCCCGACGGGCGGCACGCCCGGCCGGTCGCGGGGGTGGCCTACGGGCTCAGCGCCGGGTTCCCGGTGGGCGCCGCCGAAGTGGCGGTCAAGGGCTGGAGCGAGGCGAGCGCGCCCGGGCTGACGATCCTCCAGACGCCCTACCCCTACGTCACCGTGCTGTCCGCCGTGGTGGGCTTCGCCATCCTCCAGGTCGGGTTCCAGCGCTGCCGGGTCATCATCGTGGCGACCGTGATGACCATCAGCGCCAAGATCTACCTGCTGCTGGTGGGCACGACGCTGTACGGCGAGCCCTGGCCCAAGGACGGCGGCCTGGCCGCGATGCGGGTGACGGCCCTGGCGCTCGGGCTCGTGGCGGTACTGCTGTTCCCCCGGTACGAGCGGGACCCCGAGCCCGAGGCGCCGGCCCCGGGCGAGCCGCCGCCGTGGCCCCCGCCGTGGCCGCCGCCCGGCGCGTCCCGCCGCGCGCGGTGAACTCGCCGAGAGGCTGATCGACTTTCCTTGCGGGAATGGTTTCTTGTACCGTTCGCAACACTCTGGCGCTGTGACCATTGATCACGCGCCCGGTGCAAGATCGCGAAAGGACCTCGGAGTGCCCCCCGGAAATCCCCTTCGGACCCGCCCGCGCCGAGGGCCGCAGAAATGATCTTTTCCGCCGTGCTGATCGGCCTTCTGGTGCTGCTGGCCGCCCGGGCGACCCGGCCCGCCCCGAACCGTTATCCCGAATCAATGACCGCAGTGCTCGATCCGGCCGACGAGGAGTATCTTGCCTGGTTGGCCGACTATCATTGGCCCGGCGACGAATATCTCGACCATCTCGACTCGGCACTGAACTGCCCGCGCTGCGACCGCCTGGACGACGATGTCTGGCCCTGCCGGACGTGCGGGCGCGTATTGCACGCGGAATGCGGTCTGGGAATGCGCCGCCGTCCGGTGAAACAGCGTTATCGCACCCGCGACATGCCGGGCTCCGAAGCCGTTGTCGCGGAATGGATCTGCATCGATTGTTCCTCCGTCGTCGGCCTCGACATCGACTGATCTGACCGGCCGGCAGGGCGGTGGTCGCGGCCGGCGGTCCCGCGCCTCCACCGCCGCCCCGCCGCGGTCACGGCAGGAAGCCCTCGACCATCGCCGCGAACTCCTCGGGGGTGACCACCCGGACGCCCAGGTCGGCGGCCTTGGCCTGCTTGGAGCCCGCCTTCTCGCCCGCCACCAGCAGTGACGTCCGGGCCGAGACACCGGAGGACGCCCGGCCACCGGCCCGTTCGACGAGTTCGTTCATCTGGGTGCGGGTCAGCTCGGCCAGCGGGCCGGTCATGGAGCCGGTGACCACGACGGTCATGCCCGCCAGCGGCGGCTCCTCCCCGGCGTCGGCGTCGGCGCCCGGGGCGGTGGCCGGGCCGGGCGCTCCGGGCTCGGTCATGTTGACGCCCGCCGCGACCAGCCGGTCGATCAGGGGGGCGAGCTCGGCGAGTTCCGCCACGAGCAGGGCCGCCTTCTCCGGGCCGATGCCCTCGACCTCCTGGAAGGCGTCCAGGTCCGCGCCGCGGATCGCCTCCATCGCGCCGAAGTGCCGGGCGATCCGGCGTGACATCGACCGCCCGGTGCCGCGCACGCCGAGCGCGCAGAACACCCGGTTGAGCGGCCTGGCCTTGGCCCGTTCGAGGGCGGCCAGCAGGTTGGCGGTGCTGGTCTCGCCCATCCGGTCCAGGCCCCGGATCTGCTCGGAGGTCAGCACGAACAGGTCGGCGAAGTCGGCGACGAGCCCGGCCTCGACGAGCTGCACGATGCGGGTCTCGCCGAGTCCTTCGATGTCCAGCTGGTCGCGGCCGGCCGCGTAGCCGACCGAGGCGACCGCATGGCAGGCGCGGCCCCGGACGCAGCGCCAGCGCTGCTGGGTGACGTCCAGTTCCGCTCCGCAGCGGGGGCAGCCGGTGGGGAACTCGATCTCCCGTTCCGCCCCGGTGCGCAGCTGGACCAGCGGTGCCTCCACCCGGGGGATCACGTCGCCGGCCCGGTAGACCATCACCTGGTCGCCGATCATCAGTCCGCGGCGGGTGATGTCGGCGGGGTTGTGCAGGGTCGCGTAGGTGATCACGACGCCGTCGATCTCCACCGGCTCCAGCACGGCCCGGGGGGCGATCACCCCGGTCCGGCCGACGTTCCAGGTCACGTCGATCAGCTTGGTGATCTTCTCGGTGGCGGGCAGCTTGTAGGCGACCGCCCAGCGCGGGGCCCGGGAGCCGGAACCGGCCTGCTCGCGGTCGGCGGCGAGGTCCGCCTTGATCACGATGCCGTCGGTCCCGAACGGCAGCTCGCCCCGGAGCGCGGCGATCTCCCCGATCCGGGCCTGGACCGCCTCCGCCGTGGTGCAGACGCGGGGCTCGACCGGCGTCCCCGCGGTGGTGCCCACGCCCAGTCCGGCGATCAGGTCCATGGTCGCGCCGTGCGCCAGCCCGCGCAGCCCCGCCTGGTCGTCGTCCTCCCAGGGCAGCGCGGCATAGCCGAAGAAGGTCATCTCGACCTTGTAGGGCCGTTCCCTGGCACGCAGGGTGCCCGCCGCGCCGCTGCGCGGGTGGGCGAACGGCACCCCCTCGTGCCGCACCCTGATCTCGTTCGCCGCCTCGAACTGCTCGCGGGTCATCAGGACCTCGCCCCGGATCTCCAGCGTGACCGGCGACGTCAGCGCGTCCGGCAGCCCGAGGATGGTGCCGATCGCGTGGGACACGTCCTCGCCCGCCAGGCCGTCGCCCCGGGTCACCAGCCGGGTCAGCCGGCCGTCGCGGTAGAGCGCGGACACCGCCAGGCCGTCGAGCTTGGGCTCCACGCTCCAGGCGGCGATCTCGCGGCCCAGCCGCCGCTGCAGCCCGGCCATCCAGTTCGCCAGCCCCTCGGCGGAGAACACGTTGTCCAGGCTGAGCATGGGGGTCGCGTGCGGTACGTCGCCGACCACCGCGCCGCCGGCCACCTTGCCGGTCGGGGAGTCGGGCAGCACCTCGTCCGGGTGCGCCGCCTCGTAGGCCGCGATGCCGCGGACCAGCCGGTCGTAGGCGTCGTCGTCGAGCGGGGAGTCGCCCGCGCCGTAGTAGGCGGCGGCCGCCTCGGTCGCGGTGAGGACGGCCTGCGCGTAGGCGGCCTGGTCCATCAGTTCGGTGAAGGGCGGCGTCTCGGTCATGCGGGCATCATGACGGGCGTCACCGACATTCGGACATCCGTAGGCGTAACCGGCCGATCCGCGGACAGGGGGAATCCGGAGAATTCCGCCGGAAACCGAGGTCATGGCCATGGACGAATCGATAACCCTGCACGTGGACGGCCGGAAGCGGTCGCTCACCGTCGACACCCGCACGACCCTGCTGGACGCCCTCCGCGAGCGGCTGGGGGTGACCGCGCCCAAGAAAGGCTGCGACCACGGGCAGTGCGGGTCGTGCACGGTGCTGCTGGACGGGCGGCGCGCGACCACCTGCCTCACCCTGGCCGTGGCGCACGACGGAGCCGAGGTCGTCACCGCCGACGGGCTCGCCGAGGGCGACTCCCTGCACCCGGTGCAGCGCGCGTTCCTCGACCACGACGGGCTGCAGTGCGGCTACTGCACCCCCGGGCAGGTCTGCTCGGCCGTCGGCATGCTCGCCGAGGCCGCCGCGGGCTGGCCCAGCCACGTCACCCGCGACGGCGCCGGCCGGGTCGAACTGACCGACGAGGAGATCCGGGAACGGATGAGCGGGAACCTGTGCCGCTGCGGCGCCTACCCCAACATCGTCGCCGCGATCAGGGAGGTGGCCCGGTGAACCCGTTCGAGTACCGGCGCGCCATGGACGCCACGGCGGCGGTCGCCCTGGTGACCGAGCACCCCGGGGCGGCGTTCCTGGCCGGCGGCACCAACCTCGTCGACCACCTGAAGCTGGGCGTGGCCCGGCCGGACCTGCTCGTGGACGTGTCACGGCTGCCGCTGGACACGATCTCGTCCCTGCCCGACGGCAGGGTGCGGGTCGGGGCCGCGGTGCGCAACTCCGACCTGGCCGCCGACCCGCTGATCAGGCGGCGCTACCCGATGCTGTCCGCCGCCCTGCTCGCCGGGGCGTCCGGGCAGCTCCGCAACCTGGCCACCACCGGCGGCAACCTGCTGCAGCGCACCCGCTGCGTCTACTTCCAGGACGTCACCACCCCGTGCAACAAGCGGGAGCCCGGCAGCGGGTGCTCCGCGCTGGAGGGCTACAACCGTGGGCACGCGATCCTCGGCGCGTCCGAGCAGTGCGTCGCGGTGCACCCGTCCGACCTGGCCGTGGCGCTGACCGCGCTGGAGGCCGAGGTCCAGGTGCTGGGCCCGGCCGGAGAGCGGACGATCCCGATCGGCGAGCTGTACCGGCTGCCCGGCGACGCGCCCGAGCGGGACACGGTGCTCTCCCACGGCGACCTGATCACCGCGGTGGACCTGCCGGAGCTGCCGATGGCGGCGTGCTCGGCGTACCGCAAGGTCCGCGACCGGGCGTCGTACGCGTTCGCGCTCGTCTCGGTCGCCGCGGCCGTGGATGTCGCGGACGGGGTGATCCGTGATGTGCGCATCGCCTTCGGCGGGGTGGCGCACCGGCCGTGGCGGGCCACCCGCGCCGAGCAGCTGCTGCGCGGCGAGCCCGCCACCGAAACGGCGTTCGCCGCCGCGGCCCACGCCGAACTGGCCCCCGCGCGGCCGCTGGCGCACAACGCGTTCAAGGTGCCGCTGGCGGCGTCCACGCTGGTGGCGACGCTGCGCGGGCTGACGGAGGAGGGGCGATGACCACCGAACTCGTGACGGTCGACCTGCTGCATTTCCACGCGATCGGCGTCCCGCTGGAACGAGCCGACGGGACGATCAAGGTCACCGGCCGCGCCCCCTACGCCTTCGAGCATCCGGTCACCGAACCGGTGTACCTGCATCCCGTGCAGGCCACCGTCGCCCGGGGGCGGGTCACCGGCGCCGACACCGCGGCGGCCCGGGCGCTGCCCGGCGTGATCGCCGTGCTCACCCACGAGAACGCGCCCCGGATGGTGTCCGGCGACGACCCGGAGCTGTGGGTGCTCCAGTCCACCGAGATCGCCTTCCGCGGCCAGTTCGTCGGCGCGGTGCTCGCCGAGACCCTGGAGGTCGCGCGGCACGCCGCCGACCTGGTCCGGATGGAGTACGAGAACCTCCCGCACGACGCCGAGCTGGACCCCCGCCGCGACGACCTCTACGCCCCCGACGTGCTCAACGCCGGGTACCCGACCGACACCGCCGAGGGGGACGTGGACGCGGCGCCGGCCGCGGTCACGATCGACCGGACGTACCGGACCCCGATGGAGCACAACAACCCGATGGAGCCGCACGCCGTGATCGCGCTGTGGGCGGAGCCCGGCGAGCTGCTGCTGTACGACTCGTCGCAGGGCGTGCACCGGGTCCGGGGGGCGCTGGCGACGGCGTTCGGGCTCGACCCCGGCCGGGTCAGGGTGGTCTCGCCCTACGTCGGCGGCGGCTTCGGGTCCAAGGGGTCGGCGCACGCCCACCACGCGCTCGCCGTCCTCGCCGCCCAGGCGGTGCCCGGCCGGCCGGTGAAGTTCGCGCTGACCCGGCAGCAGATGTTCTCCCAGGTGGGCTACCGCACCCCGACCGTCCAGCACGTCCGGCTGTCGGCCACCGCGGACGGTCGGCTGACGGCGATCTCCCACGAGGTCGTCGAGCAGACCGCCCGGCTCAAGGAGTTCGCGGAGCAGACCGCGGTGTGCTCGCGGATGATGTACACCGCCCCGAACCGCCGCACCTCGCACCGGCTGGCCCGGCTCGACGTCCCGGTGCCCGCCTGGATGCGCGCCCCCGGCGAGGCACCGGGGATGTTCGCGGCCGAGGTCGCGATGGACGAGCTCGCCGTCGCCTGCGGTCTCGACCCGATCGAGCTGCGGGCGCGCAACGAGCCCGGGACCGACCCGGTCACCGGCCGGCCGTGGTCCGGCGGGCGGCACCTGGTCGAGTGCCTGCGCGAGGGGGCCCGCCGGTTCGGCTGGGACCCCCGCGACCCCACGCCGGGCGTCCGCCGGGACGGCGAGTGGCTGGTGGGGACGGGGGTCGCCGCGTCGACCTACCCCCGGCACCTGCTGCCCGGCAACCGCGCCACCGTCCGCTACACCCCCGACGGCCGCTACTCGGTGCTCATCGGGGCCGTCGACATCGGCACCGGGACCTGGACCACCCTGGCCCAGATCGCCGCCGACGCGCTGGAGGTGCCGGTCGGGGCCGTCGCACTGGAGATCGGGGACAGCGACCTGCCGCAGGCCAGCGTGGCCGGCGGGTCCTCGGGGATGAGCTCGTGGGGGTCCGCGGTCGTCGCGGCCGCCCGGGCCTTCCGGGCCCGGTACGGGGAAGGCCCGCCGGTGGGCGCCGAGGCGTCGGCCGAAGCCCCGGCCGAGCCCGGCGGTGACTTCGCCGCCGACTCCTTCGGCGCCCAGTTCGCCGAAGTACGGGTGAACGCCGACACCGGCGAGGTCCGGGTACCGCGGATGCTGGGGGTGTTCTCCGCCGGGAAGATCATCAACCCGCGGACCGCGCGGTCCCAGTTCATCGGCGGAATGATCATGGGCTTGTCCGCGGCGCTGCACGAGGAGAGCGTCCTGGACCCGCGGTTCGGGCACGTCGTCAACCACGACTTCGCCGACTACCACATCGCCGCCTGCGCCGACGTGGTCGACATCGACGCGGCGTGGCTGGAGGAGGTCGACCCGCACGCCAACCCGATGGGCTCCCGGGGCATCGGCGAGATCGGCATCGTCGGCGCCCCCGCCGCCATCGCCAACGCCGTCCACCACGCCACCGGGATCCGCGTCCGCGACCTCCCGATCACCCCGGACCGGCTGCTGACCCACGGCCTGCTGTGAGGAGGTCCCGGTAGCCGCCGAACGGTTTCCCGGCGGTTTCCCGGCGGCCCCGACGGAATTGTCGGTGGTCGCTGGTAGGTCTTGTTCCTATGGGTGAGACGGGTGCGCGCGGGGTGTCCGCTGATGAGTTCCTGCAGATCGTGCTGGCGCTGCCCGAGGTCCGGCAAAAGGAGCATACGAACTGGACCGGGTTCAACGTGGCCGGGAAGGGTTTCGGGTACCTGTCCGAGGACGGCGAGACCGCGATGCTGAAGGCGACGCTGGTCGAGCAGGCCGCGATGGTGGGCGAGAACCCCGAGGCGTTCGCCCGCTCCTACACCTCCGAGCAGTACGGCTGGGTGGAGGTCCGGCTGGGCGCCGTCCCCCGGGACGAGCTGGAAGAGGTGATCACCGAGGCGTGGTACCTCACCGCCCCCCAACGCCTCACCGACGCCTACGACCTGCCCGCGTAGCCGGAGCGCGGCCGGTTCAGCGCGACTTGGCGGCCTTCGCCTTGGCCTTCTTCTTGGGCGGGGCCGGCCTGGCGGCCTTCGCCTTCTTGCCCGCTCTCTTGTCGACGGCGGCCTTTCCGGACGCCTTCTTGGCGGCGGCCTTCTCGGCCTTGCCCTGCTTGGCCTTCTTGGGCTGCTTCGGCGCCGGCTCCGCCGGGGCGTTCACCGCGGGAGGCTCCTCAGCGGCGATCTCGGCGGCGGGGGCGGGGGCGGTGCGGGCGACCCGGTCCCGGAAGGTCTGGCCCACCCGGAACCGCGGTACCTCGGTGGCCGCGACCTCGATCTGCTGGCCGGTGCGCGGGTTGCGGGCCGTGCGGGCCGGGCGGGAGAGCCGGTCGAACGTGCCGAAGCCGGTCACCACGACGCGCTCGCCTGCGGCGACGCTCTCCATGACCGCTTCGAAGACCGCGTCCACATGGCGGCGGGCCGCCGCGGGGTCGCTGCCGGCGCGGCCTGCGACCGCCTCGACGAGTTCACTTCTGTTCATGCGAAATCCTCCTCGCCGCAATGGCGATGTCTGCCGGTCAGGCTAGTCGACCCCCTACCAAAGATCCGGATAAGTCGGGAGAAGCCGGTTGTTTCTCAGGGCAGCATGATCCGGACGGCCTGCCGGGCGGGGGCGCTGAGCAGGTCGTGCCAGGCGGTGCACAGGTCCCGCAGTTCCCGCCCGTACCGGGCGCGCAGCCCCGCGTCGGCCGAGACGACGTCCAACTCGTTGGCGACCGTGAGCTCCGCGAAGTCGCGCCGCAGCCGCCGCGGCGGGCGGAACACCGCCCCGGTGAAGCGGTCCCTGAACTCCCCGCCGTCGCTGGCCAGCCGGGGATGGGAGAAGCCCCGGTCGCACCCCCCGTACAGCCGGACCAGCGTCTCGGCCTCCACGCCGATGGCCGCGCCCAGCCGACCCCGGTCCGGCAGGCCGCCGAGCGCGACCGGGAAGCCGTCGGTGCCGTAGAAGGCGTGGCAGAGCCCGGCGAGCCGGACGGCGGGCCGGGCGTCCCACGCGTCGAGCAGGTCGTGCACCCGGCGCAGATGTGCCAGCAGCGTGCCGCCCGGATGCGCGATCCCCGCCGCGCCGGCCGACGTCAGCAACGCGAGCGCGGCGGTCGTGCCCGGTCCTGCGGCCATGCGCACGCTCCCGGTGTTCCTCGGCGGGGGGTCGGCACCTGCCCGCAAGCCTCCCGGCGCCGGCGCCGTGCGGCCCGGGCCACCGGCCGCCGCCGGACGAGCCCCGCGGGCAGGTTGCCGCCGCAGCCATCCTCCGAAGGCCCCAGACCATCGTCAATTCCTGGATTTCCTTGGGCATCCCCTAGAGATAGCTTGGGTCGGTGACGCTCGACGACCTCCGCGTGTTCGTCGCGGTATGCGAGGCCGAGAACCTCAGCTCCGTCGCCCGCGCCCTGGGCCGCACCCAGCCGGCGATCAGCCAGCATGTCCGGCGGCTGGAGCGGGAGATCGGGCTGACCCTGCTGGAGCGCCGGCCCCGCGGGGTCGTCCCCACCCCGGCCGGCCGGATCCTCTACCAGGCCACCCTGGACGGCCTCGCCTCCCTGGACGCCGCGCTGGACCGGCTCGGCGAGCTGCGCAGCGGCGCGGGCGGCACCGTGCAGGTCACCACCGGCGGCGTCACCGTGCGGCACTTCATGGCCGACGCCATCACCGCCTTCCGCGACCGCCACCCCGGGGCGACGCTGGCGTTCCAGGCGGCCCACTCCACCCGGCGCTGCGTGCAGATCCTGCGGGCCGGCCGGGCGGATCTGGCATGGATCACCTTCGGCGGGCCGCTGCCGGGAGTCGAGCAGCGCCCGGTGATCGAACTGCCCTGGGTGCTGGTCGTCCACCGCGACGATCCGCTCGCCGCCCGGGACGCCATCCACCCCGAGGATCTGGCCGGTATCCGGCACATCGCCCACCCGGAGAGCTCCACCTCGCGGCTGCGGCTGGAGGAGGACTTCGTCCGGCTGGGCGTCCGGCCCGCCGCCCCCGCCGGGGTCGCCGACTGGGACACCGCCGTCCTGCTGGCCGAACTCGGGGTGGGCCACGCGGTCCTGCCCGCCCTGCCCCGGCTGGCGCTCTCCCCCGACGCCCCGGTGCGCGCGGTGCCCGTCCCCGGACTGACGCCCATCACGGTCGGCTGGGCCGCGCGGCAGTGGCGGGCGCTCAGCCCGCTGGCGACGGAGTTCGCCGACACCGTGGCCGCCGCGCTGCACCCCTAGTCATTCGAACATTTGTTCGATAGATTTCGGGGTATGCGGCGGCGACTGTCCAGACATCCGGTCCAGGTCCGGTTCCACGACGACAGGCCGGTCACCTTCCACCACGGCGAGCGCGAGTACGAGGTGGTGGCGCTCCTCAAGATGCTCGCCTGCGTCCGCCCCCTCGACGACGTCGACCTCTGGCTGTGGCAGGTGCGGGCCCAGCCGGGCGACGGCCCCGAGTCGACCTACGAACTCGAGTGCGACCACGGCGAGTGGCACCTCACGGCCACCTGGGAGCACGCCTTCCACTGAGTTCCGCACGGCCCTTGCGCGAACCCGTCGCCCGGCGCAATTGAGCACGCCCTATCCGCACCTCCGCACACCAGGCGGATTCGTTTTCCGGCACGCCATGAACCGATGGGGACAGGGTGTTAGCCTGAGGTCCGCATTCGGCGCCGGGGGCGGTGAACAATCTGTGGCGCGGTTTTCCTCATGGCGCGAAACGCACCAGGTCGCCTTCCTCACCACGTTGACCGTTCCCGTTTCGGTGGCCGTTTCCGTGCTCGTCAACGTCTGGACCAGCGCATGGGCGTGGTCCATCGGCGCCGGGGTCCTCCTGCTGACCTCGATCTGGGCCGTGCTCGCCTGGCGCGCGGCCCGCGAGCAGGCCGCCACCCCGGCCCCGCCGGCCGTCGAAGCGAGCGGCCCCGGCGCGGTGGCGATCGGCGGGGACAACCACGGACCCATCCAGACCTCGGCCCAGGCGCCCCCGGCCAGGCCCGAGGCCGATGGCGGCTAGACGGCAGGCCAGGTCGACGTGGGCCGGTGGCACGGCGTCGGTCGCGGTCGGCGGCGACGTCCACGCGCCGATCACGACGAACGTGTTCGCCGACGGCTCGATCCCGCTGGCCGACGCCGTCCAGGATCCGGCGTCGCTGCACGCGGAACTGGAACTCGACCGTTTCACCGGCCGGGAATGGCTGGTCTCCGACATTGACGACTTCCTCGGCACGGCGCCCTGCGGCTACTTCCTGCTGGAAGCCGACGCCGGGTGGGGGAAAACGGCCTTCGCGGCCTGGCTCAGCGGTGCCCGCGGTTACGCATGCCATTTCACCCGGCTTCCGGGCGGCAACGTCGAGAGCGTGGCGCGACGCAATCTCGCCGCCCAGTTGATCGCGCGGTACGAACTGCACGAATTCGCGCCCAGGGACGTCCTGCCGCCGCAGTCCGCCGACCCCGGCTGGTTCGAGGCCGTCCTCAACGCGGCCGTGACCCGTGCCCGCGACCGAGGCGAGCCCCGGCTGGTCCTGGTCGTGGACGGTCTGGACGAGGCCGAACCGTCCGAGACCGGCCCGCCGCTGGGGCTGCCCGCGCGTCCCCCGGCAGGCGTCCACGTCATCGCCACGTTCCGCACCGGGACGGCCGTGTACTCCGTGCGGGGGCCGCGCCGCACCCGCACGCTCCAGGTGACCGACCCGGTCAACCGCGCGGACATGCGGCGCTACCTGGAGGGGCTCGGTACAGAGGCCGGCATCCTCTCCCGGCTGGACGAGCACGGCGTCACCCTCGCCAACTTCACCGAAACCCTCTCCCGCCGCTGCGACGGCATCTGGGTCTACCTGCGGTACGTCCTGGAGGAGGTGCTGATCGGCACCCGCTCGCCCAGCGAGGTCGATCGCCTGCCGCAGGACCTGTGGGCGTACTACGCCGAGAACCTGCTCACGCTGCGCACGGATCTCCCGCTGTGGGACCGGGTCTACCTCCCGGTGATCGCCGCGCTGGGGGCGGCGGCGGAGCCCGTCGGCGCGGAGCTGCTGGCCGCCGTCGCGGGCTCGACCGAGCCCACCGTCGTCCGCCGGTTCCTGGACGAGCGGCTGCGCCCGTTCTGCGAGGCCCGCACACCGGGGGCGCCGGCCAGGTACCGGTTCTACCACGCCAGCCTCCGGGAGTTCATCGGCGGTTCCCTCATCCCGGACCTGCACGCGAGCGCCGACGCGCTCCGCGAGGAGCTGGCCGCGGCCACACGACGGGCGCACGCCCTGATCGCCGACCACTACCTGCTGCGCTGGGGCGGTCTGGCGGAGGGCCTGCCGCTGCTGGCCGGCCCGGGAACCCCGCTCCCGGAGGACCCTGACGACGAGCTGTACGGCCGGCGCCACCTGGTGCCGCACCTGATCACCGCCGGCCGGACCACCGAGGTGCACGCGCTGCTGGCGATCGAGTACTCCGGCGGCAACCTCTGGTACGCCGCCCGGGAGTCCACCGGTGACGCGACCGCGTACCTGCGGGACATCGCGCTGGCCCGCGCCGCCGCCCGGCGGACGGCCGACGAGATCCGCGCCGCCGGGCGCCCGGCGGCGGAGATCGGTCTGGAGATCAGGTACGCGCTGATCTCGGCGAGCCTGACGTCGATGGCGGCGAACATCCCGGCCGGGTTGCTGGCCCGGCTGCTGGTCACCGGCTGCTGGGAACCGGAGCGGACGCTCGCCCACGTCCGCCGGATCCCCGACCTGAGCGGCCGGATGGCCGGCTACCTGGCGATCAGGTCCGGGCTGGACGCCGACCTGCGGCGGGAGGTGGCCGCCGAGACCATCGACCTGCTGCGGGCGCTGGGCGACGCCGAGGTCGCCCGGGCGATCGAGCAGATCGTCCCCTGGGCGGGGGAGCTGACCGGGCCGCAGCGGGAGGCCGTCGTCTCCGCCGCCCGCGGGATCTCCGACCTCCTGCTGGGGCAGCGGGCCCTGGCGGCGGTGCTCCCCCTGGAAACCGACCCCCGGCATGCCGCGGCCGGCCTGCTCGGCGCGCTCGCGGAGCTACGCCCGGATCACCGCGCGGCCGTGCTCGTGGCGCTGCGCGGGCCCGCCGAGCCCGACCGGTGGGACGCGGAACTGGACCGGCTGGCCGAGGAGCTGATGCTCGTCCCCGCCGACTGGCAGCGGGTGACCGGCCTGGCCCTCGTGGCGCCGTACCTGCGGGAGGCCCGGCTCGCCGAGGCCGTCACCGCCGTGCTGGCGGTCGGGGCGGAACTGCCCCGGGTCGCCGGGCTGGCCGGGCTGCTCGGCGCCGGGGGCGCGGAGCACCGCGAACGCGTCCTGGCAAGCCTCCTGGACACCGCCCGGGCCATGGACGAGGGCGCGCGGGCGCGCGCTCTGGTGCCGCTGGTGTCGCGTGTCCCGGAACCCGAGCGGCACCGGATCATCGCCGAGGTCGTCGGGCTGGCGCCCAGGCTCCCGGACGCCGACCGGATCGAGGCGCTGACCGCCCTGGCCCCCCATCTCGACCCCGGCTCGCACGCGCAGTTCGCCAACGAGTTGCTGGGCCACCAGGCCGAAGAGCTGGCCGCCCTGCGGCTGAACGGCATCATCGTGCTGGCGGCGCTGCTGCCCGACGCGCATCGCGCCCGGCTGGTGCGGGCCGCCCTGGACGCGCTGCACACCGCGCTCGACGAGCGCACCCGCCTGGCGGCCCTGGCCGAGTTGGCTCCTCTCCTGTCGGCCGGGCAGGCCGTCGAGGCGCTGGGCGCCGTACGGGCGATCACCGATGTGGCGGACGCGGCCAGCATGCTCGCCGCACTGTTCCCCCACCTGCCCGCCGCGGAGCGCCCGGAGTTCGCCGGCGCCCTGCTGCCCGCGCTGGCGACCGTCCGGGTGCCGGGCGGCCGGGCCGCGGCGCTGGCTTCGATCATCGGGCAGTTCGACGAGCCGCGGCTCACCGAGGCCCTGGCGCTCCTGGCCCCGGAGGCCGAATCCACCGGCTCGCCGGCGTACCTTCCCCTGCTCCCCGGGCTCCCGGCCGGCGACCGCGCCGAGCTGGCGAGCGGGATCCTGGACTCGCTCATCGTGGCGGGGGCGCGGGAGAGCCAGTCCCCCGACCACGGCCACGACATGCCGGACCTCCAACTGGAGGGCGGGCCGAGCAACGACGACCTGCTGAAGATCATGGCCGCCATCGGCCCCCACCTGCCACCCGCGCAACTGGACGACGCGATCGCGGTGGCGCGGCGGATCCCGGTCGCCGGGCCCCGGGCCGAAGCCCTCGCCCTGCTGCTGGCCCACCTGCCCGGCCCGTTGCCGCCCGACCTCGTCCGCGAAGTGCTGGACACCGGTGCGCGGCTGGGGGCGGAGACCGTGGTCCGGCTGCTCGACCGGTTGGGTCCGCGGCTGGCACCGGACCTCGTCACCGCGATGGCCGAGCAGGTGCTGGAGGCCACGCGCCGCGTCGGCCTGCCCGAGCGGGCGCGGACGCTGAGCGCGCTGGCCAGGTCGGTGCCGGAGGAGAGCAGGCCCGCCTTCGCCGAGGCGGCGGCCGGGTACCTGGGGCGGCTCGCGCCGGACGAGTACCCGTCGAGCCGGTTCTACGGCGTGCTCGCGCCGTACCTGACCCCGGCCCGTGTCACGGAGGCCGTCACCGCCGCCCGCGGCATGGCCGGCGGGCGTGATCGCGCCCTCGCCCTGGGCGCGCTGCTCCCCCGGCTGTCCGGCGAGCCGTGGCGGGAGGTCGCGGCGGAATCCGTGGCCGCGGCGACCCTGCCCGACCCCGAGCACCGGACGGCGGCGCTGGCCGCCGTCCTCCCGCACCTGCCGGAACCGCGGCGCAAGGCCGTGGTCGCCGCCGCCCTCGACGACATCCAGTCCTTCCCGTACCGCTCCAACCTCGAGATCGCGCTGGACCGGCTGGCCCCGGACCTCCCGCCGGAGCGGCTGGAGCAGTTGCTCATCGGGTACGGCACCACGGCCGCCGAGCTGGACTGGTTCCTCGGGATCGTCGTCGCCCTCGCGCCGGCGCTGCCCGGCCCGGCGCTGGCCCGGGCGGTGTCGGACGCGCTGGTGTGGGCGTACCGGCTCACCGACTCCGACGCCTCGGCGGAGGCCGTCTCCCGCCTGCTGCCCCTGCTCGGGGAGCCCGCTCGGACCGCCGTCCTCGACCGCGTCGTCGTCGCCGCGCTCGCCTCGCTCGACTTCGGCCGGCGGGCCGTCGTCCTGGGCCGGGCCCTGCCCTACGCGGCGCCGGAACGCCGGGGGGCGCTGCTGGACCGGGCGCTCGCCGGGGTCCGGCTCGCCCGGGACGTCCCCGCGGCCTACCGGGGGCTGGGGGCCCTGGCCGCCCACCTGCCGCCCTCGATGCTGGACCGGCTGCTGCCGGCCGCCGAGCGGCAGGTCGCCCCCGACGAGTACCTCGCGCTGGCCGCGGAGATCCTGCCCCACCTGCCCGACGCCTCGCGCGCCCGGCACGTCCGGGCGATCGGGCCGGTCACCACCCGCCGGGACGCGCTCGGCCGTGCGCTCGCCCTCGCCGCCACGGCCGCCTTCCTCCCGCCGGGCGACCTGGAGCGCGGGACGGCACGGCTGCTCGACGCGCTCCGGACCGCGGGCCACGGCGTCCGCGACCGCGCGGCCCTGAGTGGGGCGGTGACGTCGCTGCGCCCGCACGTCGGCGCCCCGCTGTGGGCGGCCCTGGTCACGGCGCTCCAGGACGTCGCGGCGCGGTCGAGCGCCCCGGGGAGGCTCGTGGTCGACGCCGCCCTCGCCCGGCACCTGCCCGGATCCGACCCCGCCGGCCTGCTGGCGGAGGCGCGGAACGCGGCGGGCATCGGCAACATGGGCCAGCTCATGGCCGCGCTGGGCGAGGGGTTCGAGGAGACTCCCGATCCCACCGCGATGGGGAACGTGACCACCACGCTCGGTCCCGCGGTGGAGAGCGTGAGCGCCGTCTTCCGGGTCATACCGCCGGACGGTGGCCGGCCCTGGGTCCAGGACGCCCTCAAGCTCGCCCGGTCGCAGGAGTCGCAGTGGTACCGCGCCGCCCTGTACGAGGCGCTCGCCCCGCACCTCGACGCGGACCTGGCGCTGGAGGTGCTGGCGGAGGCCGAGTCCTTCCCGGCGGAACCGCGGGGCCGCACCCTCCTCGCCCTCATCGAGGCCGCGGCGCCGGACGCGCGCGAGGCCGTCGTCCGGCGGGCGCTGCCGGCGCTGCGCGAGAACGACAACATCCTCTTGGAGGGGCACTACTTCCGGCTGCTGCCGTTCCTCGCCGAGGAGGACCGGCTCTCGCTGCTGGACGATGTGGCGAGGTTGAGCGCTCCGTCCGGCCGCTGCGCCCGGATCACCGCGCTGCTGCCGTACCTGCCGGACGGACCGCGCGCCGCCGCCGTCGCGACCGCCCGGGCCGCGCTGTCCCGGGTCACCGACCTGGCGGAGCGCGCGCGGCTGCTGGGCGGCCTGGCACCCTACCTGGCGGACGCCGACACTCTGATCGGCGAACTGGTCGAGCGGGCGGACGCCCAGCACCGGGTGCCCAGGCTGCACGCGATGTCCTCCGCCCTGCCCCACCTGCCGCGGGAACGCGGAGCGGAGGTCGTCGCCGAAATCGTGGCGGAGTCGGCGGATCTGCCTCCCGACGACCGGGCGCCCCTGCTGCTCGGCTGCCTCGCGTACGCGCCCGACCCGCTGCGCACCGAACTCGTGGGCATGGTGCTCGCCGGCGTTCCCGGGCTCGGTCCCCGGAACCGGGTGATCGCGCTGGCCGTGCTCATGCCGTACCTCGGCGATCCGGCGCTGCCCGCCGCCCTGCGGGACGCCGTCGACGCGCTGGCGGAGGTGCAGGACCACGGTGAGCGCCCGGAGGCCCTGTACGACCTGGCCCTCCAGGTCCCGCCGCGGGAGTTGGGGACGCTGTTCCGGCTCGCCCGGGCGGAGCCCGACCCGGACTTGCGCGGCCGGTGCCTGCACGCCGTGCTCGCCGGAGCGCGCGGAGCCTCCTGGGCGTCCGCGCCGGCGGAGGGCTGCGGGCCGGTCCGGGACGTCACGGACGGTCTGCCCCGCGCCCGGCTGCTCCCGATCCTCGGCGAGGCGGCCGAGGCGATCGCCGCCGAGGGCGGCCCGGACGCGGTCTGGAACGCCGCCGTCGCCGTCCTCGACGTGCTGCGCTGGTGGCCCTGACCGTCGTCCTGGTGCCCGTGCCCGGCGGCAGCACGGATGTCCCTGCCGGTGAGTGGGCCGGCAGCGGGAAGGATCGCCAGGCTGCGGCGCCCTGCCGGTGCTCACGGCCAGACCGCTCGGCCGGACCCCACTGGCGGCCGCGTACCCGGCCGGGTGGTCACCCCGCCGGCGGCACCGGTTCGCCGAGCAGGGCCGCCACGAGCACACCGGTGAGCCAGGTCTCGCACTCGGCTTCGCTCCACCCGCAGACCTCGGTGAGCCTTTCGTAGATCTCGATCGAGGTGAGGACGTAGATCTGCTCGGCGGCCCTGGCGGGGGTCAGCCCGTCCCGCAGGGCTCCGATGGAGTGGAGGTGCTCGGCCGGGCCGCGCGAACCCACCAGCCGCTGCCGTTCGATGTCGGCCAGCAGGTCGCGCAGGGCGGCGTCGGCCGTGGCCGCGGCCGCCGACCGGAGGACGCGGTGCACCGGAGCGGTCCGCCGGAAGATCCCCAGCGCCATGGCCGCGTACCGGGCCAGCTTCCGCGCCGGGTCGGGCTCCTCGATGATCGCCTGCACCTCGGGCCGGGCGCGCTGCGGCACGGGCCGGGCGTCCCCGGCGAGCGTGACGTCGTAGACGAGCTTCGCCAGCCCGGGCTTGCCGCCGGGGCACGCCGTGTACAGGGTCTGGACGGCCACTCCGGCGAGCCGGGCGACGTCGGCCATGGTCGTGTCGGCGTATCCCTGGCGCAGCATGAGGTCCCGGGCCGCTTCGACGATCTTCAGCCGGGTCGCCTCGGCGTTGTCTCGCCGCAGCCGGCTGGAGTAGGGGCGCTTCGTCCGCTCGCTCATCAGGAACCCATGCTGCCAGAATATTGACTAGATACAAGTCTAATGAAATTATTCGGTTCTATCCAATTGACTCTGCAGAGGCGGTCCGATGTCCCTGGCCCTCACCCTGTCCAGGACGGTGGCGTCGCTGCTGCTGGGCCTGTACGCCGGCGGCGTCTTCTTCGTCGTCATCGCCCCCTCCCTGCTCGATCTCCCCGGGCCGGCGTACGCGCGGTACTGGCAGGCGCTCAACCTCGACTACGGGCGCGCCATGCCACCGCTCCTGCTGACCGCCCTGGCGGCGCTCGCCGCCACCGTCTTCCTGTCACGGCACCATGGCGGGCTCGTCCTCGGCCTCGGCGTGACCGCCCTGGTCCTGGTCGTCCTCACCGTGGTCGTCACGCTGGCCTTCATGGAGCCCCTCAACCAGACCGCGAACTCCTGGAACCTCGACCAGTTGCCCGCAGACTGGCGCGACGTCCAGCGGCAGTGGAGCAACTGGCACCTCGTCCGCACGGTGGCCGCCGTGGCCGCGTTCGGCTGCCTGCTCGCCGCCCACGCCCTCGACCGGCGGTAACGGACCGGCGCCTCCACATGGTCTTCCGAACCTGACCATCGCGAACACGCCTGATTTATTCACACAACAGATCGGAAATCCCATGGCCTGCGAGTAGAACTGCACAGAGGGCGAACCGGGCGGTCAGAAGCGCGTCCAATTCCGGGAAGCGTCACGCCCTATCCCCCGAGGTCGCGCATGAGTACACCAGCGGGTTCCACACAGAGATTCCGGGACATCGCGGGGTTCGGTGTCGGAGCCATCCCGTTCGTCATCCTCATCGGTGCCGTCTTCCTCATGGCGACCCTTCCGGTGCTGTTCACAACGATCAACGGCGTCGGCGGGAAGTACGACGGAGCGAGCGCGGTGACCGACTGGTTGAAGTCGGCCTCCGAATGGCTCGCCCAGCACGTGGGCAGTCCCGAGCGCACACCGCAGGACCGGCTCATGATGATGGCCGCGCTGCTGAGCGTGCCGTCACTGGTCGCGGCGGCGCTCGTCCGCTCCATGATCGTTCGTAATGCGCGGCCGGCCGCCCTCACGCTGCTGGCCGGCGGGCTCGGCATCGTCTCGATCCCGGTGATCGGCTGGTTGGCCGGAGCCGGGGCGCTGGCCGTACGGTTCAGCATCTGGCTGGCCGGGGCGATCCGCGCGCTGGTCGAGACGCTCGCCCCGGTGCTCGCCGTAGTGATCGTGGCCGCCGTGGCCGTCGCGCTTCTCCTCGCGCTCATCGCCCTCCTCAAAACGGAAGGCGGCCCGCAGTTGGCCGGGGTCGCGATCGTGGTGGTCGTAGTGGTCGCAGGGATCCTGTGGGCCCTCGGCCTGATCGGTCTCTTCGCATGGCTGGGCGACGTCATCGCGGCCGTAGAACGCTTCCTCGTCCGCTATGTCGCACCGGCCATCGGGTGGATCGTGCAGGTGTTCCTGCTGCTGATGGCGATCCTGATCGCCGTGGGCCTCACCGGCGGTGCCACCGGGCAGATCGGCCGCACCGTCTACCTGCCGATCGTCTCCGCTCCCGCAGCTGGCCGTGACCAGGGCAAGTGCATCGATCTCGCAGCCGGGGTCGGGGTGTCGCTCTCCCTGCTCCTGTGCGCCGCCGTGCTGAACCGGGGTTTCGGCCACTGGATGGCCGACGTCTGGCGGGCGACTCCGCTCGTCGGCAGGTCGCCCGATCCGATCAGTGCCTACGACCTGATCCTGCCCGCCCCCACGGAACGTTTCCTCGCCCCGGCGTTCGAGAACTACTCCCCCACGCTCGGTCTGGGGATCCTCCTGCTCGTGTCGGCCCTCGGCGTGCTCGGCCTGCTGTTCAACGCCCGGACGTGGGAAAACGAGAGCGGGTCGCGCATCCTGTTCCCGGTGATGATCGGGGTGGGAGTGGCCGTCGCCATGGCCCTCCCGCTGCTGCTGATCACGCTCTGGCTCAACTCCCAACAGGAATGACCGGCAAGAACGCCTGACGCGCATCCGGTGGCCTGAACAGGCCGGAGTCTGGGCGAAATCCGAATTTTCTGTGACCATTGGCATCCGTACGACGACGTGCCGAGGACGGGAGTGGCCGTGATTCGATTCGCCGTTGTAGCCGGAGTGATTCTGGGCACCGGGTTGGTGGCGCCGAGCGCTTCCGCGCGGGAAATCCAGGACATCCATGTCAAAGAGAGCAAGGGACGCATCGCGGCGGTCGGGCCGGGTTTCAGGCTCAAGCTGACCAGGCACGGGATCACCACGAGCGTGGTGGACGAGGAGTTCGGCGATCCCGGCACCGGCAACGAGATCGTGCGGCAGGTCATCGATCTGGCCGGGCGCACGTTCCGCCCGTTCGTCTGCAAGAACGGTACGTACACCATCCGGTCGGGCACGTTCAAGCGCGCCTGGCGGTTCTCCCTGCTGGAACGGCGGCCCGCGCCGTATCCGGAGCAGTTCCACGCGGGATTCCCCGGCTTCGTGACACCGTTCCTCGGCGAGTTCGACGCCACCGTGACCGACGAGGCGGGCGAGACGCTGCGCGTACTGATCTCGGACCTGGCCTACGAGGCCCGGACCGGGGACGGCGGGTTCCGGTCCACGGCCCCCATCCACGGGTTCGTGGTGGACCGCAGAGGCAGGATCCGGGACCGCATCTCGCTCTTCGGCCATTTCCGCTCCGGGCCAGCCGGCGCGAACGCCACCTACCGGATCGAAGACCGCGGCACCTGCCACCAGACGGCCGACCTCGGCTGGGGCGTGCCCGGCACCGACCGCGTGGTGGTGACAGGGCCGCTGCTGGTCTTCCCGTTCAACGCCCCCGTCATCACGCCCCAACGGTAGGAGTTCGCCCGCGGGTCCCGCGACGCCCTCTCCCCCAGCCGGGCAGGCACAACGCGCGGAGCACCATCTCCCTTGTCCACGAACCGTGTATGCGCGTCCTCGACGGAGGGGGATCCATACTGCCCGTTTCGTGTGTTTTGCGGTGAACCGCGCCCTGGCCCCGCACGTCTAACGGAGCGATCGACCCAGGAGGAACGATGACGCAGGCGACCGATCACCCGGTCCAGACGGCCGACCAGGCGATTCAGGCGGACACCTACCAGCAGTGGACGGCCTGGGGGCAGCCGGCGAAGCCCGAGAACAGGGGCCGCAAGGCCGCGGCCATCGCGATCCCGGTGGCCGTGCTGGTCTTCCTGATGCTCGCCGCCGCCGCGTTCGTGCTGCTCGCCGCCCCGGCAGGCGCAGCCGCCGGCTGCGGTGGCGGCTGATCCGGCCGGCGCACTGACCGCGCCGACCCACGCCCCTCCGCTGGGCACGTTCCGCACCCTGCGGCGCACCTGGCTGGCGGGCACGATCCTGCTGTCGCTCGGGGCGTTCGCCGCCGCGATCCTGCTGGCGCCGTCCGGGTCCGCCGAACCCGGACGGGCGCTGGCGGCGCTGCTGTTCCTGGGCTCGTCGGTGCACGTGGCCTCCACCGGCTGGTTCTACACGCTGCCGGAGATCCGCGCGCACGCCCTCGCCCACCGCGGCCGGTATGTGGTCGCCCCGCTCGCGCTGATCGCCGGAACCGCGCTCGCCGCCGTCCTGGTCCCCTACGAGCAACTCCAGTGGGCGCTCCTGGCCTACTTCGCCTGGCAGTTCTTCCACTTCCAGAAACAGAACCTCGGCATGGCCGCACTGGCCGGGGTGTCGCAGCGGGCCGGGTCGGTGCTCAAACCGGAACGCCTGGGCATCGTCGTGGCCGGGTGCGGCGGCATCGCCGGGCTGGTCCTGCACCCCGAACTGCTCCAACTCGGGGTGCGGGCGCCACTGCGGTCACTGTTCCCCGCCGCATTCGCGGTGTTCGCGGCCGGAGTGGCGCTCGGCCTGTACGCGCTGGCCAGGCGCCCCACCCGGCCGGCCGGGTTCGTCATCGTCTACCTGATCTCGCTGCTGTTCTTCACCCCGGTGTTCGTCTTCACCTCGCCGTACGCCGCCGTCGCCGGGCTGACCGTCGCACACGGCTTCCAGTACCTGCTCATCATGGGCCTGATCTCGGGCGCACCACGACCCCACCGCAGCGGGCTCACCGGCCTCACCGTCATGCTGACGATCGCCGTCACCGGCGGCGCGGCCCTCAGCTACGCCTCGCACCTGCACGGCTCACCGATGGCCCTGGAACGCGCGCTCTACGGCGCCTACCTCGGCGCGGTCATGGCCCACTTCGTGATCGACGCGGGTCTGTGGCGGCTGCGCGAGGAGTTCCCACGCCGGTTCCTCACCGCGAGCGTCCCCTACCTCCTGCGCCCCTGAACGGCCAGGCACAGCAGGCTCCGCGGTCCTTGAGATCCTTACCGGCCGACGACGCTGCCCTCGCGTCCCCGGAACGACCTGCCAGCGCTGCTCCGTTCACAGGAGCACCGCAGATGCCGGCGGGTACGCTGGAGCCCGCCCGGAGTTCCGCCCCCCCGCGAGCAGCGGTCAACGTGGCCAGCCGGTCGGGTTCGAGAACGACTCGCGTGAGATTCCAGCTTCGCCGACGGGAACCGCGGGCTTTCCGCACCCTCAGTCACCGGCGGATCCTAGCCCGGGCACCTCAGGAACTCGCCGCTGAGAGTCGCTTCGATCTCGGCGCCGGCTTCCCTCTGTCATGGTGTTCGACGTGGCGGGACGAACGACCCCGAATCGCGCGGGGCCTGCAGAAAAGCGCTGGCATGGCGGGATCTGCGGCGGTACGGTCCGGCGGTGAGCGATCCTGACGGCTACTTCGGGGAACGTGTCGCGGCGAGGTACGACCAGTCGTCGGCGGAGATGTTCGAGCCGAACGTCGTGGACCCGGCGGTCGACGTCCTGGCGGAGTTGGCCGGCGAGGGCCGGGCCCTGGAACTGGGTGTGGGCACGGGACGCATCGCGCTGCCTCTGGCACGCCGTGGAGTGACGGTCCACGGCATCGACCTGTCACGGGCGATGGTCGCCCGGCTGCGCGCCGAACCGGACGGCGACGCGATCGGCGTGACGATCGGCGATTTCGCGACCACGCGGGTGGACGGGACATTCTCGGTCGTCTATCTGGTCTTCAACACGATCATGAATTTGACGACCCAGGCGGAACAGGTGGCCTGCTTCCGCAACGCCGCGGCCCACCTGGAACCCGGCGGCTGCTTCGTCGTCGAGACCATGATCCCCGAGCTGCGCCGGCTCCCGCCCGGGCAGGACGTCGTGCCGTTCCGCACAAGCCGCACCCGGTGGGGTTTCGACGTCTACGACGTCGCCGCTCAGGCGATGACCTCGCACCACATCGAGGTGGTCGACGGGCGCGGTGACCACACCTCGATCCCCTTCCGGTACGTGTGGCCGGCGGAACTGGACCTGATGGCCCAGCTCGCGGGGCTGCGACTGCGCGAGCGCTGGAGCGGGTGGGCGCGCCGACCCTTCACCAGCGAGAGCCGCGGTCATGTCTCGCTCTGGGAGAAGCCCGCCTGACGACCTCCAGTACGGTGCCCACCTAGGTTCACCAGGTCCGGTGACGCGCCGGTCGGCGTCCGGGACGCCGTGCCGCCCATCGCCCGGCTGGTCGCCGCGAACCACCGTTCAGCGCGAGGATGCGGATCCATGAGCCCCTTGATCGACCGGACCATGATGGAGTCCGTCTTTCCCGCCGATGAACTGGTCACCTTGGATGACCGCGCGCTCGCCGCGATCGCGCACGAGCCGACCCGGACCTTCCTGCGGGAGGTCGGCCTGCCGGACCAGGTCGGCTGGTTCGAGGCCGACCAGCTCCTTCTCGATGGCGACCTGCGGATCGGCGGCGACGCATGGCAGGCGGTCACGCAGAGGCATCCGAGCTGCCCGTTCGACATGTCGGCCTGGCTGACCCTGGGCGGGATCGCCCTGGACGACGTCATCGTGGACACGACCACAGGGGTGGTGTACTCCATCCCGGAGAACGGTCCTCCGCACCTGCTCAACACAAACGTCGACAGGCTGGCGTACTTCCTCCACGCGTTGGAAGAGGAGAGGCCCGAGTACGACGTCGAGGCCGGCACCGACGAAGGCGCCGACCCTCAGGGCGCCGAGCGGAGGCTGCTGCACCGAATGCGCCAAGTAGACGCCCTCGCCATGGAGCATCCCGAATCGACCTGGTTCTTGGTCCTACGGTACGTGCGCAATCTCCTGCAGGACTAGCGAAGCCGCGCGGACCTCCGTAGCCCCGACATCACAGACACCGACCGGCGTGTCACCAGATCCGGTGAAGGAACCGGTATCCAGCGTTCGAGCGCGTTCAACGCCACCTCTCACGGAATCCTGCCAGGTCCCACCCTCGTCACGGGCGGGACCCTGATCACGTTCAGCCCTAATGGCAAACGATCAAGAGGCTCGATCACCGGAGTGGCGACCGAGCCTCTGAACTGGGACTTCGTGTCGGGGTGGCGGGATTCGAACCCACGGCCTCGTGCACCCAAAGCCCTGATTACGTTCAATACTCTCCGTAGCCAATCGCTTCAATTCGCGTTAAGCTGCAGGTCAGCGGCTTGGGCTGGTGTTGAACAGTTCTTGTGCGTGTCACTGGATCACACAAGATCCAGTGACAAACGAGTGACAAGCGATCAAGCTCTCGGGGGGGTCGGGTGGGCTTCACGCGCAAGCGGATCGGCCGCAACGGCACGGTCCGGTTCCAGGCGCTGTACGACGACGTGAAGGGCGTCCGCCAGTCGGCCGGGACGTACGCCACCGAGAAGGAGGCGAACAAGGCCTGGCAGCGGGCCGAGGCCAAGCTCGCCGAGGGCAGGCTCGGCGACCCGCGCCGCGGCCGGCAGACGTTCAAGACCTACGTCGAGGAGAAGTGGCTTCCCAACCACTCAATGGAGCCCTCGACCCGCGAGAGCTACACCCGACACATCAACCTGCACCTCATGTCGGAGTTCGGGCCGATGAAGATGCGCGACATCCTCCCCGAGTACGTGCGCGAGTGGGTCGTGAAGATGCAGAGGAAGGGCGCCTCGCCCCGCACGATCCAGTACTGCAAGGCTTCGATCCTCAACGCCACCTTCACCACGGCCTTCGACGACCAGGTGATCTTCCTGCACCCCTCAAAGGGCGTGAAGACCCCGACCGTCCCCAGGAAACCCCGCAAGATCATCACAGCCGAGCAGTTCGACAGGCTCTACCGCGCACTGCCCACCGCCGACGCCCAACTGCTGATCGAAATGTCGATCGAGAGCGGCCTGCGCTGGGGCGAGCTGACCGAGCTGCGCGTCAAGGACATCGACCTCGACACCCGCATCCTGACCGTCAGCCGCACCGTGATGGAACTCAGCCGGGACTACCACCCCACCGGCGGACGCTTCCTGGTCAAGGAGTATCCCAAGGACAAGGAGTACCGCCGCCTCAAGCTCAGCACTCAGATCACCGAGAAGCTCCGCACCCACGTCGAGGCCGAACGCCTCGCCGACGGCGACCTCCTCTTCGTCTACCGCAACGACGACGGCCCCAAATCCCGCCCGCGACAACCCGTCGACCCGGACGAACTCGGCCTCACCGAACCCAACGAAGCCGGCCGCCGCTACAAGCACGGCACCATGACCGCCTACAACCTGGCCAAATGCCGCTGCGGCCACTGCAAGAACTCCTACGCCGTCTACCGCGCCAAACGCCGCGCTGACGGCAGGGACAATCCCCGCCCGCCGCGCCTCCGCGACACCGACGGCCACATCCCCCGCGACTGGTTCCGCCGCCAGATCTGGGACCCCGCCCGCACCGTGGCTGACCTCGGCTTCAAGCCCCGCGTCCACGACCTCCGCCACGCCCACGCCTCCTGGTTACTGGCTGGCGGCGCCGACCTCCAGGTCGTCAAAGAACGCCTCGGCCACAGCACCATCGCCACCACCGAGAAGTACCTCCACACCCTCCCTGACGCCGACGAAACCGCCCTCAAAGCCTTGTCCAAGATCCGTCGAGGTTGACCAACGAGCCCCATAGAGAGCACCGCTCAAGCACCACGGCGTCACGTACACGTCGGCTGACGAGGGCGTATCACCCGAGGCCTCGCTAGATGACCTTGAAATTCAGTCTCAGTCTGATGTTGGCGCAGCACCATCTACCGGAAGTACTGGATGAGCAGGTACACAGGGCTTCGTTGTTATAGGATGCTGCGCAAGTTATTTCTGGGGCTTCTGCAGCGCACAGGACGCGAGTGACGACACCGGGGCTTCTCCTCGCGACAGCCTCTACTCTCAGAACGGAGTGGCTAGATACCGTGCACCTCAAGAACTACACGGTCATGGGATTCCGCTCTCTGCAGAATGTGAGAGACATACCTGTCGGAAGTCCCACCATCCTCGCAGGGCATAATGACGGCGGAAAGAGTGCAGCTCTGTCTGCACTACAGTTCCTGGTAGCTGACTACAAACTCTCTGAAGTTGACCGGACTTACGAGTCCCCCGCTGAAGGCTCTAAAGAGCAGTCTCAACCAAGGCGGTGCGAGCTTACAGCGGTCGAAGGTATTTTCACGCTAGACCCGTGGGAGCAGTCGCATTTCGGCTTGCCAGAAACCGTACTCATCCGCCGACAAGCAGGCGAAGAACTAATCGGGCGACTTGAATACTGGGCGCGACTGCCCGACGACGAACGACTGCAAGACCTGAGCCGCTTCTTGGTGCCCGAGCTTAAGACGATCGTCAAAGAACTGGGAGTCTCAACCGCTTCCTCAAAACGCGCCGACCTTGAAGCCGCCCTGCGCACTTATGGAATTGAGCATTCCAGCAGCATGGGCTGGGTTCAGATTCCAAGTGAACTTGAAAAGCGAATGCCACGCGTTCTTCCCTTCGACGGCAAAGCAGCGAAGCCAGACCAAGCCGTCAAAGTTGCACTTAAGGAACGCTTCGAATCCCATGTTGATGACAACCAAATCAGCGGACAACTACAGGAACTGGAAAGCGAAGTAAAAGAGCGCCTTCGGATCGATGCAAAATCATTGTGCGATCACATCCACGCCCGCTGCCCAGATCTAACCGAAGTTTTTGTTGAGCCTGACGTAGCCTTCGACTATGGCTTTCGAGGCGCCCCGCTCAAAATTGCCCGTAATTCAGGCGAGGCGGTAGGACTGGACCGTTCAGGCCTCGGCAGCAACCGGCGAATCTCTCTCGCAATCTGGGAGTGGATGAGCGAGTTGCTGGAGCAGGAAAGCAGAACCGCACCCGAGACCACCGATGACAATGCGACCAACGAAGGGCCGCCGCCGCTTCAGACCATCATCCTGTACGACGAGCCGGACACTCACCTCGACTACAAGCACCAGCGCACGATCATGCAACTGATCCGTGATCAAGCAGCACTCCCTAACGTAAACGTCGTTGTCGCCACACATTCGATGAACCTGATCGATGGTGTCGACATCTCTGATGTTGTACACCTCAAGCTAGAAAATGGCCGCACAACGATCGAACGCTTGGGCTCAGACACTCATCACTCCATCGACCTGCACCTCAAGCAAATCGCCGCTTCTCTCGGACTTCGCAATTCCGTTCTACTCCACGAACGATGCTTCCTAGCAGTTGAGGGAGATACTGAGCAGCAAGCCATTCCAATCCTCTTCCGCCTTTCTGAGGGCATGTCGTTGCAGGCAGCAGGAATCGCGCTGTGGGCCTGCTTCAACAATGAGGGTGCACTGCACTTGGCCAGCTACCTCGTGAAGCACGGCCGCTCTGTCATGCTTATGGTCGACGCCGATAGTCGCACTGCCGCCAAAGGACTGTTCAAGGTTGACCGCCTCATCAGATTCTTCGGAAGCAGGGAGGCGGTGAACAAGATGGTGAAGTTTGTTGGCGAGCCACAACAGTTTAACGAGCTTGAAGAACTCTTCAGCAATGAACTCTGGGCCAAGATCGCCAACGAAATCTGGCCCAAGAGCGACCCGTGGCTCCCCTCGGACTTTGCCGAGCTGCGGAACAGCAGGAAGTTCAGCACCAGTGTTCAGTTGACGCTTCGCGACAAGAGTGATGTTGGCCCAGGTGGCAAGCCGGAGATGATGTACCAGTTGGCTTGTGCGCTAAAGCGTCCCGAAGACGTTCCTACGCAGTTGCGGGAAGTATTCGCCGAGCTACGGCAAGCGGCTGAGTAAACGAAGATGCCAGGTTACCGGTTCCTCGCTTAGCACGCCGACGACGTTCCAGCATTCGCTTCTTACGCTGCTCAACAGTCGGCTCTTCCCACTGGTGCCATCCTACCGGCGGCTTCCAGCGCTGCAGATGTTCATAGGCTTCGATACCGCACCACCGGCATCCATTCGGCGGGGATAGATCCTGGTCGGCTTCGTGATCGTTCTTAGCCATGACCTCTCCTCCTTCACCATGATTCTTACCCAGCCCACCGACAAAATTCCTCACTACAAGCTCCTGAGGCGCAGAAGCAAAGATCGTTTCTATCGATCCTCGCCCCGGGCTTGAGCATGCTCGGTGACGGGCATCAGCACTGCTCACGTTCTGGCCAGCTTCCCACCTCACCCTGGCCGTATCACCTATCCCTGGTCCAGCTCAGGTGTGGCGGTCGTCCGAGGGGTTGCCGCTCGATCCCCCACCGGAGACAGGTAGGACCAGCGCAGAGGAGAACGATCAAGCAAGATCACCGGCTGTGAGGACGCCGGGAGCTCAGCACTGGGATGTTCGTGATCTTTTCCTCGTTCAGCTGGTCCCAAACCAGCCCACTCGGACGTGGGTGGCGGTCACAAGCGATGATCTCGTTGGGCGTGACGATGAAGTCGACGCGAAAGTCGTGCCTAGCCTCGGGCAAAAGTTCGTCGACCACTTGAAGCGGGTGGACAGTCGTAACGATGACTGTCTTCGGATCGATCAAGCCAGACTCCTGGGCTAGCGCGAATTCGATGTCGGAGTAGCCGGCGCCCTTGCCGAGACGGACGCCGTACCGGTTGACAGCTACCGTGCCGCAGATGACGAGGCCGATCGGACGCATCCGGTCGAGACCGACCTTGGGAACCAGAGTCTCGGCGACCTTGCTTCTGGCCGCCTCGATGCCAGGCGCGGTCAGAGCAGCCGGGTTGAGCTCGTAGAAAGGCTTCTCGTCGGCCAGTCGAGGGACGGCCATGTAGACGAGCTTGCCCTCGTCGAGCGCCCGGGCGCGGACCGGGAGCTGGGCCCGGTCAGGGTTGGACTTGACGACCCGGGCCGACTGCCAGGCCGGCAGGGTGGTGAGCAGTTCGGCGGCCTGCTCGGACCCAACAAAGTCGGGGATGTGGCCGTGGACGCCGAGCTCGTGGACCACCTTCTCCCGTTCCAGGAGAGCCCACATCCGTTCCCGCGCTTCCTGCTTGGCCTGGTCGACGTCCATGCCTGATTCGTATGCTGCTATGCGGCCGACATCAAGCCGAGCAGCCGGTCGTTGATCTCCTGGACGGTCCGTTCGCGTTGCCAGGGGCGGAGTTCGCGGCCAGCGGCGAAGGCCAGGTTGAGCCCTCCCCCACCTCGGGTGGCTTCCAAAACGTCGATGGCTTCGTGCAAACTTCCCACTGCTTCATCGAGTTTGCGCTGCCGGATGTAGGCGAGGCCGAGGTTGGCGAGCACGATCGCGTCGGACTTCTTCCTCTCCCGCGTGATGCCCTCGAAGCGGGTCACGGCGCGGGCTAGTTGTACTGCTCATGGACGTTGGTGACGGCGACACGGGCCGGATGTTGTTGAAATAGGGAGGACCTCCCAGGTGTGGTGTGGAGCTACCACACAGCCACTCCGCACCCGTAGGAGGTCCTCGTGCCCCA
>NZ_QLYX01000025.1 GCF_003289645.1 Actinomadura craniellae | reverse complement strand
GCCAACACACCCAATGAAATACGATCCGTCAACCGCACAGACGAAGAATCGCTGTCAGCAACCTTTACCTGTCCAATTCGAGCCATCCAAGAACCGTACCACTCAAACACTTAACTTAGTGGCATTGTGTCATAGCACCCTGAATCCTCAAGGATCATGGAGAAGTCCGGCCGGGGTCAGGGTTGCTGGGTGTGGAGGGCTCGGGCGTCGGCGGCGATCACGGTGGCGTACTTCGCCGGGACGTGCTTGCCGGACTGGCGTTCGGCGTACTTGGCGACGTCGTCGTAGCGGCCGGCGGCCAGTTTGCTCATCATCGCCGAGACGGCTCCCCCATCGGCGCCGGAGGTGACGATGAGGTGGGCGAGCCCGGCGGGTGTGGCCGCGAGGGTGAAGGTGGACGTGGCCGGGGCGGTGCCCTTGGGGCCGGTCGCCTCGGCGTGGATGACATGCCGGCCGAGGGAGAGGGCGGTCAGGTCCAGGGGCTTACCGGGCTCGACCGGGTCGCCGTCCAGCGTGACCTGCACGGTGTCGGCGCCGGTCGTGACGACGCCGGCGACCGGGCGCTGGGCGCGGTCGAGGGTGGTGCCGTTCACGGGGGAGACGATGCCGGCGGTCGGCCTGGGCTGCGCCCCGTGCAGGATGGCGTCGTTCCAGCCGGCGAGTTCGGCGGGGCGGTCGGTGATGATGGCGTCCACGCCGAGGGCGTCCAGGGCCTTCCAGGTGGCGGCGGAGTTGACCGTCCAGGCCATCACCGCGACGCCGGCCTCGTGCAGGTCGGCGACGACGCCGGGGCGGGCCAGCAGCGCGCCGTTGCCCGGGTTGTAGGCGGTCAGGTGGAGATCCTTGGCGATGGCCACCGGGTCGGCGTCCAGGGTGCTGCGCAGCAGGCCGAGGGGGAGTTCGGGGGCGAGCTCGTAGGTGTACTTGAGCGCGTTGACCTCGAAGCTCTGGATGAAGACGCGCTTGGTCATGTCCTGCTCGCGGATCACCTGGACGATCTTGGCGACCTCGTCCCTGGTGTGCGCGCCCTTGATCTCCAGCAGCAGGTTGCCGCCGCGGGTGCGCAGGTCGGCGAGCTGCTCGGCCAGCGTGGGGATCCGCGCACCGGTGTGGTGCGGGGAGAACCAGGAGCCCGCGTCGAGCGCCTTGAGCTGGGCCGAGGTGAGGTTACGGATGGCGCCGGTGCCGTCGGTGGTCCGGTCCACCGTCCCGTCGTGCAGGATGAACGGCACGCCGTCCTTGCTGGGCTGCACGTCGTTCTCGATGAAGTCGGCGCCGGCCCGGCGGGCGGCCTCCTGCGCGACGAGCGTGTTCTCCGGCGCGGCCGAGGACGCGCCGCGGTGCGCGATCACGGTGACGGGGCTGCCGGCGGGGCGGAGGTACCCGTTGGCGGGCAGCTCGGTGATCTTCACGTCGTCGAAGGAGACGGTCGAGCCGTTGACGAAGAGGGCCTGCACGCCGTCGGCCGAGCGCACCAGGCTGGTGGTGCGCATCATCTGCTGCCCGTCGAAGAACCAGCGCGCCTGGTTGCCGTGCACCTCGATGGACACCTTGACGTCGCGGCCGGTGCCGGCGGCGTAGGGCGCGGCGGCGGTGTTGGTGACGTTCCACGCGCCCGCGGCCGTCATCTGGGCGAACTCCAGGCCGTTGCTCGCGTTGCTGCCGCTGCGCATGGTGGCGATCCACCACGGCCGGGCGCCGTCGGCGGGGACGTCCAGGCCGAACGCCTCCCACCGGGTCGGCTCGGCGACCTTGTCGAAGCGGACGGTCGCCTCGAACCTGAAGTCCTCCAGGTGCCGGCCGAAGGTGATCTTGTTGTTGCCGCCGGTGGCCGTCCCGACGAGCCTGCCGTTCTGGACCTGCCAGGTCCCGTCGACGACCCGCCAGCCCGCGGGCAGGGAGCCACCGGAGAAGTCCTCGGAGACGATCACTTTTTCGCCCGCCGGGGCGGCGGACGAGGGGGCGGCGACGGCGGACAGCACGCCCGCCGCGAGGGCCGCCGCGCCGAGCGCGGCCAGCGCCCGGCCCGCGGTGCGTCGCAACACGTGCGACTGGAGGTTAATGGTCACATGCGCGGACGTTAAGTTTCAGACCGAAACGCGCATGGGATGTGCAGTTAGCTCAATGGGAATATTGGATGTTCGGGCGGTATTCGCGGGAACTGTTCACGTCGAATTAAGGCGATTAATGGCGTGCGGACGACCTCTCGCGGGCTTTTGAGCGCAACGGTCCGGCTAGGGCGTGTCTCGAAGTGGGGTCGTGAGCGCATCGCGGCACCGGTACCGGCCGCCCCCAGCCTCTGCCGGCGTGCGGGAAGCCCGGTCGTTGAGGCGCCCGGGCGGGAGCGCGTGCATGTGGGTCTGTTCTCAGGGGCTGAGCCTGAGTCCGCGGGCGGCGAGGTGGGTGAGGTTGCTGACGATGGTCTCCTGGTCGTCCAGTGGTAGGAGCAGGTGGCTGACCAGGAGCCGGACGAGGGCGTCGGCGGTGACCTGCACGTCTTTGGGGTCCAGGTCGGGTGCCCGGCTGGTGATGTAGTCCTTCATGACCTGTCCGGCCAGGACGATGAGTGGTTCGGAGCCGGTCGTCATCAGCGGGAGCAGGGTGTCGTCGTCCTTCAGGGGACTGGACAGGACCGCGCGCAGCAGCGGGTTGGCGGTTCCGCGGCCGATGCCGAACCGCAGGCAGGCCTCAATGGCGGCCACGACATCGGTGTGCCGCTGGATCTCTTCGGTGACGCCGGCGATGAACCACTGCGCCTCACGGAGCAGCAGTGCCTCGCCGAGTTGCTCCTTGGATCTGAACTCCTTGTAGAGGGTCTGCCGGCTGACGCCCACGGCGGTGGCGATGGCCGTCATGCGGACCGCGCCCCAGCCCTGCTCCTCCACCAGCCGGTAGGCCGCGTCGAGGGCGTCGTCACGGATCTGGCGGCGGACCCGGGAGTGGAAGTCCGCAGGTGCTGAAGTATCCATCCTCTAGACATTACCAACACCAAAGTCCAACAAGATGACATCTAAGGACGTTCAGGATGCCTGGTCAACAGTATGGGGTGTTTGGGGCTCGGTATTGACAGTCGTAGATATTGATCCTTGGGGTTGACAGAAGATGCCTAACTGTCCACCCTGTGGTGGGGCGAACGGCGCCCCGCCGGTGGAAGGAGCACCCCGATGGTCTCGACCCCGCCCCCGCCGACCCCGTCACCGTGGTGCTGACCCGGTTCGAGGACTGCGGCGCCGCTGCGATGGGCGAAAGGGACCGATGCCACAACGGGCGATCACGGTCTTCCAGTTCGTCCTCTACGGCCGACCACTGATCCCTGTCCAGCCCGGCATGTACATGCTGGAGAGAAGAGGAAGATATGCAGGTCCTCACCGAGAAAGAGGAGTCAGCCCTATCGGCTCTGCGGGCCGAGCAGGTGATCCTGTGGTCCGCGCCCGTGCTCGCGCTCGTCCTGCTGGTGCTGTTCGTGGCCTTCCCGGGCTTCTTCCCGCCCATGTCCCCGGACATGAGCGCGGCCGAGGTCGGGGCGTTCTACCGGGACAACAGGCCGATGATCCGGTTCAGCATGGTCGGCTTCAACCTGTTCGGCATCCTGATCGTCCCGTTCTTCGTGCTGATCATGGCGCAGATGCAGCGGATGCGCAGCGAGAGCCACATCTACGCGTTCTCCTACCTCACCTCCGTCGTGGCCGGGGCGACCCTGTTCGCATTGTCGAACGTCTTCTTCGCGGTGGCCGCCTTCCGGCCCGGCCGGGGCGACGACCTGATCCAGGTGCTCAACGACCTGGCCTGGATCATCTTCATCGCGCCGATCGGCATGCTGGTCGCCCAGTTCATCCTGCTGGCCCTGGCCGTCTACGCCGACGACCGCCGGGCGCCGGTCTTCCCGCGCTGGGTGGGGCACTACGCGCTGCTGACCGCGCTGGCCATGGTGCCCTCGGCGGGTGCGGCGGTGTTCCGCGACGGCCCGCTGGCCTGGGACGGGCTGGTGTCGTTCTGGCTGCGCAACGGCGCCTTCGCGCTCTTCGTCCTGGTGATGTTCTTCGTGCTGCGCACCGCCCTGCGGCGCCAGGCCGGGAAAGAGGGGGTGATGTCATGACGGACACGGCCACCACTGTCACCGAAGACGGCCCGGGAAAGCCGGCGCGGCCCGAGCGCGCGGGCAAACGGGAGGTCTGGCTCTTCTACTGGGCGTTCAGCATCTTCTACACCGCCCTGTCGGTCGGGATATGCCTGCTGGGACGGGCCACCCCGCCGCCCCGCCCGGACGTCGACGCCCTGCAGGCCACGGCCTGGTTCGACCAGCACCAGTGGGGCATCCAGGTCGGCTTCGTGTTCCTGTTGGTGATCGCCGGAGGTGCCGCGATCTCCAACGGCATGATCGGCTACTTCATGATGCGCATGTCCTCCGGCAGGACGCTCGCCTACGCCTACATCGCCAGCATGGGTGTGGGCGCCATCCCCGGATTCCAGCTCCTGCTGGTCTGCTGGCTGACGGCGACCTTCCGCCCCGACCGTGAACCCCGCATCCTGTACCTGCTCTATGACCTGGGCATGCTGTCCTACAACGGATCCCTCGGCTGCTTCACCGCCGCCTACACCGTCATGGCCCTGGCCATCCTCTACGACAAGAACCGCATCTTCCCCAAGTGGTTCGCCTACGTCACCATCTGGCAGATCGTCACCGAGATCATGGCCACCCAGATGTGGCTGTACAACTCCGGCGCCTTCGCCTGGAACGGCGTGATCACCCTCTACATCGCCGTCGTCGTCTTCGGCGTGTGGATCATCTGCTTCCTGGCCCTCTTCCGCATCGCGGCCCGCCGCGAAACCGCGCAGACCCCCGCCCTCTACGAGCCGGAGGGCGCCCGATGACCACTCCTGACACCGCCACGCGAACCCGCCCGCCGACCCGGGGACGGCGCCTGCCCGGCGACGTCGACATGTGGGTGATGATCCTGGGCGACCTGTTCATCTTCGGCGGCTACTTCGTCACCTACATGGTCTTCCGCGCCGTGTCCACCGAAGAGTTCACCGCCGCTCAGCGGCACTTGAGCGTCGGCATCGGCGTCACCAACACCGTCGTCCTGCTCACCAGTTCCCTGTTCGCCGCCCTCGCCGTGATCGCCGTCCGGGAAGGGGCGTTGCGCAACGCCCAGCGGCTGCTGTGGGCCACCGGCGCGTGCGGTGCGCTGTTCACCCTGATCAAGGCCTACGAGTGGCACGCCGAGATCAGCCGGGGCTACACGATCTCGGACGAGTTCTTCAGCTTCTACTACGTGCTCACCGGCGTCCACCTCGTCCACGTGGCCTTCGGCCTGATCTTCCTGGGCGTCGCGGTCCGCGAGTTGCGCAACCCCCGCAGGCGACGCCCCGCGATCGTCGAGCAGAGCGTCCTGTTCTGGCACATGATCGACCTGCTGTGGGTCGTCATCTTCGCCCTCCTCTACCTGATGAGGTGACCCACATGACCACGTCCACCGACCGGGACTTCACGAAGGACAAACGGACCGTCCTGATCGTCTGGGCCGCCCTGTCGGCGGCGACCATCCTCGCCTGGCTCCTCACCCCCGGCGAATCCCAGACCGCAACGACCCTGGGCAAGGAACTCGTCGCCGCCATCGTCGTGCTCGGCCTCATCAAATGCCGCCTGATCATCCACTACTTCATGGAGGTCCGCCACGCTCCCCGCTGGCTCCAGGCCACGACGGACGGATGGCTCGTCGTCCTCTGGCTCACCCTGCTGATCATTTACCTCGTCTGACGGCAGCACGTCGAACGACCGGCTGAATCCCCCTCAGCCGGTCGTTCAACCCCGACAACGCGTCACCAGGGCCGCCGACGATGAGCGGTGACCTGGGCCGAGGCGGCGCCGTCGCAGCCGTTCGCCTGCCCCTTCAGGTTCCGGGGCGCCACGACGCCCCGGAACCTGAAGATCACGTCGGCAGGAGCGCGGGGGGCGCGACCGATATCGCAAAGAGGCTGCTGACCCCGCTTCGCGACATGCCTTAAGGGAGCGGGCCTGCCTGGGCGATAATCCGACCGTGATCGGTCACATCGGTATCAACGTCCCGGACCTGGGGGCGGCGAAGACCTACTACGACTCCCTCATGCCGCTGCTGGGCTTCGAGGAGTTCTTCAGCGCCGGGGACGAGTTCTCCTACCGGCCGGCCGGTGGCAGGCCCGGCACCTACCTGTTCGTCTATCCGGCGCGGGAGCCCGGCGGCTACTCGCGCCACCGGACCGGGCTCCAGCACGTCGCCTTCATGGTCCGGAGCCGCTCGGCCGTCAGCGCGGTGCACGCCCGGGCGGTCGAGCTCGGCTCCACCGTGCTGCACGAGCCCCGGTACTTCACCGAGTACCCGCAGCCCTACTACGCGACCTTCTGGTCCGACCCGTTCGGCATCATGCTCGAAGCGGTCTGCCACCACGACCGGGACTGACGCGGCACCTCGGCGCCCGGCGCACGCCCGGATGCGCGCTCGGTGGAGCGCTGACGCGGTATCTCACTCGGCGGCGGCGCCCACGAGGACCGGCTCGCGGCGCCCGCTCGGCAGCCGGTGGCGGCCGGCGCGGCGGGTGGCCGGGATCAGCAGGGCCACGGCCACGGTGGCGGCCGAGATCACGGCCATCAGCAGGAAGCCGTGCGTGAACCCCGACTCCTCGGGCAGGCCGCCGGGTTGCAGGTGGCCGGTGACGATGGAGCTCGTGACCGCGGTGCCGATCGAGCCGCCGACGGTGCGGATGTTGGTGTTCATGCCGCTGGCGATGCCGGTCTGGTGCGGCGGCACGCTCCGCACGACCAGGTTGGTCATCGCGGCGTAGGCCAGGCCGAGGCCCAGCCCGAAGATCCCGGCGGCCAGCGAGAGCTGCCACGGCTTGTCGTGGTAGGCGGCGAACGCGACGCACGAGACGACGCTGAGCGCCGCGCTCCCCACCAGTTGCGCCTTGGCGTCGGCGACCGGGGCGAGCGGGCCGCTGAGGAACCCGCCGATGCCCATCGTGACGAGCATGGGCAGCATCAGCAGCCCGGCCTGGGTGATGCTGGCGCCGAAGCCGTAACCGGCGGTCGTGGGGATCTGCATGAACTGCGGCAGGAACACGATGACCGAGAACATGCCGGCGCCGAACAGCAGCGCCACCAGGTTGGTCGTCCACACCGCGGGCAGCCGCATCATCCGCATGTCGACCAGCGGGCTGCGCGAGCGCACCTCGGTCAGCAGCCAGGCGGCGAACAGGACCACCGCGAGCACGAGCAGGGCGATCACCCGGCCCGAGCCCCAGCCCCACGCGGGCGCCTTGCTGAGCGGGACCAGCAGCGTGACCAGCCAGCCGGACAGCAGCAGCGCGCCGAGCCAGCCGACGCGTCCCGGCGTCCGCACCGGGGACTCGGGGATGAAACGGTGCGCCAGGTACGCGGTCGCCAGAATGGCGATCATCGGGAGCCAGAACAGCCAGCGCCAACCCAGCGTCGCGACGATCGGCCCGGCCAGCACGGTCCCCAGCCCGCCGCCGACCGCGATGACCGCCGACAGCCCGCCGACCGCCGAGGACAGCCGGGCGGCGGGGAGTTCGTCGCGCATGATCCCGAACGACATCGGGAGCACCGCCCCGCCGAACCCCTGGATCACCCGGGCGACGATCAGCACCCCGATGTTCGGGGCGAGCGCGGCGACGAGGTTGCCGAGGGCGATCGCCCCCAGCGCGGCGAGCAGCGTGCGCTTCTTGCCGGCCATGTCGCCGATCCGCCCCATCAGGGGGGTGGCGACCGAGGCGGACAGCAGCCACGCGGTCAGCACCCAGGTCACGGTGGCCTGGTCGGTGCCCAGTTCGCGC
The DNA here is from genome assembly GCF_003289645.1 of Actinomadura craniellae. Classification (GTDB taxonomy): domain Bacteria; phylum Actinomycetota; class Actinomycetes; order Streptosporangiales; family Streptosporangiaceae; genus Actinomadura_D; species Actinomadura_D craniellae. The sequence continues at coordinate 82,326 of NZ_QLYX01000025.1, read as the reverse complement.
TGGATCGTGGGCAGCACCGGGCCGACCAGGGACTGCAACATCGCGAACCCGGCCGCGGAGGCCGACAGCACCCCGAAGATCAGCCGAGGGGACGGGCGCGCGGAAGACGCGGAATCTGGCATCAAAAATCCTTGGGAACGGGGGCACGGCGGCGATGATCGGCGTGGATCGGGGCGCATCGCGGCCGGCGCGCTAAACTTGAGGTAAGCCTCCGGAATACCGGAGTTATGCCTCCACATTACCGGAGGCATACCTCCGTTCCAAATCGAGCCGCAGGTGAGGAGGGGTTTCGGTGACAGACCAGACGGCCACGGCTCCCACGATCGCGGTACGGCGCCCGCACCGAGCCGACGCGCGACGCAACTTCGACGCCCTGCTCGGCGCGGCCCGCGAGGCGTTCGCCGAGAAGGGCGCCGACGCCTCGCTGGAGGACATCGCGCGCCGCGCGGGCGTCGGCATCGGCACCCTGTACCGCAACTTCCCGACCCGGCAGGCCCTGTTCGAGAGCGTCTACGTCGGCGAGGTCGAGGAACTGTGCCGGGCGGCGCAGGCGGCCGCCGCGCTGCCGCCCTGGGCGGGCTTCACCACCTGGCTGCGCAGCTTCGTCGGCTATCTCGCGACCAAGCGCGCCCTCTACGAGGCCCTGAATCGCGAATCCGAGATGATCCGGTCCTGCCGGATCTCGATCCACGAGGCGGGCGGGCCCCTGTTCGCCCGGGCCCAGGCCGCCGGCGAGGCCCGCGCGGACATCTGCTTCGACGACGTCCTGCGGATGGTCGGCGGCATCACCGGCGGCGGCTACACCGACGACGCCCAGCGCGAACGGGTCCTGAACATCGCCCTCGACGGGGTGCGCACCCACCCCAGGTGACGCGCGAGACGCCGCCGGGCCGCGGACGCGCATGGCCGCGGCCGTTCCGTAAACGCAGCCAGGGGCGTCACTCCATGCGTATCGCCTCCCGTGCCGGGGAACTCCCACCACGGTCAGCGGCCGGTCCTCCCCTCCGGGCCCCGGCCCGTGCGGTGCCGGCGGATCGGGGGGGTATCGCCAAGGCGTGTTTCGAAGTGAGCCGGGTGCCGATGGGCCTTGGTTCGCCCGTGCGGGACCCGGCTGCCCTGGCGGGGCACGCCTTGCCTGCGCCGGTGATCGTTGAGGATAGGTGGTGCTCTGGCACCACCTATCCTCAACGATCACCGGGCAAGGGGTCGGAGGCCGGCGTTGGTGTACCGCGGGGCTGCTGGCCTCACTTTGAAACAGGTCCTGGGTCGGGCGGTGCCTGCCAGGGATCGGGTGAGGTTCGCCACGGATCGGGCGGTGCCCGCCACGGATCAGGTGGTACCCGACACGGGTCGGGTGGTGTTCGCCATGGGGCGGGTGGCGTCCGTCGCGGACCGGCGGTGTGGTTCGAGGGCGCGGATGTAGTCGACCAGGCGTACGCCGATCTCGAAGGCGGCGTCCAGGTCGTCGAGGTCGGGGTCGAGCCAGGTCTCGGAGATCCGCCGCCAGGTGTCGCGGCCCAGGAAGGCCCCGCAGACGGCGTCGTCGCCGAGGCCGGGCCGCCAGCGGTCTTCCCGGGCCCGGAGGGCGGCGAGCGCCGCGACGTTGTCGTCCTGCTTGGGATGCTCGGCGTGGAAACCGATCTCCAGCGCCGACGCGCGGGCGGCGGTGACGATGTCCGCGCCGATCACCTGGGCCTCGTAGTGCTCCCGGGCGGCCGGTGACCGGTCGCCGTACCAGACCTTGATCCCGCTGTTGCGGGCCTGCAGGCGCGGTTCGCCGAGTTCGTGCGGGGCCGACCCGCGGACGACCTCGCCCACCTGCTCGAAGAGCATCTCGATCATGCTGGCCGGTACCTTCCTGGCGATCGTTACAGCGGGGACCTTATCCGCCCGCCAGGCGGAAGGTGTGGCGCCTGGTGTAGTTCCGGCCGAGCGAGACGTGCACGGTGCCATGGTGCAGTTCGTACACCGCCGACCAGCGGGTGTTGCGCTGGGCCACCTCGGCGAGCAGGTCCATCGCCCCGTCCGGGTCGAGGCTGCCGCCGGTGGCCCGCATCCGGCCGACGATCGCGCTGTAGCGCTCGTCGGAGCGCTTGACGTCGTCCCCCGCCCCGGACAGCACGAAGTTGACCATGCCGTGCCACGAGTCGCCGCCGCGGAGCACCTTGAGGCGGCCGTCCACGAACTCCAGGACCGCCGACCGCCCGCTCGCGTCCGCCACCAGGTAGTGCAGCGAGGGCTCCCCGGGGGCGAACTCGACGTTGTAACGGCCGAACACCGCGATCGCCTCCTCGACCGTGCGCGCCTGGTCGAGGACGAGCCGCTGGATGCGGACGCTGCCGACCGTCGGCAGGCCCGGCGTCCGGGCGGGCCGGGTGTCGGGGATCTGGGCCATGCCCACGACCAGGCCGTGCTCGTTCATCCCGTCGAAGGGCAGCGAGCCGGCCTGCAGCAGTTTGCGCTGCAGCGCCGGTTCGCGCATCACCCGGTCGGCCTCCAGCCGGTCGATTCCCAGGTAGGAGATGTCGACGAGCGAGAGCGACGCCGGTCCCCGGCCGGACGGCGTCTTCAGCAGCAGGGCCGGGCTGGTGATCCAGTCGAAGTTGCGGCCGAACACCGGGCCGCGCGGCCCCCGCGCCGCCAGGAAGAGCGAGCACGCCAGCGGAGGTCCGGGGGCGGGCGCGGCGACGACCGGCCGCGTCGCGTCGTAGGGGGAGTAGAGCGTCATCTCCAGCAGGGGGTGCGCCGCGTCGATCACGCGCAGGGTCGCCAGGCTGCGCCGCTCGTCCGCGGTGAGCGGGGTGCCGCCGCCCGCCCGGGAATCCGCGGGCCGCCACAGCGCCACCCCCGCCGCGACCAGCGCGAGGGCGAGCACGACCGCCGCCATGACTTGTACGGACCTGGACCGCCACCACGGCGCGGAAGAACTCACACCCTTGCGTAACATCGCGATCCCCGCGGGACAAGACCGATCGGGCAGTTCTTGATCAGGACGGCCCGCCCCGGAACGTCGAGGCGTCCCGGCAGGTGCGCCCGCACCGCGGGCGCACCTGCCGGTGACCTTCAGCCGGTGACCTTCAGCCGGTGACCTTCAGCCGGTGACCTTCAGCCGGTGACCTTCAGCCGGTGACCTTCAGCCGGTGACCTTCAGCCGGTGACCTTCAGCCGGTGACCTTCAGCCAGAGCATCGTCGCCTGGGCGACCTCGGCCAGGCCGAGGCGTTCGAGCTTGACCTTGCTCCCGCCCGGGTGGTCGAACAGCCGGACGCCGTCGCCGAGCAGGACCGGCACGATCGGGACCAGCATCTCGTCGACCAGGCCCGCCGCGAGGCACTGCCGGGCGACGTCGGCGCCGATGATGTTGACGTACTTGTCGCCCGCGGCCGCCTTGGCCGCGGCGACGCCGCCGGCGAGGTCGCCGACGAAGGTGATGCCCGGCACGGGGGTGTCGGGGATGTGGTGGGTGAGCACGAACTGCGGCCCGCTCCACCCCCCGCCGAACGGCTCGCCCGCCTTGTCCGTGCCCCGGTGCGGGTCGTCGCCGCGGAAGCTGCGGTTGCCGATGAGCAGGGCGCCGATCTCGCCGATGAACCCGTCGATCATCGGGTTCGGTCCGAGGTGCTCGGTCAGCCAGGACATGTCGTCGCCGGGGCCGGCGATGAAGCCGTCCAGCGACATGGTGGCCGAGTACAGCAGCTTGGCCATGATGTGCCTCCGTCGAGGTCGATGTGATGTGACCTCTCGTTGAGACGGCGGGGCGCGCGGAAACTCATCGGTGGACCGGGGACAGGCCGAACGCGGGGAACAGGCCGGGGTCGTGGAAGGCGGTGATCTCCGTGATGCGGTCGCCCTCGACGCGCACCACGCCGATCGCGCTCGCCCGGTACTCGCGCTCGCCCGGCCCCCGGAGGTAGCTCGCCACCCCCGGCCGCCCGTTGGCCTGGACGGGCACCATCCGGAACCGGCCCACGTAGCCGGGCGCGTCGGGGTCCCAGCTCGCCGCGAGGGCCGCCATGACCGCGTCGCGCCCCCGGAGCCACAGGGGGTAGGGCGGCATCACCGTCCGGACGTCCTCGGCCAGCAGTTCGGCCACCGCGGCGAGGTCGGCGCGCCCCACCGCCTCCATGTACCGCCGCAGCACCGCCCGCTCCCGCTCGGTGGGCTCGGCCGACGGCGCCCACTCCGACCGGCGCTCGGGCAGGTGCCGCCGCAGCGTCGCCCGGGCCCGCTGCGACGCGCTGTGCACCGACGCCACGCTGCACTCCAGCAGGTCCGCGGCCTGCTTCGCCGGCCAGCCGAGCACGTCGCGCAGGATCAGTACCGCCCGCTGCCGGGGCGGCAGGTGCTGGATCGCCGCCAGGAAGGCCAGCTCCAGCGTCTCCCGCGCGATGGCCGTGGCGTCCGGTCCGTCCTCGGCCGGTTCCCGCAGCCGGTCCGGGAACGGTTGCAGCCAGGGGATGTCGGTGCGGGGCGCCAGGCCGAGGGTGGTGTCCCCCGGCGGCGCCAGGTCGTGCGGGAGCACCCGGCGGGCCCGTCCGTCGAGGAAGTCCAGGCACGCGTTCGTCGCGATCCGGTACAGCCAGGCGCGGAACGTGGCGCGCCCCTCGAAGCCGCGGAGGTTCTTCCACGCCCGCAGGAACGTCTCCTGTACCAGGTCCTCGGCCTCGTCCAGCGAGCCCAGCATCCGGTAGCAGTGCACCCGCAGCTCGCCCCGGTGCCGCTCGGCCAGCGCCGCGAACGCGGCCTCGTCCCCCGCCCGCGCGGCGGCCACCAGCGCATCGCCGTCCAACGGCCTTCCTCCGTTCGCACCTCGGCCACCGGCGGGCCGGAACTCCTGGGGCCAGGGGCGAAGCGGGGGCCGGCCCCCGCCCGTAGCCGACCGGTATGTGTCGGAATCTACTCCCGGGACCGGTCATCGACGGGGGAAACCGGCACGGGCCGCCGGGTTCGTGGTGGCCGGTGCGGGATCGCGCCGGCGGGTGGAAAGGTTCAGGGCCGCCGGACCCGCAGGGGTCCGGCGGCCCTGGTCGGCCGGTTCACGGTCAGGTCCTGTTGAAGGTCTTCCGGGCCCAGAGGTAGGAGACGGCGGCGATGCCGGCGCACCAGGCGGTGGCGATGGCGGCGCTGTTGCCGATCGGGGTGCCGAGGAGGAGGCCACGGACGGTTTCCATGATCGGGGTGAAGGGCTGGTAGTCGGCGAACCAGCGCAGGACGGTGGGCATGGAGTCGGTGGGGACGAAGCCGCTGCCGAGGAAGGGCAGCAGGATCAGGGGCATGGGGGCGTTGCTGGCGGCCTCGGGGGTCGGGGACGCCATGCCGAGGGCGACCGACAGCCAGGTGATGGCCACGATGAACAGGGTGAGCAGGCCGGCGGCCGCCAGCCACTCGACGGCGGTGGCGTTCGGGCCGAAGCCGATGGCCAGGGCGACGCCGATCAGGACGGCCACGCCGAGGAGCTGCTGGATCACGGCGCCGACGACGTGGCCGGTGAGGACGGAGGCCCGGGAGATCCGCATGGTGCGGAAGCGGGCGATGATGCCTTCGGTCATGTCGGTGGCGACCATGACGGCGGTTCCGGTCGCGGCCGTGGCCACCGCCATGAGCAGGATGCCGGGGACGACGTAGTCGACGTAGGTGTCGCGGCCGCCGCCCAGGCCCGCACCGAGGGTGCCGCCGAAGACGTAGACGAACAGGAGCAGGAGGATGACGGGCGTCAGGATCAGTTGCAGGGTCATGGAGGGGTAGCGGAGCAGGCGCTTGAGCTGGCGCCGGACCATGGTGGAGGAGTCGCGGGCGGCGAGGGTGAGGGTGCTCATCGGGGGGTCTCCTGCTTCTGGCCGGTGAGGGTGAGGAACACGTCGTCGAGGTCGGGGGTGTGGACGCTCATCTCGGCGACGTCGATCGAGCGCTCGTCCAGCAGGGCGAGCAGTTCGCGGACCGCGCGGACGCTGCCGTCACTCGGCACCTGCAGGGTGAGCGCCTCGGGGTCGGTGCTCCCCGCGCCGAGGAGGTGGTAGGCGGCGTCGAGCAGGTGGGCGCCGGCGAAGGTGAGCTCGATGTGGCCACCGGGGATGCGCCGCTTGAGCTCCTCGGCGGTGCCTTCGGCGATCAGCCGGCCGTGGTCGAGGAGGGCGATCCGGTCGGCGAGTTCGTCGGCCTCCTCCAGGTACTGGGTGGTCAGGAAGATCGTGACGCCGCTCTTGACGAGGTCGCGGACGATGCCCCACATGGAGCGGCGGCTGCGCGGGTCGAGGCCGGTGGTGGGCTCGTCCAGGAAGATCAGGCGGGGGTCGCCGACCAGGGTCATCGCCAGGTCGAGCCGGCGCTGCATGCCGCCCGAGTAGGTGGCGGCGGGCTTCCCGCCGGCCTCGACCAGGTCGAACTTCTCCAGCAGTTCCTTGGCCTTCCGCTTGCCCTCGCGCCTGGGCAGGTGCTTGAGGTCGGCCATGAGGAGCAGGTTCTCCTCGCCGGTGAGCAGCTTGTCGACGGCCGAGTACTGGCCGGTGACGCCGATCGCGCCGCGCACGTCGTCGGCCTGCCGGTCCAGGTCGTATCCCGCGACCCGGACCTGGCCGCCGTCCGCCCGGATCAGCGTGGACAGGATCTGCACGGTGGTGGTCTTGCCGGCGCCGTTCGGGCCGAGCAGGGAGAAGATCGTTCCTTCGGGGACGGCCAGGTCGATGCCGTCGAGCACGGTCTTGTCGCCGTTCTTGTCGCGGTAGGACTTGCGCAGCCCGGTCGCCGCGATGGCCAGGTTCGTCATGGTGCTGCTCCTCAGAGGCCGCGGGCGGTGATGTCGCCGTAGGCGGTGGTGGCGTGGATGTCCAGGTCGGCGGTGCCGTCGTTCTTGAGGGCGTTGTGGATCCGGCCGTAGCCGGTGCCGGCGTCCAGCGAGGCCGAGACGCCCGGCGCGGCGGAGACCTCGATGTCGCCCATGTCCGTGCGCAGGGTGACCGTGCCGCGCACGGCCTCGGCGACGCGGATGTCGCCCTTGTTGGTGCTGATCTCCGCGGGGCCGGTGAGCCGGCCGACCTCGACGTCACCGGCGACGGCGGTGATGCGGGCGCTCGCGGCCTCGTCGACCTTGATCTGGTCGTACGCACCCTTGAAGGCGACGTCGCCCAGCCGTCCGACGGCGCGGAACTCGGTGGCGCTGGCCTTGGCTTCGACCCGGGAACCGGCGGGCAACTGGATCGTCACCTCGACGGATCCGGAGGGGCCGAGGTACTGGTTCTTCACCGGCACCTCGATCCGCAGGACCCCGTCGGCGTATTCGACCCTGGTCTGCTCGGCGACCTTCACGTCGCGGCCCTTGCCGGCATTCGCGGGCAGGACCTCGACCGTGGTGTCGGCCCGGTCGGCGGCGATGAACCGCACGCGTCCCGCGGGGATGTTCAGGACGGCGGAGATCGGGGCGGGGGTGTTGAACTTCTGCATCGTGCTCTCCCGGTGTCGTGTTGTTTCCAACGAGGGAAAAGCTACGTTGCGTTCAAAAATCCTGCAACTAGATCATTGCGTTGAATGTGTGTTAGTGCAGCTAGATGGCGTAAAACTGTTGCAACGGCCTGTGAATTAACGCAACGACAGGCATCCATGTGTTGCAATGGTGGTGGTGTGAACGCTATGCTCGGGGCAGCAGGGATGCGCGAAGGAGGACGCGATGCCAGGAGGCAGGCTCACCCAGCAGGAACGCCGGCAGATCGCTTCGGGGCTGGCGGACGGGCTCGCCTACGCGGAGATCGCCCGGGGGCTGGATCGTCCGACCTCGACGATCACGCGTGAGGTGATGCGCAACGGCGGTCCCGCCGGTTACCGCGCCGACCTGGCCCACCGCGCCACGGAACGGCGCGCGCACCGGCGCAGGTCCGCCTCGTCCCGGGAGCCGCAGGCGGCCACGCTGCCGCACGGGCGCGACGCCGAGGCCGTCCGCGAGTACGAGGAGATGTTCACGGACGTCATGATGGCCTCGGGCCTGCCCAAGATGATGTCGCGGGTGCTGGTCTGCCTGCACCTCACCGACTCCGGCAGCCTCACCGCGGCCGAACTCGCCCAGCGTTTGCAGGTCAGCCCGGCGTCCATCTCCAAGGCGATCGCCTTCCTGGAGAAGCTCACCCTCGTCCGCCGGGAACGCGACGAGCGCCGCCGCGAGCGCTACATCGTCGACAACGACCTGTACTACCAGTCGATGATGGCCAGCGCCCGGGACATCACCCAGCAGGTCGAGGTCATCACCAAGGGCGTCGGCGTGCTCGGCCCCGGCACCCCGGCCGCCATCCGCCTCGAGAGCATCGCCCGCTACCTGGACTTCGTCGGCGAGAGCTTCGCCCGCGCCGCCGAGCAGGCCCGCGACATCCTCTACACCCGCCCCGAGGAGACCGGGGACGGCGGGACGGAATGACGGACGGGCGCGGGTCGTGGCTCAGTGGCCGGGGAGCACGCAGACGGCGTCCAGGCCCAGCACGTGGTTGAGGCGGCCGAAAGCCAGCCAGGAGCCCAGGCACATGCTCAGCTCGACGATCTCCCGCTGGTCGTAGTGCGCGGTCATCCGGGCCCAGAACTCCTCGTCGAGGCCGTGGTGGTCGGTGGCGTACCGTTCGGCGTACTCGGCGGCCAGCCGGGTGCGGTCGTCGAAGGCGTCGGTGGTGCGCCAGTGGGTGACCGCGTCGGCGAACTCCTCCTCGACCTTCTGGCCGTCCCGCTCGGTCCGCCAGTCGAGGCAGAACATGCAGCCGTTGATCTGCGCGATCCGCAGCCGCGCGGCCTCGAACTCGCGGAGCCCGAGGGTGGTGTGGGAGTACACCGCCAGCGAGAGCTTCGAGGCGGCGGGCCCGATGCCGGGGACCATCTCGCCCCACACGTAGGTGATCGGGTCCTTGCCCTCGGGGACGTCGATGTTCATGGCTGTTTCCTTCCGAGTTTCCCGACCGCGGGGCGCAGCGGGACGTCGAGCGCGTCGTAGAGCCCGGGGTCGGCGTCCACCAGCCAGTCGATGGCGCTCACCAGCCGGCCCACCGCGGTGGCGTTCCCGCCCGCGGACCGGTTCCCGCCCTCGTCGGTGGCCTCGATCGAGACCTCGATGTGCGGGCGGCCCTCGATGATCACCCGGTGCGCTCCGTCGCCGTCGGGCGGCGTCGGCCAGTCGGGGGCGCAGGACGGGTGGATGCGGGTGACGTGCTCGATGACGATGCGGGGTTCGCCCTCGATGATGCCCTGGACCTCGAAGCGCACCGCGCCCTGGGTGCCGGCCTCGAACTCGCCCATCGTCTTGGTGCTCACCGTGGTCTCCAGCGGGCGCCGGTCCAGGGTCTCGACGATCTCGTCGAGTTCGACGCCGAGGGCCCGGGCCATCAGCCGGATCTGCCCGCCCCACACCATGGTCGGGACGGTCGGGGCGAGCATCGGCGGCTCGTAGTCCAGCGGCTGGCCCATGCCGACCAGGTACCGGACGGAGTCCTCCTGGTCGTAGGTGGAGTAGTCGAAGATCTCCTGGCAGCGGATCACGTCGATGGTGCCGCCGAGCCCGCTGATCAGCAGCGGGAGCACGTCGTTGCCCCAGCCGGGGTCGATGCCGGAGACGAACAGCGAGCCGCCGCCGTCCGCGACGGCGGACAGCACCGGTTCCCGCATCTCGGGCGGGGCGTTGCGCTGGTCGTAGAGCGCGTACAGCGAGGGGGTGACGACGACGGCTCCGGCCCGGATCGCCTTGACGATGTCGGCGAGGGCGTCGTCGGGGCGGATGTCGCCGGACGCCGCGTACACCACGGCCTGGGGGCCGGTGGCCAGTACCGCGTCGACGTCGTCGGTCGCCGCGACGCCCAGGTCGCGGTCGAGGCCGCCGAGGTCGCCCGCGTCGCGGCCGACCTTGTCGGGGTTGTGGACGATCACGGCCGAGAGTCGCAGCGCCGGGTGGGCCTCGACGGCGCGGATGGCCAGGCGACCGACGTTGCCGGTGCCCCAGACGATGGTGGAGATCATGTGCTGCAGCGTAACAAAACTATGTAGCAAGCGCTTGGTTGCTTTTGGTGCACGCCCGGTGACCTGGCGAAGTGGGGCAAAAGTTACTTATGAGTACATAGTGACTTGGCTCGCGACCGAAGGTAGAACTCGTTTCAACTCTGTCGAGAGTGAGGAACATCACATGCACGATCCTACCTTGCAGGGGCCGGGTTCCAAGGGGCTATCGCGCCGCGGATTCATGGTTGGAACCGGTTCTATGTTGGGGCTGGGGGCGCTGGGCCACACCGGCACGGCCCAGGCGGCGACCGCCCGCACGATCGCCTCCATCGGCAACGGCGCCCACGTCCCGGTCCTGGTGATCGGCACCGGCTACGGCGGCTCCGTCGCCGCGCTACGCCTCGCCCAGGCGGGCGTCAACGTGCACATGGTCGAGATGGGCATGGCCTGGGACACCCCCGGATCGGACGGCAAGATCTTCCCCAGGATCACCGAGCCGGACCAGCGGTCCTTCTGGCTGCGCACCAGGACCAAACAGCCGCTCAGCAACTTCCTCGGCTTCCCGATCGACCGGAACATCCCCCGCTACACCGGCATCCTGGACGCCGAGGACTTCAGCGGCATCACGGTCTACCAGGGCCGTGGCATCGGCGGCGGCTCCCTGGTCAACGGCGGCATGGCCGTCACCCCCCGGCAGGAGCACTTCGGCTCCATCCTCCCGTCGGTGAACGCCGGCGAGATGTACACCACCTACTACCCGCGGGCCAACGCCACGCTCGGGGTGAACCACGTCGACCCGGCCTGGTGGGAGACCACCGCCTGCTACCAGTACGCCCGGGTCGGCCGCAAGCACGCCCAGCGCTCCAACTTCCCCTACGTCCTCGTGCCCAGCGTCTACGACTTCGAGTACATGAAGCAGGAGATGGCCGGAAGCGTCCCCAAGTCGGCGACGGACACCGAACTCCTCTACGGCAACAACCACGGCAAGAAGTCGCTGCAGAAGACCTACCTCGCCCAGGCCAGGGCGACCGGCCGGGTCACCATCTCGCCGCTGCACAAGGTCACCTCGGTGGTCCCGGCGTCCGGCGGCGGCTACACGATCACCATCGAGCAGCTCAACACCAACGGCGACGTGGTGGCCACCAAGACCGTGACCGCGAACCGGGTGTTCTTCGCCGCCGGCAGCGTCGGCACCAGCAAGCTGCTGGTCAAGCTGAAGGCCACCGGCGCGCTGCCCGGCCTGAACGGCGAGATCGGCAAGGGCTGGGGCGAGAACGGCAACGTCATGTGCGGCCGCGCCAACCACCTGTGGGACCCGACCGGCAGCCTCCAGGCGACCGTCCCCACGGGCGGCATCGACAACTGGAACGCCGGCGGCGCGTTCGCCGAGGTCGCGCCGCTGCCCACAGGGATCGAGACCTGGGCCTCGTTCTACCTGTCCATCACCAACACCCCGCAGCGCGCCCAGTTCACCTGGAACGCCTCGGCCGGCCGGGTGGACCTGAACTGGCAGACGTCCTGGAAGCAGACGTCCATCAACATGGCCAAGACGATCTTCGACAAGATCAACTCCAAGGAGGGGACGATCTACCGGACCGACCTCTTCGGCGTCTACAAGATCTGGGGCGACCACCTCACCTACCACCCGCTCGGCGGCGCAGTGCTGAACCGGGCCACCGACAACTACGGCCGCCTGCACGGCTACTCCGGCCTCTACGTCATCGACGGCGCACTGATCCCCGGCAACACCACCGTCAACCCGTTCGTCACCATCACGGCGCTCGCCGAACGGAACATCGAAAAGATCATCGCCACGGACCTGTGACGACGACCTGATGCGGCAGCCGGCCACGGGCGCGTGTGGCCGGCCCTTTCCGCGGACGGGACGCCGCGTCACCTGACGGGATCCCTGCGGCCGGCGGGCGGGAGAGCCCGAACACGCCGGCCCCCGCGGCGGATCTCAGCGCGACCGCTCGCCCTCCGCCTGGCGGACGCGGCTCGCGGAAACCCGGGGAACGAGGTCGAGGGTGCGAGGCCGCCCCGCCACCTCCCGCGACCGGGAGCCGCCCGCGAGGACCGTCTCCAGGACGGGCAGGGCGCGGCCGGCCCGCTTCGCCCGGATGAGCAGGTCCCAGGCGGGTTCGAACTTCTTCCAGCCGCCCGCGTAGGCGGCGTGCCGCAGCTTGCCGGCCAGGGTCGGCTTGGTGGCGGCGCCGCGCACGATGGAACCCCAGCGGTAGAAGTCGCGGTAGGCCCGCCAGTAGCCGTCCTCGAGCTGGCGGGCGGTCATCCGGGCCGGCTTGAAGACGACGGTGCGGGTGTCGTAGCGGTCCCAGTCCGAATGCAGCATCCGGTCGGCCCCGGCCATCCGGTCGTACAACCGGGTGCCGGGGTAGGGGGTGAGGATGTGGAAGGTCGCGGTCTCCACCCCGTGGCCGACCGCCCAGTCGACGGTGCGGGCGAACACGTCGGGGTCGTCGTGGTCCATCCCGAAGACGAAACTGCCGTTGACCATGACCCCGTGGTCGTGCAACCGCCGGATCACCGCGCCGTAGTCCCGGTCGATGTTCTGCCACTTGCGCTGCTCGGTGAGGTTGCCGGAGTTGACCGTCTCGAAGCCGACGAACAGGCTGCGCAGCCCGGCCTCGACGGCCTTCTCCAGCAGGCCGGGACGCAGCACCGCCTGGACCGTCCCGGCCGCCTGCCAGAGCCGGCCCATCCCGCGCATCCCGTCGAACAGGGCCCCGGCGAAGCGGGCGTTGCCGAACAGGTGGTCGTCCAGGAAGTACAGGTGCCGGCCGGGCAGCCGGTCGATCTCGGCCAGCGCGTCGTCCACGGTCTGGGTGTAGAACGACTTGCCGCCCTCAAAGAACGCTTCCTTGTAGCAGAAGTCGCAGACGTGCGGGCAGCCGCGGGAGACCACGATCGAGTTCGGCACCAGGTAGCGGCGCCGGTCGATCAGGTCGCGGCGGATCGGCGGCAGCCCGGCCAGGGTGCGCTCGGCGGAGTCGTACCGGGGGGCCGGCCGCCCGGCGCGCAGGTCGGCCAGGAACCGCGGCCAGGTGTCCTCACCCGGCCCGCAGAAGATCGTGTCGGCGTGGCGGGCGGCCTCCTCCGGCAGCGAGGTCACGTGCAGGCCGCCCAGGCAGACGTGGACGCCCCTGGCCCGGTAGTGGTCGGCCAGCTCGTAGGCGCGGCGCGCCGAGGTGATGTAGACCTGGATCACCACCAGGTCGGGTTCGTCGGAGGTGTCGACCTGCTGCACGTGCTCGTCGGTGATCGTCACCTCGTCGTCGGGGTCCAGGTAGCCGGCCAGCGTGGCCAGCCCGAGCGGCGGGAACAGCGAGTACTTGATCGGCCGGAAGAACGGCGACGTCGCCTCGGTCAGCGCGGGCAGGATCATTTTGACGTGCATGAGCTCACTCCTCCGGATCGGGTCCGTCACCTGGATACCGGCCGGGTGATCACCGTTGGCGGGGGTCCGGTGCGGGTCCCGTGGAGGAGTTGTGAAGATCAGTCCGGGATGACGGCCCGGATCCGGCAGCCGCGCGCCGCATCGACCACCTCGATGCGCCCGCCGTGCAGGTCCACCGCCCAGCGGGCGATGGCCAGCCCGAGGCCGGTGCCGCCGTCGGCGCCGTAGGAGCCGCCCCGGGAGAACCGCTCGAACACCCGGTCCCGCTCGCCTCGCGGGATGCCCGGCCCGTCGTCGGTCACCTCCAGGACCAGGCCCGCCCGCGCCGTGACGGTCACGGTGCCCCGGCCGTGCCGGGCGGCGTTGTCCAGCAGGTTGGCCACCACCTGGTGCAGCCGGTCCCGGTCGGCCGACACGGTCAGGCCGGGCGGGGCGTCGGCGCTGAAGCGGACCCGCGGGTGCGCGGCCCGGGCCTGCTCCACCGCCGCGTCCAGGAACGGCCGGACGTCGAACCGGGTGCGGTCCAGGAGCGCGCCGCCCCCGTCCACCCGGGACAGGTCGAGCAACTGCGTCACCAGCCGCCCGAGCCGTTCGGTCTGGTCCAGCGCGACCCGCAGCGTGTCCGGCCGGACCGGCGTCACCCCGTCCGCGATGTTCTCCAACTGCGCGTGCAGGGCGCTGATCGGGGTCCGCAGCTCGTGGGAGACGTTCGCGATGAAGTCGCGCCGCCGCCGTTCCACCTCGGCCAGCTCGTCGGCCATGGTGTTGAAGGCGCGGGCCAGCTCGCCGACCTCGTCGCGGGAACTCGCCCGCACCCGGCGGTCGTGGCGGCCCGCCGCCATCGCCCGCGCCACCGCGGTCATGTGCCGCAGCGGCGACGTCATGCCGTGCGCCAGCACCTGGGTGACCACGAGCGAGGCGAGCACGGCGACCACGAGGGCGTACCGGCCCCGGACGCCCGCCTCCAGCGCCTCCTTGAGGACCAGCGCGGTGGCGCAGGTGCTGGCGACGACCAGCAGGCCCAGCTTGAGCTTGATCGAGCGGAGCGGATCCAGCGGGCGGGGGATCATTCCGGGACCTCTAGCGCGTACCCCACGCCGTGCGCGGTCCGGATGACCTCGCCGCCGAGCTTGCGGCGCAGCGCCTTCACATGGCTGTCGACCGTGCGCGTCCCCGACTCGTCCGCCCAGTCCCAGATCCGTTCCAGGAGTTGCGCGCGGGAGAACACGGTGCCGGGGGAGCCGGCCAGGAAGGCGAGCAGTTCGAACTCCGTCGGCGTCAGGTGCACCCGCTCCCCGTCCCGGCGGACACGGCGCGCCGCCCGGTCCACCTCCAGGCCGCCCAGCCGGACCACCGGGTGCGGTTCGGCCCGCAGCCGCTCGACCCGCCGCAGCAGCGCGCGCACCCGCGCCACCAGCACCCGCATGCTGAACGGCTTGGTGAGGTAGTCGTCGGCACCGACGCCCAGCCCGACCAGCTCGTCGATCTCGTCCCCGCGCGCGGTGAGCATCAGCACCGGCACGGGACGTTCGGCCTGGATCCGCCGGCACACCTCCAGCCCGTCGAACCCGGGCAGCATGACGTCGAGAACGACGAGGTCCGGCAGGCGGTCACGGAACCGATCGACGGCGCCGGGCCCGTCGGCGGCGAGCACGACCTCGAAGCCCTCGGCCCGCAACCGCTCGGCCACCGCACCGGCGATGGCCGGTTCGTCCTCCACGACCAGAATGCACTGACTGGACACGCCGCCACTCTAGAAGCCGGACCTCCGGCTGATCATCACCACCTGCCGCCGGGCTGGACAACCTCGGGGCCGCCGGCGTGCGGGGTGGGGACGTAGTCCTCGGCGGGCCGGGGGAGCGCCTGGACGCAAGCCGGTGAGCAGGCGTTGACCAGCAGCGGCAGGACGTCGGTGGCGACTCGCAGGGAGATCCACACCTGGTGGGCGCCGGCCTGGCCGATCGGCTCGTCGCACACGCTGCACGCGGCTCCCCGGTCGCCGGGCGGGACCGGCTCCGGCTGGAGCTCGGGGAAGGGCGAGCGGTACTTGAAGTTGCCGTACAGGGCGCGGGTGCTGACTGTGCTGCGGGTCAGGTTCGGGCAGCGGGTGATCTCGTAGGGGAACCAGTGCAGGCGGTAGGAGGTGTAGGGGCTGAACTCCTCCAGGGCGGTCATCGCCCCGATCTGCGGGGGGATGCGTACCAGGTTGCTGCCGTACAGCACCAGGTGTTTCACCGCCGTCAGTCTGGCGATGGTCGGCGGCAGCGTGACGATCTGCCGCCGCTCGTCCGGGCTCAACTCCGTCAACGGCCGGAACACCTCGCGCCCGTCGGCGGCCGCCTCCTCGACCAGTTCCAGCAGGCGCAGCCATCCCGGCGCCGAGGTGTCCTGGTGCTCGTCGTGGAGGCGGAGGCGTGCTTGCTGCCGTTCCCGGCGCGGGTCGAGGCACACGCAGTGGTCACGGTCGATCCCGGTGCCCGGCCCCACCGCGTCGGCTCACCGGTTGGAGAGGAGCTTCGGCTCAGTCTCGTCGCTCATGGGAACCCACGGTAGGTCCCTGTCCGGCCCACGGGGGCAGGGGTTCCGCCGCCCGGATCCATGTCAGGGGAAGGTCGTGGAAGCCGAGGCGGGCGGCGACGACGCCCGCGACGATGGCGCAGGTGGTGTCGACGTCGCCGCCGGCCCGGACTGCGGCCCAGACGGCCTCGGGGAAGTCGCGCAGGCGGGTCGCGGCCGCCCACAGGGTGAAGGGGACGGTGCCGTGGGCGCTGACGTCGCGCCCGTTGCCGAGCTCGCGCGCCGCCGCCTCCGGGTCGCGCAGGGGCAGCAGCCCGCGTGCTCGCCGGATCCCGTCGCGGACCCGCCCGGGCGGCACGTGCCGCAGGACCGTGTCGAGCAGCGGGCCGGGAGAGGTCTCCCCGGCGGCGACGAGGCAGGCGGCGACGGCCACGGCGATCGCTCCGGCGACCGCCTCGGGGTGGGTGTGCGTCACGGTTGCCGACAGCGCCGCCTGGCGGGCGGCCTGCTCCGGGTCACCGGCGTGGTAGGCGCCGAGCGGGGCGACGCGCATGGCGGCGCCGTT
Organism: Actinomadura craniellae; assembly: GCF_003289645.1. Lineage (GTDB taxonomy): Bacteria > Actinomycetota > Actinomycetes > Streptosporangiales > Streptosporangiaceae > Actinomadura_D > Actinomadura_D craniellae. Next base: position 65,876 of record NZ_QLYX01000025.1, on the reverse strand, counting down.
GCCCCACGAGCCCTGGCCGTCGAACAACTCGCCCAGCAGCAGCCGCCAGTCCTCCCCGTCCCGCACCCGGCGCAGGAACCGGTTGGTGGACGGCCCGTAGCCGCGGTCGAAGTCGTAGCGTCCGGCGAACCCGGCGATCAGCCGGTCCTGGTCGATCAGGCCGTCGCCGGCGGCCAGCTCGGTGACGATGACGCAGGCCATCTCGGTGTCGTCGGTCCACGACCACGGTGCGGGCGGGAGCTCGCGGGCGGCCGGCAGATGGCGGTTGGCGGGAACGAAGAACTGGGAACCGAGCGCGTCACCCAGGGCCAGGCCCTGGAGGGAGACCCGGGCGCGCTCAAGACGGTCTATGGGCATTGCGCCGCATTCTCCCAGAGCGAGGGAGAATGCGGCAGTTCGTGTCAGGCGTTGTGCTGCGTGCCGGCAGGTTCGGTGGGGCCGCTCCACAGGGGGGCGGGGATCTCCGCGCCGAACGGCTGGCCCCAGTGGTTGCGCGAGGCCACCTCGTGGACGGGGCGGCGGTTGGCCGCTACTCCCCACCTGCCGAGCGGGTAGCCGAAGGCGAGCATCGCCGTCATGCGCCAGCCCTGTTCCACCGGTACGTGCAGCATGTCGGTGACCGTGTCCTCGGCATACCGCAGGACGGTCGACATGACGCCGCCGACCCCTTCGGCGCGGGCGGCGAGGAACGTGCTCCAGATCGCCGGATAGATGTTCGCCCCACCGTGATCGTCGATGGAGAAGACGAATATCAGCAGCGGTATCTCGGCGAAGTGGTCGGTGAAGTACTTGCCGGAGGCTTTGATCTTCCGGAGCGTTTCGGCGCGCTCTTCGTCGTCTCCGTGCAACGACCTGCCCATGAGGCCGGCCGCGATTTCCTGGTATTCCCGCTCCCGGCATTCCCGGTAGAGCTCGGCCAGCTTCTCCTTGTGTTCCCGGTCATCGACGACCAGGAAGTGCCAGCGCTGGGTATTGCCTCCGTTGGGTGCGCGGATCGCCGCATCGAGGATGCGACACTGCGTTTCCAGGGGAATGGGATCCGGGCGCATCCGCCGCATCATTCTTGTGGTGTAAAGCGCTTCGCGGACGTCCATCGGGTCTCCTTTGCCGAAGGGTCGGGGTCAGATGGTGCCAGGTAGTTAAGTTACGGTCAATACTTGTAATGAAAACCCTCCTCGGTCGCCGGAGCCAGGGCGCCGGGTGCCGGGGGAAGGTCCTGGTGGCCTGGTTGCCGGTCGGGGAAAGCTACGTGTCGCGAAGTTAAATTACAAGTATTGACTGTAACTCACTGCGCGTGGAAGATGAGCGCACAACGCCGGAGGACGGCCGGCGGGCGGGGCGCTCGCGCGGCGCATACGGCCCGACCTGCGGTTCTGCTCCCTGAGAGGCGCGCCTCAGGGGACCTGCGTTGTCCACGAAGTCCTGGGCCGCTGTGACAACGGTGTCCGGTCCGGCAGGGCACCACCGCCGGCCCCACGGTGACGATCCACATCGGACGGGCCGACTCCGGGTGCCCGCCGGCCGGAGCTCCAGGCGAAGCCTCAACCCCCTACGGCGACGGGAGAATCTCGTGGCGTCCACCACCCTCACGACAAGATCATGGCTCGTGGTCGGCGGGAGTACCGCGGCGCTGACCGTGAGCGCCTCACCGCTGGTCCTGCAGACCGTCGGGCTGTTCATGAAGGAGCTCGGCGGCGAATTCGGCTGGAGCCGCACCGAAGTCAGCGGCGCGAAGAGCCTCGGCGGGCCGGTGGCCGCCCTGGGGGTGCTGCTCTTCGGGTACCTGATCGACCGGTTCGGGCTGCGCCGGGTGATGATCTCGGCCATCGGCCCCTTCGCCGGCAGCATCGCGCTGCTGTCGCTCACCCCCGACTCCCTGCTGGTGTTCTACGCCCTCTCGATCCTGGTCTCCCTGCTCGGCGCGGCCCAGCAGCCACCCGCCTACACCAAGGCCGTCGCCAGCTGGTTCGACGCGCGGCGAGGACTGGCGATCGGCATCGCCGTCTGCGGCATCGGGCTGGGCACCTCGCTGATACCGCAGTACACGCAGTTCCTCATCGACCACGTCGGCTGGCGGGGCGCCTACGTGGGCCTGGCGGTGCTCCTCCTGGTCCTCGCCCTGCCCCCGTGGCTGCTGGTCATCCGCGAGCCGAACGCGCAGGAGCGGCAGCAACTCGCCCTCGCCGGGCGCGTCTCCCTTACGGCACCCGGCACGGCCGCGGCCGGCGAGCCGTCCGGTGTCGACCGCCGCCAGGCCCTGCGGATGAGGTCGTTCTGGATCCTCGCGGTGGCGACGTTCGTCGCCTCCGTCTCCCTGAACGGCAGCATGACGCACCTCATCCCGATGCTCACGGACCTGGGGATGACGGGCGCCGCCGCCGCGGCCGTGCTCATCCCGGTCGGCATCGCCTCGCTCATCGGGCGGCCGGTCGCCGGGATGCTGCTGGACCGGTACCACGGGCCCAGCGTCGCGCTGGCGCAGCAACTCCTCCCCGTGGTGGCGTTCCTGCTGATCGGTACCGGTGCCTCGCCCATCCTGGGAGCCGTCTTCCTCGGCCTGGCCATCGGGCTCGAGGTCGACCTGGCCAGCTACCTCACCAGCCGGTACTTCGGGCTGCGGAGCTTCGGCCAGATCTACGGGGTCATGTTCGCGATCTTCGTGCTCGGGGCCAGCGCGGGGGGACTCCTGTTCGCCGCGTGTTACGACAACTTCGGCAGCTACGCCGCGGCGTTCTGGATCTGCGGGGGTGCCCTGGTGGTCACCGCCGCGCTCTTCCTGCTGCTCGGGCCGTACACCTACCCGGCCGGCCGGAAGGGGCGGCCCGCCGGGCCCCCGTCCGGGCCGCCGCCCGTCCCGCAGGAGCGGTCGGCGGCGAGGAGCGGCGAGTAGGTGGCGCCGCTCGTGCCGGCGGGGCTCATGCCCCGCCGGCACGGACCGGTCTCCGGGCCTCGCCGCCACTCGGCGACCGGTCTCCTGGACCCGCCGCTCGCGGACCGTTCTCACCGGCCGCGGGTCGGCGGCGCATCCGTTCCGGTGCGGGTCAGCCGTCCACGCCGGTGTCGTCGGGAGGGGCGCTGTTGGCGTCGGCGGCTATCACGGGCCAGACGGTCTCGACGATGCGCTCGGCGAAATCGGCGCCCGGGCTCTCGCCCGTGCGCAGGTAGTCCGCGAAGAAGCTGCCGAAGCACATGGTCACGACGATGTCCAGGTCGGCGTCCGGGCGTACGGCGCCGCGTTCTTGCAGTGCCTGCAACGTGGTGAGCAGTTCGGCGCAGCGGGGCCGCACGCCGTGCTCGCGCAGTTGTTCCAGCAGGCCCGGTTCCCGCTCGGCCTCTCCCATGAAGTTTCCGTGGAGGGCCATGGCGGCCTTGTTGTTGTAACGGGGGTCCAGGCGGCGGACGGCCTCCTTGAGGGCCTCGACCGGCTCCAGCCGATCCCAGTCCATGGCGGGATAGGACTCGCGCTGCATGCGCAACCCGTACTTGAGCGCATCGATGACCAGGTCGTACTTGTTCGACCAGCGGCGGTACAGCGTCGGGCGGGTAACGCCGGCGTCGGTCGCGATGTCCCCGATGGTCATCTGCGAGTAGCCGTCGGTGGCCAGCCGGTTGCGCGCCGCCTCGATGATCGCGCTCTCGATCGCGGGGTCGCGGGGCCGGCCGCCGGCGCGCGGGGTACGGGTGCCGGTCGGCCCACCACGGGACGCCGGACGCTCGCCGTCGCCCTTGTCGCTGGTGCTCATCTGTGAACCTCCTCGCCAAGGATAGCCGGGGCGGGGGCCATCCCCAGATTTTTGGGTTACATCCATTGACTGTAACGAAACCCACTGCCAAACTCATGCGCAACCACCCCGATCTCCGCGTCCCGCCGGCGCGCACACCCGTTTCCGGCCATCTCTTCACGCGCCCCACCGGGACCTGGAAAGGACAGCGATGAACAGCAGGCTCGCACTCATCGAGCACAGCATCTCGTTCCTGGACGAGGTCAAGAACCGTACCGCGGGGGAGGAGCTGGAATCCTGGCTCAACCACACCTACCCGGCGGGCAGCGAGCTCTATGCGGAACTGGCACGGCTGATCAAGATCGGTGTCCTGGAAGAGGGCTGGGCGGCCAATGTCGAAGTCGACGGCCCCCGCTACCGGCGCAGCCGCATCGCCGACCCTTCGGAGGACACCTTCTACTTCAGCATCACCGCCGTTTACATGGACAGCGTGGACCGCTATCGCGGCCAATACCACGCGCATCCGTACGGAGAGCTGAACCTGGTCGTGCCCATCGACCCGGGCGCCCGGCTCATGGGCCCGCGGGGCTGGCAGGGAACGGGCTGGACCGCACCCGGGCCCGGCAGCCACCACTACCCGGAAGTCCGCGGGGGCGCGCTGATCGCCCTGTTCTACCTGCCGGCCGGCCGGATCTCCTACGACATCACACCCGACCCCGCGGAGGTGTCCGGCGACCCGGCGTGACGGCGGCCGGGCGAACCCGTCACCCGCGAGGCAGAGCGAGCGAACGAGCCGCCCGGGTCCCGGCACCGCGGCGGCACCCCGAGAAAGGACCGGCAGCCATGCCCCCCCTGACCATCGTCGCGATCTCCGGCAGCCTGCGGCGCACCTCCCACAACACCGGCCTGCTCCGCGCCCTGCAAGCCCTGACCCCGCCCGGCGTCACCCTCGACCTCTACGACGGCCTGCGCGCGCTGCCCCCCTTCGACCAGGACCACGAGCGCGAACACGTCCCCGCCCCGGTGGCCGACCTGCGCCGGCGCGTCCGGGCGGCGGACGGAATCGTCATCGCCACCCCCGAGTACAACTCCGCCATCCCCGGGGTGCTCATGAACGCCCTCGACTGGCTGTCCCGCCCCGTCGAGGACTCCAGCCTCCGCGGCCGGCCCGTCGCCATCCTGGGGGCGTCCCCGTCCCAGTTCGGCACCGCGCGCGCCCAGGTGGTCCTGCGCCAGGTGCTCCACCGCATCCAGGCACCGGTCGTCGCGCAGCCCGAGATCATGCTGTTCCGCTCGCACGAACGGTTCGACTCCGCCGGAACCCTCGGCCACGACGAGGTGACCGAAGGGCTGCTGCGCGAACTGCTCGCGGGGCTGACCCGGCTCATCCGGGCCACTCCGCGCGCCGCGGCCGCCGCACCGGCCTGACGGCACCCCGGACACGGGGTGCGCCGGGCCACCGGGCCCGGCGACGCAAGGGGACGCATCGCGACCGCCTGACGTACGCGTTCCGGCGATCGCGATGTCCGGGGAGCCCCGAGAACTCGATCTCTGTTCTTTCACCGGCACGAAGGAGCCCGCATGCCGACGGAAACCGCCTATGGCCGTCCCGCCCCCTCCCACAACTCCGAGCTGACCCACGTCGGGCCCGGCACCCCGGCCGGCGAGCTGCTGCGCCGCTACTGGCAGCCGGTCGGGATGGCGGGCGACGCCACGACCACCCCGCGCAGGATCAGTATTCTCGGCGAGGACCTCATCCTGTTCCGCACCCGCAAGGGCGTACCGGGACTGGTCCACCCCAACTGCGCGCACCGCGGCGCCTCGCTCTACTACGGCAAGGTCGAGGACGACGGCATCCGGTGCTGCTACCACGGGTGGCTGTTCGGCGCCGACGGCTCCTGCCTCGACCAGCCCTGCGAACCGGAGGGCGGACGCCACCGCGACCGCATCCGCCAGCCGTGGTACCCGCTGCACGAGTGGGCCGGGCTGATCTTCGCCTACATGGGCCCGCCGGACCGCATGCCCGTCTTCCCGCGCTTCTCGATCTTCGAGGACCTGGCGGAGGGCGAGGAACTGTACCCCGACGACCGCAGCATCGGCGCCGGCGGCCCCACCATCGTGGACTTCAACTGGCTGCAGCACTGGGAGAACGTGGTGGACCCGTTCCACGTGCCCGTCCTGCACGGCTCGTTCTCCGGCGTGCAGCTCGCCAGCGAGATGGGCGTCCTGCCCGAGGTGGAGTTCGAGCTCACCGCCCACGGCGTCCGCAGCGTCCAGGACCGCAGGCTCGACGACGGGCGGACCTACCGCCGCCGCACCGAGGTCGCCCTGCCGAACCTGCGGATCGTCCCCAACCCCCTGCTCGACGTGTTCGGCCCCGCCGACTCCATCGGCTGGGTCGTGCCCCTGGACGACACCGCGTTCCGCGTCTACACGGTGTTCCGCACCAGGAACCCCGAAGCGATCGCGAAGATCCGCACCCGCTTCGAGGGCCGCCCCTGGGCCGACCTCGACGAGGCGGAGCACCAGCGCATGCCCGGCGACTACGAAGCCCAGAAGAGCCAGGGCGACATCACCGACCACGCCGCCGAGCACCTGGCCACCACCGACCGGGGCATCGTCATGCTCCGCCGGTTCCTCAAGCGGCAGATCGACGCCGTGGCGGCCGGCCAGGACCCGGTCGGCGTGGCGTTCACCGAGGAAGAGGCGTTGATCCGGCTGGACGCGGCCGCCTTCATGATCGGATGAACACCAGCACCCTGCTCGTACGGTCGCTGACCTGGGAGGCCGACGGCGTCCTCTCGGTCACGCTGACCTCACCCGACGTCTCCGCGCTGCCCCGCTGGTCACCCGGCGCGCACATCGACCTGATCCCCGGCGGCGCCCCCACCCGGCAGTACTCCCTGTGCGGCGACCCCGCCGACCGCCTCCGGTGGCGGGTCGCCGTGCTCCGGGCGGACCCGAGCCGCGGCGGGTCGGCCCACGTGCACGACTCGCTGCGGCCCGGCTCGCTCGTGCGCTACGCCGGCCCGCGCAACAACTTCCCGCTGGTCCAGGCCGACCGCTACCTGTTCGTGGCGGGCGGTATCGGCATCACACCGCTACTGCCCATGGTCCACGCCGTCGCCGCGGCCGGCGCACCGTGGCGGCTGCTGTACGGCGGGCGCACCCGGGCGTCGATGGCCTTCCTGGCCGAACTCGCCAGGTACGGCGAGCACGTCACCGTCCGGCCGCAGGACGAGCACGGCCCGCTCGACCTGGACGCCGCCCTGGCCGAGGCGCGCGAAATCCCCGGGGCGGACGGGCCGGTCACCGTGTACTGCTGTGGTCCCGAGCCGCTGCTGACCGCGATGGAGGAACGGGTGCCCGGCCTGCACCTGGAGCGCTTCAGCCCCCTGGCACCGCCCGCGACGGCCGAGCCTGGCGCCTTCGACGTCGTGTTGCAGAGGTCCGGGGTCACGCTGCACGTCCCCGCGGACCGCAGCGTGCTCTCCGTCCTGGAGGAAGGTGGCGTGCCCGTCCCCAGTTCCTGCCTGGAGGGCGTCTGCGGCTCGTGCGAGACGGCGGTGATCGAGGGGGAGGTGGAGCATCGCGACTCGGTCCTGACCCAGGCCGAGCGCGACGCCGGGAAGACGATGTTCCCCTGCGTCTCCCGGTGCCGCTCACCACGCCTGATCCTCGACCGGTGAACCGCGCGTCCGGGGCGGGTACCCCCGTGGGCTCGTCTCCGCACCCCCTCGGGGCGACCTTTGCCGCCCGCCGTCAGCCGGCCGGATGTACCGTCGCGCGGAGTTCGGTGTAGGAGTCGAGGGCGTAGGTGCCGCCGCTGCGTCCGAGGCCGCTGGCCTTGGTGCCGCCGAACGGGAGGTCTCCCCGCCGGGCGCAGGTGTTGATGCCGACCTGGGCGGCGGCCAGCCGGTCGGCCACGCGGCGCGCCGCGTCCAGGTCGCGCGAGTAGACCTGGTCGGTCAGCCCGTAGCGCGTCGAGTTGGCGATGGCGACCGCCTCGTCGTCCGAGGACGTCGGGGTGACGCAGACGACCGGGCCGAACGCCTCCTCCTGCATGACCGTCGTTTCCGGGCCGACGCCCGTCACGAGGGTGGCGGGGTGGAAGTAGCCGTGGTCCGGGACGTTCGCCGCGGTGTGCACCGTCCCGCCGTCGGCGCGGGCACCGGCCACCAGCGCGGCGACGCGGTCGCGCTGGACCTCGCTGATCAGTGGGACGGTGGTCGTCGCGGGGTCCCGCGGGTCGCCGTGCACGAGGCCGCCCAGCGTGGTGCGCAGCCGCCCGACGAGCTCGTCGTGTAGCGAGGCGTCGACGATGACGCGGGAGGGCGTCAGGCAGATCTGCCCGGAGTGGACGGTCCACGCCCGCGTCGCGGCGGCGACGACGGCGTCGAGGTCCGCGTCGGCCCGGACGACGAGCGCGCCCTTGCCGCCGAGTTCGAGGAGGAGCCGCTTCATGCCGGGTGCCGCCGACCGGTAGATCTCGGTGCCGACCGCCGTGCTGCCGGTGAAGCTGATCGCACCGACCTCGGGGTGGTCGACCAGCGCGGCACCGGGCTCGGCGCCCGCGCCCGTCACCAGGTTGACCGCACCCGCCGGTGCGCCTTCCGCCCGCAGGGCCGCGTTGAGCGCCTCGGTGAGCGCGATGACGAGCAGCGGGTCCTGCGGGGCCGGCTTCATCACCACGGTGTTGCCGGCGAACAGGGCGGGCGCGACCTTCCCGACCATCGCGAGCAGCGGGAAGTTGTAGGGGCTGATGCAGCCGACCACGCCGACCGGCGTGCGCGTGACCGTCCCCGCGAGGCCGGCCGCCACGGGCTTCGCCGGGACGGTGAGCAGGTCCGCGGACCGGGTGGACCAGTGCCGGAGCCGGGCCAGCGCCGCGTCGACCTGGGTCTCCTCGGCGACGGCCCGGCGGGCGCCGGTGTCGGCGATGGCCAGGTCGACGAGCTCGTCGCGCCGGTCTTCGAGTAGCTCGCCGGCGCGGCCGATCACCCGGCGGCGGGTCTCGACCGGGGTCGCCGCCCAGGCGTCGCGGGCCGCGGCGGCGGCGGCCGCGGCGGCGTCGGCCGCGGTGCGGTCACCGTCGGCGACGACGGCGATGACCTGCTCGGTGTAGGGGTCGGTGACGTCGTACGTCGTGGCGGTGCTCAGCGGGTCGCCGGCGATCAGGTGGTGGTGGGTGGTCGTGGTCACGAGGCTCTCCCGAATCGGATGAAGCCGCGGTCGATGCGGCCGTTGCGGAGGTCGTCGACGAGCCGGGCCGCGCCCGCCATGGGCACGACCGCCGACACGAGCGGGGTCAGGTCGAGCTCGCCGCGAAGGACGCGCTCGGCGAGGTCGGGCAGCTTCCGGTGCGGGTCGACCGAGCCCATGCGGCAGCCGAGCAGGGACTTGTCGTGGAACAGGTCGCGCACCTCGAGGTCGAGGGTCGCACCGGTCGGCGGCAGCCCGAGCACGACGACCCGTCCGCCCCAGGCGAGGGACTTGATCGCGGCGTCGAGGAGCCCGGTGTGGCCGGCGCACTCGAACGCGGTGTCCACGCCACCGGGCATCAGCGCCCGCACGGCCGGGGCGATCTGCGCCGGGTCGCTCGGGACGATGAAGTCGGTCGCCCCGCACGTGCGGGCGATCTGCTCTTTCGCCGGGTTGCGGTCGACGGCCACGATGCGTTCCGCGCCGGCCGCCCTGGCGGCGAGGATCGTGTTCAGGCCGATCCCGCCGGCACCGGTCACGAGCACGGACTCGCCGGCCCGGAGCCGGGCGCGGTCCTCCACGGCACCGAATGCGGTGACCGTGGCGCATCCGAGCATGGCGGCGACCGGGTCGGGGATCTCCGCGGGCATCGCGATGACCTGCTCCTGGGCCACCACGATCCGTTCGGCGAAGGCGCCGAGCTTGACGAATTGGTGCACGACGTCGCCGTCGCGGGAGAACGGGCTGGCGACGGGCCGGCCGGAAGCGGGGCAGAGGGTCGGCCGGCCTTCGCGGCAGTGGCGGCACTCGCCGCACCGGCGCAGCACGGTGAGCACGACCCGCTGCCCCACGGGTACGTCGGTGCCGGGGCCCGCGGCGGTGACCACGCCGACGGCCTCGTGGCCGAGGATGGCCGGCGTGGGCTGGGGGATGCGGCCCTCCATCGGGCTGAGGTCGCTGTGGCACAGGCCGGCCATGGTGATGTCGACGGCGACCTCACCCGGGCCCGGCGGGCGGACGTCGATGGTCGAGTCGACGTGGAGACCTGTTCCGTCCCAGACCAGCGCGCGCACGGGCACCTTCCTCATCATTGTTCTATTCATTCGAATCTATCTTTGCTGAATGGAATCTACCGCCGCGCGGCGCTCTCCCGTACCTCGCGGCGCAGCAGCTTTCCCGCCGCCGACCGCGGAAGCGCCTCCACGAACGCCCAGCTGCGCGGGATCTTGTAGCCGGCGATGCGGGCGCGGAGCTCGGCCGCCAGCGACGCCGCGACCTCGTCGTGGGTGCCTGAGCGGTCGACGACCACGACCGCGTGCACGCTCTCGCCCCACTTCTCGTCCGGCCGGCCGACGACGCACGCGTCGGTCACCCCCGGGAGCTCCAGCAGCGCGTGCTCGATCTCCGCGGGATAGATGTTCACGCCCCCGCTGATGATCAGGTCGACCGCCCGGTCCGAGAGGTACAGGTAACCGTCCTCGTCGAGCCGGCCGAGGTCGCCGAGCGTGACGTGCCCGTCCAGGCGTGACGTGGCCGTCTTCTCGGGATCACCGAGGTAGACGAACGCGAGCTCCTCGTTCTTGAAGTACACGGTGCCGACCTGGCCGACCGGCACCTCGTTGCGGTCCTCGTCCAGGATCCGCAGGCTCACGTGGGGCAGCGGGCGCCCGACACTGCCGACGTGGGTGAGCCACTCCTCCGATGTGATCACCGTGGCCGACCCCTCGGTGCCGCCGTAGATCTCGACCAGCACCGGACCGAGCCAGTCGATCATGGCCTGCTTGACGTGCGGGGGGCACGGCGCGGCGGTGTGCACGATGGACCGGATGCTCCCCATCCGGAGCGCGGCGCGCTCGTCCTCGGGCAGGGCGACGAGTTCCTGCATCATCAGCGGGACGAGGTAGAGCCACGTCACGCCGTGCTCGGCGATCGCCTCGAGCACCCGCTCGCGGTTCCATCGCTCGAGCAGCACCACCCGGTGACCGACGTCGAGCGCCTGGTCGGCGTAGGCGAGCGGCGAGGCGTGATACATCGGGGCCAGCCCGAGGAACACCCCGTCCTCATGGTCCGCGCCGTAGCGACGGGCCCGGGCCAGGGCCGCACCGGCGGCCTCGGCCGGACTGATCCCGCGCAGCGGGCGTCGTACGCCCTTGGGACGGCCGGTCGTGCCGGAGGTGTAGAGCATGCGGTTGCCGGCCCCCCGGTCGCGCGGGGGCGTCGCGGGCGCCGCGGCGACCGGGCCGGTCAGGCGCGACGCGCCGCCCGCCGGCGCGACCGCGAGGACGACGACCGCCTCGGCCGGCAGCCCGGCCTCGGCGGCGGCCTTCCCGGCGAGCTCGACGAACGGATCGGCGGTGAAGAGGACCTTCGCCCCGGAGTCGCCCAGGATGTAGGCGATCTCCGCCGCCGTCAGGTGCCAGTTGACGGGAGTGAGGTAGAGCGGGAGCTGCGTCGCGCCCCGGACCACCGCCATCAGCTGGTAGGAGTTCGGCAGGAGGCAGGCGACGGTGTCCCCGGAAGAGAGCCCGCGGTCCCAGAGGAAGTTGCCGATCCGGTTGGCGTCGTCCCCCAGCTCGCCGTAGGTGACCTGCTGACCGTCGGTGTGGACGACGGCGACCCGGGCCGGGTCGTTGCCGGCGTACTCGAAGAAGCTGCGCACCGTGGGCCTCCCGTAGTGGTTTCAGTCTCGCGCGAGGATGAGGACGGAGGAGGCCGTGAACATCCCGCCGTACCCGAGGACGGCGCTCGTGCTCACGCCGGGCACCTGGGCCGCGGCCTCGTGGCGCAGCTGGCGGACGGCTTCCTGGATGGCGAACATGCCGTACATCCCGGTGTGGGTGTAGGCCAGGCCGCCTCCGTTGGTGTTGAGCGGGAGGGAGCCGCCCGGAGCGGTCTCGCCGGCGGCGACCAGCTCGGCCGCCCTGCCCACCGGTGCCAGCCCGAGGCATTCCAGCCCGATCAGCGGCAGGTGCGCGAAGGCGTCGTACACCATGACGTGGCCGATCTCGGACCGCTCGATCCGCGCCTCCGCGAAGGCGTCGTCGGCGGCGCGCCGGGCCGCGGAGTCGCCGGCCGGGTCGGGCACCTGGGCCACCAGGAGAGGGTCGGAGCTCTCACCGGTGCCGAGCACCCGCACGGACCGCCGGAGCTGCTCCGGCGTGGCGTGCCGGGACGCGGTGACGACCAGCCCGCCGCCGCCGTCGGTCAGCATGCAGACCATCGGGACGGTGAACGGCCACGCGAGGACCGGTGCCGCCAGCACTTCGCCGACGGTCATCAGGGCCCGCCGCCCGGCCCGCGGTACCCGGGAGGACCAGCCACGTTGTGCAACGACGACCTGCGCCAGCGCGGTCTCGTCGAGACCGTTGTCGTGGAGGTAGCGCAGGGCGGGAAGGGTGAAACGGGTGTACGGCGGCCTGGCGCCGTACGGCTCCTCGAACTGGCCGGTCCACGACCGCGGGTCCCGAGGCCGCGGCACCGTGCCGGCCCGTGACCGGCCGGACTCGCCGTGGGTGACCAGCACCCGGGTGGCGTGCCCCGCGGCGATCGCCGCCGCGGCGTGGCGCACGTGCATCAGGAAGGAGCAGCCACCGACATTGGTGGAGTCGACCCAGCGAGGCGTGATCCCGAGGGCGTGGGCGACACCGTGGGGGGAGTAGGCGCCGGCGACGCCGTCGATCTGGCCCGGCTCCAGGCCGGCGTCGGAGAGCGCGCGCAGGCCGCCCTCGACGTTCAGGCCCAGCACGGACTGGTCGGGGTTGCGGCCGAGCACGTCGGTCTCCGCCGCGCCGATGATGATCGCGTCCATCACGCTCCCGCCGGTCCGGCCGGTGCGAACACCGGAAGGTTCACGTCCCCGCGCTCGAGCCAGCGGAGCTCGACGTCCATGTCGAGGGGGAGAGCGGCCGGGTCGGCCGGCACGTCCACGAGGCGGGTGGTCAGCCGAACGCCTTCCTCGAGCTCCACGATGGCCAGCACGAAGGGCGCCTCGTCGGCGAAGACCGGCTCGAGCCGGTGCACCACGACGTAGGAGAACAGCCGGCCGCGCCCGGTGCAGGAAGTCCAGGTCAGGTCCGTCGAACCGCAGGCGCAGACCGCCCGCGGATGCTGCGAGCCGGCACCGCAGCCGTCGCAGCGGTGGTGGACCAGCTCACGGCGCCGGGTCGCCTCCCAGTAGGGCCGCGTCTCGGGCGTCGGCCGGGGGACGGGCTTGGGTTCGCCGCTCATCCGGCCACCCGCGGGTGCGGCAGCGGCTCGCCGCGGTCGGCGGCGGTGCGCGCGCCGGGCGCAGTGCGGTCGAGCATCGGCTCAGCCCCGCATGCCGGCGTTGGGCCGGGCCGCCGCCAGGAGGCCGCGCAGGGTCGCGTCGAGCTCGGTGAGGTCCTCGCTCGGCGTTGCGGGGGTGCCGTGCTCCCAGCCCTCGGCCACCGACAGGCGCTTGCCGGAGGTCAGGAACACCCGGCCGGTCACGCCGTCGGAGTGGCGCGACGCGAGCCACTCGACCACCGCGGCGGGGAAGCCGGGGGAGCGGGTCGGGTCGTCGGGGTCGCGGTCACCACCGAGCGTGGCGGTCATCCGGGTCGCGGCACCCGGCGAGACGCAGTTCGCGGTGACGCCGTAGCGGCCCAGTTCGAGGGAGGCGACGATCGTCATGGCGGCGATGCCGGCCTTGGCGGCCGAGTAGTTGGCCTGGCCGACGTTGCCGAAAAGGCCGGAGACGGAGGTCGTGTTGATCAGGCGGCCCGCGCGCTCGGGGTGCGCGCCGTGCCGCTTGCGCCAGTGGTTCGCGGCGTGGTGGGTGGTGGCGAAGGTGCCCTTGAGGTGCACCTGGATCACCGAGTCCCACTCGGCCTCCGTCATGCGGGTGATCGTCCGGTCGCGCAGCACCCCGGCGTTGTTGACCAGGATGTCGAGATCGCCGAAGGTGCCGACGGCCAGCCCGACGAGCTGCTCGGCCTCTTTCCAGGAGGAGATGTCGTGGCCGCTGGCGACGGCCTGCCCACCGGCTGCGCGGATCTCGGCGACCACCTCGTCGGCGGGCGCCGTACCGTCGGCCGCGCCGTCGAGGCCGACCCCCAGGTCGTTCACGACGACGGCGGCGCCCGCGCGGGCGAGGCGGCGGGCGTACTCGGCGCCGAGACCGCGACCAGCACCGGTCACGATGGCGACCCGGCCGGAGCAGGATCCGTCGGTGGAGAGCGGAGTGGTCATCAGGGCGTGGTCCTCTCGCCGCCGTGCCGGGACGTGGCGACAGCGGGGTCGTGGGTGGTCACCCGGCCTGCGCGGCGCAGGCCGGCCAGGTCCCGGAGCTGCTGGGCACGAGGCTCATGGCTGCACTCTGTCGCCGGTGGCGATCGGTGACAAAGACCTGATCCCGGTCGCCGCGATTGCCGGAACCTATGGGTTCTTCGCGGTGCCACCGGGTGACTTATGCTGCCGTATGGGTGTTGATCTGCGGCTTTTCCGGTTCTTTGTGGCGATCATCGACCACGGCGGTGTCACCCGCGCCGCGGAGGCACTGTACGTCGCGCAGCCGTCGGTCTCGCAGGCGCTGCGCACGCTCGAGCAGCGTCTCGGGGTCAGCCTGTTCGAGCGCGTCGGGCGGGGGCTCCAGCTCACCGACGCCGGCCGCGAGCTCGAGGTCCGGGCCCGGTCCGTCCTCGCCGAGGTCGAGGAGGCACGGGCCCGGGTCGACCGGGTGGCGCGGCTCGACGCCGGGCGGCTCACCGTCGCGGCGACCTCGACCCTGGCGATCCACCCGCTCGGCCCCTGGGTCAAGCGCCTGCTGGACGCCCACCCGGGCCTGCAGGTGCATGTCTCCGAGCCCGGGTCGGTCCCGGCCGTGCTGACCGAGATCGGGGACGGTGCGGCCGAGATCGGGCTGGTCGAGCTCCCCGTCCACAAGGCCTCCCTCGAGACCGTCGAGCTGGAACAGGAGGAGCTGGTCATCGCGGCCGGCCCCGGCCTGGCCGCGGGACTCCCGGACCCGTTGCCGCGCGCGCTGGTCCCGGACCTGCCGTCGGGCGTGCTCGCACGGGTGCCCGGCGGCCGGACGGCCAGCGAGCGGACCATGGCCGAGGTGCTGGGGGAGCCACGGGTGCGCAGCGCGCAGCGCCAGCTGCTGTGGGATCTCGTGGGTCAGGACGTCCTGGTCACCTTCGTGTCGCGGGCCGTCGCCGAACGGCTCCTCCCGGACGCGGAGCTCAGGTCCCTGGATCCGCCGGTGTTCCGCCGGATCGGGCTGGCCCATCGGCCGGAGCCGCCGGCGCCGGCGGCGCGGGCGCTGCTGGAGATCGCGCTGTCGCCGCGTACGCGGAGGCCACGAAGAGGCGCGCCACCGGCGACGCCGTCCGGGGATCCCACGCCAGACCGACCGTGAGACCGGTGGCCCCCCGCAACGGGGCCAGGCGTGCGCCGCACCGTGCCGCCTCCGCCGCCCGCCGTGAACCGAGCAGCGTCGCCGCGATGCCCTCCAGCATCCAGGCGGTGCGGGTCTCCCGCTGCCCGACGACCGCCCGCCGGACGAGATGCGGGCCGCTCTCCTCGATCATCGCCTCCATGCTGGCGGACAGGATCGGCCGCGGCGGCATCAGGACGAGCGGTACGTCGTGCAACTCGGTGAGGCCGATCGGTGGCTCATGGCCGGCGGCGGCCGGTTCCTCCCCGGGGCTTGGGGGGTGGGCGACGTAGACGTCGTACGCACCGAGGGGCAACGTCGCGAGCCGGTCGCCGGTGCGTCCGACGTTGAGCGGGAGGCGGGTCGCGACGATCTCCGCCGTGCCGGAGGCGAGCACCTCGACGGCTTCCTGGTCCGAGCCGAGGTCGTGGACGTGCACGACCGTCCCGGGGTTCGACCGCAGGAACGCCGCGAGGACCTCGGCCAGCGGACCGTTGAGCGCCGGAGGCAGGGCCGCGATGTCGAGCCGCGGCGCGCCGCGGCGCGGATCGGCGGAGACCGCGGCCTCGGCCTGCCGGGTCTCGCGCAGGATCCTGCGTGCGGGACCGAGCAGGCCGTGGCCGGCCGAGGTCAGCGTTATGCCCCGGCCGGTCCGGTGGAACAGGACGGCGCCGAGCTCCTTCTCGAGCGCGTGCACCGACTGGGAGATGGTCGACTGGGTCACGTCGAGCGTCGTCCCCGCGCCGCTGATGCTTCGCGCCTCGGCGACCGCGACGAAGTAGCGGAGTTGCTGCAGCTCGATGGTCGGACCTCCCGCTCGCCCCTACAGTCCCAGTGCCTTGGCGATGATGACGCGCTGGACCTCGTTGGTGCCACCGTAGATTCGGGAGATGCGCGCATCGGTGTACATCCGGGCGATCTCGTACTCCCGCATGAACCCGTACCCGCCGTGCAGCTGCAGGCACCGGTCGATCACCCGGTTCTGCATCTCGGTGCAGTAGACCTTGACCGTTGACGCCTCGGCGGCGGCGAGCTCGCCGGCCTCGTGCGCGCGCATGGCCTGGTCGAGCAGGGCGCGCCCGGCGGTCACCTCCACGTGGCAGGAGGCGAGCTTGAACTTCGTGTTCTGGAAGGACGACACGGGCTGGCCGAACGCCTTGCGGTCCTTGACGTAGGAGACCGTGATCCGCAGTGCCTTCTCGGCCGAGACCTGGGCGCCGAGGGCGATGCCGAGCCGCTCCTGCACCAGGTTGTGCGCGAGGTAGCGGAAGGCCTGGCCCTCCTTGCCGAGGAGGTGGTCCGCGGGGACGATGACGTCGTCGAAGAAGAGTTCGGCCGTGTCGGTGGCCTTGAGCCCGATCTTCTCCAGGTTGCGGCCCCGGCTGAAGCCTTCGCTGTTGGCGTCGACGACGAGGAGGGAGAGGCCCACCCGCCGGTCGGCGTTCTCGCTGGTGCGCGCCACGACGACCACCAGGTCGGCGTTGATGCCGCCGCTGATGAAGGTCTTGCCGCCGGACAGCACCCAGTGGTCGCCTTCGAGCCGCGCCGTCGTGCGGATGCCGGCCAGGTCCGAGCCGGTGCCCGGCTCGGTCATCGCGATGGCGCCCATCCGCCGGCCCGCGACCATGTCGGGCAGCCAGCGCTTCTTCTGCTCCTCGGTTCCCTGGCGCAGGATGTAGGGGATGACGAGGTTCATGTGCGTCGCCGCGCCACCGAGCGAGACGCCCGCCCTGCTGCACTCCTCCGACCACACCGACGAGTAGAGGAAGCCGTCCTCGCCGCCACCGCCGTACTCCGTCGGCACGCGGAGGCCGAGCATTCCGAGGTCCCCCAGCTTCTGGTAGACCTCGTGCGGGACGAGCCCGGCCGCCTCCCAGTCGGGGAAGTGCGGGACGACCTGCTTCTGGAGGAAGGCCCGCACCGACTGCCGGAACGCCTCGTGCTCCTCGTGGTAGATCGACGTCTGCATCGCGTGTCTCCTTGGTCGCTCGGGGGTCAACCGCGCCAGCGGCCGGTGAAGGTGGGGCGTTCGCCCCGGGCGAGCGCCTCCCGGGCGGTCGGGGAATCGGTCCCCATGTTGACCACCTGGGCGACGTTCTCGGCCGCGACGGCCTCCCGGAACGACCGCTCGTGGGAATGGTTGAGCAGCTCCTTGTCGAGCCGTACGGCGACGGGCGGGGCCGCGGCGAGGCGCAGCGCCAGGTCGGCGGTGAACGGGTCGATCTCGTCGGGTGGGACGAGCCAGGTCACCAGGCCGAGCCGGTGGGCTTCCGCCGCGTCGAGCGTCTCGGCCAGGTAGGCGAGCCGCTTGGCCGTCTGCAGGCCGACGACCCGGGGAAGCAGCCACGACGACCCGGTGTCGAGCGAGAGCCCGCGGCGCGAGAACGCGGTCCCGAACCGGGCCCGGGTCGTGGCCACGACGAGGTCGGCCGACAGCGCCAGGCTCAGGCCGGCGCCCACGGCGGGACCGTCGACCTTCGCCACGACCGGGAGCGGTAGCTCTTGCAGGGCGACCAGCGGTGCGGTGACGTGGCCGAGGCGGTCCAGGGGGTGGAGGTCGGTGCGCCGCCGCGCCGAGGTGTCGGCTCCCGCGCAGAAGTGGCCGCCCGTTCCGGTGAGCACCAGCACGCGCGCCTCTGACCGGGTGACCGTTCCCAGGTGGTCGGCCAGGACGGTCCAGGTATCCCGGTTCATCGCGTTGCGGACGGCCGGGCGGTCGATCGTGATGGTGGCCACGGAACCCTCGAAGGCGAGTCGGACCTCGTCGCCGGGACTGCTCTGCTGCTTCACGCCGTCATTCAAGGGCGCCGCGGCGCTCGAAGACCAAGACCTGGTGCCGAACCCGGGGGAGTCCCCTGCCTATGCGAGCATCGCACCGATCCGGTCGATCTGGGGGAGGGCGTCTTCGAAGAGCAGCGACAGGTAGATGCCGTCGACGTGCGTCGAGAGCTCCGCCAGCCGGGCCCGGCAGTCGTCCGCGCGTCCCACGACGGCGAAGCGGTCGAGCAGGTAGTCCTCGATGTCGGGCCGGTCCGAGAACATCGTCGCGTTCGAGGTCGCTCCGGAGCGGCCGTGCGAGCCGTAGTCGTAGGTCGCGTAGCGCTCGGCCAGCACGCCGGCGTACTCCGCGGGCACGTTCTTGCCCTCGAAGGTCGACGCGAAGGCGAAGTGTGACGCGCTCACCGCGCGCGGGACGAGGCGTCGCCGCAGGTCGCGCACCTCGTCGTCGTCCCGTCCGATGGCGATCCGCACCGATGCCCAGACCTCGAAAGGAGCGTCGTCGCGGGCGGCGTGCGCGCGCTCGCGGATCGTGCGGAGCGCGACGGGGTCCCCGCCGACGCCGGCGATGACGCCGTCGGCCACGCGCCCGGCGACGCGCGCGGTCGCGGGGCCGCTGGCCGCGACGAGCAGGAAGGGGTCGACGCCGGCCGCCCGCGCGGAGTCCGCCACCGAACGCCCGAAGCGCTCGAGGTCGGCCAGGGGCGCGGGCCGGAGGCCGAAGGTGTGCACGGCCGAGTCTCCTCGGCCGAACCCCAGGCGGAACCGGCCGGGGTGGGCGGAGGTCAGGGCGCGCACGGCGCTGGCGTGCACCGACCAGTGCCGGGTCACGGGGTTGGTCACGCTGGTGCTCACGACCAGCGAGGACGTCGCGCCGAGCGCGTCGGTGCAGGCGGAGTAGAGCTCGCCGTAGTTGGGGGAGTCGCCGATCCCGATGCCCCACAGGCCGGCCGCCTCGCACCGGGCGGCGACCTCCCGGGTCAGGCCGGGGGAAAGCGGGAGCCAGTTGGCGCACAGGCGCATGGTCGTTCCTCTCCGTCGGGTTGCGACCCTTGACATAGTCTCGGATCACTCGGATGATTCATACCAGGTGAATTGAATTCCATTGAATCGAATCGGAAGGTTTGACCGTGACGATGCCGAGAGGGGCCAGATGACTGAGGCCGTGCGCTCGGAGTCGCCCCTGACGGGCGACGTTGCGCCGATCACTGACAAGATCCGCGTCGAGGGGGTGTCCTACCGGTACCGCCGTCGCCGCCGGGAAGACGTCGTCGCCCTCGACGACGTCGACCTGACCGTCGGGCGCGGCGAGTTCCTTTCGGTCGTCGGCCCGTCGGGTTGCGGGAAGTCGACGCTGCTGCGGGTACTCGCGGGGCTGCAGAAGCCCACGGACGGAGTCGTCCGGATCCACCACCAGCACCGGGACCGGCCGCTCGTCGCCCCGGTGTTCCAGGAGTACTCGATCTTTCCCTGGCACACGGTCGAGGCGAACGTGCGCCTGGGGCTCGACGCCGCCGGTGTGGACCGCTCCGAAGCGCGCCGTCGCGCGCAGGAGTGGATCGAGCGGGTCGGCCTCACCGGGTTCGAGAAGGCGCTTCCGGGCAACCTGTCCGGTGGCATGAAACAGCGCGTCGCCCTGGCGCGCGCGTTCGTCGTCGAGCCCGAGATCCTGCTGATGGACGAGCCCTTCGCGGCGCTCGACGCGCAACTGCGCAAGGTGCTCCAGGAGGAACTCCTCGCCATCGTCCGCGAGCACAACCACACGGTCTTCTTCGTCACCCACAACCTCGACGAGGCGATCCTCCTCTCCGACCGGATCGCCCTGATGTCGGCCCGCCCGGGACGCATACGGCGCATCGTCGACGTCCCGTTCGCGCGCCCGCGGACGGCGGAGCTGAGGAAGGACCCGGAATTCAGCCGGCTCGAGGAGGACCTCTGGGCCGACCTCAAAGGTGACGTCGAGGAGGTCGTCCAATGACCGTGCAGATGGACCGGAGCGTCTCCCAAGACGAGGGCGGCTGGGTCGAGCGCCGGCCCGACCCCAAGCAGCGATCGACGGCGCACCAGGCGAGGCGCGACGGCGTCCTGCGGCTCGTGCTCGGCCTCGTGATCCCGGTCGGCATGCTCGTCGCCTGGGAGATCTCGGCCCGGTCAGGCTGGATCGACGCCCGCTTCTTCAGCCAGCCGAGTGCGGTGGCGGCGAAGGCTCAGGAGGACCTGCAGAGCGGAATGCTCTGGTCCGAGTTCAAGATCACCATCGTCCGGCTGCTGGCGGGCTACATCATCGGATCGCTGGCCGGAATATTCATCGGCCTCCTGATGAGCCAGGTGAAGATCCTGCGCTGGATGCTCGAGCCCATCATCCGCGCGCTCTACGTCATTCCGAAGCTCGCGCTGCTGCCGCTGTTCCTGCTGCTCTTCGGGCTCGGCGAGATACCGAAGCTGGTCTTCATCTCCCTCGGCACGTTCTACATCGTCGCCTTCACGACGCTGTCCGCCGCGATGCTGATCCCCACCCCGTTCCACGAGATCGCGCGGTCCTACGGCCTGTCGCCCAGCCAGCGGTTCCGCTGGATGATCGTCCCGGCGATCACGCCGCAGATCGTCTCCAGCCTCAAGCTCGCCTCGGGCATCTCCATGCTGCTGGTCATCGCCGTCGAGTTCGTCAACGCCCGTGAAGGACTCGGTTACTACACCTGGCATGCCTGGCAGATCTTCGTCCCCGACCGGATGTACGTCGGCATCGTGACCATCTCGATCGTCGGTGTCCTGTTCAGCGGGCTGGTCGGGCTGCTCGGCTCCCGCGTGGCGCACTGGGCGGACAGCGAGTACGCCCAGAGCCGCTGACCCGGACCACCGTCGCACCGCACATCCATCCATCACGCAGGACCCGCCCGCGCTCGACGATGCTTGACGGCGAGCGCCGGGAAGACCTGCACTCCCCACAGACGGGAGCAGCACAGCGCATGACCACACCACCCGAGCCGCGGCCGGCCGACCCGGGCCCCGCCGCCCAGCCGACCGAAGTGTCCGAACTGCGGGAGATAGCCCGCCAGGTCGCGGAGAAACGCTACGCGCCGCACGCCGAACAGTGGGACCGCGACCGGACCGCCATCACGCATGACGAACGGCGCTACCTGGGGTCCCTCGGCTGGCTGGGCATCGCTCTCCCCGAGGAGTACGGCGGCGCCGGAGGAACGTTCGCCGAAGCCCTGACCGTGGTCGAGGAACTGGCGAAGGTCTGGCCACCGGCGGCCTTCCAGGTCTTCGAGGCCAACGTCGGACCGGCGCAGCACCTGGTGCGGCTCGGCACCGAAGACCAGAAGCGGCGGTTCCTGCCCGGGGTGATCAGCGGCGACAACGCGATGGCCATCGGCATCTCCGAGCCGGACGCCGGATCGGCCGCCACCGACATGGTCACCCGCGCGGAGATCAGGGGCGACACCGTCGTGGTGCGCGGCCTGAAGCGCTGGATCTCCAACGGCGGGGACGCGGACCGCTACCTCGTCTACTGCCGGATGAACGACACCCCGGGCGCCAAGGGCATCGGAGCCGTGATCGTCGAGGCCGACCGCAAGGGCGTCTCGTTCGGGGCCCGCGAGCGGCTGATGGGCTTCCGGGGCCTGCCGTCCGCGGACGTGATCCTCGACGACGTGGAGGTCCCGGTCGAGAACATCGTCGTCCGGCCCCCCGACGGCTTCCGCGCCCTCTTCTCGATGTTCTCCATCGAACGGCTGGGCAACACCACGATGAGCCTCGCCCTGGGGCAGGCCGCCCTGGACAAGACCATCGCCTACGTCCAGCAGCGCGAGCAGTTCGGCCGGCCCATCGCGGAGTTCCAGGCCGTCCAGGTCAGCCTCGCGGACATGCTCCTGGACGTCGAGTCGGCGCGCATGCTCCGCGACCGCGCGGTGGCCGGGCTCGACGCCGGCACCCCGAGCACCCTGCACGTCTCGCTCGCCAAGCTCGCCGCCAACGAGATGGCCAAGCGGGTCACCGACATGGCGATGATGCTGCACGGCGCGAACGGTTACACCGAGGAGTACGGCCTGGAGCGGATGCACCGGGACGCGCACGGCTGGGCGCTCGCCGGCGGCACCCCCAACATCCAGCGCACCCGCATCGCCTCCGAACTGCTCGGGCGCTCCTTCGACCAGCGTCCGGCGCGCAGGGCCGCCGCCGGCGGAGGGGAGGCGTGAGTCATGGCCGAGCTTCGTGAGGTCGTCATCGTCGACGGGTGCCGCACCCCGATGGGCAAGGGCAAACCAGGGGGCGCGCTGAGCGGCCTCCACCCCGTCGAACTCCTCGCCCAGACCCTCACCCACCTCGTCGCGCGGACGTCCATCGACCCGGGCATCGTCGGCGACGTCATCGTGGGCTGCGTCAGCCAGGCCGGTGAGCAGTCCGCGACACCCGGCCGGATGGCCTGGCTCTCCGCGGGCTTCCCCGTCCACGTCCCGTCCACCACCGTCGAGCGCAAGTGCGGCTCGGGGCAGCAGGCGATCGAGTTCGCCGCCCAGGGCATTGCGACGGGCATGCACGACGTCGTCATCGCCGCGGGGGTCGAGTCGATGAGCCGTGTCCCGATGGGGATCGCCCGCATCGAGCAGGACCCCTGGGGTCCCGGCGTCGCCGGGCGCTTCCGCCTGGTCCCGCAGGGCGTCGCCGCCGAACGGGTCGCCGAGACCTGGGGCATCACCCGCGAGGAGCAGGACCGGCTCGCCGCGGCCTCCCACCAGCGGGCCCAGGCCACCGCCGAGTCCGGCCGCTTCGACGACGAGATCGTCCCGATCACCCTTCCCGACGGCACCAAGGTGACCGCCGACGAGACCATCCGCCCGACCACCACGGTCGAGGGCCTCGCCGGGCTCAGGGCCGTCTTCGAGTCCCCGGACTACGCCGACCTCCTGCCGGGACGCACCTGGTCGGTCACCGCCGGGAACAGCTCCCAGCTCACCGACGGAGCGGCGGCCGTGCTGCTGATGAGCGCGGAGCAGGCCGAGCGACTCGGCCTCACCCCGCGGGCACGGATCACCGGCTCGTCCGTCGTCGGCGAGGACCCCGAGATGATGCTGACCGGCCCGATCCCGGCGACCCGGCGGGTCCTGGAACGCACCGGCCTCGGGCTCGACGACTTCGACGCCTTCGAGGTCAACGAGGCGTTCGCCTCCGTCCCGCTCGCCTGGGCCAAGGAACTCGGAGCCGACCTCGACCGCCTGAACCCGCGCGGCGGCGCGATCGCGCTCGGCCACCCGCTCGGCGCGAGCGGGTGCCGCATCTTCGTCACCCTCCTCAACCACCTGGAGCAGACCGGTGGCACCCGCGGTCTCCAGACCATGTGCGAAGCCGGCGGCCTCGCGAACGCGACCGTCCTCGAACGGATCGCCTGACGGCGCACGCCCCCGACGACACGAAAGGCACAACGAATGGACATCCGGGGCAAGGTGGCACTCGTCACCGGGGCGGCGTCCGGCCTGGGCCGGGCGACCGCACGGCGGCTGGTCACCGACGGAGCGCACGTCGTCCTCCTCGACCTGGAGACCAGCGACGGCGAGTCCGTCGCCAAGGAACTCGGCGAGACCGCCGCGGGACAGGTGCGGTTCGCCGCGGCCGACGTGACGGACTCCGACCAGGTCGACGCGGCCGTGCGGGCCGCGACCGAACTCGGTGAGCTCCGCGCGCTCGTACACTGCGCCGGCCGGGGCGGGCCCGTCCGGGTGGTCGAGAAGGACGGCACGCCAGGCTCCATGGAGCAGTTCCAGGGCGTGATCCAGACCAACCTGATCGGGACCTTCAACGTGCTGCGCCACGCGGCCGCGGCGATGGTCGCCCTCGACGACCTGCCCGACGGCGAGCGCGGCGTGTGCGTGCTCACCGCTTCGGTCGCGGCCTGGGAGGGGCAGATCGGGCAGCTGCCGTACGCCGCGTCCAAGGCCGGCGTGGTCGGCATGACCATCGTCGCGGCCCGCGACCTGGCCCGGAACCACGTCCGCGTCAACACGATCGCACCGGGCCTGTTCGACACCCCGATCCTCTCCCGCGTGCCGGAGGAGGTCCGGGACCGCCTGGCCGCCTCGATCCCGCACCCGGCGCGCC
Source organism: Actinomadura craniellae (assembly GCF_003289645.1). Lineage (GTDB taxonomy): Bacteria > Actinomycetota > Actinomycetes > Streptosporangiales > Streptosporangiaceae > Actinomadura_D > Actinomadura_D craniellae. The sequence goes on along the minus strand of NZ_QLYX01000025.1, from coordinate 41,681 downwards.
TGGGCGACTCCGCGGAGTTCGCCTTCCTGGCCGCCCACGTCATCGCCAACCCCATGCTCAACGGCGAGACGATCCGGCTCGACGGCGCCATCCGGATGGCCCCCCGATGACACGGACCGAGTCCTCGCCCCTTCCCGCTGAAAGGCAACCCTCCATGAGCGTCGACACCACGACCCCCACAGCCGACGTGCCGGGCCAGGAGCCGATGTTCGACGTCGCCCGCGACGTCTGGGAGCCGGCCGCGCTCGACCCGGAGCCGACGTACGACGGCATGTGGGCGGAGCTCACGCCACGGCAGCGCGAGATCCGGGAACTGGCCCGCGAGGTGGCCGTCCGCGAGCTCCGCCCCATGGCCGCCCACTGGGACGAGACCGAGGAGTTCCCGCGCAGGACCTTCGAGGCCGTCCTCGAGACCGGGCTCGTCGGGCTCACGATCCCGCGGCAGTACGGCGGCCAGGGCGAGAGCCTGCTCGAGGGATGCATCGTGGTCGAGGAGCTGGCGCGCGCCTGCCTGAGCACCGCGATGTCGGTCCAGCCGTTCCTGAACGGCCCGTGGCGCGCGATCAACGTGCTCGGCACCGAGGAGATGAAGAACCGCCTGCTCCCCGGGGTGGCCGCCGGCACGAACCACTTCGCGATCGCCATGAGCGAGCCGGCCGCCGGCAGCGCCGGCACCGACCTGCGGGCCACCCTGACCCCGGACGGTGACGGGTTCCGGCTGACCGGCACCAAGTGCTGGATCACCGGTGGTCACGTCGCCGACACCATCATCGTGTTCGCCCGCCTGGCCGGTACCGCCGGCCCCTACGGCATCGGTGCCGTGGTGCTCACCGGGCGGCCCGACGGGATGGGCGAGTTCCACATCGACCCGAAGATGGGGATCCGGGGCGTCGCCGAGTGCCTGGTGCACTTCGACGACGTGCGCATCGACCCGGAGGACGTCCTGGTCCTGCCCGAGGAGCACTCCAAGAAGGGCACCGGCATCCTGGTCAACCAGTTCAACCCCGAGCGGTGCGGCAACGCCGCCATGTGCACGGGGCTCGGCCAGGCCGCCCTCGACGCGAGCGTCGGCCACCTCAACGCCCGCCACCAGTTCGGTCGCTCGCTCGCGGAGTTCCAGGGACTGCAGTGGAAAGTCGCCGACATGGCGCTGGACGTGCACGTCTCGCGGATGTTGCTGTGGCGGGCCGCCCGCAGCGGGGACGGGGGCTTCCCGGACCAGACGGAGACCCTCATGGCCAAGCTCCACAGCAGCGAGATGGTGCAGCGGGTCACCAACACGGCCATCGGCATCCACGGCGCCCGCGGCTACTCGCGCCGCTGGCCGGTGGAGCGCTACTTCCGCGACGGGCGCGGCCTCGCGATGGGCGGCGGGACGCCCGAGGTGATGCGCAACGTGCTCGGCGCCCAGGTGCTCGGCGTCAGCGGCAGCCAGCGGAGGAAGTGACGTGTCCCTGCGACCCCAACTGGACCGCACGGTCTACGGTGCCGAGCACCGGGACTTCGGCGCCATGGTCGGTGCCTTCCTGCGCAACGAGGTGGCACCGCGCGTCGCCGAGTTCGAGGCCGCGGGGATGGTGGGCCGGGACGTCTACCGGTCCGCCGGGAAGCTCGGCCTGGCCGGCCTGCAGATCCCGGAGGAGTACGGCGGCGGCGGCCAGGACGGCTTCCTCTTCAACTGCGTCGTGACCGAGCAGGTCGCCTACGAACGGGTGACCCTGGGCTCCCTGCGCGTGCACACCGACGTGGTCACGCCGTACGTGCTGTCCCTCGCGACCGACGAGCAGAAACGCCGCTGGCTCCCCGGGATGGCGAGCGGCGAGCTGATGACGTCGATCGCCATGACCGAGCCGGGCACGGGCTCCGACCTGGCCGGTATGCGCACCACGCTGCGCCGTGCCGGGTCCGACTGGATCCTCAACGGTGCGAAGACCTTCATCACCGGTGGTGCGCAGTCGGACCTGGTCCTCGTGGTCGCCCGCTCCTCGTCGTCCGACGACGACCGCCGCGCCGGGCTGACCATCGTCGTGATCGAGGCGGGCATGCCGGGCTTCACCCGCGGCGCCATGCTCGACAAGCTCGGCCTCAAGGCGCAGGACACGACCGAGCTCTTCTTCGACGACGTGCGCATACCCGCGGCCAACGTGCTGGGTGAGGAGGGCCAGGCGTTCCGCTACCTGTCCTCCCACCTGGCCCAGGAGCGGCTGTCCATCGCGGTCAACTCGCAGGCCCAGTCCGTCGCGGCGCTGGATCTGACCTGCGACTACGTCCGCGACCGGGAGGTGTTCGGCCAGCGGCTCGGCGGGTTCCAGAACACCAAGTTCGTCCTCGCCGAGCAGGCGACGCAGATCGCGGCGGGCCAGGCACTGGTCGACCAGGCCATGGCCCGGCACGAGCGGCGCGAGCTCGCCCCGGCGGCGGCGGCCCAGGCCAAACTGTTCTGCACCGAGCTCCACGGCCGGGTGGTCGATGCCTGCCTCCAGTTGCACGGCGGCTACGGCTACGTCCGGGAGCAGGACATCTGCCGGTTGTACGCCGACGCGCGGGTCGCCCGCATCTACGGCGGGACCAGCGAGGTGATGAAGGGCATCATCGCCCGGACGCTCCGGCTGACCTGATTCGACCAGGGCCCCACAGGAAAGCCCTGTCGTACCGTCCGGGGACGGTGCGGCAGGGCTTTCGTGCGGCCCGGTCGGACCTCCCGGACGACGACGGGCGGGCCGGCGCGTTGCGCGCCGCGATCACCGCCCGGTCCGGTCAGACCTCCCGGACGACGGCCGGCCGGCCGAGGCGGGTGCTCATGGCCTCCGCCTCCTGCAGCACGCCGGCGGTGACCTGGTCGCTGATCTCCTCGGCGCGCGCGGTCGGGATGGACACGCCGAGGGCGCCCACGACGTCCCCGGTGGCGTCGAAGACGGGTGCGGCGCACCCCCACAGTTCGGGCCAGCGCACCCCGGGGCCGGCCGCGTAGCCGCGCCGCCGGATCTCGGCCAGCATGGTCTCGACCTGCTCGGGGTCGCGGGGGTCGCCGCTCGCGGCCTGCTCGGCCAGGGCCTGCTCGACGGACGGCTCGTCGAGCTGGGCCAGCACGGCCTGGCCGGTGGTGACCGCGAGGAGCCGGTAGCGCTGACCGAGGCGCACGTGCGCCCGGACCGGCTTGATCGGCTCCGAGTGGGCCGCGTAGGTCACCGCGCCCTGCTCGTAGACGGCGTACACCGAGGTCTCGTCCAGCTCGGCGGTCAGCCGGTCGGTGTGCTCGCGGGAGATGGCCAGGAGACCGACCGACGTGTTGACCGCGCAGCCGAGCCGCCAGACCAGCATCGTCCCGCGCCAGGTCCGGTCGGCCTGCTGCACGACGTAGCCCTCGTCCGCCATCAGGCGCAGGATCCGCAGCAGCGTGGGCGGCGCCAGCTCGGTGCGCTCGCTGAGCGCTTTGAGGGTCTCCGGACCGTGGTCGCAGACCGCCTCGAGTACTCGCAGCGTCCGTGCGATCGAACCCTCGGCCACCGCTCGGCCTCCTGAGTCTCCGGGGCAGAATTCCACTGGAGCCTACCAGGGTTTTACTCAGTCGAATTGAATTGCAGGTCAGGCGGTGAGTGCGGCCGCGACCTGCGCGCGGTGGTGGCCGGCCGTGCCCAGCAGCAGGGCGCCGACGGTGCAGCGCTTGAAGTAGTGGTGCAGGTCGTGCTCCCAGGTGAAGCCGATGCCGCCGTGCAACTGGAAGGCTCCGCCGGCGACCTCCTCGGCTGCCTCCGTCGTCCAGGCCATCGTGGTCGCGGCGACGAGGGCGCGGTCATCGGCGCCGGCCGCAAGGGCGTCGGCCAGCTCGAGCACCATCGAACGGATGGACTCGACCTGGACCAGCATGTTCGCGCACCGGTGCTTGACGGCCTGCCGGGCGGCGATCGGCAGGCCGAACTGGACCCGCTGGCCGGCGTACTCGACGGTGGTGTCGAGCAGCCAGGTCGCCAGTCCCAGCAGCGTCGCGCTGTGCAGGGCCAGCGCGAGCAGGCGCGCCTCCCCGATCGCGGCGGTCAGGGCGTCGCCGCCGGCCGGCAGCAGGGTGGCGGGGGAGGCCCGGCAGACCACCCGGGCGAGCGGTTGGGTGGCGTCGAGGTTCTCCAGCAGGTCGACGGTGGTGTCGCTCGTCCGGACCAGCGCGAGCCGGCGGCCCTCCGGCGCCCGCACGGCCGCCACGACGACCTCGGCGACGTCCGCGTCCGGCACGAACGGAAGGGTGCCGTGGACCAGGCCGTCGCGGATCTCGAGCGCGGGGGCGGACCAGGTGCCGTCCTCGGCCAGCAGCCCGTACGTCGCCAGGCCGGTGACCTCGCCACCGGCCGCCACGACGAGGGCACCCGCGGCCGAAGCGCTCAGGAACGGCAGGGGGGCGGCGGCCCGGCCCAGGGCCTCGGCGACCAGGCACGCGGTGACCACGTCACCGGCCTCGGCCGGTTCGAGGAGCCCGTTGGCCACCAGCTCGGACCAGAGCCCCGCGTCGAACCTCCGGGGCCCCGGCGCGTGGCGCATCCGCTCCAGCGGGTCGCGCTTGCGCAGCAGGGCGCTGACGCTCCCGGCGAAATCCGCCTGCTCGGTGGACGCCAGCTTCATGCGTTCCCTCCCCGGGAGCCGGTGAACTCGCGCCAGGAGACGGTCTTGCTCGGGTCCGCTCCGCGCGGCATGCCGAGGGCGCGCTCGGCGATCTGGTCGCGGAGCACCTCCGAGGTGCCGCCGGCGATGGTCTTCGGTTGCACCCGCAGGAAGGCCCAGGCGTCGTAGGCGCGGGCGCGGTCGCCGGGGGCGTGGGCGACCGTGCCGAGGCCGGCGCCGCCGAGGACGCCGCGCTGGAGGCGCTTGGTGTGCTCGGCCTGCAGGACCTTGTTGTACGGCGTGCCGTTCGCCACCGGAGGCAGCCCTTCCGAACGGTGCAGGGCGTTGCGCCGGTTGTTCAGCGCGATCGCCTGGGCCTCGACGTACAGCCGCACGATCGCGTCGGCCTGGACGGGGTCGGCTCCTGGCAGGCGTTCGGCGACGAGCTCGCCGACGGTGCGGCCGACGACGGAGCCGGGGGTGGCGGCGCCCGCCCCCGAGCCGGCCATGCGCTCGAACTGGAGCACCGTGCGCACGACCTCCCAGCCCTGGCCGGTCGCACCGAGGCGGTACCGGTCGGGCACCGCGACGTCGTCGAGGGTGACCTCGAAGAACTCTGCGTCGCCGGTCATCTGGAGGATCGGCCGGACCTGGACGCCGGGCGTCGAGAGGTCCACGAGGAAGCAGGTCAGGCCGGCGTGCTTGGGCACGTCGATGTCGGTGCGGGCGACCGCGAGGCCCCAGCCGGCCCGGTCGGCGCGGCTGGTCCAGGTCTTGCGGCCGGTGAGGTGCCACCGGTCGCCGTCGCGGCGGGCGCGGGTCCGGACCGAGGCCAGGTCGGAACCGGCCTCCGGCTCGCTGAACAGCTGGCACCAGAGCACGTCGTTGCGGGCGATCGGGGGGAGCAGTTCGGCGGCGACGTCGTCGCCGGCGAACTTGAGGATCGCGGGCCCGACCCAGCCGGTGCCGATGGCGCTCTCCACCGTGCCCACCCGCCAGCGGGCGAGGGTCCGGCGGACGTCGACCGTCTCGTCGGCGGACAGCGCGCGTCCGCCCAGGTGGGTCGGCCACTCCGGGACGAGCCAGCCGTCGGCCGCGACGGTGCGGACGAGATCGGCGGTCAGGCCGGCGTCGAGGCCGGCGAGGTGGTCGGCCAGGCCCGCGCGGTCGTCGCTGTCGACCAGCTCGGTCCAGCGTGCCGGCAGCACCTGCCGCAGCAGCTCCTCGAGCTGCAGCGCGGCGCTCATCGCACGACCCTGGCGTCGAGGGCGACGATCCGGCCGTCGACGACCCCGAGCGGGTTGCACTCGACGAGCGCGGCACCGGTGCGGTCGGCGAGGTCGGCGAGGGCGAACGCCGCCGCGGCGAGCTCCGCCGCCAGCCCGTCGTACCGTCCCGGCACGCGGTCGAACAGCTCGGCCGCGAGCCGCCGGGTGAAGTGCCCGGCTCCGAGGGTCGCCGGCATGGCGACCGTACGGTCCAGCAGCTCGACGTGGGCGCCGCCGAGGCCCGCCGAGACGACCAGTCCCCATTGGGGGTCGCGCCGGACGCCGGCGAACAGCTCCATCGACGCGCGGAGCTGGCGCGCCACGATGAGTGGGACACCGCTCGCGAGGAGCTCGGTGGCGACCTCGCGAGCGGTGGCTGCGGTGACGTCGAGCCGGACCCCGCCGGCGCGCGCCTTGTGGACGCCGGCCGCGACGTCGGACTTGAGGACGACCGGCCAGCCGAGATCCTCGCCGTGGGCCAGCACCTCGGCGACCGTGGTCGCGGCGCCCCAGCCGGCCACCTCCACACCGGCGCCGGCGACGAGCCGGAGGCTCCCGGACGCGGTCGGGTCGGAGTCGAGGGAGCCGGGGCCGGCGGGGGGCCGGGGGCTTTCGGGCGCGGTCGGGTCGGAGCCGGGGGAGCCGGGACCGGCGGTGACGCTCCACCTCGGTGGCGCGCAGGACGCGAGGACCCGGCACGCCGAGTCGAGGTCGGGGAGGACGACCTCGCCGGCCTCGATGCGCGGTCTGACGACGGCCGGCTCCCGGTCGAGCGTGGCGACGACCGTGGGCGGCGCGGCGCCGGCGTGCGCGCCCGCGGCGGCGGCCTGGTTCTCGCGGCCGATCACGACGACGAGATCGACCTCGCCGCTCTCGCGCAGCGCCGTGCAGACCTTCTCGAGCGTCGCGTCGTCGCCGATCGTCTGCGCGGTCACGTCGACGGGGTTGCGCGCGGAGGCGATGTCCGGCAGGTGCGCCATCAACCGCTCCTGGAGGTCGGAGCCGAGGACCGGGACCTCGAGGCCGACGCTGCTGAGCAGGTCGGCGGCGACGACGCCCGCTCCGCCGGAGCCCGTCACGATGCCGGTACGGCGCCCGGCCGCGCGGCCCATCAGGGAGAGGCCCAGCCCGGCGAGCACGAGCTCGCGATCGGAGCCGACGAGCGTGGCGCCGTACGCCTCGAACAGTTCGCGGGTCACCGCGGTGTCCGTGCTCACCGCCGCGGTGTGGGAGGCGGCCGCGGTGGCGCCGGCCGCGGAGAGGCCGCCGAGCAGGCACACGACCGGCACGCCGCGGCGCCCCGCGTCGGCCAGCAGGGCCTGCAGTGCGCCCGCGTCGCGGATTCCCTCCAGGTAGAGCAGCAGGACCCGGGGCTCGGCCGCGGCGAGGACGCCTCGGGCCAGGGTGCAGGCGTCCAGGTGGACCTCGTTGCCGCTGCCGATGAAGCCGTCGAGGTGCAGGCCGTACCGGGCGGCCGCCGTGACGACGCGGGCGCCGAAGGCGCCGCTCTGGGAGACGAGGAAGGCGCCGCTCCCGTGCCGGCAGTCGACGAGGCTGTCGAAGGCCTGGGCGAAGGTCAGCAGCGCCCGGTCGGGTGCGTGGTAGAGCCCGACGGTGTTCGGGCCCAGGACGATGGTGCCCTTGGTGGTGGTCAGCGGGCTGCCACCGGTCTCCTCGAAGCCGGAGGCGAACACGACCGCGAACGTGGCCCGCCCGTCGATCCGGTCGAGCACCTCCTGGGCGGCCGCGGCCGGCACGCAGAGCAGCGCGACGTCCACGTCCCGGTCGAGACCGTCCCGCGGGTCGGGCGTCAGCACCTCGCCGCCGAACCGCGCCGCGCGCAGGTGCCGCAGGGTACGGGCGCCGAGGCCGGTCTCCCGCGACGTACCGCCGATGACGGCGACGGTGGCGGGGGAGAGCAGGGGGCGCAGGTCGGGGACCTGCGGGTCGGGCTGGTCCGTCATGTCCGGCCTCATCGGAGCTCGGCCGGGATGCGGGTGTGCTTGGTGGTGCCCCACTCGGGTGCGCGCTTCTCCTTGAAGGCCGCGATGCCGCGCAGGGTCTCGCCGCAGGTGCGGATCCAGGTCAGGGTGCGGCGCTCGCGGTTGTACGCCGCGACCCGGTCGGTCGACTCCAGGAACTCGTACATGAGCCGCTTGGTCGCGGTCATCGACACCGGCGCGCAGTGCTCGGCCATGTCGGTCGCGAGCTCGACGGCGACCTTGAGCACGTCCTCCGGTGTGGCGATGTGGGTCGCCAGGCCGCGGCGCTCGAACTCGGTGCCGTCGATCGTGCGGCCGGTCAGCAGTAGGTCCATCGCGACGCCGAAGCCCGCCAGCCGGGGGAGGAGCCAGGTCGAGCCGCGGTCGGGCATGATGCCGACCCGGTTGAACGAGAAGGCCAGGCGGGCCGAGTCGGCCACGACGCGGATGTCGGCTTGCATCGCCCAGGTGAGGCTCACGCCGATGGCGTCACCGTTGATGGCCGCGACGATCGGCGTGTTCAGGTTCCACGGCGCCTTCTCCGGCTCGGTCAGGGTCTCGACGCCGTGGGTCTTCTCGTCGCGCCAGTTCATGTCCAGGTCCGCGCCGACGCCGAAGTGCTTGCCGCGCCCGCTCACCACGATCACCGACACCTCCGGGTCGGCGTCGAAGTCGACCAGCGCCTCCTGGAGTTGGAGGGCCATCAGCGGGGTGTAGGAGTTGCGCCGGTCCGGGCGGTCCAGGAAGACCAGGCCGACGCGGCCCTGCTGCTCGACGGTGACGTGACGTTCGGTCATGGGTGCTCCGGTGTTCTGCAAGCGTGTGGCGTGGTACGGGTGCCTCGGTTCATACTGTCGCGCCGCGGGAGGCATACGTACAAAGACCTCTTTTTCGCAGGTCCCATCGGTCCTCCCTATGGCTAGGGTGGGCAGCCATGGACCTCCGGACGCTGCGCTACTTCGTCGCGGTCGTCGACGAGGGCGGCATGACCCAGGCCGCACACGCGCTGTTCGTGAGCCAGCCGTCGCTCTCCCTGGCGATGCGCCGGCTCGAGGACGAACTCGGCGTCCGGCTCTTCGACCGGTCCGGGCGGCGTGCCGTGCCCACGGCCGACGGCGCGCGGCTGGTCGGCCTGGCGCGCCAGGTGATCGCCGAGGCCGACGGCGCCAGGGAACGGGTCCGGCAGGTGACCGCTCTCGAGGTCGGCCGGCTGGTCGTCGCGACGTCGACCACGCTCGCGGTGCACCCGCTGACCCCGCTCGTCGCGGCGCTTCGCGGGCGGTATCCCGGACTCGAGGTCCACGTCCGGGACGGGAGCACCGCGGCCGGAGCCCTCGGCCTGGTGCGCTCGGGCGAGGCCGAGCTGGGCGTGGTCGACGTCATGCCCCCGGACCCGGGATGGGGCCGGTGCGACCTCGGTACCGAGGAGATCGTGCTGGTGGCGAGCCCGGAGTTCGCCGCGGGGCTGGCGGAACCGGTCGCGCGGGCCCGGGTCGCGGACCTCGACCTCGGGGTGATTCCCGCGGACCTCGACCCCGCGAGCGCCGCCGCGACGGCCGTGGCGGCGATGGCGGGCCGGGTCCGGGCCCAGTGCGCCCACCGGGCGATGCTGTGGGAGCTGGTCAGGGACGGCACGGTCGCGACGTTCGCCGGCCGGGACACGGCGCGGGCCGTCATGCCCTGGGCGGCGCTCCGCTCGCTCGACCCGCCGCTGTGGCGGGACGCCCACCTGGTCTGGCGCGAGGAGGCGCTGTCACCCGCCGGCGCCGCCCTCGTCGAGCTCGCCCGCGGCCGCGACGAACCCCTGGGCGGCCGGTGAGAGGCGGGCCGGGTCGAAGACCAGCCCGACCGACTGGGTGAACGGCGGGTCCAGCGGTCGCACGTGCGCGCCGGCGGCCGCCGCGTCCACGGCGAGCCGAGGGCCGACGATCGTGGCGCCCACCCCGGCCAGCATCAACGAGGTGCGGGCCTCGCGCTGGTCGGCGACCACGGCGGCCGACAGGGGAGTCCGGGCCGTGGCACGCTCGAGGGCCGAGCCGCGGCCCGCCGCGACGAGCACGGTCGGCACGGCGGACAGCTCCCGCATCGTCACCGCACCGTCCGGGACGGTTCCGGACTGCGGGGGGAAGGCGACCCGCCACCCCCACGAACCGATCGGCAGCACCGTCAGCACGCCGTTCACCGGTGGGGGCACGGGCAGCCGGGTGCAGACGATCTCCGCGGTGCCTCCGGCCAGGACCTCGGCCACCGCGTCCTCGCGGTCGAGGTCGTGCACCCGGACCACCCGTCCCGGCGCGGCGCCGAGCCACGCCGAGACGAGCGCCGAGAACGGGCCGCTGACCACGGTCGACAGGGCCGCGAGCTCCAGCCGGCCGCCCTGGCCGGCCGCGGCCAGGGTCTCCCCGGCCTGCGCGCAGTCGCGGAGGATCCGGCGGGCCGGCCCGACCAGTGCGTGGCCCGCCGGCGTCGGTGACATCCCGCGACCGACGCGGTGGAACAGCTGTGCCGAGAGCTCCTGCTCCAGGGCGCGGATCGCGGCCGACACCGTCGACTGCCGGACGCCGAGCCGTGCGGCGGCGGCCGTCGCGCTGCCGGTGTCGCGGACGCTCAGGAAGGCCCGCAGCTGGTGGAGCTCCACGGCAGCAGCCTAGGGCTCAGCCGCCGGTCCAGTTGGCCGGCCGCTTCTCGGCGAAGGCGCGAGCGCCTTCCTGGGCGTCGCTCGAGGCGAGCACCTCGTCGACGTAGGGCCGCTGGCGGGTGAACCGCTGCTCGCGGGGCCAGGTGCGGGACTCGACGATGATCTGCTTGCTCGTGGCGACCGCCAGCGGCCCGTTGGCGACGATCGTCCGGGCGAGGGCGAGGGCGGCGTCGAGTGCTCCTCCCTCGTCCGTCAGCGTGTTGACCAGGCCGAGGGCGTGCAGCCGCTCGGCGCCCACCGGGTCGCCGGTCAGCGCCAGCTCCATGGCGACGACCTCGGGCAGCCGGTCCGGCAGGCGGTGCAGGCCACCGGCCGCGGCGACCAGGCCGCGCTTCACCTCGGGGATGCCGAACCGTGCCGTGGACGCCGCGACGACCAGGTCGCAGGCGAGCACGAGCTCGAAGCCACCGGCCAGCGCCCAGCCCTCCACTGCGGCGATGAGCGGCTTGCGGGGCGGTGCCTCCGTCACTCCGCCGAAGCCGCGTCCCGGGATGCTCGGTCGCTCGCCGCGGAGGAAGCCCTTGAGGTCCATGCCCGCGCAGAAGCTGCCCCCGCCGCCGGTGATCACGGCGAGCCGCAGGGCCGGTTCGTCGTCGAGCCGGTCGAGGGCGGCCGCGATGAGCCGCGCCATGGTCAGGGTCATGGCGTTCTTCGCCTGCGGCCGGTTGAGGGTGATGACCAGCACTCCTTCCCGGTCCTCGACGAGCACCTCGGGTGCTTCGCGGGCGTCGGTCGTCGCGGCTGGGGGCGCGGTGTCGTGGGTGTCGCTCACGGGTGACCTCCTCTTGGGTGAATGCGGCCGAATGTCGGCACAGGCCTTGACAGACCAGTGACCACGGTCACAGAGTTACATCCAGTGGAACAAGCTTCCATTGTAGGAAATGATTGATGAGCAAGGAGATGGGCCACGATGCGTCGAGTTCCCGCCCGTTCGGCGACCGGCACCGCTGCCGCACTGCTGGTGCTGTCGGGCACCCTGGCCGCCTGCGGCTCCCCGGCCGGTGACAGTGGGGCGGACAAGAAGTCGGCGGCGGAGATCTGCCCGACCGCTGACACCAAGGGCACGATCAAGATCGGCATGAGCTCCCCGCTCGCCGTGTTCGCGCCGCTCCTGCTGGGAATCGAGACCGGGGCGTTCAGCGCCGCCGGCATCGACGTCAAGATCGAGAAGATCCCGAGCGCCGAGTCGCTGCCACTGGTCGCCCGCGGTCAGCTCGACGCGCAGATGACCTCGCTGAGCTCGTCCCACTTCAACACCCTGAAGGACGGGGTCAACGTCCGCTGGATCATGCCAATGGACAAGCAGCAGCAGATCCCGGCCGGCACCCCGGTGCCCGGCTACTGGTCCCGCAAGAACGTCGTCGGCAGTGCCACTTCACCCGACCTCTCCAAGCTCAAGGGCGCCACCGTCAGCACCCCCACCGGCGGCACCGGCGTGAGCGGCCTGATCCTCGACAACGCCCTGAGCAAGGTGGGTCTGGGCATCAAAGACGTCAAGCTCTCCGCGCCACTGGTCGGCCCCGACGCGCTGAACGCGCTCGCGAACGGCGCGGTCTCGGCCGCCTGGATCTCCGCCCCCCTCGAAGTCGAGGCCGCCAAGGACCCCGACCTCGTCCCGATCGCGGGCTACGCGCCGGGCGTGACCGGCACCGCCATCATGGCCGGCCGGACGCTCCTCGACCGGCCCGAGGTCGCCGTCAAGTTCATCCAGGTGCTCAGCAAGGTCACCAAGCAGCACCTCAGCGGCGACTACCGCCAGAACCCCAACTCGGTGCGCCTGCTCGCGGCCGCCGAGGAGGTCAAGGAATCCACGATCAAGGATTCGGCCCTCCTCGTCTTCGACCCGACGTTCACGATGGACGGAACGGAGAAGTTCGCGGACGACCTGCAGGCGTTCGCCCTCAAGCGCGGCGAACTGGAATACGACAAGCCGCTCGACTCCGCGAACCTCATCGACACCCGGTTCACCAAAGCCGCGGCGAGCTGCACCCCCGCCGTCAAGTAAGCCCCGATGCCCGGGCGGCGGCCGGACGGCCGCCGGCGCCCTCGAGCCCGCCTGCCACCAGGCCACGCTCGAGGGCCTCGGGCATGGCCGGCCCGGCCCCGGCGCCGAGGCGCCGTACCTGACCGCCTCGAACCCACCTCCCGGCCGGCGGCGCGAACCCGACGCACCACGGGACCCCGCTCTGCAGAAAGTTGATGCCCGATGAAGTTCGGAATGCCGATCCCGTACGCCGCCGGCTTCAAGCAGTCGGTCGAAGGGCTCCAGGCGCTGGAGGACGCGGGCCTCGACGTCGTCACCGTCCCCGAGGCGTACACCTTCGACGCCGTCAGCCACCTCGGCTACATCGCCGCACGGACCAGCAGGGTCGAGCTCGCCACCTCGATCCTCAACATCTACTCGCGCACGCCCGCGCTCCTCGCGATGACGGCCGCGGGCCTCGACCACGTCTCCGACGGCCGGTTCTCCCTCGGCATCGGGTCGAGCGGCCCCCAGGTCATCGAGGGCTTCCACGGCGTCCCGTTCCACGCGCCGCTCGGACGCACCCGGGAGGTCGTGGCGATCTGCCGGCAGGTGTGGGCCCGGGAGAAGGTCGAACTGCACGGCCGCCACTACGACGTGCCGCTCACACCCGAGCGCGGCGGCAGCGGCCTCGGCAAGTCACTCAAGCTCATCAACCAGCCGGTACGACCGAACATCCCGATGACCCTCGCGGCCCTCGGGCCGAAGAACATCGCCCTGGCCGCGGAACTGTTCGAGGCGTGGCAGCCGATCTTCTACCACCCCGAGCTCGCCGGCGAGGTCTTCGGCGAGCCGCTCGCGGAGGGCCGTGCCAGGCGCGACCCGCTCCTGCCCGACCTCCGGGTCATCGCGGACGCCAAGTTCTTCCTCAGCGGCGACGAGCACGCACTCGAGGCGGCCCGTGCCAAGGTCCGCGCCAGCCTCGCCCTCTACCTCGGCGGAATGGGCGCCCGCGGCAAGAACTTCTACCACCAGCTGGTCACCCGCCTCGGCTTCGGCACCGCTGCGAACGAGATCCAGGACCGCTACCTCGGCGGCTCCAAGGACGCGGCGGCCGCGGCCGTCCCCGACACGCTCATCGAGCGCATCTCACTCGTCGGGGGACCCGACCACATCGAGCAGCGGGTGGCGGCCTACGCCGCGGCAGGCGTGGACCAGCTGAACCTGTCGCCCGTGTCGACCGACAACGCCGAGCGGGCCCGCCAGTTCGCCCACCTACGGAAGATCGCGGACGCCGTCACGGAGCGACCGTAGCTTCCCCAGCGGCTACTGGTGCCGTCCGGATCAGCCCGCACACCGGACCGCTGGCCTGAGGTCTGTCCGAACCCGTTCACCGAGATCCAAGATCGTCCGCTCCCGTGGCATGGATCTTCCGCCCTTGGCGTCGCCGCGTCCGGGTAGGGCGGTGGTCCACGACGGTTCCGCCGTGGGAGGGAGGAGCCGCCGTCCCCGTTCCACGGCCGACGAGCTTGGAGGCGGTCATGCCTGTCGCGTCGCACGCCGCGGTGGTGGCGACCGTCGCCGTGCTGGCATTGGCCAACGTGCTGAACAACCACCTGCTGCCCGCCGCCTACGTGCTCACCTCGCTCGTCACGACCGGAGCGCTGCTGGTCCTGCTCAGGTCGGCCGGCCTGGGCTGGGAGCAGGCCGGGCTCGGCCGTGCCGCGGTGCGCCGCGGGCTGGCCTGGGCGCTGCCCCTCATCGTTGCGGTGGCGGTCTGCTACCTGGTGTGCGCGCTGCTCCCCGCGACCCGGGACCTCTTCCTCGACCGCCGGGTCGGGGACGCGGGCCCCGGCAGGCTGGCCTTCGAAGTCCTGGTGCGCATCCCCGTGGGCACCGTCCTGCTGGAGGAGGTGGCCTTCCGCGGCGTGCTGTACGCCCTGGTCCGATCCGAGCACGGCACGGCGTGGGCGACCGCGGTGTCCTCGGCGCTCTTCGGCCTCTGGCACCTCCTGCCCGCCGCCGGCCTCAGCACGGCCAACCCGCTCTTCACCCGGACCTTCGGCGCGGGTTCACCCGGCAAGCTGGCCGCCGTGGCGGCGGCGGTGGCGGCCACCACCCTCGCCGGCACGGTCCTGTGCGAGCTGCGACGCCGCAGCGGCAGCCTGCTCGCCCCCGCGGCGCTGCACTGGGCGGCCAACGGGCTCGGGTTCGTCACGGCCTACCTGGTCATCGGCCTGCGCTGAACCCTTACGGCGCGTGCCGCCATCGGACCGGAGCACCCCTGTGACGCCTTACCGCCCGGTGAGCTTGCGGAACCTGGTGGTGGCCTTCGGGCCGAGGACCGGCGCGTAGGAGTGCGGGTCGTCCAGGCAGGACTCGAAGGGGGCACTACCGGCTCGTTCGGCCAGTTCCATGGGGTCGGGTGACGTTCGTGGGTGTTGCCGTCAGTCGTGGCGGATGAGCCGGGCGGTCGTGTTCTCGGGAGATACCGGTTCCGCGTGCCATGGGTCCGGCCATACATGGTTGTCGTCGGGATGGCTGGCCATGGCCTGGGTGAAATCAGGCTCGACCCTGAACCGTGCCTCGCCGAACCTGGCGCTCCCGTTGAACTGCGCCTCGCTGAACCCGACGTTCCCGCTGAACTGCGCACCGTCGAACCCGGTGTATCCACCGAACTGCGCACCGGCGAATTCGGTGTCCGCGTTGAACTGTGCACCGTCGAACCCGGTGTACCCGCTGAATTGCGCCTTGACGAACCCGGTGTAACCGCCGAACCGCACCCCGCCGAACCCGGCATATCTGCTGAACTGAGCTTCGCCGAACCTGGCGTCCCTGCCGAACCGCGCCCCGCCGAACATGGCGCCCACGGTGAACTGTGCCGCTTCGAACCCGGCGTTCCCTTTGAATCGCGCGTCGCCGAACCTGGCGTTCCCGTCGAACTGCGCCTTGACGAACCTGGCGTATCCGCTGAACCGCGCGTCGCCGAACCCGGCGTATCCGTTGAACTGCGCCGCCTCGAACCAGGCGTCTCCGCCGAACCGCACCCCGCCGAACCCGGTGCTCCCGTTGAACTGCGCCGCCTCGAACCAGGTGTCTCCGTTGAATTGCGCACCGTCAAACCCGGCGTCCCCACGGAACCGCACCCTGTCGAACCTGGCGTCTCCGTTGAACTGCACGCCACCGAACTTGGCGTCCCCGGTGAAGTGGGCGTGGGTGAAGGTGGCATTGGTGGTGCGGCAGTGGGTGAAGTCGAAGTTGATGAGGTACGCGCCGGTGAGGTTGATGCGGATGTTGTCCCAGTAGGTGAGTGGGGGGCTGTGGCCCGGCGGGGTGGTGAGGTGGCGGTACAGGAGTTCCTGCGCGGCGAGGCGGACCTGGAGTTCCTGCCGATCGTTGCCGTCGGCGTCGCTGGTGGGTTCGGCTGGTTGCGGGTCGGTGGGGGCCGGCGGGGGTGGTTGGTAGGGCATGCGCAGGTAGGCGCAGACGACGTCGGTCACGGTTTGGCGGTGTTGGGGGTGGTCTTGGGCGAGGCGTTCGAGGGAGTACAGGCCGCCGAGTCGGACGGCCGCTTTGTCGTGGCCGAGTTGTTCGACGGCCTGGCCGTACAGGTCGGTGACGCGGCGTTCGGTGGCGTCGTGGGCGTTGTCGCGGGCGACACGCTGGGCGAGCTTGGCGTTGACCTCGTCGATGCGCTGGCGCCGGTAGGTGGTGACCAGGGCGACGAGCGCGCCGATGCCGGCGACCAAGGCGAAGATGAGCTTGAGCAGATCCAGTTGCGCGGCGGTGTCCAGCTCGGTCTGTTTACGCGGCGGTGAGCCGACCAGCAGCGGCACCAGGAACCACGCGGCGACCAGCAGCAGTGCGGCCCCGGTGAACGCCACGGTCAGCGCCCGGCGCATCGGCCACAGTTCCCGCTCTCCCCGTGCATCCTTGGCCGGGTGCACCTCCGGCGGGTCGTTGTCGTCACTGCTCACAACCGGAAGCGTAAAGACGGCATGTCACCCTTCGCGGCGGTTTACTTACCACGAGCCCGGCCGAACCCGGTCACCTGGCGGCCGGCCTGGACGCCGACAGATAAGGCCGGAAGCGGGACCATGCCCGCGCTGGGAAACCCTCTGGTCACTCCCAATGCATGATGCGGGCGTATGCCGTTCGTACTGTGTTCAGGCAGTCTCCGGGGCTGGGGAGATCGCGGGTCTGGTGGGCGAGCTGATCTTTCCATTGCCGTTCGTCGGGAAGCCGGTCGAACATGTGGGGCGCGACGCGGACGCCGGTGGCGGCTTTGACGAGGTCGGCTGCTTGCCGGTCGATGGCGCCGAGGCGGGCGAGGGCATTGAGGTCGTAGAGGTCGCGTTCGGCGTGGCGATCGGCCCAGGCGGTGGTCTTCATGGCGACGAAGGCGGGCAGTGCCGGCACGCGGAGGGCTGCGGCGGGAACGTCGGCGTAGCGGACCTCGATTGATCGTGTCTCGGCGGGCCATCTGAACATGTGCTCTGCCGAGAGGAGTTGAATGCGTACCTGGATGCCGTTGTCGGTTCCGAGGAGGGCCGGGTCGGTATCCCGTATCGCGGTCAGCGGCACCTGCCAGCCGAGAGTGGGGAATTCGCGGCGGAGCGCACGCGGCAGCGCGTTGTGGAGGATCTTCGCGGCGGTCGCGCGGTCTGGGACGCTGAGATCGATGTCCTCGGACAGCCGGCCGTTGGGCACGTGGGTGCGGGCGAGGGCCGTTCCGCCGAAGAACAGCAGTCCGTCGACCTCAAGGATGGACAGTGCGTGAATGAGGTGACTGATGAGATGGTCGCGTTGCACCTGGGCGTCGTCCACGCCGAACGCGTCGGCGACATCGGCGAGCTCATCGGGGTCGAGCATCCGGGTCCTGTTCGCTGAGTTCGAGGGCGGTGCGGTGGGCACGTGGTCTGCGTTGTTCGCGGGCGAGTTCGGCGACGCGGCCCCAGTCGGCCCGTAGCGCCAGGGCCCGGACGACCTCGCGGGCCGAGTCCTCGGTCAGCCCGCCGAGTGCCGGCCGGTCGGCCACATCGAGAAGAGTCTGTTCCACGGTGGTGACCCAGCCGGTGACGAGGTCGTGCTCGTACCTCTCCACATCGAGCCGCCCCACTTTCCGTTTGACGAATGTGACTTGGCCGATGTCCAGACGCAAGGCGGCCCGCTGTCGCGGTATCGCGACGACCGCGACCGCGACCGCCCGCGGCAGCGCTCCGTGATGCCGGGCGGCGCTGGTTCCCATCAGTGCCGCGTCGTCGATCCCGTAGTCGGTGACTGCGATGCCCAGCGCCGTGGCGTGCAGTTCGGGCCGCCAACGCGGGTCGGCCAGTCGTCGCTGCGGCACCACGACGTAATAACCGTGCGCGACCTGCCGCAACGCACCTCGACGTGCGAGCCGTGCCAGCTCCGGACGAGGGTGCGCGTAGACATCGGCGGCGTCTCGGGGGCGAAGCACCGCGTTACGTCGACGGGCGAGCTTCGGTGGCAACCCCACTGCCGTCTTCGGCGTGTTCGGCAAGTCCCCACCCCCGAGAGAGCCCTGGGGTCTACTGTAACGATGAGCGTAGGTTGAGACCCTACGTTCATCGTAGCAATCTTGCTGCGGGTTGTCGGGGGAGTCCAGGCGGGGGAGCGAGCTTGCCGTACCGTCCGGCTATGGAGATCCCTGAACTGGCGGACTTGATCTGGCTCTTCGAGGACGACCCGGCCACGGAGTACGAAGACATGGACTGGCCCGTGGGACTTCACTCCTTCAGGCTTCAGCGTGGTAATCGGGAAGTGCTCTTCTCTCTCGATCCCACATCCGGCGAGGCATACGTGACCATCGCCGAAGCCGGCGACGAGGTCGTGTCGATCGGGCGGCTTCGAAGGCTTGAAAGCGTGTCCGTTGAAAAGCACGAGGACTGCGAGGGCCTGGCCCTACGGTTCACCGAGGATCGGCATGAGCCGTTGTGGCTACAAACCCGGCCGGCCATACGGCTCTCCTGGAACGCCATGCCCCTTGGCACCTGGTAACCACTACTCGATGCGCACGCCAGATTGAAGCGGGGCGGGTTAGATGGAGGCTCTGGTCTGTCCCGACCGCTTCAGGTAGACGGGTTCGGCCCGGGTAGTCGAGCGCGGGGCTCTGTGTTCAGGTCTCGGAGTCCCATGCGACTTCGAAGAAGACGAAGTGTCCGCGGAGTTCGTCTTTGTGGCCCCAGTTGTCGGAGAGGGTGTCGACGATCTGGAGTCCGTAGCCGCTTTCGCGATCTTCTACGTGGCCGAGTGGGCAGATCTGCGGGCGTACGGGTGAGCCGTCGTCGCGGACTTCGATGCGCAGCCATCCGGTGGCGTCGTGGAGCAGGGTGACCTCGAAGGACCCGTTGTTGCCGGTGTCGGTGTGCTCGACGGCGTTGGCTGCGATCTCTCCGATCATGAGCAGGACGTCATCGAGCCGTGGGCAGCCGTTCAGGTGTGCGGCGATGAACCGGCGTGCGGCGCTCACCTGTTCGAAGGTGCCGGGGAAGCGGCGTCGGTGGGTGTGCGGGCTTCGTCGTGGGTCCGTCATCGTAGGACCACCCTTCGTGAGGGGCTCGGGGCGTGCGGGTGCCGCACCGAACGACTGGCGTCGACCTAATCTGCGACGTCGCAGATTAGACTGCCCAATCTAGACATCACCTGCGATCCGTGTCAGGGGTTCGCGACACTGGGTGAGATCGACTTCGCGGAAAGGGAGACCCGGTGAACAGTCCGACCGTCCTGCGCCGCAGACTGGCCGCTAGATTGCGCGCTCTGCGGCAGGAGAGTGGCCTGTCGCAGGAAGAGGTCGCGCAGCAGGTGGGCTTTTCCAAGTCCAAGGTCATCCGTATCGAGAAGGCCCAGTCCAGCATCGGCGCCGGAGACCTGCGCCTCCTGCTCGACCTGTACGAGGTGCCCGAACAGGACCGGCCCGAACTGGTCCAATTGGGCCGCGATGCTCGTAAGCGCGGCTGGTGGTCCTCCTACAACGACGTCTTCACCGGCTCCTACATCGGACTGGAGGCCGACGCCCGCGAGCTTCGCTTCTTCGCCCCGCAACTCGTCCCTGGCCTGCTCCAGACCCCCGACTACGCCCGCGCGGTCATCCATGCCGTCCGCCCCGACGCCCCGGACGAAGAAGTCGACCGCCGTATCGAAGCCCGCACCGCCCGCCAAACTCTGCTGGAGCAACCCGACCCGCCCACCATCTGGGCCGTGATCGACGAAGCGGTCATCCGCCGCCGCATCGGCGGCCAAGACGTCATGCGCGCCCAACTCGAACATCTGGCCGAACTCGGCCGGCGCCCCAACATCACCGTGCAGATCCTCAGCTTCGACGCCGGGGCCCATGCCGGCTTGGAAGGCATGTTCGTCCTGCTGAGCTTCCCCGAGCCCACCGACCCGCCCGTCGCCTACACCGAAGGCCTCTACGGTGACCTCTATATCGAAGAACCAGTCGATACCACCCGGTATACCCTGGCATTCGATCACATACGAGCCTCGGCGATCCCCGTCCGCAACTCCCACACCATGATCACCGAGGCGGTGAAGGAGCTCAGGTGATCAACCAGCCAGACCCCGCCCAGCCCACCTGGCGCAAGAGCACCCACAGCGGCGGCGGCAACGAATGCATCGAACTCGCCGACCTGGGCGACACCATCGCCATCCGCGACTCCAAGAACCCAGAAGGGCCACTCCTCCACCTCACCCCGGGCGAAGCTGATGCTTTCCTCGCGGAGCTCAAAGGCCGGGGAGATGGTTTGGGTGATACATCGGTGTCCGGCGAGTTGAGAGAGAAAGGGCCCATCATCGGGCGCGCAGGAGCAAGTAGGTCCGGTGAAGATCGAAAGCCCAGGTCCCCGCATGCGGGTTGACCTGGGCTTCGGGGTGGAGCGGGCGACGGGAATCGAACCCGCGTAGCCAGTTTGGAAGTTTTTATTTGCGTCCAATTCGAGGGTTTGGGAATTCGGATATTTTCAGCTAAGGTGCAGGTCGGAAGGGGTGCCGCTCTGACGGGCGGTCACAGTTTCTATCACCCGATTACACCGAGTCCGGTGATAGATGGGTGATAGATGATCAAGCTGCTGAGGTGATCGGCATGGGCTTCGTCCGCACCTACAAGAACAAGACGGCGACCCGCTACCAGGCGCTCTACAAGGACGCCCAGGGGCGCCAGCAGTCGGCTGGCATATACGACACAAAAAAGGAAGCGCGACGAGCATTACGTGAAGCGGAGGGGCGGGTCATATCGGGCAAACCGGGGGACGCTCGCCGAGGCAGGCAGACCTTCCACGCCTACGTCGAGAAGACCTGGCTGCCCAACCATCGGATGGAGGCCACCACCCGCCAGGACTACACGTACGCGATCAACGCGCACGTCATGCCGTACTTCGCGAACCTCAAGATGAGCGAGATCACCTCGGAGCACGTCCGCGACTGGATCACCAAGCTCAAGAGGAAGGGCGTCTCGGCCCACCGCATCAAGTACTGCAAGACGGCGATCCTCAATTCCGTCTTCACCACCGCCCTGAACGACGACGTCATCGTCAATCACCCGAGCAGGGGGGTGAAGACCGACCCCATTCCCGAAAAGCCCCGAGCGGTCATCACCGCCGAGCAGTTCAGCCTCATCTACAACGCCCTGCCCGACCCGGTCGCGAAACTCCTCGTGGAGACCGACATCGAGAGCGGCCTGCGCTGGGGCGAACTCACCGAACTGCGGGTCAAGGACCTCGACTTCGCCACCCGCATTCTCACCGTCAGTCGCGCGGTCGTCGAACTGGTCCCCGAACACCACCCTGAGGGCAAGCGCTTCCTGGTCAAGGACTACCCCAAGGGCAAGCGTTCGCGCCGCATCAAACTCAGTGCCCAGATCGTCACCAAGCTCAAGGCCTACGCGGAGGCGGAGGACCTCGGCCCCGACGACCTCTTCTTCAGCCGCCGCTGGGAGGACCCGCCCAAGCCGCGGCTCGAACTGGCCGACCCGGCCTCCCTCACCTTCACCGCCCCCAACGGTCGCACCTACACCCACGGCACCATCACCGCCTACAACCTCGGCAAGTGCAAGTGTGATCGCTGCCGCCGCGCCTACGCCGACTACCGAGCCAAGCGCCGTGCCAAGGGCAGGGACAACCCCCGTAAGCCCCGTCTCGTCGATACCGACCCGCACCTCTCCGCCAACTGGTTCCGCAAGCACTGCTGGTACCCGGCCCGCGAAGCCGCTGGCCTGGACTTCAAGCCCCGCATCCACGACCTCCGTCACGCCCACGCCTCCTGGCTACTGGCCGGCGGCGCCGACCTCCAGGTCGTCAAGGAACGCCTCGGCCACCGCAAGCTCTCCACCACCGAGCGCTACCTCCACACCCTCCCCACCGCCGACGAGACGGCTCTTGAAGCCCTCGACAAGATCCGTAGCCCCCACACCGTCCAGGACTCCACCCCTCATCTCGAACAACAACTTGAAGAAGCGCAAACCAAGATCGCCGAGCTCCAAGCGGCCCTTGCTGATCAACTGCTGGCCCAAAACGCAAACAATCGACCGAACTTGCGATCGGTTTAGTTAATCAGACGATGCCGAGATATCTCCTATCAATTTCTTGAACTGTAGGGCATTCCGGCAGGCGATCTTGTGGCCGTCGTGTGCCATGCTGTGGTGAAGGCAGGTGGAAATTATCGCCTGCGCATCATCTTTATTCGCCGAGCGGTGTGCTGTTCTTGAGTCCACAGATTCGAGACCAATCGCAAGTTGTACAGCGGTGGTCGCCGTTCTTATCGGGTTTGCGGGGACCGATGCGAAACTGGCGGCGTTGGATGCCGCCTGCGAGCGACGACACAGCGGCGATGCTGTCGGAGATCGTCTCCTCGTCCAGGGGGACTGCGAGCTCTTTGCGGGAGCGATCTCTCTCGCCCAGGTAGCGGACGAGACCGCGTTCGGGCTCGTACTCCAGCTCCTGGCGGGCGGCGACGGCGTAAAGCGAGACCTGGAGGCGCATCTCATCCTCGTCGAGCGCATCGTGCTTGTCGGTCTCGCGCTCGCCTGATTTGAAGTCGATGATCGTGACTCTGGGCGGTGAGTCGAGGCGGACCACGTCGATGGCGCCGGCGATGAGGACGTTCTCGCCGGGCACGAGCACTTCGAACTCCCGTTCCGGCTCGAAGGAGAGCGTCTCCAGCTCTTTGGCGTAGGTGCGGACGTAGTCGGTCACGATCTCCACACCGCGCCGATGCATGTTCGCGGCGGGTTCGCCGGTCGTGTGGCGCAGGTAGAAGAGCCCCCGATCTATCAACGCCTGGACCGCCTGCTTGAGTGCAGGAGGATCCGTGGCGAGACCGGCCCAGAAGGCAGGGTTCGAATGGACGGCGCGCATGAGGTTGTGGATGCCTCGTCCGTAGCCGAACGCCTGGTCGACGGTGGGCGTGAAGCCGAGCACCTTGCGAAGGTAGAAGTCGTGTGGACACTCCAGGTAGTACCGCAGATCAGAGAAGGAGGTGATCAGTCGATCTTCTCTGCTCCGCTCACTCGGCAGCAGACGGAGGCCCGGAAGGGCTGTGGATTCATCAGAGCTTTGGACGGTGCCACCGGCGCCCGCGATGATCGAAGTGAGCTCCTTGAAGAACTTCGACGGCTTCGAGGCGGAGACGAAAAGGAAGCGCTCCGCGCGCGTCAGGGCGACGTACATCAGCCGCCTCTCGTCGTCGTTGTTGGCATTGTCCGCCAGGTTCTCCGCAGCGATCACTTCGGCCAGCTCCCCCTCGAAGGGCAGCGAAGGCTTCTTCTTGGCGTTGCTGCTGGGGAACCGGTAACTGCACACGTCCGCCACGAAGACCGCGGCATATTGGAGGCCCTTGACGCTGTGGATCGTCGTGACGGTCACGGCGTCCGGTGTGGCGAGGAGGGGTGCCTCCTGCGGACGCGCTGATTCCGTGGCCCATAGGAGCAGGCTGGTGATCTGGTGAGTATAGGACTTCGCTCGCGTCCAGCCGGGTGTTTCGATGCCCGTAATGAGCGAGCTGAGCTGACCCAAGTGGTACATGGCGGTGACGGCTCGGTTGTCCGGCGAGTCCCAGGCAGACACGCCGCCTTCCGCCATCAACCACTGCAGCATCGTCTGCGGGAAGACTCGTCGCACCTCGTCACGGCCTGAAAGCCATCGGCGGAGTTCGGATGTGCGGACGGTGCGGACCACCGATGGGTCCACGGCATTGCCGTTGAGACGAGCGTTCATGGCCTCGGCGGCTGCGATCACGCGGTCGGCTGCGCCCGGCTCGACGCGCAGTCCTTCCGAAGAGAGCGCAGCGAATGCGGCGCGAACGGCGCGTTGAGCAGTTCCCTGCACACCTGCGTCCGTGATGCCGAGCACGGTGTCGAGGCGGTTGGGCAGCGACCGTGGGTTCCAGTCCGCGCCGTAGAAGGTGTCGCGTCCACCGGACAGGGACAAGGCCGCTGCGAACAGGAGGACCTCCGCCTGAGCGAAGAGATCTGGACCCGCCTTCACCACCGCCGGGACGCCTGCATTCCGTAGAGCCTGCATGTAAGTGCGTGCATCCGTGGTCGTGCGGACCAGTACGGCGATGTCCGCGTAGGTGATTCCTCGTTCGCCGTCCGGTGTGTCGTGCGCAGCGCCGGACTCCCCGTTGGGGACGAGCCCCTTGACCGTTTCGGCGATCCACAGCGCTTCATCCGCACGTTCTTCACCACCGAAGTCCAGGATCCCGACATGACATGGATCGGCGTCTATGCGCTGAGCTCGGCCGTGAGTCATGTCAGGGCTGGGCATTTCTCCCGGCACGTTGATGGTGGTGTTCCACCGGTTGGAGACGTCGATGATCCTCGGAGTGGACCGGTAATTGGCGGTCAGCTCGAGGACATCGCCGTCTTCGGCACGACGGAGTTCTGCGGACAGGCCGGCCATGATGTCGATACGACCGCCGCGCCAACCGTAGATCGCTTGTCTATGGTCACCGACGGCCGTCAGCCATCCGTCGGTCTCATCGACGAGCATTCTCCGGATCTCATCTTGAACCGGGTTGATGTCCTGAACTTCGTCGACGACCAGGTGGGTGATCGAACTGCGCAGCCGAGAGCGAGCCGACTCGTCGGACCGGAGCCTGCGAGTGAGCTCCGACTGAGCGGTGCTGAAGTCCAGGAAGTGCCTGCAACGCAAGTAGGCGTAGTAGCGGGCCGCGGCGGTGGCGAACGCCTGAGCCACCGGACCGTCGCCGACATGAGTCCTAAGACGAGCCTGCCGACACCACTCCTGCTCGGCTCCGATCTGCGGCCGAGGCTCGTCGCTGAGTTCGACGTCGAGTTGGTCGTACTCGTTCAGCAGATCGTAGGCGTTGAGGAAATGGTTGATCGTCTGCCCACGGGACTGGTACGACCTTCCCGATGTCTCCTTGAGCGCGTTCTCCAAGGCCTTGAGCCCGAGCAGAAAGTTGTAGCCCTCCTGGACGAGCGAGTATCGAGCGACATCGTCGATCACATCGTCGTTGTGGTATTCGTCAGGCCAGGTCTTCCGCAGCGTGTTCAGGCAGAAACCGTGGATCGTGCCGACGTACATGCCGCCCAGGCTCGGATCCACGCCGGGTTCTTCCACCACCTGGATGTACTTCCGGATCCGGAACTTCATCTCTTCCGCGGCCTGCTCGGTGAAGGTGAAGGCGACGATCTGCTCTTTGGGAATTCCGTCCCGGCCGTGCCACCATGCGATCCTTCGAGCCATGGCCTCGGTCTTACCTGCACCCGCTCCCGCGATCACCAAAAGGCGTCGCGCATCGGAGGTGACGATGTCGCGGGCCTCGTCGCTCAAGCCGCTCAGTAGTTGATCGAGCACCTCGGCGGTGATCGCCATGCCTGCATCCTCCTCGGGGCCGTTCAATGATGCAGATGCAGGCTATCCAGAGGCGCCGACATTTTAAGAGGAGTGAACCGGCCGACGGTGCAAAGCTTGGAAATATCGATATTTTGTTCGAAATGGGGGATATGTCACCTGCCGTGCTTCTGTAGGGCGTCGAACAGGCACTCCTTGAACGGCGCCGTAGACCGTTCGTAGCCGAAGATCTGGGAGGTCCGCTTCGCGAGCTCTTCGAGGTCGAGGGTGGTGGAGGCCGCCTGTGCAAGGTTCGCCGCGGCCACGAGCTCGCGATCGGGGATCTCGTCGAGTGCGCGAGGGCCTCGGGTGCGCAGTACACAGGAGGGGCCGTCCGGCATGTGCAGGGTCGCCCCCAGGTATCCGCGGCGCCCGACCTGATTCTCCACAGCCAGCATGTTCCTGCGGACCGCGTACTTGGTCGCCTCAACGAGGTGCCTGGCGGCGCTCTCCCGAAGTCTGGTGCCCGCAAGCCCGGTGATGATCCGGAAGACCCGCAACGCGGTCACGGGCCCCTCGGCGCGAACCACGGTCTCCACGGCCTCGGCCCGCTCCTTGAGACCGAGAACCCGGGGATCTCCGAAGCTCGGACCCTCGTACGCCGAATAGGGAGCAGGACTGACCCGGAGACCGGTTCTTTCGTCCTGGCGACGAGAGGCCTCGTCCGTGGTGGCCGCAGGGAGACTCGTGCGGATGACAGTCGGACCCTTCCGGGGAGAGACGCTCGGAGCGTGGCCGAGTGCAGAACCAGAAAGAACGATCTTTACCCGAGCGTCGATCTCCTGGGGACTCGCCGAGGTGGCCTTCAGTATTGCGCGTACGGATTCTTCGACTACGGAACGGAGCTCGGCGTCCAATGCATCTGTATTCAGAGCCTCAAAGGCGACGAACGGCCCGAGTCGTAGAAGCCGCATGAGAAAGTCGATCAGAACCTGACGTTCTTTGAATTCGTGCAGGTTCAGAGAGTCCCATACCCGGAGAATCGCTTTGACCAGGTACGGACTGCCCCCCAGTGCCTTGCGGCGAGCGTAGATCTGATCGAAGGCGGCTTCACCCAGGATGGAGAGCGCGGAGTACGGGTCCGGATCGCCGGGTGAGTGGACCAGATGAGCGCGCCACCACAGACGTCCGAACACGTGTCGAGTGAGGTCGGTGCCGAGGACGCGGTCGCCTGGAGGGCTGGGGTAGCGCCAGTAGGCGACGTCCGGAAGCAGGACGAGAGCCAGGAAGGCCCAGACGTCGCCCGATGCCGCCTCGGCGGGAACGATCCCCATCTCCGTATGCAGCAACTTGGCGAGTTTCAGGTCGAAGGTGCTGCGCAGCTCCCGAGTGGACTCTTCCGGAAAGTTCGATCCCTGGGCCAGCGCGACGACCTTCTCCCTCAGCCGTCGCAGGTCCTTCTCAGAGGTCCTGTCGCCGCCTGTCGCTGCGAATACGGCGGAGTCGTGGGTCCCGCCCACGCGATCGGTCAGCTCTGCGGGTGCCATCGTCTGATAAGCCTCATGCAGCGGCTTGGCCTGGCCGCTCAGAAGTCTCGGGTACAAGAAGCCCATCAGAAGTCCTCGAAGATCTTGACTGCGGCCTGGAGGTCTGATGTGAACAGGGCCGGGGAGTGTTCGAGGCGAAGCCGGACGTCGTTGATCGAAGATCCCGGAAAAAGTCTGTGGAACAAGGCCATCAGCGTTGCTCCCAGAGTCTCTTCCGGAAAGGGGTGTCCATCGACGAAGTCGTCCTTGCGCAGGGCGTGCTCGATCATGACCCTGGCCACGTCGCCGTATACGGCGGAGAGGACCAGCCGGTCGACCTGCCGAGGAGCCGAGGCGTTCTGAAACGCCGTGGCCGCCGGCTTGTTCCGTTCGTTCACCAGGAGCAACAGCGCACCCATTGCGGCGGCGTCGAGGTTGTCGCCGATCTGCAGGTGCCAGCCGGCGCCGTCGGGAAATGAGGTCTTGGCGAAGTCGATGACGGCCATGGGGAATTGTGGAGCGTCGCCTTGAAGGCGCAGACCATGCCGATCGCTCCAAAGGACCGAGCCGGCGCGTCGAGGCGCCGTCGGCCTGCCGTTCTTGCAGGGTTCACCCAGAACGAGGACGGTCTCCAAAGTGAGCAGCCCACCGAGGTCCGTACCTCGAAGGTCCACCGAGACCTCGACGTCCGAGACCCTGGGCTCACGGATGGTGATCCGTTCGGCGGAGGCCCGCAGGTTGGATCCGGTGGCCGTCCAGACGACCGTGAGATTGAGGACGGCCGAAGTAGGCAGGCCCGTTTCGGTGCGGACTCGATCCACGTCCACCCGGACACGTCGGCGGAGGGCCAAGTCCGTCTGATAGTCCCAATCAGGCAACGCTTCGGGCAGTGGGATCGGGCCCTCCTTGAGGAGCAGTGTCCAATCGGAGGCCTGTACCGACGTGTCGCTCGGAAGCTTGTACGGGAGAATCAGCCTGCTCATGGCGCCTGCACCGCCTGAGTCGCCACGGTGACGTCCGTCACCGTGTCGGGCGCCGGGCGAATGATCGCGTGCCAGATTGCACCGTCACCGCCCTCGATGACGTACGAGGCGGTGGCGGAAAGGCCGCCCGAAGCATCTTCCCAACCGACCAGTCCGGGCATCTCCGCACCGACCGGCGGTTCCGTCTCGCTGGCGCCTTTGAGCGCGACGGCGAGCTCGGCGCTCACGCGTTGGAGGCCGGGGACGGGCAGCCGGAAAGGCTGCACGATCACGGCGTGACCGGCACGCTCGTCCAGATAGGCGTCGCCGACGTAGTCCACACGCAGGCGACGCTGCTTCGTCGCACCGGACCCGGTCCCGGCTCCAGCGCTCTTGCCGCCGGCCGAAGGAGCAGGAGCACCGACGTTGGTCGGCTTGGAACGACTCCTTTCGTCCGATGAAGAGGGGGAGGTGCCGGTGGAGCCGCTGGTTCCGGCCGTGCGGTAGTCGGTGGCGCCACCGATGCCCCATGCACCCCCCATGAGAGGGGAGAACCTGTTGCTCGCGGCGCCGAGGGGGACCCGGGCCGATCCGGCCCGGGCTCCACCGCCCAAGTCCAGGAGGTCGGTCAGTGCCTCGTTGATGCGTGTGAAGGTCGTGCGCACGAACGTGCTCTCGGGATACTGCAACGAGTGCGGATTCCAGGCGTCGTGGGTAGGCGGCTCGGCCTTGGCATAGACGCCGTCCATCGCTTCATCGGCTCGGAAGACGCCGGCATACGAGAGAAGTTCGGCCGGAGGCTTCGGGCCTTGGTGGTAAGTCACCACGAGCTCGGCCGGGCGCATGAGGCATACGTGGTGGGCCGTCGTTTCGATACCCACCATGCGTCCCGCGTCCGTCGGCTCGAACACGGGGGCGACCGTTTTCTTCAGCCCCAGGCGGCCTAGGAACTGCTTCGGATTGCCGCATCTAAGATCCTTGCCCTCTTGTCCCTTCAAGGCCTGGTACGCGTCGACGAACAGGTTCAGCGGCCTGGTCTCTCGAGGATCCGGGACGGGGACGTTCCTGCCGTCGCACGTCACGGAGAACGTCATCGCGGGCGATTCGGTGGGGTCGCCCAGCATCTTGGGCCAGAGATGCCACATGATCGTCTCTGCGAGGTACGTTGCCGCGTCGATCGGCTCACGGTCTTCCAGCACTGGATCGATCATGACGACGGAGGTGCCGGTCTCGTCGGCCTTGAAAGGTGCCAGGCCGAGTCGACGGGCCATCGCATCCGCCTCGGCTCCGATCAGGGGTTCGACGACCTCACCCGTCGTGACACCCCACCAGTGTCGGCCTGTGAACCCTCTCTCGCCTTCCGGGTTCTTCGCGACGTACTTCTTCCAGAGGGCGCAACCGATCAGCCGGGTCTCCAGCCCGTGGGCGGTGCGGCAGCGCGTGTGGACGAGGATCGTGCCCGGGTCGGAGACCAGATAGAAGATCCCTTTACCGAAGCCGTACGTGCCGCCTCCGAGCTTCATGTCGCGCGGCTCGCCGATGTTGCGCACGAAGGACACGAAATCGCGATCACTCGTGACGGCCTTGTCCGCTCGTGTTGGTCCACCGAGCCCTCTGGTGCCTCGATCCGAAACGGTCATGATCCGGATGTTGGGACGTCGCAACGACCTGCGAAGGGGAAGATGCTCGTCGAGGGGGGCGTTGCGTTGCAGCAGGCTGCGCCAGGCCTGGACGTGTGCGGGGCCGACGGTCCGCAGGTCGATGCCGTACTCGACCGGCCCACCGCCCTCACGAAGGCGTGCGTCCCAACTGTTCTGCGCGGATTCGCGGACCAGGATGGTCAGCAGGTCCAGCTCGGGGCGGCCGAGTTGGTTGCGGATCCCCTCGGCGGCACTGGCGCCGTCCGGGGGATAAGGCTGTGACCACCAGGAGGGCTCGCTCATGCAGGCTCCTCGATCAAGCGGGACAGAGCGTCGTTCATGTGTTGGACGTCCAGGGGGATCGGCGGTTCGTTGGTGATGTCGATCGTGTAGTGGACGTCGGACACGGCGATCGGGATGCCGGCCGCTCTCAGATCGTTACCGACGAGCTTCGGAAAGTCCGCGTTCACCTCGTACCACCGCTCCTCCGAGACGACGAAGCGGACGTTGCGGTAGGCCTCGGTGTCCGCAGAGCTGTAGCCGGCCTGCGAAAGGCGCGTGCGCAGTGCGCTCTCGTCCTCACAGAGCCGAGCGACTCGTTCGGCGAGTTCCACGAGGCCCGTACCGTCGCCCGAGGTGCGTTCCAGCCGGAACCACGCCAGTTGGAGGGTCCCGTTCGCCGGCGGGGCGAGTTGATCGAGTCCGTGGATCCGCATCCGGCGTCCCTCGGAGCTCAGGGACGACTTCACCTCGATCGCGCATCGCCCGGCGGCGAAGTCGTGTCGATGTCCTTCGGGGCCGGTCCAGAGACGGTGCGCACCGGAGTCTCGTTCGAGGAGGCGGACCAGCACGGTCAATTCCGCGAACAGACCAGACTGCTGCTCGGCTCCCAGTGGGCCGCTCTTGGCCTGGAAGAGCGACTTCCACCGATCGAGTTCCGTGTACAACGCCTTGACGGGGTTGTCGGTGGATGCCTCGGCGCGCTTGAGCACGTCCGCGCACAGGCCGGTGAAGAGGTCGTTGAGGTCCGCGCGGAGGCATGCCAGGTCCGCGTAGGTCTGGAAGGTGTCGATTCCCTCGAGAGAACGCCGCCTCAGGAGCAGCACAGGGCCGTTCAGACCCGGCCGGACCTTTTGACGGGAGTCCACGGGCACGAGGAGATGGCGGAAGCCGTCGAGATCGATCGCGGCGGCGAGGTTGCCCTTCGCCGAATCGACCGGCAGGTCGGACACGCGCAGTCTTCGTGCGTTCGACGGACGTTCCGTCTCCAACCGGTTCCAGTGAACGTCGAGGACGTCTCGCCACGGTCGCTCGGTCAACCGAGATCCTCGGATTCGATCGGAGTCAGATCCTCCTCCTCGATCTCCACACCGGAGAGGTCGGCGGAGACGTAGTCCCACTCGACCGTGCTGTCGTCGCCTGCAGGTTGAGGGAACACCAGGCCCACGCCGATGACGTGGTCCTCCGCACTCATCGCCTGACGGCTCGGCTTCGGGGGGTCGGGCTCGGAGGTCTTGTCGATCGGGTAGAGCACCAACAGCCCAGTGTCGGGAAGCTGCCTACGCCGCTCGGCCTTGATCTGTTGTTCCTGTAGTCCGCCGGTGTCACCCGCCAGGTCGACGGCGGCGTCCTTGCGACTCATGAGGGTCTTGATGTCCGCGAAGTCGGGCTCGGTCGGCACGAGTCGGGCTCGGATGATCCTTCCTACTGTCACATCGGGAGCGAAGGCGAAGTCTCCTGATTTCGAGCCCACCGGGTTGCCGACGATCGCGACGTTCCATCTCTTCAGTGCGCCGGCGCTCTGCACTCGCTTCTCGATGTAGCGGATCAGGAGGCCCGCGTCGCATTCCTGGGACTTGGCGTGGAAGCCGTAGCCTTCCAGGAAGTCGATGACATGGTCGTGGGGTACGCCTCGGAAAAGGTGGCGACCCGCCTCCGGCCGGCTCTCGCGCTTCGTCGCGCTCTGCGCGGCCTTGGTGATGAGGGTGCGTGCGGCGTCCTGGTTCGCGCGAAGCCACTCGGCGTTGGTATGGAAGTACCGCGTCTGAACCCGCTGCCCACCGTACGCGGAGGCGGCCCTCACCGCGGCCTTCATCTTGGCGGCGGCCGTCACACGCAGGGCCGGATGGGTGCGCAGCCTGACCGCGAAGGTCATCGGTGTCTTGTCCTCGGTCATGTAGACGTCGATGTCCCGTCGCATCTCGGTCTCGACCGTGGCCAGGTGGCGGAACCACTCCTTCAATTCGGTCGTCATCCAGATGCGTGGCAGATCGGCGTACCCGTTCCGGTAACCGAACCAGCGACCCATCTGCAGCAGGGTGTCGTAGGCCGACACGGCGCGGACGAAATAGCTGACGGACAGGCCTTCGAGAGTCAGACCCCTGGAAAGGGTGTTGCCCCCGACCGCGATCGCGATCACCGGGCCGTTCTCGTAATCGAGCCGATCCTCACTGCTGGAGTTGTCCATGATGATCCGGCAGTCGTCGATCACTCCCGGCAATCGGGGTAGCAATTCGTCGAATGCGACCTTCGTCTCGCCGAAGTCCTCGGCGGGTACGCGGTCGGTCTCCGAGTCCCACAGGGATCGCAGCTCCTGCAACAGGTGCGGATCGTCGAGACGATCCTGCATCCAGGAGCGAATGTGCTCCAGCGGAGTGCGGAAGCTGTTGTGGACGGCCGTGTTGACACTGGTGTGGATCAACATGGTGCTGTGCGGGTTGCCGGTGCCCCGCACCTTCCGGGCCGCGGTGCTGAGCCAGAAGTAACGGATCGCGTCTATCAGCGTCTCGGTGATCTCTGGGACGAACCCCTCGGTGTCGGACCGCTTGAGCGGACGAACGCACTCGATGTCATCCTTCGGCACCTCACGGATCATGTCGTAGCCGTCGTCGACCTCCTCGGGCTCCTCTCCGTCGAGGGCATAGCGACCGAACAGCACCTCCGTGCCGAAGTGTCCATGCGGCTTGGGCAGATTGACGATGAAGTGTTCGGGGTAGAGATCGTCGGCGCTGGGATCGATGAGCAGGTTCGCGAACGGCGAGGCCGTATATCCCACATAGGCGCACCTCGGGAGCTGATCGATGATCTCCCTGATCAGAGGATTGATCGACTTCGTGGCGACGGTCGCCTGGTCCGCCTCGTCGTCGATGATCAGCGCAGGGCTGTCCTTGAGGTAGGCCGACGCCGAGGCGAGCCACTTGGCGAACTTGCGCAGCACGGTCGCGTTCTTCTTGACGACACAGAGGACGTGAGTCTTATTGCTCTTGCCGAAAAACGAGGCGGCGTTGGCCGTCGGTACGAAATCCTTGTCCAGGTCGGTCAACTGCGACCATCTGGTCGGATTGGGCTCGACGAGCTGCTTGACCAGCCTCGCCTGGGTCTGGCGTCGAAGACCGTTGTGGATGCCCGCGAGAACGATGAACAACTTGTAGTCGCGGTCGGCGGCCTTGGCCATGACCGCGGTGAAGTTCGTCGTCTTCCCGGATTGCACGTAACCGACGACGAGTCCACGCGTGGAGAACGCCTTCTCCTTGGGGTGGTTCAGCAGGGACACGATCCTGGTCGACGCGGTGTCCAAGCTGTCGATGGCGGGGTCGCGCGGCCAGCCGGCCTTCTCGAGCAGCTCGGCGACGGCGGGCCAGCACTTGTCCTTGGGACGCGGGCCCGTGTACCAGGTGTCCCGGTTGCCGAGGACTACGGAATGGGGCTCCTCGAGCTCCCTGATCTGGATGATGCGCTGTTCGTGACGCTCGATGATCTTCTGGACGACGTCATCGTCGAGACCGAGGATCTCCAGCTTCTTGACCGCTTCCTCGGGCGTTCCCGAGTCGAGCAGATCCTTGAAAACCTCGTACTTCTGGTCGATGTCGTCGCCCACGTCGTCCCCATCGTCGATCCGGCAGGAGGAGGCTCCGGCCGGATCACGTGTCATGGACCCGCTGGATTGTCGGATCGGGCGTGAACCACCGGACGCTCGTCTCGCTATGACTTCTGATCGGCCGGAGAGTTGCCACGTTACGACAAGTGTCCGTCAAATCAGTTCATACCGGTGAGGATCTAGTTGCGTTCAGGATTTGGCGATAGCCGATTCTGGGGTTCACAGGTGTTGCGAACAGGTGGAAGGAAAACGGGCTGGCCTGTACGGGGCCGACCGTAGCGTCAGAGCCGTTTAAAGGCTTTCGAAGCGTCTACTTCGTCATGAAGCGATGTCCGGGCTCGAAGCTCCATCTGAGCGGAGACGTTCGGCTGCCGGTCTCCGCGGTCGGGCTGCGCCGCCCGATCACCGCGAGTAGGATCTGGGCTCGTTCGGCCGTCGATGTGGATCTTTGCTCGTGCGGGTCTGTAACATGCGAACGCAAGTTCGAAGATGACATGTGGAGGGCGGTGCTGGCAGTCGGTGTCCGATCGCCTTGATCCGCCGCCCGTGTCTCCACTTCGCGTGATCGATCTTTTCGCCGGATGCGGTGGACTCTCAGAGGGTTTCCGTTCCACTGGCTTGTACGAGCCGACGGTCGCCGTCGAGCAGGACCTCTTCGCTGCGGCCACCTATGCCGCGAACTTCGGTGAAGATCATGTCTACCACGGAGACATCGCGGATTGGGTTCAGGGAGATCTGCCGGAAGCCGACGTGGTGGTCGGCGGGCCGCCCTGCCAAGGATTCTCCAATCTAGGGGCGAAGCGGGAGGACGACCTGCGCAACGAGTTGTGGGCGCGGTACGTCGACACGCTCGTGAAGGTTCGTCCGAAGGCGTTCCTGCTGGAGAACGTCGATCGATTTCTCAAGACCCGTCAGTTCGGCGAGTTCCGAGCGCAGTTCGGAAAGGGAGGCAGGCTCTCCGATTACGAAATCGACGTGGACGTCCTGAGAGCCACCGACTTCGGATCCGCTCAGTTGCGCAAGCGGGCAATCGTCATCGGAACTCACAGGGACATCGAGAAGATCCCGGTTCCATCGACGAGAGTCTCGGCCGCGGCCTGGAGAACCGTCAAGCACGCACTGGGCGATCTCGAACCGAGAATACCTCAAGGTCACGTCGATCTGCCGAAAGGCAGGGAGTGCTCCGTCTTCGGTGAAACCGTGCCCGGTGTCTATACGGCGCGCGAGCTGCACATCACCCGGAGCTACACTCCGCTGTCCCAGCAACGCTTCAGTGCAATTCCCACCGGCGGGAATCGATTCAACCTCCCGGACGAGCTCAAGGCTCCGTGCTGGAGAAAGCACACGAGCGGCGCAGGAGACGTCATGGGCAGGCTCGTCTGGGACAAGCCGTCGGTGACGATCCGGACCGAATTCTTCAAACCCGAGAAGGGCCGTTACCTGCACCCCGATGAGGATCGGGCGCTATCGCATCTCGAAGCGGCTCGCTTGCAGGGGTTCTCGGACGACTTCAAGTGGTGCGGATCCAAACTGGAGATCGCTCGTCAGATCGGAAATGCAGTGCCCGTCGAGTTCGCAGCGGCTCTGGCCAATCACATCGAAGAGCATCTCCGAAATTCTTGAACCAATCAGTATGGTTGCCCGTGCAAGATGCGGCGAACATCATTAATGTGTTCATCGTGACTGTCGAACGACCGAGCCGGGCATCCAGCCCGGGCGTGCGGAAGAGCATGCGGTCCAACAAGGGCCGTGACACCAAGCCCGAGCTGAAGCTTCGGCGGGCGACTCACGCGCTCGGCCTCCGCTACCGAGTGTCGGCTCGGCCGTTGCCGTCACTACGGCGAACTGCGGACATGCTCTTCACCCGAGCGAAGGTCGCGGTCTTCCTCGATGGCTGCTTCTGGCACGGCTGTCCGACTCACCACACCAAGTCCGCGACCAACGCCGAGTACTGGGCCGAGAAGGTCCGCCGCAATCGTGAACGGGACGAGGAGATCGATCGCCTGTTGGCCGAGGAAGGGTGGCTCGTCATCCGCGTCTGGGAGCACGAGGACCCTCTCGTCGCCGCAGAGCAGATCGCCAAGGAGGTACGGGCTCGCAGGGCCTGACCATGCGCCGGGTTCAGAGGAGCAGGATCTCTTCAGGGCGGCGCTGGAGCACTTCGGCCGGTGAGTCGTCCACCAGTTTCGTGATGCAGGCTTTCAGGTCGCCGCCGTGCGATTCGTTCGCCATGTGGCGTACCTGCTGGGCGAGCGTCGATCCGTTGACCAGGATGATCGGGTATCGGTCTTCGACGATCTCCAGCTGTGCGGCTTCGGAGAAGGAGCCCGTCGTGACGTACACGCCGATCCAGCCTCGTTGAAGCCGTGCGACGACGCGGGCGACCTGGTCGGCGGACACGGTGGAGGCCGGTGCGATGCATTTCGCCTGGCCGAGCACGATGAGTTTGGTGACGGCGATGCCCGTGCCGATGTCGAGGCGGCCGATGAAGTCGGCTCCGCCGTCTCCGGACTGCCGGGTCAGCCAGCCCTCCCGGTACTCGGCGCCGCGACCTCGGATCACTCTCGCCGCGACCGCCGCGGCGAGATGTTCGAAGTCGTGCTTGCGGTCGTGGAAGGCGTCGTAGATCTCCTGGAGATCGCGTTCTTCGGCGCTGCGCGGAGTCGGCCGTTGATCGCGCAACTTGTGCACCGACCTGGCGGCCACCCGTCGCCGGAGTCGTGGAAGCGCCTGTTGCCCTTCCTGGATCCACCGGTGCCAGACAGCCGGCGCCAGTTCTTGAGTGGCGTCCAGCGCCGTCGAGCCGTCACGGCGTGCCGCGATCCATTGCCAGGGGAGCCGATCCTCTTCGTCGTTCAGATCGAGGATGGTGATGTCGAAGACGTAGTTGACGAATGTTCGGGCTTCTCGATCGCGTTGGAGCACCCGCTCTGCGCGTTCGAGCACGCCCAGGCCGCAGAACTCGACATGTCCCTTCGGCTTCCCGCCTCGGGTGACGGACCGGAAGAGGAGCAGCGGGGCGGCCCGGGCCCGGTCTGCTGGAGAACCGCCCAGGTGATGAGCGAACTCTTCGAGCAGGGCTTTGTTCCCGGGAGTCCGGCCGAGGGG
This sequence comes from Actinomadura craniellae, assembly GCF_003289645.1. Lineage (GTDB taxonomy): Bacteria > Actinomycetota > Actinomycetes > Streptosporangiales > Streptosporangiaceae > Actinomadura_D > Actinomadura_D craniellae. Next base: position 5,252 of record NZ_QLYX01000025.1, on the reverse strand, counting down.
TTTGTCCGTGGTGAACTTGTGATCGCCGAAGTATCGAAGGTGACCGTCGTCCATGTCGAAGACGTCATGCCACGGTGTCTGTTCGCTGCCGGCCTTCCACGGACTCGATCGGATCAGAACGGCGGGTCTGCGACGTCCCTCAGGAGCCTTGATTGCCGCAGGGCCGTCGATGCCGCTCTCCAACTGGACGGTGGGAAGGCCGGGAGTCCGGGTGACGTGATGGAAGTTCGGGTGGCCGTCCAGCACGGGGCTTTCGGAGTTCTTGCCGCGCGCGTACCGGTACACCTGTCCGACTTTCAGCACGCCCCACTCGGTCACAGTGCCGACTATTCCATCGAGGTGCGACATATCAGGCTAAGCCGCGCATGCGGGACAAGGTGTTCTCGGTCGACGAGCTCTGCGGTGCGCACGCGATGCTTCGTCGGAACGCGTGAGAGCCTTGGCGCAGGCCGATGATCAGCGCGTAGCCTTACCACCATGAGGCCGCGCGAACGACTGCTGGAGGTCATGGATCGCGTCTGCGCGGACGTCCGGGACAAGGCAGTGGACTCAACCGAGGTTCCCGAACGACTGGTCGTGGTGGCCGGCGACACCGCTTCGGTGGTGCATCCCGAGGGCATCGACGTCTACGAGGACGGCGGGGTCCTCGCCTTCGTCAACGACTCCGGTGTGCCGTTCGCCGAGCAGACGGAACAACTGATCGCCAAAGCCGTGACGTTGAAGCCGGAGGCCGTACTCCTGGGAGGATCCGCCCTCACCGGGCGGCTGGGCGGTGCCTACCGACGGATCCTGGCGGTGCAACTGTTCTCGGCACGGTACGGGATCCGCACGGCGAAGATCGCAGACGTCGAGCCTGCGGAAGGCATCATCCGTTCCGTGGGACCGTGGCGAGAGGCCAAAGCCGGACCTTCCTCATGGGCAGAGGAGATCTTGACTCGGGCGAACTCCCCGACTTGACGTCACCGGACGACACCTGCCGGGCTCATGGATCGCCCACTCGTCTAAGGCCGAGCGGTTCGTCGATCTCGACCGACGACCATGAAGATCACAGGACCGCTGAGAGCCTTACCAGGCTCTCGCCGTAGGCAGTGAGACCGCCCCTGCCGGTGAAGTGGAGGGTGAATTCCGTCGACGGTGTGGAGAACCTCGTGTCCGTCGGCGTGGCGACCGCTCAACGTGCTCTGCAGCAGCGGGTCCCATTCGTGGCGGTCTGGTAAGGGCCAGCCACCCGGAGGTGATGGGCGATGATCGATCACGATTCCGGAGATGCACCCTTCGCCCCACTGTCGAGGCCGGGCCGCCGGATGAGCCGGACGTGCGACTCCAAGGTATTCCGGCTCGGCATCCACTCGCTGGTTCCTGCCGTACGGGCGCGGTGACGGGCGTTGACCCGAACAGCCACTTCGATACGCACTTTGGACACCATCTGTCGGCGAGAATTCGCTGTCGGACGCTCGCCGACATCCATTACCGGATTTAACGGCACTGTGCACCTTTGAAAAACAGCCCTAAGCACTAATGAGAGCAGTCGGTGACGTAGTGATATGAACCTCTCGTCGAGGTGGGAGAGTAAGTACGGCTGGCGCCGGGCAAGAAATGTAAAACGTGCAATTAAAGCTGGACCGGGCGCGGTCCATGCTTGAAACTGTTCGTCTCCGCCACTTCGAAGCGGCGGAGACGAACAGCGGGGCCGGACACGGTCCCGGGGAAGGAGGTTCGGTCATGGAAGCCGAAGAGAACACGACGAGGAGACGGGGTCGGCGGGCGCATCAGGATCCGCCGCGGAGCCGATCAGTGCGGTTCGTGTTGTCGGCGGAGGAGTACACGGTGCTGACCGTGGCGGCCGAACGGGAGGGGCTGGCGAACGGGGCGTACGCCGCACAGGCGGCGTTGGCCGCCGCGCAGGGGGACTGCAGATCCGAAAGCGCCCCGTTACGGGAGCTGCTGGGTGCGTTGATGCAGGCGTCCGGGCAGGTGAGACGGGCCGGAGTGAACCTGAATCAGGCGGTCGTGGCGCTGCACGCCGGTGAGCTGTCGTCGGCGCTGCGGTGGTACGCCGATGCGACGTACCGGAGCGTGCGGAAGCTGGACGAGATCGCGGACGAGGTGCGACTGCGTCTACCGTGACCGCTTTTCCGGCAGGGCGAAACCATGAACTGTTGCAGAGGTGGGGGCGATCCGGGCGGTGAGGATTCACCCGTCGCCCGATGCCGCGGTGTCACAGGAAATGCATCTCCACCACCTGCCGTTCGGACAACGGCGCAGAGGGGGCCCGTGATCGGGAAAATCCTGCGCGGTGCGCGGGTGCAGGGACTGATCCGCTACTTGTACGGTTCGGGCCGGTGTGGTGAGCACCGTGACCCGCATATCGTCGCCGGCTTTCGGGGTCCAGAGGAACTGGAGCCGGCGTTGTTATCAGACGGCGGCCGGGATTTCCGGCGGTTGGAGGGGCTGCTGACCCAGCCGCTGGCGCGGTTGGGGGAGCGCAACTACCGCAAGCCGGTCTGGCATCTGTCCCTGCGCGCGGCGCCGGAGGACCCGGTGCTGACCGATGCCCAGTGGGCGCAGGCCGCGTGGGAAGTGATGACTCGGACCGGGCTGGCCCGCCCCGAGAACGATGACGCGGTCCGGTGGATCGCGGTCCGCCACGCACCTGACCACATCCACATCGTCGCCACGCTGGCCCGTACCGACGGCGACCGTCCGGAGGTGTGGAACGACGGCTACCAGGTCCGGGAAGCCTGCCGGGTGATCGAGGAGCGGTTCGGACTGCGGCGGACCGCTCCGGCCGACCGGACCGCGGCCAAGCGGCCTAAACGTGGGGAGACGGAGAAGGCCCGCCGCCGTGGCTGGTCCGAACCGCCTCGTACCGCGCTGCGCCGCCACGTGGCCACCGCCGTGGCCGGAGCACGGGACGAGGCGGAGTTCTTCGCTCGCCTGCAGGAGCAGGGCGTGTTGGTCCGAATGAGGTTCAGCCGCCAGGACTCGGGCGAGATGACCGGGTACGCGGTGGCTCTCCCCGCAGACCGAACTGCGGACGGCCGGCCCGTCTGGTACGGCGGGGGCAAGCTCGCTGCGGATCTGACCCTGCCCAAGCTCCGCCACCGTTGGGCCTCACCAACCGTGCTCCGGTCGCGCTCTACGTCCGAGCTGGCCGCACGTCCGGCCGAGGGACCGGTCGGCAGGTCGCCGGCCGAGGGCTACCATCCGGTATCCGGCCGCCACCTGTCCGCCAGCTCCACCCGAGCCGTACTGCGGACGATCGTCCGCCAGGCCGCCGACCAGGCCTGAACGCCTGAGGAGTTCTTCGACCACCTCGCTCGGAACGGCGTCCTGAGCAAGCAGCGGTTCAGCGAGTTCCCCCCCGGCCAGATCACCGGCTACTCCGTCACCCTGCCCGACCACACGGACCCTGACGGACAGCCCTGCTGGTACGGCGGCGGTCGCCTGTCCGACGAGCTGTCCTGGCAGCGTCTCGCACACCGCTGGAGTTCCAAGTCCCCTGGACACCTGGAACCCGAGATCCGCTCGGACCTGACGGCAGAAGAACGCCGAGCGTTCTACGAAGACGCCGCCCGGGCCGCCGAGTACGCCACTGCGCAGATCCGTCGCTGCATGGCCGTGGACCCGCATACCGCCCAGGACGCGATCTGGGCGGCCTCCGACACCTTGCATATCGTGGCCCAGGCCACCGGCAACCCCCACTTGCGGGCTGCGGCCGATACCTACGACCGCGCGGCCCGAGCCCCCTACGGCCGCATTCCCAGACCCACTTCGGCGGGTACAGGTCTGCGCACGGCTGCCCGGCTGCTGGCCATGACCGGCGTCTTCGGCGACCAGAGCACCCAGATGGTCACGATCCTGGTCGCCGACCTCATCGCCCTCGTGGACACGATCGGCCGGCTCCACCAAGACCGGCACCGGCACGCCCAAGCCGACGCCGCCCGCACGACCTGCGCGCACCTTCACCGTGTCGGCGGCGGGCCGGGCAACTCGACACCGTGGCTGTCCTCACTTGATCAGGCTCTATCGCCAGTAGATCTTGCGCTGGCCGGCTTCCCGGTACCGTGGTCTGCGACCCCCGCCGACAAGTCGTCCAGAGTCCCGGAACCGGTCCGTCCTCAGCGGAAGACCGGCTCGAGCAGACGTCCAGGAGCCCCCTGATAATGGATCTGTCGCCCATCACCCGGGAAGCCATACTCCAGGCGATCGCCGAGTGCGATCGGCTCGGCCGGGACGAATTCCTGGAGCGATATGGTTTCGAGCGGGCGCGGCGGTACGTGCTGATCCACGACGGTTCCCACTACGACTCCAAGGCCATCACCGGAGTGGCCTACCGCTATGTGGCGGGCAACCCGCTGAAGGCCAGTGAGTTCTCCGGCGGCCGCCAGACCGTGCAAAAGTTGCTCACCGGCCTGGGGTTCGAAGTGGTGGACCAAGACCCGTCGGCCGATTGACATCCCAAGGCGGGCTGCTCGATCAACGTCTGTCTACGGTGGGTCGGACTTGGCGGCCGCCTTGGGCGTGATGGTCGTGCGCGCAGACATGCGAAGGCTCACGGAGTCGACCGGCTCAGGTTTCCGGCCGGGTGGAGAGCAACTCGTCATGGAGGGCGCTCTAGGCACCGTTATGACAGTCGCGATCCGCGCGGAGCGGGCAGGCTGTGGCTACTCCTCCATACGCTCTGCGTCCTCGGGGACCCAGGGGAAGGGGACTTGAGGCCAGCGGGCGGCGGTCCACGCGGCGAGGTCGACGGCGAGGACGGCGTTGATGAAGACCTGGGGCGGCCGGTAGCCGTGCGCGGTGATGTAGTGGGTGACCAGGAACGGGGCGGCGTACGCGATCTCGGGCGCTCCGGGGATCCGGACCTCTCCGTTGCCTTTCGGGGCCTCTTCCGGCGGGCACAGGTCACAGGCGTGCAGTCCCCGGCAGACGTTCATCCACTGGACCGCCTGGACGGCCTTGAGCTTCTCCACGAACGCTTCGGGGACCGGACCTGTCGGGTAGAGTCTGCCAGCCTCCAGCCACCCGACGTTCAAGCGTGCGTACGCAGGGCGGTACGTGAGCCCGTAGAAGTTCGTCTCCCTGTCTTCGAACGAGTCCTCGTCCAGGTAGTCGTACTCGGTGAGCTTCCCCCGTTTTGCCGGAGAGTTCCAGACCTGGTCTGATCGTTCAGACCTGGAAGGAAAGTTTTCGTGGCACCACCCCGTAAGTACCCCGATGAGCTGCGTGAACGAGCCGTGCGGCTGTAT
>NZ_QLYX01000024.1 GCF_003289645.1 Actinomadura craniellae | reverse complement strand
ACCCACGCGTGATCAAACGAGGTCGCCACAACGCTTATATCGTCAAGAAACCCCATCATCGCGGAACTCGACACAATGAGCCGCCTACCATCCGCGTCCTCGCAACATGCCTAACTTAGTGGCATTGCGCCATAGCGCCCTGGATGCCGAAGGATCAGCGGTGCGATGATGGGCGCATGACGGCATGGCGCGACGTCGAGCAGGCAGAGCCGGAGTTCGCGCGGCGCGTGCGGGCGCTGTTCGATGCTCACCGGCACAAGACGATCGCCACCCTGCGAGCCGACGGGTCGCCGCGGATCTCCGGGATCGAGGCCGCCTTCGAGGACGGCGAACTGGTCTTCGGTTCGATGCCGAACGCGCGCAAGGGCGAGGATCTCCGCCGGGATCCGCGGTTCGCCCTGCACAGCGCCACGGTCGACCCGGTCGAGGGCTCCGAGGCGCAGTGGCCGGGCGAGGCGAAGATCTCCGGTCGGGCGACGGCCGCCGGATCGATCGCCGAAGGACCGGAGGGCGACCGCTTCCACGCCGACATCGCCGAGGTGGTGCACACCCACCTCGACGAGAAGGCCACGATGCTCGTCGTCGAGTGGTGGACGCCCGCGCACGGGCTGCGCAGGATCGAGCGCGAGTGACCCCCGGTCGCCGGTCAGATCCTCGCCCGCACGGCCGCCCGGCGACCGGGGCGTCGAGGGGTCACCGGCCCTGGGGTGCCGGGACGCGTTCCAGGATGCCGCCGGCGAAGACGTCGTAGAGCGGCAGCGACTCCAGGTGGACGTAGCCGATGTGGCAGTCGCAGATCTCGTGCGGGCAGGGGGACCGGCGGGGGCGGAAGGTACCGTCGTAGAGGTTGCCGAGCACCTCGGAGACGAAATGGCAGCGGCGGACGGTGCCGTCACCGTCCACCGAGATCACGGTGTCGCCGGTGCGGCACGGGACACCCCGGCTGGGGTGGGGGTGCCGGCTGTAGGAGAACAGCGGGTCGATCTCCGACCACTGCGCGGCCTCAGCGTCGGTGTAGGAGCGGCCCTCGGCGGCGTTGACCCACAGGTAGACCTCGGGCGGCAGGTCCGCGCGCAGCCGGCGGGCGGCGGCCAGGTGCTCGGGCAGGCCCACGATGCCGGCGCTGTGCCGGACGCCCCGCTCGGCCAGCTCGCGGCACCGGCCCAGGAAGCGCGCGTAGGGCACCTGGTCGGGATGGTAGGTCGCCCAGAACGCCAGTTTGGTCAGGTCGGCGCCGGCGGTCCAGCCGATCCGCTGGCCGAGGTTGGTCTGGATCGCCACCCGCCCGACGTGCGGCAGCCGGCTCAGCTCGACCAGCGCCCGGCGGTACCAGGACCGCACCAGCCCCTCCCCCCACGGGGTGAACAGCACCGACACCCCGTGCGGGCGGCCGGCGACCCAGGCGGTGAAGCGTTCCAGCGCCGCCCGGTCGGCGCGCAGTTGTTCGGGGCTGTCCCGGCGCTTGGCGAACGGGCAGTACCCGCAGTCGTAGTCGCAGCTCGCCAGCGGACCCCGGTACAGGATCGTCAGGTGCCCGCCCGTCCCGGCATCGCCCGGCTCGGACCGGGCGGCGCCAGCAGGGGTTCCCGGCGGCGGGACGGGCGCGGGCAGGCCCAGCCAGGCCCGGGCCATCAGCGGGCCTCGTAGGACGCCATGAGCGCGCGGACCCGGGGCGAGAACAGCGCGGGGCCGATGGCGTCGGAGTGGGCCAGCCCCTCGGGGGTGAGCCGCAGGGCGCCGGGTTCGAGCCAGCCCCGTTCCGCCCAGCCGCCCAGTTCCACCGGGAAGTCGTCCCGCGGGTCGGTGCCGAAGCGGGCCCGGTAGAGGCCCTCGTCCACGCCGGACGCCTGGAGCAGGGACTGCAGCAGGTGCCGGCGCCGCCGCTCGTCGCCGTCCAGGGCGAAGCCGACCCGGGCGGTGCCGAAGTCGGTCTCGCGGACGTAGTCGTCGATGATGCCGCGGACCTGGCTCGCGCCGACGGCGTACTCGAAGGAGTAGTGCAGGTCGGCGGTGTAGGAGCGGGCGCCGCAGCCCAGGCCGACCATGCCGTCGGTCTGGCAGCAGTACTCGGTGTCGCCGGCGGTGCCCGGGCGGCGGAACATCCGCATCGAGACCTGCTCGTAGCCGCGGGACAGCAGGTGGTCGCGGCCGGTCCGGTAGAGCTCCAGCCGCTGGTCGTCCCAGTCGCGGGCCCGCCGGTCCAGCCCGGTCAGCGGGCGGACGTACAGCGGGTACAGGTACAGCTCCTCCGGCTCCCAGGCCAGCGCGGTGTCCAGCGAGTACCGCCAGGACTGCGGGGTCTGGCCGTCGATACCGTAGATCAGGTCGATGTTCAGGGTCGGGAAGCCGGCCGCGCGGATCGCGGCGAGCGCGGCCTCCACCTCGGCGCGCTTCTGCGGGCGGACGGCGGCGCGGGCCTCGGCGTCGATGAAACTCTGCACCCCGATGGAGACGCGGGTGGCGCCCCGGTCGCGCAGCACGGCGAGCCGGTCGGGAGTGGCGGTGGCCGGGGAGGTCTCCACGCCCAGCGGGATCGCGCCGAGCGGGGCGAGGCGGGCGGCGATGTCGCAGAGCCGGTCCAGTTCGGCCGCGGTGAGGTAGGTCGGGGTGCCGCCGCCGAACGCGGCGGTGGCGAACGACGCGTCGCCCAGCGCGTCCGCGGTGGCGGTGGTCTGGCGGTCCAGCGCGTCCAGGTAGGCGCCGGTCAGTTCCTCGGGGGCGCCGGTCCGGGTGAACAGGTTGCAGAACCCGCAGCGCATCTCGCAGAACGGGACGTGCAGGTAGAGGAACAGCGCGTCTTTGGGCTCGGCCGCCCACACGTCGGCCAGCCGGGGCCGGGGGTCGAGCGGCCGGTACGCCGTCTTGTGCGGGTACGCGTAGACGTAGCCCTGGTAGGGGCTGGTGGTCTGGATCAGCGGCAGGGTCACGACAGCACGAACTCCCCGTACGGCACGGTCCACACGGCCTCGTGGCCGATGCGGTGCCCGACGTGCCCGTCCTCCCCGTACGCCGTCCCGTGGTCGGAGCAGACGATCACGAAGCAGGGCCGGCGCATCAGGCCGAACAGCCGCTCCAGCCGGGAGTCCACGTACTCCAGGGCGGCGGCGTGCGAGGCGATCGAGTCCTCGGTGGCGCCGTCGAGGTGGTACCGGTTCGGCTGGTGCAGCGCGGCGACGTTGAGCAGCAGGAACAGCCGCCGCCCGGCGGGCAGCCCCGCCACCGTCGCGGCGACCCGGTCGATCTGGTGGTCGAGCGAGGCCGGGTCGGTGACCCCGAACTCCGGTGCCCAGTGGCTCTCGGCGAACATCCCGGGCAGCACGGAGCCCAGCGGGGTCAGCTTGTTGAAGAACCCCACCCCGCCGACGCAGACTGTGTGGTAGCCGGCCGCGGCCAGCCCGGCGGGCAGGTCCGGGGCGTCGAACACCCAGGTTCCGGGGGCGGTGGTCTCGCTGCCGGGAAAGGTGGCGGCGAACGGCCGGGGGTGCGGCCCGGGCGCGGCCGGGGTGGGCAGGAAACCGGCGAGCATCGCGGCGTGCGAGGCGAAGGTGAAGTTGCCCGGGGCGTGCCGCCGCTCCCAGCGCCCGCCCGGCAGCAGCCCGGCCAGCACCGGGGTGCGCCCGGCGGCGGCCAGTTCGGCGGCCACGTCGTAGCGCAGCGTGTCGAGCGTGACCAGCAGCAGATCGTGGCTGCCCACGATCTCATTCATATCAATCATGTACTGACATTCTGCGACAAAGCGGCCCGGACCTGGGCAGTGTAGGTGTCCATCCCCTCCGCGGCACCGCCCGGGAGGCCGGTCAGCCCCGGCAGCAGGTCACCGAACGCGTTCACCTCGCCCACCGCGAACCGCCGCCAGCCGACCCCGACCAGCAGGTCCACCCCCACCATCAGGCTGCGCGGGAAGCAGGCGGCGGCCCGGGCGCAGACGTCCATGGCCTCCCGCCAGCCGGGCTCGCCCAGCGCCGCCCGCACCGCCCCGAGGTCGCCGCGCGCGCCGCCCAGGTGCAGGTTGGTCATCGGGTGCCGGCTGGTGCGCACCACCGCGTGGGTCGGCTCGCCCGCGACCACGACCACCCGCAGGTCCAGCGATCGGCCGCCGAGCGACGCCTTGGGGAACCACCGCTCGACGTGCAGCCCGTCCGGAGCCAGCGTGTCGACCAGCGCCGCGACCTCCGCCTCGGTCGTGTAGCAGCGCACCCGCAGCGAGTTGTGGTACTCCCCCTCGAACAGGGCGGCCGAGGTGACGGCCCTGATCCGGCCGGGCGCCGTCTGGAGCGCGACGACACCGGAGGCCGAGGAGCCGTGCGCGGGCTTGACGAAGACCCGCGGCTCACCCGCCTCCGCCATCCGGGCGCGCAGCTCGGCGTACCCGCCGACCGGGCCCAGCGCGGGCGGGACGGGAACGCCGGCCGCCAGCAGCCGGGCATGGGTGAGCCGCTTGTCGAACATCACCGCGATCTCGCCGGGGTCGCCGAGCAGGCGCGCGCCGTCCCGCCGGGCCGCCACGCCGATCCGGTCGAGGGCGGCGGTGAACGCCGGGTACCAGCGGGCGCCGCCGCCCACCCGGGTCGGCTCGCCGGGCCCGCGCAGCAGCGCGTCGACCGCGGCGTCCTCACCCGGCGAGTCGATCCGCAGCAGCGTGCCCGGCCCGAACGGCGGCGGCCCCCCGGCCAGCACGTCCGCCCACGACACCACCACCGGCGGGCGCTCCCCGCACGCGGCGGCGAACAGCTCCACCCGCCGCCCGCCCGGCACGCCGACCACCGTGAACGTCACTCGCCCACCTCCACGTACAGCCACTCGCCGTCGTCGTCCTGCCGGTCGGACAGGTCGACCTCGACGTCAGGCAGGGCTGCGCGGACGCGGTCCATCATCTCGTCGCTCAGGTAGTGGTGGTGCAGGCCGAGCCAGTCCAGGTGGGTGAGGGGCTGCCCGGCCAGCAGCGCCTCGGCGCCCTCGTCCGTCAGCGCCCCCATGGCCAGGGACAGCGACTCCAGCCGGGCCACCACCGGGGCGGACGCCACCGCGGCGGCGATCTCGTCCTGGCGGGTGCTGTTCTGCAGGCCCAGGTGCCGCAGGGACGGCAGCCGCTCCCCCGACAGGATCTCCGCCAGGTCGGGCATCTCCCAGGTCGCGCCGTAGTCCTCGTCGCCCAGCCACAGCTCCAGGTGCTCCAGCGCGGGCAGGTCGCACGCCGAGACCGCGGCCACCGGGCCCGACGGCAGCCCGCCGGACTCCAGCCGCAGCACCCGCAGCGCCTCGTGCCGCACCGGCTCCAGTTCCAGGCCGTCCCCTGCCTGGAAGGTCATGCCGGCCCCGCCGCGGACCTCCAGCACCTCCAGCTCCGGGAACGCCCGCAGCAGCGGGGCGATATCGCCCTGCGGGATCCAGGAGATCTCGCACTCGTCGGAGTTGACGTCGGCCAGCGCGATCAGCCGCAGTTCGGGGAAGCGGTCCGCCGCCTCGACAAGCAGCCGGATCGGCAGGTCGGCGGAGGTCTGGATCATGTCCGCCCAGCCGCCGATGATGAGTTCCCGGACCCGGGTGGTGTCGACCTGTTCCAGGAACCGGCCGAAGTGCTCAACGTAGTCGGCCTCTGTCTGCTCGTAGTCGTTGAGCCAGATGCGCCAGGCGGCCTCCGCGGCGGGCGGCGGCGGAGGGGGCGGCGGCGCGGCGGCGCGCAGCGCCTTGAGCTGCGGGGAGAGCGCCTCGGGGATCGGCGCCGCGAACTCGTACACGGGCAGGGTGCGGTACCGGGCCAGTGATGTGTGGACGCTCATTTCCGCGTGCTCTCGTGAAACCGCCCGGCGAGTTCGCTCACTCCATCGCCTCCGAGTACCGGAACCCGCCCTTGCGCCGGTGGCCGAGGGCCACCTCGACGCCTGGAAGCGCGGCACGGAGGCGCTCGGTCATCGCCTCGCTCATGGAGTGGTGGCTCAGGTCGAGCTTCTTCAGGTGGGTCAGCGGCTGCCCGGCCAGCAGCGCCTCGCCGCCTCTGTCGGTCAGTTCTCCCAGCGACAGGTCCAGCGTCTCCAGCCGCGCCACCACCGGAGCCGACGCCACCGCCGCGGCGATCTCGTCCTGGAACTCGCCGTCCAGCAGCCCCAGGTACCGCAGGGACGGCAGCCGCTCCCCGGTCAGGATCGGCGCCAGGTCCGCCGGGGTGGCGTCGCCGCCGTGGTTGCCGTCGCCCAGCCACAGCTCCAGGTGCTCCAGCGCGGGCAGGTCCGACGCCGCCACCGCCCGCGTCGCCCCGGCCGACAGGCCGCCGGCCTCCAGCCGCAGCACCCGCAGCGACGCGTGCCGCACCGGCTCCAGTTCCAGGTTGCTGCCGCCGCGCACCTCCAGCACCTCCAGCGCCGGGAACGCCCGCAGCAACGGCGTCACGTCCGCCTGGACGATCATGGCCAGCTCGTCGGCGATGTCGCCGAGGGCGATCGCCCGCAGTGCCGGGAACCGGTCGGCCGCCCCGGCCAGCACCTCGACGGCATCGCCACAGCTGCTGAAGTACACCTCCCCGCAGGAGCCGAAGACCAGTTCGCGGACCCGGGTGGTGTCGACAGTCCGCAGGAAACGGGCGAAGTACGAGGCGTAGTCGGGGTCGAGAAGGTCCGGATCCTCCTCGCCCTCCCTGTCGTAGTCCAGCCGCCAGGCCACGGCCGCGGCGTCGGGCAGGGCAGCGCCAGCATCCTTCTCCCTGGTGGGGAAGTTGCGCTCGGGCAGGGTCAGGTGCTCGGGCAGCCACACCTCGTCGGCGGGCACGTCGTAGATCACTTGGCCACCGCCCCGGTCGCGCCGGGGGACACGGCGCGGGCGCGTTCCGCCCTCGCCTCGCTCGGCTGGTGGTGATGCACGTCAGGCTCCTTCGGTCGGGTGAACGGCCACCCAGCGTGGTGCCCCCGCCGTGCTCGGGAAAGAGACGTTCGGGCAGGGCCGGGGGCGCGCCGCGGCGCTCGTTCGGCCGGCGTCGTGCCCCGCGGGGACAGGTGGCCGGGACCGCTCACTCGGACACCTCCACGTACGGCATGTCGTCGTCGGGGTCTCCCCCGTCGGACAGGTCCAGGTCCACGCCCGGCAGGGCCGCCCGCAGCCGGTCCATCATCGCGTCGGTGAGGTAGTGGTGGCTCAGGTCGAGCTTCTTGAGGTGGGTGAGCGGCTGGCCCGACAGCAGCGCCTCGGCGCCCGCGTCGGTCAGCGCCCCCATCGACAGGTCCAGCGTCTCCAACCGCGCCACCACCGGCGCGGACGCCACCGCCGCGGCGATCTCGTCCTGGATTTCGGCGTCGGCGAGGGCGAGGTGGCGCAGCGCGGGCAGCCGCTCGCCGCCCAGGATCGGCGCCAGGTCGGCGGCGGTGGTGTCGCCGCCGTAGTCCGGCACGCCCAGCCACAGATCCAGCCGCTCCAGGTTCGGCAGGTCGGACCTGCCCACCGCCCAGGCGACGCCGGACGGCAGCCCGCCGGTCTCGATCCGCAGCACCCGCAGCGCGGTGCTCTCGAACGAGTCCAGATCCAGGTGGGTGCCGCCGCGCACCTCGAACCGCTCCAGCAGGGGGAACGCCTCCAGCAACTGGGTGACACCGGAGGAGTGCTCGATCCAGGAGATCTCGGCCTCCCTGAACACGATCTCGCCGAGGAACAGCGAGCGCAGCGCCGGGAACTGGTCGGCCGCCGCCACCAGCGACTTCACCGGGTCGGCGGGCCCGCTGTCGTAGGACGCGCCCCAGTACCCGATGAGCAGCGCGGTCACCCGGGTGGTGTCGACCTCGCGCAGGAACCGCGCGAACACCTCGTCGAAGTGCTCGCCATCGAACTTGGTGGCGACCCGCCAGGCCGCCGCCCCGGCCTCCGGCCGCTCCTCCTCCCGGGCGAAGTCGAAGACGGGCAGCCCGCCGTACTCGGAGAGGTGTTTGCCGATGGTCACGTTCGGGATCTTCCTTTCGTGGAATGCGGGGCCGGCCGCAGGGACCGGCCTGGTGGAGATGTTCTCAGGTCACTCCGAGGCGGCGACGTACGGCCAGTCGTCGTCGGGGTCCTCACCGTCGGACAGGTCCACGTCCACGCCCGGCAGGGCCGCCCGCAGCCGGTCCATCATCGCGTCGGTGAGGTAGTGGTGGTGCAGGTCGAGTTCCTTGAGGTGGGTGAGCGGCTGGCCCGACAGCAGCGCCTCGGCGCCCGCGTCCGTCAGCGCCCCCATCGACAGGTCCAGCGACTCCAGCCGCGCCACCACCGGCGCCGACGCCACCGCCGCGGCGATCTCGTCCTGGATCTCGCTGTTCCGCAGGCCCAGGTGCCGCAGGGACGGCAGCCGCTCGCCGCCCAGGATCGGTGCCAGGTCGGCGGCGGTGGCGCTCCCGCCCTGGGTCTCCACGCCCAGCCACAGTTCGAGGTGCTCCAGCGCGGGCAGCTCGCAGGCGCCGACGGTCCTGACCACGTGGCTGCGCAGCCCGGCGGACTCGATCCGCAGCGTCCGCAGCGACGCGTGCCGCACCTTCTTCAACCCCAGCTTGGTGCCGCCGCGGATCCGCAGCGCCGTCAGCTCCGGGAACGCCTGCAGCAGCGGCGCGACGTCCGACTGCTCGATCCAGGACAGCTCCGAATCCTCGTAGGAGATGTCGCCGAGGAACAGCGAGCGCAGCGCCGGGAACCGGTCGGCCGCGTCGGCCAGCAGCTTGACGGCGGTCGCGGAGGAGTCGTTGACCGGGTCGCCCCAGGAGCCGATGGTCAGGTCCCGGATCCGGGTGGTGTCGACGGTCTCCAGGAACCGGGCGAAGTACGAGGCGTAGTCGGAGTCGGCGTTCTCGCCGTCGTACTCGTGGCACCGGAGCCGCCAGGACACCGCGGCGGGGTCGGGCCGCCACCCGGCGGGCGGCGTCGCCTCGCCGGCCTCGCCGTGGACGAGGGTCGGGAAGGCGTGCCCGGTGAAGTCGATCACTCGGACACCGCCACGAACCGCCACCGTCCCCGCTGGTCCTGCCGGTCGCTCAGGTCGATCTCGACGCCGGGCAGCGCGGCGCGGACACGCCGCATCATCTCCTCGCTCAGGTAGTGGTGGCTCAGGTCGAGCCGCTTGAGGTGGGTGAGCGGCTGGCCCGACAGCAGCGCCTCGGCGCCCTCGTCGGTCAGCGCCCCCATCGACAGGTCCAGCGTCTCCAGCCGGGCCACCACGGGGGCGCCGGCCACCGCCGCGGCGACCTCGTCCTGGATCCCGGCGTCGGCGAGGGCCAGGTGCCGCAGCGCGGGCAGCCGCTCGCCGCCCAGGATCGGCGCCAGGTCGGCGGCGGTGGCGTTGCCGCCGTAGTCCGGCACGCCCAGCCACAGATCCAGCCGCTCCAGGTTCGGCAGGTCGCACTCGCCCACCCCCCGGACCACCTCGCGGGGCAGCCCGCCGGTCTCCATCCGCAGCACCCGCAGCGCGGTGCTCTTGACCGGGTTCAGCCGCAGGCCGGTGCCGCCGCGCACCTCGAACCGCTCCAGCAGGGGGAACGCCTCCAGCAGCGGGGTGATGTCGGAGTGCTCGATCCAGGAGATCTCCGACTCCTCCATCACGATGTCGCCGAGGAACAGCGAGCGCAGCGCCGGGAACCGGTCGGCCGCCGGCACCAGCAGTTCCACCGGGTCGGCGGTGTTGTCGTCGTAGGACGCGCCCCAGTAACCGATGACCAGCGCGGTCACCCGGGTGGTCTCGACCTCGCGCAGGAACCGCGCGAACACCTCGCCGAAGTGCTCGCCCTCGAACTCGGTGGCGATCCGCCAGGCCGCCGCCCCGGCCTCCGGCCGCTCCTCCTCCCGGGCGAAGTCGAAGACGGGGAGCCCGCCGTACTCGGAGAGATACTCATGGATGGTCACGTTCGGGTTCCCTTCGGGGGAGGCGGGGCCGGCGGCGCGGGCCCGCCCGGTACGGGTGTTCTCCGGTCACTCCGAGACGGCGACGTACCGCCACTCGTCCTCGACCTGGGCCCCGCGCAGGTCGATCTCGACGCCGGGCAGCGCGGCGCGAATGCGTTGGGTCATCTCGTCGCTCAGGAAGTGGTGGCTCAGGTCGAGCTTCTTGAGGTGGGTGAGCGGCTGGCCCGACAGCAGCGCCTCGGCGCCCTCGTCGCCCAGGGTGCCCATGGGCAGGCTGAGCGTCTCCAGCCGGGCCACCACGGGGGCGCCGGCCACGGCGGTGGCGATCTCGTCCTGGATCTCGCTGTCCTCCAGCCCGAGGTAGCGCAGGGACGGCAGCCGCTCGCCGGCCAGGATCGGCGCCAGGTCGGCGACGGTGGCGTCGCCGCCGTACTCCGCCACGCCCAGCCACAGCTCCAGGTGCTCCAGGTTCGGCAGGTCACTCTCGCCCACCGCCCGGACCACCTCGCGGGGCAGCCCACCGGTCTCCATCCGCAGCACCCGCAGCGCGGTGCTCTTGACCGGGCTCAGCTCCAGTTCGGAGCCGCCGCGCACCTCGAACCGCTCCAGCAAGGGGAACGCGGCCAGGAGCGGGGTGACGTCCGTCTGCATGATCCAGGAGATCTCGGCCTCCTCCGCCAGGATCTCCCCGACGAACAGCGCGCGCAGGTCCGGGAACCGGTCGGCCGCCGCCGCGAGCCGCGCCACCGGCTTGTCCAGCTCGTAGCCGCCCCCGCAGTAACCGATGATCAGGGCGCTCACCCGGGAGACGTCCACCCGCTCCAGGAAGCGCTCGAACTTCTCCAGGTACCGGGACGTCGACTCGTTCCAGCCCACCCGGATCCGCCAGGCCACCGACGCCGCGGGGGGCAGGTCCGGCCCGGGCGTCTCGTCGGTGAAGTCGACGACCCGCAGCCCGGCGAACTCGGCGCAGTGCTCGGACAAGGACATGTGGTCTCCCCGCTTCGGAAACTGGCGGGACCTGTCCTACCAGAGCAGAGCGACAATCCTCGGGAAACCCCAGAAAACTCCGGTGAACTCCGCCGGGGGTGCACTCATGGGAGGTTCCGGCGGCCGGGCCCGCTCACTCGGCGGCGGCCACGTAGGGCGACCACCACTCGTCGCCGGGGTCCGGCTCCTCCCGGCCGGAGAGGTCCACCTCGACGCCGGGCAGCGCGGCGCGCAGCCGTTGCATCATCTCCTCGCCGATGAAGTGGTGGTGCAGGTCGAGCTTCTTGAGGTGGGTGAGCGGCTGGCCCGACAGCAGCGCCTCCGCGCCCTCGTCGGTCAGCACGCCCAGCCCCAGGCTCAGCGTCTCCAGCCGGGCCACCACCGGGGCGGCGGCCACGGCGGCGGCGACCTCGTCCTGGATCTCGCCGTTCCGCAGCCCCAGGTACCGCAGCGCCGGCAACCGCTCGCCCGACAGGATCGGCGCCAGGTCGGCCACGGTGGCGTCGCCGCCGTACTCCGCCACGCCCAGCCACAGCTCCAGGTGCTCCAGCGCCGGCAGGTCGCAGTCCCCCACCGTCCGCACGACCTCGCCGGGCAACCCGCCCGTCTCGATCCGCAGCGCCTGCAGCGACTCGTGCCGCACCGGCCCCAGCGCCAGGTCGTCGCCGCCGCGCACCTCCAGCACCTCCAGGGCCGGGAACGCCCGCAGCAGGGGCGTCACGTCGCACAGCGAGGTCCAGGACAGCTCCGCGTCCTCATAGGAGATGTCGCCGAACGCGACCGCCCGCAGCGCCGGAAACCGGGCTGCCTCCTTGATCAGCAGTTCGACGGCCTCGTCGGGGCCGGTGTAAGACGGCTCCCCGCAGCAGCCGAAGACCAGTTCCCGCACCCGGGTGGTGTCGACCGACTCCATGAACCGGGCGAGGTACGCGTCGTAGCCGTCCTCTTTGACGGAGTAGAGGAGGCTGTTGTAGTGCAGCCGCCACGCCACGGTGCCCGCGTCGGACGGTGCCGGGTCGTCCGGCCCCTCCTCGCCCAGCGGCGGGAAGAGACGCCAGGGCAGTGTCATGCACGCGCCGAGGTCGTTCATCCGGTCACCGCCGCGGACGGGTCGGTGACCGGAGGAACGAACCGGGAGCCGGGGGGCAGGCGGAAGGTCACTGCGCTCTGCTTTCTCGCGGGACCGGCGAGGAGCCGGTGATCGGGAACTGGCGGGACCGTCCTACCAGAGGCACCAGGCGAAGCGGGGGCGGACCAGCGAACGGCCCCCGTCAGTGTGCGGGTGCCCAGGGCGCCGGGGTCAGGACCTCCTGGCCGGCCTCGCCGGGGCCGGCCAGGCCGGCCAGGGTGAGGGTGAGCTGGAGTTCGGCCATGAGGCAGCGCAGCACGTGCCGGACGCCCGCCTCGCCGCCGAGCGCCAGCCCGTACGCGTACGGGCGGGCCAGCAGCACCGCGCGGGCGCCCAGCGCCAGCGCCTTCACCACGTCGGCGCCCGTCCGCACCCCGCTGTCGAAGAGCACGGTGAGCCGGTCGCCCACCGCCTCCACCACGCCGGGCAGCGCGTCCAGCGCCCCCACCGAGCCGTCCACCTGGCGGCCGCCGTGGTTGGAGACGACCACGCCGTCCATCCCCGCGTCGGCCGCGCGGCGGGCGTCGTCGGGGTGCAGGATGCCCTTGAGCGCGATCGGGCCGTCCCAGTGCTCCCGCAGGAAGGTCAGATCGTCCCAGGTCAACGCGGGGTTACCGAAGTTCGCCACCCAGTGCAGGACCGCCATGCCCTGGTTGTCGGGGGTGACGGGGCCGCCGATCGCCCGCTGGAAGACCGGGTCGGAGAAGTAGTTGGCGGTGCCGATCCCGCGCAGGAACGGCAGGTACGCGCCGTCCAGGTCGCGCGGCCGCCAGGCCATGGTGAACGTGTCGAGGGTGACCACCAGCGCGGTGTACCCGGCCTTCTTCGCCCGCTCCAGGAAGCTCGCCGCCAGATCGCGGTCCTTGGACCAGTAGAGCTGGAACCAGCGCGGGCCGGCGCCGCTCGCCGCGGCCACCGCCTCCATGTCGTGGGAGGCGGCCGAGCTCAGCACCATCGGCACGCCCAGCGCCGCCGCGGCCCGGGCCACCGCGAGCTCGCCCTCCGGGTGCAGGATCGACAGCACCCCGATCGGGCCGAGCAGGACCGGCGCGGGCAGGGCCGTGCCCAGGACGTCCACCGCCAGGTCGCACGAGGACACGTCCCGGAGCATCCGCGGGACGATCCGCCACCGGTCGAACGCCGCCCGGTTGGCCCGCGCGGTGGCCTCGGTGCCCGCCGAGCCGGCGACGTACCCGAACGCCCGGGCCGACAGCCGGGCGGCGGCCAGTTCCTCCAGCGCGGTCAGGTCGGTGGGCAGCGGGGGGCGCTGATCCGCCAGGCCGTTCAGGTAGATCTCGTTCTGGAAGTCGGCGGGCTTGCTCATGGGGGCTCCTCGATCGGCGACAATGGCAACCATGGCACGCCGTCGATCGCAGACCCCGCCCCCGCCCGACTTCGAGGAGAACATCGTCGACATCGACGTCTCCGAGGAGATGCGGGGCAGCTTCCTGGAGTACGCCTACTCGGTCATCTACCAGCGGGCGCTGCCCGACGCCCGGGACGGGCTCAAGCCCGTGCAGCGGCGCATCCTGTACTCGATGAACGAGATGGGGCTGCGGCCCGACCGCGGGCACGTCAAGTGCGCCCGGGTGGTCGGCGAGGTGATGGGCAAGCTGCACCCGCACGGTGACGCGTCCATCTACGACGCGATGGTGCGGCAGGCGCAGCCGTGGGCGATGCGGCTGCCGCTGATCGACGGGCACGGCAACTTCGGCTCGCTGGGCGGCGACGACATGCCGGCCGCCATGCGGTACACCGAGGCCCGGATGTCCCGCGAGGCGCTACTGATGGTCACCTCGATCGACGAGGAGACCGTCGACTTCCGGCCCAACTACGACGGGCAGGAGACCGAACCCGAGGTCCTGCCCGCCGCGTTCCCGAATCTGCTGGTCAACGGGGCGTCCGGCATCGCGGTCGGCATGGCCACCAACATGGCGCCGCACAACCTCGGCGAGGTCGTCGCCGCCGCCCGGCACCTGATCGACCGGCCGGACGCCACGCTCGACGACCTGATGCGCTTCGTGCCCGGGCCCGACCTGCCCACCGGCGGCAAGATCGTCGGGCTGGACGGCGTCCGCGACGCCTACGCCAGGGGCCGGGGCACCTTCCGCACCCGGGCCACCGTGCAGGTCGAGGACGTCACCCCCCGGCGCAAGGGCCTGGTGGTCACCGAGCTGCCGTACGGGGTCGGCCCGGAGCGGGTGGTCGCCAAGATCAAGGACCTGGTCACCGCCAAGAAGCTGCTGGGCATCTCCGACCTCAAGGACCTCACCGACCGGAACACCGGGCTGCGGCTGGTCATCGAGATCAAGAACGGGTTCCACCCCGAGGCGGTGCTGGAGGAGCTCTACCGGCTCACGCCGATGGAGGAGACCTTCGGCATCAACAACGTGGCGCTGGTGGACGGGCAGCCCCGCACGCTGGGCCTGCGCGAGCTGCTCCAGGTGTACGTCGACCACCGGATCGAGGTCGTCCGGCGGCGCAGCGCCTACCGGCGGCGCCGGCGCGAGGAGCGGCTGCACCTGGTGGACGGCCTGCTGGTGGCGCTGCTCAACATCGACGAGGTCATCCGGATCATCCGCGACAGCGACGACTCGGCGCAGGCCAAGCAGCGGCTGATGCAGATCTTCGAGCTGTCGGAGATCCAGGCGCAGTACATCCTCGACACCCCGCTGCGCCGGCTCACCCGGTTCGACAAGCTGGAGCTGGAGAAGGAGCAGGAGACCCTGACCAGGGAGATCGCCGAGCTGACCGCGATCCT
Source organism: Actinomadura craniellae (assembly GCF_003289645.1). Lineage (GTDB taxonomy): Bacteria > Actinomycetota > Actinomycetes > Streptosporangiales > Streptosporangiaceae > Actinomadura_D > Actinomadura_D craniellae. The sequence goes on along the minus strand of NZ_QLYX01000024.1, from coordinate 78,756 downwards.
GGAGTCGGAGACCAAGCTCCGCAAGGTGGTGTCGAAGGAGCTGGCCGCGGTCGCCAAGGAGTACGGCACGCCGCGCCGCACCGTGCTGCTGGAGGCGTCCGGCGAGACCAAGACCGCGGCGGTGCCGCTCCAGGTCCCCGACGACCCCTGCCTGGTGCTGCTGTCCTCGACCGGCCTGCTGGCCCGCACCGGCTCCCGCGACCCGCTGCCCGCCGAGGGCGACCGGTCGCCGCACGACATCCTGGTGTCGGTGGTGCCCGCCACCGCCCGGGGCCAGGTCGGCGTCGTCACCTCGGCCGGCCGGATGCTCCGGATGGACGTCATCGACCTGCCGCGGCTGCCGCCCGGGGCCGCCCCGCCGTCGCTGGCGGGCGGCGCGCCGGTCAGCGAGTTCATCGAGCTGGACGCCGGCGAGCGGGTGGTGGGGCTGGGCTCCATCGACGACTCCGGGCCCGGCCTGGCGCTCGGCACCGCCCAGGGGGTGGTGAAGCGGGTGGTGCCCGACTACCCGCCCAACCGGGACGAGTTCGAGGTGATCGGCCTCAAGGACGGCGACTCCGTCGTCGGCGCGGTGCAGCTCGACTCCGAGGACCAGGACCTGGTCTTCATCACCGACGACGCGCAGCTGCTGCGCTTCGCGGCGTCGATCGTCCGCCCGCAGGGCCGCCCCGCGGGCGGCATGGCCGGCATCCGGCTGGCCGACGGCGCGCGGGTGGTGTGGTTCGGCGCGATCGACCCGTCCCGCCCCTCGGTGGTGATCACCATCTCCGGCGCGGCCGAGGCCCTGGAGGGCATGGAGGCCGGCGGCATCAAGGTCGCCGACTACGCCGACTTCCCCGCCAAGGGCCGCGCCACCGGCGGCGTCCGCGCCCACCGCTTCCTCAAGGGCGAGGACTCCCTGCTCCTGGCCTGGGCGGGCCCCGCCCCGGCCCGCGCCGTCTCCCCCGCGGGCAAGCCGGTCCCGCTCCCGGCGGAACTCGGCCGCCGCGACGGCTCCGGCGAACGCCTCCCCACCCCCATCGCCGCCCTCGGCGGCCCCCTCGGCTCGGCCCCGCCGAGCTGACCCGCGACCAGACGTGATCGTTGAGGATAGGTGGTGCCATGACCCCACCTATCCTCAACGATCACCTGTCGGGGTTCGAGCCGTACGGGTGGCCTGCGGCGGTGGCCGGGGGCACACTGGGCGAATGCGCCAGGTATTCGCCCATGACGCGGTCGTGCTCATGCGGGCCGACGATGATCTGCGGGCGCCGGGCGCGGCCGTCACGGTCGCACTGTGCGGGCACTGGAAGCACGAACCGCCGTGCCCGCTGGCGGCCCACCACACCGCCGCCGAACGTTCCGGCGACGAGGTGCGGCTGCGGATACTGTTCGCGGCCGAACCCGCGGACGAGACGGAAGTCCGCGACCGGATCGAGGCCGCCCTGTCCCGGGGCCGCCTCGACGGCCCGGACGGCGCCACCACACGCTGGCGGTTCCGCGGCGCGGCGCCCGGCCCCGTCGGGGAGGACGAGGGCCGGCACGCCGAACGACTCGCCCAGGCATGAGCATCACCGCACCACGGACCGGTAACGGCCACGTGCCCGGTCGGCTGTTAGGACGGCAGGTGTTCCCCGGCACGTATTCGAGTGGCGAAGGCGCGCACGGCGGCAGGCGTGAAGGTCAGGTGCGGTCCATCCGGGTCTTTGGAGTCCCGAATGGCGACCGCTGCACCGAGGTCGGCCAGTTCTACGCAATCATCGCTCTGCCCCTGACTGTGACAGCTTCTGCGCCACACAGCGGCTTCGAACGAAAGCGAGCGATTCATACGCTGACCTGAAGGTCATGGTGTCCGGCGCATAGCTGCGCGGCGAAGACGCGCAGCGTGGATGGGGTGAAGGTCAAGTGCGGACCGTCCGGGTCCTTCGAGTCCCGGACACCGACCACCTCTCCAATACGGGCAAGCTCCACGCAGTTCTGGGTCTGCCCCTGGCTTCGCCGACTCCTACGCCATGCGGCACCTGCGACAAGTGCTGAGCGGTTCATGCGACTTACCTCAGGTCACGGTACTCGGCACGTACCTGTGCGGTGAAGGCCCGCAGCACGGCTGGAGTGAAGATCAAACAAGGTCCGTTCGGATCCTTGGAGTCACGGATTCCGATCACTCCACCGAGTCGAGCCAGTTCCACGCAGTCTTGGCCCAACCCTTGGCTGTAGGAACTCTTACGCCAGACAACACCCTCGAACAAAGGTGACCGATTCATGCGCTCACCTGAGGTCATAGTGTCCAACACGCACCTGCGTGACGAAGGCGCGTAGCACAGTTGGAGCGAAGGTCAAGTGTGGCCCGTCCGGGTTCTTGGAGTCACGGATCCCGACCACCTCGCCAAGCCGGGCAAGTTCCACGCAGTTCTGGGTCTGCGCTTGGCTACGCGAGCTTTTACGCCATGCGGCGTTCTCGAACAGTGATGAGCGATTCATGCCACTTACTATAGATTGCGAAGCATCGTCGAAATGCGATCAACAGTGTCCGAGGGAGATAGAGCCATCGCGTTGAGATGACGGAACACGAGCGCCTGCCGGTTCACCTCCTCAGGTGTCTCCAGGTAGAGCTCCTGCAGACCCATCTCCATGTAGACAATGCTGGAGTCTTCTGGAAACTCCAAGATCACAAACGATCCGGACAGCGCTGGATGCAACCCTGCCCCTACAGGCAGCAGCTGAATGTTGACGTGTTTGAGGCCCTCGGTGTCGATGAGTCGCTGCAACTGGTCCTTCCGCTCCTGCGAGCTGCCGAACGGACGGAGAAGGGCCGATTCGTCGATCACAGCCCACAGATGCAGTGGGTCAGCGTGCTCCAGCACTCGCTGTCGTTCCATTCGAAGCGCCAGCCGGCGCCGCACTTCATTTGGATCATGCACGAGCCCAGCCCTGATGAGCGCCTCTGCATAGGCGGGAGTCTGAAGCAGTCCGGGGATTACGGACTGCTCGTAGGTCAAGAGCCGAGACGCCTCCTGCTCGAAGCCTGTGTAGCTGGGATTGTGAAAGACATCCTGGTAGCCAGCCCACCACCCTCGTTGCCGGGAGTCGCGGGTGAGCTGCAACAGCGCAGCACGCTGTTCGGGGTCATCAATGCCGTAGAGGTCGAGCAGGACCTTGATGTCCTGAACGCTCGGCCGTCGCCAGTCATTGTTCTCGATCCGTGACAGCTTGCCCTTGCTCCACTCCAGTTCCCGAGTCACGTGCTCCGCGGTGAAGCCCGCCGCTTCTCGTAGCGCGCGCAGTTCGCGGGAGAGCCTGCGGCGGCGGACCGTCGGGCGGGGGCGCTGTTCCGTCATGACGTACTCCCAGGTCGATACCGAACGCTACGGGCTTTGCGGAAAATCAGACATAGACCCCCAATAAGGAAAGGTTTCAATGTTGGGGTTGTGAATTAGAAGGTTCCGCATGACTATGAGGGTACCGAGCGTCACCCGCTGTCGCCGGTGAATTCACATTTCCGTCCGTACCGGCGAAGGTCGGGTGCCGTCCCCGCTCGCCGGACGCGTTCCACCGAGGAGCCCCCCGATGAGCAGTGGACGTCCCGGCGACATTCCCCTCGGCGCCGCGTGCGCGTGGCCGCTGATGCCCGACGCGAGCATCGCCGCGCAGGCCCGGCACCTGCTGGGCGGTGTGATGGGCGCGCTCGCCTTTCCCCGCGAGGCGATCGAGGACGGCAGGCTCGCGGTCAGCGAGCTGGCCGCCAACGCCTACCGGCACGCCCGGCCGGTCCGGCCGGGGCCCTTCGGGCCGGTCGCCCCGCCCGAGCTGTGGGTGTGGGCCCGCGCGCATCCCCGTCCCGAGCTGGTGGTGACGGTCTTCGACGGCTGCCGCGACCGCGTGCCGGCGGTGCGGGCCGGGGACCCGCTCGCCGAGCACGGCCGGGGGCTGGCCATGGTCGCGGCGGTGTGCGGCGGGTGGGGCACCGGCCCGTCGCGGTCCCGGCTCGCCGCGCGGCCGGTCGCGGGCAAGACCGTCTGGTTCGCGCTGCCGCTGCCCGACCCGTGGCCGGGTGCCGCGCGCATCGCCCGGCCGTCGCACACCGCCGGGCGGCTGCACGGCCTGCTGGCCCGGCGGGGCGTCACCGGGACCATCACCACCCACGCCAAGGGCGTCTCGCTGGTGGCCGTGCCGAGCTGCCCCAGCATCCGGGTCGAGCCGGTGGCCTTCGGCTACACCGACGCCGACGGCGCACCCGTCCGCCGCCCCCTCACCGACATCCACGACCTCGCCGAACACCTCGTCCAGCGCGTCGAGACGTTCACCGTCCGCCGCACGAGGTGACCGCCGGACGGGGCTCCCCGGCAGGGGTCGGCGAACGGGCGCGTCGAGCGCTGCGCCGGGTTCGGACCTGTCGCGACCGCCGTCCGGAGGACAGCCGAGGTGGGCTACCAGCTGTGACAGCTGATCTGGTTGGGGCTGTCGTCGTCCCGCTCGTTCTCGTCGGACAGGTCGGGCAGCCCGTGGAAGGCGGGCGGATGGGACAGCCAGCCGAAGAGGAACTCGGTCATCGGGACGGGGCCGACGAGACCGTCTTTCATCTGCCTGCCCCATACCGCGGTCGGCCAGCGGTCGGGTTCGCCTTCGGTCAGCCAGCCGAACCAGTTGCCGTCGATGTCGCTGCCCCAGCCCAGGAACCCGCCGGGTTCCGGCCACGCCGCCAGCGGAAGGAGGTCCGGGAACCGCTCCCTCGACTCGCGGTACTGGTCGCCGTGATCACACCAGACCTGATGGTACGTCAGCGTGGTGCCGTAGCTCCGGGGGTCGGCGATCGCGAGGTAACCACCGAACTCACACGACCCGTAGGTGTCGATGAACTCGACGTAGTCCGCGGGCAGGGCGGTGCCCAACTCGGCGAAGACCTGCTGCCAGCTCGATGTTCCGAAGGTCGGTTCCGGTGGAGGGGAGACCCGCGCCATGAGCTTGCTCAGAAACGGGGACGATGCCATGGTCCTCTCCTCCACAGGTCATGCCGTGCGGTCAGTGGAAAACCGATGACAGGCACCAACCGCCCTGCCGTAACCGGCGCAGACAGCGAAGACCATCATGGTTCTGCCGGCCGTCGGTCTTGTCCAGAGACGGCGTCCCGTACAGCATGACTCCATGTTCGTGTCCTACGGACAACGCGACCTCGCGACGGCGGGTGGCACACTCCTGGTATGTCGCGTTCGCGCTGTCGCCAGGTTCAAGTCCTCCTGCTCTGCTCGGCGCTGCTCTGCGGTTGCGGGACGACCGAGGCCGGATCGGCGGGCACGGCCTCGCCCCGGGTGGGGTCCCCGGTGCCCGGTGGGAGCGTGTCCGCCCGGCCGATGCCGCCCGGGGACATGCCGCCCAATTACGGCGACAACAACGCCTGGAAGCGGCGGCTCGAGTTGACGCCCGCCGACCGGCGGGCGGGTGAGGACGCCGCGCGGCGGGTGCGGCCCGCGCTGGAGCGGCTGCGGAAGGCCGGGGACATCTCGCCGGAGGCGGTGCGGAAGGCCCTCGAAGGGCTCGGATTCCCGGGGGATCGGATGGGGGCCCAGCCCTTCCGGTCCGTTCTGGTCTCGCCGCCGCCGGCGGGGGCCGTCTACTACGTGCGGGTCGGGGAGATCGCCTGCGTCACCGGCAGCGTCCGGCCCGAGGGCGTCCTCGTCGAGGTGGGCGGGCCGACCGGTGAGGGTACCTGCCTGGAGCCGTTCTCCCACTGACCCGTGGTGGCCTGTAGCGGACGCCCGGTCATCTTGTAAAAGATTTAGAGGTTTCGGAGGATGGGCGCACGTTTCCCCTAGCGAGGGGGCAGGATGCTCCGTCGATTCCGAGCACTGATCGTGGCGGGCTGTACCGGCCTGGCGTTACTGCCCGGCGGGGCCGCCGCGGCGGCCGACTGCGCGCCGATCTCCGTGACGTCGGCGACCCCGGAGAACTTCTTCTGGAACCCGCTCTTCAACGGCTACGGCAACGACAACACCAGCCTCACGGACTGGACGGCCGGCGACAACAGCATCTCGGTGCAACTGCCCAGCGGCATCGGCGCCAACTCCGGCAAGACCCTCTGGCTGTTCAACGACACCCTGCTCGGCCAGACCCTGGCACCGGCGCCCCCGGGCCAGCCGTACCGGCACCACGCCGGGGGCAAGGGGTTCGCCCGCAACACCGCCGTCGTCCAGAACCCGCCGGACCTCTGGCTGACCCAGACCCTGTACGGGGGCGGGCCGGTGAGCGATCCGCTGCCCTGGATCCGGCACCCCGAGCACCCCGCCAAGCGCTACGAGCTGCTGGGCGCCAGGGTCGAGCCGGCCTCCCCCGGCTCGGTCACCAAACGGCTCAAGATCATGCTGCTGGAGAAGGACGACAGCGTCCCCCTGTACGGCGGCACCCTCGGCTACGGGGTCGCCACCCTCGACCCTGCGAACCTCGCCGCCCCCCTCGGCACCCCCGTCCGGTTCGACGCGGTGGACATCGGGCGCGGCAAGATCTACTGGGGGGTCTCCCTGGTCCCGAAGAGCGACGGCCACACCTATATCTGGGGCGAGTCCAGCCAGACGATCGGCGGGATCTTCGGGAGCAACGCCTACCTCGCCCGGGTCGCCGGGGGCAACCTGCACAACCCCTGGCAGTGGCAGTTCTGGAACGGCTCGTCGTGGACGGCGGCCGGCCGGCAGGACCTGGCCCAGCCCGTGATCACGTTCACCGGCGGCGCGGGCGGCGGCGCCACCGACACCGGGGTGGCGCACGGGTTCAGCGTGCAGCAGGTCGGCACCCGCTACGCGCTGGTCACGATGGACCCGACGGCGGAGAGCGGGTACGGCGTCTACCGGCAGCTCACGATGTACACCATCTGCAACATCGCCGACCCGGAGGCCGCGCTGAACCCGGTGCGCTTCGGCAAGAACCGCTTCGCCGTCGTGCCCGAGGCCGCCCTGCCCAAGCCACCCGGATACGCGGAGTACACCGGCACCTCCGGGGCCTACATGCCGGCCCTGCACCCGCAGTTCACCCACTCGACCGGGCTGCTGCTGAGCTACAGCCTCAACGACTTCGCCCCGGACGGGGCCGGGCTGACCAACATCGCCAACAACGTCAACCGCTACCGGCCCAAGTTCATGCGGGTGGCGGTGAGCTGAGCTCGCGTGCCGGGGACCGCGCCCCCCGGCACGCGGACACGATCAGAAGGGCTCGTTCTCCGGCTTCCACTTGATGCCGCAGCCCAGGCTGGGGGTGTGCGGCTCGGGGACGGGCTCGCCCGCCAGGACGCGCTCCAGCGCGGCGCGCAGCGTGCCGCCGTCGGAGGGCACGTCGTTCTTCGGGCGGGCACCGTCGAACTCGCCGCGGTAGGCGAGCCGGCGGCCGGCGTCGTAGAGGAAGAAGTCCGGGGTGCAGGCGGCCCGGTAGGCCAGCGCGACCCGCTGCGACTCGTCGATCAGGTAGGGGAAGCCGAACCCGGCCCGCTTCGCCTGCTCGCGCAGGTGGGCCGCGTCGTCGTCGGGGTAGCGGGTCACGTCGTTGCTGCAGATCGCCGCGGTGGTCAGGCCCCGGCGCGCGTACTCGGCGGTGACCCGGCCGATCGCGTCCTCGATCCGGCGGACGTACGGGCAGTGGTTGGACAGGAAGACGACCAGCAGCGCGGGCGTCCCGGCGAGGTCGGCGAGCGCGACGTTCTCGCCCTCGATGGACGGCAGGTCGAACTCCGGCGCGGGGGTGCCCAGCGGCACCATGAACGAGTTGACAGCCATGAGTCGATTCTCGCAAAGCCCGCCCCGGCGGGGCGCTGGGCCCCTCAGCCGGTGGCGGCGCGGGGCTGCGGCAGGACGGCGGGGATGGGCTCGGTCTCGCGTTCCGCGGCGGCGGCGACGGCGGCGAGCAGGTCGGCGGGGTCACCGCCGGGCCCGGTGTAGTGCCAGCCGGTGATCAGCCGCTCGCCCGTCGGGGTGGGGCGGAACCGCTCCTCCTCGAAACAGCCTGCCGCCGCCATCCGGGTGACGACCCGGTCGGTGTCGGAGATCTCCTGGACGTACCCCGCCGCGTTGATCAGGGCGACCGCGCAGCGGGCGTTGCGGCCCTCCTCGTCGTCCTCCACCAGGTCGATCCGCCTGCGGGCGGCCGACCGCAGGAAATCGGCGATCATCAAGGTCTTGGGCACGGTCCTCCCCCGCGGCGCTCGGTGTCGCATGCGCACGGTCACGTTCCGTGCTCATGCGATCACCCTGTCGCCGATCGGGGGGCGCGCACCCGCGCTCCACCGGATCTTGACCAGGTCATGATCCTTATTTGTGATCTTCAGGAGGGAAACAGCAGGTCAGGCACCATAGACCGGCTCCGGGGCGGTGGTGCGGGACAGCAGGTCGGCCACCGCCGGGCCGACGTCGGCCGGGTCCCAGCGGGTGCCCTTGTCGATTTCGGGACCGTGGCGGAAGCCCTCCATCACGCAGATGCGGCCGCCGTCGGCCTCGAAGACGCGGCCGGTGACCCCCGCGGACCCGGCCGAGCCCAGCCAGACGACCAGCGGCGAGACGTTCTCGGGGGCCATGGCGTCGAACGCGCCGGGAGCGGGCGGGGCCATGGTCGCGGCGAAGACCTGCTCGGTCATCCGGGTGCGGGCGGAGGGGGCGATGGCGTTGACGGTGACCCCGTAGCGGGCCAGTTCGGCGGCGGCGACCAGGGTCAGGCCGACGATGCCGGCCTTGGCGGCCGAGTAGTTGCCCTGGCCGACGCTGCCCAGCAGGCCGGCCCCGGAGGAGGTGTTGACGATCCGGGCTTCGGGGGTGTGGCCCGCCTTGGCCGCGGCCCGCCAGTGCGCCCCGGCGTGCTTCAGCGGGAGGAAGTGCCCCTTGAGGTGCACCCGCATGACGGCGTCCCACTCGTCCTCGTTGAGGTTGACGAGCATCCGGTCGCGCAGGAAGCCGGCGTTGTTGACCAGCGTGTCCAGCCGGCCGAACGCCTCCAGCGCGGTGGCCACCAGGCCGGCGGCGCCCCGCTCGTCGGCCACGTCGTGGGTGCTGGCCACGGCCTCGCCGCCCAGCGCGACGATCTCGTCCACCACCTCCTGGGCGGGGCCCTGCTCGCCGCCGCCGGAGCCGTCGGCGGACACGCCGAGGTCGTTGACGATCACTTTGGCGCCCTGCCGGGCGAACTCCAGGGCGTGCGCGCGGCCCAGCCCCCGCCCGGCCCCGGTCACGATGACGACACGTCCTGCGCAGATCATCCGTTCTCTCCTTCACGGGCGGGAGGGCACTTGCTACCTTCAGTTCTAACAAATGTTTGGTGGAAAGGTAGCGCATGGGAATCTCCACCACCCGCCCCGGTGCGGGCATCGCCGAGATCGTCGTCGACGCGCCGCCCGTCAACGCGCTGACCGTGCAGGGCTGGTACGACCTCGCCGGCGCCGTGCTCGCCGCCGGGCGCGATCCGGACGTCCGCGTGGTCCTGCTGCGCGCCGCGGGGCGGGGCTTCAACGCCGGCGTCGACATCAAGGAGATGCAGTCCACCCCCGGGCACGGCGCGCTGATCGGCGCCAACCGGGGTTGTTTCGCCGCGTTCGCCGCCGTCTACGACTGCGAGGTGCCGGTGATCGCCGCCGTGCACGGCTTCTGCCTGGGCGGCGGGATCGGCCTGGTCGGCAACGCCGACATCGTGGTCGCCTCCGACGACGCCTACTTCGGGCTGCCCGAGGTCGACCGGGGCGCGCTGGGCGCCGCCACCCACCTGGCCCGGCTGGTACCGCAGCACCTGATGCGCGCCATGGTCTACACCTGCCGCAACGTCACCGCGGCGGAACTGCACCACCACGGCTCGGTGCTGGAGGTCGTACCGCGGGACGCGCTGCGCGACACCGCGCTGGAACTCGCCGGGAACCTCGCCGCCAAGGACCCCTACGTGCTCCGCCGGGCCAAGGAGTCGCTGAACGGCATCGACCCGGTGGACGTGCACCGCAGCTACCGCTACGAGCAGGGCTTCACCTTCGAACTCAACCTCGCCGGCGCCGGCGACCGCCACCGCGACGCCTTCCTGCACGACAACAAGGAGTCCTGAATGGGAACCCCGATGACCGTGGCCGGGATCGTCGGGTCGCTGCGCAGCGGCATGACGATCGGGATCGGCGGGTGGGGGTCGCGGCGCAAGCCGATGGCCCTGGTCCGGGCGATCTGCCGGTCCCCGCTGACCGACCTCACCGTGGTCTCCTACGGCGGGCCGGACGTGGGCCTGCTGTGCGCGTACGGGAAGGTCCGCAAGGTGGTGGCGCCGTTCGTCACGCTCGACTCGATCCCGCTGGAGCCGCATTTCCGGGCCGCCCGGCAGCGCGGCGAGATCGAGTTCACCGAGTACGACGAGGGCCTGTTCATGTTCGGGCTGTACGCGGCGGCGCACGGGCTGCCGTTCCTGCCCACCCGGGCCGGTCTGGGCTCGGACGTCATGCGGGTCAACCCGGACCTGCGCACCGTCCGCTCCCCCTACGGCGACGGCGAGGAGTTCGTCGCCGCCCCCGCCCTCCGGCTGGACGCCGCCCTCGTCCACCTGAACCTCGCCGACGCCCGAGGCAACGCCCGCTACCTCGGCGACGACCCGTACATGGACGACCTGTTCTGCAAGGCCGCGACGGACGCCTACGTCTCGTGCGAGCGGATCGTCACCCCCGCCGAACTCGCCGCGGCGGGCCCGGTGCAGTCGCTGCTGGTCAGCCGGATGCACGTCACGGGCGTGGTCGAGACCCCGCGCGGCGCCCACTTCACCGACTGCCTCCCGGACCACCCCCGCGACGAGCGCTTCCAGAAGGAGTACGCCACCGCCGCCGCGGACCCCGACCTCTGGCCCGAGTTCAAAGCCCGCTACCTGGACGTGGACGAGCCGACCTACCAGGAGGCCACCCGATGAACGTCGACCACCCCGTGATCCTTCAGCTTTCGAGGTGCTCTGACGCCTCGAAAGCCGAAGGATCAGCGAACACCTGCCTCCATGACGTGATCCTTCAGCTTTCAGGGCGCCGTGGCGCACCGAAAGCTGAAGGATCACGGGTGGGAGGGGCCACCCGATGAGCGAAGTGACGCGGGCCGAGGTGTGCGTGGTGGCGTGCGCCGAGGCGTGGCGCGGCGACGGGGAGATCCTGGCCGCCGCGATGGGGACCTGCTCGGTCCTGGGGGCGCGGCTGGCCCGGGCGACCTTCGAGCCCGGCCTGCTGACCACCGACGGCGGGCCGCTGCTGACCGCCGAGCCGATCCCGTTCGGCGCGCCCGCCGGGGACGTCGAGGGGTGGCTGCCGTTCCGCGACCACCTGTGGCTGGTGGCCAACGGGCGGCGGCACGTGATGATGGGCGCGTCCCAGCTCGACCGGTACGGCAACCAGAACATCTCCGCGATCGGCGACTGGGCGCGGCCGAAATCCCAGCTGCTGGGCATGCGCGGCGCCCCAGGCAACACCCGCAACAACCCGACCAGCTACTGGGTCCCCCGGCACTCCACCCGCGTCTTCGTGGAGCGGGTCGACGTGGTCAGCGGCATCGGCTGGGACCGCGGCGCGCACGAGATCCGGCGGGTGGTCACCGACCTGGCCGTGTTCGACTTCGAGACCCCCGACCACCGGATGCGGCTGCGCTCGGTGCACCCCGGTACAACCGTGGCCGAAGTGGTCGAGAACACCGGCTTCGAGCTGGCGATCCCCGCCGACGTCCCCGAGACCCGGCTGCCCACCGCCGAGGAACTGCGCGTGCTGCGCGAGGTCCTCGACCCGCGCGGCCTGCGCGACAGGGAGGTGCGGTCATGACCGTGCCGCCGGGCTCGCCCGCCCACCGGAGGTCCGCGACGTTCCCGGCCGGAAGCCCCGCACGACGGGCGGGAGCGGTCCCGGCTCGCCCACCACGCGTGTTTCACGAGGCCCCCGACCCGCGCGGCCTGCGCGACAAGGAGGAGCGGTCATGACCACGCGGCCGAGCCCGCCCGCCGGCAGACCACGACGTTCCCGACCGAAAACCCGGCACGGCGAGGAGGTGCGGCTGTGAGTGCTCTGCTGGAGACCCCGCTGACCCGGCTGGTCGGGGTGCGGCACCCGGTCGTGCAGACCGGGATGGGCTGGGTGGCCGGGCCCCGGCTGGTGTCGGCGGTGGCGAACGCGGGCGGGCTGGGCGTCCTGGGCTCGGCGACGATGACGGTGGAGCAGCTCGCGGCGGCGATCCGCGAGGTGAAGGAGCGCACCGGCGCGCCGTTCGGGGTCAACCTGCGGGCGGACGCCTCCGACGCCGGCGAGCGGATCGACCTGATGATCAAGGAGGGCGTCCGCGTCGCCTCGTTCGCGCTGGCCCCCCGCCAGGAGCTGATCGCGAAGCTGAAGGACGCCGGTCTGGTGGTGATCCCGTCGGTGGGCGCCCGCCGGCACGCCGAGAAGGTCGCCGCCTGGGGCGCGGACGCCGTGCTGGTGCAGGGCGGCGAGGGCGGCGGGCACACCGGCCCGGTCGCCACCACTCTGCTGCTCCCCCAGGTGGTCGACGCGGTGGACGTCCCGGTGATCGCCGCCGGCGGCTTCTTCGACGGGCGCGGCCTGGCGGCGGCCCTGGCGTACGGGGCGGCGGGCGTGGCCATGGGCACCCGCTTCCTGCTCACCGCCGACAGCGCCGTCCCCGACGAGGTGAAGCGGGTCTACCTCGGCATGTCCGACACCGTGGTCAGCCGCCAGGTGGATGGAATGCCCCACCGGGTGCTGCGCACCGACCTGGTGGACGCGCTGGAGCGCTCGGGCCGCGCCGCCCGCACGGTCCGGGCGCTGCGCAACGCCGCCCGGTTCAAGAAGCTGTCGGGCCTGTCCTGGGGCGCCCTGCTCCGGGACGGCCGGGCCATGAAGCGCGGCAAGGAGCTGTCCTGGTCCCAGGTGCTGATGGCGGCCAACACCCCGATGCTGCTCAGGGCCGCCATGGTGGACGGCCGCCCCGACCTGGGGGTGATGGCCTCCGGGCAGGTCGTCGCCGTCATCGACGACCTGCCGAGCTGCGCCGAGCTGATCGACGCGATCGTCGGGCAGGCCGCCGCGGCGATCACCGGCCAGCAGACCTACCTGACCGCAGGCGCCCCGGCGAGTGATCCTTCAGCTTTCGAGGCGCTATGACGCACCAAAAGCTGAAGGATCAGCCAACCCCACCCTGGAACGATGATCCTTCAGCATCCGAGGCGCCCTGGATGCTGAAGGATCAGCCAGGCTTGGCCCTTGGCCGCTGATCCTTCAGCTTCCAGGGCGCTATGACGCACCGGATGCTGAAGGATCACTCGCCGGAGGCGGCCGTGGTGAGGGCGGCGAACTCGTCGTCCTTGAGGTCGATGCCGGCGGCGGCAACGTTCTCCTCCAGGTGGGCGACCTTGGAGGTGCCCGGGATCGGGAGCATCACCGGCGACCGGCGTAGCAGCCAGGCCAGGGCGAGCTGGGCCGGGGTGGCGCCGTGCCGGCGGGCCGCCTCGTCCAGCGGGCCGCCGGGGCGGGCCAGCTCGCCGGTGGCGACCGGGAACCAGGGGATGAAGGCCAGGTTCTCCCGCTCGGCGTACTCCAGGACGTCCTCGGATCCGCGGTCGACCAGGTTGTAGCGGTTCTGCACCGAGACGATGTCGGTGATCTCCCGGGAGCGTTCGAGGTCCGCCACGCTCACCTCCGACAGCCCGATGTGCCGGATCTTGCCCTCGTCGCGGAGCGCGGCCAGCTCGCCCAGCTGTTCCGCCAGCGGCACCGTGGGGTCGATGCGGTGCAGCTGGTAGAGGTCGATGCGCTCGACGCCGAGGTGGCGCAGGCTCAGCTCGGTCTGCTGGCGCAGGTACTCGGGCCGGCCGAGCGGCCGCCAGTCGCCGGGCCCGGCCCGGGTGAAGCCGCCCTTGGTGGCGATGACCAGGTGCTCCGGGTAGGGGTGCAGCGCCTTGCGGATCAGCTGCTCGCTGACGAAGGGGCCGTAGGAGTCCGCGGTGTCGATGAAGTTCACGCCCAGCTCGACGGTCCGCCGCAGCACCCGCACGGCCTCGTCGGGGTCCTCCGGGTCGCCCCACACGCCGGGCCCGGTCAGCCGCATGGCGCCGAAGCCGAGCCGGTGGACGGGCAGGTCGCCGCCGATCGCGAAGTCGCCGGCGGCCGCGGCGTTCTGCTCGGTCATGGTGGAATCCCCCTCGCTCGTCGGGCACCGGTACGGGCCGGTACCGACCCGGCCGGCGGACACATTCCTACAGATCCAGAAATATCACCATGCAGCGGAACAACCGCACGACGGGGCGACACTCAGGGACCATCCGCTGCATAACAAATGCCAGATTTGGCCGGATCCGGCCACACAACGGGCGTTCCATGCCGAACTTCTCCACCCGGAGCGGCGTCCAAGGCGCAACGATCACAGCCGGTGATCGGGAGGAGGAGAGCCCATGAGCCGTCTGAGCAACGCCACCCGGGCCCTGGTCCGGCCGCGCCGGAACAAGGTCGTGCTGATCGTCCTGCTGGTCGTCGCGCTGATCGCGTCGTTCACCGTGCTCGGCGGCTACACCAGCACCAGCGGCGGCGAGGCCGCGGTGGTGCGCAACGGCGGCCCCTTCGACGACAACCGCGTCCGGGTCGTCCTGGACCCCTCCTCCAGGCGGACCTGGATCGGGATCGGCTCGCAGGTGCACCGCTACCCGGCCCAGCAGCGGTTCTTCACGATCACCACGGACGCCAAGCGGGCCAGCACCCTCGGCGTGGACACGCTCACGATCTCCAGCAACGACGGGGTCAGCCTCGGCATCGAGGGGACGCTGTACTTCTCCCTCAACCGCGACCACCGGGTGCTGCGGGACTTCGACGACCGGTACGGAACCCGCCGGTTCCGCGGCCAGGACAACGAAATGCGCTACCCCTGGGCCGGCGAGGACGGCTGGACGGCCTTCTTCGGGCAGGCCGTCCGCCCGGTCATCGACAACTCGCTGCGCACCCAGATCAGCGGGTTCCGCTGCGCCGACCTGGTGCCCTCCTGCGCCTTCATGCAGCAGGACCCGACCAAGCCGCGCGGGCTGATCACCAACGAGGAGAGCAAGGCCAACTTCACCCGGATCCAGGAGGCCATCAACACCTCCCTGACCGGCGACATCGAGCGGACGCTGGGCGCCCCCTACCTGACCGGCTTCCGGTTCACCCTGACCCGCATCACCCTGCCCCCGGAGATCCAGAAGGCGATCAACGAGGGCCAGGCCGCCATGGCGCAGCTGTACAAGGCCCAGGCGGACGTGCGGCGGGCGCAGGCACTGGCCGCCGCCGACAAGGCCCGCCAGGAGGGCTACCGCGCCTGCCCGGTCTGTGCCGAGATCGACAAGCGCAACGGTCAGCGGTGACCGGCCGGTAGCGTGCGGCGGGTGAACAAAAACTACGTGCAGCCGGCCGTGTGGTACGCGACCCTGCCGACCGCCTACCTGACGGCGCAGGCACTGTTCACCGACGAGCGCGACCGGGTGCTGCTGGTCAAGCCGAACTACCGGGAGCACTGGGGGTTCCCCGGCGGGATCGTCGAGGACGGCGAGGCCCCGCACCGGGGGGTGGCCCGCGAGGTCGAGGAGGAGCTCGGCCTCACGGCCGAGATCGGCGACCTGCTCGTGCTCGGCTGGCACCCCCCGGAGGGCGAGCGGCCCCGGTCGACCATCAGCTTCCTCTTCGACGCCGGGGTCATCGCCGACCCCGGCCGGATCCGGCTGCAGTACGAGGAGCTCGACGCCTTCGAGTTCGTCCCCTGGGAGCGGGCCCCCGAGCGGCTGGCGCCCGGCGTCGCCCCCCGGATCCCCGCCGCCCGCCGCGCCCGGGAGAGCGGCGGCACCGTCTACCTCCCCGACGGCCCGCCTCACCGGGCGTGACCCGCCCGGTGCGCCCGATGTCACCGCCCGATTACCGGCGGCTGATGGGAACGTAACGGCGCGCTGCTGTGCTGGGCCGATGACGGAGCAGAGCATTTACGAGGCCATCGGCGGCGAGGACGCCCTGGTGGCCGTGGTCGACGACTTCTACGTCCGGGTGCTGGCCGACCCCGAGCTCCAGGGCTTCTTCGGCGGGACGAACATGGCCCGGCTCAAGGGCCGCCAGGTCGAGTTCTTCGCCGTGGCCCTCGGCGGCCCGCACGAGTACACCGGCAAGCCGATGCAGGAGGCCCACCAGGGGCTGGGCATCACCCAGCACCACTTCGCCCTGGTCGCCGGGCACCTCACCGACACGCTGACCGCCGCCGGGGTCCCCGGCCCCACGGTCGAAACGATCATCGGCGCCGTCGCCCCGCTCGCCGACGAGATCGTCTCCGCCCCGAGCCCGGCGTAACGGTCAGGTGGGGGCGGGCAGCGGCGCCTCGCCGGGGACGCGCAGCCGGGTCAGCACCTCCAGGGGGTCGGCCAGGACCTCGGCGAAGGCGAGCTCGGCGGCACCGAAGAGGGTGGCGTCGTCGCCCAGGTCGGCGGTGCGCAGCTTCACCCGCTCCCGGGAGGCGGCCAGGGTCTGGACGGCCAGGCGGGAGCGGACCTGGGCGGCCGAGCCCAGGTAGATGTCCCGCAGCGTGCCACCGAAGACGATCATCTCGGGGTTGAAGATGTTGACCAGGTTGGCGACCCCGTGACCGAGCCAGTCGCCCACCCGGTGCAGGGCACCGCGGGCCGCGGCGTCGCCCAGGTCGGCGGCGTCCACCACGGCGCGCACCGCGTCGCGGCCGGCCTGGGCGTCGGCGGGCAGGCCGGCGTACTCCAGCAGGGTGGGCTCGCCGACCTCGGCGTCCAGGCAGCCCCGGGAGCCGCAGTCGCAGCGCCGCCCGCCGGGGTTGACCACCATGTGGCCGATCTCGCCGGCGTAGCCCTCGGCGCCGCCCAGCAGCCGCCCGCCGACGATCAGGCCGCCGCCGATCCCCACGTCCCCGTGCAGGTAGATCAGGTTGGCGCAGCCGACCCCGACGCCCCGCTCGTGCTCGGCCAGCGCCCCCAGGTTGGCGTCGTTGCCGACCGCGACCGGCAGCCCCAGGCCCAGCCGCCGGGCCAGGACGGGGGCCAGTTCCAGGTCGCGCACCCCGATGTTGGGCCCGAACCGGACCATGCCGTCCGACTGCCGGACCGTGCCGGGGAACGCGGCCCCGACGCCCACGCACACCGAGTCGCGCCCGGCCTTGCGCACCAGCCGGCGTGCGAAGCCGACCAGCGCGCCCACCACCTCGTCGGGGTCGAACGCGCCGCGCGGGCGGGCGGCCTCCCGCCGGTCGAGCACCACCCCGCCCAGCCCCACCCGGGCGGCGGCCAGCCGGTCCACGCCCACGTCGAACGCCAGCGCGTACACCTGGGTGGACTCCGGGCGCACGACCAGCGACGGCCGCCCCGCCCGCCGGCCGGTGTCGCGCGGCAGTTCCTCGCGGACCAGGCCGGCGGCGGTCAGGTCGGCGACCAGCGCCAGGATCGTGCTGCGGTTGAGCCCCATGCCTTCGGCCAGCACCGCCCGCGAGGCGGGACCCCGCAGATGGATGTGCCGGAGGAGGGTGCCGAGGTTGTGCCGCCGGATCTCCTCCTGTGACGGTCCGCCCTTCATAGCGTCGGCGTCACCCGGCCCGAGGTGATCAGCTCCACGACCTGGGTGTGGGTGACTTCCGACGCCCGCACCTGGGCGACCGTGCGGCCCAGGAACAGCGCGGTGATCCGGTCGGCGACGGAGAAGACGTCGTTCATGTTGTGCGAGATCAGCACCACGGCCAGCCCCCGGTCGGCCAGCTTCCGGGCGGCCTCCAGCACCTGCTGGGCGTGGGCCAGGCCGAGCGAGGCGGTCGGCTCGTCGAGCACCACGACCCGGCTGCCCCACAGCATGGCCCGGGCGATCGCCACGCTCTGCCGCTGCCCGCCGGCCAGGCTGCCCACCGGCCGCCGCACCGACCCGACGGTGCGGATCGACAGCGCGGCCAGCGCCTGGGCGGCCCGCCGCTCCATGTCGGCCTCGTCGAGCACCAGGCCGCGGCGGCGCTCGCGGCCCAGGAACATGTTCTCGGCGACCGACAGGTTGTCGCACAGCGCGAAGTCCTGGTGGACGATCTCGATGCCCAGCTCGGCGGCGTCGCGGGGGCCGCTCACCCGGACCGGGCGGCCCTCGAAGAGGACGTCGCCGGCATCCATCGGGAGGATGCCGCCCAGGCACTTGATCAGCGTGGACTTGCCGGCCCCGTTGTCGCCCACCAGGGCGGTCACCTCGCCGGGGTGGACCGAGAGGGCGGCCTCGTGCAGCACCTGCACGGGGCCGAAGCTCTTGTCGACCCCCCGCACGTCGAGAAGGGGCGTCACGGGCGGCTCCCACCGGGGGGATGCTCCGGTCGGGAGCCCGGAGCGGGCAACGAGCCTACCAGCCGGGTCCGCCACGGGACGGGCCCGGCCGGTGAGGTTCATCGGCCCGTGGCCGCCCGGCGGCGGCGGGCCAGCGCGTCGATGCTGGCGGCGAACAGCAGCACCAGGCCGGTGATCAGCATGTTGGCGTACGCCTTGGCGCCCAGCAGGCCGAGGCCGTTGTCGATGGTCGCGATGACCAGGCCGCCCAGCAGCGCGTCGTGCGCCCGGCCCTTGCCGCCGAACAGGCTGGTGCCGCCGATCACCGCGGCGCCGACCGCGTACAGCAGCGTGGTGTTGGCGCCCAGGTCCGGGGTGACGGAGTTCAGCCGGGAGGCCAGGACGATCCCCGACAGCGCCGCCAGGAACGAACCGATCATGAAGACCGACATGCGGATCCAGGTCACGTTGATGCCGGCCCGCCGGGCGGCCTCGGCGTTGCCGCCGACCGCGTACACGTGCCGGCCGTAGACCGTCCGGCCCAGGACGAACGTGCAGACGACGACCAGCAGCGCGACCAGCGGAACGCCCCAGGGCACGCCGCGCAGGTCGAACGACGGGGTCGCGGCGCGGTTCAGGCTCAGCAGGTAGGTGCCGCCCAGGACGGCCACCGCCAGCACGGTGATCCGCGCGGCGGTCACCCCGAACGGCCGGCCCGCCAGGCCCCGCTTCCGCTGCCGCTGGTGGCGCAGCAGTTCGACGGCGGCGAAACCGGCGACGCAGACCAGCGCCAGCACCCAGCCCAGCCAGATCGGCATGTTGCGGTTGGCCAGGGCCACCACCACGTCGTCGCGGACCGGGACGGTGCCGCCGTCGCCGATCAGCCGCAGCGTGATGCCCTGCAGGCCGAGGAACAGCGCCAGGGTGACCACGAACGACGGTATGCGTACCAGGGACACCAGCGCCCCGATGGCGGTGCCGATGACGAGCCCGGTGACCAGTGCCGCGGCGACCGCGACGAACCACGGCTGGCCGGCCTCGACGATCAGTTTGGCCATGACTGCGGCGCAGACCCCGCTGGCCACCCCGGCCGACAGGTCGATCTCGCCGAGCAGCAGGACGAAGACCAGCCCGAGGGCCAGGATCGTCACCGGCAGGGCCTGCACGAAGAGGTTGGCGATGTTGCCCTTGCTGAGGAAGGTCTCCGGGCGCAGCACCGTGAACAGCGTGACCAGCGCCACCAGGCCGAGGATCGCCGGCAGCGAGCCCAGGTCGCCGGAGCGCACCCGGGTCCAGTAGTCGGTGAGGGCCGTGCCGAGGGTCTGCTCGCGCCGGTCGGCCGCGAAGCCCGAGTCGGCCAGGTTCGCCGCAACTTTCACCGCGGCCTCCTTGTTGGTTCGGATGGACATCAGGAAGCCTCGATCACAGGGTCTCGGCGGTGGCGAGCCCGAGGTCGCCGGACCGGCCGGCGGTGATGAGCTCCACGACCTCGGTGGACGTGACGTCGGCGCGGGCGACGTCGGCCGCCACCCGGCCCAGGTAGAGGGCGGTGATCCGGTCGGCCACCTCGAACACGTCATTCATGTTGTGCGAGATCAGCACCACGGCGTGCCCGGTGTCGGCCAGCCGGCGGATCAGGTCGAGCACCTGCCGGGTCTGGGCCACGCCCAGCGCCGCGGTGGGCTCGTCGAGGATGACCAGCTTGGACTCCCAGAGCACGGCCTTGGCGATCGCCACCGTCTGCCGCTGCCCACCGGACAGGCTGGCCACCTGCTGGCGGACCGACTTGACCGTGCGCACCGACAGCCGGGTGAGGGTCTCGCGGGCCGACTGCTCCATCGACGCCTCGTCCAGCAGGACGCCCCGGGTCCGCTCGCGGCCGAGGAACATGTTCTGGACGATGTCGAGGTTGTCGGCGAGGGCGAGGTCCTGGTAGACGACCTCGATGCCGAGCGCGGCGGCGTCGCGCGGGCCGCCGACGACCACCTCGCGGCCCTCGAACTCGATCCGGCCGGAGTCGAACGGGTGGATGCCCGCGATGCCCTTGATGAGGGTCGACTTGCCCGCCCCGTTGTCGCCGACGAGCGCGGTCACCTTGCCGGCGTGGACCGCGAAGTCCACGTCGTGGAGCACGTGCACGGCCCCGAAACTCTTGTTGACCCCGGTGAGCCGAAGCACCGGGTGTGCGTTCTCCGCCACGCTGTTCCTTTCAAGGCGATGGCCGGGGCGCCCCCGATGGCGCCCCGGCCGCTAAGTCACTGGATGCCTGCGTCCGCGCACTTGGCGGCGTAGGCGCCCTTGCACAGGTCGTCCTTCTTGACGAAGCCGTCGTCGACGACCTGCTTGACGTTGTCCTTGAAGATCCCGACCGGGGTCAGCAGGACGGAGGGCACGTCACGGTTGCCCTCGGTGTCCTTGGTGACGCCGTTGGTCTGCCCCTTCTCGCCCTTGAGCAGGGAGACGGCGAGCTTGGCGGCCGCCTCGGCCTGCTGCTTGATCGGCTTGTAGACGGTCATGCACTGGGTGCCGTCGAGGACGTTCTGCAGGCCCTGCGTGGTGGCGTCCTGCCCGGTGACCGGAACCTTCCCGGCGGCGTTGTTCTTCTTCAGGATCGACACGGCCGCGTTGCCGAGGCCGTCGTTGGCGGCGAGCACGCCGTCGATCTTGCCGCCCTGCTGGGTCCACATCTGCTCGAAGATCGTGGCGGCCCGCTGGTTGTCCCACTCGGGGACGGCCTGCTCGGCGACCTTCTTGTAGGAGGTGATCTTGTCGAGGATGTTGTGCGCGCCCTGGGCGAACAGGGTGGCGTTGTTGTCGGTCGGCGCGCCGTTCAGGTAGACGATGTTGGCGTTCTTGTCGCCGAGGCATTTCTGCAGGCCGCGGCCGAGTTCCTCGCCGACCTTCACGTTGTCGAACGACACGTAGTAGTCGGAGACGCCGTTCAGGGTGAGCCGGTCGTAGTCGATGGTCTTGACGCCGCGCTGCTGCGCCTTGCGGGTGACGGCGGCGGCGGAGTTGGAGTCGATGCCGTCGAGCAGCAGGACGGTCACGCCGCTGGTGAGCATCTGGTCGGCGATGGTCTGGAACCGCTGGGTGGAGCCTTCGGCGTTCTGGATGTCGTACTGGACGCCGGCGGCCTTGAAGGCCTGCTCCAGCAGCGGGCGGTCGAAGCTCTCGTAGCGGACCGAGGACTTGGTGTCGGGCAGGATCACGCCCACCTTGCCCTTGATCGCCCCGCCGCCGCCGGCGGCGGGGTCGGAGCCTCCGTCGTCACCACAGGCCGAGAGGCCGAGGGTCGCCGCCACCGTCACGGCGGCGAGGCTGAGGATCCCCTTGCGCATGTGCACAGGTCCTTTCTGGGGGTACGACCGCAGGGCGGCCGACCGGGTCGGGGTGGGGGGTCGACGTCGACCCCGTGCGGGTCGGTGATCCGGATCACAGGCTCGCCGGTGTAAATGTTGTGTCCCGCAACATATGTCGCGTTGACCTGGTGCGCCAGAGGGAAAGGACCCCTGATTTGTTGATAGCGATAACAATCAGGAAACGGGCTCGTAACCCGCGTCGGGTAGCCGCGGGGCCGTAGGGTCGGAGCATGGCTGACCTGCGTGATCTGCTGAGGCGACCAGTCGTCGCGGCGCCGATGGCCGGTGGCGCCTCCGGCCCCGACCTGGTCGCGGCCGTGGCCGAAGCCGGCGGGCTGGGGTTCCTCGCCGCCGGCTACAAGACCGCCGAGGACGTCCGGGCCGAGATCGGGCGGGCCCGGCGCGCCACCCCGGCGTTCGGGGTGAACGTCTTCGTCCCACCGCCCCAGGACACCCCCGTGGACGCCGCGGCGGTGGCCGCCTACCGGGACCGGCTGACGCCGGAGGCCGACCGGCTGGGAGTCGCGCTGGGCGAGCCGGTCGGGGGCGACGACGGCTGGGACGCCAAACTCGCCGTGCTGCTCGCCGATCCCGTGCCGGTGGTGAGCTTCACCTTCGGCCTGCCGTCCCGCGAGGTGATCGACGCGTTGCGCGAGCGCGGCTCACTGGTCGTCGCCACGGTGACCTCCCCCGCGGAGGCCCGCCTGGCGTCCGCCGTCGCCGACGCGCTCTGCGTCCAGGGCGCGGAGGCCGGCGCCCACCGCGGGTCGTTCGTCGACGACGATTCTCCCGCATCCCCCGCCCTCCCGCTGCGCGAACTGCTGCCCGCGGTGCGCCGGGTCACCGACCTGCCGCTGATCGCCGCGGGCGGGCTGGCCACCGCCGCCGACGTGGCCGGGGTGCTGGCGGCCGGGGCGGTCGCCGCCCAGCTCGGCACCGCGTTCCTGCGCGCCCCCGAGAGCGGCACGCCCGCGCCGCACCGGGCGGCGCTGGCCGACCCGCGGTTCACCGCCACCGCCGTCACCCGCGCGTTCAGCGGGCGCTCCGCCCGCGGGCTGGTCAACCGGTTCATGTCCGAGCACGGGCCGCACGCCCCCGCCGCCTACCCGCACGTCCACCAGATCACGACCCCGCTGCGCCGCGCCGCCGCCGCACGAAACGACCCCGACACCATGGCCCTGTGGGCCGGCACGGGCTTCCGGCAGGCCACCGCCGACCCGGCCGGCGAGATCGTCGCCCGTCTCGCCCCCTGAGCGGGCCCGCTCAGCCGTGCAGGGCGAGGACCTGACCGGCGATCCGGACGGCCTCGTTCTCCAGGGTCCGCACCGGCGGGGCGCCGTTCCGGCGGTCCAGGCTCACCGACACCAGCAGGTTGGCGCGGCGGACCACGACCTCGACGTTCCGCGCGGTACCGCTGTCGTACCGGCTGACCAGCGCGTCGTCGCCCAGCCGGGTACCGAGCCGGCTCCAGCCGGGAGCGTGCCACCCGCTGAGCGTCCCCCCGGCGACCTGGGTCGCGCTCTCCCCGGTGGCCGGGCTCGGCGGGATCACCTCGACGCTCACCACCAGGTGGTCGCGGAGGCGCTCCCGCTCCCAGAGGCAGCCGGTCGCCGACCGGGAACCCCGGGGCGACAAAGTCCGGCCCCGGACGCCGCGCAGCAGCCGGCCGGCCGCCGCCCGGAGCGGGCCGCAGACCTCGCGGGGCTTCGCCGTCTCGCCCGGCCGGGGGGCGGGCGGTGACGGTGCGGGGGCGGCCGGGACGCCCAGCCGCACCAGGATCCGGCGGGCCACCGCCAGCACCCCGGCCTCCAGATCACCGATCGGCGCAATCCACTCGCGGTCGCTTTCCACCTGGCTGCGCGCGTCGGCCTGGACCATGAAGACGAGGTTGCGCGCCCGCACGGCCACCGCGACCCGGTGCCCCCAGTCCCCGGCCGTGAAGTCGCGGCCGAGCTTCGCCTCGTCGCCGAGCCCGCGGACGGGGACGCCCGCCCCGTACCGCCACTCCCGCGGCTGCGCGAACCCGCGCCGCGCCTCGTCGGTGGCGCTCCCGCCGGGCTTGGACGGCGGCTCGTGCCGGCCCCAGACCAGCCGGAGCGTGCGGTCGGTGCTCGTGCCGCTCTCCTCGGCCCGCCAGGCGCAGTCGACGTTGCTCGACGTCGCCGTCTTCTGCGCCTGCTCGATCAGCAGCGGGCGCAGGTCCTCCTGGGTGATCCACGAGCACAGGCCGAGGGCGCCGGTGAACTCGCCGGTCCCCCAGCGCGGCTGCGACGGTCCGGACGGGGATTCCGCCTTGCCCGTCCCGCCCGAGCAGCCGCCCGCCGCGAGCGCCGACGCCAGCATCAGGGCCGCGGCCCGTCCCCGTCCGTGCGTTCTCATACGGGCAGCCTCCCGGTGATCTCCACGTCCAGCGCGCGTACACCGCCCGTCCCGGCTTGGACTTCCCGGTCGACCGGCAGCGGGTGTTCCGGGAATCCGCCGGGCGGCACGGCACGATCATTCCAGCTTCGCAGCGGGGTGTGATCGGGTTCCGTCCGGAAGACGATCATCTGCCGAACATCAGCCGCCATCGCCCCACCGCGGGCCGGTGCCACGTTGCGCGGCCGGGCGGGAGGTCAGTAGCGGGTGCCGACGGGGGCGGGGAGCGCGTCGAGTTCGGCGAGGTCGGCCGCGGTGAGGACGAGGTCGGCGGCGCCCGCGTTCTCGTTCAGGTAGCGGGACTTCTTGGTGCCGGGGATCGGGATGACATGGTCGCCCTGGGCGAGCGTCCAGGCGATCGCCACCTGGGCGGGGGTGGCGCCGTGCCGCCGGGCGACCTGCTCGACCACCTCGACGATCCGCAGGTTCTGCCGCAACGCCTCTTCCTGGAAGCGCGGGTTGCGGGCACGGATGTCGGTGTCCTCGAAGTCGGCCGCGGTGACCGTCCCGGTGAGGAAGCCCCGGCCGAGCGGCGAGAACGGCACGAACGCGGCGCCGTTCGCCGCGCACCAGCCGACGACGTCGCCGGGGCCCTGCGCGCCGGGGTCCTGGCCCACCAGCCCGCCCGCGATGCCGCCCGGCGCGCCGAGCGGGTCGCGGGTCCACAGCGACAGCTCCGACTGGATCGCCGCGACCGGGTGGGCCGCGTGCACCTCCGCGGCCTGGGCGACCGTCACCTCCGACAACCCCAGGTGGCGGACCTTGCCCTGCGCCACCAGTTCGGCCATCGCACCCCAGCTCTCGGCGAGCGGCACCGCCGGGTCGACCCGGTGCAGGTAGTACAGGTCGATCACGTCGGTGCCCAGCCGGCGCAGGCTGCCCTCGGCGGCCTCCCGGATCCGCTCCGGCCGGGCGTTCCGGCTCAGCTTGCGGGTGGTCCGGTCGACGTCCAGGCCGGTCTTGGTGCAGAGCGTCACCCGGTCCCGGAGGCCGGTGAGGGCGCGGCCGAGCAGGCTCTCGTTGTGGCCGAAACCGTAGGCTTCGGCGGTGTCGAGGAACGTGACGCCCAGCTCGACGGCCTCGCGGACCAACGCCACCGACGCGTCGTCGTCCCGGTCGGCCGCGGAGTAACCCCAGCTCATGCCCATGCAGCCGAGGCCGACCGCGCCCACCTCGGTACCGGCGAAGTTACGAGTCCTCATGGTCCCTCCTTGGGGGCGGTGTTCCGGTCGGAGGGTCCGCGGGCGGGGCGCCGGCGGACCCCCACCGATCATCGTAGGCACACGGCGGACCCGCGGTCGCGTCAGAGCCGTTCGATGATCGTGACGTTGGCCTGGCCGCCGCCCTCGCACATGGTCTGCAGCCCGTACCGGCCGCCGGTGCGCTCCAGCTCGTGCAGCAGGCTCGTCATCAGCCGGGCCCCGGTGGCGCCCAGCGGGTGGCCCAGCGCGATGGCCCCGCCGTTGGGGTTGACCCTGGCCGGGTCGGCGCCGGTGTCCTTCAGCCAGGCCAGCACCACGCTGGCGAACGCCTCGTTGATCTCGACGGCGTCGATGTCGCCGATCGTCATGCCGGCCTTCTTCAGCGCGTACGCGGTGGCCGGGATCGGTGCCGAGAGCATCCGGATCGGGTCCTCGCCGCGCGCCGACAGGTGGTGGATCCGGGCCCGGGGGGTCAGCCCGTGGTCGCGGACGGCCCGCTCGGAGGCGATCAGCAGCGCGGCCGAGCCGTCGGAGATCTGCGACGCCAGCGCGGCGGTGAGCCGGCCGCCCTCGGCCAGCGGCTTCAGCCCGGCCATCTTCTCCGGGGAGGTGTCGCGGCGCGGGCCCTCGTCGGTGGCGACCCCCGCGCAGGGGGCGATCTCGCGGTCGAAGCGGCCCTCGTCGATCGCGGTGATCGCCCGCTGGTGCGAGCGGTAGGCGAACTCCTCCATCGCCGCCCGGGAGAGGTCCCACTGCTCGGCGATCATCTCGGCGCCGTTGAACTGGGAGACCTCGACGTCTCCGTACCGGGCCGTCCACCCGGTGGAGCCGGCGAACGGGCCGCGGTCGAAGCCGAGCGGCTCGGCGGCGGTCATCGCGAACGCGATCGGGATCTGCGACATGTTCTGCACGCCGCCCGCCACCACCAGGTCGGCCGTGCCCGACAGCACCGCCTGCGCGGCGAAGTGCACGGCCTGCTGGGAGGAGCCGCACTGCCGGTCGACCGTCACGCCGGGGACCTCCTCGGGCAGCCCGGCCGCCAGCCAGCAGGTGCGGGCGATGTCGCCGGCCTGCGGGCCCACGGCGTCGACGCAGCCGAACACCACGTCCTCGACGGCCGCGGGATCGGCGCCGGAGCGTTTCATCAGCTCGGTCAGCACGTGCGCGCCCAGGTCCGCGGGGTGGACGCCGGACAGTCCGCCGCCGCGCCGGCCGACCGGGGTGCGGACCGCCTCGACGATGTAGGCCTCGGCCATGACGTGATCTCCGTTCAGGGGGTCGGGGGGTGCGCCTGGATCCCTTCGAGGACCATGGCGAGGTACTGTTTGGCGATCTCGCCGGCGGTGAGCCGGCCACCGGGCCGGTACCAGCCGGCGGCCACCCAGACGGTGTCGCGGATGAACCGGTAGACCAGGGGGCGGTCGAGGTCGGCGCGGAGCACGCCCTCGCGGACGCCGCGCTCCAGCAGGCCGAGCCACATCTCCTCGAACCGGCGGTGGGAGTCGAGCAGGTACGCGAAGCGCGGGCTGGTGGCCAGGTGCTTGGACTCGTTCTGGTAGAGCACGACGGCGGGCCGGTGCGCGTCGATGCAGCGGAAGGATTCCGCGACGACCGCCGCCAGCGTCTCGCGGGCGCCCAGGCCGGCGGCGAGGACCCGGTCGTAGGACGTCCACATGTCGTCCAGGAAGGTCGACAGGATCTCGTCGGCCATCGACTCCTTGGAGTCGAAGTGGTAGTAGAGGCTGCCTCCGAGGATGCCCGCGGCGTCCGCCACCTCCCGGACGGTGGTGGCGGAGTAGCCGCGGGAGGCGAACACCTCGGCGGCGACGGCGAGCAGTTCGGCCCGCCGGCCCGCCCTCGCGGTGGCGGTGCCCTCGGCGTCTCGGCGGCGTGGACTCATGGTTCGTCGTCTTCCTAGGGATGCTGGCTGGAGACCGACACGACCTCACCCGTCATGTACGAGGAGTAGTCGGCGGCGAGGAAGACGATAACGTTCGCCACCTCCCAGGGCTCGGCGTAGCGGCCGAAGGCCTCGCGCTCGGTCAGCTCGGCCAGCAGTTCCGCCGACGTCACCTTGACCAGGTGGGGGTGCATCGCCAGGGAGGGGGCGACCGCGTTGATCCGCACCCCGTGCTCGGCGGCCTCCAGCGCGGCGCACCGGGTGAGCGCCATCACCCCCGCCTTAGCGGCGGCGTAGTGCGACTGGCCCCGCTGCGCCCGCCAGCCGATCACCGAGGCGTTGTTGACGATCACTCCGCCGCCGTCCTGGTCGCGCATGATCCGCAGCGCGGCGCGGGTGCAGCGCATGGTGCCGTTCAGGGTGACGTCCAGCACCCGGTCCCACTGCTCGTCGGTCATGTCGGCCAGGTCGGCGGTGCCGCCCAGGCCCGCGTTGTTGACCGCCACGTCGATCCGGCCGAACCGGTCGAGCGCGGCCGCGTACAGGGCCTGGACCTGGGCTTCGTCCGTCACGTCGCAGGGGTGCGCGGCGACCCGGGCGGTGCCGAACTGCCGCTCCAGGCCGGCCCGCGACTCGGCCAGCCGGCGCTGGTGGGCGTCGCTGAGCACGACCTTGGCGCCTTCCTCCAGGCAGCGGCGCGCGGTCGCGCCGCCGATGCCCGCGCCGGCGGCGGCGGTCACCACCACCACCCGGTCCTGCAGCAGGCCGTGCCCGGGGACGTACGGCGGTGGCGCCTTCGCGTGCTGGTTCA
Source organism: Actinomadura craniellae (assembly GCF_003289645.1). Taxonomy (GTDB): domain Bacteria; phylum Actinomycetota; class Actinomycetes; order Streptosporangiales; family Streptosporangiaceae; genus Actinomadura_D; species Actinomadura_D craniellae. Next base: position 50,823 of record NZ_QLYX01000024.1, on the reverse strand, counting down.
CGTGCGTTACTCTACCAAACAGTTGTTAGAAAGAATGGGGCGGTCATGGACCTCGATTTCAGCCCGGCCGAGGAGGAGTTCCGGCAGGAGGTGCGCACCTGGCTGCGCGCCCACATCCCGGCCGAACCGCTGCCCTCGCTGGAGACCGCCGAGGGCTTCACCGCCCACCGCGCGTGGGAACGGGAACTCGGCGCCGCCCGGCTCTCGGCCGTCTCCTGGCCCACCGCCTACGGCGGCCGGGACGCCACCCCCCTGGAATGGCTGATCTTCGAGGAGGAGTACTACGCCGCGGGCGCCCCCGGCCGCGTCAGCCAGAACGGCGTCAACCTGCTCGCCCCCACCCTGCTCAAGCACGGCACCCCACAGCAGCTCGCCCGGGTCCTCCCGCCGATGGCCGCGGGCGAGGTCATCTGGGCCCAGGCCTGGTCAGAGCCCGGCGCGGGCAGCGACCTCGCCGCGCTACGCGCCACCGCCACCCGGGTCACCGGCGGCTGGCGGCTGGACGGGCAGAAGACCTGGAGCTCCCGCGCGGCCTTCGCCGACCGCGCCTTCGGCCTGTTCCGCGAACCCGGCTCCGAACGCCACCGCGGGCTCACCTACGCGATGTTCCCCCTGGACGCCGCCGGGGTGACTGTCCGGCCGATCGGGCGGCTCGACGGCAAACCCGCCTTCGCCGAACTGTTCCTCGACGAGGTGTTCGTGCCCGACGCCGACATCATCGGCGCCCCCGGCGACGGCTGGCGGGTGGCGATGAGCACCGCCGGCAACGAGCGCGGCCTCACCCTGCGCAGCCCCGGCCGGTTCACCGCCGCCGCCGAACGGCTGGCCGCCCTCTGGCGGGAGCGCGCCGACCCCGCCGACACCGCGCTGCGCGACCGGGTCGCGGACGCCTGGATCCGGGCCCGCGCCTACCGGCTCAAGGGGTTCGAGACCATCTCCCGCACCGACGACATCGGTGCCGAGGCCAGCGTCAACAAGCTCTATTGGTCCGACCTCGACGTCGCCCTGCACGAGACCGCGCTCGACCTGCTCGGCCCCGACGGCGAACTCGCCGGCGAGTGGCTGGAAGGCTACGTCTTCTCCCTCGCCGGCCCCATCTACGCCGGCACCAACGAGATCCAGCGCGACGTCGTCGCCGAGCGGGTGCTCGGCCTGCCGAGAGGATCCCGATGAAGTTCGTCCTGGACGCCGAGCAGCGGCTGTTCGGCGACACCCTGGACAAGCTGCTGGCCGGGGCGGACGTCCCGGCCACCGTCCGGTCCGGCGCCGCGGGCCCGCGCCGCGCGCTGTGGTCGGCGATCGCCCGGGCCGGGGTGTTCGCGCTGGCCGTCCCCGAACGGCACGGCGGCGCCGGGACCCACCCGGTGGAACTGGTCACCGCCATGCACGAGCTGGGCCGGCACGCCGTACCCGGCCCGATCGTGGAGACGGTCGCCGCCGCCGCGCTGATCGACCGGCTCGGCGACACCGGCCTGGCCGACGCCTGGCTGCCCCGGATCGCCGACGGCACCGCCGTCGTCTCCCTCGCCCTCCCCCCGGCCGTCCCGCACGCCCTCGACGCCGACCTCGCCGACCTGGTCCTGACGGTGGGCGACGGCCGGGTGCGGACGGGCGTCCCCGAGGGCACGGCACTCACCTCGCTGGACCCCGGGCGGCGGCCGTTCCGGGTGTCCCCGGGCGACCTCCTCGCCGACGGCCCCGAGGCCGTCGCCGCCGCCTATGACCTGGGCGCGCTGGCCTGCGCCGCGCAGCACCTCGGCGTGGGCCGCCGGCTCCTGGAGGTCTCGGTGGAGTACGCGCGGACGCGCCGCCAGTTCGGCCGGCCCATCGGCGAGTTCCAGGCGGTCAAGCACCGGCTCGCCGACGCCCTTGTCGGGCTGGAGTTCGCCCGCCCGCTGATCCACGGCGCGGCCCTGGCCCACGGCTCGGACACCTTCGCCCGGGACGTGTCCGCGGCCAAGGTCGCCGCCGCCGACGCCGCGTACGCCGCCGCCCTGGCCGCCCTCCAGGTCCACGGCGCGATCGGCTACACCGACGAGTACGACCCCAGCCTGTGGATCAGGAAGGCCCGCGCGCTGCGCTCCGCCTGGGGCTCCCCCGCCGACCACCGGGCCCGGGTCGCCGCCGCCCTGTGACGGCGCCCGGCACCGGGCGCCGCATGTCCACGGCCGCATCGGGCTGGTTCGTGCCGTCAGCCGGGCCGGTCCTCGCCGATCCGGGCGACGTCGGCGCCGGTGGGCCGGCCGACCAGGAGGCGGTTGACGAACCAGAGCACCACGCCGACGCCGAGCAGGATCGCCGCCCGCAGGTACACCTCGGCCTCCCGGCCCGTCAGCGGAGTGATCAGCACCAGGCAGGCCGCCGCGCCGAGCACCGGTGCCCAGGTCGGCGCGCGGAAGTGCGGATGCTCGGCCCGCTCCCGGCGCAGCACCAGCACGCACACGTTGACCAGGGCGAACACACAGAGGAGCAGCAGCACGGTGGTGTCGGCCAGCCCGCCGATCTCGCCCGTGCACACCAGGACGACCGCGATCGCCACGGTGAAGGCGATCGCCGCCCACGGGGTGGCCCGCGTCGGATGCATCCGGGCGAAGACCGGCGGCACGATGCCCTCCCGGGCCATCCCGTAGACCAGCCGGGAGGCCATGATCATGTTGATCAGCGCGGTGTTCCCCACCGCCAGCAGCGCGATCAGCGCGAACAGCTTGGGCGGGAACGCCAGCCCGGCCGCCTTGACCACCTCCAGCAGCGGGCCGTCGGACGCCTCCAGCGTCTTCGTCTCCACGAGCATCGTGGCGGTGAAGGCCACCGCCACGTAGATGACCACCGTCACCGCCAGCCCGCCGAACAGCGCGCGCGGGAAGTCCCGCTGCGGATCCCGGGTCTCCTCGGCCAGGTTCACCGAGTCCTCGAAGCCGAGCAACGCGTAGAACGCCAGCGCGGTGCCGCCCAGCACGCCCAGGAACGCCCCGTTCGCGGGCTGGAACTCCAGCGCCCGGGCGGGCTCGCCATCCCCCGCCAGCAGCGCGAACGCCCCGATCACCATGATCACCAGCAGGCCGAACGCCTCGATCAGGGTGAGCACCACGTTCACCTTGATCGACTCGGAGATCCCGGCAAGGTTCACCAGCGTCACCAGGCCCAGGAAGACCAGCGCGCCGACCACCGTCGGCACAGTGACGAACTCCGCGAGGTAGTCGCCGCCGAAGGCCCGCGCCGCCGCGCTCGCCGAAGTGATGCCGCTCATCATCACCGCGAACGCCACCATGAAGGTCAGGAACGGGATCGAGAACGCCCGCTGCGTGTACAGCGCCGCCCCCGCGGCCCGCGGGTACTTGCCGACCAGTTCCGCGTACGCGGTCGCCGTCAGCGCGGCCAGCACGAACGCCGCCAGGAACGGTACCCACACCGCCCCGCCGACCTCCCCGGCCACCTGCCCGACCAGCGCGTAGATGCCCGCCCCGAGGATGTCCCCGATCACGAACAGCAGCAGCACCTTCCGCCCGATGACCCGCCGCAGCCCACCGCCCGACCGCTCGGCCTCCTCGACCGCCGTCACGCCCCGCCTCCTCGCCTCGGTCCCCTCGTTCGCAGGCGAAGGATTCCCCCTCCACCCGCGGCAAACGGGCGGACGGAACCCGCGAACCCCGCCGGGGTTCCGGCGGGGTTCGCGCGGTGCCGGCCCGGCCCTTCCGGCCCGGGGCGGCCGGCCCGGCGGGACGGGCACGCGTGCGCCGTTCCGTCGCTTTCCGGCACGGACGCGGTGAGCAGCACGGCAACCGGGCGGCAACCGGCGCGGCGAACCGGAGCTCGGCCACGCTCATCGACTCGGGTGAACAGGTGCGGCACACCGGCACGCACCCGAACGGAGGAATCATGAGCAGCAACGACCGGCCGCCGGCCCGGAAGCGGGGACTGGCCCTCGCGCTGCGCGGCTCGGCGGTCGCGCTGGCAGCCGCGATCACCCTCGGCGGCGTCACCGGCGTCGCCGAGGCCAGACCCCCGAGCTGCGCGGGCATCCTGAAGAGCATGAACGCCGCGTACTTCGCGTACCGGCACTACCAGGCGGGCGGTCACCATGCGGAGGCCGCCTGGTGGTACGGGGTGTACCAGGACAGCCTGAGCAACTACGTGGACACGTGCATCTTCGCCTGACGGACGGGGGTGGCCCGCGCCCGAGGGCGCGGGCCACTCGACGCCGCCCACATCGCTGCCGGGGCGGACGCCGGTCCGCGCCCGTGGACACGGGCCACCCTGTCCCGAGGCGGGGAACCCGGACGCTCGGCCGGCCCTCGGGCCCGAGCGTGCGGCGGGATCAGGTGTCGATGCGCTCGGTGTCCAGCTCGGCCGCGCCGCCGACGATGAACTCGCGGCGCGGCGCGACCTCGCTGCCCATCAGCAGGTCGAAGATCCGGCTCGCCTCCTCGGCGTCCTCGATCCGGATCCGGCGGAGCATCCGGTGCTGCGGGTCCATGGTGGTCTCGGCCAGCTGGTCGGCGTCCATCTCACCCAGGCCCTTGTAGCGCTGGATCGGCTCCTTCCAGCTCTGCTTCCTGCGCTCCAGCTCGACCAGCTTCTTGCGCAGCTCCGCGTCCGAGTAGGTGTAGATGTACTTGTCCTGCCCGCGCTTGGGCCGGGACAGCTCGATCCGGTGCAGCGGGGGCACCGCCGCGAACACCCGCCCGGCCTCCAGCATCGGCCGCATGTACCGGTGGATCAGAGTGATCAGCAGGCACCTAATATGAGCGCCGTCCACGTCCGCGTCGGTCATTAGAACAATTCGCCCATAACGGGCGGCGTCGACGTCGAAGGTGCGGCCGGAGCCGGCGCCGACGACCTGGATGATGGCGGCGCACTCGGTGTTCTTGAGCATGTCGGCGACGGACGCCTTCTGCACGTTGAGGATCTTGCCTCGGATGGGCAGCAGCGCCTGGAACTCGGAGTTGCGGGCCAGCTTGGCGGTGCCCAGCGCCGAGTCGCCCTCGACGATGAACAGCTCGCTGCGGTCGTCGGCGGTACGGCAGTCGACCAGCTTGGCCGGCAGCGCGGAGTTCTCCAGGGCGGTCTTGCGGCGCTGGTTGTCGCGCTGGGTGCGGGCGGCGATGCGGGTCTTGGCCGCCGCCACGACCTTCTCCAGCACGGCCCGCAACTGCTGCTTCTCGGCGCGCTTGGTGGACTCGAACGCGGCCTTGAGCTCGCGGGTGACCACCTGCGAGACGATGCGGGTGGCCGCGGAGGTGCCGAGGATCTCCTTGGTCTGGCCCTCGAACTGGGGCTCGGGCAGCCGCACGGTCACCACGGCGGTCATGCCCTCGAGGACGTCCTCCTTGGTGACCGGGTCGTCGTTGCTCTTGAGCAGCCGGGTGGAGCTGAGCTGCTCGTTGACGACGCGCACCAGGGCCCGCTCGAAGCCGGTGACGTGGGTGCCGCCCTTGGGGGTGGCGATGACGTTGACGAACGACCGGACGGCCGAGTCGTAGCCGGCGCCCCAGCGCAGCGCGATGTCGACCTCGAGGTCGCGCTCGACGTCGGTCGGGGTCAGGTGGCCCTGCTCGTCGAGGACCGGGATGGTCTCGGTGAAGTGCCCCCGGCCCTCCAGCCGCAGCACGTCGGTGACGGCGGCGTCGGCGGCGAGGTAGGTGCAGAACTCGCCGATGCCGCCCTCGAAGCGGAAGGTCTCGGAGGTCGGCTCGGCGCCGGTCTCGTCGCGGACGGTGATCTGCAGGCCGGGCACCAGGAAGGCGGTCTGCCGCATCCGGTCGAGCACCAGGTCGACGTCGATGGTGGCGTCCTTGAGGAAGATCTGCCGGTCGGGCCAGAACCGCACCCGGGTGCCGGTGACCTTGCGGGCGACCTTGCGGACCTGCCGCATGCCGGACTTCTTCTTGAACCGCGCGTCGGGCCGGCCGTCGTCGGCGAACTCGCCGGGGATGCCCCGCCGGAAGCTCATGGCGTGGGTGTGGCCGGCGCGGTCGACCTCGACGTCGAGGCGGGCCGACAGCGCGTTGACGACCGAGGCGCCGACTCCGTGCAGGCCGCCGGAGGCGGTGTAGGAGATGCCGCCGAACTTGCCGCCCGCGTGCAGCCGGGTCATCACCAGCTCGACGCCGGGCAGGCCGGTCTTGGGCTCAATGTCGACGGGGATGCCGCGGCCGTCGTCGCCGACCTCGATGGACCCGTCGGCGTGCAGCACGACCTCGATGTGACCGCAGTGCCCGGCCAGGGCCTCGTCGACGGAGTTGTCGACGATCTCCCACAGGCAGTGGATCAGGCCCCGGCTGTCGGTGGACCCGATGTACATGCCCGGGCGCTTGCGCACGGCCTCCAGGCCCTCCAGCACCGAGAGGTGTCGGGCTGAGTAGCCGTGCGGGTCGTCGGCGGGCGCTTCGGCGGTCGCGGCGGTCAACTTGCTTGAACTCCTCGGGGGTCAGGACATCGGAAGGAAGGCTACCCGGGGCCTCCGACAATTCACCCGCGGGCTCGCCGTCCGCGGGGGCTGCTCCGCCACGGGCCTGCCGGGCTCCGCACACAATACGGAGCGATCGGCGGGCCGTCCGCGAAATACACGGCCTTGTCGGCGGCGGGCGGGCGCTTGCGGGTGGTATCTGGTTTTCCGGTGTCCTCGCAGGCCACCACCGCCTCGCAGGACGATGTCCATAAGTAGACAAGTAGGGCCTTTGTGAGGTGTGTCACTTACTGGGACATTCTGCTCTGGGCGTACTGAGATGCAGGTTGGGAACGTCAACGTCGGGTTAGATGTTCTCCTAAGTACCGACCCCGAGACGAGGAAGGTGCCGTGACTGGAGCCCTTGCCCCATCGAAGCCGCTGACGGCCGTGGATCGCTGCGACCGCTGCGGCGCCCAGGCCTACGTCCGTGCAGTCCTTGCCGGCGGAAACGACCTGCTGTTCTGCGCCCACCACGGGCGCAAGTTCAGTGGAGCGCTCCGCTCGACCGGGGCCGACATCCACGACGAGACCAACAGGCTCATCGAAACCCCGGCCACCGCGCCCAACGACGAGCGGTAGCCCCCTACATAGATCCGGAAACGGCGGTCACCCGAGCGGTGGCCGCCGTTTCGGACGCCTCACGGCCATTCAGGAGTCGTCCATGCTCATCCTGCTGCCACCGTCGGAGGGCAAGGCGACCGACGCGGACGGCCCGCCGCTCGACCCGGCCGGGCTGAGCCTGCCCGAGCTGAATCCCGCCCGCGCGCGGGTGCTGGAAGCGCTGGTCCAGGCGTGCGCCCGGGACGACGCCGCGGAACTGCTCGGGCTGCCCGCCGGGCAGGCGGCGGCCGCGCTGGCCCGCAACCGGGCGCTGCGCGGCGCCCCGACGCTGCCGGCGGCCCGGCTCTACACCGGCGTCCTCTACGACAACCTGGCGCTGCCCACGCTCGACCCGGCGCACGCCGCCGCCCGGATCGTCGTCTTCTCGGGCCTGTGGGGGGCGCTGCGGCTCTCCGACCACGTCCCGCCCTACCGACTGGCCATGAACGTCTCGTTGCCCCCGCTGGGCCGCCTGGCGGCCTTCTGGCGGCCGGCGCTCGTCGAGGCGCTCGGCACGCCGGGCGGGCTAGTCGTCGACATGCGCTCGGCGCCGTACGCGGCAGCCTGGGCTCCGCCGGGACCGGCGGTGGCGGTGCGGGTGTTCCGCGAGCGCATCGTGGACGGCACGCCGCGGCGCACGGTGGTGAGCCACATGGCCAAGGCCACCCGGGGGCTGATCGCGCACGATCTGCTGGCGGCCGGAGTCGATCCGGGGACGCCGCGGGAACTACTCAAGGCCGTGGCCGGTCTCGGACACGTCGCCGAGCTGAACGGTCGATACCTGGACGTGATCCTCTCGGACTGAGCCGCCGGAAGATCAGGTGACGGTCAGGTTGAGTTGCTTGCAGGCCTTGAGGTACTGGTCGACCGGGTCGCTGCCGAGGTAGCTCCACGGCAGGCTGCTGGGCCGGCCGAGCGTCCGGTTGAGGTGCTGGCGGGCCGGCCGGCGTGCGTCGGCGAGGTGGAAGGCCGCGCCGAACAGGTTGTGCGCCTCGATCGTCCGGGGGTGCGGGCGGTGCCCTTCGAACCAGCCGCGGGCCGCGGCCTCGACGTCCCGGCACTCCTCCGCCGAGAACCACGACGAGGAACCTCGGATGATGCCCGACCGCTCCTGGACGAAGTACTCGAAGTAGGCCAGCGGGATCAGCGCGGCGCGCGGGTCGTGCCGGGGAGCCATGCTCATCGCCACCCGGGCGAAGTCGAACATCTCCTCGGCCATCCCGCCCCACTGCGGGGACAGCATGATGACCCGGGCGACATGCGCCCCGTACAGGGTCGGCCAGCGGCGCTGCGCCTCCTTCCAGAGGCGGTCCTTTTCGTCACGGTCCAAATCGGAACCGAGCGCCGCCCAGAGCATCGACTCCCAGGGAACCGGGTCGTCGGGCCACTTCTCCGCCGCGGTCATCAGCGGCTCGCGGGCCGACCGCATCTTCTTGGTGTAGGCGGTGAACCCGGCGGCCTGGACGGCGCGCGCCCGCGCGTCGGGACGGATCCGCCACGCCTCCTCGACCCGGGTCCGGCCCAGCCAGAGCCACAGATCGGGGTTGCCCGGATCTTCTGCCAGCAGGGATTCGACGCCCTGGCTCCATCCCACGGCGGCCTTGGCCAGGGCTTCGACCCGCAAGGAACGAAGTTCGGGGTCGGTGCGGCTCTCGGCCAGGGCGGAGACGCCGACTCTCATGTAGCGGTCGCTGACTGCCTCGACAGCGCGGTCGAGGACGGGGTCCAGCCAGGCACGCCCGCGGATCACGCGGGCCGCTCGGGGGCGAACCCCGGAGGGCTGGCTGTGCACGCGGTCAACCTCCATCACTCCCATAGCCGAGGAGCGTAGGAAGATGTGGGTCGGCTCGCGCTACTTTGCTGTAAACAGTACGTTACATAGACAAAGCACCTTGACCTGGACCTTTGCCGAATGTCAATAACAACGGCCCCTAGCCGTACACACGGCCGTAACATGGCGCTGCGGCCCCCTCCCGGTACGTGCGCCGGAAGGGAGCCCGCGGCGCGTCAGTCGAGGTAGTCGCGCAGCACCTGCGAGCGCGACGGGTGCCGCAGCTTCGACATGGTCTTGGACTCGATCTGCCGGATGCGCTCCCGGGTGACCCCGTACACCTTGCCGATCTCGTCCAGCGTCTTGGGCTGGCCGTCGGTGAGGCCGAACCGCATCGACACCACACCCGCCTCGCGCTCACTCAGCGTGTCCAGCACCGAGTGCAACTGCTCCTGGAGCAACGTGAAGCTGACCGCGTCGGCCGGGACGATCGCCTCGGAGTCCTCGATCAGGTCGCCGAACTCGCTGTCGCCGTCCTCGCCCAGCGGGGTGTGCAGCGAAATCGGCTCGCGGCCGTACTTCTGCACCTCGACGACCTTCTCGGGGGTCATGTCGAGTTCCTTGGCCAGTTCCTCCGGGGTCGGCTCGCGGCCGAGGTCCTGGAGCATCTGCCGCTGCACCCGGGCCAGCTTGTTGATCACTTCGACCATGTGCACCGGTATCCGGATGGTGCGGGCCTGGTCGGCCATGGCACGGGTGATCGCCTGCCGGATCCACCAGGTGGCGTAGGTGGAGAACTTGTAGCCCTTGGTGTAGTCGAACTTCTCCACCGCGCGGATCAGGCCGAGGTTGCCCTCCTGAATGAGATCCAGGAACAGCATGCCGCGGCCGGTGTAGCGCTTGGCCAGCGAGACCACCAGCCGCAGGTTGGCCTCGAGCAGGTGGTTCTTGGCCCGGCGCCCGTCCTCGGCGATCCACTCGAGGTCCTCGTGGTCCTCCTCCGACAGCCGGCCCGCCTCGGAGGCCAGCCGTTCCTCGGCGAAGAGCCCCGCCTCGATGCGCTTGGCGAGCTCGACCTCCTGCTCGGCGTTGAGCAGGGGCACCTTGCCGATCTGCTTGAGGTAGTCCTTGACGGGGTCGGCGGTGGCGCCGGCCGCGGCGATCTGCTGGGCCGGGGCGTCCTCGTCGTCGTCACCGAGGACGAACGCCTCCTCCTCGGAGCTGGTGGCGCCGGCGGGCTTCTTGCCCGCCCGCTGCCCGGCCGCCGCCGGCTCTTCGGCCTCGGGCGCCTCGGTGGTGTCGTCCTCGGCGGCCAGCTCGGCCTCGAGGTCCTCGAGGTCGGCGTCGAGGTCGGCCACGTCGACGTCGTCCTCGCCCGGCTCCGGCTCGGCCTTCTTGTCGGTGGCGGCCTTCTTGGGCTCGGCCTTCTTCGGGGCCGCCTTCTTGGCGGCCGCCGCGGCGGGCTTCTTGGCCGCGGCCCGCTTCGGCCGCGGGGCGGGCTTGGCCGGGCGCTCCGGCTCGGCCGGCTCCATGTCCTCCACGACGGCGGTCACCGTGTCGGGCTGTTCCTTGGCTGCCGCGGCGGTGGTCTTTCCCTTGCGCCCCGCCGGCGTCGCGCGCTTGCGCGGACGCTTCGGTGCTGCGGAGTCGGCAGCGCTCACCATGACGGTCACACCCTCCTTGCTGAGGCTCCGCAAGATGCTCGTGGCCTTGGAGACGGGGATATCTGCCTCCTCGAATGTACGTCGTACATCGTCGGCTTCGAGGTAACCCTGGGACCGTCCACGCTCGATCAGTTGCGCGATGACGTGCTCGTGCAGGTCTGACGCTTTCGAGGTGCTAGCAGGCGACACAAAAACCTCTCGAACGAACGTGTGGCTTAGATTGACCCATGTGCCCTGGCGGGCGGGACCTCGCGGAGGCGGGGCCTCCCCGGTGCGGGACCGCAGCGTACCCGGTTCCACTAGGGTCAAGCATTCTGGCACGGCCGCGCATTCCGATCGGGAACTCTTGCCCGGTAACACAACCACCTTAGGGGGCGTGGAGTGGTCCTTCGTACGCGCTACGCCGTCCTCGGGGGCACATGTAGGGCTAGAAGTGTCACATCGTCCGCTTGCTCATACCCAGCAAGCATCCGATCGACCAGGTAGTCCACCAGTCTCTCAGGGTCTCCTATCACCTCAGGTGGGGCGTCGGCCGCGACCGCGACAAGCTCTTCGAGGCCGGCGTCCACCCCACGCCTACGGTTCTCCACAAGTCCATCGGAATAGAACACCACAGTGTTGCCGGTCAGGACGGAAAAAGTCGTCTGCTGCCGCTGGCTCGGCCAGCCGAGCGGGGTGCCGGGCTCGGCCCCGCTGACCCGGGCGGGGCCGTCGAGCGAGACGATCAGCGGCGGCGGATGGCCCGCGTTGCTGATCACGCCGTGCCCGGTCTCGGGGTCGATGACCGCGTAGGCGACCGTGGTGAACTGCTCTTCGTCCTCGGTGGCGCTGAAGAGCCGGTCGAGCCCGGCCAGGACGGCGGCCGGGCGCGGGTCGTTGAGCGCCAGTGCCCGCAGCGCGTTGCGGACGCGGCCCATGCCCGCGGCGGCGAGCACACCCTTGCCCATGACGTCGCCGACCGCGATGGCCAGCCGGTCGTCGGGCAGGTGGAAGGCGTCGTACCAGTCGCCGCCGACCTGCACGTGCCGGGTGGCGGGGTTGTAGCGGGCCGCCAGCACCATGTTGGTGAGCTGCGGCAGGTCGCTGGGCAGCAGGCTGCGCTGCAACTCCTCGGCGGTCTTGTGCTCACGTTCGAACAGCAGCGCGCGCTCCACCGCCAGGGCGCACTGGCCGGCCAGCGCCTCCAGGAAGACCCGCTCCTCCTCGGTGATCTCGCGCGGGCGGGTGAAGGAAAAGCGCAGCGCGCCGATCGGAGCGCCCGCGGCCAGCAGCGGCAGGCCGACCCAGGCGCGCTCCTCGGTGTGCCCGGAGAACAGCTCGCCCTCGTCCCGGTTGCCCAGCTGCAGGCGCAGGCTGTCGGGGCTCTCGGCCAGGAACGGACGGCCCTCGCGGACCGCCACCGACATCACGGTCTGCTCGCTGATGGCGATGTCGTCGCGCACCGCAGGGCCGGCCTCGCCGCCGGCCTGGGCCGGGGTGATGATCCGCAGCCGCAGCTTGTCGTCGTCCAGCAGTGCCACGGCGGAGTTGTCGGCGCCGATGGCCGACCGGCCCACCTCGGTGATGACCTGCACCACCTGGCTGACCGTCAGCGCCTCGGCGAGCATCGAGGTGGCCTGCTGCAGCCGGGCGGTGCGCAGCGCGGCGGCCGACAGCTGCTCGGTCAGCCGGCCGCGCATCTCCTCGGCCTCGCGCTGCCCGGTGACGTCGGTGTTGGCACCGACCCACTCGACCACCTCGGTGCCGCGCCGGATCGGCACGGCGCGCACGTCGTAGTGCCGGTAGGTGCCGGACTTGGTGCGGATGCGGTAGTTGGTCTCGAAGATCCGGTCGGCCTCCACGCACTCGCGCCAGGCCGCCTGGATCCGCTGCCGGTCCTCGGGGTGCACCACCGACAGCCAACCGCCGTGCAGGTACTCCTCCAGCGTCTGGCCGGTGATCGTCCGCCATTCGGCGGCGTCCTCGAACACGGTGCCCTCGGCCGTGCTCACCCAGACCACCTGGGAACTGGCCTCCACCAGCGAGCGGTAGCGCTCCTCCTTGCGCCGCAGGACGGCCTCGGCGCGGCGCCGCTCGGTCACGTCGACGGCGATCAGGGCCACGCCGAGCACCTTGCCGTCGGGTCCGTGCGAGGGGAACCAGGAGCAGGCCCAGTGCCGCTCGTCCGGCGGGCAGCCCTCGGCGGTGGTGAGGTCGCTCTCGGGGTCGGCGGCGGTGACGGAGCGGTCTTCCCTGATGACCTTCTTCAGCACGGCCGTAAAGAAGGTGGCGACCCGCTCGCCGACCGCCTCGCCGAGCGGGCGGTCGACGATCTGGTCGGCCCGCGCGTCGAGCACGCCGGCCAGCGTCTCGTTGATCCGCCGGCACTTCAGCTCGGCGTCGAAGAAGGCGAACCCGATGGGCGCCTCCCTGATCAGGGTCGCGAAGAGCGCCGAGTCGGACGCGTCCAGCCCCGAGACGCGCGGATACGGAACGGAAGTATCGGCGCTCATCCTCGACACCTCCGTCGCGGGTGGGCCTGTACGGCGAGACAGATGTGCATCACTGTAGGTGAATGGGAGCAGGCTAGCGCTCCCGCCTCCATCACAACACCGGTCGAAATCAGGTCTTCATCATCCCGATGGTTCGTCGCCGGCGGAAGTCCCGAACGGCATCCTTATCGGTCAGACCCGCGGCGACCTGGATCGCTCCGCCGCGGGGCGGAACGCCGGGCGACGGAACTGCAAAATTCACCCAGCAAGTAGTCGATGATAGGCGCTCCACGGCCGGAACGGGGGCTGGGTCCGGCAAAGAACGGCCGTTCCGTGCCGGGCGTCACAGATATGACGGAACGCTTACGCCCGCGGCAAGGGTCTGGCCGGCGCGCGTGCCGGATGTTCCACTGTCAAGGTGACCAGCGACGACATCGAGGCCGACGGCTCCGGCGCCCCGGTGGGGCGGCGGATCGTCCTCGGCATGCTCGGCCTGGGGGCGGCCGGGGTGGCGGTGGGCGCCGGCCTGCAAAGTCAGGTGAACCGGGCGCTCGCCCCGATCGGCGGGATCATCCCGGCGGCGGGCGGATTCCGTTACTACTCCGTGGTAGGCGACGTGCCGCCGCGCGGCGAGCGCGACTACCGGCTGACGGTGGGCGGGCTGGCGGAGCGGCCCCGCACGTTCACCCTGGCCGACCTCCGGGCGCTGCCGCAGACCCGGCTGACCCGGGACTTCCAGTGCGTGACCGGCTGGCGGGTGGAGGACGTCGCCTGGGCCGGCGTCGCGCTGCCCGACCTGCTGGACGCGGTCGGGGTGGCCGACGGGGCGACCGCGGTCCGGTTCCGCTCGTTCGACGGCGAGTACACCGAGTCGCTGACGCTGTCCCAGGCGCGCCGCCGCGACGTGCTGGTGGCCACCGAGATGCTGGGTAAGCCGGTGACGCACGACCACGGCGGGCCGGTGCGGCTCTACGTCGCCCCCATGTACGGGTACAAGTCGCTCAAGTGGCTGGGCGGCATCGAGCTGACCCGGCGGGTCGTGCCGGGCTACTGGGAACGGCGCGGCTACGACGTCGACGCGTGGGTGGGGCGGTCGAACGGGCGCAGCGATGAAGCGACCTGAGCGGCGGCTGCGCCGGTTCACCCGGGCCGAACTGGCGGTGCACCACGCGACCGCGGCGCTGATGATCATCTGTCTGGTCACCGCGGCCTGCCTGTACGTCCCCGAAATCGCGGCGGCGGTCGGCCGGCGCGGGCCGATCAAGACGCTGCACGTGGTGGCGGGGCTGGCGCTGCCGCTGCCCGTGCTGCTCGGCTGGGCGTCCCGGGCCTTCCGGGAGGACGTGCGGCTGCTGAACCGCTTCGGCCGGCGCGACCGCGACTGGCTGCGCGGCCGGCCGGCCGCGCCGGGCAAGTTCAACGCGGGGCAGAAGCTGAACGCGGCCTTCGTCGCCGGGGCGATCCTGGTGATGTTCGGCACCGGCGTGATGCTCACCTGGCCGGGGCCGTGGCCGGACCGGCTGCGGACCGGGGCCACGTTCGTCCACGACTGGCTGACGATCGCGATCCTGGTGATGTTCCTGGGGCACCTGTGGTTCGCGATGCGCGATCGGGGCGCGCTGGCGGGGATCACGACCGGGACCGTCGACGCCCGGTGGGCGGCACGGCACCACCCCGCCTGGGATGCGGTACGAAAACACTAGGTTAAGCCGGCCGATACCGGCCGCTGGGCCCTTGACTCTCCCGGCGAACGCGCTGGAATGGGTTTTCGGGGGAATTGGACCGATTTCGGTTCTTCCTCCTGATCAAACCTGCGTGTGGAGGGTCTGCACATGGTGCCTGCACTGGCCGGACGCTCATCATCGTCGCACGACGCGACGGCCCAGCGGTTGGCCGCCGAGTTCGTCCCGATTCCGCCGGCCACCGTGGAACGTTGCGTTGCCGACGTGGAAGCCTGCGTCACCCATCTGGGCCTCGATCCGACGCCCGAAATCATCGAGCGGGTGGCGCGCGAACACCTGACCGGAATGATCAAGTCGCGGCCGCCGTCCGGGCGGCCGGTGCGCTCCCGCGGTCGCTTCTGACATACCGTGTACGTGGCCGTTCTCGATCATCGAGTTCGGTCCCGGTCAGGGTTCCCCGGCGCGGTAGGGTGACTCTTCGAACATGAACGGTGCTTCCGTACGGACGTTCCCGGCACGGGTCCGCTCCGTCGCGGTGACGTTCCGGCTCAGCGCCGGGGGTGCGTCTGAGAAGGTGAGTTGGTGAGTCCCCGCAGCCGCCGCCATCCCCCGGGAAGCGGCCGCCCGCCCTCGGACGAGCTCTTCGCGATCTTCGACGGCATGCTCCGGCACGCCCGGGAACTACTCGCGGTACGCAGCCCGCTGGACGCCGAGTTGATGGTCAGCGAGATCTTCGGCTCCTGGTGGGGGCAGCGGCTCGACAACGGCGACGTCGACGAACTCATCGGCGAGCCGCTGGCCGGCCATGCGGCCAAGGCCGGCACCCCGGCGGCACTGGCACTGCTGACCGGCATGGCCTACCTCGGCACCGCCCGGCAGGCCACGCTGGCCGAGCAGGCCGCCCTGGAACTGATGGACCGCGGCGTGGCGCGCCCCGGCTGGGCCGACCGGATCGGCATGGCCGCCCTGTCCGGGTGCTACCTCTCCCGCGACGTCTACGGCGACCAGGACACGATCATCTGCACCTATACCTACGGGGACACCGATCTGCACGCCCTCGTCGTGACGGTCGACCACAACCGCGGCGGCGCGCCCCGTCCCATGGGCCGTCCCCCGACCAGCGGCATGGTCCGGGACGCGTGGGTGTCCTCCAAGGTCGACAAACTGCTCGCGCACTGCCGGCGGGAGAACACCGAGAATCCGCTGGCCACGTTCGGGCCGCTCGACCCGAGAACGGCCCGGGCCATCCTGGAGGCCGCTCTGGCGATCACCGCCCAGATGCACGACCCGCCGGTCGACAAGTCCTTCGGCTCCTACCACGCGTTCCTGCGGGCCCGGGTGCGGACGCTACCGCCAGGCGGGCGCCGTCCCCAGCCGCCGATGTACAGCAGTGACCAGCGGGCCACCATGGCCGCCCAGTTCCTGGCCTCCGCCGAGGCCGAGGAACTGTCGGACCTCACCTCGGCCGGCCGGTGCGTCGACCGCATCATCGACTACGGCTGCACCTACGACTTCGGCCGGCCGCTGCGCGTCAGCCCGACCAAGTGCGAGCTCTTCATGCTCGACTGGCTGCCGCGCAAGGTCCTCCTGTCACCCGCGGAGCAGGAAGCCATGCCGCACGTGCTCGCCGCCTGGGTGCGCTGGGCCGGCCGGCGCATCGGGCTGCCCGAGCGGGCCATCCGGGCGACCCTGGACGCGCTGTGGGACGCCACCGGCAAGTTCGCCGAGGCCTACCGCCATCCGACCACCTTCGGCCTGGAGCGCGAGCTGGTCGACCGGCTGCTGCCCGACGGCGAGCTCGAGGCACTGCCGCGGCGGGCGTTCGCGCTGCCCTTCCTGAGCGGACGGCACGGCTCGGTCGACCTCTCCACCCTCGATCCGGCCGATCCCGCCGACCGGCGGATCATGCTGGAGTTCGAGCACCCCGGCGCGAGCGAGGCACACCTGGCCGCGCACGAACGGCTCGCCGCGCGGCTGTGGGCCGGCGATCCCCCGCAGCTGTGGGACACCGCCCAGGCGCTGCTGGACGTGGGATACGAGCGCCATGAGATCCTGCACCGGCTGATCGAGGCGGTCGACCAGTACGGGAAGGATCCGGTCGCCCTCCGGGCAGCGCTGCGGGCGCTGCGCCACGGGCCGCCGCCGGAGTGAGAGCCAGGGGGCGCCGTTTGCCACAGCCCCCGGAGACCGCGATTATCGGACCTTCGGGGTGAGGCCGCTCCCCGGAGACGTGACCGCGAAGACGATGGAGATGACGCGGTCATCGCCCGGCGGATCCCCGTTCCGGGTCGAGGCGGGTCGGTGACCGACGCCGGTAAGGAGTGATCTTGTTGGAGTGGTCCGAGTTCGCCGTACGCCTCGGCCGTGAACTGGCGGGTCTCGAGCACGACACCATCCTGATCGTGCGCGAACGCGACGAAGACCGCCACTACGTCCAAGCCGTGCGCGAGCCCGAACGGCTCTACGCCGAGGCCGTGAGCAACCACTTCCTCTCCGATCCGCTGCTGCTCAAGCCCGCCGACGAGGAGGTCATGGCCGAGGCCGGCTGGCGCCCGCCCGGCGACCCGTCGCCGCGCAACTGGTGGACCGATCTGCCGCCGTTCGCCACCGCCGCCGACCACGCCCGGCTGGCCGACATGATGGTGACCGCGCTCCGCGACGTGCAGGGCGTGCGGCGACCGGCCGACCTGCTGCACGAGGCGCTCCGCCGGCACGGCAACGGGCTGATCGAACTGACCGACCTCGGGATCCCGGTCGCCGACCCGAGCAGGGTGACCGAGCGCCGGGCCGCGCCGACACCGCCCGGCCCGGAACCGCACCAGCCCAACGGGACGCGGCTGTCGCGGGACCGGGCGGACGCCCCCGAGCCGCACCAGCCCAACGGCACCCCGCTGTCGCGGGAACCGAGCGCCGTGCCCGAGCCGTACCTGGCCGCACCCACCGGTCCCCCGCCCGGCTCCCCCGTTCCCGCTCCGGTCCCGCCGGCACCCGCCGAGGACGGCCTGGAGGCCCGGCTGGCCGACGCCAAGCGGCGCGGCGACCACACCACCTACTTCGACCTGCTGGCCGGCGCCGAGCTGGCCCTTCCCCCCGGCGGCGACCGGGCGCTCCCCACCACGGTGATCGGCGGCGGCACCTACGTCGTGGTGTTCACCTCGCCCCTGTCGCTGGTCCGCGCGCTGGGCGCGCAGGCCGCCCCACCCCGCCGGACGAGCATCGGCGAGCTCGCCGCCGCCTGGCCCGACCCCTCCTGGTCACTCGCGGTCAACCCCGGGCTGCCCAGCGAAGTCCACCTCGACTCGGTCACGGTCGCCCGGCTGGACGCCCAGCTCCGCACCGCCGCGCAGGCCGCCACCGTGGACGCCGTGGTGACCACGCCCGAGCCCGTGCCACCGCCGGAGCCGTCCCGGCCGGCCGTCCCGCCGCTCCAGGTGCCCCCGGGCACCCGGCTGTGGCGGTACGGCCAGGAACTGCCGGTCGCCGTCTACGACCCGGTGACCGGGACCTGGACTCCCGTGCAACCCGACGGCCGGCGGGCCTCGCCCGGTGGGCCCCCTGACCCGTCCTCTGACCGGCAGGCCGACTGACCGCGCTACCGTTTCCGCCCAACGACAACGTTTGCGGGAGTTGAACCGAGTGGACTGGCAAGAACTCGCCAAGCGGCTGACCCGTGAGCTGATGCGCCTGCCGGACAACTCGTTCCTGATCGTCCAGGGGGTCGGCGGGTTCCCCTACGTCCAGGCGATGCGGTACGCGAACGCGCTGGACGCCGAGGCGGTCAGCAACACGTTCCTCCCGGAGCCGATGACACAGCGGCAGGAACAGCGGCTGGAAGGACTCGGCTGGCACGCCCCCGACGGCCGCAACCGGGAAAACTGGTGGCGGCAGGTACCGCTGCCCGTCGATCCCGAGGACTTCACCGCCGAGCACTCCCGGGAGTGCGCCCATCTGGCCGGCCAGATGGTGAGCGCGCTGCATGAGGTGTACCGGGTGCGCTCGCTCACGGAGCTGGTCTACGAAGCCAACCAGAACGGGCCCGACGGCGGCTCGCTGTCCCTGCCCGACCTGGGTCTGCGCCCGGTGGACGAGTCGCTGCTGGCCGAGCACCCGCCCGAGCCCGAGCCGCTCCGGCAGGAGAGCGCCGCCGGAGCGGTCCCCGCCGAGCCCGCGCCCCCGGTCGCGCCCCGGCCGCGGTCACAGCCCGCGGCCACGGTTCCGCCCCAGCCCCAACGCCGGCCCGCGGCCGCGGTCCCGCCGCAGCCCCAGCCGCAACCCGCCGTCGCAGTTCCGCCGCAGCCCCGGCCGCAACCCGCCGCCGCGGTTCCGCCGCAGCCCCGGCCCGCGGCCACCGTCCCGCCCCGGCCGCAGCCGCAGCCGGTTCCGAACCCCGTTCCGGCCGCTCCGCCCGCCGAGACGGTGGAGAAACTGCTCATGGAGGCCAAGGAGCGCGGCGACCAGCACGGCTACTTCCGGGTACTGCTCGACAACGACCTGTACGTGCCGCTGCCCACCGGCGCGTCCGACGGGACCACCCGGTACGCCACCGCCACGTTCAACGACGGGACCTACGTCCTGGCCTTCACCTCGCCCGAGGCGATGGAGCGGTCGCTGCGCGGCCAGGCGACGCATTTCCGGCAGACCACGTTCCCCGAGCTGGCGCGGAGCTGGCCCCGGCCCGAGTGGGAGCTGGCGGTCAACGCCGGCCTGCCCAGCGCCGCCTACATCGACGCGGGGACCATCGAGCGGCTGGCCCGGTCCGGCTCCGGCGGGCGCCGGCAGGCCACCACCCGGCCCGGTTCCGGGCCCGCCCCCGCCCCGCAGCCGCCGCCCGCCCCGGCCACCACGATCATGCAGAAGCCCGTCCCGCCCGCGCAGGTGCCGCACTACCTGGAGGGCGGCTACGACCGGGTCGCCGGCTACGTGCACCGGGTGCAGGACGTCGCCGAGCTGACCAACCCCGAACGGCTGGTCCGCGAGCTCGGCCTGACCTACGAGGGCTCGCCGTTCTCCATCCTCGACGAGGCGATCCACGTGATCCGCTGGCCCGCGGTGAAACGGGCCCTGTTCAAGACGCCGTACGGTGGGGTGGACGAGGCGTCGATGCGGGCCATTCCGGAGGGCTGGGTGATCGAGAAGCCGCCCTTCCCGGGGACGGGTTACGCGCCGGGGGACGGCGCCCCGATCCCCGAATTCAAGATCGACAGTCAGCGCCTGCCGCACGGCGCCGAGATGTACCAGATCACCAGGTTCGGCGAGCGGTTCGTGGCGGCGTACGACGCCGACGTCCAGGCCTGGGTCCGGCCCGGGGAGAAGCGATGAGCATCCGGCACGGTTTCTACGCAGGCTGGCGCGGTACCGAGTACGAGGCGAGCCCGGACGGCCCGCGGATCCGGCTGTACACCGCCTCCCCCGCCGAGGGTTTCAACGAGGTGACCCGGAGCCGCCACGTCCGGCTCGTCCCGCCGGAGGAGCTCGACCACCTCACGTACGTGAGCACGGTGTGCACCTGGCGCGGCGAGCCCTTCCAGGTGCTCGGTGAGCACGAGGAGTGGGTGCGGGTCGAGTACACCGGCGGCCAGGCACCGGTGGCCGAGCGGCTGGGGCTGGAGGCGTTCGACCGCGGCGTCTACCAGGCGTGGGCCCCGCGAACGGAGATCCACGACCTGCGCGAGGAGCGCGTCTGACCGGCCGGGTGGTACACCTGGGGCCATGACCGTGATCGACCTTAACGCCGACCTGGGCGAGGGGTTCGGTGTCTGGCGGCTCGGCGACGACCTCGCCCTGCTCGACGTGGTGACGAGCGCCAACGTGGCCTGCGGTTTCCACGCGGGCGACCCGCTGATCATGCGTCGGGTGTGCGCCGCGGCGGTCGAGCGCGGGGTCGCGATCGGCGCCCAGGTCTCCTACCGCGACCTGGCCGGTTTCGGCCGCCGGGAGATGGACGTCGCGCCGGCTGAGCTGACCGCCGAAGTGCTCTACCAGATCGCCGCGCTCGACGGCATCGCCCGGGCCGAGGGCGGCCGGGTGGGCTACGTCAAACCGCACGGCGCGCTCTACAACCGGATCGCACGCGACCCCGGGCAGGCGCGGGCCGTGGTCGCCGCCGTCGCCGCCTACGACCCGGCGCTCCCGGTCCTGGCCCTGCCCGGCTCGGCGGTCCACGCCGCCACCGGTCCCGGGACGGAGGCCGAGCGGGTGCCGGTCGTCCCGGAGGGGTACGCCGACCGCGCCTATACGGCCGACGGGACGCTGGTGTCCCGGCGCTCCCCCGGAGCCGTGATCCACGATCCCGGCGCCGTGGCCCGCCGCGCGGTCCGGATGGCGGTGGACGGCTCGGTCACCGCCGCGGACGGCGTGGAGGTGCCGCTGGAGGTGCGGTCGATCTGCGTGCACGGCGACACCCCCGGCGCCGTCGAACTGGCCCGCGCCGTCCGCGCCGCGTTGCTCGCCGCGGACGTGCGCCTGCGGCCCTTCACCTCCCCGGGCGGGCCGGCGTGAGCCGCACCCGGATCCGGCGGTGAGGGTGCGGCGCGCCGGGGACGCGGCGCTGCTGGTGGAAACCGGGGATCCGGCCACCGCGCACCGGCTGCGGGCGGCACTGCTGGCCGACACCGCCGACCCCTCCGGCGGGGTGATCGACGGTGTCATCGACGGGGTGATCGACGTGGTGCCCGGTGAGCGCACGGTGCTGGTCACCGTCGACCCGGCGCGCTGCGATCCGGCCTGGCTGGCCGCCCGGATCGCGGACCTGCCGCTACCGGAGCCGGCCGGGGCGGGCGACGCCCCGGTGGAGCTGCCGGTGACCTACGACGGCGCCGACCTGGCGGAGGTGGCGGAGCTGACCGGGCTGTCCCCCGCCGAGGTCGTCGAGCGGCACGCGGCGGCCTCGTACGTGGTGGCCTACCTGGGTTTCTCCCCGGGCTTCGGTTACCTGACCGGCCTCGATCCCCGGCTGCACGTGCCCCGGCGCGCCACCCCGCGCACCACGGTGCCGGCGGGGTCGGTCGCGATCGCGGGCCCCTACTCGGCGGTCTACCCGGCCGGGTCGCCCGGTGGCTGGCGGCTCCTGGGCCGCACCCGGGTCGCGCTGTGGGACATCGACCGCGATCCGCCGTCCCTGCTCCAGCCCGGCACACGTGTCCGCTTCCGGCCATCATGATCGAGGTGGTGCGGCCCGGGCCGCTGGCGACGGTGCAGGACCTGGGGCGGCCGGGGCTGGCGCACCTGGGGGTACCCGGCTCGGGCGCGGCCGACCGGCGGAGCCTGGCGCTGGCCAACCGGCTGGTGGGCAATCCCGAGGGCGCGGCGGGGCTGGAGCTCACCCTGGGCGGGGCCGCGCTGCGTTTCCACCGCCGGGCGTGGATCGCCGTCACCGGGGCGCCCGTCCCGGTCCTGGTGGGCGGCCGGGCCGCGGCGGCCTGTGCGCCCTGTTTCGTCCCTGAGGGGACGCTGGTGGAGTTCGGCACACCGGACCGGGGGCTGCGCACCTACCTGGCCGTGCGCGGCGGGCTGGACGTCCCTCCGGTGCTCGGCAGCCGCTCCACCGACCTGCTGTCAAGGCTCGGCCCCGCGCCGCTGGCGGCGGGCGACCACCTGCCGGTCGGCGCCACGCCGGCAGCCGTGCCCGACGTCGACGTCGCGCCCGTGGCGCCGCCGGCGGACGCGCCGGTGCTGCGCGTCATGCCCGGCCCGCGCGACGACTGGTTCTCCCCCGCCGCGCTCGCCACCCTGACCGCGCGGCCGTACGAGGTGACGGCGCAGAGCAACCGGGTCGGGGTGCGGCTGGCGGGGCCCGCGCTGGAGCGGGTCCGGTCCGGTGAGCTGGCCAGCGAGGGCATGGTCACCGGTGCGCTGCAGGTGCCGCCCGACGGGCTGCCCATCCTCTTCCTCGCCGACCACCCCACCACCGGCGGTTACCCGGTCATCGCCGTCGTCGCCGCCGCCGACCTGCCGGCCGCCGCCCAGCTCCGCCCCGGCCAGCAGGTCCGTTTCCGGCTCCGCGGTCGCTGACCTCGGGACCGGCCCGACTCGCCTCCGACCGCCCGATCCTCAGCCCTGCGGTCCCCAACCGCTCGGGGCTGCGGGAACTGCCGCCGCATCCGCCAGGCCGGCACCTGACCCCACGTCACCGTCTCCATCCCGCCGACCTCAGGGGCCGCCGGTGACATTCCGGGAGCGGCCGCTCGGGATCAGCCGCGCAGCCGGGCGGTGAGCTCCTCGTAGGCCATACGGACGTCGTCCGCGGTCACGACCGTGAGGTCGGCGGTGGTGGCGGCGGCGCCGAGGGTGGCCGCCCGGACGTCGCGCAGCGCACAGGACTTCTCGTACAGGGACCGGACGAACCGGCCGTTGCCCAGCCGGTCGATCCAGCCCCGCCCGCAGACCCGCTGGAAGATCCCGGCGAGGTCGTCGAGGGCGGGGTCGGCCCACTGGTCGCCGCCCTGCGCGGCGATCACCTGGGCGATCTCCAGCAACTCGTCGGGGCCGTAGGAGGGGAACGCCACCCGGACGTCGAACCGCGAGTTCAGCCCGGGGTTGGAGCCCAGCAACCGGTCCATGTCGGCCTCGTAGCCGGCCAGCACGACCACGAGCCGTTCCCGGTCGTCCTCGGCCCGTTTGAGCAGCGTCTGCACCGCCTCGGCGCCGAACGCGTCGCCCCCGGAGTATCCCGGGTTGACCAGCGCGTACGCCTCGTCGATGAACAGCACCCCGCCGAGCGCGGAGTCGACCACCTTGTTGGTCTTGATCGCGGTGGCGCCCAGGTGCTCCCCGACCAGGTCGGCACGCTGCGCCTCCACCACGGCCGGCCGCGGGAGCAGCCCCAGCGCGGCGAAGATCCGGCCGAGCACCCGCGCCACGGTGGTCTTGCCGGTGCCGGGCGGGCCGGTGAACACGAAGTGCCGCATCGGCGGGTTGGCGACCAGCCCCTGTTCCCGGCGCATTTTCGCCACCTGGAGCTGGGCGGCGATCTCGCGGACCTGCCGCTTGACCGGTGCCAGCCCGATCATCGCGTCGAGCGAGCCCAGCGCCTCCTCCAGCGTGGGGGTCTCCGCGTACCCCCGGTACCGCTCGGTGACCTCGGCGAACGCGGTCTCGACATCGGCGGCGTGGAGGGTCACCAGCTCCTCGGGCGTCGGGGCGGTTCCGGAGCCGACCACACGCAGGTCACGGGCCCGGGCGGCGCCCTCGGTGAGGGAACGGACGAACCGGCCGTTGCCGAGCTGGTCGATGATGCCGCGCCGCCAGACCTCCTCGAACCGGTCGCGCAGCCGGTCGCGGGCGGCGGGGTCCAGCCGGTCCTCGCGCAGGCCCGTCTGGTACTCGGCGATGCTCAGCAGTTCCTCCGGCCGGTAGGACGGGAACCGGACCCGGGTGCCGAACCGGGAGGCCAGGCCGGGGTTGGAGTCGAGGAACTCCTCCATCTGCTGCTCGTACCCGGCCAGGATGATCACCAGGTTCTCCCGGTCGTCCTCGGCCCGCTTGAGCAGCGTCTGCACGGCCTCGTTGCCGAACCGGTCGGGCTGCCCCTCGGCGGCGTTGACCAGCGCGTACGCCTCGTCGACGAACAGCACCCCGCCGAGCGCGGAGTCGACGAGCTGGTTGGTCTTGATCGCGGTGGCGCCCAGGTGATCTCCGACCAGGTCGGCGCGCTGTGCCTCCACCACGGTGGCGGCCGGCAGCAGGCCGAAGGCATAGAAGATCTTGGCCAGCACCCGGGCCACGGTGGTCTTCCCGGTCCCCGAAGGGCCCACGAACACGAAGTGCCGCATCGGCTTCTCGGTCGGCACCCCGGCCTCGGCACGCAGGTGGGCCGCCTCGATCGAGGCCGCGATGGAGCGGACCTGCCGCTTGACCGGCGCCAGGCCGACCATCTTCTCCAGTTCGGCCAGGGCGTCGCGGACCGAGATCTCCGGCGGGTCCGCCGGCCCGGTCTCGGCGGGTTCGGCCGGGCGGGCCGTCTCGCGGACGGGCTCGGGCGCGGTCTGAGCGGCGGCGCGTTCGTAGGCGGCCTGGGTGGCGGCCGGGACCCCGGCCGAGTAGGAGTCGTTCTCCTGCACCCAACCGGTCTCGTACGCCTCCGCGGGCACGGCCCGGCGGGCCTGGTCCCAGCGGTAGGCGAGCACCAGCAGGGCCGCCAGCCAGGCGGGTGCGACGTTCAGGTGGGGCAGCGGGCCGACGGCGGCCGCGGTGGCCATCCCCGCGGTGGTCAGCGCGATCAGCGCGGTCCGCCAGGGGGCGTAGGCGCGCAGCCGGAACGCCACGAAGGCGACCGGCAGTGCGAGCAGGGCCAGCAGCGGCGCCTGGTGCTCGGCGGTGGGATACAGCCGGCCCAGCGGGACGGCCGCGGCCAGCCAGCAGGCGACGACGATGACGACGGCCATGCCGACCGGTGAGCGCAGGGTGAGGTGCATGACCACCACGAAGATCACGACGAGGACGCCCACCAGCGGAACCGGCCCGCCGGTCAGGACCGCCACCGCGACGGCCAGCCCGATGATCAGCAGCCCGGTGAGGAAACGGACCCCTGGTTGAAACTGAAAATATCTCCATCGCAGGCGTTCGAAGAGATCCCGCGCCGCGGCCCCTGCCGCCGGGCGGGAGCGAGATCTACCGAACTGTCGCATCATGCCGTGTATAGCGCAGGATCCCGCACGAAGGGCAGCATCAAACACCCAATCGGCGCAAGGATCATCCGATCGTGCCCTACTGGAGATATCGGTGCCCCAGGCGCCTCCCTCTTTACGGACATGCGGGAACGATCGCACGATGCGGGCGAGAACGCCGGGCGAACGCTGCCATCATGTGCGACATGCCAGCACAGCAGGGTGCGCTGCCCGAACCGCCACCCCCCGCGCCCCACCCGGCGACCGAAGCGGAGCAGCTCGATGCGGTGCCCACCGCACCCCGCACCACAGCCGAAGACGACCCGACCGAGCAGCCCGACCCGGCACCCCGTGTGACGGCCGGGCGGTCCGGTCCGTCTCCCCGGCCGGCCGCGGGCTACGAGATCGAGAAGCGGCTGCGGGCGGCCGGCGCCCTGCTGGTGGCCGGGATCGACGAGGTCGGCCGGGGTGCCTGGGCCGGCCCGGTGGTGGTGTGCGCCGCCGTCCTGCGGCCCGGCGAGCTCGGCCCGCCCCCGGAGCCGTCCGGCCGCCCGCTGACCGACTCCAAACTGCTCCCGCCGGCGCACCGGGACGCCTTCGCCGAGGTACTGCCGGGCTGGCTGGCGGCACACGCGCTGGGCGCGTCCGAGCCCGCCGAGATCGACGAGGTCGGCATGACCGAGGCGTTGCGCCGCGCCGCCGTGCGCGCGCTCGACGCCCTGCCCGAACCGCCCGACGCGGTGATCCTCGACGGCGGGCACGACTACGTCGGCGGCGGCCGGAACGTGCGGTGCGAGGTCAAGGCCGACCAGCGCTCGGTGGCCGTGGCCGCCGCCTCCGTGCTGGCCAAGGTGCACCGCGACCGGCTGATGGCCCGGCTGGGCGACGAGCACCCGGAGTACGGCTTCGCGACGAGCGCCGGCTACCCCTCCCCCGTCCACCGGCGGGCGCTCGCCGAGCACGGCCCGACCCCGCACCACCGGCTGTCGTGGTCCTACCTCGACGACCTGCCGCGCTGGCGGCACCTGCGCAAGCACCGCGACCCGCTCGCCGACACCGGCCAGCTCTCCCTGCTCTGACCGCCGCCCCGTGATCCTTCGGCTTCCGAGGCGCCTCGGAAGCCGAAGGATCACGTCTCGAAGGCGGACGCGGTGGTGCGCCGGGTGGTCAGCTCTTGCCCTTGGAGGCGACCCACTCCAGGCCCCAGCCGTACTCCTGGTCGACCGCCAGCTTGCCCCAGCGGGGACGGCCGGGCGGCGGCAGCACGAAACGGCCCTCGCGGCGGACGACGAGTTCGCCGCCGACGTTCTCGATCAGCGCCAGCACGGCGTCGCGCGCCGGGATCGTGCAGTCGTCCATCCGCATCTCGATGGGCGGGGAGTTCTGCGGGTAGAGGGTGGCGATCGCGTCGAGACCGCGGAAGTCGTCGGCGCCGTCGTAGATCTCCGCGAACACCAGGATGCGGCGGAACTTCGCGGTGTGGTCCAGGTTGATCGTCAGGTTCTCGCCCGTCGTGACGGCGCCGGTGCGGTCGTCCTTGTCGAGCTGGATGTACGGCGGGTGGTTGAGCGCGCCGAAGTCGCCGAGCGCGTGGATGATGCCCTTGGACCCGTCCTGCAGCTCCCACAGGCAGCACAGGTCCAGGTCCAGGTCGACGCCCCGGCGGAGCTTGCCCAGCCGGCCCTTCGCCGCGCCGGCGCGGGCCGACCAGTTCAGGTTGACCCGCATGCCACCGGAGGTCGCGCCCTGCTTGGTGAGCGAGACCGAGGTGTTGTTCTTGTCCAGCGTGATCTTGTTGAGGGAGACCGGCTGCGCCGGGGGCGGCGGGGGCTGGAACTGACCCGGCGGAGGCGGCGGAGCGTACTGCTGGCCGGGCGGCGGAGGCGGCGGCGCGTACTGCTGACCCGGCGGAGGCGGCGGGGGCGCGTACGGCTGGCCGGGCGGCGGCGGAGGTGGCGCGTACTGGCCCGGGAGCGGCGGGGCGGGCGGCGGCGGGGCGTACTGCTGGCCAGGCGGCGGAACGTACTGCTGACCCGGCGGGGGCGGCGTGAACTGCTGGCCGGGCGGGGGCGCGTACTGCTGGCCGGGCGGGGGCGGCGGGGGCGCGTACTGCTGCTGTGCGGGCGGCGGGGTCGGCTGGGGCGCGGGCGCCGGGTCGTCGACGGAGATCCCGAAGTCGGTGGCCAGCCCGGCCAGCCCGGAGTCGTAGCCCTGGCCGACCGCCCGGAACTTCCAGGCGCCCTGCCGCCGGTACAGCTCGCCCAGCACGAACGCGGTCTCCACCGTCGCGCCGGCGCTGTCGAAGCGGGCCACCTCGGCGCCGTTCGCCGCGTCGAGCACCCGCACGTACAGCCCCTGGAACTGGCCGAAGGTGCCGCCGTCGGCGGACGCCGCGATCACGATCGTCTCGACCTGCGGTTCCACCCGGGCCAGGTCGATCGCCAGGGTGTCGCGCACCACCGGCCCCTGCTGCTTGCCCTCGTACCGGACGGCCCCGGAGGAGTGCGCCGGCTGGTTGTAAAAGACGAAGTCGTTGTCCGACCGGACTTTACCCGCGACGAGCAGCAGCGCCGAGGCGTCGGCGTCCGGCACGCCGGGGGCGGTGGTCCACCCCAGTTCGACTCGGACCGATGGAACCGGCACCGGCACATTGGCGCCCTTTTGCATGGACATGAACGCTCCCTGATTCGACCAGACAAACCTACGCCAACTCGCCGGCGCCGCGGGCTCCCCGGCGCCGACCGCGTTTCACCCGCCGAGCAGGCCGTCCAGCCCCGCGGGACGCCCGCCGGCGAGCAGCGCCCGGGCACGGACCGCGGCGGAGGCGGCGAGGGCGTCCAGGGCCGCCGGATCGACCCCCGGGCCGGCGGGCACCCGCAACGGGCCGCGGGGGCCGGGCGGCGGGAGCGGATCCGGCGGCGCGGGCACCGGCCGCGCGTACGCGGCGGCCGCGGCCACCCCCGGAACCGCCGGTCCCGCGGGGTCCGGTGCGTTGCGCCGCCGCAGCTCACCGACCAGTTCCCGCTCGCCCCGGCCGCGCATCAGCAACAGCACGAACGGGTCGCGATCCAGCAGCCACGCCGCCTGGTAGCACAGCGCCGCGGCATGCTCGCAGGGATGCTCCCAGCCGGGGCAGTCGCACTCGGGTTCGAGGTCGCCCAGCCCCGGCAGCAGCCGGACGTCCGCCTCCCCGGCCGCGGCCACCAGTTCCCGGGGCATGTCCCGGTCGAGCAGCGCCGCGATGTGCCCGGCCCGGCCCGCCACCTCGGTCAGCAGCCGCTCCCACTCGGCGTCCGACAGCCGCTCGACGAAGACCACGGTCCGGTGCAGGTCCTCGTCGGCGCCCCGCACGGGTGCCGCGATCCGGCCGGGGCTGATCGTGATCGGGCCGACCCGGCCGGTGCTGGCGTACCGGCGGCCCCGGGCCAGCGGTTCCGCCGCGAGCGAGGTGTCCTCCAGCGCCCGCAGCCAGGCCCGCCCCCACCAGGAACGGGCGAACGGCCCCCGGCCGCCCCGTACCGGCGGGAAGGCGGGAAACCCGCGCGCCTCCTCCTCACCCTCGGTCACAGGATCGGTCCCCTCAGCTCGACGAGATCGGCCAGTTCGGCGTCGGACAGCTCGCTCAGCGCCGCCTCGCCGGAGCGCAGCACGGAATCGGCGAGCGCCCGCTTGGTGCGGAGCATCCCCGCGATCAGGTCCTCGACCGTCCCCTCGGCGATCAGGCGATGCACCTGGACGGGACGGGTCTGGCCGATCCGGTACGCCCGGTCGGTGGCCTGGTCCTCCACCGCGGGATTCCACCAGCGGTCGTAGTGCACCACGTGGTCGGCGCGGGTCAGGTTCAGCCCGGTGCCCGCCGCCTTCAACGACAGCAGGAAGACGGGCGCCCCGCCGCCCTGGAACGCCCGGACCAGCTCCTCCCGGCGCGGCACCGGCGTGCCGCCGTGCAGCAGCGCGGCCGGCACGCCGCGGCCGGCCAGGTGCCGCTCGATCAGCCGGGCCATGGCGACGTACTGGGTGAAGACCAGCACGGCGCCGCCCTCGGCCACGATCGTGTCGACGAGTTCGTCGAGCAGTTCGAGCTTGCCCGACCGGCCCACCAGCACCGGGTCGGGCTCCTTGAGGTACTGCGCGGGGTGGTTGCAGATCTGCTTCAGCCCGGTGAACAGCTTGAAGACGAGCCCACGCCGGGCCATGCCGGCGCTGCCCGCGATCCGGTCCATGGTCTCCCGGGCGAACGCCTCGTACAGCCCGGCCTGCTCGCGGGTCAGCGCCACCGGGCGGTCGGTCTCGGTCTTGCGCGGCAGTTCGGGCGCGATGCCGGGATCGGACTTGCGGCGGCGCAGCAGGAACGGCCGGACCAGCCGGGCGAACCGTTCGGCCGCCACCGGGTCCTCGCCCGACTCGATCGGCGCGGCCCAGCGGGCACGGAACCCGGCGAGGGTGCCGAGCAGGCCCGGAGTGGTCCAGTCGAGGATCGCCCACAACTCCGACAGGTTGTTCTCGACGGGGGTGCCGGTGAGCGCGACCCGCGCGGCGGCCGGGATCTCCCGCAGCGCCCTGGCCGTGCCCGAGGCGGGGTTCTTCACGTGCTGCGCCTCGTCGGCGACGGCCAGCGCCCACCGCCCGCCGGCGAGCCGCGCCGCGTCCAGGCGCATGGTGGCGTACGTGGTGAGCACGAAACCGGCGGCCGGATCGGGGAGGGACCGCCCGGGCCCGTGGAAGCGGTGCACGGGGACGCCGGGGGCGAACCGCCGGATCTCCCGCTCCCAGTTGCCCAGCAGCGACGCGGGACACACCACCAGGGTGGGGCCGGCGGTCGCCGGATCGGCCTGCCGGTGCAGATGCAACGCGATCAGCGTGATCGTCTTCCCCAGGCCCATGTCGTCGGCCAGGCAGCCGCCCAGGCCCAGCGAGGTCGTCCGCGCCAGCCGGCGCAGGCCCGTCAGCTGGTAGCCGCGGAGCTCGGCCGCCAGTTCCGGGGGTTGCGCCACCGACTCCGGGTCGGCGGCGACCCGCTCGCGCAGCGACTCCAGCCAGCCGCTCGGTGCCACCGCCACCCGCTCGCCGTCGATCTCGGTGACCCCGGTGAGCGCGGCGCCCAGCGCCTCCATCGGGGCGAGCGGTTTGAGCCCGCGCTCCCTGGCCCGGCGGGCCAGCTCGGGGTCGACCAGCGTCCACCGGTCGCGCAGCCGCACCACCGGGCGGTGCGCCTCGGCCAGCAGGTCCATCTCCGCCTCGGTCAGCGGCTCGCCGTCGAGGGCGAGCCGCCAGTCGAGGCTCAGGGCGTCCAGGCCGCCGAAGAAGGCGGGCAGGTCGGTGGGCGGCGGGTCGGCGGCCGCCACGACCGGCCGGGCGTCCAGCTCACGGGCGAGTTCCCGGGGCCAGTGCACCTCCACCCCGGCCGCGGCCAGGCCCGCGGCGGCCCGGCCCAGCAGCTCGCCGACCTCCTCGTCGGTCAGCGGCAGCTCGTCGGGGACGGCCCGGTGCAGCAGCCGGTCCAGCGGGGGCCACACCCGGGCGGCCCGCCGGACGGCGACCATCGCGTCCATCCGGGCGCGCGGCCCGAACGCCGCGCCGTCACGGAGCTCCGCGACATCGGCGACCAGCGCCGGATCGGCCGGGGCGTGCGCCTGGACGACGGCCCGCAGCCCGTCGGGCACCTCGGCCGCGCCCTCGACCCGCAACGAGATCCGCAGCCCCGCGGAGGCGCCGCCGATCTCCTCCGCCCACTCCCGCAGCTCGGGTACCCGCCGCGGAGCCGGGGCGGAGAA
Source organism: Actinomadura craniellae (assembly GCF_003289645.1). Taxonomy (GTDB): domain Bacteria; phylum Actinomycetota; class Actinomycetes; order Streptosporangiales; family Streptosporangiaceae; genus Actinomadura_D; species Actinomadura_D craniellae. The sequence goes on along the minus strand of NZ_QLYX01000024.1, from coordinate 19,809 downwards.
CGCGAGTGGCGCGGCGGCCCCGTCGTCCCGCGGGAGCGTGTCCGCCACCGCGTCGAAGAACGCCCGGACCAGCGTCTCGGCGTCCGGCAGCACCCACTCGCCGGGATGCCCCGGCAAGGGGACGGCGCGGGCGTGCGGCGGCATGGCGGCGGCCAGCGCCCGCAGCCGCCCAGTGGCCGACGCGTCCAGCGGCCCGGCCTGCCACGCCCCGAACCCGCCGGGCGACACCCCGGGCAGCAGCAGGCCGCGCGCCACCAGATGCAACGCCTCGACCGCCACGGCTCCCCAGAACGCCGCGGCCGGATGCGCCTCCCCCGACCGGTGCGCCCTGACCAGCAGGGGCAGCGCGGCCGGGACGGGCAGCCGGCGGACCGGGACGGTACGGGCCCGCGGGCCCTCGACCACGACGGTCAGCTCGCCGGGGTCCCCGCCGGCCGTGTCCGGATCCGTCCCGTCCGGCCGCCAGAGGACCAGCCGGCCGGTCCGGGGCGGATCACCGGCCTCGAACACCACGGCGCAGCGCGCCTCCCCGTCCGAAAGCCACGCCATACGCCGTCCCTCCGCCGCGAACCGTCGGCCCTTCAACGACCGGGACCGGCCCGATATTTCAGGGCCGGCCGGCTTTTTCGGGGACTTCAGCCATGCGCGCGCAGGGCGGCGATCACCCACTCGTAGACCGGCACCGCCGGGGGGAAGGGCGGCCGGCCGTTGAGGGCGCCCAGCAGCTGCCAGTAACGCTCGACCTGCGCGTCGGTGAACCGCTCCATGCCGTCGGCCAGCCGGACCCGCTCCCCGGCGGGCAGGTCCGGCGGGACGACCCGGTCCAGGACGGCCCGGCCCTCGGGCGACCCGGGGGCGACCCCCTCGGCCAGCGCGCGCCCGGCGTGCTCCTGCACGGCGGCCGGGTCGATGGCGGGCCCCTCCTGGCCGTCCCGCCCGTCCCGGCCGCCCTGCCCGTCGAGAGCCATCTGCCGCACCCTGCGCCGGAAGTCCTCGTCGGCGACCAGCCCGCCCAGCTCGATCCAGGCGTCCACCTGGCCGGGGTCCGGGTCGTCGGGCAGCTGCCGCATGCCCTGGGCGATGCCCATCGCCGGGGAGTCCGGGTCGACCCCCGCGAAGACCTCCGCGACGAACTCGTCGATGATCTGCTGCCGTTCCCGGACGGACAGCCTGGCCAGTTCATGCATCAGTCGTGCCTCCTCGATGTCGCTGCCACGCAGGGCGACCGTGCTGAGCACCGCACGGCGCAGCCGCAGCACGCGGATCTCCGCGTCCAGCGCCCGCACATGGGCGTCGGCCACCTCGGCCACCGTGGTGTGGCGGTCCAGTACCTCGCGGACGTCGTCCAGCCCGAACCCCAGCTCGCGGAGCGTCCGGACCAGCTCCAGCCGGGCCACCGCCGCCGCGTCGTACAGCCGGTAGCCACCGGCCGACCGCCCGGTGGGGGGCACCAGGCCGAGGTCGGACCAGAAGCGGATCGTCCGCACGGGCAGCCCGGTGCGCCGGGCCAGCCGCCCGATGGTGAACTCGTCCACGTCCCTCACTCTCCGGCCTCCAGCGACTGGAGACTCAAGCCCGATCCGCGGGAAAAGGAGCGGCGGACCGGAACCGGTGATCGCTACTGTGCGCGGTATGGAACCGTACGGCCGCTTTCTCAACGTCATCGACGTCGAGGCGACCTGCTGGGACGGCCCGGTCCCGCCGGGCCAGGCCAACGAGATCATCGAGATCGGGCTGTGCGTCATCGACTGGGAACGCGGCGAGCGGGTGGCCCGCCACCAGATCATGGTCCGCCCGGACCGGTCACGGGTCAGCCCGTTCTGCACGGAACTGACCGGCCACACCCAGGAGGACGTCGACCGCGGGGTGGGCTTCCGCGAGGCGTGCGCGGCCCTCGAACGCGACCACCACGCCCGGTCACGCCCCTGGGCGAGTTGGGGCGACTACGACCGCAAGCAGTTCCAGGGCCAGTGCGGGGCCGCGCGCGTCCGCTACCCGTTCGGCTCCCACCACACCAACGCCAAGCTGACCTACTCCCAGAGCCACGGGCTGAGCCGCAGGTTCGGCATGGCCGGCGCGCTCCGGCACACCGGCCTGCCCCTGGAGGGCCGCCACCACAACGGCGCCGACGACGCCTGGAACATCGCCGCCCTCATCCTCGACATCGCCGCCCGCGACGCCTGGCCCGCCCCCTTCCAGCCGACCTGACCCGAGCCGAATCCGAGCGTCGCCGGCACGGTAACGGACGAAAACGACGCGAGCGGGGAGCCCGCGCAGCGCGCCAGCTCCCCGCCTGATCCGCCTGATCCGCTCGTCGCGTCGGATCGTTCTCAGCTGCAGCCGCTGGTGGAGCCGCAGCCCTCGCAGACGTAGCAGCTGCCGGCCGGGCGCATCTTGGTGCCGCAGGTCAGGCACAGCGGGGCGTCCGCCGTGCGGGCCTGGTGGCTCTCGATGACCGCCACCTGCGGGCGGGCCGCCGGGGTCGGGGCCGGGTCGGCCGGGCGCTCAATCTCGGCCGACTGGGCCAGGGTCTCCCGGGCGACCTCCTCCTCGGCGTGCAGGGTGGCCGGGTCCTCGCCGGCCGCCTGCAGGGCCCGCTCGGCGGCGGTGAAGATGCCCAGGTCGGCCCGCTTCTCGTAGGGCAGGTGGTCCAGGGCCAGCCGCCGGAAGATGTAGTCCATCATCGAGGTGGCCATCCGGATGTCCGGGTCGTCGGTCATCCCCGCCGGTTCGAACCGCATGTTGGTGAACTTGTCCACCCACGTCTCCAGCGGCACCCCGTACTGGAGGCTGATCGAGATCGCCATGGAGAAGGCGTCCATCACCCCGGCCAGGGTGGACCCCTGCTTGCCGAGCTTGAGGAAGACCTCGCCGAGCCCGTCGTCAGGGTAGGACGAGGCGGTCATGTACCCCTCGGCCCCGGCCACCGAGAACCGGGTCACGGTCGCCGGCCGCTGCTTGGGCAGCCGCCGCCGTACCGGCCGCTCCACCACGACCGTCTTCTCCTCGACCCTTTCGGCCTTGTCGGTCTCCTTGCTCTTGGCGACCGACAGCGGCTGGCCGACCTTGCAGTTGTCGCGGTAGATCGCCAGCGCCTTCAGGCCCATCTTCCAGCCCTGGAAGTAGACCTCCTCGATGTCCTCGATCGTGGCGCTCTCCGGGACGTTCACCGTCTTGCTGATCGCGCCGGACAGGAACGGCTGGACCGCCGCCATCATCCGCACGTGACCCATCGCGCTGATGGCCCGCTCACCCATCGCGCAGTCGAACACCTCGTAGTGCTCCAGCCGCAGGCCGGGCGCGTCGATGACGTGACCGTGCTCGGCGATGTACTCGACGATCGCCTCGATCTGCTCCGGCTGGTAGCCGAGCTTGGCGAGCGCCTTCGGGACGGTGTTGTTCACGATCTGCATCGACCCGCCGCCGACTAGCTTCTTGAACTTCACCAGCGCCAGGTCCGGCTCGATCCCGGTCGTGTCGCAGTCCATCATCAGGCCAATTGTCCCGGTGGGGGCGAGTAGCGAAGATTGGGCGTTTCTGTACCCATTTTTCGCGCCGAGCTTGAGGCAGTCCTGCCACTGCTTCGTGGCGGCGGCGTGCAGCGCCTTGTCCATCTCGTCGAGGGTGCGGATCTGGTCGTTGGCCGCGGCGTGCTTGCGCATCACGCGCTGGTGCGCCTCGGCGTTGCGCGCGTAACCCTCGTACGGGCCCACCGCGGCGGCCAGTTCGGCGGAGCGGCGGTACGCCACACCGGTCATCAGCGAGGTGATCCCGGCGGCGATGGAGCGGCCGCCCGCGGAGTCGTAGGCGTGCCCGGTCGCCATCAGCAGGGCGCCCAGGTTGGCGTAGCCGATACCGAGCTGGCGGTACGCCCGCGTCGTCTCGGTGATCTTCTCGGTCGGGAAGTCGGCGAAGGTGATCGAAATGTCCATCGCAGTGATGATCAGCTCGGTCAGCTTGACGAACTTCTCGACGTCGAAGCCGTTCTGCCCGACCAGGAACTTCATCAGGTTGATGCTGGCCAGGTTGCAGGACGAATTGTCCAAATGCAGATACTCGGAACAAGGGTTACTTGCGGTGATGCGTCCGGTTTCCGGGGAGGTGTGCCAGTCGTTGATCGTGTCGTCGTACTGGATGCCGGGGTCGGCGCACTCCCAGGCGGCCTTGGCCATCAGCCGGAACAGGCCCTTGGCCTGGACGGTCTCGATGACCTCGCCGCTGAGCCGGGCGCGCAGCCCGAACTCGCCGTCGGCCTCCACCGCCCGCATGAACTCGTCGGAGACCCGCACCGAGTTGTTGGCGTTCTGGTACTGGACGCTGACGATGTCCTTGCCGCCCAGGTCCATGTCGAAGCCGGCGTCGCGGAGCGCCCGGATCTTGTCCTCCTCCCGGGCCTTGGTCTGGATGAACTCCGCGACATCGGGGTGGTCGACGTCGAGTACGACCATCTTGGCCGCCCGCCGGGTCGCCCCGCCCGACTTGATGGTGCCCGCCGAGGCGTCCGCCCCGCGCATGAACGACACCGGCCCACTGGCCGTGCCACCGGAGGAGAGCAGTTCCTTGCTGGACCGGATTCGGGAGAGGTTGACCCCGGACCCGGAGCCTCCCTTGAAGATGACTCCCTCTTCCTTATACCATTCGAGAATTGCTTCCATGGTGTCGTCGACCGACAGAATAAAGCACGCTGACACTTGCTGACTCGACTCGGTGCCGACGTTGAACCAGACCGGGGAATTGAAGCTGAAGACCTGGTGGACCAGGGCGTATTTCAGCTCGTGGTCGAAGATTTCGGCGTCTTCATCGGTGGCGAAGTAGCCATTCTCCCGGCCGGTCCTGGTGTAGACGCTGACGACGCGGTCGACCAGTTGCTTGAGGCTCCACTCGCGCTGGGGGGTGCCGACGGCGCCGCGGAAGTACTTGGTCGTCACGATGTTGGCGGCGTTCACCGACCAGAAGTCGGGGAACTCCACGCCGCGCTGCTCGAAGTTGATCGACCCGTCTCGCCAGTTCGTCATGACGACGTCCCGGCGCTCCCAGTTCAGCTCGTCGTACGGGTGCACTCCGGGCGTGGTGAAGATGCGCGCCATCCGCAGGCCCTTGCGCGTGGCCTTGCCGCGTCGGGCCGTTGAGCCGCTCACCGTTTCGGTCATGAGAATCCCCCTCTAGGGCGCCGCGCCGGGCCCTGCTCAGGTTTCAACCATGCCCACGGGCCGGACCATGTCCCGGCCGGGGCGCTTGACGTGTTTTTTCGGGTCGATCGTCTCCGCGGCGTGTCACTCGCCGGGAGGGTCGACCGCCCGCAGCAACTCGATTTCCTTGGCGAAGTCGTCCAGCGACTCGAAGCCCCGGTAGACCGAGGCGAATCGCAGGTAGGCGACCTCGTCGAGCTCGCGCAGCGGCCCCAGGATCGCCAGGCCGATCTGGTGGGACGGGATCTCCGCGACCCCTGTCGCCCTGATGGCCTCTTCGACCTGGTGGCCGAGCTTCGCCAGCGCATCCTCGTCGACCGGGCGACCCTGGCAGGCCCTGCGCACCCCGGCGATGATCTTGTCTCGTGAGAAGGGCTCGGTGACGCCGCTGCGCTTGGCGACCATCTGGAGCACCGTCTCCTGGGTGGTGAAGCGGCGGCCGCACTCCGGGCAGGAGCGGCGACGCCGGATGGCGGCACCGTCCTCGGTGGAGCGGCTGTCGATCACGCGGCTGTCAGGGTTGCGGCAGAACGGGCAGTGCACGCGTCCACTCCTCCCCTGACAGATCCCCACAAGACCACAACTTGTGGTTAATCACATCGGTGTAACTACTAGATGTTGTGGTCCAACCGTAGGGGTCTACCCAGGCCTTCGCAAGCCGTACCCGGCGCACCGGAGATAGACCCATGTCACACCGGCGACCCGGCGTGTCGCGCCGGGAAAAGGGGGCCACGGCGCGGTCAGCGGGGCACGATCAGCCGCTGACCAGGCCGAATGATCGACCCGGAGAGGCCGTTGAGCTCCCTGATCAGATGGACGGTGACGCGGGGGTCGCGGTTCGGCCGGGCGCGCGCGGCGATCGCCCACAGGGTGTCGTCGCCGTCCACCACGACGGTGCGCACCCCGGTGGGCGGCCCCTGGCGAACGTCGTCGCCGGCGCGCGCGCCGCGCCCGGCGGTCAGCCAGAACGCCACCACCAGAAGCGCCGCCACGGCCGCCACCAGCACCACGCGGCCGCGGCGGGTGAGCCGCACCCCTCCGGACGGCCGCCGCCCGCCTGGAGGGGGCACGGGGTGCGGACGGCGGGTGCGCGCCGGTGGACGGGTGGCCACCGGGACGGCCCGGATCTGTTCGCGCCGCCGAGCGCCGCACCCCACCGGGTGCCGTTCACGGCGGATCGGGCCGATCACGCACCCCCTGGCCGTCGAGCCCATCCGGGCCTCCTCGCGATGTCGGTCGAGATTCGAATGCGAGTTCGATCGAACGGATGTACGATTTCTATCGCAGGCCGACGCGAAACGCGAGCACCTTCTTCGAACAGTTGTTTGATCATCATGTCCGAACGCGCTAACGTTCACCACAGTGAGCGACCACCGCCCCACCGGGCGGTGCGAGCCACCGACCAGGGCGGTGAGCGCGGCCCATCACGGTGGGACGCGGACCGACCAGACGACGAGCGAGCGACCGCGACGAGGCAGGCCGGCACCCTCGCGCGACCGGAGGCGAGCGAGCAGATGAGCAAGGTCCGGGAATTGCCCGACGGCCCCAAGGACGAGAGCGGTCTCACCCAGCGGCAGCGCATGGTTCTGGAGGTGATCCGCGACTCCGTCCAGCGCCGCGGTTACCCGCCGTCGATGCGCGAGATCGGCGAGGCGGTCGGGCTGACCAGCACGTCCAGCGTGTCGCACCAGTTGCGGACGCTCCAGCGCAAGGGCTTCCTGCGGCGCGACCCCAACCGGCCGCGCGCGGTCGAGGTTCGGGTGCCGGGCGCCACGCCGGTCCGCACCGCCTCTTTCGAGGGCGATGAGGCGGCTGAGGAGGCCACCGCCCGGCCCGCACCGGCGTACGTGCCGCTGGTCGGTCGGATCGCGGCGGGCGGCCCGATCCTGGCCGAGGAGGCCGTCGAGGACGTCTTCACCCTGCCCAAGCAACTGGTCGGTGAGGGCACCCACTTCCTGCTGAAGGTCAGCGGCGACTCGATGATCGACGCGGCGATCGCCGACGGCGACTGGGTGGTGGTGCGGCAGCAGCCGGTGGCCGAGAACGGCGACGTGGTGGCGGCCATGATCGACGGCGAGGCGACGGTCAAGACCTTCAAGTTCAAGGACGGCCATATCTGGCTGATGCCGCAGAACACCGCCTACGAGCCCATCCCGGGCGACGACGCCTCGGTCCTCGGCCGGGTGGTGGCGGTCCTCCGCAAGATGTGATCCCGGCCGCGGAGCCGCCGCCCACCCGCACACACGGGCGGCGGCCCCGCGGCGCCAGGATCAGCCGGGGACGATGTTGACGATCTTGGGGGCGCGCACGATGACCTTGCGGATCTCCGCGCCGCCCAGGGCCGTCTGAACCCGCTCCGAGGCCAGGGCCAGCCGCTCCAGCTCGTCGGCGGCGATGCCGGGCGGCACCTCCAGCCGGTCGCGGACCTTGCCGGCGACCTGCACCACGCACGTCACCGACTCCTCGACCAGCAGCGCGGGCTCGGCCACCGGCCAGCCCGCGCGCGCCACCGGAGCCTGCCGGCCCAGCACCGACCAGGCGTCCTCGGCGGTGTAGGGGGCGAACAGCGACAGCAGCACCGCCACCGTCTCGGCGGCCTCGCGCACCGCGGGGTCGGCCGCACCGGGCCCCGAGTCGATCGCCTTGCGGGCGGCCGAGACCAGTTCCATGATCCGGGCGATCGCCACGTTGAACCGGTGGGACTCCACCAGGGTGGTGACCTCGTCGATGGTGCGGTGGGTGACCCGGCGCAGGGCGGTGTCGCCGCCCGCCGGGTCGGTGCCGGAGGCCGCCTCGACCTCGGTGGCCACCCGGTGCGCCCGGGCCAGGAACTTGGTCATGCCGTGCGGCGAGACGTCGGCCCAGTCGATGTCGTCCTCGGGCGGCCCGGCGAACAGCAGGGCCAGCCGGACGACGTCCACCCCGTGGGCGGCGATCTGCTCGCCCAGGTCGACGCCGTTGCCCAGCGACTTCGACATCGCCTTGCCCTGGTTGATCACCTGGCCCTGGTTCAGCAGCCGGGTGAACGGCTCGGTGAAGTCGACCATGCCCATGTCGTGCAGCACCTTGGTGAAGAACCGGCTGTACAGCAGGTGCAGGATCGCGTGCTCGACACCGCCGGTGTACTGGTCGACCGGCATCCACCGGCGGACCTCCGCGACGTCGAACGGCCCCTCGGTGTAGTCCGGCGAGCAGTAGCGGAAGTAGTACCAGGACGAGTCGACGAAGGTGTCCATGGTGTCGGTGTCACGGCGGGCCGCGCCCCCGCACTTGGGGCAGTCGACGTTCACCCAGGACTCGGCGGTGGCCAGCGGCGACGTCCCCTTGGGGGCCAGGTCGGCACCGCGCAGGTCGGCGGGCAGTTCCACGGGCAGCTGGTCGTCGGGCACCGCGACCTCACCGCACGACGGGCAGTGGATCATTGGGATGGGTGCGCCCCAGAACCGCTGCCGGGAGACCAGCCAGTCGCGCAGCCGGAAGTTGACGGCGGCACGGCCCAGCCCCTTGTCGGCCAGGATCTCGGTGATCCGGCCGATGGCCTCACGCTTGCCCAGCCCGTCGATGGGACCGGAGTTGACCAGCCGCCCCTCGCCGGCGGTGGCGATGCCGGTCTGTGCCGGGTCGGGCTCGCCGGTCTCGACGACCACCTGGACGGGCAGCCCGAACTTGCGGGCGAAGTCCAGGTCGCGCTGGTCGTGCGCGGGCACCGCCATGATCGCGCCATGGCCGTACTCGGCCAGGACGTAGTCGGACGCCCAGACCGGGATGCGCTCGCCGTTGACCGGGTTGATCGCGTACCGGCCCAGGAAGACGCCGGTCTTCTCGCGCTCGGTGGACAGCCGCTCGATCTCGCTCTCCCGGGAGACCTGCTCGCGGTAGGCCTCGAAGTCGGCGCGCTGTTCGGGGGCGCAGATCTCGTCGGCCAGCGGGGCGTCGGCGGCGACGACGAAGAAGGTCGCCCCGTACAGGGTGTCGGGGCGGGTGGTGAAGACCGTGACGGGCTCGTCGCGGCCCTCGACGGCGAACTCGACGTCGGCGCCCTCGGACCGGCCGATCCAGTTGCGCTGCATCAGCAGCACCCGCTCGGGCCAGTTACCTTCCAGCTGGTCCATGTCCTGCAGCAGCCGCTCGGCATACTCGGTGATCTTGAAGTACCACTGGGTCAGCGTCCGGCGCTCGACCAGCGCTCCGCAGCGCTCGCAGTGCCCGCCGACGACCTGCTCGTTGGCCAGCACGGTCTGGTCGTTGGGGCACCAGTTGACCTGGCCGCCCTTGCGGTAGGCCAGCCCGCGCTCGTAGAAGCGCAGGAACAGCCACTGCGTCCACCGGTAGTACTCGGGGTCGGAGGTGTGCAGCCGGCGGGACCAGTCGAAGGAGGGCGCGTAGCGCTGGAAGGACGCGGCCTGGGTGTCGATGTTGGCGTAGGTCCACTCGGCGGGGTGCGAGTCACGCTTGATGGCGGCGTTCTCGGCGGGCAGGCCGAAGGAGTCCCAGCCGATCGGGTGCAGCACGTCGTGGCCGCGCTGGAACCAGTAGCGGGCGATGACGTCGCCGATGGCGAACGCCTCGGCATGGCCCATGTGCAGGTCGCCGGAGGGGTAGGGGAACATGTCCAGCGCGTAGCGGCGTTCCCGCCTGTCGTCCCCGGCGGCCTTGAACGGGTCGAGCTCCGCCCACCGGGCCTGCCACCTGTCCTGCACTGCCCGTGGGTCGTACTGCTCGTCGCTGCTCAACGGTCGCTCCGGATCCTTGGTACGGGGTGTCATGGACGCCTGGTCGCCGCATGAAAGAACCCCTCGCGTAGGAGGGGTCGCCGCGCCGAGTTCAGGATCTCAGCGCGGCCGGCGAAGCAGCAGGCGTGCTCTCATACCCCAAGACTAGCGCAACCGCAAGCGTCGGTGTCGGGCTTCGCGGCCCAGGAGAGGCCCGCAGGTGAGGGCACCGCACCACTGGCGGCGCGCCCGCCGAATAAGCCAGGATGAGCGGACAATTCCGGCACTAACGCCTTAGACCCCCTAGCTGCTGGCAAGGAGTGGCCCCCATGCTCAACCTGTCGGTCCTGCTCGAAGACGCCGCCCGGGAGACACCCGACCGTGACGCCCTGGTGTTCGGCGACATGCGTCTCTCGTACGCATTCCTCGACTCGGTGGCCAGCCAGGTGGCCGACCTGCTGGTCGCCAAGGGGATCCAGCCCGGCGACAAGGTCGCGCTCTCCTCGCCGAACGTGCCCTACTTCCCCATGGTGTACTTCGGGATCCTCAAGGCGGGCGCGGTCGTGGTCCCGCTCAACGTGCTCCTGAAGCCGCGCGAGATCGCCTACCACCTCGGCGACTCCGACGCGAAGGCGTTCTTCTGCTTCGAGGGCACCCCCGAACTGCCGCTCGGCGAGATGGGCTGGGCCGGGTTCCAGGAGACGCCCGGCTGCGAGCACTTCGTCCTGCTGCCCGCCGACCCCTCGGCGACCGAGCCGCCCTACGCGGGCGCCGAGCTGTTCTGGCCCGCGCTGGGCGGCCGGCCGGGCACCTTCGAGACGGTGCAGACCAGCCCCGACGACACCGCGGTCATCCTCTACACCAGCGGCACCACCGGCCAGCCCAAGGGCGCCGAGCTGACGCACGGGAACATGGTGCTCAACGCGATGGTCTCCGACCGGAACTTCGCGGGCACCGACCACGACGTGTCGCTGGTGGTGCTGCCGCTGTTCCACTCGTTCGGGCAGTCGGCCATCATGAACACCGGCATGCGCCGCCGGGCCACGCTCGTCCTGGTGCCGCGGTTCGAGCCGGGTCCGGCCCTGGAGCTGATGGCCCGGGAGAAGGTCACCATCTTCGGTGGCGTGCCGACCATGTACTGGGCGCTGCTGTCGGAGGCGGCCAACGCCCCGGTCGAGGAGATCGCGGCCAACCTGCACACCTGCGTCTCGGGCGGCGCGTCGCTGCCGATGGAGGTGCTCAAGGAGTTCGAGGCCAGGTTCGGGGTGAAGGTGCTGGAGGGTTACGGCCTGTCGGAGACCTCCCCCGTCGCCTCGTTCAACGTGCCCTACAAGCCCACCAAGCCCGGCTCGATCGGCACCCCCATCTGGGGCGTGCAGATGAAGCTGGTCGACGAGGACTGGAAGACGATCGAGGGCGAGGGCCCGGGCGAGATCGCGATCCGCGGCCACAACATCATGAAGGGTTACTACAACCGACCCGAGGCCACCGCCGAGGTGATGAAGGACGGCTGGTTCCGCACCGGCGACATCGCCCGGCGGGACGAGGACGGCTACTACTACATCATCGACCGGTCGAAGGACATGATCATCCGGGGTGGCTTCAACGTCTACCCGCGGGAGATCGAGGAGGTCCTGATGACCCACCCGGCCGTCTCGCTGGCCGCCGTGGTCGGGGTGCCGCACGACAGCCACGGCGAGGAGATCAAGGCGTACGTCATCCCCGAGGCCGGCACCGAGATCACCGAGGACGATCTGGTCGCGTGGGGCAAGGAGAACTTCGCCGCCTACAAGTACCCGCGGATCGTCGAGTTCCGGGAGACGCTGCCGATGACCGCCACCGGCAAGATCCTCAAGCGCGAGCTGCGCTAGGACCCTCGTCGAGCCGGCCCCGGTACCGGGGCCGGCTCGACGGCTCTAGTAGAGGATGTGCTCCTCGGGCATGCCGTAGGAGAACAGCCGGGCGTTGGCCATCAGCTGCCGGTCGGCGGGCCGCCAGGTGTGCCGGGACGGGTCGGAGTACCGGATCGTCATGAACGAGAACCGGTCGGTGGCGTAGGCGAGCACCCCGTCCTCGTACAGCCGGCGGAACAGGTCGGTGTCCTCGCCCTGCCCGAGGTCGGCGAACCGGTACTCGCGCAGCAGGCCGCCCCGGGCCAGCAGCGCCCCGCCGCGCAGGAAGCGCACGTAGCGGTGCTCGTGGTCGGGCCAGCGCAGCAGGGTCGCGCCGATCGACTCCAGGTACGCGTAGTGGGCCAGCTTCCCGACCACGTCGGCCTCGGTGTAGGAGAACGCCGCGATCAGGTCGGAGACGTAGTGCGGGCCGTACAGCTCGTCGTCGTCCATCTTGCCGATGAGGTCGCCGTCGGCGGCCTCGATGCCCAGGTTCAGGCAGGCGCCCAGGCTGTGCGAGCGGTCGAGGGCGAGCACCACGACGTCGTCGACCCCGGCCGCCCGTGCCTTCTCCTCGACCACCGCGGGGTCCAGGTCCAGCCCGTGCAGGATCAGGACGAGTTGCAGGGGGCGCCAGACCTGGCGGGCCGCCTGCTCGATCGCCTGGGCGAGCTGTCCGGGCCGGCAGGTGGGCAGCAGCATCGAGACCGCGGGCCGGGCCGGGGCGGGGTCGGGGCGGCCGAACGCGTCGAGCACGGCGGTGACCCGGTGGCCGTAGGTGTGCCCGGCGTGGATCTCCCGCAGCGCCAGGTGCGCCTGGCGGTCGCGCAGTTCGGGCCCGAACAGCAGCGCCCGCAGCACCGCCTTGGTGTCCTCGGGGTCGGTGACGACGGGCCCGAGTCCGGGCGGCGTCTCGTGCGCGTGCACCAGGGGGACGCCGGCCGCGGCGAGCTCGTACGCCCGTCGCGGGTCGCCCGCGTGCAGCGTAACCCGGTACTGCTTGCGGGCGGTCAGCAGGTTCTCCAGGGGTGGTTCGGCGGCGGGGTCGCGCAGATGCACGCCGAACTTCCCGGCGGTGGGGAGCATGTGCTCGGCGGCGGCGGTGTCACCTTCGAACGCGACCGGGTACCGGCCGTGGTCGGGGACCCTGATCGGGTGGTGCAGCCGGGGTTGGGCGGCGAAGGGCAGCTCGCCGACCCGGTCGGCGCCGAGCGCGCCGCGGTGCCGGTCGGCGGCCGCGGCGCCGGTGGCGAACACCCGGTCGAAGAGGCCGGCCGCGCCGGCCGGGCCGCCGGTGTCCCAGAACGCGGTGGGGATACCGCGCTCCCGGCACCAGTCCACCAGCTCGGCCAGCGGCAGGTCGGTGTCCACCGATTCGACGAACAGCAGGTCGGGCGGGTCGGTCTCGAACTTCTCCCGCCAGTCGTCCGGGCCGAACCCGTCGAGCTGCCGCCATTCGTAGCGCAGCACGGCGGCCGTGGCGGGGGCGAGGACCACCGCCGCGGTCAGCTCGGGCCGGGCGATCGGGCCGTCCGGCAGCGGCGAGGCGGGCGCGGGCTCCACCAGCGGGGCCGCGGGCTCGGCGGGGGGCGGTTCGATCTGGGCGGGCGGAGCCGGCGGGGCGGTGGAGCGCAGCGCGGCCCGGAGCCCGCCGGCCAGGGCGACCGGGCCGCGGCGGGCGGCCGACAGCGCCTCGCCCAGCCGCCACCACCGGCGTCCCTTGACCGATTCCAGCCGCCACTCGGCCTCGGCCGTCTTCCGCCGCTGCCGGGCCAGCTCGCGGTCGAGCCCGGTCAGCCGGCGGTCGCGCTCGGCGAGCCGCTCGGTCAGCCGCTCGATGGTCTGCTCACGGGACTCCTTCTCGTACTCGACCTCCGCCAGCCGCAGCTCCAGCGCGGCCCGCTCACCCCATGGCTCGACTGCCTCCGGTCCGGTCACCGGCACCCCTTGAGATTTCAGCCCTTGTTGGAAGGGACCAGGGTAGGAAGCGAATCCGGAGGCAATGCCCGACTTAGGCGTTATGCCATGAGTTGTTCACCCGCCCGCCGGGCAGCGCTCAGAACGCGTACGGCAAGTGCTTGATCCCGTTGACGAAGTTCGACAGCAGCCGGTCGGGCTCGCCCGTCGCGCGGATCTGCGGAAGCCGGGTGAACAGTTCCCGGAACATCACGGTGATCTCCCGCCGGGCCAGGTGGGCGCCGAGGCAGAAGTGCGGGCCGGGGCCGCCGAAGCCCACGTGGTCGTTGGGCGTGCGCAGGATGTCGAAGCGGTCGGGGTCGATGAAGACCGCCTCGTCGCGGTTGGCCGAGCCGTAGTACAGCACCAGCTTGTCGCCGGCCTTGATCTCGTGCTCGTTGAGCATGGTGTCGCGGGTGGCGGTGCGGCGCATCCAGATCACCGGGGAGCTGTAGCGGACGATCTCCTCGACGGCACCGCCGATCCGGCCCTCGAAGTCCGCCAACAGCAGCGCCCGCTGGTCGGGGTGCTCGGTGAACAGCCGCAGGCCGTGCGCGACGGCGTTGCGGGTGGTCTCGTTGCCGGCCACCACCAGCAGGATGAAGAAGGAGCCGAGCTCCTGGTCGGTCAGCGACTCGCCGTCGAGGTTGGCGTTGACGAGCGCGGAGGTGAGGTCGTCGGTGGGCTCGACCTGGCGCGCCCGGCCCAGCTCCTCGACCAGGTCCTTGAGGGTCTGGCCCGCGTTGAGCAGGCCGATGGCGACCTCTTCGTAGCCGCCCTCGCCGACGAAGTCGGGGTCGTTGCCGGCAAGGATGACGTTGGAGCACTCGTAGACCGTCGCGTAGTGCTCCTCGGCGATGCCCATCATGTCGCAGATGATCTTCAGGGGCAGCCGGGCCGCGACGTCGGCGACGAAGTCGCCGGTACCACCGGCCCGGATCTCCTCGACGATCTGGGCGGCGGCCTCCTCGACCTGGTCCTCGAACCGCTGGATCATGCGGGGGGAGAACGCCCGGGACACGATGCGCCGGATCTTGGCGTGCCTCGGGTCGTCCATGCTGATCATGGAGCCGAAGTACTCGTTCATGTCCGGCGGCATGTCCGGGATGTTGATCGCGCCCTTGCCCGAGCAGAAGTCCTGCGGCCGGCGGCTGGCCTCGACGACGTCGGCGTGCCGGGTCACCGCGTAGTAGCCGGGCCCCTGCGGCACGATGAACACCTCGGGCTCATCGAAGAAGGGCAGTTCCGGCCGGCCCCGCAGCACGCGGAACGCCGCGTCGCGTTCCGCCCAGGGACGCGCCCAGAACTCCCAGTCGGTCAGATTGATGTCCTCGGCCTTGAGCACCATCACACCGCCCACGCTAGAACCCGATTCGGTTTACATACATAGTGCCAGTGTCAAGAGGGTGGGCGCCAGGCTCAGCCACGGATCAGATCGGCGGCCTTCTCCCCGATCATCACGGCCGGGGCGTGGGTGTGGCCCCGGGCAGAAGGGCCACCGTCCCAGCCTGAGGTACCACTCTCCGGCCGTGTGCGTCCATCAATCGGCGAAGTTCGGCCCGTCTCGCCCGGGGGCCTTACACTCTCCACGTTCCGAGCCCCCCGCGGAGGGACCCATGAGACAGCGCGCACTGATGGCCGGCGTCCTGAGCGCCGGGCTCGTCCTCGGTTTGCCCGCCTGCGCGGCGGAGACGCACGGCGGGCAGACCGCCACGGAGACCGCCGGCTCCGCCTCCGGCAGCGCATCCCCCCAGGTCCGGCAGGTCGGCGGCGGCACCGCCGGCTTCACCCTCGACCTGCCGGCGGGCTGGACGCCCGTCGACCCCGCCACCGACCAGTCCGCGCTGGTGCGCACCACCTTCGGGATCACCACCGCGCCGCAGCCCGAACTGCTCACAGAGATCATGAAGGAGGCCCAGGAGCAGGGCGGGGCGTACGCCCTCGACCCGGCCAGCGCGAACGGCGACTACGCCGCGCACCTGTCGGCCCTGTGCTCCTCCGCCGGGCTCCTCGGCAACTCGATCGAGGCGCTGAAGAACTCGACCCGGAACCTGGCCCCCTCGTACGGTGCCGAGAACCTCCAGATCGCCGACGTGACCGTGGCCGGCAAGCCCGGGATCAGGATCACCTACGCCAGGAACCGGAAGGACGGCATCGCCGAAAACGTCACCGAGATCAAGACGCCCGCCCCCGGCGACAAGTCGTGCAACCTCTCCCTCACCGCCCGGCAGGGATCCCCGATCGCCGACCTCGACCGGATCATCCAGTCGTTCCGCCCCGAATGACCGGAGAGGCGCGCCCCGAACTCCCGGAGGACGGGAAGGCCGGAACGCCGTCCGGCCCGCTCCGGCTCAGCCCTGCGGCTCCCAGTCGGGGCGCAGCGGGAAACCGGACCGGCCGTCGTCGCCGAGCCTGACGCCCAGCGTCTGGTGCAGCTGGATCCAGTTCTGCTCGAAGCCCAGCCGGCAGCCGGCCATGTAGAGCCGCCACACCCGGGCGGTGCCCTCGCCGACCTCGGCGACCGCCTCGTCCCAGTGGTCGTCGAGGTTGCGGCACCAGCCGGCGAGCGTCATCGCGTAGTGCTCGCGCAGGTTCTCCTCGTGCCGGACCTCGAAGCCCGCGTCGTGCATCTCCGACAGGATCAGCCCGGGCCCCTCAAGCTCGCCGTCCGGGAAGACGTAGCGGTTGATGAACCCTTCCTTGCGGATCGACGCCTGGGTGTTGTCGGGCCGGGTGATGGTGTGGTTGAGCAGCCTGCCGCCCGGCTTCAGCCGCCCGTACAGGAACGAGAAGTAGGAGGGCAGGTTGGCCTGGCCGATGTGCTCGGTCAGGCCGATCGAGCTGATGGCGTCGAAGTCGTGCTCGGTGACGTCCCGGTAGTCGAGGTGGCGCACCTCGGCCAGTTCGGACAGGCCCGACTCCGCGATCGCCTTCTGCGCCCACTCGGCCTGCTGCTTGGACAGCGTGACGCCGAGCGCCTTGACCCCGTAGTGCCGGGCCGCGTGCATCACCATGCCGCCCCAGCCGCAGCCCACGTCGAGCAGCCGCATGCCGGGCTGCAGCGCGAGCTTGCGGGCCACCAGGTCGAACTTGTGGTACTGCGCCTCTTCCAGGGTCGCGTCGGGGCGCGGATAACAGGCGCAGGTGTAGGCCATGGAGGGGCCGAGCACCCACTCGTAGAAGGTGTTGGAGACGTCGTAGTGGTGGGAGATGGCGCGGGCGTCGCGCCGCTTGGTGTGCCGCAGGAACGACCGGCCGGTGCTGACCTCCTGCGGCGGTGGGGGCAGCCGCCGGGACACCGCGGCACGCAGCAGCGGATCGCCGGCCACCTCGCGGACGATCCGCAGCCGGTCGGCGAGGGACACGTCGTCGAACACCTGCTGCATGCGGCTGAGCGCGGTGTACATGTCGCCGCGGACGTCGAGATACCCCGCGACGTACGCCCTGGCCAGGCCGAGGGCTCCCGAGGAGTACACGAGATAGGACACCGCGTAGGGAGAGCGGACGTCGATCTGGATCTCCGACCCTGGCCGGCCGGCTCTGGATCCGTCGTAGGCGGCGAACTCCACTGGCGCCCCGGCACCCGTCAGCCGTTCGAACACCTTCGCCAGCGTCATGGTCTTTCCTCCTGTTCCGGGCGGCCCCTGACACGGACCGTCCACCCGCGAAGCGTCAGCGCCCCCGCACGCACTTGTCGTAGAGGTCCAACAGCCGTGAGCTCGGGTCGTAGCTCTCCTTGAGCCGTCGGTAGGTCTCCCCGTCGTAGTGCCGCCAGAAATCCTGACGCGTGTAAAAAGCCGTCGAGTAGAGGGATTTATGCCCTTTCAGTGCGGCGACCTTCCGCTCGATCAGCCGGTTGTGGTGGTCGGGAATCTGCCCGGTGGGCAGCGGAACCGTGCCCCAGAAACCCGCGTTGACATAGAGCTCGCCCGGTTGCAGGGGGTACAGCGGCCACCGTTCGCGGACGGTGGCCGGGCAGAGCCAGACCGGGCGCATGCCCACCTCGGCGTCGAAGAACTCCAGGAATTCCGGCAGCCGTTCGACGGGGACCTCGATGTCCTGGATGACGTCCTCGCGGGGCGGCCGGCCCCGCCAGCGGTCGAGCCGGGCGGAGAACTGGACGCGCTTGTCGAAGGCGACCAGCCGCCGGTAGACGTCGGACCGCTTGGCCTGATCCGGCCAGAGCCGGCGGACCAGCGGGTGCTGCACGCCGAACGGCCGGGAGCACCAGAACCAGTCGGTGTCCCACCGCCAGAGGTAGTCACGGACCGTCAGGTGGTCCTCCCGCAGCCGCTGGATCGAGCGGTAGTAGATCTCCTGGCCGCCGTAGTAGGAGACCTTCGGGGCGGTCTCGGCGAACGTGCCGACCGTGACGTAGAGCTCGGCCGGGGAGAACACCGTCCCGTCGACGAAGTCGATCGGTGCGCCGTCGTAGGTACCGCTCCCGGCGATCTCCTTGAGCGCCGTGGCACAGCTCGCCGGGTCGCCGAAGCGCAGGTGCCGCAGGTGGACGTACGGCTTGACCGGCTGGAGCTCGATCTTCAGCCGCAGCGTGTAGCCGAGCGTCCCGTAGGAGTTGGGGAAGCCGTAGAACAGGTCGCGGTGCTCGTTGTCGCGGGTGGCCGTGACGATCTCACCATCGCCCGTCATGACCTCCATCTCCAGCACCGACTCGTGCGGCAGCCCGTTACGGAAGGAGGACGACTCGATGCCGAGGCCGGTGACCGCGCCGCCCAGCGTGATGGTCTTGAGCTGGGGAACGACGAGGGGCATCAGGCCGTGCGGCAGGGTGGCGTCGACCAGGTCCTCGTAGGTGGTCATGCCCTGGACGTCGGCGGTACGCGACTCGGGATCGACGCTCAACACCCGATCGAAGCCGGACACGTCCAGGCCCGGTGCGGCGGACGGCTCGCGAAAGCGGAACAGGTTGGAAGTCCGCTTGGCCAGCCGGATGGGTGTACCGGGAGGAATCGCCCGGTACGACGTCAGCAACGCCTCGACCGCCCGATGATGGTCGTCCTTGACCGCAAGCTCAGCCACCGCGCCTCTTCCCCTATGAATTGGCCACCTTCAGTAAACCGATCATCCCACGTTTGATCCAGACATCCCGGGCGTAAGAGGCGTCACAGACCTCTTCCGGCCGCCGACATGCCGACTACACCAAGTGATGGTACGCGCACTCTCCGAGAGAGTACCGGGTGGCCCGGCGAACTCCGCGCCGCCCGGAAGGTCAGCGGACGAGCCGGAGGATCCAGGGGTGCCGGAAGCTCTGCCCGCCGAGGGCGCCGACGGCCGCGATCCCCGCGATGATCCAGGTGACGGCGTACACGATCGCCCCGAGCCCGAGGGTGGCGACGACCAGCAGCAGCACGCTCAGCTGGAAGTTCAGCGCCTCGACGGCGTTCTTGCGGACGAACGCCGACCGCTTGCCGCTCAGCAGCATGAACACCAGCGGCCCGACGAAGCTGGTCGCATAGCCGGAGGCGTGCGCGAGGGCGGCCAGCATCCGGTCCTCCCCGGTCGGGGCGGGCCCCGGCCAGGGTTCGAAGCCCGCCCCCCGGCGGGCCTGCACGCCGTGCTTCGGCGCGGCGTACACCGGTGGCGCCTGCACGCCGGGCATCCCCGCCGGGCCGCCCAGGTCGCCCAGCACCTGAGCCAGGTCCGCGCGCGTCTTCGCGGTCATCGCCAGATGCATCCGCATATCGAACTCGTCGTGGTCGAGCCGGCCCTCGGCGTAGGCGTCCTTGAGCCGTTCGAGCACCGGCTCCCGCTCGCTGTCGGAGACCCGTAGGTCTCCGGCCTGATAGCTGCTGTTCATGCCTTCCATGCTCGGCGCCGCGCATTCCCCTCACCATCGGGGAAGACCCTGGCTTTCCCCTGAGTGCCGCCGCGGTACCGGGGGTGGAGACCGCAGCTCCGGAACCGCGGCTAACTGTACTGCTCATGGACGTTGGTGACGGCGACACGGGCCGGATGTTGTTGAAATAGGGAGGACCTCCCAGGTGTGGTGTGGAGCTACCACACAGCCACTCCGCACCCGTAGGAGGTCCTCGTGCCCCA
>NZ_QLYX01000023.1 GCF_003289645.1 Actinomadura craniellae | reverse complement strand
GCCAACACACCCAATGAAATACGATCCGTCAACCGCACAGACGAAGAATCGCTGTCAGCAACCTTTACCTGTCCAATTCGAGCCATCCAAGAACCGTACCACTCAAACACTTAACTTAGTGGCATTGCGCTATGGCGCCTCGAAAGCGGAAGGATCACGGGCCGGGTGGTGGCAGGCGACCCAGTGGTCGGGGGCGATCGGGCGCATCAGCGGCTCCTCGGTCGCGCAGCGGGCGTCCGCCCGGGGGCAGCGGGTGCGGAACCGGCAGCCGCTGGGCGGGGCGATCGGGGAGGGCGGCTCGCCACCCATCCGCTCCTCCTCCGCGGCGGTGAGCCGGAGCGGGCCGCGGGGGACCGCGGAGAGCAACGCCCGGGTGTAGGGGTGGGCGGGGCGTTCGACCAGCGCCTCGGCGGGGGCGAGCTCGCAGGTCTTGCCCAGGTACATCACCAGGACACGGTCGCTGATGTTCTTGATCACCGCCAGGTCGTGCGCGATGAACACCAGGGTGAGCCGGTAGCGGGCCTTCAGGTCCTCCAGCAGGTTGAGGATCTGGGCCTGCACCGACACGTCGAGGGCCGACACCGGCTCGTCACAGATGATCACCTGTGGTTCGAGCACCAGGGCGCGGGCGATGCTGACGCGCTGGCACTGGCCGCCGGAGAACTCGTGCGGCCGCCGCCCGGCGGCGGTGGCCGGGTCGAGGCCGACCGCCTCCAGCGCCTCGTCGATCCGCTCGGCGCCGTTTTCGGCGCCCCAGACGCGCGGGCCCTCGGCGACGATGTCGCGCACCCGCCGGCGCGGGTTCAGCGACGAGATGGGGTCCTGGAAGATCATCTGGAGCTGCCGCCGGGTCTGCCGGAGCGCCTCGCCGCGCAGCCCGGTCAGCTCCTGCCCGTTCAGCCGGACCGACCCCGAGGTCGGCGGCGGCATCTGCATGATCGCCCGGGCGGCGGAGGACTTGCCGCACCCCGACTCGCCGACGATGCCCAGCGTCTCGCCCCGGGCGACGTCGAAACTCACCTCCGAGACCGCGTGCACGGTGCGGTTGCGGCCCGCCCGGAACCTGACCGTCAGGTTCTCGACCCGCAGCACCTCGTCGCCGTTGCGCAGATGCGCCGTCCCGCTACCCGCCATGCCGCACGCTCCCCACGTTGCCGTCCTCCGCCGTCAGGTCCCCGGCCCCTTCCTCGGTCCCCTCGTCGGGTACCTCGCCCGCGGGATACCAGCAGGCGTAGGAACGGCCGGGGATGGTGTCCTCGACCAGCGCGGGCTCCTCCGTCCGGCAGCGTTCCCGCGCGAACGGGCAGCGCGGGTGGAAGCGGCAGCCGGCCGGGGGAGCGGCGAGGTCCGGGGGACGCCCCTCGATGACCTCCAGCCGGCTGTGGCTAGGCGCCGACAGGTCGGGGGCGGCCCGCAGCAGGGCCTCGGTGTAGCGCATCCGCGGCGCGGTGAACAGGGCGTCCGCCGGCCCGCGCTCCACCACCCGCCCCGCGTACATGACGATCACCTCGTCGGCGTGGTCGGCCACCACCGCCAGGTCGTGGCTGACCAGGACCATCGCCATGTCCCGCTCGTCCCGCTGCCGGTGCAGCAACCGCAGGATCTGGCGCTGGACGGTGACGTCGAGAGCGGTGGTCGGCTCGTCGGCGAACAACACCTCGGGGTCACAGGACAGGGCCATTGCGATGGTGATCCGCTGCCGCATCCCACCGGACAGCTGGTGCGGATGGCTGCGCAGCACCCGGCGCGGCTCGGGGATGCCGACCGAGGCGAGCAGCCGCTCGGCGGTCTCGTACGCCTCGGCCCGGCTCATCTTCCGGTGCACCCGGAGCGGCTCGGTGACCTGGGTGCCCACCGTGCGCACCGGGTTGAGCGCGGTCATCGGGTCCTGGAAGACGGTGGCCAGCCGGGTGCCGAGCACCTTCCGCATGTCCTCCGGCCCCCGGCCGGCCAGGTCCTCGCCCTCCAGGTGGACGTGCCCGGAGCGCTCGACGCCGGAGCCGGGGAGCAGGCCCAGGATGGAGCGGATGAGCATGGACTTCCCGCTGCCCGACTCGCCGACGACGGCGAGGGTGCGCCCGCGTTCGAGGGTGAACGACACCCCGTCGACGGCCCGGACCAGGCCGCGTTCGGTACGGAAACCGGTGTGCAGGTCGACCACGTCCAGCAGCGGCGGCGGGCCCTCCCGCCGGGGGGCCGGCGCGGCGTCGGCGGCGGGCGCCCGGACCGCCGGGCGCTGGGGGCGCGCCGGCTCCAGGCCGCTCTGCCGGACGTCGGTGAGCTCCCGCAGCCGGTCGCCGACGAGGTTGAACGCCAGGACGGTCAGGAACATCACGACGGACGGCACGAGGACGATGTGCGTGGCGGTCTCCAGCGTGCTGCGCCCCTCATTGATCATGCCGCCCCAGGTAGGCGTGGGGGCCTGGACCGAGAGGCCGAGGAAGGCCAGGCTGCCCTCGGCGACCACCACCACGGCCATGATGATGAAGGCGTAGGAGACTGCGGGCAGCACGACGTTCGGGGCGATCTCCCGCCACATGACGGTGCTGCCGCGGGCGCCCAGCGTCCGGGCGGCGGTC
Organism: Actinomadura craniellae; assembly: GCF_003289645.1. Lineage (GTDB taxonomy): Bacteria > Actinomycetota > Actinomycetes > Streptosporangiales > Streptosporangiaceae > Actinomadura_D > Actinomadura_D craniellae. The sequence continues at coordinate 95,805 of NZ_QLYX01000023.1, read as the reverse complement.
ACGAACTCCCGCTGGGCGAACGCGAGGGTCACGCCGCGGACCAGCCGGACCCAGGCCGGCACCCCGAGCAGCCCCAGCACGACGAGCACGTTGCGGACGCTCGCCCCGGCGAAGGCGATCACCGCCAGGGCGAAGACCAGCGCGGGGAAGGCCAGCACGATGTCGTTGGCCGTCATGATGATCCGGTCGACGACCCCCCGGTAGTAACCGGCGATGAGGCCGAGCGGCCCGCCGATCAGCAGCCCGAGGAAGACGGCGCCCAGGCCGACGCCCAGCGACACCCGGGCGCCATGGGCCATCCGGCTGAGCACGTCACGGCCCAGCCCGTCGGTGCCCAGCGGGTGGCCCGGGGTCGGGCCGGTCTCGGGCTCCCCGGTCAGCGTGGTGCCGGGATCGGGCAGCGGTAGCAGGTCGGCGGTGAGCGCGGCACCGATCACCAGGAGGAGCCACAGCAGTGCCAGCCGGAAACCCCAGCCGAACCGGCGCCTCTTCTTGGCGGGGACGGTCTTCTGCTCAGGAAGCATGGCGGATCCTCGGGTCGAGCAGGCCGTAGAGGAGGTCGATGGCGAAGTTCACGACGACGTAGCCGACCGCGACGAGCAGCACCCCGCCCTGCACCACCAGGTAGTCGCGGGCGAAGATCGAGTCGACGATGAGCCGGCCCACCCCGGGCAGCCCGAACAGCATCTCGATGATGACCGCGCCCCCGATGAGCGCGCCCAGGTTCAGCCCGATCACGGTGACCAGCGAGATCGCCGACGGGCGCAGGGCGTGCCGCCACAGGATGCGCCGGGGCGACAGGCCCCGGGCCCGGGCCAGGGTGATGTAGTCCTCCTGCAGGGTGGCGATCAGGTCCGAGCGCAGTAGCCGGGCGTAAACCGCGAGCTGCCCGGCGGCGAGCGTCAGCGAGGGGAGCAGCAGCGACCGCAGGTTCTCCACCGGGTCGGTGGTGAAGGGCGTGTACCCGGTGGCCGGGAGCAGCGGCCACCGCACCGCGAACACCATGATCAGCACCACTCCGGACACGAACACCGGCGTGGACAGCAGGCCGAAGCTCGTGGTGGTGAGCACTCGGTCCAGCAGCCCGCCCGCCCGGCGGGCCGCGGCCAGGCCGGCGGGGATCGCCAGCCCGAGCGAGATCACCTGGGAGAGGACGAGCAGCTCGATGGTCACCGGCAGCCGATCGGCCAGCGACTCCGCCACCGGGATGCTCGAAATGTAGGAGGTCCCCAGGTCACCGGTGACGACCCCGCCCAGCCAGTCGGCGTACCGGCTCCAGAAGGGATCGTTCAGGCCGAGTTCCGCGCGGACCTGGGCCAGCGCCGCCTCGTCCCCGCCGTAGCCGAGGATCTGCATGGCGGGGTCGCCGGGCAGCAGGTTGATCATCCAGAACGCGAGGAGCGTCACGACCAGGAGCACGAAGATCAGCTGGGCGAGGCGCCGCAGCACGACCAGCGCCATCCCGGTTACCTGCTGATCCAGATCTGGTCGAACCGGTGGGTCGGCGTGCCGCTGAGCGCCTTGCCCATCGACCCGTCGGGCAGGGTGTACTGGTCGAGGCCCCGCACCTGCGGCTTGGTGATCACCGCGCTGGTGGTGAGGTGGTCGATCCACAGGAAGGGCAGCTGGTCGCGCAGGCGCTGCTGCACGGTGGCGTACGCCCGCTTGCGCGCGGCCTCGTCGGGGTTGCCGCGGCCCGCGTCGAGGGCGGCGCTGAGCTGCGGGTCCTTGAGCCGGGGCATGTTGATGGAGAGCCCGCCGACCGGGGCGGCGAACCGCGAGTGCAGCCAGGAGTACTCGCCGTCGGGATCGGGCGCGATGAACTGGGTCCAGTTGGTCGCGGAGAAGTTGCCGGTGAGCGCGCGCTGGATGAGGTCGGGCTGGTCGGCCTGCCGGATGGTGACGTCCATGCCCGCCTTGCGCCACATGTCCTGGGCCAGCTCGGCGTTCTGCATCGACGTCGGGTCGGGCACGCTCAGCAGCTCGATCCTGATCGGGCCCTTCTCACCCTCGTACTCGCCGACCAGGGCCTTGGCCTGGTTCAGGTCGTAGGCCGGGTAGCCGCCCGGGACGTACCACTTGGAGTCGGGCGACCAGGGGCCGTCGGCCGCCTTGGTCAGCCCGGAGCGCAGCGTCTTGATGAATGCCTGGCGGTCGGTGGCGTGTGCCAGCGCCCGCCGGACCCGCAGGTCGTCCAGCGGGGCGACCGCGGTGTTGAGCATGAAGGCGAACTCCGGCACGGACATGCCCGCGACCCGGTACATCCGGTAGCCGCCCTGGTCGGCGAGCTTGCCGAACTTCACGATGTCGGTGTCGCGGAGCGTCGCCATGGCGGTCAGGCCGCCCGCCTCCAGGGTCTGCGCCCTGGTCTGGTTGTCGGGCAGGATCCGGAACTCGATCTGGTCGAGGTAGGGCAGTCCCTTGCGCCAGTACTTGGGGTTCTTCGCCACGACGAAGCGGTTGTCGGGGGTGTAGCTGCGGAACACGAACGGCCCGGTGCCCACCGGCTGCCGGCTCGCCTTGGCCGGGTCGGCCAGCGACGACTTGGGAATGATCATGCCGACCTGGGCGGCGAGCGTGGCCGGGAAGCCCACCCACGGGGTGGTGAGGTGCACCTGGACGGTGTGGGGGTCGAGTACCTCGATGCCGCGCAGCGGCGCGAGGACCGCCGCGGTCAGGGGGGAGGCCTTCTGCGCGTCCAGGTTGGCTTTGACCACCTCGGCGTCCAGCGGTTCGCCGGTGGAGAACGTGATCCCCTTGCGGATCTTGATCGTCCACTGCGTGTACTTCTCGGCGGGCTTGAAGGACTCCGCCAGGTTCGGGCGCCAGTTGCCGGAGGCGTCGATGGCGGTCAGCGCCTCGATGACCGTCCCGGCCATCGCGTAGGTCTGTGCGGCGAACGAGTCCTTGTTCGGGTTGAAGCCGTCGGCGTCCGCGGCCAGCCCGTAGATCAGCCGCCCGCCGGGGACGGCCTTCCCGCCCGGGGCGGTGGGGTTGGAGCTTCCGCTGCCGCCGCCGCTGCACGCGGCGAGCAGGATCGCGCACGTCGTGAGGGACAGCGCGGGGATCGCTCTCCGGAGGCGTCGTCTAGTCGTCACGTGGATCACGCGTCGTCCCTCCCAGAGATCATGACCGCGAGTTCACCGATAGTACTATCGGTGAATTGATTTGCAATGGGTTGACGAACAGCCTTGGGTATGTTTGTTCACCAGTGGTGGCACAATGTTCACCGATAGATCTATCGGTGAAATGAAGGATCAGAGGATCTGATGCCCGATGTGACACTCAGCCGGCGCGAGGCCAAGGACCTGACCAGGCGCCGGCTGCTCGCCTCCGCGTTGCGGATCCTCGACACCGAAGGCGAGGCGGGCCTGTCGACGGGCAACGTCTGCCGCAACGCCGGTGTCGCGCAGTCCACCTTCTACGTGCACTTCCGCAACATGCAAGACCTGCTGCGGGCGCTCGGCGAGGAGGCCAGCCGGAAGACCGGCCCGGTGGTGCGGGACGCGCGGCGCCGGTCGAGCGAGGCCCCCCACGACCCCGAGCGGCTGCGCGCCGCCTTCCGGGTGCCGCTGGAGAAGATGTGCGGCCATCCGGAGTTCTTCCGGCTCAGCGTGCGGGCCCGGCACGACCCGGCGTCCCCGCTGGGCGAGTCGGCCCGGCGGCGGTCCGCCGAGATCCGCGCCCAGATGGTGGAGGACCTCGTCGCCGCGGGCCTGCCGGCGGACACCCCCCAGCAGGAGCGGCGGCTGGAGATGGTCGCCGACGGCATCAACGCCCTGACCGAGACGATGGCGATGGGCCATCTCGAAGGGCGCTACCCGGACCTTGAGGAGGCCATCGACGTTCTCGCCTCCTTCCTCTCGGGCATCCGCGGCCAGCTACTGGCCGACCGCCGGCCCGAGAAGGGCCGGCCGGACACCTGACCGCAGACCTGGACACGAGCGGTCCGGGCCGGCCTGCCTGCTGATCTCCGGGCCGGCCGGGTTCCTGATCGCGGGACGGGACGCCATGGCCCCCGGATGGCACGGCGTCCCGTCGCGACGTCAGGTCTCCTGCTCGGGCCGGTAGTCGGCCTCGTCGACCCCGAAGGTCCAGGCGACGCCCTGGCGGGCGGTGCGGGTGTTCGGCGGGACGCGCAGGTAGTAGGTGCGCCGCGAGCCGTCGGGCTCGGGCGTGGAGTTGATGACCTCGACCATCACGACCGGCTCGTCGCCGGCCAGGTTGATGCGCCAGAGCACCCCGGTCTCGTCGCGGTGGACCGGTTGGGCGCCCGTCTCGGCCAGGTAGCGGTCGTACCCGAAGTGTTCGAGCATCACCCGGCGGAGCTCGGCGTTCTCCTCGGCGCCGATCTGCTCGGCCGTCAGGTTCGCCAGGGTGGCGGTGAAGTCGGCCGGGATCGGCATGCCACGCCAGGCGTGCAGCGCGAAGCCGTCGGTGAAGGCCAGCGCGGGACCGTCGCCCCGGTGCAGCCGGCCCGGCTCGTCGCGGTGCAGTTCGGCCGGGCGCTCAGAGATGATCGCGACCCGCTCGTACGGCCACCACCAGCCTGCCGTCCGCGCCACCTCGGCCAGGGCCGCGAGCCCGGCCCGCTCGGCGTCCCCCGTCATGCCGAGGGAGTCGAACAGCGCCAGCCAGGGCGCGTCGTGCTGGCCGAGCACGGCGTCGAGGGTCGCGCCGCGCAGCGCCCGCTCGGCGTCTTCGCCGGCCAGCTCGCCGATGCCCCGGCGGACACGCAGCACCAGCTCGTTGACCCGCTCCCACAGCGGCGCCCCGGTGCCCGCCCAGGCCCGCGCCCACTCGCGCGGCCCGAGCCGGGCGTACGCCGCGGCCCGCGCGGCCTCCCAGGGCCGGGTGCGCACGGCGTCGCGCACGCTCGCCCCGGTCTCCTCAGGGGTGACCAGGCCGGCGCCGGGCAGCGCCCGGACGGCCTCGGGCGCGCCGCCGCCGAGCAGGGCCGCGGCGACCGCGCCCTGGGCCGGGGAGGGCACCCAGACGATGCGTTCGGGGGCGGCCAGGCCGGCCGCCGCATAGGCGGCGCGGACCCCCGCCTCGGCCCGGGCGCGGTCGGCCGGGCCGGTGGCGAAGGCGGTGGCGGACCAGCCGGCGGTCTCGGCGGTGGTCTCGGCGTGCGGTGCTCGCAGGACGGCGGTCATCAGTCGGCCACCATCCGCACCGCGCCGGGCGTGTACTCGCGCTGCCGGATGATCCGGTACCAGCCCTTGGGCAGCGAGATCGCCGCGTGCTCCTCGTGCACCAGCCGCCCTCCGGAGGGCAGGTGCAGGTGGTCGGGGGCGGCCGGGTCGGGGTCGCGCAGCAGCGTCCCGGGCCCGACGACCGCGTGCGCGTGCCCGGTGGCCTCGCCCAGCGCGAGCACCAGCCGGCCGCGCCCGTCGCGCTCGGCCTCCGGCAGCGCCCGCGCGGTCTCGGTGACCGAGTCCTCCGGCACGGGCAGGATCAGGATGTCTCCTTGTCGGAACATGCGGCGAACGTACCGGCGCCCACTGACATTTCCGCCCCGGTGGTCGCGGCGAACGGATATCCACAGAACCCCGTTCCGGCGCGCGGCGTCCCCGGCGGCTGGTACCAAGGATCCGGGTGCGGCCGCCGGTGAGCCGCCGCAGGGAAGGAGACGGCACGACCATGGGCACGGGCGAACCGAACGACGGTCCGGAAGGCGACCTGCGCGAGGAGGCCGAACGGTGCCTTCGGGCGCTGGCGGGCGAGCACGCCCGGCTGCGCGACGACCAGTGGACGGCGATCCGGGCCCTGGTGGTCGAGCGGCGCCGGGCCCTGGTGGTGCAGCGCACCGGCTGGGGTAAGTCCGCCGTCTACTTCGTGGCCACCCGGCTGCTGCGCGACCGCGGCGCCGGGCCCACCGTGATCGTCTCACCGCTGCTGGCGCTGATGCGCAACCAGATCGACGCCGCCGAGCGGGCGGGCATCCGCGCCCGCACCGTCAACTCCGCCAACGTCGACGCCTGGCACGAGGTGTACGCCGAGGTCGAGGCGGGCGCGGTCGACGTGCTGTTGGTCAGCCCCGAACGGCTGAACAACCCCGACTTCCGCGACAACGTGCTGCCCGACCTGGCCCGCGGCGCCGGGCTGGTGGTGGTCGACGAGGCGCACTGCATCTCCGACTGGGGGCACGACTTCCGGCCCGACTACCGGCGGCTGCGCACCCTGCTGGGCGAGCTCGCCCCCGACGTCCCCGTGCTGGCCACCACCGCCACCGCCAACGCCCGGGTCACCCGGGACGTGGCCGAGCAGCTCGCCGGCGCCGACCCGCTGGTGCTGCGCGGGCCGCTGGAACGGGAGAGCCTGCGACTGGCGGTCGTCCGGCTGCCCGACGCCGAGCGGCGGCTCGCCTGGCTGGCTGAACGGCTCGACGAGCTGCCCGGCTCGGGCATCGTCTACACGCTCACCGTCGCCGCCGCCCACGAGATCGCCGCGTTCCTGCGCGACCGCGGGTACGAGGTGGCCGCCTACTCGGGGCAGACCGAGCAGGCTGAACGGCTGCAGGCCGAGCGCGACCTGCTCGACAACAAGCTCAAGGCACTGGTCGCCACCAGCGCGCTGGGCATGGGCTACGACAAGCCCGACCTGGGGTTCATCGTGCACATGGGGGCGCCGCAGTCGCCGGTCGCCTACTACCAGCAGATCGGCCGGGCCGGGCGCGGGGTGGAGCGGGCCGAGGTGATCCTGCTGCCCGGCCCCGAAGACCGCGACATCTGGGCCTACTTCGCGAGCCTGGCCTTCCCGCCGGAGCCGGTGGTGCGCACCACCCTGGAGGTGCTGGCCGACGCCGGCCGGCCGCTGTCCACCGGGGCACTGGAACCCAGGGTCGACCTCAACCGGGGCCGGCTGGAGATGATGCTCAAGGTGCTCGACGTCGACGGGGCCGTCCGCAGGGTCAAGGGCGGCTGGGTCGGCACCGGGCACGAGTGGTCCTACGACGCCGACCGGTACGCCCGGGTCGCCGCCGCCCGCGCCGCCGAGCAGCGGGCCATGCTCGACTACATCGCCACCGGTTCCTGCCGGATGGAGTTCCTGCGGGCCGGGCTCGACGACCCCGCGGCCCGGCCGTGCGGCCGCTGCGACAACTGCACCGGGCGGCACTGGCCCGCCGAGGTGTCCGGGGCGTCGGCCGAGCAGGCCCGCGAGCGGCTGCGCCGCCCGGGGGTGGAGGTGGCGCCGCGCCGCATGTGGCCCACCGGCATGTCCGACCTGGGGGTGTCCGGCCGGATCCCCGCCGACCGGCTCGCTGAGCCGGGCCGGGCGCTGGGCCGGCTCACCGACATCGGGTGGGGGAACCGGCTGCGCACCCTGCTGGCCGAGGGGGCTCCCGACGGCCCGGTGCCGGACGACCTGTTCGGCGCCGTGGTCGAGGTGCTGGCCGCCTGGAACTGGGCCGAACGTCCCGCCGGGGTGGTCACGGTCGGTTCCCGCACCCGGCCCGAACTGGTCACCGGGCTCGGCCGCCGGATCGCCCAGCTCGGGCGGCTGCCCTACCTGGGCGAGCTGGAGCCCGCCGGCCCCGCCGTGCCCCGCCGGCACAACAGCGCCCAGCGGCTGCGTTCGGTCTGGTCCGCGCTCACCCTGCCCGCGGAGCTCGCCGAAACCGTCGCCGCCGCCCCCGGCCCGATCCTGCTGGTCGACGACCGCACCGAGACCGGCTGGACCCTCACCGTGGCGGCCCGGCTGCTGCGCGAGGCCGGCGCACCCGCGGTCCTTCCCCTGGTCCTGGCCGTCCCCAATTGAACCCGAGGCGATCGCGGCCGGGGGGCGGTCACCGCCCGGCCGCGCCCGTTCCGCAGGTTCAGCGGATGGGGTTGTCCTGGATGTCCAGGGTGGGGCGGGCGCCGATGTGGGCCATGGCCGTGGCCGCCAGCCGGCAACCGGCCGACAGGGCCTCGGCCGGGGGCTTGCCGTCGAGCCAGGGGGCCAGGAAGCCGGCGACGAAGGCGTCACCGGCGCCCGTACCATCAATGATCTTGTCGATCGGCGCGGCCTCCACCACGATCGGCTCGGGCCGGCCGTTGGTGTACCACAGCGCGCCGTCGGCGCCCATCTTGATGACCACCTGGGGGTACCAGGCCGTGAGCACCTTGGCGGCCTGATCGGGCTGCTCGCGCCCGGTCAGCACCTCGGCCTCGTCGGTGTTCACCACCAGCAGCCGGGCACCCTGAGTCCACTCCAGGAACGGCTCGGCGCCCATCCGCTTGAGCGGGGACGAGGAACCACCGTCCACGGAGATCGACATCTGCGCCTTGCGGCCCAGGTTGAGGGCGTGCTTGGCGGCCTGCCGGGAACCCTCGTTGAGCAGGGCGTACCCCGACAGGTGCAGGTGCGAGCCCTGGCTGAACAGATCCTGGGGGATGTCCTCGGGCAGCAGCGCCGCGTTGGCCCCGGGGTCGGAGAGCATCGTGCGGTCGCCCTTGTGGGTGACCAGCACCACGCACGTCCCGGTGGGCCGCTCGGCGTCCATGACCAGGCGGGCGTCGACCCCGTACCCCATCAGTTCCATGTCGCGGTTACGTCCCGCGATGTCGGAGCCGCGGCGTCCCACGAAGGCCACGTCGACTCCGTCGATGGCGAGCCAGGCGGCCACGTTGGCCCCTGAACCGCCGCCGTGCATCGTCACCGCCGCCGGCGTGTCACTGCCCTTGGCCAGCGGGAAGGCCGCTCGTGCCACGGCGTCGGTCATGAGATCGCCGACCACGACCACGCGCGTCATGCCGTCATCACCTCGATCAACACGGCCCGGTTCCCGGGCTTCCCGGGGCGTGTGCTCGACCGTAACAGCTTCCTGCCCCCGAATAGGTCTCGAACGCGCAGCGAAACCGCGAACAGTGTGCATTGTCGCCGTACCAAAACGGCCGCGGACCGTTCCGGCCCGCCGGACCTCGGTGCCTTACCCTCGGAGGGTGAACGCCCCGTACCCGGATCATTGGGAAGCCGATGTCATCGTCGCGGACGGCGGCACCGCGCAGTTGCGCCCGATCCGGAGCGAGGACGCCGATCTGCTGCGGGCCTTCTACTCCCGGCTGTCGGCCGAGTCGATCTACTACCGCTTCTTCTCGCCACGCCCCCGGCTGACCGACCGGGAGATCGAGCACCTGACGACCGTCGACCACCACCGCCGGGTGGCGTTGATCGCCACGGTCGGCGGCGCGATGATCGCGGTGGTGCGCTACGACCGGATCGAGCGCCTGCCCGACACCGCCGAGGTGGCGTTCGTGGTGGAGGATGCCCACCAGGGCCGCGGGCTCGGCTCCATCCTGCTGGAGCACATCGCCGCCGCCGCCCGCGAGCGTGGCCTGCGCCGCTTCGTGGCCAGCGTGCTGCCCGACAACCGCCGGATGACCAAGGTGTTCCGCGACGTCGGCTACCGCGCCGAGCAGCGGTTCGAGGACGGTGTCATCGAGCTCACCCTGGACCTGGAGCCCACCGAGACGTCCCTGGAGGTCATGGTGGCCCGCGAGCACCGCGCCGAGTCGCGGTCGATCCAGCGGCTGCTGTTCCCCCGGTCAGTGGCGGTGATCGGCGCGAGCCGGGTCGAGCACAGCGTCGGCCAGACGGTGCTGCGCCATCTGCTGCGCGGCGACTTCGACGGCCCGGTCTACCCGGTGCACCCGACGGCGACCGCGGTGGCCGGGGTGCGGGCCCACCCGACCGTCCTCGACATCCCCGACCCGGTGGACCTCGCGGTGGTGGCGGTGCCCGCCGAGGCGGTGCACGAGGTCGTCGAGCAGTGCGCCGGCAAGGGGGTGCACGGCCTGGTGGTCGTCTCGTCCGGCTTCGGCGAGAGCGGCCCCGACGGCAAGGCCCGCCAGGACGAGCTGATGCGGCTGGCCCGGGCCAACGGCATGCGCGTGGTCGGCCCCAACTGCCTGGGCATCGCCAACAGCGACCCGGCGGTCCGGCTCAACGCGTCGCTGGCCCCCACCACCCCCGGGCGCGGCCCGATCGGCTTCTTCTCCCAGTCAGGCGCCCTGGGCATCGCGATCCTCCAGCGGACCGCCGAGCGCGGCCTCGGCCTGTCGACGTTCGTGTCCGCGGGCAACCGGGCCGACGTGTCGGGCAACGACCTGATGCAGTACTGGGAGGAGGACCCCGCCACCAGGGTCGTCCTGCTCTACCTGGAATCGCTGGGCAACCCCCGCAAGTTCGCCCGGCTGGCCCGCAGGCTGAGCCGGACCAAGCCGATCGTGGCGGTCAAGAGCGGGCGCAGCACGCAGGGCGTGCCGCCCGGCCACGCGGTGCGCGCACTGAGCCTGCCCGACCACGCGGTGAGCGCGCTGTTCGAGCAGGCCGGAGTGATCCGGGTGGACGGGCTGTCGCAGCTGTTCGACGTCGCCCAGCTACTGGCCTACCAGCCGCTGCCCACCGGACACCGGGTGGCGATCGTCGACAACTCCACCTCGCTGGGCCTGCTCGCCCAGGACGCGGCGACGGCGCTCGCGCTCACCCCCGGCGAGCCGGTGGGGCTGGGCCCGCGGGCCGGAGCGGCGGAGTACGAGGCGGCGCTGGCCGCGGCCGTCGAAGACGCCTCGGTGGACTCCATCGTGGTGATCTACGCCCCGTCGATCGTCGGGCCCGGCGGCGGCGCCTGGCTCGACAGCATGACCGTCCCGCCCCAGGGCGGGTGGAAGGAACTGGTCGACCCCCGGGTGGCCGAGACGATCGTCCGGATCGCGGCGAACAGCCCCAAACCGATCGTGGCGACCTACCTCGGCGCCAAGGGGATGCCCACCGAACTGCGCAGCACCGCCGACGGGGGCACGACGAGCGCGGCCCCCGGCTCGGTGCCCTCCTACTCCACCCCCGAGGACGCGCTGCGGGCGCTGGGCTTCGCCACCCGGTACGCCGCGTGGCGCCGCCGCCCGCAGGGCCGGATCCCGCCGGTGGAGCCGGCCTGCCAGAGCCGGGCCCGGGACCTGGTGGACCGCCTGCTCGGCGACCGGGACGAGACCGTGCGGCTGCCCGCCGACCAGGCCGCCGAACTGCTGGGCTGCTACGGCATCGAGCGGGCCGACGCGACGGGCGGCGTCCCGGTCAGGATCGTCGCCATGGAGGACCCGTCCTTCGGCGCCGTCGTCTCGTTCGGGCTGACCGACGTCGCCGCGGCGCTCCTCGACGACCGGGCGTACCGGCTGGCCCCGCTCACCGACGTCGAGGCGGCCGAACTCGTGCGGGCCGTGCGCAGCGCGCCGCTGCTGTTCGGGCACCGGGGCGCCGAGCCGGTCGACGTCGGAGCGCTGGAGGACCTGCTGCTGCGGGTGGCCCGGCTGGCCGGCGACCTGCCCGAGGTGGCCCTGGTGGAACTCGACCCGGTGCTCGCGGCGCCCTCCGGCGTCACGATCACCGGGGTCTCGGTCAGCCTGCACCGGCCGCGCAACCCCCGGCTGGAGCTCTCTCCCCGCCGCATGCCGGCCCTCTGACCGGACGGCCGCCGCGGCCCACTCCGCTCGTCCCTCGCGGCCCACTCCGCTCGTCCCTCGCGGCCCACTCCGCTCACTCCCTCGGCTCAGGCTGTGCTGTTCTCCGCCCTCGCCTCGCTCGTTCGCTGCGCGGCCCACTCCGCTCACTCCCTCGGCTCAGGCGGGTTCGGGCTCGGGGGTGGGCTGGGGTTCCGGGGTGGGCGGGATGGGGCTCGGCGGCGGGGTCGGTACCGGCTGCGGTGGACGGGGTGCGGGCGGCGGGGGTCCGGGCGGCGGCTCGGGGACGGGCACCGGCGGTTCCGGCTCCGGAATGGGCGGCCGGGGCCCGGGCGGATCGGGCCGGGGCGGGGGAGGTACGGGCGGGGGGGAGGGCAAGGGGTCCTTGAGGTTCATGTTCTTTCCCTACCCACCGGGCCGGGCATGTGCGCGCCACGCCCGGAACAGGGCAGGATGGGGGCCATGAGGGACACCCGAGCGACGGCCCACGGCCTGCGCACGGCCATCGAGCGCAGCGGCTACTACCCCGACCTGGTCGCGGACGCGGTCGAGTCGGCGCTGGCCAACGAGACCGTGCTCTCCTACGTCGTCCACCACGAGGCGGCCTTCGACCCGGCGATGGAGGTACGGCGGCATCTGACGGTGCTCGTCCTGTCGCCGAGCCGGTTGCTGGTCTGCCACACCGACGAGCACCCGCCGAGCGAGGCCATGCCCCGGCCGCACGCCTCGACCACCACCGAGTCGGTGCGCCTGAGCTCGGTCCGGTCGGTCTCGGTGACCAGGGTGGTGCCCGACCCGGCCGCGTACGAGCCGGGAATGCCGCCCACGGAAGTGGTCCTGACCATCGGCTGGGGCACCGTCTCCCACGTCGACCTCGAACCGGCCGACTGCGGTGACGAGAACTGCGAGGCCGACCACGGCTACACCGGCACCATCACGGTCGAGGACCTGCCGCTGCGGGTGAGCGAGGCCGCCGACGGCGCCGACGCGGTGACCCAGGTGCTGGCGTTCGCACAGGCGCTGACCAGGGCGACCAGCTCGTGACGGCCCCGCCGGTCCCGCAGTACGGAACCGGATCGCTGGCCGACCTGGCCCCTTCGGTGCTCGCCGCGCTGGGCGTTCCCGGCGGCATCGACGTGCTCGGCCTGCCCCCGGTGCCGCGCATCTGCCTCCTGGTCATCGACGGGCTGGGCTGGGAACTGCTGCGCGCCCACCCCGAGGAGGCCCCCTTCCTGTCGTCACTGCCGGGACGGGCGCTGACCGCGGGATTCCCGGCCACCACCGCGACCAGCCTCGCCTCGCTGGGCACCGGGCTGCCACCGGGCGGGCACGGGCTGTTCGGCATCCAGATCCCGATCCCGGGCACCGGACGGTTGCTGAACTGCCTGAAGTGGACCGACGAGGTCGATCCGCTCACCTTCCAGCCGGCCGACACCGCCTACCAGCGCGCCGCCGCCGACGGGGTGAACGTCGGCTACGTGGCCTCGGGCCGCTACGAGGGCTCCGGGCTGAGCGTGGCCACCGCGCGCGGGGCCAGCTACCTGCCGGCCGACAGCCTCGGCCAGCTCGTCGCGCAGGCGGAGTGGGCGCTACGGGAGGGCGACCGGTCCTACATCACGGTCTACCACCCCGACCTCGATTCCACCGGCCACCTCTTCGGGGCGGGCTCGGCGCACTGGCTGCACCAGCTCCGCTTCGTCGACCTGCTCGCCGAACGGCTCGCCGGGGTACTCCCCCCGGGTGCCGCGCTGTACGTGACCGCCGACCACGGCATGGTGAACCCGAGCGACCGCATCGACGCGGACGAGGTCGCCGAGCTGCGGGCCGGGGTCGCCCAGCTCGGCGGCGAGGCCCGCGCCCGCCACGTGTACGCGCTGCCGGGCGCCGCCGCCGACGTGCTCGCCACCTGGAGCGGGCTGCTCGGCGACCGGGCCTGGGTGTGCACCCGCGAGGAGGTGGTGACGGCCGGTTGGTTCGGCCGGGTCGAGCCCGGGCTGCTGCCCCGGGTCGGCGATGTGCTCGCGGTGCCGCACGGCGACCTGGCGATCATCGCCACCCGGCAGGAGCCGACGGCGTCGGCGCTGCTCGGCATGCACGGCTCGCTGATCCCCGAGGAACAGCTCGTCCCCCTGCTCACCGCCGTCGCCGAGCCGAGGGAGTGAGCGGAGTGGGCCGTGAGGGACGAGCGGTCCGCGGAGTGAACGAGTGAGGTGCGGCGACAGGCCGGCGCTGCCGAGCCGAGGGAGTGAGCGGTGCGGTCCGCGCGGTGCACGGGCGAGGTGAGGCGCCGGACGGGCCCTGACACCCGCTCCCAGGTCAGCCGGCGCCGAAGCACAGGAAGCCGAGGTCGCCCAGGGTGCGGGGCAGGGCGGCCAGCGCCCGCGCCGGCGAGTGTCCGGCCGTGAGACCCCGGTGGAAGCGCTCCATCAGGTCCCGGGCGGCGGAGTCCCGCACGGGCGTCACACCGGCCACCACGGTGGCGGCGCCCAGCGCCAGCAGGACCCCCACCATGCCCGTCACCGCGTCGCCCGCCCCGGCCCGGCCGGCGTCGCACGCCGAGAGCACGACCAGCGGCGGGGGCGCCGCCAGCTCCTCCAGGTCGTGGCCCAGCATCGGCCCGTCGGCCAGCCGTAGGCGCGATAGCAGGGCGTTGCCGTCCCGGAACTCACCGTGCGCCGCCAGGTGCGCGAGCGAGGCGCCGTCCAGCGCCCGCCGCACCTCCTCGACCCGGGCCGCCGCGCCGCGCAGTACCGTGGCCGCCGGGTACATCCCGGTCAGCGCCGCCACCTCGGCCTCCGCGCATTCCAGTCCCGGTCCGGCCACCAGCACCACCCGCCCGCCGCAGGGCGTGCCGGGAGCGCGACCATGCGGGGGATGCACCTCCGGGCCGGGGGAGCGTACGGGTCGCCGGGGCGTCACGGCGTGCAGCCAGGCGGCGGCGGAAGGGACGAGGGTCAGCGGCCGGCCGGCGAGCGAGGGCAGCACGGCCCAGGGCAGCGCGTGCAGCTCCGCGGTCGGGGCGAGCACGAGGTCCCGGTCGCCGAGCGCCCGGCGCAACGGCTGGACCAGCAGCGCGTCGAGCCGCCGGGCCGCGCCGGCCAGCCCGGCGCGGGCCGGCGGGTGCTCGTCGCCGCACAGCACCAGCCGCCGCAGCGCGAACCGGAGCACCCGGGTCTCCTGGGCCATGGCCGCGTAACTCCCCAGCGCCACCCGGCGGCACCGCCCACCCGCGACGACCGCGGCGTGCAGTTCGCCGTCGACGAGGACGAACTCCACGAGCGCCCGGTCGCCCAGCTCCCGCACCAGCTCCCCGGCCACATCCCCCGGCCGGCCGGTTCCGGCGGCCGGGCCGGGGCTCCGCCGGGCGTGAGCACGGAGGGCCGACTCCAGGCGGAGCAACCGGCCGGCCGCCGGGGCGGCGTCCTCGCCGCGCGCGGTCGCCGCCGCGTGCTCGGCGCTGACCCGGCGCAGCTCGGCGAGCAGCGCCGCCCGGTGCGGATCTGCCGGCGGGCGGACGGCGCGGGGCCGGCGGAGGAGCGCCCGCCGCCGTTCCTCGGCGACCAGCAGTTCGCGTCCGGAGCGGGCCAGCCGCAGCCCCAGCCTGGCCAGCTCGGTCCCGAGCCCGGCGGCATGGGCCCGGAGTTCCAGCGCGCCGAACACCTCGGCGTACTCGGCCATCACCCGCAGCCCGGCCCGGACGGCGGCCGCCGTCCCGCGCCGGTCGCCCCGGCTCCACCGGTCCAGCGCGGTCGCGTGCCAGGCGGCGACCCGCAGCGCGGCGGGTCCCTCGCGTTGCACCGCGCCGATCCGGGCCAGCAACGGTGCGGCCGGCCGGCCCAGCCGGAGGGCCAGCAGCGCGGCGATGATGTGGGCGTCGGCCGCGGCCGGCGCCCAGCCGCCCCGCGCCAGCCGGCCGGCCGTGACCACGGCGGTCTGGAAGAACACCGGTGACCGGTCGCCGGCGCTCCACCGGGCCCGCAGCAACAGGTGCTCGGCCTGGAGCATCCAGCCGGTGCGCTCCTGCCCGGCGAAGGCGGCCCGGGCGAGCTCGGCAGTGCCGGCGGCCTTCTCCGGATCGCCGTCGGCGAGTTCCGCGTGGGCGAGCAGCAGCAGCCCGTCGGCCAGGTCGCAGCCGTACCGCCGGACGGTCACCTCGTGCAGGGTGGACTCCAGCAGCGGCCGGGCCTCCCCGGGCAGCCCGGCCGCGATGAGGGTCTCGGCCTGGTCGAACCGGCACTGCGCGATGCGCTCGCCGAACAGCCCGGGCTCGGCGGCGGCGTACAGCCGCAGCGCCCGCGGCACGTCGCCCCGCCGGGAGGCGACGAACGCCAGGTTGGCGCGGTTCATGGCGGCCTGGTGCCGGGCCCCGGCCCGCTCCGCCACCCGCACGGCCTCCAGCAGCGCGTCCTCGGCGGCGGCCAGGTCGCCGCGCAGCGCGACGGCCAGCCCCAGGTTGGCGAGCAGCCCGGCCAGAACCGCCGGGTCGCCGTTCCGGCGCAGCCGGGGCAGCACCCCGGTGGCCACCCGCTCGGCCTCCTTCAACCGCCCGTACCGGGCCAGTGCGCAGGCCCGGTTGGCGGCCAGCCGGTCGGCATCGGCGCCGCGCAGCACCGGCTCGGCCGCGGCGGCGGCCGCCAGCGCCCTGCCCAACTCGCCTCGCGCCGCGAGCAACCCGACCAGGTGCGTCCGGGTCAGGGCCGCCTCGTAGGGCGCCCCCAGGGACTGTGCGACGGCCAGTGCCTCCGCCAGGTGGGCGAGCCCGTCGTCCAGCCGGCCGATCTCCTTGGCGGCCACCGCGGCGGCCCGCAGCAGCGGCGGCCGGTCCGCGCCCGCCGCGGATTCCAGGGCGGCCAGCGCCGCCCGGTACGCCCGCCGCGGGTCGGCCGCCGTCAACGCCAGCAGTTCCCCGCCGGACCGGTTCACAGGCAGACCCAGCTGGTGACGATGGAGGCGGCGTCGGGGAGGCGGAACAGCAGGCTGACCGGGCCGGCGGGGACGCCGGTGACGGCGAACTGGCCCGCGGCGTCCACCCGGCAGGTCAGCTCGCCGGTCGAGCACCGGACGCGCACCTGCGCGGGGCCGGGCGGGACGAGCTGACCGACGATCTCCAGGCTCCGCCCCTCCCCGGTGACTTCGACCTCCACGGCCAGGCCGGTCCCGGTGAAGGTGAACGCGCGCGGCCGGCCACCGCGCACCCCGGTGGCCGGCCCGGCCGCGGTGAGTTCGGTGGTGAGCTCCAGGAGGGCGGCGTCCGGATCGCGGAAGCCGAACGCGGCCAGCCCGGCCGCGCGAACACCGCCGGGGACGGGCTCCAGCGTCGCGAACACCGCCCGCACCCGGTCCATCAGCTCGTCATCGTTCACCGGGCTCACCGGCCAGCCTCCGCCGGAGCTTGGCCAGGCAGCGGGCCCGGGTCGGCCCCACGCTGCCGACGGGAATGTCCAGTGCCGCCGCGACCTCGGCATAGCCGGCCGGGGCCAGCGCGAACAGCCGCAGCAGCGACCGGCACCGGCTGGGCAGCGCCCGCAGGGCCGCGGCGACCTGGGCCAGCCGCTCCCGGGCCAGGACGACCTCGTCGGGACGGCCGGGCGGGGGCGGGACGTACGGCGCGGCCGGAATCCGTCGCCCGGCCGTCCGCGCGCTCTCGTGCCGGGCGGTCACGGCCAGCCAGCCGCCGGTCGCGGCCGGATCGCGGATCGTACCGATCCGCTCCACCAGCCGGAGCCAGGTCGTCTGCACCACATCCGAGGCGTCCGCCGGCTCCAGCCCGTAGGACCGGGCGATCGCCCAGAGCAACCCCGTGTACCGGTCGACCAGCGCCGTCCAGGCGGCCGGGTCGCCCTCGGCCGCCCGGGTCACCAGCTCGCCCGTGTCGTCCCGCCGCTGTCGCAGGGTCACCGCCGGCTCCCGCCCCCTCGCCGCTCGCAGCTCCCCACGCAACCCGAAAAAGCGCGAAGAGTGAGTATCTCGATACCGAAAGTATCGACAACCGGCCGTCTGCATGCGGACAACACCCGATCTCCGCGAAATCCGCTCACTCCCTCGGCTCGGTGACGACGGCGCCGAGGCCGGGGAGGGTGCGGGTGGGCGGGGCGAGCAGGCGGGCGGCCGCGTCCCGGGCGGAGAGGTCGTGCGCGGCGGCGAGGGCGGCGATCGTGCCGGCCACGGCGGGGGCGGCGAACGAGGTGCCGCTCCAGGCGGCGTAGCCCTCGAACGCGGGCGGGTCGCCGTCCTCGGCCGCCGGGAACCGCACGTGACAGCTGCGCACGTCCACGCCGGGCGCGCACGCGTCGACCCAGGGGCCGTGGTTGGAGAACCAGGCCCGGTCCGCGCCGTCCAGCGCGCCCACCGCGATCACCTGGTCGAGCGCGGCGGGCCAGAACGGCCGGTCGGTGGCGCCGTTGCCCGCGCAGGCGACCGCGACCGTGCCGTCCAGCGCGGCCAGCGCCCGGCCGAGCACCGGCGAGGGCCGGTCGTCGTAGGTGTGGCAGCCGAGCGAGATGTTGACGATGTCGGGCCGGCCCATCCGGGCCAGCGCCCGGAGAACGGTGAACTCGTCGCCGATCCCGTCCCCGCCGATCACCCGGTGCGCGCGCAACCGGACGGCGGGCGCGTGTTGCAACAGCACCCCGGCCACGAACGTGCCGTGCCCGGCCTGGGAGTCCAGTTCGAGGTCGAGGTCGGTGTCGAGGACCTCCGCGGCGTCCGGGGGATGCTCCGCGTACCAGCCGGTGCGCTCGTACCAGGGGTGCGGGGACAGCCCGGTGTCGAGCACGGCGACCGTCACCACCCGGCGCCCGGCCCCGGCGACGGGGGCCGGCACGGGCGGAACCGGACGGGGCGGGCCGGCCGGCCCCGACCACCACAGCGGCTGGCCGTGCACCAGATGGTTGGGGGTGGCGGCCAGCGAACCCGCACCGAGCCGGGCCGCCAGGTCGCAGACGTCGACCCGGGCCGGCCCGCGCAGCCGGAGCAGGCAGCCGCCCGGATCATCGCGCCGCGAGTCGTGCCACCGCCGGACCAGACCCTCCACGGTCGGCGCGTGCTCCGGGGCGACCAGCAGCTCGTCGCGCCTGATCAGGGTCGGCCGGCCGGGCAGCGCCTCCACCGGGACGGCGTCCGGGTGCCGGGCGAGTAACCGTTCCAGCCAAGCTTCACGATCGGACATCGACCTATTGTGCCTGAATAGCTGCGCAGCGTAATGGAGGTTGCCGTGATGTCCCGAAAGTGGGTAACTGGGCAGGTGGCGGCCTCTTCATGGGCTCGGTGGGCGGTCCCTCCGCTCACCGGTGCGCTGCCCGTGCTGGCCTTTCCCGGCCCGGGGCTCGGCTGGGCGGCCTGGTTCCTGCTGGTCCCCGGCCTGCTGGTGATCGCGGCGGCGGGGGATGGCCGGGCCGCGGCCTGCCGGGGCTGGGGCTTCGGCGCGGGCTACCTGCTGGCCGCGCTGCACTGGACGGTGCCCAACATCGGCCCCGGGCTGCTTCTGGTGGCGGCCGTCTTCGGCGCGCTCTGGGCCGGCTGGGGATTTCTGGCCTGGTCCTCGCTGGGCGGGCCCGCGGTGGTCGCCCTGGCGGCGGTTCCGGGTGGCTGGGTGCTCGTCGAGTACGCGCGATCCTGGGCGGCGCTGGGCGGTCCGTGGGCGCTGCTGGGGGCGAGCCAGTGGCGGTACCCGGCCGTCCTGGATCTGGCCGCCCTGGGCGGGGTCTGGCTGGTGAGCGCCGTCCTGGTCGCGGTCAACACCGCGCTGGCCCTCGCCGTCCTGCGGCGCGGCCCGCTCCTCCTCGCCGTCGCCGCGGCGCTCGTCGCGGCGGGCCCGATCGTGCATGCGGTGCGGGCCGACCCGCCCGTGCAGCGAACCCGCACCGTGGCGCTGGTCCAGCCAGGGGTGATCCACGGCCCGTCGGCACGGTTCGACGCGGGGGAGCGGATCACCGCCGGGCTGCCTCCCGTGGACCTCGTCGTCTGGGGGGAGAGCTCCGTGGGGTTCGACCTGGCCCGGCGGCCCGACCTGACGGCCCGGCTGTCCCGCCTCGCCGCCCGCGGCGCGCTGCTGGTCAACACGGATGCCGCCGACGTCCACGGCCGGATCGCCAAGCGGTCGGTCCTGATCGGCCCCGACGGCCCCCGCGCCGATTACGTCAAGACCCGGCTGGTGCCCTTCGGGGAGTACATCCCGGCACGCCCGCTGCTCGGCGGGCTGGCCGCGATCAGCGAGGCCGCGGAGCGGGACCGGGTGCCCGGCACCGGCGCGTCGGTCATGACCGCGGACGGGACCGTGCTCGGGCCGCTGATCTGCTTCGAGTCGGCCTTCCCCGACCTTGGCCGCGCGGTGGTGCGACGCGGTGCCGAGGTGGTCGTCTACCAGTCGGCCACGTCCACCTTCCAGCAGAGCTGGGCCCCGGCCCAGCATGCGAGCCTGGGCGCGGTCCGCGCCGCCGAGACCGGCCGGCCGGTGGTGCAGGCGGCGCTGACCGGGGTGTCGGCGGCCTTTGACGCTCGCGGCCGGCGGCTGGCCTGGGCGGGCACCGAGCGGCGCGGGGCGGTCGTCGTGCGGCTGGAGGTGCCGCCGGCGACCGGGCGCACGCCTTATGTGCGGTACGGCGACTTTGTGCCCGCGCTGGCCGTCGTGGGCGTCGCGCTCGGGCTGTGGCGCCCGGGACGGCAGGGACCGCGGTCCCTGCCGCCCGGGACTTCGGGCTTCCTACCCTGGGTTCGCGACGGCCACCCTGACACCGCTCGCCGCCGACGCTGACGGGGGTTTCGCGAAAGTGGCGAGCGGGGCCGTCGCCTTTACCCGGGCATGGCCGGTTGTTCAGGCCAACAGGGACTGAGCGCTGGTGCGGGCCGGGTCGGATGATGCACAATGATGGGCGCGGAAGCCTTCATGGGACGTACGAGGCCGTAGGGGAAGACGAGCCTCGGTACGCAACCAGGAGGTCCGGTGACCGCACGTGGCGTTTTCTACGTCCACTCCGCGCCACCTGCGCTGTGCCCGCATATCGAGTGGGCCGTCGCAGGTGTTCTCGGCGTGCCCGCGTCTTTGGCGTGGACCGATCAGCCCGCCGCGCCTGGCACGCTGCGCGCCGAGCTGTGCTGGGAGGGCGGGACGGGGGGCGTGGCCGCCGCCATCACCTCTGCGCTGCGCAACTGGAAGCTGCTGCGGTTCGAGGTCACCGAGGACGCCTCGCCGGGCTGCGACGGCACCCGGTACAGCTTCACCCCCTCGCTCGGCGTCTTCACCGGGGTGACCGGCGCCAACGGCGACATCCTCGTGCCCGAGGACCGGCTGCGCACCGCCATGGCCAACGCCGCCGTCGGCAAGTTCACCATCGAAAGCGAGCTGGAGCGGCTGCTCGGCACCCCGTGGGACAACGAGCTGGAGCCGTTCCGCCGGGCCGGCGACGGTGCCCCGGTCCGCTGGCTGCACGCGGCCGTCTGAGCAGGGAACGCCGGAAAGGGGCGCCGCCGGGAGACCGGCGGCGCCCCTTTCGGCGTCGAGAGCGGGTTACAGCGGGATCTACAGCGGGATGTTGCCGTGCGCGCCGCGGGCCGGAATGGCCTCGGCGATGGCCCGGGCGATGGCGCTCCGGGACTTGTCGGGCTCGATGACCTCGTCGATCACCCCGAGGTCGCGGGCGCGCTCCAGCCCACCGGCGATCTTCTCGTGTTCGGCGGCGAGCTCGGCCTCCAGGGCGGGGCGCTCCTCCTCCGGCACGGCGGCGATCTTGCGCCGGTGCAGCACCCGGACGGCCGCCAGCGCGCCCATCACGGCGAGCTCGGCGGTCGGCCAGGCGAAGACCCGGGTGGCGCCCAGCGACCGCGAGTTCATCGCGATGTAGGCGCCGCCGTACGCCTTGCGGGTCACCAGCGTGACGCGCGGCACGGTCGCCTCGGCGAAGGCGTGCAGCAGCTTGGCGCCGCGGCGCACCACGCCCTCGTGCTCCTGGCCGACCCCGGGCAGGTAGCCCGGCACGTCGACCAGCACGACCAGCGGGACCCCGAAGGCATCGCACATCCGCACGAACCGGGCCGCCTTCTCAGCCGAGGTGGAGTCCAGGCAGCCGCCCAGCCGGAGCGGGTTGTTGGCGATCACGCCGATCGTGCGCCCACCCAGCCGGCCCAGCGCGGTGACGATGTTGGGCGCCCACTTGGGGTGCAGCTCGACCAGCTGGTCCGTGTCGTCCACCAGACCGTGGACCAGCGGCTTGACGTTGTACGCGCGGCGCGGGCTTTCGGGCAGCAGCTCGGAGAAGTCACGCTCGGCCACCGACTCGGTGCGCAGCCGGCCCTGGTGGCCGAGCAGCGTCGCCAGCGTCCGGGCCCGGACCAGCGCCTCGGTGTCGTCCTTGGCGACCACGTGCACGACACCGGACTTCTTGGAGTGCGGTTCGGGCCCGCCCAGCGAGGCCATGTCGATCTCTTCGCCGGTCACCGAACGGACCACGTCCGGGCCGGTGACGAAGATCTTGCCCTGCTGCGACAGGATCACGATGTCGGTCAGCGCCGGCCCGTAGGCGGCGCCGCCCGCTGCGGCGCCGAGCACCACCGAGATCTGCGGCACCACACCGGACGCCCGGGTCATCGCGGCGAAGACCGTGCCGACGGCGTGCAGCGACTCGACGCCCTCGGCCAGCCGGGCGCCGCCCGAGTGCCACAGCCCGATGATCGGCAGGCGCTCCTTCACGGCGTGGTCGTAGGCGAGCACGATGGCCTCGCACCCGGCCGTGCCCATCGCCCCGCCCTGGACGCGGGGGTCGCTGGCGAACGCCGCGACCGGCATGCCCTCGATCCGGCCGATGCCGGCGAGCGTCCCGCTCCCGTCGTCTTCGGAGGTGAGCGGGCGGAAGGTGCCGTCGTCGAAGAGAGCGGAGAGCCGGACCCGCGGATGCCGCGGATCGAGTTCTTCCTGCTCGTCGGTGGTGCCTGGGTCGAGCACCCGGTTATCGAGCACGGTCACGTGGTTCGCTCCCTAGTCAGACAGCGCGCTGGAAGGCGACGCACACGTTGTGGCCGCCGAAACCGAAGGAGTTGTTGAGGGCGGCGGCGGGCCCGTCGGGCAGCTTGTACGGCTCGCCCTGGGCGATGTGGAGGTCCACCGCGTCGTCGAGGTCCTCGAGGTTGGCGGTGGCGGGCACCACGCCCTCGTGCAGGGCCAGCACGGTCGCCACCGACTCCAGTGCGCCGGCCCCGCCGAGCAGGTGCCCGGTCATCGACTTGGTGCCGGTGATGACCGTCTGGTAGGCGGCCGGGCCGAGCGCGGACTTGATCGCGGCGATCTCGGCCACGTCGCCCTGCGGGGTGGAGGTGGCGTGCGCGTTGATGTGCACGATGTCCTCGGGCCGCAGGCCGGAGTTCTCCAGCGCCCGCCGCATCGCGGTGGCCGCACCGGCGCCCGTCGGGTCGGGCTGCACGATGTCGTGGGCGTCGGCTGAGTAGCCGGCGCCGGAGGCGTACGCGTAGATCCGCGCCCCGCGGGCCCGGGCGTGCTCCTCGGACTCCAGGACCAGCGACGCGGAGCCCTCACCGAGGACGAACCCGTCACGGTTCTTGTCGTAGGGGCGGGACGCCCGCTCGGGCTCGTCGTTGCGGGTCGACATCGCCCGCATGGCGCCGAACGAGGCGATGTTGAAGGGGTGGATGGTGGCCTCGGTGCCGCCCGCGACCACCACGTCGGCCCGGCCGGTGCGGATCATGTCGATCGCGTACCCGAGCGCCTCGGCACTGGAGGCGCAGGCGCTGACCAGCGCGTGCACGCCCGCCCTGGCGCCGAACTCCAGTCCCACGTGGCCGGCCGCGCCGTTGGGCATCAGCATCGGCACGGTGAACGGGGAGGTCCGCTTCCAGCCCGTCTTGCGGTACTGGTCGTAGCCGTTCAGGGCGGTCAGCAGCCCGCCGATGCCGCTGGAGACGACCACGCCCAGCCGGTCGCCGTCGACCTCGAAGCCGGACTGGTCCCCGTGGGCCATCCCGGCGTCCTTCCACGCCTCGATCGACGCGGTCAGCGCGAAGGCCTGGCAGCGGTCGAGCCGGCGCAGCCGGTGCTTGGGCATCACCTGGTCGGACTCCACCGCGATGGTGGCGGCGAAGTGCGTCGGCAGTTCCTCGACGTCTTCCCAGTCCAGCTTCCGCACACCGGACCGGCCGGCGAGCAGCGCGGACCAGGTCGACGCCACGTCGCCACCGAGCGGGGTCGTGGCACCGAGACCGGTGATGGCCACCTTGACCTGGTTAGTGCTCATGTCTGTGCTCCTCGGGAAACCGGGCTGGGGGGACGGCGCGCCGCGGGCCGGTCGGTTCCGGTCCGCGGCGCGCCGCACGCGCCTCAGGCCTTGGCCGACAGGTTCTGGACGAAGCCGATGACATCCTTGACCGTCTTGAGGTTGCGCAGCTCGTCGTCGGGGATCTCGACGCCGAACTTGTCCTGCGCGGCCACCGCGATCTCGACCATCGACAGCGAGTCGATGTCGAGGTCGTCGATGAAGTTCTTCTCGGGGGTCACCTCAGCCGCCGGAATACCGACGATCTCCTCGATGATCTCGCCGAGACCGTCCAGGATCTCCTGTTCGGTGACAGTTGCCATGGTGTGCCTTCTCCTCTGGTTTAGTGACCGGCCATCGAGCGACGCCGGCTACGGGATCTGGATGACTTGCGCAGCGTAGGCCAATCCGGCGCCGAACCCGACCAGCAGGGCGGGGGCGCCGGACGGAACGTCGCCGCGCTCGATCATGCGGGACAGGGCCATGGGGATCGAGGCCGCCGAGGTGTTGCCCGCATGGACGATGTCGTCGGCCACCACCGCGTTGACGGCCTTCAGCCGGCGCGCGATCGCCTCGATGATGCGCAGGTTGGCCTGGTGCGGGACGAACGCGGCGAGCTCTTCGGGCCGGACGCCGGCCCGCTCGCACGCCGCCAGCGCCACCGGCGCCATCGCCGTGGTGGCCCAGCGGAAGACCGCCTGCCCCTCCTGCGTGAGGAAGGAGTGCCGGTCGGCAATGGTGATCTTGTCGGCCTGGTCGCCGGCGCTGCCCCAGACGACCGGGCCGATACCAGGCCGGTCGGCGCCGCCGACGACCGCGGCGCCGGCGCCGTCGGCGAAGATGATGCTGGTGGAGCGGTCGGCCCAGTCGATCCACTGGGACATCTTCTCGGCGCCGATCACCAGCACGTTGCGCGCGCTGCCGGCCACGATCGCGGAGTTCGCCGTGGACAGCGCGTAGCAGAAGCCCGAGCAGGCGGCGTTCAGGTCGAACGCGCCGGGAGCGCTGATGCCCAGCCGGTGGGCGGTGGTCGCCGCCTGGTTGGGCATCGGCGTCTCGGCCGAGCAGGTGGCGACGATCACCAGGTCGATGTCCTCGGGCGCCAGCCCGCTGCCCGCCAGCGCCTTGCCGCCCGCGTGGACGGCCATGTCGACGACGGTCTCGTCGGGACCCGCGATGCGCCGCTCGACGATGCCGACGCGGCTGCGGATCCACTCGTCGTTGGTGTCGATGGTCTTGGCCAGGTCATCGTTGGTGACGACCTGGGCGGGCTGGTAGTCGCCGAACGCGAGGACGCGGGCGCCGGGCAGGGGCCGGGGGGCGTGCAGGGGGGCGGTCATGCCGAGTGCGCCTTGATCAGCTCGCGGGCCTTGTCGAGGTCCTCGGGGGTTTTGAGGGCGAGCGTCTCGACGCCCTTGAGTTCGCGGCGGGCGAGCCCCACCAGGGTGCCTGCGGGCGGCAGTTCGATGATCGCGGTGACCCCGAGCTCGCGCATGGTCGCCATGCAGGAGTCCCACCGGACCGGCGCGCTGACCTGCTCGACCAGCCGCCGGACGTACTCACGGCCGTCGGTGACCACCGCGCCGTCGCGGTTGGACAGCAGGGTCACCGCGGGGTCGGCCACCGGCATCCCCGGGGCCAGGGCCTGCAGCCGGTCGACGGCGGGCGCCATGTGCACGGTGTGGAACGCGCCGGCCACCGACAGCGGGCGCAGCCGGGCCTTGGCGGGTGGCTCGTCGGCGAACTCGGCGAGCTGCCGCATCGTTCCGGCGGCGACCACCTGGCCGGCGCCGTTGATGTTGGCGGGGGTGAGGCCGTGCTTGTCGATCGCGGTGAGCACCTCGTCGGGGTCGCCGCCGAGCACCGCCGTCATGCCGGTTTCGGTCACCGCGGCGGCCTCGGCCATCGCCCGGCCCCGCTCACGGACCAGCACCAGGGCGGCCTCGGGGGTCAGCACCCCGGCGAGCGCGGCGGCGGCCAGCTCGCCGACGCTGTGCCCGGCGACCGCGCCCGGCGTCACGTCCAGCGCGGCGGCGGCGGCCAGGGCCGCGCTCACCAGCAGCGGCTGGGCCACGGCGGTGTCGCGGATCTCCTCGGCGTCGGCCTCCGTGCCGTACCGCACCAGGTCCAGGCCGGTCACGGCGGACCACCAGGTCAGCCGGTCGGCGACGCCGGGGACCTCAAGCCATGGCTGGAGGAATCCGGGGGACTGGGCGCCCTGGCCGGGCGATGCGAGGAGAATCACGCCTCCCACCCTGCCCTGTATGGGTATGGCACGCCGATGTCGATCGGTACGAACTTTCGCGGCGTGCCTTTGTGCGACCCCTACAAGGGCGTCAACCGGTCCTTCCGCCGGTGGCGGAACCGGGTGAACGGTCATCGAAACGCCCCAGGACCAGGGCGATTCGCAGGGTGAACGCCGACCGGCCGTCGGTCGGGGGCAGGTCGGTCAGCTCCGCGACCCGGCGCAGCCGGTAACGCACCGTGTTGGGGTGGACGAACAGCAGTCGCGCCGTGGCCTCCAGCGAGGAGCCCTGCTCCAGATACGTGGTGAGCGTGTCGAGCAGGGGAGCGCCCGCGGCGCACATCGGGGCGTACACCTGGTCGACCAGGTACCGGCGGGCCTCCTCGTCGCCGTCCAGCGCCCGCTCGGGCAGCAGCTCGGCGGCCGACACCGGGCGGGGCGCGTCCGGCCAGCCGGCGGCCGCGCGCAGGCCGGCCAGCGCCGCCTGCGCCGAGATCGTGGCGCCGTAGAGGTCGGGCACCTGTGGGCCGACCACGACCGGCCCGGGGCCGCACTTGGCGGCGATCGGCCGGGCGGCCTCCAGCGGGTCGTCGGCTCCGCCCACGACCACGACGACCCGGGAGCCCTGCACCCCGGCCAGGACGTCCGCGCGGGCCCGGCGGGCGGCCATCTGCATGTGGTCGATCACCGCCTCCGGCTCCTCGTCCTCGGGGGTGTATCCGGCGATCACCACCACGGGCTTGGCCGACCAGCCCAGCGCCGCGGCCCACGAGTGCATGCTGTCGTCGACCTCGCCGCGCAGCACGGCGTTGACGATCAGCGCCTCCAGCCGGGCGTCCCAGGCGGCGCGGGTCTCCGCGGCCCGGGCGTACACCTGGGCCGCGCCGAAGGCCACATCCCGGGTGTACCGCAGGATGGCCTCGCGCAGCTGGGATTCGCCGCCCGGCGCGGCCAGCTCGTCGAGGCGCTCCTCGACGACGTCGATCAGCACGCGCACCATGTCGATGGTGTGCTGGAGCTTGACCGCGCGCAGCAGTTCGCGGGGGGCGGTACCGAACACCTCCCCGGCGATGGCCGGGCGGGTCTTCTCCGCGCTGGCGAACCACTCGACGAACGCCGCGATCCCCGCCTGCGCCACGAGCCCGATCCAGGACCGCTGGTCGGCGGGCATTCGCCGGAACCAGGGCAGCCGCTGTTCCATGTTGCTCAGCGCCGCGGTGCCGAACGTGCCCATCGCCTGTTCCAGGCGCTTGGCCGTCTGCGCGCGCAGTGCCGTCTCCTCCGGGGTCTCCACGTCATTAGGGTGTCATCCCCGGCGCGGGTCTCTGACCTCGCCATGCGCGAGGACGCCGGAGCGGCGGCCTTCGGGCGGTATCGGAGTTCCCGAACCGTGTTCTGGTCGATACCTCGGCGAAACATTCCGGAAATCGGCGTGGAGCACGCTCCGGTGGTACCGGAGAGTCTGCCGGGTGGAGGGTCGCCGTGTTTCTTCGAGTTCGAGTGAGCGTGCCCGACCAGCCCGGAGCGCTGGGCCGGGTCGCGGTGGCGATGGGGTACGCCGGCGCGGACATTCTCGAGGTCGTGGTTCTGGAACGTGCCAGTGGCCGGGCGCTCGACGACTTCATCGTCACCTGGCCGGACGCCGCCCCGGTCAGCTCGCTGTGCGACGAGCTCGCGGGGATCGACGGGGCCCATGTGGCCGGGGTCTGGCATCTCGCCGAGGTGCCGTCCCCGCACGTCGACACCGCCGTGTTCGGCGGGCTGCGGGAACCGGCGGACCTGGTCGACCTGGTCCCCGGCGCCTTCAGCGCCGACTGGGCGGTCCTGGTGGACGCCGGGCGGGTGGAGCGCGCCAGCCGGCGGGCCCCCGAGCCGTTCGAACCGCCCCGGCCGCGCGACGACGGGCCGCACGCGTTCACCGCGCCCGGCGGCACCCGCTACGCGGCGGTGCCGCTGGCGGGCCGGACGCTGCTGGCCGCCCGGGTCGCCGCGCCCCCCTTCCACGCCGCGGAGGTCGGCCGGCTCGCCGTCCTGGCCGCGGCCGTCACCACCGTGGCGCGCACGGCCTGCGAGAGCTCCCTGGCCTGACCCGAACCCGAGCGGCGCAGTTGTTTCCTGGGTTTCGCCGGGGGGCCGATCGCCGGTCACCGGGCGGGCGGTAGCGTCGGCCGCGGACCATCGCCCACCCGGGAGGCGCACCGATGACGGAGATCGCGCATCGCGATGTGCAGGTGAACGGGTTGCGCATGCGCATCGCCGAGGCCGGATCGGGCCCGACGGTGCTGCTGCTGCACGGATTCCCCGAGAGCTGGTACTCCTGGCGGCACCAGCTCGTCGCGCTGGCCGAGGCGGGCTTCCACGCCGTGGCGCCGGACCAGCGCGGCTACGGCGGAACCGACCGCCCGGAGCGGGTCGAGGAGTACTCGATCATGCACCTGACCGGAGACGCGCTCGCCCTGCTGGACGCGCTCGGCGTCGATCGGGCCGTGATTGCCGGGCACGACTGGGGAGCCCCGGTGGCCTGGCACGCCGCCCAGTTCCGGCCCGACCGGGTGCGCGCCGTCATCGGGTTGTCGGGCATCCACCGGCCGCGCTCGTCCCGCCCGCCGCTGGAGATCATGCGCCGGACGCTGGGCGAGGACTACTACATGGTGCGCTTCCAGCGGCCCGGCGAGGCCGACGCCGAACTCGCCCGGGACCTCCCGGCGACGTTCCGGCGGCTGCTCACCGGCTCGTCCGGGGACGCCGCGGGCGACGCGCCCGTGGCGTTCGAGAGCGACGGTTTCCTCGCCGGCTTCCCCGAGCCCGGGAAACTGCCCGGCTGGCTGACCGAAGAGGACATCGCGGCCTACGCCGCCCAGTACGCGGCGGGCGGATTCACCGGACCGCTCAACTGGTACCGCAACCTTGACCGCAACTGGGAGCTCACCGCCGCCTGGCACCGGGCCCCGGTCACCCCGCCCGCGCTCTACATCGCCGGGGAACGCGACTTCGCCGCGATCGCCCCGGACCGGGTGGCGGGGCTGCGCGGGCTGATCCCGAACCTGCGGGAGCCGGTGTGGCTACCGGGTTGCGGGCACTGGACCCAGCAGGAACGTCCCGCCGAGGTGTCCGACGCCATGATCGGATTCCTGCGCTCGCTGTGACGCGCGCGGCACGGGACCGGGGCGCCGAGCCCTCGACCGGGTCACCGGCGGGCGGATGCGGGGCCGGGCGGTCGTGCCCGGCCCCGTCCCGTCAGGCCTCGCCGCCGGCGCCGCTCTCGGCGGTCTGCACCCCGCCCGCGAACACCTGGTCGATCGGCTCGTTCAGCCGGTAGCGCTCCATCGCCTGGGGCAGCACCTCCGGCTTGATCTCCCCGCGGCGGACCAGCCTGGTCAGCACCGCCAGGGTGATCGACGCCGCGTCGACGTGGAAGAACCGGCGCGCCGCGGCCCGGGTGTCGGAGAAACCGAACCCGTCGGTGCCCAGCGAGGAGTAGTCGCCCGGCACCCACGAGGCGATCTGGTCGGGTACCGCGCGCATGTAGTCGCTCACCGCCACGATCGGCCCCGGCGAGTTCTCCAGCGCCCGGGTGACGTACGGCACCTGCTGCTCGGCCTCGGGGTTCAGCAGGTTCCACGCGTCGCTGTGCATGGCCTCGCGGCGCAGTTCCGACCAGGAGGTCGCCGACCACAGGTCGGCGGCCACGCCCCAGTCCTCGGCGAGCATCCGCCGGGCCTCCTGGGCCCACCGCATCGCCACTCCCGAGGCCAGCAGCCGGGCTCGCGGCGCGTTCCCGTCACCGGTGACCTCGGGCGCCTCGGCGAACCGGTACAGGCCCCTGAGCAGGCCGTCGACGTCGATGCCGGCCGGCTCGGCCGGCTGGACGTACGGCTCGTTGTAGACGGTGAGGTAGTAGTAGACGTCCTCACCGGCCGGGTGCTCCTCGGAGGAGCCGTACATCCGGCGCAGCCCGTCGCGCACGATGTGCGAGACCTCGTACGCCCAGGCCGGGTCGTAGGCGACGCACGCGGGGTGGGTCGAGGCCAGCAGCGGCGACTGGCCGTCGTTGTGCTGCAGGCCCTCCCCGGTCAGCGTGGTGCGGCCGGCGGTGGCGCCGAGCAGGAAGCCCCGGCCCATCTGGTCGGCGAGTTGCCACATCTGGTCGCCGGTCCGCTGGAACCCGAACATCGAGTAGAAGATGTAGATCGGGATCATGTGCTCGCCGTGCGTGGCGTACGCCGACCCGGTGGCGATCATCGAGGCCATGGCACCGGCCTCGCTGATCCCCTCGTGCAGGATCTGGCCCTTTTCGGACTCCTTGTACGTCAGCATCAGCTTGCGGTCGGCGGCGTCGTAGGTCTGCCCGTGCGGCGAGTAGATCTTCGCCGTCGGGAACATGGCGTCCATGCCGAACGTACGGGCCTCGTCGGGGATGATCGGCACGAACCGGTGGCCGATCTCCTTGTCCTTCATGAGGTCCTTGAGCAGCCGGACGAACGCCATCGTCGTGGCCACGGCCTGCTTGCCCGAGCCCTTCTTCAGCTCGGTGTAGACCGGGTCGCCGGGCAGTTTCACCGGCTTGGCCCGGACCACCCGCCGGGGCAGGTAGCCGCCGAGCGCGGCGCGGCGCTCCCGCATGTACTGGATCTCGTCGGAGTCCTCGCCCGGGTGGTAGAAGGGCGGCAGGTCGGCCTCCAGGGCCGAGTCGGGGATCTCCAGGAAGAGCCGGTCGCGGAAGGTCTTCAGCTCGGCCTTGGTGAGCTTCTTCATCTGGTGCGAGGACATCCGGGCCTCGAAGTCGGACCCGAGCGTCCAGCCCTTGATGGTGTGGGCGAGGATCACCGTCGGCTGCCCCACGTGCTCGCGGGCCGACTTGAACGCCGCGTACAGCTTGCGGTAGTCGTGCCCGCCGCGCGACAGCATGCGCAGGTCGTCGTCGCCGAGGTGCTGGACCATCCGGCGCAGCCGCGGGTCGTCGCCGAAGAAGTTCTCGCGGATGTAGGAGCCGCTCTCCACCGAGAAGGTCTGGAACTGGCCGTCGGGGGTGGTGTTCATCTTGTTGACGAGCGCCCCGTCGACGTCCTGGGCCAGCAGCGGGTCCCAGTCGCGGCCCCAGATCACCTTGATGACGTTCCAGCCCGCGCCGCGGAAGAACGACTCCAGCTCCTGGATGATCTTGCCGTTGCCGCGGACCGGGCCGTCGAGCCGCTGCAGGTTGCAGTTGATGATGAAGGTGAGGTTGTCGAGTTCCTCGCGGGCGGCCACGCCGATGGCGCCCAGCGACTCGGGCTCGTCCATCTCGCCGTCACCCAGGAAGGCCCACACGTGCGAGCGCGAGGTGTCCTTGATCTCACGGGCCAGCAGGTAGCGGTTGAACCGGGCCTGGTAGATCGCCCCGATGGCGCCCAGCCCCATCGACACGGTCGGGAACTCCCAGAAGTCCGGCATCAGCCGGGGATGCGGGTAGGAGGGCAGCCCGCCGCCGGGATGCGAGATCTCCTGCCGGAAGCCCTCCAGCCGGGCCTCGGAGAGCCGCCCCTCCAGGAACGCCCGGGCGTAGATGCCCGGCGCCGCGTGGCCCTGGATGAAGACCTGGTCGCCCGACTCGCCGTGGTCCTTGCCGCGGAAGAAGTGGTTGAACCCCACCTCGTACAGGGAGGCCGCCGAGGCGTAGGTGGCGATGTGCCCGCCGACCGAGAGCTCGGGCCGGTTGGCCCGGGAGACCATGACGGCCGCGTTCCAGCGGATGTAGGCGCGCACTCGACGTTCGATGTGCTCATCACCGGGGAACCAGGGCTCCCGCTCCGGTGGGATGGTGTTGATGTAGTCGGTGCTGCGCAGGCCGGGCACGCCGACCTGCTGCTCGCGGGCTCGTTCCAGCAGCCGGAGCATGAGATAGCGCGCCCGGCCCCGGCCCTCGGTCTTGAGTACCGTGTCGAGCGACTCCAGCCATTCCCGGGTCTCATCTGGATTGATGTCCGGGAGCTGGCTCGGCAGACCGTCGCTGATGATCGAAAAGCGTTGGCGTCCGGAAGCCACGGGGTCCCCTCTGTGCTTACCGCTGTTCATACGACCGGGTGGGCCGCGGTGTTCATCAAACCATCGTGGTCCTTTATTGACGCTAGCGCATCTCTACCGCCGAGTAACCATTTGCGCCGGTCAGCGGGGGTGTGATGTTCCGGCGCGTTGCCTGATGGGTCGAGCCGTACCAAGCTGGGAACCAGGAGGTGAAAGCGGCGGAACGGGTCGAGTCGAGGAGGTATGTCATGCAGGCCACGACAGGTGACCAACTGCACGTCCACAGCCGGATGGTCGGGGAACCCGACCGGAAGGGCGAGATCATCGAGGTGCGCGGACCCGACGGGACGCCGCCCTACCTCGTGCGGTTCGATGACGGGCACACCGGGCTGGTCTACCCCGGCCCGGACACCGTGATCGAACCGGCCGGGGTGCGGGGGAGCCACGCGGGCAGGTAGACAACCGCGCATGAAAACCTCCGTGATCCACGTGCCGACCGGCGGTCGGGAGTCCGTGTACGACATCACCGCCCAGTGCGCCGAGTTCGCGGCGACGGCCGGCGGCGACGGCCTGCTGCACGTTTTCGTGCCGCACGCCACCGCCGGCGTGGCGCTGATCGAACTCGGCGCGGGCAGTGATGCCGACCTGCTGGCGGCGCTGGCCGACCTGCTGCCGGCCGACGACCGCTGGCGGCACGCCCACGGCTCGACCGGGCATGGCCGCTCGCATGTGCTACCCGCGCTGATCCCTCCGTACGCCACGGTCCCCGTGGTCGGCGGCCGGATGACGCTCGGGACCTGGCAGTCGGTGGCCGTCGTCGATCTCAATGTCGACAACCCCGACCGGCAGGTCCGGCTCTCTTTTCTGTCAGGAGGGTGATGGGACGGCCGAGGGGGCGGTATCGCCTGGCAGGCGGGGCGATCCGGGGGAAAGAAACCAGGTCGGACGCCCCTCTTCGACCCCGCCGCGGCATTTCCTCCGGCGCCGGCACGGTGCGGAGTTGTTACGCTCTGGCTGTGTCTTGTTACCAGCGACAGCGTGACGAAGCGCCGTATGCGTCCGAGGGGCCCGGTAAAAGCGGAGAAGACACTTGCGCTAGGGGCGTTCGCTTGTGTGAACTGTCCCGCAACGCCGTATCGCACGGCCCATCGACACTGGGAGGACGTTCGTGAGCGCGACCGCGGGTCAGGCGCAGTCTGAGCGCAGCCTGGCCGAACGGCTCGGTTTCAAGCCGAACCAGGTGGTGCAGGAGATCGGCTACGACGACGACTGCGACGAGGAACTGCGTGAGTCCATCGAGGCGGTGACCTCGGGTGAACTGGTCGACGAGGACTACGAAGACGTGGTCGACGTCGTCGTGCTGTGGTGGCGTGACGAGGACGGCGACCTGGTCGACGGCCTGGTCGACGCGCGCACCGGGCTCGCCGACGGGGGCCACATCTGGCTGCTGACGCCCAAGGCGGGCCGGGACGGTCACGTCGAGCCGAGCGACGTCGGCGAGGCGGCCCCCACCGCGGGCCTGTCGCAGACCAGCAGCCTGAGCGCCGCACCGGAATGGTCCGGCACCCGTCTCGTCGCCCCCAAGGTGCGTAAGTAGCCGCAGGGGTGGCCGGCCAGGTGGTGACCGCCACGGTGGCAGACTGGGCGTGATCAAAGCGCGCCTGGCGCGCATCGTCGCCCCACGCCGTCCGTGGGGAAGAGCCACAAGGAGTGCAATGGCGGTCGAGGTAGGGGGCGTCGCTCCGGATTTCGAGCTGAAGGACCAGCACGGAACTCCGGTGAAACTGTCCGATTACCGCGGGCAGAAGAATGTCGTCCTTATTTTTTACCCGCTGGCGTTCAGCGGTGTCTGCACCGGTGAACTGTGCACGGTCCGCGACGAACTGCCGAGCCTTGGCGGTGACGACGTCCAGGTCCTCGCGGTCTCCGTTGACTCGGTGTTCTCCCTGCGGGCGTGGGCCGACCAGGAGAAGTACCAGTTCCCGCTGCTGGCGGACTTCTGGCCGCACGGCGGGACCGCGCAGCGCTACGGCGTCTTCGACGAGGAGAAGGGGCTCGCCGTGCGCGGCACCTTCATCATCGACACCGAGGGCGTGGTGCGCTGGAAGGTCGTGAACGCGATTCCGGACGCGCGCGACATCGACGAGTACCGCAAGGCGCTCGCCGGACTGTGATCGTCGGGGCGGGCCCGCGAGCCGGGCCCGCCCCTCCCTTACGGGAGGCGCGATGCCCTGCTTCCGCTGCGGGGCGCGGCAGACCGACCCCACCCGGGGGCCGAGCCCGTGGCGGCGTGGGGTCCGGGCCGACCGCCAGGTGTTGATCTGCCCTGGCTGCCAGGAGGCGGCCGAACTCGACCGGTGCGCCTCCTGCGGGTCGGTGGCGCTGATCTGCCGGCTGGGCGAGGTCGAGTGCCGTGACTGCGGGCATGTCCGCGAGGCCGTCCGTTCCACCGAGCCCGCCGAGCCCGCTCCGGGCCTTTCCGAAGAGGTTGCGGCGGCGTTGAACAGGCTGCTCCGCCGCCCATCGGACTGAATTTTTCTATCCTTTTACCTTCGCGCCATGTTCGGCTTGCCCAGGGGTCTTTCGGCCTGCCCATCCTGGGCGGTAAATGAAAAGGGTTCTCTCCCTAATACTGGCGACGGGGCTCGCCATCGGGGTCATCATCGCGATCGTGCTGGGCCGGGGGGCCTCGGACACGGTCACCGTCCGAGGCGTGATCGGCTCGGAGAAGCTCCCGTTCTTCGCCGACCCGGCCGTCCGGGACGCGTTCGCCCGGCATGGGCTGCGCGTCGAGGTGGACCCGGCCGGGTCCCGGCAGATCGCCACCACCGTCAACCTTGACAACTACGCCTTCGCCTTCCCTGGCGGGGCGCCCGCCGCCGAGCAGATCCTGCGCCGGCACGGCCGGACGGCCAAGTACGCGCCGTTCTCCACGCCGATGGCGATCGCCAGCTTCCAGCCGATCGTCGATGTCCTCGCCGGGGCGGGCGTGGCACGCCGGGGCGCGGGCGGCATCTGGATCTTCGACGTCCGCCGCTACCTGGAACTGGTGGAGAAGGGCACCCGCTGGGACCAGATCAGGGGCAACACCGCCTACCCGGTGCGCAAGAACGTGCTGGTCTCCACCACCGACGTGCGCGACTCCAACTCCGCGGCCATGTACCTGTCGCTCGTCAGCCACGTGGCCAACGGGGACGCGATCGTGCAGGGCGCCGAGGCCGAGCGCCGGGTGCTGCCGCTGCTGTCGCGGCTCTTCCTCGACCAGGGCTACAGCGAGAACTCCAGCGAGGGCCCCTTCGAGGACTACCTGGCGGTGGGGATGGGCAAGACGCCGCTGGTCTGCATCTACGAGGCCCAGTTCGTCGGGCGGGCCGTCACCGGGCAGATCCGGCCGGGGATGGTGCTGATGTACCCGTCGCCGACCGTGGTGTCCAAGCACACGCTGGTTCCGCTGAACTCCGGCGGCGACCGGGTGGGCCGGCTGCTCACCTCCGATCCCGCGCTCCAGCAGGCGGCCGCCCGGCACGGCCTGCGCACCGCCGACGCCGCCCGGTTCGCGAAGGTCGTCGCCGAGAACCGGGTGCCGGTGACCGCGGACCTCGTCGACGTCGTCGACACCCCCTCCTACGGCACCCTCGAGAACCTGGTGCGCGGCATCGAGCAGGGCTATGGCCCGCCCTAGCCGCGTCCGCGAGCGACTGGAGTTCCCGAACATGGCAGAGACCGGCGCCGACCTGGTCCTCACCCCGCCCGAACCGGTCGAACCGATTCCGGCGGAGCGGGCCGCGACGCTCATCCCGGTGGACGGGGACACCCGCGTCGAACTCGGCCGCCGGGCGGCCGAGTTCGCCGGCGTGCTCACCGGCCTCGACCCCCGCTCGCCCGAGTTCGTCACCCGGGCGGGGGAGGTCACCGCACTGGGCGACGGGGAGATGCGCACCTCCGCCCGGGCCGCCGACCGGATGCTCGACCGCACGGTGGCGTCGCTGGCCGCGGCCAAGGGCGCGGACCGGAGCGCCCAGCAGCGGGTCGCCCAGGGCCTGGTCGAGCTGCGCCGGACCGTCGAAGACCTCGACCCCAAGGACGCCGGCCGGCCGACGGCCCGCCGGTTGCTGTCGCGGCTGCCGTTCGGCAACGCGCTGCGCGACTTCGTCTCCCGCTACCAGTCGGCGAACACCAACATCAACAAGATCGTGATGTCGCTCCGGTCCGGCCAGGACGAGCTGCGCCGCGACAACGCGGCCATCCAGAACGAGCGCGCCGACCTGTGGCGGACCATGGGGCGGTTGCAGGAGCACGCCGTGTACGCCCAGGCCGTCGACACCGCCGTGGAACGGGCCGTCGCCGAGACCGCCGACCCGGCCGCGGCCGACGCGCTCCGCGCCGACGTGCTCTTCCCCGTCCGGCAGCGGCACCAGGACCTGCTCACCCAGCTCGCCGTCTGCGCCCAGGGCTACCTGGCCCTGGACGCGGTGCGGCGCAACAACGACGAGCTGATCAAGGGGGTGGACCGGGCCGCGTCCACCACGGTCTCCGCGCTGCGGATCGCGGTCACCGTCGCCGCCGCGCTCGCCAACCAGAAACAGGTCATCGAACAGGTGGGCGCGCTGCGCGGCACGACCGAGGACCTGATCCGGGCCAACGCCGAGATGCTCGCCGGGCAGAGCGCGCAGATCCAGCAGATCGCGGCCGACCCGGCCGTCGGGGTCGAGACGCTGCGCCGCTCGTTCGAGCAGATCTACCAGACGATCGACGCGATCGACGGCTTCCGCGCCCAGTCCCTGACCAGCATGCAGGCCACCGTGGACGCGCTCGGCGCCGAACTCACCCGGGCGGGCGCCCATCTGGAGCGCGCCCGCCACCGTGGCGAGGAGTCCGGCGCGTGAGGCTCCGGGCGGCGCTGGCCGCGCTGACGCTGCTGGCCGTCACGGCGGCCTGTGACGTCGACCTGGGCGAGGACGAGACCACCCTGCGCGTGCTGGCCGGCAGCGAGCTCGCCGACCTGCGGCCGATCCTCGAACAGGCCGAGGACGAGATCGGGGTGGAGGTGGAGCTGGACTTCGCGGGCACCCTCGACGGCGTGCAGCGGGTGCTGGACGGCAAGGCCGACGGCCGGTACGAGGCCGTCTGGTTCTCTTCCGACCGGTACCTGACGCTGCACACCGGTGCCCGGGCCAAGCTGGGCACCTCCGTCCGGACGATGCGGTCGCCGGTGGTGCTGGGCCTGCGCGCCTCCGTGGCGTCCCAGCTCGGCTGGGACGCCACGCCGCCGACCTGGGCCGAGATCGCCGACGCCGCCGGGAAGGGACGGTTCGGCTACGGCATGACCAGCCCGGCCGCCTCCAACTCCGGTTTCTCCACCCTGGTGGCGGTGACCGCGGCCCTGTCCGGTAGCGGGACAGCGCTGGACGCCGCCGCCATCCGGGCGCAGGCCCCCGGGCTGAAGCGGTTCTTCTCCGCCCAGCGGCTCACCTCCGGATCCTCGGGCTGGCTGTCGGAGCGGCTGGTGGACCGGAACTCGGCGGGGGCCGAGGTGGACGGCATGTTCAACTACGAGTCGGAGCTGCTGGCGCTGAACGCGTCGGGCCGGCTGCCTGAACAGTTCACGATCATCCGTCCGCGGGACGGGGTGATCACCGCGGACTACCCGCTGACCCTGCTGGCCTCGGCGCCCG
Organism: Actinomadura craniellae; assembly: GCF_003289645.1. Taxonomy (GTDB): domain Bacteria; phylum Actinomycetota; class Actinomycetes; order Streptosporangiales; family Streptosporangiaceae; genus Actinomadura_D; species Actinomadura_D craniellae. The sequence goes on along the minus strand of NZ_QLYX01000023.1, from coordinate 58,184 downwards.
CGGCCGCCCGTGACGCCCATGCCAGGCTGACCGGCTACCTGCGGCGCCCCGAGGTGCAGCGCCAGATCATGTCCCGGACGCACCGCCGGCCGGCGGTGCCCGAGGTCCGGCCGGAGGCGAGGTTCGGGGAGAGCCCGCCCGAGCTGCCGTTCCCCTCCCGCCTCGACGCGGTGGACACGCTGGTGGCCGCGTACTACGACGAGTTCCGGCGGCCCGCCCGCACGATCTACGTCCTGGACGTCTCCGGGTCGATGGCCGGGGACCGGATCGCGGGGCTGCGCTCCGCGCTGACCGCGCTGACCGGCGCCGACGGCAGCCTGGCCGGCCGGTTCCAGCGGTTCCACAACCGGGAGGAGGTGACGCTCATGCTCTTCAACAGCCGGCCCGGGAGACCGGTGTCCTACGTCATCCCCGAGCGCGATCCGGCGGCCGAACTGGCCCGGATCAGGAACTACGCGGGCGCGCTACGGAACCCGCGGGGCGGCACCGCCATCTATGACAGCCTGGCCGCCGCCTACCGGGTCGCCGGGGAGCAGGCCGCCCGCGACCCCGACCGGTACACCTCGATCGTGTTGATGAGCGACGGGGAGAACACCGCGGGCACCCGCCTGGCCCAGTTCCGGCTGTTCCACGCCGGGCTGCCGGAGGGGCCGCGCGCCGTGCCGGTGTTCGCGGTGCTGTTCGGCGAGGCGAGGGCCGACGAGATGGCCGAGCTCGCCCGGCTGACCGGCGGCCGTACCTTCGACGCGCGGTCGCAGTCCCTGGCGACCGTCTTCCGGGAGATCCGTGGCTACCAGTAGGGCCTGGGCCTATCTCGGCTCGACCAAGAACCTCGCCGGCTCGGCCTGCGGGCTGGCCGGGCTCGGGCTGCACCTGGCGGGGCTGGCCGGGCCGTACTGGCTGTTCGTGGTGGCGGGGCTGTACGCGGCCGGGGCGCTGGCCGCGCCGCCGGAGCGGGTCGTGCTGGTGCTCGACGACACCGCGGCCGAGTCCGGCCGGTTGCGCGCGGACCTGGAGGTGCTGGTGGAGCGGGTGGCCGGGCAGGCCGGCCGGGTGCCGCCGGGGGCCATGGTCAGGTTCGGCGAGATCGTGGGGCTGGTGCGCGAGCTGCTGGCGCGCCGGGAGGTGCTGTCCCTGGACCCCGACGCGCGGTACGAGATCGCCCGGGTCGTCCGCACCGACCTGCCGGAGGGGTTCGAGACCTACCTCAACCTGCCCGGCTGGTTCGCCTCCGGGCGGACTCCGGGCGGCCGGCGCAGCGCCGCCGAGGAACTGGCCGCCCAGCTCGACCTGATCGCGGCGCAGCTGCTGGAGACGGCCGAGCGGGTCTACGAGACGGATGCCCGGCGGCTCCGGGACCAGACCCGGTACCTGCAAGATCGCGACGGGCGGGCCGAGTAGCCCCACCGGGACTGAGCCGGGGGCGTCACCGGCCGCCGGGAAGACCGAGGGTGGCCGGGAGGGCGCTGAGGAGCCCGCAATGAACCTCAGTGCCCTCCCGGCGCCGCGTGGGAACGGCCGACACCTCCTCGGCCGCTCCCGGTCGTGCGCCTCGGACCGTGACCTGAGCCCTGCGCACGACCTTGCGGGTCTGTGGGCTATGCCGCGCGGCGGCGGTCCGCGTCGAGCATGTGGTAGAGCAGCAGCAACTGGGTGATCGCCAGCGGATCGCTGACGGTGTCGTCGGCGCCGTCGGCGATCCGGCCCAGCGACCGGGGGATGCCGCTGGCGACGTCCAGCCGCTCCCAGATGGCTTTCTTCACGATCTCGGACTCCTCGGGCGAAACGTACCCGTGGACGTGCAGTGCGTCGACCGGGCGGCCGTCGGTGTCGCGGTGCAGTTTCAGGTGCATCGCCCGGTGCTCGGCGTCGTCGAGCACGCCGCTCAGCTCGGGGTGGTCGATGGTCGGCCGCAGCAGCAGCTCGGCCGAGAGGGGGGTGTTGGGCGGGTCGTCGCGCCCGATGACCTCGGCGAACTTCACCACGACGTCGGCCCAGCGGCGCTGCGGGCGGATGAACGCGGCGCTCTCGGGCTCGCGCCGGTCCAGCTCGGCCCGCACCTGGTCGGGGGTGTAGCCGCGCTTGGCGCAGTCACGCTGGATCTTCCACTGGTGCCGCAGCGGCTCCGGCGGGTCGAGGTAGACGGTGATGTCGAAGCAGGCGCGCGCCATCCGGGTGTGCAGGGGAAGCAGCCCCTCGATGATGACGAAGTCGCGCGGCTCGACCAGTTCGGGCCGGACGAGCTCGCCGGTGGAGTGGTCGTACACCGGCTTGAGGATGGGCTCGCCCATGGCCAGCAGCTGCAGGTGCTGCTCCATGATCTCGACGTAGTTGCAGTCGGGGTGCAGCGCGGTGAACGGCTTGTCCTTGCGTTCCGTGCGGTCGTAGCGGTGGTAGTCGTCCACGCAGACCGCGGTCATCCGGTCCTCCCCCAGACACTGCACGAGCCCCCTGGTGAGCGTGGTCTTGCCCGCCGCGCTGTCCCCGGCGATGGCGAGCATGACGGGGCGCCGGCTGGTTCCGCGGGCCCGGAGCATATGCACGATCCGATGGGGCACCAGGTTCCTCCGTCCGCAGGCGGTTCAGCTGTCGTACTGGACGGTAGGCGGGGGTGTTCCGGCGTTCTTCACCCGTAGGGGTGAGAGCATGGGTGAAATCACGCGAGCCCTTGTGCACCGGTACCTACTGGCGAGTAGCTTGCGGTTGTTATCTTTCCGGAATGGGCGCCCCCGTACGCGTGGTCCTCGTCGACGACCACGAGATGATCCTTGCCGGACTGCAGGCGATGCTGGCCGGATTCGCCGGGCGCGTCCGCGTCGTCGGCCAGGCCGGCACGGCCGCCGAGGCGACGCGGCTGGTCAGCGCGCTGCGCCCGGACGTGGTGCTGCTGGACGTGCGGCTCGGCCCGGAGAGCGGCCTGGACCTGTGTCGCAGCATCACCGGCCCGGCGGTGAACTGCCGGGTCGTCTTCCTGTCGGTCTACGACGACGAACAGTACGTCTTCGAGGCGCTGCGCGCCGGCGCCAGCGGCTACCTGCTCAAACGGGTCGACGGCCCGGAGCTGGTCCGGCGGCTGGAGGAGGTCGCGCAGGGGGAGACGGTGGTCGATCCCACCCTGGCGGGCCGGATGGCGGCCAGCGCCGCCCGGCTCAACCGCGGCGAGTTCTGGCCCGGCGCCAACCGCGGGCTCACCCAGCGCGAGAGCGAAGTGCTGTCCCTGCTGGTCGCAGGCCTGTCCAACAAGGCGATCGCGGCCCGGCTGGTGGTCAGCGAGGAGACCGTCAAGAGCCACCTGCGCGCCCTCTACCGCAAGCTCGAGGTCACCGACCGCTCCGCCGCCATCGCCGTCGCGCTCCGCGAGGGGCTGTTCCGGTGAACGCGGGCCGGGACCGGGCCGGCGCGGCGACCGCGCTGGAACTGCTGGCCGCGCGCGGCCCCGACCTGCTGGTGCGGATCGTCACGGTGGCCTGCTCGGACCGGGCGCTGCCGGACCTGTCCGCCGAACTGGCCGGGCTGGTGGTGCGGTCGGCGGCGGCCCTGACCTTCTGCGACGTCCACGTGCTGGACGAGGACGAGCGGGTGCTGGAGGGCGGCGGTACCGGCCCGGTGCCGCTGGGCGAGGGAGACGTGGGCTGGGTCGCGGCGCACGGCCGGCCCCGGCGGCACGCCGACGGCCGGGGCGCGGCGGTGCCGGTGTACAGCGGGGGCGCCACGATCGGGGTCGTCGACGTCCGGTCGGCCGGCGGCTGCCTGCCCGAGGACCTGGAACTGGTGACCGCGCTGGCCGCGCTGTTCGCGCCGGTGCTGTGCTCGGGCCGGCGGCTGCGCACCGCCCAGGAGCGGGAGCTGTCGGCGGAACGGTTCGCCGAGCGGGCGGTGGAGGTGCAGGAGGCTGAGCGGGCTCGGCTGGTCCGCGACATCCACGACGGGATCGCGCAGCGGCTGGCCAGCCTGGGCTTCCACCTGTCGGCGGCCGACCGGGCGCTGCCTGACCACCACCGGGAGGCGCGCGAGCAGATCGTGCTGGCCCGGGAGCTGTGCGAGCTGGCCGCGGCCGAGACCCGGGCCGCGATCGGGGGGCTGCGCCCGCCGGTGCTCGACGACCTCGGCCTGTCCGCGGCGCTGGCCACCCTCGCCCGGGAGGCGAGCAGCCGGCAGCGGGAGCTCGACATCACCGTGGCGGTCTCGGGCGAGCTGGAGGACGCGCTGGCCGGCCACATCCAGACCGCCCTCTACCGGATCGCGCAGGAGGCGGTGGGCAACTGCCTGGCGCACGCCGCCGCGACCACCGTCGACATCGTCCTGGAACACGACACCGACCAGGTCCGGCTGGCGGTGATCGACGACGGGACGGGCTTCTCCATCCAGGACGTCTTCGCCCCCGGCCGCCGCCCCGACTCCTACGGCCTGCGCGGCATGGCCGAACGCGCCGAACTCCTCGGCGGCCGCCTGACCGTCAACAGCCGCCCCGGCAACGGCACCACCATCCGCGCCGTCGTCCCCCTCAAACCCTGACCCCGCCGATCCGCCGCCGGAGCGGTGATCCTCCAGCTTTCGAGGCGCTATGGCGCACCGAAAGCTGAAGGATCACGGCTGCTGGAGGACGCGGAAGGAGATGCCGGCGCGCTGGAGGCGGCCGATCAGGGCGTCGCCCATGGCGGTGGCGGTGGTGACCTGCCCGGCGGTCGGGGGCAGGTCGTCGTGGGCCAGGCAGAGCGCGGACTCGCCGAGCATCTTGGCGGTCTCGTCGTAGCCCGGGTCGCCGCCGGAGACCTCGGTGACCACCCGCCGGCCGCCGCCCTCGCCGACGAAACGGACCTTGAACCAGTTGCGGGCGCGCCGCTCTGCGGACGGCCCGTCCCCCGGCTCGATCAGCTTGAGCAGCAGCGCGCGGGTCGGCGGCACCTGGGCGGCCGCGGTCATGCCGACCGCTCCGGCGGCCAGCCCGACCGCGCTGGGCAGCCGCTTCAGCGAGATGTAGTGGCCGTAGGAGAAGTCGGGTCCGTACCGCTGCAGCGCGGCGGCCGAGCGGCAGACGATCTGCGGGTCGATCGTCGGCATCGGCAGGGTCCAGCCGGCCCGCCGGGCGCGGGGGAGCGGCCCCCGGAGCAACCGGACCCGGCGCCCCGCCGGACGCGGCTCGACCCGCCGCCGCTCGCGTTCGGCGCGCACCATGCGGGGCAGCCCGCCCACGATGCCCACCGCGGAGTGCAGGGTGCCGCCGGACGCCGCGCCGGCGGCCCGCAGGAAACCCTCGACCCGCAGCGCGGTCCCCTCGGGCAGGTGCTGGACGGTGAAGTACGTCCCCAGATCGTGCGGGATCGAGTCGAACCCGCAGGCGTGCACGATCCGCGCCCCGGTGCGCACCGCCTCGGCGTGGTGCCGCACGTACATCTCGTCCACGAAGGTCGGCTCGCCGGTCAGGTCCACGTAGTCGGTACCGGCCCGGGCGCACGCGGCCACCACCGGCTCCCCGTACCGGACGTACGGCCCGACGGTGGTGGCGACCACCCGGGCGGACTCGGCCATCTCCCGCACCGACGCGGCGTCACCGGTGTCGACGCGCAGCAGCGGCAGGTCCTTGCAGGCGGGGTTGATCGCGGTGAGCCGGTCGCGCACCGCCGCCAGCCGGTCCGGGCTGCGCCCGGCCAGCGCCCACCGGGTGTCCGCCGGCGCGTGCCCGGCCAGGTACTCGGCGGTCAGCTCGCCGGTGAAGCCGGTCGCGCCGAGCAGCACGACGTCGTACGGCCGATCGTCGTTCCCCATGCGAACCCCTCTCGATACCGAACTCGATTCTGTCCCGGACGTGACTCCGGCGGCAACTGGACCCACAATCCAGTAACCCCGCTCCCGGCCACGGACCGCCGGAGCATCCGCACACCGGAGGATCGCTGAACGGACGTTCCGGGCGCGTGATCCATCGGGATCGGAGGCACCATGCCCCCGAAAGCCGAAGGATCACCTGAGCGGGGCAACGCACCGATGATCCTCCGGGACCGAGCACTAGGGCCCCCTGAACGCCGCAGGGTCGAAGGGCGGCGGATGGTGCCAGCCGGGGGCGGCCAGGAGATGGTCGACGAAGAGGCGGGTGGTGGCCGTGGGGGCCGGGCCCGCCACCGCGTGCCACGGGCGGTGCAGGGGAGTGCCGGGCGCGTCGATGACCTGGAGGCGGCCGTCCGCCAGCTCCGCGCCCACCGCGTCGCGGGAAACCAGCGCCGCGCCCAGCCCGGCCGCGGCGCCAGCGATCACCGCGCCGTTGGAGCCGAGCACCAGCTCGGGCGGGCGGGCGTCGCGCTCGGCGAGATACGCCTCGGCGGTGACCCGGGTGCCCGACCCCGGCTCGCGCATCACCCACGGCGTGGTGTCCAGCGCGAACGCCGCCGCGACCGCGGGCGCGGCCACCACCACCAGGTCGTTGGCCCGCACCGCCAGCACGGTCGCCGGGATCCCGGCGGGCGGCCGCCCGCCCAGCACCAGGTCGGCCTCGTGGTCGGCCAGCCGCCCCCATACCTCCCGGCTCGGCCCGACCGCCAGCTCCAGCGCCAGCCCGGGCCAGCGCGCCCGGAACCCCGCCAGCAGCCGGGGCAGCACCTGGTCGGCCGCCGTGGTCACCGCGGCCAGCCGCAGCGACCCGTGCCCGGGATCGGCCTCGCCGCGTGCCGCCGCCCGGCCCTGCTCCAGCAGGCCCAGCACCCGGCGGGCGTACCCGGCGTACACCTGGCCGGCGGGGGTCAGCCGCAGCCCCCGGCCGACCCGTTCCACCAGCGCCACCCCCAGCTCCCGGGCCAGCGCCGTCACCGCCGCCGACACCGCCGACTCGGTCACGTACAGCCGCTCGGCGGCGGCCCGCACCGACCCGGTGTCGGCGACCGCGACGAACGTCCGCAGCCGCGCCTCCGTCATCCCGACCTCACTGGTTCAACTATTCGCTCAAGTATCAGCCCAGAACACTTGATGGACAGGGCAAGTGTCTCGGATGCACCCTCGGAACGTCCAGGCGACGAGCTGAGGAGCGAGGCCGACGATGACGAGCAATGGCAGTGCGGGCCGCTGGTCGGCGGGAGTGATCCCGTACGCGGAGATGGGCTACTGGCGGCCGGACTACCAGCCCAAGGACAGCGACATCCTCGCCGCCTTCCGGATCACCCCCCAGCAGGGCGTGCCCCCGGAGGAAGCCGGCGCGGCGGTGGCCGGCGAGTCGTCCACCGCCACCTGGACCGTGGTGTGGACCGACCGGCTGACCAGCTACGAGAACTACCAGGCCAAGTGCTACCGGGTGGAGCCGGTGCCCGGCGCCGAGGGCCAGTTCATCGCCTACATCGCCTACGACCTGGACCTGTTCGAGGAGGGGTCGATCGCCAACCTGACCTCCTCGATCATCGGCAACGTCTTCGGCTTCAAGGCGCTCAAGGCGCTGCGGCTGGAGGACATGCGCATCCCCACGCACTACGTCAAAACCTTCCAGGGCCCCGCGCACGGCATCGTGATGGAACGCGAGTACCTGGCCAAGTTCGGCCGCCCCCTGCTCGGCGCCACCGTCAAGCCCAAGCTGGGCCTGAGCGCCCGCAACTACGGCCGGGTCGTCTACGAGGCCCTGCGCGGCGGCCTCGACTTCACCAAGGACGACGAGAACATCAACTCCCAGCCGTTCATGCGCTGGCGGGACCGGTTCCTGTACTGCATGGAGGGCGTCACCCGCGCCCAGGCCGCGACCGGCGAGATCAAGGGCCACTACCTCAACGTCACCGCCGGGACGATGGAGGACATGTACGAGCGGGCCGAGTTCGCCAAGCAGCTCGGCAGCGTCATCATCATGATCGACCTGACCATCGGCTACACCGCCATCCAGTCGATGGCCAAGTGGGCGCGGGCCAACGGGATGATCCTGCACCTGCACCGCGCCGGGCACTCCACCTACACCCGGCAGAAGAACCACGGCGTCAGCTTCCGGGTCATCGCCAAGTGGATGCGGCTGGCGGGCGTCGACCACATCCACGCCGGAACCGTGGTCGGCAAGCTGGAGGGCGACCCCAACTCGGTCGCCGGCTTCTACGACACCCTGCGCAAGGACAAGGTCGCCGCCGACCCGGTCAAGGGCCTGTACTTCGACCAGGAGTGGGCGTCCATGCCCGGCGTCATGCCGGTCGCCTCCGGCGGCATCCACGCCGGCCAGATGCACCAGCTACTGCACTACCTCGACGAGGACGTCGTCCTCCAGTTCGGCGGCGGCACCATCGGCCACCCGATGGGCATCGCGGCCGGCGCCGAAGCCAACCGGGTCGCCCTGGAAGCGATGATCAAGGCCCGCAACGAGGGCCGCGACTACCTCAAGGAAGGCCCCGACCTCCTGCGCGCCGCCGCCAAGCAGAACCGCCCGCTGGACGTGGCCCTGTCCACCTGGGGCGACATCACCTTCACCTACGAGTCCACCGACACCCCCGACGTGGTCGAGACCCCCACGTCCGTCTGAGGAGCCGGCCGATGCGCATCACCCAGGGCACCTTCTCCTACCTGCCCGACTTCACCGACGAGGAGATCAGCGCGCAGATCGCCTACGCGCTGGACAACGGCTGGCCGTGCTCGGTCGAGTTCACCGACGACCCGCACCCGCGCAACTCCTACTGGGAGATGTGGGGCCTGCCGATGTTCGACCTCAAGGACCCCGCCGGGGTGCTCTACGAGATCAACCAGTGCCGGCAGGCGTACCCCGACCAGTACATCCGGCTGAACGCCTACGACGCCCGGTACGGCCGGCAGACCACCGCGCTGTCCTTCATCGTGCAGCGCCCCGCCGTCGAGCCCGGCTTCCGCCTCGACCGGCAGGAAACCGCCGACCGGCAGGTCCGCTACCAGATGCACGCCTACGCGCTCGACCGGCCCGAGGGCGACCGGTACACCCGCTAGGAACGACCGGTCCCGCCGGGCGGCCACCGCCCGGCGGGACCCCTTTTCGCGAGGAGGGAACGTCCGTGACGGAACGACTGGGCTTCGGGATGCGCCCCGCGCCGAACGGCGACGCCGCGGCCGAAGAGGAGCCGGCGGTGGCGACACTGCCGCCGGACGCCCGGATCGACCTGGCCCGCGAGCGCGCCGACTCGCACGCCGACGAGGTCCTGGACGCGCTCGACCGCGAACTGGTCGGCCTCGTCCCGGTCAAGACCCGGATCAGGGAGACCGCCGCGCTGCTGCTCATCGACCGGGTCCGCGCCCGGTTCGGCATCGACTCCGCCCGGCCCAACCTGCACATGTGCTTCACCGGCAGCCCCGGCACCGGCAAGACCACCGTGGCCGTCCGGCTCGCCGAACTGCTGCACCGGCTGGGCTACCTGCGGCGCGGCCACCTGGTGACCGTGACCCGCGACGACCTGGTCGGCCAGTACGTCGGCCACACCGCGCCCAAGACCAAGGAGGTCCTCAAACGAGCCATGGGCGGGGTGCTGTTCATCGACGAGGCGTACTACCTGTACCGGGCCGAGAACGAGCGCGACTACGGGCAGGAGTCCATCGAGATCCTGCTCCAGGTGATGGAGAACCAGCGCGACGACCTGGTGGTGGTGCTGGCCGGCTACAAGGACCGGATGGACTCCTTCTTCGCCTCCAACCCCGGGATGAGCTCCCGGATCGCCCACCACATCGACTTCCCCGACTACACCGGCGACGAACTGGAGGCGATCGGGCGGCTGATGCTGGCCCGGGAGGGCTACTCGCTGGCGGAAGAAGCCATCCCGGTGTTCCGCGAATACCTGGACCGGCGCCGCGAGCAACCCCGGTTCGCCAACGCCCGCTCCGTCCGCAACGCCATCGAACGCGCCCGGCTGCGGCACGCCAACCGGCTGATCGCCACCGCCGGTGAGGTCGGCCTCGCCGAACTCACCACCCTCACTCCCGAGGACTTCCTGGCCAGCCGCGTCTTCGCCGCCCCCTGAAAAGGCCCGAACCGCCCGCGGCACAGGCGGATTCTGGCTTCCCCCGTAGGGATGAAACCGCGGATGTCCTATGTTGGGCTCAAGTAGTGGCGGGACGATGTGGGGGAGACGGTGCCGAAACCCGAGGATCTGTACGAGCTGGAATCCGACCTGCCGGAGATGTCCGGGCCGGTGCTGCTGCACTGCCTGGACGGCTTCGTCGACGCAGGCTCGGCCGGGCAACTCGTGCGCGAGCACATCCTGGAGGTGCTGGACCACCGCGTGATCGCCCGCTTCGACGTCGACTCCCTGATCGACTACCGGGCGCGGCGACCGCTGATGGTCTACGACCAGGACCACTGGGAGTCCTACGACGCCCCCGAACTGGTCGTCCACCTCGTCCACGACTCCGCGGGCAGCCCCTTCCTGTTCCTGACCGGCCCCGAACCCGACCGGCTCTGGGAGGGCTTCGCCGCCGCGGTCCGCTCCCTGGTGGAACGGCTCGGCGTAGGGCTGACGGTGGGCTTCCACGGCATCCCCATGGGCGTACCGCACACCCGCCCCGTGGGGATGACCGCGCACGCCACCCGCCCCGAGCTGATCACCACCAACTCCTGGTTCGACAAGGTACAGGTGCCCGGCAGCGCCTCCGCCCTGCTGGAACTGCGGCTCGGCGAGGCCGGCCACGACGCGATCGGCTACGCGGTGCACGTCCCGCACTACCTCGCCCAGTCCACCCACCCGTCGGCCGCCGTCGCCGCACTCAACGCGGTCGTCGCCTGCACCGGCCTGGTGATCCCCTCGGACACCCTGCGCGAAGCCGCCACCCGCACCGAGGCCGAGATCGCCGAACAGGTCGCCGGCTCCGACGAAGTCGGCAAGGTCGTCCACGCCCTGGAACAGCAGTACGACGCCTTCGCCGGCGCCGCCGAACGCGAAAGCCTCCTAGCCGAAGACCAGGACGTCCCCAGCGCGGAAGAACTCGGCGCCGAGTTCGAACGCTTCCTCGCCGAGCAAGATCGCCCCGACTGAACAACCGTTTCGCGCCGTCCTGCCCCGACCCGATACGCTTGACCGGTCGCCGGGCCGGAACCTGGCGCGGGGGCGCATAGCTCAGTGGTAGAGCACTCGCCTTACAAGCGAGGGGTCACAGGTTCGAACCCTGTTGCGCCCACGTGGCGGTCACGCCTGCTCGGTGAGCCCGGCTCACCTTCGCCGGGGCCCGCATCTCCTTCCCGGGGGGCGACCCCCGGACCCCCGATGTGGGGGACTTCGTCCCCCACGCTCCCCGGTGCGGTGCGGGTTTTCTGGTGCGGGGTTTCTTTTCTGTGGTGTGGCTGGGTGGGGGTTGGCCACGGTTTGTTCGTGCAGGACTCGGCAGTGCTGGTGGTGTGCCGCTGGGGTTGCCGGTACTGGCCTGGCTCACCCTGTTGACTTGATCAAAAACTTGCCGCCTGGCGCAAGCGCCTGCGTTGGTGATCGTTGAGGATGGGTGGGGGCCCACCCATCCTCAACGATCACGTGAGCAAGGGGCCGGGGGTGGGCACAGCCGGGGGTGGTACCGCAGAGGTTTCTGGTCTCGCTCTGAGGCAGGGCCTGGTGAGCGCCCTCAGGGCCCGCCCTCTTCGGCTCGGTTCATTGGGTGCGGATCCAGTTGCCGCAGTTCTCGGTGGTGAGGCCGCCGTCGGTGGGGGCGATCGTGAGCGTCACGCCCTGGGGGGCGGTTGTGGTCGTGGCTTTGTCGATGGTGCGGCCGCTGGGGGTCCATCTGTGCCAGGAGCAACCGTGCAGGTTGCGGTGGGTGGTGCGGTACTGGCCGGGGGTGATGTCGCTGCCGCCCTTTCCGACCCGGTGGGTGCCCTCGGTGAATCCGCCCTTGGCCTGGTGGAGGAGGGGGAGGTGTTTCGGGCAGAGTCGGGTGACCGCGGTCGCGTACACCGGGTCGTGCGCCTGCTCGATCAGGGTGTCCAGGGTGGGTGGGGTGCCGGGTTCCTCGCCTCGGCAGAACGCCTCGCCCCGGGTCAGGGCGTCGGTGGCCTCCGCCGCGGGCAGGCCTGCCGCTCGGGCGAAGGCGGCCTCTTCGGTGCTCTGCGCGGCGTTCGGTGCGGGTTGGGCCGGGGGGCGGTTCGGTGTGGTGCCGCATCCCGCGAGTAGCGCCAGGGCCAGGGTGAGCGCGGCCGCGAGCAGCGGCGGGTTCGGCCTTGGGGCGGGTGGCATGGGGACCTCCGGCGGCGGGAGTGACGTCGGTTGAGACTCCGCTCCGCGCCGCCGGGTTCGCCGCTGTTGCTATTGGATGTCCAGAATTTGGGGTGGGTCGGTGCCGGCTCCGCTGCCGGGTGGGACGTGGGTGTCGGTTCCGGTGGGCGGGCTGCCGGGGGGCGTTCCGGTCTTGAGACGCTTGTTCGAACCGGTCCCTTCCTGGTTGTCCTCGTCGCGGAGGTGTTTCTGGCCGCTGCCGGCGGATCCTCCGGTCTCGCCCTTCTCGGTGTCGTCCGTGAGTTCCGCCGGCTCGTCCGCCACCACGGCGGGCTTCTTCTCGTCGGGCTCCTCCTCGCTGCTGTAGTAGTTCTCAACGCCGCCGTGGACGAGCTTGAAGTTTCTGATCACCTCCTGGCAGACGTCAGGGGCCTGCACGTAGAGCCCGTACGCCTCGTCCCCGAGGAACGCCTTCATCCGGGGTCCGCTGGTGAGCAGGAAGGATGGGATCCGCCACTTGTCGTAGGCGTTGCCGTGGCTGCCCTCGATGGTGAAGGCGATGCGGTCGACCTCCTGGACGGCCTTCAGCGCGAGGTAGCACTTGGCGCAGCAGCGCATCGAGAGGCCGATCATGGCCTGGTCGCCGGTCCTGGACTTCAGCACCTGATCGGCGAAGATCAGTTCGGCGTGCAGCGTGGCGCCCTCCTCGCCGAGCGGGTCGGCGAGGACCTCGACGGCGCCCGGCAGTTTCGCGACCGTGGTCGAGGCCTTGCGCAGCTTGCGCTTCAGGTGGTGGTCGCTCATGCCCGACTGCTGCCGCAGCACCTCCAGCAGCTCGGCGAACTCTTCTGGGTCGCCGCTCGCCTTGACCAGCGCGGCGAGGTCGTCGCCCAGGGCGGTGATGCTATCGACGTTGCCGGTGTCCGAGTTGACGGAGATCGTGATCTTGTCGGTCAGCCGGCCGAGCACCCCGCACACCCGGCGTGCCCGGTCCAGGTGGGTCACGACCCACGCCACCCGGGCGAACCGGCGCACCTCGTCGTCGACCTCGGTCCAGCCGGAGGGGATCGCCCCGATCCTCGCCTCGAACGCCTCGGCGAACTTCTCCTCGATCTGGGACAGGCGGGCGAAATCGTCGGTGGGCGTGACCTCCGTGGGGCCGACGGTGGGCTCGGGTACCGGGACGGTCCAGAGGTCGTAGCCGTCATCGGTGGCCAGGACGCCCGAGACGGCCAGCACCCAATCTCCCTCTTGCTCGTGCTGCGGCGTGTGGTCCTGTCCCGGCCTGATCTGGTACCGGTACAGGTCGTAGAGAAGCACGCCGTCGGAGTTGGCGCCGTTCAGTACGGCGCTGAAGTACTCACCGTTCCGGGAAACGACCCACTGACCGTTTCCATTATCGCCGATCATCGAAGCCCCCTTTTGATTTGCTGAATTGCCTCGAATTTGGGATTTCAACATCCCATCGTGCGTGCGAGGGTGGAAGGGCATCTTCGGGAAAAGATACTTCAGCGGACTTACTCGCAGGTCATCAAGATGGCACTGTAACGCCATGTTGTGCAGCTCAGGCCGTAGAGCATCGGCCGGTGCGGTCTCGTGAACGCCAGCGAGAGCCATGAAGTTTCAGAAAGCGGTCGCCCTTTCGGGCTGGTGGAGGGCTGCCAAAAACCATGCAGGTTCAGAGCGTCGAACAATTGCGAATCACGCGTCGAGCCGGGGCAGGACCTCGGTTTCCAGCAGGCGCAGGCTTCGCCAGGCGATCTCGGGCGGGATACCGCCCATCATCGGGTGGAGCAACCCGACCGCCAGCGGGCCGCGCTCGGTGAGTTCGGCGACCAGTTCCGCCGGCCGCAGCACGCGGTACTGCCCGGACGCGCGCAGTTCGGCGACCGACCCGATCGGCCGGTACACCTCGGCGGAGCCCGGCCCGCCGGCGGCCAGCCAGCCGCCGTAGGAGGCCGACTCGTGCAGGGCGTACGGGGCGATCTGTTCCCACCCCTCCTCGACGTCCTCGGCCAGGTGCACGAAGCCGGTGTTCCCGCCCAGGTACGGGCCGGGGTCCGGCCGGCCGAGCCGGATCGTCTCGTCGCGGTAGAACTCCCACACGCCGGGGTCGGTGGCCATGAAACCCACGCCGAGCCGGGCCGCCCGCCGGGCCGCGGCCTCGGAACTGCCGCCCAGATCCAGCGGCGGCCCGCCGGGGCTGCACGGCGCCGGGGTGACGCGGACGGTCCTGCCCCGGTACTCGAACGGCTCGCCTGTCCACGCGTTCCGCAGCGTCGTGACGGTCTCGACCGTGCGGCGGACCCGCTCCTTGGGCTCGACGCCGAACATCGCGAACTCCGCGGGCACGTAGCCCGCGCCGACGACCAGGTCGAGCCGGCCGCCGGAGAGGTTGTCGACCACCGCGGCGTCCTCGGCCAGCCGCAGCGGATCGTGGAACGCCGCGACGACTGCGGCGACCCGGATCCGGATCCGGGAGGTCCGGGCCGCCATCGCGGCGGCCATCGCCAGCGCGCCGGGCAGGTAGCCGTCGGCCGAACCGTGGTGCTCGGACAGCACGATGGTGTAGAAGCCGGCCCGGTCCGCCCACTCGGCCATGTCCAGGGCTGCCCGGTAGCGCTCGGCCATGGTGGTGCCGGCGACGGGCGGGTTGCGGAGGTCGAAGCGCAGAACGAAGAACGCCACGTCAGAGCTCCCTGCCGGCGACGGCCTCGCCCCTGCCCCGGGGACTCCCACGGCGCCTTCTGTGAATGGACGATTTAAAATAATGTATACGTTCTTGTGTCGCAAGGTGGCGCACCCATGCCAGAACGCCCGGGAACCGTCGGCACGAGCACGATCGACAGGGGCGCCCGGTGGCGGGCGGCCCCGGCCGCCCGTCCTCACGTCAGGTAACCACCGTCGACGTTCCAGCTGACGCCGTTGACGAAACCGGCGTCCGGGCCGGCGAGGTAGGCGACCACACCGGCGATCTCGGCGGGCTCTCCGAGGCGTCCCACCGGGATCGTCGGCAGCATGGTTTCCGCCAGCCGGTCGGAGATCAGATCCGTCCTGGTGGTGCCGGGCTGGACGTTGTTGACCGTGATGCCGCGCGGGCCGAGCTCCTGGGCGAGGGAGCGGGTCAGGCCGGCTATCGCCGCTCTGGTCATCGTGTACAGGGACAAGCCCAGCGGGGCCACCACCAGCGGCTGGTGGTCCGCCCAGATGCTGCCGATGTTGATGATCCGGCCGCCCGCGGGCAGGTGGGCGAGGGCCGCCTGGATCAGCGCGTACGGGCCGCGCAGGCTCACCGCCACCATCGTGTCGAAGTCCTCCGGGGTGACCTCGCCGACGGGCTTGGCGATGTTCGTGCCGGCGCTGTTCACCAGGATGTCCAGGCCGCCGAAGTCCTCCACCGTCCGCGCCACGGCGGCGCGGACCGCCTCCGGATCGCCGTTGTCGGCCTGGACGGCCAGCGCGCGGCCTCCGGCGTCCGCCACCTCCTGCACGATCTGCCCGGCCAGGTCCCCGGAGCGGGCATAGGTGAAGGCCACCTGCGCCCCGCCGTGCGCCAACCGGCGCACGATCGCCGCGCCGATTCCCCGGGATCCGCCGGTGACCAGGGCGGTCTTTCCTGCGAGTGGACGTGTCATCGTCGATCCCCCGTTCCTGACGTCCGGTTTTCGCTCGCTCTCCAGACCTCTCCCTCCCCGCGAACCGGGCGGGTTCTCCCAGTCGGACGGATCCGGCGGCGAGCCCGCCCGAAGCGACCTGCCGGGCCTCCTCGGCGACAGTAGGCTCCCGGTGCATGACCCACCCCCCGCGCGACATCCCTGCGGCGCCGCACCGTGAGTCTCCCTCCGGGCTCGGGGACGACGACGCGTTGATCGAGAAGCTGCGAGCCCGCGCGTGGGACCCGGGCCTGCGCTTCGACACGGCGGACGTTCCCGCCGCGTGGGTGGCCGAGCGCCACGGCGGGGACCGGGTGGAACGGCCCCGCGGCGACATCGTGGGGTACTGCAGCGGCGGGATGATCCGGTTCAAGGCACGGGCCGGGGAAGTGGCCGCCTACTACGCCGGCGCTCCCCGCGGCCCGCTGTTCCCCCCGATCACCCTGACCGAGGTCGAGGGCGCGGAGCGCAGGATCGGGCGCCGCCTGCCCGAACTGCTCCGGCGCGTTTACACCGAGGTCGCCGACGGGGGCTTCGGCCCCGACGGCGGGCTCGCATCCCTGACCGAGGGCAACCGCGCGCCCGGGCACCGGAGCGACTGGCCGTCCGCGGTGCGCGCCCACGAGCGCGACCGCGCGGCGGGGCTGCCGGCGTCGTGGCTCCACCTGGCGTCCGGTGGCTGCACGATGCGGTGGCACGTCTCGTTGCTCGCGATCGACAACCCGGTGCTCCTCCACGACGCCGACGGCTGGGACCCCGACCAGGGCCAGGACCCCCACGATGGCCTGTGCCACGCCACCGCCTCACTGCGCCGATGGCTCTGGACCTGGGCCGGCGGCGGCAACGTATGGGACGAAGCACTCGACCGGCATCTCCCCGGTCCCTGGTGACGTCATGCCGCGCGCCGATCGGGAGGGCGCCGGCCGCCTTTCTCCGGCCGGCCCCTGGCCCACCGGGGTCACCAGTCGCGCCACTCGTCGGTGATCTCGTGGCGGGTGAGGCCGCGGCGCGCGGCGGTTCAGCCCGCCAGCCTCAGGCCCTCCTGACAGGCCTCCATGAAGGCGGCCTTGCCCGCCGGGAACTGGCCGCCCTCGTCGACGCCCTGCTGGTAGGACACCTCGCAGAAGTTGGGGGGAAGGCCGCGGCCCTCGAAGGCGGCGGCCATCCCCGCCGCCAGCTCGACCATCTGCTTGCGGGTGTACCGCTTGCCCTCGGGATCAATCATGATCACCTGGGAGCCGGTCACCCTGGGACGGGGGTCCGGACTCGACGCCGGGCCCGCGCCGGGCGGCGAGGCGGCCGGGGTGGGAGCCGCCCCGGTGGGGCTCCCGCCCGCCGAGGGGGTCGCGGTCGGCGGGGCGGCGGAGGTGTCATCGCCGCCACAGGCCGCCGTCCCCAACAGCACGACTCCCAGGGACGCGGCGGCGAGCGAAGTCGCGATGTTCTTGATCACTATCTCCTGGCTTGACGGTACGGTGCGAAAGTCTGTCAGACCATAACAGGGCGTACCGCCACATCACCCAAGGGTGACGCCCGCCGGTCCCCGCTCCTCACCCGCCGCCGTTCCCGGGTGGCCGAAGGCCGGTGGACCCGGCGGGCGCGTGCCCGCCGCCCCCGGGTGGCCGGGGTTCAGCGGGCCCGGCGGATGCGGTCGGCCAGGTCGCGCAGTGACGCGGCCGGTAGCTCGACCCCGACCCACGGCGGTGAGAGGTCCGTAACGGTGTACCGCGGGATCACGTGCACGTGGAAGTGGAACACCCGCTGCCAGGCCGTCTCGCCGGTGGCGTGCCAGAGGTTGATCCCCGCGGCTCCCAGCCCGCGGGTCAGCAGCCCGGACACCCGCACCACGGCGGCCATGACCGCCGCCGCCTCGCCGGCCTCGATGTCCGCCAGCCCGCTGCGGTGCCGGCGCGGCACCACCAGGGTGTGGCCCCGGGTGGCCTGCGCGGTGTCGAGGAAGGCGACCGCCCGGTCGTCCGAGTAGACGATCTCGGCGGGCTCGCTCCCGGCGACGATCCCGCAGAAGACGCAGTCGCGCACGCCCGCCCCCGATCAGCCGCGTCCATCCATGGTCGCAGGCGGTGGGCGTCCCCGGGGCTCAGGGGGTGCGGCGCGGCGGGACGGGGACGCGGGCGAGGTCGCGGGCGACGACGATGTCGCCGGAGTAGGCGGCGGCCGCCTGCTCGGCGAAGCGGGGCTCGGCGCCCGGGTCGTAGCGCCCGGAGAAGTGGGTCAGCACCAGCCGCCGGACCCCGGCCGCCGCCGCGACGCGGCCCGCCTGGCCGGCGGTGAGGTGGCCGTTGGCCTCGGCGTGGGCCAGGTCCTCGTCCAGGAAGGTCGACTCGATGATCAGCAGGTCGGCGCCGTCGGCGAGGGCGTGGACCGCGTCGCACAGGCCGGTGTCCATGATGAACGCCGCCTTCTGCCCGGGGCGGGGGCGGCTGCACTCTTCGAGCGTGACGGTGCGGCCGCCGGGGGCGGTCACCTGGCCCCGCCGCTGCAACTCGCCGACCAGTGGGCCGTGGACGCCGCGGGCGGCGAGTTCGTCGGGGAGCATGGTGCGGCCGTCGGGTTCCTCCAGCCGGTAGCCGTACGCCTGCACGGGGTGGTTCAGCCGCCGGGCGGTCAGGGTGAAGGGGGCGTCCCCGGTGTCCAGCCGCATCGTCTCGCCGGAGACCGGCTGCTCGCGGATCACGTCGGTGTCGTGGAAGACCGCCGCGTGCCGCAGCCGCTCCCAGTACCGCGCGCCGCTGGCCGGGAAGGCGGCCTGGACGGGGTGGCGCACCCCGTCCCGGGCGATCCGCTGCACGACGCCGGGGACGCCGAGGCAGTGGTCGCCGTGGAAGTGCGTGATGCACAGCCAGGTGAGGTCGTGTGCGGCGGCCCCGGCCAGGGTGAGCTGCCGCTGGGTGCCGTCGCCGGGGTCGAAGAGCAGCCCGTGCCCGTCCCAGCGGAGCAGGTAGCCGTTGTGGTTGCGGTGCCGGGTGGGCACGGCGCTGGCCGTGCCGAGGACGAGGAGGTCGCGCACGGTAGGAACCCTACGGCGCCCGGGCGGTGCGGCCGCCCGGGCGCCGCGGTGCTCAGATCCGGAGCGCGGCCTGGATCTCCAGGGTGAGCTGGATCTTCTCGCTCAGGGCGACGCCGCCGCCGGGGATGGGGCCGTTGTAGGTGACCCCGAAGTCGATCCGGTTGAGCTCGCCGGTGGCGGTCAGGCCGATCCGGGCGCCCTTCTCCGGGTCGGCGGCGAACGGGTCGTAGCCGATCCCGCCGAGTTCCAGCCGCAGCGGGACCGGGCGGGTCAGGCCCTTGAGGGTGAGTTCGCCGTCGAGGACGAAGTCGTCGCCGTCCCGGCGCAGCCCGGTGGAGCGGTAGGTCATGGTCGGGTAGCGGTCGACTTCGAGGAAGTCCTCGTTGCGGACGTGGTCGTCGCGCTGGGCGTTGCCGGTGTCGACGGAGGCCAGGTCGATGGTCGCGGTCACGCTGGAGTCCAGCGGGTCGGCCCCGGTGACGATCTGGCCCTCGAACGAGGTGAACCGGCCGCGCACCTTGGTGAACATCAGGTGCTTGACGGTGAAGCCCACGTAGGAGTGGGTCACGTCGATGTCCCAGGTGCCGGCGACGTATCCGGGGATCTCGACAACCTCGGTCGTCATGGTGTCTCCTAGAGGTTCCCAAGGGTAAGTAGGTTCCCTTGGGTGGTGTGGTTATGAAAGGGAACCTCTCCATACTGCGGACGGTCACCGAGGAAACACAAGAACGCACTTTCACCTGCCTTGGGCACCTGGAGGTAACCATGAGTGATCAGTCCTTCCCGGGTGGGCACGACTGCCGGGCGCGGGAGATCGTCGACCGGGTGGGCGACAAGTGGTCGCTGTACGTCATCGCCACGCTCGGCGAGGAGACCCTGCGGTTCACCGAGCTGAAGCGGCGCATCGACGGCATCAGCCAGCGCATGCTGACCGTCACGCTGCGCAATCTGGAGCGCGACGGCATCATCGTCCGCACCATGTACCCGGTGATGCCGCCGCGCGTCGAGTACTCCGTCACCCCGCTGGGCTGCGAGCTGCTGGGCGCGGTGACGGCGCTGGTCGGCTGGGCCGAGACCCGCGTCGAGACGATCGAGAAGAACCGCGCCGCCTACGACGAGCGGGCGGCCGAGCAGACGGAGGCCTTCGGCTAGCGATCCGCCCGGTCGCCGAGGAACTCGCCGCCCGGCCGGCCGATCACTCGAACAGCGTGTGGTGCTCGCCCCGGCGGCGCCGGCTGCGGATCCGGCGGGCGACGACCACCAGGTCCACCGCGGCGATCACCGCGAGGATCGCCAGCACCACGGAGAGCACGTGGAACCCGGCCCACCAGGTGAGTGCCGCCAGCGCCGTGCAGACCACCAGGCCGTAGATCGCCAGTGCCAGCCGCAGGTTCAGCGCGCTCTTCGGCCGGTCGTGGCTGCCCGTCACGTCAGCTCCAGCGCCACCTTGGTCCAGCCGGGCTCGCGCCGGTCGAACGCCTGGTAGGCGTCGATGGCCGAGACCAGGCCCTCCTGCTGGGTGATGACGGTGGTGGGGTCGGCCGCCCCGGAAGCGATCTTGCTGAGCAGCCGGGGGATGTACCGGCGGTGGTTGCA
Source organism: Actinomadura craniellae (assembly GCF_003289645.1). GTDB lineage: Bacteria > Actinomycetota > Actinomycetes > Streptosporangiales > Streptosporangiaceae > Actinomadura_D > Actinomadura_D craniellae. The sequence goes on along the minus strand of NZ_QLYX01000023.1, from coordinate 37,806 downwards.
GGTGCCCGCCTGCACCGTCAGGTTCCGGTTCGTCACCGTGCCCAGCGGGAAGGCGTCGAATCCCGGCGGGTAGAGGCCGACGATGCCGATGGTCCCGGCCTTGGCGACCATCTGTACGGCCCAGCGCAGCGCCTGGCTGGGCGCGTCGCCCGGCACCCACTGCCCGTCGTGCGGGTTGGTCTCCGGCGCGGCCGCCACCTGCTCCAGCGCGAACGCGCGCTCGGCGTCCTCGCCGATCGGCCGGTCGGGGTGCTGGGCGTCCACACCGACCGCCTCGATCACCCGGTCGGGGCCGATCCCGCCGGTGAGGTCCCGGACGGTCTCGACGGGGTCCTCGGCGTTGAAGTCGATGGTCTCGGCGTTCTGCAGCCGGGCGGTCTCCAGCCGGTCGGCGTTGCCGTCGATGATCAGCACCCGCCCGGCGCTCTGCATCCGCGCCGACAGCGCGGCCAGCTGCCCGACCGGCCCGGCGCCGAGCACCGCCACCACGTCGCCGGGGCCCACCTGGGCCAGCCGGGCGCCGAACCAGGCGGTGGGGAAGATGTCGCTGACCATCAGCGCCTGCTCGTCGGTGACGCCCGGCGGGATGGCGACCAGGTTGGTGTGCGCGAACGGGACCCGGGCGTACTCGGCCTGCATCCCGTCGAACGGCCCGGTGGACGCGGGCCCGCCGTAGAAGGCCGACCCGGCGTCGCGGCCGTTGGGGTTGGCCACGTCGCACTGGGCGTAGTAGCCGGCCCGGCAGTACGAGCACCGCCCGCAGCCGATGGTGGACGGGACCACGACCCGGTCGCCGAGGGAGAAGTTGCGCACGTCCGGGCCGAGTTCCTCGATCACCCCGATCGCCTCGTGCCCGAGGATCGTCCCCGGGCGCATCCCCGGCATGGTCCCCCGGACGAAGTGCAGGTCCGTGCCGCAGATCGCGCTGCCGGTGATCCGGACGATCGCGTCCTCGCGGCCCTCGAGTTTCGGCATCGGAACGTCGTCGAGCGAGATCTCCCCGATGCCGTGCCAGACCACTGCCTTCATGTCCCGCTCCTCCCTGTTCCTGCGGCATCCGCCATGAATGCCCTTTTTGACCGGGTTCCCCGGGTGCGGTGGTGGAAACGGAGGGGTCGCGCAGGGCGTTCTCGCGGGGGAGGTGGTTCCGGTCTTGCTGGACACCCGGATCGTGGGCCAATAAAATTCGGCATTCGCTGCAGGTTCAGCCGTTTTCGTCATTTTGGCGGTTGCCAGCCCGGGGGCCGGCATCCTCCGCCGAGACGGCGAAGACCCTCGGCGACCGGATTCCGCGCGTCCGTCGCCGATCGCGCCGCCACGCCGAGGGGAGATCGGGGGCCGGCGTCGTGCACGAACGGGGAGGGGACTGATGGGCGGGTGGGCGCTGGCGATCGACTTCGGCACGTCCTGTACCACCGCGGCGGTGGCGGCGGACGGCCGGATCGAGGCGCTCGCCTTCGACGGGCACCGGCGGCTGCCGTCGCTGGTCTACCTCGACGACGCGGGCGGGCTGATCGCGGGCCGGGAGGCGGCGCGCCGGGCCGAGGCGTGCCCGGAGCGGGCCGAGCGCACCCCCAAACGCGCGTTCGTCCAGAAGACGGCCGTCCGGCTGGGCGACCGGGGCGTCCTCACCGCCGACCTGGTCGCCGCGGTGCTGGGCGAGGTGTACACGACGGCGCTGCGCCGGCAGGGCGGGACGGCACCGGACCGGGTCGTGCTGACCCACCCGGTCCGGTGGAAGAACGCCCGGCTGCGGCTGTTCGCCGCCGCGGCGCTGCGGGCCGGGCTGCCCGAGCCCGAGTTCGTCGCCGAGCCGGTGGCCGCGGCCGTCCACCGCACCGGCCGCGAGCGCATCGACTGGGGCCGGTACGTGGCCGTGTACGACCTGGGCGGCGGCACGTTCGACACTACGGTGCTGCGGCGCACGCTCGGCGGGTTCGTGCCGATCGGCCGCCCCGGCGGGGACGAGCGGCTGGGCGGCGAGGACCTCGACCTGGCCCTGCTGGAGATCGTCGGCCGGCGCGCGGCCGAGGCCGAGCCCGCTGTCTGGGAGCGGCTGGTCAGCACCGGGAACCCGGCCCGCGGCCGGCTGCGCCGCGACGTCGTCGGCGCCAAGCACGCCCTGTCCGAACGGCTCAGCACGGAGGTTCGGCCCGAGGGCTTCGCGGCCGGCCTGCGGATCACCCGGGCGGAGTTCGAGCGGCAGATCACCCCCTCGCTGCGGCACAGCGTGCAGGGGCTGCGCGGCACCATGGAGGCGGTGGGGCTGGCCCCGGCCGACCTCGCTGCGCTCTACGTGACCGGCGGGTCCAGCCGGGTCCCCAAGATCGGTGACCTGCTGGGGCGGACGCTGGACTACCCGCCGGTGGTGCAGGACGACTCCCCGTGCGTCGCGCTGGGCGCGCTCCTGGTGGCCCGCCCGCACGCGCGGCGCGTCCCGTGGACGGTTCCGCGGACCGGCGCCCGGCGCTGAATTTCCGCCGGTGGACGTGGCACTGTTCCGCGTCCGGCATGGTGGAGGCATGTGCCGACTGTTCGCGATGACCACCGGGGGCCCGCGGGTGCGGGCCTCCTTCTGGCTGCTGGACGCCCCCCAGAGCCTGCACCAGCAGAGCCACCGGCAACCTGACGGAACCGGCCTGGGCTGGTTCTCGCTCGGTGACGAGCCGGTGCGCGACCGGGCGCCGGTGGCCGCGTACCAGAACGCCGACTTCGCGCTCCAGGCCCGCAACGTGGTCTCCCACACGTTCGTGTCCCACCTGCGGTACGCCTCCTCGGGCGCGGTGCACGTCCACAACGCCCACCCGTTCGACATGCACGACCGGCTGTTCGCGCACAACGGCGTGGTTAAGGGGCTGGACGTGCTCGACTCCTGGCTGACCCCCGTCGACCGGGCGCTGCTGGAGGGGCAGACCGACTCGGAACGGGTGTTCGCCCTCGTCACCGCCGAGATCAAGCGGCAGGGCGACACCACGGCCGGGCTGGTCGAGGCGGTCCGGCGGATCGCCGCCGAGCTGCCGCTCTACTCGCTCAACCTGGTCCTGGCCGAACCGCGGCGGATCTGGGCGCTGCGCTACCCCGACCCCAACGAGTTGTGGGTGCTGCCGCCCGCCGAGCCCGCCGGCCCGCCCGGGGCGCGCCTGCTGCACGCCGACCACGAGCCCGGCACGGTGGAACTGGGCGGCCCCGGGGACGGCCCGCCCGCCCCGGCGTACGTGGTGGCCAGCGAGCCGATGAACGACGACCCCCGCTGGCGGCTGCTGGACTCCGGAGAACTGCTGGTCATCGACGGCCTCATCGCCACCTCGCTGTTCCCCTTCGACGAGCCGGCGCACCGGCTGACGGAGGAGGACCTGTCCGTGGCGGAGGCCACCTCCCAGGAACCTTGATCGGTTCGCGCCCGCGGCCCGGTTCGGTCCGGCATGCTGGGGGCGGAGGTGCGGAATGCCGCGTACGGACCCCCTGGCGCAGGGCGACCCCGCCGAGCTCGGCGGCTACCGGCTGCTCGGCCGGTTAGGCGAGGGCGGCCAGGGCGCGGTCTTCCTCGGCGAGGGGCCCGGCGGCGAGCGGGTGGCGGTCAAGCTGCTGCACGCCCGGCTGGCCGGAGACGCCGACGCCCGCCGCCGCTTCGTCCGGGAGGCGGCGGCCGCGCAGCGGGTGGCCCGGTTCTGCACCGCCCGGGTACTGCACTCCGACGTCGCCGGCGACCGGCCCTACATCGTGAGCGAGTACGTCGAGGGAGTCTCCCTCCAGGAGGTCGTGGCACGCGAGGGGCCGCGAAGCGAGGGCGCCCTGGAACGGCTGGCGATCGGCACCGCGACCGCGCTGGCGGCCATCCACCGGGCCGGGGTGGTGCACCGCGACCTCAAGCCGCACAACGTGCTGCTCGGCCCCGACGGGCCACGGGTGATCGACTTCGGCATCGCCCGGGCGCTGGACGCGGCGACCTCACTGACCAGCCAGGTCGTCGGCACCCCCGCGTACATGGCGCCCGAGCAGGTCAGGGGTGACCTGCTGGGCCCCGAGGTGGACGTCTTCGCCTGGGCGGCGACGATCGTGTACGCGGCCACCGGAGCACCGCCGTTCGGGCAGGACGCGATCCCGGCCGTGATCAACCGCATCCTGAACGGGGAGCCGGAACTCGGCGCGCTGCCGGAGCCGCTGCGCGGCCTGGTGACCGCGTGCCTGGCCAAGGACCCGGCGGCCCGGCCCACCGCGGAGCGGATCGTGGCCGGGATGCTCGGGCACGACACCGGCGGAGCCCCCGCGGACCTGCTCGCCCAGGCCGCCGGCGCGGCCACCCGGGTCGTCCCGGAGACCCCCGTCCCGCCGGGCCCGCCGCCCGGAGCGCCCGCCACCTCGCCGGGAGCGGACGCCACGGAGACGTTCCGGCGGCCCCCGGCCTGGCGGGGCGCCGCTCCGCTCCTGGCGGTGATCGGCGCGGTGGCGGTGGTCGCCGCGGCGGCGGGCCTGCTGGGCAGCCAGCTACTGAACGGCGATGACGAGCCGGCGACCGGCCCGACCCGCTCCCCGGGCTCCGCGGGTGCCACCGCGCCGGCCGCGCCGGGCCCGTCCGGTGCCCCGGCCGCATCCGGCCGGTCCACCGTGCCGCCGACCGTCTCCGGGACGGAGGGCGGCTTCCCCGCGGAGTACTCCGGTGTCTGGACCGGGGTCGTCCGGCAGGACAACGGGCGGAGCTGGCCGATCCGGCTGGTCCTGCCCGCCGGGGCTGACGTGGGGCAGGTCTCCTACACCTCGCCCGGCTGCTCGGGGACGCACACGCTGCTGAGCCGGTCCGGCGCCGGCCTGACGCTGCGTGAGGACATCACCCAGGGCAGGGACGCCTGCACCGACCAGGGCTTCATCACCCTGCGGGCCCGCCCGGACGGGGGCCTGGACCTCGTCTACACGGCCCGCCGCGACACCGCCGCCGGCTCCTACTCCGCCACCGCCGTCCTCTACCAGGGCTGAGCGTGCGGGCCGCCTAGGCTGCGTCCCGGAGCCTTCGGGAGGAGCAAGATGCACAGGACGACGGGGCGGCTGGCCGACGGCCGGGAGATCATCTACTACGACGAGGCCGCTCCCCGCGTCCCGCCCGCCGACCCGCGCGAGCTGCCGCCGGCGGCCGCGGCGACCGACCTGCGGTTCGACCCGCTGCTGCGCGAATGGGTGGCGATCACTGCGCACCGCCAGGACCGCACCCACCTGCCCCCGCCCGACCTGTGCCCGCTGTGCCCCTCGGCGCCCGGCCGGCCCACCGAGATCCCGGCCGCCTCCTACGACGTCGTGGTGTTCGAGAACCGCTTCCCCTCCTTCGGCGGCGGACGCGGCCGGTGCGAGGTGGTGTGCTTCACCTCCGACCACCATGGCTCCTTCGGCGGGCTGACCGCCCGGCGGGCGGGCACCGTCATGGCGGCCTGGGCCGACCGGACGGCGGAGCTGTCCCGGCTGCCGCACGTCGCGGAGGTGTTCTGCTTCGAGAACCGCGGCCCGGAGATCGGGGTGACGCTCGACCACCCGCACGGCCAGATCTACGGCTACCCGTTCGTCACCCCCCGCACCCGGCAGCTGCTCGACTCCGCCCGCCGGCACCGCGCCGAGACCGGCCGCTGCCTGTTCACCGAGGTCCTGGACGCCGAGCGGCGAGCGGGCATCCGGGTGATCCGCAGCACCGGGCACTGGACCGCGTTCGTGCCCGAGGCCGCCCGCTGGCCGGTGGAGGTGCACCTCTACCCGCACCGCCGGGTACCCGACCTGCCCGCCCTCGACGAAGCCGAGCGGGCCGACTTCTGCGACCTGTACCTCGACCTGCTGGGCCGGCTCGACCAGCTCTACGACGCCCCGCTGCCCTACGTGGCGGCCTGGCACCAGGCCCCGGCCAGGAGCGACCGGGACCTGTCCTACCTGCACCTGCAGCTGTTCTCGGTGCGCCGGTCCGCCGGCCGGCTCAAGTACCTGGCCGGCTCGGAGTCCGGGATGGGGGCCTTCGTCAACGACGTGGTGCCCGAGAGCGTGGCCGCCCGGCTGCGTGATCTGGGGTGAGCGGTTCGGCGCGGCGCCGGCGCCGGATCAGGAGGATCACCAGCCCGGCCACGGCCACGGGCAGGGCGCCGGCCAGCACCGGGGACCGTTCGGCCAGTTCGAGCCAGGCCACCAGGAGCGCGTACCCGCCCAGCCCCAGCACCACGCTGTAGAGCGCCGCGCCCAGCGTGCCGAAGAGCACGAACCGGGCGAACGGCAGCCGGGTCACCCCGGCGGCGCCCCAGACACCGATCCGTACGAAGGGGATGAAGGCGGCCACGAGGAGCACCACCGACCCGCGGGAGTGGATCGCCCGCTCGATGCGTTCCATCCGCTCCCGGCCGACCCGCCGGCCGAGCGGGGACGAGTGGAACCCCAGCCCCATGCCCCGCCCCACCCAGTAGAGCGTCTGCGCTCGGGCGACGGTGTAGAGGAACAGCACACCGAGGGACCACCACAACCGCGGGTCCTGCAGGCCGTACTTCATGATCGGCTCACCCCTCTGCGGTCGGCCCCCCGGATGCTAGGGGTGGCCGTCCGCCCTGGACATGGGCCGGCGCCCAGTTTCCCGGCCGGTCAGCCGGGCGGCAGAAAGCGGGGGAGGAGATCGTCGAGGGCCACGGAGCCGTCGTCCAGTGCCGCGTACAGCCGGTCGACCTCATCGAAGCCGAGGTCCCGGGCGATGGCCAGCGATTCGCCGTGCGTCTCGGCGGCCAGCAGGTCGGTGCCACGCTCGGCCAGCGCCCGGTCCAGCCGGTCGCGGCCCGCCCGGGAGGCCTCCTCGGCGCTGTCGTGGCTGAGCCGGCGCTGGATGTGCACCCGGGCCTGCGGGGTCGTGGCGAACCCCAGCCAGTCGTCGGTGGGGTGGGCCTGCGGGTCGGTGAGCACCTCGATCACGTTCCCGCTGCGCACCTCGGTCGCCAGCCGGGCCGGCCGGCCGTTGATCAGCACCCCGATGCAGTGCTCGCCGGTCTCCGGGGAGAGCGTGTACGCGAAGTCCAGCGCGGTGGCCCCCACCGGAAGCGTCACGATCTCGCCGGTGGGGGTGAAGGCCGCCACGTGGCCGGAGGTCAGGTCGGCCCGCAGGCTGTCGAGGAACTGTGCCGACGGGGCGTCGGACTGCCAGGCCAGCAGCCGGCTCAGCCAGGCCAGGTCGCGCCGCCCGGCCATGGTGCCGGCCGGGTCGCCCGTCTCGCGCAGGTGCGCGATGATCCCGTGCTCGGCCACCGGGTGCATCGCCCGGGTCCGGATGATCACGTTCAGCGGGTCGCCGGCCGGGCCGATCACCCGGGTGTGCAGCGACTGGTACATGTTGAACTTGGGCAGCGCGATGAAGTCCTTCACCCGCCCCGGGATGGGATGCATCGCCGCGTGCACCGCGCCCAGCGCGATGTAGCAGTCGCTCTCGTCGCCGTCGACGACCACCAGCAGCCGGGCCGCCTCGTGCGGCCGCAGCCCGGCGACATCGCCGTCGAGCTCCTCGTGCAGCGCGTACAGGTGCCGGGGCCGGACGGCGACCTCGCCCCGCAGGTGGTGCTCGGCCAGCGTGCCGCGCAACCGGGCGGCGGCGGGCCCGAAGGTGCCGTCGGCCACGCGCAGCGCCGCGGCCAGCGCCGCCCCCGTACCGGCGTGCGCCTCGGGGTCGCGCACCTTGAAGGCGAGGTCGTCCATCTCCTGCCGCAGGACGTGGATGCCCAGCCGCTCGGCGAACGGGACCAGCAGTTCGAGCGAGGCCCGGGCGATCCGCTCCCGCTTGTGCGGCGGCTGGAAGCCGAGCGTGCGCAGGTTGTGCAGCCGGTCGGCCAGCTTGATCACCAGCACCCGCAGGTCGGCCGCGGCGGCCAGCACGATCTTGCGGAAGGTCTCGGCCTCGCGCCGGTCGCCCCAGCGCTCGCCGTCCAGCTTGGTCACCCCGTCGACCAGGACGGCGACCTCCTCGCCGAAGTCGGCCCGGACCTCGCCCAGCGTGTACGGGGTGTCCTCGACGGTGTCGTGCAGCAGCGCCGCGACCAGGGTGGTGGTGTCGAGCCCCAGCCCCGCCAGGATCATCGCCACCGCCAGCGGGTGGGTGATGTAGGGGGCGCCGGACTTGCGCAGCTGGCCGCGGTGCATGCGCTCGGCCACCGCGTAGGCGCGGCGCAGCTCGTGCGCGTCGCGGTACCCGTGCGCGGCCAGCAGCGGGGCGACCGCGGCCTGGACCGGGCCGGGATCAGACCGGGACGCCCGCCGGCGCGGGCGGGACGGCGCCGCACGCCCCGAGGACGAGGACTGGACGAGAGTCATCGCGAGCCTTTCGGCTGATCGCGGACGGTGACGATCCGCCACGACTGGTGACCACCATTATGCGCCATCCGGTAGCGATCATGCTGGGAGATCGGAAGATCGCGCGCGCAGCGCCGCCTCCACCAGCTCGACGGCGGTGACGAGCGCGACGAGCCGGGCGCCCTCCTGCCGGTAGACGTCGAGCATCGCCTCGACCCCGTGCGGCGGGACGATCCCGGCGAGTTCGGTGCGGGCGCCGCGGAAGCCGGCCCGGGCGGCCTCGACGTTCGCCTCGGCGTGATGGCGGGCCATCCGGGCCAGCGCCACGGGGTAGCGGCGCAGCACGCCGTGCCGGCGGTACTCCGGCGGCACGGTCTCCAGCAGCCAGGTCATCGCGGTCTCCTCGAACCGTTCGCTGCCCGGCGGATGGACGGGGGCGGGCCAGCCCGGTGGGACGTGCGTGCTCACACCCCCACGATAGCCCGGGATCGAAACCTTGTTCGAGGCCCGGTTCAGCCGTCCTCGGGGTCGTCCTGGCTGGGGCGGCGGATGCGGATCTTGCCGGACTCCAGGTCGTCGCGCGGCGGGGCGGCCTGCTGCAGGTCGTCGTGGCGGCGCATCTTCTCCGCCTCCTGCTCCTCCAACTGGATCTTCTTCGACCCGCTGAAGGCCGCGTGCAACTCCTCGAACATGCCCGCGCCGAACCCCGCGCCGGTCTCGCCGTCACCGCGGATCGCGCCCATCAGGGACGTCCGGCCGGTGCCGTCGTGCGGCCAGTCGACGACCTCGGGCTCGGCCGGCTTCGGCTTGGCGACACGGCCCTTGGCCCGCTTGGGCCGGCGGCGGAAGGGTGACTTCACGCAGACTCCAACGCTCCGGGTCGCCGGATTGATCCCGCGCGGTCGCGCGCCCGCGGGCGGGGAGCCGGCGAAGTCTCCCTGACGCTCATTATGGACGCCCTTTGGGGATGCTCGTCCAGGGCATTGCCCGTACCCCGGCCGTACCCTGACGAAGGCCGCGCGGGCGGGCCCGGAGCGGTAGCCTGCGGACGTGCGCCTCTCCCAAGTCATCTCCGTCCTCGACGGCTTCTACGATCCGGGCTGGGCCGCCGACTGGGACGCCGTCGGGCTGGTGTGCGGCGACCCCGACCAGGAGGTCGGGCGGGTGCTCTTCGCCGTCGACCCGGTCGCGGCCGTCGCCGACGAGGCCCTCGACTGGGGCGCCGACCTGATCATCACCCATCACCCGCTGCTGCTGCGGCCGGTGCACGGCGTCCCGGCCACCACGCCCAAGGGGCGGCTCGTCCACCGGCTGATCGGCGCCGGGGTGGCCCTCTACACGGCGCACACCAACGCCGACGTCGCCGACCCCGGCGTGTCGGACGCGCTGGCCCGCGCGGTCGGCCTGACCGGCCCGCTGCGCCCGCTGCAACCCGACCCCGGCGACCCCCGGCGCGGGCTCGGCCGGGTCGGCGACCTGGCGTCCCCGCTGCCGCTCCGCGCGTTCGCGGCACAGGCCGCGGCCGGGCTGCCGGCCACCGCCGGCGGGCTGCGGGTGGCGGGCGACCCCGACCGCCCCGTCCGCACGATCGCGGTCTGCGGGGGAGCGGGCGACTCGCTGCTCGGCACCGCCCGGGCCGCCGGGGCGGACGTCTACCTCACCGCGGACCTGCGCCACCACCCCGCGTCGGAGTTCACCGAGCAGGGCGGCCCGGCGCTGATCGACGCCGCGCACTGGGCGACCGAATGGCCGTGGCTGGCCGCCGCCGAACACCGGCTGACCGGTGCGCTCGACGTCAAGACCCGGGTGTCCGCCGTCGTCACCGACGCGTGGACGCTGCACTTCGAAGGAGAACAGTGAAAGCCGCACCGCAAGCCCAGCTCCGCCTGCTCGACCTCCAGGGGCTCGACTCGGCGCTCGACCGGCTGGCGTACCGCAGCCGCACCCTGCCCGAGATCGCCGAGACCGAGCGGCTGGAGGCCCGCCTGGCCGAGCTGCGCGACTCCGTGGTGGCCGCCGAGACCGAGGTGAGCGATCTCGACCGCGAGCAGCGCAAGGCCGAGCAGGACGTCGACCAGGTCCGGGTCCGGGCCGACCGCGACCAGAAGCGGCTCGACTCCGGTCAGATCACCTCGGCCAAGGACCTCGGCAACCTGCAGTCCGAGATCGCCTCGCTGCAGCGCCGCCAGTCCGACCTGGAAGAGGTCGTGCTGGAGATCATGGAGCGCCGCGAGGAGGCCGACGGCCGGGTCACCACGCTGCGCGCCGAGCAGGGCACCGTCCAGGAGGAACTGGGCGAGGTCGCCAAACGGCGGGCGGTCGCCCAGCAGCAGATCGACGACGAGTCGGCCGCCACCGGCGCCGCCCGGACCGCCGTGGTCAAGGACGTCCCGGACGACCTGCTGGCCCTGTACGAGAAGCTGCGCGGCCAGTTCTCCGGGGTCGGCGCCGCGGCGCTGCTCCGCGGCCAGTGCCAGGGCTGCCACCTGGCGCTCAACACCGTCGACTTGAACCGGATCCGGGCCGCCGCCCCCGACGAGGTCGTCCGCTGCGAGGAGTGCCGCCGGATCCTCGTCCGCACCCCCGAGTCGGGGCTGTGAGCCGCCGCCTCGCCGTCGAGGCCGACGGGGGCTCGCGCGGCAACCCCGGGCCGGCCGGTTACGGAGCGGTGGTCCGCGACGCGATCACCGGCGAGGTGCTGGCCGAGGTGGCCGAGGCCATCGGCAAGGCGACCAACAACGTGGCCGAGTACCGGGGCCTGATCGCCGGGCTGCGGGCCGCCGCCGAGATCGACCCGGCCGCCCGGGTCGAGGCGCGGATGGACTCCAAGCTCGTCGTCGAGCAGATGTCCGGCCGCTGGAAGATCAAGCACCCCGACATGATCCCCCTGGCCCGCGAGGCCCGGTCGGTGGCGTCCGGGCTGGGCGCGGTGACCTACACCTGGGTGCCGCGGGCCCGCAACGCCCACGCCGACCGGCTGGCCAACGAGGCGATGGACGCCGCCGCCCAGGGCCGCGCCTGGCGCCGCGCCGAGACCACCGCCGAGCCTGCCGCCGGGGCGGACGGTGAGGCCGACGCGGAGCCGTCCTGGCTGCCGCCGAGCCGGACCCCGACCACCACCCTGCTGCTGCGGCACGGGGAGACCCCCTACTCCACCGAGAAGCGGTTCGCGGGCGTCGGCGACATCCCGCTCACCGCCACCGGCCTGGAGCAGGCCGCGGCGGCCGGGCGGGCGCTCGCCCGGCGCGGTGGCCCGGCCGTGATCGTGACGTCCCCGCTGCGCCGCTGCCGCGACACCGCCGCCGCGGTGGCCGAGGCGACCGGGGCCCCGGTACGGGTGGAGGAGGGCTTCCGCGAGACCGACTTCGGCGCGTGGGAAGGGCTGACCTTCGCCGAGGCCGAGCAGGGCTGGCCCGGCGAGCTGAAGGCGTGGCTGGCCGACCCGTCGGTGCCGCCGCCGGGCGGCGAGAGCTTCGCCGACACCGACCGCCGGGTGCGCGTGGCGCTCGACAAGCTCAAGGTGCGGCACCGCCGCGAGACCGTCCTGGTGGTCACGCACGTGACCCCGATCAAGCTGCTGGTCCGGGCGGCGCTGGACGCCCCCATGACCGCGCTGTACCGCATGCACCTGGACGTCTCCTCGCTGTCCGCGATCGACTGGTACGACGACGGTCCGTCCGTGCTGCGAGCTTTCAACGACACGCACCATCTGCAGTAGGCTGGGACGACGGCGGACGAGCCGGCCGGGCGGTCGCGTCGGGGGTTTCGCCCCCGCCGAGGAAGGTCCGGGCTCCACAGGGCAGGGTGGTCGGTAACGCCGACCCGGGGTGACCCGCGGGACAGTGCCACAGAAAGCAGACCGCCACCGGCCTCGGCCGGCGGTAAGGGTGAAACGGTGAGGTAAGAGCTCACCAGCGCCCGAGGCGACTCGGGCGGCTAGGTAAACCCCACCTGGAGCAAGGTCAAGAAGGGGAGCCGACGGTTCCCCGCGCAGGCGCCTGAGGGCGGCCCGCCCGAGCCTGCGGGTAGACCGCTGGAGGCCGCCGGCAACGGCGGCCCGAGATGGATGACCGTCGCCCGCCCCCGGCGGGCACAGAACCCGGCCTACAGGCCGACTCGTCCGCTGTCCATCCGGCCGGCCTGATGAGCGTGAGAACGATGGACCCGCGACGTATCGAGCTCAACCGCCGGCACAGCCGCGAGATGGGCGTCCTGTTCACAGCGTTCCTCGACATTCATCCAGATATCGAATCCGAAGTTTCCGGAGCCCAGATGACAGCGGAACAAGAGGCCGCCTGGGTGGCGTACAGCGCTGAACTCCTTGCCCTGCATCAGGCCGAGCGATCCGCACTTGCGGACGAGATCGAAGCCGAACAGCGGCGGCGCGACGGTCTGTAACCGGGTGTTACGGGCCGCTCGGGGCGGGGTCTGCCTTGCGGCGGTGGACTAGGGCGTCAGCGGAACTCCAGGCCCTCGAAGGTGCCGGAGGTGCGCCACCGGTCGAGGTAGTGGAAGTAGGCCAGGGCACCGTGCGGGTAGCCGACGTTGAACTTTGCCCGTGGTGTGGGTTGACCCTCGTTGTTGTAGTAGCCCGGCGTGCAGTCCGGTGACCGCTGCCGCCAGATCGCCCCCGCTCCCGAGACCAGGAGGTCGACCCACGCGTCCTCGGCCTCCTGGGTGACCTCGACCTCGGTATGGCCGTGGTCGAGGGCGTGCTTGATGATCGTGGCGATCGTCCGGCCCGACTCGGTGAGGTTGTGCGGGACGTTGGAGATGAGGTTGGCGCCCTGGGTCGGCTGCACGAGGAAGGCGTTGGGGAAGCCGTGCACGTGGGTGCCGTGCAGGGTGCGCATGCCCTCGGCCCAGTACTCCGACAGCTTGGTGCCGGCGCGGCCGGTCATGTCGTAGCCGGCCCGCCGGGCGTGCTCGGTGCCGACCTCGAAGCCGGAGGCGTAGATGATGCAGTCGACCTCGTACTCCCGGTCGGCGACGACCACGCCGGTCTCGGTGATCCGCTCGACGCCCTTGCCGTCGGTGTCGACGAGGTGCGTGCCGGGGACGTTGAAGGACTGCAGGTACTCGTCGTGGAAGCACGGCCGCTTGCACATCTGCCGGTACCAGGCTTTCAGCTGCCGCGCGGTCTCGGGGTCCTCGACGACGGAGTCCACGCGGGCGCGGATCTCCTCCATCTTCTCGTGGTCGGAGTCCTCGAAGGCCGCCAGGAGTTTCCGCATGTCGGTGCGGTCCTCGGGCGGCAGCGCCGCGACCCGGGCGCGCATCCGCCGGGCGATGTCGGTCCAGCCGTCCATCACCAGGTCCTCGTCGGCCATGCCGGCCGTCTGGTTGGCGGTGAAGTTCTCCAGCCAGCGCCGCTGCCAGCCCGGTGTCGCGATCCGGGTGAACCACTCGGGGTCGGTCGGCCGGTTGTTCCGGACGTCGACCGACGAGGGCGTGCGCTGGAACACGTACAGTTCCCGGCACGCCTGCGCCAGGTGGGGCACGCACTGGACGGCCGTCGCCCCGGTCCCGATGATGGCGACCCGCTTGTCGGCGAGCCCGTCCATCGGTGTGCCGGTGGGGTCGCCGCCGGTGTAGCCGTAGTCCCACCGGCTGGTGTGGAAGGAGTGCCCGCGGAACGATTCGATGCCGGGGATCCCGGGGAGTTTCGGCACGTGCAGCGGCCCGGTGCCCATCGCGACGAACCGGGCGGTGCAGGTGTCGCCCCGGTTGGTGCGGATCGTCCAGCGGGACCGCTCCGGGTCCCAGCGCAGGTCCTGGACCTCGGTGTGGAAGAGCGCGTTGTCGTAGAGGCCGAAGTGTTTGCCGATGCGCTGGCAGTGTTCCAGGATCTCGGGCGCGTGCGCGTACTTCTCCGTCGGCATGTGGCCGGTTTCTTCCAGCAGCGGCATGTACACCAGCGACGCCGTGTCGCACTGTGCGCCGGGGTAGCGGTTCCAGTACCAGGTGCCGCCGAAGTCGCCGCCCTTCTCGATGATGCGGACGTCGCCGACGCCGGCCTCCTTCAGCCGCGCCCCGGTGACGAGCCCGGCGAAGCCGCCGCCGATGAACGCGACCGTCACGTGGTCGGTCTTCGGTTCCCGCTCGGTTCTCGGGGTGTAGGGGTCTTCGAGGTAGTGGGCGAGCCGCCCGGTGACCTGGAGGTACTGGTCGTTGCCGTCGGGTCGGAGCCGTTTGTCGCGTTCCCGCAGGTAGCGGCGGCGCAGGGCCTCTTTGTCGATGGGGGTGCCGTCGGGTCGGGTGGGGTGGCCGGTGCCGGTCATGCACGCTCCGAAGGGTCTTCGCTGCAGCGTCTGCCCCGCAGCGGTGTCAGCATGTCACCCATGAGTGACACCGGCAAGTGCCGCCGGTACGATTCACGGGTGACCCATGACTCCGCGATCGCCCCGTCGCTCGCCGACGAACGACGCGACATCGCCCGGTCGCGGATCCTGCGCGCCGCCCAGAAGGTGCTCGCCGGGCGCGGCCTCGCCGCGACCGTTGACGACGTGGCCGAGGCCGCCGGCGTCAACCGGCGCACGGTGTTCCGCCACTTCGCCACCCGCGACGGCCTCTTCGCCGCCGCGATCAAGGAGGGGGTGCGCACCTACGCGCTCCAGGTCCCGCCCCCGCCCGAGGGGGACGACCTGCGGGTCTGGCTGCTCGACCTGCTGCTCGTCGTCCACCGGCTCAACGCCCGTAACGGCCGCATCTACTGGGAGCTCGCCGCGCTCCAGCCCGACGACCTTCCCGCCGAACTCGCCGCGGCGGCCGCTGAGCGCAGGGAGAGCCGCAAGGCCGCCGCGGCTGCCGTCACCTCCCGCCTGTGGCAGGCCCGCGGCGGGCAGGAAGCCCCGCCCGCCTGGCTGGCCGACACCGTGGCGGTGCACCTGTCGGGGTTCACCACGCAGTCCCTCACCGGCGACTTCGGGCGCACCCCCGACGAGGTGGCCCGGGTCTCTGCCCAGGTCATCGAGGCCGCGCTGGCCGCCGCGCTGGCGGAGCGGCGGTGACCGCCTGACGCGTCGCGTCCCGACTCCGGCCGGTCACCGGATATTTTCCCGCTGGACGTCCCAAATCATGGGAGTTTCAGGTCAGGCGACACAAAGGCGCAGCAAGAACGCTCCTACCGTTCATGGTGTGCCGGAGTCCTCGGGACGGCAGAAGGCTCCCCGGTCGAGGCCCGGCAGGGAGGAGCGACCATGTTCATGCTCATCGCCGTCATCTCGATCGTCATCCTGCTGGCGTCCTTCGCCTACCTCGTCGAGTTCGCGCGGGCCAGCCGCCGGGACTCGCTCTTCCTGCCGGCGTCCAGCGGAGGGGCCCGCCGGGCCCGCCGGGTGACCGGCGTCTACACCCGAGGCCCCCAGGAGGAGCTCACCCTGGTGGGAGCCGCGTACCGGGAGTGACCGGAGCGCGGGCCGCGTCCCGGCCCGCGCTCCGGCACCGGGTCAGTGCCGATCCGGAACGGCCGTGCCGGGGCCCGGGGTCCCCTCCTCGGCCTGGTCCGGGACCTGGCTCGGGACGGTGACGAACCGCCCGGCCGTCGGGTCGAGGATGTGCACCTGGGCCGTCTCCAGTTCCAGGAACAGGCCGGTGAGCTCGACCTTCCCGGCCTCCACCCGGCGGCGCAGCCACGGGTAGGTGAGGAGGTTGTCGAGTTGCTGCATCACGTTGATGCGGCAGAGCCGCGACAGCGGCGACAGTTCCCCGTCCGGGTCCTCGCCCGATTCGCCGGGGGGAGTGTCGAGGAAGCGGGCCAGGCTGTGGTTGCCGTGCCTGAGCCAGCGCGACAGCCCCGGCAGGTGCTCGATTTCGGACCCGCCGGCCAGCAGCCCCGCCATGGCACCGCAGTTGGAGTGGCCGCAGACGGTGATGGTGTTGATGTTGAGCACGTTGGTCGCGTACTCGATCGTCGCCGCCACCGAGTCGTCGTGCAGCCGGGAGTCGAACCGGGGCACCAGGTTGCCGACGTTCCGGAGGATGAACAGGTCGCCGGGCCCGCTGGCGGTGATGATGTTGGGCACCACCCGGGAGTCGACGCAGGTGATGAACAGGTGCTCCGGGGTTTGCTGGAAGGCGAGCTCGGCCATGATGGGCCGGACCAGCCGGGCGGTGCTGTCGTGGTACTCGCGTACCCCCGCGAGCAGGAGGTCGCTCGGGGACATGCCGGAGGCGTCGGGCTCGTTGGTCGAGACCTGACGACGACGATTCGCCCAAGGTGCCCACCAGCGGACAGGCAGGGGCGACTTACGCGCGGGGGACATTTCGCCAGTCACGGCTCTTTCATACCAACTCTCGTGCGTCTCATCGATGTCGACCCGGCCTCCCAGCCGCTGGTAGGCCACCCGCCAGTCGTGCAGGGCCTCGAAGGCGGCGTGATCCATGAAGTCGACATGCAGGTCAACGTCCACGGTCTTACCCGGAGGAACCTGCTGAAGAACCCGCAGAAGCCGCGGAACGGCCAAGAAGGTCAGGGAGCCGGTGACCACGACGTGCCAGGGTCCGGGCCCCTCCTCGACCTCCACCGACAGCCGGGCCAGCCGGCGTAGTGCCAGCCAGGCGGCCACTCCGATGCCCAGCAGCACCCCTTCACCGAGCCCCAGCAGCACCACTCCGGCGAGGGTGATGAAGTAGATCGGGGCCTCCCGGTGGTGACGGACATCACGCAGCCGGGTGGTGTCGAGCATCTTCACGCCCATCACGACCAGCAGCCCCGCCAGCGCCGAGAGCGGCACCAGCTCGATCACCGGCCCGCACAGCAGCGCCAGCACCAGCACCCAGCCGCCGTGCAGGACGGCCGACGCGCGGGACCGGGCGCCGGCCTCCACATTGGCCGTGCTGCGCACCATCACGCCCGCGATCGGCAGGCCGCCGAGCAGGCCCGACACGGTGTTGGCCGCGCCCTGGCCCATCAGCTCGCGGTCGAGATCGCTGCTCGGCACCCCCTCCGGCCGGCGCCGGTCGATCGCCACGCTGCACAGCAGCGACTCCACGCCCGCCACCACGGCCACCGAGACCACGGCGCCGACCAGGCCGGGCAGCGTCCCCTCGGGGAGTGCGAGCGGCTGCCAGCCGTCCAGCAGCGAGTCGGGCAGGTCGACCCGGGGCACGTCCCAGCCCAGCCACCAGGCGGCGAGCGTGGCGACCACGACGGCCGGCAGCGGCGCCGGCACCCAGCGCAGCACGTTCCCGTCGCTCGTCCGGCCGGGCAGCCGGTCCCAGGCCAGCAGCACGGCGACGGTGAGCACGCCGATCATCACGGCGTGGGAGTGCGAGCCGACCAGCTGGCCGGGCAGTTCCTGGAGGTTGGCCACCGCGGAATGCTGCGGCGACCCGCCCAACACCACGTGGATCTGGGCCAGGATCAGGACCACGCCCACCCCGGCGAGCATGCCGTGCACCACGGCGGGGGAGACCGCCAGCGCCGTGCGGGCCACCTTGCCGGCGCCCAGCGCGAGCTGGAGCAGCCCGGCGAGGAAGGTGATGGCGCAGGTGGCCCGCCAGCCGTAGGTCTGGACGAGCGAGGCCACGATGATGGTCAGGCCCGCGGCCGGCCCGCTGACCATCAGGGGCGAGCCGCCGACCGCCCCGGCGATGATCCCGCCGACGATGGCGGCGATGAGCCCGGCGGCGAGCGGTGCGCCCGAAGCGACCGCGATACCGAGGGAGAGTGGGATCGCCACGAGGAAGACGACGAAGGAAGCCGGCAGATCGCAGCGCAAGTTAGACACGTCAGGTGTTCGGATGGTCACCTGACGTATCGAATCAGATGGGACTGATCAGGGCGCGACGACGCGCGCGCGGAGAGTCACCGTCCTCGGTAACGATTGTTGTTGTAGGTGTCCCAGTCGTCGACCGGGCGCTGCTGGTCGCCCTGACCGTACTGACCAGGCTGTTCGCCGGTGGAGTAGCCCGCCGGCTGCTCGCCACCGCCCGGGGGCGGGTAGCCGCCGTAGCCGCCCTGCTGCTGGCCGGTGTCGCCGCCGTACCCGCCGGAGGAGGGGCCGGCCGGGGCGCCGTAGCTGCTGCCGCTGAAGTCGGAGTAGTTGCCGGACAGCGGCGGGGCGGGGGCGGCGGGTTCGCTCGACCCGCCGTAGGAACCGTAGGAGGAGTCGTAGGAGTCGCGCCCGCCCGTGGGGCCGGTGCTCAGCGGGTCGTCGTAGCGGGTCGTCTCGGCGCCGTAGGCCGGGCTGGTGGGATACCCGTCGGTGGAGTAGCCGGAGCTGGACTGGCCGCCGCCGTACCCGCCGCCGGAGTAGCCGCCGGGCTCACCGGAGCCGGGCAGGGAGTCGGATCCGTAGCCCGAGGTGCCGCCGCCGCCCGGAGACCAGGACGACGGGGAAGGCGAGCCGTAGGACGGGGCGTCGTTGCTGGTGCTGAGCGGGTCGTTCAGCGGGTCGTTCAGCGGGCTGGAGCCGCCGTAGGAGGAGGGGTCGGGGGTGGTCCGCTGCCGGTCCGACTGGATGCGCTGCAACAGCTCGTCGACGGTCGGCAGCCGGTGGCCGTCGGTGTCGCTGCCGCCCGGGGCCGGCGAGCCGCCGTAGGCGGGCTCCGGCGGGGCGGGCGGGGAGTAGGCGGGCTCCGGCGGGGAGTAGGAGGGCTGCTCGGGCCGCGCCGGGGGCAGGAGCGGGTCCACCGGCTCGGGCCGGGTGGGCGGCGGCGGGGGCGACATCGCCGGGCCGCCGCCGAGCAGCGGGCCGGGGCCGCCGCCGAGGGAGGGCTCGCCCAGCGGCGCGTCGTTGCGGTAGGGGGCCGGGGGCTGCTGCGCCGGAGCCTCGAAGGCCGCGGGCATCGGGGCGGGCTCGGGCGGGCTCAGCGGGTCGGGCCGGTAGCCGGGCGACAGGTCGGGCTGGCCGGGGCCGGTGAAGGACGACGGCGGCGGGACGGGCGGCTGGCCCGGGATGTTCATCGGGCCGCCGTTCATCTGCACGGGCTGGGTCGGCACGGCGTGCGGGGGCTCCGGGTGCCGGGCCGGCGGCTCGGGCTGCTGGTCGAGGACGGGCTGCTCGCGCAGCGGGTCGGCGGCCAGTTCGGCCTCGCTGCGCTCCTGCTTGGAGTCCTGCTGCCAGGGGAACTTGGGCTTGTCGAAGGTGATGGTCGACCAGTACTCGTCGTCGCCCATCTCGTCGCTGTTCTGGGCGCCGCCGCCCCGCCGGGACGCCTGCGCGGGCGGTGGGGTGGGTGCGGCCAGCGGACCGCCGGCCACCCGCCGCTCGTAGCCGGCGGGGTCCTGGTGGCCCTCGGCGTACCCGTCGGTGTAACCGTCCGAGTAGCCGTCGGCCGCGTACTGCTGCTCACTGCCGTACTGCTCGCCACCGTACTGCTCACCGGCGTACTGCTCACCGGCGTACTGGTCGTCGGCGTAGCCGTCGTCGTAGTGGTCGTCGACGGCGCCGCGCCGGCCCCGTGGCTGCATCTGTATCTGCGGGTCGTCCTCCGCCCAGGGGTCGGAGTCGTCGCGGCCGGCCCGGCTCGCGCGCATGCCGAGGGCCACCAGGACCACTACGAGGATCACGACCACGATCAGGCCGAGGACGACGATGACAGTCATTGCACCACCCAATGCCATGGCCCAGCGTGTGTCGCCAGCGCGGCTCGCGGTCTCGTACGGATTATCGCCAGCGGCCGGCGCCCAGTCTTCGAAGACCGAGACTGATTGTCGCCGACCACTATGACCCTTGTCACACCATTCGCTGACATCTATCCCCATGTGGGGTGCGAATGATCAACCGGTGCGGTCAACCCGTGCACCCCCCTCGCTCGTCGGCCGGCCGGTCCCGGCTAGCCGTTTCCGAAGTTCCCGGTGATCCTGCCTCGCCCCACGGTGTGCTTGGCGATTGTGCCCAGGGCCTGCTTGAGCGGGGCCCCCCGGGTCAGCGGCACCGGCTCGCTCAAGGCGTAGACGGTGAACCGGTAGCGGTTCCGTTCCCCCTTGGGCGGGCAAGGTGCCCGGTACCCCACTCTGCCATCTGTATTGAGTGCCTCGACCGTATTGTCCGGCCGGGCGCCCTCGACGATTGAGGTCGTCGTTCCGCCGAGATTGGCGATCACCCAGAGGACGGCGGCGCCCTCCGGTGCGTCCGGATCGTCCACGACGATCGCGAACGCCCTGGTGGATGCCGGGGTGCCGGACCAGTGCAGCGGCGGCGTCTTGCCTTCCCCCCCAGGGTAGGTCGCGCAGACGAAGCGGGCGGGCAGAACGGTGCCATCGCGGAAGGCGGGGCTGGTCACGGTGAACCACTCCGCCAGCTCGGGGCTGGTATTGGTCTGTCCGGGAAGGCCGCAACCGGCCAGACCCGAAGCGGCCAGCAGTGCCACGGCCGCGCCGCGGAACCGCCGAACCGACCGCCGGTGTGTGCTCTTCATCGCATAACGCTCCGCTGCGCCCCTCGTATCTCGAGGCCCCACCCTAGGCCGTCGGCAGGGGAGAGCGGGTCCTTTCCCCGGCGCCTGCCCGCTGCCCGGTTCGCTCGCTGTGATCCTGACCATGGTCGTTATGTTCCCGAATGGGGTAATTAATGGAAAGAAGTGGCGTAATTCACTTGGCAAGTCGTGGTCGATCTTGCTGTAACGAGAACTAATCATGTTCTTCCATGACTTTCGATTGGTGTGGGAGCGTTCCGTCGGGTAGCTTGTGAATGTCTTCACAAGCCAGTGGACCGTGACCCCGTGACCTAGGAGCCCGTCATGGCCAGAAAAGCCCAGGACCCCACCGGCGCTCCCCACATCCTCATCGTGGGCGGCGGCTACGTCGGCATGTACACCGCGCTCCGGCTGCAGCAGAAGCTGCGTCGCGAGCTCCGGCGCGACGAGGTGCGGATCACCGTCGTCGACCCGCAGTCGTACATGACCTACCAGCCGTTCCTGCCTGAGGCGGCCGCCGGAAACGTCTCGCCCCGCCACGTCGTCGCCCCGCTGCGCCGGGTGCTGCCCGCATGCACGGTGCTCAACGCCCGGGTGACCGAGCTGAACCACGCCGAGCGCTGGGCGATCGTGCAGCCCGTGGCCGGCCCGCCCAAGCGGATCTCCTACGACTACCTGGTGATGGCCGCCGGCTCGGTGTCCCGGACGCTGCCGATTCCCGGCCTGGCCGAGCACGGCATCGGGTTCAAGACCATCGGCGAGGCCATCCACCTGCGCAACCACGTGCTGGCACAGCTCGACATCGCCGAGACGACCGACGACGAGGAGCTCCGCCGCAAGGCGCTCACCTTCGTGTTCGTCGGCGGCGGGTTCGCCGGCGTCGAGGCGCTGGCCGAGCTGGAGGACATGGCCCGCAGCGCCGTCCGCTACCACCGCAACGTGAACGTCGAGGACATGCGGTGGGTCCTGGTCGAGGCCGCCGACAAGATCCTGCCGGAGGTCGGGCCGGAGATGGGCCGCTGGACCGCCGAGCAGCTGCGCGGCCGGGGCATCGACGTCAAGATGAAGACCTACCTGAACTCGGCCGTCGACGAGGTCGTCGAGCTGTCGGACGGGTCGCGGTTCGAGGCGGGCACGCTGGTCTGGACCGCCGGCGTCAAGGCGGCTCCGGTGCTGCGTAACACCGACCTGCCGCTGGACGAGCGCGGCCGGGTCAAGGCCACCGAGTACCTGACGATCGAGGGCGTGGTCCGCGCCTACACGGCCGGCGACAACGCCGCCGTGCCCGACCTGGCCGGCGACGCCGAGTTCTGCGCCCCGAACGCGCAGCACGCCGTGCGCCAGGCGAAGGTGCTGGCCGACAACATCGTCCGGTCGCTGCGCGGCAAGTCGCTCAAGCCGTACGTCCACGACAGCGTGGGTTCCGTGGCCGGCCTCGGCCTCTACAAGGGCGTCGCGCACGTCTACGGCATCAAGGTCCGTGGCCTGGCCGCCTGGTTCATGCACCGCAGCTACCACGTCTCGCGGGTGCCGACCTTCAACCGCAAGGTCCGGGTGCTGGCCGACTGGACCCTGGCCCTGGTGTTCCGGCGGGAGACCGTCTCGCTGGGCAGTATCGAGCAGCCGCGCGCCGAGTTCGAGCTCGCCAGCCGGACGGACACCCGGACCGAGGCGCGATCGGACTCCACGGCCGCCTGACCCGCTCCCGCGGGGCGCCCGCACACGGCGTCCCGCGGGCGGAGCGGGCGGGGGACAATGGGCGGGTGCGGATCGGGATTCTGGGGCCGCTGGAAGTGCGGGCGGACGGCCGGCCCGTCGAGATCGGCGGACCCCGGCTGCGCGCCCTGCTGACCCTGCTCGCCCTGCGGGCGGACCGCCCGGTGCCCGCCGAGCAGCTGATCGACGACCTCTGGGCGGGCGACCCCCCGGCGGGCGCCGCCAACGCGCTGCAGTCGCTGGTGTCCCGGCTGCGCGCGCTGCTGGGGCGGGACCGCGTCGCGTCCACGGCCGGCGGTTACCGGCTCGCCGTCCCGCCCGCCGCCGTGGACGCCTTCGACTTCGAGACCCGGGTGGAGCGGTCCCGAACGAGCGCCGACCCGGCCACGACGGCGGACGGGCTGCGCGCCGCACTCGGGCTGTGGCGCGGCCCCGCCCTCGCCGACGCGGCCGACCTGCCGTGCGCGGCGGCCCCGATCGCCCGGCTGGACGGGCTGCGCCGCGCCGCCCTGGACCGGCGGATCGAGGCCGACCTGGCCCTCGGCCGGCACACCGAGCTGATCCCCGAGCTGAGCGCCCTCGTCACGGCCGACCCGCTGCGGGAGCCGCCGCGCGGCCAGCTCATGCGCGCGCTGCGGGCCGCCGGGCGGCGGGCGGAGGCGCTGGCGGTGTACGAGGAGACCCGGCGATCGCTCGCCGACGCCCTGGGGGCCGACCCGTCCCCGGAACTGCGGGCCGTCCACCTGTCGCTGCTCCGGGACGAGGAGCCCGTCCCGCCACCCGCGGACGCCCCGGGCCCGCGGCCCCGGCGCACCAGCTTCGTCGGCCGCGAGGACGAGATCGACCGGATCGTCGGGTTGCTCGCCGAGACACGGCTGGTGACGCTCACCGGGCCCGGCGGGGCGGGCAAGACCCGGCTGTCCCTGGAGTCGGTCGACCGGCTGGCCGGCCGCTCGCCGGACGGGGTCCACCTGGTGGAACTGGCCCCCCTCACCGACCCGGCCGAGGTGCCGTACGCGGCGCTCACCGCCCTCGGACTGCGGGACGCGCCGCCGGTGCCCGCCCCCCGAGGCCGGTCCGCCGAGGGCCCCGGGCCCCTCGCCCGGCTGGCCGGGGCGCTGGCGACCCGGCGCGCGCTGCTGCTCCTGGACAACTGCGAGCATCTGGTCGACGCCGCGGCGGACCTGGCGGACCGGCTGCTCGCCGCCTGTCCCGGGGTGCGGATCCTGGCCACCAGCCGGGAGCCGCTCGCCGTCCCGGGGGAGGCGCTGTGGCCGGTGGAGCCGCTGCCGTCCCCGCCGGAGGGCGCCGACGCCGCGGCGGCCCTGCGCTCTCCCGCGGTGCGGCTACTGGCCGACCGGGCCGCCGCCGTGCAGCCCGGCTTCGCCGTCACCGACGCCAACGCTGCGGCGGTGACGGCGATCTGCCGGGCGCTGGACGGGATGCCGCTGGCCATCGAGCTCGCGGCGGCCCGGCTGCGCGCCTTCACCCCCGCGCAGCTCGCCGGCCGGCTCGACGACCGGTTCCGGCTGCTCACCGGGGGCAGCCGCACCGCACTGCCCCGGCACCGCACGCTGCGCGCCACGGTGGAGTGGAGCTGGGACCTGCTCGACCCCGCCGAGCAGGTGCTCTGGCGGCGGCTCTCCCTGTTCTCCGGCGGCGCCACCGTGGCGGCGATCGAGGCGGTCTGTGCCGGGCCGGGGCTGCCCGCCGCGGACGTCCTGGCCACCCTCGCGGCGCTGGTGGACAAGTCGCTGGTGACCGTGACCGGCGACGCCGAGCCCGCGGAGGAGCCGCGCTACCGGATGCTGGAGACGCTCCGCGCCTACGGGCTGGACCGGGCGCAGGCCGCGGGTGATCTCGACCGGACGCGGCGCGCCCACACCGCCCACTTCACCGCCCTGGCCGAGGCCGCCGAGCCCCGGCTGCGCGGCCCGGAGCAGCTCGCCTGGCTGGACCGGCTGTCGGCCGAGCACGACAACCTGCACGGGGCGCTGCGCCGGTCGCTCGCGGCCGGCGACACGGCCGCGGCCGTCCGGCTGGTGGCCGCGCTGGGCTGGTACTGGCTGCTGCGCGGGCACCTCACCGAGGGTGGGGAACTCGCCGACGCCACGCTGGCCCGGCCCGATCTCGGCGCGGATCGCGCCACCGCCCTGGCCTACATGGTGAGCGCGCTGACCGCCATCGAGGGCACGGGCCGCTTCGACCGGGCGGGCGACTGGTTGCGGGCCGCACAGGAGGTCGTGGAGTCCCTGGACGGCGCCGCCGGGACGTCGCACCCGCTGCTGCGGCTGCTCGAACCGCTGTGCCTGATCTACGAGGCCGGCGGGTGGCGGCGGACCGGGCAGGCGCTCGTCCCCCTGTTCGAGGACCCCGACGTCTGGGTGCGCGCCTTCTCCCGGCTGCTGTACGGGCTGGCCATGATCAACGAGGGTCTGGCGGAGGAGGCCGAGGCGCACTACACCGCGGCCCGGGAGCGGTTCCTGGCCTTGGGGGAGCGCTGGGGGCTGGCGTTCGCCCTGTCCTCGCTGGCCGAGGTCGCCAGCTGGCGGGGCGAGCGGCGGACGGCCGTCGATCTCTACACGGAGTCGTCCCGGCTGCTGACCGAGCTGGGCACCAGGGAGAACTCGCCGCACATCCACGTGCGCAACGCCTACGAGCTGTGGCTGCTGGGGGAGCGCGACCGTGCCCTCGCACTGGTCGAGTCGGTCCGGGCGAGCGCCGAGCGGACCGGGTCGATCGAGGCCCTGGCCGGTGCGGAGTACGCGTACGGGGAGTTCGCCCGGCGGCTGGGCGACCTCACCGAGGCGGGCCGGCGGTTCGACCGGGCCCTGGAACTGGTGGGGGGCACGGACGGCCGGCCACACGCCCCGCCCCAATTCAGGGCGATCATCATCTCGGCGCAGGGATTGCTGGACGCCGGCCGAGGCGACCTGGAGCGGGCCCGCGCCCGCCATGCCGAGGCGATGCGCGCGGCGATCGCGTCGGAGGACTCGCCGGTGGTCGCGCAGACGGTGGTGGGCTTCGCCGACCTGGCGATGCGTGCGGGCGACCCGGCGGAGTGCGCCGAACTGCTCGGCTGCTCCGACGCGCTCCGCGGGATGCCCGACCGGTCGTCGCCGGACGCCGTGCGCCTGGCCGAGGAGGCCCGTGCCGCCCTCGGCCCGGACGGCTACGCGGCCGCGTACGCCCGGGGGCGCGCGACGGCGTCCGAGGACGTGCCGGCCCGCCTCGGTGTCGAGTGCCCGGCCGACCGGCCCGCACCGACCGCGGCGGGGCCGGACCCGGGACGCGCCAAGAGGTGACCGCGCCCGGCCCCGTCACCTCCCGGCACGTCCCGCAGCGGCTTCACACGCGGCGGCGGAACTGGCGGATCGACAGCGGGATGCACACCGCGGCGATCAGCGCCCCCCACAGCAGGGCGAGGGCCGCGTGCTCGGCCACCGGGCCGCCCACCAGCAGCCCGCGGACCGCGTCGACCAGGTGGGTCACCGGGTTGTTGCGCATGACGAACGCCAGCCCGCTGGGGATCCCGTCGAGCCGGGGGATAAACGCGGTGCTCAGGAAGCTCAACGGGAAGATGATCACGAATCCGAAGATCTGCACCTTCTCCGGCTCGTTGACCGACAGCCCGATGAGCACCGAGGACCAGGAGACGAGCATCGCGAACGCCAGCAGCAGCAGGAACGCCCCGCCCAGCGCGACGATCCCGGTCTCGATCCGGAACCCGATCGCGTAGCCCACCGCCAGCAGCACCGCCATCGACCACGCCTGCTTGACCGTATCGGCCATGATGCGCCCGGCCAGCGGCGCGATCCGGGAGATCGGCAGGCTGCGCAGCCGGTCGAAGATGCCCTTGGTGATGTCGATGTTCAACCCGAAGCCGGTGCTCATCGTGGCGAACAGCGCGTTCTGCGCGATGATGCCCGGGATCACGATCGGCAGGTACGCCTCGACGCTGCCCGCCATCGCCGGCCCGAAGACGTAGGCGAACAGCAGCACGAACATCAGGGGCTGGATGCTGAGGTCGATCAGCTCCATCGGGTTGTGCTTGATCTGGACCAGGCTGCGCCAGGTCAGGGTCAGGACGTTGCGGCCGGTGGTGGCGGGCGACACCCGCCGGTCGAGCCGGGGCGCGGCGGGGACCGTGGTGGCGGCGCTCATCGGGCGGCTCCTTCCTGGACGAGCCCGCGCTCGCCCTCGGCGGTGTCTTCGGGGGCGGCGCCGTCGGTCTCGTCGGTCTCGGCGCGGTGGCCGGTCAGCGCGAAGAACACCTCGTCGAGGCTGGACTTGCGCAGCGACAGCTCGGCCACGGTCACGCCCGCCTCGTCCAGCCGGCGGACCACGGCGGGCATCACCGCCGGGTCGCCGATCGGCGCGCTGACCAGGCCGTCGCGGACCTCGGGCGGGGCGCCCACCAGATCGCCGACGACCCTGGCGACGGTCACCTCGTCGGCCGAGGTGACCGGCCGGACCTCCAGCACCTGGCCGCCGGCGTGCGTCTTCAGCTCGTCGGGGGTGCCCTTGGCGATCGCCCGGCCGTGGTCGATGACCACGATCTCGTCGGCGAGCTGGTCGGCCTCCTCCAGGTACTGGGTGGTCAGCAGGACGGTCACGCCGTCCCCGACCAGACCCCGGACGATGTCCCACAACCCGCCCCGGCTGCGCGGGTCGAGCCCCGTGGTCGGCTCGTCGAGGAAGAGGATCTGCGGCCGGCCCACCAGGCTGGCCGCCAGGTCGAGCCGGCGGCGCATGCCCCCGGAGTAGGTCTTGGCGGCCCGCTCGCGGGCGTCCCACAGGTCGAACCGCTTGAGCAGTTCCTCGGCGCGCGCCCGGGAACCGCGCCGGGACAGGCCGAGCAGCCGGCCGATCAGCAGCAGGTTCTCGGTTCCGGTCAGCATCTCGTCGACGCCCGCGTACTGGCCGGTCAGGCCGATCAGCTGGCGTACCCGGTGCGCGTCCTTGACGACGTCGTACCCGCCGACGGTCGCGGTGCCCCCGGTGGGGCGGATCAAGGTGGCGAGCACCCGGACGGCGGTGGTCTTCCCGGCCCCGTTCGGGCCCAGCACCCCGAGCACCGTGCCGGTCCGGGCGGCCAGGTCGACCCCGGCCAGCGCCTGAGTCTCGCCGAAGCGCTTCACCAGGCCCTCGGCCTGGATGGCGTAAGTCATGAATTCTCCCTGATAAGGCGAACACCGGACGGCTGGAGGTGAGGGGGCGGCCCATCACGTTAGGCGGCGAACGGTGCGGAATGCATCCAGTTTTCAGGTCGGTGCTGATGGGACCCTGGCCGCACGTTGACGGTGCCCTGACAGGGCGCTGACATACCCCTGGCGGTCTGCCGGCGGGGCTCGGCGGCTCACGGGCACCCTTGCACGGGGGTCTGACAGAACCCGCGGAACCGGCCGTCCCCGGACATGATGCCCGGGCGCTCCGGCCCAGGTAGGCGTGGCAATCTAGACTTCACAGGGTGACCTCGACGCGGCCCGCCGACGACGGCCCGCCCGCGCAGCGGCCCGTCCGGCCCGTTCCGGAGCGTGCGACCCGCTCCGGGCCGTGGCTCAGGCCGCCCGCGCACCGGGTGTCGCCCCGGGCCATGGCGCACTGGGCGATCGACTACCTGATGGCCTGGGGGCTGGTCATCGCGGTCGTCTGGGGCGCCGCCGCGTGGGCCGGCTCCGACGCGGGCTGGTCGGGCATGCCCGGCTGGCTGGCCGACCGCCTCTGGTGGCCGCCGATCGCGATCACCGCGCTGGGGCTGCTGGTGTCCGCCGTCGCCCCGGTGTGGCGGTACCGGGTGCACCGCTGGGAGATCAGCGCCGACGTCGTCTACACCCGGACCGGCTGGTTCAGCCGCGAGTGGCTGCTGGTGCCGGTCGGCCGCATCCAGACGGTCGACACCGGGCAGGGCCCGCTGGAACGGTTGCTCGGGCTGGCCACGCTGGAGATCAACACCGCCTCGCACGCCGGGTCGTCGCTGGTCGCGGGCCTGCCGGTGGATCTGGCCACCCGGCTCGCGGAGCAGCTGGCGCACCGCGCCCACACCCTGGGCGATGACGCCACATGACCGGCCGCGCCATCCGGCTGCATCCGCTGACCATCCTCGTCGGAGCGATCCGCGAGCTGATCGCGCTGCTGGTGGCGGGCGCCGCCGGGCTGGCGGTCGGCGGGCTGTCCACCGCGTTCTACTTCACCCTGCTGGGGCTCGGCTTCGGCCTCGTCCTGCACCTGGTCAAGTGGGCCACGTTCACCTACACGGTGCACGACAACCGGATCGAACTGCGCCGCGCGCTGATCGGCCGGTCGGTGAAGATCATTCCGCGGGAGCGCGTCCGCGGCGTCGACATCAGCTCCACGCTCCCGCACCGGCTGCTCGGGCTGGCCGTCGTGCACGTCGACGCCGGCTCGGACGGCGGGGACGGCACGCTGAACGCGGTCTCCCGGCAGGAGGCCGACCGGTTGCGCCGGGTGCTGCTCAGCCACGTGGCCGAGATGCGGCGCACCCCCGCGGACGACACCGAGCTCGCCCGGGCGTCCCCCCGCTGGAACCTCTACGCGCCGCTGGGCGGGACCTACCTGCTCACCCCGTTCGCGGTGGCCGGCAGCGTGCTCGGCACCCTCTACAACCTCGGTGACGAGTTCGGCTTCATCGACGAGCGCCGGCTGTCGCATCTGGGCCGGGACGTGCTCGGGCTGCCCGTCACGGTCGGCGTGGTGGTGGCGCTGCTGTTCCTGGTCGCCATGCCGATCGGTTCGGTGATCGCTTTCGCCCTGTTCAACTGGGATTTCTCACTGCGGGCCCGGGGCGAGGAACTGATCGCCGAGCGCGGCCTGCTCACCCGGCGCACCGTCTCGTTGGAACGCCGCCGGATCCGCGGGGTCGAACTGATCGACAACCCGCTGGAGCGGCTGGCCGGCGCGGCCCGGCTGGGCGCCCTGGTGACGGGGCTGGGCGACGCGGCCCAGCGCGGCCGGCTGCTGCCCACCGCGCCGGTGACGATCTCCCGGGACGTCGCCGCGCGGGTGGTCGGCACGGTGCCCGGCCCGCTGGTGACGCATCCGCCCGCGGCGCTGCGCCGCCGCGTCGTCCGGGCGATTATCCCGCCGCTGGCGTTCACCGTCATCGCCCTGCTGGCCGGCCGGCCGTGGGCGGCGTGCGCCGGCCTCGTCCTGATGATCCTCGCCGTGCCGCTCGGCGCCGACCGCTACCACCAGCTCGGGCACGCCCTCGACCGGGACCGGCTGACGGTGCGCTCCGGGGCGCTGCGCCGGCGGCAGGCCGTGGTGGAGCGGCGGGCCGTGGTCGGCTGGCGGCTCCGGCAGACGCTGTTCCAGCGCCGGTTGGGCCTGGCCACGCTGGTCGTCGCGGTCGGGGCGGGCGAGGGCGGCTACCCGGCGATCGACATGGCCGAGCAGGACGCGGTCGCCTTCGCGGAGGAGGTCACCCCGGCCTGGGTGCGGCCGTTCCTGAACTCCTGAACTTCGGTGGCCGGACGTCAGTCGGGGCGGCGCGCACCGAACATGATCTCGTCCCAGGAAGGCACCGAGGCGCGCTTGCTCTTGGCCTTGCGCCGGTTGCCCCGGGCCGCCGGCTGCCGCGGCGGGGCCACGGTCTCGGCCGCCTCGGTCTCGCCGCCCGGATCGGCCGCCGGCTGGCGGGGCCGGGGGACCGGCTTGGACTTGGGCTTGGCGGGCCGCCGTCGCGTCTCCGGGGCGGTGGCCGGGCGGGGCGGTGCCGGCTGCTCCGCCGGAGCGGGCGTGGGGACCTCGACGGGTGGTGCCTGGGCCACGGGACCCTCCTCCTCGTTCTCCGCGGCGGGTGCCGCAGGAGTCTTCGGGGGGGTGGTGGCGGCCGGGGCGTCGGCCGCCGGATCCTCCGCGGCGGGCTCGGCCGGGAGTTCGGGCTCCGGCTCGGCCGGCGGGGATGCGGGCTTCGCCGCCGCGGGTTCGGCCGGGGGGGCCGCGGCGGCGGGTGGTTCGGGGGCAAGCGGCTCAGGGGCGGGCGGTTCCGGGTCGGCGGAGCCTTGCTCCGCCGGGCCGGCCTCGTGCTCCTCGGCCGCGACGGAGTCATCGGGCTCGGGCCGCTGCGCGGCGGGCGGCTCGGTCTCGGCGGAGCCCTCGGCCACGTCCTCGACGGGGTCGTCCGCGTGCGGGTCGGCCGCGCCGGGTGCCTCGTCCACGGAATAGTCCACAGAGTCGTCCGCGGCGTCGTCCGCGGTCCGCACGGTCTCGCCGGCCGAGGTGCCGGGACGCTCGTCCCGCTCCAGGGCCGGGCGGGCGGCGACGCCCTCGGCCGGTTCGGGCGCCGGTGTGCTCTCCTTGACGGCTTCGGGCGCCGCGGCCGGCGGCAGCGGGCGGGCGACCACGGGTGCAGGTGGCGCCGCGGGCGGCTCGGCGGGGGCGGGGCGCGGCACGGTGACGGCCGCGGGTTCCGGGCGGATCTCCCGGGGCGGCTCGGTCGGGCGCACCACGGAGGCGGCGCGTTCGGCGAGCCGGGCCGTCTCCTCCCGGGACGGCGGGCCCACGGGCCGGGCGGGCCGGCCCAGCGGCTGCGGCCGGGGGTCGACGATCCGGCCGCGTTCGACGATGTACTCGCGGCGTGGCTCGCCGGGCCGGCCGGTGGGGTCGGGCTCGGTGCGCGGGGCGGGGATCTCCCGGGCATCGGACACCACTTTCATGGCGGGGCGCCGGGGCAGCAGCGGGGTGACGGTGTCACCGGCGGGCTCGCGCCAGTCCAGCGACGACAGCCTGGCTGCCACCTCGTCCAGCGGGGAGAGATGGCGGCGGCGCGGGTCGAACATCCACTCGGCGGCGTGCGGGCGGCCTTCGTCGAAGAAGGACAGCCGTACCCGCCAGGTGCTGTCCTCGCATTTCCAGGCGTCCCACTCGACCTCTTCCAGGTCGACCCCACCCCGGCCCAGCCGCTCCTCGACCAGCTCGCCCAGCGGCGGTCCGGGGCTGGACTCGCCCGGCCGGCGGATGGTGACCCGCTGCGCCTGCTGCGCCATGTACTCGCGCTCCTGGAGCACGGGGCCCTCGAACCAGCGGACCCGCTCCACCGGGATGCCGGCGGACTCGGCGATCTCCTCCGCGGTCTCGCCGGCCCGGATCCGGGCCTGGATCTCCTTGGGGCGCAAGGGACTCTCCACTTCGATCTCGAACTGGCCGAGGCGGGAGAAGTGCCCACGTACAGCGGCACGCAGCCGGTCGTCGACGGGCAGGGTGAACCGGGTGCCTCGGCCCGCGGTCGCCAGCACGAGGTACGTACCGTCCTCGCTGACCGCGACGAGGCGCAGCTCCTGCATGCGTGTCCTTCCTGCCCTGTCCTTGCGACGGCTCGGGGCGCATGCGTGCCCTTCCCCCCGGTTTCCCGAAGTCTCCCCTCCGGACACGCCTGCTGCCAGCACCGTACCCGGCATGTCCGAACATCGCCGCTCCCGCAGTGCCTCATAGCTGCGGAGCCGACCGGACCAGCTTGCCGTTTCACCGGGGTGAGTGGTGCTGGCCTGCCCGTTTCTTGTGAATCCCTTGGGTTCCCTGTGCCGGGTGGGACACCTGTGGCCGGGCTAGGCCGCCCGCGGAGCGGGTTTCGGACAGCCTGTTGGTGACTTTCGGTCCTAGTCGCCGAAGACCCGGCGCAGGTAGGGGTTGGCGAACCGACGCTCGGGGTCGAGCTCGTCGCGCAGCGTCAGGAAGTCGCCGAACCGGGGGTAAACGGTCGTGAGGTGACCGGCGTCGCGGGTGTGCAGCTTGCCCCAGTGCGGCCGGCCGCCGACCGCGGTCATGAGCTCCTCCACTCCGGTGAAGTACTCCTGGTGCGGGTTGCGGTGGTACACGTGCACCGCGATGAACGCGGTGGGCCGGTCGTAGGCCATGGACAGCCAGGCGTCCTCGGGCGGCAGCAGGCGCACCTCGATCGGGAAGCTGATGCGCCAGCCGCGCCGGTCGAACAGCGCGCGCAGCTCGCGCAGGGTCGGCACCAGCGCCTCGCGCGGGATCGCGTACTCCTGCTCCTTGAACCGCACCCGGCGCGGGCTGGTGAAGACCTTGTAGGAGGTGTCGCTGTAGGTCCGGGCCCCCAGCGCCCGGGCCGAGACGCCGTTGACGGCGGGTACGGCGCCGGGCCACCGCCGGACGGTCCGGTTGACCGCCCCGAAGACGGCGTTGGACAGGAGTTCGTCGTCCAGCAGGTGCCGAGCCCGCGACAGCGGCCGGGCGGGGCCCTCGATCCGGTTGTTGCGCTTGGTCAGGCAGCCCTCGGTGTGCGGGAACCAGTAGAACTCGAAGTGCTCGTTGGCCGCGGCGAGTTCGTCCAGCCGGGCCAGGACCTCGTCCCACCGCATCGGCTCCTCCTGCGCGCGCAGCAGGAAGGCGGGGACGGTCCGCCAGGTGATCGCGGTGACCACGCCGAGCGCGCCCAACCCGGCCCGGGCGGCGTCGAACAGGTCGGGCCGCTCCTCACGCGAGCAGGTCACCGGCGAGCCGTCGGCGAGGACGAGTTCCAGGGCGGCGACCTGGGAGACCAGCCCGGCGGCGTCCCGCCCGGTGCCGTGGGTGCCGGTCTGGATGGCGCCCGCGACGGTCTGTTCCTGGATGTCGCCCATGTTGGCCAGCGCCAGGCCGTGGTCGTCGAGCAGCCGGTTGAGCGCGTGCAGTGGGAGCCCGGCCTCCACGGTGACCAGCCCGGACGCGGTGTCGATCGAGCGCACCGCGGTCAGCCCGTGCGGGCGCAGCAGGGTGCCCTCGGCGACCGCGGCACCGGTGAACGAGTGACCGGTGCCGGTCATCCGCACGGTTCCGCCGTCGGCCGCGCGGACGGCGGCCGCGACCTCCTCGACGGTGCGGGGTGTCAGGACGCGCCGGGGGACGGCTCGCTGGTTGCCCGCCCAGTTCCGCCAGGTCCGCTCGGCCGCGGTCCGCCTGTTCACGAGGGCCATGGCGGGACTCTACTCCCGAGTATCGTGAAAAGCATTCATGTTTGCTTGATCGCCAGAGTCCGCCGGCCGGCCAGCCCCACCAGCGCCGCGAGCACCCCCGCGGCGAGCGGGAGCAGGAACGCGGTGTGGGCGCCCCGGGCGTCGACGACCTGCCCGGCCGCCGAGGCGCCGACCGCCACCCCGATGCCGACCGCGGTCGACACCAGGGTGAGCCCCTCGGTCAGCCGGTGCGCGGGGACCAGCCGCTCGATCAGCCCGTATCCCGGGATGATCGTCGGCGAGATGGCCAGGCCGGAGAAGAAGATCACGAACATCATCGGGTGCAGCCGCGTGATCAGCGCCAGCGGCACCAGCCCGGCGACCATCAGCAGCAATCCCGCCAGGAACCGCCGGTCGAGCGGGACCGTCCAGCTCCGGGCGCCGTACCACAGCGCGGCCGACCCGCTGCCCAGCGCGTAGAGCGCGAGCAGCACCCCGGCCAGCTCCCGCCGGCCGTCCTCGGCCGCGAACGCGATGGCGGTCACGTCGACGGCCCCGAACACCGCGCCGAGCATCAGGAAGACGACCACCAGCACGCGCACCCCGGGAACGCCCAGCGCCGTCCCGGCTCGGCCGCCCGCGTCCCCCTGCGACGGCGGCTGGCTGCGCCGCTGGGCGGCCAGCACCAGGGACCCCACCAGCGTGAACAGGCTGGCCGCCGCCACCCCGCCCGCCGGATGCACCTGGGTGGCCAGGAAAGTGACCAGAACCGGCCCGGTGACGAAGATCAGCTCGTCGAGTACCGACTCGAAGGAGAACGCGGTGTGCAGGGGCGGGCCGCCGGCCCGGGCCCGTAGCGCGTGCGTCCACCGGGCCCGGACCATCGCGCCCAGCGACGGGGAGGTCAGGCCGACCGCGCCGGCCGCCGTGAACAGCGTCCATACCGGGGCGCCGAACTCGGCGCAGAGCACCAGGACGGCCGCGCTCGCCGTGTTCGCGGGCACCAGCCTGACCAGCACCCGCCGCTGGCCGTACCGGTCGGCGAGCCGCCCGATGACGGGGGAGGCGGCGGCGAAGCAGAGGGCGCAGACCGCCGAGACCGCACCGGCGATACCGTACGATCCGGTAACCGCCGAGACGAAGAGGACGATGCCGATGCCCAACATCGACATCGACATGCGCCCGACGAACCCCGCGGCGACGAAGACCCGCGCCCCGGGGACGGCGAGCAGATCCCGGTACGGACCGACCACCCGTTTTTCCCCGTATCCCCAGTTCGGAGGCCCCTTCCTCCGATGCCCGGAGCACGTTACCCGTAGTTCCGGTGTCCCAGGGCCGGTGGCCCGCCGGCCCTGACGGGCCGGGACGAGACGAGAGGCCGGGAGGGAAAGTGGCACGAGCACCGCGCGTCCCCACCGTCGGACGGCTCGCGGCGGCCCTGGCGGTCGCCGTGGCCGCCACGCTGGCGTCCGGAGTGATCGCGGCGGTGACCGCCGGTTCCTCACCCGGCGCCACCCGGCCGGCCCCGGCGCCCCGCTCGTCCGGCGCGGTGACCAACGTGGGCACCGACGGCGGGCAGCTCGCGCCGCTGCACCGGATCGTCCCACCCGACCTGCTGGCGGTGACCAAGATCCCGATCGGCCGGGCCCGGGCGCATCGGCTCGCCCGGATCCCCCAGGTCAGGGACGTGCTGGTGCTGGCGGCCGGGGCCGTCCAGTTGCAGGGCCGCCAGGTCAACGCGTTCGCGGTCGAACCCGCCGCGTTCCGGTCGTGGACGCCACCGGGCACCGCCAAGCGGTCCGAGCTGTGGACGGCCCTGGCCGGCGCCCAGCTCGTCGTCTCCGACCAGGCCGCGCGGACCCTGGGCCTGCGCCCCGGCTGGGAGTACCCGGTGGTCGGCAAGAACGTCGAGAACCTGCGGCTGGGCGGCGCGGGCCCGCTCGGGATGCCCGGCTTCGACGTGCTGGTGAGCCGGAGCACCGGCGAGCGGCTCGGGCTGGTCCCCGAGGTCGCCGTGCTGATCAACGCGCCGGGGGCTGATCCGCGGCGGCTCGCGGTGGCCGTCCGGCGGGTCCTCGGCGGCTCGGCGCAGGTGCTCGACCTGAACGCCGCCGAGAACCGGGCCTCCGCCGGCGGCTCCAGCTACCTGGACCTGTATCGGAAGGCCGCCGCCACCTGCCGGGGCCTGTCGTGGACCGTCCTGGCGGCCATCGGCCAGATCGAGAGCGACCACGGCCGCAACGCCGGCCGCTCCAGCGCCGGGGCGCTCGGCCCGATGCAGTTCATGCCCGCCACCTGGCAGGCGTACGGGGTGGACGGCGACGGGGACGGCCGGGCCGACATCATGAACCCCTACGACGCGGTGCCGTCCGCCGCCCGGTACCTGTGCGCCACCGGAGCGGGCGCGGGGGGCCGCCAGCTCTATCAGGCGATCTGGCACTACAACCACGCCGACTGGTACGTGCAGAAGGTGCTGGCCCTGGCCCGGGCGTACGCCACCCGGTACCGCTGAGCGCACGGGGCACCGCGCACGGGGCACCGGGCGGGCCTGGTTGGATGGAGTCATGCCGTCGCATGACGCCTTGTTGCTGCTGTCCTTCGGCGGGCCGGAGGGGCCCGACGACGTGCTGCCGTTCCTGCGGAACGTCACCCGCGGCCGTAACGTCCCCGACGAGCGGCTGGCCGCGGTCGCCGAGCACTACCACCGGTTCGGTGGGGTCAGCCCGATCAACGGGCAGTGCCGTGCGCTCAAGGCCGCGATCGAGGCCGACTTCGCCGCGCACGGCGTCGACCTGCCGGTGTACTGGGGCAACCGCAACTGGACCCCGTACCTGGCCGACACGCTGCGTGAGATGGCGGCCGACGGGGTGCGCCGGGCCGCGGCCTTCGTGACGTCCGCTTACAGCTGCTACTCGTGCTGCCGCCAGTACCTCGACGACATCGACCGGGCCCGGGCCGAGGTGCCCGGGGCCCCGGAGATCGACAAGCTCCGGGTGTACTGCGGCCATCCCGGCTTCGTCGAGCCGTTCGTCGAGGGTGCCCGCGCCGCGCTGGCCGAGCTGCCGGCCGGCGCGCGCCTGGTGTTCACCGCGCACAGCGTGCCGTTGGACCAGCCCGGCCGGCAGCGGTACGCCGCCGAGCTCGCCGCCGTCGCCCGGACCGTCGTCGAACGGGCGGCGCCCGGCGCGCCGTGGGACCTGGTCTACCAGAGCCGCAGCGGCCCGCCCGCGCAGCCCTGGCTGGAGCCCGACGTCCTCGACCACCTCGGGAAGCTGCACGCGGCCGGGACACCGGCTGTGGCCGTGGTGCCGATCGGGTTCGTGTCCGACCACATGGAGGTCAAGTACGACCTCGACGTGGAGGCCGCGGAGCTCGCCGCGCGGCTCGGCCTGGCTTTCCGCCGGGTGCCCACCCCGGGTACCCATCCGCGTTTCGTGGCGCTGGCCCGCGAGCTGCTGGCGGAGCCGCCCGGCGTGCCCCGCTCGGTACCGGGTACGTTGCCGCCGCGCCCGGACTCCTGCTCCCCGGGCTGCTGCCGCCGCACCTCCTGATCATGGGAGAGTGGTGCGGACCAAGGGGGATTTCTCATGACAAATCTGGCTGATGAGTTGCTCGAACTGGCCGTGGCGACAGCCCGCGAGACGGGCCGCATGCTGATCGACAAGCGTCCCGTCGAAGGCCCCGCCGTCGTTTTGACCAAGTCGAGCCCGACCGACGTCGTCACCCAGATGGACCAGGCGGCGGAACGGTTGATCGTGGAACGCATCCGCGCGGTCCGGCCCGACGACGGTTTCCTCGGCGAAGAGGGCGCCGCGAGCGGCGGCAGCAGCGGGGTCCGGTGGATCGTCGACCCCATCGACGGCACCGTCAACTACCTCTACGACCTGCCCGACTGGGCGGTCAGCATCGCCGCCGAGGTCGACGGCCGCGTCGTCGCAGGGGCCATCGAGATGCCGCGGCGCGGCGAGACGTACACCGCGGCGCTCGGCCGCGGCGCGCTGCTGCACACCGCGACCGGCACCGTCGAACTGCGGGTGAACGCAGAGGTGCCGCTGGACCGGGCCCTGGTAGCCACCGGGTTCGGGTACGCGGCCGAGCGCCGGGCGCACCAGGCCGCCGTGCTGACGGAGGTGCTGCCCCGGGTCCGAGACATCCGCCGGGGCGGCTCCTGCTGCGTGGACATGTGCGCGCTGGCCACGGGCCGGGTCGACGCCTACTACGAGCGCGGTACCCAGCGCTGGGACATCGCGGCGGGTTCGCTGATCGTCGAGGAGGCCGGCGGAAGGGTCGGCGGCCTGGCCGGGGCGGCGGCCGGTCCGGAGTTCACCCTCGCGGCCGGTCCGGGGACCTTCGAGGCCCTGCACGACCTGCTGGCCCCGCTCGATCCGGCCCGCGACTAGCTGTTCTGTCCTGACAGGTTGGTGACGCGGCTGGCGGGTGGTTGGCCGTCCAGGGCGGTGTGGCCGCGGTGGTGGTTGTAGGTGTGGAGCCAGGTGGGGAGTGCTTGGCGGCGTTGGGTTTCTGAGGT
>NZ_QLYX01000022.1 GCF_003289645.1 Actinomadura craniellae | reverse complement strand
ACCCACGCGTGATCAAACGAGGTCGCCACAACGCTTATATCGTCAAGAAACCCCATCATCGCGGAACTCGACACAATGAGCCGCCTACCATCCGCGTCCTCGCAACATGCCTAACTTAGTGGCATTGTCCTCTAAGTGGGTGGGGCCCTCAGGTTTTTTTTAGTGTTTCGGTGAAGATGCGGAAGATTTCTCTAGTAAGAATGAGGGTTCCGCCCTGGGGATTCTTGCTGTCGCGGATGGCTACGACGCCGGGGAGGGCGGCTAGTTCGACGCAGTTGTCGCCGGTGCCGCTGTGGTGAGACTTACGCCAGATGGCGTGTGACAAGTCGATCATGTTGGCGGCACTCCTTGGGGCCGGGGTTATCTTCCGGTGAGTGTGGCGATGAGGCGTAGTGACTCGTCCGGGGGCAGCGCGGTGTCGTGGACGGACTTGAGTGCCAGCCTAATGCGGGTCACCTCTTCTGTACTTTCGAGGTAGAT
Source organism: Actinomadura craniellae (assembly GCF_003289645.1). Lineage (GTDB taxonomy): Bacteria > Actinomycetota > Actinomycetes > Streptosporangiales > Streptosporangiaceae > Actinomadura_D > Actinomadura_D craniellae. Next base: position 103,153 of record NZ_QLYX01000022.1, on the reverse strand, counting down.
GTCGCCCATCGGTCCTTCGGCGTAGGCGACGTCCAGTTCGGCGTCGTCGGCGAAGCAGAGCAGTTCCATCGCTCCTTCGATGCCCAGATGAGCGCCCGCGTCGAACGGTACGACCTGGATGGTGATGTTGGGTCGGTCGGCGGCCTCGAGGAGCGCGGTCAGTTGCTTGCGCATCACCTTGGTGCCGCCGATGTTCCGGCGGAGTACGGATTCATCGAGGGTGGCGTGGAATCTTGGGGCGTTCGGGCGGCGTAGGAGCATGCCGCGGTTCATGCGGGCGACGATGCGCCGGTGGGTGGCGGCGGGATCCTCGTTGCGCAGGTTCATGATTTCGCGGGCGTAGTCCTCGGTTTGGAGGAGGCCGGGGATGAGTTGGGGTTCCCAGGCGGTGATCTGGGCGGCTTCGTCTTCGAGGGCGACGATGCTGCCGGCGAAGACGTCGGCGTAGGCGGTCCACCAGCCGCGTCGCCAGGAGTCCTTGCCGAGTTGGACGAGTGAGGCGTGGGTGGCGCTGTCGGCCCCGTACAGGGCGAGGGCGGCGGTGATGTCGGTGCTCTTGGGCTGGGTCTGGGCCTTCTCGATCCGGGTGAGTTTGCTCAGCGACCAGCCGAGTTGGCGGGCGGCCTGGGTGGGGGTCAGCCCGGTCTGCTCGCGCAGCCTGCGGAGTTCGAAGGCCAGGCGACGGCCTCGGGTGGTGGGGCTGGAGACGACCGCCATGAAAGTGATGCCTCCTATGTAGGCATTAGTCCGAGTTGCTGGCCGAATTCGTTCAGGCAATCATGCAAATCCCATTGAGGTCATGCGACTTGCACGCTCATCATGTCAGTGGCCGGATGCGCACACAGCGTAGATCTCTGGTCACGGCAACGGGCGGAGAACCGGGAGGTTCCCGCCCGGGGATGGAGGCGGGTCCATGGTCGAAGAAGATCTGCGGCATCTGGGTGCGGGTGCGTTTCCGGTGTGGGCGTTGCCGCCGGATGAGTCCGGGGCGGGGTTCGCGCGGGCGGTGGTCAGGTCGGTGTTCGGTGGGCTGGGGTTTCCCGCCGAGGTGACCTATGACGTGGCGGTGGTCGCCTCGGAGTTGGCGACCAACGTCCACCGCCACGCCTACGCAGGGCGGGCGCCGGCCGGGGAGCGCGGGCCGGGGTGGCCGGAGGTGTGGGCGTACCTGCGGTGGAAGCCGTGCCCCCAGGTGGTGGTGAAGGTGTTCGACGCCGCACCGTGGCTGGCCTACCGCTCCTACACACCGGTACGCCCGCCGGCACAGGCCGAGGGCGGGCGGGGACTGGAACTGGTGGACGCCCTGACCGCCGAACACGGCGGCCAATGGGGCGTGCACCGCACCCGCTCCCGCCTGGGCGACCGGCCTGTACCAGGCAAAGCGGTCTATCTGACCCTGCCCCTACCAACCCACCGGCTGCCACCGGCCCACCCGCCCGCGCTCCAGGCCACCACCCAGACCGCCACCCGGATGCACACCTTGCTGTCAGCCCGGGGACTGGGCCGCATCCACGGCGCCCACCACCCACAGATGGCCGTGCTGTGCGTCCGGCCGGGTGTGCACGTGTGGATCCGCCCAGACGCCCTGACCTACCGCACCCCCGGCCACAGCACCCACACCCACCCGCCGCACGACACCGTGGAAGTCACCGAACAGATCGTCCGCCACTGCACCGAACACGACGACCACCAGCCCCGCCCGGGCTCCTCGCCCAAGGCGGGTGATCCTTGAGGATCCAGGGGGCCATGGCACTTCGAATCCTCAAGGATCACCGGGTGGTGCTCACAGCGGCGGGCCGCCCGGGATGTGGCCGGAGCGGATGGCCGCCGACTGTTCGGGGGTGAAGGGGGGCTGGTGCAGGCAGGGGTCCTGTTGCCAGAGGCGGAACAGGTCGGCGAGGTAGTTCAGCCGCTCGGCCAGGACGGTCCAGTCGGTCGCGGCGCTGCCCAGCAGGCTGTCGGGGGTGCGGTCAAGGTCGTACAGCAGGGCCTTGAGTTCGACGTCGTCGAGTTCGGCCAGGTCGGCGGGGTAGTCGGTGGAGCCGTGCGCGCCGCCCACGTCCCGGCCCAGGCGCAGCGGGATCAGGACGCGGCTGGTGGTGAAGTCCGCCGCGGGCATGTTCAGGTCCATCAGCAGGCCGGTGGCGAACCGGCTCCAGACGCGCGCCGCCAGGGCCTTCACCGGGGCGGGGGTGAAGGGGGCGCGCAGCGGCGGGGCGAGCGAACCGGCGATCGCCTCCTGGAGGCGGGTCTGCTCGTGCAGGCTGATCTGCAGGTTGGCCAGTAGCACTGCCTGCGCCCGCGCCGCGGGGCCGGGGGCCGACAGCGCCCGGTGGTAGGAGCGCATCCCGGCGATCAGCAGGTCCTGGCCGCCGGTCTCGATCGGGCCGGGGGTCAGCGTCTCCAGGACGCGGGCCAGCGCCCGTTCCCGGTCGGTCTCCTCGGCGTACGCGGTGATCGTCGTGTGGAACAGCGGGCCCAGTTCCGCGAAGACCAGCCGGTTGCCCTCGGCCACGTTGGCGCCCACGTGTGGGGCGACGGTGTGCAGCAGCCAGCGGCCCGCCCAGGCCGGGAGCGGGCCGGGCAGCGGCCGGATCCCGCCCAGGCCCAGCTCGCCGCGGATGAACCGGCCGGCCGTCCGGGACGCCCACGTGCCGAAGAGGCCCCAGGTTGCGTCCCGGCCGCCCAGGACCCCGGCCATTCCCACGGCGAGCAGGTGGTAGGCGTGGGTGATCCGCAGGTTCCGCAGCGCCGGGTCGGCGGTGCGCTGGATCTGCACGATCTCCTCGGCCGACAGCGGGCTCTCCCGCTCCTCGTGGGGGTGCGCCATGCGCCAAGAATCGCACGGGACGCCCGCGTGGCCACGGGGTTTCCGCGTCCGGCTACGGCCAGGGCGCGCGGCCGGCTACGGCATGTCCCATGGCGGCTCTCCCGGGACGGAGGCGGCCACGGCCTCCTGCCCGCGCGGACCGGAGGCACTGCGGGGGACACCGCGCCGACCCGCCCGTGCGAACCGGGGTCAGGCCCGGCGGCCGGTCCTCGTCGTTGGAGTCCGGCGCCCCGCCCGCACGGACCGGAACGCCGGCACGCCGCCCGCCCGCGACACGTCGTCTCCGGAGCCCCGCCCGCGCGGACCGGAATCGCGGCGGAGGACGGACGCCGCGCCGGGCGGCCGGGTGCCGCGCCTTCGTGGACCGGAGCCGTTCCACCGGGCGCCGCGCCGTCCGGTGCCGGTGTCCCCGGCGACCGGTGCGCGGGCGGAGCCGCGGGACGCCCCGTCAGGAACCGGTGCGGCGGGCCGCGGCGATGATCGACTCCAGGTGTTCGCTGTGCGCGCCGGGCCAGTAGACCTGGTCGCAGTCGCGGCAGCGGGCGAACTCGTCCTGGGTGCGGCGGGTTCCCTCGGGGACCAGGTGCGCGACGTCGGCCTTGGCGACCGGGTCGAGCAGGCCGTTGCAGGCGGTGCAGCGGGTGCGCGGGGCCAGCGGCGGGGCGAACCGGTCGAGCACGTCGGCGAACTGGTCGTCGGGGCGGGAGCCGCGCACGTACGCGCCGAACCACAGGGCCCGGCGCCGCAGCAGGCCGCGGTCCTGGGTGAGCAGCACCCGCCGCTCGGTGTTGGCCTGGACGACCAACTCGGGGTCGTCCATGTCGTTGTGGTAGGCGGTGTCCAGGCCGACCAGGCGCATCCGGCGGGCCAGCGTGCCCAGGTGCACGTCCAGCAGGAACCGGGGCGGGGCGGGCTGCGGGCGGGTCACCGCGTGCACGTGGACGATCTCCGCGGCGGCCGGGCGGTGGCCGGCCGTGACCTCCGTCCCGTCCACGACCAGGCGGCCCACCTCGGGCAGCGGCACCCCCAGCGCCTCGACCACGTGCCCCAGGGAGGACGTGCCGTCGGCGTCCACCCGCACAGGGCCGTTCCGGTCCCGGGCGGGCAGGAACAGCGTGAGCTCCGGAGCGAGCCTGATCTCCATACCGCCGATCATCCTCCTCGGGCGGGCGGGACGCACCCCGATTGATACCTGACGGGATCGTGTCAGGTAACGCCGCTTTCCCTGGCCTTCCCTGGGAGGTGGCCGTACGGTGCGGTCATGGGCCCGCTGCCAACGATCACCGTCGCCGAGCTGACCGCCTACCCGCTGAAGGGCGCGGCCGGCACGTCATTGACCGCCGCCGGGCTGACGCCGGCCGGGTTCCGCCACGACCGCGAGTTCATGCTGGTCAGGCCCGACCGGCGGCACCTGTCGCAGCGAGAGGTCCCCCGGCTGGCGACGCTCGAACCGGCCCGCGACGAGGCGAAGCTCACCGTCCACGCCCCGGGCGAGGTCACGCCCCTGGTCCACGAGGTGGTGGACGGTCCGCCGCTCGACGTCACCGTGCACGGCCGGCCCTGCCGGGGGACGGACCAGGGCGACGAGGCCGCCGGCTGGTTCTCCGCGTTCCTCGGCCGCCCCTGCCGCCTGGTCAGGTTCACCGGGACGCGGCCCACCACGCGCCGCGACGGCACCCTGCGGTTCGCCGACGGGTACCCGCTGTCGGTGCTGTCCCGAGCCTCCCTGGACGACCTGAACGGGCGGCTGGCCGAGCCCGTCCCGATGGACCGCTTCCGGCCCAACCTGGTGCTGAGCGGCCTGGACCCCTACGGCGAGGACGGCATCACCACCCTGCGCGTCGGCACCGCCGTGATCGACCTGGTCGCCCCCTGCGCCAGGTGCATCGTCACCACCGTCGACCAGCGCACCGGCGAGCAGACCCGCCGCGACCCGCTGCGCACCCTCGCCCGCTACCGGACCCGGGCCTTCGAAGGCGGCTGCGGGGTCATGTTCGGCCGCCTCGCCGTGCCCCGCGTCCCGGGGACGGTCGCGGTGGGCGATCCGGTCGACGCCCGCTGAACCTCACTGCGGGGCGTCAGATACCGGGCGGGTGCGGCGGCCGATCTCGCCCTCGACGGCCGCCACCTTCTCGGCGAACCGGGCGTCCGGCTCCAGCCCGCCGTCCCGCGGGGCGCCGAGCACCACCCGGCGTCCGTCGGTCAGGTGCAGCGCCAGCCGGGACGACCCCAGCCGGCGGAACACCTCGGTGTGCGAGATCTCCTCGTACGCCAGCGTCCTGGCGCCGGCCCAGCCCGTCACGGTGACGCCCGCGCCGTCCATCACGATGCCGCGCCGACGGTCCACCGCGAACGCCCACAGGGACCCGCCGGCGAGCGCCAGTTCGACGGCCGCGACCAGCAACCCCAGGCCGAGGTGGTAGCGCGCCACGACGAGGTACCCGACCACGGCGTACACCACCAGCAGCCCGGTCGACACCGGCCACAGCGCCGCCTGCCGGGACACCGGCCGGATCACCACGTCCCCCACGGCCACCCCCTCCGCCGCGGTACCCGATGGGGCCGGAGCATAGCCCCGAACATCCTGCCAGGACGTCAAGCCGAAAGATCTGGGTCTTGGTGCGGGTCGAGCCCGACCGGCCAAGTCTGTTCTGGAGAACGGGCCACGGGCCGGTTGGGTGAATGCCTCGCCCCTGCGCAGGCGGCTGGTATCGCAGGTCCAGCGCGCCGGTATCAGCAGACTCCAGGCTGACCTGGAACAGTCGCCTCGCGACGGGTTTGGCTGATTCCGAACCTGACAAAGTCGGAAAAGTCTTCGATGTGAAGATCGGCCGCAAACTCACAGTCCAGAAGCAGCCCCAAGGAGCGGCCGATTTCGTCTCCCGCGATATCGGCCAGCTCTTCGTCCTGGGCTGCACGTTTCAATGCGTCTAGAGTTCGGGAGTCCTTCCAGTTTGCGAGATCAACAATGCCACGGGATCGAGAGATCAGATCCTCGGACTCGTCTAGCAGTATCTTGGCAAGACGCTCCGCACGCCAATCCCAGTCCAATTCGCCGATTTCCTTCAATTGCTCCATAAATTCCACTGGTGGTCGGTATGCATGCTCCTCGACGTAATGCGTAATCATCATCGGGGCGGAGTAAACATCGCCGTTTTTCATATAGTAATGATATTCTCCATTTCCTTTGAATGTTGAACCTTTGGGGCAGAACTCGCACTCGTGCCAACCGAGAGTAAGGCTCACCTCGGGCCAGGAAGCGGCTTTGAGCTGCTCCAGATCCGTGGCCGCCGGAGGGGGTGCACCGGCGTCTTGCACGCCATGTTCGTGACCCAGCCAGCCGATGGAGCACATTGGAATCGGAAACTCCAAGTACTCGTAAGACGAGAGATCGAGGTATTCCATGTTGCGCCGCATTTCCTGGATCGGCCAGAGTTTCTTTTCGAAGTGGTCGATCGGGATCGTTGCGGGCCCTGTCCTCGCGTTCTCGGGAACGGCGTCCGGTTCAGCCCGCGCTGACCGTCGTGGTGCCGCCCGGCCGGGCATGCCGGCCGAGTTGCCCTTCGATGACCGCGAGTTTCTCGGCGAAGCGGGCGTCCGGCATCAGCCGCCCGTGCTTGGGGGCGGCGAGCAGCACCTTGCGCCCGTTCGTCAGGTGCAACAGCACCTGGTCCGTCCCGAGCTTGCGGCGCACCTCGGCGTGCGAGATCTCCTCGTACGCCAGCCTCCTGGTGCCGGCCCAGCCCATCACGGTGACACCCGCGTCGTCCATCGCGATCCCGCGCCGCTGGTCGGCCCGGAACGCCAGGAGGAAGGCCGCCAGGACCGCCAGGTCGAAGAGCAGGCTGTCCGGGCTGAACCCGAGATCCTCCATGCTCGTCGCCCCGTCGAGGAGGACGGCGCTCGCCACGGCGTGGAGCACGGCACCGCCCACCCAGATCCCCGCCGCGACCAGCCAGGCCGCGGTCTGCGCACTCGTCGGCCGGAACACCACATCGTTCATTCCCAGTCCCTTCCTCCTGCCGCCTCCGGGCATCGGCGGTCCTGGAAGTCCACCACCGGAAGATCCCACCCCAGTGCCGTCCGGATAACCGTTTGGTGATCGTTCGGACAGGTGTCACGGCCTCCGCCTGATCGTCGAGTGCCGCGCGGTGGGGAGAAGCCGGCCACCACGGGTCTGTCGCCGGAGGCCGGTACCTTCCCGGCATGGCGCAGAAGTTCGATCTTGTGCAGGAGGTGTCCGCGGGCGTCGAGGACCGTGCCGCCGCCTGGCGGTTCGTCCGGGGGTTCGCCCGCGACTGGGCGTCGCCCCTGACGGACGGGGACGGCTGGAGCGAGGAGGACCTGGCGGCGGCCGAGGAGAGGTTGGGCGTCCGGCTGCCGGTGGCCCTGCGCGAGGCGTACCTGCTGCTGGGGCGCCGCGAGGATCTCACCAGCAACCACGACACCCTGCTGAGCCCCGCGGAGCTCTACCTGGACGACCGCAAGGAGGCCCTGGTCTTCCGGCAGGAGAACCAGGGCGCCGCCTCCTGGGGCGTTCTCGTCGCCGACCTGGGTGAGGCCGACCCCGCCGTGTTCGTCCGCATGGACCTGGCAGACAAGCGGAGCGAGATCTGGGAGCGCTGGCTTGACCGGCTCTCCCTGACCTTCATCGAGATCGTTTTGTCGGAGTCGGTCCAGGCCCCAGGGGAGCTCACCGACTTCCTCGGCGAACTCGAGGAAGAGGACCTCGAGACGCTGGAGCGGGACTGCACGCGGCTGCCCTTCCCCGAGTACCCGCTCTGCCAGCAACCCCCGGGCACCCGCTGGTTCACCGGCCCCGGCGTGCTCCTCCGCGAGGACGACCGCGCGGTCCTCTACGCGAGGGGACGGACGCCGGAAGCCCTCGACGAGGTCCGCGACCAGATCGCGGGCGACTGGCTCAACGACTACCGCTGAACACGCGCGGCTCACGTGGCCGCGGTCCCCAGCAGCGGATATCCGATCCGGTTCAGCGGTGCGCGAGCTGTCGGCACCGGGCCCGATGCGGGTGACGCGACGCAGATGCGCCCGCAACTCGCCTTGGTCCCGGGTCTCGAAAATCACTTCCCAGCGCCTGCCCTCGGGGGGCGTGGCCGAGCGGCATCGGTCGACCCGCTCTCGGTGTCAGGAGAGGCCCTGGTCTCAACTCGTGCCAAGTATCGGCGTGCCGCCGGGGCGGGTGTGGCGGCCGAGTTCTCCCTCGATGGCGGCGACCTTCTCGGTGAACCGGGCGTCCGGCTCCAGCCCGCCGTGCCGTGGAGCGCCGAGCACCACCCGGCGTCCGTTCGCCAGATGCAGTGCCAGCCGGGACGACCCCAGCCGGCGGAATACCTCGGTGTGCGAGATCTCCTCGTACGCCAGGGACTTCGTGCCGAAACAGCCCGTCACCACCATGTTCCCGTCCCGCATCGTGATGCCGCGCCGACGATCGACCCGGAACCCCACGAGATAGAGCGCCGCCATCGCCATGGCAGGCAGGAAGATCGGCGGGCGGAATCCGAGCAGCATGGTGCCCGTCTCCCGGCTGAGAACGAGGGAACTGGACACCACGTCGAGAACGCCTATGCCTGCGAAGACCGCCGCCCCGATCGGCCAGGCTATGGTCTGGATGCTCGTCGGCCGGATCGTTGTGCAGTTCATCTCGACCACTCCCGTCCACCGGTCCGCGTCCGGGCGCCGATGATCCCGAAAGCCCACCATCGGAAGGTTCCATCCGGATGCCATCCGGATAACCGTTTGGTGATCATTCCGGCCGGTGTCACGACACAGTGGGAGATTTCAGGAATCCTCGTCCAGGAGCTTGGCCGCCATGGTGGGGTCCATGATGTTGGACCAGATCTGCTCTTCGGGTGCCATGGCCCGCTCCGGCATGGCGTAATCCGACATCCAGCCGCCGGGGTCACAGCCGGGAACCAGGCTGATGATGGTGGCGACGAGGTGCTTGGGGACAGAACCGATGATGCGGATCGCGACGTAGGTCTCGTGGCCCTGATCGGCCAGGACGTGGATGCCGAGGGCCGCTCCATCGAGCATGGTCGCGTGCTCGTGCCCGTTGAGCAGGGAATGGCGGGTCAGTTCCCGGACGACTAAAGCCAGTCGGCGCTCGGCACGAGCTGCGCTCTCGGCTCGATATCGCAGGTCGTCCTCCTCACGGGGCAGCAAGTGTCCGCAGTGGGTCGCGGTGACGAGCGGCGGGGAGTGGTCGGCGTTATAACGGGCACGTGCCGCCTTTGCGCCGTTCTCCAACGTGGCGTAGAAGTCGTCCAGCGAGCCGTCTTCACGAAGCCCGCAGGCCACCAGCCATGGCAGGTCAACATCCACCCACACCGCTCCGCGCCATCGTTGTGCCTTGACCTTGAACAACACCTGGTCGTCGATGGAGCGGATTCGCTCGTGTGGTGTTCCTTCCTCGGCGAAACGCTCGGTGGCCTTGGTCAGTAACGGGTGCTCGAGTTCGTCGAGTGGACGGGTCACCGGCGGTATTGCGATCCGCAGGTCTTCACGCAGGCAGCGCAAGGTAGGCCGAACGGGTTTGGTCACGGTCAGTCGTCCTCCTCGACCCCGCCGACCGAATCGAGCTCTTCGCGAGTCATCCCGGCCAGCAGGGCTACCCGGGAGGCTCGTGTGCCGTCGAGTTGGCTCAACAGCTCTCGCATCCCGGCCTGCATCTCCTCGCGACGTGCGTCCAGATAGAACTGGACCGCCGCCTCGACCAGATCCTTTTTGCTCATGTGCAGGTAGTGCGCACCACTGGTGATCAGTTTGTCGGCTTCGGGAGAAATCTTGACCGCTACCTGCCGACGTGCATCATCCGTCATGGCTATGGGTCACCCCTTCGAGTGGAGCGGACCTTCATACGGTACCTCAGGTACCTCTAGTGCCTCGATTGGTTTCGCCCATGGATCTCTGCGCTGTGGCCGGAGGGACGAGGTTCTTGACTCGTGTTCATGTTCGCCCCCTTGGGTTGGCCCGTTCGGGGCCTGGCGCTGGGGAGCCGGTGCCTCGGGCGGTACGGATCGGTGTCTCGAAGGAAACGGGACGCTGCGTCCCATACCCCGACATAGGCGGTTGCGGCAAGCCCGGGGCGGCGGGTTAACGTCGGGGCGACAGCACGCGGGAGCCCGGCCGGTACCGGGCTGAGAGGGCGGCATCAGGGGCCGCCGACCGCTCGAACCTGACCGGGTAATGCCGGCGTAGGGAGCAGTTCGCCATGAGCGATGCCGTGATTTCCGCTGCCCACAAGACGTACCTGACGGGGACCCGTCCGGACCTGCGCGTCCCGATGCGGGAGATCCCGCTGACCAACGGCGAGTCCGTGGTGTTGTACGACACCTCGGGGCCGTACACCGACCCGGCGTACGAGGCGGACGTGCGGCGCGGCCTGCCCGCGCTGCGCGCCGCGTGGATCGCCGGGCGGGGGGACACCGCCGAGTACGCCGGGCGGCCCGCCCGGCCGGAGGACGACGGGCGGAAGGGGGTGGCGCGGGCGGCGTTCTCGGACCGGCGGCCCCGGCGGGCGAGCGGCGGGGCGGTGACGCAGCGCGCGTACGCCCGGCGCGGTGAGGTCACCGCCGAGATGGAGTACGTGGCGTTGCGCGAGGGGGTGGCCCCGGAGTTCGTCCGGGACGAGATCGCCGCGGGGCGGGCGGTGCTGCCGGCCAACGTCAACCACCCCGAGATCGAGCCGATGATCATCGGGCGGAACTTCCTGGTGAAGGTCAACGCCAACATCGGCAACTCCGTGGTGGCGTCCTCCATCGAGGAGGAGGTCGACAAGATGACTTGGGCCACCCGCTGGGGCGCCGACACGATCATGGACCTGTCGACCGGGCGGGACATCCACACCACCCGGGAGTGGATCCTGCGCAACTCGCCGGTCCCGGTCGGCACCGTGCCGATCTACCAGGCGCTGGAGAAGGTCGGCGGGAACCCGGCCGAGCTGACCTTCGACGTCTTCCGCGACACCGTGATCGAGCAGGCCGAGCAGGGCGTGGACTACATGACGATCCACGCGGGGGTGCGGCTGGCGTACGTGCCGCTGACCGCGCGGCGCAAGACCGGCATCGTCTCACGCGGCGGGTCGATCATGGCGGCGTGGTGCCTGGCGCACCACCGCGAGAGCTTCCTGTACGAGAACTTCCGGGAGCTGTGCGAGATCTTCGCCGCCTACGACATCACCTGGTCGATGGGGGACGGGCTGCGGCCGGGCTCCATCTACGACGCCAACGACGAGGCCCAGTTCGCCGAGCTGCGCACGCTGGGCGAGCTCACGAAGATCGCCACGGAGTACGACAACCAGGTCATGATCGAGGGGCCGGGGCACGTCCCCATGCACAAGATCAAGGAGAACGTCGACCTGCAGATGGAGCTCTGCGACGAGGCGCCGTTCTACACCCTCGGCCCGCTGACCACCGACATCGCGCCCGGCTACGACCACATCACCTCGGCCATCGGCGCCGCGATGATCGGCTGGTACGGCACCGCGATGCTCTGCTACGTCACGCCCAAGGAGCACCTGGGCCTGCCGAACCGGGACGACGTCAAGGCCGGCGTGATCGCCTACAAGATCGCCGCGCATGCCGCCGACCTGGCCAAGGGGCACCCGGGCGCGCAGGCGTGGGACGACGCGCTGTCCGACGCCCGGTTCGAGTTCCGCTGGGAGGACCAGTTCAACCTGTCCCTGGACCCCGACACCGCCCGCGCCTTCCACGACGAGACCCTGCCCGCCGCCCCGGCCAAGACCGCGCACTTCTGCTCCATGTGCGGCCCGCACTTCTGCTCCATGAAGATCACCCAGGACGTCCGCAGGTACGCCGACGAGCACGGGATCGACGCCGAGCAGGCGCTGGCCGAGGGGATGCGGGAGAAGGCAGAGGAGTTCGCCGCCGCCGGCGGCCGGGTCTACCTGCCCGTGGTCGCCGACGAGTCCTGAAAGCGGGTCCGGGCGGGCGGCGCCGGGGCCGCCCGCCCGGGACCTCAGGCCCGGGGCAGGTACTGGGCGGTGGAGCCGCCCAGCGGCAGGGCGGGCATGCCCAGCTTGCGGTGGTCCCAGGAGCGGACGCGCTCGGCGTCGACCCGGACGGCGACGCGCTTGTGGAGCATGGCCTCCACCATCGGGCGGGCCTCCTCGGTGTACTCGCCGGAGTAGCGCTCCCAGACGCTCACCCCGACCTGCCACAGCGCCTCGGGGTCGTCCACGATCACGCCGTGCCCCTCGACGGAGACGCCGCGCAGCGCGTCGTAGGTCCAGCCGTCCTCCATGCTCACGGTGATGCGGGGGTCGCGGCGCAGGTTCACCGCCTTCTGCGAGCGGGCCTTGGTCTCGAACCAGATCTGGCCGTCGATCACGGCGTACCACATGGCGACCAGGTGCGGGGTGCCGGTGGGGCCGAGCGTGGCCATCGTCGCGGTGCGGTTCCGCTCGATGAACTCGGTGACCTCGGCTTCGGTCATGGTGATGAGGGCGCGTTGGTTGGTTCCCATCAGGACTTCTCCCCGGACACGTGGGCTTCGATGTTGTCGCGCAGTTCCACGAATGCTTTCACGGGGTCGTCGGAGTTCAGAAGGTTCCACGGATAGCGGGTGACGTGTTTGCCGATGACCTCGTACTGTTCCATGGCGATGTGGACCTGGCCGGCCACGGCGAAGAAGAACAGGAACTTGTTGTGCAGGATCGGCCAGTCCCATGGCGGCCGGTAGTCGGGATCGCCGATCGAGAGGTCGTAGCCGATTTTCACTTCCACGAGTGTTCGCGGGGTGCGGAAATACGCTATCTGTTCCTCGGCGGGCACAGAGCGCAACTGCTCGAAGTGGGCGTCCAGCATGAGGACCCCGAGTGCGCTGCCGGGCGGTACGGATTGTATCGACTCGCGGGCGAAGTCGAACATCTCCTCGTGGCTGCCGTGCCACTTCTTGGTGAGGTACTCCTGCATCTGCGAGTGCGCCAGCATGTTCTCGGGGTCGCACCGGACGGCCGCGTCGAACCGGCGCTGCGCCTCGGCCCGGTCGACCCCACGGCCGCGGGCGGACATGACCAGGAAACTCCACGCCGTGGCGTCGCCGGGATCGCGCGCGACGACCTCGTCGAGGCAGTCCTCGGCGAGTTTGAGCCGCCGACGGAAGACCCTGAACTGCTCGTCGGAGGTCTGGGAAGCCACGGCGCCGCCGCGCGCCTCCCACGCCCAGTGGACGGCGTGGGCGCCACGGACCAGCAGCGGCAGGGTCGAGCGGGGCTCCGCGTCGATCCATTCCTGAATCCAGTCCTGCAGGCCGGAGACTTCCGCGCAGAGGGACACATAGAACCCTCGTTTGTCGAAGTCGTCCAGGGAATGCAGGAAGTCCCTGGCCTCCTTCCAGTCACCCTTTTCCATGGCTTCGTACAGCCAGGGCGCGTCGGGGTCGTAGTCGAAGGGGTCGAGCTGGATCGTGGCTCGGTTAACAGCCCGTTTCCGCCGGTTGAACAGCCCCATCCTGCGCTCCTCATCTGTGAGTGAGGTGATCATAGTGGCTTGCGAATAACGGTTGTCGGTCTTGATCATCACGGATAGGGTTCCTCCGCTCTCGGTGGAAGGAGCCCCATGACCAGCGCGTTCCGCGCCTTGATCTGTGCCTGCATGCTCGCGGGTTTCTACCTCGTCGGCCTCGTCGAACTCTCGCTGGTGATCGGGCTGATCGTGTGGGTCAGCATCGCCACCAGCCCGTTCGTCGCCAAGCTCTTCGCCGGGGCGCTGCTCGGCGCCTTCGGCGCCATGGCGGTGGCCGCCTGGCGGGCGATGCGGGCGAAGCCGGAGCCCCCGCAGGGGCTGCCGGTCGGCCGGGCCGACGCCCCGCTGCTGTGGTCCACGGTGGAGGACCTGGCCCGCGAGGCGGGCACTCGCGCGCCGGACGAGATCAGGCTCGTCCCCGACGTCAACGCCGCGGTGACGGAGGACTCCCGGCTGCTCGGCCTGGTCGGCGGGCGCCGCTACCTCTACCTCGGGCTGCCGCTGCTCCAGGCGATGCGCGTCGACCAACTGCGCTCGGTGATCGCGCACGAGCTGGGGCACTACTCCGGGCAGCACACCCGGCTGGGCGGGGTCGCCTACCGCGGCCGGCTGGCGATCGCCGGCACCGTGGGCGGCATCGGGGGCGCCAACCCGATCGGCTGGGGCTTCAAGGCCTACGCCAACCTCTACCTGCTGGTCGACAACGCGCTGACCCGCCGGCAGGAGCACGAGGCCGACCGCACGGCGGTGCGCGTCGCCGGCCGGACGGCCGCCGCGAGCGCCCTGCACGACATCCCCGTGCTGGACGCCGCCTGGGGCTTCTTCTTCGACTCCTACGTCGCCGCCGGCTGGGAGTACGGCTACCTCCCCGACGACCTCTTCGGCGGGTTCGCGCAACTGGTGGCGGCCCGGCAGGAGGAGATCGCGGCACTGCGGGAGAAGGCGCCCCCGGGCGAGCGGTCCAAGTGGGACACCCACCCGCCGGTGGCCGAGCGGATCGCGGCGATCATGGCTGCCCCCGAGGCGCCCGAGGCCGCCGACCCGCGCCCCGCCGGCGTACTGCTCACCGACCCCGTGGCGGCCGGTCGGGCGATGCAGCAGACGATGGTGGAGGTGGGTGACCGTACCGTGCTGCCCTGGCCGGAGTTCACCCACGCGGCCCTCACCGCGCGCATGCAGCGCGGAGCCGACCGGATCCTCCGTTCGGCCACCCGGACCGCCGGCGTCACGGAGCCGGGACTGCCCGGGATCCTCGCCGCCGTCGCGGCCGGCCGCTCTACCGATCTTGCCGCGCCGTTCTTCCCCGACGCGACCCGGCGCGAGCTGGGGGCGCGCTTCGCCGAGCCGCTGGCGGCGCTGCTGGAGCTCGCCGCCGTCCGGTCCGGCGTCGCCCGCTGGCGGCACTCGTGGTCGGCACCGGCCGAGCTGCTGTACCGGGACGGGACCCCGCTGGAGCTCGGGGAGATCGCCGATCGGGCGGTCGCGCCCGGCGGGCTCGACGAGGCGCTGCGCCGGCTCGCCGCGCTCGGGATCGACCCGGGCACGGTCACCCAGGTCGACCGGTCCGAGAGCGCGATCGGCGCCCGGATCATCGCGGGGATCGCCAACTGCAAGGTGGACGACGTCCCCCACGACGTCTTCGCCCTCACCAACGGGTTCGTCTTCGTCGCCGACCCCGGTGACGCGGACGAGGGGAAGCGGCGGCTGCGGGAACTCGCGTCGGCGGCGCCGGCGGCGGAGCTCGCCGCGCGGAACCGGTTCCTCCCCTACGAGGAGATCGCCACGGCGCGGGTCATCAAGGAGGTTCCGCTGCGGGCGGAGCTCACCCTGCACGGCGGGACCACGGTCGTCGTCCGCGAGCAGTGGTCCAGCGAGACGATCAGCAAGAAGTGCCAGGACGCCTTCGCCGAGATCATCGAGGGGCTGGCTGAGGAAACGCGCTGACCCGGGGCGGGGCACGGCCCCGGTCGCCCGGCGCGCGGAGCAGGGGACGCGCGCCGGGCGACCGGGGTCAGGACCGCCAGACCGGGGCGGTGGCGATGGTGAGGAGCTGGTCGAGGGCGAGGATCGGTTCGGGGCGGGTCCTGGGCCCGCTCTTCAAGGTCTTCCCGTTCGATACCCGGATCGCGACGCGCCGGCCGTCGGGGTAGAGGACGTCGACGACCCGTTCCGTCGCGCCCCGGTCGTCGATTTCCAGGGGTCCCTCTTCGAGGTGGACGACGGCCCCGTTCGGGCCCGACGACCTGCCGCAGGTGCGCTCGCCGGGGCCGTGCAGGCGGCGCTGGTCGCAGGTGATGCCGATGACGGACTGGTACATGCCGTTCTGGACGCTGATGGAGAGCAGGGACGTCCCGCGGCGGTCGGCGAGCAGCATTTCGCCGCCGTTGTCGTGATCGACGACGCGGACGTTCCGCGGCAGCAGGCCGGTCAGCAGGCTCACGATCTTCCCGTCCGGCATCGCCACGAACGGCGCCCCTCTGGCGCCCTCCGGCTTCTTGGGACCCGGCTGCTCGCGCGCGGGAGGGGGGAACGGGATCGCGGCCAGGGCCCGGTTCCACTGGGGGCTGGTCACCACGGCCGACATCTGGGCGGGCGTCAGCACCGGCTCGGGCCGGGTGGGCCCGGCGGCGCTCTTCTCCTCGGCGGAGTTGAACTGATCCAGCCTGACCTGGCGGCCGTCCTTGTGGGTCAGCACGGCGTACCAGAACTTCTCCCCGGTGTTGGTCTGCGGCCGGGTGTAACCCTGGTTGACCAGCAGGACCGAGCCGTCCGCGCGGGGCGTGGCCGAGCAGCGGTCGTAGGGCTGGGTGAACTTCGGGGGGCAGGAGGCATCGCCGCGGGAGTTGGAGGGCGGCAGCCGGTACAGGCTGAGGGTGATCCGGGACGGGCCCGCGCCGTCGTCGTAGCGGACCGAGACCATCGCGTTCCGGGGCTTGTCGGCGTGTTCGGTGCCCTTGGCCTCCGTCACCTTGATCTGCCCGCCCCGGGGGAGCAGCCCGGTCAGCGTCCGGGTCAGCTCCTGCGCGCTCACCGGGGCCGGGCTGGGCGGCGCGACCACCCGGTCGGGAGAATCCGGGCCGTCGAGCACGGCCGGGCCGAGCGTCGCGGCGGCCACGGCGAGCGCCGTGGCGGCGGCCGTGGCCCCGGCGGTCCGCAGCCGGTGCCGGCGGCGCATCCGCCGGCCGCGGGCCGCGCCGGCCTCGGCCAGGTCGGGCGGCGGCTGGAGGTCCGCCACCGCCTGGCGCATCGCGCCGGACAGCTGGTCTTCGATGGACATGGCTGATCACCGCTTTCGTGCAGAGCAGAGAGGTGTGAGGTCGTCGCCGGGCCGGGTCAGCCGAGCCGTCTTCGGATGAGGTCGGGGGAGTGGTCGCCGAGGACTCCGCGCAGCCGGTCCAGCGCCCGCGCCGACCGGTTGCGGACCGCGCCGGGGCTGACCCGCATCGCCTGGGCGGTCTCCTCGACGCTGCGGTCCTCCCAGTAGCGCAGTACCAGCACCGCCCGGTCCTGCACGGGCAGCCGCGCCAGCCCGTCCAGCAGTGTCAGCCGCAGCGCGGCGCCGGAGATCGGGTCGGCGGTGTCGGGGACGTCCGGCAGCACGGCCGCGGGGCGCTCACCCGAGCTGCGCCGCCGCCGGTACGACAGGAACGTGCGCACCAGGACCGTGTCGGCGTACGCGGCCGGGTTGTCGACGTCGCGGACCCGGCGCCAGGACCGGAACAGCTTCCCGAGGGTCTCCTGGACCAGGTCCTCGGCGAGGTGCCGGTCCCCGGTCAGCAGGAACGCCGTGCGGAACAGGTGCGGGCCGCGGGCCGACGCGAACTCCAGGTAGTCCGCGTGCGATCTTCCTGTCACCGTTCCTCCGTTCGCCTGCCTCCACCCCTCATGACGCCGCGGGGCCGGGGTCTTGTCACGCTTTTCCGGTCGGACGTTCCGCCGGCGGGTAGGGCAGGGACGACGACCGGCCGGACCCGGGAGGGCCATGACCGTTCTCCTGAGCGTCGAGAAGGTCCTGCCGCCGTACCGCTACACGCAGGAGGAACTGGCCGCGGAGCTGGCCGCGGCGATGCGGCTGACCGGGCCGCGGCGCGAGCTGTTCCTGCGGCTGTCGCGGAACGTGCGGGTGCGGACCCGGCACACGGCGCTGCCCAAGGCCGAGTACCACCGGTTGCGCGACTTCGGCGCGACCAACGACGCCCACCTGCGGGCCGCGGCCGACTACGCCACCCGGGCCGTGGACGGGGCGCTGCGCGCGGCGGGGGTCGCCGCCGCGGAGGTGGACCTGCTGCTCACCCAGTCGGTGACCGGCATCGCCGTCCCGCCGTTCGACGTGGACGTGATCGAGCGGCTGGGCCTGCGCCCGGACGTCCGGCGGCTGCCGCTGTTCGGGCTGGGCTGCGGGGGCGGCGGGGCGGCGCTGGCCCGGGTGCACGACCATCTGCGCGGGCATCCCGACCAGGTGGCCGTCGCGGTCTCGGCCGAGCTGTGCTCGCTGACGGCGCAGCGCGACACGCACACGGCGCAGATGCTGCTGGGGTCGGCGCTGTGCGGGGACGCGGTCGCCGCGGTGGTGGCGTGCGGCTCCCGGCGGGCGGGCGCGCTGGGCGCGACCGGCCCGCGGATCGTCGGCAGCCGGTCCCGGCTGTACCCCGGCAGCCGGCACATGGCGGGCTGGGAGATCGGCGCGAGCGGCCTGCGCATCGTGCTGGCCCCGGACGTCGCCGAGGCGTTCGGGGCGCGGATCGGCGCGGACGTGCGGGCCTTCCTGCGCGACCACGGGCACACCGTGGACGAGGTCACCGGCTGGCCGTGCCATCCCGGCGGGCCCAAGGTGCTGGAGGGGGTGGCCGCGGCGGTCGGCCTGCCCGCCGGCGCCCTCGACCGGAGCTGGGAGCATCTGGCGGCCTGCGGTAACTGCTCGTCGGCGTCGGTGCTGCACATCCTCGCCGACACGATCGCCGGCGGGCCGCCCGCCGGAACGCCGGGGCTGCTGCTGTCGTTCGGCCCCGGCCTGTTCAGCGAGCTCGTCCTGCTCAACTGGTGATACTCGCTTTCCGGGGCGACATGGACTAAATAGGGTTCGCTCATGACGGAAACGAAGGCGGGGCGGCCCGACCGGCGGGCGCTGGCGGCGGTGGGCGTGACGGTGGTGCTGTGGGCGTCGGCGTTCGTGTCGATCCGCAGCGCCGGGCGGCACTACACGCCGGACGCGCTGGCGCTGGGACGGCTGCTGGCGGGCACGGCGGCGCTGGTACTGATCCTGCTGATCCGGCGGGAGGGGTTCCCGCCCCGGGCCGCGTGGCCGGGCATCGCGGTCTCCGGGGTGCTCTGGTTCGGGGTCTACATGGTGGCGCTGAACTGGGGCGAGCAGGAGGTCGACGCGGGCACGGCGGCGATGGTCGTCAACGTGGGCCCGATCCTGATCGCCCTGCTGGGCGGGTGGCTGCTGAAGGAGGGGTTCCCGCCCCGGCTGCTGGCGGGGCTGGCGGTGTCCTTCGCCGGTGCCGCGGTGGTGGGCCTGTCCATGTCGGGGGAGGGGCGGGCGTCGGTGGTCGGCGTGCTGCTGTGCCTGGTCGCCGCCGTGACGTACGCGGCGGGCGTCGTCGCCCAGAAACCCGCGCTGCGGCACGCCTCGGCGCTCCAGGCGACCACCTTCGGCTGCGCCATCGGGGCGCTGGCCTGCCTGCCGTTCGCGGGCCGGCTGGCTGCGCAGCTTCCGGACGCGCCGCTGCCGGCGACGCTGAACATGGTCTACCTGGGGGTCTTCCCGACCGCGCTGGCCTTCACCACCTGGGCCTACGCGCTGGCCCGCACCTCCGCCGGCCGGATGGGCGCCACGACCTACGTCGTCCCGGCCCTGGTGGTGGTGATGTCGTGGGTGGCGCTGGACGAGGTGCCCGGCGTGCTGGCCTTCGCCGGCGGGCTGCTGTGCCTGGTGGGCGTGGCGGTCTCGCGGGGCCGCCGCCCGGCGGGCCCGGCGGGCGAGGCGGGCGCCGCTCCCCGGGCACTCCTCCGGCAGGGCGCGGAGGAGTGAGCCCGGGCCGGGGCCGGCTCAGCGCCGCTTGATGCTGGTGAAGACGTCGTCGATCAGGCCGTACTCCTTGGCGTCGGCGGCCGTGAGGAACTTGTCGCGCTCGATGTCCCGGCTGACCTCGTCGATGGGGCGGCCGGTGTGCTCGGCGAGGATCTGCTCCATCCGCTCGCGGATCCGCAGGATCTCGCGGGCCTGGATCTCCAGGTCGCTGCCGGTGCCCCGGCCGCCCTGCGTGGCGGGCTGGTGGATCAGGATCCGCGCGTTGGGCAGCGCCGCCCGCTTGCCCGGGGTGCCGGCCGCCAGCAGCCAGGCCGCGGCCGAGGCCGCCTCGCCGATGCACACCGTCTGGATGTCGGGCTTGACGAACTGCATCGTGTCGTAGATCGCGGCCATCGCGGTGACGGAGCCGCCGGGGGAGTTGATGTAGATGCTGATGTCACGGTCGGGGTCGATCGACTCCAGCGTGATCAGCTGGGCCATCACGTCGTTGGCGGACGCGTCGTCGATCTGCACTCCGAGGAAGATGATGCGCTCCTCGAAGAGCTTGTTGTACGGGTTCATCTCCTTGACCCCGTACGTCGTCCGCTCCACGAACGAGGGAAGGACGTAGCGGCCCTGCGGGGCGAAACCGGAGGAGTCGGGGGAACCGGGCGAGTAGCGCGTGCTCACTGGATGCCTGCCTCTGCTGGACGGCCGCTGGACGGCCTGGGTGGCCTGGACGGCATGGTCGTGCACTCGATCACCTGCGACGTTAACCCGGTACGGCCGGTGATCCGGCATCGTTTCGCCGCCAGCACATTTCGCTGTCGGCGCAGCCCGCCCGGCGGGCCGGCATCCGCGCGCCCGCGCCGGCGGCGGTGCGAGCACACCGCCGCCGGCGTTCGCCCTCGTCAGGAGCGGGCGGACGACGGCAGCCACACCACCTGGACCAGGGGCGCGGCCGGGGGCCGCTCCAGCGCGGCGGGCCGGGGGGCGGAACTCGGCCTGCGGGCCCGGCTCGCGGGGCCGGCGGCGGACGGCCGGGGCCTGCCTGAAGCCGCGACCGCGGCCCGGCGCCCGGCCGCGGGGGCGGTGCGCTTGGCGGCGGGGACGGTGCGTTCGGCCGCAGGAACGGGACGCCCGCCCGCAGAGGCAGCGCGCTTGGCCGCTGGGGCGATGCGCTCCACGGCGGGAGCGGGACGCCGACCCGCGGCGGCGGGACGCCCGCCCATGGCGGCGGGCCGGCGGCCGGCGGTCACGGTGCCGGAGACGGAACGGAAGGCGGTCGCCATGCCGGCCGCGCGCGGCCGGACCACCAGCGAGGGAGCCCCGCGGCGCCGGGCGGTGCGCGAGGCCCGGCGGGCCGCCCGCAACCGGAGCAGCAGCAGCCCGTTGCCGGTCAGCAGGGCCGCCAGCCAGCCGGCCTGCAGGGCGGACAGGTCCTCCAGCTTGAGCGTCTGGGCGGCCCCGCCGTCCCCGTGCAGCAACGTGACAGGGGCGATCTTCGGCGCGGTGCCGGGGGCGACGACGGGAGCGATCGGCGGCGGCACGGCCTGCGGCAGCGCCGGGAGCTGCCCGGCGGGCAGGCCCGGGGGGAGCAGGGCGCCGCCCGGCGGCAGGAGGGCCCCGGGCAGGGCCGGGACGGCCGGGATCGGCATCACGGTGATCGTGGTGGTGGCGGTCTTCGCGGCGGCCCCGGTGGCGGCGACCTTGGCGGTCACGGTGATGGGGCCCGCCGGGGCGTTCAGCGGGACGGTCACGGTGGCGGACGCCGAGGTGTCCGTGGCGGTGACGTCGCCCAGCGTGCGGTCGCGCGGGGCCACCACGGCGGATCCGGCCGTCACGCGCAGCCGGGCGCCGCGCGCCACCGCCCGGGCCGCGCGCACGGTGGCCGTGACGGTCACCGCCCCGCCGGGGGTCACCACCGCGTTGGAGGCCGCGACGCGCAGGCCGAGGACGGGCCGCTCGGCGGGCTTCGTCGGGGTCGGCGTGGGCGTCGGGGTGGCGGTCGGTGTCGGGGTGGGCGTCGGCTCCGGGGACGGGTCGGGGGACGGCTCCGGGTCCGGTGACGGCTGCGGGTCCGGTGAGGGCTGCGGGTCCGGGGAGGAGGGGGCCGGGTCGCCGGTCCCGCCACCCGAGGTGGGGCTCGGGGTGGGCGGCTCGGGCGTGGGTGTCGGGTCGGCGGCCAGCGCCGCCACCGGACCGGTGGTGACGATCACCACCGCGCCGAGCATCGCGATGAGCGGGGTTCCCGCCGATCGGAACGTCATTGCCTTGCACCTCCGCCGTGTCGCCGTTCCCGACCGAGGTTTCATAAACCTCAGGAATTTGTCGGCGACGATCGGATCATGAGTCGGTCGGTTGTCACAAGCCATACGGTCGAACGCTATTCGGAAGAGCGCGTTCCCCGTTCGGCCCGGCCCTCGGATTTATCAGGTTCCATGCATCGGCCCCGCATCGTCCGAAGCGGCCTTCATACGGTCGTGCAACTGCATTGCGCGGAGCGCGATTTCTATCTCGAATCGCGCGTCCGGGTCCTCGAGTTGTTCGCCGAGGGCTTCCTGGATCTTGCGCATCCGGTAACGCACGGTCTGCGGGTGGACGTGCAGCCGGTCGGCCATTTCGGTCGCCGTGCCCCGGGCGATCATCCAGGCCCGCAGCGTCTCGGTGAGCCGGTCCCGCCGGCCCGGGGTCAGGCCGTCCAGGACGTCGAGCCGCCGCCGGGCGAGCTGCTCGATCAGTGCGGGGTCCGAGAGCAGCCAGAGCTTCACCAGGTGGTCCTCGCAGTCGACCAGCCGGCCGTCGCCCAGGACGCCGGTGCGGGTGAGGGCCAGCGCCTGGCGGGCCCAGCGCAGGGAGTCCGCGGCCTGGTCGATCGGCACGGTCAGCCCCACGGCGATCCGGTGGTCGGGGATCGCGGTGCGGAGCATGTCCCGCCGGACGGTGTCCGCCGGGCCGGGCATCAGCAGGTGCGGCTCGGGGGACTTGAAGTCGAGCAGCAGGTCGGGGGCGAGGGCGGTGACCGAGTACCGGGCGCCGGGCTCGGCCGCCACGAGGGTCACCTCCCGGGGCGGCGGCCAGCCGGCGGACTCCGCCAGTTCGGCGACCGCCCGCGGCTGCGCGGTGGGGCCGCCCAGCAGGAGGCGGAGCAGCCGCCGGCGCCGCTCGTCCAGCGCGGCGACCGACCCGGCCTTGGCCTCCAGGTAGCCGTCCAGGGAGAGCGCGGCCAGCCGGTCGAGGTAGTGGAACAGGGCGTCGGCCAGCCGGGACATGACCGCGGAGGAGACGTCGTACCTGGGGGCGACCTTCATGATGCGCCGCCAGGCGACCTGGCCGCCGATCCGGTAGGCGGCCTGGAGGTAGTCCAGGCTCCGGCCCTCCTCGGCCTCGAACCGGCCGAGCCGCCGGAAGATGTCGTCGGTGCCCTCGCGGTTGGTCGGGACCCCCGCGATCTGGTCGACGAAGGCGGCGAGGCTGCCGCCCACGCCCAGCCGCAGCGCCTGGCCGTAGGGGCCCTCGACCGACCGGGCGTACTCGGGGATGGCGCGGCGGATCTCGGCGATGATCTCCTCCGCGAGGGAGGGCAGTTCCGCCCGCATGAGCGGTGCGAACTGCCGGGTGACCGAGCACGCCGGATCCGCGACGTCCCTGGGCTGGAAGGTCCGCGTCATGAACACCTCCGTACACGGTGGGCGGCGGCGCGGGGATCACGGCCGGGACAACCGAAAGTTATATGATCCGCGACTTGAAAAGGACTCGGCTGAAAACAAATCCGCGGAGCCGTTGCTCACCTGGTGACAGGTATACGGCCGGAACGGGCCTGGAGCCGGCTTTGCCGAATCCCATTCCAGTGTGGTGCTCCGCCATTGATAACGGGCGGATGGGTGCTTGTCACTTGAGTGATAAGTGGATTTGTTTGAAGTCAAGTGACAAATCCGCGGCCAGTGCGACTCAATCGGCCTAGAAATCCGAAGATTTCTTTGACCCCGGGGAAGTCGCTGAGTAGCTTACGGGCTCGAACCGCAGTCTCCCCATGTCCTCACGAGCAAGCCGACGATCCCGGCCGGCCGTGCTGAAGCCGCTCATCGAGGTGCGCCACGTGAAAGCCAGCTCAGGAAAGATCAGGGCGATCGCGGCCTCGGCCGTCCTCGCCGGGAGCCTCGTCGGCATCACGGGATCCGGCGCGGCCCAGGCCGCTCCGGCGTCGTTGACGCTGAACTACACGTGCCCGTTCCCGCTGATCGGGACGCAGCAGATCAGCGTGCGGATCCAGACGGACATCCCGCCCACCATCGGCGTCGGCGAGCAGACACCGGAGATCATCGTCAACACGGTGACGACGGTGCCCGACACCGCCACGCAGGGCATGGCCCTGGTGGGCGCCAAGACGCTGGAGGGCGACGCCCTCGCCGACTCGACGATCGCCGCGCCGGGCATCACGCTCCCGGTGAAGGTGCCGGCCCCGCTGGAGAAGACGAACGTCCCCGCGTCCGGGACGTTCGAGGTGAAGGCGACGGGCAAGGCCCCCGCGCTGACCTTCACCCAGCCGGGCTCGGCCAAGATCACCGTGGGGAACATCCTGCTGAAGCTGGCGCCCAAGGACGCGGCCGGCGGGCTGACCGGCCTGGGCGAGTTCGACGCGCCGTGCACCCAGGTGCCCGGCCAGAACAACCTGCTGGCCACCTTCCAGATCACCGACGGCTCGTCCGGCGGCGACACCCAGGCGCCGAGCGCGCCCGGCACGCCGAGCGTGACCGCCAAGACCGCCAACAGCGTGTCCCTGACCTGGGGGGCGTCGACCGACAACGTCGGCGTCGCCGGCTACGACGTCTACTCGGGCACCACCCTGGTCGCCAGCGCCACCGGCACCAGCACCCAGGTCGCCAACCTGACCCCGGGCACCCAGTACTCCTTCACGGTCAAGGCCAAGGACGCGGCGGGCAACGCCTCGCCGGCGAGTCCGCCGGTCGCCGTGACCACCGAGCAGGGCACCACCGAGCCACCGCCCGGAAACCCGCCGCCGCCCGAGTGCGGAAAGATCGACTCACCGGGCGCGACGACCTACGCCTGCACGTACATGTCCGGTTTCGCGAATGCCGCGAAGCTCGGCGGTGCGGCGATCGTCAACGATCCCGAGCAGCGCCCGGTGCTCACGAACGTCGCGATCCGGGTCAGGTCGGAGCCCCCGCTCATCACCACGGACACCGACTTCCAGTTCGTGGCGCCCCTGCGGACCAGATCGACGTTCCTCACCTTCGGCTTCATGCCCACCGTCGCGACGATGGAGATGACGCAGGTGGGAACAGGAAAGCTGACGGCGAGCAGCAACACCGGTAATGGCGAAATGAAGGTCACCGCCACGACGAAGATGAATGTGCGTATCTATGACGCCATAGTCAACGGAACCCCGCTGGACGTGGGGGAGAACTGCCGGATGTCCCAGCCGATCGAGCTGACGGTGGGTGGCGGTCCTCCCGATTACACCAACGTTCTCGGTGGCGGAGTGCTACGCGGGTCGATCACCTATCCTCCGTTCCGCGGTTGTGGGGTGACGGAGAATCTTGATCCCGTTTTCACGGCTGCTATCTCCGGTAAGGGAAACGACATAAAAATGACTCAGGGAGCGGTGTGCATGCCGGGTGCGTCGACTCCTCCGTGCGTGCCGCCGACGCCACGGCGTTGAGCGGTTGACGGCCGTGCCGGCACCGCTAGGCGGTGCCGGCCTCTCGGCATGCTCGCAGCTCAGAAGGCTGTTTCGGGGAGCTTCCGCAGGGTTGCGGGCCGGTGAGCGGCGGGCCGGCGAGGACTTTGTAAGGCGCTGACAAACCACTTCGAACAAAAGCTTCCCGGGTGACAACCGATCACTTGTGTCGGACGTGTAGCCTCGGTTTTCCCGAAGGGCCGATTCGGTGAGGAATGACAAACGTCTGACCCGCTTGCTCATCCCCGCTCAATAATTTGATAAATCCAGAGAACCGTTGACTCCCGAGATACCGGTGAGTAGTTTACGCATCCGAAACCTAGTCGATTCGGTTTCAGAGAAGCCGACTGGTCATTCGTGGCGGAGGTGAACTGAGTTCTCTGGTCGCGCGAGAAGCACTGGCGCGGTGAGATGCGCCAGGACCGGTTCCGCAACATGAGAGGTAAGCGGTGAAAACCAAGACAGGCAAGATCAAGGCGACTCTGGTGACGGCTGCCGTCACCGGACTCGCGGCCGGTGGTATCGGCATTCTCGGTGCCGGTACTGCTTCGGCGGCCCCGGTGTCGCTGACGCTGAACTACACCTGCCCGTTCCCGCTGATCGGGACGCAGCAGGTGACCGTGAAGATCGACTCGGACTTCCCGACGTCGATCGCGGTGGGCGAGGCCAGCCCGGCGATCGTGATCAACACGACGTCGACCGTGCCCGAGACCGCCACCCAGGGGCTGACCCTGGTCGGCGCCAAGACCATCGAGGGCACCGCCCTGGCCGACTCGCAGGTGGCCGCCCCCGGCATCACCCTGCCGGTCAAGGTCCCGGCCCCGATCCCCTCCACCCCCGTCCCCGCCTCCGGCGCCTTCCAGGTGCCGGCCACCGGCAACGCCCCCAGCCTGACCTTCACCCAGCCGGGCACCGCCACGGTCACGGTGGGCAACATCCTGCTGACGCTGTCCCCCAAGGACGCCAACGGCAACCTGACCGGCCTGGGCACCTTCGAGTCCCCGTGCACCCTCGTCCCCGGCCAGAACACCACCCTGGCCACCTTCGAGATCACCGGCAGCAGCCCGAGCCCCAGCCAGAGCCCGAGCCCCAGCCAGAGCCCGAGCCCGAGCCAGAGCCCGAGCCCCAGCGAGAGCCCGAGCCCCAGCGAGAGCCCGAGCCCGAGCCAGAGCCCGAGCCCCAGCGAGAGCCCGAGCCCCAGCCCCAGCCCGACGAGCAGCCCGACCGGCGGCCCCGGTGGCGTGAACTACAGCTACGGCCTGTCCGGCCAGACGGTCATCAAGGCCGCCAACGGCACGGTCCCGCTGACCGGTGGGATCGACGCCAACCTGGACCTGGCCAGCGGTAACTTCACCGCCGACCTGACGCTGAACCCGACCTCGGGCAGCTTCAAGCTGCTGGGCTTCCTGCCCTCCAGCGCCGACATCGCCTTCGCCCCGCAGGGCAAGGCGACCGGATCGCTGAAGGACGGCGTCCTGACCGCGAACTCCAAGGTCGCGGTGAAGCTCCCCTCGATCAAGCTGTTCGGCCTCGGCATCGCCGGCGGTGCGAACTGCGCGACCTCCACCCCGGCCGACATCAACCTGAAGTCGACCGACCCCTTCTTCAACCCGCTGTCCGGTGGCAACGTGACCGGCACCTACACGCTGGCCAGCCTCAACAACCAGTGTGGCTTCCTCGGCGGCATCGCCAGCATCTTCATGGCGGGCCCCGGCAACACCATCGCGCTGAAGCTCACCCCTAAGAGCTAAGGCGGATTTCCCGCACCAGGTCGGTCCCCGTCGCGGGCGCGGCGGGGACCGACTCTGATGCACCGATCGCACGCCACCGGAAGCCAACGCAAGCCAGTGGAAGCAGGAGAGATGCGCGCACTGTCCCCCCTCCCGCCCGGCGGGCGCCGGCCACGGTCCGGCACGGTCCTCGCGCCGGTCGCGGCGGCCCTCCTGCTGCTCGGCACCGCGGCTCCGGCCTCGGCGGCCCCGGCCGCTCCCGCGGCCCCCGCGGCCGCCCCGGCCCCCGACGACTTCTACGTCCCGCCGTCCCCGCTGCCCGCGGGGGCGCCCGGTGACGTGATCCGGGCCCGCCGCTCGGACGCGGGCACGCCCACCGCCACCCGCCTCGCCGACGCGTGGCAGGTGATGTACCTGTCCACCAACGCGACGGGCCAGCGGATGGCGACCACCGGCACGGTCCTGGTGCCCAAGGGCGTGGACCGGACGAAGGCGCCGATCATCGGGTTCGGCCCGGGCACGCAGGGCCCGGCGTTCCGGTGCGCGCCGTCGAAGATGATCGAGTCCTCGGCGTTCTACGACCAGTCGGCCCTCAACGACCTGCTGACCAAGGGGTACGCGGTGACGGTCCCCGACTACGAGGGGTACCGGCAGCAGCCGAAGTCCACCTACGTGGTGGGCCGGTCGATGGGCCCGGCGATGCTCGACCTCGTGCGCGCCGCGCAGCGGATGCCCGACACCTCGCTGGCGCCGGGCGCCAAGGTCGTGTTCCGCGGCTACTCCCAGGGCGGCGGCGCCGCCCTGTGGGCCGGCGAGCTCCAGCCGGCCTACGCGCCGGAACTGAACCTGGTGGGCGTGTCCGCGGGCGGCGTCCCGGCGGACCTGGTCCAGGTGTCGCTCCCGCTGGAGGGCAAGGCCGGGTTCGGCGTGCTGGCGTACGCCCTGAAGGGGCTGGACAACGCCTACCCGGAACTGAAGCTGGACACCTTCCTCAACGACGCCGGCCGCGCCATGTACTCCCGCATGGAGAGCGGCGAGTGCCTGCTGGAACTGCTGCTCGGCTACCAGGGCAAGCGGATCCAGGACTACATGACCAGGAGCCCGGTCCTGGACCCGCCCTGGCTGGCGCGCATCGCCGAGAACAAGCTGGGCGCGACCCCGCCGAAGGTTCCGGTGTTCCAGTACCACGCCGACCAGGACGAGCTCGTGGCGTTCCCCCAGGCCCAGGCCCTGCGCACCACCTACTGCGCCGCCGGCGTCCAGCTGACCTGGAAGGCCTACAACAGCGGCCACATCTCCCTCGTCTACCACGGCAATGCCGACTCGCTGGCGTTCATCGCCGACCGCCTGGCCGGCACGCCCGCAACGACCAACTGCTGAGATCCCACCGGCCCCCAAGGCGCGAAGAGCAAGGAGTAACACCATGGTCCGACACCTCATCCTCGGAGCCGTGTTGACCGCGATCACCGGCACCGCCCTCACCGGCTGCGGCGGCGGCGACTCCGACGAGCCACCCGTCCCCCCGGAGGTCGCCTGGGCCGGACGCTTCTGCACCACCATCGGGGAGAACACCCAGCTCAGCCTCCCGCAGGTCGACCTGAACAAGCCGGCGGAGGCCAAGGACGCCCTGGTCGCGTTCCTGGACAGCGTCTCCACCAAGCTCAAGGCCCAGGCCGGCCGGCTGCAGAGCGCCGGGGCGCCCCCGGTCAGCGGCGGCCAGACCGCGATGGACCAGGCGCTCAAGAAGCTCAACGACACCCAGGCCGCCGTGAACGCCGCCAACACCAAGCTGCGCGCCACCAAGGTGACCAACCAGGCCGGTCTCAAGACCGCGTTCACCCGCGCCGGCCAGGACATGGCCAAGTTCGGCTCCTACCAGGGCCCGGTCCGCGACCTCGGCGCCAGCAACCCCACCCTCGGCCAGGCCTTCAGCAAGGCGCCCGCCTGCAAGTCCCAGGTCAGCGGGTAGGGCATGGCCGCCCAGGAGATCTCCTTCCCCGGCGCCGGCGGGCTGCGGCAGACCGGCCGGCTGTTCGCGCTCGCCGCCACCGTGCTGGGCATGATGTTCCGCCGGCCGTTCCAGGTGCGCGAGTTCGTCGAGCAGTTCTGGTTCATCGCCGCGGTGACGATCCTGCCGACCGCGCTGGTGTCCATCCCGTTCGGCGCGGTGATCGCGCTGCAGGTCGGCTCGCTCACCCAGCAGCTCGGCGCGCAGTCCTTCACCGGCGGCGCGAGCGTGCTCGCGATCCTCCAGCAGGCCAGCCCCCTGATCGTGGCGCTGCTGATCTCGGGGGTGGCGGGGTCGGCGATCTGCGCGGACATCGGTTCCCGGACGATCCGGGAGGAGATGGACGCGATGGAGGTCCTGGGCATCTCCCCGATCCAGCGGCTGGTCGTGCCGCGGGTGCTCGCGTGCATGGCCGTCGCGGTGCTGCTGAACGGGCTGGTGTCGGTGGTCGGGGTGGCGGGCGGCTACTTCTTCAACGTGGTCATGCAGAGCGGCACGCCGGGCGCGTACCTGGCGAGCTTCTCCGCGCTGGCCCAGCTCCCCGACCTCTACATCAGCGAGTTCAAGGCACTGATCTTCGGCTTCATCGCCGGGGTCGTCGCCGCGTACCGGGGGCTGAACCCCGGGAGCGGCCCGAAGGGCGTCGGCGACGCGGTCAACCAGTCGGTCGTCATCACCTTCCTGCTGCTGTTCTTCGTCAACCTCGTGGTCACCGGGATCTACCTGCAGGTCGTCCCGCCGAAGGGAGGATGATCGTGGGTCTCGTCTCCGGCGCGCGGAAGGTCGGCGGGTTCACCTGGCTGGACCGGCCGGGCGACCAGCTGATCTTCTACATCCGCGCCCTGCTGTGGATCCCGCGGGTGGTCCGCCGCTACCTCAAGGAGGTGCAGCGGCTGCTGGCCGAGGTCGCCTTCGGCAGCGGCGGGCTGGGCGTCATCGGCGGCACGATCGGCGTGATGATCGCCATGACGCTGTTCACCGGGACGGTCGTCGGCCTGCAGGGCTACTCGGCCCTGCAGCAGATCGGCACCTCGGCGTTCACCGGGTTCGCCTCGGCGTACATCAATACACGGGAGATCGCCCCGCTGGTGTCGGGGCTGGCGCTGTCGGCCACCGTCGGCGCCGGGTTCACCGCCCAGCTCGGCGCCATGCGGATCAACGAGGAGGTCGACGCCCTGGAGGTCATGGGCATCCCCAGCCTCCCCTACCTGGTCACCACGCGGATCGTGGCCGGGGCCGTGGCGATCATCCCGCTGTACGGGATCGGGCTGCTGAGCTCGTACATGTCCTCGCGGGCGGTCACGGTGTACTTCAACGGGCAGTCGGCGGGCACCTACGACCACTACTTCGGGCTGTTCCTGGCCCCCACGGACGTGTTGCTGTCCTTCATGAAGGTGCTGATCTTCAGCGTGATGGTGATCCTCGCGCACTGCTACCACGGTTTCCGGGCCGCCGGCGGGCCGGCCGGGGTGGGCGCGGCGGTCGGCCGCGGGGTGCGCACCTCGATCGTGCTGATCAGCGTCACCGACTTCTTCCTGAGCCTGGCGATCTGGGGCACCACGACGACGGTGAAGGTGGCGGGATGAACGAGGGCGTTTTCCGGCGACGGGCCGCGGGAGTCGTGTTCCTGCTGCTCCCGGTGCTGCTGATCTGGCTGTCGGTGGCCATGTACGACAAGCGGTTCACCGAGATCTCCAAGGTGACCCTGCACACCGCCAGCGTCGGCAACGAAATGCACCTGCACGCCGACGTCAAGCTGCGCGGCGTGGTGGTCGGCGAGGTGCGGAAGATCTCCGCCAGCGGCAGCGGCGCCACCCTCGAGCTGGCGATCCAGCCCGAGAAGGTGCGCCTGCTGCCGGCGAACGTGTCCGCGCAGATGCTGCCCACCACGCTGTTCGGGCAGCGGTACGTGGCGCTGATCCCGCCGGACCAGCCCAGCCCGCAGCGCCTGGTCGCGGGCAGCGTCATCCGCCAGGACCGCTCGACCAACGCGATCGAGATCCAGCAGGTGCTGGACAACCTGCTGCCGATGCTGAACGCGGTGCAGCCCGCCAAGCTCGCCGCCACGCTCACCGCGCTCTCCCAGGCGGTGGACGGGCGCGGCACCAAGATCGGCACGACCCTGGTGGAGCTGGACGCGTACCTGAAGAAGGTCAACCCGAACCTGCCCCAGTTCAACCGCACCGTGCGGGAACTGGCCGAGGTCAGCCACCACTACAGCGCCGCCGCGCCCGACATCCTGCAGGCGCTCAACGACCTCACCTACACCAGCCGGACGCTGGCCGAGCAGCAGGCCAACCTGAGCAGGCTGTACTCCTCGGTGACCGGCGGGTCGCAGCGGCTGTCGGACTTCCTGCGGGAGAACTCCGGCAACATCATCCGGCTGTCGTCCAGTAGCCGGCCCAACCTGCGGCTGCTGGCGAAGTACTCGCCGGAGTACCCCTGCGTGCTGGAGATGCTGGCCGACTTCGTCCCGGTGATGGACAAGGTCCTCGGCAAGGGCACCCGGGAGCCCGGCCTGCACGTCCAGGTCAGGTCGGTGCCCGCGCGCGGCAAGTACGTCCCCGGCCGGGACCGCCCGGCGTACGGGAAGGGTGGCGGCCCGCACTGCTACCCCGTCCCGTACCGCGGCGGCGCCGGCCCGGCGTCCGTCAGGGTGGCGCCGGCGAACGCGGCCACCCCGGTCGCCGTGTCGCCGGGCGGGCTCGGCCTGCCCAACTCCCCGCAGGAGAACGGGCTGGTCAACGAGCTGCTGGCGCCCGGTCTCCAGGAGGTCCCGGAGGCCCTGCCCGACTGGAGCACCGTGCTGGTCGGCCCGATCTACCGGGGTACGGAGGTGAGGATCAAGTGAAGCAGCGCAGCCTCGCCGGACCGCTGGTCAAGTCGGCCATCTTCGTGGTGGTGACGATTCTGGCCACCGCGGTCCTGGTGGCCAGCATCGCGCAGAGCGGCGTCGGCGACACCGCCGACTACCGGGCCCGGTTCACCGACGCGTCCGGGCTGCGCGAGGGCGACAGCATCCGGATCTCCGGCGTCCAGGTCGGCCGGGTCGAGAAGATCAAGGTGGTGGACCGGCGGCTCGCCGAGGTGGAGTTCACCGTCGAGCGGGACCGGCGGCTGCCCGCCTCGACCACCGCCACGATCAAGTACCTCAACCTGGTCGGGCAGCGCTTCGTCGAGCTGGGCCAGGGCACCGGCACGGTCGGCACGATGCGGCCCGGCGCCACCATCCCGACCGAGCGCACCGTTCCGGCGCTGAACCTGACCCAGCTGTTCAACGGCTTCCAGCCGCTGTTCCAGGCTTTGTCGCCCAAGGACGTCAACCAGCTCGCCGGCCAGATCATCCAGGTGATGCAGGGCGAGGGCACCACGATGGAGAGCCTGCTCGCCACCGTCGGATCGCTGACCAGCACCCTCGCCGGCAAGGACCAGGTGATCGGCCAGGTGATCGACAACCTGAACGAGGTGCTCGACACCGTCAACGCGCGCGGCGACGAGCTCGGCGACCTGATCAACACGCTGAGCCGGCTGGTCTCCGGGCTGGCGGCCGACCGCACGTCGATCGGCAACGCGATCGGCGCGCTGGACGACCTCACCCACACCACCGCCGGCTTCCTGAAGCAGGGGCGCGACCCGCTCAAGCGGGACATCGCCCAGCTCGGCCGGCTCTCCGACAACCTGGCCGACGAGTCGGGGACGATCGACCGGTTCCTGCGGAACCTGCCGATCAAGATGGAGGGCATCGCCCGGCTCGGCTCGTACGGATCGTGGATGAACTTCTACCTCTGCGAGGCCACCGTGACAGGTGCGACCTACCGGCAGTTCCCCGGCGAGAACCACCCCGCGCCGAAGGGGATCCCGAACACGGCGGCGAGGTGCAAGCGATGAGACGGCCCCGGCTGAAGCCGGTCCGCGAACGCAACCCGATCATCGTCGCCGTGGTCGGCGTCGTCGCCATCCTGGTGTCGTCGCTGGTCGCCTACTCCGCCGACGACCTGCCCGTCATCGGCGGCGGCACCACCTACACCGCCGAGTTCACCGAGGCGGCCGGGCTGCGGTCCGGCAACGAGGTGCGGGTCGCCGGGGTGAAGGTCGGCAAGGTCACCGGGGTGGAACTCGACCGGGCCAAGGTGAAGGTGTCCTTCCGGGTCAAGGACGCCTGGATCGGCAACGCCAGCACCGCCGCGATCGCGATCAAGACGCTGCTCGGCGACAAGTACCTGGCCGTCGATCCGCTCGGCCCCGCCGCGCAGAACCCCGACGCCCGGATCCCGATCTCGCGCACCACGTCCCCCTACGACGTGACCAAGGCGTTCGACGACCTGGCCGGGACCGTCGGGCAACTCGACGCCCAGCAGCTCGCGCTGAGCCTGGACACGATCTCCACCACGTTCGCCAACACCGGGCCGAGCGTCCGCACCACGCTGGACGGCCTGTCGGCGCTGTCGAAGACCATCGCCTCCCGGGACGACCAGCTCGCCTCACTGCTGGCCAACACCCGGAAGGTCTCCGGCACCCTGGCCGGGCAGAACGCCCAGTTCGAGGCGCTGCTGCGGGACGGCAACCTGCTGCTGGGCGAGCTGCGCCGGCGCCGGGACGCCATCCACGGGATGCTGGTCGGCACCCAGACGCTCTCCGTCCAGCTCTCCGGCCTGGTCAACGACAACCAGCGGCAGATGGAGCCCATGCTGCGGGCGCTGGACCGGGTCACCGCGCTACTCGAACGCAACAAGCGCAGCCTCGACCGGGCGATGGCCCTGACCGGCCCCTACACCCGGCTGGTGGGCAACGCGCTGGGCAACGGGCGGTGGATGGACGGCTACCTGTGCGGCCTCGTCCCCAAGAGCTACCTGCCGGCCGGCACGGGACCGAAGACCGGATGCATGCCTCCGAAGGGAGGGGGACGCTGATGCTCACCAAGTCGCTGCGGCGCCGCGGCACCCTGGCCGCGGTGCCCATCGCCCTGGCCCTGGCCGCGGCCGGGTCCCTGGCCGCCGGATGGGGCCCGGGCGGCACCCGCGTCACCGCCCACTTCACCGCGGCGATCGGCGTCTACCCGGGCTCGGACGTGCGGGTGCTCGGCGTCAAGGTCGGCACGATCGACTCCGTCGAGCCGGAGGGCACCGGGGTCAGGACGACCATGACGGTGGACCACGGGGTGGACGTCCCGGCCGGGGCGCGGGCCATCGTGGTCGCGCCCAGCCTCGTCGCCGACCGGTACATCCAGCTCACCCCCGCCTACACCGGCGGGCCCAAGCTCGCCGGCGGCACGGTGATCCCGGTCCAGCGCACCGCCACCCCGATGGAGCTCGACAAGCTCTACGACAGCGTCAAGAACCTCTCCACCCAGCTCGGCCCGGAGGGGGTCAACAAGAACGGGGCGCTGTCGCGGGTGCTGGACACCGGCGCGGCGAACCTGCGCGGCAACGGGCAGGCGCTGCGCACCACGATCGAGCAGTTCGGCCAGGTCGCCAGGACGCTCACCGACTCCAAGGACGACCTGTTCGGCACCATCACCGACCTGCAGAAGTTCATGACGATGCTCAAGAACAACGACGGGCAGGTCCGGACGGCCGAACGGCAGCTCGCCGACGTCACCGGCTTCCTGGCCGAGGACAAGGAGAACCTGGAGGCCGCGCTGCGGGAGCTGGCCCGGGCCCTGGTCCTGGTGAAGGACTTCATCGAGGACAACCGGGCGCTGCTCAGCGCCAACATCAACAAGCTGGCCTCGATCACCCAGGTGCTCGTCGACCAGCGGAGGGCGCTGGCCGAGGCGCTGGACGTGCAGCCGCTCAACGTGGGCAACGTCCTCAACGCCTACGACCCGGCCACCCGGACCCTGATGGGCCGCGGCAACCTCAACGAGCTGACCCCGACCGGCCCGCCGCTGCCGCTGCCGGCGGCGGGCCCGACACAGCCCGGGAGTGGCGGATGACGCGCAGGACGTTCCAGACCGGGATGCTCGCCGCCGTGGCCGCGGTGACGGCGGCCGGCTGCGGGCTCGGCGTGCAGGACATGACCCTGCCCGGCGGCGCCGACGTGGGCGACGACCCCTACACCGTGACGGCGCAGTTCGCCAACGTGCTCAACCTGGTGCCGCAGTCGGCGGTGAAGGTCAACGACGTCGCGGTCGGCCGGGTCACCAAGGTCACCCTGCCCAGCAACGGCTGGACGGCCACCGTCACCATGATCGTCCACGGCGATGTGCGGCTGCCCGCCAACGCGTCGGCCCGGCTGCAGCAGTCGAGCCTGCTCGGCGAGAAGTACATCGAGCTGGCCGCCCCGCCGCCCGGGCAGGCCGCCGGCAGGCTGGCCGACGGCGCCACGATCCCGGTGGCCCGCACCAACCGCAACACCGAGGTCGAAGAGGTCTTCGGCGCGCTGTCGATGCTGCTCAACGGCGGCGGCCTGGCCCAGCTGCGCACCATCACCACCGAGCTGAACAGCGCGCTGGAGGGCAACACACCGCAGATCAAGTCGCTGTTTCAGCAGATCAACAAGCTGACCACCGACCTCAACACCAACCGCCAGGGCATCGTGGACGCGCTGGACGGGATGAACCGGCTGTCGGCCACGCTGAGCGACCGCAAGGGGCAGCTCGCCACCGTGATGGACGACCTCGGCCCCGGCCTGAAGACGCTGGAGAGCCAGCGCAGTTCGCTGGTCAGGATGCTGGAGTCGCTGGACACCCTGTCGGACGTCGCGGTCAAGACCATCGACCGCAGCCAGGACGACATGATCGCCGCGCTCCGGGAGCTGGAACCCACGCTGCGCAAGCTCTCCGACGCCGGGCGGGACCTGCCCCGGTCGCTGGAGGTGCTGTTCACCTACCCGTTCACCGACGCGGTGCTGCCGGCGATCAAGGGTGACTACCTCAACGCCTACCTGACGGTGACGGCACCCGCCGGCACCGAGATCATCCCGCCGATCAAGCCGGGCGAGGCGCCGAAGCCGCCGGCTCCGGCCCCGTCCTCCGCGCCACCGC
The DNA here is from genome assembly GCF_003289645.1 of Actinomadura craniellae. Classification (GTDB taxonomy): domain Bacteria; phylum Actinomycetota; class Actinomycetes; order Streptosporangiales; family Streptosporangiaceae; genus Actinomadura_D; species Actinomadura_D craniellae. Next base: position 67,381 of record NZ_QLYX01000022.1, on the reverse strand, counting down.
TGCCGCTGCCCCCGACCAGCGCGCCCCCCGGGCCCACCCCGTCGGGCGTCCCGTCACCGCCGCCGACCTCGGCGCCGCCCACCGGAGGGGGGAACTGATGCTGACCCTCGGCACCAGGCTGAAGAACCTCGCATTCGTGATCATCGGTACCATCACCCTCTTCTACATCGGTACCAACTACGCGAACCTCGGCCGGTACGTCGGGCTGAGCGGCTACTACGTGGTCAAGGTGGACCTGCCCCAGGCCGGCGGCCTCACCACCAACGCCGACGTCACCTACCGGGGGATCTCGGTCGGCCGGGTCGGGCCGCTGGAACTGACCTCCGACGGCGTGCTGGCGAACCTGCACATCGACAACTCCGCGCCGAAGATCCCGGCCAACACCCAGGCGGTGGTCGCCAACCGGTCCGCGGTCGGCGAGCAGTACATCGACCTGCGCCCGGCGACCCGCGGCGGGCCGTACCTGGCCGCCGGCACGGTGATCCCGCGATCGGCCACGCAGACCCCCGCACCGGTGACCGACCTGCTCGCCAGCGTGGACGGCATGGTCTCCTCGGTCCCGCTGGAGTCGCTGCGGGTCGTGGTGGACGAGCTCGGCCGGGCGTTCTCCGGGCAGGGCCAGAACCTGGGCGCGCTGCTGGACAACGGCGCCGACCTCACCCAGGCCGCCAGCCGGCACGTCGAGCCCACCAACCGGCTCATCACCGACGGCGCGATCGCGCTGCGCACCCAGAACGAGGAGGCCGACGCGCTGGCCGCGTTCGGCCGCAACGCCCGGCTGCTGTCGGCGCAGCTGCGCGCCTCCGACCCCGACCTGCGCAAGGTCATCACCGCCGGGACGCCGGCCGCCGAGCAGTTCGCCGGGCTGCTACGGGACGTCGACCCGTCCCTGAGCGTGATGCTGGCGAACCTGCTGACCACCTCCGACCTGCTGTTCACCCGGTACCAGGGGATGGAGGAACTGCTGGTCAAGGTGCCGGCGGCGGTGGCCGCGGGCTCGACCGTGGTCGGCGGCGGCAAGCTCAACTTCGGCATGGTGACGACCTTCTTCGACCCGCTGCCCTGCACCCGGGGGTACGGCGGCACCCGGTACCGCAACGGCCTGGACACCTCGCGCGGCCCCGCGCTGAACACCGCCGCCCGCTGCACCATGCCGGCCTCCAGCGGCGTCAACGTCAGGGGCGCCGGCAACGCGCCCCGCGGCCGCGCGCTGCCGCCCCCGGCCCGGCCCGGCTCGGTCGGGATGAACGCCTCGGCGAGGTCGGCGCTGCCAGGCGCGCTCGGCCTGCCCGCGCTGCCGGCCGCGGGCCCCTCGGACATGAGCGGGCTGCTGGGCCTGCGGGGAACCGGCTGAGAACGGAGCACGAGATGATCGCGATACGGAGGTACGCCGGCCCGGTACTGATCGGGCTGGCCGCGCTCCTCCTGGCCTGGGCCGGCTGGTCCTACTGGCAGGCGGGCAACTCCCCCGAGGCGGAGTCCGGCCACGACCGCGACCTCGCGCTGAGCGCCGGGAAACAGCAGATCGCCGCGCTCAACAGCATGGACCACGCGCGGGTCGACGCCGGGCTGCGGCAGTGGCTGAACGCCTCGACCGGGCCGCTGCACGACCAGCTGCGGCGCGACTCGGCGCAGAGCAGGCAGCGGATCCTCCAGGCCCGGACCAGCGCGGAGGGCAGCGTCACCGCCGCCGCACTCACCGAACTGGACGGCCGGGCCGGCACCGCCCAGGTCATCGCGTCGGTGGAGATCCGGCTCACCCCGCAGGCCGGCGCGCCCAGCGTCCAGCGCAAACGCTACGAGGCCGGGCTGAGCCGCACCCCCGGCGGCTGGAAGCTCACCTCGCTCACCGCGATCCCGGCCGGAGCGCGCTGACCGCCACCGGCAGGGGAGAGGACGACACGCAGTGAACACCACCGGAGAAGACCAGGAGCAGCACTTCCGGGTGCGCTGGGACCACACGGAGCCGCCGGAACCCGCGGACGGGTACGAGGACCACACGGAGGCCGAGGAACCCGCGGGGCCTGCGGAGTTCGAGGAGCTCGAGGAGGCCGAGGCCGAGGCCGAGGAGTTCGCGGAGGCCGGGGAGCCCGAGGAGTTCGCGGCGGTGCCCGCGGAGCGGCCGCGCCGCGCGCCCCGGCAGGCGCCCCGCCGGGCGCCCCGGCGGGCGTCTCGCACCCGCCGGGCCCGCCGCCCGGCACCCCGCCTCCGCGTGCCCCTGCCCCGGGTACCGACCGGACCGGTGGCGCAGCTCGTGCTCGCGGCGGTCATCGCGCTGGCCGCGGTCGTGCTGCTCGTCCAGGCCGGGCAGCAGCGCGAGACCTCCCCGGCCGTCAACCGGGCACTGCTGGACGACGCCGCCACCACCCGGGTCACCGACTCGGTCGGTGACGCGCTGACCAGGATCTTCTCCTACTCGCCGACCGACACCGCGGCGACCGAGCGGGCCGCCGCCGAGGTCCTCAGCGGCCGGGCGGCCGAGCAGTACCGCCGGCTGTTCGGCCAGGTGAAGCAGCAGGCGCCGGCCCAGCGGCTGACACTGACGACCCGGGTGGTGCGCACCGGGGTGACAGATTTGTCCGCTGACACTGCCCAGCTGCTGGTCTTCTTGGATCAGGTGAGTACTCGCAACGGCAGGCCCAACGGTACCGTCGCCGCGGCGCAACTGTCGGTGACCGCGAAGCTGATGGACGGCCGGTGGAAGATCACCGACCTCCGTTCCAGCTGACCTCCGGTTCCCGCAGGGAGAGGTGACACGGGTGGCGAGGACGAGGACCGGCGTCCGCGACGACGCCGGAACGGCCGAAGAGACCGGGACGGCGAACGCGGTGGACGAGCAGGACGAGATCACCGAGCCGACCGGAGCGGACGAGGCCGCGGCGAGCACCGGAGCCGCGGCGGCCGCGCCGGCCGAGGAGCGGGCCGAGGGGCCCGAGCCGGTGGAGAAGAAGGCCGAAGGGGCGGACGCCGAGCCCGCCGGAGCGCGTGCGGGGACCGCGGCGAGCGCCGAGGCCGCAGAGCCCGGACCGGCTGCGGAGGCCGTGCCGGCTGCGGAGCCCGAATCGGCAGCAGAGGAGGCCGAGCTGGCCGCGGAGCCCGAGCCGGCTGCGGAGGCCGCGGAGCCCGAGCCGGCTACGGCGGCCGCACCGGCGGCGGAGCCCGAGTCGCCAGGGAAGGAGGCCAAGAAGGCGGATGCCGAGCCTGCGAAGGCTGAGCCGGCGCAGGCCGGGACCACCAAGACCAGGAGCACGGCGGCTGGCGCGAAGAGAACCGCGGGCGCCAAGGCTAAGAAACCCAAAGCCGAGAAGCCCAAAGCCGAGAAGCCCAAGGCCAGGAGGGCCGAAGCCGCGGCCGAGGAATCCGAGCCGGTGAGCGAGAAGGACAAGGTAGCCGACACCACGGTCGAGGAGACCGAGCCGGTGGTGGCGAAGACCAAGACTGCGAGCGCCGGGACCGGGAAGGCGGGCGCGAAGAAGGCCGCGACCGCGAAGACGGGGAAGGCCCGGGCTGCGAAGGCCGCGCTCGAGGACGGCGCCGAGGCCGACGAGGAACCCGCGCCGCGGCAACGGGCGAAGGCATCCGGCGAAATGTCTCGGACGTCCGATCCGTTGCTCGTCACGGCGACCGTCCTCGTGATCGTCGCGGCGCTCTGGGCGGCCTGGGCCGGATGGTCGTGGTACTCGGCCGCGCACGACGACTCGCTGCGCTACTCCCAGCTGCGCGACGAGGTGCTGCGCAGCGGCGGGCAGGCGGTCCAGAACCTCAACACGCTGGACTACCGCGACCTCGACCGGGGCCTGCGGCTCTGGCAGGACTCCTCCACCAGCGAGCTGTACGAGCAGATCGTGCAGGGCCGGGAGAAGTTCGAGGAAGACGTCACGAAGGCCAAGACGATCACCACCGCCAGGATCCTGGAGGGGGCCGTCACCGAACTGGACGACCACGCGGGCAAGGCGAGCGTCATCATGGCCGTCCAGATCACCGTCACCCTGCCGGGCGAGGCCCCGGCCACCAAGCAGACCCGGCTGATGGGCGAGCTCACCCGGACCGCCTCGGGCTGGAAGCTCAACGCCCTGGGCCAGGCCCCGGCCGGTTCCGCCGGCTCCTGACCCGGCCCGCAGAACGCGCGAGAGGACGTCCGATCATGAAGGTTTCGAGCGTGGGCGCCTGGGTGCGGCGGCCCGCGGTGCTGGGCGTGGCCGCGGTGCTGCTGGCCGGGGCCGGCGGGTGGTCCCACCAGCAGGCCCGCGACCTGCGCGACGACGTGTCCGCGCGCAACGCGGCCCTCACCGACAACGCCCGCACCAGCGAGGTCAAGGGCGAGATCTCCGACGCGGTGAACACGATTTTCTCCTATAACTACACCGACATGGGCAAGACCGACCGCGCCGCCCGCACCCTGCTCACCGGCCGCGCGGTGCGGCAGTACGACTCCCTGTTCGACGAGGTCCGCAAGCAGGCGCCGCAGCAACGCCTGGTGCTCACCACCACGGTCACCGACAGCGCCGTCAAGACCCTGGAGGACGACCGCGCCCGCCTGCTGGTCTTCGCTGACCAGCGCAACACCCGCGTCTCCGACGGCAAGACCTCCTATGCCGCCGCCATGCTCGCCGTGGACGCCGTCCACCAGGGCGGCCGCTGGAAGATCTCCAACATCAACACCTTCAGCTCCTGACCCTGCCCGGGGCCGGTCCGGACTTTCCCGTCCCTTCTAGATCGTTTTGGGGTGGGTGATCGTGTGAGTCCTGGTGCTGGGGGTATGTCTGATTCTGGCGATGCTCACCGAAAGTAGAGGAGAGGTAGCTATGGGTGCTGCGTACGAACCTGCTTTCTGCGCCGAGAGCAAGGCGCCCCTGACGGAGACCGAAGAGCAGCAGCTCGCCGAGCTGCAGGCCGTGGAAGAGACCACGCAGGAAGACTGACCTGCCCGGTCCATCGCTGGTAACGATCGAGTGGGTGGCCTTCAAGCGCCCACTCGATCCCGCGACAGGGCTCCTGCCCGCGTTCCCGTCCGGGGGTCGAGGCACACCGATGAACCCGTCGAGCACCACCCCGCGCGGCACGGCCGTGGTCCAGGCCGGCGAACGCCAGTTCTCCCTGGCCGAGGCCCGGCGCCTGGGACGGCAGGCCGTGGCCGAAGCCGGCCTCTCGGCGCGCCTGTGGGATCTGCGTGACGCCTGGCGCTGCCGGCTCTACCGTCCCGACGGCTCCGCCCCCCACAACGCGATGGGCAACGGCAAGGGCCCCTCCGACGCCGCCCAGGTCGGCGCGCTGTTCGAGGCGCTGGAACACTGCCACAGCAGCGCGACGCGCCTTGCCGCCGACCACCTGGTACTACGGAGCCCCGACGACCTGCGGGACGGGCCGCTGGCCGACGCCCTGACCGGACTGCGTCAAACACCCGGCACCCGCCTGGCCTGCCGGACCCACCTCTCCCTGACCGGCTCCCCACCACTGGACGTGCCGGTTTTCCTGCAGTGCCCCGACTACCCCGGGCGGACCGCACTGCGCCGCCAGGCCGGGGACACCTGCGACTACACCTCGGCCACCCGATACAGCACCAACAGCGGCACCGCCATCGGCGCCACCCGCGCCGAAGCCCTGGTCCACGCCCTGGCCGAGGCGATCGAACGCGACGCACTGTCGCTCCTGGTTGCCGCCACCTTCCTGACCGCGGCCCCGCCGCCCCTCCGGGTCATCGACCCCGCCACCCTCCCCCCGGACCTGGCCGACCTGCACCGCTACGCCGAGCGGCGCCTCGCCGCCCCCGTCCACCTCATCGACATGACCACCGACCTGGAAGTCCCCGCCTACTGCGCCCACACCCCCGACCACCAGGGCCGGCCCCTGCACGGAACGGGCGCCTCCCTGTCCTCGGCCCACGCCGCGCACCGCGCCCTGAGCGAACTCCTGCAGAGCGCCGTCCTCAGCGACCACCTCCGCGCGACCCCCCGCGACCTGTCACACCTGCGCCGCTACCCCCGCCTGCTCGCCGCGGCCGGCGCCGACTTCACCCCCCACCTGCCCGACACCGGCACCACCGACTTCACCCCCACGACCGCCCCCACCACCCCCCGGCAGCACGCCGAACACCTCACCGCCCGGCTCACCCGGCACGGCCACACCCCCTACGCCCGGACCCTGCACACCGCCACCAACGGCGTCACCACCCTCAGCGTGATCGTCCCCGGCCTCGACCGGTTCTTCACCGTCACCTACGGCAACGCCGTCCTCCCCGGCCCCCGCGCCCGCCGGCTCCTCACCCGCTGAGCCGGCGGAACGGCGGTCAGGAACCGTCCAGCCAGAAGCGCTGGAGCCGGGCCACGGCTTCGTGCCTGCTCATCTCGGAGACCTGCCGCTCGGTGAGCCGGACCCGGGTGATGAGCAGGTGGACCAGGTCGGCGACGGCCTCGTCGAAGGTGGCCCCGCCGGCCGCCACGGGCAGCCTTGGGATGAAGACGGACCACCCGTTTCGAGACATGGAGTACGTCAAGTACGTGACGTACCTTCCTCTTCCCAGGCGTGACCCGCTGTTTTGAGACCCGAGCGGCCATCGAGTCGCCGCGTAGCCGCACATGTTCATCCGGTGCCTACGAGTCTTATACAGCGCGATGCCCCCACCCCGCACCACCCGGGTGGACGGAGAGCCTTTCCGCTCTCATGAACGCCAGGCGCTCAGGCACCGTGCCATGAACCGGAAGGGGATGGCCTGCCCCTTGGTCTGGTCGACGGTGCCGGCCAGGTGCAGGTCGAGTTCCGGACAGTGGAAGAGCCAGGTCCCGGTGACTCCCGAGTGGCCGACGAGCGTGACAGGGCGGCGCCCCGGTGCCATGAGCCGACCGATCTTGAAGAACATGGTGCCCAGTCCGTACCGGAGGACGGGGATATTGCGCAGCCGGTTGCGCCGCTTGGTGAGCGACTCCAGTGAGCGGGGGTCGCCGAAGAGTTCGCCGTCGAGCAGCGCGCGCTGAAAGGTGAGGAGATCGCCGGTGGTGCTGTACAGGTCGTTGCTGGACTCGATCATCGACGGCAGCTCCACCCGGCGCTGTTTCGCGTAGAGCGGCGAGGGCGCCGCGGTCGCCGGATCCGGCGGGCGGTGTCCTGGGAGCCAGGTGCGCGTCAGGCCGAGCGGGCCGAGGATCCGCTCGGTCAGCAGATCGGCGAACGACTGGTCGGTCACCGTCTCCACGATGCGGATGAGCAGTTGGAAGCCGGTGTCGGAGTAGCGGGCCTTCTGCCGGGCGGCGGTCAGATCCTGCGGCTCGAAGTGCGGGCGCTGCTGCTCGCGCGTGGTCCGCAGCGTGTCCTCGAAGGTCCAGGCCAGATCCTGACCGGCGGCGAGGCGCTCGTACAGGCTGGGGCCTCCACGACGTTTCTCGAAGTGGTCGGGCAACCCGGAGGTGTGACTCGCGAGGTGGCGCACCGTGATCGCGGAGGTGCGGTCGATCCCCTTGAGGACATGGAGCCCAGTGGTCACCTCCGTCGGCAGATAGCTGTCGATCGGCGCGGCCAGATCGAGTTCGCCGCGCTCGTGTGCCTGCAGCACCAGCGTGATGATGAAACGTTTGGTGACGCTCGCGATGAAGAACGGGGTATCGGGACGCGGCAGGTGATCGGCGGGACCCGAGGCGGCGGACCAGCGCCGTTTCCCGTCGCCGCTCGTGACGGCGAGGTTGGCGTGGTGTACGCCGCGTCGTGCGACCAGGTTCTCCAGGAGGCCGGTCAGCCGCGCGTCGACGTCGTCGGGAACGTGATTGTCAGGAGCGGGGGTCGTGACGAGCGGCGATGGCACGTGGATGTTCCTTGTCTCCGTTCCGGCCGTGAGGCGTCACGGGGTGCGCTGGTGTCGGCGGACGGCGAGGGTCTCAGGGATGAGGATATATCTAATAGACATATCTATGAGAGTCAAAGGGGCTAAACTCGCCCAATGGCCCATGTGATCCTCGGTCTGCTCCTGATCGCCCCGCAGAGCCTCTACGACCTCATCAAAGGATTCGAGGCCGGCGTCGCGCTCTTCTACAGCGCCAGCTCCGGCAGCATCAAACGCGCGCTGGACACCCTGCTCGCGCGGGGCCTCATCGAGGTCGCCAGCGTCGAAGCCGGAGGTCGGGGGCGGAAGGTGTACCGCCTGACCGACGCCGGTCGGCACGAGTTCCACGCGTGGATGACAGGGGAACCGGTCGGGCCCGATCTGGAGACCGCGGCGCTCTCCAGGCTCTACTTCCTCGGCCTGCTGGAGCCGGCCGAACGCGCATCGGTGCTCCGCCGTATCACGGCTCGCATCGAGACCGACCTCGCCGGCCTCTCGGCCCTCGACAGGCACCTCGACACCCTGGACGTCCCCGAGGAACACCGCGACCTCGCCACCCACCAGCGCGCGGCGCTCGAATACGGCATCGCCGCACACCGCTTCGCGCTCGACTGGTTCCGCGATCACATCGACCGGCACGAGTCGCCGAGCCGCTGACACCGCACACAGGCCAGAGCGTTCCGTCCTTGATGTCTGACCGGTCTGTCGACATGGGCCCGCTGACCACGAACGTTTGCCGGGTTTGATCACGCCGCTCGTGGGCGGCCCCAGCGTGTCGTCGTCCGCTGCAGATACGGGCGCGTTCGCGGCGAACGTTCGTGGTCACCGAACTAGAAGGGGTAAGCCGGGGTCTGCTGCGGACGGTGCCCCAGCGGGTCTCGGTGAAGGCTTCGATGCTGGCGGCGGCGGCGCCGAAGCGGGAGCCGGTGCCGGAGGCGCCGAGGCCGCATCACGCGACGGCGGTCCCCTCGAGCTCGACCATCAGGGTGGGGATCGCCAGCCGGGTCACCCCGAGCATCGTGGTGGCCGGCGCCACCCCGGCGGCGCCCAACCGCGACGCCAGCACGCCGTAGTGCCGGAAGAGCAGATCGACGTCGGTGGTGTAGACGTTGAGCCGGACGAGGTTCGCGAGGGACATGCCGGCCTCGCCGAGAACGGCCTCCAGGTTGTCGAGGCTCAGCGCCAGCTGTGCCGCCATGTCGTCGGCATGCTGAGGTTCGCCTTCGCCGCTCATCGCGGTCTGCCCGGAGCAGTACAGGGTCCGGGTGTGCCCGGAGACGATCTCACCCTGGTTGAACCCCATCTCCATCGACCATGTCACCGGGTTGACCGCCGTTCGCTGCATTGCCACATCAGCTCCGTTCGATTCATCGGGAGTAGGTACGTCCAACGGCTCGGTGGCCGCTGTCGTGCGACGAGCCTCCCCGTAAATCACGACATCCTCGGTCGTGTTTTCTGGGAGGGTTCTTCGTATGCGCGCCGACCGGTTGGTCTCGCTGGTGCTGCTGCTGCGCCAGCGCGGCCGGCTGACCGCGGCCACGCTGGCCCGCGAGCTGGAGGTGTCCACCCGCACCGTGCTGCGCGACATCGAGGCGCTGTCCGCGGCCGGCGTCCCGGTCTACGCCGAACGCGGCCGGCACGGCGGTTTCGCGTTGCTGCAGGGTTTCCGGACCGACCTCACCGGGCTGAACCACGACGAGGCACTCGCCCTGCTGGTCGCCGGATCGCGGCGCGGCGCGCAGGCCTTCGGCCTCGGCTCGGCGCTCGCTTCGGCCATGCTCAAGGTGGTCGACGCGCTACCCGAAGGCCATCGGGACACCGCGGCCGGCGTGGCCCAGCGATTGCTCATCGACCCGGAGATCGACCTGCTCTCACGCCGGCTGGTCACCGAGGAGGTGCCCGACACCGTAGTGACCGAGGTCCGGCGTGCGGTGCTGGCCGGACACAGGCTGCGCATCCACTACAAGGCTGTGGACCAGCCCCCGAAGTGGCGCACGGTGGACCCGATCGGCCTGGTCACCGTACGCGGCCAGGGCTACTTGCTGGCCACCAGGTCCGGCGCGGACCGCACCTACCGGCTGTCGCGGATCCTGGCCGCCGAGGAACTCGCCGAACCCGCACAGCGACCGGACCGGGTCGACCTGGACCGGGTCTGGCAGGAACGCAGCACGCAGTTCCGGGCCGGCGGCGACCAGGTCACCGTGCTGGTACGGGTGAACCCGGCGCGGCGGGAGCACCTGGTGAGCACCGCGCTGGCCGTCCGCGCCGAAGAACCCGACACAGACGGCTGGCTCCGGCTGGAGGTGACCTTCCAAGACTCACGACACGCCGAATGGGCGCTGTGGCAGCTCGCCACGGACGCCGAAGCCCTGGCCCCCCAGTGGTTGCGGACCACCCTGCACGACCGCGCCACCGCGATCGCCACCCGCTACGAAGCCTCATCCGTAGCGCAGGTGGGCGGGCACGGCGCTGACGGTGCCCGCGCGGGGCCATGAACGTGCGACCGCGCACCGACCTGTCAGCACGGAACGCCTGACGACGGTGCGGTGCCCTCCTCGCCGTCACCGAGGCCGGACGCCGGGACCGGCTCCGTGCGCGGGACGGCTCACAGCCGCCGGTACATGATGTGCAGCCCGACGTAGCCGTGCGCCGGGTGGTGGAAGCCGGCCGGGAGGGTGGTCATCACGTCGAGGCCGAGCGACCTCCACAGTGCCACCGCCCGGGTGTTGGTCTCCACGACGGCGTTGAACTGCATCGCTCGGAAGCCGTCCTTGCGTGCTTGTTCCAGGACATGCTCGCCGAGCGCCCGGCCGACGCCCCGGCCGGAGTGGCGCGGATCGACCATGAAGCTCGCGCTGGCGATGTGCGCGGCGCCGCCACCATGGTTGCGGACGCTGTTGGCCGTGCCCAGGACGGTTCCCTCCGCGTTCACGGCGACGAAGGTGCGGCCCGGCGGCTCCGGGAACCACATCCGCCCGGCCTGGGATTCGGTGGTGTCCCGATCCCAGGAGAACGTCTCACCGGCCCGCACGATGCCCTCCATGAACGCCCACATCCCGGGCCAGTCGTGCGGCGTCGCCTCTCGGATCAGCATGGCCGCCAGCATGGGCCGACCAGGCCGGGGCGGCAACCGGGTTTCGGACCGTGCAGGCACCGGGGCCGGACCGCGTGCCGCCCGGCGAACCGATCACGTGATCCGCGGGACGGGCCCTAGAAGGGGTACGCCGGGGGTTCGCCGCGGACGGTGACCCAGCGGGTCTCGGTGAACGCTTCGACGTTGGCGGCGGCGCCGCCGAAGCGGGAGCCGGTGCCGGAGGCGCCGACCCCGCCGAAGGGGGCGTTGGCCTCGTCGCTGACGGTCTGGTCGTTGATGTGGACGATGCCGGTGGGGATGCGGTCGGCGAGGGCCAGGCCCTTCATCACGTCCCGGGTCACGATGCCCAGGGACAGGCCGTACTCGCTGTCGGCCGCCAGGCGGGCCGCCTCGTCGGCGCTCGCCACCCGGGTCACCGAGGCGACCGGGCCGAAGACCTCCTCGCGGAAGGCCGGTGCGGCGGGGGGTGTCTCGGCGAGGACGGTCGCCCGGTAGAAGAGGTCCTCGTACTCGCCACCGGCTGCGACCCGGGCGCCCGCCTCGCGGGAGCCCGTCACCAGGGCGTGGATCTTGTCGCGCTGGCCGGCGTCGATGACCGGGCCGAGCGCGACCTCCCCGGCCGCCGGGTCGCCGACCGGCAGACCCGCGGCCTTGGCGGCCAGCCGCTCGACGAAGTCGTCGTACACCTGCTCGTGGACGATGTGCCGGCCGACCGTCATGCAGATCTGGCCCTGGTGGAAGAAGGCGCCGAAGGCCGCCAGCGACACGGCCTGGTCCACGTCCACGTCGTCCAGCACGACGAGCGCGGAGTTGCCGCCGAGCTCCAGGTGCGCCCGCTTGAGGTGCCTGCCCGCCAGCTCGCCGACCCGGCGGCCGGCGGCGGTGGAGCCGGTGAAGGAGATGACCCGGACCAGCGGGTGGGTGACCAGCGCCTCGCCGACGTCCACCCCGCCGGGCAGCACCTGGAGGACGCCCGGCGGCAGGCCCGCCGCCTCGAAGATCCGGGCGATGGTCACGCCGCCGGTGACGGCGGTGCGGGGGTCGGGCTTGAGGATGACGGCGTTGCCGAGCGCGAGGGCCGGGGCGACCGACCGGATGCCGAGGATGATCGGGACGTTGAACGGCGAGATGACGCCCACCACCCCCGCCGGTACCCGGCGCGCCATGGACAGCCGGGGCTCCTCGCTGGGCAGCAGCTCGCCGTAGGGGCGGCCGGGCAGCGCGGCGGCCTCGTAGCACTCCTGCGCCGCGACGTGGGTGGCGAAGCCGGCCATCGGCGGGATCGCGCCGACCTCCCGGATGTTCCACCCGGAGATCTCCTCGGCGTGCTCGGCCCACAGGTCCCCGGCCTTGCGCAGCACCGCTGCGCGCTGCGGGTAGGGCGTCGCGGCCCACGCGCGCTGCGCCTCGGCGGCGGACTCGGCGGCCCGGGCCAGGTCCTCGGCGGTCGCCACCCCGTACCGGCCGAGTTCGGCGCCGGTCGCGGGCTCCACCACGGGCCGCTCGCCACCGGACCCCGGAGCCCACTCGCCGCCGATGAAGATCTTGCCCGGCCAGTCCGCGCCGTCCAGCAGTCCCATGCCGTTCCCCTCGCCGAAACATGCCCCGATGAGAGGTTCGTCACCGGTGACAGGCCCAGACGGTAGGTCAGCGGCGATCCCCCGTCAACGGCGCCATCCACCGGGCGGAAGGTCAGGGCCTGAAGCGGGCCCACACCCACGTGCCGCCCGCCGGATCGCGCCGGTAACCGCAGTCGGGAAAGGCTCCGGCTGCGCTGTGTCACGGAAGGCGCACTCTCGTGAGCGGGCGGGGGCATCATGGGGGCGGCGCCCCGTTTCCCACCCCCCGGGGAGATCGCATGACGGACGACGACGTTTTCGTGCCGGAGTTCCTGGGCGGGCCGGCCAGGCCGCGGGGCCACTGCCTCCTGCTGGCCATCGACATCACCGGGTACGGCGGGATCCGCACGATCGCCGCGCAGGGGGAGGTGCGGAGCCGCTACTACCGGATGCTGTGCGAGTGCCTCACCGGCGCCGGGGTCAGGCTGGCGGACTGCTACGGCGAGGACCGGGGCGACGGCACGATCATCACGATCCCGGGGCATTACGACCCGCTGCCGCTGCTGTCCACCTTCGTCGAGGATCTGCAGTACTCGCTGCGGCAGCGCAACCGGGAGGCCGGCGCCCGCAGCCGGATCCGGCTGCGCGTCGGCCTGCACGCCGGGGAGGCGCACCACGACGGGAAGGGCCTCGTCGGCGGCGACGTGAACTTCGTGTTCCGCCTGATCGAGCTCGACAACCTGAAGAAGGAGTTCGCCGAGTCAGGCAGTTCCCTGGCGTTCGTCGTCTCCGACCGGATCTACCGGTCCTCCGTGCAGCCGGCGCCCCGTCCGGTGGACCCGGACTCCTTCACGCCCATCCGGGGCCGCAAGAAGGAGACGAGCACCGTCGCGTGGTTCCAGCTCAGGGGGCGGGCCGACCCGCGGGAGCCCGAAGACCGGGAGCACGGCCTGGCGGAACTGTGCCCCTACCCGGGCCTGGCCCCGTTCGAGATGGACAACGTGCGGTGGTTCTTCGGCCGTGAGCGGGTGACGGCGGAACTGCTGCAACGGCTGGACCGCGCGGGGCCGCTGTTCGTCGTGGGGCCGTCGGGGGTGGGGAAGTCGTCGCTGCTGCGGGCGGGGCTGCTGGACGCGCTGCGCACCGGCGGGCTGGGCGTTCCGGGGTCCGGTGACTGGCCGCGGCTGGTGTTCACCCCCACCGCCGACCCCGTCCGCGAGCTCGCAGACCGGCTCGGCGCCGAGCCGGAGCACGAGGCGCTGGTCGCGGGCGCCCGGGCCCGGGCGGCGGAGGCCGGCCGGCTGGTGGTCGTGGTCGACCAGTTCGAGGAGATCTTCACGCTCTGCCCGGACGAGGACCGGCGCCGGTCGTTCATCCGGACGCTGTGCGCGCTGGCGGCCGGGGATTCGCCGCCCGCCCTGGTCGTCCTCGGGCTGCGGGCGGACCACCTCGGGGCCTGCATGGAGTACCCGGAGCTGACGGACGCCCTCCAGGCCGACTTCCTGCCGGTCAAGCCGATGACGTCCGCGGAACTGCGCGAGGTGATCGAGCGGCCCGCCCGCGACGTCGGACTGGAGATCGAACCGGGCCTGGTCGAGGTGCTGCTGCGCGACCTCGACGTCGCGGGGAGCCCGCCGGGGGCGGCCCGGGCCACCGGCGCCCTGCCGCTGCTGGCGCACGCGCTGCGCGCGACCTGGCAGCAGTGCCGGGGCGACGCCCTCACCCTCGACGGCTACCGCGTCATCGGCGGGATCCAGGGCGCGATCGCCGGCACGGCGGAGCAGACCTTCCAGCGGCTGGGCCCGGCCGGGCGGCAGGCCGTCCGCCGACTGCTGCTCCACCTGGTCAAGGTCACCGGGGACGGCCGCTCCCGCCGCCGGGTGGACCGCGCCGAACTGGTCACCGGGGCGCGGGACCCCGCGGCGGCGGCGCGGGCACTGGACGAGCTGGCCGCCGCCCGGCTGGTCACGCTGGACGAGAAGAGCGCCGAGATCGCGCACGACGCCCTGCTGACCGAGTGGCCCCGGCTGTACCGGTGGGTGGACGAGGACCGGGACGGGCTGCTCGTCCGCCAGCGGCTCATGGAGGACGCCGCCACCTGGCTCGACCAGGGCAGGGAACCCTCCGGCCTGTACCGCGGCTCGCGGCTGGCGGCGGCGCACGAGTGGGCCGAGGAGGCCGGTGCCGGGGCCGACCTGACGCAGGACGCCGGGGAGTTCCTCGCCGCGTCCGTCGCGGCCTCGCAGGCCGAGCGGCGGGCGGTCCGCCGCCGGACCCGCATGCTGCAGTGGCTCGCCGCCGGCCTGGCGGTCCTGCTCGTGGTGGCGGTCACCACGACCCTCCTCGCCGTGTCGGGCAGGCAGACGATGGCCCGGGAGCGGAACCTGGCGCTGTCGCGGCAGCTCGCCGGGGAGGCCGCCGCGCTGCGGGACCAGGCGCGGCTGTCCACGCAGCTCAGCGTGCTGGCCTACCGGGTCGAGCCGTCGGACGAGGCGCGCGACGGCCTGCTGAGCGTCCAGGCCCGGTACCAGACCGCCCGGATCGCCACCGAGGGCCCCGCCGGCGGTGTCGCCTTCAGCCCGGACGGCCGCACGGTGGCGGGGGCCGACCAGGACGGGGTCCGGCTGTGGGACGCCGCCTCCCGCCGGCCCGCCGGTACCGTCGCCGACGGCCGCCCCTTCTACGGCGTCGGCTACAGCGGGGACGGCCGCCTGCTCGCCGCCCCGGCCCGGGACGGCACGGTGGTGGTCCGGGACTCCCGCACCGGCGGGGTCGAGGTGCTGACGCAGGGGCCACACAACCGGGGGCCGATCAACGCGGTCGCCTTCGGCCCCGGCGGCCGCCTGCTCGCCGGCGCCGGGCACGACGGCGTCGTCCGGCTGTGGGACGTGCGCGCCCGCCGCGTGGTCGACGAGCTGACCGGGGACCGCGGGCCGGTGGAGTCCGTCGCCTTCGCCCCGGACGGCCGGACGGTCGCGGCGGTCGGCGCCGACCCGGTGGTGACGCTGTGGGACGCCTCCTCCGGGCGCCGGGCCGGCCGGCTGGAGAGCGCCTCCGGCCCGGGCCGCGCGGTGGTGTTCGACCCGGCGGGGAAGGTCCTGGCCTTCGCCGGAAGCGACGGGACGATCGAGGTGTGGGACGTGCGGGCCCGGACCCGGCTGGCACGGCTGAGCGGGCACGCCGGCCCGATCACGGCGCTGGCGTTCAGCCCGGACGGCGGGATCCTCGCGTCCGGCGGCGACGACGCGTCCGTCCGGCTGTGGGACATGGCGACCCACCGCCTGATCACCCCGCTGACCGGCCCGGACGGGCCGATCAGGGGAGTGGCGTTCAGCCCGGACGGCGGTACCGTCGCCGGCGCCGGCGACGACTCCGGCATCGCGTTCTGGCGGCTCGGGACGCTGGCCGCCGGGGAGGCCGAAGCCGTCAGCGCCGTCGCCTTCCGGCCCGACGGGGTCCCCGTCCAGGCCGCGGGCGGGGACCGCGCGATCCGGGTCTGGGACGTGCGCACGGGTGCGCGGGTGGCGGAACTCGGCGGCCACCGGGGCGCCGCCCGCGCGCTGGCCCTGGACCGGGACGGGCGGACGCTCGCCGCCGGCCTCGCCGACGGGCTGGCCGTGTGGAACCTGCCGTCCGGGGCCGGGCCGGTGCGGCTGGGCACCGGCCCGGTGAGCGCGGTGGCGTTCGGCCCGGACGGTCATGTGGCCGCGGCCGCCGTCGGCCGGACGCTCACGCTGTGGGACGTGCGGGCCCGCCGTCAGGTCGTCGAGTTGGTCCCCCACCCCAGCCCGATCACCACGATCGCGTTCAGCGCGGACGGCCGGACCGTGGCGACGGGGAGCGGCGACCGGACCGTGAGCCTGACCCGGCTGTCGGTCTCGCCCGACGGCGCGCGGGTCCAGGCGACCACCGACTGCGGCGGGGGGCACCTCGGGGCGATCCGCGCGCTGGCCTTCAGCTCGCGGGACGACGTGTTCGTCAGCGTCGGGACGGACCGCAAGGTCACGCTCTGGGCGCAGCGCCCGTGCCGGCCGATCCGGACCTTCACCGACCACACCCGGGCCGTCGTCGCGGTGGCGTTCAGCCCGGACGGCGGCCGGTTCGCCAGCGCCGGCCAGGACCACGTCATCAACATCTGGGAGGTTCCGCGGGGGGCGGCCGTCCGGGCCGAGCGGATCGCCTCGCTCACCGGGCAGGCGGACGCCCTGTCGCTGGCGTTCGGCCCGGCGGGCGGTGTCCTGCTCAGCGCGGACGCGCAGGGCCGGCCGGTCCTCTGGGACACCGACCCCGGCCGGGTCGCCGACCGCGTCTGCCGCACCCGGCCGGTGCCGCCGGAAGACGAATGGGCCCGCCACGTGCCGCGGGGCCTGCCGGAGCCGTGCCCGTGAGGCGTCATGGGCCCGCCACGTGCGCGGGCCTTTCGGGGCCGTGCCCGTGCGGCGTTACGGGGCGGTCGCCGGGAGGAGCCGGTCGATCCGCCGCTGCGCCTCGCGCAGGGCCCGCTCCGGCGGCACGGCGCCGGTCAGCGCGCGGTGGATCTCCGTGTAGACGATCTGGCTCACCTGCGGGTACCGCGGGGTGGACGCGGGGCGGCGGACCGGACGGCTCGCGGTGGTCGCGGCGAGCGCGGGGTTGCCCCTGACGATCGCGTCCGCGCGGACCGCGGCGTTGACGGGGATCTTCGAGTACTGGGCGACCGTGTACTGCGCCGGGAAGTCGGTGATCCAGTCGATGAAGGCGCGCACCTCGTCCAAGTGCTCGGTGCGCGGGTTGACGAAGAGGCTCCAGCCGCCCACGACCGACGCCCGGGACTCCGGCCGCCCGTCGAAGGTGGGCAGCGGCGCGACGCCGACCTTGCCGCGGACCGGAAGGTTCAGCTCGGAGATCTCGGGGTTCCAGGTGCGCAGGAAGGCCGCCTGGCCGGACTCGAAGACCTGGAGCGCCTGCGTTTCCCGGAAGGTGGTCACGGCCGCGGGTGACGTCCCGTCGGTCAGCATCCGGCGCATGAACCGCAGCGCGTCCAGCGCCTCGGGGGAGTCGACGCGCAGCCCCGTGCCGGCGGGCGAGAGCGCCATCTCGGCCCGGGCGTGCGCCGCGAACTCCGCCCAGACGCACATCAGCCCCTCGTAGGCCACCCCCTGCCAGACGAAACCGTGCTCCACCCGCCCCTCGCGGACGAGCCGGCGGGCGAGCTCGGACAGTTCCTCCCAGGTGCGCGGCGGGCCGTCCGCACCCGCCTCGGCCAGCAGGTCCTTGCGGTACATCAGGACGCTCTGGTCGGCGAAGAAGGGGACGGAATAGCTTTTCCCGCCGTACACGGTGGCCGCGACCAGCTCCTGGGGGAACCTGTTCCAAAAGGACGGGGGGAAGTGCCGGTCGAGGGGTGCCGCCAGGTGGTTCGCGGCGAACTCGGCGGGCCAGATGATGTCACCCAGATAGACGTCCGGGGGAAGGTCGTGGCCTTTCCTGGCGATGGTGTCGCGTATCCAGGAGCGCTTTTCGTCGGTGTTCATCGGCCCGGAGACCACTTCGATCCTGATCAGCGGGTGGGCCCGCTGGAACGCGTTGACCAGGGGTTCCCGGAGGTCCTGCCGGCTGTCGGTGATCGAGCTGGCGAACCACCTGATCCTGGCCGGGCGTGCGGGGCCGCCGGCGGGGGGCGCCGCTTCGGTGCAGCCGGCGAGCGCGCCCAGCGCCGCGGCGATCATTAACCGGCGTCTGCCCAATGGTTCCCGCATGACTTGAGGGTACGTTCTTCGGCGCATATACGCCGATGATTTTGTGCTGGACGCCCCGCTATTAATGCCCTATCCCCGGCAAAACGGATGGCGTATCCGGTGCCGTTCTCAGCGCGGGGCGGTCTGCTCCGGGACGGGGGCGCAGTCGCCGGTGGTGACGCGGACGTCGCGGAGCCGGGCGGTGACCTCGGCGGCCTGCTCGGCGGTGAGGTCGGGCATGCCGAAGTCGGCGGCGTTGAGGGTCTCGGTGGCCTCGGCGACCAGGCTCCGGCCCGCCGGGGTGATCTCGGCGAGGACGATGCGCCGGTCGTCGGGGGAGGGGCGGCGGAGCACGAGGCCGCGCTGTTCCAGCCGGCCGATCACGTTGGTGACCGAGGCGGGGTGCACCATCAGGCGCTGGCCCATCTTCCCCATGGGCAGCGCGCCGGTGCGGGTGAAGGCCAGCAGGCGCAGCGCCTCGTAGCCGGCGAAGGTCAGCCCGTGCGGCTTGAGCAGGCCCTCGATCCGGCCGAGCAGCAGTTGCTGGACGCGCATCACCGAGGTCACGGCCGCCATGTGGTCGGCGTGCTCGGGCCACCGGACGCTCCACTGGCGGTGCGCCTCGGCGATGGGGTCGAAGGAGTGCGGGCTGGGCACCCGCCCCACGGTACGTGAGCGCGGTCCGTACTGCACGGACGGTGGCTTGACGGCGATACCTGGCATAATTACTTTGAAGGCCAAATATTGGGCGTCCAATGATCGGGGAGGTCCCCATGAGCTCGCTGCACGTGCCGGTGCACCCGGTGCGGTTCGTGACGGCCGCGGCCCTGTTCGACGGGCACGACGCCGCGATCAACATCATGCGGCGCATCCTCCAGTCGCAGGGCGCCGAGGTCGTCCACCTCGGGCACGACCGCTCGGTGCGCGAGGTCGTCGACGCCGTGCTGGAGGAGGACGCCCAGGGCGTCGCGGTCAGCTCCTACCAGGGCGGGCACGTCGAGTACTTCGAGTACCTGACCGCGGCCCTGGCCGAGGCCGGCGCGGGGCGCGTGCAGGTCTTCGGCGGCGGTGGCGGGGTCATCGTCCCCGAGGAGATCGAACGGCTGTCGCGCGCCGGAGTGCGGATCTTCTCCCCCGAGGACGGCCGCCGGCTCGGCCTGCCCGGGATGATCAACGAGCTGATCCGGGACTGCGACGTGGACCTGGCCGCCGACCCCGCCCCGGTGGAGGCCGTGCTGGCGGGGGAGCGGACCGCGCTGGCCCGGACGATCACCTGCCTGCAAGGGGGGACGCTCGCCGCGGCCGACCGCCGGGCGCTGGCCGAGGCGGCGGGCGCCCGGCGGATCCCGGTGCTGGGCATCACCGGAACCGGCGGCTCGGGCAAGTCGTCGCTCACCGACGAACTGGTGCGCCGGCTGCGCACCGACCGGCGCGACAAGCTGCGGGTCGCGGTGCTGGCGGTGGACCCCACCCGGCGGCGCGGCGGCGGGGCCCTGCTGGGCGACCGGATCCGGATGAACTCCCTGGACGGCGACCGGGTGTTCTTCCGCTCCCTGGCCACCCGCGGGGCCCGGGAACTGCCGGAGAACATCGACGCCGTGATCGACGCGTGCAAGGCCGCCGGCTACGACCTGGTGATCCTGGAGACCCCGGGGATCGGGCAGGGCGACGCGGGGATCACGCCGCACGCGGACGTCTCGCTGTACGTGATGACGCCCGAGTTCGGGGCGGCGTCCCAGCTGGAGAAGATCGACATGCTCGACTTCGCCGACGTGGTGGCGATCAACAAGTTCGAGCGGCGCGGCGCCGCGGACGCGCTGCGCGACGTGGCCCGGCAACTGGTCCGCAACCGGGAGGCGTTCGGCGCCGCCCCCGAGGACATGCCGGTCTTCGGCACCAGTGCCGCCACCTTCGACGACGACGGGGTGACCGCGCTGTACGGTCACCTGGCGGGGCTGCTGGCCGAGCACGGCCTGCCCGCCGAGGAGGGCGCGCTGCCCGCCGTCGAGGGCAGGGCGTCCACCCGCATCGCGCAGATCATCCCGCCCAGGCGGGTCCGCTACCTCGCCGAGATCGCCGAGACCGTGCGCGGGTACCACGCCGAGACCGCCCGCCAGGTCGACGCCGTCCGCCGGGTGCAACGGCTGGCCGAGGTCGCCGCCGAGCTGTCCGGCCCCGCGGCCGAGGAGGTCGGGGCGCTGCTGGAGCGGGCCCGGCGGGACGTCCCGGCGGAGAGCGCCGAGCTGGTCGAGGAATGGCCCGCCGTCGTCGAGTCCTACTCCGGCGAGGAGCAGGTGGTGCGGATCCGCGACCGGGAGCTGCGCACCCGGCTGACCCGGGAGTCGCTGTCGGGCAACAAGATCCCGCGGGTGGCGCTGCCCCGCTACGTCGACCACGGCGAGCTGCTGCGGTTCCTGCGGGCCGAGAACCTGCCCGGCCGCTTCCCCTTCACCGCCGGGGTCTTCCCGTTCAAGCGGGACGGCGAGGACCCGGCCCGGATGTTCGCCGGCGAGGGCGACGCCTTCCGCACCAACCGCCGCTTCAAGTTGCTGTCGGAGGGCCAGCCGGCGACCCGGCTGTCCACCGCGTTCGACTCGGTCACCCTGTACGGGCGGGACCCCGACGAGCGTCCCGACGTCTACGGCAAGGTCGGCACCTCCGGGGTGTCGATCGCGACGCTGGAGGACATGAAAGCCCTCTACGCCGGGTTCGACCTGGCCGACCCCACCACCTCGGTGTCGATGACCATCAACGGGCCGGCGCCGACCATCCTGGCGTTCTTCCTCAACACCGCCATGGACCAGGCGCTGGACGCCTTCCGCGCCGAGCACGGCCGCGAGCCCGCCGAGGAGGAGGCCGCCGGGATCCGCGCCCGCATCCTCGCCACCGTGCGGGGGACCGTGCAGGCCGACATCCTCAAGGAGGACCAGGGGCAGAACACCTGCATCTTCTCCACCGAGTTCTCGCTGCGGATGATGGCCGACATCCAGGAGTGGTTCATCGCCCAGCAGGTGCGCAACTTCTACTCGGTGTCGATCTCCGGCTACCACATCGCCGAGGCCGGGGCGAACCCCATCAGCCAGCTCGCCTTCACCCTCGCCAACGGGTTCACCTACGTGGAGGCGTACCTCGCCCGGGGCATGGACGTGGACGACTTCGCCCCGAACCTGTCGTTCTTCTTCTCCAACGGCATGGACCCCGAGTACACCGTCCTGGGCCGGGTGGCCCGCCGGATCTGGGCGGTCGCCATGCGCGAGCGGTACGGGGCGGGCGAGCGCTCGCAGAAGCTGAAGTACCACGTGCAGACCTCGGGCCGCTCCCTGCACGCCCAGGAGATGGACTTCAACGACATCCGCACCACCCTGCAGGCGCTCATCGCGATCTACGACAACTGCAACAGCCTGCACACCAACGCCTACGACGAGGCGGTGACCACGCCCTCCGCCGAGTCGGTGCGCCGCGCCCTGGCCATCCAGCTCATCATCAACCGCGAGTGGGGCCTGGCGATGAACGAGAACCCGCTGCAGGGCTCCTACGTCGTCGACCACCTCACCGACCTGGTGGAGGAGGCGGTGCTGGCCGAGTTCGACCGGATCAGCGAGCGCGGCGGGGTGCTCGGCGCCATGGAGACCGGCTACCAGCGGGGCCGCATCCAGGACGAGTCCATGCTGTACGAGCGGCGCAAGCACGACGGCAGCCTGCCGATCATCGGCGTCAACACCTTCCGCGCCGAGGACGCCGAGAACGTGGTCCGGACCGTGGAGCTCGCCCGGGCCACCGAGGCGGAGAAACGCTCCCAGCTGGAGCGGGTCCGTGACTTCCGGGCCCGGCACGCCGAGGAGGCCCAGGCGGCCCTGGCCGCCCTCAAGGACGCCGCCCGCGGCGGGGACAACGTCTTCGCGGTGCTGATGGACGCCGCCCGGGTCTGCACCCTGCAGCAGATCACCGACGCGTTCTTCGAGGTCGGCGGCCAGTACCGGCGCAATGTCTGAGCCGGTGCGGGACGACACCGGGGCGGCGGTCCGGGTGCCGGAGCGGGTGCGCCGGGTGGTGTCGCTGGTGCCCTCGCTGACCGAGACGGTGGCGGTCACCGCGCCCGGCCTGCTCGCCGGGGCCACCGACTGGTGCAGCCACCCGGCCGGCCTGGACGTGCCGCGCGTCCGGGGCACCAAGAACCCCGACGTCGAGCGGATCGTGGCGCTGCGACCCGACGTCGTGCTCGCCAACGAGGAGGAGAACCGGCCCGCGGACCTGGCCGCGCTGCGGGCGGCCGGCCTCCCCGTCTGGGTGACGGTGATCCGCACGGTGGACGAGGCGCTGGTGTCGCTGCGCCGGATGCTCGCCGCGGCCTGCCGGGTGCCCGAGCCCGGCTGGCTGGCCGACGCGGAGCGGGCCTGGCCCCCGCCGCCGTCCGCCCGCCGGACGGCCGCCGTGCCGATCTGGCGCCGCCCCTGGATGGTCGTCGGCCGGGACACCTTCACCGGCGACGTCCTGTCCCGGCTCGGCGTCGACAACGTGTTCGCCGGCCACGCCGACCGCTACCCCAAGGTGCCGCTGGCGGGGATCCGGGCCGCCGGGCCCGACCTGGTCGTCCTTCCCGACGAGCCGTACCGCTTCACCCGCGACGACGGGCCGGAGTGCTTCCCCGGCACCGAGGTCGCGCTGGTGGACGGCCGGCACCTGACCTGGTACGGCCCCTCCCTGGTGGCGGCCCCGGCCGCGCTGTCGGCCCAACTCCGCGCCACCGTCGTGCACCGGGGCTGAACCCCGTCACCAGCCGCCGTAGGGGACGGTGAGGATCTCCATGGCGTGGCCGTCGGGGTCGTCGAAGTAGACGCCCCGGCCGCCGTCGCGGCGGTTGATCTCGTTCGGCCCGCTGCCGTCGGGGTGGGCGTAGTAGCGCGTGCCGGACTTCTCGATCCGGTTGAAGATGTCGTCGAACTCCTCCTCGCTCACCAGGAACGCGCAGTGGTGCGAGTGGAAGTCGGCGGAGTCCATGTAGTCGAGGGTGACGCCGTTCCCGGTGCGCACCGGGATGAACGGCCCGGTTTGCTCGCCGGCCTCGACGCCGAGGATGCCGGCCAGGAACTCCGCGGACACCCGCTTGTTCCGGGCCGGAACGATGATGTGGTCCAGCAGCACGGCCATGATGGCTCCTTTCCCGCGGAACGTATTCGTACCCACGAGCCTGCAACCTCTATCGAGGTTGAGGTCAAGGGTGCCGGGCCGGAGATTAACCCCAGAACGGACGGGGACGAACGCAACGTAACGACTTGTCGCCGTAGGTCGCATCGGGGGAGCGCCATGCAAGCCATCGTCGTATCCGGGTTCGGGGCGGTTCCGGAATACGTGGACCTGCCCGAGCCGGAGCCCGGACCGAACGAGATCCTCGTCCGGATGCACGCCGCCGGGTACAACCCCTACGACCTGAAGATCGTGGACGGTGCCCTCAAGGACCTCGTGGAGCACCGCTTCCCCCTGATCGTCGGGGTGGACGGCGCGGGCGTCGTGGAGGCGGTGGGCGAGGGCGTCACCCGCTTCATGCCGGGCGACCGGGTCTACGGCCGGTTCCAGGACCCGGCGCGGGGGCTCGGCAGCTACGCGGAGTACAGCGTGGTCGGCGTGGACGGGTCGGTCGCCCGCATGCCCGAGGGCCTGCTCTTCGAGCAGGCGGCCGCGGTGCCGACCGCGAGCGCCACGGGGTTCGACCTGGTCGAAGCCGCCCGGCTGGACGTCGGGCAACGGGTGCTGATCGTCGGCGCGAGCGGCGGGGTCGGCCAGGCGGCCGTCCAGTTCGCCGCCGCCCGCGGCGCGCACGTGATCGCCACCGCGACCTCCGACGTGGCCGGGTTCCTCCGGGAACTGGGCGCCACGGAGATCGTGGACCACACCGCCGGGCCGGTCCCCGAGCAGGTGCTGGCCCTGCACCGGGACGGCCTCGACGCCGTCCTGGACATGGTCACCCCGCCGGCCGGCATCGAGCCGCTGGTCAACCTGCTGCGCCCCGGCGGCGTGATCGTCAGCACGATCTTCTCGCTGAACCCCGACACCCTCGCCGCCCGCAAGATCCGCGGCATCAACCTGCTGAGCGAGCCCGACGCGGCCCGGCTGGCGTCCCTGGCCGACCTGTTCGACGCCGGCCGGCTGAAGATCCGGCTCGAAGCCCTGGTGCCGTTCCAGGAGGCCGTGGACATGCTGCGGAACGTCCACCGGCACAAGGCCCGCGGCAAGACCGTCATCGAGATCGCGAGTTCCTGAGCCGGGTGATCCGGCGGGCTCACGCCTCCGGGCCGGGCGCGTCCCCGGTGTGCTCCAGGACGAGGCGGGCCAGCTCGACGCGCGAGCCGATGTCGAGCTTGCGGAAGACCTGGCGCAGGTGGAACGCGACCGTGTGGGTGCTGATGAACAGCCGGTCGGCCACGCACCGGTTGGTGAGCCCCTGCGCGACCAGCTCGGAGACCCGCCGCTCGGTCTCGGTGAGGCCGTCCCACCCCGTGGCGGGCCGGCCGGTGCGCTCCCAGTGCCGGCGGCGCTCGCCGAGCCGGCGCAGCCGCCCGCGCACCCGGGCCGCGTCGCGCATCGCCCCGGTCGCCGCGTAGCCGGTGAGGGCCTCGTCGAACCACCGGACGGCCACCCGCCGCCCGGCCGCCCCCTCGGCGAGCAGGACCCCCAGGTCCTCGGCGGCGGAGGCGCGGGCCCAGGGGTCGGAGTGTTCGGCGGCGGCGCGGCGCAGCGCGTGCGGGTCGCGCCGCAGCAGCCCCCGGGCGTGCGCGGCGGCGACGCCCAGGACGGGCAGGCCCGGGTTGACCAGGGCGAGGCGGTCGGCGGTGGCGGCGACCGCCTCGGCCCGGTCGGGTGCCCCGGCCGTCAGCGCCGTCCGGACCAGCCAGGCCGGCGCGGCGGGGTCGCCGACCAGCGCCCGGCCGTCCTCGTACAGTTCGGCCGACATCGCCACGGCGGCCCGCGGCCCCAGCCGGGCCTCCGCGAGTTGCGCGCCGACCGGCCCGGCCCGGGCCAGCGCCGAGAACGTCCCGAAGGACGCCGGCTCCGACAGGAGATCGGCGGGCCCGGCGGCGGTCTCCAGGTCGCCCGCGCGCAGGGCCGCGGCGGCCAGCGAGGACAGCGCGGCGGCGGAGAGCAGGTGCCCCCCGTTCGCGGCCGCCAGGGCCGCCCGGGCCTCGGCGACGGCGTCGTCCAGCCGCCCGGCGGCGAAGTCCAGCCGGGACCGCAGGATCGCCGGTCCGGCCGCCCAGTCCGGGTGGCCGGGTGCCCCGGCCTCGCTCGCGGCGCGGGCCATGGCCCGGCGCGCCTCCCGCGGCCGCCGGACATCGGCCAGCAGCAGGGCGAGGACCATGCCCGGATGCGGCCGGCCGGCCTGGGGCGGCCCGCCGGCCGCCTGGCGGGCGGCGTCGGCCGCGAGGTCGAGCGCGGCCTCCAGCCGCCCCTCGTCCCAGGCGGTCATGGCCAGGACGGTGCGGGCCCCGGCGACCATGTCCCGGCCGTGCCGGTCGGCCGCCGCCAGGATGGCGCGGGCCCGCCGCCCGGCGCCGGTGCCGGGCAGCCCCGCCTCCGCCTGGAGCAGGGCCAGCTCGGCGTGGTCGCGCGGCCCGGCCGGCAGGTCCGGGATGGTCAGCGCGTCCGCCGCCCGCTCCGCCGCCTCCCGGCGCCGGCCCGTCAGCAGCAGCACCGACGACAGCGCGGCGAGCAGGTCGGCCGCGACCGGTCCGGGCAGGGGGTGCTTCAGCGCCTCGCCGGCCAGCTCGGCGGCCTCGGCCGGCCGGCCGGCGGCGGCGAGGGCGTTCACCGCCGACAGCGCGCGGGCGGAGCGGAGCGGGTCGGCGCCGTCCGTCAGCTCGAACGCCCGCAGGCACAGGTCGGCGGCGGCCCGCGGCACGTCCGGCAGCACCGCCGTGGCGGCCCGGTCCAGGCCTGTCAGGGCGTGCGCGTCTCCCGGGGCGGCGCCGGCCATCAGGTGCGCGGCGGCGGGGAGCACCCGGCCGCCGCGGTCCAGCAGGGTCTCGCCGATCTGGCGGTGCAGCGCCTGCCGCACCGGGGCGGGAATCGCTGCGGCCACGGCCTGCCGGACCAGGTCGTGCCGGAAGACCAGGTCGTCGTGCTCGGCGGTGAGGAGGCCCGCGTCGAGCACCGTCTCCAGGGCGGGTAGCAGCCCGGTGGGGGTCAGGCCGAACACCTCCGCGGCGTCCGAGGGGGAGAACGCGCGGCCGAACACCGCCGCGATCTCCAGCAGCCGCCGGGCGGCCGGGTCCAGGTCGTCGAGCCGGCGCTCCACGGCGTCCCGGGCCCGCCGCGGCAGCCGCGCCGCCACCAGCCGGGCCCGGCCCGGCATGACCTCCACCGCGCCCTCGTCGCACAGCCCGCGCATCAGCTCCACCAGGAACAGGGGATTGCCGGCCGCCTGCCCGGCCAGCTCCAGCAGCCCGGGGTCCGGCGGCGCGCCGAGCGTGTCCGCGATCACCTCCGCCACGGCCTCGTCGCCCAGCGGACCGAGCCGCACCCGGGTCGCGCCCGCCTCCTCCAGCAGGGCGAAGAGCCGGCCCGCCGCCGCGCCGCCCCGGCCGGGACACCGGGTCAGGATCCAGCCCACCCGGCATGCCGCGAGCCGGGCCGGGAGGACCCGCAGCGCCGTGATCGTGCCGGGGTCGGACCAGTGCAGGTCGTCCAGGCAGACCAGCAGCGGCCCCGTGCCGGCCCGGGCCGCCAGGGCGGCCCGCAGCAGCC
The DNA here is from genome assembly GCF_003289645.1 of Actinomadura craniellae. GTDB lineage: Bacteria > Actinomycetota > Actinomycetes > Streptosporangiales > Streptosporangiaceae > Actinomadura_D > Actinomadura_D craniellae. The sequence goes on along the minus strand of NZ_QLYX01000022.1, from coordinate 40,462 downwards.
GGACCAGCCGCATCGGCCGGTCGGCGCCCTCGGCGGGGACGTCCGGCTCCAGGCCGAGCGCGGTGAACAGGGGCTCCATGTCCATGAGCTGCCCGAGCCGTTCGGCCCGGCCCGACACCACCGCGACCCCCTCGCGGGCCGCGGCCCGGGCCGCCTCGGCGAGCAGCAGGCTCTTGCCCGCCCCCGGCTCGCCCTCGACGAGCAGCGGCGGCCGGCCGGCTCGTCCGGTGGACCGGAACAGGTCGACCACGATCTGCCATTCCCGCTTGCGATCGCGCATCGCACTACCCCCTGGCGGTGGTCGCCCCCTACCCCTGAGGCCGGTGCCGAACCGGACGCGGGGGCGCGACATCCTCAGGTCTGACGGCCCGGGCGGGTCGCCCGCGCCCGGGGCCGGATCGCCTCCCCGGGGCCCGCCCGGCCTCCGGAGGGCGTCCCGGCGCGCTCCCACCCGCCGGATCCCGGCCCGCCGACCTGCAAGATCGGAGGATGTGACCGCCCCCTGGAGGGAGCAGCCTCGAAAGAGGAGAGGCAGAACCCGTTCATGGAGGAGGTGTTGCAGATGACGCAGCAACCCGTCCGCAGGACCGGCCGGAACCTGGCGGCCCTGGACCCTGACCGGGAGTTCGCGGATATCTACGACAGGATGGACCAGTTGCTCAGCTTCGCCCTCGGTGGGCCGGTGAGCACCACCACCGCCCAGGGCCCCTGGGTGCCGATGGCCGACGTGTCCGAGACCGAGGACTCCTACGTCATCGAGATCGACCTGCCCGGCGTCCGCAAGGACGACGTCGACATCCAACTGGCCGACCAGCTCCTCACCATCACCGGCGAGGTCCACGAGCAGGAGGGGAAGCGGTGGCGGCGCAGGGCCCGCCGGGTCGGGCGCTTCGAGTTCCGCACCTACCTGCCCGGCGACGTCGACACCGAACGGGTCGACGCGCGCTTCGAGCACGGCGTGCTGACCATCGCGGTGCCCAAGGCCGAGGCGGCCAAGCCGAAGCGCATCGAGATCTCGTCCTGACCAGGACCGGCCCCGGGACGTTCCGGGGCCGCTCCGTGGCGGCGGGCGGGCCGGGGGCCGGCCACGAGGACCCGGCCCGGAAGTGAGGGGGACGTCATGGAGCAGCGGTCGCTTCCGGAGACGCCCGACATCGGCGGCGCGTTCCCCCGGCTCACCGAGGACCAGATCGAACTGCTCGCCACCTGCGGTACGCGCCGGCGCACCCGGCGGGACGAGGTCCTGTTCAGCCTGGGGGAGCCGTGCCCGGACCTCTTCGTGATCCTCGCGGGCAAGGCCGCCACCCTGGAGGATGGGAAGGTGGTCAGGGTGCACGGGGCGGGCCGGTTCCTGGGCGAGCTGAACCTGTTCACCAGCCAGCGCTCGTTCATCACCATCGTGGTGCACGAACCGGGCGAGGTGCTCGTCGTGCCGGTGGAACGGCTGCGGGAACTGCTCTCCCGGCACACCGCGCTCGGCGACCTGATCCTGCGGGCCTGCATCATCCGCCGGTCCCTGCTGCTGGGCTTCGGTTCGGGCTTCCGGATCATCGGCTCGCGCTTCTCGCCGGACTCCCGGCGGCTGCGGGAGTTCGCGGCCCGCAACCGGCTGCCGCACCGGTGGATCGAGCTGGAGGAGGACCCCGGAGCCGAGGAACTGCTGCACCGGGCCGGCGTCGAGCCCAAGCAGACCCCGGTGGTCGTGTGGGGCGAGTCGGTGCTGCGCAACCCCGACAACGCCGAGCTGGCCCGGGCGATCGGGCTGCCCGCCCCGGAGCCCGACAGGACCGACGTGGCCGACATGCTCGTCGTCGGCGCCGGCCCGGCGGGCCTGGCGGCGTCGGTGTACGGGGCGTCGGAGGGGCTGGCGACGGTCCTCCTGGACGCGGTGGCCACCGGGGGCCAGGCGGGCATCTCGCCCTGCATCGAGAACTACCTCGGCTTCCCGGCCGGGATCTCCGGTGCCGAGCTGGTCGAGCGCGCCATCGTCCAGGCGTGCAAGTTCGGCACCGAGGTGGGGGTGCCCGCCGAGGTGTCCGGGCTGGACAAGGACGACGGCTACTACCTGGTCCGGCTGCGGGACGGCGGGACGATGGTCGCCCGGAGCGTGATCATCGCCACCGGCGCCCGCTACCGCCGGCTCGACGTCCCCCACATGGCGGAGTACGAGGGGACGTGCGTCTTCTACGCCGCCACGGCCGTGGAGATGGCGGCGGCCCGGGGCGTCCCGACCGTGGTGGTGGGCGGCGGCAACTCGGCCGGCCAGGCGGCGCTGTCCCTGGCCGAACTCGCCGAGCGGGTGACGCTGCTCGTCCGGGGAGGCGACCTGTCCGCGAACATGTCCCGCTACCTGGTCGACCAGATCGAGCGGTCCGAGCGGGTGGACGTGCGGCTGTGCGCCGAGGTCCGGGAACTGGTGGCGGACGGGGGGCTGAACGCGATCGTGGTGGAGGACGGTCGCACCGGCGAGCGGGACCTGCTGCCGGCCCGGGCGTTGTTCGTCTTCATCGGGGCCGTGCCGCACACCGGGTGGCTGCCCGACCAGGTGGCGCTGGACGCCGAGGGCTTCATCCGCACCGGCCGGGAGGCCGGGCCGGGACCCGGCGGCCGCCGGCCCGGGCACCTGGAGACGAGCCTGCCGGGCGTCTTCGCCGCGGGCGACGTCCGCAGCGGGTCGATCAAGCGGGTCGCCTCGGCGGTGGGGGAGGGCGCGGCGGCGGTCCAGCTGGTGCACCGCCGGCTCGCCGCGGGCCCGGAGCCGGCCGACTGAGCGCCGTGCTGTCGGGACTCGCTCAGTGCGGGCCGGTCTCCAGCATGCGGCGAGCCTCGTCCAGGCGGTCCGGGGTGACCCGGACCTCGTAGCGGTCGGCCACCATCTCGCTGCGCGAGAGGAAGTCCCGGCGGCCGCGTTGCAACGCGTGCGCGACCAGGCCGAAGAGGGCTCCGGCGACCAGCCCCCAGAACAGGCCCCACAGGATCACGGCGATCGAGTTGCGCAGCCCGGGCGTGAAGATCGCGAAGAACAGCCCGATGAGCAGGCCGAACCACAGACCCGAAGCGGCGCCCAGGGACGCGGCGCGCAGCATGGTCAGCCGGCCGAGCACCCGCTCGACGAGCTTGAGGTCCATCCCCACGATGACCGTGTGCTCGACGGGGAACCGGCGGTCGGACAGGGAGTCCACGGCCCGCTGGGCCTCTTCGTAACTGCCGTACGAGGCGAGCGGTACATGGGTCCCCATGATCGGGGCGGGCGATGACGGGATCATCTTTCTGACCTCCCCACGAGACGTGGATCGAGCTCCACGACCGACCTGTGATGGATAACCACTTTCCGTAACGGGTCAGCCCAAACGCGGTGATCGTTTGGCCTGCTCCGGCGGCCCGCCGGTGACCTCGAAGGCGAGCCTCCCGTCGCGCACCGTGACGTCCACATGCTGGCCCGGGTGCAGCTCCCCGCCCAGGAGCAGGGCGGACAGGCGGTTGTCGACCTCCCGCTGGATCATCCGGCGCAGCGGGCGGGCGCCGAACTCCGGCTGGTGGCCGCGCCGGGCCAGCCAGTCCACCGCCGCCGGCTCGAACTCGACGGTGAGGTCCTGGGCGCGCATCCGGCGCCGGGTCTCCTCCAGCATCAGGTCGGTGATCTGGTGGAGCTGCTCGGGCTCCAGCCGGCGGAAGACGATGATCTCGTCGATCCGGTTCAGGAACTCCGGCCGGAAGGACTCCCGCAGCCGCCGCATCACCTGGTCGCGGAGCGAGTCGGCCTCCTCGCCGGTCCGGAAGCCCAGGGCGAGGCTGCCGGAGACGGCGTCCGAACCGAGGTTGCTGGTCATGATGACCACGGTGTTGCGGAAGTCGACGGTACGGCCCTGGGCGTCGGTGAGGCGGCCGTCGTCGAGCAACTGCAGCAGGACGTTGAACACGTCCGGATGGGCCTTCTCGATCTCGTCCAGCAGCAGCACCGAGTAGGGGCGCCGCCGGACGGCCTCGGTGAGCTGGCCGGCCTCCTCGTAGCCGACGTACCCGGGCGGCGCGCCCATCAGCCGGCTCACGGTGTGCCGCTCCTGGAACTCGCTCATGTCGAAGCGGATCATGCGCTCGTCGCTGCCGAACAGCGCGTCGGCGAGCGCCCGGGCCAGCTCGGTCTTGCCCACCCCGGTGGGCCCCAGGAACAGGAAGCCGCCGATGGGCCGGTCGGGATCGCCCAGCCCGGCGCGGGACCGGCGGACGGCCTCGGCGACCGCCGACACCGCCTCGTCCTGCCCCACCACCCGCTCGTGCAGGTGCTCCTCCAGCCGGAGCAGCCGGGCGCGCTCCTCCTCGGTGAGCCGGGCGGCGGGGATCCCGGTGAGCCGGGACACCACCTCGGCGATGTCCTCGGGGGTGACCTGGGGCACGACCGTGCTCCCGCCCGACCCGCCGCGGCCCTTCTCCAGCTCGACGATCTCGTCGCGGAGGTCGGCCGCCTTCTCGAAGTCCTCGGCCGCGATGGCCTGGTCCTTCTCCCGGCGGCGGCGCTCCAGCCGCTGCTGGAGCTCGCGGACGTCGCGCCCGGGGACCCCGACGCGGAGCCGGACGCGGGCGCCGGACTGGTCGATCAGGTCGATCGCCTTGTCCGGCAGGAACCGGTCGGTCAGGTAGCGGCTGGACAGCTCGACCGCCGCCACCAGCGCCTCGTCGGTGAAACGCACCTGGTGGTGCGCCTCGTAGCGGTCGCGCAGCCCGCGCAGGATCTCGATGCTGTCCTCCTCGCTCGGCTCGGAGACGAGGATGGGCTGGAACCGGCGCTCCAGGGCGGCGTCCCGCTCGACGTTCTTGCGGTACTCGTCGATGGTCGTGGCGCCGACGACGTGCAGCTCGCCGCGGGCCAGCGCGGGTTTCAGGATGTTGCCGGCGCCCATCGCGCCCTCCGCGCCGCCCGCCGTCACCATGGTGTGGATCTCGTCGACGAAGACGACGAGCTCGTCGCCGTGCGCGCTGATCTCGTCGATGATCTTCTTCATCCGCTCCTCGAAATCGCCGCGGTACCGGGTGCCGGCGACGAGCCCCGCCAGGTCGAGCTGGACGAGCCGCTTGTCCCGCAGGATCTGCGGCACCTCGCCGTCCACGATGCGCTGGGCGAGCCCCTCGGCGATCGCCGTCTTGCCCACGCCCGGGTCGCCGATGAGCACCGGGTTGTTCTTCGTCCGCCTGGAGAGCACCTCGATGGTCTGCTCGATCTCCTCGTCCCGGCCGATCACCGGGTCGACCTTGCCCTCGCGGGCCAGCTCGCTGAGGTCGCGCCCGTACTCGTCCAGCGTCGGCGTGCTCGACGGGGGACGGCCGCCCCCCGCGCCCCCGCCGCCGGCCGCCGCGTTCCGCAGCGTCTCGGGGGTGATGCGCGCCGCGGCGAGCAGCCGCCCGGCCGCCGACTCGCGGTTGACGGCCAGCGCGAACAGCAGGTGCTCGGGGCCGACGTAGGACGAGTCCAGCGCCCGGGAGATCTGGTAGGCGTCCAGCAGCGCGCGCTTGGCCGACGGGGTGAGCTCGGGCGGCGTCTCCCGGGCCGTCCCCGGCGGGGCGTCGGCCTCGACCCGGCGGGCGAGCTCGTCGGGGTCGCCCCCCGCCCGGGCGAGCAGGTGCCGGGTGCCCTTCTGCCGGGTGGCGGCCCACAGCAGGTGGTCGGTGTCCAGGTCGGGGCTGCCCCGCTCGGCGGCCCGGCCCGCCGCGTCGCGCACCAGCTCCCGGGCGGGCTCGCTCATCAGCCGGGCGATGTTGATCCGCTCCACCGGGCGGCGCGGTGTCTCGGCGCCGAAGAAGCGGGAGAGGAACTCCTCGAAGGCGTCCCGGTCGCCGGGCCTGTCGCCGGCTCCATGGTGGTCTTCGCTCATCGCGTGCCCCTCCCCCCTGGGCTCCCGCTGGGATGCCACGTCCCCCTACCCGCGCGCCTTTCCCGAAACGCGCGGGCTTTCCAGCAGACGGAATGGGGGGTTTCCGGGGTCGTGCGGCCGGGTGAGAGTCGGCGCACGCGTCCGATCGACACCAGGAGTTCGCGGCCATGGGCTTTGCGCGCAATCAGTGGTACGTCGCCGCCTACGGCGAGGAGGTGGGCGACGGCCTGCTCGCCCGGACGATCTGCGGCGAGCCGGTCGTCCTCTACCGGACCTCCGCCGGAGCCGCGGTCGCCCTGGCCGACCGCTGCGTGCACCGGCGGTTCCCGCTGTCGGCGAGCCACCGGGAGGGCGACCGGATCGTCTGCGGGTACCACGGCTTCACCTACGACCCCGACGGCTCCTGCGTGGCCGTCCCGGGCCAGACCCGCATCCCGCGGACCGCGCGGGTCCCCGCCTACCCCGTGGTGGAGCAGGACTCGCTGGTCTGGCTGTGGATCGGGGACGCCGGGTCGGCCGACCCGGCGGCGATCCCGCGCGCCCCGTGGCTGGACTCGCCCGGCTACACCACCGTGCGCGGGATGGAACCGCTCGCGGCCCGCTACGAACTGCTGGTGGACAACCTGCTCGACCTGTCCCACGAGACCTACCTGCACGCCGGGTACATCGGTACGCCGGAGGTGGCGCAGACACCCATCACCACCGAGGTCGACGAGGACGCCGCGGTGGTGCACGTGCGCCGCCGGATGAAGGACGTCGAATGCCCGCCCTTCTACGCCGAGTCCACCGGCATCACCGGGCGCATCGACCGCTGGCAGGACATCGAGTACCACCCGCCGTGCCTCTACCTGCTGCACAGCCGGATCGCCCCCACCGGGGTGGAGCCGGGCCCGGACGGGGACGACTCCGGTGCCTGCCACGCCGAGATCGTCTACGCCATCACCCCGGAGACCGAGACCACCACGCACGACTTCTGGATGGTCGCCCGTGACTTCGCGCTCGACGACGCGGACGTCTCGCGGTTCCTCGCCGAGAGCAACCGGACCGTGGTCCTGCAGGACGTGACGGCGCTGAACCTGCTGGAGCGGGTCATCGCCGCCGAGCCCCCGGGCTACCAGGAGCTCAGCATCAACATCGACACCGGCGGCCTGGCCGCCCGCCGCCTGCTGCGGCGGATGACCGAAACCGGCTGAGGCCCGAGGGTCCCGGCCGACCGATCCTCCGGCCGACCTCGGATCGCGTGCGCCGGTACGGGCGGGCCGTTGATCCCGCGTCAATCGGCTGTTGATCGCGGGCCGGCATCATCGGTTGCGGGTGGGGCGTCCGGCGGGCGCCCGAATCCAGTCGATCGGCTTTGCCCCGGACGAGGCGCCCGGGTCAGTACCGTCCACGACGAGCCGTGGGACCGGAGGACGATGAACAGAATCCCGGTGGTGGTGCACGCCCCCGACCCGATCTCGATGGCGGGAGTCGTCAGCGGCCTGCGCGGCCGCCCCGAGCTGGCCCTCGTCGACACGGCCGAGGCCGCCGCCGTGGCCGTGATCGTCGCCGAGACGGCCGACGCCCAGACCATGGCCACCGTGAAACGGTGCGCGCGGTCCGGCCGCGCCCGCGGCGTCCTGATCGTCTCGCAGATCAAGGAGGCGCAACTGCTGGACGCGGTGGAGGGCGGTGTCGCGGCCATCCTGTGGCGGCACGAGGCCGGCGCCGACGGCATCACCCGGGCGATCGTCGCCGCGGCCCGCGGTAACGGGGATCTGCCGCCCGACCTGCTGGGACGCCTCCTGAAACAGATCGGGCGGATCCAGCGTGGCGTCCTGCACGCCCAGGGCTTCACCTCCTCCGGCCTGGCCGAGCGGGAGCGGGAGGTGCTCGAACTGGTCGCCGAGGGCCTGGACACCGCCGAGATCGCCGCGAAGCTCGCCTACTCCGAGCGCACCGTGAAGAACGTGCTGCACGGCCTGACCAACCGGCTGCACCTGCGCAACCGGGCACATGCGGTCGCCTACGCCATCCGTGAGGGGTACATCTGATGCCCGCCGGCGGGGTGGGCGGCGTCCGAGCGGGGCGTCCTGGTCATCCGGCACCGGCCGGGACGTCCCTTGCGGGCCCGGCGGCCAGGTCCCCTGCCGCCGGGCCCGCCCCTCCGGGGCGTCAGCCGGTGAGCGCCGGCCGCTCGCCGAGCAGGGCGCGCACCCCCGCGGTCCCGGCGGGGGACCCGATCCGGTCGAGCGTGTCCAGCGCCATCTGCAGGCAGATGTCGTTGTCGGGGTAGGCGCGGATGCCGGCCAGGAACCGGCCGAGGACGGTCAGCAGCCGGGCCCGGCGCTGCTCCAGGTCCACCGCGCCGGAGACGTGCAGGGACTCCTCGGCCAGCTGGGTCGTGCTGCCCGCCAGTTCGGTCACCCGGTGCAGCGCGGCGATGCCGGCCATGGACTCCGGCGTGCGGTCGCGCGCCTCCAGGATGTCCAGCATGGTGCGGAACCCGTCGCGCCCCGCGGGCGGGTGCAGGGCCCGGGCGCGGACGTAGACCATGTGCGTCCAGCCGACGACGGTCCACAGCTCCCGGGAGAGCTCCTCGCCCGGCAGGTTCCCGTACCGGGCGTGCCGGATCCGTCCCGGTTCGGTATGGGACGCCATGAGCACCAGGCTGGAGAGGAACGCCACGGACGCCCGCACGCCGAGCGCGGCGACCATCGCCGTGGCCTCGTCGCACCGGCCGCTGGCCTCGCCCGCCCGGTCCCGGTGGACGGAGGTCACGGCCCGGATGATGAACGCCGGGGCCAGCGCCTTCCACTGGCCGGTGGCCGTGCTGAGCGCCGTCACCCGGTGCAGCTCGGCCCGCGCCTCCTCCTCCCGGCGCAGCTCCCAGAGGGTCCAGAAGAGTGTGTAGCGGGCCCGTGCCTCGCCGTGCGCGTGCCCGGCCCGGTGGGCGGCGAGGACCGTCGCGTCCGCCAGCTCGTGCAGCTCGGACACCCCCATGCCGAGGTCGATGAGCTGGACCATGACCAGGACCAGCTCGGTGACGGCCTCCAGCGGGCCGTCCGGGTCGTTGATCGCCTGCCGGGCCACCGCCAGCACCGAGGCGTGCTCGTGGACGGCCCACGCCACCGCGCCGTCCAGGTCGGAGAACGGCGGCGTCCGCCAGGGCGCGGCCGGCACCGCCGGGAAGAGCCGGCTGGGACGGAGGAGCTGGTAGAGCGCCGTCGCCGCCACCAGGTGGTGGTGCACCAGCCGGTCGAGGGCGGCGCGCCGGCCGGCCGGCCCGTCCTCCTCCTCGGCCAGCGTGCGGGCGAACAGCCGGAGCAGGTCGTGGTAGCGGTAGCGGTCGGGCTGCGACGATTCCAGCAACCCCAGATCGACCAGCGACTCCACCAGGATCCCGGCGTCGTCGGCGGGCAGGTCGAGCAGGGCCGCCGCGGCGGGCAGCGAGATCCCGGGGCCCTCCGGCAGGGCCAGCAGCCGGAACGCCCGCGCCAGGTCGGGGGCGAGCTGGTCGTAGCCGAGCCGGAAGGACGCGGTCACGGCCAGGTCGCCGGCCCGCAGCTCGGCGAGCCGGTTCCGCTCCCGCGCCAGCCGTTCGGCGAACCGGGCCAGCCGCCAGGCGGGCCGCGCGGCGAGCCGGGCGGCGGCGATCCGCACCGCCAGCGGGAGGAAACCGCAGGCCGCCGCCACCTGCCCGGCCGCGTCCGGCTCGGCCGCCACCCGGTCGGCGCCCGCGATCCGGGCGAGCAGCGCGACCGCCTCGCCGGGGGCCAGCGCGTCCAGGTCCACCTGCCGGGAGAGGGCCAGCCCGGTCGTCCGGGCCCGGCCGGTCACCAGGACCGCGCACGACGGCGTCCCGGGCAGCAGCGGGCGCACCTGGGCGGCGTCGCGCGCGTCGTCCAGCAGCACCAGGACCCGCCGGCCGGCCAGCCGGGAGCGGAACAGGGCCGCGCGTTCCTGACGGCCGGCGGGGATTGTGGTCTCGGCGACCCCAAGCGCGCGCAGGAACCCGGCGAGGACCTCGGCCGGGTCGGCGGGGTCGTCGCCCGCGCCGCGCAGGTCGGTGTAGAGCTGCCCGTCGGGGAAGTGGTCGCGCACCGCGTGCGCGACGTGCACGGCGAGCGCGGATTTGCCCACCCCGCCGATCCCGGAGAGCAGGACCGTCCGGGTCGCCTGGGAGCCTTCGCCCGGGCCGGCCGCCAGGTCGGCGCGCAGCCGTGCGGCGATCTCCGCCCGGCCGGTGAAGTCCGGGACGTCGGAGGGGAGCTGGGCCGGCGGCGCGGGCGGCGGCGCGGGGAGCCCGGGCGGCCCGGCGGGCCGGGCCGGCGCGGCCAGCCCCGGGTCGCCCCGCAGGATCCGCCGGTGCAGGTCGGCCAGTTCGGGGTCCGGGCCGACGCCCAGCTCCTCGCCCAGCACCCGCTCGGCGGCGGAGAACACCCCGAGCGCCTCGGCCCGCCGCCCGCCGCGGTACAGCGCCAGCATCAGCAGCCGGCGCAGCGGCTCGTGCAGCGGGTGCTCGTCGACCAGCGCGGTCAGCTCCTCGACGACCGTGGTGTGCCGGCCGAGCTCCAGCTCCGTCTCCAGGCGGGTGCGCAGGGCGGCCAGCCGCCGCTCGCCGAGCCGGATCCGCTGCGCCTCGGCGTACGGGCCGGGCAGGCCGGCCAGCGGGGTGCCCGCCCACATCCCGTCGGCCGCGCGCAGCAGATCGACCGCCGCCGCCGGGTCGCCGCCGGCGCGGGCGCGGGCGGCCGCGGCCACGTGCTCCTCGAAGACGGCGGAGTCCAGGGCGTTCGCGGGAACCCGCAGGGCGTAGCCGTCCCCCGCGGAGACCAGGATCTCCGGGCGGGAGCGGTCGGCCTCCAGGGCGCGGCGCAGCCGGGACGCGTAGGTGCGCAGTGTGCCCGTCGCCCGCGCGGGTGGCTCCTCGCCCCACAGGGCGTCCACCAGGTCGCCGGCCGAGGCGGTCCGGTTCCGCCGCAGCAGCAGGGCGGCCAGCATGGCCTGCTGCTGCGGGGCGCCCAGCTCCAGTTCGGTCGTGCCCCGCCAGGCCCGCACGGGCCCTAGTACGGCGAAACGCAGCTCCGTGTCCGGTCGCCCCACCGCGCCTTTTCCTTCCCGTTGTCCGCCGGAAACGCTATCTCGTGCTCGCACGTCGTTAGTGGGACGGGCGGTCGCACATCTTTGTTCGGGCGCCGGCGGCGGTGCCGGGCCGCTGGAATCGCACCGGCCATCGGTTGTCGACCAGTTCTGACCAGCCTTTATCACAGCATGGTCGCGAACGTGGACCGTTCCCGATCGGTGAACGTCACAGGGCTGTGTATTCACCCATTCCCGGGGGCGGAGAACTGTGCCGGAGAAGCGTTTCCTCAGCCGCGGGCGCCGGCGCTCCGGACGCCCTCGACCTCCCGCAGGCAGTCGGCCGGGGAGAGCGTACCGCCACGGGCGGACTCGGTGGCGAAGTCCTCCTCGGCCAGCACGGCGCGGATCCGGGCGGTGGCGCGGTCGATGTCCTCGCGTTCGAGCGGGCTCGGCGCCAGGCCGAGGGACCGGCGTATCCCGGTCGCGGCCCCCAGCATCCGGGCGGCGGCGTGCTGGTGACCGGCCAGGCTCAGCGCGCCGGCAAGGCCCTCCAGCGCCCCGGCCGAGTCCCGGGGCGCCTCGAACCGGATGGCGCCGGCCAGGGCGTCCCGGTGGCAGGCCAGCGCCCCGGCCGCGTCCCCGCGCAGTTCCGCCAGGTGACCGAGCGGCACCTGGATCATCGACGTGTGCGGCGCCGGGGCGTCGTCGTCCCCGTCGCCTGTCGTCTCCCACGGTGCCGCCGCCCGCAGCAGGGCGCGCAGGCACGTCTCGGCGGTGTCGAGGTCGCCCTCCCGCAGGGTGACGGACGCGAGGGTGAACTCGGCGAGCCAGCCGATCGACCGGTGGCCCTGCTCGGTGGCCATCCGCAGCGCCCGCTCGGAGTACTCCCGGGCCCGCGGGTAGGCGCGCAGCATCATCGAGGTCCAGCCGAGCCAGGCCAGCCGCATCGCGACGTCCGGCCACAGCCGCAGGTCCTCGGCCATGCGCAGCCCCTCGCGCTGCAACCGGGCGGCCCGCTCGTGGTCGCCGGTCAGCTCCGCGTGGGCGGCGAGCCACTCCGCGGCCTGGAGCTGCCCCCAGCGGTCGCCGAGGCCGCCGAACAGCCGGGCGGCCCGCTCGCTCTCGCGTTCGAGCGCCGCGGTGTCGCTCCGGAAGTGCGCGTGCTGGGCCCGGACGATGCGGGTGGCGGCCTCCCCCCAGCGGTCGCCGGCCGCCTGGAACCCGGCCATCACCCGGTCCAGCAGGTCGTCGGTCGGCGCGAAGCCGTCGACCTCGACTCCGGTGTAGGCCAGGAACCACTGGGCCCGGGTCCGGACGGCGGGGTCGGCGACGCCGTCGAGCGCCCGCAGCGCGGCCGCCCGCCGGGCGGGCCAGCCGGCGGTGTCGCCCTGCAGGACGCCGAGACCGGTCCGCCAGGCCAGCGCCCGGGCGCGATGCTCGGCGGGGCCGCCGTCCAGGGCCAGCGCCGCGTCCAGGGAGCGCAGGCCCTCCGCCAGCCGGCCGCGCAGGAACCAGTACCAGGTCAGGGCGTTTCCCAGGCGCAGCGCCAGGCCGGCGTCCCGGCCGGCCACCGCGCCGTCCAGCGCGGTGCGCAGGTTGGCGGACTCGGCGTCGAGCAGCCGCAGCGAGCGCGCCTGGTCGTGGCCGTGCAGGTGCGGTTCGGCCCGTTCGGCCAGCCCGGTGTGGTACTCCTGGTGGGCGCGGCGGACCCGGTCGTGCTCGCCGAGCTCGTCCATCCGGTCGGCGCAGTAGGCGGCCACCGATTCCAGCAGCCGGTAGCGGGGGCCGCGGGGGCCGTCGTCGCCGTGCTCGGCCATGACCACCAGGGAGCGGTCGACCAGGCGGACCAGCAGGTCGAGCACTTCGCCCGCCGGCAGGTCGTCGCCGGCGCAGACGGCTTCGGCCGCCTCCAGGGTGCACCCGTCGGCGTGCACGGCCAGCCGGCGCAGCACCGCCCGCTCCGGTTCCGGCAGCAGCTCCCAGCTCCAGTCGATCATCGCCGTCAGGGTCCGCTGCCGGGGCGGGGCGCCCCGGTGCCCGGTGGCCAGCAGCCGGAACCGGTCGTCGAGCCGGGCCACCAGGCCGTGCACGCCGAGCGACCGCACCCGGGTGGCCGCCAGCTCCAGCGCCAGCGGGATGCCGTCCAGCCGCCGGCAGAGCACGGCGACCGCCGCCGCGGACTCGGCGTCGAGCCGGAACCCGCGCGCCGCGGCGGCGGCACGGTCGGCGAACAGCCGCACCGCGGCGGTGCGCTCCAGTTCCGGGAGGGCGGCGTCGCGGCCGGGCACCTCCAGCGGCGGGACGTTCCAGACCACCTCGCCGGACGGCCCGAGCGGTTCCCGGCTGGTGGCCAGCACGCGCAGCCCTGGCGCGGCGCGCAGCAGCGCCGCCACCAGCTCCGCGACGGGCTCGACGATGTGCTCGCAGTTGTCCAGCACCAGCAGCGTCCGCCGGGCGGCCAGCGCCGTGGCGAGCCGGTCGACGGGGGAGCCGGAGCCGCCGGGGGCGTCCCGGACGTCCAGCACCCGCATCACCAGGTCGGTCAGCGCCCCCGCGGGCTGCCGGACGGCCGCGCGGTCGAGCGCGGCGAGCTCGACCAGCCACACCCCGTCGGGGAAGCCGTCGGCCAGCCGGCCGGCCGCCTCCACCGCGAGGCGGGTCTTGCCCACCCCGCCCGGCCCGGTGAGCGTGACCAGCCGGCCGGTCGCCTCCGCCGCCAGCCGGGCGCAGATCTCGGTGACGGCGTCGTCCCGGCCGATCAGCGGGGACGCCGGCGCGTGCAGGTTGGTGCGGGGGCGGGCCCCCGCGGCCGGGGCGTCCAGCGCGGGGTCCTGCGTCAGGATCGCCTGGTGCAGGGCGGCCAGCTCGGGCCCCGGGTCCAGGCCCAGCTCGTCGGCCAGTTCGGTGCGCAGCCGCTCGTAGCTCTCCAGCGCCTCGCTCGGCCGGCCGGCCCGGTAGAGGGCGCGCAGGTGCGCGGCGCGCAGCCGTTCCCGGAACGGGTGCGCGGCCAGCAGGTCGCCGAGCTCTCCGGCCAGGACGCCGTGCTCGCCGAGGGCGAGCCGGACCTCGGCGTGGTCCTCCAGGGTGGTGAGCCGCAGCTCCTCCAGCCGGGCGATCACGGCCTGGGCGAACGGCTCGTCGGCGAAGTCGGGGAGCGCCGGGCCGCGCCACAGCGCCAGCGCCTCGGCCAGCACCGCCGCCCGGTCCGCGGGGCCCGCGGTCTCCCGCGCCCGGGCGACCAGGGAGCGGAACCGGTGCGCGTCCACCCGGTCGCCCTCGACCTGCAGGAGGTAGCCCGCCGGGCGGGTCGCCACCAGCGCCCGGGCGCCGGGTTCGGCGTCCTCCAGGACCCGGCGCAGCTGCGAGACCTTGGCCGACAGGGCGCCGGGCGGGTTGCCGGGCAGCGCCTCGCCCCACAGGTCGTCGATGAGCCGGTCGGCCGGCACCGGGCGGCCCTCGTGCGCCAGCAGGTCGGCGAGCAGGGCGCGGACCTTCACTCCTGGGACGGGGACAGGCCGGTCGTCGTCGGTCCACACGGCCAGCGGCCCAAGCACCCCGAAACGCATGAGCCGCACCATAACCCCATTTGGGTTCACCCGATGGTGAACGGTGCGAACCGGGTGATCGGCCGTAAAGAAACGGTAAGCGGCTCCCGGCAGGGTGGATCCGTCGCGAAGGACGACGGAACACCGGAGGTGGAAGATGTCGGAGGGGAATCCGCTTCGGGTGGCGGTCATCATCGGCAGCACCCGCAGGGGCCGCTTCGGCCCGACCGTGGCGGGCTGGTTCGCCGCGCAGGCGGGCAGGCGCGCCGACATGGACGTCGACCTGGTCGACCTGGCCGAGGCCCGCCTGCCCGAGACGCTGCCCGACCATGATGAGGACGTCCCGGAGCCGGTGCGGGCGCTGGCCCCCCGGCTGGCCGCCGCCGACGCCTTCGCGGTGGTGGCGCCCGAGTACAACCACGGGTTCCCGGCGCCGCTCAAGACCGCGATCGACTGGTACTACGACGAGTGGAAGGCCAAGCCGGTCGCCCTGATCACCTATGGCCGGGAGTCCGGCGGCCGGTACGCCGCCGCCCAGCTCCGCCAGGTGTTCGGCGAGCTGCACGCGGTGACCATTCGTGATGGCATCAGCCTGCCGTGCTACTGGGAGCAGTTCGCGGCCGACGGCTCCTGGCCCAAGGTCACGGCCGACTGCAACGCAGCCGTCAAGACCACGCTGGACCAGCTTTCCTGGTGGGCGCGTGCCCTCCGGGAGGCGCGGACCCGCGTGCCGTATGTCGGCTGAGTACCGCGATAACAGAGTTGTTGTTATTTCGTGCTTAATAGCCTGCTTTTTAATGGTGTGTAGCTCTGTCAAGGTGCGGCCCATGAGCAGCGAAAAGACGGCGGAGACGGTGGAGAGCCGTCCTCCCTCCGGCGGCCTGGACAGGTACTTCAAGATTTCCGAACGCGGCTCCACCGTGTCCCGCGAGGTGCGGGGCGGGCTGGCCACGTTCTTCACGATGGCCTACATCGTGGTCCTCAACCCATTGATCATCGGCACGGTCGCGGACCGGGACGGCCAGTTCCTCGGCGACCTGACCCAGCCCGGGGCGAGCATCCCCCTGGTGGCCGCGGCCACCGCCCTGGTCGCGGGGTTGCTGACGATCGCGATGGGGGTGATCGGCCGGTATCCCTTCGCGATGGCGGCCGGGCTCGGCCTCAACGCGGTCGTCGCATTCGGCATCGCCAGCGGCATGTCCTGGGAAGACGCCATGGGCATCGTCGTGCTGGAGGGCCTGGTCATCGCGGTGCTCGTGCTGACCGGGTTCCGGGTGGCGGTCTTCCACGCCATCCCGATGGGGCTCAAGGCCGCCATCGCCGTGGGCATCGGCCTGTTCATCGCGCTGATCGGCTTCGTCGACGCCGGGTTCGTCCGGCGCATCCCGGGTGCCGTGGGGGAGGCGGCGGTGCCGCTCCAACTGGGCGCGACCGGCAGCCTCTCCGGCTGGCCGACGCTGGTCTTCGTCGTCGGGCTGCTGCTGACCGTCCTGCTGGTGGCGCTGCGGGTCAAGGGCGCGATTCTGATCGGCATCGTGGCCACCACCGTCTTCGCGATCCTGGTGGAGTGGATCGCGAAGGTCGGCCCCTACAACGCCGGTCCCGGTCCCGACGGCAAGCCCGTCATCAACCCCGACGGGTGGCAGCTCAACGTGCCCGAGCTGCCCGGCGACGTGATCGGCAGCCCCGACCTGCGGCTGATCGGTGACTTCAGCCTGTTCGGCAGCTTCGAGCGGGCCGGCGTGGTGGCGGCGCTGCTGTTCGTGTTCACGGTCATGCTGGCGGACTTCTTCGACACCATGGGCACCGTCGTCGGGGTCGGCACCGAGGGCAAGATGCTCGACGAGAAGGGCAACCTGCCGGGCGTGCGGAACGTGCTGCTCGTCGACTCCGTGGGCGCGGCGGCCGGCGGTGCCGGGTCGGTATCGTCCAACACCACCTACATCGAGTCGGCCGCGGGCGTCGCCGAGGGGGCGCGCACCGGCCTGGCCAGCGTGGTGACCGGGGTCCTGTTCCTGGTCGCGATGTTCTTCGCGCCGCTGGTGACGATCGTGCCGTTCGAGGCGGCGAGCCCGGCGCTCGTCGTGGTCGGTTTCCTGATGATGGCCCAGATCCGGCACATCGACTTCGGTGACCACGACATCGCGATCCCGGCGTTCCTCACGATCGTGCTGATGCCCTTCACCTACTCGATCACCGCGGGGATCGGGGCGGGCTTCATCGGCTATGTGGTGATCAAGGCGGCTCGCCGCAGGTTCGCCGAGATCCACCCGCTGATGTGGCTGATCGCCGCCCTGTTCGTGGTGTACTTCGCCCTCGAACCGGTGAAGGAACTGCTCGGCGTCGGGTAAGCGCCGGCCCGGGTTCCCGGGTTGTACGACCGTGACAAAACGACCTTGGAGTGATAGTCACAGATTTAGTGTGCTGAGTCACACTAGAGTCTCAGGTGGAGAATCTGGTGTTTTGTTCGTGGGAGGCGTCGTCTTGACAGCAGTGGACCACCACGGCACCGGTCGCGACAACTCCGCGCACGAAACCCTGTCCGAGCAGCCCTGGCGCGAGGTACCGCCAGAGGAGGCACGGTGGATGCGGCCGCATCTGCCGCACCTGAACGAGGTCATGGTGGCGGGCGTACTCCGGCACGTGCCGGAGTACGCCCGGGCCGACGAGATCTACGTCCAGGTGGCCCGGGCGGCGACCGCCCGCGCGATGGAGCACTTCGTGCAGATGATCGCCGACCCCGAAACCTCCTGGGACGAAGTGCACCAGATGTTCTTCGACGTCGGCTACGGCGAGGCCATCGAGGGACGCGGCCTGGAACACCTGCAGAACGCCATGCGGATCTCCTCCCGGATCGGCTGGCGGTACCTGTCGGTGGAGGGCGAGCGGCTGGGCAAGCCCCGGGCGCTGATCAGCCTGCTGGCCGAGGTGAACTTCGCCTACCTCGACCAGCTCGCCTCGGCCGCCGCGCAGGGCTACGCCCGGGCGCGGGAGAAGACCGCCGGTGAGCGCGAGCAGCGGCGCGCCCGGCTGCTGAGCCTGCTGCTGGCCGAGCCGGCCGTCCTCCCGGAAGTGATCGCCGAACAGGTCTCCCTGGCCGGCTGGCCGATGCCCAAACGGCTGGCGGTGATCCTGCTCCAGCCCCGCCCGGGCGGCGGCGGGGTCGGCCCCACCGGGCTGCCGCCCTCCTGGCTGGTCGGCGTCGACCGCGGCCAGCACTGCGTGATCATGCCCGACCCGGACGGGCCCGGCCAGGCCGAACGGCTCTCCGTCACCCTCGCCGGATGGACCGGGGCGGTGGGGCCGACGGCCCCGCCGGAGGAGGCAAGGGTCTCGCTGCGCTGGGCGCGGCGAGCCCTCGACCTGGTCGCCGAGGGCACCATCCCCGCGCGC
Organism: Actinomadura craniellae; assembly: GCF_003289645.1. GTDB lineage: Bacteria > Actinomycetota > Actinomycetes > Streptosporangiales > Streptosporangiaceae > Actinomadura_D > Actinomadura_D craniellae. Next base: position 22,593 of record NZ_QLYX01000022.1, on the reverse strand, counting down.
GACCCCTCGCGCCTGGCGTTCCTGGTGCGCGCCGAGGAGTACCTGCCCGGCCTGCTGTTGCAGGAGGGGCGTGACCTGGCCCGCATGGTCGCGAGCCGGCGGCTGGCGCCGCTCACCGACGCGGGCCCCCGGCAGGGGCCGCGGCTGGCCGCGACCCTGCTGGAATGTCTCAAGAACGGGTTCAACGCCACCGACGCGGCCACCGCGCTGTGCGTGCACCCGCAGACCGTCCGCTACCGCCTGGGCCAGCTGCACAAGCTCTTCGACTTCGATCTGGAGGATCCCGAGATCCGGCTGGAGATGATGCTGCTCGTGCACACCTGGATGCAGGACCACGCGGAGCCGTCCGCCGGTTAGACCGCGACGGCCCCCGCACCGAGAGGAGGGTGCGGGGGCCGTTGTGCTCCTGCGGCCGGTCAGTGCCGGGCGGCGTGCACCGCGGCGAGGGCGTTGATGATGCCGTTGCCGTAGAAGCCGTTGCCGACCCGCGGACCCTCGCAGGTGTGGGTCGTGGTGACCGTCTGGTAGGAACCGTCGGCCTGCTTCACCTGCCGGGTGTAGGTGTAGTTGCCGCCGGGCGGGCAGGGCCGGCTCGCGGCGGTGCCGCGGAGGATCGCCTCGGTCAGCCGCGGGTCGAGGGACAGCCCGTCCTTGCTGGGCCGCCCGTACCTGCTGACGATCAGGGCGGCGACGCCGGCCGCGTGCGGCGCGGCCATCGAGGTGCCCTGGAGCGACTGGTAGTAGGCGCAGGTGGTGCCCTTGCAGCTGCGGACCACGTAGGAGACCTTCGGCGTGCCGTCAGCGTTCAGCTCGCCGCGCGCCCGGGCCAGCCGCTCGGGGTAGGCGGCCCAGATGCCCCGGGCGTCGTCGGCCCGGTTGTCGGGGGTGTCGTACTTGTCGCCGCCGGGCGCGGCCACGGACACGTAGCCCTTGCCGAAGCTGGAGTAGTACGCCTTGCGCCCGCTGATACCGGTGGCGGAGACGGGAATGACGCCCTTGCCCTCGGACGGCATGGAGAAGCAACTCGGCGTGACCTGCCGGGAGCGCGGCGCCTCACCGGGCTCGGAGGCGAAGTCCGGGCTGGAGGTGTCGGTGTACGGCTTGGTGTAGTCCGTCGCCTCGTTGCCCGCCGCGGCGATCAGCGTCACCCCGCGGCCGCGGGCGTAGTCGAGGGCCCGCTGCGCGGCCTGGATGATGACGCGCTGCTCGGCCTGGTCAGCCGGCGAGTCGGCCGGGTTGGCCGTGCAGTTGAACAGCCACGGGTCGATGTAGTAGCTCATGTTGACCACGTCGATGCCGTGGTCGCCGGCGTAGGTCAGCGCGTCGATCGACGGCTGGAGGAAGAAGTAGCCGGAGTCCTGGCCGGCGCGCAGGTTGACCAGCGAGACGTTCGGCGCGACGCCGGCGATGCCGAGGCCGTTGCGCGGCGCGGCGATCGTGGCGGCGACGTGCGTGCCGTGGTCGCTCTCGTCCACGTCCGGCGGGTCGACGCAGTTCGGGGTCTCGCACGGCCCGTCGACCGTGGCGCCGTTGGCGTCCACCGGGATGTCGGTGGTGAAGTTGCGGCTGAGCGCGCGGTTGAAGTTGGGCGCGATGTCGGGGTGCGAGGCGTCGATGCCGGTGTCGAGGACGCCGACGAGGACGCGCCGGTCACCCGGCTCCACCCGGTAGGAACCGGTGGTGGTGGCGCCGATCTGCCGCATGTTCCACTGCAGCGGGGCGAGGGGTTCCTCGCCCTTGCCCGGCAGGCCGGGGAGCCGGCCGTGCGTGCCGCGGCCCTCCTTCTCGACCGTCTGGCGCTTGCGCGTGACCTGGGCGGCCCTGGGGGCGTGGCCGATGGTCCGGTTGGCCGCCGCGCCGGCGAGCGCGGCCCGCCGTCCGGCGTCGGTGACGAACCGCACGTTGGCCGTGCGGACCGTGGCGACGCCGACCGCGGTGTTCTCGGTGACGATCGTGCCACCGGCGGCCTTGATGTCGGCCCGGGCCTGCTTGAGCGGGGCGCCCTCCTTGTAGAGGACGACGTATTCCCGGGTTTCCCCGGTTTCCGCCGGAGCCCGGGACTGGGCCTGGGCCGTGTACGCGGGGATCGCCAGCGCGATCGCGGTGACGCCGCCGGTGAGCGCGAGGAGGACTCGCCGCACTGTTACCTCCTGGAGAGGGGAATGTCGGGTTTATGGCCTGACCCGGCGACGCTACTGATCCTTCCTTTTTGATGGCGACCCATCTGCACATCACAAAACAGGACATTTTCGATGAAGAGCGCCCTATTCGGTCACTCTCCGCGACGCATGGTCATGATCGGCTACGTTACGTCACCCGGCACCGATCTTGCATCCACCGGAAAAAGCGACATCGGCCGAGCCGGACGGGGTGATCCAAGACCATCTGCTTTTACCGGTTGCGGGGGTAAGGCGCGGTGGGCGAGACTCGGCGGCGATCACCCAGGAGGAGCCGATGAGCGCCGCCGACAAGGGCAGTAACACCTACCTCGAACAGGTCGTCGCGCAGCAGGCCGTCCTCGAGGACGACCTGCGGGCCCGCCGGAGCGCCGCCCCCGCCGCCGCCACCCCCCCGGGGATGCCCCCGCCGCCGGGGCCGCTGGCCAAGCGCGACCGGGCCCTCGGCGGGACGGCCCCCGACCGGTCCGCGCCGGGCCCGGTGGACGTGCGGATCAGCGGGTTCTGGCGGTGGAAGAACGTGCTCGTCCCGCCGAACGCCTTCGTGGTGCACACCCGGCGGGGCCGGGAGGCTCCGCTGCACGTCGGGTTGGGCGTCTCGTTCCGGTACAACCCGGCGACGGACTCCTTCCTGGTGGTGCCGGGCGCGACCCAGACCATCCTGATCAACGCGTACTGCATCTGCCAGGAACTGCAGGGCGTGCTGGTGCAGGGCTACGTGCAGTGGATCATCCAGGACTTCGGTACCGCCTACCGCAAGCTGGACTTCAGCGACGCCCACGATCCGATGCGGCTGGTGAACCTCCAGCTCAAGGAGCAGGCCGAGGCCGCCATCAAGGACAAGGTCTCGACCATGGGCGTGCGCGACGTGCTCAGCGACAAGCAGCCCATCATCGAGGAGCTCACCGCCCGGCTGCGCGCGGTGGCCGAGGGCGAGGACACCGGCGACCAAGGGTTGGGGCTGCGGATCGTCACGGTGCAGATCAAGGAGGCCGTGGTCAGCTCGTCCCGGCTCTGGGAGAACCTGCAGAAGCCCTACCGGTCCGAGCAGGCCCAGATCGCCCGGCTGGCCGAACTGGCGGCCGAGGAGACCATCGGGCAGCGCGAGATGGCGGCCGGGCGGCTCAAGGAGACCCAGCGCCTGGAGTACGAGCGGGAACTCGCCGACCTGCGGGCCCGCAACGAGGCGCAGCGGTTCGACACCGAGACGGCCGAGCGGCTGCGGCGCACCAAGCGCGAGCACGACGACACCCGCGAGGTCGCCGAGCTGCAGACCGAGACCACCCGGCACGCGCTGCGGATGGAACGCGAGCGGCACGCCGAGGAGGCCGAGACGGGCCGGCTGCGGATCGAGCGCGAGCAGGAGCTCAAGCGGCTGGAACTCGACGGCGAGCTGGCCCTGGTCCAGGCCCGCGCCCAGTCCCGGCACGAGCAGGCCCTGCTGGAACTGGAGCGGGAGGGGGCGCGGGCCGCGATGGAGAACGAGCGGACCCCCGCCAGCATCCAGGCCCAGCTCATCGCGGCGCTGCCCGAGGTCATGGCGAAGCTGCCCAAGCCCGACGAGCTGCGGACGGTGACGATCGGCGGCGCCGACCAGACCACGGTGTCCGGCCTGCTCGCTCAGCTGACCGCCGTGGTCGGCGCGCTGCGCGCGGCCACCGACGACGGGACGTCCCGCTGAACCCACGCTGACCCCAAGCCGACGGTCTGCTGGGCCGCACTGACCGTACACGGGTGGTCTGCTGGGCTCGTGCCGACCACACGCACTCAGCCGGCGGGGCCGGCGCGGGCGTCCTCCAGGCGGGCGGCCAGGCGGGCCGGGTCGGGCCAGCGCACGTCGTGGGCCCAGCCCACCTGCTCGAAGCAGCGGATCAGCCGGGCGCTCGCGTCGAACTGTCCCTTGAGCACCCCGTGCCGGGCGCAGGCGGGTTCGGCGTGGTGCCAGTTGTGCCAGCCTTCGCCGAAGGTCAGCAGCGCCACCCACCGGACGTTGGCCGAGCGGTCGCGGGTGGCGAAGTCACGCCTGCCGAAGGTGTGCGCGATGGAGTTGACCGACCAGGTCACGTGATGCACCACGGCATAGCGGACCAGCCCGCCCCAGAAGAGGGCCGTCAGCGCCCCGGACCACGACATGGACCACAGCCCGCCGGCCGCGGCGGGCAGCAGGAACGACAGCGCCGCGACGGCCGGGTAGGCGGCGTCGAGCCGCCGGATGTCGGGGTCGGCCAGCAGGTCCGGGACCCAGTGCCGCCGGCTCGACCGGTGCCGTGCCGTGTAGAACCAGCCGACCTGGGCGTGTAACAGCCCGCGCAGCAGGGCCAGGCCGCCGTCGCCGTAGGCCCACGGGGAGTGCGGGTCGCCGGGGCGGTCGGCGTACTTGTGGTGGCGGCGGTGCTCGGCGGCCCACAGCGTGGCGGGCCCTTCCAGGGCCAGGCCGCCGGCCACCGCGAGCCCGACGCGCAGCGGCCGGCGGCACTTGAAGGAGCGATGGGTGAGCAGCCGGTGGTACCCGACGCTGATCCCGAAGATGCTGATCACGTACATGACGCCGGCGATCACCACATCGCGAGCCCCGATGCCCCGCCCCCAGACGACGACGACCGCCGCCGCCAGCGCCAGCACGGGCAGCACCACCAGGACGACCAGATAGGCGTTCCGGCGTCCGGTGGAGATCGCCACCATCCCGGCGGCCACGGGCTCCGGCCGGTTCGGGCGTGCGGGCATGCGGCCTCCTTCGTGTCGGGGCGGGGCGCCCGCGGCCATTCAACGGCCGGTCTTCGGCGTGCCAGTAGTCACCCGGAGGCCAAGAAATCATTACTCTCGGAACTTATTCTTCTACTTTTCGTAGTCAAATCTTGTGGTGGCGGCAACGGTCGGCTAGCTTCTGGCCACGGAAAGTGATCACCGGGTGGCGGGCCGGCGCGGCAGCGGGGTCCGGCCGCCCTCCGCACGGCTCACTGAGCGGAGGTCAGCCTGCATGAACCCGATCGGCCAGCCGCCCCCGGACGGCTACCTGGCGAGGTACGAAGCGGCCGCGGCGCGTGACCCCATGGCGGGGCTCGGCCTGCTGGCCGGGTGGCTGCGCGCCGAGTGGCGCCCCCTCTTCGCGGAGCTCCGCGCGCACCGGCCCGTCCTGGTCACGCCCGCCTTCACCGTCGTGACGCGCTTCGCGGACGTCACCGAGATGCTCTCCCGGGAGCAGATCTTCACCGTCGGCGCCTACACCCCGCGGTTGGAGGCCGCGCTGGGCGGGCCCGTCATGCTGAGCCGCGACGCCACCGCGATCAACTGGCGGGAGAAGGGCCTGATGCAGGTCATGCTCGCTCCCGAGGACGTGCCGCGGGTGCGCGACCTGGCCGGGAAGATCGCCGACGAGGCGCTGGACGCCGCCGCGCCCCGGGGCCGGATCGAGGCGGTCGGCGAGCTGTTCCGGCACGTCCCCCTGCGGGTGTGCGCCGAGTACTTCGGCTTCCCCGGGCCCGACGCGCGGACCATGTCCCGCTGGTCCAGGGCGGTGATCACCGACGTCACGGCCAACCTGGCGGGCGACCCCGCGCTCCGTGCCGCGTCGGTGCGCGCGGGCGAGGAGATGATGGCCTACCTGCGCGCCCTGCTCGCCGACCGCCGGGCCGCGCTCGCGTCGGGGCAGGACCCGCCGCCGCAGGACGTGTTCGGCCGCCTGCTGCGCACGGCGCTCCCTGCGGAACTCGGCTTCGACGACGAGCGCCTGGTCATCAACGCCGCCACCCTGCTCCTGGGGTTCCTGGAGAACGCCGCGGGGTCGATGGTGCACCTGGTGGGGCAGATCCTGGGCAGCCCGCGGGTGCGCGCCGAGGCCGCCGCGGCGGCCGGTGACCCCGACCCCGACCGCTTCGACGCCCACGTGTGGGAGGCGCTGCGGTTCGACCCGTTCCTCAAGCTGATCGCCCGGGTGTGCGAGCGCGAGCACGTCCTCGCGGCGGGCACCCCGCACGAGACGACCGTCCCGGCCGGCTCCCTCGTGCTGGCCGCGGTGGCGTCCGCCATGTTCGACGAGGGCGCCGTGACCGAGCCGGCCACCTTCCGCCTCGACCGGCCCGACCACGTCCGGCTGCACTTCGGCCACGGCCCGCACGCCTGTGTCGGCGCGCACCCCGGCGCCGCGGTGGTCTGCGAGGTGACGCGCCGCCTGCTGCGGCGCCCCGGCCTGCGCCTGCTCCCGCCGCCCGAGGGAGCCGTCGTCCGTGACCGGGACGTCTTCCCCGACCGGTTCGTGCTGGGGCTCGGCGCGCCCGGCGAGAAGGGAATGTGAGCATGGCCGACAAGCAGACCAAGGCCCGCAGCATCGCCACCGACGGTGCGGTCAACCGGCTCAGGTTCCTGGCCCTGACGCACGGGCGGCCGCTGTGGAACGCCGCCCAGCGCGTCCAGCCCGTGCGGCGGCGCCTCAACGCCACCCTGATCGACCAGGCGATCCGCGAGATGCCCGGGCGCCCCGAACCGCTCAGCACCATGGCCCCCTACACCTCGTGGGCCTCGCTGACCGACCGGACCTACAGCGGCCGGCATCTGCCGCCCGTCCCGGACCAGGAGAGCGGCCGGCCGCCGGTGGAGCGCGCCGCGGACCTCTTCACCCGGGGCGACAGCATGATCCCGTGCCCGAAGTCGACGGTGCTGTTCGCCTACTTCGCCCAGTGGTTCACCGACGGGTTCCTGCGCAGCGACGTCAGCGAGCCCCGCGACCCGCGCCGGAGCACCTCCAACCACCACATCGACCTGAACCCGCTGTACGGGCTCGACGCCACGGCGACGGCCGCCGTCCGGACCTTCGAGGGCGGCCTGCTCAAGAGCCAGATCGTCAACGGCGGCGAGTTCCCCCCGTACCTGTGCGAGCAGGGGAAGATCAAGCCCGAGTTCGCGGACCTGAGCGTGGTCCGCTTCGAGATGCTGCCCGAGGCCCGGCGCGACACCCTGTTCGCGCTCGGCGGCGACCGGGGGAACGTCCAGGTCGGCTTCACCATGCTCACCGTGCTCTTCCTGCGCGAGCACAACCGGGTGGCGCGCCTGCTGGCCGAGCACTACCGCGACTGGGACGACGAGCGCCTCTTCCAGACGGCGCGCAACATTATCATCACCCTGGTGATCAAACTGGTGGTCGAGGAGTACATCAACCACATCACGCCGTACCACTTCCGGTTCGTCCTGGACCCCAGGCTCAGCACCCATCTGGAGCGGGTGCCCTGGCACCGGGAGAACTGGGCCTCGGTCGAGTTCAACCTGGTGTACCGCTGGCACAGCCTGATCCCCTCCACGCTCGACGTCGGCGGCAGGGAGACGCCGGTCGCCGAGACCCTGTTCGGCTCGGCGCTCATCCCCGAGGTGGGGCTGGGCCGGCTCTTCGAGGACGCCTCCGAGCAGCGGGCCGGGCGCATCTGCCTGTTCAACACCGATCCGGGCCTGCGCGATGTGGACGTCGCGAGCATCGCCGACTCGCGCGCCCTCCAACTCGCCCCCTACAACGACTACCGGGCGCACTGCCGCTTCCCCCGGGTGCGCCGCTTCGAGCAGGTCTCCGGCGATCCCCGGGTCAGCGAAGCGCTGCGCGACCTCTACCGGAGCGTGGACGACCTCGACCTGTACGTGGGCCTGTTCGCCGAGGAGCCGGGGTCGCCGCAGGCCGTGCTGCCACCCCTGCTCACCAAGATCATCGCGATCGACGCGTTCTCCCAGGCGCTGACCAACCCGCTGCTGGCCCCCCGGGTGCTGAACGCGGAGACCTTCTCCCCGCTCGGCATGAAGATCATCGCCACCACGCGCACGCTGTCGGACGTGCTCCACCGCAATGTCCCCGAGGACCCGCAGCCCCGTTTCGTGAGCATGACCTGGCGCGGCGCGCGCTGAGCACCTCTGGAGTCCCCGTGACCGCTTCCCCTCCGTCCCCCGACGAGGCGGCCCGCCCGCTGCGCGCCGCCGCCCGCGAACTGGCCGACGTCGCGGTGGTGCTCCGCGAGGCGTCGGTGCACGCCACGGCGGCCCTGGCCGACGGCAGCGTCCTCGGCGCCCTGCCCCGCGCCCCGGCCGTCGGCGGGCGGGCCCACCGTGCGCTGCTGCGCGCGGTGACCGACCGCGGCGGGCTGGGGCACGCCGTGGCCGGCGGCCGGCTCGGCACCCTCGGCGCCCGGCTCGGCGGCATGGCCGGTGCCGAGAGCCTGGCCGTCCGGGTCATGACGACCTCGCTCCGGCTGCGCATCACCGCCGTGACCCTGGAGAACCCGGAACTGGCCGAGGACCCGATGGTGCGCCGGCTCAACGAGGCCGTCGCGGCCGACCGTGACATCGAGTCGGCCCGGGCACTGTGCGCCCTGGTGCGCGACCGGGGCGCGGCGCGCGCGCTCACCGCCATCGCCCCGATCTTCGGTGAGATCCTCGCGCTGCGGGCCCTGCTCGACCAGAACCCGCTGAACGACAACACGGCCTGGCTGATCGCGTCCGGGGTGCGCACGGCCAGCGCCGACCCGATCACCGGGCTGAGCAACCGGGCGATAGCGGTCCTCGACGTCGGGGAGGGCGCCGCCCGCCGGGCCGACCCGTCCCCCGCAGAGGCCGCGCTGCTGAGCGGCGGCGGGTCGCTGCTGGACTTCCTGGCCAACCTCGCCGCCATCGGCCCCACCGGCCGGGCTCTGGTGCAGGCCGTGCGGGGGCCGGACGGGGTGGAACGCTACGTCGTCCAGGCCCCCGGAATGAAGATCGGCAAGCCCGACGACGAATCGCCCGGCGACCTGCTCGGCGCCTTCAGCAGCACCCTGCTGGACAGCGCCCCCTACAGCCGCTCCCTGGTCCGGGCGATCGACGACTTCGGTGTCCCCGCCGGTGCCGAGATCGCGCTGATCGGGCACAGCGCGGGCGGGGCGGCGATCATGAGCTTGGCGCAGGACCCCGCGTTCTGCGCCCGCTACACCGTCACCCACGCCGTGGCCGTCGGGTCGCCGGTCGACTTCAAACGCCCCGCGTCCCCGCACACCTGGGTCGCCAGCGTCACCAACCAGCACGACATCATCCCCAGCCTCGACGGGCAGGGCGCGGGCACCTGCTTCGACCTGCACCCCGGCTGGTACGTGGTGGACTACACCGACCCCACCCACCTGTTCCCGGCCTGCCACAGCGTCGAGCACTACGCGGCCAACCTCGCCCACGACCTCCCCGAGGCCCGCGCCGAGATCGACCGCAACCTGGAGCCGTACCGCGGCCGGGTCACCCGATCCCAGGTCTACCGGCTCTACGACCGCCCCCCGTACCCCGACGGCTTCCCCTTCCTGACCGTGCCGACCCACCAGGTGGAGACCGCGGGCGGGCCGGTCGAGTTGCCGGTCAGATGCCACGAGGGCGGCGTCCTCACCGCCTACTTCGCCGCCGACGCCGAAGCCGCGGCGGAGTTGCTGGGCGCGGCGGCGCCCGGCCGCCCCGTCCAGGTGGGCGGCCGGGCCCTGGTGGCGATCCACGCCTTCGAGAACCGGCGGACCAGCCTGGGCGGCTACCGCGAGGTCGACCTCGGGGTCGTCGTGCACGACCCGTGGCGGCCCCGGCCGCTGCAGATCTGGCGCGACATCTTCCGGCCCGCCGAGCACCGCCGCTCCGGCACCCGGTTCGTCGACACGGTGCTCAGCACCGACGCGGCGTGCGCCGCCGCCCGGGAGATCTGGGGGCACGCGGCCGGCACCGCCCCGCTGTACGTCAGGGTCGGCGGCCGTTCCGCCCGCGTCGCGGCCGGCACCCCCGACGACGTGATCATGACGTTGCACGGGCCGCTCGGCCCGTGGTTCCCGACCATGGACCGGGACCTCGTCGTCTACTCCCACCGGGACGGCACCGCGCTGCGCTCCTGCGTGGAGTCCTGGGGCCGGGGCCGCGCCCACCCGCTGCCCCGGGCCCGGCTCACGGCCGGAACCTCCGACCACCCCCTGGCACGGCACCTGCGCGACCTTGGCTTGGACGGCGCCCGCCCGCTGCTGTGCCTGACCGCCCCCGCCCACCAGACTCGCCGGGGCGCGGGCGTTCCCGTGCTGACCGGTTGAGCGCCGACCGGTTGAGCGCTGGCCGGCTGATCCGAAGGAGGTTCCGATGCCTGCGGACTCCACCGCCCTGCTGGCCCACGCGCACACCCTGGGCGCCGACGCCGACGCGCTCGCCGAGTGTGCCGTCCGGCTGCGCGACCTCGCGGCCCGGCTGCGCGCGCACGACGCCGCCCCGCCCTGGCTGTACGAGACGATGAACGCCCACATCACGGCCTGCGTGGTGGCCTCCACCGACCTGGCCGAGGCCGCGGCCCGGATGCGCAACTACGCGGACCTCGTCCGCTGACGGCCCGCCGCCTCGCGAGGAACCGGACGATCGTTCAACCACGGTGTCGTTCGACTGCCCGCGTCCCGTCCCGAAGCGAGGTCAGGGGCCTCTGCGGTGTCCCGGGTCGAGTGCCAGCGGTCACAGGTCGAGTTCGCCGGCCTTGATACGGGTGGTGAGGAAGGTCCAGGCGGACGGGGTCAAAGTGAGGTGGCCGGTCTCGGGGGTTGTGGAGTCACGGACGCCGATACGGTCGGCCAACCGGGCGGTCTCGACGCAGTTGTGTTCGGCGGTGCTTCGGCTGCTCTTGCGCCAGGCGGCCACCGACGGATCGAGCTCGGTCATGCCGCTGCACTCTCCCGTCATTGAAGTTTCTGGGCGACCTGCCTGATCAGCTTTTTGGAGGCTGCCTCAGGCAGCGCAGACATGCGCAAGTGGTCGAATACCAGATTATACCGGCGTATCTCATCCTCGGTTTCCAGATACAGGCCGCTGGTCAAGGACTCGACCAATACGACATCCAGATCTGCCAGCTCGGGAAACTCCAGGATGGTGAAGGGACCTGCGGTACCGGCGTGTGCGCCGCCTTCGTAAGGCATGACCTGTACAACGACATGGTCGAGTTCTGCGATTTCGATGACATGCAGGAGCTGTGAGCGCATGACGCCTGCTCCGCCGATGTGGCGATGGAGCGCCGCTTCATCGAGGATCATCCAGATGCGTGGCGGGTTCTCTCGTTCCAGGATCGAGCGCCGCGCCATCCGGACGGCCACGAGCTGGTCGATGTTCAGCGGGCCGGACAACCCTGGCACCGCGGTCATGACAGCGCGGGCGTAGTCCTCGGTTTGCAGCAGGCCTGGGATCAGGATGGTCTCGAAGCCGCGGATCGCGGCGGCGTCGGCTTCCAGGCTGATGAAGTCGGCGTACGACGGGGTGACCACGTCGCCGTACTGCTGCCACCAGCCGCGCTTGTGGGAGTCGCGGGCGAGCGTCAGCAGGGCCGTGCAGGTGGCCTGGTCGTCGACCTCGTAGAAGGCGAGCATGGCCTTCACGTCGCGGGCCGGGAGCTTGATGCGGCCGTTCTCGAACTTGCTCAGCGAGGAGATGCTGCGTTCCATCCCGGCGCCGGCCTCCTCCAAGGTGAGGTGCCGTGTCTCCCGGATCCGTCGCATCGCCCTGCCCAGGCGGCGCAACCGCACGGTGGGAGCCGATGTTCCGCCCCGCCCGCTTCCCGTGGTCGTCATACGGCCAGTCTGTCGCAGAAACCGAGCGTCTGCGTGGCGTTTGATTTAAGAGAAAATTTTCTGCCGAATCCATTGTCGAAGGGTGTGGCTGTGCGTCACGATGCCACCACAGACGGGAAGCCACGTCCCGCCGGTCATATCCCTTCGAGGCAGGTGCGGCCTCATTCCCCCTGGTGGTGGAGCATGACCAACCCTCCGGCGCCGACGCCCCGACAGGCGGTCGGCGACCCCCGGCACCTGCGGTACGGCGGCGCGTGCGCCTGGCGGCTGCCCGACGACGAGACCTGTGCGGCCTATGCCCGGTCCCGCCTGTGCGCCGCGATGGCGGCTCTCGGCCTGCCCGCCGACCTGATCGACGACGCCACCCTGGCCGTCTCCGAACTGGCCACCAACACCCTGCTGCACGCCACCCGGCGCGGCACCTCCGCGGCGCAGACCGAGTTGTGGACCTGGGCGCGCGTCCACCCCGGCCCGCAACTGGTCGTCACCGCCTTCGACACCGACCGCACCGGTCTCCCCCTGCCGGCCGCACCTTCTCCACGGGCCGACGCCGTTCCCCTGGCCGAACACGGTCGCGGGCTCGGCATCGTCGCGGCCGTCGCCGCCGGCTGGGGCGCCCACCCCTCCCGCTCCCGCCTCGGCGAGCGCCTGATCCCCGGCAAGGCGGTCTGGTGCGCCTTCCCGCTCCCCGACCCGTGGCCCCGCGACTGCCTGCTCGCCCCCGCCCACGCCGCCGGACGGCTCCGCACACTGCTCACCTACCGAGGCGTGAACAGAGTCCTCATCAACAACGCCCCCGGCGTCTCCCTGGTCTCGCTCCCCTGCGGCCTGAACATCCGCGTCGAACCCACGGCCTTCACCTTCAACGACACCGACGGCCGACCGGTCCGCCGCCCCCTGCTCGACCTCCAGGACCTGGCCGAACACCTCGTCCGCCGCACCGAAGAGACCACCCGGCCGACCGGCTCATGGACGCGCCCATGAGGGCATCACCCGGTGACGGCACCCCAGCTCACGTAGACCTTGGAACTGCCACCGGCGTGAAGATCCTTCAGCGTCCGGTGCGCTATACCGCCCTGAAAGCTGAAGGATCACCAGGTCAGGGCTCTTGCCCGCTGATCCTTCAGCATCCGGGGCACTCCAGCGCACCGGATCCTGAAGGATCATGCATGCAGGCGCAGGCCCGGGGACGCGCAGGCGCAGACTCAGGGACGCAACCGGCCGGCGCAGCCGTCACCGGCGCGCAAGGAGGCTGCTGGCCGCACTTCGTCAGGGGCCGTCGGCGAGGCGGGCGGCGCGGGTGGTGAGGTAGTCGCGTTCGGGGATGTTCGTCGCCCGGGCCGCCGCCGTCCGGTAGGCGTCGCGGGCGGCCCGCCGGTCGCCGGCCATCTCCAGCAGGTGGGCCCGGGCCGCGTGCAGGCGGTGGCCGTCGGCGAGGCGGTGCTCCAGCGCGCCGAGCAGTTCCAGGCCGGCGGCCGGGCCGTGCACCATGGCGGCGGCGACGGCGCGGTTGAGGGAGACCACCGGGTTGTCGGACATCCGCTCCAGCAGGCCGTACAGCGCCAGGATCTGCGGCCAGTCGGTCTCCTCGGCCGTCTTCGCCTCGTCGTGGACGGCGGCGATCGCCGCCTGGAGCTGGTAGGGGCCGACCGCACCGCCGGCCAGGGCCGCGGTGACGAGCGCGACCCCCTCGGCGATCGCCGTCCCGTCCCACCGGTCGCGGTCCTGCTCGGCCAGCGGGATCGGGACGCCGCCCGGGCCGGTCCGGGCCGGGCGGCGGGCGTCGGTGAGCAGCATCAACGCCAGCAGCCCGGCCGCCTCGCCGTCACCGGGGAGCAGGCCGTGGAGCATCCGGGCCAGCCGGATCGCCTCGCGGGACAGCTCCACCCGGTGCAGGTCGGCGCCGGCGCTGCTCGCGTAGCCCTCGTTGAAGATGAGGTACAGCACGTGCAGCACCGAGCCGAGCCGCCGCGCCCGCTCCTCGGGGGCCGGCATGCCGAACGGGACACCGGACGCCTTGATGCGCTGCTTGGCCCGGCTGATCCGCTGCGCCATGGTCGCCTCGGGCACCATGAAGGCCCGGGCGATCTCGGCGGTGGTCAGGCCGCCCACGGACCGCAGGGTCAGCGCGATCGCCGAGGCCGGGGTCAGCGCCGGGTGGCAGCACAGGAACAGCATGCTCAGCGTGTCGTCCCGGTCGGCCTCCAGCGCGTCGTCGGCCGGCGGCGCCGCCCACCCCTCCGGGGACGCCTGCGCCGCCGCCAGCTCCTCCCGGCGGCGGCGCGCCTGCTCGCCGCGCACCTGCTCGACCATCCGGCGGTAGGCGACCTGGACGAGCCAGCCCCGCGGGTTGCCGGGCAGGCCATCCCGGGGCCACTGCGCCGCGGCGTCCAGCAGCGCCTCCTGGACGGCGTCCTCGGCCGTGGCGAAGTCGCCGAAGCGCCGGGTGAGCACGCCGACGACCTGCGGCGCCAGCTCGCGCAGCAGGTCGTCGACGGGTGGATCGTCCAGCGCTCACAGCTCCTCGGGCGGTCCCGACAGCACCTGGCGCACCTCGATCGGCATGTTCAGCGGCGCGCCGCCGGGGCCGGGCGCGGCCGAGATGTACGCGGCCCGCTCGGTCGCCCGCTCCAGGCTCTCGCACTCGATGACCCAGAAGCCGACCAGGAACTCCTTCGTCTCAGGGTAGGGGCCGTCGGTGACGACGGGGGCACCGCCTCCGGCGCGCACGATCCTGGCCTGGTCCGGAGCGGCCAGGCCCTCCCCGCCCACGAGCTCCCCGGTCTCGGTGAGCCGCTGGTTCACCTCGTGCATGAACTCGATGTGCGCCTTGACCTCGTCGGGCGTCCAGGTGTCCATGGGGGGAACGTCGGACTGCGCGCTGAACTGCATCATCAGCATGTACTTCACGGTCGGGCTCCTCGTGTCCGGCGCCGCCCCGTGCGGCGCTGTCACCCGGGGTCGAAGCAGGCCCGGCCGTCCTCGACATCCCCGCGACACGAGTTCGGATTTTTTTTCCGGGCCCGGCTCAGTCGGCGATGAGCCAGACGGAGGCGCCCGCGCTCGGGCCGAACCTGCGGCGGGGGACGTCGCGCGTGCCCTCCCGCTGGCGGCGGATCACGTAGGAGCCCGGCGCGAGGCCGGTGCCGCCGTGCTCCGGGTGGATCAGGTAGGCGGGCCCGGTGGCCTCGATCATGCCGAGGGCGAGTTGCTCGGCGTCGCCCACGTTGGTGGTCCACCGGCAGGCCCCGGGGTCGGCGACGAGGGTATGCGGGTTGCCGCCGGACGCGCTGCGCAGCAACTCCACCCCCTCCGGAGGCACCGCGCGCCAGTGCGCCCACCCATAGGCGGCGACCTGGCCCGCGACGAGCGCGAGCGGTACGACGATCAGGTCGCCCTGGGCCTGGAGCCCGTCGATGACGGGGACGGTCGCCTCCCGCTCCAGATGGTCGAGGACGTCGAGGCCGGTGCGGGCGGTGAGATCGGCAAGGGTCACGGTCATGTTCATCACCTCGGGTTCGTCGGTTCGGTTCCGGCGTTCGGCCGGTGTTCAGGTGCGGCGGATCAGCCGGGCGTACTGCTCGCCGGACAGGCCGTACGTCCAGCCGGCGGCCGCGATCGGGTCCTCGAGGTTCGCCGGGACGGTCAGCCCGTACCGGCGGCGCCGGCCGTCCCGCTCGACCGAGCCGTTGACGGCGAGCAGCACCCGCGCCGGCGGGCCCCACGCCATGGGCGGCACGTCGTACAGGCGCAGTTCGCAGCCCGGGTTGCCGGGGTCGGGAGCCGTCCCCACCAGGTGCAGCCCGGCCCGGTCGAGGTAGGTCTGCCAGCCGATCCGCTCGATGGCGGAGCGGCGCACCTCCACGTTCCGCTCGCGGAGGATCCGCTCCACGGTCGGGTCGTCGACGACCCAGTCCGGTACGTGGGTGCCGTGCAGCGCGTGCACGCCCCACCCGTCGCGATAGCGCACGGCCGGGCCGTCGTCGTGGTGCAGCCGGACCTCGCCGTGCAGGGCGCCGGGGAGCGGTTCGACGTGGACGGCCGCCGGCCGCTCGGACACGACGCAGATCCCGTCGGCGGGCCACCACCAGCCGCACGAGCGCGCCACCGCGGCCCACAGGTCGAGTTCGCGGCCGACCTTCGGCCGGACGGTGAACCTGCCGAGCCGGCGCCGGACGTCGTAGCGGGCGATCCAGTGGGCGTCGTGCTGCCCGTACCAGGTGAGGCTGGGCGGGACGTGGCCCTGCTCGGTGAAGGCGGTGCGCAGTGGCGCGCCGACGGCGTCGTGCAGGGAACCGCGCAGCGAGTCCCGCACCGTGACGTCCAGGAGGGATTCCAGGTCGGCGCCCCGGTCTAGGGCCTCCTGCGGGGACTGGAACAGGATGGACGTCGCCGGGTCGCCGGCCGGTGGCGGGCGCCTGGACGCCGTCCTGTGGTCGATGTGCCGGTCGAGTTCGTCGCGCAGGGTGGACAGCAGTGAAGCCAGCCGGGAGGCGAGCGGCCAGCCGGCCAGGGTGTTCGGTGCGGAGATCGCGCGTAGCCGTCTCGGGGAGGGGCCGGAGCCGATGTCCGGCCCGACGGCGAGTGCGGCGCCGGGGGAGTCGACCCACACGAAACGGGGCGGCGCCGCCCCGATCAGCCGGTACAGGCCGGTGATGGCCGCTTCGGCGGTGGATCGGTCGGCGGAGGAGGTGGACAGTCCGTGGTTCAGCCACTCATCGCGAATCCCGATCGCCAGGTGCAGGTGCCGGGAGTCGGTGGCCGGGCCGCTCATCGGGCGACTTCGAGGCCGCCTTTACTTTCGATCATGCCCCGATGGTGGCAGCCCCCGGTTCCGGGCCGCAAGGAGTTTTCCGCCCGCCCCGGCCGTACCGGTACCGGCCGCGCCCGTCCCCAGGGCTCCTGCCAGCGTGATCACGCTGGCAGGAACTCCTCTGGGGGCGGGTGCGGCCGGTACCGGAGGGAGGCTTCTGGCCTTACTTCGGGACGGGCTTCAGCCGGCTCGGCCTGCCATTTCGCCGTGCGCGTCCGGCTCCGGAGGCGTGGCGGCGAGCAGTTGGCGCAGCTCGCCGATCGCCTCGCGGAGCCGGTCGGCGAACGTGAACATCGCGTCGGCGACCGGGCGGGGCGTGCTCAGGTAGATGTTGAACCGCTGGGGGAGCAGCACGTAGGCGATGCCGATGCACTTCTCGCTGGTCGCGCCGAAACCGAAGTACCGGATGTTGGTGGACGGCGCGGAGCTGGTGCTCAGGTAGTCGTCCCGCATGACGGTCCAGCCGGGCGTCTCGTACAGCGCGAGCGGTTCGGTCACGCCCAGTTCGGCGCCGCGCCGCTGCGCGATGAGCTGCAGTTCCCACAGGTGCTGCTCGGGCGCCTGCCCGGCCTGGCACTCCTTGGCCCGCGCCACGTGCTTGGCGGCGGCGGCCAGGAACGCGGCCCGGCGGGTCGCCGGGTCGGCGGCGGGGTCGTCCATCGCGGTGACGAACCGCACCACCTCGGGGGTGACGACGCGCATCGCCTCGGTGCGCCCGCGGCGGTACTGCCGGGTGGCGATCGACTCGTAGGTGGCGCCGACCAGCCCCTTGGCCCGCCGGTGCGCGAGCTGGTAGGCCAGCTGCACGAACGCGTCCGGTGACACGCCCAGCTCCTTGGCGTGGTTCGCGCCGAAGTCCTCGAACGACACGGTGGTGGCGGCGGTGGCCGCCCCGTAGGCGGCGAACGCGTCGGCGGCGGCCTGGACGTCGGCCCGCAGCGCGTCGTCGAGCGCGAACTCCACCGGCCGGAAGTCGGGCTCGCCCTGGGCGGGGGCTTCCGGGTGCTCCCCGGCCGGGGAGCCCAGGATGGTGTCGACGAAGCTGAGGATCGTGGTGCCGTCCAGGCCGCAGTGCTCCACGTTGATGCCCGCCTGGCCGTCCGCGAAGACGATCAGGGACACGGCCTTGTCGAACCACCGGTTGCCGCCGTCGCCGTGCAGCAGGTGGTCGCACGCCGCGAGGTCGTCCGCCGGGACGAGGTCCTCCAGGCACAGGCAGAACAGTGCGGTCTCCACCGTCTCCAGCGCGTCCGCGTTGCCCGGGTGGGTGAGCAGCGCCTCCCGGCTGGCCGCCCACTCGGCCCGGGCCTTGGTGGTGAGGTGCCCGACGGACGTGCCCGGCGCGGCCGGAGCCGCCCCGGCCTTCATGATCGCGTGCAGCCCGGCGGCGAGGTCGCCCGGGGAGTACGGCCGGCCGTCCGGCCCCAGCACGTCCAGGCGGAACATGTTGCCCCGGTGGAAGACCAGGATGTGCCGTGCCCGGGACGGCCCCGGCCACTCCTCGCTGTAGGGCGCGCGGACGGTGTCCTGCACGGGACCGGGGATCCGGGTGGTGGAGAACAGGAACTTGTTCTGCTCCATCGACAGCGGCCGGCCCCGCTGGACGACCGGCGGGATGCGCTCGTCGTCGAGCAGCAGCTTGTAGCCGACGGCCGAGGCGACGAGCCCGGCCGCCCGCTCGACCTGGCTCTGCCCGGTGTCCTGGAACAGGAAGATGAAGTTCGCGTTGAGCGCGATGCGGTCACGGCGGCCCAGGTACCGGTACGGCCAGAAGGTGTCGAGCCAGCTGTGCACGCCCTCCTGCGCGTCGTACTCCTGGAGCGCCGCGTGCAGCCGGCGGGCGGGGCCGTCCGGCCGGAGGAACGCGGCGACCTCGGCCTCGGTGGCCGCCAGCTGATCGGGGGTCAGCAACGGCGCGCACCATTCGAGGAACCGCGCGCAGCTCTCCTCCAGGGTGGGCAGGGGAATGCGCGGCAGGCTGTCCTCGTAGGCGAAGGTGGTGTTCTGGCCACTGGTCATGTCGATCCTCGATCTGGACGGTTCGGGGGCTGCTTCCTGGGCGGCGCGAGGTCCATCGTCGTGCAGTCTTTCGTGCCCCGCGGGCGAGAGATGTAGAGCTGTGCGTACAGCCGGCCGTCGCTTTCCAGGCCGCGCGGATCGACGCCGACGTCCGCGAGCCGGTCCAGGACGAGCGCCTGCTCCTGTGCGGTGGCGAACTGCCGCTGTGCGAAGACCCGGTCGACGCGTGCGGTTTCGTACCCGGCCTCGGCCAGGCATTCCGCCACGGGGTCGAAGGGGAACATCCGCAACACGAAGTGCGCCATCCACGGCAGCCGCTCGCCATGCGCGGCGATCACCCGGGAGAGGGTTTTTTCGGTGACGTAGCCGAGGCAGCCCGTGGAGACGACGAGGTCCGCCGTGGCGAGCCGGCCGCGTTCCTGCTCCGTGGGATCCCGGCCCTCCAGGTCGGCGTGTACCGCGGCGTCGAGGAAGCCGGCCGCGAGCGCGTACGACAGGGCGTGGTGGGAGGTGTCGAGGCCGATGAACCGGGCCTGCTCCAGGTGGCCGCGGGCGCGGACCAGCCGCCGGTCGCGGGCCAGTAGGGAGTCGCGGGTGTACCCGGCGGCGTCGGGGCCGGCATAGCGCTCGTACAGCTCGTCCATCGTGGCGTCGCATCGCAGCAGGGCCGCGTTGATGCCGTAGGAGCAGCCGATGTCCAGGACGTTCGCCACCGGGACGCGCCGCGCCTGCCGGTACTCCCGGATGAGCCGGGCGAAGTAGGGCTTGGCGAGCTGCGGGATCTGGTAGTCGAGCCCGCGCAGGGTGCCGAAGTAGTCGCGCGGGTCGGGGCTCGTGTAGATGTGGTCGAGGGAGACTTTTCCGGTTGTGTCAACGCGCACGGGGTGTGTCCTCGTTGGATCGCGGATCGACGGCGGTTCGGAACCCCTAGGCCGTGCTCAATCCAGGAGCTGGTCGACGCGTACGGCGCGCCGTTCGGCCGCCAGGTGCTCGGGCAGGACACGGCCGAAGAGCTGCTTCGTGCGGGTCACGCTGCCGACGACTCCGGGGCGCTCGCTGTAGGCGAAGATCGCCGTGTGCCGGGCCGTGTCGCCCGCCACCGGGCTCACCCGGTGCAGCGAGTAACGGCCCTTGAAGAGCTGGAGGTCGCCCGGGCGCAGGGTGAGCCGGTGGGTCAGGTGCTCGCCGTGGCCGGTCAGCACGGACCGGACGTCGGCGAAGTTCTCCGCCTGCGCGGACCTGATGTTCGGGCAGTACTCGAAGACGCCGCCGGCCTGCGCCCGCTGGGTGAGCAGGCTGACCGTGAACTCGTTGGTGTCGAAGTGCCAGGGGTGCTCCATGCCCGGGTTGACGACGTTGAGGCACAGCCCGGACAGGGGGTCGGCCAGTTCGTGCACGCGTGGCAGCCCGAAGCAGTCGGCGACGAAGCGCTGGAACAACCCGCTGGTGTAGAGCCGGTGGACGATGAAGTCGGCGGGGATGTGGTCGCGTGCCACGAAGGCGTTACCACGCTGAATGGCGATACGGCCCGGGTGGTCGGCCGGCAGCGACGAGTCGGTGGCGATGTTGTAGGCATTGACCGTCTCCACCTCGTAATGTGCCTGCGAGGCGATCTTCGCGCATTCCCACTGCAATGCCTCCTGGAGCGCGGGCCGGATGAAGTCGGGCAGCACGCTGCATCCGGAATTCTGCAGCTCCTGCCGGGTGCGGGAAACCACGGCCTGCCAATCGGCACTCGTGGGGTCCGACAGGGGATAGCGGGTCGTGTCGACCACCTGTCCGACCAGTCGAGCATCCGATGTGCCCATGGGAATCCTCTCCACGTGCGGGCGCGCCGCTCCCGCGACGCCTTCCCGCGCTTTCTCGTGAATCTCCGATGGGTCTAGCACATCCATTTCTATAAATTCATTACCAGGATGGGCCGTGCGCCTTCGATGAAATCTTTAACCCGTCGCCGTGACCTGTGGTTTCGGCAGGGGGTGGAACTCGCAGCGCGTTGGGGTGATGTGACCCATCTCACCAAGATCGGGTTGTATGTCCGCGATGTCCGCCTCTGCTGGTGGAACGGTCCACCCACGGCGATCCGTGGACGCCACCCCGTGCGCCGCGCCGGTCCCGCCCCCGGTGCGGCGCACGGGCGTCCGGTGGGGGTCAGCACCAGTGGAGGGCCGAGTTCTGCCGGGTGACGTTGCGCAGGACGATGTTGCTCCCGGTGCAGGGGCTCCACCGGATAGTGGTGTTCCGCACCGTCAGGTTGCTCAGGGTGATGTCCCGGGACGGCGGGAACTCGGTGCGGCCGGCGATGCGGATCTCGCCGCCCCCGCTCACCGTTCCCGACCGGCCGGCAATCGTCATGTTGTAGCAGTTCTCCAGCAGGATGGCGTTGCTTCCCGTGTCGGCGATGTCCACCTCGTCGATCACGGCGCCGCCGCTCTCGGAGACGCAGAAGACGCCCCGGCCGCCGCCCCGGGCCTTGACGCTGCCGACCCGGATGTTGGTGGGATAGCCGCCGCCGATCCGGCCGTTGCGGTTGGCGAAGCGCAGCGCGGCGTACCCGGTGCCGGTGCCGGCGCCGTCGGCGTCGACCCGGCCCACCGTGGCGTTGACGGTGTCGTTCAGCAGCAGCCCGGACTCGCCGGTGTCGCGGGCGGTCACCCGGTCGATGCTCAGGCCGTCGACCCCGTAGGTCTCCACCCCGTGCGAGCTCGTTCCCGACGCGTACACCTGGCCGATCCGGATGTTGCGGGACCGCACGCCGCGGTTGCCGTGGTTGTCGATCCGGACGCCCAGCCCGCCGGAGACGCGCAACTGGATATCGCCGAGGACCACGTCCTGGACGTTGCGCATGAAGATCCCGTACAGCGGCCGGCCGGTGAGGCTGAGGTACCCGACCTCGACGTCGCGCACGTCGCGGGCGTAGATCGGCGCGTTGTCGCCGGATCCGGAGCCGGTGACGTTGACGGTGCCGCAGAGGTCGATCCCGGTGTGGTCGCGCAGCGAGATCCGGCTCCCTGCGCTCATCGAGCCGTTGCCGTTCACCAGCACCCATTCCTTGGCGGTGCGCCCCGGCCGGAGGCTGTCGATCGCCGCCTGCACGGCCGCCCGGAAGTCGGAGCCGCGGTAGACGGTGGAGCCGCCGTTACTGGCGGTCCACGAGGTGAGGCTCCGCTGCACCACGGCGTTGTAGGCGCGGTCGCCGCAGGCGGCGGAGGCGGGCGACGCCAGCGGGCCGGCGACCGCACCGGAGGCGAGCAGCGCGCCGGCCGCGCACCGGGCGATGCCGGAGCGTCGCGGGAACGGCGGGCGGGACGTTCTGCTGGAAATCTCGGCGGGGGCCGGCATGAGCCTTCTCCTCGGTCGGGGCCGCGGGAGAGGAGCCGCCATTGATGTCGCACGGCTCCACGGGGGTGGGAAATCGGGGCCTTTGCGTTTTCGGCATGCCTGGGAAACGATTCCGCTTCCCGGCTACGGGAAACGGTCTCACCGGCCTGACCGTAACATCGGATAAATGCAAGGCCACCGGGCCGTGGAATTTCTGTCACCCGCCACAGCGGAAGGGCGGGTTCCGGTGTCGCCGCCACATCGGCGCGGGTCCGGCTACGTGGTGCCGTTCGTGCCGGAAGCCGTTCCCGGGCCCCGATCCGGAACGGTGGGCGGGGTCAGCCTTCCTCCTCCGGTCCGGCTCTTCCGGCGAGGGCGGGCCGCACCCCGGTGTGCGGGTGGTGCAGGTCGAAGGCGGGCCGTTCCGATCTGATCCGTGGGATCGCGGTGAAGTTGTGCCGGGGTGGTGGGCAGGAGGTCGCCCATTCCAGCGAGTTGCTGTACACCCAGGGGTCGTCGACGCGGACGCGTGGCGCTTTCCGGGCGGTGTGCCAGATGTTCCACAGGAACGGCAGGGTCGATACGCCTAGGAGGAAGGCGCCGGCGCTGGAGATGGCGTTGAGTGCGGTGAATTCGTTGGCGTAGTCGGCGTAGCGGCGTGGCATGCCTTCGGCGCCCAGCCAGTGCTGGACGAGGAAGGTGG
>NZ_QLYX01000021.1 GCF_003289645.1 Actinomadura craniellae | reverse complement strand
GCGGAGGGGAAACACCCGGTCCCATTCCGAACCCGGAAGTTAAGCCCTCCAGCGCCGATGGTACTGCACGGGCGACCGTGTGGGAGAGTAGGACACCGCCGGACACAACATATATAGAAGGCCCGCCTCACCCGAGGCGGGCCTTCTGCATTTCCCGGGAACGAAAAGGCCCCGCCCATGCCGGCGGGGACTTTCTGTATTTACAGCGGGAATGTGCGACTCGGTTCCCTGACAAGCGTGTCGGTTGGGTGGGGCGGTCCCCACCATGGACCGGGGTGGTCACACCATCGTGGCCAACTGGCTGCGGCAGCAGGGTTGAGGCGTCACGGATACCCACTCTTGGAGCGAAACGATGCCGCCCCCCAACCTCCGCAACAGACCGACTTTCCTGCTCATCATGCTGCTCTGCGCCGGGGTGCTGTTCACCGCCCCCCTGGCCCGTGCGGAACTCGCCGAGGACGGGCTGGCCCAGGCTCTGGGAGCGAACGCGTACGAACTGCACTCCACGGAACCTACCGGTGATCTCCGGGACCTGCGGCCGCTGGGTCGAATGGTCGAGGGCGCCGCGGTGGTGGGAGTCGGCGAGGCCACTCACAACTCCCGCGAGTTCTTCACCATGAAGCACCGGATGTTCCGCTACCTGGTCGAGGAGAAGGGCTTCGCGACCTTTTCCCTGGAGGCGAACTGGAGCGCCGGTCTGCGCCTGGACGACTACGTCCTCTACGGAAGGGGCGATGCGCGCCAGATCATGCGGGAGGAGTTCAAGGGCGCGAGCGACTTCTGGTACACGCGCGAGTACCTGGATCTGATCGAGTGGATGCGCGCCCATAACGCCCGGCACCCCAGGAAGGTGCGTTTCATGGGCAACGACATCGGCTACCCGGCCCCGCGCCTCTTCGACGAGGTGACCGGCTATCTCCAGCGCCGCCACCCGGCTTCGCTGCCGGAGATCGAGGTCCTGTACCAGGGCCTTCGTCCGACAGTGGGCGTGAACGACTGGATGTTGGCCTATCCGGGCCGTCCCCTGGCCGAGCGTCAGGAGTTGGCCGCCCGGGCGGAGCGGGCGCTAGGCATCCTGCGGGACCTGCCGCCAGGCCCGGACCCGGCGGAGCGCGCCCTGACCGAGCAGCACGCCCGGGTCATCGCGCAGACCGCCCGGCTGTACGCGGTGGACTTCGATGACCAGGACGACGTCGCCCAGGCGATGCTGCACCGGGACCGGGCCATGGCGGCCAACACCGCCTGGTGGCACGAGCACACCGGTCAGCGGATCGTGCTGTCGGCCCACAACGCGCACATCGCTTATGTGAGCTACGCCCCCGACCGGTACCCCAAGATGCAGGGGGCCTTCCTCCGCGACAGGCTCGGCACCCGCTACGTGAACGTCGGCATCACCTTCCACCAGGGGTCCTTCAACGCCCAGGACGCGGAGGACGACTACCGGATGCGCGCCTTCACGGTGGGCCCCGCCGCACCGGGAGGCAACGAGCACACCCTCGACCGGGTCCACTTCCAGGACTTCCTGCTCGATCTGCGCACCGCCCCGCTGGCGGCCCGTGCCTGGCTGGGCGGTGCCCGTCCGACGCGGGTCATCGGCACCGCCTACCCCGAGCCCGAGTACCAGGTCTCGCTGGGCCGTTCCCATGATGTGCTCATCCACCTGCACCGGGTCAGGGCCGCGAGCCTGCTGGCCTGAGCGCCGCACCGGGCCGGTTCAGCGTGCCGGTCCGAGAACGGAGTCGAGGGTGCGGGCCCATTGGGTGAGGATCCTGGTGCGGCGGGCAGAGTCGTCGGTGAGGATGTCGGCCAGGCCGAGCCCGCGGATCAGCTCCAGGGTGGCCTGTACGGTCTCCCGGACGCCGGGCTCGCTCTCGTCGGCGCCCAGGGCCTGCACCGTGAGGCGATGCGCCTCCCGGCCGACCTTGGCCTCCAGGGGAAGGAGCAGGGCGCACAGCCGCTCGTCGGAGGCCGCGGCGACCCACAGGTGCAGCGCGGCCCGGAACAGCGGGCTGGTGTACATCTCGCCGAGCACGGTCACCACTTCGAGGGCGGTGAGGCGCCCGCCGGGCATGGCGGCGACCCGGTCCCGCATCTCCCGCATGCGCACCTCGACGCCGTACTCGACCGCGGCGGTGACCAGCCCCTCCCGGGTGGGGAAGTGGTGCTGGGCGGCTCCCCGGGAGACTCCGGCGCGCTCGGCCACCACCGACACGGTGGTACCGGCCCAGCCGGCCGAGGCCAGGCAGTCGATGGCGGCCTCGAGCAGCCGTAGCCGGGTGGCCCGGCTACGGTCCTGTCGCGGTTCGCGGGAAGGCGCCTGAGCGGTCATGGACCGTCAGTGAACCAAAGCCCCTCAAAACAAGCAAGCGCGATTGATTTTTCTGGACCTGGCTGCCAAGGTGCATCCATGACGCAACCGCTGCGGGTGGGGAACGCGTCGGGCTTCTACGGTGACCGGTTCTCCGCCGTCCGCGAGATGCTCGAGGGCGGCGATCTCGACGTGCTCACCGGCGACTACCTGGCCGAGCTCACGATGCTCATCCTCGGCCGGAACCGGCTCAAGGATCCGGCGGCCGGCTATGCCACCACGTTCCTGCGGCAGATGGAGGATGCGCTGGGCCTGGCGGCCGAGCGCGGCACGAGGATCGTGACCAACGCCGGCGGCCTCAACCCCCGGGGCCTGGCCGACCGGTTGCGAGAACTGGCCGCCAGGCTCGGCCTCGACATCACGATCGCCCACGTCGAGGGCGACGACCTGCTGCCCCGGGCCGAGGAGTTCGGCCTCGCCGACGGGCCGTACGGCCGTCCGCTCACCGCCAACGCCTACCTGGGGGCCTGGGGCATCGCCGAGTGCCTGCGCGCGGGAGCGGACCTCGTGGTGACTGGCCGGGTCACTGACGCGTCGCTGGTGGTCGGTCCGGCGGCCGCGCACTTCGGCTGGGCGCGGGACGACTGGGACGCCCTGGCGGGTGCGACCGTGGCCGGCCATGTCCTGGAGTGCGGGGCCCAGGCCACCGGCGGCAACTACGCCTTCTTTCAAGAAATCTACAACGTAAAGGCGCCGGGCTTTCCGATCGCCGAGATCGCCCCGGACGGCTCCTTCGTCATCACCAAGCACCCGGGCACCGGCGGCGCCGTCACCGTCGAAACGGTCACCGCCCAGCTGCTCTACGAGATCGGCGGGCCGCGGTACGCGGGGCCCGACGTCACCACCCGCTTCGACACGATCGCTCCCGAGCCCTGCGGTCCCGACCGGGTCGGGATCCGCGGCGTCCGCGGCGAACCTCCGCCGGACACGGTCAAGGTCTGCCTCAACCATCTCGGCGGCTACCGCAACGAGATGACTTTCGTGCTCACCGGGCTGGACGTTGAGGCCAAGGCGGCCTGGGCCCGGGCCCGGCTGGAGGAGGCACTGGCGGAGCATCCCCCGGCCAGGACCGAGTGGACGGCGATCGGGACCCCGGCCCATGACCCGGACACCCAGGGTGCGGCCACCTCGCTGCTGCGCTGCGCCGTCCAGGACGCCGACGAGGCCGCGGTGGGCCGCGCCTTCAGCGGGGCGGCGGTCGAATTCGCCCTGGCCGGCTACCCGGGTTTCACGATGACCACCCCGCCGGGCAAGGCCGTCCCGTACGGGGTCTACCGGCCCGCGTACGTCGACGCCGCGAGGATCGCCCAGGTGGCGGTGCTCCCGGACGGCACCCGCCGGCCGATTCCCCCGATCCCGCCCGCCGGCGGAGACCCCCGCCCTGTACCGGAGGCGCTGCCGGAGCGGCACCCGGGCGCGGCGCCCACCGTCCGTGTCCCGCTCGGCCGGATCGCCGGGGCGCGCAGCGGTGACAAGGGCGGCGACGCCAATCTCGGCGTCTGGGCCCGCACCGACGGGCAGTGGTGCTGGCTGGCGCACTTCCTGACGGTGGACCGGATCCGGGAGCTGCTCCCCGAGACCCGCGACCACGCCGTCACCCGGTACGTGCTGCCGAACCTGCGCGCGCTGAACTTCGTGATCGAAGGGCTGCTCCAGGAGGGGGTGTCGGCCTCGACGCGGTTCGACCCGCAGGGCAAGGCCCTCGGTGAATGGCTCAGGGCCCGTGAGGTGGACCTTCCGGAGGACCTGCGGTGACGGTGATCAGGAGTGCGCTGGACCCGGCGGGCGCCGCGTACCGGGAACGCCGTACGGCGATGCTCGGCAAGCTGACCGAGCTGGACGCCGAGCACGCCAGGGCGCTGGCCGGCGGTGGCGAGAAGTACGTCGAGCGGCACCGGAGACGCGGCAAGCTGCTGGCCCGGGAGCGGATCGAGTTGCTGCTGGATCCCGACGCGCCGTTCCTGGAACTCAGCCCGCTGGCCGCCTGGGGCAGCGACTTCCCGGTGGGCGCCAGCGTGGTGACCGGCATCGGCGTGGTCGAGGGCGTCGAGTGCATGATCGTCGCCAATGACCCGACCGTGCGGGGCGGCGCGAGCAATCCCTGGACGGTCAAGAAGAGTTTCCGGGCCGCTGACATCGCGCTGGAGAACCGGCTACCGGTGATCAACCTCGTCGAGTCCGGCGGCGCCGACCTGCCCACCCAGAAGGAGATCTTCATTCCGGGCGGCCGGATGTTCCGGGACCTGACCCGGCTGTCGGCGGCGGGCATTCCCACGATCGCGCTGGTCTTCGGCAACTCCACCGCGGGCGGCGCGTACATCCCGGGTATGTGCGACCACGTCGTCATGGTCCGGGAGCGGGCCAAGGTCTTCCTCGGCGGGCCGCCGCTGGTGAAGATGGCCACCGGCGAGGAGTCCGGCGACGAGGAGCTGGGCGGCGCCGAGATGCACGCGCGGCTCTCGGGTCTGGCCGACCACATGGCCGCCGACGAACACGACGCGCTCCGGATCGGCCGGGACATCGTCCGCCGGCTCAACCACCGCAAGCAGGGCCCGGCCCCGGGAGCCGTGGCGCCACCGCGGTACCCCGAGGAGGAGCTGGCGGGGATCGTCCCGGAGGATCTGAAGACCCCCTTCGACCCGCGCGAGGTGATCGCCCGGGTGGTGGACGGCTCGGAGTTCGACGAGTTCAAGCCCTTGTACGGGACCAGCCTGGTCACCGGCTGGGCCCGGGTGCACGGCTACCCGGTCGGTGTGCTGGCCAACGCCCAGGGCGTGCTGTTCGGTGCCGAGGCGCAGAAGGCGGCCCAGTTCATCCAGCTCGCCAACGCCCGTGACACCTCACTGATCTTCCTGCACAACACCACCGGCTACATGGTCGGCAAGGAGTACGAGCAGAGCGGGATCATCAAGCACGGGGCCCTGATGATCAACGCGGTCTCCAACAGCCGGGTGCCGCACATCTCGATCATCATGGGTGCCTCCTACGGCGCCGGCAACTACGGCATGTGCGGCCGGGCCTACGATCCGCGCTTCCTGTTCACCTGGCCGAGCGCCAAGTCCGCGGTGATGGGCCCGCCGCAGCTCGCCGGCGTGCTCTCCATCGTGGCCCGGCAGGCCGCCGAGGCCCGTGGCCAGGTCTACGACGAGGTCCAGGACGTGGCGATGCGCGAGCTGGTCGAGGCGCAGATCGAGGCCGAGTCACTGCCGTACTTCCTGTCCGGCCGGCTCTACGACGACGGGGTGATCGACCCGCGTGACACCCGGACCGTGCTCGGCCTGTGCCTGTCGGTGGTCCACAACGCCCCGGTGCGCGGCGCCGAGGGCTACGGCGTCTTCCGGATGTGAGCCGAAATGATCCAGCGACTTCTGGTGGCCAACCGCGGCGAGATCGCCCGCCGGGTGTTCCGCACCTGCCGGGATCTCGGTGTCGAGACCGTCGCGGTGTACTCGGACGCCGACGCGGACGCGCCGCACGCCCGGGAGGCGGACCTGGCGGTGCGGCTGCCGGGCGCGGCCCCCGCCGAGACGTACCTGCGCGCTGACCTGATCCTGGCCGCGGCCGGGTCCGCGGGCGCCGACGCCGTCCACCCCGGATACGGCTTCCTGTCCGAGAACGCCGACTTCGCCCGGCAGGTGACCGCCGCCGGGCTGACCTGGGTGGGCCCGCCCGCCGAGGTGATCGCGGCGATGGGTTCCAAGATCGAGGCCAAGCGGCTGCTGGCCGGCGCCGGGGTGCCCGTGCTGCCCGAACCCGACCCGGAGACCGTGACGGTCGCGGACCTGCCGCTGCTGGTGAAGGCCTCGGCCGGCGGCGGAGGGCGGGGGATGCGCGCGGTCCGCGTGCTCGACGAGCTGCCCGGGGCGCTGGCCTCGGCCCGCCGGGAGGCCGGGTCGGCCTTCGGCGACACGACCGTTTTCTGCGAGCCGCTGCTGGAGGGGGCACGGCACGTGGAGGTCCAGGTGCTCGCCGACCGGCACGGGACGGTCTGGACGCTGGGGGAGCGGGAGTGCTCGATCCAGCGCCGGCACCAGAAGATCCTGGAGGAGGCGCCGTCCCCCGCGGTCGGACCGGAACTGCGGGCGGCGCTGAGCGAGGCCGCCGCCGCGGCGGCCCGGGCGATCGGCTACCGGGGCGCGGGAACGGTGGAGTTCCTGCTCGCCGCCGACGACCGGTTCTTCTTCCTGGAGGTCAACACCCGGCTGCAGGTCGAGCACCCGGTCACCGAGTGCCGGTACGGGCTGGACCTGGTCCGCCTTCAGCTCGAGATCGCCGAGGGCGCCCGGCTGCCCGGGCGACCGCCCGAGCCGCGCGGCCACGCCGTGGAGGTGCGGCTGTACGCGGAGGACCCGGCCGAGGACTGGCGGCCCTCCAGCGGCCCCCTGCACACCTTCGACGTGCCGGGCGTGGACGCCGAGTTCGCCGTGCCGGACGGGTACGGGCTACGGCTCGACACCGGCGTGACGGACGGCACCGTGATCGGGACGCACTACGACCCGATGCTCGCGAAGGTGATCGCCTGGGCGCCGACCCGGGCGGCCTCTGCCCGGCGGCTGGCCGCGGCCCTGCGCGGCGCCCGCATCCACGGCCCGGACACCAACCGTGACCTGCTCGTCCGGATTTTGGCCGAGCCGTCCTTCCTCGCGGGGGAGACCGACACCGGCTACCTCGACCGGCTCGGGCCCAAGGTTCTGGCGGCTCCGCCGGAGGCCGCGGCCGTCCGGCTGTCGGCGCTGGCCGCCGCGCTCGCCGCGGCGGCGGACGCCCGGGACCGGGCGCCGGCGCTGGGCGGGCTGCCGTCCGGTTGGCGCAACGTGACGTCGGCGCCGCAGCGCCGGTCCTACGCGGCGCCGGACGGGGAGATCGAGGTGGCTTACCGGCTGACCCGCGCCGGGCTGCGCGCCGAGGGCCATGAGGACGTCGGGCTCGTCTCGGTGGCGGGGAGTCCGGCTGACCGGACGGTCACCCTGGAGACGGCGGGGGTGCGGCGGCGGTTCACGGTCCGCCAGATCGGCGACCGCGTCCACGTGGACTCCGGGCTGGGCGCGGTGGCCCTGCGCGCCCTGCCGCGCTTCACCGATCCGGCCGACAAGGTCGCCCCGGGCTCGTTGCTGGCGCCCATGCCCGGCACGGTCGTCCGGGTCGAGACCCGGCCCGGCGCCGCCGTGACGGCCGGCCAGACCCTGGTGGTGCTGGAGGCGATGAAGATGGAGCACCGTGTCACGGCGCCGGCGGCCGGGATGGTCGCCGGGGTCGGTGTGCACGTAGGACAGCAGGTCGAGGCCGGAGCGGTCCTCGCCGTGATCTCAGAAGGGGATTCCTGATGGGTTTCGTCGAGTCGGACGAGCGGCTGGCGCTGCGCGCCGCGGTAGCCGAACTGGGTGAGAAGTACGGATCCGAGTATTTCGTGGAGAAGGCTCGTAGTGGAGCCAAGACGGACGAGTTGTGGACCGAGGCGGCCCGGCTGGGCTACCTGGGCGTCAACGTGCCGGAGGAGTACGGCGGAGGCGGCGGCGGCATCGGCGATCTGGCCGCGGTCTGCGAGGAACTGGCGGCGGCGGGCTGCCCGCTGCTGCTCATGGTGGTCTCACCGGCGATCTGCGCGACGATCATCGCCCGCTCCGGCACGGAGGAGCAGAAGCGGCACTGGCTGCCCCAGTTCGCGGAGGGGACGGTCAAGATGGCCTTCGCGATCACCGAGCCGGACGCCGGCTCCAACTCGCACCGCATCACCACCACCGCCCGGCGGGACGGCGACGGCTGGGTGCTCAACGGCCAGAAGACCTTCATCTCGGGGGTGGACGAGGTCGACGCGGTGCTCTTCGTCGCCCGGACCGCGGACCAGAAGGGCACCCTGCGGCCCTCGCTGTTCATCGTGCCGACGGACACCCCCGGCTTCACCTGGACGCCGATCGAGATGGAGATCGTCTCGCCGGAGAAGCAGTTCGTCTGCCACCTCGACGACGTGACCCTGCCGTACGAGGCGCTGATCGGAGACGAGGACGGCGGGCTGACCCAGCTGTTCGCCGGGCTCAATCCCGAGCGGATCATGGCCGCGGCGATGGGCGCCGGCATCGCCCGCCTGGCACTCGGCAAGGCGGTGACGTACGCCGGGCAGCGGGAGGTCTTCAAGGTCCCGATCGGCGCGCACCAGGGCATCGCCCACCCGCTGGCCGCGGCGAAGATCGAGCTGGAGCTGGCGCGGCTGATGGGACAGAAGGCCGCATGGCTGTACGACTCCGGCGACGATCTCGGTGCGGGTGAGACCGCGAACATGGCCAAGTACGCCGCCGCGGAGGCCGCGGTGCACTGCGTCGACCAGGCCATCCAGACGCACGGCGGCAACGGGCTGACCACCGAGTACGGGGTCGGAATGCTGTCGGGGACGGTCCGGCTGATGCGGATCGCCCCGGTCAGCCGGGAGATGGTGTTGAACTACGTCGCCCAGCACTCGCTGGGACTGCCCAAGTCGTACTGAATTCGCGGGACCGGGTGGCGGCCGGGCTCCGGGCGCCTTACGCTCTGGGCGTCCCCATCGGCGATCTTCGGGAGACCGCGCCGTGTACGGCCCACCGCCTCCGGTCCCGCCCCCCGTCCCGCCGCCCGGCAGGAGCGACGCCGCGCCGCTGTTCCGGCGGGCCCTGGCCTGGGCGGTCGACTTCGGGCTGATGCTGGCCGTCGCGTTCGGGCTGGGCACCGCGGTCTACTCCGTGATCATTTTCGTCGTGGAGCGTGGGGCCGCCCAGTACACGGTGCGGACCGGGATGTGGGCGGTCGTCCGCTCCGGAGGCGAACTCGGCGCCGGAACGGAGCAGCTCACCCGGGCGTGGGACACGACGGTGCTGTTGATCACGCTGGCCTTCGCCGTCCTGGTGGCGATCCAGTTCCTCTACCAGTTCACCGCACTCGTCTGGCGGGGGCGCACGCTCGGCAAGGCCCTCGCCGACGTCCGGGTCGGCGCGCCCGGCGGGACCCGGCCGACCGCGGGCCGGGCGGTCCGCCGGGCGGCCGTCACCACCCTCACCGACACGGCCCTCATCTCGCTGGCGTTCGTGCTGCTGCTGCACGGCGAGCCGGTGGTGGCGGTGCTGTGCTGGCTGCTGGCGGTGGCCGCCTTCTGGGCGAACGCGCTGCCCGTGCTGGCGGGCGGCCGGCGCAGCCTGGGCGACCGGGCGGCGGGCACGGCGGCTGTCCGCGCGCGGACCTACGAAGCGGCGGGACGGGCCGTGCTGCACGGAGCCCGGCAGGCCGTGGGCGGCGCCCAGTCCGGGGCGCTCCACCTGGCCGAGCACGAGCGGGTCCGGCAGGCCCGGGAACTCGGCCGGCAGACCGCCGAGCGGCTTCGCCAGGCTCCGGATCTCGGCGGGCAGGTGCGCCGGGCGCTGCCCGCGGATTCCGCCCGGCAGGCCGGCCGCCGGCTGGGGAGGCGGCTGCGGCCCGACCGCTCCCCGCCCGCGCCGCCGCTCCCGCCCGGGCCCGCGCAGCCCGGCCCGCCACAGGACTGAGGCCCGTCTCGAAGCGAGGCCGCCGACCTTATTTCGGGATTTCGGGATTTCGGGACACGACCCGGGCGGGAACGTCCGCCTCCAAGGGCGCCAGGTGTGCTCGGAGCGGAACCGGGATCAACCGGCCGGGACCCGCAGCGTCCGGGCCGCCAGGCGGGCGAGGAGCGCCTCGTCGATGTCGTGGCCGAGGCCCGGCTGGGTGAGGGGCACCGCGACGACCCCGCCGGAGGACCGGACCGGCGGCGAGACGAAGGCGGGCCCGCCCGCCGGGTCGGACACGTCGCTGGGCAGGGTGCATCCCGGCATGCTGGCCAGGGCCACGGTGGCGGCCTGGCCGATGCCCAGGCCGCCGGACCCGGAGCACCAGACATCCCAGCCGGCCGCGTAGGCCCGGTCGTGCGCGGCCCGCGCCGCGGTGAGCCCGCCCGACAGGTCGATGCGTAGGTTCAGCGCCCGGCCCGCCTCCAGGGAGATCGCCGCGTCCAGGGTGTCGAGGTCGCCGGCGGCCAGGCAGAGCGGGGTGCCGATCCGGCGTTGCAGCCGGGCGTGCGCGGCCAGGTCGGTGGCGTCGAACGGGTGCGCGATCGCCAGCAGCCCGTAGGCGTCCAGCGCCTCCAGCGCGGCGAGGTCACCGGAGGACTCGGTGTAGGCGCCGCCACAGTCGGCCACCAGGGCGAGCGCCGGATAGGCGTGCCGGACCGCGCGGATCGGCTCGATGTCGCTGCCCGGGCGTACCCGCACGGTGACCCGGGTGTGGCCGCCGCCGATCTGCCGGTTCACCTGCTCCACCAGCGTCTCCGGCAGTTCGGCGGTCACCTGGGTGCCGGTCGCGATGGAGGTGCGGGTGCCGCCCAGCGCGTGCGCCAGCGGCATTCCCTTGATCTTGCACCACAGGTCCCAGCAGGCCGTGTCGACCGCGGCGGCGGCCTGCCGGGTGCCCAGTTCGGTGACCGCGGAGACGTCCTCGGGCCGGTCCCAGGCCAGCCCCAGCAGCGCCGGAGCGAGCCGTTCCTCGATGTCGGACCAGGGCTCGGGACGGCCGGCCTCGGCCGGGCAGCCCACCTCACCCCAGCCGGCGGTGCCGTCGTCACCGGTGAGCCGGACGACGATGCTCTCCGGCCGCCGGCCGCGCGGCACCGCCACCCGGAAGGCCGTACAGCCCTGGATTCGTGGCACCCGCGCCGCCTCCCACCTCGAAGTTCGTCTACATCCATGATCCCCCTTCTGCGGAGCGGCGGTGACATCGGGATTCGTCCGGGTCTGGGGGGTAGGGCGGTCATCACCGCCCCGGCGGACTGAAAAGGCCACGAGGGAACGAGGAGGGGGACACCGTGACCGAGCGTGATCCGCGATCCCGGCTTGAGGACGAGGGCGTTCCGGACCTGCAGGACGGCACGCCGGAGCAGGCGTGGGCCGAGGATCCCCAGGAGATGCCGCTGCCCGGCGACGAGCCGGTGGCGGTCGACGAGTACGGCACCACCGCCGAGGAGCAGCTGGCGGGCGAGCCGCTGGACCTCAGGCTGGCCAGGGAACAGCCCGAACCGACGGTGTCGGACGACGATCCGGAGCTGGCCTGGCCGCGCTGGCAGGACGAGGGCGAAGCGGCCGGGCGGCTGGTGGCGGAGGACGAGGGCGCCCATCCGGACCGGGAGAAGGACGCGGTGGCCAACGACGTCGGTGCGGACGGCGGGGGCTACACGGCCGAGGAGGAGGCCGTACGGATCGAACGGCCCGAGTGACCCTGCGGTCGGCCCGGTCTCACGAGGGGCAGGTCGCGTCCAGCGACACCGGCTTGGGCTGCTGCTGCGGGGCCGCGGTGCCGGCGACCGGGGTGCGCGGGCCGTTCGGCCGCGCGGTGGGCGTGGCCGGCCGGGACGGGCGGCGCTCGCGGTCGCTGATCGCCTGTGCGGTCAGCCGCCGGATCAGCGCGAAGTCGGGGTTGCCGGTATGGATGAGCGGCGGGACGAACTGGAGGCTCTGGATCTTCCCGCCGTCGCGGAACTTGCCCGACAGGTCGACCAGCGCGGGCAGCAGGCCCGCCGGGATGTCAGTGGAGATCGCGCGCCGGGTGGCGGTGGCCAGCCGCTCGAACTGGGTGAGCACCCGTTGCGGGTCGGCCTGCTGGGCGATCGCCCGCATCAGGCACTTCTGCCGGCCCATCCGCACGTAGTCGTCGCTGTTGCTGCGCGACCGGCCGTACCACAGGGCTTCCTTGCCGCTGAGCCTGCGGTCACCGGCCTGCAGCACCTCGCCGCGCAGGCCGTAGGGGATCGGCTGGTCGATCTTGACCCGGACCCCGCCCATGGCGTCGATGATCTCGGCGAAGCCGAACATGTCGACGAGGATGTAATAGTCGATGGACAGGCCGAGGATCTCACCGATGGTGCCCTTGACGAGCGCGGGGCCGCGCCGGTCCTTGGTCTTGCCCGGGACCATGTCGGGGTGGTCCTCGGCGTACTGGTAGACCTCGTTGAGCAGGCCGGGCGTCATCGCGCCGTCGCCGGTGAAGCCGTAGGGGAACCGGTTGCGGGCCGGGCCCGCCGGCATGGGGAAGCTCTCGAGGTTGCGCGGCAGGCTGAGCAGCACGGTGTTGCCGGTGCGGGTGTCGATGCTGGCCACGGTCATGCTGTCGGTGCGCACCCCGACCCGGTTGCTGGCGGCGTCGCCGCCCAGCAGCAGGATGTTGACCCGGTCCCGGCCCTTCCAGGGGTCCTCGCGGTCGATGGTGATGCCGCCGTCGTCCCCGAAGATGCTCGTCAGCGTGTCACGGTAGAGGTAGGTGCTGCGCGCCGTCCAGCCGACCGGGACGGCGACGGCCAGGCACAGCACCGTCACGACCAGCACCCCGGCGGTGCGGGGCGCGAACGACAGCCCGCCGGGCCGTACCGTCGCGTAGGACCAGACGATCACCGCGATCCAGACCAGTCCGAACACGAGGACGCCCGCCGCGATGCGCGACAACCACTCCGGCTGCACCGCGATCTGGAGCAGGTCCTGCTGGAACCAGACGGCGAGCGCGCCGCCGGCCAGGAGCAGGAGGGTGTAGAGCGACAGGAGCAGCCCGCCGGCGACCTTGCGGCCGGCCACGAGGTGGGCGACCCCCCAGACGAGCGCCGAGGCGAGGGTCAGGCCGAGGGCATGCGGAAGTTTCGGGCGGTCCCGAAGGGCGCCACCCGATCTGGCGCGCCGTTTGCCCGCACGTCTCCCCATCGAGGCTCCGATCCCACGCACCCTGAAAGGCTGTGTCACATATTGGACGCACGAGTCGAGCCGGTGGATTGCTCACTGGGGCATCCAGTACGAGCGGTGACGATTCTCACGTGCCTGACCTGTTCAGGATATTCCTGTCGTTGCCGGGTGCCGTGCCCTCCCCAGGATGAAGATCCGTTTTTGTTGCCGGTCTGCGGAGATTCTCACCACCCCCGCCGGAACGATTACCGTGCGTCGCGGGAATCGGCCGTTCTTCACCAACTCGTGGTGAGCGGCATGCCCTCGGCATAGCCCGCGGCCCCCTGTACGCCGACCAGCGCCCGCTCGTGGAACTCCTCCAGCGTCCGGGCGCCCGTGTAGGTGCACGAGCTGCGCAGGCCCGCCACGATCGAGTCGATGAGATCCTCCACTCCGGGCCGCTGCGGGTCCAGGAACATCCGCGAGGTGGAGATGCCCTCCTCGAACAGGGCCTTGCGCGCCCGGTCGAACGGGGAGTCCTCGGCGGTGCGCAGCCGCACGGCCCGGGCGGAGGCCATCCCGAAGCTCTCCTTGTACAGCCGGCCGTCCGCGGCGCGCTGCAGGTCTCCGGGCGACTCGTAGGTGCCGGCGAACCACGAGCCGACCATGACGTTGGAGGCTCCGGCAGCCAGCGCCAGGGCCACGTCGCGGGGGTGGCGCACCCCGCCGTCGGCCCACACGTGCCGGCCGAGCCGGCGGGCCTCGGCCGCACACTCCAGCACCGCGGAGAACTGGGGCCGTCCGACGCCGGTCATCATCCGGGTGGTGCACATCGCGCCCGGGCCCACGCCGACCTTGACGATGTCGGCGCCGGCCGCGACCAGGTCCCGGACGCCCTCGGCCGTGACGACGTTGCCCGCCACCACCGGGACCTCGGGATCGAGCCCGCGGATCGCCGCCAGCGCGCTGATCATCTTTTCCTGGTGGCCGTGCGCGGTGTCCACGATCAGAATGTCGGCCCCGGCCTCCAGCAGCGCCTTGGCCTTGCTCGCCACGTTGCCGTTGACACCGACCGCCGCGCCCACCCGGAGCCGTCCGCCGGCGTCGACGGCGGGCCGGTAGAGCGTGGCGCGCAGCGCCCCGGTGCGGGTGAGCAGGCCGGTCAGCCGGCCGGTGGCGTCGACCACCGGGGCGAGCCGGTGGCCCCGCTCGTGCAGCCGGTCGAACGCCTCCTGCGGGTCGACGGTGTCGGGCAGGGTCACCAGGTCGCGGGACATGATGTCGTGGAGTTGGGCGAACCGGTCGACGCCCTGGCAGTCGGCCTCGGTGACCACACCGACCGGGCGCTCGTCCTGGACCACGATCACGGCTCCGTGCGCGCGTTTGTGCAGCAGCCCCATCGCCTCGCCCGCGGTCGAACCGGGCGAGAGGCGAATCGGGGTGTCGAACACTAGATGCCGGGCCTTGACCCAGGAGATGACATCGGCCACGACATCAGTCGGAATGTCCTGAGGGATCACCGCGAGACCACCGCGCCGGGCGATGGTTTCGGCCATCCGGCGTCCGGCCACCGCGGTCATGTTGGCCACCACCAGTGGAATGGTCGTTCCGCTGGCGTCGCAGGTGGAGAGGTCGACATCCAGCCGTGATCCGATCGCCGACCTGCGAGGGATCATGAAGACGTCGTTGTAGGTCAGGTCGTGAGCGACACGCTCACCGTTCAGCAGGCGCACGGCTGTTCTCCACACCAAATCACGGGCCAGGAAATCGGGGCGGTGGGTCATCACCGCCCATTGTCGGCGATACCCGGCAGGGGCTGCCGGATGCCGTGCCGACCGACATGTCAGTGCAAGTGCACGCGCGGTGTGGGCCGAAAAACCGGATCCGGCTGGACGGAACCTATCAATAGAGCCCAGGGTCGTGACTTTTCGCTCTTTGCAGTGTTACCTCTTGACGAAATTACGGCAGCATTGGACTTTTCTTACATGTGCTCACGCGCGGGCGATCAGGGCCCGGCACGGGCGATTCGGACGGACATCGGGAGATGCGGATGCGATTCAGGCTCTGGCGGCGCACGCCGCCGTGGGGCGGAACGGGGGCCGTGACTTGCCCGCGCGGCCCGCAGTGGCGGGTCGCGCATCGGAAGAGATGGGCGGTGCCGCACGGGTGAGGGAGGGATCCCGGGCACGGTGCCCGTCGTGGCGATGTCGTGGCGGTCCGTGTCGCGTTGCATTCGTCGCCCCGGGCGTCGATCGCAGACGCATCAATCGCCATCGTCCGGAGCGAACACGAGCAAGATCAATATTTGACGGAGAACCGCTCCGAAGTGGAATGATCTTGCAAGCGGTGACAAAACCATTCATTGCCTGTCGAGGAGGAGACCCGTGCTGGATGCGGTCGACGCCGTGCTCGTCCGCGAGCTCCAGCGGGATGGCCGGGCGACGTTCCAGGCCCTGGCCGACCACGTCGGCCTGTCCCGCACCGCCGTGCGGGCCCGCGTGCAACACCTGCTGGAGACGGAGGTGGTGCGGGTCGTCGGCATCGTCCACTCCGCGGTGGTGGGCACCGGAGCGATCGGGCACCTCTCGATCACCGTGGCGGGAGCGGCCCGAAAGGTGGCCGAGGCGCTCGCCCAGCGCCCGGCGGTGAGCTTCATCGCGCTCACCGCCGGCCCGCACGACCTGGTCGCCCAGGTGCGGACCCGGGACGACGACGCGCTCGCCACGGAGGTGGACGAGCTGCGGCGCACGGCCGGGGTGCGCACGGCCGAGGTCTTCCGGTCAGTGGCGACGGTGCGCGACGCCCACTCGGTGGTCCGCGACCTCGGTGAGATCCAGCTCGACGACATTGACTGGCGGCTGCTCCAGGAGCTGCAACGCGACGGCCGGGCGCCCTACACCCGGCTGGCCCAGATCATCGGGCTGTCGCAGGCCGCCACCCGGGCCCGGGTGGTCCGGTTGATGCGCACCGGGGTCATCCAGGTGACCGGGCTCGCCGATCCGCTCGCCCTCGGTGCCGCCGAGCTCGGCGGGTTCGGCATCGTGGTCTCCGGCGGGCTGCGCCAGGTGGCCGACTCGGTGGCCCGCCAGGACGGCGTCCGGTACGTGGCGACCGGGTTCGGGCGGTACGACATCGTCGGCCAGGCGGAGGCGGCCACCCGGGCCGAGCTGGTCACCGTGCTCGACGCGATCCGCACCGTGCCCGGCGCGACGATCCGCGAATCCTGGCACCACCTCGACGTGGTCAAGGAGTCCTACGCCGCGGAACTCCCCGACCGCCCCCTCCTCGGCTGAGCACGGCTGAGCCGAGGAGGGAGCGGAGTGGATCGTGCGGGACGAGCGATCCGCGTAGCGAGTGAGGAGGGCTCAGCCGACGGCGAGCACGGCTGAGCCGGCGAGAGCCCGCCCCCGCGGGGGCGGGCTCAGTCGCGTGACAGCAGGGCCTCCTCGAGGTCGAGTTCATGCAGCACCCGTTCCAGTACCTCGTCGTCGATCCGGCGCTCGTTGCGGAACCGGATGAACACCTCGCGCTCGGCGGCCAGCATCTCGCGGCGCAGCCGCCGGTAGGTGGCGGTGGGCACCTCCTTGCCCTCGGGGCCGGTGCCCCCGCCCAGCCGCTCCCACGCCTTGAGGGTGCGGTGCTCGGCGAGCTGCCGCAGCCGGGCCACCACCTCGCCGTCGACCGAGTCGTCCGCCTCGACCGCCGTCTCCAGCCGGTCGAGGGCGGCCCGGGCGGCGGCGTGCTGGGCGGCGGCCTCGGAGACCATGTCGGTGTACCGCTCCCGGTCGCTTCCGATGCCGAGCCGGCGGATCAGGGCGGGGAACGTCGCCCCCTGGACCAGGAGCGTGCCGAGCACGGTGGTGAAGGTCAGGAAGAGCAGCAGGTCCCGGTTGGGGAACGGCTCCCCGCCGGGGGTGGACAGCGGGATGGCGAAGGCCGCGGCCAGCGACACCACCCCCCGCATCCCCGCCCACGAGAGCACGAAGAGGTTCCGCCGGTCCAGCCGGTCGTCGGCGTCCCGGTGCCGGTGCGACAGCAGCTCCGGGACGAGGGCGACCAGGAAGATCCACAGAAAGCGGGCCGCGACCGTGGCGAGGAAGACCGCCAGCGCCCACCAGCCCAGTGCGGGCCAGCCCTGCTCGGTCGACAACCCGTCCAGGATCGGCGGCAGCTGGAGCCCGATGAGCAGGAACACCACCGATTCCAGGATGAAGAGCAGGACGTCCCAGAACGACCTGCTCAGCAGGCGGGTGAGGGCCGACGACCCGGTGTCGCGGTGCCCCAGGTAAAGCC
This sequence comes from Actinomadura craniellae, assembly GCF_003289645.1. Classification (GTDB taxonomy): domain Bacteria; phylum Actinomycetota; class Actinomycetes; order Streptosporangiales; family Streptosporangiaceae; genus Actinomadura_D; species Actinomadura_D craniellae. The sequence goes on along the minus strand of NZ_QLYX01000021.1, from coordinate 115,193 downwards.
CGCTGACCACCACCGCGATCACCCCGGAGGCGTGCACTGCCTCGGCCGCCAGGTAGGCGGCGAACGGAGCCAGGATGGGCACCGCGGTCTCCACCAGCGGATCGTTCAGCCGGCTGCGCAGCAGTTGCAGCAGCGGGCCGAGGGCCAGCCCGATCGCCGCGCCGGCCAGGGCCGCGTACAGGAACCGCCCGCCGCCGGCGAGCAGCGAGAACCCGCCCCCCACCGCCGCCGCGAGCGCCACCCGGAACGCCGTCAGGGCGGTCGCGTCGTTGAAGAGGCTCTCGCCGACCAGGATCGTGACGACCCGGCGAGGCAACCCCAGCCGCTGGGCCACGCTGACCGCGGCCACCGCGTCCGGCGGGGCCAGCAGGGCGCCGAGGACGAACGCCGCCGGCAGCGGCAGACCCGGCACCACCAGGTGGGCCGTATAACCGATCACCAGCATGGTGAACAGCACCAGCCCCACCGACAGGAAGGAGATCGACCGCAGGTTCTCCCGCAGGTTGTAGTAGGAGCTGCGCCAGGCCGCCGAGAACAGCAACGGCGGCAGGAACACGAACAGCACGAACTCGGGATCCAGCTCGGCTCGCGGCATCCCCGGCACGAAGGACGCGGCCAGCCCCGCCACCACCAGGACCAGCGGCGCCGACAGGCCCAGCCGCCGGGCCAGCGCCGCCACCGCGACCGCGCCCGCCGGCAGGGCGAGCAGTTCGAGGGCGTGGGCCAGGTTCACGTGCTCTCCATGCCCGTTCTCGACATGGCAGCGTCAACCTGCTACGGCTCAGCCGTGTTCCCGGACGCGGGTCTCCTTGGCGAAAGCGAGAAAGTCCCGGGCGGCCTGCCCCAGCGGTCGGTGCGCGTGCACCAGCCCGAGCCGGCGGATGATCGGCGGCATGAAGGAACGGACGACCAGCCCGTCGACGTCATCGAGCTGGTTGCGGTACCACAGCACCGACCCCGCGCCCGCGCGCACCCAGCCGGTCCAGGCCGCCCGGTCGTCGGACTCCAGCGCCGGCACCGGGGTGACCCCGAGCCGGGCCAGGACGGCGTCGAGCTCGGCCCGGCGGGACCCGCCACGGGCAGGCAGCACCAGCCGCAGGCCGTTCAGCGCGTCCGGCGGCAGCGGATCACGCAGCTTCAGGTGGGGCGGCGAGATCAACACCACCTCGCGCTGCTCGAACGGGTGGGCGGCGAGGTCGCCCGGCACCGGAAGGTCCGTCATCGCGAGATCGGCCCGGCCGGTGCGCACCGCCCCCGCCACCTCCTCGCGTCCCGCGCAGCGGACGACCCGGACCCGCACCGCCGGCTGCTCCCGGGCGAACCGCGGGAGCAGCCGCCCGGTCAGCTCCGGTTCGAGCGTGGGGGTGGTGGCGATGCGCAGCTCGGACCCGCGCCCGCCCGCGTGGGCGGCGGACAGGCCCTCGATCGCCTCGACGGCCTTCAACGCCACCCGGGCCTGCCGGACCACCTGTTCGCCGACGGGGGTCAGCACCACCCCGCGCCCCGACCGGGCGAAGAGCTCCACACCCAGCTCGCGCTCGAGTTCCCGCACCGCCCGGGACAGGGCGGGCTGGGCGACGAACAGGGCCTGGGCCGCCGACGTCATCGTGCCGTGGTCAGCGGTGGCCACCACGTAGCGCAACTGACGCAGGTTCATTCTCTGACGGTAGGGCAACCGGCCGGAGCAGTCTCGGACATGGCCGGAATGGGGCCGTTCGGCCACACTCGCGGCTCAGGCCGGCTTGTTGTCGCCTGAACCTTCTCGCTCGCTGCGCGGATCGCTCGTCGGCTCAGGCGATGCACTGGTCGATGAAGCACCAGCGCCAGTCCTCGTCCGGCTCGAACGAGCGGATGACCGGGTGCTGGCTCGTGGCGTAGTGCTTGCTCGCGTGCCGCCCGGGCGAGGAGTCGCAGCAGCCGACGTGCCCGCAGCTCAGGCACAGCCGCAGGTGCACCCAGTGGCCGCCGGAGGCGAGACACTCCGCGCAGCCCTGCGGGGTGAGAGCCGCCGGGTCCTGGGACGGCAGTTCCGTCACATGCTCACATAGGCTCATATGTCCATCGTCGCACGTCAGGGCGGCTACCAGTGATCCGGACTGAAGGGCTCGTCCTCCGGGCGGCTGGACTTCGACAGCAGCCGCAGATCCGACTCGACCATCATGGCGACCAGTTCCTCGAAGCCCACCCGGGGCTCCCAGCGGAGCTGCTCGCGGGCCTTCTTCGGGTCGGCGCACAGCAGGTCGACCTCGGCCGGCCGGGTGTACTTGGCGTCGAGGACCACGTGGTCCTCCCAGTTTAGGCCGACGGCCTCGAAGGCGAACCGGACCAGGTCGCGCACCGAACGGGTCCGGCCGGTGCCGATGACGAAGTCCTCGGGGGAGTCCTGGGCCAGCATCAGCCGCATCGCCCGGGTGTAGTCACCGGCGTAGCCCCAGTCGCGGCGGGCCTCCAGGTTGCCCATCCGCAGCTCGGCGGCCAGGCCCAGCTTGATCCGGGCGGCACCGAGGGTGACCTTGCGGGTGACGAACTCGGCGCCCCGGCGCGGGGACTCGTGGTTGAACAGGATCCCGCTGACCGCGAACATGCCGTACGACTCGCGGTAGTTCTGGGTGATGTAGTGGCCGTAGGTCTTGGCCACCCCGTACGGGCTGCGTGGGTGGAACGGCGTCTTCTCGTTCTGCGGGGTCTCGCGGACCATGCCGAACATCTCCGACGACGACGCCTGGTAGAACCGGATCTGCTCGCCGGTCGGGGTCCGTGACGGGCTGATGCCCGAAACCACCCTGATCGCCTCCAGCATCCGGAGCACGCCCATGCCGGTGACCTCGGCGGTCAGTTCGGCCTGCTGCCATGACATCGGGACGTAGGAGATGGCGCCGAGGTTGTAGACCTCATCGGGGCGGACACGCTCGACGGCTGAAATCAGGCTGCCCTGATCGAGCAGGTCGCCCGTGGTGATGTGGACGTCACCGATGTGCTTGCGCAGCCGTGACACGTGCGGGTTGGCCTGTCCACGGACCAGGCCCCAGACCTCGTATCCCTGCTCCAGCAGATGCTCGGCGAGGTAGGAGCCGTCCTGCCCGGTGATGCCGGTGATGAGCGCTCGCCTGGTCAGCGGAACCTCCCTGGCCGAAAAGGGCAGACATCGGGTCTCGTCCGCGGGTTCGTGAACGAGTGTGAAATACGAGGTTAGCGACGGCTTGGGTGGATGACGAGCGCGGGACGGTCATTCGACCGAATCAGCTTCTATTTCGGCGCATCCGATATTACGTTCCGGGCCGGTCTGTGTGATTCTTTGATCATGCTGAGGCGTGCCGGCGTACGGTGCCGGCCCGGGGGAGAGGACGACCGCTTGCCATCAGAACCACTGCGGCTGGGCGGACGGGACCTGCCCCGCTCCGCGATCATGGCCGTGGTCAACCGCACCCCGGACTCCTTCTACGACCGGGGGGCGACCTACGCCTTCGACGCGGCGCTGGCCGCGGTGGACCGCGCGGTCGCCGGGGGCGCCGACATCGTCGACATCGGCGGGGTCAAGGCGGGCCCCGGCGACGAGGTCGGCGTCGCCGAGGAACTGCGCCGGGTGGTGGACCTGGTGGCCGCCGTCCGGTCCCGCCACCCCGGCGTCGTGATCAGTGTCGACACCTGGCGGGCCGAGGTGGGGGCGGCCGTCGCCGCGGCCGGAGCCGACCTGCTCAACGACACCTGGGGCGGAGTCGATCCGGAACTGGCGGCGGTGGCGGCCGAACACGGCATCGGCCTGGTCTGCGCGCACGCCGGCGGGCAGCGACCCCGCACCCGGCCGCACCGGATCGCCTACGCCGACGTGGTCGCCGACGTGCTGCGGCACGTCGTCGCCGAGGCCGAGCGGGCGGCGGCCCTGGGCGTCCCCCGGAACGCGATCCTCATCGACCCGGCGCACGACTTCGGCAAGAACACCCGCCATTCGCTGGAGATCACCCGGCGGCTCGCCGAGCTGACCGACACCGGGTGGCCGGTCCTGGTGGCGGTGTCGAACAAGGACTTCATCGGCGAGACGCTCGGCCAGCCGGTCGAGAAGCGCGGGGTGGGCACGCTGGCGGTGCTGGGAGTGTCGGCCTGGCTGGGCGCCCGGGTGTTCCGGGTGCACGACGCGGACGCCGCCCGGCGGGCCCTCGCCGCGGTCGCCGCGCTGGGTCAGCCGCCGGCGACCTCGCGCTGCCGGGCCCGGTAGGCCGCGACGTGCATGCGGTTGCCGCAGGTACGGCTGTCGCAGTAGCGCCGGCACCGGTTGCGCGACAGGTCGACCAGCACCCGCGCGCAGTCGGGCGCCGCACAGGTCCGCAGCCGTTCGAGCTCGCCGGCGGCCACCACGTACGCCAGCGCCATGCCGCAGTCGGCCGCCAGGTGCTCGGCCATCGACGCCCCCGGTGCGAAGAAGTGCACGTGCCAGTCGTAGCCGTCGTGATCGGTGAGGTGCGGGGTGGTGCGCACCCCGCCCACGATCTCGTTGATCAGGCCGACCGCCGCCGGAACGCCGTCGGCGCTGAACACGGCGTGGAAGCGATCGCGCATCGCGTGCACCTGCGCGAGGTCGTGCTCGTCCAGTGCGGAGACGTCGCTGAACCGGTTGCGCGTGACGAAGAGCCAGAGTGCCTCGACGTCGGTGAGGCCCTCCTCACCGCCGGCGGCCGGGGCAGAGTTGATCAGATCCACGACGGTGCCGAGGGCATGCTCGGTGTCATGAGTGAAGATCACGGTGGCTCCAGGGTGGGGGGACCGGGGCGGATCGCGGCCTCCTCACCCTATGCCGCCGATCAGCGGGTGTAGAGCGGATCGGCGACCACTGGATAGTAGGAGTTCTCGTGCTGCACCCGCATGATGATGGTGGAACCCTCGAGCTGGTAGTCGGCCTTGACCGGGCGGGCCATCACGTCGGCCGCCCAGGGCGAGTAGAAGCGGCCCACGGTCGCGCCGTAACGCAGGTGCACCACGTCGAACCCGCCCGACGGCATGCCCTCCAGCACCAGCCCGTCGGGAAGCTGGACGGGGAAGCGGAACTCCGTGGGCGCGTCCGGCCCGTGCAGCACCGTCAGCAGCCGGACGCCCCCCGCGGTGGTCTGCGCCACGATGTCGGTGTCGACCTCGGCGCCCACGAAGACCCGCAGGCTGGGCCGGACCAGGGTCGGCGCCTGGTCGCCCGCCGAGCAGTCGATGCCGATGTGGATGCGCTGGCCGTCCTTGGTCGGAGCCCAGGCGCCCTCGCGGGCCCGCTGGCCCCAGTGCACGTCGGGATCCTCCGCCTCCTGCGGCTCGTGCTTTCCCCGTGCGACGAGAACCCGCGATGCGGCGTTCATCGCCGCGGTCGCCCCATCCCGTGCATGTCTCATGGCGGGCCCCCTCGCCTCGTGCCACCGTCGAATTCCGGCGCTGCTTCGCTCTACCACGGTGAAAAGCGCCCTAGGGGTTGAATCCGTTACCGCGTTGGGGTGCTATGTGGTGTATCTGCAGTGCGACGTAGGACCTTACACCAAGGTAAAGTGATCTTGGTGGCCGCGGCCTATCCCGGTATGACCAGCGGCAACATGACCGCCGAGGGGTGGTCGGGGTCGTGGAAGACCTCCTGCTCCGCCGCGGCCAGCCGCACGGCGGTGGCCAGTGGCTCACCGGTGCCCGGATTGCGGGCGAACCGGGGATGGCAGCCGCTCGACACCTGGACCCGGATCCGATGACCGGTCCCGAACCGGTGCGCGGTCGGCCACAGCCGCACCCGTACCGTCCGGACCCCGTCCGGGCCGGCGGGGAAGCGCTCCGGATCGACCCGCTGGAGCCCGTCGCAGACGTTCAGCGACCGGCCCCCCGGCGCCACGTCGCACACCCGGACGAACACGTCGGTGTGCGCCCGGCTGGAGCGCAGCCGGATGTCGGCCTCGACCGGCCCGATCACCTCGACCGGCGCGGCCAGCGGCTCCCCGGTGTAGACGAGCACATCCGGCCGGGCCTCCAGCGCGCGGTTGTCCTTGGGGCCGGCGCCCGGGCCCAGCAGCGGGCCGCCGACCCCGGGAGTGGGGTCGGCCGGGTCGTAGCGGTACCGGTCCGGTGACGACGCGTCCGGCGGCTCCGGCGCGAGCCGGCCGCCCGCGTGCAGGTGCCAGGGCCGCGGCGCGACCCCGGGCGGCGGCCACTCGGGGAGGTCGCGCCACCCGCCCCCGTCCCCCTGGACGTACAGCCGGACGGGAAGCTCGCGCAGCCCGCCACGGTCGCCGGTGACCGCGGCGCGGAACCAGGCCAGCGCCTCGGTGAGCGCGGCGCCGAAACCGGCCGGGGAGGAGTGCGTCCAGGGGCCGATCGTCAGGTGCGGGCGCAGCCCGGCCGCGCGCAGCGCCATATAGTCGTCGAGCTGGGAGGCCAGGAACAGGTCGTGCCAGCCGCCGACCAGGGTGACCGGGGCGGACACCTCGCCGACCCGGGCCCGGTGGTCGCGATCGGGCAGCCAGTACGGGTCCCCCTGCTCTCCCGCGGCCAGCCAACGCTGGAACCACTCCACCCGCCGCCCGGTGGCCGTCACGTCCGCCTCCGCCAGCGGCAGCCGGTCGAAGGCCGCGGCCAGCCGGCGGCCGGCGGTCAGCGCGCGCAGCCGGCCGCGCAGCGTCCGGTCGCGCTGCCGGAGCAGCATCGCGGTCCACGACAGGCAGCCGCGCAGCGTGTAGGAACCGCCGAGGTAGGTCTGGTCGCGGAACTGCGAGGCGGTGAACGAGGGGGCCAGCGCCGCCAGCCGGTCGCCGGCGTCCGCGGCCATCGCCCACTGCGCGTACCCCAGGTAGCTCGGCCCGAAGACCAGCACCGGGCCGGTGGACCAGGAGTGCCGCTCGATCCAGTCGAGCGTGTCGAGGCCGTCGTCGCGCTCCCGGCCATAGGGGTCGAACTCCCCGCCCGAGCCCCCCGTGCCCCGGCAGGCCTGGAGCAGTACCCGGTGGCCGCGCTCGGCGAGCGGGCGGCTCAGCACGGCGGCCAGGACCCCGCTCCGGCCGTAGGGGGTCCGCACCAGCACGGTGGGCGGGTCCGGCACCCGGCGCGGGGTGTAGAGGTCGGCGATCAGGTCGATCCCGTCGCGCATCGGCACCCGCAGTCCGCGCGTCACCTCGACATCGCGGGTGAGCGCGGGCGGCAGGCTGAGTACCCGGTCGGCGATCCGGCTGGAGAGGGCCACCCGTCCACCCTAGGACCGCCGGCCGGGTCAGCCGGCGGCGGTGGCGACCGGGTGCCCGGAGCGGGGCAGGGCGGTCGCCTCCGCGAGCACCTCGGAGAGCCGGTCGAGCGCGCCGGAGATCCAGGGCAGGACCAGCGGGTCAGGCGCGTCCAGGGCCGCCAGCCGGAGCTCGTCGGTCTCGCCGTAGAGCAGGCTGGTCGCCACCCGCAGCCGCAGCGCCGCGGCGGGCTCGCCGAAGGCGCTGCCAGGCAGGGTGCCGACCCCGTACCGCTCCAGCAGCGACTCGGCCAACTCGACCCCGGTGGCGGCGCCGAGCCGGTCGCGCAGCGGCTCCAGGTCCGGGTAGACGTAGAACCCCGCCTGGGGGGCCGGCACCCGGGCGCCGGCCGCCGCGAACCGCCCGGCCACCGCCGCGGCCACGGCGGCGTGCAGCCGCCGGGAGCGCTCGATGTGCTCGACCAGCTCGGGCGGTTCCGCGAAGGCGTACGCGGCGGCCTGCTGGACCGGCGCGGGCGCGGTGGACCAGATCTCGCTGGCCGTGCCCAGCAGACTGGCCCGCAGGGCGTCGCCGGCCGGGCCCTCAGGCAGCCGGGCCACGCCCAGCCGCCAGCCGCCCAGCGCCAGGTTCTTGCTGATCGCGGTGGTCGTCACGGTGCGTTCGGGCGCGAACCGGGCCGGGCCGGCGACGCCGCGGCCGGGCTCGTGGACCAGGTCCCGGTAGATCTCGTCGGAGATGATGGTCAGGCCGTGCTCCCGGGCCACCCGGCACAGCCGCCGCACGGTCCGCTCGGTGGCCAGCGTGCCGGTGGGATTGTCGGGGAGGGTCACCACCACCGTCCGGATGTCGCGGCCCGCCGCGCGGCCCCGGACCACGGCGTCGGCGAGCAGGTCCGGGTCGGGCACCCCGCCCTCCCCGGGCAGGGTGGGCACGAAGACCGGCCGGGTTCCGCAGAGGGCGGCCTGTGCCGCGTAGCTCACCCAGCTGGGCCGGGGTACCACCACATCGCCGCCCAGGGCGAGCAGCAGCACGTACAGCAGCGCCTTGCTGCCGGGCCCGCAGACCATCTGGTCGGGATCGGTCGGCAGCCCGCGCCGCGTCCAGTACCCGGCCGCGGCCGACCGCAGGGCCGCCGAGCCCGCCACCGGCCCGTACCCGCCCAGTCCCGCCGCCCCGGCCAGCTCCCGCCGTAGCGCGGGGTGCACGGGCAGGCCCGCCTCGCCGAAGGCCAGCGGGAGCACCCGGACGCCCTCGCGGCGCTTGCGGGCCAGCGTCTCGTTGGCGGCGAGGGTGGCCGACACGGCCGGCACCGGCACGGGACAGGGTTCGTGGGGAAGGTCCTGGTCAGGCATGGGTGCTCTCCCGGGAAGGGGGTGCATGCCGAGATCGGCCGCACGTCGGGTTCAAGGTGTTTCGTCAATGCTCATCCCCGGTTAGCATCGATACAAGCGAGGCTTAGCGACGCTGACCATGAGGAATTCCGATGCTAGATCTGCGCCGGCTGCGGCTGCTCGCGGAGTTCTCCCGGCGGGGCAGCATCGCCGCCACCGCGGCCGCCCTCGGCTACACCCCCTCGGCGGTGTCCCAGCAGCTCGCCACCCTGGAACGGGAGGCGGGGACGGCGCTGCTCGACCGCACCGCCCGCAGCGCCGAGCTGACCGACGCGGGCCGGCTGCTGGCCGCCCGGGCCGAAGGCATCCTGGCCATGGTCGAGGCCGCGGAGGCCGAACTGTCCGAGGGCGCCGGCAGGCCGTCCGGCCGGGTGGTGGTCACCGCGTTCCCCACCGCGGCGGTCGCCTACGCCCCGGCCCTGGCGCACAGCCTGGCCGACCACCCCGACCTCACCTTCGTGCTCCGGCAGACCCGGACGGCCGACGGCATCCGGCAGGTCCGGTCGGGCGAGGCCGACATCGCCCTGGTCGACGACTGGACGGGCCGCCTGGCCGCCCAACTGCCCGCCACGCTGCGGTTCTTCCGGCTGCGCCGGGACCCGCTGGTGCTCGTGGTGCCGCCGTGGCATCCGCTGTCCGACCCCGAGCAACCCGTCGATCTGCGGGAACTGCTGTCGGAGGCGTGGATGGCGGCACCGTTCGGCGAACCGTCCCGGCAGGCGGTGGACCGGCTGCTCGACGACGTGGGGGGCGCGCCCCCGGTGCCCTGGGAGTTCGAGGGGCTGCACACCATCCTCAGCCTGGTGGCCCGCGGGGTGGGGATCGCGGCCGTTCCGGAACTGGCGCTGGCCGCGGGCGAGCCGGGCGTGGCGGTCCGCCGGATCCCAGGGTGCGACCAGGCCCGCGAGGTCTACGCCGTCACCCGGACCGCGGGTGTCCGGCGGCCCTCGGTGGCGGTGACGCTCCGCGCCCTGCACGCCGCGGCGCAGCGGGTGGCGCCGGCCCCGGCGTAGCGGCCGTCAGGAGAGCGCCGCCCGCGGGCCGCCGAGCCCGCCGGTGCCCAGGTCGGCGCGCCGCCCGGCGGCCTGGCCCGCGGAGTAGCCGTCGGCGCGCACCCGCTGGCCGCGTCCCCGGCCCAGCGCCGGGAACCGGGCCCGGAACTCGGCGGAGACCCGCTCCTCGTCGCCGACCAGCACGAGAGCCCGCGTCGCGCCGGCGCAGGCCGCCGTGGCGGCCTCCTCGCGCAGCCGGACCCGGGCCGCCTCGATCCGCCGGGCCACCGCGTCGGCGTGGCCGACGAGGAAGGCCCGGAAGTAGCCGTTGGCCCACCGGCTGCGGTCGGACGCGCGGGCGAACGCCTCCTCGGGGATCGTGCGCATGTACGCGTCGGTCACCCGGTGGGCCGCCCCCTCGGCCTGTAGGTCGAGGGAGGGCAGCAGCAGGGCCAGCGCGTCGCGGGCGGCCCGGGTGGTGACGACGAGCAGGGTGATGTCCCGCCGGTAGGCGCCGTCCCCGCGGACGGCGTACCGCCCGCCGTGGGCCCGGATCACCGCGCCGCACGCCGCCGACCGGGCCCGCGCGTGGCCTCCGGCGCCGGAGGCCACGCGCTCCCAGTAGACGACCGGTTCGGGCCGCTCGCCGCGCTCGGCCCGCAGCGACGCCTCGTCGAGCGCGTACCGCATCATCAGTTCCGCGGCCTTGGCGTGCGCGGCCTCGGCCTCCGGGCGCGGGGTCGCCGGATGCTCGGCGGTCGCCAGCAGTGCCCGCACCCGTCCCTCGATCCTGTCCGCGTCCATGCCCGGGAGCATGCCAGGGAATCCGCCGTGGTGGGCCGCTCGGGCCCGAGCACTGCCCGGTGGTGGGGGATCTGTGGTGAATCCCTGCTTTCCCTGTCCGATCATCACGTACCGTGGAGCAGTCCCATCGGCCCATTCGTTTCGGGGACCTCTCACCACATGACCCTCCTTGACCGCCCTGCGCCGCTGCCGTCCGTCCAGCACGTCCCGGCCGGGGGGCACTGCTTCGAACTGCCCCGGCTGACCGCGATGCTCCGGCACGCGCTGCCGAGGTTCGTCGAGGGTGTGATCGCGCCGGTGGCGGTCTTCTACGCGGCCCTGGTGCTGCTCGGTCTCAACGGGGCGCTGGTCGCGGCCGTGACCTGGGTCTACGGCGGCATCGCCTGGCGCTACCTGCGCACCGGGTCGGTGCCGGGGATGCTGATGCTCGCCGGCCTGGGTGTGACGGTGCGGGCCGGGCTGGCCGCGGCCACGCACAGCCCGGTGATCTACTTCCTCCAGCCCACCCTGGGCACCCTGCTGGTGAGCATGGCGTTCCTGGCCTCGGTGCCGTTGGGCCGGCCGCTGGCCCAGAAACTGGCCACCGACATGGTGCCGATGCCGGAGGCGTTCCTCGAACATGCCCGGGTGCGGCGGTTCTTCCTGCGGATCTCGCTGCTGTGGTCCATGGTCTTTCTCACCAATGCCCTGTTCAGCCTCTGGATGCTCTTCAACGAGTCGATCGCGACCTTTCTGTGGGTGCGTACGGGCGTGGTGACCCTGCTCGGCGCGCTGGCGGTCGCGGTGTCGCTGTACGGGTTCCGGCGCTGCCTGCACCACGTCAACGGCGAGCCCGTTCCGGCCTGAGGATCTTCCGCAACGCTTCGGTCTCGGCTGCCGGGAAAGCCGGTGCGTTCCGGTCTCATCGGCGACTTTTGTCGCTAATGTCTCTGGGGTATAGACCGGGGTTTTGGAGGTTCACGGTGCAGCGCAGGTTTGCCGCGGGTACGTTGCGCGGGGTTCGGGCTACGGCCGGGCTGACGGGAGCGGCACTCCTGCTCGCGACGGCGTGCTCGGGAGGCGGCGGCGGCACGAAGGGCGACAGCGGCGTCACCGTGGGCGGCACCGAGGACGCGGCGGCGCCCCACGTCACCATCACCCCTGGCGACGGGAACACCAAGGCCCGGCCCGACCAGGGTGTGGTCATCAAGGCCGCCAACGGGACGCTCGACCAGGTCTCCGTGCTGGCCGGGCAGCGGGCCGTCACCGGCGAGATGTCCGCCGACCGCACCACCTGGAAGTCGCGCACCCTGGTGCCGGGCGTGGCGTACGTGGTGTCGGTGACCGCCAAGAACGCGCAGAAGAGCACCACCGCGACGAGCAAGTTCCGCACCCTGCGGGCGGCCAACCCGCTGAGCGTCATCGACGTCACGCCGATGGCCGGGGAGACCGTCGGGGTCGGCATGCCGATCACGGTCACCTTCAACCGCACGGTCACCGACCGCAAGGCCGTCGAGCGGGCCTTGACGATCAAGTCGACCAAGCCCGCGGTGGGCGCCTGGTACTGGGTCAGCGGCCAGCAGGTGATCTTCCGGACCAAGAACGGGCAGTACTGGCAGCCGAACCAGCAGGTGGCCCTGTCGGCCAAGCTGGCCGGGGTCAAGGCGGGCAAGGACGTTTACGGCACCCGGGACGTCAACCGCAAGTTCAAGATCGGTGACTCCCACATCAGCACCATCAGCACCAAGACCAAGAAGATGGTCGTCAAGGTCAACGGCAGGGTCCGCAAGACCACCGGGATCAGCGCCGGCAAGGGTGGCCGGGTCGTCAACGGGGTGGACACCTACCTCACCACCAACGGCGTGCACCTCACCATGAGCAAGCACCGCGTGGAGATCATGACGTCCGAGTGGATGGGCGTCGACCCCGAGGACAAGGAGAACGGCGGCTACAAGGAAGTGATCCCGTTCGCCGTCCGCATCTCCAGCAGCGGCGAGTACGTGCACGCCATGGGCAGCCGGATGTGGGCGATGGGCCAGGTGAACGCCAGCCACGGCTGCGTGAACTCCCCGCCGGTCTTCGCGCAGTGGTTCTACAACCTCTCCTACCGCGGTGACGTGGTCGTCGTGACCGGCTCCAAGCGGCAGCTGGCCTGGAACAACGGCTGGTCCTACTACCAGATGCCGTGGACGCAGTGGGTCCGGGGAAGCGCCCTGAAGCAGGAGGTCAGCACCGGCTGAACCGCCGGGCGAGCGGTGCGGGGCGGGCCACCCGGAGTTCCGGGCCCGCCCCGCAGGGCTTTTCAGTCCAGGGTGAGGCTCTCGTGCGGGGACTCGGCCAGTTCGGCGTGCAGCGAGCCCCAGAAGGCCAGCTCCTCGTCCTCCTGCAGGGTGGAGATCTTGCCCCAGAACTCGCGGTCCTCGGCCTCGGCCGCGGTCACCGCGCTGATGATCGGCATCATCTCGGTACCGGCCTCGGCGGCGTCCAGGTCGGCCGGGGTCATGTCGACGGGCAGCTCCACCGGGGTGCGGTGGTGCTTGCCGCGCTTGCGGACGCGCACCGGCGGGGAGGCGGCGAACTTCGCGGTGCGGGACTTGCCGACCGCCAGCGCCACGCTGCCGACCAGGATGAGGGCCAGCGCGCCGGTGACCACCGCGGTCTCCTGCCCGGCGAGCGGCGGCGTCCACCCCTCGGGGGAGGAGTCGGCGGCGGTGGTCACCCTGGCGGGCAGGTCGCCGGTGACCTGCCCGGTGGACGGCGGGGGCGCGGCGTGCTTGGGCACGTAGCCGGTGCCCTCGTCCCGGGTGACCTTCACCTTGGCGGGGTAGCCGTAGCCGACGATGATGCCGTCGTCGCGGACCTTGCGCTTGAGGTGGATGCCGTCGACGTTGGCCTCGATCGTGTGGATCTTCTTGCCGTCGATCTTCTCGACGATGCCGACGTGGTCGATCCGGTCGATGGAGTTGGAGCCGGACCAGTCGAAGAAGACGATGGCGCCGACCTCGGGCTCGGTGCCCCAGGCGCCGTGCCCCTCGAACCACTTGGCGTGCTGGACGGTGCCGGCGAACTCGCCCACCGAGTCCTCGATGCCCGCCTCGTTGGCGGCCCAGGCGAGGAACATGTCACACCAGGGGGCGGTCTTGAAATACGCGTCGTGGTCGGCGTCGACGTTCTTGGCGAACCAGTCGCCGAATTTGGTGTAACCGTCTGCCTTCTCGGTGTAACCGAGCTCGCCCTTGGCGACTTCGAGCAGCTTCTTGCCTATCTCGTCCATGGCTCCATGGCTCTCCCCAACCGCCGACCGGGTGAGCTGACGGGTGGGGCCAGGAGTTGCCCCTCCGCGCACGACGGACTTACCCCGGATGTCGTGGGTCCCCGGCTCCCCGGCGGTAGTGGCGGTACCACCGGGATGTGGCGGCCGGCCCGCCCCTCCCCGATGGAGGTAGATCACAGGCCGATCACGGAGGAATGTACTTGAAGTTACTCGGGGGCGCCAACGGAACGCCAAGAAGACACCATGGAAGATCTATATAGATAGGTTTCGGTCTTCCCCTACCAGAGGGTAGGGACCCGGTGGTCGGGCCAGAGTATGCGCCCGCTTACCATCCCTGCCATGACGGTGCCGCGTGAAGAACCCGGAACGGACGGAGGGCTCGCCCCTCCGGCGTCCTCCGGAGAGGACCTCGACCTGGCCGCGGGCTTCCCCCAGGTCGACCGCGATCACTGGCGGGAACTGGTCAGGACGGTGCTGAGCCGATCCGGCGCGGCGACCGCCGACACCCCCCTCGCCGAGATCGAGGAACCGCTGACCCACCGCGGCTACGACGGTGTCGCCGCGGCCCCGCTCTACACGGCCGAGGACGCGGTGCCCGCCCGCCCGGGGCTGCCCGCGCACCTGCGCGAGATCCGCCCGGACGAGGAGGGCCTGGCGGGCTGGGACGTCCGGCAACGGCACGTGCACCCCGATCCGGCGGTCGTTCGCGCCGCGGTGCTGGCCGACCTGCAGAACGGCGGCACCTCCGTATGGCTGCGGCTGGGCGACGGCGGAGTCCCGGTGGCCGGGCTGCCCGAGGTACTGGCGGACGTCCTGCTGGACCTGGCACCGGTGGTACTGGACGCGGGAACCCGCACCGAGGAGGCCGCCGAGGCGTTCTTCACCGTGATCGCCGAGCGGGATGCCGCCGCCCAGGTGATGGGCGGCCTGGGCGCCGATCCGCTGGGCCTGGCGGCCCGTACCGGGAGCGCACCGGAGACCGGATCCGCCGCCGCGCTGGCGGTGCGCTGCGCCCGGGAGTTCCCCCGGCTGCGCGCGATCACCGTTGACGCTACCGTCCACCACGACGCGGGCGGCGGCGACGCCCATGAGCTCGGCGGAGCGCTGGCCGCGGGCGTCGCCTACCTGCGCGCGATGACCGACGCCGGGCTGTCCGTCGACGAGGCGTTCGCCCAACTGGAGTTCCGGTACGCGGCCACCGCCGACCAGTTCCGCACCATCGCCAAACTGCGGGCGGCCCGGCGGCTGTGGGCCCGGGTGGCCGAGGTGAGCGGCGCCGCCGAGGGCGCCCTGCGGCTGCACGCGGTGACCTCCGAGCCGATGATGACCCGCCGCGACCCGTGGGTGAACATGCTCCGCACCACCGTGGCGTGCTTCGCCGCCGGGGTCGGCGGCGCCGACGCGGTCACCGTCGCACCGTTCGATGCCCGGCTCGGCCTGCCCGACGACTTCGCCCGCCGGATCGCCCGCAACACCCAGACCCTGCTGCTGGAGGAGTCGAGCCTGGCCCGGGTCGCCGACCCGGCCGGCGGCTCCTGGTACGTCGAGCGGCTGACCGAGGACCTGGCCCGGGCCGCCTGGGACTGGTTCACCGAGATCGAGCGGGCGGGCGGGTTCGCCACCGCCCTGGAGTCCGGCCTGATCGCCGGGCGGCTGGCCGGCGCCTGGGAGCGCCGCCGCGCCGACCTGGCCCACCGCCGTGCCCCCCTCACCGGGGTCAGCGAGTTCCCGAACCCGGCCGAGCGGCTGCCCGAGCGGGCCCCCGCGCCCGCACCGGCCGGCGGCGGGCTGCCCCGGATCCACTACGCGCAGGACTTCGAGGCGCTGCGCGACCGGGCCGACCGGCACGCCGCCGCCACCGGTACCCGGCCCCGGGTGTTCCTGGCCGTGCTGGGGCCGGTGGCCGCGCACACGGCCCGGGAGACCTTCGCCGCCAACCTCTTCCAGGCCGGCGGCGTCGAGACCGTCTCCGGCCCCCCGGCGGAGTTCACCGGCGGGCCCGGCGCGGTGGCCTGCCTGTGCTCCAGCGACAAGATCTACGCGGAGCAGGCCGTGGACGCCGCCCGCGAGCTCACCGCGGCGGGCGCGGTGCAGGTCTGGCTGGCCGGGAAGGGCGAGTACGACGGCGTGGCCGGCCGCCTCTTCGCCGGCTGCGACGCCGTCGGCGTCCTCCGCACGACCCTGGACGACCTGGGAGTGGCCCCATGACGATCCCCGACTTCTCCGATGTCGAACTCGGCGCCCCCGTCCCGGCCGAGGAGACCGTCCGGCAGTGGCGCGCCGCGGTCGCGGAGGCGACCGGCAAGGACGCCGACGAGTTCACCTGGGAGACCCCCGAGGGCATCGACGTCAAGCCGGTCTACGGCGCGGCCGACCTGGCCGGCCTGGACTTCCTGGCGGGCTACCCGGGTGTCGCCCCCTACCTGCGCGGCCCGTACGCGCCCATGTACACCACCCAGCCGTGGACGATCCGCCAGTACGCCGGGTTCTCCACCGCGGAGGAGTCCAACGCCTTCTACCGGCGCAACCTGGCCGCCGGGCAGAAGGGCCTGTCGGTCGCCTTCGACCTGGCCACCCACCGCGGCTACGACAGCGACCACCCGCGGGTGGCCGGCGACGTCGGCATGGCCGGGGTGGCGATCGACTCCATCTACGACATGCGGCAGCTCTTCGCCGGCATCCCGCTGGACCGGATGAGCGTGTCGATGACCATGAACGGCGCGGTGCTGCCCGTGCTGGCGCTCTACATCGTGGCCGCCGAGGAGCAGGGGGTGGCGCCGGAGCAGTTGGCCGGGACCATCCAGAACGACATCCTCAAGGAGTTCATGGTCCGCAACACCTACATCTATCCGCCGGCGCCGTCGATGCGGATCATCTCCGACATCTTCGCGTTCACCTCGCGGCGGATGCCGAAGTTCAACTCCATCTCGATCTCCGGCTACCACATTCAGGAGGCCGGGGCCACGGCGGACCTGGAGCTGGCCTACACCCTGGCCGACGGCGTGGAGTACCTGCGGGCGGGCCGCGCCGCGGGGCTCGACATCGACGCGTTCGCCCCCCGGCTGTCGTTCTTCTGGGCGATCGGCATGAACTTCTTCATGGAGGTCGCCAAGATGCGGGCGGCCCGGCTGCTGTGGGCCCGGCTGGTCCGCGAGTTCGGGCCCAAGAACGCCAAGTCGCTGTCGCTGCGCACGCACAGCCAGACCTCGGGCTGGTCGCTGACCGCCCAGGACGTCTTCAACAACGTGGCGCGCACCTGTGTCGAGGCGATGGCCGCCACGCAGGGGCACACCCAGTCGCTGCACACCAACGCGCTGGACGAGGCGCTGGCGCTGCCCACCGACTTCTCCGCCCGGATCGCCCGCAACACCCAGCTGCTGCTCCAGCAGGAGTCGGGTACCACGCACGTGATCGACCCGTGGGGCGGCAGCGCGTACGTCGAGCGGCTGACCTACGACCTGGCCCGCCGCGCCTGGGGGCACATCCAGGAGGTGGAGGCCGCCGGCGGCATGGCCAAGGCGATCGACGAGGGCCTGCCCAAGCTGCGGATCGAGGAGGCGGCGGCGCGCACCCAGGCCCGGATCGACTCCGGCCGCCAGCCGGTGATCGGCGTCAACAAGTACCGGCCGGACGCCGACGAACCGATCGAGGTGCTCAAGGTCGACAACGTCTCGGTCCGCGCCCAGCAGCTCGACAAGCTGCAGCGGCTGCGCGCCGAGCGGTCGGAGGCCGACGTCGCGGCGGCGCTGGCCGCGCTGACCGGGGCGGCGGGCGCGCCGAGCGGCCCCGACCTGGAGGGCAACCTGCTGGCTCTGGCGATCGACGCGGCCCGCGCCAAGGCGACCGTGGGCGAGATCTCGGACGCGCTGGAGCAGGTCTACGGGCGTCATGCCGGGCAAATCCGTACGATCACGGGTGTGTACCGCAACGAGGCCGGCCCTGCCTCCAACATCGAGCAGAGCCGGGCGGCGACCGCCCGGTTCGAGGAGGCCGAGGGCCGCCGCCCCCGGATCCTGGTCGCCAAGATGGGCCAGGACGGCCACGACCGCGGCCAGAAGGTGATCTCCACGGCCTTCGCCGACCTCGGCTTCGACGTCGACGTGGGCCCGCTGTTCCAGACCCCCGCCGAGGTCGCCCGGCAGGCGGTCGAGGCCGACGTGCACATCGTCGGGGTGTCCTCCCTGGCCGCCGGTCACCTCACCCTGGTGCCGGCGCTGCGCGCGGAGCTGGCCGAACTGGGCCGCGCGGACATCATGATCGTCGTGGGCGGGGTGATCCCGCCGGGCGACTTCGACGAGCTGCGCGCGGCGGGCGCCAGCGCGATCTTCCCGCCGGGCACGGTCATCGCCGACGCCGCCATCGACCTGCTGGGCGAGCTGTCGGCGCGGCTCGGGCACGCGTGATGCCGGACGTCCCGGACTACGCGAAGGGGGTACGGGAGGGCGCGCGGGCATGGATCGCGCGCGCCATCACCCTGGTGGAGTCCACCCGGCCCGACCACCGGGAGCTGGCCGGCCGGCTGCTGGCCGAACTGACCCCGGACGCGGGCCGGGCACGCCGGGTGGGCATCACCGGCGTTCCCGGTGTCGGCAAGTCCACCTTCATCGACGCGCTCGGCACGGACCTGACCGCGGCCGGGCACCGGGTGGCGGTGCTCGCGGTGGACCCTTCCTCCACCCGGCACGGCGGCAGCATCCTGGGCGACAAGACGCGGATGGCCCGGCTGGCGGTGGATCCCGCCGCGTTCATCCGGCCGTCGCCCACCGCCGGCACCCTCGGCGGGGTCGCCCGGGCCACCCGGGAGGCCATGGTCGTGATGGAGGCGGCCGGGTACGACGTGGTGCTCGTGGAGACCGTCGGGGTGGGCCAGTCGGAGACCGCGGTCGCCCAGATGGTCGACACGTTCCTGTTCCTGACGCTGGCCCGCACCGGCGACCAGCTGCAGGGCATCAAGAAGGGCGTGCTGGAGCTCGCCGACGTGATCGCGGTCAACAAGGCCGACGGCCCGCACGAGCTGGAGGCCCGCAAGGCCGCCCGCGAGCTGGCCGGGGCGTTGCGCCTGCTGCGCTCCGAGGGCGCCCGGGACACCCCCGTCCTCACCTGCAGCGCCCTGGCGGGCAGCGGGCTCGACACCGTCTGGAAGCACGTCGAGCGGCACCAGGACGAGCTGGCGGCCACCGGGGAACTGGCCGAGCGCCGGCGCCGCCAGCAGGTCCAGTGGATCTGGGCGATGGTGGAGGACCGCCTGCTGTCGGGGCTGCGGGCCGACCCGGCGGTGCGGGCGCTGGTGCCCGGCCTGGAGCGGGCGGTGGCCGAGGGGAGCCTGCCGCCTTCGATCGCCGCGGAGCGGATTCTGGACGCGTTCTCCGGCCTTTCCTGACCCGTCCTGACCGTCCCGGTGGGACGAGTTGTGCCACGTGGCGGTCACGCCACGGCCGAATCCGATAGAACGGCTTCCATGGCCGTCATCGCGATCGACACTCCCACCGACGCGCAGCTCCGCCAGTGGCACCGCGTCGTGGTCGCCGCGTGCGCCCACGACCAGCCCGACGAGCCGCCTCTGGACTTCGAGCAGACCCGGGCCCGGCTCCTCGTCCCGAAGATGGCCTCCCGGACCCTGTTGTGGGCCGAGCCGGGCCCGGACGGCGACCTCGCGGGGGTGGCGTACCTGCGGCTGCCGGACGACCCCGACCGGGCCGGCGAGATCGACATCCATGTGCGCCCGGAGCACCGGCGCGGCGGCATCGGCACCCGCCTGCTGGCGGCCGCGGGCGGAGCGCTGCGGGCCGGCGGCTGCCGGACCGTCTTCGCCCAGGTGGTGGCGGGCACTCCGGCGGTGCCGTTCCTGGAGGGCCGGGGCTTCCACTGCGTGCTGACCCTGCAGAGCATGCTGCTGCGGATGGCGGAGGTGGATCCGCTGGAGGTGGCGCGGCGGGTGGCCGAGGGCCGGCCGGGCTACCGGCTGCGGCGCTGGACGGGAACGGTCCCGAACGAGCTGGCCGGCCAGCTCGCCACGGCCAAGATCGCGATGGCCGAGGGCGAGCAGTTCCGGTGGGACGCCGCGCGGGTCCGCGAGATGGCGGGGGTCGTCGCCGCGCGCGGCGACGACCTCTACACGGTGGCGGCGCTGCACGGCCCCTCGGCGGCGCCGGAACTGGCCGGGTTCACCGAAGTCGTGGTGCCGGGAGCGGCACCGGAGCGGGCGGCCCAGTACGACACGGCGGTGGTGCCGGAACACCGGGGGCGGCGGCTGGGCATCTGGTTGAAGGCGGCGATGCTCGACTGGCTGCGGGCCGAGCGCCCCGAGGTGGCGGAGATCGAGACCGACAACGCCGACGACAACGCCTCCATGCTGGCGGTCAACCGGGAGCTGGGGTTCCGCGGGCAGCGCGAGTACCGCGAGTACCAGGCCGACACCGCCGACCTTCCCTAGGCCGGAGCGGGAGCCCCGGCGGGCCCGCGGCGGGGCCCGCCGGGGGCCCGTTCACGGGGTCAGGACGATCTTGGTGCAGTCGTCCACCTTGTTCTTGAACATCTCGTAGGCCCGCGGGGCCTGGTCGAGCCGCATCCGGTGGGAGATGACGAAGCTGGGGTCGATCTCCCCGTTGCGGATGCGGTCCAGCAGCGGTCGCAGGTACTTCTGCGTGTGGCACTGGCCCGTCCGGAGGGTGAGGGACCGGTTCATCAGCGCGCCCATCGGGAACTTGTCGGCGAG
Organism: Actinomadura craniellae; assembly: GCF_003289645.1. GTDB lineage: Bacteria > Actinomycetota > Actinomycetes > Streptosporangiales > Streptosporangiaceae > Actinomadura_D > Actinomadura_D craniellae. Next base: position 94,851 of record NZ_QLYX01000021.1, on the reverse strand, counting down.
CCCGGTGTAGACACCGATGACCGAGACGACGCCGCCGTTGCGGCAGGCCATGATCGCCTCGCGCAGGGCGTACGGCCGCTCGGTCTCCAGCCGGGCGGCCTGCTTGGCACGGTCGTAGCCGTACATGGCCGGGTTGGGATGGTGCGCCTCCATGCCCACGGCGTCGATGCACGCGTCCGGCCCGCGGCCGGCGGTCATCTCCCGCAGCTCCTCCAGGACGTCGGTCTCCGCGTAGTCGATCGTCTCCGCCCCGGTGTGCTCCCGGGCCATCCGCAGCCGGTGCGGGAAGCGGTCGATGACGATGACCCGCTCGGCGCCCAGCAGGCGGGCGCTGGCCGCGGCGAACTGCCCGACGGGCCCGGCTCCCCAGACGGCGATGGTGTCGCCGGGGGAGATGCCGCACATCTCCGCCCCCATGTAGCCGGTGGGCAGGATGTCGGACAGGAAGAGCACCTTCTCGTCGGGCAGATCGTCCTCGATCTTGATTGGCCCGACGTCGGCGAAGGGCACGCGCGCGTACTCCGCCTGCCCGCCGGGGTAGCCGCCCAGCATGTGGGAGTAGCCGAAGACGCCCGCGGGGGAGTGCCCCAGGAGCTTCTCGGCGATCCCCGCGTTGGGGTTGGAGTTCTCGCACAGCGAGTACAGCTCGTGCTCGCAGGACCAGCAGTTGCCGCAGGCGATGGGGAAGGGGACCACCACCCGGTCCCCCGGCCGCAGGTTCGACACGCCGGGCCCGACCTCCACGACCTCGCCCATGAATTCGTGGCCGAGGACGTCGCCCTTCTTCATGGTGGGGACGTAACCGTCGTACAGGTGCAGGTCGGAGCCGCAGATGGCGGTCGAGGTGATCCGGACGATCGCGTCCCGCGGATTGAGGATCTGCGGGTCCGGCACCCTTTCGATCTCGACGGTGTTCCTGCCCGTCCAGCAGTTGGCCTTCACGGTGTTCCTCGTTCCTCTCCGCGGCCGTGCCGGCCGCAGCTCGAAGGGTTCGGACGTCACGCCACGGGCTGCGCCGGCCGCTCCCGGGCGAATCCCCGGGCGCGGAACCCCTCGGGGCGGGCGTCCGAGCGCGCCACCTCACCGGTCTCCAGGATCTGCTTGAACCGGCGCAGGTCGTCGCGGACCTGCTGCTCGGGGTGCTCGCCGAAGAGGCGGGCGAAGGCCGCGCCGACCCTGCCGCCGGGCGGCGCGTAGGTCATCTCCACCCGCACCTCGGTGCCGCGCCCGCCGGGGGCGTCGGAGAAGCGCACCGACCCGGAGCTGGAGACGCCGGGGCCCTGCCCGGTGTCCCGCAGCGAGCGCCAGGCGATCAGCTCGTCGGGCAGGTCTTCGACGAGCTCGGCCTCCCAGGAGACGGTGCTCTTGACCGGCGCCTCGGCGGTCCAGCGGGTGCGCCCCTCACCGATGTCGTCCACCGACCGCAGGTGGGTCATGAACCGGGGCAGGTTGCCGAACTCGCGCCAGTGCCGGTACGCCTCGGCGCGGGGCCGGTTGACCGTGACGGAGGCGCGCAGGTGCAGGTCGCCCGTGCCGCCGGCGGCGGCCCGTGCCCGCAGCGCGGTGTACAGGTCGATGGCGGTGATGCCGGCCACGGCCGCGGTGGCCGCCGCGACGCGCTGCCGGCGCGGGCCCCGCCGGTCCCGCAGGGCCGTGCCCAGAATGGCCAGGTCCATGGCGTCGCCGGCCACGCGCGTCCACGCCCAGCGCGTCGGCCGGTGCCCTCTCAGCAGGCCCGCGGCGTGCGTCAGCTCGCGTAGCCCCACCAGGGGCAGCAGGGCCCGGATCACCGGCGAGTCGTCGACGCCGGCCGTCCGGCCGACGGCGCGCGGCGCGGTGAGTTGGGCGGTCCCCAGCCCGAGGCTCATCCAGCCCAGCGCGCGGGCGAGTCCTCTGGCCTCGTGCTCGTCGTACGGTGCGCTCATCTCGACCTCTCATGAACTCGGTGTTCGCCGAGAGACGGGTCGCCCGGGGCGCGACGGTGCGCCCCCGGAGGCCGTCGGCCCGCCTCGCGCCCCCACTACCCGGGCGCATCGCCGTGACACGGAGCCGACCGCTCGGGCCATGGCCGGCGGGCCTCCAGGTCACCGCCCGGGGCGGCGGAGCGTGCTGGGACGCGGGTCGGCCGCCGAGCGCGCGGCGGTGATCATCGGAGCGTGGCGGGGTCGTGCGGCTCCGGAGCGCACTCGGGTTCCTGGGGGAAGTGCCCGGCCCGGGGGAGGTAGAGGACGAAGCGAGCCCCGTGGTCGCTGTCCTCCAGGGCCAGGGTGCCGTGGTGGGCCTTGGCGATATCCCGGCAGATCGGCAGGCCGAGCCCCGTGCCGGCCGGGTCGCGGGAGCGGGAGGCCTCCAGCCGGGTGAAGCGCTCGAAGATCTTCTCGCGGTGCTCGGGTGGGACGCCCTCGCCGTCGTCGGCGACCTCCAGCACCGCGCTGGAGTCCTGGAAGCGGACGGTGACGGTGATCTGACCAGTGGCGTGGCGTTCGGCGTTGTCGAGCAGGTTGGTCAGCAGCCGGGTGATGCGCAGCCGGTCACAGTCGACGATCACCCCTTCGCCCAGCTTCCGGACGATGCCGACCCGGGCGGGGGGACGCCGGCCCAGTTCGGCCTCGACCAGGCGGGCGAGGTCGGTCGGCTCGCGGTACAGGGGCAGGCCGGAGTCCAGCCGGGACAGGGTCAGCAGGTCGGTCACGATCGCCTGCTGCCGCTCCACCCCGGACAGCACCTCCGTGGTCAGTCGCGGCCAGTCGGTGTCCTCGGGGTAGAGCAGCGCCTCCTCCAGGTGGGTGCGCATCGCGGTGATCGGGCTGCGCAGGTCGTGCGAGGCCTCCGAGGTGAAGCGCCGCAACTGGTCGACGGCGTTCTGGAGGCGGTCCAGGGTGGCGTTCACCGTCTCGGCCATCAGCCGGAGTTCCTGGTGCTTGGGCACCGGTACCCGGCGGTCGAGGTTGGTGGCGGTGATCTCGGCCAGTTCGGTGCGGATGGCGTTCATGGGGGCCAGGGTCTTGGTGACCATCCAGTAGATCCCGGCCGATGCCAGCGCGGTCGCCATCGTCGAGGCGGCGCCTGCCAGGAGCAGCATCCCGAGGGACCCGTACCAGGGGTGATGGGGCGTTGCGGTATAGATGATCATGTGGTTCTGCGGGGCCGGGCTCATGCGGTCGGTGACCGCCGTCGCCTTGACGTCCATGCATCCGGTCAGCCCGTTCGGGGGGCACAGGGTCCGCTCGATCCGGACCCGCTGCCCGGGGGGCGGGACGAAGGTCGCCATCGGCGGCCGGCCCGCCAGGGACTCGGAGGCGGAGACGACCCGGCCGCGGGAGTCCACGACCTGGACCATCGTCTCGTCCTGGCGGTTGGACAGTTCCGGCGGAAGCCGGTCCTTCCTGATCATGAAGAACACCCGGTCGATGGCCGCGTCGGCCCGCGCCGCGTCCCGGTCCTCCCGTTCCGCGGCGACCTGGAGGAGGAAGAGCAGGCTGATGCTGATCGACACCAGGGCCGCGATGACGGCGGCGATCAGGGTGGAGCCCGTGCGAAGCGATGAGCGTTTCCAGTTCACCGACCGTCCCCTCGTGAGGTGCCGCGCGCGGCCGGGACGGGCCTTGCCCATCCGCGGGGTAGTCGCAGGTCACGTGGTCTAAAGGGAGGACCACCGGGGCCGGCGCGTGGCGGGGGTCCCGCGCGCGCCGACACCTGCGTGCGTTCAGGGGAACTCACGCGCCCACTCTACGTGTCTGATATGTAGCAGATTGGCAATGAACGGGTCATTACTGCGCAGATCCGGGCGAGCGCGCCTGGGGCGGGCACAAGTTTGGACAAGCCGGGACGGCGCTCACCGGGCCGTTCCCAGCCCGCACCTCGAGGAAGGCCGGAAGCATGTCCCAGCAGCACACTTCCCCGCACCCTGGCGGCGGCGCGGAAGCCGACGTCGACGTCGACGTCGTCGTGATCGGCGGCGGCCCCGCGGGAGAGATCGCGGTCGCCCGGGCGGTGCGGGGCGGGCTGACGGCCGCCCTGGTGGAGAGCCGCCTCGCCGGCGGTGAGTGCGCCTACTACGCCTGCGTGCCGAGCAAGGCGCTGCTGCGCCCCATGGAGTCGGTCGACGAGGCCCGCCGCGTGCGGGGGGTGGCGGCGGCGCTGACCGGTTCCGTCGACGTGCCCGCAGTCCTCGCCCGGCGCGACGAGACCATCTACCACCTGGACGACAGCAAGCAGGTCGCCTGGGTGGAGAGCCTGCCGGCCGTCATGGTGCGCGGGTTCGGGCGGCTGCGGGGCCCCCGCCTGGTCGAGGCGGTGCGGCCGGACGGCACCGGCACCGAACTGCGCGCCCGGCACGCGGTGATCCTGGCCACCGGGACCGAGCCGGCGCTGCCCTCGATCCCCGGGTTGGCCGAGGCGAACCCCTGGACGAACCGCGAGGCCACCACGTTCACCAAGGCGCCCCGGCGGCTGGCCGTGATCGGCGCCGGCCCGGTCGCCTGCGAGATGGCCCAGGCCCTGCACTTCCTCGGTGCCGAGGAGACGACGATCCTCGTGCGCGGTCACCGGCTGCTGGCCCGTACCGAGCCGTTCGCCGGCGAACTGCTGCTGGAGGAGATGCGGCGCAAGGGGATCGACGTGCGGTTCGGCCGGCAGCCCGTACGCGTCGACCGGGCGGACGCGGACGGCCCGGTGACCCTGCACCTGGACGACGGCGGCACCCTGGAGGTCGACGAACTGCTGGTCGCCACCGGCCGCCGCTCCGCCGTCGACGGGCTCGGCCTCGACACCGTGGGGCTGGAGCCCACGGGTCCGCTGCGGGTGGGCCCCGACATGCGGGTCGAGGGCGTGGCCGGGGACTGGCTGTACGCCGTCGGCGACGTCAACGGGCTCGACCTCCTCACCCACATGGGCAAGTACCAGGCCCGGCTGTGCGGCGACGTGATCGCCGCCCGGGCCGCCGGCCGGCCGGACGACCTGCCCGGGCTCCGCGAGATCGCGGACGGCCTCGGTGCCCCCCAGGTGGTCTTCACCGACCCGCAGGTCTGCTGTGTGGGGCGCACCGAGGAGGCCGCCCGGGCCGAGGGCTTCGACGTGCGCGTCGTCGAGTACGACCTGGCGCAGGTCACCGGCGCCTACCTGCAGGCCGACGGGTACCGTGGCCGCGCCAAGGCCGTTGTCGACGAGCGGCGCCGCGTCCTGCTCGGCGTGACCTTCGTCGGGCCCGGCGTGGCCGATCTCCTGCACTCGGCCACGATCGCGGTCGTCGGCGAGGTGCCGATGGAACGGCTCTGGCATGCTGTCCCGGTGTTCCCGGCCGTCAGCGAGATCTGGCTGCACCTGCTGGAGGAGTACGGCCTCTAGCCGGAGCCCGGACGGCGCGCCCGGGACGCCCGAACTCACCTCACGACGGGAGATGCCATGACCCCCCGCCCGGGCACGATCATCGGACTCGACCTGACCGTCCCCGAGGCCGCGCGGCTACGCGACTTCTACGCCGACGTGGTCGGCTGGGGCGTCCAGGGCCTGCACGGCGGCGCCGACTACGACGACCACGACGACTACTTCATGACCGGCCCGGACGGCACTCCCGTCGCCGGGGTCTGCCGCAGGGAGGGCGAGAACGCCGACCTGCCGGGGCAGTGGCTGGTGTACATCGCGGTGGACGACCTGGCCGCCCGCGTCGAGAAGTGCGTCGCGCTCGGCGGTGCCGTCGTCGCGGGGCCCAAGGGCGAGGGGCCCGGCGCGTACTGCGTCATCCGGGATCCCGCCGGGGCCGTTCTGGCCCTGATGCAGCACTCCGGGGGCTGACCGGCCGCCGTCGCATTTCCGGTGCCCGGTTAGGCTTCGGTGTCCGCGATGGTCGGTCGATGCGGGTTCGGGATGAGGCGGGGCTGATGGCGGCGCGAGACCCGGAGGGCGAGCTGGAGACTGCCCTGCTGCGCCATGACCGCCGATATACCAGCCGCGAGGTGGCGCGGCTGGCCGGGGTGCCGGTGTACCGTGCGCGGCGCTTCTGGCGGGCGCTGGGGTTCGCCAACGTGGACGACGACGCGGTGGAGTTCACCGACGCCGACGTGGGCGCGCTGTCGGCACTGCTCCGGCTGGTCGACGAGGGGTTCGAGGAGGGGCAGGCGCTGCAGCTCGCCCGGTCGCTGGGCCGGTCGGCGGCGCGGCTGGCCGAGGCGCAGGCCGAGCTCGTCATGGAGCTGATGGAGCGGGTCGGGGTGCCGCCCGGCGGCCGGGCGCACCACCTGGCCGCCCGGCTGCCGGAACTGCTGCCCGAACTGGAGGGGCTGCTGGTCTACACGTGGCGGCGGCAGCTCGCGGTCTCGACGGGACGGCTGGAGCAGGTCGAGCCGGGCACGACGGCTGCGCGGTGGGCGGTGGGGTTCGCGGACCTGGTGGGGTTCACCCGGCTGAGCCGGCGGCTGGGGGAGCGCGAGCTGGGGCTGCTGGTGGAGCGGTTCGAGGGCCGGTCGGCGGACGTGGTGACGGCCGGCCGGGGCCGGGTGATCAAGACGTTGGGGGACTCGGTGATGTTCGTCGCCGACTCCGCCCACGAGGCCGCCGAGATCGCCCTGGGGCTGGTGGAGGCGCACGACCGGGATCCGGCGATGCCACCGCTGCGGGTGGGGGCGGCGTTCGGCCCGGTGCTGGCCCGGCTGGGGGACGTCTTCGGCAACACGGTGAACCTCGCGAGCCGACTCACCGCGCTGGTGGACCCCGGCGGCGTGCTGGTCGACGCCGGGATGGGCGCCGGCCTGACCGGTCGCCGGGAGTTCGTGCTGCGGGCGATGGGCCCGCTGGCGGTCCGCGGCTTCGACGAGGTGCCCGCTTTCACCGTCATCCGGGCGGCCGGGCGATGAGCCGGTACGAACACGGCGCGACGCGGCGAAAATCAGATGATCGAGGGTCTGTGCAGGTGGCACCATCGATACCGCGCCGTCCCGCCGGGATCCGGCCGAATCCGGCGGTGCCGTCCGAGCCGAGCTGAGAAGGAGGTGACCGAAGGTGAACGTGCTCGTTTTGAATGCCTCGTACGAGCCCTTACAGCGGGTGGACGTGCGGCACGCGATCAAGATGCTGGTGCGCGGGGTGGCCGTCGTGGAGGAGGCGGTGGAGGGTCGCACCATCGGTCACTTCCCGGTGCCCCGGGTGCTGCGGCTGGTGCGCTACGTGGCGATGCGGTGGCGGCACGGCCGGCGCCCTCCGTGGAGCCGGCGCGGGGTGCACCTGCGCGACGGGGGGCTGTGCGGCTACTGCGGCAAGCCCGGGCACACCATCGACCACGTGCAGCCGCAGTCGCGCGGCGGCGCCGACAGCTGGCTGAACACTGTGCTCGCCTGCGGCCGGTGCAACAACCGCAAGGGCGACCGCACTCCGGCCGAGGCCGGGCTGCGGCTGCGGATCGAGCCGCGGGTACCGCGCTGGGAGGAGCTGTTCGACCTCTGACCGCGCATCCCTGACCGGAGTCTCATGTGAGGAGGGCCGGGCCGCTTCGGGCGGCTCGGCCCTTTTGTTCGCTGTTGATGAGACAAAGCTAGGCAACTGTGGCTTATGGTAACGTTTCGGCCAATTCTCCGAGTGATCGGCAGGACTACCAGTGACAGGCGCCTCCCCCCGGCGCGCCGCGATCGCGATCACCATGGCGACGGTGATCATGCTGCCGCCCGCGCTCCCCGGCTTGACCGCCGGCGCACTCGCCGCCCCGGACCCGCAGAAGGAACTCGCCCGGCTCGAGAAGAAAGCCGCCGCGCTGAACAAGGAGTACCGCGGCGAACTGATCGCGCTCAACGAGGCGCGGCGGGCCGCCCAGCGGGCCGCCACCGAGGCGGACCGGCTGGAGCGCGACCTCACCGCCGCCCGCACCGACGTCGGGCGGATCGCCGCGACCTCCTACATGACCGGCGGCATCGACCCCATCCCCGTGGTCACCAGCGCGGACCCCAGCGCCGCGATCAGGGACGCGGCCGTCGTCCAGCACCTGGCCCGCAACAATGAGTTGCGCCTGCAGAGCGCCCAGGCGTTGCAGGTCAAGGCCGCCCAGGCCCGCAAGAGTTCGGCGGCCAAGGTGACCGAGGTGCGCAAGCAGATCGAGGACCTGGAGAAGCAGCGCACCCGGGTGCGGAAGCTGCTGGCCAAATACCGGCCCGAGCGGCCCACCGTGACCCGGCCTGACGGGGCGAGCGGCTCCAAGTCGCCCGTGACCGGCTCGTCCATGACCGCGCGGATGCGGACCCTGATGCTCGCCATCGACGGCCGGTTCGGCCCGTTCCCCACGATCGGGTGCTTCCGCGGCGGCGCCGGCGCGCAGGACCACGGCACCGGCACCGCCTGCGACTTCATGGAGAGCACCGGCGGGCGGATGCCCAGCGCGAGCGCCCAGGCGCACGGCGACCAGGTCGCCCAGTTCGCGATCAACAACGCCTCCCAGTACGGCGTGAAGTACATCATCTGGAAGCAGCGCATCTGGGACACCCGCAGCGGCGGCGGCTGGCGGGCCATGGAGAACCGGGGCGGCATCACCGCCAACCACTTCGACCACGTCCACATCTCGGTGCTGTGACCGGCCCGGATCCGGCGGCGTACCGGTGTTGTCAACCGGTGCGCAAGGCCCGGTCCGGTTTCTGAACGGCCCGGACAAGCGGGCCGGCGCACCGGCCGGTACGTTCGCGGCGAAGGGCGCACGAGGCCCGCCCGGCGGCACCTCCTTGCCGTCGGGCGGTCGGGCCCCGCCCGGTCCGGCGAGGTGTCCGGGGGCACGGTCCGGCCACGGCCCGCCGAAGGCCCGCCCGCAGGGGCGGGCCCGGCCTCGGCGGGGCGCGGTGGAGACCGCCGAGGCCCGGGCCCGGAGCCGGCCGCGCCACTGCCGTGGGGCCGACGAGCGGGAGATCAGTCGAACAGGTCGGGCTGTTCCCGGGTGATCTGGTCGTACAGCGGCTGGTAGTTGATCCAGGCCACCAGGTCGTTGCCGATCTGCTCGCGGGTGAGCGCCGCGTTGTCGTGCTCGATGTGCACCACCCGGCCGGCGGCCTTGGCCAGCAGCTGGACCTGGCACGAGCGTTCCATGGTGATGAACCACCAGGCGGCGGCGTCCACCGAGTCGCCGACGGTCAGCAGCCCGTGGTTGCGCAGGATCACGGCCTTGTGGCCGCCCAGCGCGGCGGCGATCCGCTTGCCCTCCTCGGTGTCGTTGACGACGCCGGTGTAGTCGTCGAACAGCGCGTGGTCCTCGTAGAAGGCGCACACGTCCTGGGTGATGGGCTCCAGCAGCTCGCCGAGGGCCGACAGCGCCCGGCCGTGCACCGAGTGGCTGTGCGCCGCGGCCACCACGTCGGGACGGGCCTGGTGGACCTGGGAGTGGATCGCGAAGGCCGCCTGGTTGACCGGGTAGCGGCCCTCCACGACCTGGCCCTCGTGGTCGACCAGGATCAGGTCGCTGACCCGGATGTGCTTGAAGGACATGCCGAAGGGGTTGACCCAGAAGTGGTCGGTCAGCTCCGGGTCGCGGGCGGTGATGTGGCCCGCCACGCCCTCCTCGAAGCCGAACTTGCCGAACAGGCGCAGTGCCGAGGTCAGCCGCTCCTTGCGATGCCGTCGCTCGTCCGCCACGTCGTCGAACGTGGGCGGCAGCCGGTAGATCAGTTCGGACACCACGCCTCCTCGTTGTCTACTACCACCAAAGCCGATGCCCGCCCGGCTCTCCTAGACTGTCCGGATCCAAGCACGGCGATCAGGGTTGTCGGATCGGGACAACGTGGGAGCTCGCATGGAATGGCCGGCCGACCTGTTGGAACTGCTGGCCGCCGGCGGCCGTGATCCACGGCTGCTGGAGGCCACGGTCCGCGCCGCCCGAAGCCGGTCGCCGCTGGTGGCCGAACTGCCCGAGGAGGAGACCCGCCGGCACACCCGGGCACTGATCGACGGCGCCATCGACGCGCTGGTCGCCGGGACCGGGCCGGGCGAGGAGGCCCTGCGGGCGGCCGAGCGGCTGGGCGCCGACCGGGCCCGGCAGGGCGTCCCGGTGACCGCCCTGCTGGACGGGTTCCAGGCCGGCCGCTCGCACATCGTCCAGGCGCTGGTGGCCGAGGGCCGGGCCCGGGGGGTGCCCGCCGACCTCCTCCTGGACGGGGTCACCCGGCTCGACGCGATCTCCACCGCGCTGTCGCACCGGATGGTCCACGCCCACCGGGTCGCCGAGCTGGAGTTCACCCGCACCGCCCGGGAGGGCCGGGTCCAGGTGCTCCGCCGGCTGCTGCACGGGGAGCCCGCCTCGATGCCGGCCCCCTTCGACCCGACGGCGGCCTACCACTGCGTGGTCGGCGAGGTCGGCGACCCCGAGGCGGCCGGCCGGCTGGAGCGCGCGCTGCGGCCGGGCCTGTGCGGCCTGGTCGACGGGCGGTTCGCGGCCCTGGTGGTCCGGCCGCCCGACGAGGTGCCCGCCGACGGCCCGCTGCTGGTGGTCGCACCGCCCGCGCCGGTGACCGCCCTCGCGTCCCGCTACCAGCTCGCCCGGCGGGCGTTGCGCGCCGCCGGGACCGCCGGGCTGAGCGGGCTGCACCCCCTCACCGGCCTGTCGCTGCTGACGGCCGCCGCGGCCGAGCCCGAGCTCGGCGGCCTGCTGGCGGATCGGCTGCTCGCCGGGCTGGCCCCCGGCGACCCCTTCCACCGGGAACTGGCCGAGACCGCGCTGGCCTACCTGGACCACGGCGGGCGGATCGACCCGGCCGCCGCGGCGCTGCACGTCCATCCCAACACCGTCAAGTACCGGCTCCGCCGGCTGCAGGAGCTCACCGGCCGGTCGCTCGCGCCGGCGCCCGGCACCGCCGTCGCCCACACCGCCCACTGGTGGTGGGCGCTGCGCTGCTGGCTGGCACCCGCCCGGTGATCACCGCGCCCCGCCGCCGTAGCAGGATGGGCGTCCACCGGAGCAGGGAGGCGTTGTGCGGGTGAGCGTGGTGATGTGGCCGACGGAGTCGTGGCCGGCGGCGGGCGAGCGGTGGCGGCGGGCCGAGGAGATGGGGTTCGAGACCGCCTGGGTCTATGACCACGTCGCCTGGCGGGGCTCCACCCCCTGGTTCGACGCGTACGCCACCCTGGCCGCGGCCGCCGTGGTGACGGAACGGATCAGGCTCGGCACCCTGGTCACCTCCGCCAACTTCCGGCATCCGGTGCCGACCGCGCACGCCGCGCGGACCGTCGACGACATCAGCGGCGGCCGGCTCACGCTGGGCATCGGAGCGGGCGGTATCGCCCGGACGTCCGACGCCGGCATCCTCGGCGGGCCGGAGTGGTCGCCGCGCGAGCGCGCGGAGCGGTTCGCCGAGTGGACGGACCTGCTCGACCGGCTGCTGCGCGGCCCGGAGACCACCTTCGAAGGCGTGCACTACTCGGCCCGCGAGGTGGTCACCGCTCCCGGCTGCGTGCAGCGGCCCCGCCCGCCGTTCGCCATCGCCGCCACCGGCCCGCGCGGGATGCGGCTGGCCGCCCGGCAGGGCGCGCTCTGGGTCACCACCGGCCGCTGGCAGGAGCCCGCGGCGATGTACGAGACCGTCCGCACCGAGATCGCCGGGCTGGAGGAGGCCTGCGCGGCCGAGGGGCGCGATCCGGCGGAGCTGCGGCGGATGCTGCTGACCGAGCCCGCCGGGCCCGGGCTGGAGTCCCCGGCGGCGTTCGAGGACCTGGCCGGACGGTACGCCGAACTCGGTATCACCGACATCGCCGTGCACTGGCCCCGCCCGGGCACCGGCGACGGGCCGGACCTCACCGCCCTTGCGGAGATCGCTCGGCGGCGTACGGGGTAGGCCGGGCGGCGCGGTGGCGCCGGGCGGCCTCCTGGCCGAACGCGAAGACCAGCCAGGCCAGCGCGGTGGCGTCGTCGACCACGCCCACGGGCAGGAACACGTCCGGCACGATGTCCAGTGGCGACAGGATGTAGACGGCCGCGGCGACCATCGCGGCGATCTTTCCGGTGCCGGTCCGGTAGCCGCCGTCGGCCCGCGCCGCCCGGCGCCGCCGGGCGAGCCGGCGCAGGACCAGCCCCGCGACGGTCAGGGCCGCGCCCAGCGCCATCGTGACGAGGCCGAGCACCGACAGGTCGGCGCCCGCGAGTTCGCCGTCGGCCGTGAACGCCAGGATCGCGCCCGCGATCAGGACGGCGATGCCGCACCACACCATGGGATCGCCTCCGGGGGGGTCGAGGGTCAGGAGGTGCTGCTTGCGGTATCTCCGCCCAGGCCCTTTTCATGCGCGTCCCTGCGCATGCCCGCCGCGGGTGGCGCTCCCAGCCGGCCCGGGCCGGCTCAGTGCTGCCGGAGCGCCACCCGGAGGCCGACGGCCAGGAGGGCGGCTCCGGCCGCCCCGTCCAGGGCCCGGCGGGTCCGCGGCCCGCGCAGCGCCCGGGAGATCGGGGCCAGGGCCAGGGTGAACAGCCGCCACCAGAGCACGGCGAGGGCGAGGAACACCGCGGCCAGCGTCGCCGTGGTGCGCAGCCGGGGCTCCTGCGGCCCGACGAACTGGGGGAGCAGGGTGAGGAACAGCAGGGCGATCTTCGGGTTCAGCAGGTTGGTGAGCAGCCCCTGGCGGAACGCCTCGCCCCGGCCGGTGGCGGGCGTCTCCAGGGAGCCGGTCACGGGCCGCCGCGGTGCGGGCTCGGCGGGCGGCCGCAGCGCCGCGAGCAGCAGGCGCACCCCGAGGTAGCCCAGGTACGCCGCGCCGGCCAGCTTCACCGCGGTGTAGGCGGTGGCCGAGGCGGCGAGCACCGCCGACAGGCCGAGCACCGCCGCACCCGCGTGCAGGGAGATGCCCAGGCAGCAGCCCAGCCCGGTCACCCAGGCCACCGGCGGGCCGGCGCGCAGCCCGTTGCGCAGCACCAGCAGCATGTCGGGTCCGGGCGTCACCGTCAGCACGGCGACCACACCGAGGAAGGGCAGCAGAAGGTCGGGCACGGGCCGATCTTAGGGGTTTGTCCGTTCAGTGCACCGGCAGGTCGGCGGCGGCCTCCTGGAAGGGGCGGGCGGACGGGCCGGGCTGGACCTCGGCCTCGCGCGGGCCGAGCGGGCCATGTCCCTGCGCGCACTCCACCACGGCCCGGAGCGGGGCGCCGCAGCCGTGGTGCGTCGCGTTCAGCGGGGGCCCCTCGGGGTCGGCGGTGTACCGGTCGCCCCACTGCATCAGCGCGATGAGGACGGGCCACAGCTCCCAGCCCCGGGGGGTCACCCGGTACTCCCAGCGGGTGCGCCGGCCGGGTTCCCGGTAGGGGCGCCGCTCCAGGATCCCGGCGCCGACGAGCTTGCGCAGCCGGTCGGCGAGGATCGTCTCCGACACCCCGATGTGCCGGCGCAGGTCGTCGAACCGGCGGACCCCGTTGACCGTGTCGCGCAGGATCAGCAGCGTCCACTTCTCGCCGACGATGTCGAGGGTGCGCCGGACCGTGCAGTTCTCCGCGCTCGTCTGTAGCCAGTCCATGGGCACCAATCTACTGCTGGCTGTGAAATTGACAGTCAGATTGCCGGTTGGCTACCGTCCATCTGGCTTTGGAAGATGTAGTCAGATGGGGGTACGGCATGGGACGGACACGCACCTACGAGTGGACGGACCCCGCCTCGCTGGCCGCCACCGCCCTGACCATGTCGGGCCTGGACTTCCTCCGGGCGCTCGCCGCGGGCGAACTGCCCCAGCCCCCCATCGCGGCGACCCTGGGCTTCTCCCTCCTGGAGGTCGAGGAGGGCCGGGCGGTGTTCGCCTGCGAGCCGGGGGAGGAGCACTACAACCCCATCGGCAGCGTCCACGGCGGGGTGTACGCCACCCTCGCCGACTCCGCCGCAGGCTGCGCCGTGCAGAGCACGCTGCCGCCCGGCATGGCCTACACCTCGCTCGACCTGTCGATCAAGTTCCTGCGCAAGGTGACGGTCGAGACCGGCCGGTTCACCGCCGTGGGCACGGTGCGCAACCGGGGCCGCCGCACCGCGCTGGCCGAAGTCGAACTGTTCGACTCCGCGGACCGGCTGCTCGCCCACGCCACCAGCAGTTGCCTGCTGTTCGAGGTGCCCACGGCGCGCTGAGCGCTACCGGTATTGCTGGCCGCAGACCGCGAGCCGAGCCAGGTCACCCCAGCTCAGCAGGGTGAGCGGCCGGACGGGCGAGCCGGTGGGCGCCCCCGGCTCGGGGACGCGCGCCCCGTCGGCGGCGTCCCAGCCGCCCAGACCACCCGCGATCGCGCATTCCAGGTAGCCGGCCGGGTCGAAGTTCAGCCAGCGGGCCGGGACGGCGCGCGGCCCCGCTCCGGCCGGGCGGGGCGCGGTGGCCCCGAACCGGGCCGCCGGGCCCGGCGGCCGGCCGGCGAAGTCCTCCAGATCGGCGAGCTGAGAGAAGATCACCCGCTCCCAGTCGGCGTGGTCCTCGGGTGCCGGGCCGGGCAGGGACAGGTCGGCGGTGTTCCACGCCGGGTCGTAGGGCGCGGGCGGGACGGCCTCGGCGGCCGAGTACAGCGCGGCCACCTGGTCGGGCTCCAGCCGCGACCGGTCGCGCAGCGGGAGGCTCGCCCGCCACAGCGACCGCAGGTAGGCCGACAGCGACCAGGAGGCGGCCTGCAGGTCCCGGCCCAGCCGCAGGACGTGCAGGTACAGGTCGCGGTTGGTCCGGCAGACGGGGCCGGCCGGGCCGGCCACCCAGTACAGCTGGTCGTGCGGGACTCCGCTCTCCATCGCCAGCACCTGGGCGAGCGCGGAGATCCGGGAGTCGTGCCCGGCCATCCGGAACTCGTTGCCGTTGTCGTCCTGGCGCATGACGTCCCACGTCCGCATGGCTGGGTCCTCCGCGAGCGAAAACGGGCCTCCCGAGGCGCGGCCGGCGCCTCGGGAGGCCATGATCCCTGCCAGGCCGGCGCGTTACTAGCGCTTGGAGCGGTGAATCACCTGCAGTTCTGTGAAGCCGTAGTAACCCCACGGCCCGTTCTCCACCCCGATCCCGCTCCACTTGGACCCGCCGAACGGCTGGTGCGGGGCGATCGCCAGGTGGGTGTTGACCCAGGCGGTGCCGCAGTCGAGCTGGGCGGCGACCTCGGCGGCGCGGTCGGCGTCGGCGCCCCACACCGAGCCCGACAGCCCGAAGTGGGTGCCGTTGGCCCGCGCCAGGGCCTCGTCGAGATCGGTGTAGGGCACCACCGGCAGGGCCGGGCCGAACTGCTCCTCGTCCACGATCCGGCTGCCGTCGGAGACGTCGGCGAGGATCGTCGGCTCGAAGAAGAAGCCGGGGCCGTCGATCGGCTTGCCGCCGGCCGCGGCCCGGGCGCCGCCCGCGATCGCGTCGGCGACCAGTTCGGAGACGCGCTCGAACTGCGGGCGGTTGTTGATCGGCCCGTACTGGACGCCCTCGGTCATGCCGTCGCCGACCTTCGCGGCCCGGGCGCGGGCGGCCAGCGCCTCGACCACCTCGTCGTAGCGGTGTTGCGGCGCGTACACCCGCTTGATCGCCGAGCAGACCTGGCCGTTGTTCTGGAACGCCGCGGCGAACAGCCCGTCCGCCACCTGGGCCGGGTCGGCGTCGTCCAGCAGGATCGCCGGGTCGTTGCCGCCGAGTTCCAGGGTGACCCGCTTGAGGTCGGGCGCCGCGGCGGCGGCGACCTTCTTGCCGGTGGCCACCGAGCCGGTGAAGCTGATCTTGCGCGGGACGGGGTGGGAGGTCATCCAGGCCCCCAGCCGGTCACCGCCGGAGACGACGTTCAGCACACCGGGGGGCAGCGTGTCGCGCAGCGCCTCGGCCAGCGCGAGGGTGGACCGCGGGGTGTAGGGCGAGGGCTTGAGCACCATGGTGTTGCCGGCCAGCAGGGCCGGGGCGATCTTCCACGAGCCCAGCACGAGCGGGAAGTTCCACGGGGTGATGGCGGCCACCACGCCCATCGGCTTGCGGACGACCTCGACCAGGGCGTTGTCGTCGTCCTGGATGACCTCGGCGGGCACCTCGAGGTCGGCGTAGTACTTCAGCCAGACCCCGGCGCCGTACACCTCCATGGTCGCGTCCTGCAGCGGCTTGCCCTGCTCGGCGGTGAGGACCGGGGCGATGTCGGCGGCCTTGGCGAAGAGGACGTCCGCCGCCGCGCGCAGTGCGGCGCGCCGGGCGGCCTCGTCCCGCCGCCAGTCCCGGTACGCCGCCGCGGCGGACTCCATGGCCTGGTCGAGTTGTTTCTCGGTGCAGTCGGGAGCCTGCGCGTGCACCTCGCCCGTCGCCGGGTTGACCACGTCGAAGGTCTCCTGCGCCGCCACACCCTGGCCGCCGATGGTCATCGTGAAATCGGACACCGCTGCTCCTCCTCGCACCGAAAGGCCGAATGGGATTCAGTATGGCGGCGGGCAGGGCGGTCCACCACCCCGCGCACCCCGGCACCCGGACAGGCGCAACCGCCCGCCCCGGGGCGTGGCGGAGGGGAGGGCGGGCGGTTGCGGGTCCGGTGATCAGAGGGCGAGCAGGCGGTCCAGCACGTCCCGGTGCCGGCGCAGCGTCTGCCGCAACCGCTCGGTGTCGTCCTCGGTCTCGCCCTCCCAGGCGGACAGGGCGTCGGTGAGCGCGCGGGCCGCCTCCATGGTGAGCTCCTCGGCCCGCCGCACGGCGTCCCCGGGGTCGTCGACGAAGCTCGCCTGGACGTCCCGCCACCGCTCCTGGAAGCCGGTGGCGATGCCGGGGTCCAGCAGCCGCAGGTCCGGTTCCTCGCGGTGCGCGGCGGGCCGGTCGGCCGGTGCGTCCTTGCCGGGGGCGAGCTCCGCCCGCTCGCCCGCGGGGGGCTCGGCGGAGGGTTCCTTCCGGGCGGCCGGGACGTCCGTCCCGGCGCCGGGCGAGCCGGTCTCGCCGGCGGGGACGTCGGGCTTGCCGGAGGGGGCGTCCGTCGTGTCGGCGGGGGCGTCGGTCCTGCCGGGGGGCGCACTCGCCGTGTCGGTGGGGGCACCGGTCTTGCCCGTGGGGGAATCCGTCGTGTCGGCAGGAGGAAGCGTCGTGCCGGCAGGGGCGCCCGGGCGACCGGCGACACGTACATCGGGGGTGGTGGCCTCGCCTGTTCCGGCGGCGAGGGCCCGCTCGTCGGGGGCGGGCACGAGGACGTTTCCGTCCACCGGTCGGGGCGGGGGCGGTACGGTCTCGGCGGGCTCGCGGTCGTGCCGCTTTCCGTCCTTCACGCGGGTCAGCTCCTTCGCTCGGCGCTCGGGGCCGGTCGCTCCGCACCGGCCGGACCGGCCGGACCGGCCGGCACCCGGTCAGCCGGGTCCCCCTCGGGTGCCGGAGCGGCGCCGGGGGCCTCGTCGGCCCGGTCGGCCCGGGCGGTGTCCGCCTTCTCCGGGCCGGGGTCGGGCTGCACCTCCGCGGGGGCGGTGTCGGTGTGCCTGTCGGGCACGGCGAGCAGGTCCTCGAACAGGGTGCGGTAGTGCACCATCCCCTGGCGGAGGTCCTCGGTGGAGGCCTCCTTGCGGCGGGCCCGGGTGCTGATGTCGTGCGCGCGCCGGTAGTGGTCGAGGGCGCGGCCGTGTTCCACCGACAGGTGCGCGACCCGGTCCTCGTAGTCCTCCACCGGGTAGCCGCGCTCGCCCATCACGACCAGGACGAGCTTGTCGGCCTCTTCGAGAGTGGCCTCGGGGGCGTCCACGAACCGCTCCTGGACCTGGGTCCACTGCTCGCGGTACGTCTTCTGCTGGGCGGGGTCGAGCGGGCGGACGCCGAGTTCCTGGTGGCGTGTCTCCCGGGAGAGGAGCTCGCGCTCGGCCTCGCCGCGCTTTCCGTGCTGTTCCAGAGCGCGGTCGTACTCCGGGCCGAACCGGTCACGCAGCCGGGCGGTGCGGGACCGCTGCTGCGTCACCAGGACGATGGCCGCAACGGCGAGGACGGCCACGACGGCGATGACGACCCAGATGGCGGTCGACATGTCTGCCTCCTGGCGTGAGTCGAATGCAGGTCTCCCGCCGATGCCCCGACAAAACACATCAAAACCCTTGCCCGGCCTCGCCAGCAGGGCTTGCCCGCGACCGTCGTCAGGAGCCGGCCGGCGATCCGGGCGCGCGCCCGGGGAACAGGCACCGCAGCCGGGAGACGTGCATCATGTTCCCGTACCCGGCAGACCGGAGCAGCTCCAGCGCGGGCAGGTTGTCGGCACGCGCGCAGGCGACGGTCACCCCGATGCGCCGCAGCGCGTCCGCGGCCCGCTGCGGGGTGGGCATGGGAGCGTACTTGGACCGGACCATCTGGGTGAGCAGCAGCCGATCCTCGGTGAACTCCGGCGGGGCCGGCATGAGCCGCAGGTAGTGGTTGTTGGGGCTGACCGCGTTCACCCGGGTGGTGATCACCGGGACGTACCGCATGTAGACCAGCGGCATGAGCACCACGCCCCGCTCGCCGCTCGCGGCCACCACCGTCCGCGCGGCGCGCAGCCGCCCGGGGTCGGCCTTCCAGGCGGGCCGGGCGGCGACCGTGGAGCCGTTCTCCTCCGCCCACACCGGGGTGCCGACCAGCGGGATCAACGCACCGGCCGCCAGCCCGGGGGCCAGGGCGGGGACCAGGGCGGGCGGCGTCCAGGAGAGCCGCGGTACGGCGGGCAGCCGGATCGCGGCCAGCAGACCGACCAGCGCCGGGGCGGGGACGAGCCACAGCGTCCGCCACAGCACCGGCCCGGCGCCGCTGGCGTCCCGGACGAGTTCGAGCACACCGGGAATGATCAGTACGGTGGTCACCCCGGCCACCCCCGCCGTGATCATCGCAGGAGTGCCGGCGCGGGCCAGCCGGGGCGCGCCCCACAGCGCGGCGCCGCCGAGCGCGCCCAGGATCCCGGTCATCATGATCCAGGAGTAGGTCCGCGGGGCCGGATGGAAGCTGCCGGCGACCTCGATGGCGGAGTACCCGAGCATCACCACCAACCCGGCCGCGATGGGGTAGGCCGAGGCCGCGCATGCCGCGACGGCGTCCCGGACCCGGCCGGTGAGCAGCAGGGGCCCGGCGACGGCGGCCGTTATCAGCGGCACCACGAACGCGGCCGAGGAGGTCAGCCCGGTGGCCGCGACACCGGCCGCCGCGGCCAGGGCCAGCGCCGTACCCGACCGGCGCTCGGCCCACCGGGTCAGGTAGACGTACAGCAGCGGGATCACCAGCGACACCAGCACGGCCTTGCCCTGCCACAGGCGCACCAGGTGGAAGGAGCCGAGGGAGGCGTTGTGCGCCCCGGACCACAGCAGGTACACCGCACCGAGCGCGAAGCACAGCGCGGCGCGGCGCGGCGCCCACTCCCGGACCAGCCGCCACAGCGCCCAGACGGCGAGGAAGACCACGGCGGGCAGAACGACGTACCAGAGGAACGAACTCGCGGGTATCCCCAGCGGGCGGGCCAGCGCGCCGACGAACACTTCGAAGGACGCCACCGGCGGCTCGCCAGAGATGGGAGCGTACGTTCCCTGGCTGAAGATCACGTCCCGGAGCGGGATCCGGCCGTTCTCGGCGGTCCACACCGACCGGGAGACGAAGTAGGCGTCGTCGGCGTCGGTGTTGACGATGAACAGCGACCCGACGGCGAACCCCAGGGCCGTACCCAGGACCAGGAACGAGCCCCGGCCCGCGGGCCCGGGGGACGTGAACGGGCCGGCCCCGGCCCCCCGCAGGGCGTACCCGGTGACGGCGACGGCGGCGACGGCGAGCCCGCAGGTGACCCACCAGGGCACTCCGGCGGAGTGGAATCCCGCCGCCAGCCCGGCGGCCACCCCCAGGCAGGGCCCGGCCCAGGCCGCCCACCGGGGCGCCCCCGGCCCGGCGTCCTGCGCGGGCCCGGTGTCTTCGGCGGGGCGGCGGCCCCGCAGCACCATCCCCGCGGCGATCGCCGCCGTCGCCGCGGCCCACCCGCCCACCAGCACCGCGGTGGGCGGCCGGAGCCACAGCCCGAGGTGGTAGAGCAGCGTCCACACCGCGAAGGAGAGGAGCGCGAGGTCCGTCGCCGCGTCCATGCCGCGGGTGAGGAGGGCGGCGGTCCGGCCGAAGCGGGCGGTGTCGTGCGGTTGCGGTGTGGTCACAGAGGTCCCTGGAAACGTCGCCGGCCGTGGCGTCCGGTCCACCCGATCCCGGCCGTCACGGTGATTTCTGATATGTCGATCTTGTCTGGCGAGACGCTTCAGGAGGCCCTACGGTTTACCGAGGGCGGGACCCTCTGGTGAGATGCATGCCACGTCAGGACGTGCGCATGCGGCCGGGTCACCCAGCACGGTCACCCAGCACGCCTGCCGGTACCTGCAAAAGTGGTTCAAACGGACGGTGGTGCGTGGTGCGGCACGTTTTCGGCTTCATCCTCGGGGTGCTGTTGACCCCGGCCCTGGCCTACGGCGCCGCCTGGGGGCACACCCGGGCCACCGACTCCTTCGACCCGCTCGATCAGACGATCTCCGATTCCACCCGGCTGTACGGGGCGTTCGCGGTGATGGCCGCGGTGGGGCTGGTACTGGGCGTGATCATCGTGGCCCGGTGGGCGTCCCCGCTGGCCTCCCTCATCCCGGCGCTCGTCCTGATCGCCTGGTCGGTGTACTTCTTCGCCGATCCCGGCCAGGCCCTCGACCTGTCCACCCGGGTGCCGCCGGACGGCGAGGTCGACACCGGGTTGCGGCTGCTGCTCGGCTCGGGGGTCTTCGCCCTGATGGGGGTCGCGCTGCTGATGCCCGCCTGGGCTCCGGGCCGCTGGCGGCGGGGCGAGCGCGAGGACTCCGGGTACGACTACTGAACCGCCTCCCGGGAGCCGCGCCCGGCCCGGTACAGGCGAGTGATCACGTCCTCGATGTCCGGCTCGCGCAGCGCGATGTCCCGGACCTCGTACCGGCCGGTCAGTTCCGCGATCACGGCCGCCGCGCTCGACCCCTGCGGGATCGCCAGCCACTGCCGCGGCCCCTCGACGCGCATCACGGAGACGCCGGGCAGGTCGACGGGCTCGCCCGGCCGGGCCAGGTCGACGACCAGCACCCGCTGCGCACCGGCCGTGGCGCGCAGCCGGTCGAGCCCGCCGTCGTAGGCCAGCCGGCCATGGTCGATCACCATGACCCTGCGGCACAGCCGCTCGATGTCGCCGAGATCGTGGGTGGTCAGCACGACCGTGGTCCCCTGCTCGGCGTTGCGGCGCTCCAGGAAGCCCCGCACCGTCGCCTTGCTGATCACGTCGAGGCCGATGGTGGGCTCGTCGAGCACCAGCAGCGGCGGGTCGTGCAGCAGCGCCGCCGCCAGGTCGCCGCGCATCCGCTGGCCCAGGCTGAGCTGGCGGACCGGGGTGCCCAGGAACGGGCCGAGATCGAGCACCTCGGTGAGCTCGGCCAGCCGGGCCCGGTGCGCCGCGGCGTCGACCCGGTACAGGTGCCGGATCAGGGTCAGGCTGTCGCGCAGCGGGAGGTCCCACCAGAGCGTGGTGCGCTGGCCGAAGACCACACCGATCCGCCGGGCCAGCGCGGTGCGCTGCCGGGCCGGGTCGAGCCCCGCCACCCGGACCGAACCGGCCGACGCGGCGAGGATGCCGGTCAGCATCTTGATCGTGGTGGACTTGCCGGCTCCGTTGGGGCCGAGGTAGCCGACGAACTCACCGGCCCCGATGGTGAAGGAGATACCGTCCACCGCCCGGACGACGGTGCGCGAGCGGCGCAGCCGCCGCCCGTCCCGGGACCGGATCACGAAGGTGCGGGAGACGTCGCGCATCTCGATCAATTCGGGGTCTCCTCTCAGTTCCCGGTGGAGCGGTAGCGGCGCAGCCCGGCCCGCCAGGCCAGCGCGGCGAGCACGCACAGCACCGCGGCGACCGCGGGCGAGGCGAACCGGGCGGCGGCGGGCAGGCCGTGCGGGTCGGGCCGGTCCAGCACGTACAGGGCGGGCTGCCAGTTGACGAAGGCCAGCGGGAGGACGAAGGTCAGCGTGCGCACGAAGTCCCGGCCGAAGATGTGCATCGGGTACTGGGTCAGGAACGCGCCCCCGTAGGTCACCGAACTCGTCGCCTCCCGGCCGTCGACCACGACGAACTGGAACGCGGCGGTGATCACCCACAGTGCTCCGAAGATGAGCGTCCCCGAGACCAGCATCAGCGGGATCATGACGATCCGGCCGGGGGTCCAGTCGACGTCGGCCCGCTCCAGCGCGACGGCCAGCACGACGACGCCGGGCAGCAGCTTGCCCAGCCGCCGGGGCGTGAAGTCCTCGGTCGCGAGCTGGATCAGCGGGCTGACCGGGCGGACCAGCATCGTGTCCAGGGAGCCCTCCCGGACGTGCTGGCCGAGCCGCTCGGCGGTGCCCAGCACGATGTCGGCCATCGCGAAGGGCACCAGGGACGTCGCGTACAGGAACATCACCTCGGTCCCGGAGAACCCGGCCAGCCGGTCGGTGTGCACGAAGATCAGCGCGATCGCGGCCAGGTCGAGCAGCGTCAACGCGACCGTCGTCAGGGTCAGCATGATCATCGACACCGGGTACTGCGCGGCGGCCCGGGTCCAGGTCCAGGCCAGCAGCGCGTAGACGCGCAGCGCCTCAGCCACCGTGGATCATCAGCCGGTGCCGGGCGGCCCGGGTCAGCGCCCGGCCGGCGCCCAGCAGGGCCACCGCCCAGGCCGCCTGGAAGGCGTAGACGCCGAGCAGCCCGGTGCCGGTGTGCCTGCCGAGGAACACGTCCGCCGGCACCTGGATGAGCGCCGCCCACGGCAGCGCCCGGGCAACCTCGCCCAGCGGGCCGGGGAAGACCACCAGCGGCAGGATCATGCCGGAGAAGAACATCGTGCTGACCGTCGAGACCGTGTGCAGACCCCGTTCGTCGCCGAGCCAGAAGCAGCACAGCGACACCAGGTAGCGCAGCGCGAAGCCGACCAGCACCGCCAGCGCCGCCGAGCCCAGGAACGCCGCGAGCGTCGCCGGCCCGGGCAGCGGGATCCCGAACGCGACCATGCCGGCGGCGAGCGTCGGGACGCCCCGGAACACCAGGGCGAACACCGCCCGCCCCAGGTCGTCGGCGAGCCACCACCCCTGCAGGTCCACCGGGCGATGCAGGTCGACGGCCACGTCGCCGGTGCGGATCCGCCCGGTGAGCTCCAGGCTGCCGGCGAACACGTTCACGGGACCGATCAGCGCCTGGGTCAGGAAGGAGAAGGCCACCGCGTCGGCGACGTCGTAGCCGCCGAGCTGCGGCCGGGCCTGCCAGAGGGCGATCAGGATGTAGGCCCGCAGGAAGCCGAAGACCGTGTTGGTCACCACCGCGGAGGCGGTGGCCACCCGGTAGGTGGAGTATCGCCGGAAGGCATATCCCGCGACCCGCAGATAGACGCCCACCGGCACGAAGCCTAACCGTCCCCGTGGGCCCGTCCAGGTAAGACGACACGAAGAGGGCCCCTCCGGCGGCGTGGTCCGGAGGGGCCCTCGGTCGAGCCGGTCACCGCCGGGGGGCGGGGTCGCGGTGATCGGCTCTCAGGGGACCTGGTTGTCGTTCTCCTCAGTGAGCCTCATCGAAGAACTGCTCGTCCTCGGTGGAGCCCTTCAGGGCCGTGGTGGACGAGTCCGGCGCGATGGCCGTGCTGACCAGGTCGAAGTAGCCCGTGCCGACCTCCCGCTGGTGGCGGGTGGCGGTGTAGCCGCGCGACTCCGAGCCGAACTCGCGCTCCTGCAGGTCGACGTAGGCGGTCATGCCCTCGCGGGCGTAGCCGTGCGCCAGGTCGAACATCGAGTAGTTCAGGGCGTGGAAGCCCGCCAGCGTGATGAACTGGAACTTGAAGCCCATGTGGCCGAGCTCGCGCTGGAACTTCGCGATGGTCGCGTCGTCCAGGTGCTTCTTCCAGTTGAAGGAGGGCGAGCAGTTGTAGGCCAGCATCTGGTCCGGGTACTCGGCCTTGACGGCCTCGGCGAACTGGCGCGCCACCTCCAGGTCCGGCGTGCCGGTCTCCATCCAGATCAGGTCGGAGTAGGGCGCGTAGGCCTTGGCCCGGGCGATGCACGGCTCGATGCCGTTGCGGACGTGGTAGAAGCCCTCGGGGGTGCGCTCGCCGGTGATGAACTCGCGGTCCCGCTCGTCCACGTCCGTGGTGATCAGGGTCGCGGCCTCGGCGTCGGTCCGCGCGACGATCAGGCTGGAGACACCGGAGATGTCGGCCGCCAGCCGGGCCGCGTTGAGGGTCTTGACGTGCTGGCCGGTCGGGATCAGGACCTTCCCGCCGAGGTGGCCGCACTTCTTCTCGGAGGCCAGTTGGTCCTCCCAGTGCACGCCCGCGGCACCGGCGGCGATCATGCCCTTCATCAGCTCGAAGGCGTTCAGCACCCCGCCGAAGCCGGCCTCGGCGTCGGCGACGATCGGCACCATCCAGTGCGTGTCGCCCTTGCCCTCCGACCACTGGATCTGGTCGGCGCGCAGCAGCGCGTTGTTGATGCGGCGCACGACGGCGGGCACGGAGTTGGCCGGGTAGATGCTCTGGTCCGGGTAGGTCTGCCCGGCCAGGTTGGCGTCGCCCGCGACCTGCCAGCCCGACAGGTAGATGGCCTTGAGGCCGGCCTTCACCTGCTGGACGGCCTGGTTTCCGGTGAGCGCGCCGAGGGCGTTGATGTAGTCCTCTTCGTGCAGCAGCTTCCAGAGCCGTTCGGCTCCGAGCCGGGCGAGGGTGAACTCCTCCTGCACCGAGCCGCGGAGCTTGATGACCTCTTCGGCCGAGTAGGTCCGCTCGATGCCCTGCCACCGCGGGTCGGTCTCCCACTGGCGCTGCAGCTCCTGCGCGGCGCCCTTGAGGCGACTGTCGCTCATGTCGGTCACTCCCTGCTCTGTCGTCCCCTGGGTGCTTGCCATGGAGTCTGCCCGTATGCCCGGGTCTAACCGAACTGGTGAGTAACAGAAGATCTGAATAATTTCCGCTACTATCAACCTGTGTCGAGCTTGCGTTCGGAAGAACCCCTCAAGTTGACGGGTGGAGTAGGCGGAATGGACGGCATAGGCGACGTCGGAGACGTGGACCTCGTCACCTTCGGGCAGCGGCTGCGGCATCTGCGGCGCAGCCGCGGCCTGACCCTGGCGGACCTGGGCGAGCGCGTCGGCCGGGCCCCGTCCCAGCTGTCCCTGCTGGAGAACGGGCGGCGCGAGCCCAAGCTCTCGCTGCTGCAGGCGCTGGCGGCGGCGCTGGAGGTCCCGGTCGAGGAACTGCTCCGCAAGCAGCCGCCCAGCCGCCGCGCCCAACTGGAGATCGCGCTGGAGGAGGCGCAGCGCGACCCGCTCTACCGGACGCTGGGCGTGCCCTACCTCAAGGTCAGCAAGCGGATGCCCAACGACGTGATCGAGCACATCCTCGCGCTCTTCACGGAACTGCGGCGCAGCCGGACCAAGCCCACCGCCAGCCCCGAGGAGGCGCGCAAGGCCAACGCGGCGCTGCGCACCGAGATGCGGGAGCGGGGCAACTACTACGGCGAGATCGAGCGGGTGGCTGCGCAGACCCTCGACGCGGCCGGCTACCGGGGCGGCGCCGTCTCGCAGGGCACGCTGATGGCCTTGGTCTCGCACTTCGGCTTCACCCTGCGCTACGTCCAGGACCTGCCGCGCTCGGTGCGGTCGATCACCGACCTGCGCAACCGGCGCATCTACCTGGAGCGCGAGCAACTGGGCATGCACACGCCCCGCACCATCCTGCTGCAGACGCTCGGGCACATCGCGCTCGACCACGACGTGCCCCGCGACTTCGCCGACTTCCTGCGGCAGCGGGTGGAGGCCAACTACTTCGCCGCGGCGATGCTGCTGCCCGAGTCCACCGTGGTGTCCTACCTGGGGGAGGCCAAGGCCAACCGGGAGCTGTCGGTGGAGGACCTGGCCGACGTGTTCTCGGTCTCCTACGAGATGGCCGCGCACCGGTTCACCAACATGGCCACCCACCACCTGGGCCTGCAGGTGCACTTCACCAAGAACGACGAGAGCGGCACGATCTACAAGGCCTACGCCAACGACGGCCTGGTGCTCCCGGCGGACGAGGACGGCGCGATCGAGGGGCAGCGGATGTGCCGGGAGTGGGCCGGGCGGCACGTCTTCGCCGCCGACGACCGGTTCTCGGTCTACTACCAGTACACCGACACACCGACGGGTACCTACTGGTGCCTGTCGCACATCGACCCCAGCCACGAGCGCGACTTCGCGATCACGCTGGGCGTGCGGTTCGAGGACTCGCGCTGGTTCCGCGGCCGCGAGACCACCAACCGGGTGAAGTCGGCCTGCCCCGACGGCGACTGCTGCCAGCGCCCGCCCGCCGAACTGGCCCAGCGGTGGCAGGGCATGGCCTGGCCGTCGGCCCGGGCGCACTCGCACGTGCTGTCGGTGCTGCCGCCCGGCGCCTTCCCCGGCGTGGACGAGGCGGACGTCTACGAGTTCCTGGACCGGCACGCGGCCCTGTCCGGTCGCTGAGCCCGCCCTGCCGGAGATAGGTTCCGGTTGCCCGGATATCGGGTGTGTTGTCCGAGTGTTAACTTCTTGGGTCGATTGCTCGGGTTCAAACGGTCCAGTGAATTATCGGCGGTGACGTGGCGTTTCCTATAGATGGAAGCGGTTCGTAACCGAAGGAGGACGTGTGCTGCCCGAGGTCGCGATGTGGATGCATCGCCGCACGAGTGCGGCGTCTGATTGGCCGGTCGAGAAACTGCTCGCGGCCAAGGGGGCGAACCTGATCAGCGTGGTGCTCCCCGCCCGCAACGAGGAGGAGACCGTCGGCTCGATCGTGGCGGAGATCCGCCGCGAACTGGTCGAGCGGGTCCCGCTGGTCGACCAGATCATGGTGATCGACTCGTGCTCGACCGACGGCACCGCCGCCGTCGCCGCGGCGGCCGGCGCGGAGGTCGCCGCGCAGGACGCCATCCTTCCCCACCTGCCCCGGATGTCCGGCAAGGGGGAGGCGCTGTGGAAGTCGCTCGCCGTCACCCGGGGCGACATCATCGTTTTCGTCGACGCCGACCTGCGCAGCTTCACCTCCTCCTATGTGACGGGCCTGCTGGGCCCGCTGCTCAACGACCCGGAGGTGGGCTACGTCAAGGGCTGTTACGAGCGGCCGCTGATCACCGGGTCGGACCGGGTGGAGGGCGGCGGCGGCCGGGTCACCGAACTCGTGGCCCGCCCGCTGATCAACTTGCACTGGCCGCTGCTCGCCGGGGTGATCCAACCGCTGGGCGGTGAGTACGCGGGCCGCCGCTCGCTGCTGGAACGGCTGCCCTTCGTCACCGGGTACGGCGTGGAGCTCGGGCTGCTGCTCGACGTCTTCCAGACCGCCGGTCTCGACGCGCTGGCCCAGGTCGACCTCGGCCGGCGGGTGCATTCCCACCAGTCCACCCAGGCGCTCGGCGCGATGTCCAGCCAGATCCTGCTGACCTCCTGGTCCCGGTTGCAGCGGCACGGCCGGATGATGCCCCTGGAGGCGCCGGCGACCGAGCTGACGCAGTTCCGCCGGGACGCCGGCGGGGTCGGCGGCCACGACGTCCAGGTCAGCGACGTCCAGGTCGACGAGCGCCCGCCGATGATCGGCATCCCCGCCTACACGGACTCCCGGCGCTCG
The DNA here is from genome assembly GCF_003289645.1 of Actinomadura craniellae. Classification (GTDB taxonomy): domain Bacteria; phylum Actinomycetota; class Actinomycetes; order Streptosporangiales; family Streptosporangiaceae; genus Actinomadura_D; species Actinomadura_D craniellae. The sequence goes on along the minus strand of NZ_QLYX01000021.1, from coordinate 67,342 downwards.
ATCCTTTCCTGAAAACCCGCTCATTACGCGCGCGGCCATGCCCTGAGCAGGGCATGGCCGCGCGTCGCGTTCTCGGAGCATGATTCGGGTTACTGTGATGCTCGTCACATCATTACTCTCTGGTAACGGCCGCCCTGCTACCGTTGGTAACACATGTATTGGAGAAGGGGTCAATAAATATGTCGAGCAGCGAGGCAACGGGTTTCTCGCTCGAACCGAGTGAGGACGTCCTCGACGTCCAGCAGTGGGTGCACGAGTTCGCCCGGGACGTGGTCCGGCCGGCCGCCGAGGAGTGGGACGAGCGGGAGGAGACTCCCTGGCCGATCATCCAGCAGGCGGCCAAGATCGGCCTCTATTCGATGGACTTCTTCGCCAACCAGTGGCTGGAGGAGAGCGGCCTGGGCATCCCGGTGGCGTTCGAGGAGCTGTTCTGGGGCGACGCCGGCATCGCGCTCTCCATCGTCGGCACCGGCCTGGCGGCGGCCTCGGTGGCGGCGGTCGGCACCACCGAGCAGATCCTCGAGTGGATCCCGCAGATGTTCGGCACCGTCGACGACGTGCACCTGGGCGCCTTCTGCGCCTCCGAGCCCGACGCGGGCAGCGACGTCGGCGCCATCCGCACCCGCGCGGTGTACGACGAGGCCGCCAAGGAGTGGGTGCTCAACGGCACCAAGACCTGGGCCACCAACGGCGGCATCGCCGACGTCCACGTGGTGGTCGCCTCGGTCCACCCCGACCTGGGCAGCCGGGGCCAGGCCAGCTTCATCATCCCGCCGCACACCCCCGGGCTGTCCCAGGGGCAGAAGTTCAAGAAGCACGGCATTCGCGCCTCGCACACCGCCGAGGTGGTCCTCGACGACGTGCGCATCCCGGCCGGGCTGATCGTGGGCGGCATGGAGAAGTTCGAGGAGCGGATCGCCCGGGTCCGCGAGGGCCGCAAGGCGGGCGGCCAGGCCGCGCTGAAGACCTTCGAGACCACCCGGCCCAGCGTGGGCGCGATGGCGGTCGGGGTGGCCCGCGCCGCCTACGAGTACGCCCTGGAGTACTCCCGGGAGCGGGAGCAGTTCGGCCGCAAGATCGGCGACTTCCAGGGGCTGGCGTTCAAGCTGGCGGACATGAAGACCGCCGTCGACGCCTCCCGGCTGCTGGTGTGGCGGGCCGCCTGGATGGCCCGCTCCGGCAAGGAGTTCAACAGCGCCGAGGGCTCGATGGCCAAGCTGTTCGCCAGCGAGACGGCCGTCCGGGTCACCGACGAGGCCATCCAGATCCTCGGCGGCAACGGCTACACCCGCGACTACCCCGTGGAGCGGATGCACCGGGACGCGAAGATCTTCACGATCTTCGAGGGCACCTCGGAGATCCAGCGCCTGGTGATCGGGAGAACGGTCACCGGCCTGCCCGTTCGGTGATTCCGGTTAGGTGACAAGTCGTCACGACGGAGATAGAGGCCGCGAGCCCGGAATCCGCCCCGGGTACGGTGGTGATCTCATGGAACGTAGGGACAGGGCCGCGGCGCGGTCGGGGCGTGACCCCGACCGCCGCCGCACCCTGCTCGAAGCCGCCGACCGGGTCATCCAGCGGGAGGGCCCGGAGGCGTCGATGGCCGCCATCGCCGCGGAGGCGGGCATCAGCAAGCCGATCCTCTACCGGCACTTCGGGGACAAGAGCGGGCTGTACCAGGCACTGGCCGAACGGCACACCCGCAAGCTGATCGAAATGGTCAGTTCGGGGTTCTCCGGGCCGGGCGACATGCGGGAGCGGACCAGGTCGACGATCGAGATCTACCTGTCGATGATCTCCGCCAATCCCCAGCTGTACCGGTTCCTGATGCACCGCGCCAGCGCCGAGGACGCCGCCACCCACAGCGCGATGGGCACCGTGATCCGCAGCCTCGCCCGGGAACTGGGCGAACTGATGATCTCCGAGGGGGCCCTGCCCGACCGGAACCGGGGCTACGTGTGGGGGCACGCCGTGGTCGGCATGGTGCAGACCGCCGGCGACTGGTGGCTCGACCACCCCGACGTGCCGCTGGAGACGGTCGTCGGCGGCCTGACCGACCTGGTCCTGGAGGGACTGCCGGCCGCCGCCGGGCTCCGCCCCTTCTCCGCGGGGGACCCGCCGCACGGGCTCCCGTCGGCGATGTCGCCGCTGTAACCGGGCGGAGCCGGTTCCGGCCAGGGGCCGCCACGCCGGGCGCTGGCGACCGCCCGCCCCAGCAGATAATCTGGCCACCATGCGAACCGGGATGCGCCAGTGGTGGCGTCGCTGAGGCGACGCCGGTCCGAGCCTTCCCGACCAACCAGGCGATCGCCCTCACCCGGCGGTCGTTTCTGCTTTCCGGCCGGGAGAGGGCCCTAACGAGGGGCCACCGCGGTGGAAATGAACAAGCCCGAAACGTCTGAATATCTGACTGCGGGCGGTGTGCGGGTGACCCGTACCGCCGTCCCGGTCGCCTCCGAACGCAAGTCCGAGCTGCTCAACACCCTCGTCGCCGCGGTGGGGGAGCGGCGCGGCGGGGTGCTCAGCTCCGGCATGGAGTACCCGGGCCGTTACAGCCGCTGGCACCTGGCCTACGTCGACCCCTGCCTGGAGATCGTCGCCCGGGGCCGGACCATTGGCGCGCACGCGCTCAACGAGCGGGGCCGGGTGCTGCTCCCCGCGCTGGCCGCCGTGCTGCGCGGCACCGGCCAGGTCACCGCCGACGAGGCCGGGCGGTTCGAGGTGTTCGTCCCGCCCACCGAGGAGTTCTTCCCCGAGGAGGAGCGCAGCCGGCAGCCCACCGTCTTCACCGCGCTGCGCGCCGTGATCGACCTGTTCCGCTGCGACGACCCGCACCTGGGCCTGTACGGGGCCTTCGGCTACGACCTGTCGCTGCAGTTCGAGCCGCTGCGGGTGAACCACGAGCGCCCCGCCGACCAGCGCGACCTCGTCCTCCACCTGGCCGACGAGATCATCGTGGTCGACCGCAAGCGGGAGACCTCGCATCGGGTGTCCTACGACTTCGCCGTCGGTGCGGCCTCCACCGCGGGCGTGCCCCGGGCCACCGAGCCCACCCCGGTCCCGGCGGCGGGCGAGCTTCCCGGCCAGCCGGTGCCCGGCGTCTACGCGCAGATGGTGCGGGACGCCAAGGAGAAGTTCATCCGGGGCGACCTGTTCGAGGTGACCCCGGGGCACGCCATGTACGGGCGGTGCGATTCGCCGGTGGCGTTCTTCGAACGGCTCCGCGAGACCAACCCCGCCCCCTACGAGTTCCTGTTCAACCTGGGGGAGGGGGAGTACCTCGTCGGCGCGTCGCCGGAGATGTTCGTCCGGGTGACCGGTGACCGGGTCGAGACCTGCCCGATCGCCGGCACCATCGCGCGCGGCGGCGACGCGCTGGAGGACGCCGAGCAGATCCGCACCATCCTGTCGTCGGCCAAGGACGAGTCGGAGCTGACCATGTGCACCGACGTCGACCGCAACGACAAGTCGCGGGTGTGCGTGCCCGGCAGCGTGCGGGTTCTCGGCCGGCGGCAGATCGAGATGTACTCCCGGCTGATCCACACCGTGGACCACATCGAGGGCCGGCTGCGTCCTGGGCTGGACGCGCTGGACGCCTTCCTCACCCACATGTGGGCGGTCACCGTGACCGGGGCACCCAAGACCTGGGCGATGCAGTTCATCGAGGACCAGGAGGACTCCCCGCGCCGCTGGTACGGCGGCGCGGTCGGCCATGTCGGCTTCGACGGCTCGATGAACACCGGCCTGACCCTGCGCACCGCCCAGATCCGCGACGGGGTGGCGACGGTGCGCGCCGGGGCGACCCTGCTGTACGACTCCGACCCCGAGGAGGAGGAGCGGGAGACCCACCTCAAGGCCAGCGCGCTGCTGCGGGCGCTGTCCGCGGCGAACGCGACCGCCGCCCCCGCCGAGCCGGCGGACCCGGAAGAGCGCGCCGGCGCGGGCCTGACCGTGCTGCTGGTCGACCACGAGGACTCCTTCGTCAACACCCTGGCCGACTACTTCCGTCAGCAGGACGCCCAGGTCACCACGCTGCGGCACGGCTTTCCCGTCCGGATGCTCGACGAGGTGCGGCCCGATCTGGTGGTCCTTTCGCCCGGCCCCGGCCGTCCCGCGGACTTCGACACCGCCACCCTGCTGGACGCGCTCGACGCCCGGGCGCTGCCGGTGTTCGGCGTCTGCCTGGGCCTGCAGGCGATGGTCGAGCACGCGGGCGGGGAACTGGGGCTGCTGCCCGAGCCGTGGCACGGCAAGCCCGGCCAGGTGAAGGTGACCGGCGGCGCGCTGCTGGCCGGGCTGCCCGACGAGTTCACCGCCGCCCGGTACCACTCGCTGCACGCGACCCCGGACCGGGTGCGCGGCTTCCAGGTCACCGCGCTCACCGGGGACGTGGTGATGGCGATCGAGGATCCGGCGCGGCGGCGCTGGGCGGTGCAGTTCCATCCGGAGTCCATCCTGACCGCGGCCGGCCGGTCGGGGCACCGGATCGTCGCCAACGTCCTGCGGCTGTGCCGGGAGCGGGAGGGCGTTGCCGCCGGAGTTTCGGACATGTCGAAGGCATAATTTGGGACATCCGCGAGCGGGGTGCGGTTTGTGGTGGTCGGTCACGGGCAACCCGTCGCCATGATTACTCTGCTCTGGCTCATCGCGGTGGCGCTGATCATCGCCGGTATCTACGTGATCATTGCCCGCAAGGAACTGATCTTCGGGATCGTCCTGATCGTGATCGGCTTCCTGGTCGGCCCCGGCGGCGTCAGCATCTTCAATCCTTGACGCCCGGACCCTGTCCGGCACCTCGACGCCGCCCAGTCCGATACCGCCGCCGCCCGCCCGGAGAACCTCCGGGCGGGCGTCGGTGTATCCGGCCACTACAGTGGCGGGGCAGTACATCGATCGGTGGGGGAGTTGCAGGTGAAGAGCGTCGAGCCCGAGGTGTTCCTGGTCGCGCGGCCCGAGTTGGACTACGAGGAGCTGGCGCGCTACCTGCGGGACGTGGGCGGGGAGAGCTGGCTGGAGCGGTTCGACCGGGGAGACCTGGACGCCGAGCTGAACGACCCGCAGAACCTGGCCGAGTTCGCCGGCCGGCTGTGCTACCGCTCCTGGGAGCCGGGGCTCAACCCCAACGTCAGCCGGGTCCGCACCGACCAGACGCAGTACCTGCAGAACATCCTGCGCAGCATGCACGGCTCGGTGCTGGAGCACGTCAGCTTCAGCTTCGTGCTGCACAACGTCAGCCGGGTGCTCACCCACGAGCTCGCCCGGCACCGCCCCGGGGTGGCCATCTCGCAGGAGTCGCTGCGGTTCGTCCGGCTCCAGGACATCCCCTTCTGGTTCCCCGAGTGGGCCCGGGAGGACGCCGAGCTGATGAAGCGGGCCACCGCGCTGCTGGAGCAGATGGAGGAGTTCCAGGGCTGGATGGCCGGCCACTTCGGTCTCGACGAGGAGGGTGTGCCGTTCGCGGAGAAGAAGCACAAGACCTCCTTCATGCGGCGCTTCGCCCCCGAGGGCGTGGCGACCGGCCTGGTGTGGACGGCCAACGTCCGCACCCTGCGGCACACCCTCGAGGCGCGCACCGCCGCCGGGGCCGAGGAGGAGATCCGGCTGCTGTTCGGCCGGATCGGCGAACTGCTCCGCGCCGAGGCCCCCGCCCTGTTCGGCGACTACACGATCGAGGACGGCGCCTGGATCCCACAGTGGCGCAAGGTCTGACCGGGCGGCCCGGCCAGGGCCGCCCGGCCGGCACTCACCCCTCCAGCGCCGGGTAGTCGGTGTAACCCCGGTGGTCGCCACCGTAGAAGGTGGCGCGGTCGGCCTCGTTGTACGGGCCGCCGGCCCTGATCCGGGCCGGCAGGTCCGGGTTGGCCAGCCAGAGCTCGCCGAGGCTGACCGCGTCGGCCACCCCCTCGGTGAGGGCCGCGGCGGCCGTCTCCACGTCCGCCGGGTAGGAGCCCGGGGTCGGGTGCGGGTTGAGGATCAGGGTGCCCGGCCAGGCGTCCCTGATCCGCCGCGTGACGTCGCGGTTCATCGTCTCCACCACGTGCAGGTACGCCAGGTCGTGGGCCGCCAGGGCGCCGGCCAGTGCGGGGTACACCTCGGCGGGGTCGCTCTCGGCGATGCCGTTGGCCGGGACGCCCGGCGACACCCGCAGCGCGGTCCGCTGCGCGCCGATCGCCTCGCTCACCGCCCGGACGGCCTCGACGGCGAACCTGATCCGGTTCCGCACCGGACCGCCGTACCCATCGGTCCGCCGGTTGGTGTTGTCGGCGAGGAACTGCTGGATCAGGTAGCCGTTGCCGCCGTGCAGTTCCACCCCGTCGAAGCCGGCCTCGATCGCGTTGCGGGCGGCGGCGGCGAAGTCCTGGACGGTCTGGTCGATGTCCTCCGCGGTCATCTCCCGGGGGACGGGGTGGTCGAGCATCTCCGCACCCGTGAACAACTGCTCGCCCGAGGCGATCGGCGAGGGTGCCACGGGCAGCGCGCCGTCCGGGTAGAGGGCGGGGTGGCCGATCCGCCCGGCGTGCATCAGCTGGGCGAAGATCCGCCCGCCGGCGGCGTGTACGGCGCCGGTCACCTGCCGCCACGCCCGGATCTGCTCGGCGGAGTGCAGCCCGGGGGTGTCGATGTAGCCCTGCCCGATCACGCTGGGCTGGGTGCCCTCGGTGACGATCAGCCCGGCGCCCGCCCGTTGCGCGTAGTACTCGGCCGTCAGCGCGCCGACCAGCCCGCCGGCGGCCCGGCTGCGGGTCATCGGCGCCATCACCAGCCGGCTGGGCAGCTCCAGCTTCCCGATGCCGACGGGTGCGAAAAGGTTCTCCACGTTCTTTCCTCCTTGGCTGAAATCGCTGGTTCTGACGCTAGGAACCGGACGGCGCACCCTGAATCCGTACAGTTTCGGGAGTCGTGCCCGTAGTTTTGAGGGGTGCTGTACGGGCGTGACGCGGAGCTGACGGAGATCGACCGGCTGGTCGCCGGGGCGCAGGAGCGCCGGAGCGGGGCCCTGGTGCTGCGCGGCGAGGCGGGGATCGGCAAGTCCGCGCTGCTCGACCACGCGGCGGCCGCGCCCGGTACCCGGGTGCTCCGGGCGGTCGCGGTGGAGCGCGAGGCCGACATGGCGTTCGCCGGGCTGCACCAGCTGCTGTGGCCGGTGCGGGACGGGCTCGACGCGCTGCCCACCCCGCAGGCGACCGCGCTGCGCGCCGCGCTCGGCCTGAACGGCTCGCCCGGGCGGGACGGCTTCCTCACCGGGCTGGCCCTGCTCACCCTGTTCGCCGCACTCGCCGAGGAGAACCCGCTGCTCTGCGTGATTGACGACGCGCAGTGGCTCGACCAGGCGAGCGCGGACGCCCTGCTGTTCGCGGCCCGGCGGATCGCCGCCGAGGGCATCGTCATGATCTTCGCCGCCAGGGACGACGGCTTCCCCGCCCCCGGCCTGCCGGAGCTGAGGCCGTCGCCGCTGGGCCGGGCGGACGCGGTCCGGCTGCTCACCGACCGCGGTGTGTCGCCGGAGGCGCGCGACCGGATCATCGGGGAGGCCAGGGGCTTCCCCCTGGCCCTGCTGGAGTTCGGCACGGGGCCGGGGGACGCCGCGCCGCTGCCGGTCACCGAGCGGGTGCTGGCGGGATTCCAGGCCCGGATCGACCGGCTGCCCGAGAAGACCCGGCTGATGGCGCTGATCGCCGCGGCGGAGGGTCGGGGGTACCTGCCCGCTATGGTGGACGCCGGCCAGGTGCTCGGCGTCGGAGTCGAGCACCTGGGGGACGCCGAGCGGGCGGGCCTGCTGCGGGTGACCGGCGGCATGCTGGAGTTCCGGCACCCGCTGATCCGCTCCGCCGCCTACCAGGCGGCTCCGCTCGCCGGGCGGCTCACCGTGCACCGGGCGCTGGCCGACACGGCCAGCGAGCCCGACTGCCGCGCGGTGCATCTGGCGGCGTCCCAGCCGGTGCCCGACGAGGGCGTGGCGGCCGAGGTGGCGGCACGGGCCGAGCGGGCCCGCGACCGGACCGCGTACGAGGTGGCCGCCATGTGCTACCTCCAGGCGGCCGATCTGTCGCCGGAACCGGACGCGCGTGGCCGGCGGCTGGCCGAGGCGGCGGCCATGGCGATGCGTGCCGGGCGGATCGGCCAGGCGGGCGAGCTGGCGGGCCGGGCCACCGGCCTGCTGGAGTCGCCGCCGGAGCGGGCCCGGCTGGCCGTGGTGCAGGCGGCCGTCGAGTTCGAGGAGGGCGAGCCGCGCGAGGCGGCCCGCCTGCTGATTGATCACGCGGAGCGGACGGACCCCGGGACGGCCGCGTCGATGCTGCGCACCGGGGCCGCCTACGGTTGGTCCGCCGGCGACCCCGGAGCGGTCCGCACGGCGGCGGCACGGCTGCGCGCGGCCGGGCGGCCCGATCCCGTGGTCGAGGGCATGGCCCATCTGGTGGGCGGCGACTACGGGCGCGGGCTGCCCCTGCTGGCCGAGTTCGTCGCCCGGCCGCTGGAGTCGAAGTGCGAGGACGGGACCGAGGGGATGCGCGCCGTCGACGCGGCCCTGCTGCTGGGCGACGACGAGGCCGCACTGGAGCACGCGACGGTCATGGTGGCCCGGTACCGGCGGCTGGGCCTGGCCGGGGAACTGCCCGGCGCGCTGTGCGCCCTGGCCCGGGCGCAGGTGGCGGTCGGGCTGCACCGGGACGCCGCCGCGGGCCTCTCCGAGGCCGCCGAGATCGCCCGGGACATCGGGTTCGGGCACCGGACCGGCCGGCTCGTCGGCGCCGCCGCGCGGATCGCGGCGATCGAAGGCGACGAGGAACGGTGCCGGGAGCTGGCGGCGGGCCTGCCGGAGGCGGCCGCCGTGCTGGGCGTGCTCGACCTCGGCCTGGGCCGGTACGAGGTGGCGCTGCGCGAGTTGGAGGGGGCCTGGTCCGGCGGGACCGGGCGCACCGCGATCCCGGTGCCGGCGGCCGCGGACCAGGTGGAGGCGGCGGTCCGGGCGGGCCTGCCGGAGCGGGCGGAGGAGCCGTTGCGCCGGTTCGAGTCCTGGGCGCGGGCCGGCGGCGGCCGGTCCTGGGCGCAGGCGGTGGCGCTGCGCTCGCGGGCGATCCTGGGCGATGAGGAGCAGCCGTACGCCGAGGCCGTGCGGTTGCACGAGAAGGGCGGGCGGCCGTTCGAGCGGGCCCGGACCGAGCTGCTGTACGGCGAGTGGCTGCGCCGTGCCCGCCGCCGGTCGGATGCCCGGTACCGGCTGCGGTCGGCGCTGGAGGTCTTCGAGCGGTTGGGCGCCGTCCCCTGGGCCGAGCGGACCCGCGCGGAGCTGCGGGCGACGGGGGAGACGGCAGCCGGCCGGCCCGCCCCCGGCCCGCTCGACCGGCTCACCTCGCAGGAGCTCCAGGTCGTCCGGCTGGCCGCGGCCGGGACCAGCAGCCGGGACATCGCGGCGCAGCTTTTCCTCAGCCCTCGGACGGTGGAGTACCACCTCTACAAGGCCTATCCGAAGCTCGGCGTCTCGTCGCGCCGGGAACTGCGCGAGCTCAACCTGAGCCTTTAGGAATCTACAACGTAAAGGCGGCGGGCGTTACCTCCCACGTCATGGGCGCGCGGCCGACCGGCCGGATACCGTCGCACGCGATGACGACCGACTCACTCCAGAACGCGCTCCAGGACACCCGCCCGGTCGGCGAGCGGCTGCGGGCCTGGCGGCAGCGCCGCCGGCTCAGCCAGCTCGAACTGGCCGCCGAGGCCGACGTGTCCACCCGGCACCTGAGCTTCGTGGAGACCGGCCGGTCGGCACCCAGCCGGGCGATGGTGCTGCGCCTGGCCGAGCACCTCGACGTGCCGCTGCGCGACCGTAACCTGCTCCTGGTCGCGGCCGGATACGCACCGGTCTACGCCGAGACCCCGATCGAGGAGCCGAGGATGGACGCGGTGCGGGTGGCGCTGCGACAGGTGCTGGCCGGGCACGAGCCGTATCCGGCGGTGGTGGTCGACCGGTTCTGGAACCTGATCGACGCCAACGCGGCGGCCGGCTTCTTCCTGGAGGGCGCGCCGCCCGAACTGCTGGAGCCGCCGCTGAACGTGCTGCGGTTGAGCATGCATCCCGACGGCCTGGCCCGGCACATCGTGAACCTGGGGGAGTGGCGCGCGCACATGATCGGCCGGGTGCGCCGCCATGTCGCGCTGACCGCCGACGCGGCGCTCACCGACCTCTACCGGGAACTGCGCGACTACCCGGGCGACCGGGCCGGGACGGCCGGGGTGCCGGCCTCCGGCGGTGACGTGGTGGTCCCGCTGCGGCTGCGGATCGACGGCCGCGAGCTGTCCTTCCTCACCACCATCGCGACGTTCGGGACACCGATCGACATCACCGTGGCCGAGCTGGCGATCGAGTCCTTCTACCCGGCCGACCCCGGCACCGCGGACTTCCTGCGTGACCGGGCCGCCGAGCGGACCAGGTCAGACGAATGACGGCGCCCGGTGCGGATATAAAGTCGAGATCATCCGTTCCGCACGCGATGGAGGCGTCGGTTGGCCCTGCACCCGCAGACAGCACGGTTCCTGGACCTGCTCGCCGCCTGGGGAAGCAGCGCGGAGAACCTGCCCACGGTGGCGGATATGCGCGGCGGCCACGCCCGGCGCGAACCGTACCGGGGAGAGTGCCGGGAACTGCCCCAGGTGGCCGACCTGACGGTGCCCGGCCCGGGCGGTGAGATCCCGGTGCGGCTGTACCGCCCCGAGCCGTCCGGCACCGGGCCGCTGCCCGCCCTGGTCTACTTCCACGGCGGCGGCTGGGTGATCGGTGACATCGACAGCGTGGACGCCACCTGCCGGGAACTCGCCGCGGGTGCCGGCTGCGTGGTGCTGAACGTCGGCTACCGGCTGGCCCCCGAGCACCCCTTCCCGGCCGCGGTGGAGGACGCGTGGGCGGTCACCGCCGATGTGGTGGCCCGGCCGGAGCGCTATGGCGCCGACCCGCGGACGGTGGCGGTCGCGGGCGACAGTGCCGGCGGCAACCTGGCGGCGGTCACCGCGCTGCGGGCCCGGGACGAGGGCCTGCCCCTGGCCCACCAGCTGCTGGTCTACCCGGTCACCGACGCCGCGTTCGACACCGCCAGCTACGCCGCGTACGGCCGGGGTCACGGCCTCGACGCCGAGACCATGATCCGGTTCACCGACCTGTACGCGGCCGGGGCCGATCGCCGCGACCCGCTGCTGGCCCCGCTGCGCGCCCCCGACCTGGGCGGTCTCGCCCCCGCCACGGTCGTCACGGCGGAGTGCGACGTGCTGCGGGACGAAGGCGACGCGTACGCGACGCGGCTGGCCGAGGCCGGGGTGGACGTGGCGCATCGCTGCTACGCCGGGATGGTGCACTCCTTCTTCCTGCTGCCGGAGATCTTCGACGACGGGCTGCGCGCCCGCGAGTTCGCGATTGGACGGCTGCGCGCGGCCTTCGCGACCGCCACCGAGCGGGGCAGCGCGGCCTGACGGCCCGCCCGGCCGCCGAACCGGCGAGACCGGGCGGACGCCGCCGTCATCGGCCGGGCTCATCCCTTGACGGTCAGCAGCGGCCGCAACTCGGCGACCGGCTCGGCGACCTCCGCCGCCCGCAGGCTCGACACCACCGGCCCGATGTCCTTGTAGGCCCAGGGCGCCTCCTGCTTGAGGTCGCGCCGCCAGGCCGCGATGACGTCGCGCCGCCGGGCCACCGCCGGGTCGCCGGGGTCCAGCGGGGTGACCACCCGGAACTCCCGCAGGAACGCGTCCAGTTCGGCGTCCCCCGCCCGTGCCGTGGCCCCGCGCGGCACCCGCCGGCCCGCGCCGTGACAGGCGCTGGCCAGGGTGCGCGCGTTGCCCAGGCCGCGCAGCACGAAGCTGGCCGCGCCCATCGAGCCCGGTACGATCACCGGCTCGCCCCACATCGCGTACGGGCCGCCCGCCGTCGCCGCGTACCCCCCGGCCGGGGTGGCGCCCTTGCGGTGCACCGTCCGGGCGCCGTCCTGCCAGAACAGGTTGTGCGGCGCGTCGTACACCACGCGGGCGGCCGGGTCGCCGCACTCGGCCGCCAGCCCGCGCCGCATCATCAGGGACAAAAAGAAGCGGTTGCCGAGCGCGAAGTTGGCCGCGTTGCCGAACGCGTCCAGGTAGCGTCGCAGCGCCCGGGACGCCGGCGCGTCCGGGTCGGCGCCGGGCAGGAACGGCAGGATCTTGTTGCGCGGCCGGGGCAGGCCGGCTGGCCAGGAGGACCGCAGCCCGTCCAGGGCGGTGGCCCCGGCCTGGTGGCCGAGCGCCAGCGAGCCGCTGTGCACCATCGTCACCACCGTGCCGGGCGTCAGCCCCCAGGCGTACGCGGCCCGCGCGTCGTGCACGGCCGAGACGTACTGCAGTTCGGCGAAGTGGTTGCCGCCGCCGACCCCGCCGATGATGCCGTCATGGCCGGCCCCGCCGCTGCCACGGACCCAGTCAGCGAAGGCGTCCGCGCCGCTCGCGGGGAACGCCGCGGCGTGCGCCCGGCCGGTGTCGGCGGCGTCCTCGGGACGCAGCCCGGCCCAGTCGGCGCCGGCGGTGTGCAGCAGCCCCGGCAGCCCCTCGCGCAGCAGCGCCTCGCGCTGGGCCGGGCGCAGCGCGATCCGCCGTCCTCCCTCGAAGAACAGGTGCCGTAGCCGCCGCTCCAGCGCGGCCAGCCGGGGCCTGACCCGGTCGACCGGGAGTCCCGTGGTCTCCAGCCGCATCCCGCAGTTGACGTCGTTGCCCACCGCCTGCGGGAGCAGCGCGCCCTCGGTCTGGACGACGGTGCCGATCGGGACCCCGGCGCCCTTGTGGAAGTCGGGGGTGAGCGCGATCCGGGTGATGCGCGGGGGCGGCCCGGTCAGGCCGGGGGTGGCCTCGGCCAGCCGGTCGAGCGTGTCCGCGGTGTCGAGCAGGGCGAGCACCTCGTCGACGGCGCCCGGCTCCAGCGGGACGTCGGGACCGGCGCAGAGTTCGACGGGGATGTTCCGGCGATGGGGCAGGCGGAGCCAGCGGTCGTCGACGCGGTGCAGGCGGGGATCCTGGCGCGCGCGGGACGCGGAGGAGGACAGGGGGGAGGACATGGAGAACCTTTCGGGCTGCTGGCAGGGAACGCGTCGCCCGAGGAGGGGCGAGGCAGGGCGAAGCGGCGGGCGGACCCGCCGGACCTCCGGTTCAGCAGCCGCGAGGTGGGATCAGGCTAGTGGGCGCCGGCCTGCCCGGTCATCTGGGTTTCCGGCTGGGGCTCGGGGCGGACGGGCTCGCCGAGGTAGCGGGTGACCATGTCGGCGATCATGCGCGCGACCCGCTCGACGGGTTCGGCCGGTAGCATCACATGGCTCATGACCAGCCTGACCGCCGCGTCGGCGACCTCGGCCACCGTCGCGCCGTCCAGCCGCGGCCAGTGGGCGAGCGCGTGGTCGATCAGCCGGGCCCGGGCGGTGAACAGCACCGGCTCGGCCCGGGTGGTGAGCAGTGGCAGTAGTTCGTCGCAGCCCGACCCGGTGAGCACGGCCTTCTTGATCGGATCGTCGGCCGACATCTTCAGGGTGAAGGTCACCGCCGCCGCCACCGCCGTGTACAGATCGTCGTGCTCGGCCAGGATCCGGTCGATGCCGTCCAGGTAGCGGTCGTTGTCGCGCAGCACCAGGGCCTGGGCCAGCCCCCACTTGTCACCGAACTCGTTGTAGACGGTCTGCCGGCTGACCCCGACCGCGTCGGCGACGTCCTGGACGCGTACGCCCCGGTAGCCGTGCTCGGACAGCAACTCGGCGGCCGCGTCGAGCAGCGCGTCGCGCAGGGGTCCTCGCCCGCCGCCCATCCCGCCTCCCTGTCGCCGTGCGCGCCGGGTGCCGCGCGCCCACCATTATCGGTCCCGCGCCCGCTTCGCGGGACCGCAGGGCGGCCTCCCGTGATTTGCTGGAGCCGGGAGACGAGGAGGTCTTCCGCACAGCGGAAGCCCGCTCCGGCGGCACGGGCCGGCCTGCCAGGATCCGGCCCGGGGCCGCACCGCGGCTCCCGTTCGCCGAGGAGAGGAAGAGCGCATGGTCCACCAGGTACGGGGTGTGGTCGCCCGGCAGAAGGGCGCGCCGGTCGCCGTCGAGACGATCCTGGTGCCCGATCCCGGTCCGGGGGAGGCCCTGGTCCAGGTCCGGTCGTGCGGGGTGTGCCACACCGACCTGCACTACCGCGAGGGCGGCATCAACGACGAGTTCCCGTTCCTGCTGGGGCACGAGGCCGCCGGGGTCGTGGAGGCGGTGGGCGAGGGCGTGACCGAGGTCGAGCCGGGCGACTACGTGATTCTGAACTGGCGGGCGGTGTGCGGGCAGTGCCGGGCCTGCCTGCGCGGGCGTCCGTGGTACTGCTTCGCCACGCACAACGCCGTCCAGAAGATGACGCTGGCGGACGGCACCGCGCTGTCGCCTGCCCTGGGCATCGGGGCGTTCGCGGACAAGACCCTGGTCGCCGCGGGCCAGTGCACCAAGGTCGACCCCGCGGCGTCCCCCGCCGCGGCGGGCCTGCTGGGCTGCGGTGTGATGGCCGGGATCGGGGCCGCGATCAATACCGGCGGCGTCGGCCGCGGCGACTCGGTGGCGGTGATCGGCTGCGGCGGGGTCGGCGACGCGGCCGTGGCCGGGGCCCGGCTGGCCGGCGCGGCGAAGATCATCGCGGTGGACGTCGACGACCGCAAGCTGGAGTGGGCGCGGGGGTTCGGCGCCACCCACACCGTGAACGCCCGGACGGCCGACCCGGTGGAGACGATCCGCGAGCTCACCGGCGGGCACGGCGCCGACGTGGTGATCGAGGCCGTCGGCCGGCCGGAGACCTACGAGCAGGCGTTCTACGCCCGAGACCTGGCCGGGACGGTCGTGCTGGTCGGTGTGCCGACCCCGGAGATGAAGATCGAACTGCCGCTGCTGGAGGTGTTCGGCCGGGGCGGCGCGCTGAAGTCCTCCTGGTACGGCGACTGCCTGCCGTCCCGCGACTTCCCCATGCTGATCGACCTGTACCTGCAGGGCCGGCTCGACCTGGACGGGTTCGTCTCCGAGACGATCGCCCTGGACGGTGTGGAGGCCGCCTTCGACAAGATGCACCGCGGCGAGGTGCTGCGCTCGGTGGTGCTGCTGTGATCGGGCATCTGGTCACGTCCGGGACGTTCACGCTGGATGGCGGGAGCTGGGACGTCGACAACAACGTCTGGCTGGTGGGCGACGACCGCGAGGTGGTGGTGATCGACGCGGCGCACGACGCTGAGGCGATCGCCGCCGCGGTCGGCGACCGGCGGCTGACGGCGATCGTGTGCACGCATGCGCATAACGACCATGTCAACGCCGCCGCCGCGCTGGCCGACCGGCTGGGCGCGCCGATCTGGCTGCACCCGGCCGACGAGGTGCTGTGGGAGATGACCTATCCCGACCGGTCCCCGGACGCGCCGCTGGCCGACGACCAGGAGATCGTGGTGGCCGGCACGGTGCTGCGGGTGATGCACACGCCCGGCCACGCGCCCGGCGCCGTCTGCCTGTACGCGCCGGAGCTGGAGACCGTCTTCTCCGGCGACACCCTCTTCGGCGGCGGCCCGGGGGCGACCGGCCGGTCCTACTCCGATTTCGGCACCATCATCGACTCGCTGCGCACCAAGGTGCTGACGCTGCCGCCGGAGACCGTGGTCCGCACCGGCCACGGCGAGAGCACCGAGATCGGCACCGAGGCGCCCCACCTCGCCGAGTGGATCGCCCGCGGTCACTGACCGGTACCGCCGAGAAAAGCCCGTCACCGAAGAAATCGGTGGCGGGCTCCGTCGTTGGTAGGGCAGGCACTATCCTGAAATAGCGAATAAAATCAGGAAACCCCCACTAATTCTACCACAGGGAGTATTTTTGTCAAGTCAGGAGATCGCCCGCGAGCAGGCGTACGTCTCGATGCTCTACACCCGGCTCGACGACCTGCGCGAACGGACCGCATGCCGGCTCGCCCGCACCCTGACGGAGGGCGACGGCACCCCGCGCGGCCTGGCCGAGCGCGACGCCGCAGCGCACCGGTACGCCGACCGACTGGCCCAGGTCGAGGCGGCCGAGCACGGGCTGTGCTTCGGCCGCCTCGACCTGCACGGCGGCGAGCGCCGCTACGTTGGGCGGATCGGCCTCTTCGCCGAGTCTGCCGAGGGCGACCCGCTGCTGGTGGACTGGCGGGCGTCCGCGGCCCGCCCCTTCTACGTCGCCACCGCCGTCTCGCCCGAGGGCGTCCGCCGCCGACGGCACCTGCGCACCCGCCGCCGGACCGTGACGGGCGTTGACGACGAGGTGCTCGACTCGACCGCCGGCCCGGGCACGGACGCCGGCCCGGCGGGCGAGGCCGCCCTGCTGGCCGCGCTCACCGCCGACCGGACCGGCCGGATGGCCGACATCGTCGAGACCCTCCAGGCTGAGCAGGATCGGATCGTCCGCTCGTCCCACCCGGGGGTGCTCGTGGTGCAGGGCGGGCCGGGCACCGGGAAGACCGCGGTCGCGCTGCACCGGGCGGCGTACCTGCTCTACACGCACCGGGACCGGCTGGCCCGCCGGGGCGTGCTGGTCGTCGGCCCCAGCCCCGCCTTCCTCGGCTACGTGGGCCAGGTGCTGCCCGCGCTCGGCGAGACCGGAGTGGTGCTGGCCACGCTCGGCGACCTGTTCCCCGGGACGCCGGCGCACGCGGAGGAATCGCCCGCGAGCGCCGAGATCAAGGGCCGGGCCGCGATGACGGAGGTGCTGGCCGCCGCCGTACGCGACCGCCAGCGCGCCCCGGCGGACGGGCTGGAGGTCGTGGTCGACCGGCAACGGCTGCGGGTCGGCCCGAACCGGTGCGCCCGCGCGCGGGACCGGGCCCGCGCCACCCGCCTGCCGCACAACCAGGCCCGGCCGGTCTTCCTGGCCGAGATGCTCGACGCGCTGGCCGCCGCGGCCGCCGCCCGGCTGTCCGCGGGCATCGAGGCCGGCGCGGACCTGCTCGGCGCGGACGAGATCGAGGACCTGCGCCGGGACCTGGCCGCCGCCCCCGGGGTGCGGGCGGCGCTGAACGACCTGTGGCCGGCCCTGACACCACAGCGGCTGCTGGCGGACCTGTTCGCCGACCCCACCAGGCTCGCGGCCGCCGCCCCCGGGCTGCCGGCGGCCGAGCGGGACCTGCTGCGGCGCGCCCCGGACGCTGACTGGGCGGAGGCGGATGTGCCCCTGCTCGACGAGGCGGCCGAACTGCTCGGCACGGACGACCGGGCGGAGCGGGCGCGGCGGGAGCGCGGTCGCCGGGCGGAGGTCGACTACGCCCAGGGCGTGCTCGACATCGTGACGGGCTCGCGCTCCATCGACGCCGAGGACGAGGCCGATCCGGAGACCTTCTCGGCGGCCGACCTGATGGACGCGGCGGCCCTGGCCGACCGGCTCGAGGCGGGACCCCGCGGCACGGTGGCCGAGCGGGCGGCGGCCGACCGGACCTGGACGTTCGGGCACGTCATCGTGGACGAGGCGCAGGAGTTGTCGCCGATGGCCTGGCGGCTGCTGATGCGGCGCTGCCCCAGCCGGTCGATGACGGTAGTCGGCGACCTCGCCCAGACCGGCGACCTCTCGGGAGCGTCCTCCTGGGCGGAGATCTTCACGCCCTATGTCGGGGACCGGTGGCGGCTGGAACGGCTGACCGTCAACTACCGGACGCCCGCCGAGATCATGGCGGTCGCCGGCCGGCTCCGCCGGGACGACGAGGCCCCCAGGTCGGTCCGGTCGGGCGGGGTCCGGCCCTGGCGGGAACCGATCGGCCCGGCGGGTGTCGGACCGATCGTGGCCCGCGAGGCCGCCGCGGTGGGCGCCGGACGGCTGGCCGTGCTGGTGCCCACCGCCCTGCTCGACGAGGTGCGCCGCCAGGTCGTGGCCGCCGTCCCCGGCGCCACCGGCGGCGCGGGGGCCGACCTGACGGGCACCGTGGTGGTGCTGAGCGTCCGGCAGGCCAAGGGACTGGAGTTCGACACGGTGATCGTCGTGGAGCCCGCCCGGATCCTGGCCGAGTCGCTGCGCGGCCGCGGCGACCTGTACGTGGCGCTGACCCGGGCCACCCGGCGGCTGGGCATCGTTCACACCGGTGAGCTGCCGGTTCCGCCGGGCCCAGTCTCCCCGCGGCGGTGATCTCGTCGGGACGCTCGGGCGGAGACCGAAAACCTGCCCGATAAGGTCGGCAGAGAGGCGGCCGCGCGGAATTCGGGGAGATCCGAGTGATTCGGAGCGCGCCGGGCGAGGAGGTGAGGGCGCATGAGCACCCAGGCCGAAGAGGTTCCGCAGCGGATCTGGACGGTGCCGAATCTGCTCAGCTTCGCCCGGCTGGCCGGTGTCCCGTTGTTCCTGTGGCTGGTGCTGGCCGAGCTCGACTGGTGGGCGCTGGGGCTGCTGGTCTTCGCCGGCCTCTCCGACTGGCTCGACGGCAAGCTGGCCCGCGTCCTCGGCCAGACCAGCCGGCTCGGCATCGTCCTGGACCCGGCCGCCGACCGGCTGTACATCCTGGCCACCCTGATCGGGCTGACGGCGCGCGAGATCATCCCGGTCTGGCTGGTGGTGTTGCTGGTGGCCCGCGAACTCGCCCTGGTGCCGATCTACCCGATCATGCGCCGGCTGGGGTACAGCGGCACCCTGCCGGTGCACTTCATCGGCAAGGCGGCCACGATGTGCCTGCTGTACGCGTTCCCGCTGCTGCTGCTGGGCGACCACGCCGGCGCGGCCGCCGAGGCAGGCAAGATCATCGGTTGGGCGTTCGTCATTTGGGGAACGGCCCTCTACTGGTGGGCGGCCGTCCTTTACGGCGCTCAGGTGCGCCACCTCATTCTGGCTGACCGCGCTCGCCCCGAGGAAACGGAGCAAGGCCGATGAAAGCCGTCGTGATGGCGGGCGGGGAGGGGACCCGGCTGCGGCCGATGACCGCCAACCAGCCGAAGCCGCTGCTCCCCGTGGTCAACCGGCCGATCATGGAGCATGTGCTGCGGCTGCTCAAACGGCACGGGTTCACCGAGACGGTGGTGACCGTCCAGTTCCTGGCCGCGCTGATCCGCAACTACTTCGGCGACGGCGAAGAACTGGGGATGTCGCTGTACTACGCCACCGAGGAGGTGCCGCTCGGCACGGCCGGCAGCGTCAGGAACGCCCAGGAGGCGCTGCGCGACGACCGCTTCCTGGTGATCTCGGGGGACGCCCTCACCGACATCGACCTGACCGACATGGTGCGCTTCCACAAGGAGAGCGGCGCGCTGGTCACCATCGGCCTCAAGCGGATGCCCAACCCGCTGGAGTTCGGCATCATCATCGTCGACGAGGCGGGCCGCATCCAGCGCTTCCTGGAGAAGCCCACCTGGGGCCAGGTCTTCTCCGACACCGTCAACACCGGCATCTACGTGATGGAGCCCGAGGTCCTGGACCGGGTCACCGCGGGCGAGTCGGTCGACTGGTCCAGCGACGTCTTCCCCGAACTCCTCGCCGAGGGCGCCCCCCTCTACGGTTACGTGGCCGACTGCTACTGGGAGGACGTCGGCACCCACGAGAGCTACCTCAAGGCCCAGGCCGACATGCTCTCGGGCAAGGTCGACGTCGAGATGGACGGCTTCGAGGTCTCGCCCGGCGTCTGGCAGGCCGAGGGCGCCGAGGTCGATCCCGGGGCCGTGCTGAAGGGCCCGCTCTACATCGGCGACTACGCCAAGGTCGAGGCCGGTGTGGAACTGCGCGAGTTCACCGTGCTCGGCAGCAACGTGGTGGTCAAGGAGGGCGCGTTCCTGCACCGCGCGGTGGTGCACGACAACGTGTTCGTCGGCCCCTCCACCAACCTGCGCGGCTGTGTCGTCGGCAAGAACACCGACGTGATGGCCGGCGCCCGGGTGGAGGAGGGCGCCGTCGTCGGCGACGAGTGCGTCATCGAGGCCGAGGCGTACCTGTCCAGCGAGGTCAAGATCTACCCCTTCAAGACGATCGAGGCCGGCGCGGTCGTCAACACCAGTGTCATCTGGGAGTCGCGCGGCCAGCGCACCCTGTTCGGCCCCCGCGGCGTCTCCGGGCTGATCAACGTGGAGATCACCCCGGAACTGGCCGTCCGGCTGGCCAGCGCCTACGCCACCACCCTCAAGAAGGGCGCCACCGTGATCACCGCGCGGGACGCCTCGCGGGCGGCCCGCACGCTCAAGCGGGCGGTGATCAGCGCGCTCACCGCCAGCGCGATCAACGTGGCCGACCTGGAAGCGGCCCCGCTGCCGGTGGCCCGGTTCGAGACCGCCCGGGAGGACTGCACCGGCGGGGTGGTGATCCGCACCACCCCCGGCGACCCGCAGGGCGTCGACATCCTCTTCCTGGACGCCGACGGCGCCGACCTGTCGCAGGCCGCGCAGCGCAAGCTGGAGCGGGTGTTCGGCCGGCAGGAGTACCGCCGGGCCTTCCCCGGAGAGATCGCCGAGCTGAGCTACCCGGCGCGCATCGCCGAGACCTACAGCCGCGACCTGCTGAGCCGGGTGGACATGAAGGGCGTCCCCGAGGCCGAACTGAAGATCGTGCTCGACTGTGCCGGCGGGGTGGCCTCGCTGCTGCTGCCCACGCTGCTCGGCCGGATCGGCGTCGACGTGCTCACCATGAACGGCCGGCTCGACGAGACCAGCCCCACCGAGACCCCGGCCGAGCGGGCGCGCGACCTGCGGCGGCTGGGCGAACTGGTGGCCTCGTCCCGGGCCGCGTTCGGGGTGCGCTTCGACCCCGTGGGGGAGCGGATCTCCCTGGTCGACGAGAACGGCACGCCGATCGACGACGACCGGGCGCTGCTCGTGGTGCTCGACCTGATCGCGGCCGAACGCTGCGGCGGCCGGGTGGCGCTGCCGGTGACCACCACCCGGGTGGCCGAGCAGGTGTGCCGGTTCCACGGCGTCCGGGTGGAGTGGACCTCCACCTCCCAGGACGTGCTGACCAAGGCGGCGGCCGCTCCCGACATCATCTTCGCCGCCGACGGGCGCGGCGGCTTCGTGCTGCCGGAGTTCAGCTCCACGATCGACGGGATCGCCGCGTTCGTCCGGCTGCTCGGGCTGGTGGCCCGGACCCGGCTGACGCTGTCGCAGATCGAGCAGCGCATCCCCGACGCCCATCTGCTGCGCCGGTCGGTGCCCACCCCCTGGGCGGCTAAGGGCAGCGTGATGCGTCATGTCGTCGAGGCCGCGGGGGAGCGGACGGTCGACACCACCGACGGTGTACGGGTCGTCGAGGGCGACGGCAGCTGGGTGCTGGTGCTGCCCGACCCGTCCGAGGCGGTCACCCACCTGTGGGCCGAGGGGTCCGGCGGTGACGCCGCCCAGATCCTGCTGGAACGCTGGGCCGAGGTCGTCGAGCGCGCCGGCTCCTGACCGGCGACCGCCGATTTGGCGGGGGTTGCCATGATGGGGCGGTGACCGAGCCGAACCCCGCCGAGGAGCCGTCCGGGTGGAGCCCCGGATGGCACCGGCCGGACGCGTCGATGTCGCTGCTGGCAGACCTGCTGGGCGAGCAGGCGCTCGACCCCGGCTACGCCGCGGCGGCCGCCCGCCGTGGGAACCGCCCCCCGCCGCGCCGCGGCGGGATGCTCCTGGTCCTGGTCCTGACGGGCGTGCTGATCGCGGTCGCGGCCGAGCAGGTGCGCCGCAGCGAGCCGGTGGCCCAGCAGCAGCGGTCCCGGCTGATCGAGGAGGTCCGCGACCGCACGGCCGCGACCGACGAACTGCAACGGCGGCTGGACCGGTTGCGCGCCGAGACCGAGCGGCTGCGTGCCGCCGCGCTGGCGCGCAGCGACGCCGGCCGCCGTGTCCGGGAGGAACTGCGCCGGGCCGGCGAGGCCGCGGCGGCCGTGCCCGTCGCCGGGGAGGGGCTGGTGGTCACCCTCGACGACGCCCGGCCCCCGGCGGGCGAGGAGGAGCTCGGCCCCGGGGCCGCCGGGCTGGTCTACGATCAGGACCTCCAACTGCTCGTCAACGGGCTGTGGGCGGCGGGCGCCGTCGCCGTCGGGATCAACGGGCTGCGGCTGACGTCCACCACGGCCATCCGTGCGGCGGGGGAGGCGATCCTGGTGGATTACCGGCCGCTGACGCCCCCGTACCGGGTGACCGCCCTGGGCGACCGCGACCGCTTGCACGCGGCCTTCACCGGATCGGCCGCCGCCCGGCGGCTGCACGTCATCGAGAAGCGGTTCGCGATCCGGTTCGAGGTGCGCCGGGCGGACGAGGTGCGGCTGCCCGGCGCGGGGTCGCTGCGGCTGCGTCACGCGGGGGAACCCCACGGGAAGGAGGTGCCGGAGTGATCGCGCTGCTGGGCCTCGTGCTCGGAGTGGCCCTGGGCCTGATGCTGCAACCCGACGTGCCGCTGTGGTTGCAGCCGTACCTGCCGATCGCGATCGTGGCCGCCCTGGACGCCATGCTCGGCGGCGTCCGGGCCCGGCTCGAGGGCGTCTTCGACGAGAAGGTGTTCGTCGTCTCGTTCCTCAGCAACACCGTCATCGCGGCTCTGATCGTCTTCCTCGGAGACCAGCTCGGGGTCGGTTCGCAACTGTCCACGGGGGTGGTCGTGGTCCTCGGCATCCGCATCTTCTCCAACGCCGCCGCCATCCGCCGGAAGTTGTTCCGCGCATGAGCGGCGAGGAGCCGGGGCGGGCGGCCCGCGGCCTGCTGGAACTGCTGCGCCCCCGGGCCACCCGGGGGCAGTTGGCGGGCGGTCTGCTGTGCCTGCTGCTGGGCTTTGCGGTGGTGGCCCAGGTGCGTTCCACCCAGGCCGACACCACGTTCGCCACCGCCCGGCAGGACGAGCTCGTCGGGATCCTCTCCGACCTGTCCCAGCGTTCGGAGCGGCTGCGCGGCGACATCAGGGATCTGGAGGGCACCCGCGACAGCCTGGCCCGCGACGG
Organism: Actinomadura craniellae; assembly: GCF_003289645.1. GTDB lineage: Bacteria > Actinomycetota > Actinomycetes > Streptosporangiales > Streptosporangiaceae > Actinomadura_D > Actinomadura_D craniellae. The sequence continues at coordinate 44,461 of NZ_QLYX01000021.1, read as the reverse complement.
GGAGGGCGAGGCGGCGCTGGCGGAGGCGCGCCGGCGCGCCGCGACGTACGGGATCCTCGCCGGCACGCTGCCCGCCACCGGCCCGGGGATCGAAGTGACCATCGACGACCCGGCGGGACGGATCCGGGCGGACACGCTGCTCGACACCCTCCAGGAACTGCGCGACGCGGGTGCCGAGGTGATCCAGGTGGGCGACGTCCGGGTGGGCGTGAACACCTACTTCACCGATCCGCCCGGCGGCGGGGTCGTCGAGGTCGACGGCCGCCGTCTCCAGCCCCCGTACCGGTTCCTGGCGATCGGGGACCCGCATACCTTGACCACCGCCCTCAACATCCCCGGCGGGGTGATGAAGACCGTCGAGGGTCTTGGGGCCGGCGGATCGATCGTGCAACGACAAAAGATCGCCATCAGCGCGGTACGGTCTCCTTGAGAGGGTGTTCCGGGTCACTCGCCGCAGGTGGCCCGCGCGGCGGCGTAGACCTGCGATCATTGGCGAAGGTAGCTTGGGGGCGGCCGGAAACCGGTCCAGGTTGACCCTCGGGGCCCGCCCCGCGTAGGTTGCGGCAACCGTCGTCTTGACGACGGGGGAGTTGGAGACAGAGCAGCGCGGGTGACGCCTGCGACAAGCGGGTGTGCCGGCGGTACGCCGAAGGTAGGAGGCCGAGCCGACCGATGCCGAGCGTCTACTGCACGCAGTGCGGTCACGCCAACCCGGATGATGCCCGTTTCTGCTCCAACTGCGGTACGCCCCTGACCCGGAGCGTGCCGCCCCCTCCCCGGGAGTCCCCGGGCGAATCCACGTCCACGATCTCGCTGACCGGCCTGGAGGCCGCGCTCGAGCAGGATCAGGTGGAGGAACAGCCTCCCTCGGGCGAGCAGGTGGCGGTCGAGGCGCTGCCGCCCGGAACGGCCCTGCTGGTGGTCAAGCGGGGGCCGAACGCCGGCAGCAGGTTCCTCCTGGACAAGGAGCGCACCTCGGCGGGCCGCCATCCCGAGAGCGACATCTTCCTCGACGACGTGACGGTCTCCCGCAGGCACGCGGAGTTCTACCGCCATGGCGGCACGTTCTCCGTCCGCGACGTGGGCAGCCTGAACGGCACCTACGTCAACCGGGAACGGATCGACCAGGCCGGGCTGTCAGGCGGTGACGAGGTCCAGATCGGCAAGTTCCGGCTGGTCTTCCTCACCAACCCGACGAACCCGCACTACGGCTGACGGACGAGCCCGCGCTGGGGGTGAGGCCATGGCGGACGCGGCGATCGGCGGAGGCGCGATGAACGCACGCGCCTCCCGGGCCGCCATGACGATCGGGGACGTGCTCGCCCTGCTCCGGGCGGACTTCCCCGACGTCACCATCTCCAAGATCCGTTTCCTGGAGACCGAGGGGCTGATCGAACCACAGCGCAGCCCGTCGGGCTACCGCAAGTTCGGTCCCGCCGACGTCGACCGGCTGCGATTCATTCTCTCCGCACAACGTGATCAATATCTCCCGCTTCGGGTGATCAAGGAGCGGCTGCAGGAGGCCGACCGCGGAGCCGATCCGGTACGGGCGCCCCGCACCCTCGTGGCGGCCGACACGGACGCCCCCGGTCCACCCGTCCGGCTCACCCGCCGGCAGCTGCTCGACGGCGCGGGCATCGAGGAGGTGCTGCTGGCCCAGCTCGAGGAGTTCGGGCTGGTGCGCCGGTCCGGTGTGTACTACGAGGGTGAGGCGCTGACCGTGGCCCGGGCCGCGGCGGCGCTGGGCGCCTTCGGCTTCGAGGCCCGGCACCTGCGTGCGGTCAAGGCCGCCGCCGACCGCGAGGTCGGCCTGATCGAGCAGGTCGTGGCCCCACTGCTGCGGCGGCGTAACCCCGGCGCGCACGAGCGGGCCGCCGACACCGCCCGCCGGCTGGCCGAGCTGTCCCTGGAGTTGCATGCCGCCCTGGTCGCGGCAGGACTGCGGGAAAGCCTTGATCACTGAGCCGGGCACCGGGTCGTGGCGTCCCGACCCGGGTGATCGACCCGCCGGAGTGCTCGGACCGGGGTGTACTTTGGCTACAAGGAGCGGTCAGTAGTCGATCGGGGAGGCGAGGGAGCCACCGTGAAGCAGATGGAGGTCGTCGGCGTACGGGTCGAGATGCCCTCCAACCAGCCGATCGTCCTCCTGCGGGAGGCGGGCGGTGATCGCTACCTGCCCATCTGGATCGGGGCGGTGGAGGCGACCGCGATCGCGTTCGCGCAACAGGGTGTGCTGCCGGCCCGTCCGCTCACCCACGACCTGTTCCGTGACGTGCTCGACGCGCTGCACGTCCAGTTGCGTGCCGTCAACATCACCGCCCTGCGTGAGGGCATCTTCTACGCCGACCTGGTCTTTTCCAACGGGGTCGAGGTCAGTGCCCGGCCGTCCGACTCGATCGCGCTGGCGCTGCGCACCGGTGCGACCATCTTCGCCAGCGATGATGTGCTGGAGGAGGCCGGGGTGGAGATCCCCGACGAGCAGGAGGACGAGGTCGAGAAGTTCCGCGAGTTCCTCGACACGATCTCCCCGGAGGATTTCGGCCGCGCCGGCTGACCGGCCCGCGGCTCTTTCCGGGGGCCGTCCCATGCCTTGAGCGCATCGGTCCGCTTCTGGCCGTTCCGGAGGGTGACGATCGGGGTAGGAGGTCGATGGGTGTGCAGGTGAGCAGTTTGCCCACGTGAAGCCGGTTCATCCGGGCATGCGACGCGCCGACGGCGAACGTTGACCACACCCTGACCGGCACCTACCGTGCTGGTGGAACACCCGTGGCGTAATTCGTCAAACCCCCTTGACGAATGGCCAGGGGCTGATAGAAGCCGGAGGTCCGCGTGGCGGTGAGCAGCGGCGAGGGCAAGGCGACCCGCGAGAGGCAGATGGCGTCCCAGCATGCCGGAGAGCAGGGACTGCTGTTCGACACACAGGTGTCGGCGCCGCCCGAGAACGTCGGATACCGGGGTCCCACGGCCTGCTCGGCGGCCGGGATCACCTACCGGCAGCTCGACTACTGGGCGCGTACGGCGCTGGTCGAGCCGAGCGTCCGGGCCGCGCACGGGTCGGGCAGCCAGCGGCTCTACAGTTTCCGCGACATCCTGGTTCTCAAGGTCGTCAAGCGATTGCTGGACACCGGGGTTTCGTTGCAGCAGATCCGCACGGCCGTGTCGCACCTGCGTGACCGCGGGGTGGCCGATCTCGCGCAGATCACCCTGATGAGCGACGGCGTCAGCGTGTACGAGTGCACCTCGCCGGACGAGGTGGTCGATCTGCTGCAGGGCGGCCAGGGTGTGTTCGGCATCGCACTCGGCCGGGTCTGGCAGGAGGTGGAGGGCCGGCTGGCCGAACTGCCGGCCGAGCGCGCGGTCCGCGACGACGAGACGGCCGACGGGCCGCACCCGAACGACGAGCTGGCACGGCGCCGCAAGGTGCGCAAGACCGGCTGATCCCGTTTTCGGGGTCCCTCAGAGGGCCTGCTTGCGCTGGAGGTAGGCGAACGACGCCCACCCCGGCAGCACCGGCAGCCAGAAGGTCAGCAACCGGAACAGCAACACCGCGGAGGTCGCGGTCTCAGCCGGCAGCCCGGAGAAGGTCAGTCCCAGCGACAGTGCCGTCTCCACGGCGCCCAGCCCGCCCGGAGTGGGGGCCGCCGAGCCCAGTGCGTTGCCGGTGAGGAAGACCACCGCGATCGCGGTCCACTCCAGGGAGCCGCCGAACGCCCGGATCGAGGCGTCCAGGCAGACCACGAAGGCCGCGGTCAGCAACAGGGTGCCGCCAAAACCGGTGATGATCTTTTTTGGTGACTGGAACACGTCCAGCAACCGGGGGAGCACCCCGGAGAACATCGACTTCAGCCGGTTGACCACCAGCCGGCGGACGGGCGGGATCGCGGCCGCCACCCCGGCGAGCACCCCGACCGCCAGCAGCACGGTGATGACCGTCCGGGACGGCGCCAGATCCGGGGCGTCCCGGGAGGACCCGGTGATGAAGCCGAACACCGCCAGCAGCAGGATGTGCATGATCAGGCCGGTGAGCTGGGAGGCGCCCACGCTGGCCACCGCCGGGCCCGGCCGCACCCCCGCCCGCTGGAGATACCGGGTGTTGATCGCCACCCCGGTGACCGCGGCCGGGGCCACCAGCTTGACGAACGACGCGGCCAGTTGCACCAGGATGGTCCGCCACAGCGGCAGCCGCTCCGGCACGAAGCCCATGAGCATGAAGGCCGCGGCGACGAAGGTCGTTGCCGAGGCGGCCAGCCCCACGATCACCCACCACCAGTTGGCGTCGGTGACGAGCCGCACCACGTTGACGCTGCTCACCTGGGGGATCACGATGTAGGCCGCGATGCTCAGGGCCACGATGCTGACGATGGTCCGCGGCCTGAAGCGCTCCAGCCGGACCGGCTCGACCTCCATCTCCGGATGCAGCCGCAGGATCTGCTCCCGGATCCGGGTCAGCAGGTCTTTCTCTCGGCGCACCTGCCCGCGGGTCTGCCGGCTCAGCGCCACCCGCTGGAGCAGCGGTACGACGCGGCCCAGCGCGTCCTCGCCCAGCACCTCGACGGCGGTGCGCACGGCCCGTTCCGGGCCCACCCGCAGCGCCAGGGTGGCCAGCAGCTGGGCGACGTCCAGGCGTAGCTGCAGATCCCCGGCCGCGATCTCCCCGGCGCGCAGGTCGACGAGATGAGCGCGACCGTCCGGGGAGATCAGCACCGACCCCCCTTCTAGCCGCCGGTGCGCCAGCCGGGCGGTCTGCAGCCGTTCCAGCTGCCGCCAGACGTCGATGAGCAGCTCGTCGGTCAGCTCCTCGTCGGAGACCTCGTCGAGGGTGCGACCGGGCACGTACTCGTAGGCCAGCAGGGCGGCCTCGCTGCCGACCTCGGAGGTGACCACCAGCCGCGGGCTGCGCGCCCCGGCCGCCCCCACGGCGTACGCCATGAGCGACTCCTGCTCCAGCGAGCGGCGCAGCGAGCGGAACGCCCGGCGCGGGGCGCCGCCGCGCAGCCGCGCCAGCCACCACATCCGGTACAGCAGTCCGGCGCTCTGCAGGTCGCGGTCGAGGACGGTGACCTGGAGCTGCCAGTCGCCGCCGGGCAACCGGCCCTCCTGGGGCGTGGCCGTCTCCACGGCGACGCCGTACCGGCGGGTGCCGTCGGCCGCGTCGGCCAGCCGCAGCGACCGCGCGGGGACCAGGCCGACCCGGCGCAGCGCGGCCATCACCGCGCCACCCGGCGGCCGGGGATTGGGCGTGCCGACCGCGTAGAGGGTGCCGTAACCGATCGCCCGGCCGAGGAAGTAGGTGGCGGCCAGCGCGGCCGCCGAGGCGTACCCGGCGGTCAGCCCGGTCAGCGCGGCCAATGCGATGACCGACCAGGTGATCAGCTGCCAGCGCGGCCGGCCGGTCAGCCGGACGGCGGTGACGAACGCGATCACGGGGGTGATGTCGGCGTGCACCGGCGCGCCCCCGCCGTTGCCCCACAGCAGCGAGCCGGCCAGGTCGTCGGGGGCGGCGGGGATCACCCACGCGTCCAGGGCCACCGTCACCCCGACCGAGATCACCGCGGCGAGCAGCCCGACGGCGATCCGCAGCCCGTCACGGCGCAGCAGCCGGTCGATCGCGAACGCCACCGGGACGGTGAGCACCCCGAACCGGGAGATCAGGGCCACCACCTGGAGCAACCGGTGCGGCGCCCGGGCGGTGCCCTCTTGGATGTCGGTCTGCAACCCGTGCGTGGTCTGCTGGGCGATGCTGATCAGGACCAGCACGATGACCAGGCCGGCGACGGAAATGGCGAAGCGGATGGGGTCGCTCGGCCGCCGGATGCGCTGGGGCTGGGCCGGCTCGTCGACCGGGACGGAGGGCAGGCTCGCGGGCCGGTCGACCCCGGGGGGCACCGCCTTGTCCCGCGTCCGTGTCACGCCACACCGCCGTCCGGTCGCATCGTTGCGAGCAGGGTCCCCGACCCGGTGTGGGCCCGAGGACGGGGCCGGGCCGGTGACGTACACCTCGTACGTACCCGCTCGGTCACCCGAACGCCACGGCCCGCCGGTCCTGTCGGCCGATCTCCATCCGTGGGCTGCGGACATCGTACTTGTCCGGCCGGGAGAGCCGGATCGGGACGGGCCGTTTTGCGGCCCGCCGAGATCGTTCCCCCAAACCGTTGGGTATCGTGCTAAAGGACAGCCGATGACTCTGTGCGGGAGAGATCCCACGCCGCCAGCGCGGGCCGCCGAAGGGGCAACTTCCCCGGAACCTCTCAGGCAAAAGGACCGCACGGACGAGGTACCTCTGGAAAGCGGGCGCCCCGGGCACGGGCGCGCCCCACCGAAGGTGCAAGCGCGGGCGACCGCGTGAAGCTCTCAGGTCCCGATGACAGAGGGGGAGACCGGCCGACGGCCCATGGCCGCCGGCATGGCCGGCCACAGCAGCAGCCAGGAGGCTCCCCAGTCATGACCCAGTACTCCGCCGCCAGGACGACGTTCGCCGACCGGCACATCGGGCCCTCGCCCGACGACCAAGCCCGCATGCTGGCCGTCCTCGGCTACTCCGATGTGGAGGCGCTGGTCGGTGACGCCGTGCCGGACGCCATCCGCACCGACCGGCCGCTGGACCTGCCGCCCGCCCTGGACGAGGCCGCCGCGCTGCGCCGGCTGCGCGAGCTGGCCGGACGCAACCAGGTCCTCACCTCCATGATCGGGCTGGGCTATCACGGCACCCTGACGCCGGGCGTGATCCTGCGCAACGTGCTCGAGAACCCCGGCTGGTACACCGCGTACACCCCCTACCAGCCGGAGATCTCCCAGGGCAGGCTCGAAGCGCTGCTCAACTTCCAGACCGTGGTGAGCGACCTCACCGGGCTGCCGGTCTCCGGCGCCTCCATGCTCGACGAGGGCACCGCCGCGGCCGAGGCGATGGCCCTGGCCCACCGGGTGTCCCGGCGCAAGGACCCCGGCGCCTTCCTGATCGATGCCGACGTGCTGCCGCAGACCATCGAGGTGGTGCGGACCCGCGCCGAGCCGCTCGGCATCGAGGTGGTCGTGGCCGATCTCGCGGGTGGCCTGGTCGACGGCGACTTCTTCGGCGTGCTGCTGCAGTACCCCGGGGCGGGCGGGGTCGTCCGCGACCTGGCGCCGATCGCCGGCCAGGCGCACGAGCGCGGCGCGCAGGTGGTGGTGGCGGCCGACCTGCTGGCGCTCACCCTGCTCACCCCGCCCGGCGAGTTCGGCGCCGACGTGGTGGTGGGCTCCGCACAGCGGTTCGGTGTGCCGTACGGGTTCGGTGGCCCGCACGCCGGCTACCTCGCGGTCCGCGAGGGCATCCAGCGCCAGCTGCCCGGGCGGCTGGTCGGGGTGTCCGTCGACGCCGATGGCCGGCCCGCGTACCGGTTGGCCCTGCAGACGCGCGAGCAGCACATCCGGCGGGAGAAGGCCACCAGCAACATCTGTACCGCCCAGGTGCTACTGGCCGTGATGGCCGGCATGTACGCGGTCTACCACGGCCCGGAGGGGCTGACCGAGATCGCCCGGCGGGTGCACGCCCACGCCCGTGCCCTCGCGGCGGGGTTGCGGGACGGCGGAGTCGAGGTGGTCCACGAGCACTTCTTCGACACCGTGCTGGCCCGGGTGCCCGGCCGCGCCGCCGAGGTCGTCGCGGCGGCCGCCGAGCGGGGCGTCAACCTGTGGCTCGCCGACGCCGACCACGTGGGGATCTCCTGCTCCGAGACCACCGTCCCGGACCACCTGACGGCCGTCTGGGCGGCGTTCGGGATCACCGGCACGGACCCGGGCCGGTGGCTGACCGGCGGCGGTTCCGGGTCGCTCGACGGGCTGCCCGCCGACCTGCACCGCGACAGCCCGTTCCTGACTCACCCGGTCTTCCACGAGCACCGCTCGGAGACCGCGATGCTGCGCTACCTGCGCCGCCTCCAGGACCGGGACATCGCGCTCGACCGGTCGATGATCCCGCTGGGCTCCTGCACGATGAAGCTCAACGCGACCACCGAGATGGAGCCGATCACCTGGCCGGAGTTCGCCGACATCCACCCGTTCGCCCCGCTCGACCAGGCGCGCGGCTACCTGGAACTGATCGGCGAGCTGGAGGACTGGCTGGCCGAGATCACCGGCTACGCCAGGGTGTCGGTGCAGCCCAACGCGGGGTCGCAAGGCGAACTGGCCGGGCTGCTGGCCATCCGGGGCTACCACGTCTCCCGGGGCGAGGAGCACCGCGATGTCTGCCTGATCCCGTCGTCGGCGCACGGCACCAACGCCGCCAGCGCGGTGATGGCCGGGATGCGCGTGGTGGTGGTGGCTTGTGACGAGGCCGGGAACATCGACGTCGACGACCTGCACGCCAAGGTCGACAAGCACCGCGACACGCTGTCGGCGATCATGGTCACCTACCCCTCGACGCACGGGGTGTACGAGGAGACCATCACCGAGGTCTGCGCGACGGTGCACGCGGCGGGTGGGCAGGTCTACGTCGACGGCGCCAACCTCAACGCGCTGGTCGGGCTGGCCCGTCCGGGCGAGTTCGGCTCCGACGTTTCCCACCTGAACCTGCACAAGACCTTCTGCATCCCGCACGGCGGCGGCGGCCCGGGGGTCGGCCCGATCGGGGTGCGCGAGCACCTGGCCCCGTTCCTGCCCGGCCACCCGCTGCGCGCGGAGGCCGGCCCGGAGACCGGCCCCGGCCCGATCTCGGCCGCGCCCTGGGGCTCGGCCGGCATCCTGCCGATCCCGTGGGCCTACATCGCGATGATGGGGCCCGACGGGCTGCGTCAGGCCACCGAGGGGGCCATCCTGGCCGCCAACTACGTGGCCCGGCGGCTCGCCCCGCACTACCCGATCCTCTACACCGGGCGCGCCGGGCTGGTCGCGCACGAGTGCATCGCCGACCTCCGCAAGCTCACCAAGGAGACGGGGATCACCGCCGAGGACGTCGCCAAGCGGCTGATCGACTACGGGTTCCACGCGCCCACGCTGTCGTTCCCGGTCGCCGGCACGCTCATGATCGAGCCCACCGAGAGCGAGGACCTGACCGAGCTCGACCGCTTCTGCGACGCCATGATCGCGATCCGGCGGGAGATCGAGCAGGTGGCGAGCGGGGAGTACGACCGCGACGACAACCCGCTCAAGAACGCCCCGCACACCGCCGACCACCTGCTGACCGACGACTGGAAGCACGCCTACGGGCGGGCGGAGGCCGCCTACCCGCTCCCGTCGCTGCGCGAGGCCAAGTACTGGCCTCCGGTCCGCCGCATCGACCAGGCGCACGGCGACCGCAACCTCGTCTGCTCCTGCCCGCCGCCGGAGTCCTTCGAGGACTGACGGGAACCGATCCGGCCGGGGGTCCGGGACGTCCCGGACCCCCGACCCGCCGGTTCGGCGCCGTCGCGGGACGGGGGCCCGAGCGGTCGCTAGGCTCGGGGGAAATCCGTGGATTCCCAGAGGCGGCCACCAGATGAGTACGACGCCGGACGAGGCGACCGCCGACCCGTCCCTGCTGTGCGAGGAGGCCCGGCGGTTCGCCGAGAACGGCGAGCTCGACCAGGCCGCCCGGCTGTTCGAGCGGGTGATGGAACTCGGCGACACGTCCCAGCGGGCGCGGGCGGCCCTCGGGCTGGCCGTGGTCCGCGACGACGCGGGCGACACCGCGGCCGCCCGGGCGGCCGACCAGGCCGCCATCGACACCGGAGACCCCGAGTACGGCCCGCGCGCCGCCTACCACCTGGCCCTGATCCAGGAACGGGCCGGCGAGTTCGAGGCGGCGGCCCGCTCGTGGCGGCTGGTGGTCGACTTCGGCAACCCGGCCTACCTGCCGCCGGCGCTGCTGGCGCTGGCCCGGCTCGCCGACGACGCCGGCGACGCCGAGGCCGCCGCCGACTGGTGGGAGCGGGCCGTGGCCACGGGCGACGGGCGGTACGCGCCGGTCGCCGCGCACGACCTCGCCCAGCGGCTGCTGGAGCGCGGCGAACCCGCCCGGGCGCAGCGGGTGCTGGCCGGCGCGCTGCGGACGGTCGACCGGGAGGCCGAGCCGTACGCCTACAACCGGCTGGCGGTGGCGATCGGGCTGGCCTACCTCGACCAGGCGATCGGCGCGTTCGGTGCGGTCCTGGCCGACGGCGGCGCGGGCGCCGACCCGGAGGTCGGCCCGCTGGCCGTCGAACTGCTGGCCCGCACCCTGCCGTTGCGCGGCCGCGGTACGGAGGCGCGCGAGGTCTGGGAGCGCGGGCTCGCCGACCCGGTCGTGTCCGGCCAGGTGCGCGACCGGCTGCGCCGCGGTTTCGGCGCCGACGAGGCCGATGATCTGTGGTGGGAGCCCGCGGTGGAGTCCGCGGTCGGCGCCGGCACCCTTCCTGGGCTCACCGGCGAGGTGTTCGGCGTGCTCGACCACATGTACGCGCTGCTGGCGTTGCGCTATGTGGAGGGAACGGACGCGGAGACGGCCGAGGTGCTCGGCCGGGCGATCCGGGTGCCGGGCGAGTACCCGTGGGGCCGTGACCTGCACGAGAGCTTCGCCGCCCGGCTGCGGCAGGCCATGGGCCCGCAGGCCCCGGACCTGCCGGCCGACTGGCCCGGCTCCTGACCGCGCCCGGCCGGGGTTCAGTCCGAGACGGCGCGCTGGGCGATGACCCTGGTGAGGGGGACGCGGACGAGGTACTCGCCGGGAACGCCGTTGCGGGCGCCGAACTCCACAGCCCGGTCGGCGCCCATGTAGCGGGCGCCGATGGCGGTCGCCCACCGGGTGAGCTCGGTGAGGTCCTCCGACAGCTCCGCCGTGCCCTGGATGATCACGAAGGAGTAGGGCGGCTCCTGGTCGTCCACGCAGATCGAGATCCTCGGGTCCCGGCGCAGGATGCGGCCTTTGAGGCTCTCCTCGTGGGTGGTGAAGACGAGGTCGCCGCCGTCGAGCACGAACCAGATCGGGGTCACGTGCGGCGCGCCGTCCTTGCGGGTGAGGGCGGCCTTGCCGGTGCGTGTCCCGGCCGAGACGAAGTCCCGCCACTCACTCTCGGTCATCAGCTCCATGGTGATCAGTGTGCCCTACGGTGGCGGCATGGACGGCGTGACGAACCCTGTGATGGACCTTGAGACAGTGCACGGCCGGGCCGAGGTGACGCTGGATGAGGCGGCCGGCCCGGTGGCGTTCCTGCTGGTGTTGACGCATGGGTCGAACGGGGGAGTGGACGCTCCGGACCTGCTGGCGGTGCGGGAGACGGCGCTGGGGCTGGGCGGCGCGGTGGCCCGGGTGCTCCAGCCGTTCCGGCGGGCGGGCCGGCGGTCACCGGGATCGGCGGCCAGGCAGGACGAGGCGTGGCTGGAGGTCGTGGCAGCGCTGGGGCGGCGGTGGCCGGACGTACCGCTGGTGCAGGGCGGGCGGAGCAACGGGGCCCGGGTGGCCTGCCGCACGGCGGCGAAGGCGGGGGCTCGGGGGGTGCTGGCGCTGGCCTTCCCGCTGCATCCGCCGGGCCGGCCGGAGCGGTCGCGAGCCGGTGAGCTGCGGGCGGCGGGGACGGAGGTTCTGGTCGTCAACGGCGACCGTGACCCGTTCGGGGTGCCCGATCCGGCGGACGCGACATGTGTTCACGTCCTGCCGGGGGAGCGCCACGATCTCGGGCGGAACCCGGCTGCGGTCGGCGCCGCGGCGGAGCCGTGGCTCCGCCGCTGGGCGTCCTCGGATGCCTGAGGCATGGTCGGGAACTTCATGATCACCCGATTGGACTAGTCCTCTGGGGGATCACGGCCCGCCGCCGGGGGGCGGGATCAGGCTGGAGAGGGCGTGGGCAGGTCCGTGGGGCGGTGCGGCGCGACGATTCCCCCGTCGGGCAGCAGCTCACCGGTGTCCTCGAAGAGGACGACGCCGTTGCAGAGCAGGCTCCACCCCTGTTCGGGGTGGTTGGCCATCGTCCGCGCGGCGTCGCGGTCGGGTCCGTCGGAGGGGGGACAGGGCGGCTGATGCGGGCACATCGGCGTGCCTCCGGTCTTCAACTACGTGGGTGTGTGCTGTCTGTCACGTTCGACGCGTCCCAGTGTGCAGTGGTTCACCCTCGATCCGACATAGCCCGTTGGGACGATTGTCGATCTGGCACCGAAGTGTGACCCCGCATGTCAGGTCGCCTCACCCCTGTGGTACTCCTCGCTCGTTACGACGGTGTCACGACTCGCCGTCCGTTCCCCGAACGGACCGGTGAAGGTTAGAGTCCGGCGATCCCGGCGAGGACGATCCCGAGCCCGGCGGTGAAGCGCGCGTCCCAGTCCACGGCGCCCTCCGGGTCGGCGGCGCGGGCGCCGCCGCGCGCCTCCAGCGCGGCGTGCCCGAGCACGTAGCCGAGCAGCGCGTGGGCCCCGGTGCCGGCGGCCTCCTCGGCGAAGCCGGCCGCCCGCAGCACCTCCTGGACGGAGGCCGCCGTGCCGGACAGGGCGGCCGGGTTGCGGCGGGTGACGAGTAGGGGCAGTACCCCGGCGTGCTCGGTCAGCCGGGCCCGGTAGAGCGCGGCCCAGTCGGCCAGCGCGGGGCGCCAGCCGTCCGGTCCGGCGGGCCGGGCGGGACGGATCCCGACGTGGGCCACGAGGCCGTCCAGCAGTTCCTCCTTGCCGCGCGGCAGGTGGTGGTAGATCGCCATCGCCTCCACCTCCAGGGCGTCGCCGAGCCGTCGCATGGTCAGGCGGCTCAGCCCCTGGCTGTCGACGATGTGCAGGGCGGTCTCGATGATGCGCTCGCGGGTGAGCGGTTCGCGCGGCCGGGGCGTGGGATCGGTCTGCTCGATCGCTTCGGTCGGTTCAGGCGGCATGCCCCTACCTTACTACGTAAAGGGGGTGTCCGGTCGCGCATCAGGCCCGCGGCGCGCGTACGCTGTGCTTCCGACGCGGGGAGCACACCCGCCACCGCAGGAGGGACCACCATGCCGCTGGGCCGCCGGACGAGCAAGGACGTCGAGGAGCGCATCGCCGCGGACCGTGAACTGGCCGCCGCGTACCGCGACCGGCTGGCCGCCGCGACCGCGGCGGAGGATGCCCTGCGGAGCGCCCAGCGCGAGAGCCGTCCCGCCGCCGAGCTGACCGAGCTGTCGCTGGGGTTCGACCGGGCGCTGCGCGCCGCGCTGCTGGCGGCGGAGGCGGCCGAGCGGGTGGCGATCGGGCCCGCCGGCTACGAGCCCGCCGACCCGCGCGCGGACACCGCCCGACGCCGAGCCGAGATCGCCCGGCGCAAGGCCAAGGCGCGCTCGGAGGTGCGCCCGTGGACCGACGAGGTCGACCGGCTACGCACCGCCCGCGAGACGCACCTGCTCAGTTTCCGGGCCGCGCGCGGGGCCGTGGCCTGACGTCCGTTCCGCCGGGGAGCCGAGTGGCGTCCGCCGCGGAACTTTGAGACTGTACCGACTCGGGAAGCACCGGGGTGATTGAGCAGGCGGTGCGACGGTCACCTGTATGCGTAGGGAGTGCTCTGACCGCGGGGGGATCTTTGGAGCGCACGCCGCCGGACCGGCATCGCGTACTCGAGTCCTACAGGGACGGGGTACAGGCCATCCGCGCGCTGGCGGACCAAGTGACCGACTGGCAGGTCCAGACGCCGTGCGCCGACTGGCTGGCGGTCGACCTCGCCGGGCATCTGCGCTGTGTCGCGGAGAACTACCTGGAATACCTCCAGGACGCGCCCGACAGCCGGCTCGCCAAGCTGTTCGCCCACGAGGCCCCCTCGGCGGTGCTGATCCGCCGGCAGGCCAGGCAGAACGCCGCCGAGCTCGCGGTGCTCCCCGCCGAACCCGGCCCGGACCGCATCAGGTCCTTCGGTGTCTCGGCGGGCGCGTACGTCGACCTGATCCCCGACGCCTGGGACCGGACGCACCTGGTGCACCGGGGCACCAAGTACACCGTGGGCGATCACGCCGGGGCGGCCGCCGTGGAGTGGCACCTGCACGCCTGGGACCTGGCCCGGGCCATCGGCATTGAGCACCGTCCGGCCGACCCCGAGGTGCTGGTCGCCGCCTGGCACTGGGGGGTGCCGCACCTGCCGCTGGCCGTCGGGGAGCCCTGGTCCGCGGTGCTCCGCTCCTCCGGCCGCTCCCCCGACTGGCCCGAGGTGAGCCGCCCGGTCCGCGCCCGGCGGTGGCCCGCGGGGGTCTGACCGGCCGCAACGCTTCACGGTGAGATGTTTCGGCTGTGCGGAGGATGTAGCACTCAGGGCACACGATCCGCAGCCGGCCGTAACGCGGCGTCCCTAACTTCCGAGGGTGTCCCCGTCAGACCCCTTAGGCCCCTCAGGAGGACGAGCATGACCGCGGTGACGGACGAGGTGACCCGCCAGGGCCAGGCCCCGCCCCGGGGCGGTCGCTGGATCGACGACTGGGAGCCCGACGACGAACGGTTCTGGGAGCGGACGGGGCGCCGTATCGCGGTCCGTAACCTCGTCTTCTCCATTCTCACCGAGCATCTGGGCTTCTGCGTGTGGCTGCTGTGGAGCATCGCGGTGCTCAACATGCCGTCCCTGTCGGTGGGGCAGAAGCTGTGGCTGACCACCCTGCCGAACGTGGTGGGCGCGGTGCTGCGGATCCCCTACACCTTCGCGCCGGCCCGGTTCGGCGGCCGCAACTGGACGATCGTCAGCGCGCTGCTGCTGCTGATCCCGTGCGGCCTGTTCGTGTATGCGATCGAGAACCCCGACATCCCGTTCTGGGCGCTGCTGCTCATCGCGGCGACCACCGGCCTGGGCGGCGGTAACTTCGCCTCCTCGATGTCCAACATCACGCATTTCTACCCGGCGAACCGGCAGGGGCTGCCGCTGGGCCTGAACGCGGCCGGCGGCAACATCGGGGTGAGCGTCACGCAGCTGGCGATGCCGCCGCTGATCGTGGCGTTCGGCCTGGTAGCGGTCGGGTGGGTGTGGATGCCGTTCATCCTGCTCGCCGCGACCTGCTCCTACTTCTTCATGAACAACCTGACCAAGGCGACCTCGTCTTACACGTTCCGGGAGATGGTCGCCATCTCCCGCAGGTCGCAGACGGTCATCATGTCGGTGCTCTACATCGGCACCTTCGGGTCGTTCATCGGCTACTCCTTCTCCTTCGGTGTGCTGATCAAGGCGCAGTTCCCGGACGTGAAGGGGGCGAACTTCATCTGGCTGGGGGCCTTCGCCGGCTCGGTGGCGCGACCGCTGGGCGGCTGGCTGGCCGACCGGTTCGGCGGCGCGCGGGTCACGATGATCGACTTCCTGCTGATGGGGTTGGGCATCGTGGCGGTCGCCGTGGCCGTGGGCGCCGGCAACTGGCCGCTGTTCCTGGCCGCCTTCCTGTTCGTGTTCGTCACCACGGGCATCGGCAACGGTTCGACTTACAAGATGATCCCGGCGATCTTCCGGGCGCAGGCGCTGAACGGCGTGGACGAGGCGGACTCCTCGGCGGTGCGCCGGGCGATGGCGCTGGCCCGGCGCAACGCCGCCGCCGTGATCGGGATCTCCTCGGCGGTGGGCGCGGCCGGCGGCGTGCTCATCCAGCAGGCGTTCCGGATCTCGATCGAGGAGACGGCCGGGATCGGGCCGGCGCTGGCCGGCCTCGCCGTCTTCTACGGTGTGTGCATGGCGCTCACCTGGTACTGCTACCTGCGCCGGGTGAAGAGCGGTGACGCCGTCAGCCAGACGAGCCTGGCCGAAGCCGGGGTCTGACACGCGGGAGGACCCCCGGCCGCACCTCGGCCGGGGGTTCGGCGTGTTCAGCCGAGGGCCGGTTCGTACCCGTCCTCCAGGTAGAGGGCGCGGCCGTCGGTGATCCCGCGCAGCGCGGGCCCCATTCGCCGGGCGATGTGCGGCGGGGCCAGGTCGGGTACCCGGTCGGGGGTGACCAGGACGTGGTCGGACAGTTCCTCGGGCGGCAGACGGATGCCTTTGACCTGCTCGGCGGTGATCGATCCGGCGAACACGAAGATGTTGACCGCGTCGACGCCGTCGCGCGGCGGGCCCCAGTCGACGCAGACCAGGCCGTCGAGGCGGGGGACGAAGCCCAGCTCCTCCTCGCACTCCCGGACGCAGGCGGCCAGCGGCGACTCGCCGGCTTCGATCACCCCGCCGGGCAGGAACCAGCCGTCCTTGTAGGTGGGTTTGACCAGGAGGATCCGGCCGGCGTCGTCGAGGAGGAGGGCT
The DNA here is from genome assembly GCF_003289645.1 of Actinomadura craniellae. Lineage (GTDB taxonomy): Bacteria > Actinomycetota > Actinomycetes > Streptosporangiales > Streptosporangiaceae > Actinomadura_D > Actinomadura_D craniellae. The sequence continues at coordinate 28,338 of NZ_QLYX01000021.1, read as the reverse complement.
GCGGCGGCGCCGCGCGTGCGGGGGAGGGACGCGTAGAAGGCGGCATCGGACATGCCCTGAGGCTAGGGCGTGCCGGCTTGTTGCGGATCACTCGCTTTCGGGGGTGAGGCCGGATTGGTCCGCGTCTTCGGCGGACGGCCGTGGATACGTCCAAGGCATGATCCCCGAGCGCCGAAAGACGGTCGTTGCATCAGGGAAAAGGCAGGACGTGAACTGCGCGGCAAGCAGCCGGAAGATCACTCCCGGTGTTCTCGATCACCGCGCCTGGATCGTGCCAACCAAGGCTATGACCTTTGCAAATGCTGGTTAGTGAGAGGCTTTTAACACTTCGGTCACAGGCGGGACCCAGCCGCGAAACGCCCCCTGAACACGATCGAGGGCATGACCGCGAGTGATATCGGCGACGCGCCAGGCGACCTTACGGGCACGGTGACCGGCACGCTCGACCCCGGGCCGGACCCCCCGTCCGCGACGCCGACGCACTGCCCCTACTGCGCCCTGCAGTGCGGCATGAACGTCGGCGGCCGGCCGGTGACCGTCACCCCCCGAAGCGACGTGCCCGCCAACGCCGGCGGCCTGTGCCAGAAGGGCTGGACGGCGGCCGAGATGCTGACGGTCCCGGACCGGCTGACCACCCCGCTGATGCGGGCGCATCTGGGCGCCCCGCTGGAACCGTGCTCATGGGACGAGGCGCTGGACCGGATCGCCGCCGAGGTCGGCCGGCTCCAGGAGATGTACGGCCCCGACGCCGTGGGCGTGTTCGGCGGCGGCGGGCTCACCAACGAGAAGGCCTACCAGCTCGGCAAGTTCGCCCGGATCGCGCTGCGCACCTCGCAGATCGACTACAACGGCCGGTTCTGCATGTCGTCGGCCGCGGCGGCGCTCAACCGGGCCTTCGGCATGGACCGCGGGCTGCCGGTGCCGATCACCGACCTGGCCCAGGCCGACACGATCCTGCTGGTGGGCGGCAACGTCGCCGAGACCATGCCGCCCTTCATGCGGCACCTCATCGACCAGAAGGCGGCCGGCGGCTCGCTGATCGTCGTCGACCCGCGGCGCACGTCCACCGCCCGCCAGGCCGACCTGCACCTGCAGCCGACGCCCGGCACCGACCTGGCGCTCGCCAACGGGTTGCTGCACCTGGCTCTCGTCGAGGGCTACGTCGACGAGGGCTACGTGGCCGAGCGGACCTCCGGCTTCGACACCGTCCACACGGTGATCAACGCGTACTGGCCGGATCGGGTGGAACGGATCACCGGGGTGCCGGTGCCGCACATGCGCGAGGCGGTGCGCATGCTCACCCGTGACCGAGTGCTGATCCTTACCGCCCGCGGCGCGGAGCAGCACGCCGCCGGCACCGACACCGTCACCGCGTTCATCAATCTCGCGCTGGCCCTGGGGCTGCCCGGCAGGGAGGGTTCCGGCTACGGCTGCCTGACCGGCCAGGGCAACGGGCAGGGCGGCCGGGAGCACGGCCAGAAGGCCGACCAGCTGCCCGGCTACCGCAAGATCGACGACCCGGCGGCGCGTGCGCACGTGGCGGCGGTGTGGGGGGTCGACCCGCAGATCCTGCCCGGGCCGGGCCGGTCGGCGTACGAACTGCTGGCCGCGCTGGGCACCGACACGGGTCCCCGGGCGCTGCTGCTGTTCGGCTCCAACCCGGTGGTGTCGGCGCCGCGGGCACGGTCGGTGGAGGAGCGGATCAACGCGCTGGACTTCCTCGTGGTCGCCGACTTCGTCCTGTCGGAGACGGCGACCCGCGCCGACGTGGTGCTGCCCTCCGCCCAGTGGGCGGAGGAGTCGGGCACCATGACCAACCTGGAGGGCCGGGTGCTGCGCCGCCGCCAGGCGGTGCCGCCGCCCGACGGGGTCCGCACCGACCTGGAGATCCTGTCCGAGCTGGCCGGCCGGCTGTCGGCGCCGGGCCGGTGGAGCACCGATCCCGCCGAGGTCTTCGAGGAACTGCGCGCGGCGTCGGCCGGGGGGGTGGCCGACTACTCCGGCATCACCTACGAACGGATCGAGGCCGAGGGCGGGGTGTTCTGGCCGTGCCCGGCCGAGGATCATCCGGGCACCCCCCGGCCCTTTCTCGACCGGTTCGCCACCCCGGACGGGCGGGCCCGCTTCACCCCCGTGGAGCACCGGGGCGCGGCCGAGGAGGTCGACGCCGACTATCCCGTCTACCTGACCACCGGCCGGGTGCTGGCCCACTACCAGAGCGGGGCGCAGACCCGCCGGATCGACCCGCTGGTGGCCGCCTCGCCCGACCCCTTCGTCGAACTGCATCCCGATCTGGCCGACCGGCTGGGCATCACCGAGGGCATGGACGTGCTGGTGACGAGCCGGCGGGGCGCCGCGGTGGTGCGGGCCCGGCTGACCGACACCATCCGGCACGACACCGTGTTCATGCCCTTTCACTGGGCGGGCTCCGGCCGTGCCAACTCGCTCACCAACCCGGCGCTCGACCCGGTGTCGCGGATGCCGGAGTTCAAGGTGTGCGCGGTACGGCTCGAACCGGCCCTGGACGGAGTGAGCGAGCGATGAACCGATCAGCAGGAATCGTCGTGGTGGGCAACGGCATGGCCGGTTCCCGCCTGGTCACCGAGTTGCGTGACCGCGACCGGCAGGTGCCGGTGACGGTCTTCGGTGCGGAGGCGCGGCAGCCCTACAACCGGGTGCTGCTGTCGAACGTGCTGGCGGGGGCGGCCCGGCCGGACCAGATCGGCCTGGTCGACCCCGCCTGGTACGCCGCGCACGACGTGGACGCCCGGCTCGGTGTGCAGGTCGATCGCATCGACCGTGCCGAGCAGGTCGTGTACGCCGCCGACGGGGCCGCGACGCCGTACGGGACGCTGGTGCTGGCCACCGGCAGCACGGCGTTCGTGCCGCCGATCCCCGGTACCGGGGACGGCCTGCCCCGGGGCGTGCTGGTGTTCCGCACCCTGGACGATTGCCGGGACATCGTCGCGGCGGCCGGGACGGCCCGGAACGCCGTCGTGGTCGGCGGCGGACTGCTCGGCATCGAAGCGGCCCGCGGCCTGGCGGGCCGCGGGCTTTCCGTGACGGTGGTCCATCTGGCCGGACACCTCATGGAACGGCAGCTCGACCCCGGGGCCGGGAAGGTGCTGGTCCGGACCCTGAGCCGCCTGGGAATCCGGGCCCGTCTGGAGGCCCATGTCACCGCGTTGCGGACGGCCGACGACGAGGTCGGCGGCGTGCCCGTGCCGTCGCCCGCGGCGGAGGGCGCGGGTGCGACGCGGGTCACCGGGGTCGAGCTGGCCGACGGCGAGGCGCTCGCGGCCGATCTGGTGATCCTCGCCTGCGGGGTGCGGCCCGAGGTGGGGCTCGCCCGGGCGGCCGGCCTCGCCGTCGACCGGGGGATCGTGGTGGACGAGACGCTCCGGTCGGTGACCGACCCCGCGATCCGGGCGATCGGTGAGTGCTCCCAGTACGGCGACACGGTCTACGGCCTGGTCGCGCCCGCCTGGGAGCAGGCCCGGGTGCTGGCCGACCTGCTCACCGGGGCCGACGAGGCCGCCCGTTACACCGGCTCGCGGCAGATCACCCGGCTCAAGGCCGCCAGTGTCGAGCTCGCCGCGATGGGCGAGACCCACCATGGCGACGACGATCCCGGCGTGGAGGTGGTGCAGTTCGCCGACGCCACCCGGGGCACCTACAAGAAAGTCGTCATTCGCGACGACCGGCTGATCGGGGCGATCCTGCTCGGCGAGACCAGCACCGCGGGCACGCTCACCCAGCTGTACGACCGGGCGGCGCCGCTGCCCGCCGACCGGCTCAGCCTGCTGTTCCCCGGGGTCGGCGGGCCGAGCGTGAGCGACTCGCCGGTCCTGATGCCGGACGCGGCCACCGTCTGTCATTGCAACAACGTGAGCAAGGGCCGGATCCGCGACTGCTGGGAGCAGGGCGCCCGGTCGGCGGACGACGTGGCTCAGGGGACCCGGGCCGGCACCGGTTGCGGTAGCTGCCGGGACGCCGTCGAGGGCATCCTGGGCTGGCTGGATGAGCAGGAGTCGGCCCGGGCCTGACCGCCGCCGCCCGCCGGAGTCCCGGCCCGAACCGACCGGTTCGGGCCGGGACTCCGGCGGTTTCGCTACGGGGCGGTAACGTTGCGTGGCGTAGGTCACAGGACGACCACGAGGAGATCTCAACGTGAGCTTCTTTTAACACGGGGGTGACAAAGGGGACGCAGCCGCGAAACGCCTCCTGCTGAGGATCGCCCCATGAACGTCGCAGGGGATGGCTTTCATCGGCTGGTCGTCATCGGCCATGGCCCGACCGGTCACCGCCTGGTCGAGGCGCTACGTGAGCGCGACACCGGCCGCCGCTGGCAGGTCACGGTGATCGGCGAGGAGACCCGTTCTGCCTACGACCGAGTGGCGCTCACCTCTCACCTCACCGAGGGCGCCGACCTGGCCTATCCGGCTCATGATCCGGAGGTGACGCTGCTGACCGGCGACCCGGTCACCGGGATCGACCGGGCCGAGCGCGTCGTCACCACCGGGAGCGGCCGGCGCGTCGGCTACGACGCCCTGGTGCTGGCAACGGGCTCGTCGCCCTTCGTCCCGCCGGTGCCGGGCCGGGACCTGCCCGGGGTGTTCGTCTACCGCACCATCGACGACCTCGAGGCGCTGCGCGCTTACAGCGCGGCGCTGGCGGAGCCGGTGAGCGGCACGGTCGTCGGTGGCGGGCTGCTCGGCCTGGAGGCCGCCCGCGCGCTCCAGGGGCTGGGCCTGGACACCCACGTGGTCGAGGTGGCGCCCTGGCTCATGCCGCGCCAGCTCGACGAGGGCGGCGGCGCCATGCTGCGCCGCCACATCGAGGCGCTGGACATGCAGGTCCATGCGGGTACGCCGATGGCCGGTCTCGCCGCGGGCGACGACGGCCGGGTGGCCCGCGTCGAGTTCGGTGACGGCTCGGCGATCGACTCCCGGGTGGTCGTCTTCTCCGCGGGCATCCGCCCCCGCGACGAACTGGCCCGCGGCTGCGGGCTGCCGGTGGGCGAGCGCGGCGGGATCGTCGTCGACGAGGGCTGCCGCACCGCCGACCCGGCGATCTACGCGGTCGGCGAGTGCGCCCTGGTGGGCGGCCAGGTGTACGGCCTGGTCGGACCATGTTTCTCGATGGCCGAGGTGGTGGCCGACCGGCTGCTGGACGGCGGCGCGACGTTCGCCGGCGCCGACACCTCCACCAAGCTGAAGCTGATGGGCGTCGACGTCGCCAGCTTCGGCGACCCGTTCGCCGCCGCCCTCGACGTCACCTACACCGACCCGGTGGCCGGGGTCTACAAGCGGCTCGTGGTCAGCGACGACGCGCGCACCCTGCTCGGCGGCGTCCTGGTCGGCGACGCCGACTCCTACCCCACGCTGCGCGCCTACATCGGGGGACAGCTCCCCGGCACCCCCGAGCAGGCGCTGTTCGGCGGCACCGAGGCGGCCGGCGGCGACCTGCCCGGCAGCACGGTGATCTGCAGTTGCAACAACGTCTCGGCCGACACGATCCGGTGCGCCATCCGCGACGACTCCCTGACCGAACTGGCCGAGGTCAAGGGCTGCACCCGGGCGGGCACCACCTGCGGCAGCTGCGTCCCGCTGGTCAAGAAGATCCTGGACGCCGAGCTGACCGCGGCCGGCATCGAGGTCAGCAAGGCCCTGTGCGAGCACTTCCCGCACAGCAGGTCGGAGCTGTTCGACATCGTGCGGGTGCGCGGCATCACCACCTTCACCCAGCTCATCACCGAGCACGGGCAGGGGCGCGGCTGCGACATCTGCAAGCCCGCCGTCGCCTCGATCCTGGCCAGCCTGGGCAACGGGCACATCCTGGACGGCGAGCAGGCGGCGCTCCAGGACACCAACGACCATTTCCTGGCCAACATGCAGAAGAACGGCACCTACTCGGTGGTGCCGCGGATCCCCGGCGGCGAGATCACGCCCGACCGGCTCATCGTGATCGGTGAGGTGGCTCGGGACTTCGGGCTCTACACCAAGATCACCGGAGGCCAGCGCATCGACCTGTTCGGGGCCCGGGTCGACCAGCTGCCGGCGATCTGGAAGCGCCTGGTGGACGCCGGCTTCGAGTCCGGACACGCCTACGGCAAGGCGCTGCGCACCGTGAAGTCGTGCGTCGGATCGACCTGGTGCCGGTACGGGGTGCAGGACTCGGTCGCGATGGCGATCCGCCTGGAGCTGCGCTACCGCGGGCTGCGGGCACCGCACAAGCTCAAGTCCGCGGTCTCGGGCTGCGCCCGGGAGTGCGCCGAGGCGCAGAGCAAGGACTTCGGCATCATCGCCACCGAACGGGGCTGGAACCTCTACCTGTCGGGCAACGGCGGGATGCGCCCGCGGCACGCCGACCTGTTCGCCACCGACCTCGACGACCAGACCCTGATCCGCTACATCGACCGCTTCCTGATGTTCTACATCCGGACGGCCGACCGGCTACAGCGCACCGCGAGCTGGCTGGAGAGCCTGGACGGCGGGATCGACTACCTGCGTGAAGTGATCGTCGACGACCGGCTGGGCCTGTGCGCCGAGCTCGACGCGGCCATGGACCGCCATGTCGCCGCCTACTCCGACGAGTGGCGCGACACCCTGGAGGACCCCGACAAGCTGCGCCGGTTCGTGTCGTTCGTGAACGCCCCCGACACCCCGGACCCGAGCATCCGGTTCGAGCCGGAGCGCGACCAGATCAAGCCGGTCCTGCTGGCGGGACCCGAACTGGAGGTGGTAACCCGATGACGGCCGAGCTCACCGTTCCGACCCGTTCCGACCGCTGGACCGACGTGTGCGGCTTCGTCGATCTGATGCCCGAGCGGGGGGCCTGCGCCCTGGTCGACGGAGTCCAGGTGGCGATCTTCCGGACCTTCGACGGCGAGCTGTACGCGCTGTCCAACTTCGACCCGTTCAGCGGCGCCTACGTGCTGGCGCGGGGCATCCTCGGCACCAGGAACGGTGCCCCGACCGTGGCTTCGCCGATGTACAAGCAGGTCTTCGACCTGCGTACAGGCCAGTGCCTGGACGACGAGCAGGTGGTGGTCCCGACCTACCCCGTCCGCCACAATTCCGCCGGCCGGGTAGAGGTGTCACTGCCGTGACGCCGCGCCGGCCCCGACCCGTCAGCGAGCCCCACCGTCATGAACCCTGGCACGAACACGATCTCGAGCGCGGTCATGAGCACTGAGAGCGGGCCGCTGGCCGGCTTCGCTGTCGGGGTCACGGCCGCGCGCAGGCACGAGGAGTTGGCCGCCCTGCTCGAACGACGCGGCGCCCGGGTGGTGTACGCCCCGGCGATCCGCCTGGTCCCGCTGTCGGACGACGCGGAGCTGCTGCACTCGACCAACGACTGCATCGCCCAGCCCCTGGACTACGCGGTCGTCACCACCGGGATCGGGTTCCGGGCCTGGCTGGAGACGGCCGACGGCTGGGGGCTGCGTGACGCCCTCATCGACCGGCTCGCCGGTGTGCGCATCCTGGCCAGGGGGCCCAAGGCCCGCGGCGCGATCAGGTCGGCTGGGCTCCAGGAGGAGTGGTCGCCGGAGTCCGAAAGCTGCACCGAGGTCCTCAACCATCTGCTGACCCAGGACCTGCGCGGCACCCGGATCGCCGTGCAGCTCTACGGCGAGCCGCTGCCGGAGTTCACCGACGCGCTGCGCCGGGCCGGGGCCGAGGTCATCGAGGTCCCGGTCTACCGGTGGTCGCGCACCGACGACTCCACGCCGCTGCGCCGACTGGTCGGCCAGGCGGTGGCGGGCACGGTCGACGCCATCGCCTTCACCAGCGCGCCCGCCGTGGCCGCGACGCTCGCCGTCGCGGCCGAGGACGGGCTGGAGCACGCGCTGGTCGAGGCGCTGCGCGGCAATGTGGTCGCCGCGTGCGTGGGGCCGGTCACCGCCCAGTCGCTCACCGAGCGGGGGGTGCCGACCGTCCAGCCGGAGCGGGCCCGGATCGGGGCGCTGGTCCGGGCCATCGTGTCCGACCTGCCGGAGCGCCGGGCGCGCCGCATCGAGGTTCGCGGGCACGCGCTGGAACTGCGCGGCCATGCGGTGGTGCTCGACGGTCAGCTCCGGCCGATCGCGCCCGCCCCGATGGCGATCCTGCGCGCGCTGGCCCGCCGGCCGGGCCATGTGGTCTCCCGGGCCGAGCTGTGCGGGGTGCTGCCCAGCCGGGTGGTCGGCAACGGCACCGGGGCCGCTTGGGCCCGGGACGGCCGGCCACAGGCCGACGAGCACGCCGTCGAGATGGCCGTCGCCCGGCTTCGCCGCGGGCTGGGCCGGACGGGCATCGTCGAGACCGTGGTCAAGCGCGGTTACCGGCTGGCCTGTGAGCCACTGCGGGTCGAGGGAGCCCTGTGAGCGGTACTCCACCGACCCTGCTGGCCGTCGCGCACGGCACGCGCACCCAGGCGGGCCCGCCGGTGATCCGGGCCCTGCTGGACCGGGTCCGGGCGATGCGCCCGGACCTGCCGGTCGCCGAGGCCTACGCCGAACTGTCCGCGCCCTCGCTGGAGGACGCCCTCCCCACGATCGACGGGCCGGTGATCGCGGTGCCGCTGCTGCTGGCCCGCGGCTACCACGCTCTGATCGACATTCCCGGCCGGGTGGCCGAGCACCGCCCGGACGCGACGGTGGCCCGCCCGCTGGGCCCGCACGTGCTGCTGGCCGCCGCGCTGGCCGGCCGGTTGGCCGAGGTGCCGCCTGCGGACGCGGTGGTGCTGGGCGCCGCCGGATCCTCGGACCCGGCGGGCATCGACGACGTCCGGGTCGCGGCGGCGTTGCTGTCCCGCCGGTTGCGTCGGCCAGTGCCCTACGGTTTCGTCGCGGCCGGTGAGCCGTCCCTGGACCGGGTCGTGGCGGCCGCGCGGCGCCGGGGCGCCCGGCGGGTGGCGGTCGGGGCGTACCTGCTGGCGCCCGGTTTCTTCCATGACCGGATGCGCGCGGCCGGAGCCGATCACGTGAGCCCGCCGCTGGGCGCGCATGACGCGGTGGCCGGCCTGCTGCTGCGTCGCTACGACCAGGCCAGGTCGCGCGCGGACGCGTTCGCCCAGACCGGTTAGAGGGGGGCAAGTCGCCCGGGCGGGTAGGTTCTGCGGTGGGATGTCATCGCCTGGGAGGTGCGGATGGCCACTGCGGAGGCCGATGTCGGCGTCATCGCCGAGGGCGGCGGAGAACCGGCGATCGTGGTCGACGGTCTGGAGAAGCGGTTCGGTACGGTCGAGGCCGTCAGCGGCATCGGGTTCACCGTGGCGCCGGGGGAGACCTTCGGTTTCCTGGGGCCCAACGGGGCCGGCAAGTCCACCACGATCAACATGCTCTGCACGTTGCTGCGGCCGTCCGGAGGTACCGCCCGGGTGGCCGGCCATGACGTGGTCGCCGAACGCGACGACGTGCGGCGCAACATCGGCCTGGTGTTCCAGGACCCGACCCTGGACGGGTACCTCACCGGCGAACAGAACCTGCGCTTCCACGCCGAACTGTACGGGGTGCCGCGCTCGGTGACCGCCGACCGGATCCGGCAGGTGCTGGAGATGGTCGCGCTGTGGGACCGGCGCGGCGACCGGGTCGAGACCTACTCGGGCGGTATGCGGCGCCGGCTGGAGATCGCCCGGGGGCTGCTGCACTCGCCCCGGGTGCTGTTCCTGGACGAGCCCACGGTGGGCCTTGATCCGCAGACCCGCGCGTCGATCTGGGAGTACATCGACCGGCTCAAACGCGCCGAGCAGATCACGATCTTCATGACCACGCACTACATGGAGGAAGCCGAGTACTGCGACCGCATTGCGATCATGGACTCGGGCCGGATCGTGGCGCTCGACACCCCGGCGGCGCTGAAGGCCGAGGTGGGCGAGGACCGGGTCCGGATCCAGACCGGGGACGACAAGGCGGCGCTCGCGGCGCTGCGTGACCGGTTCGGCATCGAGGCCGCGTTGCACGAGGGTGTGGTGACGTTCTCGGTGCCGGCCGGTGAGGAGTTCGTCCCCCGGCTGTTCGCGGAGCTGGGGGTGGCGATCAGCTCGGTGAGCGTGTCACGGCCCTCGCTGGACGACGTGTTCATGGCCTACACCGGCACGACGATCCGTGACGCGGAGGGCTCGGCGAACGACTGGATGAAGTTGGCCGCAAGGGGGCGTCGATGACTGCGACCGTCGGGATCCGGGTGCCGCAGCGGAGCGCGCGGCACGACCTGCGGGCCGTGAAGATCGTTCTGCACCGGGAACTGCTGCGGTTCCGTCGCGACCGGATGCGGATGGTGACCGGGCTGATCCAGCCGCTGCTGTTCCTGCTGGTGCTCGGCACGGGCCTGTCCTCGCTGATGCCCGGTACGGGCGCGGCCGACCTGAAGACCTTCATCTTCCCCGGGGTCTGCGCCATGTCGGTGATGTTCACCGCGATGTTCTCGGCCGGGTCGATCGTCTGGGACCGCGAGTTCGGTTTCCTGCGGGAGATGTTGGTGGCGCCGGTGAGTCGCGGCGCCATCGTGGTCGGCAAGTGCCTGTCCGGGGCGCTGGTGGCGACCCTGCAAGGGGTGGCGATGCTGGCGCTGGCCGGGTTGGTGGGCGTCCCCTACGACCCCGTCCTGATGCTGGGCCTGCTCGGCATGATGTTCCTCGGCGCGCTGGCGCTCACCGGGTTCGGCGTGATGCTGGCCGCGCGGATCAAGACGATGCAGGCCTTCTTCGGCCTGATGCAGATGTCGCTCACCCCGATGATGTTCCTGTCCGGGGCGCTGTATCCGCTGTCCGGGCTGCCGAGCTGGTTGAGCACGATCACCCTGCTCAACCCGCTGACCTACATTGTCGACCCGATGCGCCAGGCGGTGTTCTCCCACGTCAGCGCCGACCCGGCGGTGGAACGCGCCTTCAACCCGGGGGTGCACTGGGGCGACTGGCACGTCCCGGTCCCGCTGCAACTGGGCATAGTCGTCGCACTGGCCGCAGTGATGATCGGAGTCGCGATCCTGGAGTTCCGCCGCGGCGAGTGACACCGCCCACCGCGTTCCGAACTCCCGGGCCACGGCGCCCGGAAGGCGGAGATCGGCGCGGTCAGTCGGTGCGGACGGCCTGGGTGCCGGCCTGGACCGTGTCCGGTTCGCTCTCGGCGGGCAGCCATGCCTCGGCCCAGGAGGAGATCTCCCGAACGACCGCTTCCAGGGCGCGCCCCTTGTCCGTGAGGCGGTACTCGATGGTCACGGGGGTGGTCGGGAGGACGACGCGTTCGACGACGCCTTCACGCTCGAAGCCCTTGAGCCGCTCCGAGAGCAGCTTGTCGGTGATGTCGGGGATGGCGTTGCTGATCTGCCGGAAGCGCGTGGCTCCCCGGAGCAGCTCACGCAGGATCACTCCGGACCATCGACGGCCGATCATCTCAACGGTCCGGTGGTAGCGGGGGCAGAAGTCAGGCTCGTACGCGGACACGTCGACAGCTTACCAATAGATAGCGACTTGCCCATGGAGAGAAGGTGTGCTAGTTCTAGCAGTGAACTTTCTAAAAGAAAGTCGCTAACCTAACGTCTCCAGGGGGTAGTCATGACCACCAGCAGCGCTCTGCAGGACCTGCCCGACAGCGCCATCACCAGCCTGTTCAGCCGCGAGGACATCGCACTCCTGCTCATCGACCACCAGCCTCAGATGATCTTCGGGGCTCGCAGCGCCGACCCGCAGACCCTGGTGAACAACGTGACCGCCCTCGCCAAACTGGCCAAGGTGTTCGACCTCCCCACCGTGCTCACCTCCATCGCCGCCGAGACCTTCTCCGGCCCGGTGATCCCGGAGATCACACGTGCCCTCCCGGGCGTCGAGGTCATCGACCGCTCCTACATCAACGCATGGCAGGACGGAGCCTTCCGGGCCGCGGTCGAGGCCACCGGCCGGCGCCGCCTGCTCATGGCCGGCCTGTGGACCGAGGTCTGCCTGACCTTCCCGGCCCTGTCCGCGACCGAGGCGGGTTACGAGGTCTTCGCCGTCATCGACGCCTCCGCCGGCTCCAGCACCGCCGCCCACGACGCCGCGATCGTACGGATGTCCCAACAGGGCGTCATCCCCGTCAGCACGGCGAGCGTGCTGTCCGAACTGCAGCGCGACTGGGCCCGCACGGACACCTACGACGCCGTCAACGACATCGTCAGCGACCACATGGGCGCCTGGGGCCAGGGCGTCAACTACGTCCGCGCGGGATTCACCAAGAAGTGACCCCCTCTCCCGTCATCGGTCTGCTCGACGGGCGTTCCACGCGCCGAGACGAACAACGCTGCCCGCCCCCAAGCGAAACGGGACGAACGAGATCGTCGCCGATGCGCAGCGAGGCGGTTCGGGAGCGGCGCCCGCGCCGTCTGGACTGAGGAGTGGTGAAGATCGTGAGGTACGAGCGATCTTCACCGCGACGAGGGAAGACGGCGCGCCGAAGGCGCCGCGACAAGCGCGAGGAACGAGCGCCAAGCAAACACAGCCTATACAGCGAAGTCCAGGAGGGACATCGCGTTGCTGGGGTGGCGGAGTTTCGACAGCGACTCCTTCTCCAGCTGGCGGATCCGTTCCCTGGTCAGCCCCAGGTGCTTGCCGATCTCGTCCAGGGTGCGTGGGGTGCCGTCGTAGAGCCCGAACCGCATCGCCATGATCTTCTCCTCGCGGGGGGAGAGCACGCTGAGTGTGCGGCGCAGCTGGTCGGCCATCAGTTGCCGGTCGACCAGTTCGCCGGCCTCCGGGCTGTCGATGTCCTCGATCAGGTCGCCGATGCGGGTCTCCCCGTCCTCTCCGATGGTGGAGTCGAGGCTGATCGGCTGGCGGCTGGTGCGCAGCAGCTCACGGACCTGCTCGGGGCTCTTGTCGAGCTCCACGGCCAGCTCTTCGGGGGTGGGCTCGCGGCCCAGCCGCTGGTGGATGTCGCGCTCGACCCGGCTCAGCTTGCTGAGCATCTCCAGCACGTGGACCGGTAGCCGGATGGTGCGGGCCGAGTCGGCGAAGCCGCGCTGGATGGCCTGCCGGATCCACCACATCGCGTAGGTGGAGAACTTGTAGCCCTTGGTGTAGTCGAACTTCTCCACCGCGCGGATCAGGCCGAGGTTGCCCTCTTGGACGACGTCGAGGAGGGACAGCCCGCGGTCGGAGTACTTCTTGGCGACGGAGACGACGAGGCGGAGGTTGGCTTCGAGCATGTGCGCCTTGGCCACCTCGCCGTCGTGGGCGACCCACTCGAGCGCGGTGCGGTCGGCGGGGTCCATGCCGGCTTCGGTCTCCAGCTTGTGGGTGGCGTACAGGCCGGCCTCGATGCGCTTGGCCAGTTCCACTTCCTGCTCGGCGGTGAGCAGCTGCCGCCGCCCGATCGCCTTGAGGTAGGTGTGCACCGAGTCGCCCATGACGGTCGACTGGTCGTCGAGGTCGGTCTGCGCTTCGATTTCGACGTCGTCGGCGTCGAGGATCTCTCCGTCTTCGGGGCCGTCCGCGTGCTCCGGGGGAGTGGCGGGCTGCACGCTCTTGATGGCGGTGTTGCGCCGGCCGTTCCTGGTCCGGGCGGTGCGCCGGGGGGCCTCGTCGTCGGAGGAGACGTCGACGCCGGCCTCGGCGAGCTGACGGAGCAGGGTGCGGCCGTGGGCGGGGCTGATCCCCGCGGTCTCGAACGCCGAGCGGACCTCGTCGAGGGTGAGGTGGCCCTGGGCGTGGGCCCGGGCCAGGAGCTGGTCGAGGGGCCGGCCGAGGGGCGCGTTCGACTCCATGGACGGGGTCCCTACTGCGGTTCGCGGCATGAAGACGCCCCCCTCCCTTCGGTGTTTTGAGAACGTCGCGGATGGTCTGTCTGCCTGCGTACGTGTATTAAGCGAAACGTCACGCATTGGGTGCCTTGTTCCCAGAGTGGGTAAAACTCCAGGCCAGCGGGTGACCTCCTGCCGGTCATGGGGTACACGGCGCTCGCTTTACTGTGTACAGGCCATCGGTGTGAGACAAGATCCCGACTCAGGTACCCAAGATCCAGCCCCTCGCACACCGGGCCTCCCGGCGAACGGATTTCACTTACTATGTAAAGGTCACGGGTGTTTCGGTTCCACAGACCGCAACCGCTCTCGATCCGGTTTCCCCGAAGCCAGCAACGGGATCTCGGCGACCAGATCCAGCTCCCGCGGGGCCGCGTGCGGCGGCATGGACTCGCGGACCCAGGCCCGCAGCCCGGCCAGGGACGGCGCGTCATGCGCGGGCACCACGACCGCGGTGACCCGCTCGCCCCACTCGGCGTCGGGCCGGCCGACCACCACGACGTCCTTGACCGAGGGGTGCCGCGACAGCACCGCGGCGACCTCGCCCGCCACGACCTTCTCCCCGCCGGTGTTGATCACGTCGTCGATCCGGCCGCGCACCCGCAACTGGCCGCCGGACAGTTCGCCGAGGTCCTGGGTGACGAACCACTCGCCGTCCCGCGCCGCGGCGGTCGCCGCCGGGTCCAGCCGGTAGCCGGCGTACAGCACGGGGCCGGCCAGCCGGATCCGCCCGTCCGCACCGACCTCGGCCCGGACCCCGTCCAGCGGGACGCCGTCGTAGACGCACCCGCCGCAGGTCTCGCTCATCCCGTAGGTGGTGAACACCCGGCCGCCGCGCTCGCGGGCCGCGGCCAGCAGGCCGGCGGGCGCCGCGGCCCCGCCGAGCAGGATGCTCCCGTACCGCGCCAGGTCGGTACCGGCGTCCATCAGCCGGCGCAACTGGGTCGGTACCACCGAGAGGTGGCGGGCCTCGGCGGCGGCCACCGCGGCGGCGTCGAAGCGCGCGTGGATCACCGGGTCGGTCCCGGCCGTCAGGGACCGGACGAGCACCTGGATCCCGGCGATGTGGGAGGTCGGCAGGCAGCACAGCCAGCGGTCCCCGGGCCCGGCGCCGATCCGCGTCAGGGTGGCCCGGGCGGAGTGCCGCAGCGCGGCGGCGCCCAGTTCGACGATCTTGGGGGTGCCGGTGGAGCCGGAAGTGGCGATCAGCACGGCGGTGCCGTCGGCCGCCGGGATCCCGCCGGGCCGGGCCCGCACCCCCGCCGCGGTCTCGACCGCGTCCGGGGCGAGCGCGGCCAGCAGCGGGGCCAGCGTCGCGCCGGGCAGGTCCGGGGCCAGCGGGCAGATGGCGGGGCCGGTGCCGTCCAGCGCGGTGCGCAGCGCCTCGTACAGGCGTGGTCCGGGGGGCAGCAGCAGGGCGTGGACGGGGCGGCTCATGGCGCGATCAAGCATAGGGCTCCGCCCCGGGGTCCCGGGCGGCTCCGGCAGGCGGTTGAATGGCGGGGCCGGAAGGAGAGGGGCCACATGGTTTCGGAACTGTTCGACGCGGACGCGTGGAAGGAAGTCGAGGGTTTCGACTTCACCGACATCACCTACCACCGGGCGGTGGACCAGGGGACGGTGCGGGTCGCGTTCAACCGGCCGGAGGTGCGCAACGCGTTCCGGCCGCACACGGTCGATGAGCTGTACCGGGCGCTGGATCACGCCCGGATGAGCAGCGACGTGGGCTGCGTGCTGCTGACCGGCAACGGGCCGTCCCCGCGGGACGGCGGGTGGGCGTTCTGCTCCGGCGGCGACCAGCGGATCCGGGGGCGGGACGGCTACCGGTACGCCGAGGGGGAGACCGCGGAGACCATCGACCCGGCGCGCTCGGGGCGGCTGCACATCCTGGAGGTGCAGCGGCTGATCCGGTTCATGCCGAAGGTGGTGATCTGTGTGGTGCCGGGCTGGGCGGCCGGCGGCGGGCACAGCCTGCACGTGGTGTCGGATCTCACCCTGGCGAGCCGGGAGCACGCGAGGTTCAAGCAGACCGACGCGGACGTGGGGAGCTTCGACGGCGGTTTCGGCTCGGCGTACCTGGCCCGCCAGGTCGGGCAGAAGTTCGCGCGCGAGATCTTCTTCCTGGGCGAGGAGTACGACGCCGAGGCCGCGCACCGGATGGGCATGGTCAACGCGGTGGTGCCGCACGCCGAGCTGGAGCGGGTCGCGCTGGAGTGGGGCCGGAAGATCAACGGTAAGAGCCCGACGGCGCAGCGGATGCTGAAGTTCGCCTTCAACCTCATCGACGACGGTCTGGTCGGTCAGCAGGTGTTCGCGGGGGAGACCACCCGGCTGGCCTACATGACGGACGAGGCCGCCGAGGGGCGGGATTCGTTCCTGGAGAAGCGCGCGCCCGACTGGTCGCCTTTTCCCTGGTATTACTAAGCCCTGGACAGGGGTGTTCGACGACGGAGGGGCATACCGAGTGCGGGTCTATTCCATCCCGATGCGCACGCGTTTCCGCGGCATCACGACCCGGGAGGGCATGCTCCTGCACGGTCCGGCCGGCTGGGGCGAGTTCTCGCCGTTCGCCGAGTACGGGCCCGCCGAGTCGGCCCGCTGGCTGGCGGCCGCCCGGGAGGCGGCCGAGGAGGGCTGGCCCGCTCCGGTGCGCGACCGGATCCCGGTCAACGTCACGGTTCCCGCGGTCGGCCCGGTCCGGGCACGTGAGCTGGTCGAGGAGTCCGGTTGCCGGACGGCGAAGGTGAAGGTCGCCGAGCCCGGTCAGGGCGAGGCCGACGACCTGGCCCGGGTGGAGGCGGTACGGGACGCGCTGGGCCCGGCGGGCCGCATCCGCGTCGACGTCAACGGCGGCTGGGACCCTGACCGCGCGGTGCGCATGATCCGCCTGCTCGACCGGTTCGACCTGGAGTACGTGGAGCAGCCGTGCGCCACGCTGGAGGAGCTGGCGCTGGTGCGCCGGCGGGTGGATGTGCCGGTCGCCGCCGACGAGTCGATCAGGCGGGCCGAGGATCCGTTGCGGGTGCGCGCGGCGGAGGCAGCGGACGTGGCGGTGCTGAAGGTGCAGCCGCTGGGCGGGGTGCGGGCGGCGCTGCGGGTGGCCGAGGCCTGCGGGCTGCCGGTGGTGGTGTCCAGCGCGGTGGAGACCTCGGTGGGGTTGGCTGCCGGGCTGGCCCTGGCGGCGGCGCTGCCGGCGCTGCCGTACGCCTGCGGGCTGGCCACGCTGTCCCTGCTGGAGGGCGATGTGGTGACGGATCCGCTGCGGCCGGTGGCCGGGGAGATCCCGGTGCGCCGGCCCGAGGTGGACGAGGCGGCGCTGCGGCGGTACGAGGTCGATGGCGCCGGCGGCGCGGGCTGGCGCGACCGGCTGGCCGCCGCGCGGGTCGAGCTGGACGGGGTGCCGGGGCGGGTGGTCTCGTGAACCCGGCCACCGCGCTGGCCGCGGTTCTGGTCGACGAGTTGTTGCGGTGCGGCATGGCCGAGGTGGTGCTGGCGCCCGGTTCCCGGTCGGCGCCGCTGGCGCTGGCGCTGTACGACGCCGCCACGGCCGGGCGGGTCCGGTTGCATGTGCGCATCGACGAGCGGTCGGCGTCCTTCCTGGCGCTGGGGCTGGCCAAGCGGTCGGGCCGGCCGGTCGCGCTGGTGTGCACGTCCGGGACGGCCGCGGCCAATTTCCATCCGGCGGTGATCGAGGCGCACGAGTCGGGTGTCCCGCTGCTGGTGCTGACGGCCGACCGCCCGCCGGAGCTGCGCGGCACCGGGGCCAACCAGACGATCGACCAGATCAAGCTGTACGGGTCGGCCGTCCGGTGGAGTTGTGAGGTGGGTGCTCCGGAGGAGCGGCCGGGGATGGTCGCGTACTGGCGGTCGCTGGGCAGCCGGGCGTGGTCGCTGGCGCTGGCGCCCGATCCGGGCCCGGTGCACCTGAACCTGGCGTTCCGCGAGCCGCTGGTCCCGGACGGGGACGAGACGTGGTGCGAGCCGCTGGAGGGCACCGCCGCCAAGGCGTGGACGCGGGTGCGGTCGGCCACTCCGGGGTCGGTGCTGCACGTGCCGCCGACCCGGCGCGGGGTGCTGGTCGTCGGTGACGGCGCGGTCAACGTGCAGCGGTACGTCGCGGCGGCGTCGATGGCGGGCTGGCCGGTGCTGTCGGAGCCCAACGGGAACGCCCGGTACGGCGACCACGCGCTGTCGTCGTATCACTTCCTGCTGGGGGTGCCGGAGTTCGCCGGGGCGCACCGGCCGGAGGTGGTGGTGACGCTCGGGAAGCCGGGGCTGTCGCGGTCGTTGCTGGCGTTGCTGGGGGGCGCGCAGGAGCACATCGTGGTGGCGCCGGCGCTGGCGCGCTGGCCCGATCCGATGCGGTCGGCCACCCAGGTGGCGCAGGAGGTGGAGATCCCGGTGGTCTCCGGCGACGACGCCTGGTTGAAGTCGTGGCAGGCTGCGGATCTGGCGGCGGGGGAGGCGGTCGACGCGGTGCTCGACGCGGCTGCGGAGGTCACCGAGCCGCGGTTGGCGCGGGATCTGGCGGCGATGCTGCCGGGCGGTTCGTTGTTGCTGGCCGCGGCGAGCATGCCGATCCGGGATCTGGACCAGACGATGCGGCCGCGGCGCGGGATCCGGGTGATGGCCAGCCGGGGGGCGAGCGGGATCGACGGGCTGGTGTCCACGGCGATCGGCGCCGCGCTGGCGCACGGCGGCCGGTCGTATGCGTTGCTGGGGGATCTGGCGTTCCTGCATGACCAGAACGGGCTGATCCTGGGCCCGGGGGACGCTCGTCCGGACCTGGCGATCGTGGTGGTCAACAACGCGGGTGGCGGTATCTTCTCGCTGCTCCCGCAGGCGGCAGAGGCCGGCCCGTTCGAGCGGGTCTTCGGTACCCCGCATGCGGTGGACCTGGCGCATGTGGCGGCGGCGCACGGGGTGCCGTACACGTCGCTGGAGCAGGCGGCCGACCTGCCGAAGGCGATCGTGGGGGAGGGTCTGCGCCTGGTGGAGGCGCGGACCGACCGGGCGGAGAACGCCGCCGTGCACGCCCGGATGCGCGAGGCGGCGCAGGCCGCGGTGCTGGAGACGCTGGACCGCTGAGGCGAGAACCTCCTCGCCCCAGCGGCCGTTCAACCTTCAATTTACAATGTAAAGGTGCCGGGCGTTACGCCAAGAAAACCTCCCCGCAAACCCAGAACCTCAACAAGGGAAGGATCTCAGTCCAGCAGCCGGGAGCGGAGGGCCGCCGTGTCGTTGTCGGTCCAGCCGTGCTGGTCGAGCCAGGTCAGGGTGCCGCCATGGCGTTCTTCGACCGTGCTGAGGAACTTCTCCATGGTGTGCGCGTGCGGGCGGTGGCTGTCGGGTGGGCGGGAGTCGAGGTCGGTGCGGTAGGTGTCGCTGGAGCGCAGCCGGGCGAGGACGGCTTCGAGCCGGTCACCGGTCTGTACGTAGTCGGCGACGATTTCCTCCCGCCGTACGCCGGCCACGTCGAGGGCCAGGGCGCAGACCACGCCGGTGCGGTCCTTGCCGGCGGCGCAGTGCACCAGGGCGGCTCCGTCGGTGCGGGCCATCACGCGTAGGGCGCCGAGGATGGAGTCGGCCCGGTCGCGCAGGTAGCCCAGGTAGTGGTTGATCGAGTAGTCGTGGCCGTCGCCCTTCTCGTCGCGGGCCTGCCAGGGGAGGACCCTGTCGATGTCGACGTCGGGGGTGTCGGCGGTGACGTCGGTGTAGAGGCCGCCTTCGGCGAAGAGGGAGAGGTGGTGGACGGTCACGTCGGGGATCTGGGTGAGCGGGCCGGGGCCTTCCAGGTCGACTTCGGCGTGGCTGCGGAGGTCGATGACGTTTTTGAGCTGGAAGTCGTCGCGCAGCAGTCTGATGTCGGTGTGGGTGAGGTCTTGGAGGTTGTCGGAGCGTAGGACCCGGCCGTGCCGGGTGGTTCGTCCGTCCGTTGTGGTCAGGCCGCCGAGGTCACGGACGTTGACGGCGCCGTCGAGTGCGATCCACCGTGTCTGCTCGTTCATCGTTCTTGACGATATACGTCCGTGGTGTCCGGATCGTGACGTGGGGGTTCATGATCGGCGGTGGGGGTCAGCCTTCGAGGGCGTATTGCATGGGGCGGAATTTGGTCTGGGCTTCGGCGAGCTCGGCGGTGGGGTCGGAGTCGGCGACGATGCCGCAGCCGGCGAAGAGGCGGGCTCGGTTGCCGGTGAGTTCGGCGCAGCGTAGGGCGATGCCCCATTCGCCGTCGCCGCGGGCGTCGGTCCAGCCGACGGGGCCGGCGTAGCGGCCTCGGTCCATGACTTCGAGTTCGCGGATGAGGTCGAGGGCGGTGTTGGTGGGGGTGCCGCAGACGGCGGGGGTGGGGTGGAGGGCGGCGAGGACGTCGAGTGCGGAGCGTTGTTCGGCGAGGTGGCCGTGGACGGGGGAGGCCAGGTGCATGACGTTGGAGAGGGTGAGTAGGCGGGGGTCTGTGGGGATGTCGAGGTCGGTGCAGAGGGGGGTGAGGGCGTCGCGGACCATGTCGGCGGCGTAGGCGTGTTCTTCGCGGTCTTTGGCGGAGTTGAGTAGTTGGGTGGCGCGGTTTCGGTCGTCGGTGGGGTCGGTGCCGCGGGCGGTGGTGCCGGCGAGGACGAGGGAGTCGATGGTGTGGCCGGTGCGGCGGATGAGGAGTTCGGGGGTGGCGCCGATGAGTCCGTCGACGGCGAAGGTGTAGCAGCCGGGGAAGCGGGTGGCGAGTCGGCCGAGGGGGGTGCGGGCGTCGATGGGTTCGGTGGCGTGGGCGTAGAGGTCGCGGGCGAGGACGACTTTGCCGAGTCGGCCGGCGCGGATGTGGGTGACGGCTTGGGCGACGGCGCGGGCCCAGGCGGGGGCGGTGAGGGTGCCGTCGCTCCAGCCGGTGATGGTGGGTGGGAGGGGTGGGTGGAGGAGGTTGAGGGTTTCGGGGGTGGCGCCGCGGGGGGTGATGCTGGTGTACCAGGCTTGTCCGTTGCGGCGGCCGAGGATGGCGGCGGGGACGATGAGGGTGGATTCGGCTTTGGGGTCGAAGCCGAAGGCGCCGAAGGCGACGGGGCCGGAGCCGGGGATGTGGAGGGGGTCGTCGATGTGGGCGGTGTCGAGGAGTTCGGCGAGCCGGTGGTTGGCGGCTGTGAAGCGGTCGTCTCCGCCGGGGATGGTGATGCGGGCGGCCTCGCCCCAGCCGACGATGCCTTCTCCGTGCCGGACCCAGGCCAGGGCGGTGGGTTGGGGGAGTCGGGAGAGGAGGTTGCCGGGGTCGGTGATGGGGACGGTGCGGACCACCAGGTGGTGGGGGGCATCCTCGGCGAGGTTCACGGGGCCAACTCTACGGGAGAGTTGAACCTGTTCAAACCGGGGGTGGTGGCGGGGCTGTGGTGGCGAGATAGACGAGGTCGGGTTCGCCTCGGGGGACGGGGATGGAGCGGGTGGTGACCTGGGTGAAGTGGGTGCGCAGCCGGTCGGTGAAGGCGGGGGCGGCGCCGGCGCTCCAGATGGCGAGTATTCCGCCGGGGGTGAGGCGGTCGCGGAGGGCGCGCAGCCCGGTGTCGTCGTAGAGGGCGGCGTTGGCGGTGGTGACGGTCCAGTGGGGGCCGTTGTCGATGTCGAGGCAGAGGGCGTCGTAGGTGCTGGTGGTGGTGTGCAGCCAGTCGAGCAGGTCGGCCTGGTGGATGTGGACGCGGGGGTCGTCGAGGGCGTTTTCGGAGTGGTGGCGCAGGTGGGTGCGGTGCCAGCCGATGACGGCGGGTTCTTTCTCGATGACGGTGACCGCGGTGGTGTGGGGTGAGCGGAGGGCGGCGGCGAGGGAGAACCCGACGCCGAGGCCGCCGATCGCCAGGTGGGCGGGGCGGTTGAGGAGGTCGAGGGCCGCGGTGACCAGGAGGCGTTCGGACTCGCCGTTGCGGGTGTCCATGAGGAAGACGCCGTTGCTGATGATTTCGTGGTGGGGGCCGGTGCGGCGCAGGATGAGTTCGCCGTTGGCGCCGGTGGTGTGTTCGAGGATCTGTGGGGGTGGGCTGTCCACCTCGACCACCCTAGCCGGGTGTGGTGGGCGGCCGGTGTGTTCCGTCCCGGGCACCGGGTGAGCTGAGTAACAATGGGCCACTATGCCACTTACCACGGGGAAGATCGCAGGAGCGCGGGCGGTTGCGTTGGCGGCGGCCACGGGGCTGGCGGTGGGGTGCATGCCCGCGGCCGGGGAGGCCGATCGGCGGGGGAGGGCCGATGCGCCGGTGGCGGGGGGTGGTCCGGCCGAGTGCACGGGGGTGCGGCCGCCGGGTGATTCGCCGGCTCGGCAGACGCGGGCGATGTGGATCGCGACGGTGGGCAATATCGACTGGCCGTCGCGCAAGGGTGTGTCGGTGGAGCGGCAGAAGGCCGATTACCGGAGGTTGCTGGACACTGCTCGGGCGTTGAACCTGAACGCGGTGTATGTGCAGGTGCGGCCGAACAGCGATGCGTTTTACAACTCGCCGTACGAGCCGTGGTCGCAGTGGATCACCGGGAAGCAGGGGCGTGATCCGGGTTATGACGTGTTGGACTTCTTCGTGCGGGAGGCGCATGCGCGGAACCTGGAGTTCCATGCTTGGTTCAACCCGTATCGGATCAGTCGTGACCCGGATCGGCGCAAGTTGCATCCCAAGAGTCCGGCGCGTCGGCATCCCGATTGGGTGCGTACTTATGGCGGGGGGTTGTGGTACGACCCGGGGTTGCCGCAGGTTCGCGAGTTGGTGACGAACGCGGTGATGGATGTGGTGCGCAAGTACGACATCGACGCGGTGCATTTCGATGACTATTTCTATCCCTATCCGGTGGCGGGCAAGGAGTTCCCGGATACGGCGACGTTCAAGGCGCATGGTCGGGGGTTGCGTCGTGCCGACTGGCGGCGCCGCAATGTGGATCTGCTGGTGGAGTCGTTGTCGGGGAAGATTCATGCGGCGAAGCCGTGGGTGCGGTTCGGGATCAGCCCGTTCGGGGTGTGGCGGAACAAGAGCGATGATCCGGCGGGTTCGGCGACCCGGGCGTTGGCCAGCTACGACGATGTGTACGCGGACACCCGCAAGTGGATTCGGCGGGGGTGGGTCGATTATGTGACGCCGCAGTTGTATTGGCCGATCGGGTTCGCTGTCGCCGACTATCGGGTGCTGGTGAAGTGGTGGGCCGATCAGGTGGCGGGCACCCGGGTGCAGTTGACGATCGGGCAGGCGGCGTATCAGGTGGGGGAGAAGGGGCCGTGGCGGAACCCGGCGGAGTTGTCGCGGCATCTGTCGTTGAACGCGGGGCATCCGGCGGTGCGGGGGGATGTCTATTTCAGCGCCAAGAACCTGGTGGGTAACCGGTTGGGGTTCGCGAGCCGGTTGCGTTCGGAGCATTATGCGCGGCCGGCGATTCCTCCGGTGGTGGCCGGCCGGGGTGGGCGGGCTCCGGCGTTGCCCGGGGCGGTGCGGGTGCGGGAGCAGGGGTCGTCGGTGCGGGTGCAGTGGCGTGGTTCTGCTCGGGCCGCGGTGTATGCGGTGTATCGGGTGCCGGGGCGGGGTGCCAGGTGCGGGCCGGTGGATCCTCGGCGGTTGTTGGTGACGGTGCGGGGGGCGACGGCGGTCACTGATCCGACGGCGCGGGTGGGGCAGACGTACACGTACTACGTGACGGCGCTGGACCGGTTGCATTACGAGAGCGGTCCGGCGTTGGGGGCGACGATTTCGGTGGGCGGCGGGTAGACCGGCCTTGTCCGGGGGATGACCATGGCACCCCATGGCACTCCGCGGCCGCGCCCAGGGCGGCCGCCCGACCCCCGGAGGTAGGTTCATGGCGCTGTCGATGGAGGAGCAGCGGATTCTCCTGCAGATCGAGACGCATCTGACCCAGGAGGACCCGCAGTTGGCGCGGCGGTTGTCGGCGCCGGTGGCGCAGCGGCGCGGCCGGTGGGTGGTGGTCGGGGCCGTTGTGGCGGTGGCCATGGTGGTGGCGGGCGTGGTGGCGTTGGTGTCTTGACGTCCTCTCCGTCCTGGAGGGCGGAGCACCGGCCCGTGTTGGGGTGTCGGTAAGACTCGTGCAACCAGGTACACCCGTTTGAGTTCGGCCAGGTCAGCGCTGCTCTATTGGTCGGTGGGGAGGCGTCCGACGGCGTCTTCGAGGTCGGCGTGGGTGGGCAAGGTGTAACGCCGGGTGGTATCGAGGCGGGCGTGGCCGAGTAGTTCGGCGACGACGACGATGTCGACGCCTGCGCGCAGCAGGTTGGTGGCGAGGGCGGAGGAAGGTCCGGACCCGGGAGCTGATGTGCGACGGCCAGCCCGCGCCGTCCTTTGGGGGTCATGCGCCCCAGCGGGAGTTGTGGGACACGTGTTCGAGAAGGGTCATGCCGCCGGGCTCGGAGCGTTCGCGCAGGAATGTGCCGGGGAGGCTGTAGGGGGCGCTGGCTTCGGGTGAGCGGGAGGCCTGGCGGATGATGTCGTCGACCAGCGCTGTCGCCATGTTCAGCCTTGCGTATCGGGCGTGCAGTGCTTGTCCCTGGGCGTCCGTCACGTAGTCGGCGCCCAGGCCGAAGTCCGCGCCGATGCCGTGGTGGGTGAGGTACACAAGGGCGCCACGCCGGTCGGCGATACCGCCGGAGGTGTGCAGGGCGATCGCCTCCCAGACCGCGTCGACCTGCTCGGGGCCGTAGCCCTGCAGGGCCAGGAACTCGGCCGCCATGTCGGCGCCCTCGACCTCGAAGCGCTGCTTGCCGGGCGCTGACGCGGAGGTGCCGAGGTCATGCAGGGCGCACGCGTGGAAGAGAAGGTCGGCGTCGAATTCGGAATGTGCCTTCATCCCTTCGTGGTTGGCCAGCAGGACCGCGAACACGTAGCTGCGGAAGCTGTGGTTGGCGACGGGCTCGCTCACGGACGAACGGACGAGTTCGACGGCGCTGCGGCCCGCGGGCGTGTCCGGCAGGTCCGGAACCAGGGTGTGATCGTTCATGGACCAACCGTAGGCACGGGCGGTATCCCAGCATCAGTGGCACTGGTGCCAATTCTCGATAGGATCGTGCCAGCGACATTCAGGCATGGAGAGATATGACGGCTGGCGCTCCCGGCGTCTCGGGCACGGGGCATCGCATCGTGGTGCTCGCTCTGGAAAACGTCCTCGCACTGGACATCGGGATCCCTTGCGGGGTGTTCGGGAGCTGGAAAGAAGGCCCGTACACGCTCACCGTGTGCGCCGAACGCCCAGGCCATGTTCCGGTGGACGGCGGTCCGGCGCTGCACGTCACCGAAGGCCTCGACGCTCTCGCCTCCGCTGACACCGTCATCGTCCCCGGATACCTGGAACCGGACCCGCCGTCCAGCGCGGTCACCAACGCGCTCGTGCGGGCAGCGGCGCGCGGGAGCCGCATGGTCTCGATCTGCACCGGCGCGTTCGCACTCGCCGCCGCCGGACTGCTCGACCACCGCCACGCCACCACGCACTGGCTCTACGCACCGGCGCTGGCCCGGCAGTATCCCGAGGTGAAGGTGCGGCCGGAGGAATTGTTCATCGACGACGGGCCGGTGCTGACCTCGGGCGGCGTCACCGCCGGTCTCGACCTCTGCCTGTATCTGGTCCGCCGCGACCACGGAGCCCGCCTGGCCAACGAGCTATCCCGCATGCTCGTGGCCGCACCGCACCGCACCGGCGGGCAAGCCCCGTACGTCGATCGTCCTGTGCGGCCGGACCCCTCCGAACTGCCGGCATCGCTCTACGAGTGGGCCCTGCGCAACCTGCACCGGCCGCTCACCGTCGACCAGCTGGCCGACCAGGCCGGCTTCTCCCGCAGAACTCTCATCCGCCGCTTCCACGCCGACACCGGCATGCCCCCCATGCGATGGCTCATCGACGCCAGGCTCGCCCGCGCCCGCGAACTCCTCGAATCCACCGACCTGACCGTCGAGGCCGTGGCCCGCTCGTGCGGCCTCGGCACCCCCGCCAACTTCCGCACCCTCTTCAGAACCCACGTGGGTCTTTCACCCGGCCGGTACCGCGACACCTTCGCCGGCAATCGCCTCGAACTGGCCCCGGTACTCGGGTCCGTGTCACCAGGGGCAAACTAGGGTGTCGTTGCTGGTCAGGGCCGCGCAGAACCGTCTCGCAGAACGTCGGACTTCTGGCAGGACTTCTGCGAATCGCGACCCGGGCGAACGTTCCCGTGCAAGACACCCCGCTGACCTCGCAAAACTGGTCATTTCTGCGAGCACACACAGTAATCGTGATCATTCAGGGCTGCTTTGCCCCTGGTGACACGGACCCGAGTACCGGGCCATCAAGAATGCTCACCACTACTTGCGGCTCGTTGTGCGGGGTTGGGGACCAGTGGAACCGTAGGTGGCGCTACCCGCCGGTAACGGGACAGGGCTTGCCAAGGGGACGCGTCGCGTTGATCGGTCTGGAACTACCGAGGCACCGGACATCCACCAGGCTGCCAGTGGCCCGCGGGCCTGCTATACCGTCGGCAGGTCGGTGAGGTCCAGGCGCCGGTCGGTGCGCAGCTGGATTTCGCCGTAGGGCGTCATGTTGGTGTGGAACAGCGGGGTGAGGCCGCGCCGGTCGGCGTCGGTGAGGACGTCCTCCCACTCCGGTAGCGCGAGGGTGTCCTGGATCATCAGGGTGTTGATACCGCTGACCTGGGAGAACTCAAACGGGTGTACCTGGTTGCACGAGTCTTACCGACACCCCGTGTTCTGGTAGCCGGTTCTTGGCCGGTGGGTGCGAGGTTGCTGCCGTGCCACCGATGCCTGCGGGATGTGAGTCGGCCCCGGCACGAGGGTTCGTGCCGGGGCCGTTGCTTGGGCCGGTGTGGTGGTCGCCTCACGGCGAAAGGCACAACACGGCTCCTGCCTGGGCCCGAGGCCCAGCGGTATTCCGCGAAGGCGATAGGTAGAGCCCGGGGGACACATGCCACACCGGCACCACCTACCTTAACCGCTTCGGGGTGGTGGCTATTCCGTGGGGTGTCGTGTCGGCCAGATCACTCTCACCCGGTGCACCCGTTCGGGTGGGGAGGCGTCCATTGGTTGAGGGAGTGTGCGGGCGCGCGGACAGGGGGTCGGTCGTGGGTGTGCGTCGGGCGGAGACAGGTGGGCAGCCGTGGGCCGGGGTGCGGCTCGGGGCGCGGGTCGCGGTGTGGGAGCTGGCGGCGGAGGTTCGGGCGGCGGCGCGGGCGCGGGCGTTGACCCGGCGGATTCTGCGCGAGTGGCGGGTGGCGGGTGCCGAGGACGTCGATGATGTGGTGCTCGTTGTGGATGAGTTGGTGACCAACGCGGTGACGCACGGGTGCGGGCCGGTGCGGTTGCGGCTGATGGTCGACGGGGGTGTGTTGGTGGGTGAGGTCGGTGACGGCAGCCCGGTGGGGCCGCGGCGCAGCGGTACCGATCCGGGTGGTCTGGATTGGGCCGAGGCCGGGCGGGGGCTGTTGCTGGTGGAGGCGCTGGTGGCCGAGTACGGGGTGCGGGTCGAGGGGGCGGGGAAGACGGTGTGGTTCTCTCGGGCGTTGGCGGGTGGCGGGCCCGCCGGGTGGTCAGCGGGGTGAGAGTTCGGCGGCGAGTCCGTCGAAGTCGGCGCCGGTGAGCAGGAGGCCTCCGGTGCTGCCGATGGCCTGGGTTTCGGCTGCGCGGCCGAGGTTGCGGGTGCAGGCGCGGTCGAGGTAGGTCTCGATGAGGCGGGCGTTGGTGAGCCGGCCTCGGCCGTGCAGGGTGGGCAGGTCGCGGGCGGTGACGTCCCAGGCGTCGGCGCTGAGGCGCAGTTGGCGTTCTTCGGCCAGCAGGCCGAGGAGGGCGGTGCGCAGCCGGGGGTCGGTCAGGTCGGGGAGGCGGACGGCGCGGAAGTCGGTGACGAGTTCGGGGGCGGCGGCTGACAGTTCGCTGATCCGGTCGCCGTCGCAGGTGGCGAGGAGGGCGGTGTCGCTGACTCCTTCGACGCGGGCCCGGTAGAGGGCGGTGGCGTAGGCGGGGCCGTGGGGGCCGTCCAGGATGAGGGAGTCCAGTCCTTCGAGGAGGAGGGCGTCGCCGGCGTAGCGGTCCAGGGTGGCGCGGAGGCCGTCGGGGCCGGTGGTGCGGAGTTCGTCGGCGTGCAGGCTGTGGACGCGTCCGCTGCTGACGTCGACGTCGGCGAGGGCGCGGGCGACCATGCGGGTGAGGCGGCGTTGCCCGGTGGAGGGAGCGCCGACGAGGAGGAGCGCGGGGACGGAGGCGCTGGAGACCTCTTGGCCGCGTAGGCTTTGCGCCCATTTGCCGCGTCGTCGTACTTCGGTGATGAGGCGTTCGACGTCGTCGGGCCCGCAGAGGAAGCGGATGCCGTAGGCCTCGACGAGGTGGGCTCCGACCTCGGGTACGGGTGCGGGCGGTGGGGGCGGGGGTGGGGGTGGCAGGACGTGCCCGCCGGCCAGTTGGGGTTGCGGGGTGGTTTCGGCCAGTGGCGGCCATGAGGGGCCGGGGGTGTCGGGGCCGGTGTGGTGCGGGGTGGGGCCGGGGGGTGGTGGGGGGGGGGGGGGGCGCGGGCCGGGGGGGGGGTGGGGGGGGGGTGGGGGGGCGCGCGGGGGGGGGGCGGGGGGGGGGGGGGGGGGGGGGGTGTT
>NZ_QLYX01000020.1 GCF_003289645.1 Actinomadura craniellae | reverse complement strand
TCTCCACTACATTGGACAGCACGGCCACCGCCGCTCGTATGGTTCCAACACACCCACACGATCGCAGCGGTGGCCGTCTCACGTCCCGACCTCCACCACACCGAGATCTCCAAGTGCGGCTGGAGTATTAGAGAGCCTGTCCTCGAGCCCGTGCTCCCGGATCATCTCCCACATGACCGTGTAAATGCTGGCGCACATGAGGTTGATTCCCACGTCGGGGTCGAGTTCCGGCCGGTGCCAGGATCTCGCCCGCCCGCCCAGGCCGTGAGCCGCCTCATAGACGACGGCCTTTCCTCCTTTTTTGGTGATTTCATGCGCGGCCGCACATCCGGCCATGCCTCCCCCGATAATCGCGGTCTTTTTCTCAGTGGACACCGGGTGACTCCCAAGACTCAGACGACAATGGAATCAAAGTAATCGCGGACGGGTTGCCGCGTGAATAGCAGGAAATTGTGCGGCGGCGGGCACCGATGCCAAGCCGCTGATAAAGGCGCGCAGCAGGGCGCGGCGAGCTCGTACCAGGAGCCCGTCACGCCCTGATCACCGCACGCGCGCGGTGGTGATGGGTTTCACGGAGAGGAGGAGGCGAGCGGGTCCGGTTGCTGCGAGTCCTTCCCGAGATGCTCGGCCGGGGACGGCTCTTCGCCTTCGCCCTCGGCGGCCTGGCCGATCGGCGGGACGCCGCGCAGGGTGGCGAGCACCAGGCCGCCGACGAGCACCATCACGACGGCGCTGATGGCGCCCACCACGTTCATCCCGTTCAGGAACGCCTCGCGACCGACGGCGACGAGTTGGCCGCCCACGTCCGCGGGCAGCTCTTTGGCGGCCGCGAAGGCGCCGGCGAAGCTGTCCCTGGCCATCTCCGCGGTCGCGGCGGGCACGCCTTCCGGCATCGTCTCGGCGATCTGGTCGCTGTAGATGGTGGTGCCGATGGTGCCGAACACGGCGATCCCCAGACCCGCGCCGATCTCGCCGCCGGTCTCCGTCAGCGCGGAGGCCGACCCGGCCTTCTCCGGCGGGGCCGAGCCGATGATCAGGTCGGTGGTGAGCATCAGCAGAGGGTTGATGCCGACCCCGAGGAGCACGCCGCCGGCGACGAGGAGCGCGATGCCCGAGTCGGAGCCGGTGTCGATCTGTGAGACCAGCACGAATCCGGCGGCCGCGATCAGCAGCCCGGCCGCGATCACCTGGGCCGGCGGGATCTTGCGGGCGATCAACGGCGCCAGCATGGAGCCGATGATGGTGGCCGCGCCCATCGGCAGGAACCACGCCCCGGCCTTGATCGGCGACAGTCCCTCGATCAACTGCATGTACTGGGCGAAGTAGAAACCGAACCCGTACAGGGTGGTCATGCCGAGCAGCATCGCGAGCAGGCCGCCGGTGAACTTGCCGTTGTTGAACAGCCGCAGGTCGAACAGCGGGCTCGCCAACGTCCGCTGCCGCCGGACGAACAGGACTCCGAACGTGACGCCGATCAGGGCGGCGACCACCGGCAGGACCTGTACGCCGTCCTTGGCGATCTCCTTGAGCGCGTAGACGTTGGGCAGGATCATCCCCAGCGACAGCACCACGCTCACCAGGTCGATCCGCCCGGCCTCGCGGTCGCGGAACTCGGGCAGCAGCAGTGGTCCGGTGATCAGCAGCAGCACCATGACCGGCACGCCCATGAGGAACACCGAACCCCACCAGAACCACTCCAGCAGGGCACCGCCGATGGCCGGGCCGATCACGCCGCCGAGTGAGAACGACATCAGCCATACGCCGATGGCCACGGCACGCTGCTTGGCGTCCTTGAACATGTTGCTGATCAGCGCCAGCGTGGAGGGCATCAACGTGGCGCCCGCCAGTCCGAGCACCGCACGGGACGCGATCAGCATCTCGGAGCTGGTCGAATAGGCGGCCAGCACGGACGCGGCGCCGAAGGCGGTCGCGCCGAACAGCAGGAGCTTGCGGCGGCCGATCCGGTCGCCGAGGGTGCCCATCGTGATGAGGAATCCCGCGATCACGAAGCCGTAGATGTCAGTGATCCACAGCAGCTCCGTGTTGGTGGAGTTCAAATCCGCGCCGAGATGCGGGATGGCCATGTACAACACGGTGAGATCGAGCGCTATGAGGATCGTCGGAAGGGCCAGGACGGCCAGCCCGATCCACTCGCGGGGCCCTGCGCGGACCCCGGCTTCGGCGGTGGCGGACATTATGGTGTTCCTTTCTGATGCGTCGTTCTGATCGTGGAACCGGAGGTCCAGGAGCCGTACGGACGTTTGGATCGGCCTTCGCGCAGCGCTAGGGCCCACCAGAGGAGTTGGTCGAGCATGCTCTTGGCCACGGTGTTGCACGTGCCGGGATCCACCGGGTGACCGTCGCCATCGAACTGCGTGGCGAGGTCGCGAAAGAAGACGGCCTCCTGGACGCTCACCGCGTGCAGCTCGGTGAAGATCGGTTTCAGCGCGTCGACCGCGCGCAGCCCGGCGGCAGGCCCTCCGTAGGACACGAATCCGACCGGCTTGGCCTTCCAGACCTCGCCGTACCAGCCGATGGCGTTCTTGAGTGACGCGGGGAAGCCGCGGTCGTGCTCGGGCGTCACGATGACGAAGGCGTCTGCGGCCTCCAGCCACGGCGCCAGATCCTGGACCGGCCGGGGAGGGCTGTCCCCGCCGTCGGTCAGCACGTCCGGGAGCCAGGTCTTGGCGAGGTCGATGATGTCGACGTCGAGTTCACCGTGCCGGCACGCCTGGGAGGCGAACCAGTTCGCCACCGTGTGCCCTGACCGGCCCGCCTGGACGCCGCCGATAATGATCACGATGCGCATCCGGTCTTCGGTCATCGTCTCCCCCTCCCGGCGGCTCGCCCCGGATCCGGCCTCGCCTCCAACCATGCGGGCACGTTGTTATGGCGGAGTTCGGATCGGCTGACGGTTCGGTAAGGACGCCGTACCCGGCGCCGCCGAGAGGTCGATCACGTGGTTGACATGGTGAACGGCGGATCGGGGAGTGATCTGCAGGCTGAAGGCGGGCACCTGGTCGTCGGCCGGCTCGGGAAGCTCGACGACGGTCCCGTGGGGCGACCGCGATGTCCTGAGCGCACCCGGCCGGCCCACCAGGCGGACCTCCGCCTGCGTGTCGAGACGGAGGTCGAGTCCGAGCGCCGCCGTGCGGGGGGCGCCGAGGACGATGGCGTACACCGCGTCCGACGTGCTCGTGTAACGGACCTGGAGGCCCTCGTCGGAGAGCCCGGCGACGGTCGTCCAGGGTCGGGTTCCGTAGATCGCCGCACCGTTCAGCCGCAACCAGTGGCCTACCGCCAGCAGCCGCTGGGCCTGTGCCCACGGGATGGCGCCGCTACCGGTGGGGCCGACATTGATCAGCATGTTGCCGCCGCGCGCTATGACGTCCACCATGGTGTGGATCAAGGTGGTCGGGGCGATGTGGTCGGCCTCTGTTTCCTGCCGGTTGAAGCAGTAGCTCTTGCTCAGTCCCCAGAGCGCTTCCCACTTGCGGTCGTCCGGGGGGACGGTCGTCCGCTCCGGGGTGACGAAGTCGGCCGGCAAGGTGCCGGCAGTCTGCTCGGCCAGGTCGAACCGGTCGTTGAACAGCCCGTCGGCGACCTGCTCGTGGTACCAGGAGTAGAGGCCCGCCAGATCCGTCCCGGGCGGGGACACGCCCCAGTCGGCCCAGAGGGCCGACGGCCGGTAACGCAGGATCAGCTCCCGCCACTGGGCGGCGAACTGGTCGCGGTAGTCGGCCTCCTGGGGGACGGCGACCATCGCCGATGTCAGGTCGGAGACGGGCGGGTCCGAGAACGTGAAATCCCAGCTGGGGTAGTAGATGCCGAAACGCATGTTCCGGCCGCGCACGGAGGCGGCCAGCTCGCCCACGACATCACGTTCGGACTGCCAGTCCTCGCGGTAGGGGTTGGGATGCTCGCTCGGCCACAGCAGGAACCCGTCCTCGCTCTTGGCTCCAAAGATCACATAACGGGCTCCGGCGTGGGCGAACAGGTCGGTCCAGGGATCGGGATCCCACCCTGGGATCGTCTCGTCGCGGAAGCGTTCGACGAACGCCTCATAGGGCAGGTCCCCATAGTTCTCGGCGTGGTAGCGCGAGACGGCGCTGCCCGGCAGGTGCAACGCGTTCTGGTACATCATCGCGTCCGGGTCGGTGCGCCACCACGCCTCTGATGCCACGCGCTCGTACAGATCACCGTCGAAGTAAGGGTCGAGCGTCCTCGAACGCCGCACCGGAGCGTACGCCGGCATCGACGCCGAACCCCAGTGAATGAGGATCCCTACTTTCGCGTCGTCGAACCACGCGGGTACCCGGCCGTTCGAATGCTCGGTGTTCGGTGTCACGTTCCGTCATGCCTTCCTCGCTCGGCGACCTCGTCACTTCCAGTGCGATGTCTCCCTGCTCATCGCCCTGGACACGGTGTCGTCCTGTTTCGTTCGCGAAGCCAGCGTTCGTGAATCAGCGACTCGGAACCATTCGGGGCCGAACGATGTGTCAGGTCACCGGCTTGTCCCGGTTCGCGCTCCTGCCCGGCTCGGCCTTGCCGACCCGGGCCGCTGGGCTACGGTGACGGATATGCGATTCGGGTTGCTGGGGCCGCTCGAGGTGTGGACCGTCGACGGGCGGCCGGTCCGCGTCCCCGAGCTCAAGGTCCGCGCCCTGCTCGCCGACCTGCTCGTGCACGAACGCCGGCCGCTGTCGGTCGACCGGCTGATCGACGACCTGTGGGGCGAGGCCGTTCCAGGCAAGCCCAACGCCGCGCTGCGTGCGAAGGTGTCGCAGCTGCGGCGGGCACTGGAGGAGGCTGAGCCGGGCGGACGCGACCTGGTGGTCTTCGGTTCGTCCGGATACCTGATCCGGGTCGAGCCCGACTCGCTCGACACCGCCCGGTTCCAGCGGCTGGTGGCCCGAGCGCATGCCGCCGGTGACGCGCGTACCCGGGCTTCGCTGCTGTCGGAGGCGCTCGCCTTGTGGCGCGGGTCGGCGCTGTCCGACTTCGCCGACGAGGAGTTCGCCCGGCCTACGATCTCGCGGCTCGAGGAGCAACGGCTGACCGCCCTGGAGGCCCAGGCGGAGGCGCGGCTCGAGCTCGGCGAGCACAGCCTGCTGGCGGGCGAGCTGACCGACCTGGTGAACCTGCACCCCTTGCGCGAACGGCTCCGTGCCGCCCAGATGCGGGCCCTGTACCGGTCGGGGCGCCAGGCTGAGGCGCTGGAGAGCTACCAGGACCTGTGCGGGCGGCTCCGCGAGGACCAGGGACTCGATCCCGGCGCCGACCTGGTGGCATTGTTCCAGTCCATTCTTCAGCAGGACCCCGAGCTCGCCGCGGTGCCGGCGCCCGGCTCACGCTCCAATCTGCCCACGCCGGTCAGTGAGCTGATCGGCAGATCGCAGGCCGTCTCCAGCGCGGTCTCGCTGGTGCGGACCAGCCGCCTGGTGACCCTCACCGGCCCCGGAGGGGTCGGCAAGACCCGTCTCGTCGTGGAGGTGGCGGCTCAGCTGGCCGACTCGTTTCCCGACGGAATCTGGATCGTCGAGCTGGCCGGACGCAGTCCTGCGGATTCCGCCGCTCCGGACGCGGTGGCGGAGGCCGTGGCCGAGGTCATGGGCCTGCGCGACGACGCGTTGGTGCGTTCGGCGGTGACCGGCGGGGCCACAGACGTGCTCGGGCGCCTGGCCGGTGCGCTCGGAGGCGGCCGGATCCTGCTGATCCTCGACAACTGCGAACATGTCGTCGACGGCGTCGCCGAGCTGGCCGGGCTGCTGCTGCGCGCGGCCCCGGAGCTGCGCCTGCTCACCACCAGCCAGGAGGCGCTCGGCGTGCCCGGCGAGCAGCTCTGGCCGGTGCCGCCGCTCGACCTGCCCGACTCCTCGACCGACCCCGCGGTGCTCCTGCGCAGCGGCGCGGTGCAGCTGTTCGTGCGACGCGCGAGCGCCGCGGCGCCCGGCTTCACCCTCGACCGCGGCAACGCGGCCGCGGTCGCCTCGATCTGCCGCCGGCTCGACGGCATCCCGCTGGCGCTGGAGCTCGCGGCCACCCGGGTCCGGGCGCTGGGAGTACGCGAGCTGGCGAGCCGCCTGGACGACCGTTTCCAGGTGCTGTCCGCCGGCACGCGAGGCGTTCCAGAAAGGCAGCGCACCCTGCGCGCCATGATCGACTGGAGCTGGAAACTCCTGTCGGATCCCGAACGCACCGTACTGCGCCGGCTCTCGGTACACGTGGACGGCTGCGCGCTGGAGGCCGCGGAGGCGGTGTGCTCAGGAGACGGCGTCGCCCCCGGGGAGGTGCTCGGCCTGCTGGCCCATCTGGTCGACCGGTCCCTGGTGACGGTGACCGACGACGAGCCGCCGCGCTACCGGCTGCTGGAGTCGGTCGCCGCCTACTGCGCCGAGCGCCTGACCGAGGCGGGCGAGACAGACCGTTTGCGGGATCTGCATGCCCGCTTCTACACCGAGCTGGCCGAACGCGGCGACCCGCACCTGCGCGGCCCCGCGCAGCGGGAGTGGCTGCGCCGGCTCGACGACGAGACCGCCAACCTGCGCGAGGCTCTGGAGACGGTGGTCCGGCGAGGGGACGCCCACCTGGCCTTGCGCCTGGTCAGCGCGGCCTCCTGGTACTGGTACCTGCGCGGCCGCCTCCGCGAGGGCCTCCGCTCCATGGGTGCCGCGCTCACCGCCGACGGCCCCGCCCCGGCCGCGCTCCGGGCCAAGGTCACCGTCTGGGAGGCCGGTTTCACCCTGATCGCCCGCGTGACCCCGGCTGACCTGGTCACCGACATGGTCGGCCGCTGCGAGGAGATCGGCGATCCCGGCGAACGCGCCCGCGCCCAGTGGTTCCTGGCCACCGCGCTCTTCAACCGGGTGGAGGAACACGTCGGCCGGGAGCTGGCGGATCGCGCCATGTCGGCCTTCCGCACCTTGGGCGACCAGTGGGGAGCCGCGGCGGTGCTAAGCCTCCGCACCTGGCATGCCCTGATGCGAGCCGATCTGGCCGCGGTCGAGCGCGACGGCGAGCGGAGCCTGCGGGCTTTCCGCGAGCAGGGCGACCCCTGGGGCCAGGTCCAGGCGACCAGCCCGCTCGCCACGCTGGCCGAGGTGACCGGCGACTACGAACGTGCGGCCCGGCTGCACCGTGAGGCCCTGCGCGTCGCCGAAGACCTCGGCCTGTGGTCAGAAGTCTCCTGGCATCTGTCGGGCCTCGGCCGGGTCGCCATGCTGACCGGCGCGCACGCCCGAAGCCGGGAGTTCCACGAGCGCGCCATGCGGATCGCCGCGGGCCGGTCCGACACGTTCGGTGAGAAGTACGCCGAGCTGGGCCTGGGCCTGGGAGCCCGCCGCGAAGGACGCCTCGACGAAGCGGAGAAGCACCTGCGCGGCGTCCTCGACTGGCTGCGCTCGGCGGAGGTCGACGGCGCCGCCCTGGTCGTGGCCGAGTTGGGCTACGTCGCAGAGCTCCGCGGCGACGCGCGCACAGCGCACCTGCTTCAGCTCAGGAGCTTCACCGCCGCCCGCGATTCCCGCGCCCCGCGCGAGAGCGCGCTCGCCCTCGAAGGACTGGCCGGTGCGCAGGCCTTGGCCGGCCACGCCCGCGAGGCGGCCCGCTTGCTGGGCGCCGCCGAGACGCTCCGCAACGGCGTCGGAGCGCCCCTGCCGCCCCTCGAACGAAACGATGTCGACCGTGCGACGGCCGCCATCCGCACTGAGCTGACCGACGCGGACCTGGCCGCCGAGCGGGCCCAGGGCGCCGCCGCGGATCCCAAGGCACTGGTGGAATCCCTGACCCCGCCGTCCTGAAACGTGCTCGGGGCGCTCTCAGGGACACGGCAAAGTCATGCGGTGGGCCGGGAGTAGGGCTGTGGCCTGGGGTGTCGCGATAGCGGGTGGGATGTCCGGCGTGTCCGTGAGGGGTGGGCGGGGTCCGGGCGGAACGATGGAAGTTCCTACGCTCACCATCGTCTGCCGTGAGGGACGCCCGCCCGCCGATGACATCTTCGCTTATTCCGGCTGCTCGCAGCCAGTATCTGATTGATCTTCTCGTTCAGGTTCCGGACCCGAGGAAGAGGCGGGGGCGTCGGCATCGGCTGGCCGGCTTGCCGGCGGTGGGGATCGCGGCGGTGGTGGCGGGGTCGCGGTCGTTCGCGGCGATCGGGCAGGGGCTGTCATCACGCTGGATGCGCTGCACGCCCAGACCGACACGGCCGCGCTGATCATCGGGAGGGGAGCGCACTACGTGATGACCATCAAGGGGAACATGCCCACCCTGCACCACAGGTTGAAGGCCCTGCCCTGGGCGCAGATCCCCTCGGTCTCAACGGTCTCCAAAGACCACGGCCGCAGGGTCCGCCGCACCATCAAGGTCGCCGCGGTCCCGGCCTGGATCGCCTTCACCGGAGCCTCCCAGATCGCGCAGCTCCGCCGCACCGTCACCAAGAAAGGCAAGAAGACCGTCGAGGTCGTCTACCTGATCACCAGCGCCGACGTCCGTACCGCCCCTCCCGCCGCCCTCGCCGCCTGGGTCCGCGGCCACTGGGAGATCGAGAACAAGCTCCACTGGGTCCGCGACGTCACCTACCGGGAAGACAGTTCCCTGGTCAGAACCGGCAACGCACCCCGTGTCATGGCGTCCTTGCGCAACACCGCGATCAGCCTCCTGCGCCTGGACGGCAAGACCAACATCGCCGAAGCCAACCGCCACCACGCCCGCGACCCCCAACGCACCCTCACCCTCCTCCAGACCACATGAACGACCCCACCCCCAGCCACATCACCGCAGGCCACAGCCCGAATTCACGACTTTGCCGTGTCCCTGCGCAAGACATGCCAACCCACGTGGAAGCAGCTTTCCACCGTTTGGTCGAAGCAGGCTTCACCGCCAGACTCATTTGACCTATTCGCGAATGGAATCCATCTCGGTCCATGCCGCTTAGCGAGTGGCGGTAGTCGCAGCGAGGCTCTGGTCAGGTTTCGGGATCGAAGATGGGTCTGCTTTCTGCTCCTGCCATCAACTCGTCGTCGGCCGCGCCGATGTTCTGGCTAGCGGTCAGGCGCCATTGCCCGTCTTCCTTCGCCATGACCCACAGCGGAGAGCCCACATCCGGCCCGTCGGGGGTTTGATACACCTGGCGCAGCTTGATGGCGGCGACATCGGGGCGGATGAACAGGACGTGCTCCAACTCGAACGTGATTGACAGGCCCTCCATCCCACCGGGGAGTACCTGGTGGGTGAAGGTCGTGATCTCGTCGAGGCCATAGAGGCGCTTGCCGCCGCCCGTCGTCCAGATCGCATCGGCCCGGAACAAACTGAGGAACTCTTCGGGAAGCTCGTTGTTCTGGGCATGTTCGACCGTGGCAACCACCTGCTTGATCGCTTCGATCTCGGCTTCGCGTGTCTGTGCGTCAAGGTTCGTTA
The DNA here is from genome assembly GCF_003289645.1 of Actinomadura craniellae. Taxonomy (GTDB): domain Bacteria; phylum Actinomycetota; class Actinomycetes; order Streptosporangiales; family Streptosporangiaceae; genus Actinomadura_D; species Actinomadura_D craniellae. The sequence goes on along the minus strand of NZ_QLYX01000020.1, from coordinate 134,368 downwards.
CGCTCATGAAGTTCATCCTAAAACCTCAATTTGACTTGAGGTCAAGGCGGTTCTGCTGGGCGAGGCAATCGCGGAGCAGCCAGCACGAGTACCGCGAACATGTGTGTATGGGGATGACTGGCGGCAACCGTGACGGCAACAAGAGCGAACACCCCCGAACGCGAGAGATCGACAGCGGAAGGTCAGCCAGGCCGCACGAGTCCGTGATCTCGGGCCGGAACGAACTGATGAAGATGTGGTCCAACTGCCGAGGGCGATGTCGTCTGCATCGCGAGCCAGGGGGCGATTATGGGTGCACTTTCGACGCAGGACGAGGTGCTTACCGTGAGCAACCGCGACGACTCGATCGCGCACATCACACGCCTCTATCGAGCCGTGGAGAAGGGCGAGAACCCGACGACCGAATGCTGGGAGAACCCCAGTTTGAGGTCAAGGGAGGCGGTGGGCTGTGGAGATGAGCGTGTGGGCGTCGGGCTCGCGGCCCGCGAGCTTGGCGGCTTGGTTGATCTGTTCCTCGGTCATGGAGCGTGCGAGTTGGATCGCCTCGTGGACGCCGTCGCCATTACCGACGTCAAGCATGTTGAGGAACCAGCGGACGGCCTGGACGGGGTCGGGGGCGGTGCCGGTTCCGTCCCGGTAGCAGAGAGCGGCGGCGAACATGACCAACCCAGAGCCACTGGCTCCCGGGAGCCACGGGAGTGGAGACCTGCGTGCGATGAAGTCACCAGCACTGGCATGCCCCGTCCGCGCCATCGGATGCTGCCCTGCTGGCGTATCTCCGGTGAGAGTTCGGCGGCCTGCTGCTCGCCACGTGACGTCAGCGGTTGCGGACGGCCTTGAGGTCGATGTCGAGGGCGAGGGACAGGGGCGTGGTGATCCGGTCGTGGTGCACGCCGGTTGGGACGTAGCTGTCGGTGGCATCGTCGAGCTCATAGGTGTAGATCGCGAACGCCGGTGCGGTCTGGTCGGTCTCCACTTGCCAGTAGTGCCGGATTCCGGCCTCCGCGTACAGAACTGGTCGTACCCGCCGGTCCTTACGCTTGGTGGACGGTGACACCACCTCGACGACGAGGGTGACCAGAGCGGCAGGGATGGGGCGTTCGTACACGTCATGCTCAGTCGAGTACACGACGATATCGGGAGCGATCTCGACTGGCTCCACCTCGTCGTCGTCCACGAGAACGTCCACGTCCGTATCGACCTGCCAGGTGTCGAGGGCGGCCTCTTCGATACGGGTGGCCAGGCGCCGCGCGATGCGCTGATGGATGGGGTGGGGCCGGGGGCGCACGATGAGCTCCCCGTGGATGAGGCTCACACGTACAGGGAGGTCTTCGGGCAGCGCCGCATAGTCTGCCCGGGTCCAGGTGTCGCCGGACGGCAATGGGAGAGCCATCGCGGGCACGGTGGGGTTCTTCCTGTACCGCATCCACCCAGTGTGCCCCGATCCCTCGGTTCGGCGTTGCTGGCGGGCCAGGGGTCTGCGCGTGCCGCATCCCTGCGGCGGCTTCACCGCCTGCGGTAGCCACCTTTTTGTGGGTACTTGTTCTCCGGTGGGGCCGGGGCGAGTCTGGTCATGGGTGGATGGGGAGGTCGGCTGGTGTATCAGGAGGCCGGGCGGGCTTCGGCGAGTTTGTCCAGGCGGCGGTGGCCCCAGTCGGAAAGGGGGGCCAGTGCCTCGGAGAGTTCGCGGCCGAACGTGGTGAGGGAGTACTCGGTCTTCAACGGCAGCACCTCGTAGACCTCCCGGTGCACCAGCCCGTCGGCCTCCATCTCCCGGAGCGCCTGAGTCAGCACCTTCTCCGTGAGGCCGGGCAGTTGCCTGCGTAGCTCTCCGGGGCGGCGCGGGCCGGATTCCAGCAGCCAGAGCAGGGCCGTCTTCCATTTGCCGTCGATCACGGCGATCGCGGCGGTCACTCCGCAGACGTTCAGGTCCTGGGCACGACTGCGCGTCATCTTCGTCCCGTTTCCACCATTTGGAGTTGAATCATGACCTCGTACACCGACGATTCTGTCACGGTGCTCGGTTTGGGGCCGATGGGCCGGGCCCTGGCCGGCGCGTTCCTGAACGCCGGCCTGCGGACGACCGTATGGAACCGGACGCCGGGCAGGGATCGGGAGCTGGTCGAGCGGGGCGCGGTCAGCGTCCGGTCGGCCGAAGAAGCGGTCGCCGCGAGCGGGCTGACCGTGGTCTGCGTGGTGAACTACGACGCGTCGGACGCCATCCTGAGACGCGACGCGGTCACCGCTGCCCTCAACGGGCGTACCGCTGTCAGCCTGACCGCCGACACTCCGGGCCGGGCCCGGGACACCGAGCGGTGGGCCACCGGGCACGGGATTTGGTACCTGGACGGTGCGATCATGACGCCGGCCACCACCATCGGAACCGCGGACGCGGTGGTCATCTACAGCGGTCCCGAAGAGCTTTACCGGGAGCATCGGCCGGTGCTGAACGCGCTGGGCGGCACCCACACCCACCTCGGCGAGGAGATCGGCCGGGCGGCGGCGTACGACATCGCACTGCTCGACATCTTCTGGACCGCGATGGCGGGCTACGCGCACGCGCTGGCGGTGGCGAAGGCGGAGGGTGTCACGGCCCGGGAGCTGGCACCCTTCGCCAAGGGCATCGGCGCGATCCTTCCTCCCATCTTCGAGGAGGTCGCGGAGGAGGTGGACACGGGCAGCTTCTCCGGTGAAGACAACCCGATCACCTCCGCGACATCGTCGATGGCCCATGTCGTCCACACCTCCGAGGCGCACGGTATCGACGCCGGCGTGATGCGCGCGGCCGAAGGCATGGCCCGCCGGGTCATCGGGCTGGGCCACGGCACCGACGGGTTCATGCGGGTCACCGAGATGCTGGGACGGCGCTGAAGGCCGCTGCCGGGTGCTGGTCGAACCGTCGGTCACGCGGCCGGCGGTTCGCGTGACCGTGTAGTGATCTTGAACTGGCAGGCTTGGCGGTTCGTCTGGTGTGAACGAACTGGAGTCGTGCATGCGTCGTCGTCCTCTGGCCTTTGTCGCGGCCGCCGCTCTCGCCGGCACGCTGGTGTCCGCGTCGCCCGCTGTGGCCGAGGAGGTCAGGTTCACCGCGTTCACCGTGTCGCCGCAGGTGACCGCCTCGAGCTTCCAGGTGTCGGGGCAGGTTCTCGGGACCCGCGCGGCGGAGTCCACGAACCAGAGCGAGACCTTCGTGTGGGTCGAGCTCCAGTTCTCCACCGACAAGAAGACGTGGACCTCGCAGGTGGAGCACTGGCTCGACAAGCAGGGCCGTTTCGCGTTCGGCTTCAGCACCTCGCGCGACGGCTACTGGCGGGTCCTGGTCAAGGGCACCGGCGTCGCCACCGCCCCGGTGCGGGTGGACAAGCGCACCGGCACCGACATGACCTTCCTCAACGTCTCCCCGGAACCCGCCCGCAAGGGCCAGCGCGTCTACCTGTACACCGGGGTGATCCAGCTCAAGAGCCGCTGGGCCGGTTACGCGGGGCAGTGGGTCTACATCTACTTCCGCCCGTACGGCGGGAAGACCTGGTCGTACGTGACGGTCGCGAAAACGGACTCCGCCGGCTACGTCCGCAAGGCCATCACCGCCACCCGTTCGGGCACCTGGCGGGCCGTCTACAAGGGTTCCGCCACCCACATGAGGGCCGAAAGCCCCACCGACTACGTCACCGTGCGCTGACCACCCACCGGGCCGGTGATCGTTGAGGATAGGTGGTGTCAGAGCACCACCTATCCTCAACGATCACCGGGGCAGGCAAGGCGTGCCCCGTCAGGGCGGCCGGGTCCCGTGCGAGCGAACCAAGGCCATCGGAACCCGGCCCACTTCGAAACACGCCTGAGGACCGGTCACGGGAAGGGCCTCAGCGAAGCTGCGACCGGAGCCAGGCCGGATCGGGGTTGACCCGGCCTTCCCCCGCCACGACGACGGTCGGCACCGTCTCGTTGCCGTCCGCGATGCCCCGCACCACGGCGGCGCCCGCCGGATCCCGCCAGATGTCCACCCAGTGGACGAGCCGGGCGTTCCGGCCGAGCTTCAGCCGCAACCGCAGGCAGAACTTGCAGCCGGGCCGCCAGTAGACGATCGGCCGCCCATCCACCGCGCTCCGCCGTTCGGCCTCGGCCTGGGTGCGGGACCGCGGAAAGACCAACGGTGACAGCAGCCCCGCCACCAGCACGTACGGCACCAGCCAGGCCGCCGCCCACGGCCAATCCTGCGTGCCGGCGACGACCAGGCCGATCGTCACCAACAGGACGGGAAGCATCCACCTACGCACCACGGACGCACGCTACTCCCTTCCGCCGGTCGCGTGAACGAGCACCGCGGTTCCGGTGAACGGGTGCGGCGTGCGTGCGAGGTCGAGCGTGCCCGTCAGGGCAGGGATCGGACCACCGGTATCGGGTCGGCTCAGCCGAGTTGCCGTGCCATCTCGTGGTGGAAGGAGACCAGTCCCGCCATGAGAACGGCCTTTCGGGAGACCTTGGACAGGTCCTCGCCCTCCACGGTCGATGGCGGCGGCCAGGTGTGGATGCCTTCGTCCAGCCCGAGTGCGGCCACTTCGGTCTCCCAGCCGGGCCAGCGCAGGGTCTCGTAGAACCGGGTCAGCGAGCCGGCGAGCACGGCGTACAGCCAGTCGGCGTACCCCTGTTCCAGGTTCTGCCAGCCGAGATCGTCCGGGCCGAAGTAGTGGATCGTGGGTGGCGCCCCGGGCTCGGCCGGCACCCAGGCGAACTGGCCACCCAGCACGTCGTGGCCCACCACGAGCCAGCGTGACGCCGGATCGGCCTCGGCCGCCACGTCGGGGAGGCCGTCCCCGCCGCTGCCGAGACCTCGGAGCTGGAACGGGCGGTTCGGGAAGCGCCCGCGCGGGTGTGGGGACAGTAGGCTGGGGCGGTCAGGACCAGGCCCGTCGAGCGGGTTCAGGGAGGCACACCATGACCGCCGAGATGGTCGCCCCCGCGTGGATGCACGAACAGATCACGGCAGAGCAGTACGACTCCTGGTCCGAGGAGCAGTGCGCGGGCATAGAGATCGTGGACGGGATGGTCGTCGTGAGTCCCAGCGCGTCCAAGCGCCATAACCGCTTGGCCCGGATCCTGGCGAACGCGCTGGAGAGCGCCGCGGGCCCGGACTGGAACGCCGATACCGACTTCGACGTCCGGTTGCGGGATGTGCCGCTCACCAACCGCCGTCCGGATGTCGTCGTGTACCGCGCGGACACGATTGATGTCACGCCTACGCGCCCCGAGCATGTGCTGCTGGTCGCCGAGGTCGTCTCGCCGGGCTCGGAGACCACCGACCGGATCGTGAAGGCCGATCAGTACGCCAGGGCCGGTATCGCTTTCTACTGGCGGATCGAGCAGGCCGCCACCGGCGTCCCGCTGGTGTACACCTACGTGCTCGACCCGGCGGCCGGGATCTACCGGGACGGGGAGGTGTTCACCGGGGTGGTCAAGGTCGCGGCGCCCTTCCCGGTGGAGATCGACCTCGGCACGATCTGATCCCGCCAGGCCACCGGGACGTGGCCGGGCCGTCTTCGCCTTTGTCGTGGCCGCGCACCTCGGTCGGCCGTGGCGCGGGGGCGGTCAGCGGGAGGTGAGGGGGGTTTCGGACTCGACCCGGGTGAGTTTTTCGGGGTTGCGGACGTAGTAGAGGCCCGTGACGCGGGTGTTCTCCACGCGGAAGGCCAGCACGCCGTCGATCACGCCGTCCAGGCGCAGGATGAGCCCGGGGTTGCCGTTGACCGTCGTGGGTTCGCTGGTGAAGGCGCCGCCGGCCTTGGCGACGCTGCCGGCCATGTAGGCGAGCACCTTGTCGACGCCGGCGACCGGCCGCAGGGCCGCCTGCCTGAGGCCGCCGCCGTCGCTGACGAAGACGACGTCCGGGGCGAGGACGTCGAGCAGCCCCTGCAGGTCCCCGGTCACGAGCGCGCGCTGGAACGAGTCCAGCACGGCCCGGGTCTCCTCCGGGGAGACCGGTGTGCGCGGCCGGCGGGCGTCGACGTGCCGGCGTGCGCGGTAGGCGATCTGGCGTGCGGCGGCGGGGCTCTTGCCGATCGCGGCCGCGATGTCGTCGTAGCCGATGTCGAAGACCTCGTGCAGCACGAAGACGGCGCGTTCGGTGGGGGCGAGGGTTTCGAGGACGAACATGAGCGCCAGCGACAGGCTCTCGGCCAGTTCGACGTCCTCGGCCACGTCGGGCGTGGTGAGCAGGGGCTCGGGCAGCCAGGGGCCGACGTAGGCCTCCTTGCGCCGGCTGAGGGTGCGCAGCCGGTTGAGCGCCTGCCGGGTCGTGATCCGTACCAGGTAGGCGCGCTGGTCCCGCACCTGCGCCAGGTCGACCTTGACCCAGCGCAGCCAGACCTCCTGGAGGACGTCCTCGGCGTCCGCCGCCGATCCGAGCATCTCGTAGGCGACGGTGAACAGCAGGTCGCGGTAGCTGACGAAGGACTCCGTCGCGAGGTCGTCGGTGCTGTGGTCGTTCATGTCCTGCGCTTCGCTCCCTCGTGGTCGGCCCCGGGTGCCGGTGACGGGCTGCGGAACATGTACCCGGTCCGCTGCCGGCGGAGCATCCCCGCTGATCAGGCCGGGTCGGCACCCCCGACGCCCGGCCGCGGCGTCGTGTGCTCGTCACTTCAGCCCGGCCCTGTCCGGCTGGACCGGCCGAACAGGGCGTTGGGCGGTGTTCAGGCTGAGGCGTTTCCGGGCGACCGGTACCCGCCGTGGGATGCGCGGGAACCGGCCTTGCGTGCCCCGGACGCCATCTGCTTGAGGGGGAGATTGCAGGCGAACTCCTTGACGTTGGCGCCGAGCCGCCCGCTGATGTGCAGCGCGTTCACCTTGTCGTTCAGGTAGGAGAACTGGGCGACGCCCGTGTTCCGGCCGAGGCTGATGCACTGCCCGCCGAAGATCAACCGGACGGGGGTGGGTGTCTTCCCCGCGATCCGGCGCAGGACCGTGGTGGCGGCCCCCGCACCGAGTTGCACGGCGGCCTGGCAGCTCATCCGGAACGGCCGCTCCGTCATCACGGCCGCGTCCCCGGCGGCGACGATGCGCGCATCGCCCACGCTGGTCAGCGTCGAGTCGGTGAGCAGGCGGCCGTCGGCGTCGGTGCGCAGCCCGCTGCGGGCGGCCAGGTCCGGGACGTGGAAGCCCGCGGTCCAGATCGTCACCGCGCTGGGCAGTTCGTGGCCGTCGGCGAGCCGTACGGCGTCGCGCGTCACTTCCGTCACCCGCGCCCGGGGACCTTCGAGGACGGTCACACCCAGCTTGGCGAGCCGCCGGGCGACCGGGCGGCGGCCCTGGGGGTGCAGGGAGGGGCCGAGCACCTCGCCGCAGACCAGGGTGACCTTGCGGCCCGTTTCCGCCAGCTCGGCGGCGGTCTCCATGCCGGTCGGGCCGGCCCCGACCACGGTCACCGGGGCCGTCGCGGGCGTCGCGGCCAGCGCCGTGCGCAGCTGTTCCGCCCCTTCGAGGTCCGTCACCGTGTAGGCGAACTCCGCCGCTCCGGGCACGCCGGGATCGGCGGCGCCGCTCCCCACCGCGTAGACGAGGTAGTCGTAGGAGACCGTGCCACCGCCCGCCAGCGACACCCGGCGCCCGGCGGCGTCGATCCGGGTCGCGGTGTCGACCACCAGCCGGACGTTCCCGCCCAGCAGCGAACCGAAGCTCTCGACCGCGTCATCGGAACCGGTCACGAACTGGTGCAGGCGGATCCGCTCGACGAAGTCGGGACGCGGATTGACCAGGGTCACCGACACGCCGTCGTGGCGGGCCAGGCGATTGGCCGCCATCACGCCCCCGTACCCGCCGCCGACCACGACCACCTCGACGTTGTTCCCGCTCATCGTGCCTCCCTCGTGTTGTGGACTCGCCCTTGAGACACCGGCCGCGCACCCGGCGTAACGGGTCCGCGGATGAGACGTGGCACACAATCGTTGAGGAGGGCTGGGGCCCCACCCCTCCTCAACGATCACGCGGGCAAGGGGCCGGAGGTGGACTGGGGGGCTCGGGAAATCCTTCGATCGTTACAGCGGGCCCTGGCCGGCCGCGGGCGCTGTTTCGCCCAGTTGGATGGCCTTGACCTCGGTGAACTCCTCCACCCCGTGGCGGCCGAACTCGCGCCCGTTGCCCGACTGCTTGTAGCCGCCGAACGGCGCCAGCATGTTCAGGCCCGCCCCGTTCAGGTACACCTGGCCCACCTGGAGCCGGTGGGCGACCCGCAGCGCGTCCTCGGGCGCGCCGAAGACCGCGGCGTTGAGCCCGTAGATCGTCGAGTTGGCGATCTCGATCGCCTCGTCCTCGGTCGTGTACGGGATGACCGAGAGGACGGGGCCGAAGATCTCCTCCTGGGCGATCGTGGAGTCGGGCGCGACGTTCGCGAAGATCGTCGGACGGATGTAGGCGCCCGACTCGAGGCCGGGGATCCGCCCGGGGCCGCCGTAGGCGAGCGTCGCGCCTTCGGCGATGCCCTGCTCGATGTAGGCGTTCACGCGTTCCCACTGTTTCTGCGAGGCGAGGGGGCCCAGCCGGACCGATTCGTCGGCGGGGTCTCCCACCGTGTAGGCGGCGGCGGCCTCGGCGAGCCTGGTCACGATCTCGTCGTGGCGGTCGGCGGGGACGAGCAGCCGGGTCCACGCCCCGCACGCCTGGCCGCTGTTGCTCCACGAGTTCACCAGGGTCTCCGCGACCGCGTGCTCCAGGTCGGCCCCGTCGAGGATGATGTTGGCCGACTTGCCGCCGAGTTCCAGCCCGACCCGCTTGACGTTCTGCGCGGCGAGGACCGAGACGCGCTTGCCGACGGCGGTCGAGCCGGTGAACGAGAGCATGTCGATGCCGGGGTGCGCCGCGATCGCCTCGCCGACGACGGCGCCGCTGCCGTAGACGACGTTGAAGACCCCGGCGGGGATCCCCGCCGCCGCGATCGCCCCGGCGAGGATCGCCGCGGTCAGCGGGGCCAGTTCGGCGGGCTTGAACACGATCGTGTTCCCGGCCAGGAGCGCCGGGGCGATCTTCGTCATCGTCTGCTGGAGGGGGAAGTTCCACGGGGTGATCGCTCCGACGACGCCGACGGGCTCGCGGACGATCAGCGAGTCTCCGGCCCGCTCGGCCCACTCGACCGACGGTTCGAGCTCCGCGGTCGCCGCGGCCACGGCTGCCGGGAGGCCGGCCTGCGCCATCCGCGCGAAGCCGATCGGCGCGCCGATCTCGGCGGTGATGGCCTGCGCGATCTGCTCGTTGCGTGCGGTGAGTTCCTGGGCGAGCCGGGCGAGCGTCTTCGCGCGCGTGCTCGTGGGGGTCCCCGCCCAGCCGGGCAGGGCCGCGCGCGCCGCCGCCACCGCCCGGTCGACGTCGGCCGCGGTGCCGGACGGCACGGTCGCCACGACCGAGCCGGTGACGGGGCTGACGACCTCGATGCGGGCGTGGACATCCTCCGTGAAGCCTCCGTCGATCCAGTGTCCCGGGGCTGCCAGATGTGCGTGTGTAGCTGTCATGCCTCCAGCCTGGGCGCCGCGGAACCGGACATCCATGCCCGGCCTTGGCAAGGCTCGCCCGCCGCCTCACCTTGCTCGACCAGGGCATGGTTCACCGCCGCGACCGCGTTCACGATGGTGAGGGAACCCCGATCCACGGAGGAGACGTGCAGGACGTGACCGGCCCGCGAGGTGAGCGGGCCCCGACCGCGGGCATCGGCGTCGAGCCGTCCCCGGCGGGTGCGCGGCGATGATCGAGCGACGGCGGCTCGCCGAGTTCATCAGGGCCCGGCGCGAAGCGCTCACACCCGAGGACGTGGGCATGCCGCGCGGGCCACGCCGCCGCACGAGCGGGTTGCGCCGGGAGGAGGTGGCCGTGCTGAGCGGGGTTTCGAGCGACTACTACAGCAAGATCGAGCAGTACGGCGGCCCGGTGCCCTCCGAGCAGATCCTCGCCGCCCTCGCGCGCGGGCTGCAGCTGACGCTCGACGAGCGTGACCATCTCTTCCGCCTGGCCGGATACGCGGTGCCCGCCCGCGTCGCCCGGCGCGACCACGTGAACGCCGGCCTGATGCGGGTGCTCGCCCGCCTCCAGGACACGCCCGCCCAGGTCGTCACGCAGCTCGGCGAAACCCTCGTGCAGACGCCGCTCGCCGTCGCGCTCCTCGGGGACGAGACGGCGCATGTGGGCCGGCGGCGCAGCCGGATCTACCGCTGGTTCACCGATCCCCGGGAGCGGGAACGGACTCCGGCCGAGGACCACCGGCACCACTCCGAGATGATCGTGGGCCATCTGGTCGCCGCCTCGGCGAACGAGGCGCTCCGCGAGCCCGTCGCCGAGCTCGTCCAGGGGCTGTCCCGCGAGAGCGAGGAGTTCGCCCGGTTGTGGGAACGGCAGCCCGTCCCCACGCAGTACTGCGAGATGAAGCGGATCCTCCACCGCGATGTCGGCGCGATCGACGTCTACGGGCAGACGCTGTTCGATCCCGACCAGTTCCAGGCACTCATGATCTTCACCGCTGCGCCCGGCACCGACAGCCACGACAAGCTCCGGCTGCTGTCGGTCCTCGGCACCCAGCGGCTGACGCTCTCGTGACGGCGCGCCGCCCCGCTCGGGGTGACGGCGCGGCGGGGACAGCGCACGGGAGCGGTGGAGATCAGGTGCGGTGTCCGAGCAGTTCGGCGAGCCGGCGTAGCTTCTCGGCCTGAGGCAGGATCAGCTGTGGCTGGAGCCGGTCGCGGCGGTCCTCGATGAGGAGCTCGCCATCGCGCAGGCTCCACGATGGCGGCACCTGGCCGTTCAGATGGGCGTCGACGAGCGCGGGGGAGAACAGCGCGCGGGCCGCCCGCGGATCTGAGGTGCCGACGTGGAACCACCGGTCGAACTCCGGCACTCCGGTCAGGCCGTACGCGGTCTCCGCGCGAAGGCGCTTGGCCACCGTGACCTCTGGCCAGTCGCCCGGCAGGTGCGCGACGTGGACGGCGAGGCGGTGTGTCAGCCAGTAGTGCACCGGCACCGTGACGCCGTCCACATCGGGGGCGGATTCGTGGATCTCGGTGGAGTGGACGCAGTCCGCCGCGGTCACCCGCAGCCCTCGCACGGATCCGGTGACCAGGCGGTTGACCCGGAACCTCTCCAGGTCGGCGAACCGCCCGCGCCAGGCCGCCGCCACATCGCCCTCGTGGAAGTCCCAGCCGTGCGCGGCGGCCCAGCTCCGGAGTTCCTGGGGATGCCGGCGGTCGGCCTGCTCGGCGCGCCGGTCCGCGGCCTTCGACCTCAGCTCCGCCACCACCACGGCGACGATGAGACCGCCCAGCATGACGCCCGGGATGAGAAGGCCCCACTGTTGCTCCGTCATCTCCACCAGACCTGCGGGTTCTCCCGGGTTCCGCCGGGACGCGTGCTCTCCGCAGGATCGGCCTTTCCGGTGCCGGGGGTCAACAGCACCCGCGATCGGTCCCGATGTGCGACCCGTGCGCACGGGGCGAGGTGCGGATCGCTGTCACATCCGGGCGGCCGATCCCGTCTACGAGGTGGAAGCGATCAACAGCAAGGAGGACGTCATGGAAGCTCGGCTCGACTACCTGGGCAGCGACGTCGCGATGAGGACCGTCAAGCATTTCGTCTCGGCGAGCAAGAGCCTGACCGGCTCGGCGCTGCCGGCGGCGACCCAGGAGCTGGTGAAGATCCGGGCCAGCCAGATCAACGGCTGCGCCGGCTGCCTCGACATGCACACCAAGGAGGCCGCGCACGCCGGGGAGACCTCGCTGCGGCTCAACCTGGTCGCGGCCTGGCGGGAGGCCACGGTCTTCACCGAGGCCGAGCGGGCCGCCCTGGAACTCACCGAGCAGGGCACCCGCATCGCCGACGCCGCCGGCGGCGTCACCGATGAGATCTGGGCGAACGCCGCCAAGCACTACGACGAGGAGCAACTGGCCGCCCTGGTGTCCCTCATCGCTCTCATCAACGCCTTCAACCGCCTGAACGTCATCATCCAGCAGCCCGCGGGCGACTACCGGCCCGGCCAGTCCGGCTGAGCGAACCGCTCTCGAATCGGGCGGGCGCCGGCGTGGCCCGGCCTCGCCCGGCCTGACCGCCGTGCCCGCGGCCACGCGCGAACACGGCGGATCCAGGCGGGTGATCCTCGGCACGGGCGCTACCGTCGGCCCATGCGCGTCGAGCATCGCAAGCTGATCCGTGATCTCATCCCGCAGATCATCGAGGCCGGCGGCCACCGGCCGGTCACCCGCGTTCTCGGCGAGGACGACTATCACGGCGCCCTGCTGGCGAAGCTCGTCGAGGAGGCGGCGGAAGTACGCGACGCGACCGCCGGCGGGCTACCGGGCGAACTGGCCGACGTCGTCGAAGTGATCACCGCGCTGCTGCCCGCCCTCGGCCTCACCTGGGACGACCTCTTCGCGCTGGCCGACCGCAAGCGCACCGAGCGCGGCGGGTTCACCGAGCGGATCTACCTCGAGTACGTCGACCACACCCCCTGAACCGCCCGGCGGACGGCCCGCCCGCTCGCCGGTGGTGGCCGGGCAGGTCAGGCGGGTGGCTCTGCGCGGGCACGGCGGCTCACTCGTCAGAGTGGAGGGGTTCGCGGCCTGGCGGGAGGAGGTCCAGGCCGGACCTGACCGCCGCTGCCTCCGCGTCGAGCAGGGCTCGCGCGCGGGTGCCCCAGTTCGCGTCGATCCGGAAGCCGTCGTCCGCGAACCGGGGGAAGACGTGCAAGTGGAAGTGGAAGACCTCTTGGAGGGCGGCTTCGCCGTCCGCGAGGAAGACGTTCACGCCTTCGCAGCGCAGGCCGGAGCGGCGTAGCGCCCGCCCCATGCGGTGCCCGACCCGCCAGATGTGGGCTCCGGTCTCCTCGTCGAGGTCTTCGAGGCCCACCGCGTGGACCCGCGGGATCACCAGGAGATGGCCCGGGGTGACCGCGCCGATGTCCATGACCACCATGACGTGGTCGTCCGCGTACGGGACGCTCGCCTCGGCTTCACCGCGGACGATGTCGCAGAACACGCATCCCGGGTCGTCGGGGGCTTTCATGGTCCGGTGAGTTCGGCCGGGCTCTCCGGCACGATGTGGGTCCGGCTGTCGGCGTGGCGCATGTATCCAGTGTGTGTGGACCGGCGCTGCCATGTCGATCTGGTTCCGCGGATCGAGGAAGCCGGAGATCGGCGGGGCTTCATCGGGGCTTGGGATGGGTGGCGAAGAAGGCCCAGATCGCGGCGGTGGCGTCGAGGGCCCGGGACGGCGGGTCGGCTCTCAGGCGTTCCTGGGCGGGCGTGTTGGGTTGCGAGCCCGGCCACTGGTGGCCGGCCCCACGCACGGCGATCAGGTGGACCGCGTGCCCGTCCGGGCAGGATGCGGCCGTGGTGGTGACGTCCCCGCGCCGGGTGACCTGGGGGCGGGCGCAGCGGCCGGTCTTCGACCATCGGGCGGTGAGCGGCTCGACGGCCTGCCCGTCCACCTTCACGAGGCCCTCACTGGGGGCGCCGTCGTAGCGGACGCGCCGGTCGGCCGTGCCGTGGACGTGGATGAGCGAGGTGGGCGCGGGGTCCGGGCACGGGCCGAGCAGGGTGGCCGCGACCGGCCCGTACGCGGCGAAGACGTCCGTCGTGCAGGCCAGGCGGTAGGCCAGCATCCCGCCGTTGGACATGCCGGACGCGTACACCCGCGACCGGTCCACCGGGATGCGCCGTCCGATCTCGGCGACCATCCGGGTCACGAAGGCCACGTCGTCCACCCCGGAGCGGCCCGCGCCGCCGCAGCACCCGTCGCCGACCGCCCAGGTCCGGTTGGTCCCGTCGGGGTAGGCGACCAGGAAGCGGCCCTGGTCGGCCTGCGCGTTCCAGCCGTAGGACCGTTCGGCCTGCCGGGCGCTGCCGAGCGCGCCGTGGAGCATGACCACCAGTGGGGCGGGGGCGGGCAGGTTCGCGGGGCGGTAGAGCAGGAAGGCGCGCTCGCGGCCGTCCACCGTGATCGTGTGGCTGGACGTGCCGGTGCCCTGCCGCCAGGGGTCCTGGCCTGGTGATGTCCGTTCGGCGTCACCGCCCGGGGTGCAGGCCGCGCACGCGAGCGCGCCGGCGAGCAGGAGCCGGGCGAGGAACCGTGAACGTAGTGGCCGGGCACGCGTTGGTGGGTTCCTGTGCTGCGCCGGTCCGCCCATCGAGTCGGGTCCTTCCAGGGGAGTCCGATTGTCGCGATGGTGCCGGATTCTTCTGGCGATTTCCTGGCAATCCGGTATCGGGTTCCGCCAGGGGCGGCCGGAACGTCGCGGAGTGCTGGACGGTGTGCGGCCCGGCTGAGAGCTTGACGGGCAACCATCTGGCTGCCTATTGTCCGGACAGGCAACCACAAGGTTGCCTTGTTGGATGATGGAGTGATGGACGCGGTTTTCAAGGCGCTGGCCGACCCCAGCCGGCGCCGGTTGCTGGACGGCCTGAACGAGCGCAACGGCCAGAGCCTGCGCGAGCTGTGCGCCGGCCTGGACATGACGCGGCAGGCCGTCACCAAGCACCTGGCCGTCCTGGAGTCGGCCGGCCTGGTCGCCACGGTCCGCCGGGGCCGGGAGAAGCTGCACTACCTCAACGCCGCGCCCATCAACGACATCGCCGAGCGCTGGATCGGCCGCTACGACCGCGAGCGGCTGCGCGCCCTCACCGACCTCAAACGGGCCCTGGAGGACACCGCGATGAGCCAGACCGAGTTCGTCTACGTCACCTACATCAAGACCACCCCGGAGAAGCTGTGGCGGGCGCTGACCGACCCCGCCTTCATCGCCCGCTACTTCGAGAACACCGGCCCGGAGTCGGACTGGCAGGTCGGCTCGCCCGTCCGGTGGAAGATGGACCCCGACGGCGAGTTCCAGGACCTGGACCAGGTGGTCCTGGAGTCCGAGCCGCACCGGCGGCTGTCCTACACCTGGCACAACTACCAGCCCGAGATGATGGAGATGTTCGGCTGGAGCGAGGAGCAGTTCGCCGAACTGGTCAAGGAGCGGCGGTCGAAGGTCACCTTCGAGATCGAACCGGCCGGTCCGGCGGTCAAGCTGACCGTCGTCCACGACGACTTCGAGCCCGACAGCGAGATGCTCCGGGGGATCGGCGGCGGGTGGCCGGCGATCCTGTCCAACCTCAAGTCCGTGCTGGAGACCGGGGAGCCGGTCTCGGCGTCCTGACGGAGGGAAACCGGCCGGTGCGGCGCCGTGCCCTTCGCGCCGGGAGCCGGCGTCCGCACCGGGCCGGAGCCGGTTCCGCGAAGTAACCTCATAGCGCGATTTATCGGGAAGAACCGGTACGGCCGATCCCGTTGCCCCTGTGTATGCCTCGAAAGCGGAGGCCGAGGGAACGGGCGGGGCAGCATGACCGAGAACCTGACGACCGACCGGCTCGTGCTGCGCGGCTGGCGACCCGAGGAGGACGCGGCGGCGGCCTTCGCCGTCTACGGGGCGGAGGACGTGGCCCGCTGGCTGACCCCGGCGATGGAACGGGTGGCCGACGAGGCGACCATGCGCTCGATGCTCGAAGCGTGGATCGACGAGGAGCCCGGGCTCATCCCGCCCTACGGCCACTGGGCCCTGGCCCGCCGGTCCGACGGCCAGGTCGTCGGCGGGCTGTCGCTGCGCCCGCTGCCGCCCTACAAGGAGGACATCGAGATCGCCTGGCAGCTCGCCCCCGCCTACTGGGGGCAGGGTTACGCCACCGAGGCCGCGCGGGCGCTGGCCGACTGGGCGTTCTCACAGGGAGCCGAGGAACTGTTCGCGGTGGTCCGGCCCGCCAACGACCGGGCCGCCGCGATGGCCCGCCGGGTCGGCATGGAGTGGACGGGCGAGTCGGACAAGTACTACGACCTGCACCTTCAGGTGTACCGGCTGCGACCCGACGACCTGGTCCTCGCCCGCCGGCGGGGCTGACGGCCGCCCGGGCGTGCTGGGCGCCGGCATAACCGGGCGGGTTCCGGGTTGGCGACCCACCCAATGTTCCGTTTGCGACGATTGTTCCTATTGACCAGTTGAGTCGCAGATCACACCCTGTCTGAGGCGCTGGATCATCAGCGCCGTTGCGGGAACGGGACGGCTCACCCCTGGGAGCCGTCCCGTCCCAAAAAGAGAGGGGACGTGATGTTCCGCAGGCTCATCGCCTTCCTGGCAGCGCTGCTGCTGGTGAGCGGGATGACGGCACAGGTCGCACAGGCCAAGCCGAAACCCCAGCGGCCGGTGATATTCGTGCACGGGTTCAGCGGCTCGGGCAGCCAGTTCGACACCCAGGCCCGCCGGTTCGCCGGTAACGGCTACCCGATCGACCACATCGAGGCGCACGAGTACGACTCGCTGTTCCAGCACAACACCGAGGCACAGGTGTTCGCCGGCCTCGACCAGCGCATCGACCGGCTGCTCAAGAAGACCCGCGCCGACAAGGTGGACCTGCTCGGCCACTCGCTGGGCACCCGGCTGATGCAGACCTACCTGAACAGCTCGCCCGAGCGGGCCGCGAAGATCGCCCACTACGTCAACCTCGACGGGGCGCCCGCCGCCGCGCCGCCGGGCGGCGTGCCGACCCTGGCCGTCTGGGGCGAGGGCTCCACCGCCCGCCAGATCGTCGGCGCCGAGAACGTCTACTTCTCCGACCAGGGGCACACCCAGACCGTCACCTCGGTCGAGACCTTCGCCGCGGCGTACGAGTTCTTCACCGGCAAGGCACCGCGCACCACCCGGATCGTCCCGCAGGTACGCATCGAGCTGTCCGGCCGGGCCGTGCTGTTCCCCTCCAACCTGGGAGCCGAGGGCGCCCGGCTGGAGATCTACGAGGTGAGCCCGTGGACCGGCGCACGCAAGAGCCGCAAACCGGTCGCGGTCCGGCAGATCAGTGGCGACGGCTCCTGGGGCCCGGTCAAGGCCTGGGGGCACGCACACTACGAGTTCGCGGTGGTCTGGAACGACCAGGCCGTCCACCACCTGTACTTCCAGCCGTTCCGGCGCAGCGACGCCCTGGTGCGGCTGCTGACCAGCCGGCCCGGTGAGGGCCTGTCGGGCCTGGTCGAGACCGGTCCAGGCCACTCCAGCCTGACGATCAACCGGCAGAAGGAGTGGTGGGGCGACCAGGGCACGGCCGGCGACTCCCTGAAGATCAACGGCCAGGAGATCCTCAACGCGGCCAGCAGCCCGCGCACCAAGCGGACCATCGGGATCTTCGCCTTCGACGCCGGCGTCGACCGCACCACGGACCTGGCCACCCCGATCCCGGCGTTCTTCAGCCAGCCGTTCATCTCCGGGGTCGACCTCTACATCCCCGCGAACGGCCGGCCGATCTCGCTGGTCGCCACCCCGCGCGGCGGCGGCCACAAGGACGTCCTGAACGTCCCGAGCTGGCCCTCGGCCACCGACCGGATCTCGGTGTCGTTCGACGACGACTGATCGCGGCGGGGGAGCGGCCGAGGCACGCCGCCGCCGAAGCGGCGGAGTGCCCAGGCCGCTCCCCCCGCCCCGACCTGGAAGACCTGCTCGACTTCCCCGGCTCAGGACAGCCGGACCAGGGTGTGCAGCAGCAACTGGAGTTCGAGCTGGTGGTCGGGGTCGGTGAAGGTGTCGCCGAACAGCTCCTCGATCCGGCGCAGCCGGTAGCGGATGGTCTGCTGGTGGACGCCCAGCCGCTCGGCGGCAACGACGGCGTTGTGGCCGCTTTCGAGGTACGCCAGCATGGTCGGCACCAGGCGGGTGCGCCGGGCGTCGCTGAGTTCCAGCAGCGGGGCGAGCCGCCGGGCCACCGCCGAGTCGACCAGGTCCCGGCCGGCCGCCGCGAGCAGGGTCGGCACGTGGTCCATGCACCTGATGAGCCCGCCGCGCAGCGCCCCGCGCTCCGCGCAGTCCAGCGCCTGCCGCGCCCACCGCAACGACGCCGCGGCCCGGGTGGGCGGCATGGCCGGGCCGATGGCGGCCGTCAGCCCGGCGAGCCCGGCAAGCAGCCGGTCGCGCCCGGGGCCGTCCGGGTCGGGCAGGACCAGGTAGGGGACGGCCGCCTCCCAGTCGGGCAGCAGCTCCGGCGGCATGATCGGGGGAGCCTTCTCCGCGGGCAGCAGGACGGCGACCACGGCGACGCTGCGGGGCACCTGCCAGCCGGCGGCCGTGGCCAGGTTGGTGATCAGATCGGGGCTGGCGGGCGGGTCGTCCATCAGCGCGTCCCGCAGCCTGCGCCGGTAGTGCTCCTTCTCGTTGGCGAGCTGGGCGCGGGCGCTGTCGTAGCCCATCGCGGCCGCGTTGGAGATCGTGTCGAGGAAGGCGAACAGCGCCTCGGTGATCTCGATCAGGACCGTGGGCGGCCAGTCCAGCCGGTCGGCGTCGCGGGTGAAGCGGCGGCAGGCGATCCGGCCGCTCATCCGCAGCGCCGTCTGCAGGTTCTCCAGGCTGTTGCCCTTGCGGGCCTCGTAGGCCCCGATCCGGGCGTAGAGCCGCAGCAGCGGCTCCCAGTCGGCGCCCTCCCGGGTGATGACCTCGGCGAACTGGGAGACGGTGGACCTGACGGTGTGCCGCATCTTCCGCGCGTAGTCGCTGCCGGCCGGGCGGTCGTACTCGGGCACCCGCTCCTGGATCCGGTCGACCATCTCGTCGGCGGCCTCGTCGAAGTAGGGCCGCAGCAGCCGGGCGTACCGGGACGGCATCCGCCCCCAGGACGGTTCCGAATCGGCGACGATCGCGGCGAGCGGCAACTCACTCAAGGTCGACCTCCTCGGAAGCCCGACACGGCGATCGTCCAGGGTAGCCAAGACGGGACGGCCGCACAGTGCGGTCACCGCTGGCCCGGGCGGTGACTTTTGTACGCCGATGACAGGTATCCGAAAAGGCCCCGGCCGCCCCGAGGGGCGGCCGGGGAGATGGAATGCGCCGGCGACTACTCGAAGTCGTCGGGACTGAGGTCCTCAAGCTGGACCCCGCCCGAGCCGGGCCGCCTGTCGTCGAACGCGTCGGCGGGCCGGTCGGAGCCCTTCTCGTCCTTCGCGGCGGACGGGACGTCGCCCGGCCGGTCCTCGGTGCGCTGCGGCGCGCGGCCCTCGGGTTGCGTGCTCATCGTCCCCCCTCCCTGTACCGGAGGTCCCTAACCCGTTTCGGATACCCGCCGACCCGGCCCTGACACCGGCGGCGGCTCAGGAGGGGGTCCACAGGTCGCACTTGTGGTCCTGGGGGAAGGTGGTGGTGGGGGCGATCGCGGCGGGCGCGAGTACCTGCACCTTCGGGAAGCGGTCCCAGCGCGGGGCGCCGGCGGCGTACGGGACGCCGGTCTTCGCGAAGTTCGTCCAGTACCCGAGCATCCGGTCGGCCAGCGCGTTCTGCTCGGGCGTGCCCGACACGTTGCCGAAGATGTACCGGATCTCCGACCCGTGCGCCGCGCCCACCGGGAAGCTGATCGGCAGGTTGAGGTAGGCCATCGCGTTCGGGTCGGCGAACTCGTAACCGTAGGCCCTGGTGTGCTTGGCCATCGACTCCGTCGTCCGGTACGACAGGCAGGAGAACTGCGCGTGGGTGAGGATCGCGCCCAGCGCCTCGGCGGGCGACGGGTAGTCCGACAGCGGGTAGCGGGCCAGGATCGCGTCGGCCCGGTCGCCGAAGAACTGGCGGACCGCCGCCGGGTAGCCCTCCGCCGTCAGCCGCCGCCCGGCCAGGTCGTAGGTGCTCGCCACGGTGAGCCGTCCCTCGTCGGCGGTGGTGCCCTGGACGACCGGCACCCGGTGGAACCGCCCGGTGTCGAGCGCCTCCTGGATCTGCAGCGGCATGACCTTGCCGTCCACGACCGGCGTCCACCGCACGGCCGGGGTCAGCGACGCGGCGAGCACCTGCTCGGCGGTTTTGCCGCGCATGCAGGCCACGTCGGTGCAGCCCTGCCCGGCCGCCCAGGCCGCGCCGCTGCCCTGCTGGGCGTCCTGGGTGGGCAGCGGGAACCCGCAGCCGGACTGGGCGATGGCCCGGTCGAACAGCCCGCGGGTGCGGGGCGAGACCAGGTTCTGGCAGACGCTGCCGCCACCGGCCGACTCACCGAAGATCGTCACGTTGCCTGGGTCGCCGCCGAACGCCGCGATGTTGTCGCGCACCCAGCGCAGTGCCGCCTGCTGGTCGAGCAGGCCGTAGTTGCCGGAGATCCCCTCGGCGGACTCCGTCGCCAGGTCCGGGTGCGCGAAGTAGCCGAAGGCGCCGAGCCGGTAGTTGAAGTTGACGACGACGGCGTCGCCGCGGTCGGCGAGGTTGCTCCCCTCGTAGAAGGTGCCGGAGCCGATGGTGAAGCCGCCGCCGTGGATCCAGAGCATCACCGGGCGCTTGTGCGCGGCCCGCTTCTTGGGGGTGTAGACGTTCAGGTAGAGGCAGTCCTCGCCGGGCGTGCCGGGGCCGGCGAGGTTCCCCCAGGGGGTGGGCTCGGCGCGCTGCATGCAGGGGTTGCCCGGCTCGGACCCGTCCCGGACGCCCTGCCAGCGGGCCGGCGGGGCGGGCGGTTTCCAGCGCAGCGGGCCGACAGGCGGCGCGGCGTAGGGGATGCCGAGGTAGGAGTTCGCGGTCGCGCCGGCCGTGCCGCGGACCGCTCCGTCCCGGATCCGGACGGTCGGTCCCTCCTCGGCCGCCGCGGGGACGGCGAGCGCACCGGCCGCCAGCGGGGCGGCGAGGAGCACGGCCAGCCGACGGACTCTGACTGAAATGGACACCGAGTGCCTCCGTGGGGTGGATGGGGCAGAAGCACTCGAATTCTGTTCTAGAACGTCTCCGGGTCGCGTCGGGTGAATCGCCAGGATTCAGGCTGTGCAGGCCACCGCCTTCACCTCGCTCGTTCGCTGCGCGGGCCGCTCGTTCCCGCGGCTCAGGCTGTGCTTGCCACCGCCTTCACCTCGCTCGTTCGCTACGCGGGCCGCTCGTCCCTCACGGCCCACTCCGCTCACTCCCTCGGCTCAGGCGGGGCCGCGGAACGGGGGGAGTTGTTTGAAGGCGGGGTCGATCGTGATCGAGCGGTAGACCTGGAGTTGCAGCCGGCGGGCCCGCGACAGCGGGTGGTCGGGGAAGTGCTCGTCCCAGTACGGGTCGTCGGAGAGGTTGCGCGGCAGGCCGCCCCGCAGGTCGGGGACGTAGGGGTGCCGGGCCCACTCGGACATGATCTCCTCCATCCGCCGGCCCTCGGACATCCGCTGGGAGACGAACCGCTGGTACACCGAGGCGTCGCGCACGCCGGTGGTGCCGTGCTCCATGCACTGGAACCGCAGCACCACGCTGGCCCCGGCCCGCGGCGCGATGAACGAGGCGATGTAGGCGACCCCGCTCGGCCGGTCCGGCAGCGGCAGCTTGACGATCTGGCGTACCGCGGCGAGCCCGTCGAGGCCGATCACCTCGAGTTCGACGAGCCCTCCGCCGGAGGCCGCGGTGTGCGCCGCGAGGCGCTCGCCCAGGGTGTCGGGGTCCTCCAGGGCGGCCGGGAGGTTCGGCGGTATGTCGAAGTGGTCCACGATGCAGGCGTCGTCGTCGGGGTTCACCCAGGCGTTCTCCTGGACCTGCTGCCAGCCTCGGGTCTCGAATGTCAACGGGCTCATGAGGCCCCAGACTAGGGCCGTCCGGACGCGGGGGGACGATCGTGCGCAGCGAACGGGGCGGGCGGCCGGATGGCCGCCCGCCCCGTCAGATCATCGCTTGCCGGACTCAGAAGTCGAGGTCGTCGCCGGCCTTGGCGAGCTGGGCCGCGGCGTCCCCGTCGAGGTGCTTGTAGATGAGGGCGTCCTCGTCGACCTCGGCCAGGGCGGCCGCCTTGCCCTCGACCTCGTCGGCGAGGGCGGGCGAGGCGGTCAGCAGAACGCCGCCCATGGCGGCGGTGACGGCGCCGGCGGCGGCCAGTCGCTTCAGCATGTGAGTCTCCTAGCTCATCGATGGAGAACCCGCGCGGTTCCGCGAACGGGTTCGTGACGTTCGGACGTGCGGATCGGGTGTGAACGCGGGAGAGGCAGGAGTCGTGGACTTCCTGCCTCTCCGCGCGTCACTTCGGACGGACTCGGCCGTCTTAGAGGCCGAGCAGCCCCCGGCCGTCGCCGCCGTTGTTCTCCTGGTCGTGCTCGAAGACCACAACCGGACGGTTGACGTTGGTGTTGTGGTTGTCGATGTGGTTGTGGTCGTGGTCGTGCTTGTAGTAGTCGAAGTCGAAGTCGTGGTGCTGGTGGTGCTTGTGGTGGTTGCTGTGGCAGCCGTGGCCGCCGTGGCAGTCGCCGCCGGCGAGGGCGGGCGACGCGGTCAGCAGGACGCCGCCCATGGCGGCGGCGACGGCACTGGCAGCAGCAAGGCGCTTCATCATGTGAGCCTCCAGCTCATTGGTGAAAACCCTTCGCGATCGTTGCG
This sequence comes from Actinomadura craniellae, assembly GCF_003289645.1. Taxonomy (GTDB): domain Bacteria; phylum Actinomycetota; class Actinomycetes; order Streptosporangiales; family Streptosporangiaceae; genus Actinomadura_D; species Actinomadura_D craniellae. The sequence goes on along the minus strand of NZ_QLYX01000020.1, from coordinate 112,044 downwards.
AACGGGTTCATCTGTGTGGAACACGGGCCACAGGCCCGGGGTGCCGGGGGCGGGGTTCGCCCCTCCGGCGTGTTGCCTTGGACGGACTCGGCCGTCTTAGAGGCCGAGCAGCCCCCGGCCGTCGCCGCCACCGTTCTCCTGCTCGTGCTCGAAGACCACGACAGGGCGGTTGACGTTGGTGTTGCTGTTGTTGATGTGCTTGTGGTTCCGCTCGTGGTCGTACCACTTGAAGTCGAAACCGTGGTGGTTGTGGTGGTTGCGGAAGTCGTGGTGGCAGCTGTGGCCACCGTGGCAGTCGCCGCCGGCGAGGGCGGGCGACGCGGTCAGCAGAACGCCGCCCATGGCGGCGGCGACGGCACCGGTCGCGGCCAGTCGCTTCATCATGTGAGCCTCCAGCTCATCAGCGGACACCCGCGCGGTCACGCGAACGGGTCCGTGGTTGTTCTTCGAAGATCCGGGCCGGGCCCGGGGCGGAGGGGCGGGAGCCGTGGGCCGCCCACCCCTCCGGAACGGACTCGGCCGTCTTAGCCGAGCAGGCCGCCGTAGCGGCCGTTGTCGTCGTTCTCCTGCTCGTGGTCAAAGACCACGACCGGGCGGTTGACGTTGGTGTTGTGGTTGTTGATGTGCTCGTGCTTGTGCTCGTGGTCGTACCACTTGAAGTCGTTCTCGTGGTGGTTGTGGAAGTTGTGGTGCTTGTGGTGGCAGCCGTGGCAGTCGCCGCCGGCGAGGGCGGGCGACGCGGTCAGCAGAACGCCACCCATGGCGGCGGCGATGGCGCCGGTCGCGGCCAGTCGCTTCATCATGTGAGCCTCCTAGCTCATCGATGGAAACCGTTCGCGGTCACGCGAACGAGTTCTGTTGCGCTGCGGACGCACGACATCGCCTGCCTTGAACTCGGAGGCGGCCGGTGTCGATCCGCGGGCCGACCGTGCTCGTCGGCGCCCTGGCTGGACGTCCGCGAGCACGAGTCGTGCCCCGACCTGGACAGCAAGGAGCGGCGCCCCTGCCCCAGGAGATTGATGGAATGGCTCAGCCGAGCAGGCCGCTGAGCAGGCCCCGCCGCTGCTCCTCGCGCTCGATCTTGACGATCACAACCGGGCGGTTGATGTTGGTGTTCTTGTTGTCGAACCGCGTGTGATCGTGGTCCTGCTTGTAGTAGTCGAAGTCGTGGTGCGCGTGGTGCGTGTGGTGCCCGTGGTCGCCGCCGCAGCCACCGGCGAAGGCGGGCGACGCGGTCAGCAGGACGCCGCCCATGGCGGCGGTGACGGCGCCGGCAGCGGCCAGTCGCTTCAGCATATGAGCCTCCTAGCTCATTGATGAACAGTTCTCTCGTGCCCTACGGCGATGTAGCGCACGACTAGGAATAACACGGTGATCGACCTCTCACACCTGCTGGGAGCCACTGAAATACCAGGCTTGGGAATATCATTACGAGCACCTACCCGCACTCCACGGAAAGCGTCGATAGTGCCCATCCTTTGGGTAGTTCATATTCTGTGAGGTTTGCCGGTTGATCTGGTGTAATGTCCAGTATGTGGATGGTTGGAGGTGTCCTCTTTCAAGGGTTTGGAGGCGTTTTCCAAAGAGCCCGAGCGGGTGGTTTGGGTCGGCAGGGTCGGTTCGGTTCGACGGCGTTAGCAAGTCGTGATTTGCTGTACAAGTCTGAACTTGATTCGGCCACGACAACAATTATCTCGTGCGGGTCTTGTGGAGAGAGCGCGGCCGGCCGGCGGCGCGCGAGATGAATTCGATCCGCACCGGGAGGGCCCGCTCGCAGGCCGGTCTCGCGGGCCGCTCTCGGAGCCCGGTCATCTCGCCGGGATCAGCTGCGGTCCGCCACCCCTCCTGGCGATGGCACCCCCGCGGGCGACCACCCGCACGGCTGCCGTCCGTGATGTCGGTGTTGCCTGGTGCGGGCGCTTCATCGGGCGACCTCAGCTCTACCAGGGACCGGAGGCCACCGGTTCTTCGGTGACGCCTCTTCACCATCCGACCGCGACGGCCGATCAGGGACCGTCCGGCCACGCGGCGTGCCGAGGGGGTGCCTCGCGGAAGGTAAGGGGGCCGCCGCCGCGGCGCCTGCCGTCCGGCGCAGAGGGTGGAGCGTCCTCCTTATATATAAGGCGTCCTTGCTATCCGAACGGGACCGTCGAAGCCGCTTGCCGGGTGTGACCCGGAGTCGCCGGCGGAATGCGAGAACGCTCGATCGGGTCCGTTACGCCCGGCGGCGGGTGTTCCGTACCGGCGCTTGAGTAAAGCTCGAACAATGGTCGATTAACATGCCGCCATCGCGGCTACGACGATCTTTCGGATGGTGCATCTTCTTTTTCGTGCGCCGGCCCACCGGACACGCCGAACCGCAAGAAGAATCGCGGCCGGTGGACGACCCGGGTGCTAGCGTGACGCCGCCATAGAGTCCATTCGGTGGCCGACCGATCAATGCAGGCCCGAATTCCGTAAGGAGCACGACATGCGACCGGATCCGATCCACAACGGGGCGCTTCGCCCGGTGGGTCGATTCCGGCGTGGGCTGGGCCGGGCCATGCTCAAGACGGCGCTGGTCGGCGGGCTCGCCCTGGCCGGCTGGATGCTCGCGGGAGCGGCCGGCACGGCCTGGGCGGACGAGTCCGGTTCCGTCGAGGAGGTCGCCGGCACCGCGCTGCGGACCCTCGGCCCGATCGCCGACCGGCCGCTGGAGCAGGCCGGCGCGGTGCTCGACCGGACGGCCGCCGACATGCGCGGAGGCCGGATCGACCCGGTCGAGCGGGTCGCGGACACCGGCCGTGCGGTGCTGGGCCGGCCTTCGGCCGTCCTGACCGGGGCCGCCAAGGAGATCGCACCGGCACCCCGCCAGACCCGGCCCGGCATCTCGCCGCCCGCCGCCGTCGGCGGCCAGGCCGCGGAGCGAAACGACCGGCCGGTTCCGGCACCCCGGACCGCGCCGTCCGAGGCGGAGTCCGCACAGGTCACCGCCACTGCGCCCACGACCGGGGTGTCCCGGTCGGCGCAGCGGGAGGACGCCGAGGCAGGCGATCACCGCGCCGAGCGGCGTGCTCCCGTGCTCCCGATCTCCGCGCCGGAGGTTCCGGCGGGCCAGGACGACGGCGACGGCGCCTACGTGCACGGCGGGCCGGGCCCGCTCCTGGACGGCCCGGCGTCGGGCGTTCCGGCGCCCACGCCACCGCCGGCCCTCGGCCTGGTGGCCACGCGTTACTCCTACCGGGACGGCCTCCGGACACCGGCCGATCCCACCGTCACCCCCGACTAGATTCCCGCCGTACGCCCCGGCGGGTGCGACCTGCCCCGTGAATCACCGCGGCTGATCATTGCCGGTCCGAATTCACCGAAGGTCGCGACCATTCAGGGCGGTCATCGCGAATCCGCCGCCGGACGTTCCGCGGCGCGACGTTAATCCGATCAGTGTGCGGATCCGACCGGAACCGCCTTCCTTTCCGCCGAGCCCGGCGAAGTCCGATACGCCCGGCGGTCACACGAACCTTCCTGCACCATGGCCGGGCCCGCCATGCCCGGTTGTCGGACCACATCAATTCCGAGAATCACCGAGAAAGTAGGAGAAGAAATGCGTAACTGGATGAAGATGGCAACGGGTACCGCCGTCGTCACCGGCGTCGTCGCCTTCGGCGCTGGCCTGGCCCAGGCGGCCGCGCCCGCCGCCTGCCCCGGCGACGGGCGCGTGGCGGCCTGCGACGGCGACCGCTCCGGGTACGGCACGCTTCCCTTCGCGACGCCGAACCAGCAGGTCAAGCCGTGGTCGCTGCCGCACACCGGCCAGGTGGACCCGAACCGCGGCCTGCACGCCCACGCCGACCTGCGGGCGCACCGCATGGCCGACGGTTCCGCCCAGGCCCCCGCGGGCCAGCGGAAGGCCGGCGCCCGCGGCGACGAGTACTTCTCGATCAAGTTCGGCAAGCAGCACCACCACGCGGACTGCCACCACGGCTGCCACCACGACGTGCCCTGCGAGGAGCAGCACTGCGAGGGCGGCTTCGAGGAGGGTGGCGTCGAGAAGGGCGTCGAGAAGCCCCGCCACTTCCACAAGCCGCGGCACTTCCACAAGCCCCGCCACTTCCACAAGCCGCGGCACAAGGGCCGCAAGCTGCCGGTGACCCACCGGATGGCCGACCCGGCCAGCCTGCCGCAGCAGGCCCAGGGGCGTCCCATGCCGCAGCCGCGGAACGAGCCGCAGCCGCGGTCCTACAGCATGCCGCTGCCGAAGGACGCCAAGAGCCTGACCGACAGCGTGGGCGTCACGCCCGCGGAGGTCACCTACGGGCGGGGTGCCGGCGCGCGGCCCGCGAACCCGCAGCGGAGCCAGCCGAACCAGGACGGCCTGACGGTCACCACCATCCGGCCGAACGCCCCCACCGGCGGCAACTCCAGCACCGGTGCGGACCAGTCCTCGGCCCTGCGGGACCTGGACCGGGCCCTCGGCAGGATCCTCTGACGGCGTTCCGGGAACTTCCGGTCCCGTCGTGATGCATCACCGTCCGGCCCGCGGGCCGGACGGTGAGCGGGGGAGCGTCCGCCCGGGCGCTCCCCCGCTCGCGCGCCCCTCGAACGCGAGGAACAGCGAGGTAGGCATGAGATCGGTACGGCTCGCCCTGGCGGCCCTGCTGGTCGTGGCGCTGAGCGTGCCGCCCGCCGCCCCCACGGCGGCGGCGCCCGCCGCGGTCCCGGCAGCCGCCCCCAAAAAGAAAAAGAAGAAGACGACGACCGTCACCGTCCACATCCCGCGGTTCGGCCGCAAGTACCGGCACCGGGTGGTCAAGGGCGTGAGCCAGCGGGCGCTGACCCGCGGGATCGGGCACTATCCCGGCACCGCGCCGCCCGGCGCGATCGGCAACATGGTGCTGGCGGGCCACCGCACCATGCATCCCGCGCCCTTCGCGAACATCCACCTGCTGCGCAAGGGCGACCGGATCATCGTCAAGGCGCGCGGGCGCCAGTACGTCTACCGTGTCTTCAGCCTGCGCATCGTCCCCGAGAGCAACAAGAAGATCGCGGAGCCCGTCCCGTTCCGGCCGGGCAAGGTGCCGACCCAGCGGATCGCCACCCTGTTCAGCTGCCACCCGAAGGGGTCGCGGACGAAGCGGTACGTGGCGTTCGCCCGGATGGCGTAGCCCGGCGGGCGCGCACCGCGGTGAACAGCCCGGCGGCGGTGGCCCCAAGGGTCCCCAGCGCCTCGTCGCCGAGCGTGTCACGGTAGATGCCGACCGTCTCGGGGGTGTCGAGGATGAACGCCCCGTATTCGGCGATCTCCCAGCCGATGGCGGTGATGGCCCCGATCCCGGCACAGCACAGCGCCAGCACCCAGGGCGGCAGCGCGGGGCCGCGCAGCAGCGCGGCTCCGGCCGCGGCGCCCAGCAGCACCCAGTTGCCGAAGTGGCAGGCGTCGTCGAACCAGGTGACGGTGTCGTAGAGGTTCGCGGCGTTGCCGGCCACGTCGACGACGAACGGGGCGGTGAGCAGCGCGTCGATGTCCCAGGGGTAGCGGCCCCGGCGGCGGATCGCCCAGATGGCCGGGACGAGCAGCGCGGCGAGCGGGTACGCGATCGCCCGGGTGTCCATCGCCTTGTCGGCGAACCGCTCCCAGTCCTGGTGGGTCAGCGCGAACAGCAGCAGGAGGACCAGCGCGGCCTTGAGCGAGAGGGCGGCGGCCCGCCAGATCCGGTGGTCCATGGGCTCCTGCTCGGTTCGAGGGCGGGAAAGATGCCGGAAAGCATACGATCTTGGGAACGTCCGGGCGGCTCGAAGAGTCTGACCGGGGCGAGCTTCGCCAGGTAGTTCGCCGTTTGTTCACTTCGGATGCGCATCTGTTTACCTCCGCCGGGGATCATTGTGGGTATGAGCGTCAATCCAGGACATTTCCCCCTCCCGGACGAGGCGCTGCCCGGTGATCGCTTCCTCGATCGCGAGGAGAGCTGGCTGCGGTTCAACCAGCGCGTCCTGGAACTCGCCGAAGACCCCGCGCTGCCGCTGCTGGAGCGCGTGCGCTTCCTGTCGATCTTCGCCAACAACCTGGACGAGTTCTTCATGGTGCGGGTGGCCGGGCTGGCCCGCCGGCTGGCCACCGGGCTGGCCGTCCGCTCCGCCAGCGGCCGGCAACCCCGCGAGACCCTGGAGCGCATCGCCGCCGTCGCGCACGAGCTGATGCTGCGGCACTCGGCCTGCTTCCACGAGGAACTGCGCCCCGCGCTGGCCGAGGAGGGCATCGAGGTCCTGCGGTGGGACGCGCTGGCGGAGACCGAGCGCGAGCGGCTGCGCCGGCTGTTCAGCGAGCGCATCTACCCCGTGCTGACCCCGCTGGTGGTCGACTCGGCGCACCCGTTCCCCTACATCTCCGGACGCTCGCTCAACCTGGCCGTCATCGTGCGCGACCCCGACAACGAGGCGACCCTGTTCGCCCGGGTCAAGGTCCCCCCGGTGCTACCGCGGTTCATCGAGGCGTCACCCAGCCGGTTCACCCCGCTGGAGGACGTGATCGCCGCCCACCTGCACGAACTCTTCGTGGGCATGGAGGTGGTCGAGCACCACGCCTTCCGGGTCACCCGCAACCAGGACCTGGAGATCGACGAGGACATCAGCGAGGGCCTGCTCCAGGCGCTGGAGCGGGAACTGTTGCGCCGCAGGTTCGGCCCGGTGGTGCGGCTGGAGGTGGAGGAGTCGATCTCGCCCGAGGTGCTGGAGCTGCTGACGGCCGAGCTCGACCTGGACGAGTCGCAGATCTACCGGGTGCCCGGGCCGCTGGACCTGGCCGGGCTGGATGCCATCGCCGACCTCGACCAGCCGCAGCTCAAGTACCCGCCGTTCGTGCCGTCCAAGCAGTCGGTGCCGCACGACGCGGACTTCTTCGCCGCCGTCCGCGAGCGCGACGTCCTCGTCCACCACCCCTACGACTCGTTCACCACCACCGTGCAGCGGATGATCGAGGAGGCCGCCGCCGACCCGCACGTGCTGGCCATCAAGCAGACGCTGTACCGCACCAGCGGCGACTCGCCCATCGTGGACGCCCTGATCGACGCCGCCGAGCAGGGCAAGCAGGTCGTCGTGGTGGTGGAGCTCAAGGCCCGGTTCGACGAGCGGGCCAACATCGCCTGGGCGCGCAAGCTCGAACGGGCCGGCTGCCACGTGGTGTACGGGTTCGTCGGGCTGAAGACGCACTGCAAGCTGTCGCTGGTGGTCCGGCAGGAGGCCGACGGCGGGCTGCGCCGCTACTGCCACATCGGCACCGGCAACTACCACCCCAAGACGGCCCGGCTGTACGAGGACCTCGGGCTGCTCACCGCGAACGCCGCTGTGGGCGAGGACGTCAGCGCGCTGTTCAACCACCTGACCGGCTACTCCCGGCAGAACACCTACAACCGGCTGCTGGTGGCGCCGCGCAGCCTGCGCGCCGGTCTGATCGAGCGCGTCGAGCAGGAGATCGAGAACCACCGGGCCGGGCTGCCCGCCCGGGTCCGGTTCAAGTGCAACTCGCTGGTGGACGAGGCCACGATCGACGCGCTCTACCGCGCGTCCCGGGCGGGGGTGCCGGTCGACGTCTGGGTGCGGGGGATCTGCGTGCTCCGGCCGGGCGTCCCGGGCCTGTCGGACAACATCCGGGTGCGCAGCGTCCTCGGCCGCTTCCTGGAGCACTCGCGGGTGTTCGCGTTCGAGGCGGGCGGCGACCCCGAGGTGTGGCTGGGCAGCGCCGACCTGATGCATCGCAACCTCGACCGCCGGGTCGAGGCGCTGGTCCGGGTCGCCGACCGGGCCCAGCGGGCCGAACTGGTCCGGCTGCTGGACCTGGCGATGGAGGACGGCACCGCCACCTGGCGGCTGGACGGCGACGGGGTGTGGACCCGCTCCGTCGCGGCGCTCACCGACGCGGAGCGGCCCCCGCTCGACGTCCAGGTCCATCTGATGAAAAGCCGGCGCTGGAGGACGGTGGATGGCTGAGGCTCGACCCCCGATTCACGCCGCCGGGGCGGTGCTGTGGCGCCCCGGCAGCGCAGGGCCCGAGGTGGCGCTGGTCCACCGGCCCAAGTACGACGACTGGACGTTCCCCAAGGGCAAGCTGAAGGACGGCGAGCACGTGCTGCGCGCCGCCGTCCGCGAGGTGGCGGAGGAGACCGGGCTCACCCCGCTGCTCGGCCGCCGCCTGCCGCGCAGCTCCTACATGAAGGACGGGCGGCCCAAGCAGGTCGACTACTGGGCCGCCACCGTCGCGGCCGGGAACGGCTTCGTCCCCAACGACGAGGTCGACCGGATCATCTGGAGCGCTCCAGCGGAGGCGGAGCAACTGCTCAGCTACCCGCGCGACGTCGACCTGCTGCGCGAGTTCGCCGCCGGCCCCGCCCTGACCCGGCCGGTCGTGATCCTGCGGCACGGGTCCGCCGGGGACAAGGGCCGGTGGCGCGAGCACGACGCGCTGCGCCCGCTGGACTCCCCCGGCCGGGCCGAGGCGCTGGCGCTGGCCGACCTGCTCGCCGGGTACGGACCCGTCCGGCTGGTCGCCTCCGCCACCGCCCGCTGCACGGAGACCCTGCTGCCGTACGCGCAGCGCGCCCGCGTGTCGGTGGTCACGGACCTGGCGTTCACCGTCGGCCACACCGACGCCGCGACCGCCCGGTCCCGGCTGGCCGGCCTGCTGGACGACGGGGTGTCCACCGTGGTGTGCACCCACGGCGAGCTGGTCGGCGAGCTGGTGGCCGAGTTGTGCGACCGCTTGGGCGAGAAGCGCCCCGACGACCCGTCCCTGCGCAAGGGCGGCTTCTGGGTCGCGCACCTGGCCGCCGAGGACCCCGCCCTGGCGGCCCTGGAGCGGCACACGGCTCGCCCCTGACCCGTAATCGGCCCACTCGACCGGCCTGGAATTGGACCTGATGGGTGCACCGGTCGAGTCCTAAAGTCGGCGCATGGGAAGAGTTCTGTTGAGCATGTCGGTGTCCCTGGACGGATTCTCCGCGGGGCCGGACGTCGGCGTCGAACGGCCCATGGGGGAGGGCGGCGAGCGGCTGCATGAATGGATGTTCCACGGCAACGCGGATCAGGGGGTGAACGCCGAGGCGGTGCGGGACCTGCTGGCGACCACGGGGGCGACCGTGGTGGGCAGGCGGATGTTCGACGTGGGAGTCGGGCTGTGGCAGGACACCCCGTACCCCCTCCCGTGCGTCGTGCTCACCCACGAGCCGCGGGAGGACCGGGTCGAGAAGAGCGGGACGTTCATCTTCGTCACGGGCGTCGAGGACGCGCTGCGGCGGGCCCGGGAGGCCGCGGGCGGGAAGGACGTCCTGGTCATGGGCGGAGCGCACACCGCCCGGCAGTTCGTGCGGGCTGGACTCGTGGACGAGATCCGGCTGCAACTGGTGCCGGTACTGCTCGGCGCGGGCACCAGGCTGTTCGACCACCTGGACACCGGTCGCATCGAGCTGGAACGGACTGGCCTGGCCGGGTCGCCCCAGGTCACGCACCTGTGCTTCCGCGTCGTGCGGTAGCCGGTCCGGGCTAGGTCGCCTTGCGGGCGGCCAGGCGTTGCTCGTTCGGCCAGCGGACGTCGTGGGCCCAGCCGAGCCGCTCGAAGAGCCAGATGAGCCGGGCGCTGGAGTCGATCTGGCCGCGCAGCGCGCCGTGCCGGGCCGAGGTCGGGTCGGCGTGGTGCAGGTTGTGCCACGACTCGCCGCCGGAGATCGGCGCGAGCCACCACACGTTGCCGGACCGGTCGCGGGATCGGAACGGGTGGGAGCCGGCGAGGTGGCAGATCGAGTTGATCGACCAGGTCACGTGGTGGAGCAGGCCGATCCGCACCAGCCCGGCCCAGAAGAACGCCGACCAGGCGGCGCCGCCGTCCCAGGCGCCCGCGCCCCACAGCCCGCCCACCACGGCGGGGGCCAGCAGGGAGAACAGGACGATCGCGGGCTGCCAGGCGGCGACCCGTTGCAGGTCCCGGTCGGCGAGCAGGTCGGGGACGTACCGCTGCTGGTTGGTCTTCTCGTTGTTGAACGTCCACCCGACGTGCGCCCACACCATGCCCTTGACCAGGGCGGGGACGGACCTGCCGAAGCGCCACGGCGAGTGCGGGTCGCCGGGCTGGTCGGAGTACTGGTGGTGGCGCCGGTGGTCGGCCGCCCAGGTCATGACGTCGCCCTCGATGGCCATCGTGCCGGCGACCGCCAGCCCGATCTTCAGCGGGCGGTTGGCCTTGAACGACTTGTGGGTGAACAGCCGGTGGTAGCCGATGGTGATCCCGTGGCCGGTGACGACATACATGACCGCGCCGATCACCAGATCGCGCCAGGTCACGCCCCAGCCCCACAGGACGACAATGGAGGCGATCACCGCCACGAACGGGATGCCGACGAAGATCCCGACGATCACCCGGTCGGGGGTTCCCATCCGCTCGCCCCACGGGGCGTTCGGGTCGGCGAGTACAGCCTGTTCCGCCATCTGGCTCTCCTTCTGGCGAAGTGGAGTCAGCGGAACGGTACTGAGGGGGCTCCCGGTGAACTACGGGCCGAAGTCACTGCTGTCACCCGGGTTTTCGTCACGGTCGTGACAATCCCGGTGGGTCAGCAGAGGTCGTCGAGGACGGTGCGGGCGGCGGCGATCCCGTCCTCCGCCCGGATGCGCTTGCCGAGGGACCGGGCGGCGGCGCGCAGCCCGGGGGTCTCCGTGGCGGTGCGGATCCCGGCGGCCAGCCGCTCGGCGGTCAGCTCCTTGAACGGCAGCGGGGCCGGGCCGGCGTCCAGGGCCGCGACGCGCTCGCCCCAGTAGGGCTGGTCGCCGAAGAAGTGGCAGACCAGCGAGGGGACGCCGGCGCGCAGCCCGGCCGCGGTGGTGCCCGCCCCGCCGTGGTGGACGACGGCGGCCATCTTCGGGAACAGCCAGGTGTGCGGCACGTCGTCCACCACCATGAGGTCGTCGCCGGCCAGCCCGGGATCGACGCCGTGGACCACGCCGCGGGCGCCCGCCGCGCGCAGCGCCGCGACGATCATCTCGCCGGTGGCCGCCGGGTCCTTGGGGACCATGCTGCCGAAGCCCACGTACACCGGGGGCGGCCCGGCCGCCAGGAAGGACTCCAGCTCGGCGGGCGGTGTCCAGCCGGGGGCGGCGTCCAGGAACCAGTAGCCGTGCATGTGCACGTACGACGGCCAGTCGGCGGGCCGCGGGACCACGGTGGGGCTGAACGCGCACAGCACCGGCCGCCGGTCCCGCCGGGCGCGCGGCGCCGGTCCGCGCGGGGGGAGCTTCGGCAGGTCCAGCGCCGACCGCCGCCAGGGGTTGATGAACGGCCGCAGCAGCTGCCAGGCCATCAGTTCCATCAGCTCGTAGCTGAGCCGGTTGCCGGGCTTGCCGAGCAGGCCCGCCTGGGGGATCAGCGGGTGCGGGAAGGCCCGGGTGGGCTGGCTGGGCTGGAAGTGCACCAGCGCCCAGGGGATGCCCAGCCGGGCGCCGAGGTGCTCGCCCAGGAAGCCCATCGTCGGTGTGATCAGCAGGTCGGCGTCGGTGCAGGCGGCGTACGTCTCCGCCAGCATCCGCTCGGCCAGCGGCCCGAGGATCTTCTTGAAGTTGCGGACGAACTTCACCGGGTTGCGCCCGCCCGCCAGCCATTCCTGGAGCTCGTCGGACTCGGCGATCTGGGTGGGGTCGGCCGAGATCGCGGAGAGTTCCAGGCCGGCGGAGGCGACCAGGTCCTCGTACCGCGAGACGGCCACGACGCGCACCTTGTCGCCGCGCTTCGTCAGTTCCCGGCCCAGGGCGACGCCCGGCTGGATGTCGCCGCGCGAACCCACCGCGTAGATCACGACTCTTCGTGACATGCCGACCCTTTCGCGCCTACCAGGGGTCGCGACGATAGCGCCCCGGTCCACCGTGTTCCACCCGCGCGGCCACAGGTCGCCGCTCCGCCGGCACGCGTTCCGCCGTGGGGTCCGGGGCGCGGTCCGCCGCCGGGCCCGGCACGTGGTCCGCCGTGGGGCTCGGCAGGGGGCCCGGCACGCGGTCCACCGTGAGATCCGCTGTGGGGCCCGGCACGCGGTCCGCAGTGGGGCCCGCCGCGGAACCCTGCGGTGGGATGTACGGCTCGTGCCACCCCTCCGGCGGAGGGGGCGGCGGGACGCGCAGTCCCGCCCGCCGGGCGCCCTCGCCCTGCGCGTCGCGGATCCACCGGCCGGCGGAGCCGCGCCGGGTGTCGCTGCGCCACCGCCCGCCCGCGCCGCGCGCGGGCAGTGGGATGGCCGCCGGGCCCAGCATGAGGGGCTGCCGCGCCGGTACAGGCGCGGCGGACCGGCGCGGCAGGGTCAGTGCGACGATCAGGCCGCCGGCCAGTACCAGCCCGCCGCCGATCAGCAGTCCGAAGGAGACGGCGTGCCGGAACGCCTCGACTTTGTCGGCGCCGCCGGCCAGTGCGCGCTTCTCCAGCGCGGCGATGATGACGCCGAGGACCGCGATGCCGAATGCGACGGACACCTCGCGGACCACGTTGAGGATGCCGCTGGCCACCCCGGCCCGCTCCTCGGGCACCGACTTGAGCACGTACATGGCCAGCGGCATGGCCATCGCCGCGCCGGCGCTCAGCACCAGCACGCCGGGCATGAGCTGCGGCAGGCCGTCCCCGGGGCGGAGCACGGTGAAGCTGGCCATCCCGGCCGCCAGCACGCACATCCCGCCGCCGATGCTGATCCGGGGGCCGATCCGTTCGGCCAGCCAGAACGACACCGGGGTCATGAGCAGCAGGAGGATGGCGGGCGGCAGGAATACCAGGCCGGTCTTGGTCGGTGCGAAGCCCAGCACGTCCTGGAGAAAGAAGGAGGTGTAGAACAGCACCCCGTTGAACCCGATGCCCCAGAGCATCTGGGTGACGAGCCCGCCGGTGAACACCCGGTTCCGGAAGAACTCCAGGTTGATCATCGGGTCGGGGGCCCAGCGCTCCACGAGGACGAACGCCAGGGCGGCGGAGCCCGCCAGCCCGAACACGGCGAGCACCGTGGGGTCCTGCAGGCCGTGCCGGTGCGCCTGGTCCAGTCCGTAGGTGAACGCGAACAGCGCGATGGCCGAGGTGAGCACCCCGGGCAGGTCGAGCCGGGTACCGGTCTGCTCGGGCCGGCCGCTGACCACGACCGCCGCCAGCAGCATCACCGCGATGCCCGGCACCACGTTGATGAGGAAGATCCAGCCCCAGTGCCAGTGCGAGGCGATGAAGCCGCCGACGAACGGCCCGATGGCGATGGCCACCGAGGACGAGGCGAGGAAGACGATGGTGCCCAGGGACTTCTGCTTGTCGGTGCGCCCCACCGTGACGATGACCAGGGTGGACGGCAGCGCGAGGGCGGCCCCGGCGCCCTGGACCACCCGGGCGGCGATGAGCACGGTGCCGTCGGGCGCGACGCCGGCGATCAGCGAGGACCCGGTGAAGATCGCCATGCCCGTGATGAGGACGGCCCGGCACCCGTAGACGTCGGCCAGCCGCCCACCGGCGATCATCAGGCAGGAGAACATCAGGATGTAGCCGGTGGCGACCCACTGCAGCGTGCCCGAGCTCATCTGCAGGTCGTCGCGGATGACGGGCAGCGCGACATGGACCACCGTGTTGTCCATGGTGATCATGAACGCGCTGACGGCGACGACCGCCAGTGCCCATCCGTACCGGCCGCGGGTCAAGAGTCCGTACCTGTCGCTGCGGGGTGACACGAGAATGTACGCGCCGAACCGGACTTTCGTCCAAGAGGTCGGCGGACGTCACCTATCAGGCCATAGAGGGTGATCCGGAGTCTTGTTATCTCAGTGACAACTGGTCCAGAAGATTCCCGTCTTCAACACAGGGAGCCGCGTAATCGCCATGACGAGAAGTCACGGCGTGAATTCGTACGGCGACCACGGAGAGTGGTGGTACAGAAGCATATTTAGGGTTCTTAGAGGGAGTTGTTACTATTCGTGGCCATATATGGCACACTGCGAAACCGCATGTGAACGCATTCAGCCCCTATGGCCCCACTGCATACCCGTACCTTGCCCTTGTCACAGCGGTGACAAGGGGGTCAGCCGAAAAAGTGGTCTGGATGCGCATCATGGGTCGGTCAAAGTAGGACAAGGTGGTCCCTCCGCTTGAACGACCCTCGGGTTCATTGTGGAGGGAACCGGACCTATGCAGTCGCATGATCCTTCCAAAACCGCGCAGGTCGATACGCGGATCACCGAAGACGCCATCCGCCGTCACCTGATCGAGGAGATCGCCCAACGGGCCCGCCTGGACCCCGGCGAGATCGACCCCGACCGCCCCCTCGAAGAGTTCGGCCTCGGCTCCCGCGACGCCGTGGCCGTCGCCGGCGGGCTGGAGCAGATGCTCGGCCGCTCGCTGCCCGCCACCCTGGTCTGGGAGCACCCGACCATCAACCTGCTGGCCGCCGCGCTGACGGGGAACACGACCCCCGCCGCGGAGCCCGCCCCCCGGGCCACCGTCGCCGACGACGAGCCCATCGCCGTGATCGGCCTCGGCTGCCGGCTGCCCGGCGGCGTCGCCGGCCCGGCGGAGTACTGGAAGCTGCTCACCGAGGGCCGCGACGCCCTCGGCCAGGTCCCCGAGGGCCGCTGGGACGCCTACGACGACGGGTCGCCCGAGGTCGCCGACCTGCTCGCCCGGACCACCCGGCACGGCGGCTTCCTCGACGACATCGCCGGCTTCGACGCCCGGTTCTTCGGCATCACCCCGCGCGAGGCCCAGGTCATGGACCCGCAGCAGCGCCTCGTCCTGGAGGTCGCCTGGGAGGCGTTCGAGCACGCGGGGCTGGCCCCGGCCGCGCTGCGCGGCAGCCGCACCGGCGTGTTCGTCGGTGTCAGCGCGCCGGAGTACGCGGCGCTCACCGCCTCCGACCTCGCGGCCCTGGAGGGTTGGACCGCGACAGGCGCGGCGCTCAGCATCATCGCCAACCGGCTGTCCTACCTGCTGGATCTCCGTGGCCCCAGCATGATCGTCGACACCGCGTGCTCGTCGTCGCTGGTCTCCACCCACCTGGCCGTGCGCAGCCTGCGCGCCGGCGAGAGCGACGTGGCGCTGGCCGGCGGGGTCAACGTGCTGCTGTCACCGACCATCACGATCACCTTCGACCAGGGCGGCGGCACCGCCCCCGACGGCCGCTGCAAGGCCTTCGACGCCTCCGCCGACGGCATGGTGCGCGCCGAGGGCTGCGGCGCCGTGGTGCTCAAGCGGCTGTCGGACGCCGAGCGCGACGGCGACCGGGTCCTCGCCGTGATCCGCGGCTCCGCGGTCAACTCCGACGGCCGCTCCAACGGCCTGGTCGCGCCCAACGCCGACGCCCAGCGGGCCCTGCTGCGCGATGTCTACGCCACCACCGGGATCGACCCGCACGAGGTCGACTACATCGAGGCACACGGCACCGGCACCTTCCTCGGCGACCCCATCGAGGCCCGGGCGATGGGCGAGGTGCTGGGCGCGGGCCGGCCCGCGGACCGGCCGCTGCTGATCGGCTCGGTCAAGTCCAACCTCGGGCACCTGGAGTCGGCCGCGGGCATCGCCGGCCTGATCAAGACCGTGCTGGCGCTGGCGCACGGCGAGATCCCGCGCAGCCTGCACTACCGCGAGCCCAACCCGCACATCCCGTTCGAGGACCTGCGGCTGCAGGTCGTCGCCGAACCCACCGCCTGGCCCGACCGGGGTCGCCCGGCCCGCGCCGGGGTCTCCGGCTTCGGCTTCGGCGGCACCAACGCGCACGTGGTGCTGGAAGCCGCCCCGGCGCGCCGCCCCGAGCCGTCCGCTGCGCCCGTCCGGGCGTACCCGCTGTCGGACGCCGACGCCGACCGCATCCGCGACCACGCCGCCGCGCTGGCGGACTGGGTGGCGGAACGCGAGGACGTCCCCCTCGCCGACGTCGCGCTGACCCTGCACCGGCGCAACGGCCGGGGCCGGGCCCGCGCCGCCGTGGTGGCCCGCGACCGGGCCGGGCTGGCCGACGGGCTGCGCGCGCTGGCCGACGGCCGCCCGCACCCGGGCCTGGCGACCGGCAGCGCGCTGGGTACCCCGGCCCGGCCGGTGCTGGTGTTCTCCGGGTACGGGGCGCAACGCCCCGGCATGGCGCGGCGGCTGCTGGAGGAGGAGCCCGCGTTCGCCGAGGCGATCGACGACCTCGACCCGCTGGTCGCGGACGAGCTGGGCTTCTCCCTCTGGGAGATGCTGGAGGAGGGCCGCGAGCCACAGGGCCCGGAAGAGATCATGCCGGCGCTGTTCGGCGTGCAGCTCGGCCTGGCCCGGATGTGGGCCGGCTACGGGGTGGTCCCCGCCGCCGTGATCGGCCATTCCATGGGCGAGGTCGCCGCCGCCGTGGTCGCGGGCGCCCTGTCGCTCCAGGACGGCGTCAAGGTCATCTGCCGGCGCTCCCGCCTGCTGGGCAAGCTGGTCGGCGGCGGCGCGATGGCCGTGCTCGGCGCGTCCGCCGAGGAGGTGCGGGCGCTCACCCGCGACCTGCCCGAGGTGTACCCCGCCGTGTACTCCTCGCCCCGGCAGACCGTGGTGACCGGCGACGCCGACCAGGTCGCCGCCGTGGTCGAACGGGCCGAAGCCGAGGGACGGCTGGCCCGGATGGTGAAGGCCGAGGGCGCCGGGCACTCGCCGCAGGTCGACCCGCTGCTGGACCCGCTGCGCGCCCAGCTCACCGACCTCCGGCCACGGGAACCGCACGGCGTGACGCTCTACACCACCGCGCTCGACGACCCCCGCGCCGCGGCCACCCTGGACGCCGGCTACTGGGCCGCCAACCTGCGCAACCCGGTCCGGCTGGCCGCCGCGGTGGCCGCCGCCGCCGAGGACGGCCACCGCACGTTCATCGAGGTGAACGCGCACCCGATCCTGGCCCCGGCGGTGAACGAGACCCTGGAGGGCGAGGGCGCGCTGGTCGTCCACACCCTCAAGCGGGCCCGCAAGGGCGAGGAGACCGACGACACGCTCACCTTCCACGCCCAGCTCGCCACCCTGGCCGCGCACGGCTTCGCCGTGGCCGGCCCGGCGGGCGGCGCGGTCGCCGACCTGCCGCTCGCCCCCTGGCGGCACGAGCGGCACTGGATGGCGCCCCCCGCCCGCCCGAACGGCGGCCGCGACGAGCACCCGCTGCTGGGCGCGCACGTCGAGCTGCCCGGCGAGGACCGGCACGCCTGGCGCGCCGACCTGGCCGCCGAGGGCTGGCTCGCCGCCGCCCGGGTGCACGGCATCGCCCTGCTGCCCGCCGCCGCCCAGGCCGAGATGGCGCTGGCCGCCGCCGGCCAGGTGCTGGGCACCGGCGAGATCCGGGTGAACGCGCTCTGGCTGGAGCGGCCGCTGCCGCTGGGCGACGGGGTCACCGTCACCACCACCTACGCGGAGGCCGACCAGCAGGTGGAGATCCACGCCCGCACCGCCGCCGGGACCTGGGTCCGGGTGGCCGCCGCCGACGTCGTGACCGACGACCGTCCCGCAACCCCGCCGGCCGCCGGGGAGGGCATCCCGATCGAGCCGGCGGCCCGCGGCAGCCGGCACCACCGCCTGCACCCGGAGGTCCTCGACCGCTGCCTGGCGGCGCTCGGCGCCGCGGCCGGCGAGGGGACGTGGCTGCCCGAGTCGATCGGCTCGCTGCGCGTGTACGGCCCGACCCACCGGGGCGGGTCCTGCCGGGCCGAGGTGGTGCACGGTGAGGAGGGGCCGCTGGGCGCCGTCCAGTTGCTCGACGGAGACGGCCGGGTGCTGCTGGCCGCCACCGGCGTGGTGCTGCGCCGGGTGGAGCGCGCGGACGTCCCCGTCCCGCTGGCCGACAAGCTCATCGAGCCGACCTGGGCGGAGACCGACCCGATCGAGCCCGCCGACACCTCCCTGGTCGAGGAGGTGTTCCCCGGCGGGGGGCTGCTGGTCCTCGACGAGGACGGCGGGACGTCCACCGTCCCGGTCGACTGGGACGACGCCGAGCCCGCCGCCCGCGCGGCGCTGGAGCACCGGCCCGCCCGGGTCCTCATGGTGCCGCCCGCCGAGCTGACCGACGAACGGCTGATCTTCGCCACCGCCGCGCTGGCCCGCGCCCTGGCCGCCGGCGCCCCGCCGCCCCGGCTGTTCGTGGCGACCCGGGGCGCGCTGGCGGTCGCCGCGGGCGAGGCCGGCGACCCCGGCCAGGCCCCGGTGCGGGCGCTGGTGCGGGTGCTGGGCTTCGAGCACCCCGCGCTGCGCGCCACCCTGGTGGACGCCGGCTCCGCCTCCGAACTGGCCGCCGAGTTCGCCGGGCCCGGCGAGGACGCCGAGGTCGCCTGGCGCGACGGCCGGCGGTACGCGGCCCGGCTGGCCGCCGCCCCGCCGTTCACCGGTCGGCCACGCCGGGTCGTCCGGCGCGGCGGGTCATACATCATCACCGGCGGGTACGGCGGAGTCGGCCTGGTCACCGCGCGGATGCTGGCCGAGCGCGGCGCGTGCCGGATCGTGCTGTCGGGCCGGTCCGGGCCGTCCCCCGAGGCGGAGAAGACCATCGCCCGGCTGCGCGAGAGCGGGGTGGACGTCGGCGTCGTGCTCGGCGACGTCGCCGCGCCCGGCACGGCCGAGCGGCTGGTCGAGGTGGCCCAGGAGGGCGGCCGCCGGCTGTGCGGGGTGGTGCACGGCGCGGGCGTCATGGACGACCGGCTGGTCGCCGACCTGGGCCGGGCGGACCTGGCCCGGGTCTGGGCGGCGAAGGTCACCGGCGCGCACCGGCTGCACGCCGCCACCGCCGGCCTCGACCTGGACTTCTTCGCCGTGCACTCCTCGGCCGCGGCGCTGCTCGGCTCGCCCGGCCAGGGCTCCTACGCCGCCGCCAACGCCGCCCTGGACGCGCTGATCACCTGGCGGCGGGCGCAGGGGCTGCCCGGCACCACGGTCAACTGGGGCACCTGGGCGCGGGTCGGCGGCGCCGCCGACCTGTCGGTCGCGGTGCTCGACCCGATCAGCCCCGAGGAGGGCGCGGAGGCGCTGGAGGTCCTGCTCGCGCACGACCGGCCCGCCACCGGCGTGCTGCGGTTCGACCCGGCGACGGCGCTCGCGCTGTTCCCCGAGATCCGGCGGATGCCGTACTTCGCCGCGCTGGTCGAGGCGGCGGACGTGGCGGCCGGCGACGGCGGGGAGTGGATCGGCGCGGCGGCGCTGCGCGAGGTGACCGACCCGGCGGAGGCCCGGCGGCTGATCGCCGGCCAGGTCCGGTACCGGGTCGCCGCGGTGCTCGGCTTCGACGCCGACCGGCTGGACCCGGCGACCCCGCTGACCGACCTGGGACTCGACTCGCTGGTGGCGGTGCGGATCAAGAGCGCGGTCGAGCACGACCTCGGGCTGACCGTGCCCGCCGCGATCCTGCTCCAGGGCGCCAGCGTCAACGCGTTCGAGGAGTGGGCGGCGGGCGAGCTGGGGCTGGACGCCGCCCCGAGCAGCACCGCCGGGGCGGAGGCCGCCCCGGCCGGCCGTCCCTACGTGCTGCCGCGGGACGCCGCCGAGCGGCTGGCCGCGCGGATCTTCGAGGACGTTCTCGGCGTCCGCCCGGTCGGCGCCACCGACGACTTCTTCGAGCTGGGCGGCCAGGACCACCAGGCCGACCAGGTGGTGGCCCACCTGGTGGCCGAGCTGGGCGGCGAGATCAGCCGGTCGGAGGTGTTCGCCGTCCCGACGCCCGAGCACGTCGCCGAGCTCATCCGGTCGGTCGACGAGGAGGCGGCGCGGCAGACCGTCCGGCCGCTCAACGCCGGCGCCACCGGCCGGCTGCCGATCTTCATCGCGCATCCGGCGGGCGGCACCACCGGCTGCTACCAGCAGCTCGTCGCGCTGCTCGGCCCCGACCGCCCGGTGTACGGGCTGGAGCGGTTCGAGGACGCGCCCAGCGTGGTGGAGCGGGCGGCCCGCTACGCCGAGCACCTCCAGGCGGCGCAGCCCGAGGGGCCGTTCCGGCTCGGCGGGTGGTCGTTCGGCGGGGTACTCGCCTACGAGACCGCCCGGCAGCTCACCTCCGCCGGCCGCGAGGTCGAACTGGTCGCGCTGTTCGACGCGGGTCTACCGCGGCCGGTCGAGGACGAGTCCGACACCCTCGCCCGCCGGTTCGCCGCGTTCGTCGGCTACCTCAACGAGACCTACGGCCTGGACCTGACCCTCGGCTACGAGGAACTGGCCGGCCTGGACGAGGACGCGCAGTTCGCGCTGGTGATGGAGCGCGCGGCACCGCTGATCGAGTACCTGCCGCCCGCGGTGCTGACCCACCAGCTCACCTCCCATCAGGACACCCGCTCGCTGGAGGCGTACACGCCCGGCCCCTACGCCGGCCGCGTGGTGCTGTACCACGCGCCGGAGGAGACGCCGTGGGCCGTGCGGGACACCCGCTACGAGCTCGATGGGACCAACGGTTTCGGGGGGCTCTGCTCCAACCTGGAGATCGTCACGATCCCGGGGGTTCACCATCTCAACCTGCTCGACCCGCCGGGCGTGGAGGTACTCGCCGCACACCTGGCCGAGCAGCTCGCAGTGCACGAATCGGGACCGATCCCCGTAACCGGAGGATGATCGATGTCTGACCTGCTGGAAGCTGTCAGAGCCGGCGCGGCCGGTGGCGAACTCCAGGCCCTGGACCTGCCGACCAGGTTCCGGGCCGCGTACACCCGCAAGGACGAGGTCGGCATCTTCGACGGGATGACCGACAAGGACGTGCGCCGGTCGATCCACGTCGGCGATGTGGACATGCCGGAGCTCGCCCCCGACGAGGTGGTCGTCGCGGTGATGGCCGCCGCGATCAACTACAACACCGTCTGGTCGGCGATCTTCGAGCCGGTGCCGACCTTCGCCTTCCTGGAGAAGCTCGGCCGGACGGGCTGGAACGGCGCCCGGCACGACCTGCCGTACCACATCCTCGGTTCGGACGCCTGCGGCGTGGTCGTCCGGATCGGGTCCGGGGTGCGCAAGTGGAAGGTCGGCGACAAGGTCGTCGTCTCCCCGGGGATCTTCGACGAGGAGGACCACCTCTCCTACGAGGACTCGATGCTGGCCACCGGGCAGCTCGCCTGGGGCTTCGAGAACAACTTCGGCGCCTTCGGTGACTTCTGCGTGGTCAAGGCCAACCAGCTGATCCCCAAGCCGACCCACCTGAGCTGGGAGGAGGCGGCGTCCAACACGCTGTGCGCGGCCACCGCGTACCGGATGCTCGTCGGCCTGCACAGCGCCCGGATGAAGCAGGGCGACGTGGTGCTGATCTGGGGCGGCACCGGCGGGCTCGGCTCGTACGCCACCCAGCTCGTCCGCAACGGCGGCGGCATCCCGGTGGCCGTGGTCTCCTCCGCGGAGAAGGCCGAGCTGGTCCGGGCGCAGGGCTGCGAACACGTGATCAACCGCTCCGAGTTCGAGTTCGGCGAGCACGGCATGCGGCACCCCAAGGCGGGGCGCGTCCTCGGCGAGGCGGTCCGCCGGCTGGTCGGCGAGGACCCGCAGATCGTCTTCGAGTACCTGGGCCAGGAGACCTTCGGCGCCTCGGTGTACGTGGCCGCCCGCGGTGGCGTCGTCGTCACCTGCGGCTCCTCGACCGGGTACAAGCACGAGTTCGACAACCGGTTCCTGTGGATGCGGCTCAAGCGCATCATCGGCAGCCACGGCTTCAACTACGCCGAGGCCGTGGCCACCAACCGGCTGATCAACCTGGGCATGATCCACCCGACGCTGTCCACGGTCTTCACGCTGGACGAGGTCGGTGAGGCCACCCGCGCGGTGCAGACCAACCAGCACGTCGGCAAGGTCGCCGTGCTCTGCGCCGCCACCGAGGAGCACCAGGGCGTCGACGACCCCGCCAAGCGCGAGCGCATCGGCGAGGACAGGATCACCCTCTACCGGCGCCGCTGATCGACCTCCGGCGGGCGCGGGGCCTCGATCTCCTCAGCCTCCTTGGCCCTGCGCTCGCCGTTCGGCGGGACCGCCAGATCCGCGCGGAAGTGCCGGTTCAGCGCGACCCGGGTGCGGCCGAGCGGGCCGCGGGCCTCCTTGGGCGGGATGCCCTCCCCGTCCGGCTCGCCGAGCGGCACCGCCGCCCGGGGCCGCGGGTCGGTGATCCGGGGCACGTCGATGTGCCGGTGCACCTCGTAGAACTCGCCGTCCGCGCCCTGCCGGATGGTGCCGGTCTCCAGCCCGTGCGCCACCAGGTCGCGGTCGCGCCGTTGCAGGCCCAGGCAGATGCGGTACGCCACGATGTAGGCGAGCACCGGGCCCAGGAAGATCGCGAAGCGGAAGAACCAGGTCGTCGCGAACAGCGAGATCTGGAACCGGTCGGCGATGATGTCGTTGGCGCCGGCCAGCCAGAGGATGCCGTAGAACGTCACCCCGGCCATCCCGATGCCGGTCCGCGCGGGCACGTCGCGCGGCCGGTCGAGCAGGTGGTGGATCTCGCGGTCACCGGTCACCCAGCGTTCCAGGAACGGGTAGACGGCCAGCCCGGTGAACAGCAGCCCGGGCACCACCAGGGCCGGGATGATCACGCTCATCGCGAGGGTGTGCCCCCACAGCTCGATCTGCCAGGACGGCATCATCCGCAGCGCGCCCTCCAGGAAGCCCATGTACCAGTCGGGCTGGGAGCCCGCGCTGATCGCCCCCGGGTCGTAGGGCCCGTACAGCCAGACCGGGTTGATCTGGAAGAAGGCGGCCAGGACCGTCACCGCCGCGAACGTCCACAGGAAGTAGGCGGTGGTCTTGGCGATGAACACCGGGAAGAACGGGTAGCCGCGGACCGTCCGGTTGGTGCTGCCCCGGCCCGGGAACTGGGTGTGGGTCGCCCGCCAGGTGAGCACCACCGCGTGCAGCGGGATCAGCGCGGCCAGGATGCCGGGGATCAGCAGCACGTGGATGGTGTACAGCCGGGGCAGGAAGCTCGCGGAACTCGGGAACTCCCCGCCGAACAGGAACAGCGTCAGGTACGTTCCCACCACCGGGATCGACAGCAGCACCCCTTCCAGGATGCGCAGCCCGGTGCCCGACAGCAGGTCGTCGGGGAGCGAGTAGCCGAACAGCCCGTTGAGCAGCACCAGGATGAACAGCACGACGCCGATCAGCCAGTTCAGCTCGCGGGGCTTGCGGAACGCGCCGGTGAAGAAGTTGCGCAGCAGGTGGACGAGGATCGAGGCCAGGAACAGGACCGTCGCCCAGTGGTGGATCTGCCGGGTCAGCAGCCCGCCGCGGACGTCGAAGCTGATGTGCAGGGTGGAGGCGTAGGCCTCGCTCATGGTGACGCCGCGCAGCTTCTCGTACGAGCCGTTGTAGACGGTCTCGGTGCCGCTCGGCTGGAAGAAGAAGGTCAGGAAGACCCCGGTGATGAGGATGATCACGAAGCTGTACAGCGCGATCTCACCGAGGAGGAAGCTCCAGTGGTCGGGGAACGCCTTGCGGATCGCCTTCTTGGCGAACGCGGCACCGCCGAACCGGTCGTCGGTCGCCGAGCCGAGGCCGGCGAGTGCCTTGGGCGGCCGCCGAGTCGAGGAATCGCTCACGCCGGACTCCCTGGGTCGTCTCCTGCGCGGACGGCGCCGCCCGCGCCTTCGTGGTGGCTCTCCCCTGGAGACGTGCCCCGTACCCGGAATGTGACATCGATGCACGAATTTTCATCCAGGGGGACGACACCGATCGTACTCTCCGCGGTGGCTCGCCCTAACTCAGGGTGATGGTTGCAGGTCGTCGGGGGTGTCGGGGAAGTGGCCTTGCGTACTGGCGGGTTTCCGGGACATGATGTAGCTCACGTAAGTAATCAGTTACATCGAGCGCCCTCCCACCGGCGGGGGCGACCAAGGCAGGAGGCCGCCACGTGGCAGGCACGAACCTTGTAGCCGTCGGCCGGTCCCGGGCCGGCGCACCCCGGGACCTGGCCGGCCGGCTCGGACCGCACCTGGACGCGGTGGTCGACGACGTGATCACCGAGATCCGGAGCCGGGTGCGCGAGTACGACCGTCCCGAGGACGACCCCTGCTCGGCCACCCTCCGGTACGTCGTCGAGAGCGTGCTCCAGCACTTCACCGACCGGATCTCCTACGTCGAGGCGGACCCCCGCCCGGTCATGGAGTTCTTCCGGGCGATCGGCCGCAGTGAGGCGGCCGAGGGACGCGACCTGGAGACGATCCACACCGCACTGCGCGTCGGCGGGCTGGTCGCCTGGCGGCACGTCGTGACCGGGGCCGACCGGTTCGGCGCGCTGCCCCGCACGCTGGGCACGCTGGGCGAGGACCTGCTGCTGTTCCAGCACGAACTGGCCGAGGCGGCGGCCGAGGGGCACGCACAGGCCCGGGCGGACGTCGTCGGGGCGATGCAACGCCGCCGCAGGCACCTGATCGACATGCTGCTGACCGACCCGCCGGTGTCGCCCGAGCCGATCGCCGAGCACGCCGCCGCCGCGCACTGGCCGATGCCCCGGACGGTGGCCGTCGCGGCACTGAGCCGCCTGCACCGGGACGAGCCGCAACCCGTCTTCCCCGCCGACGTCCTGGTCGACCTCACCCGGCACGAACCGGCGCTGATCGTGCCCGACCCGGACGGCCCCGGCCGGTCCCGGATGGTCGACCGGGCGCTGCACGGCCGCACCGTCGCGCTCGGCCCGACCGTGCCGGTCGCCGAGGCGGCCCGCTCGATGCGGTGGGCCCGCAAGACGCTGGCCCTGGTGGAGCGAAAGATCATCGAGCCCTGTGGCGTGGCCCGCAGCGTCGAGCACATGTCCACGCTGATCCTGTTCGAGGACGAGGACCTGCTCGCCGGCCTGGGCGCGCTACGGCTGGCCCCACTGGAACACCTGCGCCCCAGCCAGCAGGACCGGCTGGCCGAGACGCTCCTGGCCTGGCTGCAGTCGAGCCGCAACGCCAACGAGGTCGCCAGCCGCCTGCACGTCCACCCGCAGACCGTCCGCTACCGGCTGCGGCAACTGGACGAGCTGTTCGGCGACCAACTGCTCGACCCCGAACTCTGCTTCGACCTGGAGATCGTGCTCCGCGTCCGGCGAATGCTGTCGGGCGACCGCTTCGCCCTCGCCGCCGACCCCGCCGTCACCCGCTGACCGGCCCGGCCCGGGGAGGCTCACACGGGGACGTGGTTGAGCTCGTGCGGTGCGCGGGGCCGGTACCGGGTCGGGCTCATCCCGGCGAACTCGTGGAAGTCGCGGATCAGGTGCGACTGGTCGTAGTAGCCGCAGCTCACCGCGATCTCGGCCCAGTCGGGCGGCCGGTCGTGCGGCACGGACGCCAGCGCGCGCTGGAACCGCCGCACCCGCGCGTAGCGCTTCGGGGTGAGCCCGACCCGGTCGTGGAACCGGCGGGTGAACGTCTTGGTCGTCAAGCCGAGCCGGTCGGCGACCTCCCCGACCGGCGCCCCGCGCTCCAGGGTCGCCACCGCGCAGGCGATCGCCGGTTCCGGCGGCTCGGCGGCGTTCTCCAGCAGCACGTCCTCCAGGACGCGCAGCTTCGCCTCGGGCGAGGCGGCCTCCAGCAGCCGCTCCCGCAGCACGGCGCCGGGCCGCCCCCACAGCGCGTCGATCTCCACCAGGTGCCCGGCGGTCGCCGCGGGCGGCGCGGCGAAGAACGGGAACCCCCCGCCCGGCTCGAACGACACCACCGCGATCGCCCGCTGCTGGTCGGTGTCGCTCTCGCAGTAGTGCGACCGGGCCCCCTGCATCACGGCCCCGCCGAACCGCAGCACCCGGTCGCCGTCGTACTCGTGCATCTCGTCGGCGTCCAGGTTCACCAGCAGTTGCATCGCCCCGGTCGGCAGCATCCGCTCCCGCACTGTGGGCCCGCCGAACTCGTAGTACCCGACCGACCGCACGAACCTCCGCAGCAGCGGATGTTCCGGCCTCCGCGCCACCTCCATGCCCGGGAGCGTACGCCGCCCCTCCGACAATCTCCCGTGCTCCTCCGGCCACCAGGGCGCGATGGCACCCCGGAAAAGTGGACCTCATGTTCGTCGCGCGGCGATGTCGAATGGCGTCGAGCCCGTTCGTAGTCAGGGTGAGAGGCCGGCAACGGGCCGGTCGCCACTCACCAGGAGAGCGTCATGACCGCCACCTACACCTTCGACGTCTTTTCCAGCCTCGACGGCTACGGCGCCGCCGGCGGCGACTGGACCGGCTACTGGGGCAAGCAGGGCCCCGAACTGCTCGACCGCCGCCTCGCCCTGTACGGCGAGGAGCAGCGGATGGTCTTCGGAGCCGACACCTACCGGGTGTTCGCGCGGATGCTGGCCTCGAGCACCGAGGAGTCCGAGGTGCGCGACCCCTGGGTCACCCGGATGCGGAACCTGCCGGCGACGGTGGTGTCGACCACGCTGGAGGGGCCCCTCGACTGGCCGGACGCGACCCTCGTGAGCGGCGACGCCGTCGACGCCGTCGCCCGGCTCAAGGAGGAGTCCCCGGTGCCGTTGCGCTCGCACGGCAGCCTGTCGCTGAACCGGACGCTGATGGCCGCCGGCCTGGTCGACCGCGTCCAGGTGACGCTCTTCCCGGTGATCACCGGCCGGACCGGGCAGGACCCCATCTTCCAGGGCGCGGCCGACTTCGACCTGGAGCTGATCGAGAGCCGCACCCTCGACGGCCACACCCAGGAGCTCGTCTACCGGCCCACCCTGCACACCTGAGCCCGCCGCACCCCCGTCAAGGGCTTCGGCCTCCGGGGCCGCATGACGCCCTGAAAGCCGAAGGGCCACCTGATGAGAGCGCACGTAGCCCTGATCCTTCAGCTTTCGGGGTGCTGGAGCGCCCTGGATCCTGAAGGATCAGCGGGGCCAGGACCTTGGCTTGGTGATCCTTCAGCATCCAGGGCGCCGTAGCGCACCGGATGCTGAAGGATCACCAGGCGGTGGGGTCAGGTCAGGGGCGGGACGGTTTCCGTGGTGGGGGGCGGGCCGGGCGGGGTGCCGTCGCCGAAGGGGCGGCCGCCCAGGGACTCGCGGCCGTGCGGGGTGAGCCAGGTGCGCGGGTCGGGGCCGATCGGGACGATGCCCGTGGGGTTGATCTGGCGGTGGACGGCGTAGTAGTGCCGGGTGATGTGGTCGAAGTCCACGGTGTCGCCGAAGCCCGGGGTCTGGAACAGGTCGCGGGCGTATGCCCACAGCGCGGGCAGCTCGGTGAGCTTGGTGCGGTTGCACTTGAAGTGGCCGTGGTAGACCGCGTCGAACCGGACCAGGGTCACGAACAGCCGAACGTCGGCCTCGGTGATGGTGTCGCCGACCAGGTAGCGCCGGGTGGACAGCCGCTCCTCCAGCGCGTCCAGCCGCTCGAACAGCCGGGTCGCCACCTGCTCGTACGCGCGCTGGCGGGTGGCGAAGCCGGCCATGTACACCCCGTTGTTGACGTCCCGGTAGACGTCCTCGATCACCGCGTCGATCTCGTCGCGCAGGTGCTCGGGGTACAGGTCGGGTGCGCCGGGGCGGTGCAGCGCCGTCCACTCGCGCTCCAGGTCGAGCGTGATCT
Source organism: Actinomadura craniellae (assembly GCF_003289645.1). Taxonomy (GTDB): domain Bacteria; phylum Actinomycetota; class Actinomycetes; order Streptosporangiales; family Streptosporangiaceae; genus Actinomadura_D; species Actinomadura_D craniellae. The sequence continues at coordinate 84,598 of NZ_QLYX01000020.1, read as the reverse complement.
GCTGGTAGTCGTTGGTCACCAGCGTCCCGGACGGCACGTCCACGATCGCGGGGACGCTGATCCCGCCGGTGTAGCCGGGTTCGCGGGCCAGGTACGCCTCGGACAGGTAGGCGATCCCGAGCACCGGGTCGCGGTCGCCGGGGTCGAGGGTGAACCGCCAGCTCCGCTCGTCCTGGATCGGGTCGGTGATCGCCAGCGAGATCGCGCCCTCCAGCCCGAGCAGCCGCCGCACGATCATCGCCCGGTTCGCCCACGGGCACGCCCGGCTGACCACCAGCCGGTACCGGCCCGCCTCGACCGGCCAGCCGTCCGCCCCGTCGGCGGTGATCCGGTCGGCGAAGTGGCTGGGGGAGCGCTTGAATTCCTTGGTGTCCGGCGTGGTGGTCATGGGAGGCTCCTGTGCACAGGGGGTCGGCGGCCCGTTCTATCCCCGCCCGGGGGACATGTCACGCATCGTGTGACCGTTTGGCGACGCGCCGGCGGATCTCGGCGGCGTAGACCGCGTTGAGCGCGTCCCCGGCGGCCAGGACCCGCGGCAGCAGGTCGCCTTCGAGGGTGATCGCGCGGAAGCAGAACCCGACCGTCACCTCGTGGTCCGGCCGCGACACGATCTCGACGGGGTCGCCGGCCCGGACCTCGCCGGGCTCGATCACCCGCAGGTAGGCGCCGGGCCTGGCGGCCTGCGTGAACCGCTTCACCCAGCCCCGCTCCGCCAGCCACTCGGCGAACGTGCGGCACGGGGTGCGCGGGGAGGTGACCTCCAGGAGGAGGTCGCGGCCGATCCGCCACCGCTCGCCGACCAGCGCCCCGGTGACGTCGATCCCGGTGGTGGTCAGGTTCTCGCCGAACATCCCGTTGGCCAGTTCGCGGCCCAGCTCCCCGGCCCACCCGTCGAGATCCTCCCGCGCGTAGGCGTAGACGGCCTGGTCGTCGCCGCCGTGGACCCGCAGGTCGGAGATCACGTCCCCGGAGAGCCCGCCGCCCCCGGTCCCCGGCGGCCCCGGCGCCGCCACGGCGACCGGCCCTTCGACGGGCCGCTTGTCGATCCCGGTGAACCCGGTGGCGGCGTACCCGACGGCCTGCCGCCGCCCGACGTTCACTGAAAGCACCTGAGCCACGGTTCGCACCTTACCGCCTGTCAATGGAGGCGCGACGAACTGTTCCTCCGAACTCGTCCGAGACCGCGCCGCGGACGACCCCGCGCTCCCGCAGCGCCCGTGTCCGGTCCAGCGCCGTGGCCGGCGAGACCCCGACCGCGGCGGAGACGCCGGCCGACCGGATCGATTACTACGCGGTCAGCATCGTCGGACCCCGGAACCGGATCGACAAGATCGTCGGCCGCCTGCCGCTGCTTCCCTGAACGCGACCAGAGAAGCAGCTGTCATGGCCGCCCGGCTGTGAACCGGCTGGAGGCCGACGACCGATCAGCTCGGCAACGCCTATTTGGTGGGAATTGCCGGAAGGGAAGTCGGAGCATTTCGCCGCAAGTTCCACTCTCCTTTTCATTCGAAACTGTGTTCGATAGGATGCCTCCACGCTTGGTCGGCGCTTCGGGGGAGGCGGGTGCTGGTGTCGTCGTACACGGATGCCCGCTCGTCCCGCGGGGCGGCGGCGGTGCGGGTCCGGCCGGGGCGCGACGACCCGCACGAGGTGGTCTACTTCCGGCGGCACGCCGGTGACGATCCGGGCGAGGCGGTGCCGGGGCGGGAGTTCCTGCGCGGCTGCCCGGCACCGGTGCGGGCCGGGTTCGCGGCGATCGTGACCCAGGTGGCCGCCGCCCCGCCCTGCCGGTTCGCGGGCGGCGGGTACTGGGAGGCGATGCACGGCGAGATGGCGGGCTGGTTCGAGGTGCGCAAGGACGGCCCCCGGCCCGGCGGCGGCCGGGGGCGGCACCACTACCGGCTGTACTGCCTGCTCGACTACGCCGCGGCGAACGCCGGCCGGCCGCTGCTGGTCATCGTGACCGGCCTGCACAAGCCGTTCCGGACCACCCTGACCAGCGCCGACTACGCGGGCGTCCGCCGGCTCGGCGCCGAGTACCTGTCCCGCAACCCACGTTCGCTCGCCTAGGGAGTGCTGGTCCGGTGTCTGATACCCGCGGTGCCGTGGCTGCGGCGAGCGCGTCGCGGAGGCGGCCTGTTCCGTCCGTTGGGGCGGGCGGGCGAGTTCTGTGCGCGGCGTGCCCGGGTCGGCGAGGATGGCCCGATCCCTGCAGTACCAAGCCCGATCCCTGCAGTACGAGAACCCGATCCCTGCAGTACGAAGAAGGAGCCGACGTAATGGCGAAGTACCTGATCTCGTTCCCGAGCGGTGCCCTCCTCCTTTCCGAGGAGGATCTGCAGGCGGCTTCGGATGCGTCGCACGCGGTGGTGGAGGAGGCGAAGGCCGCCGGGGTCTGGGTGTTCGGCGGCGGCATCGACGAGAGCGTCCCGCCCGTCATGGTGGCGGGGGACGGGACGGTGACCGAGGGCACGTACCCGCAGACGAAGCAGCTCGAGGGCGGCTACGCGGTGCTGGAGGTGCCCTCCCGCGAGGCGGCGCTGGAGTGGGCCGCGAAGATCGCGGCCGCCTGCCGGTGCGCGCAGGAGGTGCGCGCGTTCCACTACGACCCCGCCAGCTGACGGACGGGCCGGCGGGTCAGCCGGCAGGATCGGGGCGGTCGCCGAGCCGGGCCAGGGCGGCGGGATCGGCCCGGCCGGTGCGGAGGGCTTCGGCGACCGTCGCCCGGACGTCCTCGGGGAGCGGTTCGAGGCGCACGGTGAGGCCCAGCGCGGCGGCGAGCTCCACCAGCGTGCCCACCGTCGGGTTGGGACCGGTGTTGCCGGGGGCCAGCAGCCGGCGCACCGCGGCGGGCTCGGCGCCGACCGCCCGGGCCAGGTCGGCCTTCGACAGGCCCTGCGCGGCCCGCGCCGCGTCCAGGGCGTTCACCAGCGCGTCGACCGTGGACACCCGGACGGATTCGCGCACGTACTCCCGCAGGAACCGCGGATCGTCCAGATCGGCGGCCAGATCGTCCCAGAACGCGCTCGTCACGGCCCTCACCCTCTTGGCGTAACGTAAATGATACGCCAAGCGGGCGAAGTCAGATACCGACGGGCCAGGTGTGCACCGGCTCGTTGGTGTGCATCAGCTCGATGTAGCGGCGGGTCATCAGGCGCAGCGCCTCGAACCGGTCGACGCCGTAGGACTCCTCGATGGAGCGCACCGTCTCGGCCTGCCAGGTGGCGCCGTTGCGGCCGGTGAGCGCACGTTGCTCGATGACGCCGAGCAGGCGGTCGCGCCTGGCGGCGTCGATGCCCCAGCGGTCCAGGCCCTCGTGGGCCAGCGGCAGCAGCTTGCGCAGCACCAGCTCGCTCACCGGGACGGTGCCCAGGCCGGGCCAGTAGAGCTCGGCCTCCAGCCCGTCCCTGGCGGCGCGGTGCAGGTTGTCGCCGGCGGCGGCGAAGGACATCCGCGTCCACACCGGGCGTTCCTGCTCCGCCAGCATCCGGACCAGGCCGTAGTAGAAGGCCCCGTTGGCGACGATGTCGGCCACCGTCGGCCCGGCGGGCAGCACCCGGTTCTCCACCCGCAGGTGCGGGCGGCCGTTGACCACCGCGTAGATCGGCCGGTTCCACCGGTAGACGGTCCCGTTGTGCAGGGTGAGCTCGCTGAGCTGCGGGATCTCGCCCTGCTCCAGGACGGCGACCGGGTCCTCCTCGTCGCACAGCGGGAGCAGCGCCGGGAAGTAGCGGATGTTCTCCTCGAACAGGTCGAAGACCGAGGTGATCCAGCGTTCCCCGAACCACACCCGGGGGCGGACGCCCTGCGACTTGAGCTCCTCGGGTCGGGTGTCGGTGGCCTGCTCGAACAGGGTGATCCGGGTCTCCTGCCAGAGCCGGCGCCCGAACAGGAAGGGCGAGTTGGCGGCCAGTGCCACCTGCGGCCCGCTGATCGCCTGGGCGGCGTTCCAGTGCGGCGCGAAACCGTCCGGGCTCACCTGGAGGTGGAACTGCACGCTGGTGCAGGCGGCTTCGGGGAGGATGCAGTCGGCGTGCATCGCCAGCCGCTCCGGGCCGTCGATCTCGATCCGCATGTCCTCGCCGCGGGCCGCGAAGATCTGGTCGTTGAGCAGCCGGTAGCGGTCGTTGGACGACAGGGCGTGCTCGTCGATGTCGGACTCGCGCAGCGTCGGCAGGATGCCGACGATCATCAGCCCGCCGCCCACCTCCTGGGCCCGGGCGTCCGCCTGGTCGAGGCTCGCCCGGATCTCGCGTTCCAGCTCGCCCGTGCTCCCGCCGCCGAGCTGCCGGGGCGGGACGTTGATCTCCAGGTTGAACTGGCCCAGCTCGGTGTCCCAGGCCGGGTCGGCGATGGCCTTGAGCACGTCCGCGTTGCGCATCAGCGGTAGGCCGTCCGCGTCCACCAGGTTGAGCTCGATCTCCAGGCCGATGTGCGGGCGGTCGAACTCGAACTGCGCCTCGCGCAGCATCCGCGCCAGGACGTGCAGGTTGCGGTGCACCTTGTCGCGGTAGAGGCGACGGTCCTCGCCGCTGATGGAGAACGAGGTCACGTCTCTGCCCATGCGGAGGACCTCCCACTAGGACGAATGCCTACAAAAGGGTTCTCCCACCCATGCGCTGACCAAACCCAGGAGAAGTAGGGGTGTGGTCACGGGAGGTCAAAACGTCAATCTTTCTAAAATTCCGTATCCCGTCAGGCTGCGTCGGGACAAGCTGCACCAGGGGGTGAGATGCGACTACGACCGCGATCGATCCGGGCGCGCGACACCATGCTCGCGGCGCTGATCTCGGCGACGGTGCTGAGCCTGCTGGCGGTGGCGTTCGACCCGCTGATCCGCAGCGCGGTCAGCAGCGACCTGCTGGCCGAGGTGCAGAACGCGGCCCGCCGCGCCAGCCAGGCCGAGCGCGACGGCACGCTGCCCGCCCGCATCCGGGCCGACGGGCGGGTCGCCCTGATCCAGGTGGTCACCCCCGACGGGCGGGTCGTCAAGGCCACCGCCGCGGCGGCGGGACGGGCACCGGTCAGCACCCTGCGCCCCCCGGCGGCCGTGCGGGTCCAGGACCGGATCGACTGCGGCGGCCCCGACCGCTGCCTGGTGATCGAGGCGATCCGCACCACCACCGCCCACGACGCGCCCACCGTCTACGCCGCGGCCGAACTGCCCGTGCTGATGGTCCCGGGGCTGCTGGAACTGCTGCTCCTGCTGGGGGTGGTGCTGCTCGCCGTCCCGATCACCGTGTTCACCTGGTACCGGGTGGGCCGCACGCTCCGTCCGATCGGCGAGATCGAGGCCCAGCTCGCCGAGATCAGTGGCAGCGACCTGAGCCGGCGGGTGCCCGAACCGCCGGGCGAGGACGAGATCGCCCGGCTCGCCCGGACCAGCAACGCGACCCTCGAACGGCTGGAGCGGGCGGTGACGCGGCAGCGGCAGTTCGCCGCGGACGCCTCGCACGAGCTGCGCACGCCCATCGCCGGGTTGCGGGTCAACCTCGAGGACGCCCTGATGCACCCCGACGACACCGACCTGGTGGCCACCGTCCGGGCGGCGCTGCGCGACACCGACCGGCTGGAGGCGATCATCACCGACCTGCTGTTGCTGGCCCGGCTGGGCACCGGAACAGCGGTGTACGAGCCGGTCGCGCTGACCGAGCTGGTGGCGGCGGAGCGGGCCCGGCGCGCCGTGCGCCGGATGGACTGGGAGCTGGCCGCCGGGCTGGTGGTGCGCGGCGTGCCGACGCAGCTCGTCCGGCTGTTGACCAACCTGCTCGACAACGCCGAGCGGCACGCCGAGTCCGCGATCGACGTCCGGCTGCGGCGCGACGGCGGCCACGCGGTGCTCACGGTGGCCGACGACGGGGCGGGCATCCCCGAGGCCGACCGGGAGCGGGTGTTCGAGCGGTTCACCCGGCTCGACAGCGCGCGCAGCCGGGATTCCGGCGGAACCGGCCTGGGGCTGGCCATCGCCCGCGACATCGCCGTCGCGCACGGCGGTTCGCTGCACATCGCGGACGCCCCCCGCGGTGCCCGCTTCGTTCTCCGCCTGCCGGCGGAATGACCCGAGGCCCCGGCCGGGACGGATCCCGGGCGGGGCCTCGCGGAGCGGGGTCAGGCGCGGACGGCCTGGACCTCCAGGCTGATCGAGATCTTGTCGCCGATCAGGAGCTTGTCGCCCTGGACGGGGATGTTGTAGGTCAGGCCGAAGTCCCGGCGGTCGATCGAGGTGGTGGCGCTGAAACCGGCCTTGGTGGCGTTGTAGGGGTCGGTGTCGACGCCGTTGAACTCGGTCTTCAGGGTGACCGGACGGGTGACGTCCTTGATGGTCAGCTCGCCGTCGATCAGGTAGTCGTCGCCGTCCTCGCGGACACCGGTGGCCGCGAACTTCAGCACCGGGTACTTCTCGATCTCCAGGAAGTCGCCGGAGCGGAGGTGGCCGTCGCGGTCGGCCGAGCGGGTGTCGATCGAGCCGGCGGAGATCTCCACGGTGGCGGTGGACGAGGCGAGGTCCTCGGCGATCTCGACGGTGCCGGAGAACTCGGTGAACTGGCCCCGGATCTTGGTCATCAGGTGGCGGACGGTGAAGTCGACCGACGAGTGCGTGGCGTCGATGGTCCAGGTGCCGGCGGTGAGGCCGAGGTCGGCAAGGGTGGTCATCTCAAGCTCCTTTGATTGAATCTTCAACTACCTGGGTGAGGTTAGTTGAACTTTCAATGGCGGTCAACCAAGGCGCTCCCGGATCTGTTCCCGCCGGATCCGGTTCAGCCCAGCGGGCGCTCCACCGGCTCGACCGGCTGCGGCGGCTCGCCCACGGCCGGCTCGGCGGCCGGCGCGACCCGGGCCGTGGCACTGCCCTCCAACAACACCTTCGCCACCAGGTCGGGATCGTCGCCCATCGGCACGTGCCCGCAGTCGGCCAGCCAGACGAACCGGGCTCCGGGCAGCCGCTGCTGCGCGCGCAGCGCCTGGATCGGCAGCAGCAGCCGGTCCCGGGTACCCCAGGCGATCGTCACCGGCACGTCCGCGCAGGCGCCCCGGAACCGGACGCGCCGGCCCGTCCGCAGGGTGGGCTCGAAGCCGACGCACTCGCGCAGCACCCGGGCGTCCTCGGCCAGCGTCTCGATGCTGAGCCGGTCCGGGTGGCCGTAGATCATGCCGAACACGGCCTTGCGCCGCCTGGGCGTGCTCGCCAGCCGGGCGAGCACGCCGTCCGGTACCCGGGCCGCGAGCCGGGAGAAGCGCAGCACCGACGACGCGTACAGCAGTTCGGGGGCGGTGAAGAACCCGGCGGGCGACAGCGCGGTGGCCGAGCCGACCAGGTTCCGGTCGGCGGCCTCCAGGGCGAACAGCCCGCCCAGCGAGTTGCCCGCGATGTGCGGCCGGTCCAGCCCGAGCTTTCCGAAGAACTCCGCCAGCACGTCCATGATGGTGTCGAGGTCGTATCGGGCTCCGGGGGGCAGCGGCGGTGACGCGCCGAAACCCGGCAGGTCCACCGCGATGACCTCACGTTCCGCGGACAGCCTGCCCATCACGGGTTCCCAGGCCTGCCAGCGGTGGCCGATTCCATGCAGCAGCACCAGCGGGGGGCCGTCCCCACGGCGCTCGAAGGCGATGTCCACGCGGTCGAGGGTACGCCGATGTTACCCGTCAGTCACATGTGCTGCTCGTCACGACCGGGCGGCGGTGCTCCAGCGCCTCGCGAAGCTGGGCCCGGCCGCGGTGGATCCGGCTGCGCACCGTGCCGAGCTTGACCCCCAGGGTCGCCGCGATCTCCTCGTACGTCAGCCCCTCGATGTCGCAGAGCACGACGGCGGCGCGGTACTCGGGCGCCAGCGCGTCCAGCGCCGCCTGGATGTCGGCGTCGAAGCCGCGCTCGTCGATGGTCTGCGCCGGGCTGGGCTCCCGGCCACGCAGCCGTTCGGCCGCGTCGTCGGCGAGCGGGTCGAAGCGGATGCGCTGCTTGCGCCGGGCCTTGTCGAGGAAGAGGTTGGTGGTGATCCGGTGCAGCCAGCCCTCGAAGGTGCCCGGAGAATACGACGACAGAGAGCGGAAGACCCGCACGAAGACGTCCTGAGTGAGGTCTTCGGCATCGTGCCGGTTGCCGGTCAGCCGGTAGGCCAGCCGGAACACCCGGGTCGAGTGCTCGTGGACGATCTCCTCCCACGTGGGCGGCGTCCACGCCATCACGCCTGCGCTCACCTCTACCCCCGCCCTGATACAAAATCGTTACTGCCAGCATGCCTGTACCCGGATAAGAGCGACGTAAGAGCGGCGCTCCCCGGCGGGCGCCGTGCCTTACGTCACGGTGCGCGTGATCCGCACCGTGAATGCTCACCCCGGGAGGTGTTCCGAACCGAGAACCCCATGGTAGGAGACGCTTTCAGATGTGACCGAGTTCATTGGACTTGTTGTTAATAGGCGTTGAACGCGCGCCGGACGCGGATGATGATCGGGGTTACCTCGGTCTCCGCCCCCACCCAGAGGAACCCCATGACGCAGCGCAGTTACAACCTCGCCGACCTGCTGGAGATCCTCGCCGCCGCGGCCCCCGACCGGCCCGCGCTGGTGGCGGGCGACCGCCGGCTGACCTACCGGGAGCTGAACGAGCGGGCGAGCCGGGTGGGCCACCACCTGGCCGGCGCCGGCGTCCGGGCGGGCGAACACGTGGCGATCCTGTCCTGGAACCGGGCCGAATGGCTGGAGAGCATGCTCGGGATCTTCAAGATCCGCGCCGTGCCGATCCCGGTCAACTACCGGTACGTCGCCGGCGAGCTGCGCCACGTGCTGACCGACTCCGACTCCGTGGCGCTGATCGGCGAGCGCTCGCTGCTGGCCCGGGTCGCGGAGATCCGCGCCGAACTGCCGAAGCTGCGGCACGTCGTCGTCCTGGAGGACGGGTCGGCCGACGAGATCCCGGACGCGGTGCCCTACGAGGAGGCGCTGGCCGCCGCGGCGGCGTCGGACGACTTCCCGCCGCGCTCCGACGACGACCGCTACATCATGTACACCGGCGGCACCACCGGCTACCCCAAGGGCGTCGAGTGGCGCTGCGAGGACATCTTCTTCGGCGCGCTGGGCGGCGGCAACGTGCTCGGCGACCCGGTCACCAGCCCGGAGGAACTGGCCGCCAACGCCGCGCAGCCGGGCATGGCGGTGCTCGACTGTGCGCCGGTCATGCACGGCGCGGGCCAGTGGGTGGCCTTCATGGGGCTGCTCAGCGGTGCCAAGGTGGTGCTCTCCACCGAGCACGCCTTCGACCCGGCCCGGGCGCTCGCGCTGCTGGCCGAGGAACAGGCCAACGTGATCATGGTGGTCGGCGACGTGATGGCCCGGCCGCTGGCCGCGGAACTGGCCAGGGGCGGCCACGACACCTCGTCGCTGTTCGCGGTCGCCTCCGGCGGAGCGCCCCTCACCGAGGGAGCCAGGGCCGAGTTGCAGGCCCACCTGCCGAACGTGCTGTTCCTGGACAACTACGGTGCTTCGGAGACCGGCGCCTGTGGCCCGTCCGTGGGCGGCAAGGCGGGCACCGCCCGGTTCATGATGAAGCCGGGCATCACCGTCCTCGACGACGACCTGCGGCCCGTCAAGCCGGGCGAGATCGGCCGGCTGGCCCGCAGCGGCCACATCCCGCTGGGCTACTACAACGACCCGCAGAAGACCGCCTCGACCTTCTTCACCGACGCCGAGGGCACCCGCTGGTCGGTGCCCGGCGACTTCGCGAGCCTGGAGCCCGACGGCACGATCGTGCTGCTCGGCCGGGGCTCACTGATGATCAACACCGGGGGAGAGAAGGTCTACCCCGAGGAGGTCGAGGTGGCGCTCAAGGACCACCCCGACGTCTACGACGCGATCGTGGTCGGCCTGCCCGACGAGCGCTTCGGCCAGCGGGTGGCCGCGGTGATCGCACCCCGCCCGGGCGCGCGGCCCACCCTGGAGGAGATCTCCGGGCATCTGCGGGGCCGGCTGGCCGGCTACAAGCTCCCCCGGCAGATCCACCTGGTGGACGAGGTGCGGCGGACGGCCGTCGGGAAGTCCGACTACGCCTGGGCTCGCGCGGTGTTCGTCTGATCCCGGAACGCGGGCAACGGATGATCTTCGCTGCACCTTGCGTGTCTTGACAGCTTTCATGCGCATACTCCCCTCATGGGGGAGTACGCGTGATTCTCCTGGCAGATCGGTATCGCCTGATCTCCGTCGCCGGTCGTGGGGGGATGGGGACCGTCTGGCATGCCCGTGACGAGATCCTGAATCGGGAGGTGGCGGTCAAAGAGGTCGAACTGCCCGATCGGCTGACCGGCGCCGAGCGGAGCGCGCTCTGCCACCGGCTGGTCCGCGAGGCGCGAGCCGCGGCGGCGCTGCGGCATCCCGGCGTGGCCACCGTGCATGACGTGCTCGTGGCGGACGGCCGCCCCTGGATCGTGATGGAACTGCTGCGGGCCCGCTCGCTCCAGCAGGTACTCGACACCGCGGGCCCGCTGCCGCCGGTGCCCGCGGCGCGGATCGGCCGTGCCGTGCTCTCCGTGCTCGACGCCCTGCACGCGGCGGGCTTCCTGCACCGCGACGTCAAGCCCGGCAACGTGCTGCTCACCGACGACGGCCGGGTCGTCCTGTCCGACTACGGGCTGGCGGTGCGCACCGGCGAGCGGACCGGCTTCGAGGGCTCGCCCGCGTACGTGTCGCCCGAGCAGGCACGCGGCGAGTCCGGCACCGAGGCGTCGGACCTGTGGTCCCTGGGGACGCTGCTGTACGCCGCCGTGGAGGGCCGGTCGCCCTACGCCCGCAAGGGCGCGCTGGCCTCGATGGTCGCGGTACTGATCGGCGAGTACGAACCGCCCGGGCACGCAGCCGAGCTGGGCCCGGTCATCGAGGGACTGCTACGGCCGGATCCGGCCGACCGGCTGACCACCATCCAGGTCGCCGAACTGCTCGACCGGATGCTGGACGCCCGGCAGGAGGCGCAGCGCGGCCGGCGGTGGTACCCGGCCACGGTGGCCGGCTTACTGCTGGTGATCGTCGTGCTGGGAGCGCTCGCCGGCTGGGCGGTGCGCTGGTACCCGGCCGCACCGGGCCCGGTCTCCCTGGTGGAGGCCGGCAGCGCGACCACCTCGTACACCCGGCCGGGAAGCTACCGGGTGCGGGTGCCCGCGGACTGGCGGCGGACGGAGCGGGAGCACGGCGTCGAGTGGTCCCTGCCCGGCTCCGGCGGGCGGCTGGTGATCGCCCCGGCCGCGGGCGACGCCGTGGCCGGCCTGCTCGCCGCCGAACACCAGGCGCTGGCGGACGGCCGCTACTCCGGCTACCGGCGGCTGCGGCTGGAGGCCACCCCGGAACTCGGCCCGGGAACGGCGGAATGGGAGTTCACCTGGCGGGACATGCGCGGGCTGCACAGCAGGGTCGGCGGCCACGACCTGTTCTTCACGGCCCCGGTGGACCGGTGGACCCCCGGTCAGCGCCACTTCGACCGGGTCCGGGCGACGTTCCGGCCGGCGGCGCGCTCCTAGCGGAGGCGATCGGCGGCATCGAGCCGGCCCGGCAGCCGCGGTGGTGCGCTCCTGCACGTGCCCCTGGAGGGTCATGCGCTTCGTGCAGCAGGTCGGCGACCTCGGCGAGTTGCCCCTGCAGGCGCCCCAGGGGGTCGTGCGCTGCCTGGACGTCTGCGGCGCAGTCGATGACGCGGTGGAACCTGCGGGTGCCCCTAGGGGGTCGTGCGCTGCCTGGACGTCTGCGGCGCAGTCGAGACGCGGTGAACCTGCGGGCGCCCCTAGGGGGTCGTGCGCTGGATCTGGAGCAGGATCTCCGCGTTGGACGAGCTCTTGCGGACCTTCTCCAGCAGCAACTCGATGCCCTGCTGCGGGGTGAGCGACTGAAGCAGCCGGCGCAGCCGCCAGTGCAGCTCCAGTTCCTGCGGCGACATCAGCAGCTCTTCACGGCGGGTGCCGGAGGCGATGACGTCGACGGCCGGGAAGACGCGTTTGTCGGCCAGGCCCCGGTCGAGCTTCAGCTCCATGTTGCCGGTGCCCTTGAACTCCTCAAAGAACACGTCGTCCATCCGCGAACCGGTCTCGACCAGCGCGGTGGCGAGGATGGTGAGGGAGCCGCCGTCCTCGATGTTGCGGGCGGCGCCGAAGAACTTCTTGGGCGGGTACAGCGCGGTGGTCGCCACGCCGCCGGCCAGGATCCGGCTGCTGGCCGGGGCGGCCAGGTTGTAGGCGCGGCCCAGCCGGGTGATCGAGTCGAGCAGGATGACCACGTCGTGGCCCAGCTCGACCAGTCGCTTGGCCCGCTCGATGGCGAGCTCGGCCAGGCCGATGTGCTCCTCGGAGGGCCGGTCGAAGGTCGAGTGGATCACCTCGCCGTTGATCGAGCGGCGCATGTCGGTGACCTCTTCCGGCCGCTCGTCGATGAGGAGCACCATCAGGTGGCAGTCGGGGTCGTTGGTGGTGATCGCGCCTGCCAGGGCCTGGAGCACCATGGTCTTGCCGACCTTGGGCGGCGACACGATCAGGCCGCGCTGGCCCTTGCCGATCGGCGCCACCAGGTCGATCACCCGGGTGGCCGGGGCGCCGGTGTCGAGCCGCAGCCGCTCGTCGGGGAACAGCGGGGTCAGCTTCGCGAACTCGGGCCGCTCGGTGCCCGGGGCGGCGCCGTTGACGGTCTCGATGTGGACGAGGGCGCTGAACTTCTCGCGGCCAGAGCGCGGGGCGCGGGCGGTGCCGCTCACGGCGTCACCGGGCCGCAGCCGGCCGGCCTTGATCTGGGCGAGGGAGACGTAGACGTCGTCGGGACCCGGCAGGTAGCCAGAGGTCCGGACGAATGCGTGTTTGTCCTGCACGGACAGGATGCCGGTGAAGGCGCGCACGAGATCGTCGGAGCGTTGCCGGGGGACGGTCGGCGCCGACGGGTCGAGCTCTGTGATGGTCATGTGGTCCCTTCTGAAGACCGATAGGGGACGGCCAGCGCAGGTTCGGTGACTTGCTCGAACCGGATGCGCGTGGCGGAAGAGAAGACTCCTCAACGGAGATCTGGGAAATCAGGCACTCAGATGGCCTGCTGGGACGGCACTTCACCGCGGAACGGGATCTACCGGTGCCCCCATGACAGTACAGCACGGTGACCGACCGGCGCATTCCCCCCGGTGCGGGGATTTTGCTAGGCACTCGCCCAGCGCAGGCGCGGGCGCTCAGGCGGCGGTCACCTGCCGCGGCCACGCCGACAGGTCGTGGCAGCGGGTGTCGGGCAGGTCCTGCAGCCGGGCCGCGGCGGCGGCCGGGTCGGTCAGCAGCTTCCCCGTCTCGGGCCGGCCCAGCTCGGCCAGCGGCAACACCCCGCACAGCAGCGCGTCCGGGGTGCGGGCGAAGACCAGCGGGCAGCACTGCACCACACCCGACTCCAGCCGGTTCAGCGCGAGGATCAGCGACTTCGTGGCCGCGGCACCGGCCGGCAGGTCGGCCGCCGCGCCGCTGCGCAGCGTGTGCAGCAGGTCGAGGAAGTCGCGCTCCAGCTCGCGCGGGCTGCGCCCGGACAGGTAGTAACGGGCCTGCCAGGGGCCCTTGCCGGTCGACCAGGCCCGCAGCTCGCGGCGCAGCCCGAACTCCTCGGCCCACTCCTCGAACGCCTGCCCCAGCGATTCGAGCGGTTCCCGGGCGTCGCCGTGCAGCGTCCCCCGGACGATGTCGACGGGACCGGCGCCCAAGGCCAGGCCGACCGCCTCGTCCAGCTGGCCGAGCATCCGCCCGCGCAGCCGGGCGACGGTCTCGCGCAGCGCGTCGAACGAGTCGGTCAGGTCGGTGCGCGACTGCTCCAGCCGGGCCAGCCGGGCGGCGGTGTCGTGCCGGGTGCGGTCGAGGTCGCGCCGTGCCTGCTCGGCGTCCTCGCGGTGCAGGTCGAGCTGCCGGTTGACCTCGGGCAGCATCCGGTCGTTGATCTGGGAGACCAGGGAGCCGATCCGCTTGTCGGCGGCCTCCAGCGCCTCCTCGTGCCGGGTCTGCGCGGCCTCCAGCCGCTGGACGCGCTCGCCCAGCGCGTCCGGGTCGAGCTCGGCGAGCCGGGCCCGGAGCTCGGCGACGGCGGGATCGGGGCGCTTGCGGTCGTACACCAGGTAGAGCTCACGTCCCGTGATCACCAGGCACAGGATGATCAAGATCACGGTCATCCGGACTCCTCGGGCTGAAGACCCCGCCTTCAGTTGGGGAAGGGCGTCAAGACTTCCTCCGGGCTTGTCACTAGGAAGATAGGCCAATCACAACACGTTTGACATAGACCCGCGAGGTGTTCGTGGTAACCGTGTCGAATCTTTCCCGGGAAAACGCGGTAAAACAGATGAGGGGTCTTTCGGGGGCGTTCTGGGGTGTTTACCCTCCGACCGGTCAAGGAAAAATATTCCATCCGCAACAAACTCAGTGGTGGAATTTGACCAATATGTCCCGGTAGGGGGCGTGCCTGGCTACACCCCGTTCAGCGGAGGGCCGCCGCGCCGAAGGAGACGCGGAACCGCTTGCACCAGATGGACACGCTGGTGAGCTCGGCGAGGTCCGTGTCCGCCGGGATGGCGTAGTTCTGGTCGCCCTTGTTGCCCTTGAGTTTGCCCAGTTCCAGGTATTCGCCGTCGTCGAACACCCCCCAGCCCGCCACCCCGGGCTTGACCGGCTGGTCCGAGAGCCACACCCGCAGATCGGGGCCGTCGGAGGTGTCGAGGTTCTCGATCCGCAGGACGCGCCGGCCGTCGGGCAACATGATCACCTTTGCGGTGCCGGACGTGCCGTGCTCGTGCGAGATGAACCGGCCGCTCGACAGGGTCCGCGGCGCGGCGGGCGTGCCGCTCGCCGGCGGCGGCGCCTGCCCGGCCGAGGTCGGGACCACCGCCTCCGGTGCGGCTTCGGCCACCGTCCGGTCGGTGAACAGCCGCCATGGCTGGAACAGGTACAGCCCCGCGGCCAGGGCGACCGCGAACACGGCCAGCAGTGCCACGGCCCAGGGCCGCCGCAGGAATCCGATCATGGTGACCTCCCGGCGTCTTTCGCCAAGCCCACCACAGGTGCCGCCGCGGCCGGGCGCGAAAGGTCTTACCGATCGCTAACGTTCGATTGGTCACACCCCCGTGAAATAAACTCTTTCTTTTAAGTTAAAGGCAAGGTAAACTACTTACAGGTGTGCCGGGAAGCCTGGTCGGCGACGGGGAGAGTCGTCCCTCGACCAGGGAGATGTGGTGCCGATGTTCCTGCCATGCGGCGGGCCACGCCCTTCCCCGCGATTCTCACCACGTGCCACGCCCGCCCTCGGGCGCCCGCCTTCGTGCAGCTGACGGCCTTCTCGACCGGCGTTCTCCACCATCGCGCCGGATCACGGTCATGCCGTTGATCCGGTGAACTCCGCTGCCTGATATTCCATTGCATGCGCATTTGTGGAGGCTTGTTAATGCTATTCGCCATGCTCTTTTTCCTGCTCGGTGCGTCCATTCTCGTCATGGCGGCCGACCAGCTCGTGCTCGGCTCCGGCCGGCTCGCCGAGCGGCTGGGCATCGCTCCGGTCGTGGTGGGCGTCGTCGTGCTCGGTTTCGGCACCAGCACGCCCGAGTTGCTGGTCACCGCGACCGCCGCGATCCGGGGCGAGGGCGGGCTGGCGGCGGCCGGGCTGGCCGGTGCCAACATGATCAACCTGACGCTGGTGCTCGGCGTCTGCGGGCTGGCGGGGCCGCTCGCCGTGCGGTCGGCGGTGCTGCGCCGGGAGGCCCCGTTCGCGGTCGCCGCCGTGGCGCTGTTCGCCGTCGTCCTGCTGCGCGGCCCCGACCCGCTCGGCGGCGCGGTGTGCGCCGTCGGGTTGGTGCTGCTGGTGGCGGCGCTGGTCCGGACCGCGCGGTCTGCTCCGGACGACCCGATCGCGGTGGAGACGAGCACGGTGCTGGCCGACGGCTCCGCGCACTCCCTGGCCCGCGAGTCGGCCAGGGCCGCCGCCGGCCTGGCCGGGCTCCTCCTCGGCGCCGGGCTGCTGGTGACGGGCGCGACCGACCTGGCGACCCTGGCGGGCGTCCCGCAGGCGTTCATCGGCTTCACCCTGGTCGCGCTGGGCACCACCCTGCCCGAGCTGGTGACCTCGCTGCACGCCGCCCGCCGGGCGGAGACCGACCTGCTGATCGGCAACCTGCTGGGCAGCGACGCGTTCAACAGCCTCGCCGGCGGGGCGGTGCTGGGCGCGTTCTCCACCGGCGTCCGCGTCCCGGTGCTCATGGTGCTCGCCATGGCGGCCGTCACGCCGGTGGCCTGGGGCCTGCTGGCCCGGGGCGGCGGGCTGACCCGTCCCGAGGCCGGGCTGCTGGTCGCGCTCTACCTGGTGTTGCTGCCGGTGCTCAGCTGAGGGTGCGCAGGTCCGCCGGGGTCCGGGGGTCGGGTGTGCCGGGCGGCAGGATGCCGTGCGCGCGCAGCAGCCCGCCGACCGCCGGGCCCCAGGCGGGACGCAGCCGGGCGGCGGCCAGCAGCGCCTCGTCGGTGAGCAGGTCGCCGGCCGGCCCGGTGCGCAGCCCGCCGCCGGCGAGCACGGCCGCGTCCTGGGCCCACCGGTAGGCCAGGTCCACGTCGTGGGTGGCCGCGACGATCGTGGTGCCGCCCGCCTGTAGCCGGTCCAGCGTGCCGAGCAGGGCCTCCACCCCGCCCGGGTCGAGCCCGGCGGTCGGCTCGTCGAGGATCAGCACGGCCGGGCGCAGTGCCAGCGCCCCGGCGATGGCGGCCCGCTTGCGCTGGCCGAAGGAGAGCAGGTGGGTGGGGCGGTCGGCCAGCTCGGTGATCTCCATGGCGGCCAGCGCGTCCCGCACCCGGGACCGCACCTCGGCGGCCGGCAGCCCCAGGTTCAGCGGGCCGAACGAGACGTCCTGCGCGACGTCGGCGGAGAACAGCTGGTCGTCGGGGTCCTGCAGGACGAGCTGCACCCGGGTGCGCAGCGCGGCCAGCCCGCGCCGCGAGTAGGAGACGGGCGTCCCGTCCAGCCGGATCTCGCCGCCGGACGGCCGCAACCCGCCGCTGAGGACGCGCAGCAGGGTGGTCTTGCCGACCCCGTTGGGGCCGAGCAGTGCCAGCGCCCGGCCGGTCCGGACCTCCAGCGACAGCCCGGTGAACACGGGCTCGCCGCCCTCGTAGGCGTACGCCACCTCATGCGCGCTCAGCACTGCGGGGGCCGGGGTCATCGCAGGCCGTCCAGGGTGAGGGTGGCCGCGAGGGCCAGCAGCGCGGGGATCGGGGCGAGGGCGAGGAAACGGGTGGCCAGCGGGATCTCCCGGACCGCGACGGTGAGGTCGCCGGTGTAGCCCCGCCCGGCCAGGCCCACCTCCAGCCGCCGGGCCCGGTCGAACGAGCGGATGAAGATCGCCGAACCGAGCCCGCCCAGCGACCGCCAGGTGGCGCGGAACGTCAGGGTGCCGAGCCGCCCGGCCTGGGCGGCCCGGATCTGCCGGGCGGCGTCGAGCACCAGGAACAGCAGCCGGTAGATCAGCGCCGCCACCTCCACCACCGCGGCCGGCACGCCGATCCGGGTCAGCCGGGGCAGCGCGTCCGCCAGCGGGGTGGTGCTCGCGAACAGCAACTGGCACAGCAGGGCCGCCGCGCAGCGGGCCACGACCTCGGCGGCGCGGTGGCCGCCGTCCGGGGCCCAGCCGATCCCGCCGGGGCCGACCGTGACCAGGAACGCCAGCGAGCCGGTCAGCACGAAGCCCAGCGGCGCCCGGGCGGCCCGCGCCAGCGTGCGCGGCGGCACCCGGGCCCAGCCCAGCGCCACCGCGAGCGCGACCGCGAACGTGACGGGGGCGCCGGGCCAGGGCGGCAGGGCGAGCGCGCAGGCCAGCAGGCCCCCGGCGAGCAGCCCCTTGGCGGCGGGGTGGTGCCGCCGCCAGGGGCTGCGGTACGCCGCGGCGTCGATCGCGAGCACGGCTCAGCCGGCGTCCGGCCCGCTCTCCGCCCGGGCGAGCTTGCGGCGGGTGCGGACGGCGCCGAGGCAGTAGCCCAGGACGCCCATGCCGATCCCGGCCTGGAGGGCGAACAGGCCCGACTCGATCTCGCCGGACGGCGGCTCGTACAGCGGGCTGAACCACGGCTCGTAGTCGGGGTCGTGTTCGAGGATCGCCGGCTCGGCCTGGGCGTCCGCCCCGGCGAACGGCTCCTCCTTGCCGTCGCCCGCGCCGATCGCCAGCGGGATGACGGCCAGGGCCGCCACGGCCAGCACGAGCAGCAGATTGATCATCGTGCCGCGCTTCATGCCGCCACCTTCTTCTTGTCCGTGACGCCGAGCCGGATCAGTTCCGCCGCGGCCGAGGTGCGCAGCAGCCGGACGACCAGCACGGTCAGCAGCCCCTCGCTGATCGCCAGCGGGATCTGGGTCACCGCGAAGATGCCGCCGAACTTGGCCAGCGCCCCGGCGAAGCCACCCTCCGGGTCGGGGAAGGCCAGCGCGAGCTGGAGCGAGGTGACGCAGTAGGTGACCAGGTCGGCGACGAACGCCCCCAGGAACACGGCGGGCAGCAGCCCGGCCCCCCGCGACAGCCGGTACACCATGTACCCCGCCCAGGGGCCGGCGATCGCCATGGAGAAGGCGTTGGCGCCGAGGGTGGTGAACCCGCCGTGCGCCAGCAGCAGGGCCTGGAAAACCAGGGTGATCGTGGCCAGCACGGTCATGATCGGTGGTTTGAAGAGGATGGCGCCGAGCCCGGTGCCGGTCGGGTGCGAGCAGCTTCCGGTGACGGAGGGGATCTTCAGTGCGGACAGCGCGAAACAGAAGGCGCCGGAAGCGCCCAGCAGCAGCTTGGACTCGGGGTCGTTCTTGACCTGGCGGGTCAGCATGACGACGCCGTGGACGACGAACGGAGCCGCCGCGGCGGTCCACACCGCGGCATGCAGGGGAGGGAGAAAGCCTTCGGCGATATGCACGGGCGGGCACCCGGACCTTTCCAGCACCTCGTGGACGGTTCACAGCGCCGTGGCCGGTCTCCTGGCTGACGGTTGCCCTCTCGCTCGCCTTCCCAGACCTGGGCCCAGTGGCTTCCCCTGCGGGGATGAACGAGAAGATCCCGATCACAGTGGCGAGGGCCGCTCCGGTTTCGCACCGGAATTCCCGTTCACCACGGCTTCGTCAGCGTAGGACAGCTGTCTGATATCTGCAAGAGTGCGCAGGTAATCAGGTGTTGGAACGTTTCTGGCAGGATGGCATCGTGCATCTGATTCCGCGGGAACGCGCTCAGCGAAGCACCATCGACGACCACCAGGCGTGCCGCGCCGCCGCGGGCATCGGCGACCCCGCCCGGACGGCGGCCTGGGCCCGGCGCTTCGACCTGCTCGCCGACCCCGGCCGGCTCACCCTGCTGCTGGCCATCGAGGCGGCCGGCCCCATCGCCGTGACGGACCTCGCGATCGCCACCGGGATCTCCGACACCGCCGTCTCCCAGGCGCTGCGCGTGCTGCGCACCGCGGGCGTGGTCGAGGGCCGCCGGGACGGCCGGGTGGTGCGGTACGCGATGAGCGACCCGGAGGTCTCCGCCCTGCTGCGCCGGATCGGCTGAACCCCGGCGCGCCGAATGCATCCGCCCGGATCGGGTACCCGAAGCGGGCTAGGGCATCGACGCAAGGCACCCGCCGCCCCGCGGGTGGGAAGGGGCAGGTCATGACCAGTCTGCGTAACGGACGGACCGGAAGCACCGTGGCGGCAAAGGCCGGCAACGGCTCGGTGGCGAAGTCGGAGCGCTCGGTCGGCGAACTGCTCGGCGAGATGACGACGGATCTGCAGAAACTGTTCCGGCAAGAGGTCGAACTGGCCAAGACCGAGACCAAGAACGAGATGCGCAAGGCGGGCAAGGCCGCCGGGTTCTACGGCGGCGCCGGGTTCGCCGGGTACATGGTGCTGCTGCTGCTCAGCCTCACCGCGGTCTTCGCACTGGCCAACGTGATGAACGCCGCCTGGGCGGCGCTGATCGTCACCGCCGTCTGGGCGGTCATCGGGGCGGTGCTGTACGCGCTCGGCCGCAGCCGGATGCGCCGGGTCTCGCCGCGGCCCGACCGGACCATCGAGACCCTCCGGGACGACGCCCGCTGGGCCCGGCACCCGATGACGCACTGAACCGTCCCGCCTGACCTGGCAGGGTCGGGCGCATGAACACGACCGTGGGCCCGACGCTCGGGCTGGTGCTGCTCGGGCTGGCCGCCGTGGCCGCGCTGCTCGTCCGGCTCGGGTCGCTCGAACTGGGCCGCCAGGTGCTGGTGGCGGCCGGGCGGGCGACGGTGCAACTCGCCGCCGTCTCCCTGCTGATCGCCGTCGTGGTGCGCAGCGCCGGCTGGACGGCCCTGTTCATCGCCGGCATGGCGGTGGTGGCGACCGTCACCGCGGCCGGGCGGGTCGCCGAACCCCGGGCCTGGTGGGTGGGGGCGTCGATCGTGGGCGGCGTGGCCCCGGTGCTGCTGCTCGTGCTGGCCACCGGGCTGGTGCCGCTGCGTCCCATCGCGGTGCTGCCGATCGCCGGCATCCTGATCGGCGGCGCGATGACCGCGACCGCGCTGGCCGGCCGCCGGGCGCTGGAGGAACTGGCCGACCGGCACGGGGAGTACGAGGCGGCGCTCGCACTCGGACTGCTGCCCCGGGACGCCGCGCTGGAGGTCTGCCGCCCGGCCGCCGCGCTCGCGCTGATCCCCGCGCTGGACCAGACCCGCACCGTCGGGCTGGTCACGCTGCCGGGCGCCTTCGTCGGCGTGCTGCTCGGCGGCGCCGACCCGGTCCAGGCCGGCGCCACCCAGCTGCTCATCCTGATCGCGTTGCTCGCCGTCGAGGCCGTCGCCGTCCTGGCGACCATCGAACTGGCCGCGCGGGGCGCCCTGGGCACCCGCCGCCGCGCGTAGCACGCGCACAGCCGCAGGGGCGGGCGGATGGACCGCGGCACAGCTCCCGAGGGCGAGGTGGGTGGCGTCCCGGACGCGTGGTTTAGTGACCGGTGTCGTGATTCTGCCGAGCCAGGAGGGCCGTCAGCGTGGGCGCCGACTACATGCACTGGGTGAGCGTGCCGACCCGGTGGAAGGACAACGACGTCTACGGACACGTCAACAACGCGGTGCACTACTCCCTGATGGACACCGTCATCAACACCTGGCTGATCGAGGAGGCCGGGCTGGACATCCACGCGGGCGGGTCCATCGGGCTGTGCGTGGAGTCGCACTGCACCTACACCGCCTCGGTGTCGTTCCCCGAGGTGATCCGGGTCGGGCTGCGGATCGGGAAGCTGGGCCGCTCCAGCGTCCGGTACGAGCTCGGCCTGTTCAAGGCGGACGGCGCGACCCTCGTCGCCGAGGGGCACTTCGTCCACGTCTTCGTCGACCGTGACACCCGCCGTCCCACCGAGATCGGCGGCGGGCTGCGGGCGGCGATGGAGCGGCTCGTGGTCGCCTGACCAGGGGCGATCGGATGACCGAACGAAAGGGTGGGGCCCGCGCCCCGGATGCGAGATGACCGAGACCCGTGCCGCCGTCCTCGTCGAGTCGGGCCGCCCGGGGCCGTACGCGGACTCCCGTCCCCTGGAGGTCGCCACGCTGCGGCTGGACGACCCCGGGCCGGGGGAGCTGCTGGTGCGGGTCCGCGCCGCCGGGCTCTGTCACTCCGACCTGTCGGTGATCAACGGCTCCCGGCCCCGGCCGCTGCCCATGGCGCTGGGGCACGAGGCGGCCGGGGAGGTCGTGGCGACCGGCGGCGGCAGCGAGTTCGAGCCCGGTGACCACGTGACGCTGGCGTTCGTCCCGGCCTGCGGGCACTGCCCGAGCTGCGTGGGGGGACGGCCCGCGCTGTGCGCCCCCGGCGCCGTGGCCAACCGGGCGGGCACCCTGCTCGGCGGCGGGATGCGGCTTTCGGCGGCCGACGGTACCCGGCCCTACCACCACCTGGGCGTGTCGGCCTTCGCCGAGTACGCGGTGATCTCGGCCCGGTCGGCGGTCAAGGTCGACGCGGACCTGCCGCCCGAGATCGCCGCGCTGTTCGGCTGCGCGGTGCTCACCGGGGCCGGGGCGGCGCTGTACGGGGCCCAGGTCGAGCCGGGGGAGAGCGTGGCGGTGTTCGGGCTCGGCGGGGTCGGGCTGGCGGCGCTGCTGGCGGCGAAGGCCGCCGGGGCGGCGAACCTGGTCGCGGTGGACGTGGTGCCGGGCAAGCTGGAACTGGCCCGCTCGCTGGGCGCCACGCACGTGGTCAAGGGCGGTCCGGACGCGGTGGCCGAGATCCGTGACCTGACCGGCGGCGGGCCGGAGAAGGCGATCGAGACGACCGGTGTCGTCCCGGTGCTGAAGCAGGCGTACGAGGCCGTCCGGCCGGGCGGGACCGCCGTCACCGTCGGGCTGCCCGACCCTGGCGACGAGCTCTCCTTCCCCGCGCTCGGCCTGGTCGCGGAGGAGAAGACGCTGCGCGGCAGCTACCTCGGCTCGTGCGTGCCGCGCCGGGACGTACCGCGGTTCATCGACATGTACCGCGCGGGCGTCCTGCCCGTGGACGCGCTGCTGTCGCACCGGCTGACCCTGGACGAGGTCAACGAGGGCTTCGACCGGCTGCACGGCGGCGAGGCCGTCCGCCAGGTGATCATGCTCTGAGCGCGGGGTCGGGCGGCCGGGACCGGGCCGGGGTTGAGGAGGCCCCCGCCCACCGGCCGCCCACTCCCCATGGAGCCTCGCGCTCCGGGCCTCCGGGGGCGTTCTTCGGCCGCGAAGAGGCGAGATTCAGACCATAACCGGGCACGCTGACCTGTGAGAAGTGACCAGATGTCTACGGTTCTTCACAACGCGTGTAAGGACTTTCCGGTCACTCCTTCACCTTGCCCGGAGCGGCCCGGAGGGGCCGCTGCGGGGGTCCGACGAAGAGTTCCTTGGCATGCTCGGCGACCGCCGCGCGGGCGATGTTGCCGGGCATCCGGCCGAAGATCAGCCGGTGGAACGGGACGAGCGACCACCAGTAGAGCTGGCCCAGCAGCCCGCGCGGATGGAAGATCGACCGCTGTGTGTACAGCGAGCCACCCGGCCGGGGCCGCACGGACATCTCCAGCCAGGCCAGGCCGGGCAGCCGCATCTCGGCGCGCAGCCGGAGCAGCCGGCCGGGCTCGATCTCCTCCACCCGCCAGAAGTCGAGGGCGTCGCCGACCCGCAGCCGGGCCGGGTCGCGGCGCCCCCGGCGCAGCCCCACCCCGCCGGCCAGCCGGTCGGCCAGCCCGCGCAGCCGCCACGCCACCGGCAGCGAGTACCACCCGTTCCGGTCGCCGATGCCCTCGATGACCGACCAGACCGCTGCGGCGGGGACGGGCACGGCCTGCTCGCGGGCGTCGACGTACAGGGTGCCGCCCGCCCAGCCGGGGTCGGTGGGCAGCGGGTCGCTGGGCGCGCCGGGCGTCGCGGCCGACGACCAGCGGGTCGCCACGTCCGCCTCCCGGATCCGGCGCAGCGCCAGCGCGACCGCCCGGTCGAAGCCGATCAGCCCGCCGGGCGGGTCGGGGACGTACCCGGCGATGTCGTGCTCCTGGCAGATCACCTCGGTGCGCAGCGACTCGACCAGCGGCCGGGCGATCCCGGCGGGCACGGGGGTGACCAGCCCCACCCACTGGCTCGACAGCCAGGGGGTGAGCGGCGGCACGGGCAGGACGAGCCGGCGGGGCAGCCCGGCCACCGCCGCGTACCGTTGCATCATGTCGGCGTAGGTGAGCACGTCCGGCCCGCCGATGTCGAACGTCCGGTGCACCGACGCGGGCAGCCCGGCGCAGCCCACCAGGTAGCGGAGCACGTCGCGGACGGCGATCGGCTGGATCCGGGTGTGCACCCACCGCGGGGTGACCATGACGGGCAGCCGCTCGGTGAGGTAGCGCAGCATCTCGAACGAGGCCGAGCCGGAACCGATGATCACCGCCGCCCGCAGCACCGCGGTCGGCACCCCGGAGCCGAGCAGAATCGACTCCACCTCGGCCCGCGAGCGCAGGTGCGGCGACAGCCGCCCGGCCGAGTGCAGCCCGCCCAGGTAGACCAGCCGCCCGACCCCGGCGTCGCGGGCCGCCGCGCCGAACGTGCGGGCCGCCCGGCGGTCGCGCTCGGCGAAGTCCGCCCCCCGCCCTATCGCGTGGATCAGGTAGTACGCGACGTCCACGCCGGCCAGCGCCCGCCGCACCGCCGCGGGCTCCAGCGCGTCCGCCTCGACGACCTCGACCCGCGCCGCCCATGGCTGGTCGCGCAGGCCGCCCGCCCGCCGGACCATGCATCGCACCCGGTGGCCGGCGGCCAGCAACTCGGGTACCAGCCGCCCGCCGATGTATCCGCTCGCTCCGGTGACCAGGCACAGCTTCTCCATGTCGGCCACCTACCCCGCGCGGGCCGGATCGGTCGGCCGCCGGTCAGGTGGTGGCCTTGGCGTCGGATTCGCGCGGGCGCGCGAGCCAGGCGTGCAGCACGATCTCCAGCTCCAGCCGGGCGTTCGGGTCGTCGAGGCGGTCCCGGAAGAGGCGCTGCAACTGCTGCAGCCGGTAGCGGACGGTCTGCGGGTGGACGTGCAGCCGGGTGGCCGCCTCGGTCGCGTTGAACCCGTTCTGCAGGCAGGCCAGCAGGGTCCGGGCCAGTTGCTCGCGGTGCGCGGGGCGCACCTCCTGGAGCGGGGCCAGCCGGCGCTCGGAGACCGCGGCCACCAGGTCCTCGTCCTTGAACGTGATCAGCGTGGTGACGTGGTCGATGGCCGGGATCAGCCCGTCGGCGCGGATGATCCTCCGCCGGACCAGGGCCATCGTTTCGGTCGCCCAGCCCAGCGACTTGGCCGCGCCGTCCAGGGGCATCGACGGGCCGATCACGGCGGTGCGTCCGCGGAGCACGGTGCCGAGCGCCGAGCGCCGGCCCGGCCCGTCCGGGTCGGGGATCAGCGCGCACGGCAGGTCCCGGGCGAAGTCGGTGAGCACCTCGGGCGGCAGGGTCGCGTGCGGGCCGCCGTGCTCGTCGAAGACGACCACGGCGGCGGTCCGGGGCAGCCGCCAGCGGGCGAGCCGGGCCAGTTCCTCGACGGCGGGGAACGACATCCCCGAGGAGGTGAGGATCAGGTCCAGCAGGCGGCGCCGGTGCCGGGCCATCTCGTCGGCCGACTCCATCATCGCGCGGGCGTGGCCGGCCGCGGTGGCGGTGGCGATCCGGTCGATGTACTCGAAGAACCCCTCGGCGAGCAGGCCCATGGTGCGCTGCGGGATGTCCTCCCGCTCGCAGTGCGCGGCCAGCTTGCGCCAGGCGGTCCAGGCACCCACCCGGAGCGCGGTCTGGCACGCGTCGAGGCTGCGTCCCTCGCCCGCCTCGCCCCGGCCGATGGCCTCGTAGAACTCCTCCACGGGCTGCCAGGGCGACTGCGGGTCGGCGACGAGGTCGAGGAAGTGCCGCAGGCAGATGTCCACCGCCGTGAGCAGCGTCTGCCCGTAGGCGGGGTCGGCCCGGGCGTATTCGGGGACCCGACGTTGAATTTCGGCGACCATTTCGGTGGTCAAATCATCGACGTGGGGTCTGAACGCGTCCGCGAGTTCGCTCGGCACGATCGCCCAGGGCGGGGTGGTGTCAGTGTCCATCTCGGCCTCGTTCTCTGAGATCTGCCACGAAAGTAGGGGCCGGATATGACCTGCGACACGAAGGCTCGGGAGAACTCGGTGGGCGGTGTTGTCACCTTCCTACGTAAGCGGTTGCGGGGACGGGCCGATTTCCGACCCCCGGCCCTCGAACCGCAACCAGGCGTGCAACAGCAGCATCATCTCCAACCGGATTTCCGGGTCGTACAGATCTCCGCCCAGCAGGTCCTCCACCCGCCGCACCCGGTACCGCACCGTCTGCTCGTGGACCAGCAGCCGGTCGGCCGCCGCCACCGCGTTGTCGTGGCTCTCCATGTAGGTGAGCAGGGTGCGGGCCAGCGGTTCGCGGCGGTGCGGGGGCAGTTGCATGAGCGGGCTCAGCCGGTTGCTGACCGCGAGGCCCAGCAGGTCCTCGGCCATCGAGGTGACCAGGGTGGGCAGGTGGTCGAGGCAGCGGACCATCCCCTGTTCGGGCAGGACGCCGCGTTCGGTGAGCCGGAGCGCGTGCCGGGCCCAGCGCAGCGACAGTTCCCCCCGGGTGAGCGGGACGGCCGGGCCGAGCGCGGCGGGGCAGTCCCGGGACAGTGTGGCGATCAGCCGTTCCCGGCCGGGTCCCTCCGGGTCGGGGACGATCACGTACGGCTGGGCGGTGTGCCAGTCCGCGAGCATGACCGGGGGCAGCACCGGGACGATGTACCCCGCGGGCGGGCGCAGCGCGACCACCCCGATGGTGCGTGGCGGGTCCCAGTCGGCCGAGCGGGCGAGGTCGACCAGCGCCTCGCGGCTGGCGGGCGGGTCGGCGACCAGCAGGTCGCGCAGCCGCCAGCGGGACCGCTCCCGTTCGGTGGCGATCTGCCCCTGCGCGTCGGCGTAGCCCTGCGCGGCGGCGCTGGCGATCTTCTCCATGAAGACGAACAGCGCCTCGGTGAGCCGGCCGAGCGTCTGCAGCGGCCACTCCAGCCGGCGGGCGTCCTTGATGAACCGGCGGCAGGCGACCTGGCCGCTCATCCGGATCGCGGTCTGCAGCCCGTCCAGGCTGCGGCCCTCCTTGGCCTCCCGCGCCCCGACCTCCATGTACAGCCGGGCCAGCGGCTCCCATGACGCGTCCGCGTCGCCGAGCGCGTTGACGAAGTGGGCGACGGTCTGGCCGATGTCCTCGCGCATCCGCCGGGTGTACTCGCTGGCCAGCGGGCGGGCGTACTCGGGGACCAGGTGCTGGATCTCGCGCACGATCTCCTCGGCGGCGGCGTCCATGTGCGGCAGGAGGTCCACGACGAGTTCTTCGGGGACCTCCGCCCAGGGCTCTGCGGAGTCGAGCAGGGACTTCGTCTCGGCCATGTCGGCCTCCTCCGGGCGCTGCGTTCCCGTACCGGCGGGAGCGGGGACGGGTGGGAGACTGCGCGGGCGTCGATATTCGACATGCGGCCGCCCGAAGGTACAACCGCCGGCTGGACGTGACTTTTCGGGCGTCTTTGTCAGTCTGCTGAGCGCCCGAGGGTACGTCCTTTGTCAGCCGGCAACGGCTTCGCTGTGCAGTTCCCCAAGCCGGTCGCCGGGCACACCGAACGTCTTTGTCACATGTGTGCGATGCACAGGGCCGAAATGCCGACTCAAGACAGCAGCGCCGCTCACGCGGGAGCCGTACGGTCGTTTCCACATCCCCGGGGTCCGGGGGACGCGCCATTTCTCCATGGGTCGTCCGGGGGTGCACACCGGACCTGATCTCGACGAGCTCCTCCTGCCGGTCACCCCACCACCCGGGGGTGACCCCGACGTCCGCCCGCCGTGGCCCGCGCGATCATTCGGGGAACGCGCGCCGGAGCGGCGGGCGGGCGTCTCAACCGGTCGGCCGGTCAGCGCCGCCGGGTCAGCCGGGAACGCAGGCTGCGGATCTTCGCTTGGGTGCGCGGGTCGCGGGCCATCCGCTCGGCCCGGGCCCGGGCCTGGCGGCCCTGGGGGCTGGCGGCGAATCGTCGGATCTTGGAGATGAGCGAGGCCATGGTTCCTCCTCGGACTGCGGGACGGCGGGTGTTCCGGCGTCCCTTCCGGGACAACGACCGGCCGTGCCCGGCGGGTTCCGGCCGGGCTGTCCGTCATCTCCCCGGCGGGGCGGCCGCGAAACGTCGCGGGGGCGCGGGGCCCTGGCCGGGTGAGAGAACCGGCCAGGGCCCGCGCCGGCGGCGGTCGCCGGGGAGAGGACCCGGCGGCGCCGCCGTCCGAGGACCGGTGTTCCCGGGCGAGCGGCCCAGGGCGCCCCGGAGCGCCGAGCCCAGACCAGCACGCCACGAGCGACACGGTCCAGGGACACGGCCCAACGGAGTGAGCTGTCACGACGCTGGGCGCCGGTCGATGTGCACGCGCACAAGACAGCGCCCGGAAAGCACGGTTGTCTGGCAAGGGCGCTGGTGTGGTGACACCATGAGCGTCCCGCAGAGGCCTGGAGGTGGCCGTGACGGTGTTCGCACTCACACATGAGAAGTCGGATCGCGTCATCATGCAGAACGCGGTCCGCCGGCTGGCGGAGCGGCTTCCGGAACTGGCCGACCGGCTGGTCGAGGAGATCCTGAGCGGGGAGCAGCACGAGCGTTCCGCGGAGCTGCGCGGGGATCTGTGGAAGATGTGCCATGTCGGTCTCGGGCACGGGATCGAGGCGATCCTGAACCCCGGCGGCACCCGCACCGACCTGCGCTGGGCCGAGTACCTCGGCCGCCGCCGCGCCGAGCAGGGCCTGCCCCTGGACCAGTTGCTGCGCTCCTACCGGCTGGCCGGCAGCGTGTTCTGGCAGGGCATCGTCGAGGTGATCAGCGAGGACAACCCCGAGTACGTCCCGCAGCTCGTCCGGCACGTGACGAACACCTGGCAGACCATCGACCAGCAGTCGGTGGCGGCCGCGGAGGCGTACCACCGCACCGAGTACGACGTGCTGCGCCGGGGCGACGAGCGCGTCCAGGCCGTGGTCGACGCCCTGCTGGAGGGCCGCGGCGCCGACGGGGGCCTGCTCAACACGGCGACGACCGTGCTCGGGCTGCCCGCGCACGGCCGGTACGCGGTCGTGGTGCAGGGCCAGCGGGGCGACACGGCGCTGCCGCCGCACGGCGGCCCCGCCGAGGCCCGCGGCATGCGTTTCATCTGGCGGATGCGCGCCGACACGGTGATCGCCCTGGTCAGCCTCGGCTCGGCCGGCATCGACGAGCTGGTGGAGGTGCTGCGGTCCCGGACCCGCTGCCACACCGGGATCAGCCCGGTCGTGGAGGGGCTGGCCGACCTGGGCCGGGCCCGCTGGCTGGCGGACCTCGCGCTGCGCACCTGCTCCGGCCCGGAGCCCGAGCTGGCCCGGCTGGACGAGCGGCTGCCCAGTGCGCTGGTGGTGTCGCAGCCGGACCTGGCCGGCTACCTGTACCAGCAGGCGCTGGGCGGGCTGACCGACGTGGAACCGGGCTACCGCGACATCCTGGTCTCGACGCTGACGGCCTGGCTCGACTGCAACGGTTCGGCCGGGCAGGCGGCCCGCCGGCTGTACTGCCACCGCAACACGGTGCTGAACCGGCTGCGCCGGATCGAGGCGCTGACGGGCCGTTCCCTGGCGTCCCCGCGCGACCTGGTGGAGCTGGTCCTGGCGCTGAACGCCTTCACCCTGCGCAGCGGGCTCGACGAGCTGTCCGGCTGACCCCCTGACCCGGCGGCCCGCCGGCGCCACTCCCCCCTTGCGCCGGCGGGCCGCCGTGTTCCACGGCGGTCACTGGAAATGCCGGGAGAGCTCCACCCGGGAGCGGATGCCGAGCTTGGCGTAGATGTTCCGCAGATGGTGGTCGATGGTGCGCGGGCTGAGCACCAGCTGGGCGGCGATCTCCCGGTTGGTGGCGCCCTCGGACACCAGCCGGGAGATCTGCAACTGCTGCGGGGTCAGCGTGTCGAGCGCGGGCTCGGCCTCGCTCTGCACCGACTCGCCGGCCGCGCGCAGTTCGGAGCGGGCCCGGTCGGCCCAGTGGTCGGCGTCGTGCTGCTCGAAGGTGCGCAGCGCGTTGCGCAGGTGGCCGCGGGCGTCCTTGGGCCGCCGGCCGCGGCGCAGCCGGTGGCCGTACAGCAGCTCGGTCTTGGCCAGTTCGAAGGCGGCTTCGGTCCGGTGGTGCAACCGCAGCGCCTCCTGGAAGTGCCGTTCGGCGTCGGTGTCGTCGCCGGCCAGCAGCGCCCGGCACCGCTCCGCCAGCGCCTGCCGGACGAGGCAGCCGGTGCTCCGCGCCCAGCGCTCGTAGATGCGCAGCACGCGGCCGGCCGGCTCCTCCCGGCCGCAGTGCACCGCCGCTTCGACGAAGTGCGGGACGGCCATCATGCCCACCGTCGGGTGGACCTGCCGCACGCCGAGCAGCGGGCGCAGCCGGACGGCGGCGTCGGAATGCCGGTCTTCGATGAGGTCCAGGCAGGCCAGCGCCCAGGCGGAGAGCCCGTCGGCCCGGACCAGGCCGCGCGCCGTCGGCTGGTCGCCGACCGCCCGCAGCCGTAGCAGGGCGGTCTCCCGGTCGCCGAGCATCGCGGCCACCACGGCCAGCCGGGCCAGGTGGTCGATCGCGGAGTTGCGCTGGCCGGCCGCCCGCGCCAGCCGTAGCCCGTCCAGGGAGGTGGCCACGGCCGCCGGGTAGTGGCCCTGCCCGAACTGGACCAGGCTCAGGAAGTCCAGCGCGTTGGGCAGCAGTGCGGGGGAGCCCAGCTCGCGGGCCGCGGTGACCGCCCGGGTGGCGAGGTCCCGCGCCCGGGGGTTGTCGCCCAGCCCCAGCGCGGCGACGCACCCCCAGACCAGGGACGGGCAGTCGTCGAGTTCCCCGGCGAGCTCGATCACCCGCCGGAGCGGGCCGGCCGCCTCGTCGTGCCGTCCCCGGAAACCGGCGCTGAGCCCGGCGAAGTGCTCGAACATCAGCTCCACGGCCGGCGGTTCGGCCGGCCCGCGCAGGGCCAGCACCCGGTCGGCGATCTCGCAGTAGCCGACGTGGTCGCCCGCGGAGCAGGCGGCTTCGCCGGCGCGCGTCAGCGCGGTCAGGGCGAGGGTGCGGTCGCTTTCCAGCAGGTGGCCGGCGGCGGACAGCAGCGCCTGCCGGCCGGCGGCGGGCGTTCCGTCGCGCAGCTCGATCGTGCCGTGGAGCAGGTCGGCCAGCCCGCGCAGCGCCGGGCCGGTGGCCAGCGGCCGGACCTGGCGGAGCAGGGTGCGGGACCGGCGTGGCCGGCCGGCCAGCCAGGCGTCGGTGGCGGCGGCGACCAGCCGCTCGGCCCGGCGCTCGGGTGCGGGGGTCAGCGCCGCGGCCCGCCGCCCGGCCCGGGACGCGTCGGCGTAGTCGCCCGTCCGCCGGGCCCGGGACGCGGCCCGGTCGAGCTCGCCGGCGAGCCCCTCGTCCTCCTCGGCGGTCGCGGACCGGTGCAGCGCCCGGCGCAGCCGGTGCCGTTCGCCGTCCAGGACCAGGGCGAGCAGTTCGTGGGCGGCGCGCCGCTCGGCCAGCGGCGCCTCCGCGTACAGGGAGGAGCGGATCAGCCGGTGGGGGACGGTGACGGCATCGCCGTCCAGGACGATCAGCCCGGCGGTCCGTGCCGCCTCCAGGGCGTCCAGGTCGGCGCCGGTTTCGGCGGCGGCCAGGGTCAGCGTCTCGACGGTGAGCCGCTCGTCGGCCGCCGCCAGCAGCGTCAGCCATCGGGCGTCGGCCGGCAGCCGCCGGTAACGGCGCGCGTACAGGGCCCGCAGCCTGCTCCGCGGCGGCAGTGCCGCGGGCGGGGGGTCCTCGCCGGAGAGCTGGCGGGGGGTCAGCGCCCGGGCGAGGTCGATCAGGGCGAGCGGGTTGCCGCCGGCCAGGTCGGTCAGCTCTCCGGCGGTCTCCTCGGCGACGCCGCCGTCGAGGTGGTCCTCCAGCAGCCGGCGGGCGACCTCGTCGTCGAGACCGGCGGGACGCAGCCGGGGGATCTCGGCCAGCGGATCGCCGCCCAGGTGGCCCACCCGGTCGTCGCGCGCGGCGAACAGCATGACGACCGGTTCGCCGCCGAGCCGCCGGGCGGCGAAGGTCAGCGCCTCCAGGGTGGCCGGGTCGAGGTACTGGACGTCGTCCATCCAGCACAGCACCGGGCGGTCGGCCGCGATGACGGTGAGCATCCGGTGCACGGCGACGTTCACGGCGAAGGCGTCGGTGTCGCGCGGGTCCCCGGTGCCCACGACGGGGGCGAGCGTCACGGCCTGCTGCGAGGTCAGGTCGCCGATGCGCCGGGCCACCGGCTGGAGCAGGCGGTGCAGGCCCGCGAACGGCATCGACCGTTCGGGCGGGTTGCCCCGGGTGCCGAGGACCTCGAAGCCGGAGGCCGTGCGGACGGCGTGTTCCAGCAGCGCGCTCTTGCCCATGCCGGGGCCGCCCACGACGGCCAGCGCGCCGCCCCTGCCGCCGCGGGCCCGGTCGAGCAGGGCGCCTAGCGTCTCCACCTCGTGATCACGGCCCCGCAGCATGACCGCGGAGCCCGCAGTGCCCGGTATGTCCTTTGTTTCCGCGAACACCGGGTCAGTGTTACGCGGTTGTTGCGTAAGGGGAAGGAGAACCGGTGATTTCGCCGATGCGAGACAACGGCGACGCGCAGAGACTTCCGAGACCCCCCATGCCCGTTTACCAGGGGCTATGGGAATCGTGCACTCCGTGCCGCCGCAGGATCTGGGCGCGGGAACAACGAGGATCGAGGAAGCAGTGAGCGGGCGCCACCGTAACGAAGGCCAGGACGACCTGTTCGGGGAGTCCGGCCCCTACCGTCCTCGTCCGGGCCCGCCCGCGGACCCCTACGGCTCGTCCGGCCACCGGCGGGCGTCCGCGCGCTCCTCGCCGCCCGGCGTCTGGGGGGCGCCCCCGCCGCCCCCGCCCGCGGAGGGGCCGCCGAGCGGCGAGGAGTGGCAGAGCCGGAGCCGGCGCCGCCGCGAGCTGTTCCGGCCGCTGGCCGGTGCCGTCGTGCTGGTGGTGCTGCTCGGGGCCGGCGTCTACACCTTCGCCGCCAACTACGGCTGCTCCGGCGAGACGGTCACCTACCAGGTGGCCGTCGCCCCGGACGTCGCCCCGGCGGTCACGGCGGCGGCCACCCGGTTCAACGAGCAGCACAACGAGGTCGGCGGCCACTGCGTGCGCGCCGAGGTGAAGGCCGTCGAGCCCGCGGCGGTGTCGACGCTGCTGTCGGGCCGGGGCGTCTCGCCCGGGGTGGGCGGCCGGCCGGACATCTGGATCCCGGACTCCACCGTGTGGACCACGATGGTCAACGGCTCGGAGGAGGGCACCGGGATCCTCAAGGTCACCGGCACGTCGGTGGCGGTCTCGCCGGTGGTCGTCTCGGTGTCGCAGCAGGTGGCGACCGGTTTCGGCGGCGGCGCGCCGAACTGGAACGCCCTGCTGCAGTCGGCGGGCGCCCTGCCCGGCGGCAAGCCCCGGGGCCGGCTCCAGGTACCCGACCCGAACCGGAACGCCGCGGGTATGAACCAGCTGCTGATCATGTACTCCCTGCTGTCCCCCCAGCCCAAGGGGATGGACCTGTTCGCCGGAGCCGCGCGGGCCGTGCGGGAAGGCATCGGGCCCGACGTCAAGACGCAGCTCGCGGGCGTGGGCCGGGCCGCGGCCGGCCGGTCCCCGATGGTCGTCGCCTCGGAGCAGGCGGTCTGGCGGCACAACCAGAGCAAGCCCGCCACGCCCGCGGTGGCGCTCTACCCGGCCGAGGGGACGCTGAGCCTGGACTACCCGTTCACGGTGGTCGGCGGCGGCGCCGACCGGCTGAAGGCCGCGGAGCTGCTGGAGCGGGCGCTGAAGACGGAGACCACCCAGCGCGAGGTGCGGGCGCTGGGCCTGCGCAGCGCCGACGGCGTGGCGCCACCGTCGTTCGGCGCCGCCACGGGGGTGCGCAAGGACCGGCCGAAGTCGCTGGCCGTGCCCAAGCAGGACCAGGTCGTCGACATCATGCAGGCCTGGTACCGGCTGTCGCTGAGCGCCCGGATGCTCTCCCTGGTCGACGTCTCGGGCTCGATGCTGGAGAAGGTGCCGGGCTCGACCATGACCCGGATGGAGGCGATCGCCCGGGTCTCCGGGGCCGGGCTGGAACTGCAACCCGACGACACCGAGCTCGGGCAGTGGCTGTTCTCGACGAACCTGCAGGGCGACCGGGACTGGCGGCAGACCATCTCGCTCGGCCCCCTCGGCGAGCGCATCGGCTCGACCACCCGGCGGCAGCTCATCCTCAGCTCGCTGGCCTCGATCCGGCCCAAACCGAACGGCGACACGGCCCTGTTCGTCACGCTGCTGGCGGCCTTCCGGCACATGAAGAGCACCTACAAGCCGGAGATGATCAACACGATCCTGCTGCTGACGGACGGGAAGAACGACGACCCCGACGGGCCCACGCTGGCGCAGACGCTGGCGGCCTTCAAGCGGGAGTACGACCCGAAGCGGCCGGTGCAGATCGTCATGATCGGCTTCGGCCCGGGGGTCGACCGCAACGAGCTGCAGCAGCTCGCCAACGTGACCAAGGGGAGCGTCTACGTCGCCCAGACCGTCCCGGACATCGTGAAGATCTTCCAGACGGCGATGGCCCGCCGGATCTGCGCGCCCAACTGCTGATCCGGCCGTCCGAGCAGCCCTGCCCGCGGAGCCCCGCCGCGGGCAGGGCTTCTCTCATGCCGCGCGCCAGCACATCATTACCCGAGGAACCCGAAGGCCCCGCCCGACCCGCTGGAGGCAGCCGCAATGTTGAGCACCATGCAGGACGTCCCGCTGCAGATCCGCCGGATCCTGGACCACGGCTCGACCTTCCACGCCGCGGCCACGGTGTCCACCGCCGTGCCCGGCGGGCTCCGCGTCGGGACGTACGCCGAGGTGGGGGCGAACGCCGCCCGGCTGGCGCACGCGCTCCGCGAACTGGGGGTGGGCGCAGGCGACCGGGTCGGCACCTTCATGTGGAACAACCAGGAGCACCTGGAGACCTACTTCGCGGTGCCCTGCATGGGGGCCGTGCTGCACCCGCTGAACATCCGGCTGCACGGCGACCAGGTGGTGTTCATCGCCAACCACGCCGCCGACGACGTGGTGATCGTCGACAACACCCTGCTGCCGCTGTTCGCGCCCCTGCTGCCCCGGCTCACGACCGTCCGGCACGTGATCGTCAACGGCCCGGGCGAGCTCGCGGCGCCTGAGGGCGTCACCGTGCACGACTACGCCACCCTGCTGGACGGCCGGCCCGGCGCGTACCCCTGGCCCGACGTGGACGAGCGGCAGGCCGCCGCGATGTGCTACACCTCCGGGACCACCGGGGACCCCAAGGGTGTCGTCTACAGCCACCGCTCGATCTACCTGCACGCGATGGCCCTGGGGATGACCGGGACGTTCGCCATGGAGCCCGGCGACAAATTCCTGGCCATCGTGCCGCAGTTCCACGTGCTGGCCTGGTGCGCGCCGTACGGGGCGATGTTCGGCGGCGCGTCGCTGGCCATGCCCGACCGGTTCCTGGCACCCGAGCCGCTGGCCGCGTTCATCGCCGCCGCCCGCCCGAACAAGGGCGCCGGGGTGCCGACCGTCTGGCAGGGGCTGCTCCAGCACGTCCAGGCCGACCCGTCCGCCGACATCTCCTCGCTGCGGGAGTGCGTCGTGGGAGGCTCGGCCTGCCCCGAGTCGCTGATGCGGGCCTACGACGAGATCGGCATCACGCTGCTGCACGCCTGGGGCATGACCGAGATGTCCCCGCTGGGCACCGTCGCCCGGACGCCGGCCGGCCTCGCCCCCGGCCAGGACACCCGGCGCCGGCTCAGCCAGGGCCGGTTCATCCCGACCGTCGAGGCCCGGCTGGTCGGCCCGGACGGCACGGTGCTGCCCAACGACGGCGAGAGCGTCGGTGAGCTGCAGGTCCGCGGGCCCTGGGTCACCGGCTCCTACTACGGGGCGGACGACCCGGAGAAGTTCGACGACGGCTGGCTGCGCACCGGCGACGTCGGCTTCATCACCCCCGACGGGTACCTCACCCTGACCGACCGGGCCAAGGACGTCATCAAGTCGGGCGGCGAGTGGATCTCCTCGGTGGAGCTGGAGAACCACCTGATGGGTCACCCGGCGGTCGCCGAGGCGGCGGTGGTGGGCGTCCCGGACGAGAAGTGGGGCGAGCGCCCGCTGGCCACCGTGGTCGTCCGCGAGGGCCACCAGGTCGCCTTCGCGGAACTGCGCGACTTCCTCGCCGAGCGGGTGGCCAGGTGGCAGTTGCCCGAGCGCTGGACGCTCATCACCGAGGTACCCAAGACCTCGGTCGGCAAGTTCTCGAAGGCGACCTTGCGGCGGCAGGTCGCCGCCGGGGAGTTCGAGATCACGAAGCTGGACTGACCGGGCCGGGGGCGGGCTGGGAACGGTGCCGCCGGGTCAGCGCCGGGTCCTCCTGCCGGGGGAACAGCAGGACGGCCGCGACGGCCGTAGCCAGGGCCAGCACCCGGAGTACGGCCGCCCCGGGGTCCCGCGGCAGGGCCTCGCCGTACAGCAGCGTTCCGGTGAGCAGCAGGTGCCCCTGCGCGATGACCGTCCCGACCGAGATGACCACCGCCATCCGGTAACGCTGCAACGCGACCTGGATCATCATGAAGGCGGTGATCGCGGTGACCAGCAGGGCGTGCGGGTAGGGCGTGGCGGCGATGTCGGCGACGCCCTCGCCGTCGCGGTACAGGTCCGCGATGCCCTTGATCATCAGCTCGGCGGTGCCGTTGAGCACGCCGGTGCCGATGCCGTAGACGACGCCCGCGATCGGCCGGGCGTGCCGCCCTTCGGGGGAGCGGCCGTCGAGGACGAACAGCAGCACCGGGATCGCCACCGCCGGGACGACGACGGCCAGTACCGGCAGGACGGAGACCGACGTGCCGGAGAGCCGGGGGACCTCCTCCACCGACAGCACCACCAGCAGCACCGCCCCGGCGAACAGGCCCAGGCAGAGCCATTCCCGGGAGTTCAGCCGCTCCCCGAAGCCCACCATGGCCAGGATCAGCAGGCAGACGAGGCTGGCCACGAAGATCGGGACTGCCACGGCGAGCGGCAGCGTCCGCAGCGCGGCGATCTGGAGGGCGACCCCGCCGAGGGTGACCATCAGGCCGAGCCACCACCAGGCGCTGGTGACGCCCTGCCAGGCCAGGTGGAAGGGCCTGGTCCCGCGCAGCGGGGGCATCCGCTCGGCCGCGATCTTCCAGATCGCGTAGCTCAGGTAGTAGCAGGCGGTCGCGCAGAAGGCGAGGAGTTCGGCTCTCATGGAGTTCCTTTCCCGCGCGGCTCTCACCGGGTGCCGTGCACGGTAGACCACGCCGGTTCGCGTTGATAGAGAGCCAGATGCAGGCCGGAAGAGCCGAATCCACCAGCGGGAACCGGAGGCCGCACAGTCAAGGTAAAAGTAAGGCAAAGGATTTTGCCGTGATCCGTGAACGCCCGGACCTCCCGGTGCGTCTCATGGAACGAGGCGCGCGATCGCCGCCCCCAAATACCGCTGCGGGGGGCGGCGGTCAGCGTGCCCGTACGGGGCGGGCCGGACCGGGCGCGGGGGACCGGCCCGCTTCACCCGTCCGGCGCCGGGAGGCCCGGGCCGCCCGGCGGCCGAGGTCCTGCATGGGCCGCTCCACCAGGCGGTAGGACGCCGCGCCGACCCCGAGGACGGCGGCGAGCACCACCACCCCCCAGCCCAGCCGCTCCCAGCCCGAGAGCGCCGCCGGATCGCCGATCATCCGCCGGATCACCTGGAGCACCACCTGGTGCAGCAGGTAGACGGAGTAGCTGATCAGCCCCAGCCAGGGCAGCAGCCGGGGCAGGCGCCGCCCGCGCAGCGCCCGGCCGGCCCCGAAGGTCAGCCAGGCCGCGGTGATCGCGGCGCACCAGCCCACCGGGCGGCCGGCCAGCACACCGGCGGCGACCGACAGCACGGGGACCAGCCCGACCGCCCACCAGGCCCACGGGCCGAGCGTCCCGCGCTCGATCCGGTACACGGCCGTCCCCGCGAACATGGTGGCCACGATCGCCAGGCTCTCGGCCGCGCCGATCCGGCTGTTCAGCACCAGCAGCACCAGTGGCACCGCGGCCAGCACCGCCGCGCCGCCCCGCCGCAGCAGCGGGTCGCGGGTGAGCACGGCCGCCAGCCCGGCGACCAGCAGCGCCGCCACGGCGTACACGGTGCCGACGCCGGCGGGCAGGGCCAGCGGGAACAGCGGGGCCAGCGCCACCACCGCGACCGCCCCGGCGCCGAAGCCGAGCGCGGTGTGCGCGCTGGCCCGGTGCACCCCGGCGACGTACATCGCGGTCACCAGCAGGTAGAACGCCATCTCGTAGGAGAGCGTCCAGAACACGTTGAGCACGTTGGGTGTCTGGAGCAGGTCCTGGAGCATCAGCAGGTGCGCCAGCGCGGAGGTCCACGGCCGCTCGGCGAGCCGCTGGTTCAGCCCCCAGTACACCTCGGCCAGCGCGAAGGCCAGGCCGATCGCCGCCGCCACCGCCCAGAGCGGGTAGATGCGGAACAGCCGGCCGATCCAGAATTCGCGCACGCTGCCGCGCCGTTCCAGCGAGGCCGGCACCACGTAGCCGCTGACCAGGAAGAAGACGAAGACGCCGTATCTGCCGAAGTCGAAGGAGGGGCTGACGGCCTGGCGCAGTTCCGGCAGCAGGGCGTCCAGCGAGTGCTCGAACACCACGGCCAGCGCGGCCAGCCCGCGCAGCGCGTCGAGCCAGACCAGCCGGCCCTGGGCAGGGCGAAGCGTTCCGGATGGGCGGGGGGTAACGATGTCCACACTCTCCATCCGGACGCACGGGCAACGTGAGCCCCACCCGCCTCTGGCGGCTGATGGGACTCACTGAGAACGCGGCAGCCTTCATGCCCGTTCCCGGCCGGTAAAACCCGTATGCGCCGGTTAAATCCCGTATGACGCTACGAACTGGGCGAACTCCTCCAGAGAAAGCTTCCCGTCCCGGGAGCGGTCGCCCTCCACGATCACCTCGACCGCCCGGCTGTCGGTGATCTCCTGGCCCAGCGCGCTCATCAGGTTCTTCAGCTCCGCCGCCGAGATGTAGCCGTCGCCGTCGACGTCGACCATCTCGAACGTCGCGCGGTAGTCCTCAACATTCGCCATGCCGCCATACCCTGCCAGGTTCCCGATCCCGGTGTTCTGTCGGTGGCGGATGTGAGGCTCGGCACGGCGGCGAAACGTCCTGTCGGTGCTCCAGGAGTCCTGAGCCGTTTTCGGCCGATCCCGTGCCGACCCGGCATTTCCGGGAAGGGGAACAGCCAGGTCAGAGTGCATCCGGCTGAGGGGGTACGGGCATGGCCGAGACGATCGCGGGTATCGGGGTTCCCGATTCGGCGCTGGCCGCGGAGGCCACCGAACTCGTCCGGGCGGCGGCTTCGCCGCTGCTGTTCCACCACTCCCGCCGGGTGTTCCTCTTCGGCTCGCTGCAGGGCAGGCGGCTCGGCCTGTCGGCCGACCCCGAACTGCTCTACGTCGGCGCGATGTTCCACGACCTGGGGCTGACCGAGACCTACCGGCGCACCGACCAGCGGTTCGAGATCGACGGGGCCGACGAGGCACGGCGGTTCCTGACCGCGCACGGCCTGCCGGAATCCGCCGTCCGGCTGGTGTGGGAGGGGATCGCGCTGCACACCACCCCGGAGATCCCGTACCGGCTGGAGCCGGAGGTGGCGCTGGTCACGGCGGGGGTGGAGACCGACGTGCTCGGCATCGGCTACCGCGACCTGAACCCCGACGACATCGCCGCCGTCACCGCCGCGCACCCGCGCCCCGACTTCAAGCGCCAGATCCTCGCCGCCTTCACCGAGGGCTTCAAGGACCGCCCCGACACCACCTTCGGGACGGTCAACGCCGACGTCCTCGAACACTTCGTGCCCGGCTTCCGGCACATCGACTTCGTCGAGGTGATCCAGGGGTCGGACTGGCCCGCCTAGGGGCCCTGGTCGTCGAGGGCGCCGCCCTCGCCGTCCTCCTCCACGGCCGGCGGCGGCGCCTGGTGCGGGATGCTGGGCAGGCCGAGCGACCCCGCGGCGCCGTCCTCGGCCAGGGCGAGGTCGAGCAACTGCTCGATCAGCCACTCGGGCGACCGCTCGTACAGCCGGCCCCGGACGCGGTCGCGCAACTCCGCGGCCAGTTCCGCGCGCACCGCCGCCACAATGTGCAGGACCTCGCTCATCCGCTACTCGCTCCCGCTCGACAGAACCGGCACCACCGGACGGCGCCGCACCTTCGGTGACGATGCTATGACCGTGAGTGACGTCCGGGGTGGTGAACGGGAAATCCCGGCCGGGCGGGCCCGCGCGTCGCACGGGCCCGCGGCGGATCGGTTCAGGAGTTGCGGATGGCGTCGCGAAGCCGGTCGACGAGAGCGACCAGCGGCCCCGCGGCGAGGTTCTTCTTCGCGCTCTCCGTCCCGGGGTGCGGGTGGGTGGGCGCGGTGGCCTCGGCGGCCTTGAGCGCGGCGGCCATGCCGCGGCGCTGGGTCTCGCTGAACGTGCCGCGCAGCCGGTAGAACTCGTACCGCTCCTCGGCGCGGGCGTGGTCGAGCACCGCGACGCGCAGCTCGTTGAGCTTGGGCATGAACTCCGGGTCGTCGGTGTCCATGCCGTCGAGTTCGGCGAGCATGTGCTTGGCGTCGCGCTCCTCGCGCAACCGGTCGGCGATCAGCCCCTCGCCGCCGACCAGGGTGCGCCGCGCGATCGGGTGGACGATCTCCTCCTCGGCGGTCTCGTGCACGGCGAGCAGCCGGGTGAGCCGCTGGAACGCGGTCCGGCGGCCCTCCCCGGAGCTCGACTCGACCTCGCTGAAGAGGTCGCGGATCCGGGCGTGCTGCTCGATCAGCAGATCGACGATGTCGAGTTCCTGTTTGGTCTTCATCGTGCACTCCCCACCGGCTCGCGCAGGCTCCTGATCGGGTGCGGTCCCTCGGTCTGCAGCCGGTACTCGTCGGAGAACATGTCGCGGTGCTCGTCGATGACCCGCTCGCTGGACGGCTTCTCGCCGGCGTTCAGGCGCTCCTGCATCTTCTCGAAGCGCTCGTGCGCCTCCCGGACGTAGCCGGCGCCCAGCGTCGTCAGGTCGATCTGGGTGGCGAGCAGGTTCCGCACGTACTCCTTGTTGGGTTCGAAGGTGACCGGAGTCGGCAGTTCGGGCGCGAGGATGCTCTCCGGGTCGCGGCCGTCGTGCCGGCGCATCAGCTCGCAGGCGATGCGCAGGTGCTCCAGTTCCATGTTCAGGTGCAGCTCCCAGATCGCCTTGACCCGGCGGTCCGACTCGGTCTGCATCATGGAGTGGTACATGTAGCACTCGTTGTACTCGTGGTTGACGAGCCGTTCCCACCAGGTCTCGCCCGGGTCGAGCAGCGACTCGTAGTGCGTGACGTGTTCCTCCTCGACGAGCCCGATCTCCTGGTAGAGCTGCCGGGCGATCGGCTCCATGTACTCCGGGCCGACGTTCATGTAGAAGTTCATGGTCTGCTGCTCGGCGGCCATGACCGTCAGCGCGTGCAGCTTGGAGATCGGCGCGGCCTTGGTGCGGTCGTAGGGGTCCCGGACGTTGTCGTAGGGGTGCCGGTGGTGCAGCTTGGTGGGCCGCCCCGGCATGACCTCGGTGACCTGGTCGACGACCTTCTCCGCCTTGCGGTGCTCGATCATCTCGTAGAGGTTGGCGTACCGGTACAGGTGGTCGAAGTCCTCCAGCACGCCGAACTCGTACGCCTGGGTGAGGTACGGGTCGGGCTCCATCCGGGCGACCCAGGCGGTGAGGTCCACCGCGACCTGCTCGTAGGAGAGCGTCGTCTCCAGCACCGACGCCTGGCCGGGAAGCAGCCAGTTGACGGTCTTCTGCTGCTGTTGCTCGATGTACCGGACTTCGGCCAGTTGCCGCCGCACGTCCATGTCGGGGCAGAACCGGCTGAAGTGGTGGCTGAAGAAGATGGCCTCGGTCTCGATGCCGTTCATCGTGATGATGCGGCACTTGGTGTAGGAGTCGGTGTGGTCGGGATCGACGGGCGTGACGTCCAGCTCACGCCAGCTGCGCACCTGGTCCTCCAGCGGGATCCCGCGATGCTCCAGCGGGTTGAACGACATAGGGCGAACCTCCTTGTGGATGCGGGATCGCCCTGCCCGTGAGCTGCCGCGGTTCACCACGAGGGCCAACCTTTTGCGCAAATCGCACACCGGCCGGGTGAACGCCGACAGCCCGGCCGTACCGTTCGTCTGGCCTCAGCGGCGGCGGTTGTACGGGAGGAGGCCCGGCGGCGCGTAGCTGTTGTCGGCCTGGCTGAGGGTGGTGCCCGGTGGGACGATCTCGTCGATCTTGTCCAGCAGCTCCGCGGACAGCGTGACGTCCGGCGCGCTGAGCTGGGACTCCAGCTGCTCCATGGTGCGCGGGCCGATGATCGCCGAGGTGACGGCCGGATGGTTGAGGACGAAGGCCAGCGCCATCTCGATCACGGTCAGGTCGTGCGCCTCGGCCAGCTCGCCCAGCTCCTCGGCGGCGGCCCGCTTGGCGTCCTGCCCGGGCCCGGCGGCGTCACGCCCGGTCGCGCGGTTGATCATGTCGCGGTGGGTCGGCTCGGGCTCGACGCCCTTGCGGAACCGGCCCGACAGGTAGCCCCCCGCCAGCGGGCTCCACGGGATCACACCCATCCCGTACCTGCGCGCGACGGGCAGCATGTCGGCCTCGATCCCCCGGCTCAGGATGGAGTACGGGGGCTGCTCGCAGACGAACCGCACCGTGGTGCGCCGCTCGGCCGCCCACTGCGCCTCGACGATCTCGTGCGCGGGGAACGTGGAGCTGCCCACGTACAGCACCTTGCCCGCACGGACGAGGTCGTCCAGCGCCGCCAGGGTCTCCTCGACGTCGCACCGCGGGTCGGGCCGGTGCGCCTGGTACAGGTCGATGCGGTCGGTGCCGAGCCGGCGCAGGCTCTCCTCCACCGCGGTGACGATCCAGCGGCGCGAGCTGCCCTGCCGGTTGGGGTCCTCGCCCATCGGCACGTGGAACTTGGTGGCGAGCACGACCTCGTCGCGCCGGCCCTTGATCGCCGCGCCGACGATCTCCTCGGACTCCCCGCCGGAGTAGACGTCGGCGGTGTCGATGAAGTTGATGCCCGCGTCCAGCGCCCGGTGGATGATCCGCGCGCAGTCGTCATGGTCGCGGTTGCCCCAGGCGCCGAACATCATCGCGCCCAGGCAGAGGGGGCTGACTCGCACTCCGGTACGGCCGAGGGTCCGGTACTTCATGACTTCGCCCTTCCTCGTTATGGCACGGGGTGCCGAGATTACACCGGGCATCCCGCTCCGGAATGTGCGGTGAGTTGACAAACAGTCACCCCCGGAGGCCGGGAAATGTGCCGCATTGGGCGCCGCGACCAGCGGCGGAGGTGGACCTGCACATGTTTCACCTCGGGGTCTGGGGAACGGGCTCCGGGTGCCGTGAGAATGGCGCGGTGATCCGTACGACGAAGACCTCACCGGTGGACGTGGCCCGGGAGGTCCCGGGGATGGGGGCGTACGCGCGGACCGTGGTGCGCCTGCACCCGCGGCCCGGCTCGCCAGGAGTCCGCGACAGCCATATCGGCGGACCGTTCCTGTGGCCCGCCGGCGAGGAGTGGCCGCACTGCGCCGAGCCCAAATACGCGGTGGGCTCCGGCCGGAACGTGGCACCCGAGCGGCCGGTGGCGATGACCGCGGTCGCCCAGCTGTACGCGGCGGACCTCCCGGAACTGGCCTTCCCGCCCGGCAAGGACCTGTTCCAGCTGCTGTGGTGCCCCGGCCACCACCCCGCGACGTCGTACAACCCGGCGTTCCGCCTGATCTGGCGGCGCGCGGACGAGGTCACGGAGGTGCTGGCGGAGCCACCCGTCCCGCACCTGGTGGCCGACACCAGCTACGTCCCCCGGCCGTGCGCGCTCCACCCCGAGCGGGTGACCGAGTACCCCTGGCACGAGGAACTGCCCCCCGAGCTCCAGGTGCGGCTGAAGGGGTGGGACGCGGGCGAGCCCCTCTACCAGGACTGGCTGTCGGTGGTGCCCGGCTGCAAGGTCGGCGGTGGCATGT
Source organism: Actinomadura craniellae (assembly GCF_003289645.1). Classification (GTDB taxonomy): domain Bacteria; phylum Actinomycetota; class Actinomycetes; order Streptosporangiales; family Streptosporangiaceae; genus Actinomadura_D; species Actinomadura_D craniellae. The sequence continues at coordinate 40,965 of NZ_QLYX01000020.1, read as the reverse complement.
CGTGGGAGGTCACCGACATGCCACCGACCGAGTGCGGGACCTGCGGGGCGCCGGCCGGGCTGCTGCTCCAGCTCGACAGCACCGAGTGGTACGGCCGCCCGGGCGAGACCCGCTGGCAGCCCCTGGAGGAGGAACACCTGGCACCGGGCACCGCCGAGTACCGCGACGCCCACGAGCCCACCGGACTGAAGATCAGCCAGTTCAGCCACGGCGGCTTCTTCCAGTGCACGGCCTCCTTCGACCACCCGCCGTTCTACCTGGCCCAGTAGGGCGGGGGATCAGAAGTCGCCCTCGGCCACCTGGAGGACGGTCAGGCCGAGGGCCCGCCACATGGCGACGACCTTCGCACGGTCGTCCAGCACGGCGGTGACCTCGTGCACCGGGGCCACCCAGCGCTCGTACAGCTCGCGCTTGACCACCTCGTCGGGCCGGTTGTCGCGGGCCCGCCGCATGTACAGGGCCTCGCCCGGGACGCCGATGTGCTGGGCGATCCACACGCCCGTCGCCGCCCGGCACTCCTCGGAGCGGCCCGACATGTAGATGATCCGGTGGCCCGCCGCGGCCAGCGCCCGGACCACCGAGACGACCGGGACGTTCGGCGCGTCCTCGCCGACCCGGTGCCACTCGAACGGGCTGCGGTCGTCCATCAGCGCCACGGTGCCGTCGATGTCGACCAGGAACACCTCGCCGGTCGGCGGGCGCTCGTAGTGGGCGGAGCGGACCTTGCGCAGCCAGCGTTCGACCGCCGGCTCGTCCGGTCGGTCCGGCAGCGGGGTGTGGATCCGGGCGAAGTCCGCCTCGACCGCCGCGAGCATCTCCCGGGCGACGTCGAGGTTCCCGGCGGCGACCTTCTCGCCGAAGTCGTGGAACCACTGCGGGTCGGCCAGCCGGACCGTCAGCTCGCCGGTGGCGTACAGGTCGCGGCCCTGGTGGACGAGCCGGGCCAGGTGCCGGGCGTGCTTGGCGGTGCGCCTGCGGGTGTCGGCGGAGAACGAGCCGTCGCCGCGGGCCGCCAGCCGGTTGAACTGCTGGGTGGCGTAGCCGAGGTAGGCGTCCCGTACCCGCCGCGCCGACAGGAACGCCCGGCGCAGCTCGATCAGCTCGTCGCCGAGCGGGGAACCGACCTCGTACAGTTCCTCGGGCAGCCAGACCAGCTCCGTCACGGTGGGGTTGCAGGCCAATGCCAGCGAGCACCACTTGCCCACCTCGTGGATGGTCCGGTCCGGCGCGGTGGTGACGATCGACTGCTGCGGCGGGTGCAGCCCGTGCAGTTCGGCCGTGGGCGCGGCGAACACCCCCAGCCGGTCGATGTCCGAGCCGGTCGTGGCCAGCCCGTAGGCGGTGGATCCCACGATTCCGGACAGCAGCATGCGCACCCGCCCAGTGTTCCGCGTGCCGGCGGGGAAGTCGCCCGGTTTTCGTCGGGTCCGGTCGGGTGCAGCCGGGCTCAGTCCAGTACCGGTCGGGTGCAGCCGGGTGCAGCCGAGTGCGGCCGGGTCCAGCCGGATGCGGCCGAGCTCAGTCCAGTACCGGTCGGGTGCAGCCGAGTGCGGTCGCGTGCGGCCGGGTTCGGTCGGGCGCGGTCGAGCTCAGTCCAGTACCGGTCGGGTGCGGTCGGGCACCAGCAGGTCCAGGTCGCCGCGCGTCACCCGGGCGCGCTCGGCGATCGCGTCGCGGTCGGTGCCGGTCACGGCGGCGAGCTCGCACGCCCGGGCGAGCATCGAGGGCGTCTCCAGCGCGCGGGCGGGGCCGGGCTCCCGGCGCCGCCAGCCGCGCGAGCTCATGGCCGCCATCGCGTTGCGGTAGGTGACCTCTTTCATGACGCCCAGGGTGCGGGCCCGGTACAGCAGCGCCGCCATGCTGACCCCCCACTCGGCCTTGAGCGCGGCCAGCCGAGACCAGTCGGCGGTGCGGGGGAGCCGGTCGGCGACCTCGGCCTCCGGCAGCAGGAACTCGGCGGCGAACCGGTGCGCCTGGTCTTCGACCACCTTGGCGCCGGGCTCCGCGTCCGCGTGCATGACCAGGTGCCCCAGCTCGTGGGCGGCGTCGAACCGGTTGCGCCAGTAGTCGCCCTTGGCCGGGTTGAACAGCACCATCGGGCGGGGGTGGGCGCCGACGCTGAACGCGTCCACCCGTTCGGTGCACGGCGGCAGCACGATGACGACGACGCCGTGCGTCTCCAGCAGGCGCACCAGGTGCGGGACCGGCCCGGGCGCCGCGGCCAGCGCCCGCCGGGCCAGCCGGGCCGCCGCCACCGGCCCCGGCCCGGCGATCTCGTCGGGCGGCACGGGGTGCTCGGGCACGGCGACGGGCGGGAACTCGACCAGGCCCTCCAGGACGGCCGCGATGTCGGCGGCGATCCGGCCGTACGCCAGGGCCTGGTCGCGTTCGATCTGGGTGGTGGAGCGCAGCGACCGAAAGTGCGCGTCGCCGGGTGCCGGGGCGCCGTGCCCGGCGTGGAAGAACTCCACCGGGACGCCCAGCGCCAGGGCCAGCCGGGCCAGCGTCCGCTCCGACGGGCGGTGCACGCCGGCCTCGTACTGGCCGATCGCGGTCGGCGTGGTGCCCACCGCCTCGGCGAGCTGGTTCTTGCGCAGCCCGCGCAGCCGGCGGGCCAGGGTCAGCCGCCCGCAGTCGAACAGCAGCCGGGCCTCGGCCACCCGTCCGGAGGCCGGCTCGTCACCGTCGTTCACGCTGTTTCCGCGCTCCCGGCCGCGCGGTCGCGCAGCCGCAGCGGGACGGGGATCTCCTCGTCGCTCCACAGCGGCTCGGTGGGTTCGACGGCGCGCCGCGGGTCGGGGCCGAGGGCGGCGCGGTCGACCTGCGACCGCCAGTGCCACGGCCGGCCGCCGTCGTCGTTGAACCGGGGACGGCCCAGGAACAGCTCCAGCTCCAGTGGCTCCTCGCTGGCGCTGTGCGCGAGCACCAGCGTGACCGGGTCGGGCGTGGCGGGGCGCAGCGGGGTGCCCAGGTCCAGCGCGAGCTGCGGGTCCTCGGCGAACTGCTGTTTGGCGACGGCCTGCTTGGTCGGGCTGGCCTTGTCCCACCGGATCTCGTCGATCGCGCCGAGGTCGTAGCGCCGCAGCAGGAGGCGGTACGGCCCGTGCCGCCACCCCGGCGACCCGTTCAGGTCGTCGCGGACCGCCAGCGGCTCGGCCGTCCCCACCCCGAACACCTGGTCGAGCCGGGACTCCAGCACGTCGAAGGCGGTGTAGCCGAACGACCGCTCCTTGAACCCCTCGGCCCGGCTCAGCGCACCGAACACGGTGCGGGTCGTCGCCTCGTGCGCCTCCCACACGGCGTGCAGGATTCCCGCCGCGTGCAGCGTGTTCCATGCTTCCCGGGCCTCGATCATTGGGGAACTCTAGCCGTCCCCAGCATCTCCCGCGCCGAAATGAAGTCCGTGTCGCGGGTCCGGTGAAAGTGGTGCGCACGGGTCTCTACGATCGGCGGCATGGACCTGAACTGGGTGCCGGCTGCGGACCGGCCCGACCTGGTGGCGGAGCCGGTGCGGCCCGCGCTGCGCGACGACGTCCGGGTGGCGGAGATCGATCCGGCGCTGGCGGACACGGCGGAGTTCTGCGAGCGCTACGGGATGCCCCTGGACACCAGCGCCAACTGCGTGATCGTCGCGGCGAAGCGGGGCGGCGAGGTCCGGTACGCGGCGTGCATGGTGCTCGCCACCTCCCGGGCGGACGTGAACGGGGTGGTGCGGCGGCACCTGGAGGCGCGCAAGGCGTCGTTCGCGCCGATGGACCAGGCGACCTCGCTGACCGGCATGGAGTACGGCGGCATCACGCCGCTCGGCCTGCCGGCGGGCTGGCCGATCCTGGTGGACGCGGCGGTGATCGAGCGGTCCGAGGTGGTGGTCGGCTCCGGCCTGCGCCGCTCCAAGCTGCTGCTCCCCGGCAAGGCCCTGGCCGAGTTGCCCGGCGCCGAGGTGCTGCCGCTCGCGCAGTAGCCCGTCGCCCCGTGGTCGAGGGCGCCGTCCAGGAGTGGATCATCGCCGAGCTCGCCGCCTTCGTCCAGTCCCTTCAAGCCGGCGGCTGAGGCTCAGGGGGCCAGGTCCACCCGGATGTCGCGCTGCGCGTCGGGCAGCATCACGACCGACGCCCCGTTGTGCCTCGTCCAGCCGGCCGGCAGCAGGAACCAGTGGTCCCTGGTGTGCACGAGTGTGCGCAGGCCGTTGTACCGGTAGCGGAAGGCCGAATCCCGGCCACCGACCTCGGTGCGCACCACCCCCGGGCCGGCGATCTGCAGGCGGTCGCGGCTGTACACGATCGCCTGCGACCGGATGGGCAGCGTCACCTCGACCGCGCGGGCGGACTCGATCCCGTGCCGGTGCGCGATGGTGGCGGTGGCCCAGAAGGCGGCGATCAGGGCGAGACCGACGGACAGGGCGCGGCGGACGTTCCGGGTCGAGGTGAGGATCGCCGCCCACCTCTCGGGGACCGCCTCGTGGGTCCGTGCGCTCTCCGTGACGTACTCCAGCAGCAGGGCGCCGCCGCCGAGCGCCGTCGCCGCGACGAGGGCGTCCCCGAGCAGGGGGGTGGGGACCACCTGTCCGCGGTGCCGCAGCCCGACCACTCCGGCCACCAGCAGGACGAGTGCCAGCACGGCGAGGGACACCCACACGGTCCGCCGCCAGGTGGCGCTCAGCTGGTCCAGCAGGAAGGCGAGCAGGTGGTGGGCGATGACGGCCAGCGATCCGGCGACGACCACCGTCGCCAGCGGGGAGAACAGCGAACCGGCACCGCGCAGCAGGTAGTCCGTTGTCGAGAAGCCGATGCTGCCGAGGTCCACGCCGAAGTACTCGAAGAACTGCTTCTCGTGCAGGTAGCCGAAGTAGTACAGGACCGCCGTCAGGACGCCGGTCGGCGCCAGCACGTGGCCGGCGAAGCCGACCAGCCGGTCCAGGCCGCTCTGACCGTCGCCGGGCACGCGCTCAGGGACTCGCCGGATTCGTCGGTTCCCCGTCCGGGGGGCTCTCCGGCCCCTCGTCCGGAGGTTCCTCGTCCGGCGGCTCCTCGGGTTCGGTCACCGGCGCGCTCGGCGCGGGGGCCGGCTCCGTGGTCCGGGCCGGCGGGGTCCCGTTCCGGGGTGCCGAAGGCCGTGCCGGTGCGGTGATCTGTTCGAGCACCTTCCGGTTCTTCCACCCGACTCGGATGCACACGCGACCGGGTCCCGAGTCGCACTGCGACTCGCCCCCCGGCCGCTCGTCGACGACCTCGAAGTAGCCGGGCGGGCCCGGGCTCCCCTTTGGGCTGGTGTAGAACTTCAAGCACACGTCGGATGGCCCGCACGGCTGCTTGCCCGATGAGTCCAGGGTCTTCTGGACGGTGCGCGCGCAGGTGTCCTGGCTCGCGTTGGTGATCTCCACCGTTCTGCCGCACGCCTCGGATATCTCCTGCAGCTGTTGCTCGGTGAGGCGGGTCTCGGTCACGTCCGTGGCCCGGGCCCGGGCGTCACCGCCGATGGGCAGGCCACTCGACTGCAAGGGCAGGGGCACGCTTTTCGAGGGCGGGTCCTCGCCGCCCCCGCACGACGTGGTGAAGAGGACGGAGGCCCCGATCATGAGCACGACCAGCAATCGAAGATCCATGGTTCGCCCCCTCCCAGGTCGTTGCCGGGCACGCGCTCAGGTGTTCGCCGGAGGCGCCGGTTCTCCGCCTTCATCCTCGTCCGGTTCCCCGCTCGGGTCGCCGTTCGGCTCCTCGCTCGGGTCGCCGTCCGGGCCCTCGCTCGGGTCGCCGCTCGGGTCGCCGTTCGGCGGCGTTTCGGGGCCGTTGCTCGGGGTGGCCGGCGGCGATCCGGTCGGTGAGGCGGTCGGCGGCGGGGCGGTGGTCGGCGGTTTCGGTACGGGAGTCGGGTCCGGTGGCCGGACCGGCGAGCCACTGGCGGACCGGACCGCTTCGGTGATCTTCTGGAGCGCTCCCGTGGTCTTCAGCCCGATCCGCATGCACACGTGGTCGGGTCCCGAACCGCACCGTGACTCGCCCTCCGGCCGGCTGTCGGTGATCTCTACGTATCCGGCCTGGCCCACGCCCAGGCCGGCGGCGTTGTAGATCTTCAGGCACGGGGCGGACGGCCTGCACCGCCAGGCGCCGGGAGCGGTCGTGCTCGTGGGACCGGGCTGGGGGAACGAGCGCATGACCCGCTCGATGGAGCGCGCGCAGGAGCCCCGGTCCGCACTGGTGATTTCGACTGTTCGCCCGCAGGCCTTGGCTATTTCCTGCAGTTGTTGCAAGGTGATTTGGGTTTCGGCCACGTCCGTGGCCTGGGACCGGGCGGCACCGCCGACGGGCAGCCCGCTCGACTGCAGGGGCAGTGAGACGCTCCTGGTCAGCTGGGTTTTCTCGCCTCCGCCGCAGGATGCGGCGAAGAGGAGGGCGAGTCCGACCGCAAGTATGCTCAGCCGCCGGAAATTCATGCTTCGCCCCCCTGACCGCCATTATGGATGCCCCAAGACGATTGCTAGATATCCGCTGCGCTTGATCGGAAACTTCCGGGGTGCTGATCCGTGTCCTAATTGGGGGTATTTGCCGGGGCAGGGCAATTAATGTGAATGCTAATTATTCATCCAGGGAGGCTTGTCCCCGATCGGGGCGAATCGTCGACCCGGCGCGCGGCTACGGGGCGACCGGGGAGTACCGGACGACGCGGTCGTCGCCGGTCGCCGGGGTGCCGCGGCCGTCGCGGTTGCTCGACGTCACCCACAGCCGGCCCGCCGGGTCGACGGCGACCGTGCGCAGCCGGCCGAAGGCACCCTGGAGGACCGCCGTGGGGGCGCCGGCGGTGCCGCCCGCGCCGTCGAGCGGGACCGTCCACAGCCGCCGGCCGCGCAGCCCGGCCGCGTAGAGGGTGTCGCCCGCGACGGCGATGCCGCTCGGGGACGCCTCCGCGGGAGTCCACGTGACGATGGGGTCGCGGTACTGGGGCGCGCCGCCGGTGCCCTCGACCTGGGGCCAGCCGTAGTTCCCGCCGGGCACGATGTGGTTGATCTCGTCCCAGGTGTTCTGGCCGAACTCGGCGGCGTACAGGTTCCCCGCCGCGTCCCAGGCCAGACCCTGCACGTTGCGGTGGCCCAGGGAGTAGACCCGGGAGCCCGGGGTGGGGTTGCCCGGGGCGGGGGCCCCGGTCGGGGTCATCCGCAGGATCTTCCCGCCCAGGCTCTGCGGGTTCTGCGCGTTGCCGCCCGTGGAGGCGTCGCCGGTGGCGGCATAGAGCATCCCGTCCGGGCCGAAATGGATGCGGCCGCCGTTGTGGATGGAGGACTTCGGGATGCCCGAAACGACGACCGTGCGCAGCCCGGGGCTGGACAGCCTGAACCGCACGATCCGGTTGTCGAAGGTGGCGGTGTAGTAGGCGTAGACGTACTGGTCGGTGGCGTAGTCGGGGGAGACGGCCAGCCCCAGCAGGCCGCCCTCCCCGGACGCCCGGACACCGGTCAGCCGGGCCGCCTGCACCGGGGCCGCGCCGGGGCGCAGCCGCATGATCCGGCCGCTGTTCCGTTCCGCCGCCAGGGCGTCGCCGCCTGGCAGGAAGGCCAGCCCCCAGGGCACCTCCAGCCCGGTGGCGACGGTCTCGGGCCGGGTGAAGTCGAACTCGGGGGTGGCGGCGTGCGCCGGCGCCGTGCCGGACCACGCCAGGACGGCGGCGAGGGCGGGCGCGGCGACGCGGCGGGCTCTTCGTGCGGCGGGGGTCATGGTCTTCTCCGGGGGGTGGGGGACGGCCGGGTGCCCGGGTCCTTCCCGCGGCCGTCCCGGACGAACGGGGGGAGGGGTTCATCGCCCGAAACGTGGATCCGGCCCCATGCCCGGACCGGGAAAGGATGTTCGCCCGCCCAGTGTCCCCGGGCGCCGGGCCCCGGGTTACGCGGCCTCGGTGAGCAGGCGGGTGACGTCGGCGCGGAGGGTGTCGGGCTCCACGCCGGAGTCCCGCAGCAGGCGGGTCACCAGGGCGTTGTCCACCTGGAGGAGGCCGAGCAGGAGGTGGCCGGAGTCGATGCTCCGGTGCTTGAGCCGGATCGCCTGCCGGAGGGACAGTTCGAGCACCTTCTTAGCCTCCCGGCTGAACGGGAGGTGCCCCTTGCGGTCGCGTGGGGCGGCGCGCGGCCCGTCCAGCGCGCCCGCGCCGAAGCTCTCTTCGGTGATGCGGCGCACCTCGTCCAGGTCGATGCCGAGGGTGGCCAGCGCCCCGGGGTCGAGGGGGTCCAGGGAGGGGTCGGTGAGCCAGGAGACCCGGCTGCGCAGCCCGGTCACGTCGAGCCCGCGGTTGTGCAACGCCCGGGGGCCCGGGCCGGTGTCGAGGGAGGCCAGTGCGAGCAGCAGGTGCTCGCTGCCGATGTGGTCCCGGCGCAGCGCGCGGGCCTCCTGCTGGGCGAGGACGACCGCCTGCCGCGCGTCGTGGTGGAATCGCTCGAACACCGTTACCGCTCCTTCCTGATGATGCGCCGGCTCGCGCTGTGCTTCTTGTGGACGGCCTGCCTGCTCACGCCCAGGCAGGCCGCGATGTCCTGCCAGGACCAGCCCAGCTCCCGGGCGTTGTCCACCTGGAGGGCTTCCAGCCGCTCGGACAGTTCGCGCAGTGCCCGCACCGCCCGCAGCCCCACCGCGGGGTCTCTGCTGCTCGCCTCCTGGGCGAGCTGTACTCCGTCGCTCATGTTGTCAAACTAGGTTGACAACGGGGTGTTTGTCAACCCTGGTTTACACAAGGGGCGGGGCCCGTCCACATCCTGTGGACGGGCCCCGGTTCGGCGGTCAGACCGTGAAACCGCCGTCGACGTGGATCGTCGCGCCGGTGATGTACCGGCCGCCGGCCCCGGCGAGATGGGCGACGGTGGCGGCGATCTCCTCCGGCTCGGCATAGCGGCCCAGGGCGGTGAAGCTCCGGATCATGTCGGCGTTCGGGCCGTCGGCGGGATTCATGTCCGTGTCCGTCGGCCCGGGGCTGACCAGGTTGGCGGTGATGCCACGCGGCCCCAGCTCGCGAGCCAACCCCTTGGTCATCCCGATCAGCGCGGTCTTGCTCAGCGCGTACAGGGTGAACCCGGGGAAGGCCGTCCGCTCGGCGATGTTGCTGCCCACGCTGATGATCCGGCCGCCGCCGGTCATGTGCCGCGCCGCCGCCCGGGCCGCCGTGTAGGGTGCCCGGACGTTCACCGCCAGGGTGCGATCGACCTCCGCGGGCCCCAGATCCTCGATCGGCGCGACATGGAAGACCGCCGCGTTGTTCACCAGGATGTCGAGCCGGCCGAACGCCGCGACGGCCTCGTCCACCGCACCGGTCACCGCGTCGGTGTCGGCGCTGTCGGCCCGGATCGCCAGCGCCTTCCGGCCGAGTGCCTCGATCCGGTCGGTCACCGAACGGGCCCGCTCGGCGTCACGCTCGTAGGTCAGCACCACCTGGGCCCCGCCCGCGGCCAGCCGCACCGCGACCGCCGCACCGATGCCCCGGCCGCCGCCGGTCACCAGGGCCACCTTGTCCTCGAAGTCCTCGAATTCGTTCATGAAGTCGAGCATCGCGGTCCGCCGGCGGCCGGTCCGGCGGGAATCCGACCTGGCGTTCGGCCGCCGACCGGCCGTTCCGGCACGGCATGGCGGCCGGCGGACCTGGCCGCCTAGGGTGACGGGATGGCGAACTGGGACGCGGCCGACGCCGAGCGGGCCGGGGAACGGCTGGCGGAGCTCGCGGCCGGGCTGCCCGGCCTGGTGATCGAGGAGTCCGGCGGTCACACCGGCTACCTGCTGCGCGGGCGGCGGATCGCCTGGCTGCTGGTCGACCACCACGGCGACGACCGGCTGGGGCTCTGCGTGAAGGCGCCGCCGGGGGAACAGGAGACGCTGATCGCCGCCGGCCCCGGCCGCTACTACTCACCCGCCTACCTCGGCGCCAAAGGCTGGGTGGGCGTCGACCTCTCCGGCGGGCCCGACTGGGACCAGATCACCGGCCTTCTGGAGCAGGCCTGGCGGATGTCGGCCACCAAGCGAGCCCTCGCCGCCTACGACGCCGCGCGCTGAGCGCCGTTCAGCCGGCCGGTGAGCCGGCTTGCGGCTTGCGGGCCGTCAGGCAGTAGGTGCCGCCGGCCGGGTCCCGCATGACGGTCCAGTTCGGCCACCGGCCGACGAACCGGGCGCCGTGCTCCTCGTGCAGAGCCTGCAACGCCGCCACGTCTGAGCAGGCCAGGTCGAGGTGGGCGGACACGGGCCGGTCCTCGCCGAGCCGTTGCAGCAGGAGGTGGACGGGCAACTCCGGGGGCGGCAGCAGCCGGTGGAACTCCGGCCGGCTGGTGGGGCGCGGCTCCCAGCCGGTCAGCGCCGTCCAGAACGCCACCTCGGTCTCGTGCGCGGCGGGCCCGATGTCGATGCACACCTGGTCGGCCCGGCTGGCGGCGCCGCCCGGATGCGCCGTCACGGGCGGCCGTTCGGTGTTCCCCTCCCAGGGCCGCAGGCAGAAGGGCTGGCCGCCCGGCGACCGCAGCACGGCCAGGTCCGGGTCCTCGGCGACGACCGCGGCGCCCAGGTCGCGGGCCCGCCGCACGGCCGCCGGGAAGTCATCGACGTCCAGGTCCAGGTGGATCCCGCCCGGGCCGTCGAGCACGCCCTGGAGCTTCAGGCACGGGTCGCCCGTCTTCGGCAGCAGCGTGGCGAACTCCCCGGCGTCGCCGCGCCGGGCCGACAGGTGCGTTCCGGTCACCGCGGTCCAGAACCGCGCGCCCTCCTCGAACCGTTCCAGCGGACGGTCGATGAACGCCCATGCCCAGCGGATCAACGCTGCCTCCTTCGCGCCTACCAGACGTCGCCGTCCCGCCAGTCGCAGATGATCTCGCCGGACGTGTCCAGCGAGGCTGCCACCGGCAGGACGAAGATGCAATCGTCGTCCTCCTCCGTCCGCTCGACCCCGCCCGGCGCGAGCACCGAGGACGGCCCCCGCCACGGCAGCCAGCCGCGCGCCGCGTAGAAGCCCATCGCGCTCTCGCTGGACGCCAGCGCCCCCACCTCGTACGCGTTGCGCACCACCCGTTCCAGGGCGTCCATCAGGGCCGCGCCGTACCCGGACCCCTGGCGGTCCGCCCGCACCGCGACGGCCTCGACATAGCCCGCCCGCAGCGCCCGTCCCCCGTGCAGCAGCCGCCGTTGCACCACGGACGCGTGCCCGATCAGCTCCGCGTTCTCCCACGCCAGCGCGTGCACCCCGCCCAGCGCGTGCTCCCAGTCGTGGTCGCCGAAGTCGCCCTCGAACACCTCGTGCAGCAGCTTCCGCGCCGTCCCGAGCGTGGCGGCGTCCAACTCGGCGGTGTGCGCGGTGCGTATGTCCACCATGCCGGCCATACTGCCCGTCCGCCGGCCTCGGGACGTACCTCGCCGTGCCCGTGTTCCGGCGCCGATCCGAGGTCAGCGGGGCGGGCGGACGCTCCACGCGGTGACGCCCAGCCTTCCGGTGCTCCCCAGGTCGAGGCCGCCGTCCACGCGCACGGTCTGTGACTTCGCCCCGGCGGCCGGCGCGACCGCCAGGTACGGGGCCCGGACCGCCGGGACGTCCGTGCGGGTCACCGTGTTGCGCCAGGACAGGACCGACCGGGCGGTGTCGCCGGGCCGCAGCGTCAGGGGCCGGGGCCCCGGGTCCTTGTCTCCGAACGTGAACCCGCGATCGAGCCTGATGCCGCCGAGGGGTTCGAAGTCCTCGTCCAGCACGCGGATCGCCGGGTAGCCGTTCACCCGGTGGGTCCGCCCGTCGCAGCTGACCATCGTGATTTCCATGGCGCGGATGCCCATGGCGGCGTCGGCGATCCCCGACTTGATGGAGACGCCCTCCTCGGGGCAGGCGGGCGGGACGCTGACCTGGGACGACGGCGTGGCCGAGTCCGGCGCGGGCCGCTGCCCGGTCCGCGCGGACCCGACGGCCTGGGCGGACCCGCACGCCGCCGAAGCCGCTAGGACCACCAGGCCGAGCCCGCCCATCCCCAACCGGCGCACCACACCGCCGTCACCCATCGCCGCCCCCAGCCATGCCGTATAACCCCAAAGTGGAATGAAACGGTAAATCAAACCCGCGGCGAGCCTATCCCCCCTCCGGCGGGAAGCCCTTCTCCACGTCGACCCTTCAGCTTTCGGGGTGCTCTGGCGCACCGGATGCTGAACGGCCAGCCGGTGAAAGCGCATGCTTAGGCTTCCGCGGCGTTGTGGGGCTGCTGCTAAATCCTTGGGTGCCGGGTGCCGGGTGCCGGGTGCCGGGTGCCGGGTGCCGGGTGCCGGGTGCGGACCCTGAAGATCAGCCGTGTGCGGATGCGGGCCGGAGCGTCGGTTCGGTGTGATGCCGGCTGTTCGGGTGGCTTCGGGCGCGGGAGAATCGCGCCATGACGGAGCGGCTGGAGCGACGGGTTCGGCGGGACTTCTCCGAGCCGGGGTCGGCAGAGGAGGTCCTCCGGACCCTTGCCGAGCTGCCGGGGCGGGCCGGGTACGACGCGGCGCACTTCGCGAGCGAGCGCGTCCAGGCCGCGGTCGTCCTGCTGGCCGGTGGTGACTTCCGGCGGTTGCGCGCGGCGCTCGACCTGGCCGTGACGGACTGGCGGGACGTGCTCGTCGCCGCCGAACTGGCCGAGGGGGACTGGCCGGCCAGGCTGGACGAGCGGCTCGGTCCCTAGCGCGCCGGGCCGTCACCGGGCGCTGGCATCCTCTCGGCATGGGTTTGTTCCTCGCAGTCTCCGCGTTCCAGGTTGAATCGTCCGAAACGGTGGAGGCCGCATTGCGGAAGCACGCGGCGCCGGCCGGGGAGCCGGGCGAGGACGCCGAGATCTACGCGGCGGTGAACGGCTGGTCGGTGGTGCTCTGGCCGGTGTACTTCTTCGGGGTCGGTGCCGCGACGCGCAACCTCGCCACCGAGATCGGCGGGCTGGCCGGCGCGGTCTTCGTCCACGACGACGACTACTGGCTGCACGCCCTGACCCGCGGCGGTGAGGTCATCGACCGGTCGTGCTCGGTGCCGGAGGCCATGTTCGAGTACCTGGAGCCGCCCGGCTGGTGTGCGGGTGATCCGGCCGCGCTCGCCGCCGCCGTCGGCGCCGACCCGGAGGTGGTCGGCCGCTACCTGGCGGTCGGCGAGGAGCGGAACCGTAAGGCGCATCCGGACGACGATCACGAGCTGTGGGAGTGCCGGGTCTTCATCGACTTCTGGCGGCGCCTGGGCATCACCTGGCCCGCCCGCGCGAGCGACCCCGCCGCGACGGTGCCGATGGCTGCGGGCTGGACGAAGGACCTGCCGTTCGGTGACCCCTGGACGGTGGGCTGACCGGGCCCGTCCCCGGGGCTAGCATGCGCTGAAGATCGCACCTGGGGAGGTCCCGATGGTGGATGACGCCGAACTGCGCCACCTGCGCCGCTGCGTGGAACTGGCGACCGAGGCCCTGGCGGCGGGCGAGGAACCGTTCGGCTCCGTGCTCGTCGCCGCGGACGGGACCGTCCTCGGCGAGGACCACAACCGGGTGGTCTCCGGCGACGAGACCCGGCACCCGGAATTCGAACTGGCGCGCTGGGCCGCGATGAACATGACCCCCGAGGCGCGGGCGGCGGCGACCGTCTACACCTCGGGCGAGCACTGCCCGATGTGCGCCGCCGCACACGGCTGGGCCGGGCTGGGCCGCATCGTCTACGTGAGCTCCGCCGCGCAGACGGCGGCCTGGCGCGCCGAACTCGGCGCCCCACCGGCCCCGGTACGCGGCCTGCCGGTCCAGGAGATCGTCCCCGGTGTGGTGGTGGAGGGCCCGATCCCGGACCTTGCCGAGCAGGTCCGCGACCTGCACCAGCGCTTCCACGCCAGGGCCGGAGGGGCCTCTTCCTGACGGCGTGGCTTTCTGCTGAGCGTGGCTTTCTGAGGAGCACGGTTTCTGGAGGACGCGGTTTCCTAATGTGCACGGCTTTCGGCTGGGCACGGTCTTCGGCCGGGCACGGCTTTCTGAGGAGCCTTTCTGAGGAGCAAGGTTTTCTGGGAAGTACGGTTTCCTGACGGGTATGGCATGTACCCAGCCGGTCGGGTCGCATCATCGGCCAGTCGGCGTCTCGGGCTCGACGATGGTTTGGTGATCGGCCAGGGCCCGCCACCGACCGGCGGTGATCCGCCACAGGACGTGCCGGCGCAGCGGGCTGTCCACGGGCACCTGCGGGTGGTCGAAGTCGCCGGATTCGTCGCGCGCCATGTGGATGCGACGCATCACGGCCTGGGAGCGGACGTTCGCGGGGGTGGTGAAGGAGACGATCTCGTCCAGTCCCAGTCGGGTGAACCCGATCTCCAGCGCGGCGCGAGCCGCCTCGGTGGCGTAACCCCGGCCCCAGGCGGCCCGGGAGAGCCGCCAGCCGATCTCGACCGCCGGGGTGAAGTGCGCCTGGAATCTCGGGACCGACAAGCCCGTGAACCCGATGAACTCCCCGGTGCCCGCCATTTCCAGCGCGTAGAGGCCGAACCCGCGCGTCTCGATGTCCGCCTCGATCCGCTCGATCAAGGCGTTGCTCTCGTCGCGCGTCAACGGGGCCGGGAAGTGCTTCATCACCTCCGGATCGGCGTTCATCGCCGCGAACGGCGCGCGGTCGGAGTCGTGCCAGCGGCGCAGCAACAGCCGAGGGGTCCGGAACATGCTCCCAGTGTCCTTCCACTGAGGTGTCCTTCCACCTAGGTGTATTCCACCGAGCCGTGCCCCGGTGCCTTCATCAGACCGGAAGAACAGACGCCTTCACCAGGCAGGGAGGATCCACCTAGGCAGGAAGGATCCACCAAGGGGAGGAATTCGCCAAAGGTAGGAATTCACCAAGGTGGGAGGAGCCGGCATCATCCACCGGCCGGTGGATCAAGGGGGCCGATCAGCCTGGTCGGCAAGCCGCTGTTCAGCCGGGGAGAGATCGATGGGCCGGGTGATGGCCTCGGGCGGTTTGCGATAGGTGCGGCCCAGCGGGCTCACCCAGAGGGTGTTCCCTCGCGGATCGCGGCTGGTCCGCCACCCGCCGTCCTTCAGATCATGGCATCGGGTGCACTTGGCATCGGCGTTGGACGGCGTGCTGGGCCCACCCTGGGCATGCGGGATGATGTGGTCGATCTCGGCCCGGCGGGCCGGTACCCGGCAACCGGGCCCGCGGCAGGTGCGGTCGCGGGCGATGACGTGGGCGCGGTCGCTCGGGGTGAGGAAGCGGCGCGGATCGCGCCGATCGGCGCCGGACGGCTCGGGAAGGCTCGGGCGGAGCGTGCGCCCGTGGTACAGCAGCCGCCCGGTGACCGGCTCGGTGACCGAGTACCGCCAGATCGTGTCGCCGGCCCCGGCCTCCCGGCGGACGACCTGTCGGGCGATGTCGCCGATGACCGGCCCCCACCCGTCCAACTCGGCCGGGTTCTCGGCCAGGCCGAGCAGGGTGGGCAGATCGACGGTCAATTCCACCACCCCGCGCCGGTGCACCGGCGCGGGGCCGTCCCAGGACCCGTTCAGCAGGCCGAGGAGGACGTCGGCGCGGATCTGGTCCATCGACCGGTCGTCTCCCGCCCGCTTGGCCGCCCGGGCCATCGCGTCCACCCGCTCGTACGCGGCGGCCGCCGACGCGACGGGCAGCGCGTGCCCGGCCAGGTAGGCGGTGCCGTCGGGGTTGGTGGCGTGGATGACCCGCCGCTCGGCCACCCCGAGTTCGTAGTTCGCGCGGGCGGCCCCGGGGTCGGCCTCCAGCACCAGCCGGCGCAGGCGGTGGGCCAGTTGCCCCGTGGTCAGCTCGGGAGCCCGGGAGAGCAGCCGGTCGGCGACGCCCCGGGCGAGGGGCATGGTCAGCGCCCGGGTCTCGGCCACGAAGACCCTCGCCCGGGGCAGGTCGATCGCCCCTTCGCGCAGCGCCCGCCAGACCGCCGGCAGGCGCCCGGTCAGCAGCCAGGCGTCCTCCAGCGCGTTGCCCGCGGCCCGCCTCGTCAGCGCCAGGGCGGCGGCGATCTCGGCGGTGGCGAGCTTGGGGATGTCGCTGTCCCACACCGTGGACATGTTCGCGGTCTCGTCCCGTACCCGGTCGGCGACCGCGACCATGTCGGCGCACAGTTCGGCCTGGTCGTACGCGATCTGCCGGGCCCGGGCCCGCAGCACCGTCACCGTGTCGTACCCCGACAACCGTGACCGGTCGATCCCGGCCAGCACGGCCGCCAGCTCGGGCCCCGGCGGCATCTCCTCCAGCCCCTCGGGCAGGCGGGTGCCCCCCTCCGGAACAGCCTCCGACAGCATGGACCCACCCCCAAAATTCGAACTCCAGTTCGAATAGTAATCGAACCTTCACGCAGGGTCAACGGCGAGGTTTGGCTCGGCCACCCAGAAAGATCATCTTTATATGGTTCGGAGAGGGCGTGCTGACAGCCCGCGAGGGCGGAACGCCGATGCCCGCCAGGAGCCTGGCCACCGTCTTCGGCTGAAGCCCTCGGCATCGCGGCCCGGGCCCACCCTGTGGAGATGCCCTGACCGTCAACGACCACGCCGATGGCCAGCGGGGGCTTGGGATATTTTCACGTGGTGGGCCGTGCCTCCCGGATGCCCGCGGGGATGTACGCCGTCGGCACCTTTGCTCGTGTGAACGGCCCCAGTAGCAGGGTGGTTCCCCTAGGGCAACGCCTACTCGGTTAAGCCGTTGCCACCCTGCCGGTGCCCGCTGCGGTGCTCGCGGCTCATGGTTTTCACCAGGTGAGGCCGTGGACACGCGGCGACCGCATCGGCCAGGCTCGGATGCTCCCCGCTCAACCGAGTGACATCGCCCCGTAGGCGTTCTCGCGCGGACGATCCCAGGGCCATCGCGGCACGGCGCGGGGCGGACGACGTCGTCCCCGCGTAGCGTTCGTTCCCGCTTGCGTGGACGGGGTCCGGGAGCACCATCTCGGACAGGTGGCCCCGCGTAACGTTCTTGCTTGCGCGGATGGCCTCGGGAACGGCATCCACGTGCACCCCGGACTGCCGCAGCGCCACCCGCCCTACCGCGGTGTCCTCACCGGGCCAGGACGGGGAAGAACCGCACCCACCCGTCCCGGAGCCGGTTGGGGACGCGCAGCGGGTGGTGCGCGCCCGCATCCGGTTCGGCCGGCCGCCCCTCCAGCGTCCCGTACGGGCTGCGCGGCAGGTAGCCGTCGAACAGGAAAGCGCCACTGAAGGCCTGGTCGAGCACCGCCGCGCAGCTCGCCACCGGGTCGACGGACCGGGACTCCACGATCTCGAACCGGCCCCTGTCCAGCGAGTACGCGCGCTTGCCGAAGTGGTCGATCCCGCTCGCCGCGACCAGCCGCCCGCGCACGAAGGCCGCGGCGAACTCCCGATCGAGCACGCCCCCGAAGGTGTGGTCGTCCACGATCACCACGCCCGCCGGCGTCGCCAGGCTGAGCAGCGAGGCCAGCCGGACGGTGTCGTCGTGGAACACGTCCTCGAAGGCCGGGTCGCCCGGCGCCCCGCAGGCGGCCCGCCACTCGTCCGCGCGCTCCGCCGCGAACCAGACCGGGACCTCCTGGACGGTCCCGTCACCGAGCCACTGGATCATGTCCGGCCAGGGCAGGACCCAGCCCGGCGGCAGGCCCTGCCCCCGGGCGCGCACCGCCAGCCGGGCCGCGCCGGGCACCACCCTGTCGTACAGGGTCAGCACGGCGCCGTCGATCGTGAAGAGCCCGTCCAGATGGAAACCCACAACGCCTCTCCCGGCGGGTTCAGGTCGGTGCGATGGCATCACCCCGCCCGGAGTGCCGGGGCCCCGGTGTTCCCTTCGCCTACCAGATCGTGCATCCTGCCAGGGCGGACAAAGGAGGGCGAATTGCACTCGGCACGCAGGATGTGGATGTTGTTCGAGCCGATCCACGCGATGACCTACTTCTCTCCTGAGGGCCTGCAGGCCTATACGGACGCGGGACTCCGCGGCTTCTGGCGCGGCTACTTCGCCGGCCGGGCGGCCCCCTTCGGCGCGGTGGACGCCCCCGTCGTCGTCGCGTCCTTCTTCGGCTTCGCCCCCGCGTTCGTCGCCCGCGCCCTGCCGGCGGTGTGGGATCTCATCACCCCCGAGCAGGTGCTGCGCGTCCGGGCCGCGGGCGCGGCGAACGCGATCGAGCGCCTGGCGGCCAACCTGGGCACCGACCTGGCCGCGACCGCCGACGCCCTCGAATCCGTGGCCCGCGACCTGGACATCGCCGGCCGCTCCCTCGGCGCCGTCAACGCGGCCGTCCCCCCGCCGGACCGCCCCGCCGAACGCCTGTGGCAGGCCGCCACCACCCTGCGCGAGCACCGCGGCGACGGCCACGTGGCCGCCCTGGTCGCCGCCGGCATCGACGGCTGCGAGTCCCTCGTCCTCCGCGCTGGCCTGGACTCCTCCCGCCGGCTCCTCCAGCCCATCCGCGGCTGGACGGACGAGCAGTGGGACGCCGCGCACGCCCGCCTCCAGGCCCGCGACCTGATCACCACCGAGGGAAAGGCCACCCCGGACGGCACGGCCCTCCTCCAGGAGGCCGAGGACGCCACCGACCGCGCCGCCGCCCGCCCCTGGACGTCGCTCGACCCGGCCGAACTGGAGCGCGTCACCACCCTCCTGACCCCGATCGGGGACGCCTGCCTGGCGGCCATGCCCACCCCGAACCCCATCGGCCTGGCCCGCGCGAAGCCCTAGCGGAACGCGGCCGGACGTGCTCCCCTCCGCTGGATTGTATTCAGACTTGATTGGAGCGCGAGGAAGGGTTGGGGCAAGGTAAAAATGCCCTTTTTCGCATGGGTCAGTGAGGTTCCGTAACGCAATGATCTCGTGCGGCGGCTCGGTCAGGGGATTTCGTGAGCCGCGATGCGTCCTGCGGTCATATTGTCGAACCGGTTACCGAGGAGGGCTTCTGATGCGCAGCGTGATCTATTCGATGGGAGTCTCACTTGACGGCTACACCGTCGGGCCGGACGGCGGGTTCGGCTGGTCGACGCCCGACGAGGAGGTCTTCGCCTTCGCCACCGACGAGATACGGCAGGTTGGCGCCCACCTGATGGGACGACGGCTGTACGAGACGATGCTGTACTGGGAGACCGCCGACCAGGATCCATCGCTGGACGACGCGACGCTCGAGTGGACCGCGCTTTGGAAGCCGCTCCCCAAGGTGGTGTTCTCCACCACGCTGTCGGCGGTGCAGGGCAACGCCCGCCTGGCCTCCGGCGGCCTGGCTGAGGAGATCGAGCGGTTGCGAGCCGAGCCGGGGGAGGGCGACATCGCGATCGGCGGCGCGACTCTCGCCGCCGAGGCGTCCGCGCTGGGTCTGATCGACGAGTACCGGGCCAGGGTCCACCCGGTGCTGGTCGGCGGCGGCATTCCGTTCTTTCCCCGGCGCGAGAGCCGGGTGGATCTCGAACTCGTCGAGACCCGCATTTTCAGCTCAAAAGTCATCTACCTCCGCTACCGCGTGGCGCGCTAGGTCGACGCGGCCATTCCGATGCCGCTTCCTGGCCCGGCCCCGGACCGAAGCGGTGCCGGTACGCCTGCGGGCTGAGCCCGGTCTCGCGGCGCATCACCGCGCGCAGGTTGGCGGTGGTGCCGAGCCCGCTGCGCCGCGCGACCGTTTCGAGGTGCGGTTCACCCCGCTCGATCAGCCGGCACGCCAGGGTGAGTCGTTCCCGGGTGAGCCAGGCCAGCGGTGTCGTGCCCAGCTGGGCGCGGAAGCGGCGGTGCAGGGTCGCCGGGCTGACCGAGGCGCGTGCCGCGAGGTCGGCCACCGTGAGCGGGGCGTCCAGCCGCTCCTGGGCCCAGGCCAGGACGGGCGTCAGGGACTCGTCCGGCGGGTCGGGCACGGGGCGTTCCACGAACTGTCGCTGCCCGCCGTCCCGGTGCGCCGCGAAGACCAGCCGCCGGCTCACGGAGTTGGCGATCTCGGCGCCGTGGTCGCGGCGGACGATGTACAGCCCGAGGTCGAGGGCAGCCGCGCTCCCCGCGGCGGTGAGGATGTCGCCGTCGTCGACGAACAACACGTTCTCTTCGAGGTGGACGGAGGGGAAGCGGGCCCGGAAGGCGTCCGCCCACTGCCAGTGCGCGGTGGCCCGGCGCCCGTCGAGGACCCCGGCTTCGGCCAGGGTGAAGGCGCCGCTGCAGAAGCCGACCAGGCGCGCACCGCGTGCGTGCGCGCGCCGCACGGCGTCGAGTACGGCCAGGCGGCGGGGCACGTCGACGTCGGGCCGGTTGGGAACGATCAAGGTGTGTGCCGAGTCGGCCGCCGCCAGGCCGGCCACTCCCGTGAGCGTGAAGAAGCCGTCCCGCATCAGCGTGCGGGGCTCGGGTGAGCAGAGGCGGAAGTCGTAGAGGTCGCGTCCGATCTCGGGCCTGCGCAGGCCGAAGATCTCGATCGCGCAGCCGAGTTCGAAGGGATTGGAGTTCTCGTCCACGATCACGACGACCCGGTGCGGCCCCGCTCCCTCGGCAACGTGTGAGGAATCTTGCGACATATGCGATTCCTAGCACTCACGCTGGTTACGCTCAACCGGCGAGGATCTGCTCATGAGCAACGAACCCATCGCCCTCGGCGAGGCCCTGGCCTCCTTCGACGCCCTGTGGAGCCCCCGCATCGTCACGCGCGTCAACGACTACGACGTGCGCATCGCCAAGGTCGAGGGCGAACACCTCTGGCACGTCCACGACGACACCGACGAGTTCTTCCTGGTACTCGACGGTGAGCTGTGCATCTCCTTGCGCGGACCCGCCGGGGAGCGCACGGTCCGGCTTCCCCGGGGGTCGGTCTTCACCGTCCCCCAGGGCACGGAGCACAAGCCGTACGCCCCCACCGGCGCGGCGATCCTCCTCTTCGAGCCCGCCGGGACGCTGACGGTCGGCGACCGCCACGACGAGATCCCCGACCACGTCGATGCGACGACGGGACACGCGCTCGGCTCCGCGGGCACGGGGGCCCGGGCAACGGAGCGCTGACGCCGGAGCCACCGGTCGAAGGCGTCCGGAACCCGCCACGGCCGGTTGATCACTGGGTGCGGTCCTGGCAGCCGGGAGCTCCACGATCATGATGGGCACGGGCGCGACGTGGCACAGCGCCCGGGTGAGCTTGCTCGTGGGGTCGAAATCTGCGCGGTTATTTTGAGCCGGTTTACAGCGATTTACCGGGATTTATTGCACAGGACATCGCGCGGGGTGATGTTCGGTCTGCCGCCCTCCCCGGTCCGCTCGGGGACCCCCTCCCCGACCGCGGCGGGTGGCAGAAGGGTCCCCGCCGATGCGACGACTGCCCCTCGCAGCCGCCCTCGCCACGGTCCTCCTCCTCGCCCTCGCCCAGCCGGCGTTCGCGACGCCGCCGAACATCCCGTCCGCCTCGACCGCAGCCTCCCGCCTCGCTGCCCTGACGGTGCGGGCCGAGTCCAACCACTCCTCCTACAACCGCGACCTGTTCCCGCACTGGATCACCGTCTCGGGCGCGTGCAACACCCGGGAGACCGTCCTCAAGCGGGACGGGTCCGGCGTCGTCACCGACTCCAGCTGCGCCGCGACGTCCGGCTCCTGGTACTCCCCCTACGACGGCGCCACCTGGTACGCGGCGTCCGACGTGGACATCGACCACATGGTGCCGCTGGCCGAGGCGTGGTCGTCCGGCGCCTACGCGTGGACGACGTCCAAGCGGCAGAGCTACGCCAACGACCTGGGCGGACCCGAGCTCTGGGCCGTCACCGACAACGTCAACCAGGCCAAGGGCGACAAGGACCCGGCCCAGTGGCAGCCGCCGCGCGCCGCGTTCCGCTGCACCTACGCCCGCGCCTGGATCCAGGTGAAGTGGTACTGGGGCCTCAGCGTGGACAGCGCCGAGAAGAGCACCCTCACCTCGATGCTCAACACCTGCTGACCGGCGCCGCCGGGCCGGGCGGAACCCCGCCCGGCCCGGCGGGCTCGGCTCCGTGACGGTGGGAGCGAGCCGGTCGCGCCCGGGAGACGTACCAGTGCGGCGAATACGGGCGATGCCGGATATCGCGGAGCCTTTCCTCCCATGATCAGGCAGAATCCCGCTGGATGAGCGGGACCGCGAGCGGAGGAGAGACCGGTGGAGATCGACGAGTGGTGGGGCCTGATCGAGCAGGCGCGGGCCGCGGTGGGGGACCGGGCCGACGACCGGAACTCGCCGGACGACCCGCTGCCGGACGCCCTGATGGAGCTGCTCGTCGCGCGGGAGCCCGCCGAGATCATCGGGTTCGAGCAGCGGTTCACCCAGGTGTGGGGGTCGGCGTACCGGTATCCGCTGTGGAACGCGGCCTACCTCATCGAGGGCGGGTGCGGGGACGACGGGTTCATGGACTTCCGGGCGGGGCTGGTCCTGCTCGGCCGCGAGACGTTCACCCGGGCGGTGGACGACCCCGACTCGCTGGCGGACCTGCCCGTGGTGCGGCGGATGGCCCAGGAGGACGGCGGCTGGATCGGGTGCGAGGGCATGAACTACCTGCCGCGCGACGCGTACGCCAAGCGAGTGGGGGAGACCGACACCTTCGACGCGGCGATCGGCCAGCCGGACCTGCCCGAGCGGCCGGCGGGCGAGGACTGGGACGCCGAGGACGACGAGGAGATGCGCCGGCGGCTGCCCCGCCTCGCCGCGCTGTTCCTGTGACACGGGCCGGCGAGCGATCCCGAAGGAGGCGGGGGAACGGCCCGCCGCACCGGGATCGCCTGCCGGTTCCAGCGCGCCCGCGGTGATCCGCACCCAGGACGGACGGGGCGGCGCGGGCCGTAATGTCGGTGGCGCCGGGGACAATCCCGAACCATGGCGACCTACGTGCTGATCCCCGGCGCCGGCTGCGACCCCTGGTACTGGAACCCGACGGCCGCCGCG
The DNA here is from genome assembly GCF_003289645.1 of Actinomadura craniellae. Classification (GTDB taxonomy): domain Bacteria; phylum Actinomycetota; class Actinomycetes; order Streptosporangiales; family Streptosporangiaceae; genus Actinomadura_D; species Actinomadura_D craniellae. Next base: position 18,156 of record NZ_QLYX01000020.1, on the reverse strand, counting down.
CTGCACGCCCGCGGGCACGAGACGGTCGCGGTGGACCTGCCCTGCGAGGACGACTCGGCCGGGCTGGCCGAGTACGCCGACACGGTGGTCGAGGCCGCCGGCGACCGTACCGGCCTGGTCCTGGTGGCGCACTCGTTCGGCGGGTTCACCGCGCCGCTGGTCTGTGACCGCCTGCCGGTCGACCTGGTGGTGCTGCTCACGGCGATGATCCCCGCCCCGGGCGAGCCGCCGGGCGACTGGTGGGTGAACACCGGCCACGACCGGATCGACCGCCCGCCCGCCGATCTGGCCGCGGCCTTCTTCCACGACGTTCCCCCGGATCTGGCGGCCGAGGCGCTCCGGCGGGACCGGGACCAGTCCGGTGCCCCGTTCGGGGAGCCGTGGCCGCTGACGGGGTGGCCGGACGTGCCGACCCGGTTCCTGCTCTGCCGCGACGACCGCTTCTTCCCGCCTGGCTTCATGCGCGGGGTCGTCCGTGACCGGCTGGGCGTCGTCCCGGACGAGATGCCGGGCGGGCACTGCGTCATGCTCAGCCGGCCGGACGAGCTCGCCGACCGCCTGGTGGCGTACTCGGAGGGGTGACGGGCCGGGGCGGGCGCGCCCCGGCCCGCGCGGGTCACGAGGTGACGTAGAGCTTCTGGCCGAAGGAGCCCGGAATGCCGATCTCCGGGCGGCCGCGCACCTGGAAGACGGCCTGGAGTTGCCCGGACGGGGGGCAGAACGTGCCGCTGCCCGGCAGGAGGGTCAGCGCGAGGCCCCGGGTCGACACCTGGGTCTCGTCGGCGGGGTCCGGGCGGCCGGGGTTGTCCCGGTTGTAGAGGGGCAGGGAGTGCGGCCGGACGGTGACCGGTGTCCCGTAGTTGCAGAACCGCGGGGCGATCGTCCCCATCGCGATGCTGATCTGGAAGTGCGAGATCATCAGTTCGCCGTCGGGAGAGCCGGGGATCGGGCCGGGCGAGAACGGGGCGTAGGTCACCCGGGCCTTGTACGGCAGGCCGCGGACGGTCACCTGGACGCCGCCGGCGCGGTCCTCGCACTTGTCCACCACGCCCGTGTCGAGCGCGGCCTCGCCGCCGGAGTCGACCTTCCCGCCGAGCGTGGCTCCGGCGCACTTCACGGTGAGCCCGGGGGAGATGAACCCCGAAGTGGTGAACCCGGGGGAGACGAAGGCGAAGCCGTTCAGGGTGGACAGGCGCCATTCGCCGGAGTACGGGTCTCCCTTGGGGCCGTCCCGGCGGACGGTGGTGGTGGCGGCCTGCGCGCCGGAGGGCAGGAGCGTGACCGCGGCGCAGACGGTGAGCGCGGACACGCCGAGTCTGGTCAGGGCATGCATGGGGTTCTCCTCGGTGAAAGGGGTGGGGTCGGATCCCGGATGCGCGCTGCGGGTACCGGCCGGGGGTGGGGCGGCGCAGCCCCTGAATTCCCCCACCTTCCGGTAGGGCGGTCAAGACGTTTCGGACGGCCGGATAGGGCCAGTCGACTTTGGTCGTCCCGGTGCCGACCAAGGAACGATGCGCCGCCCCGGCCCGGCTCGTAGCGTGATCCGCGTCGAAGCACGGTCCGAGCGGGGGGAGAGGTGATGACCGCGGTGAAATCCGCCGGCGTGACAGGGCTCGCGCCGCCGGCGTGGTGGCGGCTGCTGGTGTGGCTCGTCCTGCCGCTGGTCGGCGCGGGGCTCGGCTGGGCGGTCAGGCCGGTGGCGCGCTGGGCCGTGGACCTCGACTGGCTGCCCCTCCCGGGGCCGGTCGGGCTGGTCGCCTCGCTGCCGCAGCAGGCGACGATCGCCCTGGTGGCCCTCGGTGTGCTCGCCGGGCTGGCCCTCGCCGGCGTGGTCCAGTACGAGGAACTCGGCGGCACGGTCGCCGACGGCGAGGTGGTCCTGCGCCGGAAGGGGGCCGAGCAGCGTTTCGCCCGGGCGGAGGTGGGCGCGGTCTTCGCCGAGCGCGGGCGGGTCGTCCTGCTCGGCACGGACACCCGCGAGCTCGCCGACCACGAGTACACCTTCAAGGGCCGGGTCGCCGCGGCGTTCCGCGCGCACGGCTACCCCTGGACCGAGGGCGACCCGCACCGGGACGAGTTCCGCCGGTGGGTGCCCGGCCTGCCGGATCTGCCCGCCGGGGCGGACCCCCTGTTCGCGGCCCGCGAGGCGGTGCTGAAGTCGCAGCGGGACGCCGCCGAGCTGCGCGCCGAGCTCTCCCGGCTGGGCGTCGTCGTCCGGGACCGTGACGGCCGCCAGTACTGGCGGCGGATCCCGCCCGCCGGCTGAGCCCGCGGCCTATCCCACCAGCGGACACTCACATCCGCTCACCCTGCGGGTAACGGTGTACGAGGGCTTGCCGGAACGCGGGGTGCGGGTTGGTCCGCGCGGCGGGTAAGGGCAGGTCATGGCGACGAAGAACCGGGCCGGGCTGGGCCACAAGATCCGGTACGCGCGGCGGTATCCGACCCGCCTCCCCCAGCTCGCCCGGCGGGTGGCCCGCGACGCGTGGTTCCGGCTGACGACGCACGACCATGTGAGCTACTACCAGGCGGTGATGCGGTCGGACGCCGCCCGCGACCCCGACCGGGCCGTGGGCAGCCAGGACCGCGGGCGGTGGCTGGCGCTCGGGCAGATGCAGTTCGACTACCTGATCGGCCACGGCCTCCAGCCGGAGGACCGGATGCTGGAGATCGGCTGCGGGAACCTGCGGGCCGGCTGGCGGTTCATCGACTACCTCGACGCCGGTAACTACTACGGGATCGACATCTCGCCGGAGATCCTGCTCGCCGCGCAGCGGACGGTCGGGCACCAGGGGCTCCAGGGCAAGCTCCCGTACCTGACGCCCGTGCGGGACCTCACCTTCGACTTCCTGCCCGCCGGGCAGTTCACCGTGATCCACGCGCACAGCGTGTTCTCCCACTCGCCGATCGAGGTGATCGAGGAGTGCCTGGCGCACGTGGGCCGGGTGCTGGCCCGCGGCGGGTTCTTCGACTTCACCTTCGGCCGTACGGAGCGGGCCGAGCACCACGTGCTGCGGGAGGACTTCTACTATCGGACGGAGACCCTGGCGTCCCTCGCCGGACGGCATGGTCTGACCGCCCGTTTCATGGACGACTGGGAGAGGTTGCCGCACAAGCAGTCCAAGCTGCGGCTCACCCATGACTGACCGGCCATGCCGGACCAGTCGGTATATGAAATAGGGACAGTGCCCCTAGGGCGGCTGGACACTGTCCGCAATCTCTTGCACCATTTTCAGAGAAGCCCAGTACGGATCGCGGGGAGTGAGGGCCGTGAAACACCAGCCATCGACCGTCAAGCCGGAGCTCACCGTGCATCTCGGTCTGCATGGCAGGTCCGTCGTCGTCAGAATCGGTGGCGAGCTCGACCTCGCCACCGCGGCCACCCTCGACGACGCGGTCGGTCAGGCGGTCTCCCTGGTCGAGCCGCCCAACGTCATCATCGACCTCGGTGATCTGACCTTCTGCGATTCGACCGGCCTGGACGCGTTCATCCGGGCCGCACGGTCCGTCGAGGCGCTGGGCGGCCGGATGATCCTCACCGACGTTCCGCCGGTCTGCACCAAGATCCTCCGGATCACCGGCCTGGACAGGTTCTTCACCATCCGGGCCGGCACCGCCGAGGCCCTCGACGAACTGCCCTGACCGTCGCCGGCCAGGGCGATTCGTTCGCTTGGTCGAGGTGGCGCGCTCGCGCGGTTCAGGCGAGGGCCTGCCGGTAGTACGACGTGCGCATGAACTGGACCACCAGCCGGGTCAGCAGCGCCTCGACGAGCATGACGAGCGCCTTGGCAAGGATCGTGGAGACGAAGTCGGGCATGGCACACCTCCCGGCGGGACGAGTTTTGGTCTGTCCCATTTATACCGGTTTAGGGTGTCCGGTGCGGAACTTCGGCTTATCAGTTGGTTAACACTGGGTTTTCACCGCCCCATCGTCACCCCAGGCCGCAGCCGGGTGAACAGCACCGCGGCCACGGCGAACGCGGTGGCCGAGCCGAGCGCCACCGCCCAGCAGTGCGGCAGCAGCGGCCGGTTGCCGAAGAAGTGACTGATCCCGGGCACCTGCACGATCACCCCGAGCGCGGCCAGCGAGAACAGCCCCGCGGCCAGGACCACCGGATCCCGCCCGCCCGCCGCCACCGTCTGGATCAGCTGGGTGGCCACCAGTGCGACCAGGCCGGTGGTCGCCGCCTGGCCCCGGGTGCCGCTGAGCCGGCCGGCCAGCCAGGCCACCTGCGCCGCCCCGGCCGTGGCGCCGGCCCGCACGGCGATGTCCCTGGTCAGCGCCGCGCCCAGGGAACGGTCCGGACCCTCCGCCAGCAATTCCTCCCGGGTCACGTCCGAGGGCGCGCGCACCGCGAGCGCGATTGCCGGGAGCATGTCGGTGAGCAGGTTGACCAGCAGCAGCTGCCGCACGTTCAGCGGGCTGCTCCCGGCGACCACCCCGGTGCCGACGGTGAAGCCGATCTCACCGAGGTTGCCGCCGAGCAGCACCGCCAGCGCGTCCCGGGTGGACCGCCACATCGCCCGGCAGTCGGCGATCGCATCGGTGATCGTCTCGATCCGGTCGTCGACCACCACGACGTCGGAGGTCTCCCGGGCGGCCGGGGTGGCGCGCTCGCCCAGCGCGATCCCCACATCGGCCAGCCTGATCGCCGGGGCGTCGTTGGCGCCGTCCCCGGTGACCGCCACCACCCGGCCGGCGGCGCGCAGCGCCCGGACGATCCGGGCCTTGTGCGTCGGGCTCATCCGGGCGAACACCGACACCCCGGCGATCCGCTCCGCCAACTCGGCGTCGTCCAGGCCGTCGAGCTCATCCAGGTCGGAGCCGACCATGACCTTGCCGTTCGGCACGTCCAGCTCCGCCGCGATGGCCTCCGCGGTACTGGGGTGGTCACCGGTGATCATGGCGATGTCCACGCCCGCCAGGCGCAGCCGCGCGACGGCCCTGGCGGCCGTCGGCCGCACCGGGTCGGCGATGCACAGCAGGCCCCGGAAGCACAACCGGTCGACCCGGGACTCGGTGAGGTCCTGCCGGCCCGAGGCGTTCCGCTCGGCGACCGCCAGCACCCGGTAGCCGAGCAGGGCCAGCCGCTCCACCTCCCGGTCCACCCGGTGCCGGGCCGCGTGGTTGAACGGCAGGAGCTCGCCCTCCCGGCACCAGGTCTCGCAGCGGTCCAGCAGGATCTCCGGCGCCCCCTTCACGCTGAGCAGCTGCCGGCCGGCGTCGGTGCGGCCGAGCACCGCGTGGAAACCGCGGGCCGGCTCGAACGGCATCTCGTCCACCCGGGTCCAGCCGTCCAGCCCGTGCTCGGGCGGCAGCTCCAACCGCCGGGTCACCCGCAGCACCGCCCGGTCGGTCGGGTGCGGCAGATGGCCCTCGTCGGCCGGGGTGGCGCGCAGCGCGGTGGCCAGGATCTCCCGGGGGCCCGGCGGCAGGTCCCGCACCGGGTAGGAGGTGACGCCGTCGGAGATCTGCCGCAGCCGCAGCCGGCCCTCGGTCAGGGTGCCGGTCTTGTCGAAGCACAGGACGTCCACCCGGCCCAGCGCCTCGATGGTCCCCGGATTGCGGACCAGCGCGCCCCGGCGGTACAGCCGGCGCGCGGTGGCCAGCTCGGCGGCGGTGGCGACGAACGGCAACCCCTCGGGGACCGCCGCGACGGCGAGGCTGACCGCCGAGCCCAACGCCCGCGGCAGCGGCTGGCCCCGCAGCAGGCTCGACGCGAACAGCACACCCCCCGCCCCCAGCGAGATCGGCAGGGTCACCTCGGTGAGCCGCCGCAGCCGGGTCTCCACCCCGCCCGGCCGCCGCTCGGCGGCCGCCGCGGCGGCGCCCGCCGCCCGGCCGAACTCGGTGTCGGACCCGGTGGCCACCACGACCGCGACCGCCTCGCCCGCGGCCACGACCGTCCCCTCGTACAGCATGGAGTGCCGGTCGGCCACGTCCCGCGCCATGCTCGGCGCGGGGTCCTTGGTGACGAGCTGTGACTCGCCGGTCAGGCTCGACTCGTCCACCTCCAGGCTCTCCGCCGACAGCAACCGGGCGTCGGCCGGGACGGCGTCGCCGGCCACCAGGCTGATCACGTCGCCGGGCACCAGCCGGTCCGCCCCGGTCGTCGCCGGCTCCTCCTGGCCGGGACGTTGCAGCCGGACCGGGATCGCGTTGAGGTCGACCAGCTGTTGCAGCGCCCGGTCCGCGCCGACCCGTTGCAGGCCCGACATGACGGCGTTCACCGCCAGCACGGCGCCGATCAGGGTGGCGTCGGTGACCGAGCCGACCAGGGCGGAGATCCCCGCCCCGGCGGCCAGCGCCGGGGTCAGCGGGTTGTTCAGCTCCTCGGCCGTGACCTGCGCCAGCCCGGGCGGGCCGGCCTCGTGCGGCCCGCCGTCGGCGTGCCGCCGCTCGGCCTCCTCAGCGGGGAGCCCCGCCGCGGAGGAGCCCAGCCGGTTCAGGACGGCCGCGACGGGCCACGCGTGCCAGGGGGTGCGGTCGGCGGCGACCGGTGCGGGCCGGCGGGCCAACGCCAGCCCCGCCCAGGTGCCGAGCGCGAGCGAGGCCGCCGCGGCGGAGTCGACCGTCAGCTGCACCCGCCGGGCCGCCCGCCGGGAGGGGCTGATCAGGGCCACCAACCCGCCCGCGGCCGAGCCCGCGGCGGCGATCCGGGCGCTGCGCCCGCTCGCCTCGCGGGCCGGGCCGAGGGCGCCGAGGACGAAACACGCGGCGGCGAGCCCGGGCCCGCAGAGCAGGTGCGCCCCCCACGGCGGGCGGTCGGCGCGGCCCAGCAGGCCGACGCCCAGGTCGGCGGCGGCGAGCGCGGCGCCGTTGTGCGCGGAGACCAGCGCGACCACCCGGCCCTCCCGCTGGAGTTCCCGGACGGACTCGGCCAGCCGGTTCCCGCCGGGGGCCGAGCCGTCCGCGGCGAGACGGCGGGCCAGCTCGCGCCGGTTCGCCCCGGTGATCGTCACCGGGCCCGCCGTGCGGGCGGCGGCGATCAGGGCGTCGGCCAGCGGGTCGAGCTCGGGCACCACCGACACCAGCGCGACCGGCTCGCCGTCCCGGGCGAGCGCCAGCACCGACGCGCCGCGCCGGCGCGGCTCGGCCGACCGTTCCCGCAGCTCGCCCCGGGCGGAGCGGGCCAGCGGGGCGACCGTCCAGCCGCCGTCGGTGCCGGGGGTCTTCGGCGCGGCCAGGTCGACCAGGGAGTGCGCCCGCTTGTACAGCTCCTCCGGCTCGACCTGCTCCGACAGCGGGATGACCTCGTCGATGAGCATCCTGCCGGTGCGCAGCGCGGACGAGTCCACCAGCACCCGGTCGACGCGGTCGAGCCGGACCAGCGGGCCGCGGTCACAGCACAGGACGCCGCGTTCGGCGGCCACCCGGCCCAACTGCACCGCGAACGCCGCCCGGCCCAGCCGGGCCGCCCGCGGCACCCCGGCCGCGAGGATCCCCTGGGTGCGCCCGACGTCCCGGGTGAGGGCGTAGGCGCCCGCGGCGGCGGCCAGCCCGGCGGGCGCGCTCCAAGCCGCCCGCTCGACCGGCCCGTCCGGCAGCGGCACCGGCCGGTCAGCCGGGGGCAGCGGGTCGGCCAGGAACGCACCGGGGCCGCTGTCCAGGTCGATGATCCGGCGTTCCCAGGTCCGGCCGTGCGCGCGCAGTTCCACGATCCGGGTCATCCGGTGCGCCGAGTCGAGCACCAGGCTCAGGGGCTGCAGGGCCAGCGCGTTGGTGACGGCCGTGCCGAGGCCGAAGGCCAGGTCGGTCGGGGCCCGCCCGAGGTGCCGGCTGAGCCTGTCCCGCAGCCGGGGAGTCGCCTCGGCCAGCGCCAGCGCGCTCGCCACGCCGGGCGGCAGCGACACGGAGTGCGTCAGCCGGCCCACCAGCGCGACGCCGGCACCGGCCAGGTCCACCCCGGCCAGGACGCCCTCGCGCAGCACCTCGTGACCGCGCGCCGGGTGGGAGGCGGGGGCGAACGCCGCGCCGTCCCGGCCGTGGTCGCGCTCGACCTCCTCGGTGAGGCCGACGAGTTCGGTGGTGGAGACGGTGCCGTCGTGCGCCACCAGGACATGGCCGGACCGCCCGTTGACCTCGGCCCGGGTCACCCCGGTCACACCGAGCAGCGCCCGGCTCAGCGCCTGGGCCATGTCGCCGGAGCCCGGCAGGTGGGCGCCGCGGACGGCGATGACGCAGCGCCCGGAGAAGTCGTGGGCCCGGCGGGGCTCCAGCGCCGCCGAGATGGTGTGAAACACGGAACCGGGCGCCGCCACGGCGGCGCCCAGCAGTCGTCCGATCATCCGGTCCCCCGCCCGGCGTCAGGTGGTCGCGGCGTGCTCGGACCGTTGCGGCTTCCGCCGCTCCGATCCCCGGGCCCGGCGGGCGACCACGGTGCCGATGCCGATCGCGGCGGCCACCGGCCAGTCGAGGACGCCGGCCACGGCGGCGGCGCCGAGCCCGCCGTAGAACGCGATCCGGCCGGGCGCGGGCAGGTGGGACGCCGCCGAACGCCCGGCGTCCACCGCCCCGCGCACCGGCGCGGTCGACAGGTGGACGTTGTAGACCTTCAGCCGCGGTGTGACCACGGGGATGGGGAGGGTCGCCCCCTCACCCCTGGCCGCGGTGTCCTTCTTCTTACCGGTCCTTTTCGCGACCTCCTGGCGGCCGGTGTCGCGGCCGGCAGGGGTTCGGGTCTTCTCCGCTGTCTTCACCTTTCCCCACCTACCCCCGCACTTTCACGGTCGGGTCAGGAGTGGGGCAGTGTCGTTTTGCCCGTTCGTCATTACGCGGGATCAGACGAGGTGCGCGTAGGCGATGATGTTGTCGACGTAGCGCCCGTCGCCGGAGTCGAAGCGGCCGCCGCAGGTGATCAGCCGCAGTCCCGGGTACGGCAGCGGCCCGTAGACCCGCTGGGTGGGGAAGCGGTCCTTGCTCACCCGCTCCACCGAGTCGATCCGGAAGACGGCGACGCTCCCACCCGCGCGGACCACCCGGACGGTGTTGCCCGGCCGCAGGTCGCCGAGCCGGTGGAAGACGGCCGGCCCGCGCCGCGAGTCGACATGCCCGACGATCACCGCGGGGCCGGTGGAGCCCGGGGCGGGCCCCGGCCGGTACCAGCCGGCCCGGTCGGCGCGGGCCGGCACCTCGATCGTCCCGTCGGAGTTCTTGGCGAGTGTCACCAGCGGGGTGCGGACGCCGATCTCCGGGATCTCCAGCCGCACCGGCCGGGCGGGCGGCAGTGCCCGGACCGGCCGGGGGGTGACCGGATCAGGGTGGGCGGCGGAGCGCGGTGGCAGCGGCGGCCCGGCGGGTGCCTGCCAGACGGTCAGCGCTGCGACGATCGCTGCCCCGGCGAGCGCCACGTCGACCATCAGACCGCCGGCTCGCCGCGAGAACCGTGATTCGCCCCGCTCGCCCACCCGATCTCCCCCCACCGGGGATATCGCGGCGGGCGGGCGGAACGTGACGCCGGAGCGGCAGATGACCTGAACCGAGTTCCCTTTCCGGCGTGACCGGAACGGATGCCGCTGGGCGGGGGCCCATTGCCGGGGACGGCCCGGCAGCGAAGAATGATCGGACGATCGCCACACGGAAGGGGCCCCATGTCACCGCGCGAGGAGCCCGCCCCCGGACGGCCGCCCCGGCTGCCCCTGACCACGGAGGCCGACTGGGACGACGAGACCCGCCGGCGGATCGAGGTCCTGAACCGGCAGAACATCTTCACCGCGCTGGCCAACCACCCGGACCTGCTGCGGCGGTGGCTGGTGTTCGGCGGGCACGTGCTGCGGAAGTCGACGCTGCCGGCCCGCGAGCGCGAACTGGTCATCCTGCGGGTCGGCTGGCGGTGCGGATCGGCCTACGAGTTCGGCCAGCACCGGATCATCGGCCGTGAGGCGGGCCTGACCGACACCGAGATCGACCGCCTCGCCGGCGACATCGCCGCCGCCGAGTGGACGGAGGCCGACCGCACGCTGCTGCGCGCCGCCGACCAGCTCGTCGACACCCGGCGCGTCGACGACGCGACCTGGGCCGAACTGGCCGCCGGCTGGTCCACTCAGCAGGTGATGGACCTGGTGTTCACCGTCGGGCAGTACGTCCTCACCTGCATGGCGCTCAACACCTTCGAGATCCCGCTGGACGAGGGACTGGAGGGGTTCCCGTCATGACGGAGGGCCGGCTGGCGGGGAAGGCCGCCGTGGTGGTGGGCGCCGGGCAGACCCCGGGGGAGACCATCGGCAACGGCCGGGCCACCGCGCTGCTGTTCGCCCGGGAGGGCGCCCGGGTGCTGGTGGTCGACCGCGACGGGGACTCCGCCGCCGAGACCTGCCAGATGATCGCCGACGAGGGCGGTACGGCGGTGCCGCTGCGGGCCGACATCACCGACCCGGAGCAGTGCGCGGCGCTCGCCGCCGCGGCGGTCGAGCGGTGGGGGAGCATCGACGTCCTGCACAACAACGTGGGTATCGGGACCGGCGACGCCGACGCGCTCTCCCTCACCCCGGCGGCCTGGGACCGGATCCACGACGTCAACCTCAAGGCCATGTGGACCGTGTGCCGGGAGGTGATCCCGCACCTGCGGCAGGCCGGCGGGGGCTCGATCGTCAACGTGTCGTCGATCGCCTCGGTGTGCGCGACCCCGCTGTTCGCCTACAAGATCAGTAAGGCCGGGGTGAACGCCCTCACCCACGCGCTGGCCATGGAGAACGTCAAGTACGGCATCCGGGTGAACGCCATCCTGCCCGGCCTGATCGACACGCCCATGGCGATCCGGGGCCACTCGGCGGCCCGCGGGATCGACCCCGACGAGCTGCGCGTGGCCCGGGACCGGCTGGTCCCGCTGCGGCGCCGCCAGGGCACGGCGTGGGACGTCGCCTACGCGGCCCTGTACCTGGCCTCCGACGAGGCGGGCTTCGTCACCGCCGTGGCGCTCCCGGTGGACGGCGGGCAGAGCGCCCGGATCGGCTGAGCGTCGCCCTGTCATGTCGCGCGGCCACGTTCTACCGTGGCAGTGGCCGCCGCCCGCCGGGCGTCGCGAGATCCGATCTAGCGGGTGCCCGGCCGCTTCTCGCGCCTTCCCGGTGAAGGGCCGGATGCGGGGCCCGCTCCCCGCCGAAGGAAAGGCAGATCATGACAGTAAGCACCGCCGCCCCGGCGATCGAGACGTCGGGGCTGGTCAAGGTGTTCGGTGAGACCAGGGCGGTGGACGGCATCGACCTCACCGTGCCCGCGGGCACGGTGTACGGGGTGCTCGGGCCCAACGGGGCCGGCAAGACCACCGCCGTCCGGATGCTCGCGACGCTGCTGCGCCCCGACGCGGGCGAGGCCCGGGTGTTCGGGCACGACGTGCTGCGCGAGGCCGACGCCGTGCGCTCCCGGGTCAGCCTGACCGGGCAGTACGCCTCGGTGGACGAAGACCTCACCGGTACCGAGAACCTCGTCCTGCTGGCCCGGCTGGTCGGCCATCGCAAGCCCGCGGCACGGGAGCGCGCGGCGAACCTGCTGGCCGCGTTCGGGCTGACCGAGGCCGCCGACCGCCAGGTCAAGAACTACTCGGGCGGCATGCGCCGCCGGCTGGACATCGCCGCGAGCATCCTGCACACCCCCGACCTGCTGTTCCTGGACGAGCCCACCACCGGGCTCGACCCGCGCAGCCGCAACCAGGTGTGGGAGATCGTGCGGGCCGTCGTCGCGCACGGCACGACGGTGCTGCTGACCACCCAGTACCTGGAGGAGGCCGACCGGCTGGCGAGCCGGATCGCGGTCATCGACCGCGGCAAGGTCATCGCCGAGGGCACCCCCGGCCAGCTGAAGTCCTCGGTCGGCGCGGGCGCGGTGCACGTCCGGCTGCGGGACGCCGCGCAGCGGCCCGACGCCGAGCGGGTGCTGTCCCGGACGCTGGGCGTCCCGGTGGAGCAGGACGCCGACCCGGTGGCGCTGACCGCCCGCCTCTCGGGCGTCGAGACGGAGGCCGGGGCCGCCGAGCAGGCATCCCGGGCGCTCGCGGAACTGGCCCACGAGGGCATCACCGTCGACGACTTCTCCCTCGGCCAGCCCAGCCTGGACGAGGTCTTCCTCGCCCTCACCGACCACCCCGCCACCACCGAGAAGGAGACCGCGGCGTGAGCACTGCGACGGCCCCCGAAGCCACCACTCCCTACGTCCCCTCGGCCGAGACCTTGGGCGCGGTGCTCGCGCCCAGCGAGCAGCCCGCCCGGCCCGGCGCGTTCGCGGTGTCGATGGCGTTCGGCTGGCGGGCGATGCTGAAGATCAAGCACGTGCCCGAGCAACTGTTCGACGTCACCGCGTTCCCGATCATCATGACGCTGATGTTCACCTACCTGTTCGGCGGCGCGCTCGCCGGATCGACCGGTGAGTACCTGCAGTTCCTGCTGCCGGGGATCATGGTGATGAGCGTGATCATGACCACCATGTACACCGGCGTCTCGGTCAACACCGACATCGAGAAGGGGGTGTTCGACCGGTTCCGCACCCTGCCGATCTGGCGGCCCGCCCCGATGGTCGGGTACCTGCTCGGCGACATGTTCCGCTACACGACGGCCTCCGTGGTGATCCTCGTGCTCGGGCTGATCCTGGGCTTCCGGCCGGACGGCGGGGTCGTCGGGGTGGTGGCCGGGGTCGGGCTGCTGGTGGCGTTCTCGTTCGCCTTCTCCTGGATCTGGACGATGTTCGGCCTGATGCTGCGCTCGGAGAAGTCAGTGATGGGCGTCAGCATGCTCGTGATGTTCCCGATGACCTTCCTCAGCAACATCCTGGTCCGGCCGGAGACCATGCCGGGCTGGCTGCAGGTGTTCGTGGACGTCAACCCGATCACCCACCTGGTGGCCGCCGTGCGGAGCCTGATGTCCGGCAGCACGGACATGGGGGAGATCGTCTGGGTGCTGGGCTCCGGCGCGGCGTTCATCGTGGTCTTCGGGACCCTCACCATGCGGATGTACAACCGCAAGTGAGCTCAGAGCCACCAGGCGGTCTCGGCGCCGGGACGGTAGGCGCACGTCGCGCCGGTGGAGACGGAGGAGCGCAGGTGGGCGGCGAGTTCGGGGTGCCGCAGATCGAGTTTGCGGAGGGTGTCGCGGATGCGCGCGGTGACCGTCTTGCGGGCTCGCTCGGCCTCGTCGCCCAGCCTGCGGTCGCGGCCGGCCAGCCCGGTCGCCGCGCGCAGCTCGTCCAGCAGCGCCGCCCGCTCCCGGTCGTACTCGGCGGCCCGGCCGTCGTCGCCCCGGGAGACCGCCTGTTCGATCTCCTCGTCCAGCCGGGCCAGCCGGCGCTTGTACCGGATCCGGGCCTCCTCGTCGAGGACGTCGTCGCCGCCCATCCCCCGGGCGGCGACGACGAGCTCGCCGCCCGCGGGGTCGGCCAGCCGGACGGCGGGAACGTCCGTGCCGGGCGCGCCGAGCAGGACCCGCAGGTCGCGCAGGCCCTTGGCGTCGGGCATATGTACGGTGCGGCCGGCGAACCCCAGCGTCCAGACCGAGCCGTCGAACCGGAACACGTTGGCGGCCGGTTCGCGCCCGGCGAGGTGCCGCATTCCGGTCTCGGCCGCGAAACGCTCCACCTCGGCCCGCAGGTCTGCGGCGGTGCCGGCGTCTCCGGGGGCGTTCCGGGCGAGCAGCGCCTCGACGAGCCGGCTCCCGGCCTCGGCCGCCCAGGGCAGCGAGCGCAGCCGGACGGCCGACTCGTAGGCCGTGGTGAACCGCTCCACCGCGGCGTCCTGCCGGCCCTGGGCGGCGTCGAGCCCGCCCAGCCAGAGGTCCATGGGCCCGCTGACCTCACACCCGAACAGCGACACCGCCCACTGGCCGGCGTGCGGCAGGAGGGCGGCCCGCGCCCGCTCGCACCGCTCCGGGTCGCCCGAGAGCGCCGCGGCCTGGGCCTGAAAGCGCAGCAGCAGCGCGGCGTACATCCGGGCGGGCGGCGCGGCCTCGACCTCCGCCAGGTGGTGCAGCGCCACCGCGGCATCGCCCCGGTGCGCCGCGGTGACGCCCCGTAGCAGCGCCTGGACCGGGTGACCGGCCTCGGCCGCCCGCTCGGTCACGACCAGGGCCTCCTCGAACCGGCCCTGCGCCAGCAGGATCGCCCAGTGCAGGTGCCCGGCCATGAACCCGAAGTACGCCATGCCGTCGCGGAAGTCGTCGGCCGCCTCGGCGAGCAGGCTCTCGGCCTCGCCGAACCGGCCGGCGACGGTGGCGATGATGCACCGGTCGATCAGGGCGGAGAGCGCGGTGCGCGGATCTTCGCCGCCGGCCAGGTCGACGAACTCGTCGAACCGGTCGAGGTAGCGGGGGTCGCCCTGCTCCAGCAGCGTCACCCAGCGGAACGACGCCGCGAAGATCTCCATGTCGGAGCTGCCGGTGCGGCGCGCGACGTCGATCAGCTCGTCGATGAGCGACATGCGCTCGGCCGCGGTGCCCGGCCCCCAGATCGCGTCGTGCCGGGCCCACAACCCGACCATCAGGGCGTCGTCGTCGTCATCGTGCCGGACCAGCGCGGCGACGTGGGCGCTCAGCTCCTGCACCAGCCGGTCGGGGGAGGCCGTGGCGCCGGGCTCGGCGGCGCCGCGCACCAGCCGCTCGTACGCCTCGCCCAGCAGCTCGGTGCGCCGCTCGCCGGCACCGCGGTGCTCGCCGTACCGGTAGAGGTTGAGCGCGACCATCGCCAGCAGTTCGGGGTGGTCGGACCGGCGGGCCTCGTCGACGGCCTGGTCGTAGGCCTGCCGGCCGGCCTCCGGCTCGGCGAGGTGGGACAGCGCCCCGCCGAGGTCGAGCAGGGTCAGCACCCGCCTGCGCGGGTTGCTCACGGGCTGCTCCAGCGCCCGGCGGTAGTGCACCACGGCCTCCTCGAAGGCCATCCGGTGGGCGGCGTCCCGGGCGGCGGCGAGCAGGTGGCCGACCGCCGTCGGGGGGGTGAGCTCGGGGCCGGCCAGGTGGGCGTGCCGGGCCAGTTCCGCGGGCAGGACCTGGCCGTCGAGGTCGGCGGAGCCGCCGACGGCCCGGACCACCGCGGCGTGCCACCGCCGCGCCCCGGCCGCGTCGAGCGTTTCCAGCAGCGTCTCGCGGACCAGGTCGTGGACGAACGCGAACCGGTCGGCGTCGCGGGCCACCACCAGCCGGGCGGCCACCGCCCGGTCGAGCAGCCGGTCGGCCTCCGCGGCGGGGATCTCCGCGGCGGCGGCGAGCACCCGGCGGGGGAACTCGCGGCCGAGCACCGCCGCGCCGGTGAGCAGCCGGACGGCCGGGGCGGGCAGCGGCGCGAGCCGGCGGCGCAGGGTGTCGCGCACCCCCGGGGCGATCGCGGTGACCGGGCCGCCGCCGTGCCACAGCCGGGCCGTCTGCTCCACGAAGAACGGGTTGCCGCCGGTGCGCCGGTGCACCTCGGCGACCAGGCCGGCGGGCGGTTCCCGGCCGGCGGTGCGGGCGAGCAGGGCGCCCACACCGGCGCGGTCCAGGCCCGTCAGCGTGACCGCGGTCGCCTTCGCCACCAGCGGCAGCAGCAGCGGGCGCAGCGGGTGCTCGGCCCACTCGACCTCGGCGTCGCGGTAGGTGCCCACCAGCAGCAGCCGCTCGGACCAGGTGTGCCGGGCCGCGAACTCCAGCAGCCGCAGCGACGCGGTGTCGGCCCAGTGCAGGTCGTCGAGCACGACCACCACCGGGCGGTGCTGCGCGACCGCGACCAGGGCGCTGGTTACCGCGTCGTACAGCCGGAAACCCTCGGCGGCCTCGCCGTCCGGGCCCTCGCCCAGCAGCACCGCCAGACCGCCGCCGGCGGCGTCCTCGGCCGCCGCCCACTCGGCGGGGCCGGCCGCGCGGCGCAGCCCCCGGACGACCTGCACCCACGGCCAGTAGCCGGGGGCGCTCTCGGAGTCCCAGCACGTGCCGCCGAGCACCAGCGCCCCCTGCCGCCGGGCCTCACCGACGGCGTCGGTGACCAGGGAGGTCTTGCCGATGCCGGCCTCGCCGGTGACCAGAACCAGCCCGCCCCGGCCGTCGACGGTCCGCGCGATCTCGGCCCGCAGAACTCCGGCGGGATGCTCCCGCCCGATGAGCGCAGGTGTCATATCGGGCCGTCTCTTCCGGGTAAACGCATGGGCCGTTCGAACGCTACCCGCAGGGACCGACATTCCGCCTATCCGGCGGGAACGGGTCGCGTTCGGCCTGGCCGGGTCAACGGTCGGAGCCCGGACCGGCCGCGGGGGTGTGGATGCCCGCGCCCTCCCGGGGGGCGGCGCGGCGGGTCAGCGCCAGGTCGGTGAGCGCCGCGAGCAGCGCGGCCAGCACGAAGGCGCAGACGACCGTCAGCGCGTGCCGGAACCCCAGCGCCCAGTCCCCGCGGGTGCCGGCGACGGCGGCGAACAGCATGGCGCCGGACGTGGCGATGCCCAGCGCCGCGCCCAGCCGCTGCCCGGTCTGCATGGTGGCCGCGGCGCTGCCGCCCTCCCGCGGCGGTACCTGCGACAGCGTCAGCGTCTGGTTGGGCGAGATCACCATGCCGCTGCCGAGGCCGGCGACGAGCAGCGGCAGGGCCGTCCACCAGGTGACCCCGGGGCCGGACGCCAGCGCGACGACGGTGTAGAGGGCGGCGAGCCCGGCCAGCACCACCACCAGCCCCGCGGCGACCAGCCGGCGCCCCACCCGGGTGACCACCCGCCCGGACAGCGCGGCCGAGATGCCCGACCCGATCGCGAACGGGATGATCGAGACCCCGGCCGCCAGCGCGCTGTACCCCAGCCCGATCTGGAGGTACAGGGTGAAGACGAAGAAGATCGAGGTGAACCCGGAGAAGTACAGGACCGCGATGGCCACGCCCAGCGAGTACGAGCGGAACCGGTACAGGTTCAGGTCGACCAGCGGCTCGGCGCGCCGGGCGTGGTGCAGCTCCCAGAGGACGAACAGCGCGAGGAACGCCAGCGCCACGGGCACCAGCAGCCACTTGCCGGAGCCCTGCCACTGCCGTTCCAGGGTGAGCGGCAGCAGCAGCGAGACGATCCCCGCCGCCAGCAGCAGCACGCCCACCGGGTCCAGGCTCTCCTTGCGCCGCCCGGGCGGCGGTCCGGGGATCAGCCGCCAGGCCAGCACCAGCCCCGCCAGGCCGACGGGCACGTTCACGTAGAACACCCAGCGCCAGCCGTGCTCCGGACCGGCCAGCGCGATCAGCGCCCCGCCCGCCAGCGGGCCGACGGCGGTGGCCACGCCGACGACGGTGCCCAGGGCGCCGAACGCCCGCCCCCGCTCGGCACCCCGGAAGAGCTGCTGGATCAGTCCCGCCACCTGCGGTTGCATCACCCCGCTGCCCACGCCCTGGACCAGCCGGGCCGCGACCAGCCAGCCGATGCTCTGCGCCGCCCCCGCCGCCATGCTGGCCAGCGTGAACAGCGCCAGGCCCCACATGAACATCACCCGGCGGCCGCGCGCGTCCCCGAGCCGCCCGGCCGGCACCAGCACCAGGCCGAACATCAGCGCGTACCCGGAGACGACCCACTGGAGGCCGCTCTCCGGGGCGTCCAGCCCCTGCCTGATGGACGGCAGCGCCACGTTGACGATGCTGACGTCAAGCAACGTCATGAACGTCGCCACCAGGCTCACTGCCAGGATTTTCCACCGGTTCGGGTGACCCTCGGTCATGTCCCCGGCGCTACCCGGGCGGGGCCCGCCTTACCCGCTCCGGGCCGGGGGCGTTGGGTCTGCCGCAGGGCCCCCTTTTTGGGTCCGGGGTCCCTGTCCGGACCGGCCGAAAACAGTGATCATTGGTCAGCGCCGGTACCGCACCGGCGAAGGACATGTGGGGCGGTTGACCTGGGATCGTGGCGAGGGGGCGACCCCCGGCCTCGGCTCGATCCTCCCGGTCTCCGCCGTCCTGGCCGCCACCCTCACGATCGGGCTGATGGGCGCGTGAGGGAACGCCGGGCGCCGTGCGCGATTGCGGCGACCGCACGGCGCGGCGGGCGGCCCACCCCGCGGCGGAGCCGGCGATGGCGACCGGACCGGCTCCGCCGCGGAGCGTTCACCCGCCGATCCCCTTGGCTAGCTGTTCTGTCCTGACAGGTTGGTGACGCGGCTGGCGGGTGGTTGGCCGTCCAGGGCGGTGTGGCCGCGGTGGTGGTTGTAGGTGTGGAGCCAGGTGGGGAGTGCTTGGCGGCGTTGGGTTTCTGAGGT